>NZ_JBQFIU010000001.1:0-1467500 GCF_056535685.1 Ruegeria sp. BG7
CACATCTGGTTTGGCCGAAGGTTTTTGTTGCGAAAGCAACGGGTTGTGCAGGTGCGTAGTGCTCGATGAAAAAGGCCCCGTTAAAACGGGGCCTTAAAAACGTCTGGGAAGTTTGATGTATCAGCGGTTTTCGATATCCACGTAATCCCGAAGCGTTTCGCCCAGATACAACTGGCGCGGACGCCCGATCTTGTTCTGAGGATCGGCAATCATCTCTTTCCACTGGCTGACCCAGCCCACGGTGCGCGACAGGGCAAAGATCGGCGTGAACATGGACGTCGGGAAGCCCATCGCTTCGAGGATGATGCCCGAATAGAAGTCCACGTTCGGGAACAGTTTCTTCTCGGCGAAATACGGATCTTCCAGCGCTTCGCGCTCCAGTTCCTTTGCAACCTGCAGTTTCGGGTTGTTTTCAACGCCCAACAGATCCAGCACTTCGTCGGCCGATTGCTTCATCACTTTGGCGCGCGGGTCAAAGTTCTTGTAGACACGGTGACCAAAGCCCATCAGGCGGAACGGATCGTTCTTGTCTTTGGCGCGCGCGATGTATTCGGGGATACGATCCACAGTGCCGATCTCTTCCAGCATCTCTAGGCATGCCTGGTTCGCACCGCCGTGCGCCGGACCCCAAAGGCAAGCGATACCTGCGGCAATACAGGCGAACGGGTTCGCGCCAGAAGACGAAGCCAGACGCACGGTCGAGGTCGAAGCGTTCTGCTCGTGATCGGCGTGCAGGGTAAAGATACGGTCCATCGCGCGGCTGAGGATCGGGTTCACCTCATATTCTTCGGCGGGAACGCTGAAACACATGCGCAGGAAGTTGGACGCATAGTCCAGATCGTTGCGCGGATACACGAAGGGCTGACCGGTGTGATACTTATAGGCCCAGGCCGCAATCGTCGGCATCTTGGCGATCAGGCGATGCGATGCGATTTCACGTTGCTGCGGGTCCGAAATGTCGGTCGAGTCGTGATAGAAGGCCGACATTGCACCGACAACACCGACCATGATGGCCATCGGGTGCGCGTCGCGGCGGAAACCGCGATAGAAATACTGCATCTGCTCGTGCAGCATGGTGTGACGGGTGATCGTTGTTTCGAACTTCTCCAGATCTTTTGCCGCTGGCAATTCTCCGTAGAGCAGCAAATAGCAAACCTCGAGGAAGTGCGATTTCTCGGCCAGTTGGTCGATCGGATAGCCCGGTGCAGCAGCTCGCCTTTTTCGCCGTCGATATAGGTGATGGTGCTGTCGCAGCTGGCGGTCGATGTAAAGCCCGGGTCATAGGTGAAGACCCCAGCCTGTCCGTAAAGCTTACGAATATCGACAACATCAGGCCCGGCGGTAGGGGAATGAACTGGCAACTCGTATTCTTTGCCGTGAACAGTCAGAGTGGCTGTTTTGTTGCTGTCAGTCATAGTTGTCCCTTCTTCATTCATGCGCACGCCGGACAGACCGCCAGCGATACGGGCAACGACTGCGCGCGGACGCGCAATCCGGGTGTTAGCGGAGCAGCGTTACCCGTTTATGAAGATTGGGTTTATTTCGCTGCCTCAGAAAGCCGCGCCAGGGTTTCATCCCGCCCCAGCACCAGCATCATGTCAAAAACCGAAGGTGTGACGGCCCGACCTGCCAGCGCAGCCCGTAGCGGACCTGCCAGCTTGCCGAACTTGAGCTCCTTTGACTCGGCAAAGGAATTCAGGGCCTCCTCCAGTTCGTTCCGGGACCAGCTAACATTTTGCAGCTGCGGCGTCAATTCCGACAGTATACCATCGGATACAGATGCCAGCGCCTTTGCGGCCTTTTCATCCGGAACAATTGGGCGCTGGGTCAGTGCAAAATGCGCTTTTTCAAGGAGTTCCGGGAAAGTACGCGCCCGATCCTTGAGGCAATACATCGCACGTTCCAGATCACCAGATTGTGTCGGAGTGAGAGCAGGAAGGTCTGCTGCCGCGAGGTAATCCTCAATTTCTTGCCGCAATGCAGCATTGTCTGAGATTGCAATATGCTGCCCGCAGAGATTTTCCAGCTTTTTCAGATCGAAACGGGCCGGGCTTTTGCCGATTCCGTCCAGATCGAACCAGTCTTTTGCCTGCGCATCCGTGAAGAATTCGTCATCACCGTGACTCCAGCCCAAACGCGCCAGGTAATTGCGCATTCCAGCCGCGGGATAGCCCATGGCCTGATATTCCTGCGCGCCCAGTGCGCCATGACGTTTCGACAATTTCTTGCCGTCGGGTCCGTGAATCAGCGGGATATGTGCCCAGACCGGAACGTCCCAGCCCATTGCCTCATAGATCATCATCTGACGCGCGGCGTTATTCAGGTGATCGTCGCCGCGAATAACGTGGGTGACGCCCATGTCGTGATCGTCGACCACCACCGCCAGCATGTAGACTGGTGTGCCGTCCGAACGCAGCAGGATCATATCGTCCAGCTGGTCATTGCGGATGGTGACATCGCCTTGAACCTGATCGCGGATCACTGTCGCACCGTCTTGTGGCGCTTTGATGCGAATGACAAATGGCGCATCGGGATGTGTTGCCGGATCAGCGTCGCGCCACGGGCTGCGGAACAGGGTCGATTTACCCTCGGCTCGTGCCTGTTCGCGGAAGGCAGCAATTTCTTCCTGTGTCGAGAAGCACTTGTAAGCCTTGCCTTCGGCCAGCAATTGATGCGCAACCTCGGCGTGGCGGGCCGCCCCTTCGAACTGGCTGATTACGTCGCCGTCATGGTCCAGACCCAGCCATGCCATACCCTGCAGGATTGCGGCGGTTGCTTCGGGGGTCGAGCGTTCACGGTCGGTGTCTTCAATCCGCAACAGGAATTTGCCGCCACGACCCCGAGCATAGAGCCAATTGAACAGCGCGGTGCGTGCGCCACCGATGTGCAGAAAACCGGTGGGTGAAGGGGCAAAGCGGGTGACGACCTGGTCGGACATGATGGGGATTAACCTTTTGGTAACCGTATCTGGCATAGTTTGTCGCCTGTCTAACGAGCCCGAAGGACGGGGGCAACCATGCGTGTTCTTGCACGGGTCGAGGCCGCGCTGCTGTGCCAAACGGGGTATCTGTTCCCGTGGACGCCGGTCTTGCTTGCGACCGGGATCGGTCTGTATTTTAGCATTCGGGCTGAGCCTGAATTGCTGGACTATGCTGGTCTGGCCGGCCTTTGCGCGGTTCTCATCACTGTGCGCCGCTGGCTTGCGCCGGGGGTGGGTTCGTTGGCCATCGGGGGGGCGCTGATCGCTGTTGGTTTCTGCCTGGCAGGTGCTCGCGCCCATATGGTGGCAGAGCCGGTTCTGTCATGGCGATATTATGGCCCCATCGAGGGGAGGGTCGTCGCCATGGACCGGTCTGCCTCGGATGCGTTGCGGTTGACGCTTGATCAGGTACGCATAGGGGACGTACCGCAGGAGCGAAGGCCGCAGCGCGTCCGTCTTTCCGTTCATGCCTCAACCGGACCTATTGCACCGGGGCAGAGGATTATGACGACGGCGCATCTGTCTCCGCCACAGGGGCCGGTGGAACCCGGTGGGTTCGATTTTCGCCGCCATGCCTGGTTCCAGAGTTTAGGCGCGGTGGGGTACACACGCGTCCGTGTTCTGACCATCGCACCAGCCTCGGCCGGGATCGAGGGCGTTCGGGTAACCGCCATCCGCATGGCCATATCGAGGCGCGTGAAAGAGATACTTCCGGGCGAAGTCGGCGGTTTTGCTGCCGCTGTGACCACAGGTGATCGCAGTGGTATGGGGCAAGATACGTTATCGTCGCTGCGCGCTTCGAACCTAGCGCATCTGCTGGCGATCTCGGGATTGCATATGGGGCTGCTGACGGGCTTTGTGTTTGTGGCCTGTCGAGTTGGTTTGTCGCTGTTTCCGCCGCTTGCACTGCGGTTGCCTGTTCGAAAGGTGGCTGCGGTATGTGCATTGGTTGCGGCGACTATCTATCTGATGCTCTCTGGCGGTAACTTTGCAACCGAGCGCGCGTTTGTCATGGTCACGGTCATGTTGGGCGCGGTGCTAATTGACCGCCGGGCGATCTCGCTGCGCGCTGTGGCGGTTGCGGCGGTGATCGTTCTGCTCCTCAGACCGGAATCGCTCCTGAGCCCAGGGTTCCAGATGTCATTTGCGGCCACAACTGCTCTGGTCGCCGTGTTCGGAGCGCTGCGCGAAGTCGGCCCTATGCCCGGACCAAAATGGCTTAAACCAGTGGTTGGCGTGCTCATGTCTTCGGCCATTGCCGGGCTTGCGACGGCTCCGATTGGTGCAGCGCATTTCAACACCATGTCGCACTATGGCCTTTTGGCGAACCTGCTTTCAGTTCCGGTCATGGGTTTGTTAGTCGTCCCGGCGGCCGTGGTTGCAGCGCTATTGGCGCCTCTGGGGCTTGAGGCGATACCCCTGACGGTGATGGGGTGGGCGTTGGAGTGGATCTTGACGGTATCACATTGGGTTTCGCAGATGGATGGCGCACAAGGCTTTGTGGTCAGCCCGCCGTGGTACGTCCTGCCTCTCATTGCCTTGGGTGCCTTGTGGATTGCCTTGTGGCAGGGACACGCGCGGTGGGTCGGGATGGGCCCGCTTGCGGCTGCTTTTTGCTTTGGACTGCGGGACAGCGTCCCGACGCCCTGATTGCTGAAACCGGAGGGTTGGTGGGCGTGATGACCGAACAAGGCCGCGCGCTTAGCAAAAGCAAAGGCAGCGGGTTTGTTGCAACCGTTTGGCTTGAGAATGACGGGGATGGTGTCGATCAGTCACAGGCTGCGCTCAGGTGGCCCGAGGCGAACACGATCCAGCGCTACCTGTTGAAAGATCGGGAGATTATCCACCTGACCGGCAAAAGGGCTGCAAACGGGTTTGACGAATGCAAGGCAAACCAGATCATCGTCTCTGCCGTGGCTCTGAATTTGAAAGGGCCGTGCGGGATTTTTGACCCCGATCGCTTGTACGAAACCGGCAGCCTGTCTGTTCTGGACGGAAAGCTGATATCAAGTGCCGCGCTGACAGGGCAAAGGCTTTGGTCCCCGAACGCGCCCGGGGACCTTCGGTCCAAGCGGGATCAGTAGGTCCGGATCAGGCCCACAAGGCGACCTTGCACCTTTACCTTTTCTTCGGGCAGGACACGCGTCTCGTAGACCGGATTGGCAGCTTCAAGCGCGATGGCGTTGCCCCGGCGGAAATAACGCTTCAATGTCGCTTCCTGATCCTCGACCAAGGCAACCACAATGTCGCCATTATCTGCTGTCGACGTTTCCCGGATCACCACCACATCACCGTCGTTGATTCCCGCGTCGATCATCGAATCTCCACGAACTTCCAACGCATAATGTTCGCCCTTGCCGGAGACCATGGGGCCGGGGACAGCAACATGGTGCGAGACATGGCTGATGGCCTCAATGGGAACACCAGCCGCAATCCGACCCATGACCGGCAGTTCCAGCGCGTCGACTGACACTGGTTCCACATTCGCAGGGCGGCGGCCTTCCGGTTTGTCACCTTCGATAACCCGCGGCGTAAACCCGGCTGTGGGTTCGCCACCTAGGCTTTCGGGAAGTTTCACGATCTCAATCGCGCGGGCGCGATGGGCAAGGCGGCGGATAAACCCGCGTTCTTCCAGCGCGGTAATCAACCTGTGGATGCCGGATTTCGACCGCAGATCGAGTGCGGCCTTCATTTCGTCGAAACTGGGCGGAACACCGTCCGCCTGCACGCGTTTGTGGATGAATTCCAGCAAATCCAATTGCTTCTTGGTCAGCATCGCTCACACCTCGTCGCTCATGCGTTTTCTTTTGTTCTACGCATGTTCACGTTTTGTGTCAACGGATTTGAGAACATCTCAGATCGGCAGGTACTGAACCGTTTCCCCGATTTCACGGGCTGGATCGTGCGGTTGTCGGACCAAAAGCGCATTGGCCTGCGCCAGAACGCTGAGAAGCGAGCTGTCCTGATCGGCGCAGGCCGCAATGCCTGTGTCGCTTAGAACCGCGCGCATGTAATGCTCTCGCGGCCCGTTTTCCAGCAAGGGTTCCGTAAGTTGCGCTGTAAGGAAAGGCGGCACCACGTGGTCCAGGCCCAGCATCCGGCGTACCATCGGTGCCAGAAACAGATAGCCGCAGACCATGGCGCTGACCGGGTTACCGGGTAAGCCAACCATAGCCGTTTTGCCGATACGTCCGGCCATCAGTGGTTTTCCGGGGCGCATTCGGATCTTGTAGAATGACCGTTCCATGCCCAATCCCTGCGAGACATCCGAGACAAGGTCATAATCGCCAACCGACGCGCCGCCGATTGTGACGACAAGATCGGCCCCTTGTGCCAGGCCAAATGCAGTTTCAAGCGAGGAAACGGTGTCGTGCGCAATGGGCAGAACGCGCACCTTTGCTCCCAATCCCTCAAGCAGAGCCTGCAACCCGAATGTGTTCGAGGCGATGATCTGATCTGGGCCCGGCTCTTCTCCGGGCATCACCAACTCGTCGCCGGTGGAGATCAGGGCAATCACCGGTTTGCGCGCAACCGTGACGCGTGGGGTGTTCATTGCAGCCATCAGGGCCACATCCTCGGGCCGGATCAAACGGGGTGCTGAAATGGAGGTACCGATTTCAAAATCCACGCCAGCAGGGCGGATATTGGTTTTGGAACCGGGTTCGTCGGTAATCGTGATCAGGTCGCCACGTCGGTCGGTATCTTCCTGAATGACCACAAAATCCGCGCCCTCGGGCACTGGCGCACCGGTGAAAATGCGCACCGCCTGACCGGGACCGACCTGGCCCTCAAACCGATGGCCGGCCGCGGATTCGCCGACCACCTTGAACATGGCGTGCAGCTCAACTTCGGCGGCCTTCACCGCATACCCATCCATCGACGATGCCGCGAAGGGAGGTTGGTTCCGCCCCGCTACAACATCCTGCGCCAATACACGCCCGGCGGACTGAGCCAGAGGAACCTCTTCCGAAGGTAAAACCCCCACCAGATCGAACAGCAGGGCGCGCGCCTCTTCGACCGTGATCATTTCGCCTCGTAACGTCCTGATTTACCACCATCTTTCAGAAGAACGCGGATGCCACCAATCTCCATCGCCTTATCGACGGCCTTTGTCATGTCATAGACTGTCAAAGCCGCGGTTGAGACTGCGGTCAGGGCTTCCATCTCAACGCCGGTCTGTCCCGAGGTCTTGACCGTGGCCTCGATCTGAACACCCGGTAGATCGGGATCAAGCGTCAGTTCAACTGCGGCTTTGGTGACTGGAAGAGGGTGACACAACGGGATCAAGTCGGGCGTCTTCTTTGCACCCATGATGCCCGCCAGACGGGCGATGCCCAGCACGTCACCTTTTTTTGCGCGACCTTCTGAAATGATTTCAAAGGTTTCCGCTGCCATCTTGATATGACCGGCAGCGACAGCGACACGGTCGGTCACGTCCTTGTCCGACACATCAACCATATGCGCCTGACCTTGAGCATCAAAATGAGTTAGCGGCATCACATCACTCCGGGGATCAGAGGGTTGGATAGGATATGACGCGTGGCGGCCTCAACATCGTCCTGACGCATCAGGCTTTCGCCGATCAGGAAGCAACGGGCACCGTAGCGGGCGATCTCCCTCAGGTCGTCTGATGTTCCAAGGCCACTTTCACAAACGATGGTGCGGTCTGCCGGCACCAGCTTGGACAGGTGCCGCGTGGTGTCCAAAGTGGTCTCGAAGGTCTTGAGATTGCGGTTGTTGATGCCGATCAACGGGCTTTTCAGCTGTGCTGCGCGTTCCAGTTCCGTTTCGTCATGCACTTCGATCAGAACATCCATACCCCAATCGAAAGCAGTTTGTTCCAGTTCCGCCGCCTGATCATCGCTGACGGATGCCATGATGATCAGAATGCAATCTGCGCCAAGCGCGCGGGCTTCGACCACCTGATAGGGGTCGTACATGAAATCCTTGCGCAAAGCGGGCAGGGAAGTCGCCTCGCGGGCCTGCGTCAGATATTCCTTTGCACCCTGAAAGCTTGGGGTGTCGGTCAGCACGGACAAACACGCAGCACCACCATCCTCATAGGCTTTGGCCAGTACAGGCGGGTTGAAATCCGGACGGATCAGACCCTTGGACGGGCTGGCTTTCTTGACCTCGGCAATCAGGCCATAGCCTTGCCGCGAGGCGGATTGCAAAGCTTCGGCAAAGCCACGGGTTTCCGATGCAGCCCGTGCCTCACTTTCCAGTGTTTCCAAAGACTTCTGCGCTTTGTCGGCCGCGACCTCTTCTAGTTTGTAGGCTTTGATTTTGTCCAGTACGGTCTCGGTCATTCGGCTTCCTGTGTCTTGCGTGCCAGAGCGGCGATTTTTTCTTTGGCTTTGCCGCTGTCGATGCTCTCGGCGGCCATGGCAACCCCGTCGCGCAGGTCGTTTGCGGCTTCGGCGACAACCAAAGCGGCGGCCGAGTTCAGCAGTACAGCGTCACGATACGCGGATGGGGCTCCGTCCAACAGGGCGCGGAAAGCGACAGCGTTTTCTTCCGGTGTGCCGCCGATGATGTCTTCGAATGGATGCACGGGCAGACCCGCATCTTCGGGGTGTAGCTCGACTTCTTTGATCGTGTCATCTTCCAAAGCGGCGACCCAGCTGATGCCGGTGATCGTGAGTTCGTCCGTCCCGTCCGAGCCATGCACCAGCCACGCGCGGTCTGATCCAAGCAAGCCAAGCGTTTCGGCCATTGGCCGGATCAGGTCACGACTGAACGCGCCGGTCAATTGCCGTTTGACACCAGCAGGGTTCGTCAGAGGGCCAAGAATGTTAAAGATTGTGCGTGTGCCCAACTCCTGGCGTGATGGCATGACATGAGCAATGGCCGGATGATGCATCGGGGCCATCATGAAGCCAATACCAACGTTTTCCAGAGCGGATTCAACGACTTGCGGGCCAACCATAACGTTGATCCCCATCTGACCCAACGCGTCCGCCGCACCCGATTTCGAACTGAGGTTCCGGTTGCCATGTTTGGCAACGGTGACACCGGCGCCCGCAACCACAAAAGCCGTCGCGGTCGAGATGTTCAGTGTGCCTTTGCCGTCGCCGCCTGTGCCCACGATGTCCATCGCGCCTGCCGGGGCGGTCACAGCGTTGCATTTTGCCCGCATCACAGCAGCGGCAGCGGCGTATTCATCGACTGTTTCACCCCGTGTGCGCATGGCCATCAAAAGCCCACCGATCTGGCTGGGCGTGGCTTCGCCATCGAACAGGATGGCAAAGGCTTTTTCAGCTTCGTCACGAGTCAAAGGGCGATCGGCAGCGGCTCCGATCAGCGGTTTCAGCGCGTCGCTCATGCGGGGACTTTCAGTTCTTGCAGGAAGTTCTTGAGCAGAGCGTGGCCGTGCTCGGAGGCAATGGATTCCGGTGGAACTGGACGCCATGAATGGGCAGTTCCTTGTGTTGCAACCCCATTATGGTGCCGTCTTCCAATTCAGCCGTGATCTCAAGACAGTCTGGCAGGGTTTCGCGTTCCACGATCAATGAATGGTACCGCGTTGCCTCAAACGGAGAAGGCAGCCCCGCAAACAGACCCTTGCCTGTGTGATTCATCGTTCCCATTTTACCATGAACAATCTCGTGGCATCGGATGACCTTACCGCCAAAAACCTGACCGATGGTCTGATGCCCCAAACAAACCCCAAGCAATGGTGTTTTGGTTTCTGCGGCGGCTTCGGTCAACGCAAGGCAAATCCCGGCCTGGTCCGGGTCGCAGGGGCCGGGGCTTAGCAGGATACCGGCGGGGTTCATGGCCATCGCTTCCTGCACATCCAGCGCATCATTTCGGCGAATAACCATTTCGGCACCAAGTTCGCCTAAATAATGTACCAAATTGTAGGTAAACGAGTCGTAGTTGTCGATCAGCAGCAGCATATGGGCACTTATCTTCGCTTGGGCATTTCAGGCTGGCGATGCAGCCCCGGGCCACGGTATAATGTCCGCACATACATGCTCAGGCTTGAGCGGCAGCGTCAAGAGGACATACCGTTTCTGACGCGTCCAATTGGCCGAGCGCCACATCAGATGGCGCAGAGCTGGACGAGGCAGAGAAAAGAGGCGAAAGGCAGGAAATATGGGCGGATTTTTCGGGGGAATGGTCGCCGGGGCGATCGTTGTTTTGATCTTGGGTGTGTTCGTGTCGCTCAAGACACCGATGGTCAATACGCCGGTTGTTGTCACCGAAGCACCGGCTCCGGTAATTTCTGAAACACCTGAAGCACCGACTGAGGTGACCGAGGCCGTATCCGATGCCGATGTGGTGGAATTGGCTCCGCATGGGCTGGAAGCCGCCGATGACTCAACCGAGGATCTGGCTGATTTGTCCGGGCTTGAATCATCCTCGGACACGCAACCGGAGGTGGGCGCAGCAGCTGAGGCGGTGGACCAACCCGAGGCTGCGGTTGCGACCGAAGTTTCAGTTGTGACCGAAGCTCCTGCAGCGCCGCCAGAACCCAGCCTGGCGCCTTCGGCTCCGCAGGACGAGGCGGGGCCAGCCGTGATCGACGATACGCCGACCCCTCCTGTAGAGCCTGAGACGACCGAGGTTGCTCTTCTTCAGCCGGAAGAAGATCCGTTGCCGCAAACTGAGGACACAGACGAGGAAAACCCGTTTGAAAGCAGCCCAATCGCCGTGGAAGGGGATGAGGACGTTCTGCCGCGCAAGCTGCCGCGTATCGCTGCGCTGCCGCAGATTGGCGGTGACCAGGAAGCAAGCGCAAGTTCAACGATCGGTAAACGTATCATTCCACTAACCGAACGTGATGATGAACCTGTGGCCGACGAAGCCTCGGCGGAAGAGCCAAAACCGGCGGGCAAGCCGATCGAACGCTATGCGGCCAAATTCGAAAACCCTGAAGCCAAACCTCTCATGTCCATCATCCTGATCGATGACGAGGGCGCGTTTGGGGCTGAGGCGCTTCAGGATTTTCCCTATCCCATCAGTTTTGCCGTGAACCCGTCTGATCCAGATGCTGCAGAAAAGATGGCGCGGCACCGCGCGGCCGGGTTCGAAGTCATGGCTCTGGCTGATTTGCCCGAAGCTGCAACTGCGCAAGACGCTGAGGTTTCGCTGTCCGTCTGGCTTGACACTCTGCCCGAAACCGTTGGCATTCTGGAAGGGGTGGACAGCGGAATTCATGGCAATCGGAAACTGGCCGATCAGGTTGCTGAAATTGCTGCCGGAACAGGTCGTGGCCTGATCACGCAGGACAATGGGTTGAACACTGTGCAGAAGCTGGCAGCCCGCAATGGCACGCCGTCGGGTGTTGTATTCCGTGACATCGACGGTGCGCGTCAGGACCCTAAAGTGATGCGCCGGTTCCTGGATCAGGCGGCGTTCCGCGCCGGACAAGAAGGTGCTGTGGTCATGCTGGGTCGGGTCCGCCCGGAAACGATTTCAGCCCTGCTGCTTTGGGGGTTGGAAGACCGGGGCAGCCGCGTGGCGATGGCCCCGATTTCTGCGGTCATGATGAGACAGGTGCAGTGATCTGCTGAAGCGAGTAACGAAAGGGGCGGCGATCTTTTGATCTGCCGCCCTTTTTCATTTAGCTGTTTCCGCTTCCGGTGAAACGTGCAGCATCTGCCGCAGCGCGCCGGATTGCATTGGATTTATGAACGGTTTCCATGAACTCGGCCTCGGGGTCGCTGTCGTAAACAACACCGCCACCGGCTTGAATATACAGCTTTTGATCTTTCACGATGGCAGTGCGCAGCGCGATACACATATCCATGTCGCCCCCCGCGCTGAAATAGCCTACGCCGCCGCCATAGACGCCGCGTTTTTCCGGCTCCAACTCGTCGATGATCTCCATCGCGCGCACTTTGGGCGCGCCCGAGACGGTGCCCGCAGGCATTCCGGCAAAAAACGCATCCAGCGCGTCTTTATCTTCGGCTAGCTCACCCACCACGTTAGACACAATATGCATCACGTGGCTGTAGCGTTCGATGATGAACTCTTCGGTCGGGCGCACGGTGCCGATTTTGGAAACGCGTCCCGTATCGTTGCGGCCCAGATCCAGCAGCATCAGGTGCTCGGCCAGCTCTTTCTTGTCGGCCAGCAGGTCCAGTTCGTTTGCCTTGTCCTCTTCGGGCGTCGCGCCTCGGGGGCGGGTGCCAGCAATGGGGCGAATGGTGACTTCACTGCCGAACACACGCACCAAAATCTCGGGGCTTGCACCCACGACCTGAAAACCGCCAAAGTTGAAATAGAACATGAAAGGCGACGGGTTGGTGCGCCGCAACGACCGATAGAGCGCAAAGGGCGGCAGCGGAAACTCCTGCGTCCAGCGCTGCGCTGGGACAACCTGGAAAATATCACCTGCGCGGATGTATTCCTTGGCCTTTTCAACCGCCTCCATATAGCCGGACTTGGTAAAGTTCGACACAGGGGGTGCGATTTCACGTGCATCACCCAAATCGCGGGTTTCCGCAGGCATGGCACGCTCCAGATCGCGAACTGCATCCATAACGCGCTCAGCAGCTTGTGCATAGGCAGCCTTGGCGGATTGACCGTCACTGGCCCAAGCCGGTGATACAACGGTCACTTCACCTTTTACGCCATCCAGCACAGCGATGACCGAAGGACGCAACATGATCGCATCGGGCAGGTCCAGAGGGTCCGGATTCACGTCCGGCAGGTATTCCACCAGCCGCACCATGTCATAGCCCAAATACCCGAACAGCCCCGCTGCAGCCTGAGGCAGGTCATCCGGCAGGTCGATGCGGCTTTCGGCCAGCAAAGCGCGGAGGTTGTCCATCGGGTTGCCGTCTTGCGTCGAGAACGCCTCGGAATCGAACCGGGCAGAGCGGTTGAGTTCGGATGCTTCACCGCGACACCGCCAGATCAGGTCGGGCTTCATACCAATGATCGAGTAACGGCCACGAACTTCGCCGCCCGTCACGGATTCCAGCATGAACGCATCTTTCTGTGCGCCCGTCAGCTTGAGCATCAGCGACACAGGGGTGTCCAGATCAGCGGCAAGCCGTGTGTAAACCACCTGATTTTCGCCCGCTTCATAAGCGCGCGCGAAGGTGTCGAATTCGGGTGTCAGGGCCATTTCGGTCTCGTTTAAAAACTCGATTGCACGGCATTCAGCGCCTGTTGGTCGACGACCGGACGCGCGCGTGTCTGTGCATCGCGCACATAAGCGTTGAAAATATTCTGTGACAGGGCCTGATTCATCTGAGCGGAAAGGGCTTCACGCAGTTGGCGAAGCTCGTCTGTATCTGCCGGAGGCAGAACTTCATCCAGGCGCACCAGCAACGCTGCGCCGTTTCCACCGATGACACGCAGTTCGCCGGGTTCCATCTGGAACACCTCGTTCATGAAATCTGCTGGAACGTCATCCAGAAACGCCGTGCGTGTCAGGGCATTTTCAACGCGGAAGGGCAGGCCGGTGGTCGTAAAGTCGCCATCTGTTGCCAATTGCGTCAGAACTGCATTCGCCCGATCTTCCAGCGCTTTGTTGGTTTCGGCCTGAAGCCATGCGGCGGCCACTCGATCACGTGCGCTGTCCAGCGGCTCGGGGCGGCGCGGCAACACCTCATTCAGGCGCAGGGCAAAGATCGACCCATCTTCGAGGAATGCGATTTCGGGGAAGTCACCTTCCTGCACGGCTTCGGCTGCAACGCGGAATCCGTCATAGGCGGCGATTTCGTCCGAACTCTCGCGGGTCCAGTCGATCTGACCCAGTTCCATTTCGGTCTCATCCGCCAGTTCTTCCAGTGTGGCTCCGCCAGCCAGCATGTCATTGATATCTTCGGACTGCGCCTCGATCAGGCGGCGGGCGCGTTCGGCTGCAAGCTCTTCGCGCAAGGCCGGTTCAGCTTCTTCGAAAGGCACATTGTTGGCTGCCAGAGAGCCGTTAATCCGGAACAAGGCTGGGCCAAAGACCGAAGGCAGGGGGCCAACAACAGTATCGAGATCTGCTGCAAATACTGCATCTGCTGCCTCGCCCAGATCCTCGCGGGTCACGTCGCCGAGATCGATGTCGTTGAGCTCAAGATCGCGTTCACGAACCAGTTGCTCAAACGTAGTACCGCCAACCTCAAGCTGGGCCTTTGCTTCGCTTGCGGCTTGCTCATCCGGGAAGTTCAGGCGCTCAACCAAGCGCCGTTCCGGCTGGTTGTACTCGTCTGAGCGGTCTTCATAGAGTTTCTGCAGGGCGTCTTGATCCACCTCGACGGTGTCGATCAGCATCGCAGGCGACAGGATCGCGTATGTCAGTTGCTTGGTCCGGGGCAGGGTGAACAGGTCGCCGTTCTCATCATAGTAAGTCTGAATCTGCGCGTCGGTTGGTTCAGCAATTGGGTTTTCCAATGCCTCGGTCCCGACCGTGGCCACAGTAAAGCTGCGTCGCGCGCCAATATAGTCGGTCATCGTATCTGTCAGAGTCGCCGGCATCTCGACCCCGCCCATGATCGCGCCTTGCACAATTGTGCGTGCAGATTCCTTGCGCAGATCCGTTTCAAACTCAGAGTCGGTCATGCCGATCTGTTCAAGTTGAAAGCGATAGGCTTCCCGGTCGAAACTGCCGTCGACGCCCTGAAATGCTGGGATCGCTACGATCTCTTGCTGCAGGTTTTCGTCACCGATTGAAATTCCAAGTTGCCCAACTTCGTTGTCCAGAGCCGCCAGCGCGGTCAGGCGGGCAAGCGCGTTCTGATCCAATCCCAGATCACGCGCCTGCGACATTTGCATCGGTTGGCCAGTCTGCGCTTCCACGGCGCGGATTTCCCGCTGCAATTCGCGCACATACTCATCGACCGAGATGCTTTCATCTCCCACTTGTGCAACGGTTCGAACCGTTCCGCTGAGATTGGTGGCACCGAAGCCTGCGAGGCCCAGCATCAGCAGGCCCATCAGAATCCAGACAAAGGTTTTCGAAAGACTTTTAGCGCCTGCGGCCATGGTGCCCTCTTGTTATTGCGGCAGCGTTCTGCCCTGTCGGTTGCGGCCCTGAATACGACGCACACAGCCGAGGGGCAAGCTTAGAAGGACAGGCCCTGTAACCGGTCGAACAATTGGCCCAATCCAGCACGGTTCAGATTGGCGAATGCTACACGGACTTGCCGTTTTCCGGCGGGGTCGTGATCGGGCATGAACATGGTGCCGGGCAACAGCAGCACGCCTGCTTCTGCCACCAGACGGCGGGCCAGTTCATCCGAAGCCATTTCGAATGGATGTTCAAGATAGGCGAAATAGGCACCAAGCCCCAAAAGACGCCATCCTTGCGCTTCAAGTGCTGGCATCCCGTCCTTGATTGCGGCCCTGCGGTCCAGAATCTCGTCCCGCTCACCTGCCAGCCATTGTGACAGGTTCTGCATCCCCCAAAGGGCTGCGAACTGACCGATCTGACCGGGACAAATGGCAACGGTGTCGAGGAATTTCTCGACTTCCGCCAAAAGCACGCGGCTTGTCGCTATGGCCCCGACCCGGTGGCCTGTCAGGCGATAAGCTTTGGAAAAGGAATAGAGTTGGACCAAGGTCTCATCCCAGTCAGGCTGCTGGAACAGATCGTGTGGTGGACCGCTGCGGCTATCGAAATCGCGATATGTCTCATCGACGATGAGGCGAATTCCAGTGTCACGCGCCAGGTCATAGAAGGCCCGGACCAGATCAGTCGGGTATTCAACACCACCGGGGTTGTTGGGCGTGACCAGGGCGATGGCGCGCGTTTTTTTGGTGATCAGTGCGCCCGCACGATCCGGATCAGGCAGAAGGTCATCTCCTGTTGGCAGGTCAACGGCCTTCACCCCAGCCATGTCCAACCACATTTTATGATTGAAATACCATGGCGTTGGTAGAATCACTTCATCCGCCTCGTCAGTGATTGCCGAGATCACAGCCGAAAAGGCCTGATTGCAGCCCGAAGTGATTGCGGTCTGAGCCGGATCAACCTGTGCTGCGTAATGCGCGCTGATCTGTGCTGCCAGTTCAGTGCGCAGGTCGTCGTTCCCCAAGACCGGCCCATATAAATGCGCGCTGTCTTCCTGCACGGCAAAATCGGCCATGGCCTGACGCAGAGCAAGCGGAGGCGGGTCGACCGGCGCGGCCTGGCTGACATTGATCAGCGGGCGGTCAGCTGGGAAGGTGACACCTTCAACCCAACGGCGCGCCTCCATCACCGGAGGAGGGAAAGTGGCGCTGGTGCGGGTCTGGGTCATGGCGTACCGGTCTATATGCGAGGCTCTGCCTCGCGCTCCGAGGTATTTTTAAACAGAAGAAGGGATCAGTCGGTGCCGCGATATGGCTCGACATATTGAAGTGCCATATCCCAGGGGAAGAAGATCCACGTATCCTGGCTTACTTCGGTGATGAAGGTGTCCACCATAGGGCGGCCCTTGGGTTTGGCATAAACAGTCGCAAAATGTGCGTTGGGGTACATTTTGCGGACCAACTCCAGCGTTTTACCGCTGTCTACCAAGTCATCGATGATCAGAATGCCGGTGCCATCGCCCATCAGATCTGCGTCGGGGGCTTTCAGAACTTCGGCTTCGCCTTGTTCCTGATGGTGGTACGACCGCACGCTGATCGTGTCGACTGTGCGGATGTCAAGCTCTCGGCTCACAATCATCGCAGGGGCCATGCCGCCGCGCGTAATGGCTACAACGGCGCGCCAGGCACCATCGTCTGGGCCTTGTCCATCAAGACGCCAGGCCAACGCGCGCGAATCGCGATGGATCTGGTCCCAGCTGATGTGAAATCCTTTTTCGTGGGGCAGGCGGTCTTTGGCGCTCATGATCTTAGCCCTTTTCCACGTCAGGTGCATCGACGGCCTTCATGCCGACAATGTGATAACCCGAATCTACGTGCAGATTTTCTCCGGTCACGCCGCTGGACAGATCAGACAGCAAGTAGAGTGCTGATTTGCCCACATCATCGATGGTCACGTTGCGGCGCAGGGGCGAGTTATATTCGTTCCACTTCATGATATAGCGGAAATCGCCGATGCCGCTGGCGGCCAGGGTCTTGATCGGACCGGCTGAGATCGAGTTCACTCGGATACCGTCCTTGCCCAGATCCTCGGCCAGATATTTGACCGACGCCTCAAGCGCGGCTTTGGCGACGCCCATTACATTATAATGAGGCATGACCTGTTCGGCGCCATAATAGGTCAGGGTGATTGCACTGCCGCCTTCGCCCATCATTTTTTCGGCGCGTTGCATCACGGCGGTGAAGGAATAAACCGACACGTCCATTGTCAGCTTGAAATTCGCCCGGCTGGTATCGACATAGCGACCGCGCAGTTCGTTCTTGTCGGAAAAGCCGATGGCATGAACGATAAAGTCTAGTTTGCCCCATTTCTCTTCCAGCGCAGTGAACAGCGCATCAACGGATACCTCATCGCTCACGTCACATGGCAGGACGATTTCGCTACCCAATTGCGCTGCAAGCGGGTCGACGCGCTTTTTCAAAGCGTCGCCCTGGTAGGAAAAAGCAAGTTCGGCCCCGGCTTCGGACAAGGCGCGGGCGATTCCCCATGCGATTGATTTGTCATTGGCCAGTCCCATGATGAGGCCGCGTTTGCCGGCCATCAACTGATTTGACATGTGTGGTTCTCCGCCTGTCTTCGCGATGTGTTGAGTTGGTTTATGCCATTGGTAGCGTTGCATCAAGGCCGTGCGCTCTTGCCCGCAGCGGGTTCTCGCCTTAGGTTCGTCGTTAACACTTTCCAGGGGATGGAAATGACCGAGCGTGATGGCATCTTTGCTGGCTCCGATCCGTTTGAAATAGCGGGTCGGTGGTTGAGTGAGGCTGAAAAGACAGAATTGAACGACCCTAATGCGATTGCGCTGGCAACCGTCGACCCAGATGGAATGCCAAACGCGCGTATGGTACTGCTGAAGGAGATCGAAGCAGATTCGTTTGTGTTCTATACGAACTACGAAAGCGCAAAAGCGGCCGAATTGGATGCAGCCGGAAAAGCTGCATTTGTCATGCATTGGAAATCTTTGCGGCGACAATTGCGTGTTCGTGGTACAATCACCCGCGAAAATGGGCCTCAGGCGGATGAATATTACGCATCGAGGTCGCTGAAGAGCCGTTTGGGGGCCTGGGCGTCGAAGCAATCTCAACCCCTATCAAGCCGTACAGCCTTGATGGCTGAGGTGGCCAAGGTGACTGCTAAGCTGGGTCCGAATCCCCCCCGCCCACCGTTTTGGGGCGGGTATAGATTGACGCCAACTGAAATTGAATTCTGGGCTGACGGGGCATTCCGTCTACATGATCGGTTCAGATGGAAACGCGCAGAGCCGGGATTGGCATGGCATGTGGAAAGGTTGAATCCATGACGTTCACGTGTCGTGAAATGCAACAGGCAGAAAATAAACAATTTTTTCGGCTTGAATTTACCTGTCATTCCCATAAACAACAAACCCTTAACGAACGGCTAAAACTCGCGATGGGAATACCGTGCCAGAAGATATGAACAACATGTATCGCGTTCGTGGACACGTGAAATGGTTCGACCCTGCCAAGGGGTACGGATTTGTTGTGTCCGACGATGGCGGCCCGGATATCCTGTTGCACGTGAACGTCTTGCGTAACTTTGGCCAGAGCTCGGTCGCAGATGGCGCTGGGATCGAGATCATGACGCACCGCACGGATCGGGGCGTTCAGGCCGTCGAAGTGGTCGCGATTGATCCTCCGGCGCGGACCGACTCGATGATGCTGGCCGATTTTGCCGAGTTGGATCCAGTGACGATCGCCGAGGCACCATTGGAAGCCGCGCGCGTAAAGTGGTTCGACAAGGGTAAAGGCTTTGGTTTTGCCAACGTCTTTGGCCGTGGCGAAGACGTTTTTCTCCATATCGAAGTGCTGCGCCGTTCCGGTCTTGCTGATCTGCAACCGGGCGAAGCGCTGGCAATGCGAGTGATCGATGGCAAACGGGGCCGGATGGCGGCTCAGGTGTTGGCCTGGGAAGCCGCACTGGACGGCTGACGTTTTCATGAAACGGTTTCTGACGCTTCTGCCCCTGTTCCTAGTGCTTTGGACGGGTGGGGCGTTTGCAGCGTGCAGCGCTGATCGTGTTACCTTGCGAAATGACTACGCAACGGTGCGTTTTGACGTCGAACTTGCCGTTACACCTCAGGAACGCTCCCAAGGGTTGATGTTTCGCGAAACGCTCCCGAATCGATCAGGTATGCTGTTTGTGTTTGACCCGCCTCAACGTGTCGCGTTCTGGATGAAGAACACTTTGATTCCCCTGGACATGATTTTTCTGGATCGCACAGGCTTGGTAACGCGCGTGCATGAGGGGGCGATTCCTGGCGATCTGACCCCAATCGAAGGCGGAGATTCCGTTTTTGCAGTGCTGGAAATCAACGCCGGATTGTCGGCGCGCTATTCCATTACGCCCGGCACACAGATGCAGCACGAAATTTTTTCGTCAGGTCCTGCAATTTGGCCCTGTTAGGGCTTTTCAAATCAGATTGGCATCGTTAGGAAGGCGCACGGTCCGGGGCGTGGCGCAGTCTGGTAGCGCACCTGTTTTGGGTACAGGGGGTCGTAGGTTCGAATCCTGCCGCCCCGACCACTTCCACTCAATCATGAGGGCGAACCGCCCATTGCTTGGAACAGCCGGCTGATCGACTGATCCAGCTCGGTGCTGTCCAATGGCACTTCGACCACAGAACCGGTTCTCTGCGGGACTTTGAAGAACACGTTTGCATCTATGCGGTAACCGTCAGCGTTCTTGCTTGATGTCAGGCGCATAACGCTTTGTGGCAGGTCCTGAGGATTGCCGTCGTAATTCAGAATCAAATAGGCAGATGCCTCTGCGGGCAGAAACTCGCGGCATTCAAATGTTTGGCCGCTGGTTCTTTCAAAAGATTCCCCCGGACCGGAACAACTGGTTTCAAAAACATCAAACAGTCTTTGCGGATACGTTTCGAACTGGGCGCTGCGTGACGCATCGGGCACATCTTGTGGTGCGCAGGCCACGATACAGGCCAAGAACGGAATAAAGGTGAACAGCTTCATACCTTTGGACCTTTTCACAATTGAACGAACGGGCCGCGATCAAATTCGAACGCCTCAGAACAGAACCAGATGATTCCCGATCAGCCTAGACGTTGTCGCATTGGTTGATCAAATGCAGATAACTATGCTGGCAAAAACGGGAATTCGATTTGAGACTTTGAGGTTTCGGCGAAAATTTGCCGTGGATGATCCTGTGGAGGAATCGCGCACCGTTGGGTCACATTCTTGAAACGTCGTCAGGTCAACAAAAAAGATTTCAAAAAAGGCGGAAAAAGGGCGTTGACCTTATATGTGTTCATACGCCAAATTGTATGAGCCGAAGAGATTGCCACAATATCTGGTGTTGAAGCTGGAAGAGGCAGCAGGCGAGGGTCGGAAAGCACATCTAATTTAAGTGCGCCGTTTTTGCGGTTTTTCCGCTGTCTTTGACAGCGAAGGATGCCCTTGTCCGTATAACTCTGGGCGTTGTGGGCGGCACCCTGCAACACAACATTTGGTGCCGGGAACTGAAAATTGGGCGGAATTTAACCAGGGCTGCGGACATGAAGATTGACAGAAAATTCACCAAACCAGATCAGGATGCCTACTCGGACCTTGATTTCGTGTCTGCAACGTCTGAAATCCGTAACCCGGATGGAACGATTGTATTCCGCCTGGATAACATTGAAGTACCCGCAAGCTGGTCGCAGGTGGCAAGCGACGTGATCGCTCAGAAATACTTCCGCAAGGCAGGCGTTCCCAGCAAGCTGAAGAAGGTCAAAGAAAAAGACGTTCCAGAATTCCTGTGGCGTTCGGTCCCTGCCGAAGGCGCTGAATTTGACGGAGAAACCTCGTCCAAGCAGGTGTTCGATCGTCTGGCGGGTGCATGGGCCTATTGGGGCTGGAAGGGCGGATACTTCTCGGATGAAGAAGACGCGCGTGCCTATTTTGACGAGATGCGCTATATGCTGGCGACCCAGCGCGCCGCACCGAACAGTCCTCAGTGGTTCAACACAGGTCTGCACTGGGCCTATGGAATCGACGGACCGGCGCAGGGGCACCACTATGTCGATTACAAAACCGGCAAACTGACCAAATCGAAATCCGCGTACGAGCATCCGCAGCCGCACGCGTGTTTCATCCAGTCCGTTGATGATGATCTGGTGAACGAAGGCGGCATCATGGATCTGTGGGTGCGCGAGGCGCGCCTGTTCAAATACGGCTCGGGTACCGGGACCAACTTCAGCCATCTGCGCGCAGAGGGCGAGGCGTTGTCGGGTGGCGGCAAATCTTCGGGCCTGATGGGCTTTCTCAAAATCGGCGACCGCGCTGCTGGCGCGATCAAATCAGGCGGGACAACCCGTCGAGCAGCAAAGATGGTGATCGTCGATGCGGATCACCCGGACATCGAGCAATTCATCGAATGGAAGGTGATCGAAGAGCAGAAAGTGGCCTCGATCGTTGCCGGATCGAAGATGCACGAAAAGATGCTGAACGGCATTTTCGAGGCCATCCGTTCGTGGGACGGCTCGGCAGATGATGCTTATGATCCAAACGCGAACGACGCGTTGAAAAAGGCAGTGCGCGAAGCGAAAAAAATAGCGATCCCAGAGACTTACATCAAACGCGTTCTGGATTATGCCAAGCAGGGTCACGACAGCATCGAATTCCCGACCTACGATACGGACTGGGATTCGGAAGCCTACAGCTCGGTCTCAGGCCAGAACTCGAACAACTCGATCCGCGTCACCAATGCGTTCCTGACCGCTGTCGAAAAGGACGCCGATTGGGAACTGATCAACCGCACCGACGGCAAGGTCGCCCGAACAGTCAAAGCGCGCGATCTGTGGGAAAAGGTCGGTCACGCCGCATGGGCATGCGCCGATCCGGGCATCCAGTTTCACGACACAGTAAACGAATGGCACACATGCCCCAATGATGGCGAGATTCGCGGCTCGAACCCGTGCTCGGAATATATGTTCCTTGATGACACGGCCTGTAACCTGGCGTCGATGAACTTGCTGACCTTCCTCAAGGATGGTGAGTTCCAGGCGGCGGACTATATGCACGCCTCGCGTCTGTGGACCCTGACACTGGAAATCTCGGTAACAATGGCGCAGTTCCCGTCGAAAGAGATTGCGCAACTGTCCTATGACTTCCGCACCTTGGGTCTGGGCTATGCCAATATCGGCGGTCTGCTGATGAACATGGGCTACAGCTACGACTCGGACGAGGGCCGGGCCATCTGTGGCGCACTGACTGCGATCATGACTGGTGTGGCCTATGCAACGTCGGCTGAGATCGCCGGAGAACTGGGCGCCTTCAAAGGTTACGAGCGCAACGCTGATCACATGCTGCGCGTCATCCGCAACCACCGCCGTGCGTCGCAGGGTGTAACCGAGGGCTATGAGAAACTGGCGGTCAAGCCGGTGCCTCTGGACCACGGCAACTGCCCGGACAAGCGTCTGATCGATCTGGCCATGTCCGCTTGGGACGAGGCGCTGAGCCTGGGTGAGAAAAACGGCTATCGCAACGCGCAGGCCACCGTGATCGCGCCCACCGGCACCATCGGTCTGGTGATGGACTGTGACACCACCGGGATCGAGCCGGACTTTGCTCTGGTCAAATTCAAGAAGCTGGCCGGTGGCGGTTACTTCAAAATCATCAACCGCTCGGTGCCGTCGGCGCTGGAGAAGCTGGGTTATTCCTCATCTCAGATCGAAGAGATCGTGGGCTACGCGGTTGGTCACGGCACCATTGGCAACGCGCCGGGGATCAACCACACCTCGCTGACCGGTCACGGCTTTGGCCCCAATGAACTAGCGAAAGTGGATGCTGCACTGGAAAGCGCCTTTGACATCCGCTTTGTCTTTAACCAATGGACACTGGGCGAGGATTTCTGTACCGGCGTTCTGGGCATCCCGGCGACCAAGCTGAATGACCCGACTTTTGATCTGCTGCGCCATCTGGGCTTTACCCGCGCGGATATCGATGCAGCCAACGACCACGTTTGCGGAACCATGACGCTGGAAGGCGCGCCGCATCTGAAGGAAGAGCACTATTCGATCTTCGACTGCGCCAACCCGTGTGGCAAGAAAGGCAAGCGTTTCCTTGGGGTTGATAGTCACATCACCATGATGGCAGCCGCGCAGAGCTTCATCTCGGGCGCGATCTCGAAGACGATCAATATGCCGAATGATGCAACCATTGAGGATTGCCAGAAGGCATACGAGCTCAGCTGGTCTCTGGGTGTGAAAGCCAACGCACTCTATCGTGATGGCTCGAAACTGTCGCAGCCTCTGGCCGCGGCGCTGGTCGAGGATGACGACGAGGCGGCTGAAGTGCTGGAAAGCGGTTCGACGCAGGAAAAAGCTGTCGTTCTGGCCGAGAAAGTGATCGAGAAGGTCGTGGTCAAGGAAATGATCCGCAGCCACCGCGAGAAACTGCCGCATCGCCGCAAGGGCTATACCCAAAAGGCGATCGTGGGCGGCCATAAGGTTTACTTGCGCACTGGTGAGTTCGAAGACGGCAAGTTGGGTGAGATCTTCATCGACATGCACAAGGAAGGCGCTGGCTTCCGTGCGATGATGAATAACTTCGCCATTGCCGTGTCGGTCGGTCTGCAATACGGCGTGCCGCTGGAAGAGTTTGTCGATGCCTTCACCTTCACCAAGTTCGAACCGGCAGGGATGGTGCAGGGCAACGATTCGATCAAGAACGCAACGTCGATCCTGGATTACATCTTCCGCGAATTGGCCGTGTCCTACCTGGACCGCACCGATCTGGCGCATGTGAAACCCGAAGGCGCGACCTTTGACGATCTGGGTCGAGGCGAAGAAGAAGGTGTTTCCAACATCTCTGAGATCAGTGAAAGTGCTGCGTCCAAGTCATTGGAAGTGCTGAAACAAATCAGCTCGACCGGTTATCTGCGCAAGCGTCTGCCTCAGGATCTGGCAGTGTTCAATGCTGGTCAGGCTGAGCTGAACGGGATGGCTGAAACAGCGGCTGCATTCGAAGCACCTGTGGCTGAAACTGCAGTGGCAACCGGCATGGACGCCCGCACCAAAGCAAAGATGCAAGGCTATGAGGGCGACCCGTGCGGTGAATGCGGAAACTACACGCTGGTGCGCAACGGTACCTGCATGAAATGCAACACCTGCGGCGCGACAAGCGGGTGTAGCTAAGGCTTAACGCCCCGGCACCCCGGGGCGTAGGGGTCGGACGCTGCCCTTGGTTACCGACCCCGACGAATACGGAGAAAGGCACTGAGACTTACCAAGTTTGCCTTTTTCCACTCGGCCGACATGCCCGTGTTGGCCGGGAACAGGGTGGGGCGGAATATTTGCTCCCTCCCACTCTTTCACGGGGCGGGTGCGCTCGCCCCATGCGCAGTCCAGGCCGCAGGCAAAAAAACACCGGGCGGTCAACGACATGAGCCTGGAAGGCGAAACTGACAGGGGGCTTCGGCCCCTTTCTTTGTGCCGGGCTGCTTGCGTAAGCGTGGTTCTGCCGGATTACCTAGGATCCGTCGGGCAAGACCTGCCGAAACGGGTCAGGCGAAATTTTGCCCGGCGGCGCGTTGCGCGCCCGACTCGGCTAAACACGCAAGGATTGGCGCGAATCTCTGGATTTCGCGCAATACGGGTGACGCACTGAGGTGTTGCGGTGTTTCTGGGACCTGTCCGGACGAAAGATAATCAACCTATCAGGAGGCACCAAAATGAAACCGCAGTATTTGATTGGGATTTCCATCGCTGCTTTGACCTTGCCGGGTCTCGTATCGGCGCAATCGACGGCAGATGCCAATGGTGATGGCGTTCTGACGATTGAAGAAGTGCAGGTGGTAGCACCAAGCGTGGATGCCGACACCTTCTCGGCCATGGATGCAAATGGCGACGGCGCGTTGGACGCAGATGAAGTGGCCGTTGCACAGGAAGCCGGTTTGCTTCCGCCAAGTGACGGATAAACGTAAGGGCGGCCCGATCATCATCGGGCCGCCTGTTTCCTGTTATCCGGGCAGGTGAATTTTGAACTTTTCGCGCAATTCCATGTCCAGCATCGGATCGAATCTGGCCTCGGATGGCGCGGATAGAATTTCTTCTTTTCGGGCTATGGCTTTGTCGATCAGATCCGGTTTGCCCAGTTCAACCCATTCTTTTGGCGAAGACCGGTCGCCGAAAACCGGGTAGACATAGTCAGCTTGCATCCGGCTGAGCGTAGCTTCCGTTCCAAGATAGTGACCGGGACCGCCTATGCAGACCTCGGCCATCTGGTCTAGCGCGAGGGTATCATCTGTCACCTCGATCCCGCGTACACAGCGTTGGGCCTGACCGATCAGATCATCACTGAGGATCAGGCTTTCGAAACAGAAACCCAGCAACGAGGCGTGCATGCCCGCCGCTTCGTACACCATGTTCAGACCGGACAGACCCGCCATCACGTTTGAACACATCTGTTCCCAACCGGCCTGCATGTCGGGAAGTTTCGAATCCGATGCCCCTGCGGCCGCACCGCCGGGCAGGTCGTAGAACCGGTGCATCTGTGCGCATCCAGCCGTCAGAAGGGCCTGTTCTCCAGACCCGATGGACATCGCGCCTGTCCGTAGGTCCAGACCAAAGGGCCAAGTGCCAAAAACGGCTGGTGCTCCGGGACTTACGGCGTTTACGTAAACCAAACCAGCAAGGCATTCGGCGGTTGCCTGAGTGATAGCTCCGGCTATTGTCGAGGGCGCGGTGGCACCGGCCATCCCAGCCGAGAGCAGCAGAACAGGCATTCCGGCCTTGATGCATTCCTCCATCACTTCGCAGCTTTCCGTTGCGAATTTCATTGGCGGAACCACAAAGCAGTTCGAATTCGATACAAAAGGCCGCTCGCGGTACTTATCCTCACCACCCGCGATCATATAGATCATCTCCATCGCGGGCGCGACGTGGCTGGGTTCCGTGAACGAGGTTCCGATGTGTTTGAAAGTGCCGGAACAGCTGGCGTAGATCGTGTTCAGGTCCATTTCCAGATTGTCCGCGATGTCGCGGCAGACCATAGGGCGTTGAACAAAGTGAATGTTATCAAGTTGTTGACAGATTCGCGCGGCATCGTGCAGGTCCTGCACAGTTGAATCGCGGTATTCCCGTCCGTGTACGTCGACCATAGACACGGCAGCGCCCGCAGTGCCGTAATGAACCTTGGTTCCCATCAGCTCGAGATCGGTTTTCCCGTCGCGACTGTAGAGTGTGACCGAGCGGTTTGCTTTGGCGATTGTATCTTCGACCAGCGCACGCGGAAACCGGATACGTCCGTCGTCGCCAAGGGTGCAGCCGGCGCCCACAAGGTAGTCGATGCCGCTTTGCGGGGCATCCGCCAGCCCAATGGTTTCAAGCGCGGTCAGGGCGGCCTCATGAATGCGTTCAATCTGTGCCTGCGTCAGAACATTCAGAACGCCGCCTTCCATTCCGGGGCGTATAGGGCGCAAATGGTCAGGCAGGGCTGAGGCTCGGGCGGCGCGGCGGGCAGCGCGGCCACCGCTGCGTGAGGTGTTGCGGGATTGGTCGTTCATTTCAAAATCCGGTCGTTGTGTGATGCGTTGGGGTGAGGGTAATCCCCCTTACGGTCGCCCCCGCGCGGCACGGCCACGATCCGCACCGATGGTGCGGCTAACCAGGCTGATCTTCCAATCGTGATCTGTCATGTGGCCTCTCAACAACTTCTCAATGCTTTCCAAAATGCTGCGACACAATCTGTCCTGTTTACGACCTTTGTTGGAATTTGCTGACGATTGTGCCGGTAATCTGCCGAGTGGAAGAGTGTTGGTTAGATTTTCTCCCGTTTTGGAAGAATTCTGTTATACTGCATTCACTTACTTTTGAGCGTTACGCTCCTGAAATTGAATTCTGAAGGAGTGGATCACAGATTAGAATTCGTTTGCGTCTTTGGATCGAAACAAGAGCGACATAGCTTTGAACCCGTGTGCAAAATCTCTTTCTGTCCTGTTTGCTGCGACCTTCATCGCAAGCGCAAGCCCGGTATTTGCTGAGGACTGGACAGGTGGGTATGTCGGCCTCAGCTTTGGATATGCAGATGCGGACGGACCGGGGGGTGCCAGCGGTGACGATACCGTTTTTGGGGCGCATATCGGGTATGATCAGGACTTTGGCAACTTTGTGCTGGGGGGCGAGTTTGAATACAACCGCCTCTCTCTGGATTTAGGGTCAACCCAGGGTAGCCTGGACAGCATGACTCGTCTGAAGCTGCGCGGTGGATACGATTTCGGCAGCGCTCTTGGGTATGTGGTTGTCGGCGCGGCGCGCGCCGAAACCTCGGTCGATAACGACACAGCAGCCGTTTACGGCATTGGCGTTGCCTATCCGATCGGCGAGAATTTTGTTATCAGCGGCGAGGCGCTGCGACAGGATTTCGACGATGTCACCCGTTCCAATGGCCGTCTGGATTCCAACGTTTTCAACCTGCGCACCACGTTCCGCTTTTGAACTCTATTCAGCCGCGTGGCGCTTTGCGAGCTGTTCGGCAAATGAACATAGCGTTCTCATGGCACTCGCAAAACGATCATCATCAACCGTCATGGCCACCCGAATGTGCCCAGCGGCGGCCGCCCCAAAGCTTTCGCCCGGCATGACGGCAATGGCGTGCGAATCGAGCAGAGCGTTGGCAAACCCTTCCCCTGACAATCCGGTCTTGCGCACGTCCAGCATCAGGTACATCGCACCTTGCGCCGGCACCAGGCCAACGGTGTCCTGCGTCTGAAGTATCTTCATCGCCATCGACCGCCGTCGGCGGAACGGGGCGGCGATCTTCTCCTCCAACTCGGACCCTGCGGCCAGCGCAAAACTAGACGCGTCCTGAATGAAGCCCGGCACACCGTAGGTCGTGTGGGTGGCCAGGTTGATCAGATGGGCGATGACCTCTTCGGGACCGACGATCCAGCCACAACGCGACCCCGTCATGGCATGGGATTTGGACATGGACCCTACAACCAGCGTCCGTTCCTTCATGCCGGGCAACGCGCGCGGCGACAGGTGTTCGCCTTCCCAGACTTGCGTGTCATAGACCTCATCTGAAATCAGCCAAAGTCCACGCCGTTGGCAAACTTCTGCAACCGCTTCAAGTGACTGACGGGAATAGACAACTCCGGTCGGATTGTTGGGTGTATTGATCAAAAGCGAAACGGCACCGTCAGCGGCAGAATCAATCCTTTCGGCGCTGGGTTGAAAGGCATCTTCCACCGCGGTCTGAACCGCGCGGGCAACCGCTCCGACCCCGCGAATCGTGCCCGGGTACGTGGCGTAGTAGGGATCGAGGAACAGGCCTACATCGCCCGGATCACAGACAGCCATATGGGCTGCAAACAAGGCTGATTGCCCACCGGGGGTGATCAGAACATTGTTGCGCGTTGTGGGTACACCCGTATGCGTTTGCACACGTGCAGCGACCGTATCGCGTAAAAGATCCGTGCCGGGCACCATGGCATAGCCGGTGTGCCCTTCACGGGCAGAAAGATCCATCGCATGCAGGATCGATGGATCGGTCCGAATGTCATGTTCGCCAATCGTCAACTCGGTGACGGCCTGACCTTCGCTCAGCATCCTTCGGGCGCGATAGAACACGTCCCAGCCGTCGCTGCCACCGCCGGTGATCTGCGTGATGCGTTTTGACAGGTTCATTGGACCGCTCCCGGATTGCCTTTCGCTGAATGGGGCAGAGCGGTGCGCCTTTGTCAATCAGCTTCGCGGCGGCAAGGTCGCCTGCAGCTTTTTTGTTAGCGATGCGCGGACAAGGTCGTAAGAAACGGTCAGTCGATGCCGCAGTTCCTCAGCCTCTGCATCGAAAGGAAGGCGGACCCAACTGCGGTGGAAATATGGGGCTTTTACGCCGACACCAGCGTCGATGACCATCTGAGCCGTTTCCACGTCCGGTGTTTTCACGGACACCCCATCATTTGCGATGCCAATACAGGCGAACATCTTGCCACCGACTTTCCATGCATCATGGCCGCCGCCCCATGGGTCAGAAAGCTCGGCCCCCGGGAACTCTTGGCAAATGGAGTTGATGTAGTCGCGGTCCATATCGGGGACTGTGCCCGAGGGGGTGCGCAAACTCAATGCTTGGCTTGGACCTGATCCCGTGCTAACCGATGCACATGAACCCGGTGACCTGCATCATTATCTGCTGCATTACCTGCTGATTTATCAAGCGGGCCGGTTTCTTTCGTTTTCATCCCTGAGACAAGTTGCTAAGCCCGCGCCAACGCGCAAGCGAATGCTGTTTCTGAGGAGCCCGACCGATGACGACGATCAAGCTGCACAACACACGGACGCGGACGAAGGAAGACTTCGCTCCGATCGACCCTGAAAATGTGCGGATGTATGTCTGTGGTCCGACAGTCTATGACCGCGCGCATCTGGGCAACGCCCGCCCAGTGGTGGTGTTTGACGTGCTGTATCGTCTGCTGCGCCATGTTTATGGCGCGGATCACGTGACCTATGTGCGCAATTTCACTGACGTGGACGACAAGATCAACGCCACCGCGCTGGCGCGTAAACAGGCGGGCGCGGAAGGCACGTTAGAGCAGTTGGTGCAGGAGCGTTCCGATGAGACCATCGGCTGGTATCTGCACGACATGGGCGCTTTGGGAACTCTTGAACCCAACGAGATGCCGCGGGCGACCCAATACATCGACCAGATGATTGTGATGATCGAGGGGCTGATCGCAAAGGGCCATGCCTATGCCGCCGAAGGCCATGCCCTGTTTGCTGTCGACAGTTGGAAAGAGGGCTATGGCAAGCTGTCGGGCCGTTCGGTCGATGACATGATCGCAGGCGCGCGGGTCGAGGTGGCACCCTACAAGAAGAACCCGATGGATTTCGTGTTGTGGAAACCCTCGACCGACGAACTGCCGGGTTGGGACAGCCCGTGGGGGCGGGGGCGTCCGGGCTGGCATATCGAATGCTCGGCCATGAGCTATGAGCTGCTGGGCGAGAGCTTTGACATTCACGGCGGCGGCAACGACCTGATGTTCCCGCACCACGAGAACGAGATCGCGCAAAGCTGCTGCGCGCACCCGGAAGGTGAGTTTGCGCGCTACTGGCTGCACAATGAGATGCTGCAGGTCGAAGGTAAGAAAATGTCCAAATCGCTGGGCAATTTCTTCACCGTGCACGATCTGTTGGAGCAAGGCGTGCCGGGTGAGGTGATCCGGTTTGTGTTCCTGCAGACCCATTACCGCAAGCCGATGGATTGGACCGAGAAAAAGGCGCGTGAGGCCGAAGCGACGTTGCGCAAGTGGCGGGCGCTGACAGCGGGCGTCGAGCCCGCCGCCAGCGCGGCACCTGAGGTGGTCGCAGCGCTGAGCGATGATCTGAACACAGCAGGTGCCATGACCGAGCTGTACCGTCTTGCCTCGGACGGTGACGCAGCGGGTCTGTTGACGAGCGCGCAGTTGCTGGGGCTGTTGCTGCCAGAGATGGGCGCCTGGGCGGACACGGCATCTGTTGACCTGACTGCTCATGCGGACCGTTTGGCGAATGCACGGGCGTCAGCCATGCAGAACAAGGATTTCTCGGAAGTTGACCGCCTCAAGGCCGCATATGTTGCCGCAGGGCTTGAAGTACGCATGACCAAGGAAGGTGTGGAACTGGTGCCCGGTGCGGGGTTCGATGCCTCCAAACTGGAGGAGGTTTGATGACCAAAGAACGCCTCTACCTTTACGACACCACCCTGCGCGATGGACAACAAACGCAGGGCGTTCAGTTCTCGACCGCCGAAAAGGTGCAAATCGCGCAGGAGTTGGATGCACTGGGTGTGGATTACATCGAAGGTGGCTGGCCCGGTGCTAACCCAACCGACAGCGCGTTTTTCGAGGCTGCGCCAAAGTCGTCGGCCCGTTTGACGGCGTTCGGAATGACCAAGCGGGCAGGGCGCTCGGCTGAGAATGACGATGTGCTTGCAGCCGTGATGAATGCGGGTACGCAGGCCGTCTGTCTGGTGGGCAAGTCGCACGATTATCACGTGACCCATGCGTTGGGGATCTCGCTTGAGGACAATGTCGAGAACGTCCGCGCCTCGGTTGCACATATCGTGGCGCAGGGTCGCGAAGCGCTGTTCGATGCCGAGCATTTCTTTGATGGCTACAAGGACAATCCTGATTATGCGGTCGCGGTCTGTCGCGCCGCGCTGGACGCGGGCGCGCGGTGGGTAGTGCTGTGCGACACAAATGGTGGTGCTTTGCCGTCCGAGGTCGGACGGATTGTGTCAGAAGTAATCTCGGCAGGGCTGCCCGGTGATCGGTTGGGTATTCACACCCATAACGACACCGAGAACGCAGTGGCTTGTTCTCTGGCAGCGGTCGAGGCAGGGGCGCGACAGATTCAGGGTACGCTGAACGGTTTGGGAGAGCGTTGTGGCAATGCCAACCTGACGGCTTTGATTCCGACGCTGTTGCTGAAGGAACCCTATGCTTCTCAGTTTGAGACCGGCGTCAGTCTGGATGCATTGGCGGGGTTGACCCGCATCAGCCGGATGCTGGATGACGTTCTGAACCGGGTTCCCAGCAAGCAGGCGGCCTATGTGGGGGCGTCTGCCTTTGCGCATAAGGCCGGGCTGCATGCCAGTGCGATCCTAAAGGATCCGTCGACCTACGAACATGTCGAGCCTGCAAGTGTGGGCAACTCACGCATCATTCCGATGTCGAACCAGGCCGGGCAGTCGAACCTGCGCAAACGTCTGACCGAAGCCGGGCTGAGTGTCGAGGCGGGTGATCCCGCGCTCGGTCGGATCCTTGAACGGATCAAAACGCGCGAAGCGGATGGGTATTCCTATGACACCGCGCAAGCCAGTTTCGAGCTGTTGGCGCGGGACGAGCTGGGACAACTGCCCGAGTTCTTTGAAGTCAAACGCTACAAGGTCACGGTTGAACGGCGGAAGAACAAGTACAACAAGATGGTCAGTCTGTCTGAGGCCGTTGTTGTTGTGAAAGTGGATGGCGAAAAGAAACTGTCCGTCAGCGAATCCATGGATGATTCTGGCAGCGACCGGGGACCGGTGAACGCTCTGTCCAAAGCCTTGGCCAAGGATTTGGGGCGGTATTCGCAAGTCCTGTCAGATATGCGGTTGGTCGACTTCAAGGTGCGGATCACACAAGGCGGGACCGAAGCGGTTACGCGCGTCATCATCGACAGCGAAGACGGGCAGGGGCGGCGCTGGTCCACCGTGGGCGTCAGCGCGAACATAGTCGACGCATCGTTCGAAGCTTTGCTGGATGCAATTCAGTGGAAACTTGTGCGTGATTGCGACCCGCAGAAGGCAGCGGCTGAGTGAGCGTGGTCTTTGACGACGACGTCAAAGCCTGTGCCGCGCTGGTACAACGGGCTGATCCTGACCGATTCCGTGCCGCAATGGCAGCCCCGGTGGCGGCCCGCGCCGTTCTGTTCCCGATTTATGCACTGAATGTCGAAGTGGCGCGCGCGCCCTGGGTCACACAGGAACCGATGATAGCCGAGATGCGGCTCCAATGGTGGCGCGATGCCCTACAGGAAATTGCCGAAGGTACCACCGTTCGACGGCATGAAGTTGTAACACCTTTGTCTCGTGTACTGTCGCCGCATCTTGCCGGTGTTCTGGATGAATACGTAGCCGTAAGGCGTTGGGATATATACCGTGATCCGTTTGAAGATCAGGGACATTTCGACGCCTATATCAACCACAGCGCCGGGTCGTTGTTTGTGGCTTCGGCTCAAGCGCTGGGAATGGCGGATGAAGTTGCTCTTCGCGACTTTGGTTACGCCGTTGGTGTTGCAAACTGGCTTCGCGCGATTCCCGAACTGGAAAACAGGGGGCGGATTCCCTTGTTGGATGGCACTCCTGATGGGGTGCGTGCCCTTGCGCAATCTGCGCTGGGGCGATTGAACAAGGCAAGGGCAAACCGGGCTGCGATTTCTGCCGAAGCCCGTCCTGCGCTTTCTGCCGGGTGGCAGGCGGACTGGGTATTGAAGCAGGCCGTTGCGCGGCCTGAGCGTGTTGCCGCTGGCGCTTTGATACCGGGCGAAATGCGGCAGCGAGTGTCCCTGATGTGGACGGTCAGCAGCGGGCGCTGGTGATCAGGCCCGTTCCGGGTCGGCGGGACGCAGCACCAGCCACAGCAACGCGCCGCCCGCCAGCGTGAGAAGTGGCACCATGGCCAGGTTCACTGCCGTCCAGCCTTCGATCGCAGAGCCGCCCGAGCAGTTCATCAACCCGCCTGAGGCCAGCGAGGCCAATGTGACACCTCCGAAAACCAGCAGGTCGTTCAGGCCCTGCATCCGTCCACGCTCTTGCGGGTCATGCGAATCTGCCAGCATCGTCGTTGCGCCTATAAAGCCAAAGTTCCACCCAATACCCAGCAGAACAAGCGCGAGGAAGAAGTTCCCAAGTTCAACCCCTTGCAAGGCAACAACCCCGGCGCTTGCCAAAATGGCAAGGCCCAGCGCCACGACCTTTTCAACCCCGAAACGGGCGATTAGATGACCGGTAAAGAAACTGGGGATGTACATGGCCAACACGTGGCTTGTAACGATATCCGCTGCGTCGTTGGCCGAGAATCCACACCCAACAACGGCCAGTGGGGTCGAGGTCATTACAAGGTTCATCAGCGCGTAAGACACCATCGCACAGATGATCGCAACAGCGATACGCGGTGTTTTCAGCAACTCAAGCCGTGAACGTCCTTTGGGTTCGTTCTCTGTGGGTTTTGGTGGTGTTGGGATGTCGAGAAAGAAGAACAGGGCAGAGCCCAGAACGTTGATCCCGATCACAGCCAGATAGGTGCCGAGAAACGGGATGACATAGGCCTGAGAGGTGAGTTTCACGATTTGCGGACCAATGATCGCCGCAGCCAAGCCACCGGCCATGACATAGGAGATAGCCTTGGGGCGATAGGCGTCCGACGCTGTGTCCGCAGCGGCGAAACGATAGAACCCGTGTGCGCTCATGTAGATGCCAGTCAGCAGACTGCCGACTAGAAAGACGGGGAAAGACCCAAGGAACAGGCCATATGCGCCCACAAGCCCCCCCAATGCGCCCGCAGTTGCACCGACAAGGAACCCCGCGCGCCGGCCCCAGCGCTGCATTATGGCTGAGATCGGCGTCGCCGCCAGCATGGATCCCAGAACAATCAGGGAAATGGGCAACGTCGCAAGGCACGGGTTCGAGGCCAGCGACTGGCCTGCCAGCCCGCCGACAATGAACATCATCGGCATTTGTGCACCCAGAACGGCCTGTGCGGCCACCAAAACGGCCACGTTACGCTTGGCCTGACGGTCATCTGGAGCTGTTGAGGTCATTGTCATGGGCGAATGGTTATCGGCTAAGCGTTTGGGGCACAAGCGACTTGCATCTGCGGCACATGCGCCTAACGTGCCGATGAACGCCGAGCAGGGAGGTCGCATGTCCGTAGGTCGTATTATCGAAACCAACGATTGCGTGGCAGAAGGGGCCGAATGGTTGGCTCAAGCCTGCCCGCGCATGGCGTATGCGATCGAACAGACTGGCCCTTTGCCCCTGCGCCGCCGTCCGGATGGCTTTGCGCAATTACTCAGTGCAATTGTCAGCCAGCAGGTCAGCGTGGCATCGGCGCGTGCGATCTGGAAAAGGTTGCAGGACGCGAAACTGACCGGTCCGCGCAAGATCATGTGGGCCACGGATGAGGATCTGCGCGCTGCGGGCTTGAGCCGCCAAAAGATCCGCTATGCACGGGCGCTGGCTGAGGCGCGCATTGACTTCAAATCGTTGCGCGAAGCGTCTGACGCCGAGGTTGTTGAAACTTTGACGCAAGTGTCCGGGATCGGCGTCTGGACGGCCGAGATCTATGCTATGTTTTCCCTGGGCCGCGCCGACGTGATCGCACCCGGCGATCTGGCGCTGCAAGAAGCCGCGCGTGTCCTCTATGACCTGCCCAAACGCCCGACGGACAAGGAACTGCGCCAAATGGCCGAAGCGTGGTCGCCCTGGCGGTCGGTTGCGGCACGGGTTCTGTGGGCCTATTACCGGGTTGATAAACAAAGAGAAGGGATCAGATGACACGGGTTTTGAATGCGCTGAGGAAAGAGCCTGTTTCGGGCGACACGCGATCAGTCGTAGTGTTCGTGCACGGCTATGGCGCAAATGGCGCTGACCTGTTGGGGTTGGCCGATCCGCTGGGCGAGCATCTGCCTGACACGCTGTTTGTGGCCCCTGATGCGCCCGAGCAGATTCCGGGAATGCCAAACGGGTTTCAGTGGTTCCCGATTCCGTGGATTGACGGCTCGTCCGAAGAAGAAGCGCGCCGTGGCATGGAAATGGCAGTTGAAGACTTCAACGCTTTTCTGGACGCCCTAATGGTGGACGAAGATGTGCTGCCCGAGCAGGTTGTGCTGTTTGGCTTCAGCCAGGGCACGATGATGAGCCTGCATGTTGCACCACGCCGCGAGGACCCGGTTGCGGGCATCGTCGCCTTTTCTGGCCGGTTGCTGGAACCTGATCTTTTGCCCGACGAAACTGTCAGCCGGATGCCGGTCCTGCTGGTGCATGGCGATGCGGATGATGTCGTGCCGCCACAATCGCTGCCCGAGGCCGCCGAAGCCCTGCAGGCTGCCGATTTCAAAGAGGTCTACGCGCATGTCATGAAAGGTACCGGCCATGGCATTGCCCCGGACGGGCTGAGTGTCGCGCTGGCCTTCATGCGCGACAAGCTGAGTCTGTAGCCTTTGAAATCAGATCAGCGGAACGTCCAAGCGTTCCGCACCAGATCAAGACCAAAGATGTGCTTCGGCAAACTCGACTGAGTTTCCAGCCGGGTCACGCACGTACAAAGACCGTGCACCGCTGGGCCAGTCAAATTCGGCGTCCACGGGGATATTCCAATCCAGCAGGTGTTTGCGCATGGCCGCAATCTCATCGCGTGACAATACAAGACACACATGGCCGGGGCCGCGCGCACCATGAGGTGGGACAGGCATATTAGGGTTTAGAGGCGGCTGTTCTGTTTGGTCGGGGTTAAAGACCAGCAGGACCGACCTGCCAATGCGAAAGAAAACATGGCGATTGTCGACACGCTGTATCCGCTCAAGATTCAGAATCTCGCCGTAAAACTGTTCCGCAGCATCCAGATCGTCTGCGTAAAGCGCCGCCTCCAGTATGGCAGAAGGGGTAGGTATATCTGGCGTGAGTTTCATGCCCCAACTGTATCAGAGCAGGGCAGGTTTTGTCACCGGCGCGGGCGACGGTCTCGTTTGCGCTGAGGCGCGGCACTCAGCGTCGGCATCGGCAGGCTGTCCCATTGACCGGGCTCTAAGTCATCCAGGGTCCAGTCTCCGACGCGATAGCGGATCAGGCGTAGGGTAGGCAGACCCACCGCGGTCGTCATCCGCCGCACCTGCCGGTTCTTTCCCTCGCGGATGGTCAGTTCCAGCCAACTGTCGGGAACGCTTTTACGCTCTCGGATAGGTGGAATGCGAGGCCAGAGCCCCTCGGGCTCATCAATCTGCCGTACCTTTGCAGGGCGCGTCAGGCCATCCTTCAACTCAACCCCGTTGCGCAGCGCTTTCAAAGCTGTGCCATCAGGGACGCCTTCGATCTGAACCCAATAGGTTTTGGCCATCTTATGCTTCGGGTCGGATATCTGGGCTTGCAGCTTCCCATGATCCGTCAGCAGCATCAAACCTTCGCTGTCACGGTCCAGACGACCGGCGGGGTAGACACCCGGCAGGTCGATAAAATCAGACAGTGTGTTACGCGGACTTTCGACATTGGCGCGGTCGGTGAACTGCGGCAGCACGTCATACGGTTTGTTGAAGCGAATGAACCAGGACATGACCCGCGCATAGCCCGAAGGACGCACCCGACGCAAGCTGTGGATAAGTGTCACGTACCTGTCACAGATTCGGCTTACCCAGTCTGCGACATATTGTGGAAACTCAGGGCTTGTCAGAGTTTTAACACGATATATAGTTACCTTAAGGCCGGGGCGGGTGCTCCCCGCTCTGGTGTCACAAACGGGCAGCTGAGAGCGAGGAGCGATTCTGTGATGGACGGAGATTTCAGGACCGAATTTGTAAGAGAGCCGGGTATGCTCAAACAACACCCGGCCCTGGTTTTGAACGCCGATTACCGCCCCTTGTCCTACTACCCGTTGTCCTTGTGGCCCTGGCAAGAGGCGATCAAAGCGGCCTGGCTGGATCGGGTCGACATCGTGGCCGAATATGACGAGGTCGTCCGAAGCCCGAGCACCGAGATCCGAATACCCTCGGTCGTTGTATTGAAAGACTATGTAAAACCCAGAAAGCGCGTGGCCTTCACGCGCTTTAATTTATTTTTGCGGGATGAATTCCGCTGCCAGTACTGCGGCAGCCGCGATAACCTGACATTTGACCATGTGGTGCCGCGCGCGGCAGGCGGCGTGACCAGTTGGCAGAACGTGGTGGCGGCCTGTAGCCCCTGCAACCTGCGTAAAGGGTCCAAATCGCTGCGTCAGGCGGGGATGACATTGCGCAAGCCGCCACGTCAACCTGATGCTGAAGCGCTGCGCAATATTGGGCGGAAGTTCCCGCCGAACCATCTGCACGAAAGCTGGATCGACTTCCTGTATTGGGATGCGGAACTGGACGAGTTTTAAGCGCGCGCCCGCCAGGCCGCGATCCAGATCAGCATCAGCACTGCCGAGGCGATGGCATTCCAGCCTGCCATCGAGATGCCGAACATCTCCCACGGGATTTCGTCACAGCGCACCAGTGGCGCGTTCATGATCTGATCGAACAGATCGTCGTTGCTCAGTCCGCTGATATCGCCCGACGTACATGTGCTGGGGCCTTCCCACCAGTCTTGCTCAACACCGGCATGAAAGGCCCCGATGGCACCCGTTGTTGCAGCAGCTGCTGCGCCCAGCAGCGGCAGGATACCAAATCTTGGCAAGGCCAGCGCCGCCACGCCAATCACAACAGCCACCGCATGGGGGTAACGCTGCCAGATGCACATTTTGCAGGGTGCAAGCCCGCCCAAATACTGGAATCCCCACGCGCCCAATAGCAGGGCTGCTGAGCCAATCGTGGCGAGGGCCACAAGTACGGATTTTTTTGTCATAGATATTTAACCGCCACGAACCCGCCAAAAAGAAGGATGATGAACAGCGTGAACATAAGGCCCAGACGCTTTTCGATAAAGTCCCGGATCGGCTCGCCGAAGCCCCAAAGCAGGCCGGCAACCAGAAAGAATCGCATGGCCCGCGCCAGAATCGATGTGGCGATGAATGTGCCCAGCGGCATTCCGGTCCAGCCGGACATGATGGTGATGACCTTGTAGGGGAAGGGCGTCACACCCGCAGCCAGCACAGCCCAGAACCCGAAATCGTTGAATCGGGTGTTGAATTCTTCCATCGCGTGCGCTTTGCCCATGGATTCCAGAATGGGCTGACCGATGCTTTCATAGAAGAACGCGCCAATCGCATAACCCAGCATCCCGCCTAAAACCGAAGCCACCAGCGCAACGGTTGCAATCAACCAGGCGCGTGACGGGCGGGCCAGAATCATCGGAATCATCAAGACGTCAGGAGGAATCGGAAAAAACGAGCTTTCGATGAAGGCGACAATGGCCAAGGCCCACAGGGCATGAGGGTGTTCGGCCAGACGAATGGTCCAGTCATAAAGCGATCGTAACATATACAGTACTCAAATCCCGTTTGCGGCCCCAAGAAGGCAAACCATGCACCTGACGGACCGTCAACCGCCCAGATTGAAACAAATGGAATGTGGGATGTTTTTTGCCTCTGGACCTTCCTGCGCTTGGGCGCTAATCCAGTGTCCGTGGCCCAAGTGGCGGAATGGTAGACGCAGGGGATTCAAAATCCCCCGCCTTCACGGGCGTGAGAGTTCGAGTCTCTCCTTGGGCACCACATCCTCTTTTAACCTGCTATTTGTCTTTCGCGATCAGATGGTTGCGTTGCTGTATTGTCGTAGCTTTTGTTGCCGCAGCCTTGAGACGCGCGATTATGCCGCCTTGCGAATACTTGGATACAAAAACGAAACGGCGACGATCTGGCGTGGTTTTCTACAACGCCTGAAAACTGAGCGGTCCAAGAAAACGAGACAGGGGGAATGGGAAACAATTACGGCGCTGCGCTTCAATTGTTCATCGCAAGTTTTTAACTTCATGGCCAAAGGCGAAGCCGGGCATATGCCTCAAACCTTGTTCTGATACCATTTCAGAACAAACACCCGAATGGCCGATGCAAGGCCAGTTTCAGGATCGCGTTCAACATCAATTTCTGCGGCCAAAACATTGATCGGAAGTCTTTTTTCAGCCGCTATGTCGCGGAAAGCTCGCCAGAATTCATCTTCAAGCGACACGGATGTTCGGTGCCCCTTGAGAGTCAGAGAGCGCTTGATTGGGCGGCCGCTCATTCGTCTAACTCGCGCTTGTCGAGGTCACGCTTCAGCTTGTCCTGTTCAAACTTGGCGATTTCTTTCTCGGCCTTGGTGCGGCCGAATGCGACAGCATTCTGATCCGCGCGGGCTTTCTTTTCAGCCCGCGCTTTTTCTTTACGATACCGGTTCAGGTTAACCGGCTTGCCCATCAGTCTTTTGGACCAATCATCTGCTCGGGGCGGACGACGGCGTCAAAGGTTGCTTCGTCCACAAAGCCCAGCGCGATGGCCTCTTCCTTGAGGGTTGTGCCATTCTTATGCGCCGTCTTGGCAACTGTTGTGGCGTTGTCGTAACCGATAGTTGGCGCCAGCGCTGTGACCAACATCAGTGATTCCTTCATCAGCTTGTCGATGCGCGGTTCGTTGGCCTTGATGCCCATCAGCATCCGCTCAGTAAAGCTGTCAGAAGCATCGCCCAACAGCTGGATTGACTGCAGCAGGTTGTAAGACATCATCGGGTTGTAAACGTTCAGCTCGAAATGACCCTGGCTACCTGCGAAAGTCATCGCGGCGTTGTTACCCATCACGTGGGCGGCGACCTGGGTCAACGCTTCGGCCTGTGTGGGGTTCACCTTGCCGGGCATGATCGACGAACCTGGCTCGTTCTCGGGCAGAATCAGTTCGCCCAGACCCGACCGTGGGCCCGAGCCCAGGAAACGAATGTCGTTGGCGATCTTGTAGCAACTGCCGGCAATCGTCGCCAAAGCGCCTGACAGGAAGACCATCGCGTCATGGGCGGCGAGTGCCTCGAACTTGTTCGGTGCGGTGACGAAGGGCAGGCCGGTAATATCAGCCATGTGGCCTGCGACGGCCTCGCCCCAGCCGTGTTGTGTGTTAAGCCCTGTACCAACTGCGGTACCGCCTTGCGCTAGCTCGTAAATCCCAGGCATGGCTGCGTGAACACGGGCAATACCCTGGCGAATCTGATGGGCGTAACCGCTGAATTCCTGTCCCAGCGTCAGAGGCGTTGCGTCCTGCGTGTGGGTCCGACCGATCTTGATGATGTCTTTGAACTCTTCGGCCTTGTGTTCCAGCCCCGAGGCAAGTTTCTCGAGCCCCGGAAGCAGCACGTCACGCACGCTGGTCGCGGTGGCCACATGCATGGCGGTAGGGAAGGTGTCGTTCGAAGATTGACCCATGTTACAGTGGTCGTTCGGATGCACCGGGTCTTTTGAACCAATCACACCACCCAGAATTTCGATGGCGCGGTTTGCGATGACCTCGTTCGAGTTCATGTTCGACTGCGTGCCCGAGCCGGTCTGCCAGACAACCAGTGGGAAGTTGTCATCAAACTTGCCCTCGATCACTTCACCAGCGGCTTGAATGATCGCGTCGGCAATTTTTGCATCCAGTTTGCCGGTGGCCTTGTTCTGCATTGCGCAGGCTTTTTTGATCACGCCCAGCGCGCGGACGATGGCGACGGGCTGTTTTTCCCAACCGATGGGGAAATTCATGATCGAGCGCTGCGTCTGCGCGCCCCAGTATTTGTCGGCAGGAACCTCAAGCGGGCCAAAGCTGTCGGATTCGGTGCGGGTCTGAGACATCTGTCACTCCGTCTGGTATGCAGTTGTATGCCGTTTAGCCGCAGCAAAGCCGTGACGCAATCGGCCAGTTGCGCGCACCTTAGCCAGAGGCGTCGCAAAGGTATAGGTGGCGGGGTGCGTCACTTTACTTGAGATTGCCGGGGAAAGTGCCATTGTGCGTGGGTCTCTGTGAGCTACAATAAGAAGGTGAACGCCGTGGAGGACAAAATGCCAAATTTCCATCGTCTTGCGCTTGCAAAAGCCGTCACGATCTTTGCCATTTGCGCATTGTGGCTATCCGTTTTCAGCGATTCTGCACGGGCTCAGGACATTGCACCTTTTGTGGGGGATTATATTGGGTCTGCTAACGTCGTGGATGCTGATGGCACCTCAACCCCTCGGGACATGAGCGTTTCCATTGTTGAAACCCAAAATGGGTTCAATGTCAGTTGGCGGACCACGACCTACAAGTTGGACGGGCGCGTTAAGGAACAGAAGTTTTCTATCGACTTTGTGCCTTCGGGCCGCGGGGATTTGTTTTCGGCTGCGATGAAGCGCAATGTCTTTGGCCACGAAGTGCCGTTGGACCCGATGAAAGGGGAACCGTTTGTCTGGGGTCGAATCGTGGGGGATACGATGACCGTGTTTTCTTTGTTCATCGATCAGGATGGCGGGTACGAACTGCAGCAATTTGATCGTACGCTTGCAGAAGGCGGGCTGAACCTGTCCTTTTCGCGTTTCATAGACGGTGTAAAATCCCGGTCTGTCGAAACATTTCTGCAAAAGAAATAACCCCGCGCGCGGCGGGGTTGATGTGGTTATTTCCGGAAGCTGTCGAGTGAAACCACGTCTGCGTCGTGATGTGGCTCTTCTTCTTCGACATCTATCGACTCTTCCATGATATGATCATCGTCTAACTCACCCTCGGGGCTTTCAAAGCGCAGGCCAAATTCAACAGACGGATCCACGAAGGTCTTGATCGCGGCATAGGGGATGTAGAGCGGTTCAGGCGCGTCGCCGAAATTCAGCGTTATGGCAAAACCGGATTCGCCAACTTCAAGGTTTTCGAACCAGTGCTGCATGACGATAGTCATTTCTTCCGGGTACCGTTCACGCAACCAGTCAGCGATGTCTACACCGTCCTCGCGCGTGTCGAAGGTGATAAAGAAATGATGCGCCCCGGGTAAGCCGGTTTCGGAAACATCCGTCAGCACTTTCTTGATGAGCCCGCGCATGGCGGAGTGCATCAGGTTGCCGTAATCGATGCCTTGCGACATGTGTGATCCTCAAAAGTGGTTATGCCCAGCATAGGGCTTTTGTTCGGAAACGAAAGGGCAGGTATGGCCGGATTGATCATATAGTGTGTGCGGCCAGCCCGGCGACAGACATCAGGGCCAACACGGTGCCCATCCCCAATTTCAGTCGAAAAATCAAGGCCCCAGCCAGAATTGTCAAACCCAAAGCGGTGAAATCCATTTGCGAAAGTTGCGGCGTGGGTATTGCCAGTGGGCCCCAGGATATGTGGGGAACTGATTCGAATAGAACGTTCAGGGCAAACCACACGGAAAGGTTGAGAATCACTCCGACAACAGCAGCGGTGATGCTGTGAAGGGCCGCCGACAGGCGCGGTCGCGCAGCCAGCCGGTCAAGGTATGGGGCGGCAAGGAAGATCCACAGGAAGCACGGCACAAAAGTTGCCCAAAGAGCGACCGCGCCAGCAGCCAAAGCCAGGCCAAAGCCTCCGCTCAACTCTCCCGCAAGCATTGCGACAAACTGAGTCACCAGAATCAAAGGGCCGGGTGTGGTTTCCGCAAGGCCCAAACCGTCGATCATCTGGTCAGTGCTGATCCAGTGATACTGATCCACAACCGTCTGGGTCATATAGGCGAGTACAGCATAGGCACCACCAAAGGTGACGACGGCCAGCCGTGCGAAAAACCAACCCAAATCGCTCAGCAATTGGTGTCCGCTAATGGTCAATGCAACCAAGGGACCAAGCCAAAGAGGCAACCAAACAGCGATGGTTCGCAGGGAAGGCTTCAGGTGCGACGGCTGGTTCGGCTCATATGGTTTCGATAGGCCTCGGAAAGTCGCGTATCCCCAAAATGCGGCCGCAAAGATGATCAGCGGGAAGGGGAGGTTCAGCAGGAAAATGCTAAGGAATGAGAGTGCGGCGACGACGTAGTGGTCTTTGTCCGTCAAAGCTTTGCGCGAAAGGTTGCGCAGGGCTTGCAAGACAATCACGATGACTGTTGCCTTGACGCCGATGAAGGCCGATTGCACCAATGGAAGATCTCCAAACGCAGAGTAGAGGGCGACCAAAACAGCGATGACAATTGCGCCAGGCAAGACAAATAAGCTGCCAGCGATCAGACCCCCGGAAACCCCACGCAAACGCCATCCGGCGTAAGTGGCCAATTGCATGGCTTCTGGACCCGGCAGCAACATGCACAGTGACAAGGCACGCAGGTAGGTTTGCTCATCCAGCCATGGTCTGCGTTCGACCAGTTCCTGATGCATCAGAGATATCTGCGCCGCTGGTCCGCCAAAGGACAGCAACCCGACCCTGCCAAAGACGCGAATTAACTCTGGGACCGAGGGCGTCACGGAACCGCTCATGCTGTATGGCCCAAAAGCTCAGACTGGTTCCAGAATTTGGCAGTGTCGAAGGCAGCCAAAAGCACTAACACTTGCTGTTCAATGTCGGGTGGCCAAGTCACAACATTTAATCCTGCAAGTCCCGAAAGATGCGAAACTTGCGTCACCGCCTTGGGGTGTTCGCATTTGGACCCCTTGGCGCTTGCTAACGTGCAAGCGCAATTGGGGTCAAGATTGCTTTGGGTTCAGGCCCAGTCCAGACGTTGCCCAGTCATGCACACGGGCAAAGTGTCGGATGGAAACTGGCCTAACTCTTCAAAGAACGAGATGAAATCAAAGTGATTGTAGGCCTCAACCATCTTGTCGCCTTTGAACCGCGCCATGACCTGTCCCGTGACCTCCAAAGGCGCGCCGTTGTCGGCGCGGAAGGTGCGAACGTTCAAAATCGCTGACACCCAATCCCCATTTTCGATGATCTTGGGCAGTTCAACCTTGATGTCGCCCAGGATATGGCGGAACGCGGTGACCAGGTCGCGGAAATCATCTGCACCAACTTGCATTTCGGGGATCAGCCCTTCGGCCATCGTTTCCGGCGCAAAATATTGATCGATTGCCTCGGTATTTCCGTTTTCCCAAACTTCGGAATACCACGCCCTGAGTATCTCTGAATTTGTCATCCCAGCTCTCCTGTCCAAGTGAGGGCACGATGACAGGCAGGAATGAACAAACTCTGAATGTGCCCTAAAAAGGGAATAAGGTCAGACATGTCAGGGAATAATGCAGGTTTCTGTTGCCAGGTACCTGCGAACCCCGCCTTACGCGGCTAGGCGCAAGGGCTTAGATTTCGGTCTTGTTACTGCTTACGCAGCAACTGCAACCGGAGCACGATTGTCGTTTGCAATTGTACTAGTTTCGCCGATAACGGTGGCAGACAGCCGAGACAAAGCTAACCCCTTTAGACGTTCGTCGATCCTGTTTCGGCCCCAAAATCCCCAAACGAAGGATGGTTGGTGGAGCCGCCGGGTACCGCCCCCGGGTCCGATCCGCTTATTACGAGCGCGTTTATGTCCATAGTCCCGAAGGACATTCCATATATAGGTGAGGTGATGGTTAGATGCAAACTCAGATTGCACCTCAATCAACCCAATAGTCTCAGTTGGTTAGGTTGTTTTATTAAAGTTTGCAGCAATCAGCCAAACGGCCAGAACCAGTTCGATTCCCCCAAAGATCATCGCCTTGGCCAACGGCGGATTGTCCAGCGCGACCGATACAAATCGGCCTAACGCTGCCCCCGAATAGACGACGCCCAGCATGACATAGGCCATCGGATTGTTCAGCCAGATAACGGCGATTCCGGTGACGACAAACAGACCTCCGACCGAGGCGCGCATCTCTGACAAGCCCATCGTGCTGTTGGTCGGGGCCAGATCAAGAGCCGAGGCAGTGTGGGCCGGGGCCAGAAACCCAAACGCGCCAAACCCGATAGTCAGCAACGCAGCAATCACGTTCAGAGTTGTGACCATTCCGGCCCCCTTATGGTTCAGGCCGCGTAGGCGGCGTCAAAGAAATCACGTTCCAGTTCGACTGCGCGATGGAACAATCGCGTGACCTCGGCCTGTTCAGCCGCATCCAACGTCGGCCAAACCTTATCCAGCTGTCCACGCAGATATTCGACCACGCTTTCAAACCCTTCGCCCGCATGTAGCGTGATCCATTCGGCAAACCAGAAGGGCAGGTCGTCTTTGGGTGGGTTTTCCGGGCTGGCCCAACTCAGATAGACCCATTCCGCCACGACCAGCACGGCCAGCATGTTATGATAACGGCCCGAGGCCACGGCCTCGGCCATCAGGTCCTGAAACGCCCGTGTGGCGGGGGCGGGTTCTGTGCTGGGTTTTGTGCCCAAAGCGTCCATCGCGCGCAGGAAATAAGTGTTCTCGGGGCCTGTGATCAGCGCGAGAAACTGCGCGGCTGGTACGCTGTCTGCGAGGGTCGGAGCGTGCGCGATGGCACTGGCAAGCAAGCGCACAAATCCGTCCACGAACTGATAATCCTGCTGAAGATACCAGCGCATTTTGTCCTCGGGCAGGGTGCCGTCGGACAAATCGCGCGTAAAGGCGTGGGAGGTGGCGGCTTGCCAGTCATCACTTCTGCCCTGACGCAGCATTTCGGTCGGGCGGGTTTGGTCCAGCATTCGGAAACTCCGTTTTTGTCTTGCCGCAGACAAAGCGCGTTTCAAATCAAAGTACAAGATCAACCAAGCGCTGACCAAAGACCAAGGCCGCCAACCAATATCAGACTTAGCGCCCAGATGAGCTCAAGATTGAACCAACTGCGCGACAGAACCTGCAGGCCCAGCCAACGATAGACGGCAAAAGCCAGCAGACCTCCGCCCAGAACCATGGCGGCTGTGTGAAGCGCGGCGACGCCCAGAACCAGCAGGGTGTTTGTTGTCATGATCTGGGATATCGCTTGATGGCCGGCGTCCAGTTCATCTACGGCACACAGCCCCAGATAGATCGGAACCAGCATCAGGGCGGCCCCATGCGCAAGGGCCACCAGAAACGACCATAGAGCCAGTTTGCTGGGGGGAATCCGTGACAAAAAACGGGGGTGACGACGGGTGATTGCGATGAACAACCCCATCGCGATGACGAGCAGCGCGGCACCAATTCGGATTTCCTTTTGATAGTCGACCAGAACCGCCATCAGCGCAAAAGGCAGCAGCACTCCTAACATGGCCACAAAATGCCCGCCCGCCAAAGCTGCCAGTGCTTGCCAAAGCGCGGATTGGCGCTGCTCCATCAGCGCGGAAGAGACCGCCAGCGGCCAGCCCATGCCAGGGTTCAGGCCGTGATAAGCGCCGCTCAGAACAACGGCCAGCCAGAGGCCAGCCGTTGATGTCATCAAAACGTCCAACTCAGACCGAGGGGTAGCAGAAGCTGTCGGTTGAACAGTCTCCGCCCTCCAGCCGGATTTGGTGGCTGCGGTAGCCGTCGGGGAACTCGACCCAGAATTTCGGATCCAACGTCAACCCTCCGTTCTCGCCAACATCGGCCTTGACCATGGCCGCGCCGCCTTCGCCCGGATAGAATTGATCGTCCCAGGTGGAATAGAGCGAGTTGGTCCAATAGACGCGTTTGCCGTCACGGCTGATTTCAACCATTTGCGGACCGTAACCAAAACTCTGGCCATTTGGATGCTTGGTTTTCTTAACGATCCCCCCGATTTCAACCATACCAGCCAGCTTGGGGTTCATTGGGTCCGACACATCGTATTGATGCATCTCACCGGTGCCCCAGCACGAGACGTAGAGGTATTTGTCATCCAGGCTCAGGTCGATGTCAGTGACCAACGGTGGCACCGCCGAAAACCCTTTGAGCAGATCTGGCAGATCATCGGGATCAGCTGGTTGCGGATCGATGGTGATGGTTTTCTTGGCCTCGAATGTGCCGTCATCATTGCGCCACCAGGTGAAGATCGCACCTTGCAAGTTGGTGGTGTCTACGACAACCCCGCAGAACCCATACTGCTTGACCGGGTCATGGGCCGGACGGATTTCCAGTGCCATCTGGTGGTTTTCACCAAGATCGATGGTCTGGATATTGGTCCGGTTACGCAGGTTCCAGAAATGGATGCGGTGACCGTATTTGTTCGAAAGCAAGTCTTCGGCCACTATCCCGTTTTCGAACTGAGGCGGCAGACCCCATTCAGAACTGACCATGTAATCGCGCGGGAGGTTCCACCAGAAATCATAATGCTTGTCCTGCACACCGCGCTCGATCTCATAGCGGCCGATGATCTCAAAGCTCTCACAATCCATAATGAAGATGCCCGGAGGACCATCAGTGCCGTCCGCGCCACCGCCGCCCAGCGTGCTGACATAGATGCCCTCAGGCCCGCAATGGATTGTGTGTGGGCGGGAATATCCAGTCTTGGCAAAGACTTCTTCGGGTTCGATGATCTTGTGAATCTTCGCCTCAAGTGGGTTTTTAACGTCGATGACGTAAATCCGGCTGGATCGAATGCCGGGGATGATCAGATAGCGCCGCTCCAGAAAGGCGTGCCCGGTCAACGGTGACAAGGCGGACGAGCAGGCATTCCATCCGAAATGGTGAAACTCATCGCCCTTCTCAGGCATGATCACCTGATGAACAATTTTTCCAAAATCGTCGGATGTTGGATCGACATTCACAACCGCCAACCCGTCTGGTTGCGAAAAATCCGGGCTAAGCATCAAGGTGAAAGCAAGCGTTTCAGTAGGCCCCTCCATCGCGAGCTTGGCGGATGGGTAAAAGGTTGGGTCCGGTCTAGTGTTCATAACGTCCTCCCGTAAGTCATTGATCTTCAATTCGTATTGAGAGTTCCGGTCTTGGCGCCGGATGACATTCTGCCTGCTCGTCTTCCTTTCGTTGCCTAAGCGCGCATTGGGCGCTCAAGCTGGTTTGCGTTTACGCTCGGCCACGTCCTGCGCCAATTGGCGGGCGTAGTGTTCCAGATCAATCAGCGCGGCGTCCACGGTTTCGGCGTCCTGCGCTTCAAGCGCGTCAACAATTCTGCTGTGCAACGCTATGATTTCTTCACGAGACCGCGCGGTGAAAGTGATCATGTTCATCAGGGGTTGCATCGCCTCGACCGCCCCCGCCAATTGATACGACAGGACTGGGTTTCCGGCCCCATCCACCAAGGCACGGTGAAAGGTCACGTCAGATGCACAAAACGCTTCGTCTGTCAGACCCGGTTGAGATTGACGAAATATCTCGGCCCGCATGGTGGCTAATTGATCTGCGGTGCGTCGCTGCGCGGACAAAGGCGCACAAGCTCTTTCCAAAGCATAACGCGCCTCGCAGGCGGTATCAAAGCTTACGGCATTCATCGACAGCAGCAAGGTCGAGGTTGTGACCTGCTGGGAATAGGCGTCCTCAAAACTCAGCCGATTTACAAACGCGCCGCCCGATGCCCCACGCTGTGTGCGGATCAGGGATTGCGCCGCCAATCGTTTTAACGCTTCACGCACAGTTGGGCGCGATACCTGAAATTGTTCTGACAACTCGGCCTCGGACGGCAAGCGGGCATCCACGATCAACTCACCTGACACAATCGCGTCCCGAATGGCTTGAGCGATCTGAGCGGACAAGTCAGCGGTTTTCCGGGGCGCGGCTTTCATGTTCAGAGGACCTTGGGCAAATTTTTATTTGTCTGACATTTAAAAGTCTGACATTTGAAAAGCAAGGGAGTTGAGTCGGGAGGCCGAAGTGAGTCGTACGTGGCCGCGCAGCGGAATGTGGCTGGGCTTTTATGTCCTGATCCTGTGGGCGTGGTGGGTCATGTTCTCGATGAGCCGGGACATGGACCTTGATCTGATCGGTCGCCCCGGACCAATGGGACAGACCATGGCGGCCATGGATCCGCGCATGGACATGTATATGCCCATGGCCGAGTTCGGGTCGCTGTTTTCAATGTGGGCGATCATGATGGCGGCGATGATGCTGCCGACACTTGTGCCAACACTGCGCAGCTATGATGACCTGATCCGCAGCGCAAATGGTAGCCGCGCAGGCTGGCTGGGCGTGCTGGCGGGGTACTGGCTCGTGTGGGTCGGATTTGCGGCTCTGATCACCGGAATTCAACTGATTTTGCTGTTTGGCGGTGTGGTCGATATGCTGGGAATCGCCAAGTCTGGCTGGGTTGCTGGCGGATTGATGATCGCAGTGGGGGCCTTTCAGTTCACACGCGCGAAAGAGGTCTGCCACGGCGTTTGCCATGCCCCGATGACCTATTTTCTGGGCCATTGGAAAACCGGTTTCGCAGGCGGTGTTCGCATGGGTTTGGGCCTGGGCACGTTTTGCGTGGGCTGCTGCTGGGGTTTCATGGCGCTGGGATTTGTGGGTGGTGTCATGAGCTTGTTGTGGATGGGTCTCGCGACACTGTTCATGGTTTTGGAAAAACTCCCACAAATCGGGCACGCGATAACGCGGCCTATGGGGTTTGCACTGATTGCGGGTGGTCTGGTCCTGCTCGTCTATCCAATTAGTTACGGAGGTTAAGCCAATGGCAAAAAACAGAAAACCAGAAGCTGATCGGTTACCTATCAGTCAACGGATCGACAGCCGGATGCCTAACCCCAAGCGGCGCGAAATGAGCCCAACGGATTGGTCGATCAAAGGCGAATTGATCCTGAACTGTTCGTGCGATGTTTTCTGCCCCTGCGTGGTGTCGTTGGGTGCGCACCCTCCGACCGAAGGCCATTGTCATGCCTGGATGGGCATCATCATCGATGACGGGCATTACGAGGGCGAAGATCTGTCGGGGCTGAATGTCGGTTTGTTGGTCGATATTCCGGGCCGGATGGGCGAAGGCCAGTGGAAAGTGGCGGCTTATGTAGACGAACGTGCCAGTGGCAAGGCGTATAACGGGTTGCTGCAAATCTTCAGCGGGCAGGCGGGCGGAACCACCGGGCTGTTCACCATGCTGGTGAGTGAGATCATCGGGGCCGAGCGCGCGCCCGTTCAGATCGAACGCGACGGGACCAAGCGCCGCATCATGATTGGCCGCAAGATACAGGGAGAGATTGAGATGCTGGGCGGTAAAGACCCAGAGCATCCCGTCATGGTGTCGAACTCGAAATACTGGATGGGCCCCGATATTATTGTCGCCCGTGGCACCAAGTCCAAAGTACGTGACTATGGCCGGGTTTGGGACTTTGGCGGTAAGTCGGCCGAGATTTGTCCAATTGACTGGCATGGGCCCAAGTAATGATCACCGGTGAATATGCGCGTGAGATGGCGCAATACAATCATTGGCAAAACAAGCAGTTGGCGGAGTTTCTACAAGCATTGACTCATGAGGAACTGGTCCTTGAACGCGGAGCGTTTTTCGGGTCGATCCTGGGAACAGCCAACCATTTGCTCTGGGGGGATTGGATCTGGATGTCTCGCTTTGAAAAGGCAGATGGACCGGAAAGCAACATTCACCGAACGGGCGGTGGAATTCATGAAAGCGTGTATCTGTGCCCCGACCTATCTGCATGGCTGCCCCTGCGAGAAAAGATTGACGCCCGCATCATCCGATGGGCTGACAGGTTGGGGGACGAACCTCTGACGGGTCCGTTCACGTGGTATTCAGCCGCGAAAGAGGCTGACATTACTTTGCCTTATGCGCGCTGCGTCATCCATATGTTCAATCATCAAACTCACCACCGGGGACAAGTGCACAAGATGCTGACCGAGGCGGGATCTGAAGCGCCGGTCAGCGATCTAGTCTTCATGCCGCAGGAGGATTGAATGCCGCAAATATCTCCTTCGCGTCGTCTGAGGCGTACGCCATTCTCGGATGGGGTCGAAGCTGCTGGGGTCAAAGGATATACGGTATATAACCGTATGTTATTGCCTACTGTTTTCGAAAGCGTCGAGGCTGACTATCGGCATTTGAAGACCCATGTGCAGGTGTGGGATGTGGCTTGTGAACGGCAGGTCGAACTGCGCGGGCCGGATACTGCTCGGCTGATGCAGATGCTCACTCCGCGTGATTTGCGGGGGATGTTGCCGGGCCAGTGTTTCTATGTGCCGATCGTTGATGAGACCGGTGGAATGCTGAATGATCCGGTGGCCGTGAAACTGTCTGAAGATCGGTGGTGGATTTCGATTGCTGACAGTGACCTGTTGCTATGGGTCAAAGGGATCGCCGTCGGATACCGTTTGGATGTGTTGGTTGACGAGCCGGATGTATCTCCGCTTGCGGTTCAGGGCCCCAAGGCAGATGAGCTTATGGCGCGCGTGTTTGGCGACCGCGTGCGGGACATCCGGTTCTTCAGGTTCGATATGTTCGAGTTTGAAGGGCGCGATCTGGCGATTGCGCGTTCGGGTTATTCCAAACAGGGCGGGTTTGAAATCTATGTTGAGGGCAGCGAGATCGGCATGCCCCTTTGGAACGCGTTGTTTGCAGCAGGCGAAGATCTTCAGGTGCGCGCTGGCTGTCCGAACCTGATCGAGCGGATTGAGGGCGGTTTGTTGTCTTATGGCAATGACATGACCGACGATAACACGCCACACGAATGTGGGTTGGGCAAATTCTGCAACACCAACACCGCAATTGGGTGCATTGGGCGCGACGCGTTGCTGCGTGTGGCGAAAGAGGGGCCGATTCAGCAAATCCGACCCATCGCGATTGCGGGCGACCCTGTTCCGGGTTGTGATCGACCCTGGGGCCTTTACGCGGACGGAAAGTGGGTTGGGCAGGTAACGTCGGCGGCCTGGTCCCCGGATTTCAAGACCAATGTGGCTATTGGAATGGTGCGGTTGAGCCATTGGGATGCGGGAACGGAACTGGATATCGAGGTGCCGGGCGGGATGCGGCGCGCAACTGTGCAGTCGCATTTCTGGGTTTAACACAAGGGTTGGGGGCGCTGCCCCCGTCGCTGCGCGACTCCCCCGAGGTATTTTGGGCCAGGTGAAGGACTGGTCTGGTCAAGGAAACACGAAAGGATTTGAGAATGTTCAATGCGTTGGTGATGGACAAGGACGAAGAGAGCGGCTTGGCGAGTGCATCGGTCAAGCAGCTTTCATTGGATGATCTTCCACATGGTGAGGTGACTGTGGCGGTGGAGTTTTCAACCGTGAATTATAAGGACGGTCTGTGCCTGTCACGCAAAGGGGGTGGGCTGGTGCGGGCATATCCGCATGTGCCGGGTATCGATTACGCCGGTACGGTCGAAGCCTCGTCAGATGAGCGATACAAACCCGGCGACAAGGTTGTTCTGACCGGTTGGCGTGTGGGCGAGGCGCATTGGGGCGGCTATTCTCAGAAAGCCAATGCGCGGGCGGACTGGCTGGTTCCGCTGCCCGACGGGCTGGACGCACGTCAGGCCATGGCTGTGGGTACGGCTGGGTTTACGGCCATGCTTGCGGTGATGGCGTTGGAAGATCATGGGCTGACCCCGGATCGGGGACCGGTTTTGGTGACCGGCGCTGCAGGTGGTGTTGGGTCGGTGGCCACAGCCATTCTGGGCAATCTGGGGTATGAGGTGGCGGCTGTGACCGGGCGCCCCGAAACCGGTGACTATTTGAAATCGCTTGGCGCGACAACGATTGTGCCCCGCGAAGAGTTGAATGAAACCACCAAGCGCCCGTTGGAAAGTGAAACCTGGGCTGGCTGTGTAGACGCGGTGGGCGGAGATATGTTGGCGCGTGTTCTGGGGCAGATGAAATACGGCTGCTCGGTTGCTGCCGTCGGTTTGGCCGGAGGCGCGGCCCTGCCTGCGACTGTGATTCCATTCCTGTTGCGGGGCGTGAACCTGTTGGGCATCGACAGCGTGATGCAGCCTTACGACAACCGACTGCGCGCGTGGCAGCGGATCGCGACCGATCTGCCGATGGACAAGCTGGAGGCGATGGTTCAGCCAGCCGCTTTGTCAGATCTACCACAGCTTGGTGCGGATATTCTGAAGGGTCAGGTCAAAGGTCGCGTTGTTGTTGATGTGAACGCCTGAAGTTGACGCGTACTGCATCCTCGGGCGGGCGCGCCTGGCCGAGGATCGGATCGGAGTTGGTACAAAATGGTCGCAACACCTCTGGCCATTGATACAATTCCCGACCATGATTGCTATACATCCCAATTGTGATGGCGTAAGACCCATCCAAAGAGTACCTGAAAACGGGGAGTGAGCAGCATGTCTGACGACTTCGAACTGGACACCGATGATCTCAAGCGCCGCATGGATGGCGCCATGGCCAATCTGAAAACTGAATTTGCCTCGCTGCGTACGGGTCGGGCTTCGGCATCTATGCTCGAGCCTGTCATGGTTGACGCCTATGGCTCGCTGACTCCGATCAACCAGGTGGGGACGGTGAACGTGCCGGAACCGCGGATGGTGACTGTAAATGTGTGGGATAAGTCACTGGTTGGTAAGGTGGAAAAGGCCATTCGCGAAAGCGGGCTTGGTATCAACCCTCAGCTGAACGGCACAATCATCATGTTGCCGATCCCGGAACTCAACGAAGAACGTCGGCGCGAGCTTGGCAAGGTTGCGGGGCAATATGCGGAAAGTGCTCGGGTTTCGATCCGTAACGTGCGCCGCGACGGTATGGACCAGATCAAGAAGGCCAAGGCCGATGGGATGTCGGAAGATGACCAGAAACTTTGGGAAAGCGAAGTTCAGGATCTGACCGATGAAATGATCAAGGCCGTCGACGCCGCACTTGAGACCAAGCAATCTGAAATCATGCAGGTCTGAGCTGGTTTGATGCCCAAAGATCCCCAAACCGATCCGGTTTCCGGCCCGCGCCACGTCGCTATCATTATGGATGGCAATGGTCGTTGGGCACAGGCGCGTGGCCGTCCCAGACTGTTTGGTCATCACGCAGGTGCACGGCGTGTCCGCGAGGTGGTAGAGGCCTGCCCGGGATTGGGGATCAAATATCTCACAGTGTTTGCGTTTTCGACCGAGAACTGGAAACGAACACAGGTTGAAGTCGCGGGCCTGATGAGCCTGTTCCGTCGATACATCATCAAGGAAACCCGAACTCTCGCCGACAATGGAATTCGCGTGCGGTTCATCGGTGATCGGGTCCGTCTGGATTCAAAACTGACCGAGCTGATGGATTCTCTGGAACAGGAAACGAAGGACAACGACCTTGTTCATTTGACCGTAGCGTTGAATTACGGTGGTCGGGATGAGGTGGCACGCGCTACTAAACGGCTGGCGCGTGATGTTGCCGAAGGGCGTTTAAAGCCTGAAGAGGTGGATGAAGAAACGCTGCCTAAGTATCTGGATACGCGCGTTCTTCCGGATCCGGATCTTGTTATTCGGACCAGTGGCGAAGCACGAATCTCTAATTTTCTTTTGTGGCAGTCGGCGTATTCGGAATACGAATTCATTGATACGCTTTGGCCGGATTTCACAGCAGCCGAATTGGAAGCCTTGTGCCGCAACTACGGGTCCAGAGAGCGTCGGTTCGGAGCGGTGCTGGCATGAGCGAAGGCCGATGGTCTGACCTGACAGCACGGGTTCTTTCTGCTGCGGTACTGGTCCTGATTGGCGCGGTCGAGGTGTGGCTGGGCGGCATCTGGTTCGAGATTTTTATCGCGGTGGCCTGTGGTCTAATGACCTGGGAACTGGTTCGGATGATTGAGCCGAACAGCCAGAGCACGGGAATTCAGTTGGGCATCCTGACAAGCGCTGCGGTTCTGCTCAGTTATCATGTGCCACCGCTGTACACATTGCCTGTTGTTGTCGCGCCTGCATTGGTGGGTATGGGGCAGATGAGCCGGTCGAAAATTCTGTACGGGCTGTTTGCAGTTTGGATCGTCGGGGCCGGGTTGGGTTTTATCTCGATCCGCGAAAATTTCGGCTTTGGCTGGATGGTGTGGTTGATCGCCGTGGTCGTGGCCACGGATGTCGCTGGTTACTTCGTCGGCAAAACAATCGGCGGTCCCAAGTTCTGGCCCAGGGTCAGCCCGAAGAAAACGTGGTCGGGAACCGCAGGTGGATGGGCTGCAGCGGCCTGTGTAGGGATCGCCTTTGCAACCCATGCCGGTTTCGGATTCGCCTTTGTCGTTGTTTCGGTGCTGGCTTCAATGGCAAGTCAGATCGGTGATATTATCGAAAGCGCGGTCAAACGTAAGTTTGGCGTCAAAGACAGTTCAAATCTGATCCCGGGCCACGGTGGCTTTCTGGATCGCTTCGACGGCATGATGGGCGCTGCTTTATTTGTTCTGATCGCAGGGTTGTTTTACGCGCCAGGTGGTATGTAATGCGCAAAGTAACTGTTTTGGGGGCCACAGGATCGATTGGGCAAAATACAATTGATCTGATCGCCCGCGCGCCAGACGACTACGACGTTGTGGCTCTAACCGGTGGTGCGAATATCCAGCAATTGGCCGACGATGCGCGCCGCCTTGGGGCCAATCTGGCCGTGACAGCGCATGAAGATAAGTTGGACGACCTGCGCAGTGCACTTGCAGGTAGCGGCGTGGAAGTGGCGGCTGGATCGCGTGCTATTGCCGAGGCCGCGGCGCGCCCGGCGGACTGGGTTATGTCGGCCATTGTAGGTTCAGCGGGCCTTGCGCCGGGGATTGAAGTGCTCAAACAAGGGGCGACGCTGGCGCTAGCCAATAAGGAAACGCTGGTTTGCGCTGGGGCACTGGTTCTGGAAACAGCCAAGGCCCACGACGCGCGGTTGCTGCCCGTCGATAGCGAGCACTCGGCCGTGTTTCAGGCGCTGGTCGGCGAAGACATCGATGCGGTCGAGCGCGTGATCATTACGGCAAGCGGCGGAGCCTTTCGGGACTGGCCGCTGGAAGACCTGGCCAATGCAACGGTTGAACAAGCGTCTAGCCACCCGAATTGGGACATGGGCCAACGCATTACAATCGACAGCGCGTCAATGTTCAACAAGGCGCTGGAAGTCATAGAAACCAAAGAATACTTTTCGGTCTCCCCGACGCAGATCGAAGTTGTAGTTCATCCGGAATCCATCGTGCATGCGATGGTTGGATACCGGGATGGGGCGGTGATTGCCCATTTGGGCGCACCCGACATGCGCCACGCCATTGGCTATGCCTTGCATTGGCCCGAGCGCCGCAACCTTCCTGTGGAACGGCTTGATCTTACGAAACTGGGCCAACTGAACTTCAAGTCGCCGGACCTGACGCGGTATCCTGCACTGAAACTGGCTTGGGATGTCATGGATCGCGGTGGTTTGGCGGGCTCGGTTTTCAATGCTGCAAAAGAACGGGCGCTGGATCATTTCATTGCACGCCATATCTCATTTACGGATATGGCCGATGCGGTTGCTGCCGTTCTCGACAGATTTGACGCATCAGACGGCCTTATTGATGCCGAGATGACCCTTGATAACGTGCAGAAAACGGACCATTTGGCACGTCAATGGGTCGATGACACCGTGGTGGAACGAGCAGGATAGAATTTTGGACGTACTTTCGCTGATCCCTCAATTTGGCAATCTTCTTTGGACGATTGTTGCCTTCGTCATCGCCTTGTCGGTCATCGTGGCCGTGCATGAATACGGCCACTATATCGTGGGCCGGTGGTCGGGCATCCATGCCGAAGTGTTCTCGATCGGGTTCGGTCCGGTCCTGTGGAGCCGCGTCGACAAACGAGGCACGCGCTGGCAGATCGCGCTGCTCCCATTTGGCGGATATGTGAAATTCCTGGGTGACGCCAATGCTGCGTCTGGCAAGGATGAAGAGGCGATGGGTGAAATCGCCACCCAAAGCCCGGAAGAGTTGCGGCGCACCATGCACGGAGCCCCTCTGTGGGCGCGGGCTGCCACCGTGGCGGCTGGACCGGCGTTCAACTTTGCCATGTCCATTTTGGTTTTCGGCATGATCTTCTGGTCTCAGGGCGTGTCGCGCGAACCCTTGACCGTGGCCTCCCTACAGCCTTTGCCGGGAACGGTACAGGAACTGCAGGAAGGTGATGTGATCACCGCAATCGCTGGTATTCCGACGCCGGACTACGATGAAGAAGGCGCCTGGCAGGATTTCATCGACGCGTTGCCGGTGCAACCGGTTCTGGATTACACGGTCATTCGCGATGGACAGACACTGGACGTTCAGGCCCCCTGGATGTTCCCACCGCTGATCCGTCAGGTTGCCCCGCGCAGTGCGGCTATGGACATTCAGTTAGAGCAAGGTGATGTGATCACCGCCGTAAATGGCGAACCGATCTTTGCTTTTGATCAGCTGAAGGATTTTGTCGAAAGTTCGGATGGGCGCGTTTTGCTATTGAATGTATGGCGGGACGGCTCGGATCTTGAGTTCGCGCTTGCCCCACGCCGTACGGATGAACCAAAGCCGGAAGGCGGGTTTGTCACACATTGGCGGATCGGGATCATCGGCGGCATGATGTTGGAGCCCGCCACCGAGCCCGCCGGTTTTGTGGATTCACTGCGTGGCGGCGTCGTTCAGACCGGCCGTATCATCGAAGGGTCTCTGTCCGGCATGTGGCACATGATTACGGGAGCGATCAGCACCTGTAACATTTCCGGGCCAATCGGGATTGCTGAAACCTCGGGTGCAATGGCCAGCCAGGGGGCGCAGAACTTCATCTTCTTTATCGCGGTCCTGTCGACGGCTGTCGGTTTGTTGAACCTGTTCCCGATCCCGGCCTTGGATGGCGGTCATCTGGTATTCTACGCGTATGAAGCGGTCGCCGGAAAACCACCCAGTGATGGCGCGCTGAGGATTCTTATGGGGCTGGGGATCACTATCATCCTTACGCTCATGCTGTTCTCGGTCAGCAACGATCTGTTCTGCTAAATGTGGCGGTTGGTGCAAGTTTAGGCCGCATTCCTGCCTCAATTCATGGCTATACTTTTTGCGTTGAAAGGGTATCGCCATGACCAAAGCGCTTAAAAAATCGTACCAGGGGTTCAGCTTTCTTTTCATGCTGAACCGTGACGTATTGTTGAGCTTTGCCATGACAGCGCTGGCGTTGACTGGCGCAATGTATCTGGCCGGGGTTTATCTGGCCGGATTCTGATTCTCACCGAAATGCAGAAAGCTTGCTGTGCGGCGTCGCGCTGGAATGCTTCTATTTCGCCTTTTGACAAGCTCATTTAATCTCGTTACTCAGCATTAAAGTCTTAAAATTCTGGGTAGAGCACAAAATGACTGACAGGCGAGACGCGGGCACATCCTGCGGGGGGCAAATGCCGACAAACAATATTTTGTGGCAGGCGCTAACGGTTCTTTTCCTTTTTGTTGCGGCGTGTTTGGTGGCTTTTCCGAATGCAGCGCAGGCGCAGAACTTCACGATCAATTCGTTTCAGGTGGAAGGCAATCGCCGGATTGAAACGGGTACGATCATCGCCCGAACCGGAATCGAACCTGGACAAACAGTCAGCGCTGGTCAAATCAATGATGCCTATCAGCGTTTGCTTGACAGTGGTGTATTTGAAACAGTCGAGCTGACGCCGCGTGGCACGACTCTGGTGATCGAAGTTCAGGAATATCCTACGATCAACCAGATCAGCATTGAAGGAAACGCACGCGTCAAAGACGATGTTTTGCTGGACGCCATCGAGTCTGAACCGCGCCGAGTCTTTACCCCTCAGGCGGCGGAAGCAGACGCCGACCTGATCGCCGAAATTTATTCTGCGCAAGGCCGGGTCGCGGCAACAGTCATCCCGCGGATCATCCGCCGCAGTGACAACCGCGTCGATCTGGTTTTCGAAGTATCGGAAGGCACCACCATCGAAGTTGAACGCGTTAGCTTTGTTGGCAACCGCGCCTTCTCGGATCGCCGGTTGCGCCGTGTTCTCGAAACCAAGCAGGCGACGTTCCTGCGGACCTTCTTCCGCAATGATACATTTATCGGCGACCGCATCGAATTCGACAAACAGGTCATTCGCGATTTCTACCTGTCGCGCGGCTATGTCGATTTCCGCGTAAACAGCGCCAATGTGGAATTCACCCGTGAACGCGACGCCTTCTTCCTGGTGATGAACGTCACCGAAGGGCAGAAATTCTCGTTCGGCAAGATCACAACTGTCAGTGAAATCCCCGGCGTGAATGCGGCTGAATATCAGGATGCACTGAAGATCAAGCCGGGCGTGACTTATACGCCATCGCTGATTGAAAACTCGATTGCGCGTCAGGAACGTCTGGGCGTCAAACAGGGTGTGGACTTCTTGCGGGTCGAACCTCGCATCACGCGCAATGATCGCGACCTGACACTGGACGTCGAATTCGTTCTGACAAAAGGGCCGCGCATCTTTGTTGAGCGGATCGACATTGAAGGAAACACCACCACGCTGGACCGTGTCATCCGACGTCAGTTCGACACTGTAGAAGGCGACCCGTTCAATCCGCGCGAAATTCGTCAGGCGGCCGAGCGGATCAATGCTCTGGGCTTCTTCGCCACCGCAGATGTCGAGCCGCGCGAAGGGTCTTCGCCCAGTCAGGTGATCCTAGATGTGGATGTTGAAGAACAACCGACAGGCTCGCTTAGCCTTGGTGGTAGCTACTCGGTCACGGACGGTTTCGGGATTGCAATCGGCCTGAACGAATCCAACTTTTTGGGACGTGGTCAAAACCTGGGTCTGACCATTTCAACCGCGCAGGACTCTGAGCAGTATGCCATAAGCTTTACAGAACCCTATCTTTTAGGCCGCAAATTGCGTTTTGACTTGGGGCTGGGGCTGTCGGGAACGAACTCTGGTTTTGCCAGCTATGACACAAGCTCGCTGTTCTTCACGCCGCAGCTGACCTACGCCATCGGCGAGTTGTCATCGCTGCGCTTGCGCTATGGTTGGGATCGCAGCGAGATGACCCAACAGGACAACGAAACCAATGGCGCCGTTATTTCGTCCGAAATTGCGCAAGGCAAAAGAACCTCTAGCTCGTTGGGTGTATCTTACGTGTATGACAGCCGACTCGGTGGTCTGGATCCGAATTCCGGTGTTCTGTTCGAGGTTGGCGTTGATGCGGCCGGTCTTGGAGGAGACAACAAGTACTTCAAAACCACAGCGCGCGGTATCGCACAAACCCGTGTTTGGAACGAAGAAGTCGTGCTGCGGGCGACCATGGAATTGGGCGCACTGCATTGGAGAGGCAACGACTTCAGCCGTACTGTCGACCGTTTTGTATTGGGCCCGAACACCTTCCGTGGCTTTGAGCCCGCTGGTATTGGCCCACGTGACTTGTCCAACGGTCAGGACGATGCCATCGGCGGCAACTACTACTGGGTTGCCCGGTTCGAAACCGACTTCCCGCTTGGCTTGCCAGAAGAACTGGGTCTGCGCGGTGGTTTGTTCTATGACGTCGGCAACCTCTATAACATCGACGATGTGAACACGGCAGGCGCAACTATTGTGGGTGCGAGCGGATCAATCCGCCATGTGATCGGCATTTCGGTTCTGTGGGACACGCCGTTTGGGCCGCTGCAGTTCAACTTCTCTCAGCCTCTCAAGAAAGAGTCCTTCGACAAGGAACAGAATTTTGACTTTACCATTCAGGCTCGGTTCTGATCCCAGATGCTGAACATGCTCGTTAGTATAGCACGGGGCCCATTACGGGCCCTGTGTGTGTTTTCGGCCCTTATGATGCCGCTTGCATTGGACGCGCAACAACTTGGCGTGCCGCAGGCCAGCGTCGTTACGCTTTCCAGCGAAGAACTTTTTGCCGACTCGGCTTTCGGGCAGCGCGTTCTGCGAGAGATCGAGGTTGAAAGCGCTTTGTTGGCAGAAGAAAACGAACGGATTGTGGTCGAGCTGAGCCAGGAAGAAAAGGAACTGACGGAACAGCGCGCGACCTTGCCCGCTGAGGAATTCCGCCCGTTGGCCGAGGCTTTTGACACTAAGGTTCAGTCCCATCGAGAAGGCCAGCGCGCCAAGCTGGACGCATTGGCGCGGCGCAGCGAAGAAGCGCAACAGACTTTTTTTGAGATCGTGCGCCCAATTCTTGTTGATCTGCTGCGCGAGTTCGGTGCCAGTGTGATGATCGAACGGTCGAATGTGGTGGTTAGTACGACAGACATTACCGAGGCTGCGATCGCTCGCATCGACGCCGCAATCGGTGATGGCAGCACGCTGCAAGAAGGCAATGGCGAATAGGGTCGCTTGCTCTTGGAATGCGGTATTGTTAACCACGCGCAAAAGAAACATCCAAAACGGGATACCTGATCAATGACCACGGAAACCAAAAGCGCCGACATTCAGCTGATCCAAAGGATCTTGCCGCACCGCTATCCGTTTTTGCTGGTCGACAAGGTCGTGGACATCTCGGGCTATCAGTCGGCGCGCGGCATCAAGAACGTGACCATGAACGAGCCGCACTTTCAGGGGCATTTCCCAGGCACACCGATCATGCCGGGCGTCACAATTGTTGAGGCCATGGCCCAGACCGCAGGTGTAATGCTGGGTGTTGGCATGGACGTCATCGACACCGAGCTGCTGATCTATTTCATGAGCATCGACAAGTGCAAGTTCCGTCGCAAGGTTGTACCCGGTGACGTTCTCCAGATGCATGTTGAAACCGTGCGCGGCAAAAAGGGCGGCAAGCTGTTCAAGTTCAGCGGCCGGGCCACTGTTGAGGGCGAAGTGGCGGCCGAGGCCGAATTTTCGGCCTATGTAGATTGGGACATGGAAAAAACGACATGAGCGGAATCCATCCCAGCGCAATTATCGAAGAGGGCGCGCAGATCGGGCAGGACTGCTCGATCGGTCCATTTTGCTATGTGGGTGCGCAGGTCAAACTTGCGGATCGGGTTGAACTGAAATCCCATGTGGTCGTGACCGGTGACACTTCGATTGGTGAAGATACTGTTATCTTCAATTTCTCGGTGATTGGTGAAATTCCTCAGGACCTGAAGTTTGGTGGCGAAAACACCCGTCTGGAAATTGGTCAACGTAACCGGATCAGGGAACATGTGACGATCAACACCGGTACCGACGGTGGCGGCGGTGTGACGCGGATTGGCGACGATTGCTTGTTTATGGCGGGCGTTCACGTGGCGCACGACGTGCAGATCGGCAACCGGGTCATCATGGTCAATCATGCAGGAGCAGCCGGTCACTGTATCGTGGAAGACGATGTGATCGTCGGCGGCATCTCGGGATTGCATCAATGGGTGCGCGTCGGGCGTGGCGCGATCATCGGGGCGCTGACCATGGTGCCCAAAGACGTTATTCCCTACGGTCTGGTGCAGGCCTCACGTGGTGAGCTGGACGGCTTGAACCTTGTAGGTCTGAAACGCCAGGGTGTTTCGCGCGAGGATATCTCGGCATTGCGCGCGGCCTTCAAGGAACTGTCCGAGGGCGATGGTACCTTCATGGACCGCGCCAGCCGGATCGGCGAAGGCAATGAAAGTGATTACGTGCAACGGATCGTTGATTTTGTCACCGGCCACAGTGATCGCTCATTCCTGACACCAGGGAAATAAACCCATGCTGGCGTTGATTGCGGGAACAGGGGCATTGCCAACCGAAGTTGTGGCTCAGCTCGCCGACCGACCTTTGATCTGCGCAATGGAAGGGTTTCCACCTGACGATCTGACCGTGGACATAGAATTCCCGCTGGAGCAGCTGGGCAGCTTCATTGCCGATCTCAAGGCGCGGGGCGTGACGCAGATTTGTCTGGCTGGTGCAGTTCAGCGCCCGCCCATCAACCCAAGCCGCATTGACGCAGCGACCCTGCCGTTGGTTCCGGTGATCCAAAAGGCGATCATGTCCGGGGATGATAGCGCGTTGCGTGCGGTCATCGGAATCCTTGAGGATGCTGGGCTGCAAATGCGCGCCGCACATGACATTGCGCCCGGTTTGCTTCCGCCTTTGGGCTGTCTGACGGATGCGCAACCCTCTGAGGCTGACATGGCCGATGCAGACCGTGCGGCTGGTATTCTGCGCGCAATGGGGGCTGCTGATACCGGACAGGCATGTGCGGTCTCTAAAGGTCAGGCGCTTGCGATAGAAGGGATATTCGGCACTGCCTGGATGCTGAAGTCTTTGACCCAACGACCAGACACGGGTGGAGGCATACTGTTCAAAGGGCCCAAACCCGATCAAGACCGGCGCGCCGATCTACCTGCCATCGGACCCGATACCGTCACAGACGCGGTCGCGGCCGGGTTGACCGGGATCGTATTGGAAAAAGGCGGCGTGCTTGTCCTGAGGCAAGAGCAGGTCATTGCAGAATGTAACCGACTGGGTCTGTTCCTTTTCATCCGCGAGCGGGCAGCCTGATGCGCGTCTTTCTGGTCGCCGGAGAACCTTCGGGCGACCGGCTGGGTGGCGCGTTGATGGAAGGCTTGAAAACTCTGGTCCCAAATGTGGAATTTGACGGGGTCGGTGGCCCGTTGATGGAGGCACAGGGCCTCACAAGCCAGTTCCCTATGTCTGAACTGTCGGTCATGGGGCTTGTCGAAGTTCTGCCGAAGTTCTTTCATCTCAAGCGTAGGATCTCCGAGACTGCGCAGGCCGTTCTGGACACGAACCCAGATGTGTTGATCACCATCGACAGCCCGGATTTCAGCCTGCGTGTGGCCAAGATCGTAAAGGCCGCAAGCAACACCCGCACGGTTCACTACGTCGCCCCAAGTGTGTGGGCCTGGCGACCGGGGCGGGCCGACAAGATGGCCAAGGTTATAGACCATGTGCTGGCGCTGCTGCCGTTTGAGCCGCCGTATATGGAACGGGCAGGGATGGAGTGCGACTTTGTCGGCCATCCGGTGGCCAGTGAACCGGTTGCCACTCGGGACGAGATCGCCGCATTTCGGAGTCGTTTTGATCTGGGAGACGCGCCGATCCTTCTGGCTTTGCCCGGATCACGTCGGGGAGAGATCGAACGGCTTGCGGAGTCCTTTGCTGGCGCATTGCGGCTGTTTGCCAAGGACCATCCGGGCTACCGCGTGGTGATCCCGACAGTTGGTGCGACAACGGACCTCGTGAAAGACTTGGTCACGGACTGGCCCGGAGACCCGGTTGTGCTGGACCCACGCCACGAAGACGCGGATCAAGCACTGGCCAACAAGCGTTCCGCGTTTGGCGCGGCCAGTTTGGCGCTTGCGGCGTCAGGGACTGTGTCACTTGAGCTTGCTGCGCAGAACACGCCGATGGTCATTGCCTACAAGCTTAACTGGCTGACACAGAAGATGGCTGAACGGATGGTCAAACTGGACACCGTAACGCTGGTCAATCTGGTGTCAGATACGCGCGCGGTGCCTGAATGTCTGCTGGATGACTGCCGACCCGAAAAGATCGCTCACGCCTTGCACAATGTGATCAACGCCCCGGATGCGCAGCAGCTTGCCATGAGCCTGACCATGGACCGATTGGGCCGAGGTGGCGAAGCCCCCGGTCTGCGGGCAGCACGGGCTGTATTGGAAAGAATGCAGGTCCACAATGCTTGATCATGCGCTGTTCGCGGTGTCTGCCGGGATTGCGATGGTGTCCACCAATCTCGACAATCTGGCTGTCTTGCTTGGCCTGATATTGGTTATGGAGCAACGCCGCGCCATTTTAGGTTTTGCGGTCGCACAGACACTTGTTCTGACTCTGGCTTTGACCGTGGCGTTGGGGTTGAACCAAAGCGGTGTGCCCTTCTGGATTGGGTATCTGGGCATCGTACCATTGGCATTTGGCTTGCGTGGTATTTGGAAGCAATTTCGGGAAGAGGAAGTGGAAGAGGCAGAACCGAAAGGTGCCGTAACCTCGGTCGTCACGCTTTTCCTGAGTCTCTCGATCGACAGTTTTGCGGTTATGACCCCTCTGCTTGCGGACTCCGCGCCCTCCTATCGCGTGGCAGCACTGGTTGGTGCGGTAGCGGCCGCCGCCGGTCTGATCGCTGTTGCGACATGGGGGGCGCCCCGCGCCAAAAGCCTCGGCCCTCGTGTCGCACGTCTGGATCGGATCGCTCCTTACATCATGGTCTGCGTTGGGCTTTACATTCTCTTTAACTCGCCCACAGATATTGTGTAGCAGGTTCAAGACGCGCCCGTGTCGCGCATAAGTGATCTCAGCCCGGTTGTTGCAGCGGCGTGGGCCTGAGATATCTTGATCGAAAAAGGAGCTTAGCCATGACCCGCATTCCCCCGTTGTTGGATCATGAGATGACGGAAGAAGCACGCGCGTCCCGTGAAGCTTTGGGCGCGTATGGCCCGTTCGACAATTGGGCTCGCGTGGCTGCCTATTGCCCGCCCGTTCTGGACCATGTCACCGGAATGCTGACCACGTTGCGCGAACAGCAGAACCTGCCACGCCGCGCACTGGAATTGGCAATGGTAACGGTGTCAAAGCTGAATGCTTGCGACTACTGCGTTTCCCATCATACGCCGCTGCTAACGGTCGCGGGCCTTAGCTCGGAAGGGGCTGCGCGCCTCCCGGATGTCGAGGATCATCCTGAGCTGGATGCCTGTGACAAAGCTGTTGTGCGTTATGCCGAAGCCGTGACAACACGGTCCGGTCGTATGCGGGACGCCGAAGTGTCCGACCTGCGAGAATGGTTCAGCGATGCACAGATCGTTGAATTGACCTGGCGCATCGCGTTGTGCGGAGCGTTCAACCGGTTCAACGATGCGCTGCAAATCCAGATCGAGTCTGAGGTCGAACCTGTATCGGCTTAGTATCCGCGCCAGATCCAGCCGCCGCCAAAAATGCGGCTGCCTTCACTTGCATAAAACACACAAGCCTGACCCGGAGAGATGCCTTCTTCCGGCGTCAGCAGTTCAACTTCTGCTGATGTGTCGGACAGCGGACGAATGATGGCTTCACGCGGCGGGCGGGTTGAACGAACTTTGACCTTCAGGTGCCATTCATCGCGCGAGGTAAAAGGTTCATCGCCCAGCCAGTTGATCTCGCGCACCGGTACAACGCGGGTGGCCAGCATCTCTTTGGGGCCGACAACAACCTGTTTCTGGTCGACGTCCAGTTTGACGACGTAAAGCGGTTCGCTCAGGCCACCGATGCCAAGGCCGCGCCGTTGCCCGATGGTGTAATGGATCACACCGTCGTGCTGCGCTAGAACGCGGCCATCGGCGTGTACGATTTCGCCGGGTTCCGCTGCACCGGGGCGAAGCTTTTCGATGACACTGGCGTAGTTGCCATTGGGTACGAAACAGATGTCCTGGCTGTCAGGCTTGTCCGCAACGGACAACCCGTATTGCGCCGCCATTTCACGCGTCGCGTCTTTGGACGGCAAGTGGCCCAGAGGAAAACGCAGGAAGTCCAACTGTTCCGGCGTGGTCGAGAACAGGAAATAAGACTGATCGCGGTTCGCATCCTCTGCGCTGTGCAGTTCCGGCCCGTTGGGGCCCATCTTGCGCTGGATATAGTGACCGGTGGCCATGCAGTCGGCCTCGAGATCTTTGGCAGTCTCCAGCAGATCCTTGAATTTTACCCGTTCATTGCAGCGAATGCAGGGCACAGGGGTCGCGCCCGCCAGATAGCTGTCAGCAAATTCGTCGATCACGGCGTCTTTAAAGATGTTCTCATAATCCAAGACGTAATGCGGAAAGCCACGCTCCTCGGCCACACGGCGCGCGTCGTGGATATCGATCCCGGCGCAACACGCGCCTTTCTTGGCCAAAGCCGCTCCGTGGTCATAAAGCTGCAACGTAACCCCAACGACGTCATACCCCTGATCCGCCAGATAGGCCGCCACAACCGAGCTGTCGACGCCACCGGACATCGCAACAACCACCCGCGTTTCCGAGGGCGGTTTAGCAAAACCAAGCGAGTTCAGCGGGGTCTCGGTATCGAGGGCCATGATCAGTTCCGTTTCGGGTTAAGGAAGACCGCCGGAATATAAGAAAATTCTACACATTCTCAAGGGGCGGTTTCATGCGGTCTTAAGTAGCCTGATGTCAGTAACGGAGCAGGAAGAAAAGGGTTGAAAGATGTTTTTGCACAAAGTTGAGGGCCCAAGGTCCGTGACACTGCCCGATGGGTCCGTTTTGACACGCGCGGATCTGCCGCCTGCAAATACGCGCCGCTGGGTGGCCTCACGCAAGATTTTGGTTGTGCGTGGCGTGCTTTACGGCCTGATCGGCTTGTCTGATGCCAAGAAAAAGTACGGGATCAGTGATGAAGAGTTCAACAGCTGGGTGTCTCTTGTCGCTGAACATGGTGTCGAGGCGTTGAAGGCCACCGCTTTAAAAAAAATCGACAACCTAAGGGAGAGTGTGAAAAATGATTCAACGGTAACGTCAGATTAACCATTCTTGTTCAGGTTTAATTTTAATTGGAATTGTTGACCGAATTGGAGCAGTGAAAAATGCGCGTACTTCTTGTCGAGGATGATCCGACCACGTCTAAAAGCATCGAATTGATGCTGACCCATGCAAACCTGAACGTTTATGCTACGGATCTTGGCGAAGAAGGCATCGATCTGGCGAAACTCTATGATTACGATCTGATTTTGCTGGATCTGAACCTGCCGGACATGAACGGGCACGAGGTTCTGCGTCAGTTACGCATCGCACGTGTTGAAACACCGATCCTGATTCTTTCAGGGGCCGATGATACCGAAAGCAAGATCAAAGGCTTTGGTTTTGGTGCAGATGATTACCTGACCAAACCCTTCCACCGCGAAGAGCTGGTGGCGCGTATTCATGCCATTATCCGCCGGTCGAAAGGGCATTCGCAATCTATCATTCATACCGGTCGGGTTGCGGTAAACCTGGATGCCAAAACCGTGGAAGTGGATGGAAAAACTGTTCACCTGACCGGCAAGGAATACCAAATGCTCGAACTGCTCAGCTTGCGTAAGGGTACGACCCTCACCAAAGAGATGTTCCTGAACCACCTCTATGGCGGCATGGATGAACCTGAGCTGAAGATCATTGATGTGTTTATTTGCAAACTTCGCAAAAAGCTCAGCAACGCAACAGGCGGCGAGAATTATATCGAAACCGTCTGGGGGCGTGGATATGTGCTGCGCGACCCGCAAAGCAACAGTTTGGAAGAAACACGGATGGCTGTCGGCCTCTGATTTGAACCACCTGTGCTGTCGGCGGTCCGGGGCAGCACATTGCACTCACGGCTCAGCACGTCTGGACCTGGCCATGACCTCGCCCTATCACTGAGGTCCAAGAACGCGTGACAGGGCGAGGCCATGAGCAACTCAATCTCCATTTCTGATCTGACCGAAGACCAAGCACGCGCCGAACTGGCGCGTCTGGCGGATGTGTTGTTGCGGGCGAACACGCTCTATCACGGTGCAGATGCACCCGAGATTTCGGATGCCGAATACGATGCACTGAAACGCCGCAACTCAGAAATTGAGGCACGATTCCCTCACCTTAAACGCGATGACAGCCCGTCAGAGCAGGTGGGTTCTAAGGCGGCAGACGGGTTTTCGAAAGTCACGCATGCTGTTCGAATGATGTCGCTGGGCAACGCCTTTGATGACGAAGACGTGGCTGATTTCGACAGATCCATTCGAAAGTATCTTGGCCTGAGCGCGCAGGAACCCCTTTCTTTCACGGCTGAACCAAAGATTGACGGTCTGTCGCTGTCCTTGCGCTATGAAAAAAGGCTGCTTGTGCAGGCGGCCACACGAGGGGACGGTGAGGTCGGCGAGAACGTGACCGCAAATGCACGCACCGTCTCAGGTATTCCTCAGCAATTGGACCACGCGCCCGAAGTTCTTGAGGTCCGCGGTGAGGTCTATATGTCTCATGCCGATTTTGAGGCACTGAATGCCCGGCAAGCAGAGCGGGGCGGTAAACCATTTGCCAACCCGCGTAACGCAGCGGCCGGATCTTTGCGTCAATTGGATGCGGAAATCACGCGATCCCGTCCCCTGAAGTTCTTTGCTTATGCCTGGGGTGAAGTGTCTGAGCCTTTGGCGGGCACGCAAATGGAAGCGATTGATCGGCTCAGGTCGCTTGGGTTTTCAACGAATGACTTGACCCGTCTGTGCGCAACAACCCAAGACATGTTGGAGCATTATCGGGATATTGAAGCGCAACGCTCTACCTTGGGCTACGACATTGATGGGGTTGTCTATAAGGTCAACGATCTGTCCTTTCAGGCGCGCTTGGGGTTCCGCTCGACCACGCCGCGATGGGCCGTTGCGCATAAGTTTCCTGCTGAACTGGCCTGGACGAGGTTGGAAGCAATCGACATTCAGGTCGGTCGCACGGGTGCGCTCAGCCCTGTGGCTCGGTTGCATCCGGTGACTGTGGGCGGGGTCGTGGTATCCAACGCCACACTGCATAACGAAGATTATATCGCTGGGCGTGATGCCAAAGGCGGTACGATCCGCGACGGCAAAGACATTCGTGTTGGCGACTGGGTGCAGGTCTATCGCGCGGGTGACGTGATCCCAAAAGTGGCAGACGTAAATCTGACGAAGCGCCCCTCTGATGCTCAGCCCTTTGCCTTCCCGACGCTCTGCCCCGAATGTCACAGCGCGGCGATCCGCGAAGAAGGTGACGCGGTGCGCCGCTGTACGGGTGGTTTGATCTGCCCGGCGCAAGCGGTGGAAAAACTCAAACATTTCGTGTCGCGAAAGGCGTTTGACATCGAAGGCCTGGGTGCAAAGCAGATCGAAATGTTCTACGATGATCCGGTGCTGTCGATTAATTCCCCTGCGGAAATCTTTACGCTTGAACAGCGTGACAAGGGGAATCTGGCCCGGCTGAAAAACCGCGACGGGTGGGGGGAAACCTCGGCCGGAAACCTGTTTGCAGCGATCGATGAAAAGCGAACCATTCCGTTTGCTCGGCTATTGTTTGCTTTGGGTATTCGCCATGTGGGCGAGGTTGGCGCGCGTGATCTGGCGTTATATTACCGCGAGTGGGATGCCATGGCACAAGCGCTGGATGCTGCGCGCCCGGCGGCTTTGGCGCAACGCCAAGCTGATGAGGCAGAAGACGCCGAGCGGGCCGCAGCACTGGCTGAAGGTCGTCGTGCCCGCGTTAAGGAAGTGCGCGATGCAGCGATTGTCGCAGCTCGCGTACCAGCAGAGGCCAATACCGCATGGTCCGATCTGATCGGTATCGATGGGATCGGAGCAACGCTTGGGCTGTCTCTGTCAGATGCGTTTGCAAATGCGGAAGAGCGGCGTGCGTTTGATACACTGCGGCAGGAGTTGACCGTTATCGCACCCGATGCACCTGCGTCCGACAGCCCGGTCGCAGGCAAAACGGTTGTTTTCACAGGAACGCTGGAAAAGATGACGCGCGCCGAAGCCAAGGCCAGGGCCGAAGCTTTGGGTGCAAAAGTTTCTGGCTCTGTCAGTAAGAAAACCGATATTCTGGTTGCCGGCCCCGGAGCCGGGTCGAAGGCGAAGAAAGCGGCGGAGCTTGGGATCGAAACGTTGGATGAGGATGGCTGGCTGCAGCTGATCGAAGGCGCATGAGCGGACGGCCTGAACAGCTTTTCCCGCTGTTTGCGGGTTTGGAAACACTTGAGGGTGTTGGTCCCAAAACCGCGCAGGTTATGGCGCAGACCGGCGTAGAAAGCCCGCGCGATGTTTTGTTCGGGTTGCCATATGCGGTGGTTGATCGGCGCAGGCGCGATACGATTCAGGGTGCTGATCTGCCGGCTACATTGACTGTTGAGGTGACTGTTGGCGCTCATCGTCCGTCGCGCAACAAGGGAGGAGCTTATCGCGTTCATGTCGAAGACAGTCAGGCCGATTTCCAGCTGGTCTTCTTTCATGCGCGTGGAGACTATTTGAAAAAGCTGCTTCCGCAGGGATCGCGCCGGGTAATTTCAGGCAAGTTGGAATTGTTCGACGGCATGGCCCAGATGGTGCATCCGGACCATATGTTGCCGGTCGAACAGGCCGGAGAGATTCCGGAATTCGAACCTGTCTATCATCTGACACAAGGGCTGACCCAGAAAACGGCGTTCAAGGCCAGTCGCAGCGCGTTGGCGCGGGCGCCTGAGCTTGAGGAGTGGATCGACCCCGCTCAGGTGGCGCAACAAAATTGGCCGGATTGGGCTTCAGCCATTCGCGCCGGTCACAATCCGCAGGGGGCGGATGACGTCGCCCCGTTTGCACCTGCGCGGCAGCGTTTGGCGTATGACGAATTGTTTGCACATCAGTTGACCCTGGCATTGGCCCGTCAACGAGAGCGCAAATCCCGAGGTATAGTCAGCTTCGCGACCGGAAGATTGCAATCCAAGGTGCTGGCCAGCCTTCCGTATCGCCCGACCGGCGCTCAGAGCCGGGCGATTGATGAAATCGCGGCTGATATGGCATCTGAATCCCGCATGAACCGTTTGCTACAGGGCGACGTTGGTGCAGGTAAGACACTGGTGGCGTTTATGGCACTGCTGATCGCCGTCGAAGCCGGTGGGCAGGGTGTGATGATGGCCCCGACTGAGATTCTCGCGCGTCAACATCTGGAAGGGTTGCGCCCATTGGCCGAAGAGGCCGGGGTGGTTTTGGAACTGCTCACCGGACGTGACAAGGGGACCGAGCGTCGTGCCAAGCTTGAGGCGCTGGAACAGGGTAATATTCAGATTCTGGTCGGTACTCATGCCGTGTTTCAAAATGACGTGGAGTTCAAGGCTCTGCGCTTGGCTATTGTGGACGAACAGCACCGGTTCGGCGTTCGGCAACGGATGGAACTGTCGGAAAAAGGGCAGGGTGCGGATGTTCTGGTGATGACGGCGACACCGATCCCGCGCAGCCTGGCGTTGGCGCAATACGGGGACATGGATGTCTCGGTTCTGGACGAAAAGCCGCCCGGGCGAAAACCGATCAAAACGGCGATTGTCAGCACGCAGCGTATGGACGAGGTCGTGTCGCATCTGCGCCGCGCGATCGAAGAGGGGCGGCAATGTTACTGGGTTTGTCCTTTGGTGGATGAATCCGAGGTTTCGGACCTGACCGCCGCCGAAGATCGGTTCAAACGGTTTCGCGCTATTCTGGGAGAAGGCGTGGTGGGGCTGGTCCATGGTCAGATGCCACCCACCGATAAAGACGCTGCCATGAGCGCCTTTCAGAACGGTGACACCAAGGTTCTGGTGGCGACAACTGTGATCGAAGTTGGGGTCAATGTTCCCAACGCAACGATCATGGTGATCGAACGGGCCGAGATTTTCGGGCTTGCACAGTTACACCAATTGCGAGGGCGTGTGGGGCGTGGCGACGCAGACTCGACCTGCCTGCTGATGTACCAACCGCCGCTCAGCGAAGGTGGGCGCAAACGGCTGGAGGTTTTGCGCGAAACCGAAGATGGGTTCCGCATTTCCGAAACCGATCTTGAGATGCGCGGGGCCGGGGATCTGATCGGGACCGCGCAGTCCGGCCTTCCTAAGTTCCGTATCGCTGATCTTGAACGTCAGGCCGGGTTGATGGCTGTCGCCCAGTCGGATGCGCGGGCTTTGCTGAATGCGGACCCTAAACTGACGTCGGAACGGGGCCGCGCCGCGCGTGTTCTTTTGTGGCTGATGAAACAGGATCAGGCAATCCGTTTAATTTCAGTAGGTTAGACTAGATGTTCTGAAAAGTTCACAAATGTTCTCAAAAAGTTCTTTACCGACTCGGGTAAATGTGAGAACAAAAGGTCAACAAAGGATTAAAACTCTGACCGGAGGTGACCCTATGCTGACCCAGATCAAGACCGCTTTCAGCCGCGCGCAATCGACCATCCTGCAGGATGCGGTTGGCGTGATGTCTCTGGTCGTGATCCTGATGGTCACGTTGCACCTGCCTGTTGGTTTTTAAGACTTTCTGCCTGCGATCTCGTGCCGAAAAAACCGCGCTGTCATCCCCATTTCAGTCAAGGGTGACCTGCCTGTCCCAAACCCCTTGAGGGGCCATGCCTCGGCCCCGCGCGGTGAACCGGACCCCACGCGAGACACGCAATGCCTGCCGCCGCCCTTTCGCCCGGAAGGTGCGGCGGTTTTTTTTACAGCTGTCCGGTTTTGAAAATCTCAAGCAGCGCGGACAGAACAGAGTTGACCGCAACCGAGGCCAGGATCATCCCCATGATACGGCTGATGATCGCCGCGCCCGAGTGCCCGATCCAACGGATGATCGGCTCTGCCAGAAGCATCAGAAAGAACGCAACCAAAAGCACCGAAAGCATCACCAAAGCGGTGATCCCCTGATCGGCAGCGCTGTAGCGGTGATTGTCTGTCAGGATGACAATAGCCAGCATCGCTCCGGGTGAGGCCAAGGACGGGACCGCCAATGGGAAGATTGCCGGATTTTGCTTGTGGTATTTGTCTTCCAGATCGTCTTCCGCCTGACGTTGTTCTACGTCCTGCTTGCTTTCACCAAAGATCATGGTCAGCGCAAACAGGAACAGGATGATGCCACCCGCGACCTGAAAGGAATTCAGGCCGATATCCAACGCTTCGATAAGCAGTTGCCCAAAAACGAGGAAGAACAACAAAACCCCGGCACTGATCAACGATGCCAGTAACGCGGTCTTGCGCCGGGCTGCGGCGCTTAGGCCCGCGGTAACAGCGATAAACACGGGAATTGTGCCGATCGGGTCGATAACGACCCAAAGCGTTACAAAATGCTCAAGCAGATTGTCCAAACCCATCCCTCCTAAAACCTGGTCAGAGGGGTAACGGGTTTACCCTAGTTTGCCAAGTTCACGCGCAATGCGCCTGTTCGGCCTGTGCCAGCGCCTCGGCTGTGGCGTCCAACGCCAACAGGATCGACGCATGTCGGTTTTTGTAGTCGCGTGCGGGCATCAGAACTTCCAGCCCGTCAAACGGTGCATCCGGGGCAGGGCCGTCTTTTTTCAACATGCGCGTCAGTTGATCGCGCGCGGCTTCAACCTGAGCACGCGTTGCACCAATGATCGCGTCCCCGACAACTGCTGCCGATGCCTGGCCCAAGGCACAGGCTTTTACGTCCTGACCAAAGGCGCTGACCCGACCATCGTCAACCTTCACATCCACAGTCACAGTCGAACCGCACAACGGCGAGCGTTTCTTTACCGTCGCATCCGGGTTTTCCAGCCGGTCAAGATGCGGAATATCCGCAGCCAGCGCCAGGATGCGCCCGGAATACAGCTTAATCAGGTCGTTCTCGCCGCTCATGGCTTTCCCTCGTCGTGTGTTCCTCATACATAGTGGCCAGCCCACCGGATGCAAAAGGTTTTTGAGATGACTGATCCCGTCGTGTTCGATGTATCGACGCTGAAATATAACGAAGCGGGCCTGATCCCGGCCATTGCGCAGGATGACGCGTCAGGCGAAGTCCTGATGATGGCCTGGATGAATGCTCAGGCCATTGAAAAGACACAGGAAACGGGCAGGGTGACCTATTGGTCGCGCTCTCGTCAGTCTTTCTGGATCAAAGGCGAAACCTCGGGCCACGTGCAGGAGCTGGTGGATTTTCGGATCGATTGTGACCGCGATTGCCTGTTGGTTCTGGTACGCCAGACAGGGGCTGCCTGCCACACCAACCGCCGGACCTGTTTCTATACTGCTGTTCGTGATGGCACTGAAACTGAACTTATGGCCCCGATGGAATAAGACTAACGGTCAAAGACCGACCATGCGTCGAATGTCTGCAGGGCTGTGGCCTTCCGCCCTGTATTTCGAAATCGCACGGGCATCGTCCCGTTTCGCCAGGCGTTTGCCGGCTTCGTCGCGGATCAAATCATGGTGCAAATACGCAGGCGTGGGTAAATCCAGCAATGCCTGCAATAGAACGTGGATGCGCGTGGCTTCGAACAGATCCCGCCCCCGGACCACATGTGTGATGCCTTGCGCTGCGTCGTCAAGGACAACGGAGAGGTGGTACGATGTCCCCATATCACGGCGGGACAATACAACGTCGCCGATTGTGTTTATTAGCTCATCGGGGGTGAAAGTGATGGTGCCCGTTTCACCATCTGGCCCTGAGCCAAGTTCGATGAACTGAAATCTGGACCGGTCGTTGATCGCTTGACACGCCTTGGCAATGTCCAGCCGTAGTGGCTCGTTCCGTGGTCGAGGATGCTGACTTAAGTCTTTGTTGTGATGAGCTTTTCGGCACGTTCCGGGGTAGATTATTCCGTCAGGTCCATGTATTGGAGCACCTTCCTGCGGAGCACTGGCAGCGGCGGCAATATCTTTTCGGTTGCAAGTGCAGGGAAACAAGAAACCCTGTCCCCAAAGACGATCTAAGGCCTGGTCATAGACCCCCATACGGTCCGACTGACGCACAACCGGCTTTGGCCATGTCAGGCCAAGCCATGTCAGATCGTCATAGATCTGATCCTCCCAATGCTGTCTTGAACGAGACTGATCGATATCCTCGATCCGCAGCAGGAACTGACCACTTTCAGCTGTGGCCATGTCGCTGGCCAGCAACGCGGAATAAGCGTGTCCCAGATGAAGTGGCCCGGTTGGTGAGGGCGCGAAGCGCGTCAGGAAAGTCACGCTTTTTCTAATACATATACGTCAGAGTTAAGGTTAATTCCGGGCAGATGTGGCCCGTGTTCACGAAATAGCAAACGTGCGGCCCCCATGTCGACCCAATCGGTGATGCGGCAGGTGTATGTGTGATCTGCCAGCGCGTGATCATTCAGAGAAAACGCAAACAACCCTCTTTTGGGTAAAGCATGCATCAACACGTCGATTGTCTCTGCAGGGGCTGCGCCCTGACCGATGACACCGATGGCCGTGATAACTGAATATGCACCACGCTTGAGCGGGGCTGGTTTGGTGATATCAAAGCCGGTCAACGCTCTGTAAACACCTTTTGCCTTTGCTTCTTCCAGCATTTTTGGGGTGGGGTCCATTCCGTCGATAAGCTCGAATCCGACTGCGCGCAAAGCCTGACCGGACAGTCCGGTTCCGCATCCAAAGTCCAGAATCTGGGTTTCAGGGTGGGGGTGGGCAGACCACAAAGCCGCCGCCACACGAGTCGGCGTGACGTATCCGTGATCTTCGATTTCTTTATCGTAGGTCGCGGCCCAGTTCTTGTAGTGCGATTCTGTCTCTTGTGGGGTGTCGAGGCTGTAGGTGCTGTCTAGGAACTTGTCGGTCATAAAAGCATGCTAGGCCGAGACAGCATTGTGCGTCCAGTCAGCAGTGGTCCAACCAGGTTTGCCATTCGGCCTTGGCCCTGTCGGTGTAGGCTTTGTACCGGTCCTTGCGGCCGCGCCGTCCGCCTTTTAGACCGTCGACGGGGCGGAACAGACCAAAATTCACATTCATCGGCTGAAACGTCTTAGCTTCGGCCCCGCCGGTTATGTGGTGGATCAAAGCGCCCATTGCGCTGTCCTGCGGGACGTCCGGCAAGTCACGCCCCAGAATCTCAGCCGCAGCTAGACGCCCGGCCAGTAGCCCCATCGCGGCGCTTTCGACATAGCCTTCAACACCGGTGATCTGTCCAGCAAACCGGATGTTGGGTTTAGATTTCAACCGCATTTGCGCGTCAAGCAGTGTGGGCGAGTTGATGAACGTGTTGCGGTGAATGCCACCCAACCGGGCGAAACTTGCGTTTTCCAGGCCGGGGATCATGCGGAATACGTCGGTCTGGGCACCATATTTCATCTTGGTCTGGAAGCCCACGATATTGAACAGGGTGCCCAAAGCATTGTCGCGGCGCAGTTGCACCACGGCATGAGGTTTCACGTCCGGTGCGTGTGGGTTGGTCAGGCCAACCGGCTTCATTGGACCATGGCGCAAGGTTTCGCGCCCGCGTTCTGCCATGACCTCGATGGGCAGGCAGCCGTCAAAATAACCAGCGGTTTCCCCTTCATGGAACTCGGTCTTGTCGGCGGAAAGAAGCGCGTCGATAAACGCCTCATACTTGTCGCGGTCCATCGGGCAGTTCAGATAGGCTGTGCGCTCTTCCTCGGTCTCGCCTTTGTCATAGCGCGACTGCATCCAAGCCTTCGACATGTCGATGCTTTCGGCATAGACTATGGGCGCAATGGCATCAAAGAAGGCCAACGCCTCAGCGCCTGTTTCCGAGCGGATCGCTTCGCCCAGAGCAGGCGAGGTCAGCGGGCCGGTTGCAAAGATCCACTGGCCGTCATCGGGCAGGGTGGTCACTTCTTCATCCGTGACCGATACACGCGGATGGGCGCGGAGTTTTGCGGTGACGCTTTCGGCAAAAGGATCACGATCCACTGCCAGCGCCCCTCCGGCGGGCAGGCGATGGGCGTCGGCCGTTGTCATGATCAACCCGTTGGCAGCCCGCATTTCCCAATGCAGCAGGCCCACAGCGTTCTGCTCGTCATCATCTGATCGGAACGAATTCGAGCACACCATTTCAGCCAGGTTTCCGGTCTGATGGGCAAAGGTGCCAACCGTGGGGCGCATCTCGTGAATCACCACATCGACGCCTGCCTCAGCGGCTTGCCATGCGGCCTCGGACCCGGCCATTCCGCCGCCTACAATATGCAAAACTTGTGTCATGCGCTGCCACATAGGGCAGACCACAATCGGGCGCAACTCGGGCGGTACAAAATTGCCAAATTTACAGGAGGGGTCTTGGGGTCGCCGCTGCGGGAATGTCAGCGCTGGTGAGAGAGACCAGCTGGAGGGACCTTCCGCCCACGGCGACCCAAAAGTGTCCTGAGGCCTCAGCCTCGACCCAGCTTTGCCACAGAGTCGCCGTTTTGAAAAGTGCTAAAATCAAAACAGTGGCAAAAAATGTGCAAAATAATTGCCTCATTGGGTCCAATTTGGGGGGCGCTTTTCGATAAAGGCGGAAATGCCTTCTTCTGTGTCCCGGTGCAACATATTCTGCGCCATTACCTCTCCGGTATAGGTGTAGGCCTGATCCAGGGGCATTTGAAGTTGTTGATAAAACGCCTCTTTTCCGATTTTCACGGCAACGCCAAGCTTTGAGGCTACAAGCTCAGCCAATGCATTGGTCTCGTGTTCAAGCTGCGATTCCGGGACGACGCGGTTGATCAGTCCAAGCTCTGCGGCTTTTTCGGCCGAAATGAACGCACCCGTAGTCAGCATCTCGAAAGCCTGCTTTCTGGGGATGTTGCGGCTGAGCGCCACCATCGGAGTCGAGCAGAACAACCCGATATTGACCCCGTTCACGCCAAAACGCGTACCCTCGGCTGCAACAGCCATGTCGCAGGTCGCAACCAGTTGGCACCCGGCGGCGGTGGCGATGCCATGGACCTGAGCGATAACGGGTTGAGGAATCGATTGGATCGACATCATCATCCGGGCGCAGCGCGCGAACAAGTCCTGGAAATAGGCTTTGCCACCGTCTTCGGACTGACGTCCGGCTGTCATTTGCTTCAAATCGTGCCCGGCACAGAAAGCTTTCCCAGCGCCTGACAGGATTACTGTGCGGATGGATCTGTCATCGCGCAAAGCGTCAAGTTCATCCTGAAGCGCGGCCAGCATCTCTTCGCTCAGCGCGTTCAAGCGCTCGGGCGCGGTCATTGTAAGCCGTGCCACCGCGCCAGTGTCGTTACGTTCCAGAATTGCCATCTTGCCCTCCGATCCCAAGTTGGGCCAACTCTAGGTCGGGAAGAGCAGGAGGGAAAGTATGGCTTTGGCAATGAACCGGGATGAACTGTCGCAATACCTAAAAGAGGTGTTTCCCCAGGTGCATAAGGATTTCGTTGTCGAAGAATTGGCCGAAGAAAACATTACCATGCGCCTTGTGGTGCAGGATCGGCACCTGCGCCCCGGAGGTACGGTTTCAGGCCCGTCCATGTTCGGTTTGGCCGACGTCAGTGTCTATGCAATGATTTTGGCGCGAGTGGGGCGGCAATCTTTGGCTGTGACGACCAACAGTTCATTGGATTTTCTTCGCAAACCTACAGGTGGCGCCGATCTAATTGCGACATGCCGATTGCTCAAACTGGGTCGAACATTGGCCGTCGGCGATGTGTTGATTTTTTCTGAAGGCATGGACAAGCCGGTTGCGCGGGCGGCAATGACGTATTCCATTCCACCTGCAGGCTCGGCCGCGGCGCGGTTCGGATAAAAAAGACCGGGGACAGGCCCCGGCCCAGGAGGAGGTCCCAAAAATTGGGACTGGGGATGATTTAGATCTGCCAGAAGTAGCGTTTTACTTCACGGTCCGCCTGCATGCGGGTAAGGCCAACGTCTTTCAGCAACCTGTCATCCAAATTGCCCAAATTGACGCGACTGCGGCGGCGGCGTTCCCATTGAGTGACCGCAGCCGCAAACCGCACGGCCAGCACAGCGATCAGCGGCAGCCGGGGGCTGGCGTTCAGCAGCATAAGGGCGGGGTTGTGCATTGTGCGTGTCATCTCGGAGTTCCTTTCAAATTGTATTGACACAAAGCAGTAACGTTCGGTACAAGAGATTGATACATTCAATATTGTGTCAAAAGCAAAGGAAGAATTGTAATGGATACAATTTGGCCGGATGTGTTGCCGAAAGCTAAGGGGCCAAAGTATACACTGGTTGCCGACACAATACGAAAGGCAATTGAGAGCAAGGCGTTAGACATTGGAACTAAGCTGCCGCCGGTGCGTGAACTGGCGTATCGATTGCAAATCACGCCGGGGACGGTGGCACGGGCCTATACGATTTTGACGGATGAAGGCTTGCTAAAAGCTGAGGTCGGACGTGGTACATTCGTGGCCCCACCGAAATCGCCGATTCTGGATGATGTCTGGTCTCGTCAGCTGCATTTGGCCGAAGCACAGAGTGCCAATCACGTCAGCCTGTTCAGTCCAAGGCTGGCGGATATGGGGCAGGTGTCGTTGATACGGGAGTGTTTGCAGAAAGTTGCGCAGTCCGATCCGGCTTTGTTCATGAACTATCCAACCCGCGATGCCTATAAGCCCATGCGCCAGGCGGTGGTCGAGTGGCTGTCGGATTTGCCGTTGGGTCCGCTGACGGATGACGACATCGTTTTGACTCATGGCGGTCAGAACGGATTGTGTCTTGTTTTTCAAAGCATCCTTCAAGGTCCCAAACCGGTCGTTCTGGTCGAAGACCTGTCCTACGCGGGCTTTCGCCGCGCCGGTGAATTGATGCGGGCCGAAGTGGTCGGCATTCGGATGGACAAGTGGGGCATTGATCCCACTGCGATGGAGCATGTTTTGCGGCAGACACCCGCGCAGGCGATTTGCGTTTCGCCCGAGGTGCAGAACCCTACCGCGCTGCACACCCCGCTTGAGCGGCGCAAAGAAGTGGTTGAAGTCGCGCGAAAATTCGATGTGCAGATCGTTGAAGATGATTGTTACCGAATGGGTGAGGCTAAAGAGCCCAGCTATCGTGCCTTGGCGCCCGAGCGGGGCTGGCATGTCTCGTCGATCTCAAAAGTGCTGACGCCATCGCTGCGCGTCGGGTTCGCTATTGCGCCGAAAGAGCGAAGTGTGGATCTTAGGCGCTCGGCAGAGTACGGGTATTTTGGGCTGGCGCAGCCGTTGGCAGAGCTCACCCGATTGCTTTTGTCTGATCCCCGTACACGGCAGATCGCCAAAGATGTCAGGACCCGAATGGGCGAATATGTGCGCGTCACGGTGAATGCGCTGGGTGGTTTTGACCTGACGTGGGCACCAGACGTACCGTTTGTCTGGCTAAACCTGCCATCTGGGTGGCGGGCAGCAGCCTTCAGCCGGGCGGCAGAGCGGGAAGGAATACAATTGCGTTCGGCGGACGAATTCGCCCTGCGCGATGGCCGTGCACCAAATGCGGTTCGCATTGCGATGAACGGGCATGTCTCGTTGCAACGGTTCGAGGATGCAATGCTTCGGCTGCGTGCGTTACTGGACAATCCACCCGAGCAAATCAGCGTTTAGGTTGGGGTAAAATAATACCTATTTTGCAAGACATTGTTTTACAACGATAAAAACTGATTTGCTGTGCTTGACGTGCGCGCAAGCACCCCATAGAACCCCTCCATCGAATTCGGGCCGCTCTGTCTTGGGGCGGTCTTTCACATCAAACAGGACTATCCTGCCATGAAAACCTTTTCTGCAACACCTGCAGACATCGACAAGAAATGGATCCTGATCGACGCCGAGGGCGTTGTTCTGGGCCGTCTTGCTTCGATCGTCGCCATGCGCCTGCGTGGCAAGCACAAAGCGTCGTTCACCCCGAACATGGACATGGGCGACAATGTCATCGTGATCAACGCTGACAAAATCCAGATGACCGGCAAGAAGCGCGAAGAAAACTTCTACTGGCACACTGGCCACCCGGGCGGCATCAAGTCGCGCACCAAACAGCAGATTCTGGAAGGTGCACACCCCGAGCGCGTTGTGACCCAAGCGGTTAAGCGCATGCTGCCGGGCAATCGCCTGTCGCGTCAGCAAATGACCAATCTGCGCGTTTATGCCGGTGCCGAGCACCCGCACGAAGCCCAGGCCCCCGAAGTTCTGGACGTCAAGTCCATGAACAAGAAAAACACCCGGAGCTAATGACCGATGGCTGATCAGATCAATACTCTCGAAGAGCTGAGCGCCGTCGCAGGCGTTGAAACCGTGGCCGAAGAAGTCATCGTGCGTGAACCCGTACGCGACGAGCTGGGCCGCTCCTACGCCACCGGTAAGCGTAAAGACGCTGTTGCCCGCGTTTGGATCAAGCCAGGTTCTGGTAAGGTCACCGTGAACGGCAAAGACCAGGACAAGTATTTTGCGCGTCCGGTTCTGCAGCTGATCCTGCGCCAGCCGTTCCAGGTTGCTGGTGTTGAAGGTGAATTCGACGTTGTCGCAACCGTAAAAGGCGGTGGCCTGACCGGTCAGGCCGGTGCGGTCAAGCACGGCATCTCGAAAGCGCTGCAACTGTACGATCCGAACCTGCGTGGCGCTCTGAAAGCCGCAGGCTTCCTGACCCGCGACAGCCGCGTTGTGGAACGTAAGAAATTCGGTAAGCGCAAAGCCCGCCGTTCGTTCCAGTTCTCGAAGCGTTAATCGCCGGGACGATCCAAAAACAAAGGGCTCGCATCTGCGAGCCCTTTTTCGTTGCGTTTATGGTGTCTTATTCTTCGTAGACCAATTTCCACGCGCCGTCTTCAACGACGTTTACGAATACTGTGTCCGCGCCTTGATGATCATCAGGCCCATAGGTGATGTGGTTGCCGACCAGATCGTCCTGATAATCCAGCGACTCCATGGCTGCGATGAAACTGTCATGGGTCAGATCCGGACCTGCAGCCTCCAGCGCTTTGACCATCATCTCGGCGGCGGAATAGCCCAGCATTGCAAACCCAACCGGATCTTCACCCGTGGCGGCCTTGTACTCTTCAATGAACGCGGCGGGGGCGGGCTCATCGGCGCGGGCCCACAGGTCCTTCCACGAGGCGGCGGCATAGAAGCCGTCGGTCACGCCACCGGGAACCTGCGCGACAACAGTCAGGAAACTGGCCGAAGTGCCCAGGAATTTCATATCCGTCAGGCCCATCTTCTTGGCAGTACCCACCACAGTGATCGCCTGACGAACGCCCAGCGCCATCGTGACAATGTCACAGCCTTCTTCCTTGAGTTTGCTGAGCGAGCCCACGAAATCGGTCTCGTCTGGCTTATGCGTCGTCTCGGATCCAAATGCGATCCCGGCCTCTTCAGCCCCGGCTTTGCTGCCTTCCAGTATTTCCTCACCGAAATCGGTGGGCAGGTACATGCTGCAAACGGTTTGCGACCCAAATTCTCCGGCGAGGTATTTCACGCCAATGCGGGCTTGATCATAGTAGGTCGAGAATGATGTGAACTTGTTGCGCATCGGCTCTTGCAACATCTGCCGCGCGGCTGTCAGGGGGGCAACGTTGGGAATTCCCTTTGGATCCAGCAGATTGAAGCCCGCCATGTTCATCGGCGTGCCCAGTGATTGCAGCATCGCAAACACTTTGTCCCGGTTCAGCAGTTTGTTGTAGCCCTGCATGGCCCGCGGCATCTGATAGCCATTGTCTTCGACGACATATCGAATTTGTCGCCCATGCACGCCACCGGCTGCATTGACGCGGTCAAACACGACATTTGCGCCTTTGGTGGCCGGAACGCCTACGGCTGCGAATATACCACTCAGATCGTTGACCGATCCGATCACGATTTCTTCGTCGGTTACGCCTTGGGTTTGCGCCAAACCCATAGTCGCCGAGGCGGTCAAGGCCGTGGCGACAGCCAATAGTTTGAATGACTTTCTCATTTCTCTCCTCCCGAAATTCCCTTGTCTAACTGTACATGTCTTCAATCAGATGTCCGTGTTTCTTTTCCACCAAACCCCGTTTCAGCTTCATCGTAGCGGTCAGTTCATCGTCTTCGGCCGTCAAAAGCACGTCGATGAGACGGAAATCCTTGATCTGTTCGACCCGTGCAAATTGGGTATTCACAGCTGCAACTTCGGCGCCGATCAGATCGCGGATCTCGGGCGCGGCACAGAGTGAGGCGAAATTCGAAAACGGAATTTTGCGGTCCTGTGCATATTTCTCGACATTTTCCTGATCAATCATGATCAGGGCCGTCAGGTATTTACGCCTGTCACCAATCAGGATCGCGTCAGAAACATAGTGGCTGAACTTCAACTGGCTTTCGATTTCGGCCGGGGTGATGTTCTTACCGCCTGCGGTGATGATGATGTCTTTCAGGCGGCCGGTGATGGTGACAAAGCCATCCTTGTCGATATGCCCCATATCCCCCGTGCGCAGCCAACCATCGGCGGTAAATGTCTCGGCCGTTTTGGCGTTATTGCGCCAATACCCCTGAAAGATGTTCATGCCTTTCAGCTGGATTTCACCATCTTCTGAGATACGGATGTCGCAGCCTTCTACGACTTGACCGATGGTCCCGATCCTGTTGCTTTCAACGGTGTTGAGCGTGGCCAGCCCGGCGGTTTCAGTCATCCCAAAACCTTCGACCAAAGGTACTCCGATGGCCCAATACCATTTCAGCAAGTCAGTCGAAATCGGTGCAGCTCCGGTGCCGCCACGACGCAGTTTGTCCATACCCAGCATACGGCGCAGGTTCTTCAGAACCAGTTGATCCCATATCCAGAACTGCACCGCGATACCGATCGGAACGCGTTTACCTGCCGCCCTGTATTCGGCGCGGCGCACGCCAGCTTTCAATGCCATCCCAAAGGCGGCCCGGCCCAACGGTGTGGCCTCCTGCGTCAGAATTTGCACATGTGCATAAATCTTTTCCCACACGCGCGGCACAGCCGTGAAGGTCGAGGGCGAGACCTCTTGCAGGTTCGCAAATACGGTTTCCGGGCTTTCCGCGAAATTCACCGTGCATCGGGCTGCCAGTGGGAAATAGACCGACACGTCCCGTTCCAGAATATGACACAGCGGCAGGAAGCAAAGCTGCTCATCACTGGCCAGAACCGGCAAGGCCCGCGCGCCGGATTCAATGGCAGCAAGGATATTCTCGTGGCTCAGCATCGCGCCCTTGGGCTGTCCGGTAGTGCCGGAGGTATAGACAAGCAGGGCGGTATCCTGCGGTTTAGCTAGCGCGATTTCGGCCTCAAACCGCCGGGGATCGGCTGCTTCTACCTCTTGGCCAAGAGCGTAGAGGTCGTTGATCATCATGCAGCGCGGGTGTTTGAGGTCGTGCAGACCTTCGTCTTCCAGAATGATAACCTTGATCAGGTCCGGAACTTCGGATTCGATTTCCAGAAACTTGTCCAGATGCTCTTCATCTTCGACAATCAGGAATTTGCTGCCGCTGTCATTGATCAGGTATTGCAACTGACTGGCTGAATCGGTGGTGTAAACGCCCGAGGCTATCCCTCCGACGCCCTGAATACCCATGTCGAACCAGGCCCATTCCTTGCGGTCTTCGGAGAGGATCGAGACCACTTCGCCACGCTCCAACCCCAGTTTCCGTAGCGCCAAACCAATCCATTTGGCGTGTTGCCAGTAATCGGCCCAGGAATAGGATTTCCAGATGCCCAGATCTTTTTCCCGATGCGCGTTGCGTTCGCCCAGCTCGGCGCAGCGGTGTTGAAACAGCTCGCTTATGGTGATGCAGCCGTCCACCCGCAGCGGCCTTTGACCTGTTGTTTCGTTAAAGCGCACGCCGTTGATTGTTATCTGCGGGGGCAGGGGGCTGGCGTCCATCCGACTTACCTCCACGTCTTTTTCCGTTTCCAGCGCCGGTTTTCCCGCGCGCCGTCTTCACGCACACCAAGATAGAAGTTCTGGATGTCCTCGGATTTCAACAGAGCCTCGGCGCTGCCGTCCATAACGATGCGTCCAACCTCCATCACATAGCCATGATGGGCCAGATCCAGTGCCGCATGGGCGTTTTGTTCGACCAGCATCATGGTCATCTGCTGTTCTTGGTTGAGGCGTCCGAGGATCTCGAAAATCTCTTGCACCAGCATCGGCGACAGGCCCAGTGATGGCTCATCCAGCAACATGATACGAGGACGGGCCATCAGCCCACGTCCAATCGCCAACATTTGCTGTTGACCGCCTGACAGGGTGCCAGCCTCTTGCCCGCGGCGGTCTTTGAGAACCGGGAAGTAACTGAAGACCAGTTCACGATCTTGCTCGATCTGGTCTTTGTCCTTGCGGGAATACGCACCAAGGCTGAGGTTTTCATCAACAGTCAGAAGGGGAAAGACCTCGCGCCCTTCGGGAATATGCACGATCCCGCGTTGCACAACCTTATGTGGTTCTGCCCCCTGAATGTCTTCACCATCAAAGGTAATTTGTCCCTTTTCCGGGTCCATCACACCCGAGACGGTTTTCATCAGCGTCGTTTTTCCCGCGCCATTGGCCCCGAGGATCGACACGATCTGCCCCTCGTGCACATCCAATGACACCCCGCGAATGGCCATGATGGGGCCATAAAAGCTTTCGACATTGCGTATTCTCAGGATCGGCTCAGTCATGAAGCTTTCCCCAGATACGCTTCGATAACGGCCGGGTGAGCCTGCACTTGTGCAGGAGAGCCCAGTGCCAATTCCGCGCCGTCTGCCATCGCCAAAACCCGATCTGACACGCCCGAGACCAGGCCCATGTCATGTTCCACCATCAGCACGGTGATGCCCATCTGACGCCGGATGTCATCGATCCACCACCGCATGTCACTGGTTTCTTCGACTGAAAGGCCCGAGGCGGGTTCGTCCAACAGCAGCAGTTTGGGATCAGTTGCCAGTGCGCGCGCGACCTCAACCACTTTTCGCACGCCATAGGGCAGCCCTGCGATCATCTTGTCGCGATAGGCCTGAAGATCGAGGAAATCGATGATCTCTTCAACCTTCTCGCGGTTTTCGATTTCCTGCCATCGGGCAGACGGAAGGAACAACAGCTCAGACAGCAGATTTGTTTGTCGATGCCGATGCCGCCCAACCAGAAGGTTTTGCAAAACGGTTGCGTGCTCGAACAGTTCAATGTTCTGAAACGTCCGCGCCACGCCATAAGCTGCAACGCCCGAGGGTTTGACACGCAGCAGATCATGGCCGTCGAATCGGATCGACCCGGCATAGGGCTCGTAGAACCGCGAGATCAGGTTGAATACGGTCGATTTGCCAGCACCGTTGGGGCCGACGATGGCAAAAACCTCGCCCTCCAGCACTTCGAACGACAGGTTATCAACCGCAGTAAGGCCACCGAACTTCAGGGTAACGTTTTCAAACTCCAGCAGGCTCATCTCAGACGCTCCGTCTTCAGATAAGATTTTTGCCGTTTGAACATGTCTTTGCGGTAGAAGGGGAACAGCTCGAACCAGGTGCGAATCTTGAGCCAGCGGCCATAAAGCCCCATGGGTTCGAACAGGATGAAGGCGATCAGGATCATGCCAAAGATGCCGAATTCAAGGCCCGGAATGGCAACTGTGTTGCCGCCGAACAAAGCTCCGGCATATTCTTTGGAGATTGACAGGAACTGAGGCAGGAACCCGATCACGATCGCACCCAGAAATGCCCCGTGGATCGAACCCAGTCCGCCGATCACGATCATCATCAGCAACTGGATCGAGATCAGAACATTGAAGGTTTCGTTGTTGAAGGCTCCGGCAAACAGCCCCATCAGTGCTCCGGCCCAGCCTGTGATGGCACAGGACAAGGCGAATGAGATCATCTTGGTCCGCGCTATATCAATACCCATCGCCTGTGCCGACACCTCAGAGTCGCGAACCGCGATAAAGCTGCGCCCTAAAGGCGCGCGCAGCAGGTTGATATAGCCCAACGTCACAAGGACAGCGACGGTCAGAACCAACCAGAAGAACAGATCCGGCGTACCCCAGCGGTCTACCAAATGGCCAAAGATCTCGACCCCGCCGACATACTTGCCCGCGACGCCCCCGGTGATGGGTTCGGAGAGGACTATGATGTCATCCATCAGGATCGAAAGGGCCATGGTGAAGATGGCCAGATAGATACCGTGCAGCCGCAGGGCAGGGATGGCGACTGTCACACCTGCAATGCCGGTTAGAATTCCGGCCAGCGGGAAGGCGATCAGAAAAGGAACACCTGCTTCGATCAGGGCAACATTGGCATAGCAGCCAAAAGCCAGAAAAGCGGCATGTCCCAGACTGACCTGCCCGGTATGCCCGGTCAGGATCATCAGGCCCAGCCCTGCTATGGCCCAGATCAGAACGTTTGTCAGCTCGCCCAGATAGAACGCGTCCAGCCACCATGGGGCCGCTGCAACGACGGCCAGAAGGATCAGGTAAAGACACAGTTGATACCGGTCTTTCCAAGGTCGGATATCCTGCATGTAGTTGGTTTTGAATACAATCCGCATGATTCAGACCTTTTTGACCCGAACCTGACTGAACAGCCCGTTGGGCCGGAAAATCAGCACGGCCAGCAGTAAGGCATAGGGCGCGACCTGGCTGTAACCCGCGGCGATATAGCGGCTGGCAAAAGGTTCGATCACGCCAACGATAAGCCCTCCGGCCAGAGCACCGGGCAGACTGCCAAATCCACCGATCACTGCTGCTGCAAAAGCCTTGATCCCCAGCAATCCGGTGGTCGGGTCCACCGCGCCCTTGGCGGCAAACAGGATACCGGCGATCCCGGCAACGACCCCGGCCAGTGCCCAGATAAAGCCCTGAACGCGTTTGACCGGAATGCCCATGTAGTAGGCCGCCAATTGGTTTTGCGACGCGCCCTGCATCGCAAGGCCCAGCTTGGTGCGGCTGAAAAAGACATAAAGCGCCCCGGTCAGAAGGATCGTGACAACAATTACCGCCACATCCTCCATCCCCAGTACCAGACCGCCAAAACGAACCTCTTTACCGGCAAGCGGGTTTTGCAACGTTTGCGGTTCATGCCCCCAGATCAACCCCGCAACAAAGCGGATCACGAACCCCAAAGCGATGGTCAGGATGACGACTGCGGTCTGGCTTTCACCGAACAATCGACGGATGATCAGTCGATCCAGCAGATAGCCTAAGGCACCCATAATCCCCAGTGAGATCGGTAGGGCCATCCAGAAGGGCAGGCCCATATACTCTGTATTTGTCAGGCCGATGGTCACAAAGGCCCCCAGCATCATGAAATCACCCTGCGCGAAATTCACCGCTTCGGTCGCCTTGTAGATCAGAACAAAGCCAAGCGCGATCAGGCCATAGACGCAGCCATTCGCCAGTCCGCTGATCAGCAGCTGTGCGTTATCCAAACTTTCCTCCCTCTAACGAGCAACAGGTGCCGTCAGCCTCACGCAAGTCTTCGGGGTGCGTGGGGTTCTTCTACTATGGCGTGATTATCACCTTTCCGTCACTCTTTTTCAGCGCATTGGCTAAATTTGGCACCAGATCTCTGAGTGTAAGGTGTTCAGAAACATCTGTTTTCCAGCGCCCGTCTGCAAAACGCGCCTGAACCTCGGCCACCACCCGCATCTGATCCGCTGGTGGCGTCGACATCATCCATTGCGTCAGCCAAAACCCTTCGATCCGCTTGCCCATAAAGATCAATTGGCCGGTCTGGGTAAGGGTCGGCGCTTCGGTCGAAAGCTTGCCATAGGTGATCCAGCGTGCACGGTTTGGCATGGTACAGAACAACTGCTCCGAAAGCTGGTCAGTCACGGCGTCAAGAAACACGCGTGGCTTCATGGATGTGCTCAGTCCGGCAAATTGCTCAACAACATCTGAATCTGTCGTCACCAGGACTTCGGCGGCGCCAAGGCTCTTCAACGTTGCAACAGTCTCAGCGCGCCGCACGAGCGCTATGGGTTTCAGCCCGAGATCGCGGCCAAGGCTGCACATGAGCTTTCCGAGCTGGCTGGTTGCAGCAGACACGACAAACGCGTCGCCGTCGACCTTGGCCATGTCCACCATCGCCATCGCGGTCAGCGGATTGACAATTTGCGCGGCCCCGTCGTCGTCTGAAATATCCGGCCTCAGGGGGATACACATCTGCATCTGAGTGACGTTATATTCAGCCCACGCACCGGACCCAGCAGCGACAAATGCAACGCGCTGACCTTGCAGGGCTTCGGCACCTTTGCCGGTGGCCACAACATCACCACATCCTTCGAAACCGGCTGGGGATCCCTTTACTCGGGGTTGGCCATACTCACCCTTGATGAAGTGCAGGTCGGATGGATTGACGGATGCGGTGCGCAGTTTGATCAAAACCTGACCCGGACCAGGCTGTGGTACAGGTACTTCTGCGGGTTCAAGCCATTCGGCTGCATCCGCGATCACCGGTCCGCTGGATGTGCCGGAATATCCGTCATGCTTCAAAATGGTGGCAAACATGGTGTGCGGCAAATCTGTCATTTGGTCATCCTTGACTAAACTGGAGTGACACGCGCCGTATCGAAACAAATGTTCAAGAAGGCATGGCGCGGGTAGGGTGTCAGAATGAGCCAATCAAAAGCCGCTTAGGGCGTCAATTCAATGCCGAAATAACGTGGGGGCATCCAAGATGCCCCCGAAGAGTGGGACTTACCCAAACGGGCAGCCCCATTTATTTTATTGTTGGGTCAGCAGGTTGGTCAGTTCCTGAATTTTCTGAGCGATGGTTTCAGGCGATGCTTTGATGTCATTCACGATCTTGATCGCTTGCTCTTTCAGGTCCGCTGCCAATGTGCTTTCTTCTAGCGATGTCATGATGCCGTCATAGTCGAAATTGGCAGGGTTCAACTTGCCTTCCGCGATCCAGGAGTTCAGCAGCTCTTGCCCTTGTCCAGTCAGAGCAGCGACCTGATCGCTTGCTTGTTGCGCGGCTTCTGATGCCTGATCGGCAACAGAAGATGCCGCCTCGGATGCCTGTTCAGTCAATGATGAAGCCGCTTCCGAGGCTTGTTCTGTGGCGGCGTCAACCGCGTCGGAGGCGGCGTCTTGTGCCGCAGTGGCAGCATCGGCCAATGCGTCACTGGCGTCTTCGGCTGCTGACTGCAAACGTTCAGCCGGAGTTGGTTCCGGTTGGTTTAGGTAATAATATCCGCCAACGCCGATTGCGGCGAGGACAATGATCAAAATTAGAGTACGCGACATGTGAATCTCCTTTGGAATTTGTGTCGCTGGGATGATCCAAAACTAACGCAATAACAAAGGGGAAATCTTGTGAAGTCTCGGCAAAACAGAGGATTGAGCCGGGCTGTGCTGATCGGGCGTGTCGAACCCGGCAAGATCACGCTGCTTTCGGGACATACCCTTCAGGACTGCGCTGCGATCCGCCATTGATGTCGCGCGACAGGGCAAGTATTCGCTGCGCCCGGTTAACATAGCCAATTTGGATAATGGCGGAGAGACAGGGATTCGAACCCTGGGTGGGCTTGCACCCACAACGGTTTTCGAGACCGCCCCGTTCGACCACTCCGGCACCTCTCCGCGGGGGTCTGTGAGGGGGGGATTTAGTGAGGAACGGGCGGGGGTGCAAGCAGAAAATTCCAGAATTTGACAAAGCCGGGTTTTTCCATTGCCAGCGGACGGAAAACGCCTACTCTGAATACTATGACACAGCCTGCACACCGCTTTGCTTTTCTGTTTTTGGCGCTGCTCTTGGCGTTTTTTATGGCTGCTGCTCCTTTGTTTGCGGCCAACCGGGAACGGATCGAAGCGTTTCTGACAACAACCGGATTTGATGTCGCGCTGGAAAGCATCGCGTTGAGTTCTCGGTCCGCACCGCAAATGCTGGGCATCGACCCGGACGGGTTCGGCTCGGACTGGTCACGTCTCACGGATGAGGTATTTGACGTCGAAGCTATGCATCAAACGGCGGTTTCCATTCTTGAGGAAACGCTGAGCGAAGAGGCATTGGCGCACGCAATTGAGTTCTACGCGTCCGACCTGGGGCAGCGTTTGGTCGAAGTTGAAAATGCGTCTCATATGAACGCGGATAACGAAGCCAAGCAATTTGAAGGCCAGCAAATCATCTCGGATCTGATCAAAGAAGGGTCACAGCGGGTCGAAAGCTTCAAGCGAATGAGTGCGGCCATCGATTCGACCGATACAGCGCTTCGAGCATGGCAGGAGATACAGTTTCGCTTCCTGCTGGCGGCCAGCGCATCCGGCGTCATCGAATTGCAAATGGATGCAGAAGATTTGCGAGAGCTTTTGAAAAGAAACGAGCCCGCTCTGCGTCAATCGCTTCAATTGTCCAGCCTTGCAGGCGCGGCTTACACGTACAAGGATTTCTCGGACGAGGACGTGAACGCCTATGTCGATGCGTTGGAACAGCCCTTGATGCAGGAAGTTTATGAACTTCTGAACGTCATACAATTCGAAATCATGGCCCGACGGTTCGAGGTTCTTGCCTCGCGGATGGCAGAATTGCATCCCGCACAGGATATTTGATGCAGCGGTTCGCTCAGGTTCTGGTCTTTGTCCTTTTGGGGTCGCCCGCGTTGGCGAACGAAAAGATAGACCGGTTGGCTCAGGCCATGCACCTGCCCGACGTGATGGAGATACTGGTTCAAGAAGGGCAAGAACACCGGAAAAACCTGGATGAAACCATGCTGAGCAACACTGGTGGGGCGCTCTTTGAAGCTCAGGTCAATGACATCTATGATCCCATGTGGATGCAAGATCACCTGACTGAAGCGTTCGAGACAGGTATGTCGGATGCGCAGCTTGATCAGGCCATTGTGTTTTTTGAGAGTGATCTGGGTCAAACAATCGTAACACTTGAAAACTCGGCCCGTCAGGCGATTTCGGATCCGACAATCGAAGAAATGGCGCGCGACGCGTTTGAAGAAACCGCACGCACAACAACGCGGTTTGCTTTGGTTGAGGAATACATCGAAGCGAACAATCTGGTTGAGAAGAACGTTCAGGGGTCTTTGACGTCAGATTATAACTTCTTTCGCGGTCTGGATGTGGATTCAAGAGCAGACACTCAGGACTTACTGTCAGAGCTTTTGTCGCAGAAGGACAGCAGGACAGCAGACACCGAAGCGTGGCTTTATGCCTTTCTACTGCTGGCATATCGCCCGTTGGACGAGGCGCAAATGCGAGAGAATATAGCTTTTTCCAGAACGGAGACCGGACAAGCGCTGAACGACGCGTTGTTTGATGGGTTTGATCGTATGTTCAACGATATTTCCTACCAGTTGGGACAAGCGGTTGCCCGTGCTCTCAGGGCGTCTGACCTTTGAGGTTGGTTTGGTGTTGACTTTCTTCTGCAATCTATGGATAAGCGCGCATCCCGGCCGGTCATCCGCGCCGGGTCTCGTTATTATTTGACCCTTAAGATACATCGAAAGGGTCTGTCACACAGCCCGAAAAGGGCGCGCTGTTCGAGGTGGCTTAAGCCAGAAACGCCCGAAAGGGGACCACAGAACGCGGGTATGAAAAGGAAAGACGCATGTTTGCGGTCCTCAAGACTGGCGGCAAGCAGTACAAGGTTCAGGCGGGCGATATCCTCCGCGTTGAAAAACTGGCTGCCGACGCAGGTGAAAAAGTTCAATTCAACGATGTTCTGATGCTGGGCGGTGACGCGCCGGTTGTTGGCGCACCTTTCGTTGAAGGCGCAGGCGTACAGGCCGAAGTGATCGAACAGATCAAAGGTGACAAGGTCATCAAATTCGTCAAGCGCCGTCGTAAGCACAGCTCGAAGCGTACCGTTGGCCACCGTCAGAAGCTGACACTGGTCAAGATCACCGACATCCTGTCGTCGGGCGCTGACAAGTCGGGCATCAAAGCTGCAACCGGATCAGCTCCGGCTGGCGAAGCAGCACCTGCTGCAAAGCCTGCCAAGAAAGCAGAAGCCAAAGCAGAGGCACCCGCCGCTGCTGCTGCCGCTGACGATCTGACCAAGCTGAACGGTGTCGGTCCTGCCGCTGCCAAAAAGCTGGTTGAAGCCGGTATCGAGAGCTTTGCCGCTCTGGCCGCCTTGTCGGATGAGCAGATTGCTGCTATCGACACCATCAAAGTGAAACCCGAATGGGTTGAGCAAGCCAAAGAGCTGGCTCAGGGCTAAGGAGAGAGAGAATGGCACATAAAAAAGCTGGCGGTTCCTCCCGTAACGGTCGCGACTCAGCTGGTCGCCGCCTTGGCGTGAAACTGTATGGTGGCCAGGCAGCCATCGCAGGCAACATCATCGTACGTCAGCGCGGCACCAAGTTCTGGCCGGGCGAAGGCGTAGGCATGGGCAAAGATCACACCATCTTTGCAACCACCGATGGCGCCGTGAAGTTCCACAAGGGACTCAAAAACCGCACCTTCATTTCGGTCCTGCCAGTGGCGGAGGCCGCAGAGTAAGCCGAGACCCAGAAGGTTAATAAAAAATTCATGGGGGACCGGCAGAAAATGCCGGTCCCTTTTTCGTTTTAACACAGTCGTGATCCAAAGAGCCGATGACCGTTGCAACCACCAGCTTCCTAATCTTTGCCGCCTCGCAGGTTGGCACGCCGGGACCGGCCAATATGGTCCTGCTGGGAACAGGTGCGCGCTATGGTTTCCGGGCGGCCCTGCCGTTTGTTGCCGGTGTTGTTCTGGGCAAGCAGTTGATTATCTGGCCGGTAGGCTTCGGCCTCATGCAAATTGGGGAACAAGCGCCATTTGTGTTTTCTGCGCTGAAATACGCCTCTGCTGGTTATGTGTGCTGGCTGGCTTGGAAGATTGCCAATCTTCGATTGTCGCGGGATGGGGCAGGTGGTTCGGTACCGGGGTTCTGGGCCGGACTGATCGTGCATCCGCTGAACCCCAAAGCCTGGGCCATGATCATTGCCGGGTTTACCGGTTTCGTCGCGGCTGGCACGTCCAGTTTGGACGCAACGTTCACGATCGCTCTTTGTTTGTTCATCTGCCAGGTTGTTTTGCACCCGATCTGGACCTTCGCAGGCGATAGAATTGCCCATGCGGTTGAAGGTCGCCCTGCGGAAAAATATCTAATGTGGACGTTGGCCGGGCTTACGGTTGCGTCCGTCCTTTTTGTGTTGTTCGGAGGAGGAACACACCAATGAAGCTTGAAGCAATAATAAATCAGCCGGTCATAGAAACCGAGCGGTTCGATCTGCGCCCGCTGCGCCGTTCGGACATGGGACTGATCGAGCACTATGCGGGGGATGAGCGCGTGGCACGCATGACCACAAGCATCGCGCATCCGCTGGCGCCCGGCTCGACCGAGGCTTTTGTCACCCGTTCGATGGCAGAAGACCGGGACGAAGATGTCTGGGTGATGGATGCAATCAAGGACGGCGGCCCGGAACTGATCGGCCTGATCACACTGAAACGACTGGATCGGAATCAGTCCGAGGTCGGATATTGGGTTGCGCCGATTTATTGGAACACGGGCATTGCATCTTTGGCCGTTGAAGCATTGGTCAATGCCAACCCTCTGCAGAACGCGACCATGTTTGCCAGTGTGTTTCAGGACAACCCCGCCTCGGCGCGGGTGCTGACCCATTGCGGGTTCCAGTATCTGGGTGACGCGGAAAGCTATTCGGTGGCGCGTGATGCGAATGTGCCCACCTGGACTTACAGTAAAAAACTCTGACTTGTGGCCGATGGGGCCTTTGCAGTAGGGGACAGACCATGAAATTTCTCGATCTTGCAAAGGTCTACATCCGGTCCGGGGCCGGAGGTAGCGGCTGCGTCAGCTTCCGACGCGAAAAATACATCGAATACGGCGGTCCCGATGGTGGGGACGGCGGCAAAGGCGGGTCTGTGTGGGCCGAAGTTGCGGACGGGTTGAACACCCTGATCGACTTTCGCTATCAGCAGCATTTCTTTGCCAAGAACGGCCAGCCGGGCCGGGGCCAGCAGCGTACCGGTAAGGACGGCGACGATATCGTTCTGCGTGTGCCTGTTGGTACTGAAATTCTGGATGAAGACGAAGAAACCGTCATCTGTGATCTGACCGAAGTTGGACAGCGCGTGCTGCTGGCCAAGGGCGGCAACGGCGGGTTTGGAAACCTGCACTTCAAATCCGCCACCAATCAGGCACCGCGCCGGGCCAATCCGGGGCAGGCGGGGATCGACCGTACCATCTGGCTGCGGCTTAAGCTGATTGCGGATGTGGGATTGCTGGGTATGCCCAATGCGGGCAAGTCTACTTTTCTGGCAGCTACATCGAACGCACGCCCTAAGATTGCGGATTATCCCTTCACCACGTTGCACCCAAATCTGGGCGTCGTGGGAGTCGACAACGTTGAATTCGTAGTTGCCGACATTCCCGGCCTGATCGAAGGCGCGCATGAAGGGCGCGGCATCGGGGACCGGTTCCTTGGCCACGTTGAACGCTGTGCCGTACTGTTGCATCTGGTTGATGGCACCTCTGAGTCAGTTGCCGAAGATTACCGGACAATTATTCACGAGCTTGAAGCCTATGGCGGTGAGCTGGCTGAAAAACCTCGGATCACCGTTCTGAACAAGGTCGACGCGCTGGATGACGAAGAGCGGGAATTGACCAAAGCTGAACTGGAGGAAGCCGTGGGCGGCCCCGTCATGACCATGTCGGGTGTGGCCCATCTGGGCGTGACCGAGGTTCTGCGCGCGTTGCGGGCGCAGATCGACGACAATCGCGTGCGCCATAAACCCGCTGAGGAGGCGCAGCCTTGGCAGCCCTGACCTCTGCCCGCCGTCTGGTGGTGAAAATCGGATCCGCTTTGCTGGTGGATCGCGACACCGGTTTGCTTCGGTCGGACTGGTTGACCTCGTTGGCGCAGGATGTGGCCTGGCTTAAGGGGCAGGGGACAGATGTCATTTTGGTCTCTTCCGGGTCAATCGCGTTGGGCCGCGGTGTATTGCGGTTGCCGATGGCTGCATTGCCTTTGGAGAAATCACAAGCCGCCGCCGCAGTGGGTCAGATTCGTCTGGCGCGGGCCTATGAAGAAGCTTTGACCCCGCACCAGATAACGACGGCGCAGGTGCTGGTGACGCTTGAGGACAGCGAGGATCGCCGCCGCTATTTGAACTCACGGGCCACTCTGGAAACTTTGTTGGGTCTTGGGGTTGTTCCGATCGTGAACGAAAACGACACGGTTGCCACGGATGAAATCCGATATGGTGACAATGATCGTCTGGCTGCGCAAATTGCTGTAACGGTCGGGGCCGATCAACTGATCCTGCTGTCCGATGTGGATGGGTTCTATTCCGGTAATCCGAACGAGGACGCCGCAGCCACCCGGTTCGAGACCATTGATCGGATCACACCCGAGATTGAGGCCATGGCGGGTGATGCAGGTTCGGGCCTGTCCAAAGGTGGGATGAAGACAAAACTGCTGGCTGCCAAGATGGCCACGGCTGGTGGCTGCGCGATGGCAATTACTGAAGGGTCGGTGTTGAACCCGCTGAAATCGCTGGAAAACGGCGCGAACTCAACGTGGTTTACGGCCACGCTGGACCCGCACGCCGCCCGCAAACGTTGGATCTCTGCGATGAAACCACGCGGAGAGATCACCGTGGATGATGGGGCCGCCAATGCTCTGGCCAATGGCAAAAGCCTGCTACCTGCGGGTATAGTCGAGGTGACTGGCGATTTCGGGCGCGGCGATCCTGTCGCCGTTCTTGACGCCAAAGCACGGCGACTGGCTCAGGGCATCAGCCGATACACCGCGCAAGAGGCGGACGCGATCAAAGGGCGCAGGTCTTCTGAAATTGAGGCAACGCTGGGCTACCCTGGCCGCGCAGCCTTGATCCACCGGGATGATCTGGCCCTGTAAGCACTGAAAAAGACGACCTGAAAGGCACGCGATATGAAAGATTTCGACAGCATTCCCGCTCTGATGGCCGATCTTGGGAAACGCGCCAAAGAGGCCTCGCGTGATCTGGCGTTTGCAAGCGCCGAGCGTAAACACGCTGCATTGATTGCCGCTGCGGATGCGGTTTGGGCTAATCGTGAACAGATCATCGAAGCGAACCAAAAAGACCTGGAGTTTGGCCGTGACAAGGGCCTGAGCCCGGCGATGATGGATCGGCTGATGCTGGATGAGACCCGCATTCAGGGCATGGTCGACGGGCTGCGCACCGTGGCTGATCAGGCGGACCCGGTGGGTGAGGTTCTGGCCGAATGGGAGCGCCCCACTGGATTGAAGATTCAGCGGGTCCGTACGCCTTTGGGCGTCATTGGCGTGATCTATGAAAGCCGGCCCAACGTGACCGCTGATGCCGGTGCGCTGTGTCTGAAGTCCGGCAATGCTGTCATCTTGCGCGGTGGGTCCGAGAGTTTTCATTCTTCAGCTGCAATTCATGAATGCCTGGTCGAAGGTTTGAAAGCGGCCAACCTGCCCGAGGATGCAATTCAATTGGTACCCACACGAGATCGCGCAGCAGTGCAGGAATTGCTGACCCTGACCGATTATGTCGACGTCATCGTTCCGCGCGGTGGCAAGGGGCTGGTAGGGCTGGTGCAGCGCGAGGCCCGTGTGCCGGTCTTCGCTCACCTCGAAGGCATTGTTCATATTTACATCGACAAAGCTGCTGATCCGCAAAAGACGCTGGATGTCGTGCTGAACGCAAAGACCCGCCGCACAGGCATCTGCGGAGCCGCCGAATGTTTGCTGATCCATCAAGACGTTGTTGAAACACTGGGGCGCAGTGTGATCGAGGCCCTGCTGGCCGCAGGTGTCGAGGTTCACGCCGAAGGTGCTTTGGCAGTCGAAGGTGCACAGGCCGCAACGTCAGAGGATTGGGGAAAGGAATTCCTTGATAGTGTGATTGCTGCGAAACCCGTTGAGGATATTGACGCAGCGATTGCCCATATCCGGAAATTCGGGTCCAACCACACCGATTGCATCATGACCGAAGACGATGCGGCAGCAGCCCGATTCTTTGAACGTCTCGACAGTGCTATCCTGATGCACAATGCCTCCACCCAGTTTGCAGATGGCGGTGAGTTCGGTATGGGCGCGGAAATCGGGATCGCCACAGGCAAGATGCACGCGCGCGGCCCGGTGGGTGCGGCGCAACTGACCAGTTTCAAGTATCTGGTTCGTGGGGACGGAACGACCCGGGCTTAGAACCTGAGCGAAACGCGCGTTGCGGTGGTTTCTGCCGCGACGCGACGCCCCATCGTCTTGGCTGTTTCCGGCAACAAGGCAAACTGTACCTGCGCGGGTGTCAGTTTGTTAGGGAAACGTTCTGTGACCACGTGTTTCCACAAGTCGCTGTCCACATTCAGCTTGTCGGCGGAACCGGTCACATTCCAGTTCGCGCCTTGACTTGTGACGTCGACGGTGCCCCCCAGAGGCATAGCGCTTTCGCAGCACATTAATGCCAAAAAGTCCAATTTGACCTGATTGCGCGGAACAGGCTCGGTCAGGTTCCAGTTGACCCGCACACGCCCGGCACGTTCGACGTCATTCAGCAGTTCGGTGATTTCGGCCCGCCCGAGCGGTTGGTCGCTGGCGGAACCAAAGGCTACGCGGAAAAAGCGAATACGCGCGCCCGCACTGCCAACACTGCCCGAGATCAGCTCCATCTCGGGGCCTTGAACAGCGCCAACCATATCCAACAGCTCAAGCCCGTTGGTGATGGCCCCGATCGGGCTGATCAGATCATGGCAGATCCGAGAGCCGATCAACTCGGCCAGGTTGACGTCCGAAGCGCCCATGCGTACCTCCTGCTGTATCTGCCGCCGGATTCAGGAGCCCCGCATGACAGACATGAATGCCATTCTTGCACCGGGCATGTTTGTCCGCCACCCGGATTTTCCCGAATGGGGCGTTGGACAGGTTCAATCCAACATCGCAGGCAAGATCACCGTGAACTTTCGCGAGCAGGGGAAAGTGGTAATCGACGGAACGCGCATCGCCCTGATGCCGGTCTTTGATCCGTGAAACTAGTTTAGGAAAGGTTAACAACTCTGACCAAACCGCCAGTTGTTGCCTTCGATTGGCCAACTGCGGTATCAGCTGCGAAAAGAAAAACGGACGCATCATTATGCCGGATACAGGCCCATCCTTTACCGTCAAGCTGGCCGAAACCGAGGCAGAGCTGCAGGCTGCGCAACGTCTGCGTTATGACGTCTTTGTGCGTGAACTCGGTGGTGGTGGCGATTTGGTGGATCACGAGGCGGGGTTAGAGAGAGACCGGTTTGACCCCTATTTCGATCACATGTTGGCCTATGACGACGGCACTGACGAAATCATTGGCGTTTACAGGATGTTACCGGGTGAACGTGCAGCAGAGGTGGGCCAATTCTATTCAGAAGATGAATATGATCTGACGGTTTTGAAAAACAGTGGCCGCAAGTTGCTGGAACTGGGCCGGTCCTGTGTGCATCCCGACTATCGTGGTGGCACCGCCATGTATCATCTTTGGAACGGGCTGGCGGCCTATGTCACGGAACGTGAGATCGAAGTGCTGTTCGGGGTCGCAAGCTTTCACGGCACGGACGTCACAACGCTGGCGCAACCTTTATCCATGTTGCATCACAACCATCTGGCTCCGCCCGAATTGCGGGTGCGCGCGCAGCCTGACGTTTTTCAATCCATGGATCTGGTCGCTAAGGACGACTTGGACAGGCGGGCGGCCATGGTTCAGGTGCCTGCTTTGATCAAAGCTTACCTGAGACTTGGCGGTTTTGTGGGTGAAGGCGCCTTTATCGATCACAAATTTAACACCACCGATGTGTGCCTGATACTTGACACTGCGCGTTTGAACGACCGACAGCGCCGTATCTACAGCGGGGCCTGACATCTGTGAACGATCCGCTTTGGAACAGTGAGGATGAACCCGATCCGATCGACCTTGGAGTGATTGGTTGGCTGTTGGTATTCCTTCGAGGACTGCCTCTGGCCGTTCTGGTCTTTGGTGGCTTGATCGTGCTTTTGGCCGTACGAATGGTTGAGTATCCGTTGTGCGGGGTGCGCAGACCCGTCACGCCTTTCATCACGCAATTTGTGTGCCGGAACGCATTTCGCATTCTTGGCATGGGATTCCGAACCTCTGGCGTGTTGATGCAAGAGCAGGGGGCGGTGGTCGCCAATCATACCTCTTGGTTGGACATTTTTGCCCTGAACGCGCGTAAGAGGGTCTATTTTGTATCCAAGGCCGAAGTCGCGAAATGGCCCGGAATCGGATGGTTGGCCCGCGCCACCGGCACCGTGTTCATCCAACGGGATCGTGCAAAAGCCAAAGAACAGACCAAACTGTTCGAGACCCGCCTGAAAGCGGGCCACAAGCTGTTGTTCTTTCCCGAAGGTACTTCGACGGATGGATTGCGGGTTTTGCCATTCAAAACAACGCTTTTCGCTGCGTTCTTCGCAGATGAGTTGCGCGACTTCATGTATATCCAACCGGTTTCGGTTGTTTTTCATGCGCCCCAAAAGCAACCCAAACGGTTTTACGGCTGGTGGGGCGATATGGAATTCGGCCCGCATTTGCTCAAGACACTTGGGGCGCGCAGGCAGGGTTCTGTTGAGCTGATTTATCACGCTCCGGCAAAGGTTAGTGACTTTGAAAACCGAAAGGCACTGGCGGCACATTGCGAAGAGGCGGTCAGGCACGCCCATGCTTTGGCTTTGCTTGAAAAATAAGGGCAATTGGCCCTTGCACTGCATCAAAACCTGCCGTATACGCGCGCCATTCAAACCCGCAGGCGGGGTTTGGGCTTTTTGAGGGAGACATCCTCATCAAGACCGCCGGTTGGAGCATCCGCTTCTTTCACCCCCGCCCAGGCGTAAACCGGAAAAGGAAAATAGCATGGCTCTTCCCGAGTTCTCCATGCGTCAGCTGCTGGAAGCTGGCGTTCACTTTGGTCACCAGACACAGCGTTGGAATCCCCGCATGGGCCCGTTCATCTACGGCTCGCGCAATGGCATCCACATCATGGACCTGACCCAGACCGTTCCGATGCTGGACCAGGCTCTGCAGGCTGTTCGTGACACCGTTGCCAAAGGTGGCCGCGTTCTGTTTGTTGGTACCAAGCGTCAGGCCGCTGGCCCGATCGCTGAAGCGGCTGAAAAGTCGGCTCAGTACTACATGAACCACCGCTGGCTGGGCGGCACGCTGACCAACTGGAAAACCGTTTCCCAGTCGATCAACCGTCTGAACCAGATCGACGAAGCCATGGAATCGGGCGCCGAAGGCCTGACCAAGAAAGAGCGTCTGGGCATGGAACGTGACCAGGCCAAGCTGCAAGCTTCGCTGGGCGGTATCCGTGAGATGGGCGGCGTTCCTGACCTGCTGTTCGTCATCGACGTCAAAAAAGAAGCACTGGCCATCGCCGAAGCCAACAAGCTGGGTATCCCGGTTGTGGCTGTTGTCGACACCAACTGCTCGCCCGATGGTGTTGACTACATCATCCCCGGCAACGACGACGCAGCGCGCGCAATCTCGCTGTATTGCGACCTGGCCGCACGTGCCGCTCTGGACGGCATGACCGCTCAGATGGGTGCTGCTGGCGTTGATCTGGGTGCCTTTGAAGAAGCACCGGTTGAAGAAGCCGTTGCTGAAGAAGCGCCTGCCGAAGCAGAAACACCTGCTGAAGCGTAAGCTGCCCGTCACGTAATTGACATATGGGGCAGGGTAGACCTGCCCCAATTCCGTTTGAATTGAGGAGAGCCAAAAGATGGCAATCACAGCAGCAATGGTTAAAGAACTGCGCGACTCGACCGGCGCAGGCATGATGGACGCAAAAAAAGCGCTGACCGAAACCGGCGGCAACATGGACGAAGCCGTTGACTGGCTGCGCACCAAGGGCCTGGCCAAAGCGGCCAAGAAATCGGGCCGTACCGCAGCAGAAGGTCTGGTTGCAGTTCACGTGAACGGTGGCAACGGTGTTGCTGTCGAAGTGAACTCGGAAACCGACTTTGTCGCGAAGAACGCTGAGTTCCAGGAAATGGTTGGCAAGATTACCTACGCTGCTGAAGGCGTCGACAATGTCGAAGCTCTGCTGGCTGCTGATCTGGGTGGAAAATCCGTTGCAGACACCATCACCGACAAGATCGCCACCATCGGCGAAAACATGTCGGTACGCCGTATGTCCAAACTGTCGGGCGACACTGTTGTGTCCTACGTCCACAATGCGGCCACCAACGGCATGGGCAAAATCGGCGTTCTGGTTGCACTGTCGGGCGGCGACGAAGCCATCGGCAAGCAGGTTGCGATGCACATCGCAGCTGTGAACCCTGCTGCTCTGTCTGAGGCCGACATGGATCCGGCTGTTGTCGAAAAAGAAAAGCAGGTTCAGATGGACATTGCCCGCGAGTCCGGCAAGCCGGAGCAGGTGATCGAGAAGATGATCGAAGGCCGTATGAAGAAATTCGTCGCCGAATCGACCCTGCTGAACCAGTCGTTCGTTGTGAACCCTGACCTGACCGTAGAAGCAGCGGCCAAAGAAGCGGGCGCAACCATCACTGGCTTTATCCGTCTGGAAGTTGGCGAAGGCATCGTGGTCGAAAAAGAAGACTTCGCAGCCGAAGTTGCCAAGGCCGCTCAGGGCTAAGCACGCTATCGGGAAAGGCTCCACTTGGGGCCTTATCTCTGCAAAACGAAAGGGTTACGCTGTGCGTAGCCCTTTTTGTTCGCGCAAATTAATACGCGCTGAACGTGTGCTTTTTTGTCGTCTGAGGATGATATGGAGGGCCCCGCTTGATGGGGATGGTCGGGGCCCCCCAAAATTCCGACACAGGTACGCGGACAAATAGGCGCCCCCTTGTCAGAGTGATCGGAGAGCTCTGAAATTGCAAAGATCCAATCGAATGTTCCCTGGCTAAAGCCACCACTCACGGAACACTCTCACTTTGCAACTTTTTCGCCGGATTTGAAAAGTAGTGATTTCCTTACCTAGGGTAAACTGACGCGAGATAGCGTCAAAATCTAGCGGTCAGGCTTCCATTATGAACATCTGGTTGTGTAGCGATGCCTTGAGAACGGCTTGTGCCGTGGTTTCGACCGACAATGCCTCGCGCGCGAGTCGGAGGTGCTTTTCAACCGTGGCAGAAGTCAGCCCCATCAGCAACGCGATGTCTTGTGTGGTTTTGCCGTCGCCAACCCATTGCAAAGCTTCTCGCTGCCGTTTCGTCAAAGCACGGTTTGGAGGGCTGAAGGGCAAAGTGAGAATTTTCAGATGCGCGACGTTGTTCATCAAAAGAATGTCCTCGCCATGCTCTTGCCAGACTGCGTCGATCTCTTCCTGGCTCATCCCGTTTTGAGCAGAAAGTGAGATTGCGCCTTTGGACCGCATGGAGACAGAGTTGAAACTGACTGTATAGCCAGCCACAACACCCATGGACTTGTTGAACTCGAACACTTTGCGTTCTTCGTTCGTCAAAGTTCCGCTGGCGTTCATGTCCTGAATCATTTTCCAACTGGCAGCGCCTTCATTGTCCAATGCCCATTTCAACATGGGAGCATGAAAATAAAGGCCGCCCTTCAGGAACCCGTCCACATAAGCGCGCTTGTGATTGGTCAGAATAACAAAATCTTCGGGGTCGCCCAAAGACGTCGCCGTTCTGTAGACCGTATATCCATAGATCAGGCGATCGAACCCGAATTTTCCCATTTGACGACAATGCGCATCCCACAGGTCTTCCATGGTCTTAGTATAGCTGACGTACCGCAGATATTCGTTGAGTGTCATGCCGCGCCACCTGCTTTCAAATGCGCAGCCAGTGCATCCAGAGCCAGAATGTAACCTTTCGCACCGAACCCGCAGATCTGACCCAGAGCAACCGGCGCGATATAGGATTTGTGCCGGAACGGTTCGCGGGCATGAATATTGGAAAGATGTACCTCAACCAATGGCAGTTCGACCGAGGCAATCGCGTCCATCAACGCAATCGATGTGTGTGTAAAGGCACCGGCGTTCAGAACAAGGCCTGATTGCACGCCACGCGCGGCATGGATTGCGTCAAGCAACACACCTTCGTGGTTGGATTGCAGATGCGTGACATCCAGCCCAACAGACGCGCCATGCTGCACGCATTGTTCTTCGATCATATGCAGAGTTGTGCTGCCGTAGACCTCAGGTTGACGCGTGCCAAGCAAGTTGAGGTTCGGGCCGTTTAATACCAGTACTTTATGCATGTCTTCACAATCCCCATTAGTGGTTCATAGACATCTAAAGGCCGAGTTGTCTACCTGGCTTCACACAACAAAGCTTCGCCTGCGGCTTTGGTGCAAGACTTGTACAAAAGCTGTATTTTCGGGTTTAGCTCATTCCATCGTTATGACCAGTTTTCCAAGCACAGATCGCTGTGACATCTGCTCAAGCGCCTCAGAGGCGCGTGCCAGGGGAAACCGGGCACTGATACGGGGTTTTATTGCCCCGGATGCATGAAGGGCGAACAGATCAGAAATATTCCGAGCATGACCCTTGGGGTCGCGGAAAACGGACGCACCCCAAAAGACGCCCACGATCTGGCATCCTTTCAACAAAGGCAGATTTAGGGGGATTTTGGGAATTCCTGCCGGAAATCCAACCACAAGATAGCGCCCATTCCACGCCATGCAGCGCAAGGATGGTTCGGCCAGAGCACCACCCACCGCATCATAAACGACATCCACCCCATTGGGTCCGGCGATTTTCTTGACCTCGGCAGAGAAAGCCTTTTGCGCGTCTTTGTCCAAATCATGCGGATAGATGATGACCTCATCTGCTCCAATCTGGCGGCAAAACGCGGCCTTTTCAGACGATGAAACGCCCGCGATCACTTTGGCACCCATGGCTTTACCAAGTTCAATGGCAGCAGATCCAACACCACCGGCTGCGCCTAACACCAATAGTGTTTCGCCTGTCTTCAGGTCAGCCCGGTCTTTAAGTGCGTGATAGGAGGTGCCATAGGTGAAAATGAAACAAGCAGCGTCTTCATATGGCATGCTCTCAGGAATTTTGATGGCAGTGTCCGCCCGGATCGTCGCGTGGGTCGCAAAGCCATCATGCCCTGTAAGGGCAAGAATGCGATCGCCGACCTCAAATCCAGTTACGTTTTCGCCCAATGCCAGCACTTCGCCTGCGATCTCACCGCCGGGAGCAAAGGGGCGTGGCGGTTTAATCTGATACAAGTCCCGGATGATCAATGTATCGGGAAAGTTCACACCTGCAGCTTTAACAGCAACCAAAAGTTGGCCTTTTCCAGGTTGAGGGTCGGGCAGGGTGGTCAGCTCCAGTGTTTCGGGTCCGCCCGGTGCGACGCTGAGTAATGCTTGCATACGACCTCTGTTCAGCCTGTAACGTGTCTTTGGGAAGTTTTGGTGCCGCTTTAAAGTTTGTCAACGTGAACGACGACCGCCTGCCGTAACGGTAACAGGTGGATCACGGCAAGCTCTGACCGGCATCAACAATAGTGAGGAGCACCAGAATGACGCCAGACACCCTATTTTCGCTTGAGGGCAAAACCGCACTTGTCACAGGTGGCGCAACAGGCATCGGGCGTATGGCGGCCGAGGCGCTCGTGCGAGCAGGCGCGCGCGTTTTGATCGCCTCGCGCAAAGGGGACGCCTGCGCCGAGGTTGCGGCTGAGCTGAACGCGTTGGATGCGCCGGGACACGCCGAGGGCTTTGCAGGCGACATAGGTAGCGAGGCCGGTATAGCCAACCTTGTATCTGACATTCAGAAGCGAACAGAAACGCTTGATATTCTTATGAATAACTCGGGTGTATCGTGGGGTGCGCCACTGGGGCAGTTTCCTTATGACGCCTGGGACAAGGTGATGTCTGTCAATGTGACGGGGATATTCGAACTGACCCAAAGGCTTTTACCCTTGCTTATGAAATCGGGAACCGCCGACGATCCCGCCCGTGTTGTCAATGTGGGGTCTGTGATGGGTGAAGTGCCCATGGGGGACGGGGCCTATAGCTATTCGGCGTCTAAAGCTGCGGTTCTGCATCTGACAAAGATCATGGCAAAAGAGCTTTCTCCATACCACATCACCGTCAACGCACTGGCACCGGGGCCGTTTGTATCCCGGATGACAGCGTTTGCCACAGCGGATGAGACCACACGGGACAAAGTTGGAAAATCCGTCCCGCTGGGCCGGGTCGGACGTGACGAAGACATTGCAGGGTGCATGCTGTTTCTGTGCGGCCGGGGCGGCAGCTATGTGACCGGAGCCGTAATTCCGGTTTCCGGCGGGATCAATGTGGTGACGGCTGGTAATATTTTTGCAGAAGCCTTGTGATCGGAAGATAAGCCATGAGCAATGACACCAATCTCGATCTGGCTGCCGTGGATACGTATCTCAGCGCGCATCTTTCAGGATACAAAGGACCGTTGGAGGCAACCAAATTCACGGTTGGGCAGTCCAACCCGACATTTGAGCTTCGATCGCCCGAAGCCGCCTATGTGCTGCGGCGAAAACCTCCGGGTGTGCTGCTGAAATCAGCCCATGCTGTTGACCGCGAGTTCAGAGTGCAACGCGCGCTGTCAGGCAGTCAGGTTCCGGTGCCTGAAATGTTCCTGTTGTGCGAAGATGACACTGTAATCGGTTCAGCGTTTTACGTGATGGAACGTTTGCACGGCAGGGTCTTTCCCGAACCAACCCTGCAAGGCGAAAGCAATGAAACGCGCACTGCTGTGTTGAATGAAATGAACCGGGTGCTTGCCGGTTTGCATATGGTCGACATCGATGCTGTCGGTCTGTCCGATTTTGGACCTGCTGGTAACTACTACGAGAGGCAGATATCGCGTTGGACCAAGCAATATCGCGCGTCCGAAACGTCGGTGATTGAAGACATGGATGCTTTGGCATCCGAACTTGAAAGTTCAGTTCCCGCGGATGATGGGCAGCGCACCTTGGTGCACGGGGATTATCGCATCGACAACCTGATGTTTGCGCCGGACGGCACGGATTGCATTGGAGTGTTGGATTGGGAATTGTCAACAATTGGCCATCCATATGCGGATCTGGCCGCCGTGATCATGCAATGGCAGCTGCCACCGGGCAAACAGGGGCGGGGTCTGGCGGGGATAGATCGCGCCAGCCTGGGTCTGCCCAGTGATCAGGATTTTGTCGCCCAATATTGCAAGCGACGGAGTTTGCCGGGCATTGACAACTTCGGGTTCTACCTGGCCTTCAACTTCTTTCGAATGGCCGGCATTTTGCAGGGCGTCTACAAGCGCGCTTTGGACGGAAATGCCTCGGACCCGGAGCGGGCCAAGGCCTATGGTGCCTACGTTCCACTGTTTGCGCGGCACGGGCTGGAGGCGCTGCGAAGCACATTCAATTGACTGTGTAAGCCTTGGAAATCAATCGCTTTGTGCTCTCTCTAACTCTACCTTTACGTTCGGCAGGCTGTTCTTGCCAAAAAACATCTCGGTCCCGACGAACACGGTAGGCACGCCAAAAACGCCGCGGCGAACATTGGCCTTGGTTTGATCTTTCAGGTCTTGTTTGACATCGGGGCCGGTCATGGCTTCACGGATTTTGCGCACAGGCAATTCGTTTTCGTGCAGGATGTCGACAAGCACCGCCAGTTCGTCGACCTTTTGCCCATGCACCCAAATCGCATCAAAAATCGCGTTTATGTACTTGGTCTCCCAAGATTTACCTTTCGCAAAATGAGCTCCGCGCATTGCGAATTTGGTGTTCATAGGGAAATGCGGGCTCATGTGAAAACTCAACCCACGTCGCCGCGCAAAGCGGTGAAGGTCATGGGTCAAATAGGCGGTTTTCTGACGGTTTTCCGAAAACGCTTGAAACGGGCTTTGATTGTGGGTCGCCTTGAAGACGATCGGCAGAAGAACAGGAACGTAATTAATCTCAATATCGTATTGCGCGGCCAGATCCGGCAGCACTTTGTGAGCCAGAAAGGCATTTGGGCTGCAAAAGTCGTAAACGAAATCAATGCTTTGCGTCATGGTGATCCCTTCCATCCGCTTCGAGGCTCTGTTCGGATCATCACACTGCGAATCCGAGATAGCCGCAGTCTAACACTTCAATGCAGGGCAAGCTTGCGTCGTCTGAGGCGAAACCATGGGTAAGTTAAATTTTCGCTGTTAACTCAGGCTTCAAACCGACACACTCAAAAAAGCTAATCTGATGAAAGAAGGTCTTATGCCTCTACAGCCAGTGATGTTTGATCAGTCGCGCCTGGATCGAATTCGGGTCTGGATGGATAGCTATGTCGAGCAAAGGAAGTACGCAGGATCCTCGTTTTTACTTCGTCAAAACGGGTCCGAAGCGTTCTTTCATGCAAGTGGTCTCAGGTCAGTGGAAAACGATCTGCCATTTGAGCGTGATACGTTGGTGCGCATCTATTCGATGACAAAGCCGATTACATCCGTTGCCTTGATGATGTTGGTGGAACGCGGTCTGTTTCATTTGGACGCCCCATTGTCCGACTTCTTACCTGAATTCAAAGAGATACGAGCGCTTGTTCCAGAAGCCAAATCCATAGATCAGACCGAAGATACCCCAGCACCAACTCTGCATCAGTTGCTGACGCACACCAGCGGTTTCAGCTATCCGTTCAACCCTGGAATTCTGCCCGAAGCTATGGATGAGCAGGATCTCATGTTCAAGCCAAATCAAGGGCTTCTGGCAGATCGTGTGCACGATTTGGCTGGTCTTCCGCTCGCATTTCAACCAGGCACCCGCTGGGAATATTCGGTCGGCACCGATGTTCTGGGCCGGGTGATCGAGGTTGTCTCTGGGCAGACGCTAGCGAAGTTCTTTGAACAGCATATCTTTGAACCGTTGGGCATGCGCGAGACCGGTTTTACGGTGTCATCTGGGGCAGGGGACCGATTTGCCTCGCTCTACACACCCCTTGCTGGGGACGCCATGGCGCTGAACTCAGCCAATCAAGGTGATGAGAGCCTGCGATTGGTCGATAGTTGTGCCGGATCACCGTTCTTCGAAACCACGACGTTTTCAGGCGGCGGCGGGCTGATCTCGACGCTTGATGACTACGCAAAGTTCGCAAATATGCTGCGTAATCGCGGTATTGGTAACGGCCAGCGCCTGCTTGGGCCAAAGACCATCGAGTTCATGATGCGCAATCATTTGCCGGGGGACATCGCCTCGATGGGGCCAAAAAGTTTTGCTGAACAACCAATGGAAGGGATGGGTTTTGGCCTTGCAGGGTCGGTTGTATTGAATCCCGGACGTGTCCGGGTGCCCGGTTCGATTGGGGATTTCAGTTGGGGCGGGATGGCTTCGACCTATTTCTGGATCGATTGGCAGAACGACCTGACGGCCGTTTTCTTCACCCAGTTGTCGCCATCCAGCTCATACCCATCCCGTGCTGAGCTTAAGGCACTGGTTCATGCGGCCATGATTGAATGATCTTAACCGGGCTGGTACCCAAGGCGCGATTACCTAACTTTACAGGCTTAAAATGAACGAAGCGGAACGTGTCTTACTTGATCTTCTGGATATTGAACGACTGGAAGTTGATTTGTTCCGAGGCACGGGTTCGGGTGGTGAAACGCCGACACGTATCTTTGGCGGACAAGTCATTGCACAGGCTTTGGCAGCCGCGTATCGGACAGTTGAAGACCGCTTGTGCCATTCTCTTCATGCCTATTTTATCCGACCGGGCGATCCTGAAATACCTGTTATTTATCAGGTTGATAGGGCGCGAGATGGAGGTTCTTTCACAACGCGTCGCGTGGTTGCCATTCAGCACGGCAAACAAATTCTGAACATGTCTGCGTCCTTCCATGTTCAGGACGAAGGTTGGGACCATCAGCATCCAATGCCATCTGTGAAGGCACCCGAAACCTACCTGTCCCGCTCCGAGCTGCGGCAATCCTATGTTGACCGTGTGCCCGAGCGCTTGCGCGGTGAGTTACTGCGTGAACGCCCGATCGAGGTGCGCGATGTGGATCCTTTGGATCCGTTTACGCCAAAAGTTTCTGACGACCGGAACCAGACCTGGTTTCGTATGGCTGCAGCGGCTTCGGCCGACGCGAAAACGCAGCATCTTTTACTGGCCTATGCATCCGATATGAACCTCATGTCTTCAGGCTTGCGCCCCCATGGCCTGAGCTGGTTTAGCGGCGAATTCAATGGCGCGAGTCTTGACCACACGCTTTGGTTCCATGCACCTGTTCAGTTTCAGAATTGGCACCTCTATGTGATGGACTCGCCTTGGACAGGGCAGGGACGTAGCTTTAATCGAGGCTCAATCTACTCTGAAGATGGGACTTTGGTGGCATCTGTCGCTCAGGAAGGGTTGATGCGCAAGGCTCATCCCAAACGCTAAGATTGGCTATTAAACTTCTGATGTAACTTAGACATTCCGGATAGCCACCTGTCATAGTCCGCAGTTTTGAGCTGCATGTAATCCAGAACTTGTGGATGCGGCAGTACAAGAAACTGTTCGGCTTGTATGGCTTTGACGCAGGCTTCGGCAACGTCAGTCGGTTCCAGCATTCCGTCGATGGACGCCACCGAGACTTCATGTCCTTCGGTCATCTTCGAACGGACCGCTTGCGGGCACAAAACCGAGACTTTTAAACCTTGTGATCCGTATGTCAGCGCAAGCCATTCGGCAAATCCAACAGCTGCGTGTTTACTGACAGCGTATGGAGCCGCGCCTGGTTGATTTAGCAAACCGGCAGCCGAGGCGGTCGTCAGTATATATCCGCCGCCGCGCGCAATCATACGGGGAACCAGATGTCGCGCTGTCCAAACATGTGACATCACATTGATTTTCCAGATGCGGTCCCAGTCTTCATCCGCAGTTTCGATTCCACCTAGCGTCAAAATTCCGGCATTTGCGCAGAACAAATCGATTGGGCCGACAGTGTCTTCGGTAAAGTCGATCAACGCCTTGATTTGGTCCTCGCTGGAAACATCACAGGGAAACGCATGTCCATTTAACTGAGCTGCCAGAGATTGTGCACCGTCTTGGTTGATGTCCGAACACACAACACGCGCGCCTTCATGCGCAAACCGTTCGGCCAATCCACGACCAATGCCATGCGCGGCACCTGTTACAACAACTGTTTTATCTTTGAAGTTCATTTACGTTCCTGAACGCTTAAAGCCAGTACAGAAACAGTGTACGTGTGCGTAACGTTAGACAAGCTACTTCTGTTATATTACCATAATACCAATTACACGATATATTGATCTTATCTGAGGAACCACAACTGAGTGTTTCAACTAACAGGTTTATAACGGTAAAACACAGTGCACGTGGAATTTCATACGACGTGCTTTGGATAACTTTAATTCGGAAAACTTCAGTTCTGCCCCAACTTCAGCCGAGTGCGTATCCAGCGCCGCGTACCGTGCGAACGGGATCTTCTCCACCGTGTTGCGTCAAGGCTTTGCGCAAACGTCCAATGTGAACATCAACCGTTCTTGTGTCGACATAGATGTCGCGGCCCCAGACACGGTCCAGAAGTTGCTCACGGCTCCAGACCCTGCCCGGCTTTTCCATGAAGGTGCTGAGCAGCCGGAACTCGGTTGGACCAAGTTTCAGAGGCTTGCTGTCGCGGCTCACTTTGTGCGTCTCAGAATCCAGAACGATATCGTCGAACTCCAGCCGAATGCCAACGGTAGCTGGACGAACCCGGCGAAGTTGTGTGCGAACGCGCGCCATCAGTTCGACAACAGAATAAGGTTTGACCACATAGTCATCCGCACCGGTTTCCAAACCACGCACCTTGTCGACTTCTTCAGTGCGCGCCGACAGCATGATGATCGGAATTGAACGCGTCTCGGGCCGGCTTTTTAGGCGGCGGCAAACTTCGATGCCGCTGAGGTTCGGCATCATCCAATCCAGAACGATGATGTCGGGGCAATCTTCATCCACCAGCAACATGGCCTCGTCGCCGCTGGCGGCTTTCGAGACGCGAAACCCTTCTGCTTCGAGGTTGTAGGCCAGCACTTCGCGTTGGGCCAGTTCATCCTCAACCACCAGAACTGTCGGTTGATCTGCGGACATTTCGGTCGTCTCCTACACGGTTTGCGACGTGGTGTCGGCCTTGGGTCGAGCCTCGGTTGGGCGTTCCCCGGTAACCAGATAGACCACTTGCTCGGCAATCGAAGTGACGTGATCGCCCATGCGCTCGATATTTTTTGCGATGAAATGCAGGTGCATACAGGAGGAGATATTGCGCGGATCCTCGGCCATGAAGGTCAGGAACTCACGGAACAGCCCATTGTACATCTGATCCACTTCTTCATCGCGATTGATGACATCAGTCGCCAGTTCTGCGTCACGCTGAATATAGGCGTCCAGCGCATCGCGCAGCATCCGTTCGACCTCGCGCGCCATACGACGCAGGGCTGCAGCACTTCCGTTGATCTCGCCCGCATCGACCAGCACCGTGGTACGTTTGGCGATGTTCTTGGCATAATCACCGATCCGCTCAAGATTGCCCGAGACTTTCAGGACAGACAGAACCAACCGCAAGTCGCTGGCTGTGGGCGCACGTAGTGCGATCAGGCGCGCGGTTTCCTCGTCGATGATATCTTCCAGCGCATCGATGGCTTTGTCGCCCTGTCGCACTTCTTGCGCCAGTTCCACATCGCGGGTCTCTAGCGAGCGCGCGGCGCTCATGATGGCGGCTTCGACAAGGCCGCCCATCTTCATGATATGCGCTTGGATCGCCTCGAGATCGCGATCGAATACGGATGCAATATGTTGTTCGCTCAAATCGGACATTTCTGAATACCTGTGCTCAGCCGATGCGGCCGGTGATGTAGCTTTCCGTGCGCGGATCTACGGGGTTGGTGAAGATCTGGCCGGTTTCCCCGAACTCGACCAGGTTTCCCAGATGGAAGAAGGCAGTTTTCTGGCTGACACGTGCGGCCTGCTGCATCGAGTGGGTCACAATCACCACCGAATAGCGCGAGCGCAGCTCGTCAATCAGTTCTTCAACTTGCGCGGTTGCAATCGGGTCCAAGGCGGAACACGGTTCGTCCATCAGCAGAACTTCCGGTTCAGTCGCCACGGCACGGGCGATGCAAAGACGCTGTTGCTGACCACCTGACAGACCTGTGCCAGGCGCATCCAGACGGTCCTTGACCTCATCCCAGATAGCGCCACGACGCAGGGATTTTTCAACGATTTCATCCAGTTCTGCCTTGTTCTTTGCAAGGCCGTGAATGCGTGGGCCATAGGCCACGTTGTCATAGATCGACTTGGGGAACGGGTTCGGCTTTTGGAACACCATTCCCACCTTGGCGCGCAACTGAACCGGGTCGACGCGCTTGTCATAGATGTCTTCGCCATCCAGTAGGATATCGCCTTCGACCCGGCAGATGTCGATGGTGTCGTTCATCCGGTTCAGACAGCGCAGAAACGTGGATTTGCCGCAGCCCGACGGGCCGATAAAGGCGGTCACAGTCTTGTCTTCAATCGCAACATCCACGTCTTTGATGGCGTGAGTGTCGCCGTAATAGACCTGAACCTTTTTGGCGTTGATCTTGATGTCTTTGGAGTCCACGGCTCTCTCCACTCGTGTCATGTCGTTCATTGTTGCCCCCTCTTACCAGCGGCGTTCAAAGCGGCGGCGCAGGATGATTGCGATGATATTCATGGTCAGCAGGAACATCAAAAGGATGATAATGCCGCCCCAGGCTTTCTCGTAAAACCCAACATCGGCGCGCGCGGCCCAGGTGTAGATCTGCGCTGGCATGGCCGAGTTCGGCTCGGTAAAGCCAGCGACGAAGCCATCGGGATATCCGCGCGCCACAAAGCCCACCATGCCGATCAGAAGCAATGGTGCGGTCTCGCCCAGGGCTTGCGCCAGACCAATGATGGTGCCGGTCAGAATACCCGGTGCGGCCAGCGGCAGAACGTGGTGGAACACGGCCTGCATTTTCGAGGCCCCTACCCCCAACGCTGCGTCACGGATCGACGGGGGAACCGCCTTCAGCGAAGCGCGGGTCGAGATGATGATTGTCGGCAACGTCATCAGGGTCAGCACCAGACCACCGACCAAGGGCGCCGATTGCGGCAGGTGCATAAACTGGATGAACACGGCCAGACCCAGAATACCGAACACAATCGACGGAACGGCTGCGAGGTTAGAGATATTCACCTCAATCAGGTCCGTAAATCGGTTCTGCGGTGCGAATTCCTCAAGGTAAATCGAAGCCGCGACACCGATGGGCAATGACAGCGCCAAAACCACCAGCATCATGAAGAACGAACCAACAACCGAAGCGCCGATGCCCGCCCCTCCGGGGTTGTCCACGCCCGAGTCTGCACCTGTAATGAAGGGCCAGTTAAATGCCTGTTTGATGATACCTGCCTCTTTCAGGGCATCGACCAGATCAAGGTCGCTGAGTTGCAGGAAGCGGCTGTCTTGCAGGGTGTCACGCGAAACGCGACCCTTGAAGTATCCGTCAACCCGGCTTGAGGCGGCCAGATCGAACTGTACCGGTTCCCCCAGTTTTTCTGGGTTGTCCGCGTAAAAGGTGCGGATCGTGCCACCCACTTTACCCAAAAGACGCTCAATCGCGTCCTGATCGAAATCGACGGTGACACCGCTTTCGGTCAACTGATCGTTCAGCGCACCGATAAACAGGTCGGAATAGGCTTTGGTCTTGAAAAGAGTGCCTTCCGCTTCGTCGCGTTGTGCCGGCGACAGAGTGAACTCGACGCTCACGACGGTACGCTGAAAGGCCGGGATGCCCTGCGACAGGATCGAAGCGAACAGCACGATCAAAAAGAAAAGCCCTGTCGCGATTGCAACGATGCCGTAGGCGCGGAAACGCTTCTCTGCATTCGCACGCTTCTTTGTCCGTGGGTCCGTGGCCATCAACGAAGTCGCGTGACGGCCTGCGTTCGGGGTGTCCATGCTTGCGTCGGTCATTCGTACTGCTCCCGATACTTACGCACGATGTAGAGGGCAAAAACGTTGAGCCCCAGCGTGAGGATGAAAAGGGTCATGCCAAGGGCAAAGGCGACAAGCGCCTCGGGCGAGGCGAAGTCCGCGTCACCAGTCAACTGGCTGACGATTTTGGCGGTGACGGTTGTCATCGCTTCAAAAGGATTGAGGCTTAGCCGGGCGGCGGCCCCTGCCCCCAAAACCACAATCATGGTTTCACCGATCGCCCGCGATGCCGCCAGCAGGATCGCACCCACGATACCGGGCAATGCGGCTGGCAGAACAACTTGGCGAATGGTCTCGGATTGGGTCGCACCCAAACCGTAGGACCCGTCGCGCATCGCCTGAGGTACCGCGTTGATGATGTCGTCAGACAGAGACGAAACAAATGGGATCAGCATGATGCCCATGACAATACCAGCGGTCATTACGGCTGTACCTGCCTTCATCCAGCCCAAACCGTTATCGCCGAACACGTCCAGCAAAAGCGGGCCGACAGTCAGCAGGGCAAACAGACCGTAAACGATGGTCGGGATTCCGGCCAGAACCTCAAGCAGCGGCTTAGCGACAGAGCGTACGCGGGATGAGGCGTATTCGCTGAGGTAAATCGCGGCAAACAGTCCGATGGGCACAGCCACCAGCAGAGCCACCAACGAGATATAGAACGTGCCCCACAGCAGAGGGATGATCCCCAGATCCGATGCGCCGCCGCGGCCCGAGAAGCTGGGCGCCCAGGTTGTACCAAAGAAGAAGTCAGACGCGGGATAGAGCTTGAAAAACTCCCACGTGTTGAAGACCAGCGACAGAACAATTCCGATGGTCGTCAGAATTGCGATAGAAGCCGCAGCCAGAAGCAGAAAGCGGACCCCCTGCTCGACCACGTTGCGGGCACGGTAGTCGGAATGTGTCTGAAACCAGCTGATTGCGGCTCCAATCAGAGCCACCAGAATGACCGCACCCGTCATGATCGCGTAACCGGTGGAATTCATGGCGCGGTAGCTTTGTGCAGCCCGCAGAACCGGTTGAGTGATCTCGGACGTCACCACCTGCCCGGCATCTTTCAGGCGCTGCGTCACGTCGGTTACGTCCGCGCGCGCGTTGCGGGCCTGATCTTCCGACAGCACGCCGGCGGCCACAGCGTTGTTCAGCCCGTCCGCCGTGCGGCGTACTTCAGCCATAACCAGGCTCAGTGACGAGCCTTCTTTGACGGAAGTCTCCGGGATCATTTCGGAAACCTGAGACGACACGTATAGCGGCTGGGCCAGCAGCCAAATGATCAGCAGACCAAAGGCGGGTACAATCGCTTTAAGGGCTACATTTGCGCCGTAGTAAGTTGGCAGCGAGTGCAGGTTCCTGCTGTCTCCGCCTGCGCTTTGCAAGGCGCGTGCGCGTCCTGACACATAACCGACTGCGGCGATCGCAAGCACGATCAGAAAGAGCCATAGTATCGGCATGACACCCCCGTAAGGTCTTGGCTGGGAATTTCGGAAAACACAGTTGGGGGCGGCATAAGCTGCCGCCCCCGGTCATTCAAGCCAAAGGCGGGATTAGCTGCCCGAACCCATGGTAACTTCGTTTGCGATGGCGTCCTGGGTCTTGGCCAGCTCAGGATCTGCAACCAGGCCATAGTTGGCCAGAGGGCCGGAACCGCCTGCGATTTCGTCAGCAGTAAAGAACTGTGCGTATTCTTTCAGGCCAGGGATCACGCCGATATGCGCTTTCTTGACGTAGAAGAACAGCGGACGCGACACAGGGTATTCACCCGACGCGATGGTCTCGGTCGACGGTGCGATACCGCCCATGGTGGCCACTTTCAGCTTGTCGGTGTTGTTCTCATAGAACGCCAGACCAAACACGCCGATGCCGTTGGGGTTGGTGTCGATGCGCGCCAGAGTTTCTGTGTAGTCACCGTCGATGTCGACCGACTTACCGTCGGTGCGGACGTCCAGGCATGCGTCTTCGGCGTCATCTTCGCTCATGCCGCCTGCAACCATGGCTTCCATGGCGCCAGTGGCTTCGCAGCCTTCCAGCAGAACCTTGTCTTCGAACACTTCACGGGTGCCGTGCTTGGTGCCCGGGATGAACATTGCGATTTCAACGTCCGGCAGATCGGCATTGAATTCGGCCCAGCTGTTGAAGCTGTTGTCGACCAGCGCGCCGTCTTTCATGACTTTCGAACCGATGGCGTTGTAGATGTCGGCAGGCTCAAATGCAGTGAAGGCAGGGCCCGACTGCTGGCTTGCAAAGACGATACCGTCATAGCCGATGCGGACTTCCATGATGTCGGTCACGCCGTTTTCGGCACAGGCTTTGATTTCTTTTTCGCGGATTTTACGCGATGCGTTTGCAACGTCGATGGTGTTTTCGCCAACACCCTCACAGAAACGCTTCAGACCGGCCGAAGAGCCGCCGGATTCTACAACCGGGGTCGGGAAGTCGGTGTTTTCACCGAACAGTTCAGCAACAATCGAAGCATAAGGCAGAACGGTCGACGAACCGGCAACCTGTACGTTGTCACGGGCAGCAGCAGTGGTTGCCGAGACGGCAGCAATCGCCAGCGCAGAAGCCGACAGTTTGACAAAGGACATTTCAGTCTCCCTGAAAAGGTATGTTTGATCACCCCCATGATGATCCTGCGCGAACCCCTAGGCCGCGTGCGTAAGCCTTTTGTGACAAGTGTGTAACGGTTTTATGACAACCTGCGTTTTGTAACGCTTTACTTGTCGTAAAGTGACCCGGCTTTGCAAACGTAAGCTGCGCGAGGTTCAGCCCGACGAGGGGCTAACGTGGTAAAATCACCGTAAAAACAGAGCCTTTACCCAGCTCGCTTTCAACACGCAGCCGGCCCCGGTGCCGGTTGACGATATGTTTGACGATGGCAAGCCCAAGTCCGGTTCCGCCCAATTGTCGGGATCTGTGGCTGTCTGCGCGATAGAATCGCTCGGTCAATCGTGGAAGGTGAATCGGATCAATACCGGGGCCCCGGTCGATGACTTGTACGCGCACTGACGGGCCCCGCATCGCTGTGTCCCGGTCCATAGACAAAACGCGAACCAAAACATTTCCGCCGCTGCCGCCATATTTTATGCCGTTCTCGATCAGGTTGGTGAAAACCTGACGCAGCTGGTCACTGTCGCCGGTCACTGAGACCGGACCGTCCTGAGCCTCAAGCGTCAGGTCTACGCCTGCATCCTCGGCAAGCGGACGAACCGAATTCAGAATGGATTGTAGCAACCCGGTAAGTTCTAGTTGCTCACTGGGTCGCACGCGTTCTTCGCTTTCGACGCGGTTGAGCGACAACAAATCACCGACCAAACGGTTCATCCGGTTGGCTTCATCTGTCATGATCTGGAGAAACCTGTCGCGTGCGCCGGGATCATCACGCGCCGGTCCGCGCAGGGTTTCGATAAAGCCCATCAACGCAGTCAGTGGAGTACGCAGCTCGTGACTGACATTGGCCACGAAATCCCGACGCATTTGACTGGCATGTTCCAGATGAGTGATGTCCTGAAACGTGGCCAGGATGGCACCGCCGGACACAGCACCAATCCCGTTCATATAGCGGCACTCAACTTCGAATGTCGTGTCCTGCGCGCCGTCATTGGACAGGTGACGCGTCTTTTTCGTGCTCTTGGACTGAAGGCTTTGTTCGATGGCTTCCAATACCTGAGGTTGCCGCAGGATCGTGGCGAAATGCCGACCGACTATATTCAGGCCAAGCAGGGTCGTTGCATCGGTATTGGCGGCTATTATCCGTTCTGTCTGATCCACCATCAGCGCAGGCATCGGAATAGCTCGGACAAATTCGTCTAACAGGTCGGTGGACATAACTTACATCTCAATTGGCCCGGACGCCTTACGAGACGGGTTTTAAAGTTTTGCGAAACTTGCGCATGTTTTCCTGATAATGCAGCGCGCTGAGCGTGATGCGTTGCGCCGCCGCCTCGTCCAATTGACGCACGACTTTGCCCGGCGCACCCATGACCAGCGAATTATCTGGAATTTCCTTGCCCTCGGTGATCAGGGCCCCTGCCCCAATCAGGCAATTCCGCCCGATCTTGGCACCGTTCAGAACAATTGCGCCCATGCCGATCAAAGAGTTGTCGCCAATGGTGCACCCATGCAGCATCACCTTGTGCCCGATCGTGCAATTTGCACCGATGGTCAAAGGAAAGCCCGCATCGATATGCATGACGCAGTTTTCCTGAACATTGCTGCCTGCGCCGACACGGATTTCCTCGTGATCGGCGCGGATCGTGCAGCCAAACCAAACCGAGGCACCCTGCTCTAACACCACTTTGCCGATCAGGTTGGCATCAGGTGCGACCCATGTGTCTTCGTGAATCTCGGGCGTATGATCCCCCAGCGCGTAAATGGTCATGACAGGCCCTCGAACTCATTTTGCAGTTTACGCACATGCTGTTGCAGCTTTGGTTGCTGGATGCGGCGCATTCGCTCGGCGCTGACAATGGTCTTAAGCTTTTCTTCGGTTGCCTCAAGATCGTCATTGATCAGGACATAGTCGTAATAGCCCCAGTGGCTGATCTCATCCCAGCTTTTGAGCATCCGCTTGCCAATCACATCATCGCTGTCCTGACCACGTGTCTCAAGACGGCGGCGCAGTTCGGGGATCGACGGTGGCAGAATAAAGATCGACAGGGCATGTTTGCCGAGGTCAGAGTTTCTGATCTGCACCTCACCTTGCCAGTCCACGTCAAACAGAACGTCCTTGCCGGTGTTGATCGAATTGCGCACGGGTTCTGCCGGTGAACCGTAGAAGTTTCCGAAAACATGGGCGTGCTCCAGCATCTGCCCTTCGGCAACCTGCTGCTTGAACTCGTCCTCTGACAGAAAGAAATACTCGCGCCCATGTTCTTCACCGGGGCGCGGTGCGCGGGTCGTGGCCGAGATCGAAAATTCCAGATCCGTATCCCAGGCCATCAACCGTTTGGCCAATGTGGATTTGCCCGCCCCGGACGGAGAAGACAGGATGATTAAAAGGCCGCGGCGATCCGCCATGTCAGTTGTTCCCATACTCATTCTACGTTCTGCACTTGCTCGCGCATTTGATCTATTACCGCCTTAAGCTCAAGTCCAACCGCCGTCAGGTCCGAGCTTTGGGCCTTTGAACACAGCGTGTTGGCCTCACGGTTGAACTCCTGCATCAGAAAATCCAGTTTGCGGCCCACGGCACCGTTCTGCCCCAACAGATCGCGCGCGGCTGTAACATGTGCCGCCAACCTGTCGATCTCTTCCGTGATATCGGCTTTGACGGCGATCATAGCGAGTTCTTGTGCTACGCGCTCGGGATCCGCACCCTGAGAATTGTCCAGAACCCGTGCCAGGTTTTCCCGTAGGGCTTCTGCCATCTTGTCCTTGCGCTTTTCCGCCAGCTCAGCTGCCTTCGCGGTCAAAGTGGCGACCTGATCCAGTTGCGTGTTCAGGACAGTAGTCAATGCGTCGCCTTCAGCCCGGCGCATGTCGAGGAAGGCGCTTACGAGCGTGTCAAATTCCGCAGCAAGATGCGCAACCAATGGGCCTGGATCATCTGAGTCCGAACCTGCATCCAGCATCCCCTTTAAGGCCAACAGGTCTGATGCCCGCGTTGGTGCCAAAGAAATTCCGCGCGACGACGCCATCTGCTCTGTCTGCTCAAGCGCGGTTAGGGCCGCAGTCATGGCGGTTTCATTCAGGACTAGGTCCGGGGCCGAGTCTTCGCGGCTCAGACGCATCGACAGAGTAACATTTCCGCGGCTGAGGGATTTGGACAGTTTTGCCCTCAATGCGGCTTCTAAACCTGTCAACCAATCCGGCACGCGCAGGCGCATATCAAGGCCCTTGCCGTTAACGCTGCGCAGTTCCCACGTCCAGCTATGTGGCCCGTGCTGCCCCTTTCCCGAGGCAAACCCGGTCATGGATCTGATCATTCCTGCCCTTTCTTGCGGTTCTGCAACCTCAAACATCTGCTGCACCTAATGCTATAGGCCGGTGCAGAGCAAGTATTTGCTGACGTGGCAATTGTTTGGTGCGGGTTAACCATTCGTTAAAGAATTGCTCCAAAATTGAATTAACCCGAGTCAAACTGCCCAAAGCAATGGGTTGCAGGCCGCGGATGCTCCCGATGTGTTGCATTTTAGGAAAATGGCGTCCTTTTGGCGCAAGGGTAAGAAGATGAAAACCTTTTTCGGGATTGGTTCCGGGTCAGAATTTGGAAAGATCGTCGCAATGGATCGCTTTGACAATGGGCGCAGCCTTTCGCCGATCCGCCAGGCCGAGGCGTATTGGACCGCGTTGCTGGGCGGTGACAGCGTTCCCATGCGCTCTCAGATCGATCCGCGCGGTTTGGAAAAAATCCTGGAATACACGTTTATACTAGAGCGCATCGCGCCCGGTCTTGCCCGGTTTCGTCTGGCCGGTAGCCATTTGAACGCGCTTGCGGGGATGGAAGTGCGGGGCATGCCCTTGACCGCGTTCTTCCAGCCCGACGATCGCGCGGGGGTCAAGGATGCGCTTGAGCAGGTGTTTGCTGCGCCCGCTGCAGCAGAGTTGGGGCTGATCTCGGGCGGAATAATGGGTCGCGCACGGATGCAGGCTCGAATGATTTTGCTGCCGTTGAAAAGTGATCTTGGCGATGTCAGCCGCGTTTTGGGTGTGATGGTCGCTGACGGAACTATTGGTAAAACACCTCGACGGTTCTCAATCTCGGACACGCGGGTCAAGCCCGTTGCTGATTTTCAGACCCCAAGCCCTGTCGCACCACAACCTGTTCAAGGGTTCGCGGAAGACGAAGGCGAATTCAAACGCCCTGCCAATCACTTGCGATTGGTGGTGTCACGCGACGACTGACGTTTCACAAAACGAAAAACAGCGGACCAATGGCCCGCTGTTTCAATTGATTTACGACCGTTTAGCTGGCGGCGCGTTTGCTGCCGTTACGGCGTAGGTTTGTCAGTTCTTCGGCCACTAGGAAGGCCAGTTCCAGCGACTGGGACGCGTTCAGACGCGGATCGCAGGCGGTGTGGTAGCGATCCGACAGATCTTCTTCGGTCACCGCGCGCACGCCGCCGGTGCATTCGGTTACATCCAGACCAGTCATCTCGAAATGCACGCCACCGGGGATGGTGCCTTCGGCCTGATGTACGCCAAAGAAGTCACGCACCTCGCGCAGGACAGAATCGAACGGACGGGTCTTGTAACCCGTGGCCGACTTGATCGTGTTGCCGTGCATCGGGTCGCAGACCCAGGTAACCTTGGCCCCTTCTTCCTTCACGGCTTTGACCAGACGCGGCAGGTGCTCACCTGCTTTACCCGCACCAAAGCGCGCGATCAGGGTCAGGCGACCTTCTTCGTTTTCGGGGTTCAGTTTGGACATCAGAACCTTGAGATCTTCGGCAGTCGTCGTCGGGCCGCATTTCAGGCCGATTGGGTTCAGAACGCCACGGCAGAATTCCACATGAGCACCGTCCGGCTGACGCGTGCGGTCGCCGATCCAGATCATGTGGCCAGACCCTGCCAGCCAGTTGCCCGAGGTCGAATCCAGACGCGTCAGCGCCTCTTCATACTCCAGCAGCAGCCCTTCGTGGCTGGTGTAGAATTCGACGGTCGAGAACTCGTGTGTGGTGTCCGCCGTGATCCCGGCCGCTTCCATGAAGTCGATGGTGTCCTGAATGCGATCGGCAATCTCGGAATACTTCTGCACGTCCTGTTCATCGGTGAACCCAAGGGTCCAAGAATGAACCATGCTCATATCTGCGAAACCACCGGTCGAAAATGCCCGCAGCAGGTTCAGAGTGGCAGCAGCCTGTGTATAGGCTTGCAGCATTTTCTGAGGATTCGGGATGCGCGCTTCGGGCGTGAAGGCCAGTTCGTTGATGATGTCACCACGATAGCTGGGCAGTTCCACACCATCCAACACCTCGGTTGGTGCACTGCGCGGCTTGGCAAACTGCCCCGCCATACGGCCAACTTTGACCACCGGCACTTTTGCGCCATAGGTCAGAACCATTGCCATCTGCAGCATCACCTTAAAGGTGTCACGGATCGCATCCGCGCTGAATTGTTCAAAGCTTTCAGCACAATCCCCGCCTTGCAGCAGGAAGGCCTCGCCGCGACCGGCGGCACCCAGGTGTTGTTTGAGACGCCGCGCCTCACCGGCAAAGACCAGCGGGGGATACTGTGAAAGCTGAGCCTCGACTTTGGCCAGAGCGGCCGCGTCGGTATAGTCTGGCATCTGAACCCGGGGCTTGTTGCGCCAGTTCGTTTTTTGCCATTCGGTCATAGCTTTGATCTCCGCTGAAGTGTTCAGGTGGCCTCTATACAAAAAGCTTTGAAGAGTGACCATATCCCATTTGCGCCTCTTGACGGCGCAAACAAGCTTTGATCATGGTGAGTTCTAAATCTGTCGCTGGATACGGCCGTATTCAGCGCCGAAGTAAGGACAACCCGCCATGCAAGTGCAACGCCAGGCAGTCACAGTGGAAGACGCTGAGGCCATCCCGCGCCATTATGTTTTTGTTCTTCTGGACAAGTTCTCGTTGCTGTCTTTTGCCTCGGCCCTTGATAGTTTGCGGATCGCAAACCGTATGGCGAACCAGGAATTGTATACTTGGACGCTGTCGGGCGAAGGCGGTGAAACCGTTACATGCTCAGCGGGAACCGAGTTCAAGCTGGATACGGATCTGGAAGAACTGCAACGCGATGATGTGGTTCTGATTTGCGGTGGCGTGGACGTTCAGACAGCGACCACCAAACGCGTTCTGAACTGGCTTCGGCGCGAAGCGCGCCGAGGGCTGCGAATCGGTGGGCTGTGCACCGCAGCCTACACGTTGGCCAAAGCCGGTTTGCTCGACAACAAGAAGGCAACGATTCATTGGGAAAACTCGGACAGCTTTGTCGAAGAGTTTGACGAGGTCGAGCTGACGAAATCGGTGTTCCAGATTGACGGTAGCCGCATGACAACGGCGGGCGGAACATCTTCGATCGATTTGATGCTGAAACTGATTGCGGATGATTTTGGGGAAGATTTGGCAAATGCGGTGGCGGACCAGATGATCTATTCGTCGATCCGGACGGATCAGGACACGCAGCGCCTTTCGACACCGACCCGGATTGGTGTGCGCCATCCCAAACTCAGCCAGGTTATCCTGATGATGGAAAAGAATATCGAAGAACCGATTTCACCTTCGATTCTGGCCAAGGATGTAGGAATGTCGACCAGACAGCTGGAGCGTCTTTTCCGCCGTTACCTTAGCCGTTCGCCAAAGCGCTATTATATGGAGCTTCGACTGCACAAAGCACGGAACCTTTTGATGCAGACGGACATGAGTGTGATCAACGTAGCGCTTGCCTGCGGGTTTGCCTCGCCCAGCCATTTCTCAAAGTGCTACCGCGCGCATTACAACACCACGCCCTACCGTGAGCGTGGGGCGCAAAGCGGTCGGTTGTCAGTTTAACCCTAGGGTGCCATTCGGTACACGGCACCCTTCCCAACCGAAATGAACCAGATCGATCCATCCGGGGCCTCGACGATATCGCGCACGCGCTCGGTCTCGGGACCCTTGATTTGCTCGACTTCGCGCAGCGGATTACCTGCAAGTCGGGCGATATAATCGAACTTCAACGAGCCAACAAAAATGTCGCCCTTCCATTGCGGCAAGAGTTTACCGGAATAGACCAGCAGACCAGAGGGTGCGATGGATGGGTCCCAAAACAGTTTCGGCTGTTCCAATCCGGCCTTCGCGGTGCCCTCGCCAATCTTTTGACCTGAATAATGCGTGCCGTAAGAAATGACGGGCCAGCCGTAGTTTCGGCCTGCGCGCGGTTGATTAACTTCATCCCCGCCACGTGCCCCATGTTCTGAAACCCATAGCCGCCCCCGCGCATCCAGCGCGGCCCCCTGAGGGTTGCGATGCCCAAAAGACCAGATTTCGGGTTTGACGTTCGATTGCCCGACGAATGGGTTATCAGCTGGGATAGATCCGTTCCGATTGATCCGAATGACCGAACCCATCGGAGATGACCTGTCCTGTGCGCTGTCAGGCTCTCCACGATCGCCGATCGTTACAAACAACGTTCCGTCCCGTGCCTCAACAACGCGGCTGCCAAAATGCCTGCCACCTGATCCGCCGGGCGTGGCTTCGTAGATCACGCGCACATTGGTCAGGCGTTTTCCGTTCTCGGATAAGCGAGCCACAGCGACCGCCGTTCCAGCCCCTTGGTTTTGAGGTTTTGAGAAGGTCAGAAAGACCTCGCGACTTTGCGCGAAATCGCGGGGGATCGTCACGTCGAGCAGTCCGCCCTGCCCTGTGGCAGCGACTTTGGGAACACCGCGCACCGTGTTGGTCTTGCCGTTCCGGACGAACAGCAAATCACCGTCCCGCTCGGTTACCAGGAACGTCCCGTCCGGTAGGATGCCCACCGCCCAAGGTGTATCCAGGCCACCGACCATTTTGGTCACTTCAATGTTCCCGGCGGATGTCGGCAGGGTCTGTGCCGTAGCTGAAACAGCGCTGAGCGAGAGAAACAGAATCATCATAAAGACACGAAACATGCTGGTCCCTTTCGGTGACGGTCACAGAAGAATTTCTAGCAAAACAGTTAGTTTCCCGATCAGCAAAAACACGTTTGCGTTAGGACTTTTCTTTTTCGGGCAGCTTGCCTAGGGTCAGGGCCAGAACAAAGTTGTTCATAACAGGGAGTAACCGTATGAAAAAGCTGCTTACTGCAACTGCAGCAACTGCACTTCTGGCCGGCGCGGCCATGGCAGACGATGTGAAACTGGGTATTCTGATCGGCTTTACCGGCCCGATTGAATCTCTCGCACCAGCAATGGGGTCCGGTGCCGAGTTGGCAATTGCCGAGGTCAACGAGTCCGGCAAGTTCATGGATGGCGCCACCGTCTCCGGTATGCGTGCCGACACGGGTTGTATCGACAACGGCCTTTCCACCTCGAACGGTGAACGCATGATCGCGGACGGTGTTGCCGGTATCATTGGCGGCGATTGCTCGGGCGTGACCGGTGCGATTTTGCAGAACGTTGCAATTCCAAACGGCATGGTCATGATTTCGCCTTCGGCAACATCTCCGGGCCTGTCGACAATGGAAGACAATGGTCTGTTCTTCCGCACCGCCCCGTCGGATGCGCGTGAAGGCCAGGTGATGGCAGACATCCTCAAAGATCGCGGCATCGAATCCATCGCCCTGACCTATACCAACAATGACTATGGCAAGGGTCTGGCGGATGCGATCCAGTCGTCGTTCGAGGCCGCAGGTGGCGAAGTGACCATCGTGGCCGCGCATGAAGACGGCAAGGCGGACTATTCCGCTGAAGTTGGCGCACTGGCGTCGGCAGGTGGCGACATTCTGGTTGTCGCAGGCTATCTGGACCAAGGTGGTCTTGGCATCATCCAATCGGCGCTGGACAGCGGTGCATATGACACATTCGGTCTGCCGGGCGGCATGATCGGTGACTCGCTGCCGGCCAATGTCGGCCCCGACCTGAACGGTTCTTTCGGTCAGATCGCGGGTGCGGGTGGCGAAGGTCCTGAAAAGTACTTTGCTCTGGCCGAAGCTGCCGGTTTTGACGGCTCTTCGCCGTACTCGCCGGAATCCTATGACGCTGCTGCGCTGTTCATGTTCGCCATGCAGGCTGCGGGATCGACCAATCCGGCCGATTACGCAGGCAAGGTCATGGAAGTTGCCAACGCACCGGGTGAAAAGATTTATCCGGGTGAGCTGGCCAAGGGGCTGGAGCTTTTGGCCAACGGTCAGGACATCGACTATGTCGGTGCGTCTGGTGTTGAGCTGATCGGCCCCGGTGAAAGTGCCGGTTCCTATCGCGAGATCGAAGTGACCGACGGCGAAAACAAGACCGTAAACTTCCGTTGATCAAACGTAAAATACCATAAAAACAAGCAGCCCGGGCCTTGTGTCCGGGCTGTTTCAATGACAAAAGGCTGCACCTCGCGACGCGAGGCAAAGGCAAGGGGATAACATGATCGTCGTCGAAGACGTGCACAAGCATTTCGGCGGATTTCACGCGGTGGACGGGGCATCGCTGGAAATCCAAAAAGGGTCGATCACCGGCCTGATCGGGCCGAACGGTGCAGGAAAAACCACTCTGTTCAATGTGATCGCGGGCGTTCTGCCACCTACCAGCGGCAAGGTGTTCATGGATGGTGAGGATATCACCGGCCTGCCCCCGCATGAGCTGTTTCACAAGGGATTGCTGCGCACCTTCCAGATCGCGCACGAGTTTTCCTCGATGAGCTGCCGTGAAAACCTAATGATGGTGCCCGGTGCGCAATCGGGTGAATCGCTGTGGAACACCTGGTTTGGCCGCAAGCGCATCGCGGATGAAGAACGCGCGCTGCGGGCCAAGGCCGATGAGGTGCTTGAGTTTCTGACCATCGAACACCTGGCCGACCACAAGGCGGGTCAGGTCTCGGGCGGGCAGAAAAAGCTGCTGGAACTTGGCCGCACCATGATGGTCGACGCCAAGATCGTGTTTCTCGACGAGGTCGGTGCCGGTGTGAACCGTACCCTGCTGATGACCATTGCCGACACCATCCTGCGCCTGAACAAGGAACGCGGCTACACCTTCGTAGTCATCGAGCACGACATGGATTTCATCGGCAAGATCTGTGACCCGGTCATCTGTATGGCCGAGGGCAAGGTTCTGGCCGAGGGCACTCTGGACGAGATCAAAGCGAATGAGCATGTGATCGAGGCTTATCTGGGCACCGGCCTGAAGAACAAAGACAAGCTGGAGGCAGGCGCGTGAGCGACAATCCTTACCACGACGACAAAGGGAACAAGGACGCCTCGATCACCAACACGCACGGCGTTGGCACGATGACGCCTGCGCATCCCAAAAGTGGTGAAGCGCAATACGTTGGTGGCGGCGGCCCCTTCCTGATTGGCGACACGATGACCGGCGGCTATGGCAAGGGGCCGGACATTCTGCATGATTGCACCATTGCGGTCGACAAGGGTGAGATCGCGGTGATCGTTGGCCCCAACGGCGCGGGCAAGTCCACCGCGATGAAAGCCGTTTTCGGCATGCTGGACGTACGTGCCGGTTCGGTTCGGCTGGACGGCGAAGACATCACCAAGCTGTCACCGCAGGACCGCGTGATCAAAGGCATGGGCTTTGTGCCGCAGACCTCGAACATCTTCACGTCCATGACGGTGGAAGAGAACCTGGAAATGGGCGCCTTCATCCGACGTGACGATATCACCGAGACGATGGAGCAGGTCTATGACCTCTTCCCCATCCTGCGCGACAAGCGCAATCAGGCCGCCGGAGAGCTGTCAGGCGGTCAACGCCAACAGGTCGCCGTGGGCCGCGCGTTGATGACTCAGCCCAAGGTTCTGATGCTGGACGAACCCACTGCCGGTGTGTCTCCCATCGTGATGGATGAGCTGTTTGATCGGATTATCGAGGTTTCGCGTACTGGCTTGCCGATCCTGATGGTCGAACAGAACGCCCGTCAGGCACTGGAGATCGCGGACAAGGGATATGTGCTGGTTCAGGGGCGGAATGCCTATACCGGCACAGGCAAAGAACTGCTGGCCGATCCTGAGGTTCGTAAGAGTTTCTTGGGGGGGTGAGGATGAAAGTTTTGGCCCTCATGGCAGTTCTTTCTGCCAATACCGGTGCGGCCACCGCACAAGACGTCACGAGATGTAAGCTGGAATACACGTGTGTTAATGTAGATGCATGTCAGACAACCAAAACGGGTCTCGGAGTTGATTTCGACTTTGTAACCTTGCCAGACAACCAGCTTCGTTTTGACCTTGGAGATGACAGTTTGCCGTTGCTAAAGGTCCAGCAAGTGACCGATGACTTGATGACCGCACATGGCTGGGATTCTGATCGATCAGCATCTTACACCTTCAGCTTGTTCGCTGATGGGATTGTCGCGTACACGACCCACGTCTTTGTAGGCAAAGGTATAAGCCTGACCGGCCTTGGCCGCTGCGAGGTAAATAGCTAATGGACTTCCTTAACGCCCTTGTGGCGCTCTCCAACTTCGTCCTTGTTCCCGCAATCGCCTATGGCAGCCAGTTGGCGCTGGGGGCTTTGGGGGTGACGCTGATCTATGGCATCCTGCGGTTTTCGAACTTTGCCCACGGCGATACGATGGCTTTTGGCGCAATGATCGCTGTTCTGGTCACGTGGGGCCTGCAAGCTGCCGGGGTCAGTTTCGGGCCGCTGCCAACCGCTCTGCTGGCCCTGCCCTTTGCCATTCTGGGCTGTATCATTCTGGTGCTGATCACCGACCGGCTGGTTTACAGGTTCTACCGGGAACAAAAGGCCAAACCGGTGATCCTTGTGATCGTCTCGATGGGCGTGATGTTCATCATGAACGGCATCGTGCGCTTTATCATCGGGCCGGATGATCAAAGGTTCTCGGACGGTGCGCGGTTCATTATCTCGGCGCGCGACTTCAAAGCATTGACCGGGCTGCGCGAGGGATTGGCGATCAAAACCTCGCAAGGCATCACCGTGATCGTGGCGGTTGTCGCAGTGGCGTTGCTGTTCTGGTTCCTCAACAAAACCCGCACCGGCAAGTCCATGCGTGCTTATTCGGATAATGAAGATCTGGCGCTGCTGTCCGGCATCAACCCCGAGCGTGTGGTGATGATCACATGGATCATCGTCGCCGCACTGGCGACCACGGCTGGGGTTCTTTACGGTCTCGACAAGAGCTTTAAGCCGTTCGTCTATTTCCAACTTCTGCTGCCAATCTTTGCGTCGGCCATTGTGGGCGGGCTTGGCAATCCGCTGGGTGCCATCGCAGGTGGGTTCATCATCGCGTTTTCCGAGGTGACCATCACCTATGCGTGGAAAAAGGTGCTGACCTATCTGGCTCCGGAAAGTCTGGAACCCTCAGGCTTGGTCCAGTTCCTGTCCACCGACTACAAATTCGCCGTCAGCTTCGTGATCCTGCTGATCGTGCTTCTGTTTAAGCCCACGGGCCTGTTCAAGGGGAAAGCGGTATGACGGAGTCTGTCAAAAACACGCTGCTTTTTGCTGTTGTCGCCAGTTTGATCCTGCTGACAGGTTTCACTCAAAGCTGGAATACCGCCATTCTGATCCTGAACATGGGGTTGATCTCGGCCATCATGGCGATTGGGGTCAACCTGCAATGGGGCTTTGCGGGCCTGTTCAACGTAGGTGTGATGGGCTTCGTCGCGCTTGGCGGTCTGGCCGTGGTGCTGGTGTCAACACCGCCTACGCCGGGGGCCTGGGTTGCGGGCGGTTACGGGATTGTATTGTCACTGCTGTTGGGGGCTGCGACCGTTGTTGCCGCTGTTCTGGTGGCGACCAAGATGCGGAAAGGTCGGGCTCAGACCCTGACCATCATCGCAGTTCTGGTTGTAGGGTTCTTCATTTACCGCGCTGTGTTTGACCCTAATGTTGCTGCAGTCGAAGCTATCGACCCAGCGATTGCAGGTAATATCGGCGGTCTGAACCTCCCGGTTCTGCTGGCCTGGCCCGCCGGTGGATTGCTTGCGGCGGGCGCTGCCTGGCTGATCGGTAAAACGGCTTTGGGTCTGCGGTCGGATTATCTAGCGATTGCCACGCTGGGTATTGCCGAGATCATCATTGCCGTCATGAAGAACGAAGACTGGCTGGCCCGGGGCGTTAAAAATGTCTACGGCATTCCGCGCCCGTCCCCTGTTGTCGGTTACGAAGTTGAACTGCAACAAGATCCGGCGTTTCTGGCGCGCGCGGAATGGTTCGGGCTTGATCCGGTCACAGCCTCTACCCTTTCGGTCAAACTTGGTTATTCGCTGTTGTTCTTGATCGTCCTGCTGGCGTTGCTGTGGATGGCCCAGATGGCATTGAAAAGCCCGTGGGGCCGCATGATGCGCGCGATCCGTGACAATGAGGTCGCGGCCGAGGCGATGGGCAAAGACGTGACCCGCCGCCACTTGCAGATCTTTGTTCTGGGGTCGGCCATCTGCGGGATCGCGGGGGCTATGATGACCACGCTGGACGGTCAGCTGACACCAAGCGCCTACCAGCCCTTACGTTTTACCTTTCTGGTCTGGGTGATGGTGATCGTTGGCGGTTCGGGCAACAATTTCGGGTCCGTTCTTGGAGCATTTCTGATCTGGTTCCTGTGGGTTCAGGTGGAGCCAATCGGCCTGTGGCTGATGAACCTGATCACATCGGGCATGCCGGATGGCAGTTGGCTAAAAGCGCATCTGATCGAAAGCGCTGCCCATATGCGCCTGTTCACTATGGGTCTTATCCTGTTGATTGTTCTCAGATTTAGCCCAAGGGGCCTGATACCTGAGAAATAGGGTCAAACGATAACCAATTCGTGAAACCGCGCCTCCAAAGGGCGCGGTTTCTTGATTCTAAAGCGGTTTCTGAATACACGAACCCACCGCAGTGTTTTTCTTTTGCGGTCTGTTGCTGGCACTCACACCCGCCCAAGCCGATCTGAAACGATCATTCAAACGTGTTGATAAGAGTAAAAAATGAAAGCACCACGCTTCGGAACTGTTTTCCTGCTTTCGGTTGTTGCCGTTACAACAGCCGCCTGTATTCCCAGACCAGAAGATCTTGAGACAGCACCTGTCAAGGTTCAGACCCCCGAGGGCGTTGTGACCTGTCAGTTGTACCGTCAGGACCGGGTCACATGGGATCGCGCCATCGATTTCCCTGCAACCAAAATGTCAGTCCCACAGGCAGATGCCTATTGCCGCCAGGAAGGTCAGCGCCGATTGAAATAATTACGTCGGCGCCCTTCATGGGCGCCGCGCCGCTATCTGTTTTTGAACAGACCGCCCAGAATACCGCGCACAATGCGACGCCCGGTTGTTCCCTTCAGCTCTTTGATCACAGCGTCTGTCATTGCGGTTGCGAACGTGTCTTTTCTGCGCTGCACACGTGAAGACGACCGCCGGACCCGACTGCCAGAATATCTGCGAGCTGCGGAAAACTCGCGTTCCATTGGCGATTGAGCTTCCAGCACATCATCCAATTCCGCTTGCTCCGCAGCTTTTGCTGCCGCCTCGGCCCGCGTCTGCAGAATCTCAAAGGCAGATTTGCGATCTATACCCTTGTCATATTTTCCTGCCATCGGGGACGTCGCCAAAATCGCTTTGCGATCACCGCCAGAAATCGGCCCCAGCTGAGATCCCGGAGGACGAATCAAGGTGCGTTCGACAATGCCGGGAACCCCTTTCTTTTGAAGCATCGAGGTCACGGCCTCACCAACGCCAACTTCTCGGATCGCAGCTTCGGTGTCGAAAGCCGGGTTCTCTCGGTACGTTTCAGCGGCCATGCGCAGGTTCTTACGGTCGCGCGCTGTAAAGGCCCGTAAGGCGTGTTGGACGCGATTGCCCAATTGGCCCAGAATGTCTTCGGGAATATCCGCGGGGTTTTGAGTGATGAAATAGACCCCAACGCCTTTTGATCGGATCAGTCGCGCCACCTGTTCAACCTTGTCCACCAAAACCTTTGGGGCGTCGTCGAACAGCAGGTGCGCTTCGTCGAAGAAAAAGACCAGCTTTGGTTTCTCGGGGTCGCCAACTTCGGGCAGTTCTTCGAACAACTCACTCAACAGCCAGAGCAGGAAGGTGGCATAGAGCCGGGGTGAGGCCATTAACTTGTCCGACGCGAGGATGTTCACCATCCCCTGCCCGTTTTCGTCAACACGCATCAGATCAGCCAGATCCAGCGCCGGTTCGCCAAACAATTTGGTGCCACCCTGATTTTCAAGCACCAGCAATCGTCTTTGAATTGCGCCGATCGAAGAGGTCGACACGTTGCCATAGCGCAGGGACAGCTGCGCGCGATTTTCTCCGATCCAGACCAGCAATGCCTGAAGGTCTTTCAGATCCAGCAGCGGCATCCCTTCTTCGTCAGCCACCCGGAAGGCGATGTTCAGAATGCCTTCCTGCGCTTCGCTCAGTTCCAGTAAGCGCGACAACAGAAGCGGCCCCATCTCTGTAACGGTTGTGCGCACCGGGTGGCCTTGTTCACCAAAAAGATCCCAGAACGTCACGGGGCAAGCAGCATAGTTGAACGTCGAAAACCCGATACGTTCAACGCGGTCCATAAAGGCCTGATGCAGTTTGTGCGACGCGCTGCCAGCCACGGCCAGACCGGACAGGTCGCCTTTTACGTCGGACAGAAACACCGGGACGCCCGCTTGTGAAAACCCTTCGGCAAGTATCTGCAGTGTCACGGTTTTACCCGTTCCTGTCGCACCTGCGATCAATCCGTGGCGATTTGCAAAGTTCAACGCCAATTCCTGCGGTGTGCCATACCCTTCACCACCGCCGCCCAAAAAAATAGTCTTGCCCATTAACACTGCCTTATAGCTCACCGATCCGTGACCAGCATACAAAGTTAACCTTTGACTGCGATAGTCCTTTTGCCTTGCGGTGGTTTTTTGATCTCGCGGGGCAGACTTCCTCCCTGTCGACTGGCCGTGCCTTCGGGCACGGCTTTTTTTGCCTGCGCCAACACATGTTCAAGTGCTGAGGGTTGGATTAAAATTTCAGGATAGCTGTTGACCCACCGGCACCGCTCTCGTAGGGTTTGCGCATAAATAAGTCGGCCAGTCCGACGGGGAGAACCTTTTGAGGAAGGGAGCTGATAAAACGGCTCCCTTTTTCTATGTGTGGAAGGGCCTTTTCTAAAGCGTCGGGCAAGAATCTGTTCACGTTCCTCCGGGCTGCTCTGTTAGTGCCTGACACCGGTTCGGAAGAATGCTAAACGAGGCCAAAAGCTCAATCATCAAATCGAGGCATTCATGATCAAGAAACTTCTCTCCGCGAATGTACTGGCAGCCGCCTTTGTAAGCAGCGCGGCATTTGCCCAGGAAACCACTGACGACACACAAGCGCAGACAGAGGTACCCCAGACCCAAGCTACACAGGAATTGGATCTGGGTGAAAGCGGCCCCCGCGTTGGCGACCAATACGTCAAAGAAGAAAGCGGTGACTGGAACATCACGTGCTTAAAGACCGAAGGAGACAATGATCCTTGCCTGCTGCGTCAAATTCTGTCTGGTGCCGAGGGACAACCGGTTGCGGAAATCTCAGTCAACAAACTGCCCGAAGGTGCTACAGCCGTTGCTGCCGCCAGCCTGATTGTACCGCTTGAGACATTGCTGCAGGCCCAAATCGCCATATCCATCGATGGTGCACCCAGCAAAAGGTACAACTATCATCACTGCAACCCCGTGGGCTGCGTGGCGCAGTTGGGCTTTACCCAAGGCGACATCGACGCAATGAAGGGGGGCAGCACGGCCACTATTTCTATGGTGTCCATCCTAGCCCCCAATCAGCTCTTGCAAATCGAAATGTCGCTGGCCGGTTTCACCAGTGGTTACGACAAGCTGGACGTCTTGCAAAACTAAGTGCACGCCACAAAAAGGCCGCCCGTTCCGTGGCGGCCTTTTCTATTTGAGCGTCGTTTTTTCTTAAACTCGCTTCAGCGCCAAGACAGCATTCAGCCCGCCAAAGGCAAACGCATTGCTCAGGGCCACGTCAACTTTCGCTTCACGGGCGACATTCGGCACCACATCCAGCGCACATTCCGGGTCCGGCTCTTCATATCCGATGGTTGGTGCAATCACCCCGTCCCGCAGGGCCATGATACAAGCCAGCAATTCCACAGCTCCGGTCCCACCGATCAGGTGGCCGTGCATGGATTTTGTAGACGATATCATCAGATCATCTGCATGCGGTCCAAATACACCTGCAACGGCTGCGCACTCGGTTTTGTCATTGGCTGCCGTGCCTGTGCCGTGGGCGTTGATATAACAGACATCGCTGGCGTTCAGCCTGGCATCAGACAGAGCGCCCGCCATGGCCCGCGCGGCCCCCTGTTTACTGGGCATCACAATGTCGGCCGCATCCGAAGACATCGCAAAGCCGACAACTTCACACAGAACTTCAGCCCCGCGTGCGCGCGCATGTTCGTATTCTTCGAACACAAATATGCCAGCCCCTTCGCCCTGAACCATTCCGTTGCGGTTGGCGCTGAACGGGCGGCACGCGTCCTTGGACATCACGCGCAAGCCTTCCCACGCTTTGATCCCGCCGAAACACAACATGGATTCTGACCCGCCTGTGATCATCGCCGGAGCCGCCCCGCTGCGCACCATCTGAAAGGCTTGTGCCATGGCGTGATTGGAAGAGGCACAAGCGGTCGAGACGGTAAAGCTGGGCCCTTTGAGGTTATGCTCCATCGACACGTGGCTCGCCGCGGCATTGTTCATCAGTTTGGGAACAACAAACGGGTGCACACGGTTCTTACCATCCTCGTAGACCGAACGATAATTGTCATCCCAGGTCGAAACACCGCCACCTGCGGTTCCAAGCACGACGCCTGATCTGGCCGCCAATTCACCGTGAAACTCGATGCCTGACTGTTCAATAGCCTCTTTGGCAGCCGTCAGGGTGAACTGAGTGAACCGGTCGTACAAGGACATCTGTTGACGATTAAACCGCCCTTCCGCTTCGAACCCCCGGACCTGACCGCCGATCTTGATGGCCAGACGATCGACATCGCGAAATTCCAGTTCCGAGATGCCACAACGACCTTCGCGCATGGCCTCCAAAGTGTCAGGAACCGAATGGCCCAGTGAGTTGATCGTACCTGCGCCGGTAATAACAACACGTTTCATGAGAGCAGGTCAGACCTTTTCCGACACAAGCTGTTCGATCCCGGCAATGATGGCGGCCACATTGGAGATATCGAAATCATTGGCTTCAGGTTCGTTGGCATTGAACGGAACCGAAATGTCGAACTCTTCTTCGATTGCAAAGATGCTTTCTACCAGACCCAGGCTGTCGATACCCAAGTCCTCAAGCGTGCTTTCGGGCGTCACATCCGATGGCTCCAGCACGGCCTGCTCTGCAATGATTGCGATGACGCGGTCGCTGATGCTCATGTCGGTCCCCTGACTTTCGTTCTGAGGATGATTTAATCGCTCGGCGACTGTTTGAAAACAGCCTTTTTAAGTGCCTCAACGTCGCGGGCCATGCGCGGTAAACGGCGTTGGGCTTTGTAGATGTCCGTATGAGTATCCATTTTGATGCCCGGATAACCCATTATGACGCGGCCTGCCGGAACGTTGGACAGAATTTTTGTGCCTCCACCGGCAATCACACCGTCACCAATAAAGATGTTATCAACAACGCCAGTCTGACCACCCAGAACAACGTTACTGCCGATCTCGACAGATCCCGACACGCCGGTCTGACCACACAAAAGGCAATCGCGTCCCACACGCGTGTTGTGCCCCACATGTACCAGATTATCCAGTTTCGAGCCGTCTCCGATCCGGGTATTGCGGATCGTGCCGTTGTCGACGGTGCAGTTGGATCCAACCTCGACGTCATCGCCTATCTCGACCGCTCCCAAAGAGTGGATGCGAAGCCAGCTTTGTGCTTTGGCGTCACCTTGATCACCCATAGTCTTGCGGGCGTTCTCAGCGCCAGAGACTTCGGGGGTGACAAAGCTAAAGCCATCGCCTCCGATCCGGGCGCCTGGTTGCGCGACAAAGCGGTCTCCGATTTGCGCGCGGGCACCGATACTGACCATCTCGCGCAGCAACGCACGCTCTCCCAGCGTGGCATCGATGCCGATCGTGCAATGCGCGCCAATCACAGATCCCGCCCCGATCCGGGCGCGGGCACCGACAACTGTAAGAGGCCCGATAGAGACGTCTGCAGCAATCTCTGCCGTCGGATCAATCACGGCCGACGGGTGAATTCCCGGCTCTACCCCTTGTCCACGATCCAGCATGGCAGTGATGCCCGCCATGGCCATACGAGGACGTTTGACAAAGATCGCCGCACGCAGCCCCATAGCCTGCCAATCCGCGCCCTCCCACAAAACTGCAGCGCGCGCCTCTCCAACTGAAAGCGCGTCAGCATATTTCGGAGACATCGCCATCGCCAGATCTGTCGGACCAGCATCACTGGGTTCGGCAGCCCGCACAATCGTCAGGCCTGTATCGCCCTGGCATTCTGCGCTCAGAGCGTCGGCGATTTGTTGAACGGTAAACTGCATGACGGGTTTCCTTTTGGCAGGATTTGCCCCGTGCTTACCCCTGAACGTCCGACAGGGCTACCCCTGCCTTTTGAAGTGCGTCCCAAATCTTGGCATCGCGGTTATAGACGTCGCGGCGATACTGCACCTCGCCCTTCGGCCCGATATAGGCGGTGCGATAGATCAGATGCACTGGCACATGCTGGTCCAGTTCAACTTTGGTTTCCTTGCCGGTCTTGAGAACACGGTGAAAGAACGCCTTGGGGTCTTCCTCTTGTTTTGCCAGCAGCGCATAGGCGAATTCGAAAGGTTGCGCCAAACGTATACACCCGTGCGAGAACGCCCGCACCTCACGTGCGAACAGGTTTTTCTGTGGTGTATCATGCAGATAGATGTTGTACTTGTTGGGGAACATGAACTTCACCAAACCCAGCGCATTGCTTTTGCTGGGGGGCTGGCGCATCGCAAACGGGAAGTTTCGCGCCGTGAACTGAGTGAAATCCACAGCCCCACGATTAACCTGCCGCCCGCTGCGGTCAGTGATTTGAATATGCCCCACGGCGTTAGGATTGGACTGCAGTTTAGGCAGGTATTCCTTGGTGATGATCGAGCGCGGCACATACCAGCTGGGGTTGATCACCATATGCTCCATCACATCCGAAAACTCGGGGCTGCGGCGATCATGTGTGTTCTTGCCAATCACCGCGCGGGTTTCAAACGTAACCTGCCCGTCATCGACGATCTTGGCCGAGAAATCAGCCTGATTCACCAGAATATGACGCGCACCACGCTCTCGCGGCAGCCAGCGCTCCCTTTCCAGCGCGACATAGACTGCCTTTAGGCGGTCCGAGGCCGGACGGTTCAACTCGGTAATTGTGCCTTGGCCAGCGACACCGTCAGGTTCCAGCCCATGCGCCGTTTGAAAAGCCTGAACGCCAGCCAGCAGCGCATCGTCAAAAGACGGGCTGGCCGACGGTCTCATGTACCCCATTGCCACAAGACGATTGCGCAGTTTGACGACATTCGGCCCGGTGTCACCATACTCTAGTTTCGCGACCGGTACCGTCGCCCCCCAACCACCTTGATCCACCAAAGCTTGCAACAGCAGCTTTTGTTTCATCAGCGCGCGGTACTGTGGGGTTTGCGGCGACAGTTGTTCCAGATATTGCGCGCCTTGCTCCGCCAACCCTGACAAATGCTCGGCTGCACTTCGGTGCTCCACTCCCCGAACCAGTCCGTCGTCTACACGCCCAGGTTCAAGTGTGCCGGAATACAGCGCATCAGCGTATTCTACATACACCCGGCTGAGTTCGGCCTCGACCGCGCCAAGGTCACGAACAGACCGGGCCTGTTCCATCTGATCAATCAATGCCGAGACGGCAGCATCTGCATGGGGCAAACCGTGAAGATGTGCGTTGGACAATGCTTCAATCAACGCGGTCCTGCGTTGCATATGCTCAGGGGTTTCACCTACCCAAATTGGAGCGAACCCGTTCGTCCGGTAAAACTCGGCAATTGTCGATGCCTGCGGCGTGTGTTCCGCAATCGCCATTTGAAACGCTGTTTTCGGTTCGGGCGCAGACGCTGTGTTCGCAAAACCAGCGGTTGCTGCAAAACAAGCGGTGACAAGGATACTGGTACTGGTGCGGAAAACAGAAAGCATTACGGGGCCTTGAATATTCAAAAGATTGAACTTGGGATATGTGCGTCAGGCAACTATGGATTTGCCATCGATTACTTGTCTATTCACAAATCCCTTACCAAATCGCTTCTGATGATGTCTGATGCGTGTTTGCATCGGCCGGTTGGCAAAAACCTCACAGCTGCACAAATTCTAAGTGACACTGTGTCATTTGCGCAAAAAACTGCCGAAATTTCCCCCTTGAAAAGGTGAATCCGAAACACTTCTTGGCCGCTGATTCCGATTGTGTCATAAAAACCGCATCTGGGATGGGAAAAAATTAATACCGCGCGCGTAACATCGTGCGCAGGCAGGAACAGTACGGGACGAACCAAAAATGACCAAGAGCAGTTCCTCGGGCATGACCCGGCGTGCCCTATTGGGTGCATTTGCAGCTACCGCAGTTGCGGCAGCCCCCACATATTCCAATGCAGCAGGCTTTTTGCGCGGTGGCGGCGCTATTCGTCGCATTCGTATGTATTCCGGTCGCACGGGCGAACGGTTGGATATGATTTATTGGGTCGATGGTAAGTATATCAAAGACGCTGTCAAAGAAGTGAACCATTTCATGCGCGATTGGCGCACGGATCAGGTTAAATCCATTGATTTGCGCACGATTGATATCATGGCGGCATCACACAACCTTCTGGATGTGAATGAACCGTATATGTTGCTGTCCGGTTATCGTTCTCCTCAGACCAACGCGATGTTGCGTTCAAGGTCGCGTCGCGTTGCGCGCAAGTCGCTTCATATGGAAGGTCAGGCTGCTGACCTGCGTCTGGCGTCTCGCTCAGTCTCGCAGATGGCCAAAGCCGCGATGTCGTGCCGTGCAGGTGGCGTCGGCCAGTATTATGGATCGAACTTCGTTCACATGGATTGCGGAGTTGTCCGTTCTTGGCGCGGTTAAAACGCAAACCAAAACGGGTCTCGCATATCTGAAACGCTTGTAGCAGGAATACTGGTTTCACCTGCTATATCCCTGCATCTCCTCCTCCACCGCCTGCGTCACCACCTCCGGAGTCGCTGGTTGATGGAGCTTCGGCAGTCGAGCTGCCAGTCTCACGCGTCTTTTCTTTGTCGACATCCGATTCAACATTAGACGCAGATACATTGCTGCTCTCGGCTTCATCGTCGCTGTCTGAATCGTCGTCGGTCAGCTTGCCAAGGATGAATGCTAGCACGACACCGACTATAACCCAGCTTGCAACGCTGGGGAGTGAATAGCCCGAAATAACAGTACAGCCCAAAACCGCAACTATTACGACCACAACGATAAACATTTTTTTTGAAGAGATGACTTGCACGTTCTTTCCTCCATCAAAGGTGACGCGAACCAACCCCATCGGGAAAGTGTATCGCAAAACGTGCCGCTAGAAAAATTTACGCTTAAATGAGAGCGCCTGTGGTCGTTCTTAAAACCTGGCGAAACCGAAATTTGGTTCCATGAAAATGGTTCAGAACATGTAAGAAAATGGCGCACCTGAGAGGATTCGAACCTCTGGCCTCTGCCTTCGGAGGGCAGCGCTCTATCCAGCTGAGCTACAGGTGCCTTGGTCGTTAGCTAACCTTGATCCGGTTTGGGTGCAACTGGAAATCGTGCTTGTCGCACCCAGTTTCAGATCAAAGTCAGGCGAAAAGATCATGTGCCAATTCAAGGGCATCGATCAGAATGTCGACCTCTTCCGTGGTGTTATAAAGACCAAAGCTGGCGCGGCATGTTGCTGTCACGCCAAGATGGTCCATCAGCGGCCCGGCACAGTGATGGCCTGCGCGAACAGCCACGCCTTTTTTGTCCAAGATGGTAGACACATCATGCGCATGGCCTGCTCCGTCCAGTGTAAAACTGAAAATGGCCGCCTTGTCGGGACGTGTGCCCTGAACCTGCAACCAGTTGAGACCGTTCAAGCGTTGCTTGGCATAGTCGCGCAGGCTTGATTCATGGGCCGCGATGTTCGCCATACCCAGATCCATCATATAATCCAGTGCCACACCCAATCCGATCGTCTGAACGATACCGGGTGTACCGGCCTCGAACTTCATTGGCGGGTCGTTGTAGATGACCTGTTCCTTGCTGACCTCTTTGATCATGTCACCGCCGCCGATAAAGGGGCGCATTTCGGCCATACGTTCGGATTTGATGTAAATCGCGCCTGACCCGGACGGGCCATACAGCTTGTGACCGGTGATCGCGTAAAAATCACAGCCGATCTCTTCCACATTCACCGGCATATGGACCGCGCCCTGGCTGCCGTCCACCAGAACCGGAACACCTTTGGCATGGGCACCTTCGGTGATGGCTTTGACATCTACGACCGTACCCAGCACATTCGAACACTGGGTTACGGCAACCAGCTTGGTCTTTGGGCCAATCGCATCAATCACGGCCTGAGGGTCCAGCCCGCCGTCAGAATCCACATCCACCCATTTAAGAACAACGCCCTGCCGTTCGCGCAGAAAATGCCAGGGTACGATATTGGCGTGATGCTCCATGACGCTCAGAACGATCTCGTCCCCGGCTTCAAGTCGCGGCATTGCCCAGCCGTAAGCAACAAGGTTGATCCCTTCGGTCGTGCCCGAGTTCAGGACGATTTCGTCCTCATTCGAAGCACCAAGAAAGCGGGCAATGGTGCCGCGCACGGATTCGTACTTCTCGGTTGCAAGGTTGGACAGGTAATGCAAGCCGCGATGGACGTTCGAATATTCCTCGGCATAAGCACGCGTCACAGCGTCAATAACGACCTGCGGTTTTTGAGCCGAGGCGCCATTGTCCAGATAGGTCAAAGGCTTGCCATTGACCCGACGCGACAGGATCGGAAAGTCAGAGCGGATTTTCTGTACATCGTACATAGGCGTGTTTCCTAGACGGGTCCGGTTGGATTGAACATCAGAACAATGGGAAGGGCGACAATAGCGGCCAAAAGAATTACGGCAAATGCCTTGCCAAGCGAGCCGAATTGATGCGCCTCATTCAGAAAATGCAGCGTTATGTAAAGGCTCCATCCCAAGGTCGCCAGCAGCAAGAGAAGCGTTAGAGCAGGCAAAGCCACGCTGGCAAGAACCATGGCCAGCAACGCGCCGCTTTGCAAAAAACTCAGCCAGATCATCAGGATCAACAAGCCGGAAAGCGTTGCACTGCCGCCAAGAACCCGTCCGACCAAAAGAAAGGCGACAACGCTCAGAAGCATCGCACCAGCGGATCGGATTAGAATGAACGGGATGCTTTCGGCCTCGGCGTTCACTGGGGCTTCGGGCGCCATAAAGATCAGGTCCGTGCTGAGTTGGATTAGGCAGTTAAAAACCACCACCAGAAAAAAGCTCAGCCAGACCGCTTCCCGCCCCAGATTCAATGCTAATATCTGACGGGCTGCTTCGGCAGGTTTCTTGAGCGTCAGAACCACCAGTGGGCCCAATTGTGGAATAGTCATTCAGCCGACCTTTGCACTTGTCTGAGACCGGATAACCAGAACCACACAAAAACAGCAACCCAGAGGATGCCCACAATTGACAAAGCAGGTCCGGGTCCGATGAACCCAGCCACCAGACCATTCAGCAAAACCAGCGGAGCGGACGAAAGCAGCGCCCAGAACAAGGCCAGCCTTGCCCCATAGGCCGAGCCCTTGCCGCCAACCAATCGCGCGGCCCAGTGCGAGACCAAAGCCAGAGTGTAGAAGAACAACGGCAAAATGAACACGGTGCCCAGCAGCGCACCGCCCAGCAGCATGTTCAGCTCAACACCTTCCAGATGCGCCTGGCGCGCGAGGCCGGGCATCTGCGCAATAAACGCGACGATGCAAAAGCCCATCACAAACACCAATGCCCGGTCTTCGCGTGGCCCCAAATCCAGAAGCCGGCGCACAACACGCCCCGGCCCCCGGTAAGTTGCCAAAATGTCTGACGAAAGAGCCATCAGCTGCGGCGGGCGAGCCACCCCTCCAGACGGCTGACAATCGCTTCGGCCAACGCGCTGTCTTCGATTTCGTCCACCGCTTCGGCCAGGAATGCAAGTGTCAGCATATTGGTCGCGTCCTTGGTCGGAACCCCGCGCGAGCGCAGATAGAACAGTGCGGTTTCGTCAATCGCGCCCGAAGTCGAGCCATGCGAACACGCCACATCGTCGGCGTAAATCTCAAGCTCGGGCTTGGCAAGGAACTGGCTGTCGTCATCCAGAAGCAGCGATTGGCTGATCTGGTAGCCGTCAGTTTTCTGGGCCCCTTCCTTTACAAGGATTTTGCCTTGAAACACACCAGTTGCTCCGTTGCGCAGAACCTTCTTGAACACCTGACGGCTTTCGCAATTCACTGCGTCATGGGTGATGAAGACCGTGTCGTCGTGATGAAAATCGCCATCTCCAACGCAGGCACCGGCCACATGGGCCACAGCGTCATCACCTGTCAGTTCAACGACTTGTTCGTTGCGGGTCAGGACGCCGTTTACGGTCAGCGTGAATGACTTATAGACCGATTCCGTTCCAAGACGGGTGAACATATGGGTCGCGGCGCGACGTTCATGGTCCCTGCCCTGCGCACGGACGTGGTGCAACGTACCGTTGTCCGCAATGTCGATCTCCATGCACTTGTTAAAGCGCGAAGCTGCTGGACCGGTTTCCAGAATGGTGGCCTCGGCCCCGCTTTCCACACGAACCACGTGATGCAGGATCGCGTCTGACGTCGGCGACGCATGGCGATAGATCAGGTTGATCGGTTTAGACGGTTTGCCTGTCACATGGATGGCAACACCATCCGACGCAAAAGCTGTGTTCAAAGCAGCCAACGGACGCTGAACCGGAGATTGGCCGCGGGCTTCCAAAACGCCATACAGATCTTTGGCCCAATGGATGTCTTTGCAGCAAATGTCTTCGAGGCGATCGATGCTTACGCCTTCCATCGACAGATCGTCCGACTCTTCGGCACTGAACACACCATCCACGAAGACGATGTTGAGCCGATCAAATTCACTGAACACCAGAGGCTCATCATCGGCAAACACTGCAGCGGGGATCGCGTCGGGCGCGACAAGTGTGTCGGGCTGAGTGTATTTCCAGTATTCATCGCGCCGCCCCGGAAGACCGATTTCCAGAACACGTGCCAAAGCGTCTTCACGCGCGGCACGGGTGCAGCCAGCGTCGGGCATCGTCAGCGCAGACAGCCGCGCCTCGGTTGCGGATTGTTTGACTTCGGGCAAGGCCATCAGTTCACCTCGGCAAGAATGTCGGCATAACCGTTGTTTTCAACCTCAAGCGCCAGATCCGGGCCACCGGTTTTGACGATGCGGCCATCGGCCATGATGTGCACGACATCCGGTTTGATGTGATCCAGCAAGCGCTGGTAGTGCGTGATCACCAGGAAACCACGGCCTTCATCGCGCAAGGCGTTCACACCTTCGGCCACCAGTTTCATCGCATCCACGTCAAGGCCCGAGTCGGTCTCGTCCATGATGCACATCTTGGGTTCCAGCATAGCCATCTGCAGGATCTCGTTGCGCTTTTTCTCACCGCCCGAGAAGCCCACATTGACCGGGCGCTTCAGCATATCAGCGTCGATCTTCAGGGTTTTCGCCTTTGCGCGTACTTCTTTCAGGAAGTCGGCTGCCGACAGTTCTTCTTCTCCGCGTGCCTTGCGTTGCGCATTCACAGCGGTCCGCAGGAAAGTCATGTTGCCAACGCCGGGGATCTCAACGGGATACTGGAACGCCAGGAATACACCTGCTGCGGCACGCTCTTCCGGTTCCATTTCCAACAGGTCTTCGCCGTCCAGGGTGGCCGAACCTTCGGTGACTTCATATCCATCACGACCAGACAAAACATAGCTGAGCGTCGATTTTCCCGACCCGTTAGGACCCATAATCGCATGTACCTTGCCGGCTTCAACCGTCAGGTCCACACCTTTGAGAATTTGCTTGTCTTCTTCTTCAAGCTGAACGTGCAGGTTCTTGATTTCCAGCATTTTTTCCTCGGCTCTTATCTCTATTCGCGCGTCATCTTGCGCGGGTGTCAATTCGATTTGAACGTTTCGGCTTTTTCGGCCGGAACGATCAGGAAGTTTTCATTGTCGCGGTCTTGCCCAAAGCTCCGAAGAGTTTCGTAGTTTTGCTCTGACATCCATTTCTGAAAGAACGCGCGGTTTTTGTGATCGACCTCGACAAATATGATGGGGCGCGTTGCGGCCACCGTGCGGGACAACCCGGCCAACACGTCCAGTTCCATACCCTCAACGTCGATCTTGATCAGATCCGGTGACATACCTTCCAACAGCGTATCCCCGGCCTCTACCCGCAGATTTCCAGATCCCGGTGTCAATTGCGTGCCGCCTAGATTGCCCGCCTCTGGCTTGAGATCAAAGCCAGAAGCAGCCTCGCGCCCTGCTCCTACACCCAGTCTCGAGCTGTCAACAACGTCTTCCAGGCTGTTAAGCTTGATGTTGCGTTTCAAGATGGCGATAGCGTCTGGGTTAACTTCGATTACGCGGACGATCTTGGTTGCGCAAACGCGCCCCCAATACACCGCATGGTTACCGATATTTGCTCCAATATCAGCGATTTGCGCGTTTTTCGGCAGGTAACGCGATATGTCTTGGAGCAGGCCCAGCTCGTACACGTCACCCCAAAAATGGCGTCCTTGGATCACGTCACGTGGATTGGACACTTCAAACAGCAGAAATTGACCGCCGGCATCGCAATACCGCACGAAAGGGCCACATAGGCTGACAAATACTTTGGCAACCGTGCGGTCAACAAACCGTTTGATCTTGGAACGCGGGCGCATAGTTAGCCGACGCTCCCCTCAAGCGAGATTGCCACCAGTTGTTGCGCTTCCATGGCAAATTCCATCGGCAGCGCTTGCAGTACGTCCTTGCAGAACCCGTTCACAACCAGCGCCACGGCCTCTTCCTCGTCCATGCCGCGCTGACGGCAGTAGAACAGTTGATCGTCATCCACTTTAGATGTCGTCGCCTCGTGCTCAACACGGGACGAATTGTTCTTGACCTCGATATACGGAACCGTATGTGCCCCGCATTTGTCTCCGATCAACAGAGAGTCACACTGCGTATAGTTCCGGCTGTCTTTGGCTTTCGGATGCATCGAAACCAGACCACGATAAGTGTTCTGCGCCTTACCTGCGCTGATGCCTTTGGACACGATGCGGGATTTGGTGTTTTTGCCCAGATGAACCATCTTGGTGCCGGTATCGGCCTGCTGATAGTTGTTGGCAATCGCAATCGAGTAGAACTCGCCCTGACTTTCGTTGCCGCGCAGGATGCAGGACGGGTACTTCCAGGTTACGGCCGAGCCGGTTTCTACCTGCGTCCACATCACTTTGGACCGATCACCTCGGCAATCGGCGCGTTTGGTCACAAAGTTATAGATGCCGCCCTTGCCGTTCTCATCCCCAGGGAACCAGTTCTGAACGGTCGAATACTTCACCTCGGCGTCTTCTTCGACGATGATCTCGACAACAGCCGCGTGCAGCTGGGCCGTATCACGCTGAGGTGCGGTGCAGCCTTCCAGATAAGAGACGTACGAGCCCTTGTCGGCGATGATCAGCGTGCGTTCGAACTGGCCGGTGTTTTCGGCGTTGATGCGGAAATAGGTGCTCAGCTCCATTGGGCAACGAACACCCGGCGGGATGTACACAAACGACCCGTCCGAGAAGACGGCTGAGTTCAGCGTCGCATAGAAGTTGTCCGAAACAGGAACAACAGTGCCAAGGTATTTCTTGACCAGTTCAGGGTGTTCTTTGATCGCTTCTGAAATCGAACAGAAGATCACGCCAGCCTTTTTCAACTCGGCTTGAAAGGTTGTACCCACGGAAACCGAGTCGAACACAGCGTCCACAGCAACTTTACGGCCTTCGGCTGGTGCATCTTCAGCGCCCTCTACTCCAGCCAGAATCATCTGTTCTTTCAGTGGGATACCCAGCTTCTCGTAGGTAGCAAGCAGCTTGGGATCGACCTCATCCAGCGACTTTGGCTTTTCTTCCATCGATTTCGGACGCGCATAGTAATACTGGTCCTGGAAATCGATTTCAGGGTAGTTGACCATCGCCCATTTGGGCTCTTCCATCTTGGTCCAGCGTTCAAATGCGGCCAGACGCCATTCGGTCATCCATTCCGGCTCATCATTCTTATCCGAGATCAGACGGACGATATCCGGGTTCACGCCTTTTGGCGCGTACTCCATCTCAATGTCCGTGTCCCAGCCGTACTTATAGGTGCCGACCTCGCGTACCGCATCCACGGTTTCCTGATCGACACCCTCTTTCACCTGGGTCTGGTCCAAAGCGGCCATAACTTACCCTCCGTCAGATCACGCAGCCCGCGCGCGATGCTTTTTCTCTTTCTCAAGCCACGTTTCGGCGAAACGCAGCACATCTTCTTTCGTTGTCCGAGGGCCCAGCGAAACGCGAATTGCGCTGCTGGCTGTCACCTCGTCGTATCCCATTGCGGTGAGCACCGCGCTGGCACGAACCTTGCCGCTGGAACAGGCAGAGCCCGCACTGACCGCAAAACCCGACAGATCCATCTGCATGACCTGGGTCTCACCTTTCCAACCGGGGGCGGCAAAACACAGGGTGTTGGGCAGGCGTTGCCGCCCTTTCCCGACAAAAATAGGTGATTTTACAGCAGCCTCAAGAGCGTTTTCTAGAATATTTCTAAATTCTTCAACCTGCTCCCAAACACCACTGGCCAGGTCCCGTGCTGCCGCCTCAGCTGCGGCACCGAAACCCACGATTCCAATGACATTTTCCGTTCCAGATCGACGACCCATTTCCTGACCACCGCCCTTGATCTGAGCTGGCAGATCAGTTCCGCGTTTCATAACAACCGCGCCAACACCCTTGGGGCCGCCCAGTTTATGCGCCGACACCAGGGCCATCTGGGCATACATCCAGTTGAACGCAATCGGAAGCTTCCCAAAGGCCTGTGTGGCATCTGTCACGGCCAATCCGGGCGGCAAGGACTGAACGATTCCGGTCTCGGAATTTGCCAGTTGAAGGGTCGAGGCTTCGGGTTCTGTTACCAATACCTCGCCAGCTTCAGAAACGCAGAGGTCTTCTTTGATCCAAGCCCTTACGGCATCATGTTCGACTGCGGCACCATGCAGGTGACGCCCAGCCAAAGTAAGAGATGCGCCTTCGGTGGAGCCAGAGGTGAAAACGATGTCCGCGCCATCCGCACCAAAGGCGGCTGCAACCTGTGCCCGTGCTCGTTCGACAAGTGCCTTTGCGGCACGGCCCTCGGCATGGACAGAAGACGGATTTCCGCAGACTTCCATCGCGGCAATCATCGCCTCTCGTGCCTCAGGGCGCAGAGGTGTCGTTGCGTTATGATCCAGATAAACACGATTCATGGATGCATCTTTTTGCCAACAAATTTCATATGCCTGTGTCGCCTCTTTGGATTACTCGTCCACCACCGAGAACAAGCTCGGCACTGCGGGGCATGGGGCCAAGTCGTTTTTAATTACGTCAGACAGGCGCGTCTGATGCAAAAACACATAGACATGCGCACTTAGACTTTCCCAAAGACGGTTGGTCAGCGATTGCGCGCGGCTGCCGGAAGACGCACCCGAAGCTCCGGCCCCTTTTTGCAAGGCATCAACAGTCTCATCCACGGCGGCCAGAATTTCGACCACGCGAATTTCAGACGCCGGGCGCGCAAGGCGATATCCGCCACCCGGTCCGCGCACCGATGAAACCAGCTCGGCCCGGCGCAGCTTTACAAAAAGCTGCTCCAGATACGGTAGCGACACATCTTGGCGTTCTGAGATTTCTCCAAGCGTCACAAGCCGGTCGCTTGGTTGCAGCGCAATATCCGCCAAGGCAACCATCGCGTATCGCCCTTTGGTCGACAGCTTCATCTTTTGCCCCCTCTTTGCAGGAATTGCGCGAAATCATTGACGGCGACGCTGCCAGTGCGTATCTCCGACTGACAGCGCTGACGCGCAGTGAAATGTAATTAGAACCGTTCTAAGGTGTCCGACGATTATCGTCAAGTATATCCGGGCACCCGCACGAAAAAGACAGGACCAAAGCACACATGCCCGAGGTGATTTTTCCCGGACCCGAAGGCCGCCTGGAAGGCCGCTACCACCCGCAAAAGGAAAAAGACGCACCGATCGCAATCGTGCTTCACCCGCATCCTCAATTTGGCGGGACCATGAACAACAAGGTGGTCTATAACCTGCACTATGCCTTCTACAACATGGGCTTCACCGTGTTGCGCTTTAACTTCCGCGGCGTTGGCCGCAGTCAGGGCGAGTATGATCAGGGTGTAGGTGAGCTGAGCGATGCGGCTTCGGCACTGGATTATCTGCAATCCATGAACAACAATTCGAAACACTGCTGGGTTGCAGGGTTTTCATTTGGGGCATGGATCGGAATGCAGTTGCTGATGCGCCGGCCTGAAATCACCGGGTTCATCAGCGTGTCGCCACCGGCCAATATGTACGACTTTTCATTCCTGGCGCCCTGCCCCTCATCCGGCCTGATCATCAACGGATCCGCCGACCGTGTGGCTCCTCCGGCAGACACCACGTCACTGGTGAATAAACTACATGAGCAAAAGGGCATCACGATCACTCATAACGAGGTTGAAGGCGCAGATCACTTCTTCCAGGATCGCCACATGGACACGTTGATTACCGATGTCAGCGACTATGTGAAACGCCGCCTGACTGAGAACACCCGCTGATGTCCGACACCATCACAACTCTTGCGGCCAAACTGGCCGAAGATACGATGAAGGTTATGGACGAAACCGGGGAAGACCGTTTCTTTGTCGAAGTCGGCGAAGTGCTGGGGGCGGCCTCGCAGTCTTTGGAAGAGGCATTTCTGACCGAAATCCGCGTGCGCCTGGCCGAGCGTAAGGCCAGACAGTTTGTCATCAGACGTCTGGCTGCACACCGCTCCAAACAAAAAGCGATAGAAAAGCAATGAATGATCGTTTGTCGGCCCAGATCGAGTTTCTGAAACGGGCCGACATGTTGAAGACGGTCGAGCGCGCAAACGTCCTGCTCGACCAGTCCCGACCCGAAAACTCTGCCGAACACAGCTGGCATCTGGCATTGTGGGCCATGGTGATGGCCCCTCTGGCCGGGCCAGATGTGTCGATTGATCGGGTTATCCGAATGTTGCTGTTGCATGATTTGGTTGAGATCGTCGTAGGCGACCATCCAATCCATTTGGAAACCGACTGGGATGAGCTGGCGAACGCAGAACAAAATGCAGCGTCACATCTGTTTGGTCTGCTACCGGAAGATCAGGCGCAGTTCTTTTTGTCCTTGTGGCAAGAGTTCGAAGCAGACCAGACACCAGATGCGCAGTTTGCAAAAGTTCTGGATCGCTGCCAGCCGCTGTTTCAGGTGCTGTGCGCGTCTGATCCCAGGCCAGACCATGTGGATATCGCCCGTGCCAATCTGGATGGGGGCCGAGCGGCCTATCTGTCGCAGGTCTTTCCACTGGCCTTCCGCCACGCAAGCGACCTGCTGAACAGGTCTGCGCCTCAGGACAATGCCTTTACAAGGCGGCTCGACTTTCTGACCGAAGCAGATCAGTTGAAATCGGTGATACGCGCCTCGCGCCTAATGGCTTCGGATCGGTTAGAGAACTCGGCAGAGCATTCCTGGCATATCATGCTTTACGCCTGGGTTTTGTCAGAACACGCGCACTCCGAAATTCGTGTGGATCGGGTGCTTCAGATGCTTCTTCTGCACGATATCGTCGAAATCGATGCCGGAGATCACCCTATTCACGGTCAGGTCAACCACGCCGAGCAGGAGGCAAAGGAACAAGCGGCAGCTCAAAGGTTGTTTGGTCTTTTGCCAGATGCGCAGCAGGTATTTTTCGCGGACTTGTGGCGGGAGTTTGAAGCTTGCGAGAGTGCAGACGCTCGATTTGCAAAATCAGTCGACCGGTTTCAGACACCGATTGCCAACCTGGAAAACGGTGGCGGTTCATGGATCGAATACAACGTAACTTTTGCCCAACTCGAAGCACGTGTGGGACCGGCGATCAGAAATGGGGCACCAGATCTTTGGAAATGGCTGCACCCCATGCTCGTCGGATTTTTCGATAACCGCGAAACTACGCTACTGGACGCGTGACAGAAAAAAAGGAGCCCAAAGGCTCCTTTTTCCCTTTCAAGTTCCGAGTGGCTTTAAAACACACGACTACTATCGAACTGTTGAACCACAATGGCTGCCTCATTTTCGACGGACCCCCCGTCAGCAAGCCACCCAACTGCCACTATCAGACCAGAAACCAAAATGACCGACTTTGCGAATGTCGTCATCGAACAATACTCTTTAACAAATCATAAAATATGAGCCAAACCTTACACTTATTCTAACCTGAGAATAGTCAGGTATACCTGACCTAACGGAAATTTTAGTTTGAGACTTGTCTTGCTTATCGCGCGTGTTCCGTGTTCAAGGCGCACAAACCCTATAGCTCTGCGAGAGACCATAATGCCTCAAGCCTATCTGTTTCTGTTACTCGCCGTGATGGCGGAAACCATCGGCACAACCGCATTGCAGGCCAGCCAGCAATTCACCCGGTTTTGGCCGTCCGTTCTTGTTATTTTGGGGTACGGGGTCGCCTTCTATCTTCTGGCGCTGACCCTCAAAACCATGCCTGTGGGCATCGTTTATGCAATTTGGTCTGGGCTGGGAATCTTTCTGATCGCGATCATCGGGTTCTTGGTGTTTGGTCAAAAGCTGGACTGGCCTGCGGTGCTTGGGCTGAGCATGATTCTGGCTGGAATTCTGATCATTCACCTGTTTTCGAAGACTGCAGGCCACTGATCCACGGTTAGGGCTGGTATATTTTGCCGCGCCGCGTTATGCGCGCGGCAACTTCCCGTTCAAAGGCTGACCTCTCATGGACCTGCGCAATATCGCAATCATCGCTCACGTGGACCACGGTAAAACGACCCTGGTGGATGAGCTGCTCAAACAATCCGGTGCGTTCCGGGAAAATCAGGCTGTGGCGGAACGTGCCATGGACAGCAATGATCTGGAACGTGAACGCGGCATTACCATTCTGGCCAAAGCCACCTCGGTCGAATGGAAAGACACCCGCATTAACATCGTCGACACCCCCGGCCACGCCGATTTCGGTGGCGAGGTTGAGCGGATCCTCAGCATGGTTGACGGTGTTGTCTTGCTGGTCGACGCCGCAGAAGGTCCTATGCCGCAGACCAAGTTTGTGACCTCCAAAGCGTTGGCACTTGGCTTGCGTCCAATCGTGGTTCTGAACAAGGTCGACAAACCCGATGCTGAACCTGATCGTGCGCTGGACGAGTGTTTTGATCTGTTCGCCAACCTTGGGGCTGATGATGATCAGCTGGATTTCCCAGCTATGTACGCCTCAGGCCGTTCTGGTTGGGCGGACATGGAGCTGGACGGCCCTCGCAAGGACCTAAGCGCCCTGTTCGATCTGATCGTCGATCACGTCCCTGCCCCCAAGCAGACCGGCCACAAGGAAGAGCCCTTCCGCATGTTGGCCACCACGCTCGGCAGCGATCCGTTTATCGGTCGTATTCTGACGGGTCGCGTGGAAAGCGGCACATTGAAAGCAGGCGATAGCCTGAAAGCGCTCAGCCGTGATGGCACGCTGATCGAGAACTTCCGCGCCTCGAAAATCCTGGCGTTCCGTGGCCTGGCGCAACAACCCATCGATGTCGCCGAAGCCGGGGACATTGTGACCATCGCTGGAATGAGCAAGGCTACTGTGGCAGATTCCCTGGTCTCGCCACAGGTTGAAGAGGCCCTGCCCGCGCAGCCCATCGACCCGCCAACCATCACCGTGACTTTCGGCATCAACGATTCTCCCCTGGCGGGTCGCGACGGCAAAAAGGTTCAGTCCCGCGTCATCCGAGATCGCCTGATGAAAGAAGCCGAATCGAACGTTGCGATCCGCATCACCGACACCCCTGGCGGCGAAGCTTTCGAAGTCGCTGGCCGTGGCGAATTGCAGATGGGTGTTCTGATCGAGAACATGCGCCGCGAAGGTTTCGAGCTCAGCATCTCCCGACCGCAGGTTCTGTTCCGCGAGGAAAACGGTCAACGGTTGGAGCCCGTGGAAGAAGTCACCATCGACGTGGATGACGAATATTCTGGCGCAGTGATCGAGAAGATTACCGGCGCGCGTAAAGGCGAGTTGGTCGAGATGCGCCCGGCTGGCGCTGGCAAGACCCGCATCATCGCTCACGTCCCTTCACGTGGCCTGATCGGCTATCATGGTGAGTTCTTGACGGATACACGCGGCACTGGTGTTCTGAACCGCGTGTTCCACGACTGGGCGCCTCACAAAGGCCAGATCCCCGGCCGTCGCGCGGGCGTTTTGATCTCGATGGAGAACGGACAAGCCGTTGCTTATGCGCTGTGGAACCTGGAAGAGCGCGGCCGCATGTTTGTCGGTCCGCAAACCGATGTCTATCAGGGCATGGTGATCGGAGAGCATTCACGCGACAACGATCTGGAGGTCAATCCGCTGAAAGGCAAGAAACTGACCAACGTGCGTGCAAGTGGTTCAGACGATGCGGTTCGTCTTACACCCCACGTTCAGTTCTCGTTGGAAGAGGCCATTGCCTATATCGACGACGACGAACTTGTCGAAGTGACACCTAACGCAGTTCGTCTGCGCAAGCGTTATCTGGACCCACATGAACGCAAGCGGATGGCAAAATCGGCCTGAACAACCTGCACTTGTGACCGGTTCAATGGGAAACAATGGCATAACTGTGGCATTTTTGCTTCCACTTGATCAAAAAACGATTTTCGAAAGGCCGGGCATAACGCCCGGCTTTTTCTTGAAAAGATAGAATATTCTTCCAGGGGTTGTATTAATTTTGAACCTTTCGCCCTGCCCACATCTTGCGATTAAGTCGAACAAAAGGTGTAAATGTGCCCGAAGTGTGACGTCGTTCACTCACACAAAAGTTTAAATGGTGCATAGAGATGCACGTGTAAGGTACCGAGTTCCGAGGAGTTAATGATGGTTTTTCGTTCCCTTAAGTTACCAGTCTTTTTTGCCGTAACGGCAGTTTTCGTTTTGCCTGTGACCGATGCGTTTGCAAGCGGAACGTGTACCGTGAAAACAGCCCGTCAATCCGCGGGGTCGCCGTCAGTCTTGTGCGAATGTGATGCTGTGACCACTGGAATGTTGCGGTATATTCAGCGCCGTGCGGACTTCGATGAGATCGTGGCCCGTCTGGGCGCCGAATGCTCTCCGCTTGCGGATCTGCTGACAGACCTTCCAACGGCATCAGTTGGATCGTCGGACACACGAGCGGGCGATGGACCGGCAAATGAAGGCTCCGGAACCGACGGCTTTGGCGGATTTGGTGACACACCCGACAGTGATGGCCCACAAGGTGATCCCGGTCCGCAGGGTAATCCTGGTCCACAAGGTGATCCAGGCCCACAAAGTGATCCCGGTCCGCAAAACGATCCCGACCCACAAGGTGACCCTGATCCACAAGGAGATCCCGATCCACAGGGCGATCCGGATCCGCAGGACGATCCCGAACCACACGATCCGGATTATGATTATCCGGGTGACGGAATTGGTCTTCGGTAAATCAGACGAAATAAAGTACTTTCAAAGGTCGCCGCAACACTCGGCGACCTTTCTTAAGTGAAGTTATTGTTTAACGGATTTCGATCATTTGAAACCAATTTAACTATAGACGCTGTTGCCAAAGGCCGACCAGCTTCCATGTCGGTTCCTGTAAAATTAGCTCTAACTCTTACCGTAGACACCAACCCATCTTTGCGGTTGGTTAGGATCCTGCATGCGGAGAAAAAGATACCGCGTTGCTTTCCAAGGTTTGATGCGATTGGTCAAATTGTCCAAAACTAAATCACCGTTGGCCGAACGGTATATAAGGACCGCATGAGGGGTTCGGCGTGTATCCAGAACGGTGGCAATCAGCAATTTGTTCGGATCCACCCCCGCATTTATCAAATCCCGCTTCTTGAGCAGTGCAAAGTCTTCGCAATCGCCACCTCTGGTCGTTGGCAATGCCCACAACTCTCTTGTTTTGTACTGAGACTGATCAGTAACTTCTCGGGTCGAGGCGTTCACACGTCGGTTCACCTGCTTCACAATCTGCATTTCCAACTGACTGGAAAGTGCCGCCGATCGTTTTGCTGTGCACGCCCACCGATACTGGCTGCAAAGATTTCTTGCCCCGCTTGGTGGAGGCGAGGACGCGACGGCGGGAATAAAGCGACCTTCAGATGCTTGGGCATCTGTTGTCCCAAAAGGCGATGCAAGGAACATGGCGCTTAGACCAACAGCACATACAGCAGAGGTCAAAGCCTTTGCAAGCCGGTGGTTGGTTGATTTGATCACTGATGTCATGCCCATTCCCCGAGACAGTATCGTTACAACGACTGCCGATACCCAAGGACCATATTCCACTTTTTGAAACTATCCTTTAACGATCCTCAGTCGCAATCATTGAGAACGTGCAAATGAAAAAGGGCGAAAATTCGTTCCATAATTTGACAATTTCGAGCAGGAATTGTCAAAGGGCCGCCATAGTTTAGCAGAGCCATCAACGAGAATGCGTAAAGAATTCTCCATAAGAAATTGTAATATCAACAAAAAAAAGCAGCCTGCCAAAGCAGGCTGTTTTTCTGACACGCGCGTCATGTGTAAGCTGAAAACCGCAGAACTCAGCCAAACGGTCTACGGGAACACACCTATTCGGTGATTTCCACCACAACCAACTCTCTTTCGCTGGCATTGCGGGCGTGATTCAGCGCCTGCTGATACTCATCGGAATTGTAGCATTCGACTGCTGATTCTAACGAAGGGAACCGGGCAACCACATTGCGCGGACGCTCCTTGCCTTCCAACTGAACGTATCGCGCGGCCCGAGCGATAAACTCACCACCATGTTTGGCAATGGCTGGACCGGCCAGCTCGGCGTACTTCCCATAAGCCTCGGCATCCGTGACCGTGACATGTGCAATCCAGAGTGCAGCCATCTTATCCTCCCAATACCTGCTCTGCGGCTTTGATCGCGGCATCTGCGTTCGAAGCGTCTTTGCCGCCGCCCTGGGCCATATCAGGTCGGCCTCCGCCGCCCTTGCCACCCAGCTCAACAACCGCTGCCTTGACCAGATCCACCGCCGAAACGGTTCCGGTCAGGTCGTCGGTCACACCGGCTGCGACCGCAGCCTTACCGCCCGTATCTGCGATGAGCAGTACGGCACCTGTTCCTAGACGGGCTTTATGTTCGTCGATCAGCGCCGGAAGGTCTTTACCCGACACACCGCTCAGGGCTTGTGCCAGGAACTTGACGCCGTTGACTTCGCGCGCTTCGCTTCCGCCACCCTGCCCGGCGCCACCTGCCATTGCCAAATCGCGACGCAGCTGAGCGACTTCGTTTTGCAACGATTTGCGTTCATCCAGCAGGCTCTTTACCCGCGCGACAACGTCGTCCGGTTGCGCTTTCAGTTCCAGTGCAACCTGCGCAAGTCGGTGATCCTGAGCCGAAAGGTAACGGTTCGCCTCATCCCCGGTCAACGCCTCGATCCGGCGCACACCGGCGCTGCTGGCGCTGTCGCCCAGTACCACAAACGTGCCGATATCCCCTGTCTGGCGCACATGCGTACCGCCGCACAGTTCGATCGACCAAGTTTCGCCATCCTGTCCCTTGCCAGTTGGCGCCTTACCCATCGAGACAACACGCACTTCGTCGCCGTATTTCTCGCCAAACAACGCTTGGGCTCCAAGCTCACGCGCATCGTCAGGGGTCATAATCCGGGTTTCAACGGTCGAGTTCTGGCGAATGAAGCTGTTCACCTCGCGCTCGACCTTTTGGATTTCCTCAAGGCTCAGCGCTTTGGAATGGCTGAAATCAAACCGCAGACGATCTGCTGCATTCAGCGAGCCACGCTGCGCCACGTGATCCCCCAATGCTTCCCGCAGTGCTTCGTGTAGCAGGTGCGTGGCCGAATGGTTGGCGCGAATGGCAGTACGGCGGGCGTGATCCACCTCAAGCTCGACCGCGTCGCCTTTGGACAGCTTGCCGTTTTCGACCGTTACCTTATGTGCATAGACTTTGCCGTCGGCGAGTTTCCGGGTGTCCTCCACCCGGCTGAGGTCATCGCGGTCTTCGACTCGGCGCAGTTCACCCGTATCGCCAATCTGACCACCGGCCTCGCCATAAAACGGGGTCTGGTTCACGACAACCCAACCGCTGCCCCCTGCTTCGATGGCATCGACCAAAGCGCCATCTACGACCAGCGCGGCAACTTGCGCTTCGGCCTTCTCTGTCTCATACCCAAGGAAATCCGTCGCACCGGCTGAGTCCAGCACGTCAAACCACACCGCCTGATCCGCAGCTTCGCCAGACCCGGCCCAGGCCGCCCGCGCCTTGGCTTTCTGTTCGGCCATTGCAGAATCAAACCCGTCGGTATCGACGGCACGACCCTTCTCGCGCAGCGCATCCTGCGTCAGGTCCAATGGGAAACCATAGGTGTCATAGAGTTTGAAAGCCGCCGCCCCTTGTAAAGGCGCGCCTTCGGCTAGCCCTGCAACCTCGTCATCCAACAGCTTCAAACCGCGATCCAGTGTTTGCTTGAACTTGGTTTCCTCAAGCAACAGCGTCTCTTCGATTAAGGGCTGGGCCTGGGTCAACTCCGAGTAATGCCCTCCCATGAGCTGCACCAACGACGGCACGAGGCGATGCATGACAGGATCCTTGGCCCCCAACAGGTGCGCATGGCGCATGGCGCGGCGCATGATCCGGCGCAGAACATAACCGCGCCCATCATTGCTGGGCATGACCCCATCGGCAATCAGGAACGAGGTGGAACGAAGGTGGTCAGCAATCACGCGGTGATGCACATTCTGGTCACCATAGGGATCCACGCCGGTCGCATCTGCAGACGCCTCGATCAGAGTTTTGAACAGGTCAGTGTCATAGTTGTCATGGCTGCCCTGCAGCAATGCGCCGATCCGTTCCAGTCCCATACCAGTGTCGATGGACTGCATGTCCAGTTCGACCATCGAGCCGTCTTCGAACTGCTCGTTTTGCATGAAGACGACGTTCCAGATTTCGATAAAACGGTCGCCATCTTCTTCGGCCGATCCCGGAGGGCCACCCCAGATGTGATCGCCATGGTCATAGAAGATCTCGGTGCATGGTCCGCAGGGTCCGGTCGGGCCCATCTGCCAGAAATTATCATTGGTCGCGATCCGGATGATGCGATCTTCGGGCACGCCAACCTTTTTCCAGATCTCAAACGCCTCGTCATCGGTGTGATAGACCGTGGTCAACAGGCGGTTCTTGTCGATGCCGAATTCCTTGGTAATCAGGTTCCAAGCGAACGGGATAGCGTCATGCTTAAAGTAATCCCCGAATGAAAAGTTGCCCAACATCTCGAAAAACGTGTGGTGACGCGCGGTATAGCCCACATTGTCGAGGTCGTTATGTTTGCCACCGGCCCGTACACATTTCTGTGCCGTCGTGGCACGTGTATAGTCGCGGGTTTCCAGACCGGTGAACAGGTTCTTGAACTGAACCATGCCCGAGTTCACGAACATCAGCGTTGGGTCGTTACGCGGCACCAGCGGGCTGGATGCCACAACCTCATGCCCCTGTTTTTCAAAGTAGTTCAGAAAGGTCGATCGGATGTCGTTCAGGGTTGGCATAGGGCTCTCTCGGCGCACATAAATCTTGGTCACCGCAGGTTTATCCCTCTGTCAGAAAAGTGTCCACAGCAGAGGTGCGCCAGAATGCAGCAAGGCGGCCCGATGGACCGCCTTGTTTCGTTCTTGCCTACTTTCGTTTGGAAATAACCGGACTTCCAGTTTTCCAATCAGCGATCGTCACGCTTCAAGGATATCATCATCCTCGACAGCACCCGGTGGCATATCGAAATCCAGCCCATGTGCAGCGCGGATCTTGTCTTCAATGTCCAAGGCGATCCGGCTGTTGTCACGCAAATATTGCTTGGCGTTCTCACGCCCCTGCCCGATCCGTTCGTCGCCATAGCTGAACCAAGACCCCGATTTCTCGACCACGCCAGCTTTAACACCCAGATCCAGTAGCTCACCCATTTTCGAGATACCTTCGCCGTACATGATGTCGAATTCGACCTGCTTGAACGGAGGAGCAACTTTGTTCTTCACGACCTTGACGCGTGTTTGGTTGCCGACAACCTCGTCCCGGTCCTTGATCGCACCGATGCGGCGGATATCTAGACGCACAGAGCTGTAGAACTTCAACGCGTTACCACCGGTGGTGGTTTCCGGGCTGCCGAACATCACACCGATTTTCATCCGAATCTGGTTGATAAAGATCACCATACAATTCGAACGGCTGATCGAACCGGTCAGTTTCCGCATTGCCTGACTCATCAGACGGGCCTGAACGCCAACATTGCTGTCGCCCATGTCGCCTTCAAGCTCGGATTTCGGTGTCAGCGCCGCCACCGAGTCGACAACGACCATGTTGACCGCACCCGACCGCACCAGCGTATCGGTGATTTCCAGAGCTTGTTCACCCGTGTCCGGCTGCGAAATCAGCAGCTCATCCAAATCAACGCCCAGTTTGCGGGCATATTGCGGGTCCAACGCGTGCTCAGCATCAACAAAGGCACAAACACCACCGCGTTTTTGTTGTTCGGCAATACAATGCAGTGTCAGCGTCGTTTTACCCGAACTTTCCGGGCCGTAGATTTCAACAATCCGCCCCATCGGCAGGCCGCCGATTCCCAGCGCGATGTCCAAACCCAGCGAGCCGGTTGAGCTTGCTTCGATATCCTGCGTGGCACCTTCGCCCAGCTTCATGATCGAGCCTTTACCGAATTGCCGTTCGATCTGGGCCAGTGCGCTGTCGAGCGCCTTTTGCTTGTCTGCGTTTTTCTTGTCGCTCATTGTCAGAAGATCCGCCATTGTCCTGTCGCCTTCCCTTTTGTCACACCCTTGATCGGGCGGCAATCGCTGCTTTGTTCGCCTCTTGTTCCTTATGGGACCAAAAAGAGAACATTTCAACTAAAACTTACAGAACTCACTCTTCTGCAATTGTGTTAAAGAGTCGTTTACGACAATCTGTGCAAGCAATCAGGACAAGGCGGAACGCGGTACATGCTTGTTTTCTTTGAAGAACGTCTGGCTTTTCTTGCCGTTCCCAAGACTGGCAGCACGGCTTATCATACGGCCTTGCGTGATCGAGCTGATCTTGTGGTCACTCATCCACCAGAACTGAAACACGCGCCGGTGCGCCGGTTTGACCGCTTTTTTCAAAACATGTTTTTGAAAATGTACGACACGGAAATGGAAATCATGGCTGTTGTACGTGAACCCATCGACTGGCTGGGCAGTTGGTATCGGTTTCGCAGTCGCGAAGACCTGATTGGTCACCCTCATTCCACCCGCGACATGAGTTTTGACAAGTTTGTGCAAGCCTATATGCAAAACCAACGCCCTGAGTTTGCCGATGTTGGAAGCCAAAGTCAGTTTTTCCGCACCCGAAGCAATGGGCGTGGAGCGACACATGTCTTCAAATATGAAAACCAGACTGGGATTTTGGACTTTTTGCAAACGCGGCTGAACATGGACATCGTCTTGCCACGTGAAAACGTGTCACCTGCAGGAGATCTGAGCCTTTCGCCGAGTACTGAACGACAATTCCGCAATTCACATGCAGCGGAGTTTGCCATTCATAACGCGGCGCTTTGATCAGTTCATTTGCTGAAAAACAGCCTCGGTCAACTGATTGAGTGAGAAAGGTTTGGGCAAGAACGTTGAGTTTGAAATGCCCGGCCCGGACTCGCCGAATGCGCCCTCGGTATATCCTGATACAAAGACAACGCGCGCGTCCGGGCGCGTTTCCCGCGCTTTGCGGACCCAGGTAGGCCCGTCCATTCCCGGCATGACCACATCCGTCACAAAGACATCCACGTTCAACGACGCGTCCTCGAGAAGTTTCAGCGCCTCTTCGGCCGAATCCGCTTCGAGAACGGTATAACCTTTCAATCGCAGCGCGCGGGTGGCAAAGGCGCGAACCGGTGCCTCGTCTTCGACCAGCAGCACCACCCCTTCGCCTTGCCGTGCGCTTTGCGCGTCAGGTTTTGCCGGGTTTGTGATCTCGGTTTTTTCATCAGTCGCGCACACCGGCAAAAAGACTGTGAACTCTGTACCGCGCCCGACAACACTATCGACGAAGATGAACCCGCCTGTTTGTTTCACAATGCCATAGACGGTCGAAAGACCAAGTCCAGTACCCTCACCTGTTCGTTTTGTTGTATAAAACGGCTCAAAAACCTTTTGCAGCTTGTCGGCTGGAATACCTGTCCCGCTGTCCACCACCTTGACCGTGACGTATTCGCCAGGTTGAACTGTCGCCCGATCTCGGCTGAACGGTTGGGACAATCGCATAACTTCGGTTTCGATACGAATCTCTCCGCCGTCAGGCATTGCGTCTCGGGCGTTGACGACAAGGTTCATCAGAACCTGTTCCAATTGTCGTTTGTCTGCCCGCACCGGTTTGAGAACCGGGTCATGACTGAGCGTCAATTGCACCTTTTCACCCACCAAACGGTTTAGCAGGTGAATAAGGTCCGAAATCGTGTCGCGCAGATCCAACACTTCGGGTCTGAGCGTTTGTTTTCGCGAGAACGCCAGAAGCTGACTGACCAGGGCCGCGGCACGGTTGGCGTTTTGGTTGATCTGAACAAGATCCCCAAAATCCGGATCGTTCTGGTCGTGCCGCAACAACAACAAATCGCAGTGACCGGAAATCGCTGTTAGCAGATTGTTGAAATCATGCGCGACGCCTCCGGCCAATTGCCCCACGGCTTGCATTTTCTGACCCTGAACAAATTGCGCCTCCAGCGTTTTCAGCTCAGTCGCGTCGTTCAGGACTGCAATCAGCCCCACCTTGCCGTCGATGACAACTTTGCTCAATGTGACTTGAACAAAAATTTCTTTGTCGTCTCGGCTAAGCTGCAGAAACTCTGACCGAGGTACATCATCTTCCGAAGCGACCCCTGCAAGCCAATCCCGAAGCGGAACCCGCAGCCCTCGCATGATGTCGTCGATACAGGTTCCCTTTAGGCTGTCTTTCCCCAACAACTTTATCGCCAGCCTGTTCGTGTCGAGGATTGTGCCGTCCGACGAAAGGGTCAGGATTGGAATCGGAAGATCCTCGAAAGACGCACCGGCACCTTGTGTTGTGGACGTGCCGACAGGGATCAGGCCCAAATGTTGTTTCGACCCCGTGGTCGACAAATTAGCGACGGCGGCTGAGACCAGACCGTCACGGGCGTTCACCAAATTTGTGGCCCCAATTACCGGTGCACCGTCAAGAAAGACGTCCTGAACACGTTTCACGTCAGAACCAAGCATCTTTTCGGCAGCGGAATTGGCATGCTGGATTTCGCCTTTATGCCCAACGGAAAGAACCGGGATGGCCAAGTCACGGCTGTTTGCCCCCTCGCCCTCTTCAAAGCGCCAACAAAACAACTCGGTGTCCAGCCGAGACACGGTGAGGGATAACATGTTCGCGCTGTTGGGAAACTCATCATAGGCACGGCCATGCGATTGTGCCTGAGATTGCAACCGAAGCAAAACGGCCTGAGGGTTCGAAAAGGTCGATCGCAAGCATAAACTCAGGGACTTACCAGTTTCGGCCCCAAACCGTTTTTGTGCGTGTATGTTCGCGACCAGAATATCGCCAAACCTGTCGGCCACCAGAAAGGGGGCAACCTCCAGTTCCGCAAATGCCCTCATCAGGGCTGCACTGCGCTGTGCGGATCGGATGGCCAATCGCCCCTTTATCGTGACGCAAAGCACCGCAAATAAAAGGGAAACACCGGCCACTGTAAGGCCAGAACTCCACTCCGGCGGCAACAGACCTGTGATTGGCGCTAAGGCGATCAAAAGAGCCAAGCTCAGAAGCGATCCTACGCGCGTCGCTGAAGGCAGTTGGGTGTAAGAGAGGTCGCGTACAGAAAATGCAGTGTCAGACATAAACGGCTCAAACGCAAAAAGGTGTCGGAAGTAACATCCAAAATGGTTAATGCCCGCTTAACTAAAGAATGCGGGAAATTATCTACCTTAGGTTGTTATTTGCCGGAGCCTTATCTCGTCAAGTGTGCCGTGAAAAACCCGTCTGACCCGTGTGCGACTTGCCATGATTTGCGAAATGTCTCGGCCCATTCCGGGTTTCGCGCCAAAAAGGAATCAACGATTGAGCCGTTTTCGTCAGTCAGAACCGAGCAGGTCGCATAGGCGAACACACCGCCCTTTCGAACTAAAGCGGTCGTATTCTGTAAAATTCCGGATTGGATTTGCGTGAGATCTTGCAAGCGCTCTTCGGTCAAAGCCCACTTTCCCGCAGGTGCGCGCCGCCACGACCCGCTTCCAGAACACGGAGCATCCGCAAGTACGATGTCAAAGGGCTTTTGTGCGTCTAGATCCTTTGACGTCAGAATCTTCACGCGGGCCCCGGCGCGTTTTGCGCGCGCAGGAAGATCCCGCATCCGGGCTGCATTCACGTCATGGGCAAAGACTTCAACACCTTTAAACGCAGCCAAGGCCAGCGATTTGCCACCGCCCCCTGCGCAGTAGTCAAGGACACGCATGCCCGGCTGAAGCTCTAGCGCCGAAACAACCGCCTGACTGGCAGCGTCCTGCAATTCGACCAACCCGTCCTGATAGGCGCGGCCCTGTGCAATCTTACGCGCGCCTTCGGTCACTTCCAAAGCTGTCGTGCAAAACGCGTGAGGTTGTGCAATAACACCGTCGGCCTGCAGTGCGGCTATCGCAGACGCCGCATCAGCTTTGAGCAAGTTCACCCTTAAATGCACCGGAGCGCGTGATTGCAGCGCCTCGGCCACGGCCGGAGTCTCAGATCCCAACGAAGCCGAAAACCGGGGCCAAAGCCATTCGGGAATATCAAATCGTTCGGCGTCTGACCGAAAGGCCCGTGAGGTCTCTGACGGCTGCACGGGATCAGGCGCATGTCTGTCGCCTGTGAATATGGCTGCTGTGTCCCCACCTTGCGCCCGGATCGCTCCGATCATCAATCCGCGTCCGCTGTGGCTGCTGCCAAGCGCTGCAAAGGATCGCTGGCAGCGCAGTGCATCAAACACATGATCCCGTACCGCTGCGCGATCTTTTGATCCTGCAAAGCGGCTGCGACGTGCCCATCCGGTCAACGCCTTTTCAACGGGCGCTCCGGTCAAAATCTCGTCCAAGATTTCAATCGCGGCCTGAACACGAGCTGCCGGGGTCATGTCGACCTCCCTAAGGTGTGGGTGAACGCAAAACGGCGCCCGTGTCTGGGCGCCGCATGCAACAGGTCAGCAGATCACATCACCCGGTAATTGGGGCTTTCGCGGGTGATCTGAACGTCATGCACGTGGCTTTCCTTCAGACCGGCACCGGTGATTTTAACAAAGCTGCAATTTTTGCGCATCTCTTCAACGGTCGCACATCCAGTATAGCCCATTGCGGCACGCAGGCCGCCCACAAGCTGGTGGATCACAGCACTGGCGGAGCCTTTGTAAGGTACCTGCCCTTCGATACCTTCAGGCACCAGCTTGTCATTGGCAGCGTCCTTCTGGAAATACCGGTCCGCCGATCCACGCGCCATGGCACCCAGGCTTCCCATCCCGCGATAGGATTTGAACGAGCGGCCCTGATACAGGATCACTTCGCCCGGGCTTTCATCGGTGCCTGCGATCATCGAACCGACCATGGCACAAGAGGCACCTGCAGCAATCGCCTTGGCAAAATCGCCCGAGAATTTGATGCCTCCGTCAGCGATGACGGGCACGTCACCTGCGGCTGCCGAACAATCACTGATCGCGGTCAGCTGCGGTACGCCAACGCCCGCCACCATTCGCGTGGTGCAGATCGACCCCGGACCGATACCAACCTTGATGGCGTCAGCCCCCGCATCAATCAATGCTTTGGTCGCTTCACCCGTGGCCACGTTTCCTGCGATGATCTGAACTTCATTGGATAGCGTCTTAACGCGCTTTACCGCGTCCAACACGCCTTGCGAATGGCCATGAGCAGTGTCGACCACAATGATGTCCACACCCGAATCCACCAGTTGTTCCGAGCGCTCAAACCCTGCGTCCCCGACCGACGTGGCGGCAGCCACGCGCAGACGGCCCAGCCGATCTTTGCAAGCTGTAGGGTTCAAGACGGCTTGTTCAGTGTCTTTCAAAGTTAAAAGCCCGGTCAGTTTCCCCTGAGCGTCTACCACAAGCAGCTTTTCGATGCGTCGGGCCCGCATCAGGCTTTTGGCTTCTTCCAGATCTGCGGGTTCTTGCAGCATGGCCAGATTGTCAGCCGTCATCATCGCCTTGATCGGAGTATCGTCCGAAGTGGCAAACCGCATATCCCGGTTTGTCACGATGCCCACAACGCGGCCTTCCGCATCCACGACAGGGAAACCGGTGAAGTTGTAGCGTTCCACCAGGGCCTGTGCATCTGCCAGCGTCTGGTCCGCGCGCAACGTGACAGGGTTATAAACGATACCCGATTCAAACCGCTTGACCCGGCGCACTTCGCGGGCTTGCTCTTCGACCGAAAGGTTCTTGTGAATGACCCCGATGCCACCGGCTTGAGCCATTGCAATCGCCATGCGCGCCTCGGTCACGGTGTCCATGGCCGAGCTCAGCAGCGGTATGTTCATGGTGATTTCACGCGTCACGCGTGTGGTGGTATCTGCTGTCGCCGGAAGCACTGAAGATGCGCCCGGAACCAGAAGAACGTCGTCAAAGGTGAGTGCCTCACGAATCTGCATCTGAAAACCCCATGCAAAAGCCCGTTTGACGGCGACCCTATCGCATGGATTGAACCAAAGGGAAAGCCCCCCAAAGCAACTCAGGGCAATGGCGGTACAGAAAACGCCGCAAGCTGAGCAAATCGTGCCGCTGATAGCCCTTTCCCTTTGCGCTCAACATCATATCTTGCGCCCAATACGCGCGAATATGAAAAGGTATGTCTCTGATGACCACCGACCCACTTGTCGTCTTTACGCCCTCTGGCAAACGCGGACACTTCCCTGTTGGAACTCCGATTCTAACTGCGGCCCGTCAGTTGGGCGTCGATCTGGATTCGGTCTGCGGCGGGCGTGGAATCTGCTCCAAATGTCAGATCACACCCAGCTACGGCGAGTTTCCCAAGCACGGCGTCACCGTATCCGAAAACGCGCTGAGCGAATGGAACGCGGTTGAACAGCGCTATGACGACAAGCGAGGCTTGAAACCGGGCCGTCGTCTGGGATGTCAGGCGTCCGTGCAAGGTGATGTCGTGATCGATGTCCCACCCGAAAGCCAGGTGCACCGTCAGGTCGTGCGTAAGGCGGCCGCGGCCCGCGCCATCACCATGGACCCGGCCACCCGCCTGTACTTCGTGGTCGTCGAAGAACCCGACATGCATTCGCCCACGGGCGATCTTGAGCGTCTGGAACGCGCCCTGCGCGAGCAGTGGAAGATCGAAGCTGTCACAGCCGATCTGTCGCTTTTGTCCAAGCTGCAGCCGGTTCTGCGCAAGGGCAAGTGGGAGGCCACGGTGGCCGTTCACAAGGGCCACAACGACAGCGTTGCCCGCATTGTCGAAATCTGGCCGGGCCTGCATGAAGGCGGGCTTTATGGCTTGGCAATCGACCTCGGCTCGACCACCATCGCAGCCCACCTGACCGACCTGGAAACGGGTGAGGTCAAGGCGTCCTCGGGTCTGATGAACCCGCAAATTCGCTTTGGCGAAGATCTGATGAGCCGCGTTTCATATTCAATGATGAATCCGGGTGGTGATCAGGAAATGACCAAAGCCGTGCGCGAGGCGATCAACGATCTGACCACCTCAATTGCCGAAGAGGCCAAGATCGACGCCGCACTGATCGTGGAAACCGTATTTGTTTGTAACCCGGTCATGCACCACTTGCTGTTGGGTCTGGATCCGGTTGAGCTGGGGCAAGCGCCTTTTGCGCTGGCCACATCGGAAAGCATGTCCCTGCCCGCGCGCGAGATGGATCTGACGACCATGAACCCGCGCGCACAGATCTACATCCTTCCTTGCATTGCGGGCCATGTGGGCGCGGACTGCGCAGCCGTGGCGCTGTCGGAGGAACCGGGCAAATCCGAAGATCTGGTCTTGATCGTGGACGTAGGCACCAACGCGGAAATCCTGTTGGGCAACACCAGCCGCGTTCTAGCCTGTTCTTCGCCAACCGGACCTGCGTTTGAGGGTGCTCAGATCAGCTCGGGGCAGCGCGCGGCCCCCGGCGCAATCGAGCGGATTGAGATCGACCCTGTTACCAAAGAACCACGTTTCCGCGTGATCGGGTCCGAAAAGTGGTCGGATGAGGACGGGTTTGACCAAGATATAGCAACCACTGGCATCACAGGCATCTGTGGTTCCGGCATCATCGAGGCCGTTGCTGAAATGCGTATCGCCGGCTTGCTGGATGAAAGCGGATTGATTGGTTCGGCCGAGCAGACCGGTACAGCACGCTGTGTCCCCGAAGGACGAACCCATGCCTATCTGATCCACGACGCCAGCGCCGAAGGTGGCCCGCGCATCACCGTCACCCAAGGCGACATTCGCGCCATCCAGCTGGCAAAATCGGCGCTTTATGCCGGTGCGCGCCTGTTGATGGATGAGATGGATGTCGACCGTGTCGATCGTGTGGTTCTGGCCGGTGCGTTCGGGGCGCATATCTCGACCAAGCATGCGATGGTTCTGGGGATGATCCCGGATGCGCCGCTGGACAAGGTCACTAGCGCGGGCAACGCCGCAGGAACCGGTGCACGTATTGCACTGTGCAATATCGCAGCACGGACTGAGATTGAACGCGTCGTACGCGAGATCACGAAAATTGAAACCGCTATCGAACCAAAGTTCCAGGATCACTTCGTCGCGGCCAACGCGATTCCACACAAAACTGATCCATTCCCGGAACTGGCGCAGGTTGTCACGTTGCCCCACCCAAGCTTCAACACAGGCGGTGCCGACGCCGAAGCCGGTGGCGGCCGTCGCCGTCGGCGTCGCGGATAATCATACATTGGAACGACCGGCACTTGGTTGCCGGTCGTTCCTTGCAGAAACTCCAAGTTCAATGGCCGTCAATGCCAGGAATCAAGTCAGACCGCGGTGCACATGCACGGCGCACGGCGCGTGACGAACAACGCGCGAAGCTGTCGATCCCAGGAAATAGTCGCTCAACCCCGGTTGGTGAGAACCAATGACGATACAATCGATGCTCCTGCTTGTGGCATAATCAATGATCGTCCGGGCAGTGTGGCCTTTGACGATTTCGGGTGTCACACCTTCAAGGCCCTCAACCTTTTCCAACAGTTTCAGTCGCGCACGGTCAAACCCTTCTGCGACAACGGATTTATCCAGGTAGGCACTGACAGATCCCTGTGGCATTTCGTAAACGTGCAATGCGATTATGTCGGCCCCGTTTTCCGACAATGCGCGTGCAACTTCCAGCGTGTGCTGCGATATGCCGTGATCCAATGCCATAGGGACAAGAACTTTTTTATACATCGAGGCCTCCAAATCTGGCGGGACTATGCCCAGGGTCTCAGGATAATCTTAGGGGCTGCCACAGCACCAGAGCGGATATCGCGAAATGCCTGCGCCCCTTCAGCCAGGGCGCGTTCCTCGGCCCAGTCCAACGCGCCCAGCCGTCCGTCAAAGATCGCTTCCGCCGTCTCGCGGAAGTCTTGAGCGGTATACGTGTATGTCCCGATAAAGGTTATTTCCTGCAACGTCATGCGGCGCACGTCCAGACCGCCGGTGTCTTCGCCAAGACCTACATGCGCGATCACGCCGCCGGGGTCCGCGACGGCTGATGCGACGGATCGTGTTGCCGCATAACCCACAGCGTCGATAACGAGCGGGAAGTTTCCAATCGCAGCGTCCCCGATTTTAAAGTCCTCAACCTGCTGCAGAAAAGTCCGGCGTAAGGCGTTGGGTTCTGCAATTGTGACATCTTCGACCTCCATCGCACGCAAGGCCAATGCGGCGGCAAGCCCGATCGCGCCGCCGCCAATGACCAGAGCGCGACGGGGCATCGCCGGGTGCAACGCTTCCAGCGCCAACCGCGCTGCATGCCAACTGACAGCCAGTGGTTCGGCCAACGCGGCCTTCGCAAACGAGATATGATCCGGTACGACAACCAGATTTCTGTCCGGCATCGAGACAAACTGGGCAAAGGCCCCTTCGCGTGGTGGCATTGAAATGATCTGACGATCCGGGCACAGATTTTCACGACCTGCTACGCAGGCTGGACATTGACCGCAGCTCACCAGCGGATTGATCGTCACGCGATCTCCTGCGCGAAGACCTTCGACAATCACCCCGGCGGCCTCATGCCCAAGGATCAAAGGGGCCGGTCGCCGCGCATCATGGCCGAGATACGCGTGCATGTCTGATCCACAGATGCCTACGGCTTCAATTCGGATCAGGTGTTCAGATGCAGCGGGCACTGCATTCGGCACATCGCCGAACTCCATCTGTTCCACACCTTTGTAAACCAGTGCTTTCATTTGGCTGTGAACCCCCCATCCACCATCAAAACCTGTCCGGTCACATAGTCCGAGGCCCGTGAACACAGGAAAAGAATCGGGCCGTCGATATCCTGCATCCGACCATTGCGCCCAATGCAGGTTTGCACCGCATTTCGCTCCGCACGATCTGGGTCATCAAACACGGCCTGCGTCAGCTCCGTGGGAAAGAACCCTGGTCCGATGGCATTTGCTGTAATGCCAAAGGGCGACCATGCCTCGGCCATCGCGCGGGTCAATTGCCCGATCCCCGCCTTCGTTGCGCCATAGGCGATACCACCGGGAAACGCGCGCGTTGTTTGCAGCGAAGCAAAATTGACAATGCGCCCCCACCCCTTGTCTTTCATCGCAGGCACCATGGCCTGACTTAGAAAAAACGGTGCGCTGAGGTTCACTGCCAGCGTGGCGTCCCACCCTTCTGGTGTCACATCATCGGCGGCCTCACGCGTGTTTAGCCCAGCCGCATGAACCAGAATGTCGGGCGCGCCGAACTTGGCGCTGACGGCTTCCGCCACGCGAACAATTCCGTCACGATCAGCAACGTCGGCTTCCACTGAAGCGGACCGAGATCCAATCTCGGCTTGCATCTGCGCCAACGCATCTTGGCGCCGCGCCACGCCAACAACCTGCGCACCTGCGGCTGCAAGCGCGCGTGCCACTTGCCGCCCCAGCCCCGAACTTGCGCCGGTGACACAAGCCACCTTACCCGTCAGGTCAAACAAAGCGCGCGGATCATCCATCAGCGGTCAGATCAAACTGCTCATCCGGGAAATACTTGGCCAAACGCACATCTGCGGCGCGTGCATGTCCTTCCATCCCTTCCAGCCGCGAAATCCGCGCAGTTGCAACGGCAATGGGCTTGGACCCCTCCCGCGTTGCCCGCTGCCAGGTCACGATCTTCATGTATTTGTGGACGCTCAGACCGCCGGTATAACTGGCCGCGCCAGAGGTCGGCAGTACGTGATTGGTTCCCGTGGCTTTGTCGCCGTAGGATACAGTGGTTTCCTCACCCAAAAACAGCGAACCATAACAAGTCAGCCGGTCCAACCACCAATCCAGATCCTCGGCCTGCACGGTCAGATGTTCGGGGGCGTATTCATCGGAACACGCAGCCATGTCTTCGCGATTATCGCAGACGATGACTTCGGCATAGTCCCTCCACGCGGCTGCAGCGTTTTCCTTGTTCAAATCAGGCAAGTCGTCGATCAACTGCGGCACCAGCTCCATGACTTTCTGAGCCAACGCACGATCATCCGTCACCAGCCAAACCGGAGAGTTATACCCGTGTTCGGCCTGACTGACCAAGTCGGTGGCAACCACATGTGCATCTGCGCTGCTATCGGCCAGGATCAGGGAGTCAGTTGGTCCCGCAATCATATCGATACCGACCTTGCCGTAGAGAATGCGCTTGGCCTCGGCCACGAACTGGTTGCCAGGCCCAACAAGGATGTTTGCACGCGGCAAACCAAACAGGCCGTAGGTCATCGCCGCCACACCCTGCACACCGCCCATCGCCAGAATGCTGTCCGCTCCGCAGATATGGGCCGCATAAACAATCGCAGGCGCAACCCCTTCGCCCGGACGAGGTGGAGAGCACGCTGTGATGTGGCGGCATCCGGCGACCTTGGCTGTGGTCACAGTCATGATCGCACTGGCGATATGGCTGTAGCGTCCACCGGGCACATAGCACCCTGCCGCATCGACGGGGATGGCCTTTTGCCCTGCGACAACACCGGGCACAATCTCGGTCTGAACGTCCGACACGGTGGCCTTTTGCGTTTCGGCAAAGCGACGCACATTGTCATGAGCAAAGCGGATATCAGCCTTCAACTTTTCGGGCACCAGCGCAATGGCCGCGTCGATCTCGTCCTGAGTCATCAGGACATTTCCCTCGAACTTGTCGAACTTGGCGGCGTATTCCAGGGCCTTAGCGTCACCTCCTGCCTCGATATCAGACAGGATTGTCTTGACCGTATCATGCACCTCGGTCGCATGAGACTGCGCCGTAAGGGTCGCCTTTTTCAGATAGTCACGGGGCATGTTCAAAAGGTCCTATTGGTAGATTTCAGGAAGCAAGGTGGTCGAGACAGCTGGTACGTAGGCGATCAGCAGCACCACGATCAGCATGGTCAATACGAAGGGCACAGCTCGGGCGGCAATCTTCAGAATCGACTCGCCGGTAATGCCAGATACAACGAACAGGTTCAGACCAAGCGGTGGTGTGATGAAACCAACACCCAGCGCAGTGATCATCATGATGCAGAACTGGATTTCGTTCATGCCAATGTTGTCTGCCAGCGGTTTCAGGATCGGTGCAAGAATCACGATGTTAGGCGTCGTCTCCATCACGCAGCCTGCCGCGATCAAGATGCCGATCATCAACAGGATCAGCAGATAAGGATCATCCGTCAGCGACGTCACCGAGGTCACAAAGCCCTGAGGGACACCCATAATCGCCAGCGCTTCGGCCAGCGGCGCAGAAAAAGCGATGATGGGCAGGATCACCCCGTTCACTTTCGCCGAACTGACCAGCATCGACGGGAAGTCTGCCAGCGTCAGTGTGCGCAGGATGAAGCCCATGATGATGGTGACGACAACAGCGGTCGCACCGGCTTCGGTCGGCGTCAAGCGACCCGAGAAGATGCCGTAGAAGATGATGCCCGGAACGATAAAGGCGTACCAGCCGGATTTGAGCGCCTTGCCCAGGTTGGACAGCCACTCACCCATAGTCATCATCCCGCCGCCCTCATAGGCATAAAGGCGATTCATGATGATGTTGGTGATCAGGATCGATACCAGAATGGCCAGTCCGGGGATCAGAGCGGCCAGAAACAGCGTCGAAGCTGAAATACCCAGCACAAGCCCGATGATGATATAGGCAATCGACGGCGGGATCAGAATGCCGGTACAGGCCCCGGCGGCTACCAGCGCACAGGCATAGGGGCGCGGATACCCGCTTTCAACCAGACGGTTGATGGTCATCCGACCCACAGCAGCAGCGCCCGCCGCGTCCGAGCCCGAGATCGCCGCAAACATGCCACAGACAAGCACGGTGGCCGACCCAAAGCCGCCTTTGGCAAAGCAGGTCAGCGCTTCGGCCACGTCCAGAAACTTGCGCGATAACCCTGTGCGAACCAGAACGTCCCCGGTCAGAATGAACAGGGGCACAGCGGTCAACGCAAAGGCATCGATACCGGTGAAAAGGCTTTCGCCCACCAAGCTTAGCGGCAAGTCGCCGGACATGATCAGCATGACGATAGCTGCCGACCCAATGGCGGCCCAAACGGGCACAGCCATGGCGATCAAAGCAACGAACAGGATCACGGGGACATAAAAATCCCACCCAAGTTCAACGGTTTGATTGAGGGAATTCCAAAGCATTCAATTTCTCCTCAGTCAAACAGCTTGTCGCCTTCGAAGACGGGGGTGCCGTCTCGCAGACATTTCAGATCACGCATCAGGGATTGGATCAGCCGCCAGATCATCAGCGCAAATCCAGTGGGTACAGCCATCAGGAACCAGACTTTGGAAACCCGCAACCCATCTGTTACCGAGCCGAACTTGGCCGAGACATGAACCGCCTCGTAAGACCAATAGAGCGCGATAACGGCCACGACGAACATCACCAGATCGCCGAAGATATAAAGCAACGCCTTGGGGCGCGGCCCAAGGTAATGCATGATGACGTCAATTCGGATATGCGCACGTTCCTTGACCGCAGCGGCGGCCCCGATCCAGGCGAGGTAGATGAAGGAATAGCGCACGATCTCTTCGCCCCAGATCGACGAGTAAGCGAAGATCTCACGCCGCAGCACTTCGATCGCCATGGTGATCACCAGCATCACGTAGAACACCAGCAACAGCCAACGCTCTGCGTTTCGGTCAATGTTTTGAAGAACGGTCATCTGATCCTCCGGCGATAGGACAGCCAGACCCGCGCCTACCGTGGCGGGCCGATTACAGCCTGACTGTAGAAAATAAACGTGGACGCCTGGATGGCGTCCACGCATAGCGCCTTAGGCGTCGTGAACGTAGTATTTGCCCTGCGTTCCGGCAGCTTCGACCAGCTTTTCAAAGTTTTCCATCGACCCGGCCAGTTCGGTCTTGAACGGATCCCAGTCGGCGTTCTGATAGCCGCCCGCATCCTGCCATTCGGCCAGTTGGTCTTCACTGAGCGAATGGAATTGGACGCCTGCCTTGTTCAGCTCGGCCATAGCGTATGCACGTGCCGACGGAACCTTGGACAAGTTCTGGTGCGCGGTCATTTCAGACCCCCACATGATGCCTTCTTGAACGTCAGCGGGCATCGAGTTGAACCACTCGAGGTTACAGGAATAAACTTGGCTGTCCGGAACCGCTTGTGTGAAGGTCACGTGGCTCAGTATGTCCTTGAAGCCGAAGACAAACAGCGCGCCAACCGAAGGATCAAGCGCATCTGCGACACCTTGTTTGATGGCCGAAGGTGTCTCACCCCAGGCAACAGGGGTCGGGTTGGCGCCAACCATACGGTAATATTGCTGGAGCATCTTCGAGCCGGGAACACGGAACTTGATTCCACTCATGTCGCCCGGCGTGATGACTGCATTGCCACCCTGACGAACCGCAACAACACGGGGATCGATGTTCACATAGAATAGCGCCTTGAAGCCCGCAGCTTCGACCTTGGGATGAACCTCATTCTTCCACGTGTCAGAATGGACAAGGTTGGTGAAACGCTGGTTCGAACCGCACAGATACGGCATGTTGATCAGATCAACGGTCGACGCAAATGGCGCGAAGTTCGACAGCGAATGCTGCGCCGCCTGAATGGTGCCGCCTTGCACTTTCTGCACAAGGGATCCACCGGCACCCAGCTGCCCACCCGGAGCCAGTTTGACATAGACTTTACCATTGGTGGCGTTCTGGATGTTTTCTTTAAGATCCAGCTGCATGATCGGATAGCTACGCGATGCCCCCAAAACATACGCCGTCGCGATGGTCATCACATGATCGGCCGCCTTTTCCCGCTCGCTTTCTTCCTTGGCGGTCTGCGCTGCGGCTTCAGACGACCACAACACCCCGCCTGCTCCGGCGACCAAAGCAGCCGTGAACGCACCACTTGCGCTCAGCTTTAGGAAATTGCGACGTTCGGCTGACGCCAGTTCGGTCTTGTCGTTGTTCATGAATTGCCCTCCCAAGCAAAAGTTCAGCTGCCGTCTGTTGCGTCGCGGTCAGCCTCCTTTTTCAGAATTGCGACAACGAACAAGATCGACGCCGCGAACAGAACCAACATCTCTCCTACGTCCCCAAGAAACGCACTGTTCGCATAGGCACCCAAGGCGACGTTGGCGAAATAGATCGCAAAAACGACGGCTGATGCAGCAACAAACATTTCAGGGCTCCCTACAGAATCGGCTCTCAAATTCATTTGTAAGCGCTTACATGATAAATGCAAGCGCTTACATCTCCACTTTCAAAGTCCTTAAAAAACGCATAACTTAGGGCAAACGGAATTATGAGTTTGAAAATGTCAAAACATAGATCCGCTCCGACGTTGGATGACGTCGCCAAGGCTGCGGGTGTTTCAACTGCCACGGTATCGCGGTGCCTGAACAATCCGCAGCAGGTCGTCGAAGCGACGCGGAGGCGTGTTTTATCTGCGGTCGACGCTTTGGGATATACCCCGAACTTTGCTGCGCGTGTGATGGCGGCGAAACGATCTTTTACGATCGGAGCAATCATTCCAACGATGGAAAACGCCATTTTTGCGCGGGGTTTGCAAGCTTTTCAGGAGGAAATTCACAAACGCGGATACACGCTGCTGGTATCCAGCTCTGCCTACAAACCCGAAGTTGAACAAGAACAGATCCGAACCCTTGTGGCCCGTGGCGCGGATGCGCTTTTGCTGATTGGCCATGATCGCGATGAACGAATTTATGACTATCTGGAACGTCAAAGGGTGCCAGCTTTGGTTGCCTGGTCGTTCAGTCCGAACAACCGCACGCCATCAGTTGGATTCGACAACCGGCAAGCCATGAAAACCCTGGCTCAGCAGGTCATTGGACTGGGTCATACACGTCTTGCAACGATTTCGGGCTTTAGCAAGGGAAACGATCGCGCTCGGCTGAGAATTGAAGGAATCCAGGATGCGATGACTGAAAACGGTCTGGCGACCGATGATCTGATCGTTGCGGAAACTACTTATGAAATCGAAAACGGGGCCGAGGCTTTTAGGGACCTCATGTCTCACGCGCGCGTGCCTACAGCAGTTCTTTGTGGCAACGACGTTCTGGCCGTAGGGGCCATGCGACAAGCCCAAGAGATGGGGCTGCGTGTACCTGACGATGTCTCGATCACTGGGTTTGACGACATCGAACTGGCCCGTATCGTTTCCCCCGCCCTTACGACAGTTCACGTCCCCCATCGCGAGATGGGTCAAAAAGCGGCGCTGGAGTTGATTCACATGATCGAAACAAACGCGCCCGGTCGTTCTGAGGAACTGTCTACAAGACTGATATGCCGCGCGTCCTTACAGGCAGCAACAGGATAAGCGAGGCGAAAATTTTTCCGGAAGTTTGGAGCGGGTAGCGGGAATCGAACCCGCGCGTTCAGCTTGGGAAGCTGACAGGCTACCATTACATCATACCCGCCGCGCCCTTTGAGTTACCACCAGTGCGGACAGAGGTTCAACCCGGCACGGGACAGATCAGGCGTAAATTATCACTCAGTCCGGGCGCGCAGGCTGTCGATCAACGATTGGTCAACGTCCAGCGCTTCTCCGGCGGCTTCCAAAGTTCGTTTGTCCAAGTGCTGCGGGTTCATGTCAACGCCATCAGAAAACGCATCAACAATGGCTTGCATCGCCTTGATACGCGCATGTTTCTTGTTGTTCGCAGGAATGACGTGCCAAGGGGCCAACTGGGTCGAGGTACGCGCCAGCATTTCGTCAACAGCGACCTCGGCAACATCCCATTTCTCACGATTTCGGAAGTCTTCATAGGTCAGCTTCCAGCGCTTCAAAGGGTTTGTCAGCCTTTCGGTAAACCGGCGCATCTGTTCATCCTGCGAGATATGAAAGAACAGTTTGACGATCCGCGTGCCGTCATCAACAAGCATCCTCTCGAAATCGTTGATTTCCTGATAGGCAGCGCGCCAGCGTTCTTCCGGCGTCAGTTTTTCAATCCGTTCGACCAGAACCCGACCGTACCAGCTGCGGTCAAAAGCCGAGATCGCACCCGCAGGCGGTAATCGTTCCCAAAACCGCAAGAGATAGTGCCGGTTGAGGTAGTAGTTTCGCGGGGCTCCGATGGGCCAAACCTTGAAACTGCGCGGGTCCAGCGCTTGGCTGATCCGGCGAATAGTTCCCCCTTTTCCTGCAGCATCCCATCCTTCAAAGACCAAAACACCCTTGAGGCCATGAAACAGATACGCTTGTTGAATTCTGGCAAGCTTGGCTTGTAAATCGATCAGCTGATCAAAATAATCCTTCTTATTGAGACGCTTAGTCAGGTCTGCATCCGAAAGTTTCGGGGGATGATGTTTGCTCATGGTGCCACCTGATCTTTGTGCGAATGATCCGGGTATTGTGAAACCTTCTGCGCAATCGACATTGATCAGAGTCAAAAAGGCCGGGCACTGGGCCCGGCCTTTGGTGTCAGATTAGATCCGTTCAGGCGCGACGGCGACGGCCACCACCGCGACGGCCACCGGCCGCACCTGCAGCACCGGCTTCGTCAGGCGCTTTGTTGAACCGGATCCACTCGCCGCCATGCGGGTCGTTATTGGTCAGCAGGTTGGCGGCGCGAATGGCCTCCATCTCTTTACCAGCGCGCGGCTTGGTCGAACCCAAACCGAACATCTGTACAAACGCTTCGTCATCCATGCCTTCAGGCAGAATGATGCCAGCTGCGGCTACGGCTTCTTTCTTCTCGGCGATCTTTTTCTGTGTCACCGGCAACGCGACCGGGTTCATGATGGCCGAGGTCATACCAGCGCCCATTGCCATCGGCAGGAAAGCGTTGTTGATGCCGTGACGGTTCGGCAGACCAAACGAGATGTTCGAGGCACCGCAGGTGGTGTTCACGCCGAGCTCTTCGCGCAGACGGCGGACCAGAGCAAACACCTGTTGACCGGCAGTCGCCATCGCACCAATCGGCATGACCAGCGGGTCTACGACGATGTCATGTGCCGGGATGCCGAAGTCAGCGGCACGCTCAACGATTTTCTTGGCAACGTCAAAGCGCACATCGGGATCTTCTGAGATACCGGTGTCGTCGTTCGAGATTGCCACAACCGGCACGTTGTACTTTTTGACCAGCGGCAGAACCAGTTCCAGCCGCTCTTCTTCGCCGGTGACCGAGTTCAGCAGCGGGCGGCCTTCTGCGGCCTCAAGGCCGGCTTCCAGAGCGCCCGGAACCGACGAGTCGATGCACAACGGAACTTCAACCAGACCCTGCACCAGTTCGACGATCTTGCGCATCAGCGGCGGCTCGGTCTCGTTTGGGTTGGGGTTCGAGTTGTAGACAACGCCTGCGTTGATATCCAGAACGGTTGCACCAGCCATCACCTGCGCCAGCGCGTCTTTCTCAACGGTCGAGAAATCGCCCGCTTCCAGCTCGGCCGCCAGTTTCTTGCGGCCGGTTGGGTTGATCCGCTCACCGATCACACAGAACGGTTCGTCAAAGCCCAGAACGGCGGTTTTTGTTTTTGATTCTACGACTGTACGGGTCATGTCCGTTCCTTAGGAGTTTACAGGCTTTGCCGAAGCGCCGCCGTTATTGATCGCCCAGTTGGCGTTGGTCTTGATTCCACCCAGCGGGAAGAAGTGCACGTTGGTGATATTGAAATCCGGGTTGGCTGCTTTGTGCTCCGCCAGTTCGGTGATCACGTCGGTCGGCTCATACGGCAGCAGCAGCTTGGACACGTCCATGGCGCGTTTCTGCAGAACTTTCAGCGACGGGCCAACGCCACACGCAATGGCAAACTTGATCAGCGTTTGCAGCTTGGCTGGACCCGCGATGCCGATATGGATCGGCAGATCGATACCAGCTTCTTTCAGGCTGTCAGCCCATGCGATGATCGGTTTGGCGTCAAAGGCAAACTGTGTCGCCAAAGCCATTTCCGCATCGGTGGTTTCTGAGAACTTTTGCTTCCAACGCAGCGCGTCGTCCACATTCTTGGTCGAACCGTCAGGGTCGATATCCTTGTTTCCTTCCGGGTGACCGGCAACGTGCAAGCGCTTGAAGCCCGCCTTGTCGAACAGACCAGTCTCCAACAATTGCATCGAGCTGTCGAAATCACCATGCGGGTTGGCAACGCCACCGGCCAGCAGCAACGCCTGATCAACGCCCGCTTCACCCTGGTACATGGAAATCCAGTTTTCCAGAGTCGCCGCGTCTTTGATGATCCGCGCCGGGAAATGCGGCATCACCGGATAGCCTTCGGCCGCGATGCGCTTGGCGGTCTTGACCATGTCCTCGATCGGGGTGCCCTCGATATGAGCGATATAGACGCGCGTGCCTTCGGGCAGAAGCGCGCGGAAATCGTCGACCTTTTCAGCGGTACGCGGCATTACCTCGATCGAATAGCCTTGCAAAAAGGCTTCGACGGTTGGGTTCACAGGGCCGGTTTCGACCGCATCACGTTTTTTGAAGTTCAGCAAAGCCATTTCGGCCTCCCTTAAAATCTGGGCTTACGCCCAACCGTCATTGGCGATCAGCGCTTTGATGCGGTCCTGATCGTATTCTGTTTCCAGACGCACCGCCTCGGTCTCGGCAATCTCGGCGGGATCGCCATCTACTGCAAAGGGTGCGGCTTTGCGCCATTCGGCCAGGTAAGCATCACTGTCCTTGGCGTTCACCTTCATGGCAGCCCGGTCGATGGCTTGCTCGAACCGTTCTTCCAACTGCCGCTTTGCGCCACGACGGCCTTTGCCGACGATGACCTGAGCGGGAATGTCGCGCCAGTACACGATTGTGACGTCAGGCATTGCTGTGATTCCTCCTAACCCGATGGGCCGGTTCTAAACTTCAAACTTAGCTTTGGTCGGTCGGTTTTCGACACACGACGCTTTTCCAGCGACCTTTTTGCCAAAGCTAGCCAAGGGCGCTTTTACACAAACAAACCACAGACGCGCATATCATAATTCTCAACGTCACTATGAAAGCGCTGCATAAAACGCAAAAACCCCAGACGGAGTTATCCGTCCAGGGCGGTATTTCAAAGGTCAGTCGGTTTAGCCGACCAGACCACCATCTTCGCGTGTCACCGCGATGATCGCCGAACGCGGTACTGCATCACCGCCTTCGGGCCAGTGACTGTTGCCGTCCTCGCCTGGGTGCTGGATGCCCACGAACATGGTGCGGCGATCCGGTGACCAGCTGAGGCCGGTGATCTCACACTCATTCGGGCCGACAAGGAAACGGCGGATTTCACCGGTGACCGGGTCACCTGCCAGCATCTGGTTGTTGCCCTGCCCTTCGAAGTCGCCTTCATTGCCATAGTTGCCGTCGGTCTGGATCCACAGCAGGCCATTGCTGTCGAATTTCAGACCGTCGGGCGAGTTGAACATGTTGTCGGCATTAACGTTGTCAGACCCACCGTAGGCATCCTGATGCACGCTGGGGTTGCCCGCCAGCACATACAGATCCCAAGCAAAGCCCGAAGCGGTATGATCACCACCTTCAGGACGCCAGCGCACGATCTGGCCATAGTTGTTGGCCTCACGCGGGTTCGGACCGTTGACCGAGGTGTCATCACCACCGGCATTCGGTTTGACGCCTCGGTTCTTGTTGTTGGTCAGACAGCAGTAAACCTCGGCCACGTTCGGGTTAGCAGCAACCCACTCCGGGCGGTCCATGGTGGTCGCGCCTACGGCAGAACCGGCCTGACGGGTGTGGATGCTGATTTCAGCTTGCGAAGCCAAACCAGTTGTCTCAGGCGTCAGATCCAGCCATTCGCCCGTGCCGTCGTCATTGAACTTGGCAACAGACAAGGTGCCGTTTTCCAGCAAGGCGTTGGTGTCAACGCCAGCGGCGTAAACGCCATCCGAAACAAAGCGATACAGGAACTCGCCACGTTCATCGTCGCCCATGTACACAACAACACGACCGTCATTGTTCACCACCGACTCGGCGTTTTCGTGCTTGAAACGGCCAAGGGCGGTCAGCTTGCGCGGGGTCGAGGTTGGATCGGTCGGGTCGATCTCGACCACATAGCCGGCGCGGTTTGGTTCGTTGGGGTTTTTCGACACGTCGAACCGATCATCGATCTTGGCCCAGCCATAGCCCCAATCTTTCGACGAGACGCCATAGCGTTTGAGCTCCGCACTAACCTCGTGGTTTTCGTCTTCTGTCGAGAAGTAGCCATTAAAGTTTTCTTCACAGGCCAGGTAGGTGCCCCAAGGGGTCATACCGTTGCCGCAGTTGTTCCAGGTCCCTTTCGAGGTTGTGCCCGTCGGGTCCGCGGCGGTTTTCATCAGGTCATGAGCGGCCGCAGGGCCGGTGATCGTCATATCGGTCTGCGGTGTAATACGACGGTTGTACGGGCTGTCCTTGACGATGCCCCATGTGCCGCCTGTGTTGGCAATCTCGACCACAGTCACGCCATGCGCCATCATACCCTTGGCAACATCGTCGTCCGAGGCCGCCTTGGCGTCGGGGTTGTTGCCCCAAAGGATGTCACGGTTGGTATATTCATTATTCACGACCAGCAGCACGTGGCCATCATGGAAGAACACGTCCTGACCGTCGGTGTTGTCGCCAAATGCACGCTCTTGGCTGGCAGCGGTGCCACGGGTCGCGTGATCGAACTCGGGCGCGTCAGACCACAACGGGTCGCCCCAACGCACCATAACCTCGGCTTTGTAGCCCGGAGGTACAATCACGTCGTCTGCAGTGGATACAGGGATCGCCTCGAACGAGAACCGGTCAGCTGCCGCACGTGCGCCCGAAGGAATCAGCGCACCACCAACGGCTGTGAAACTGCCCATCGCAAGAACACCGCCCAGGAATCCGCGACGTGACAAGGCGCGCTCGACCACTCGGTCAAATTCACATTCTTCAGGACGTGGGTTTACGACCTCATCATATTCATCGAAGGAAAGGGTGCGTTCGTCTTTCATGGCAATCTCCGTATCTGGCTGAAAGCTGGTAGAGAATCCCGTATCGGGGATCCCGCGTGGGGATCGCATTCCAGTATGAACGCTGTGTGACACTCACGTTAATTTCAAAATTGAAATCACTTGCGCGTCGGCGATCCCCCGCCTAGGGTCAAATTAACTCGAAAATCGGAGGGCGTGACGAATGGCGCCCAAGCGTCCCAAAGGTGCGGGCGCGTTCCCGAAGGCGGTTGAAAGCCCCGCGCCGGCAAGACCCGATCCAGATGCGCTCTATGCAGCGCTGGATCTGGGAACAAATAGTTGCCGCATGTTGATTGCCCAACCCAAGGGGAGCGGGTTCCATGTGGTCGACAGCTTCTCCAAATCCGTGCAACTGGGCTCGGGTTTGGAACGCACCGGACGGCTGTCGCGGGCGTCTATGTCGCGTACCGTGCAAGCGCTTCGGATCTGTCAGCAAAAGTTGAAGCGCAACAAGGTCAAACGCATGCGTTTGATTGCAACAGAAGCGTGCCGTCGCGCCAAGAATTCGCGTGAGTTCATCCGGCAGGTAAAGCGCGAGACCGGGCTTACTTTGGAAATTATCCAGCCCGAGGAAGAAGCGCGTCTGGCGGTGATCTCCTGCGCGCCGCTGGTTTCGACGAAGACCGAACAACTGTTGGTCGTCGACATCGGTGGCGGTTCGACCGAACTGGTATGGATCGACATCTCGTCCGTTCCGCGCCGTGATCGTCCGGCTGCAATTATGCGCTTGCACAACGGGTTCCACACCGCCGACAGCCCTTTTCCGGCTGCAAAAGTCGTGGATTGGATCAGTGTTCCCCTTGGCGTGGCCACGTTGCGCGACCAATTCCACGACGTGGAAGATGATGCCGCCCGCTTCGCCCTTATGAGCTGGTTTTTTGAAGAAAATCTGGCCGATTTTGCGCCCTACAAAGACGAACAAACCCGCGAAGGGTTTCAGATCGTTGGAACGAGCGGCACGGTGACAACCGTTGCGGCCTCGCATCTGGGGCTCAAGCGCTATGACCGGACCAAAGTGGACGGTCTGCGCATGACCAGCGATCAGATTGACAAAGTCATACGCGGGTATTTAGAACTCGGCCCTCACGGGCGACGCCGGGATCCTCGGATTGGGGACGACAGGCAGGCCCTGATCATGTCCGGCTCGGCCATTTTGCAGGCATTGCTACGCTGTTGGCCCACTGATCGCCTTTCCGTGGCGGATCGTGGGCTGCGCGAGGGTCTGCTTTATGCACAGATGAGCGCGGACGGAGTATTAGAAGACGGACCGTTCTGATGGCGAAGACACCGACTGGTAAAAACAACTCGGGCCGCGGGCAGCGCGACCTGAAGGTCAAGGTTAAAACCGCGCGCGGGCGCAAGCTCAGCTCGACCCGGTGGCTTGAACGACAGTTGAACGACCCGTATGTCAAACGCGCTCAGGCCGAAGGGTATCGCGGGCGCGCGGCTTTTAAGATACTGGAACTGGACGATAAATTCAGGTTTCTCGTACCGGGTGCGCGCGTCGTGGATTTGGGCTGTGCACCCGGAGGCTGGCTGCAAGTCGCGGTCAAACGCGTAAACGCGCTGGGCGAGAAAAGCGGTAAACGGATCGGGACCGTTTTGGGCGTCGACCTGCAAGAGGTCGAACCCGTTGCTGGAGCAACCGCCCATGTTCTGGATTTCATGGAAGACGACGCCGACGTAAAGGTCAAAGAATGGCTTGGCGGTAAAGCCGACGTTGTGATGTCAGACATGGCCGCTGCGTCTTCGGGTCACAAACAGACGGACCATTTGCGCATCATGGCCCTGTGCGAAACGGCGGCTTACTTTGCGTTTGATGTGTTGGAAGAAGGTGGCACCTTCGTAGCCAAGGTTCTGGCCGGAGGCGCCGAAGGCGATTTGCAAAAGCTGTTGAAACAGAAATTCCAGAAAGTCGCCAACGTGAAACCGCCCGCTTCACGCTCGGACAGTTCCGAAAAATTTGTTGTGGCAACAGGGTTTCGCGTCCGAGATTAATCCTCGAGACGAATACGATCTTCGGTCAGGCACTGCGCACGGAAAGAGGCGTTTGCCATGCCCTGCAACATCAACGCTTCTCCATGTGACACGTATACTGGTGCGCGTCCGCGCAGCTCTTCTATGCGTTGGGCAAGTGAAACCGAACTGACACCCACAGTTGGTCGCTTTTTCGCATCATTGGACATGTTTCACCTCTGAACAGCACACTCATCCCGTCCGTAACGTGAAATTTTGCCCTGAAAATGGAGCAATTCGGGCGGGGATGTGCCGGATCAGGGACCAAGCTGTTGCGACAATTGTTGCAGGTTCGGGTCGTTTGGTAGCAGGTCCAGCGCCTCACGCAGCACAGCGCGCGCGGCGTCGGGACCGCGATTGATATGCGCCAGTTGCACCAACATGGGCCACGCTTCGCCCCTTTGCGGGTCCAAAGTTACGACTTCGCGAAACGCCTGCTCGGCTGCTGGCGCGTTGCGCAGTGTCAAAGCCATACCTCCTAGAACAAGATGGGTTTCCGGGAAATCCAATCGGTTCGCGATCGCCTGCTGCCACTCTGACATGCCCTGCCCGGCCAGCGATTGTTGCTGAGGTGACAGAGCTTGCGGTGGTATCGTCAGGAACTCTTTCGCGGCAGCAATACGTACATTGCGCAACGGGTCTGACAACAAAGGCTCCAAACGCTGCACCTGCTCAACTGGGTTGGCCTGACGCTGCAGAGCAGCTGCATTGGCGCGGATCAAGGGGTCATCCTCTTGCAGCAATGACGAAGTCGCCGCGGCCAAGTCCGGGGAAGCGAAGGGTTGCAGCAAGTAGGCCGCTGTTGCCCGCACGATTCCGGCATTGGATGGGTCCATCGCGACGGCCAGCAAACCTTCGGGCGTGTCCAACCTGCCTTCAGCAGCGGCATTGAAATCCGTCCCAAAATGCGGACCGCGGTGAGTGGCATCCGGGAACCACCCTTCGATCTGATTGGTCGCCCAGTCCTGATCCCGATCTTCATGACAGTCGGTACAGGCATCGACGCCCAGCCCGAGATCAGGCCGTGGGATGCGGAAGCTGTGATCGCGGCGCCCATCGACGCCCATATAAACCCTTTCGATCATATGGCAGCTTTTGCACTGCGCGCCGTCACTGTTTTCAGGATGATGATGATGCGCGGGCGTATCGTATTCTTTTGCTGTAAGCGTCGGAAAGTTCGGGTTCCCTGCCGGAGAATGACACTGAGTGCAAACACCGTTTCCTTCCGCTTTCAGTTCAGCGCTGTGGGGTTCATGGCAGTTCATGCACCCAACGCCTTGCGCGTACATCTTGGATTGCAGGAACGAACCGTAGACATACACCTCATCCAATATCTGCCCGTCCGGGTGGTACGATCCGGGGCGCAACAGGGCCAGGTTATAGGCGTCGTGATAGGGCGTGCCGGGCATAGGGTTGCCATCGCCATGCGCCTCGCGCCGGGAATGGCACCCGGCACATTGCTGGATTTCCGCCTCGGTTTGTCCCTTGCCCCAATTCATCAGAAATCCTGCTGGTCCCAGGTCTTCGGAAATGTCCCGACCATTCACCCAATCGATATGCGCGGATCCCGGACCATGACAGGCCTCACACCCCACGCCGATTTCAACCTGTTGCGACGTATAGGATCGGGTTTCAGCGGAATAGTTCTTTTCAAACCCAGTGGCGTGGCACTCGGCGCAGCGACCGTTCCAATTTTTGTAAGGGCCAGTCCAATGCAACCCGTCATCCGGCGGCAAATCCTGATCGGGATAGAGATGAAACCACTCCTTGCGTTCCGTATCCCAGACCACGTCAAAGCTTTGTAAACGCCCCGGTTCGGTTTCAAACAGGTACTGCTGCAACGGCTCGATCCCGACGACAGAATGCACGTCATAGTCTGTTGCTACACCGTCCTTTTCGGTGACGCGGGCCGTATGACTGTCTGCGTCTTTTCCGAACTCGACTGTCATCCCATCAAGGTCAAATCGGGTTCCGTCAAAATCTGCAACCAGCGCGCCGTCATCCACTTTTGTCCAGGCCAGCGCATGGTGAGAGGTTGCCCAGGCTTCAGCTTCTTGCTGGTGGCAGTCGATACATTGATCTGAGCCTACATAGTCTTGGGCCTGCGCCCCACCTGCCAGCAGCAAGCAGAAAGTAAGAACAAAGGACCTCATGCCTTATCTCCGTCTGCTGCGTTGTTCAGGTCCATCAAAGCGCCGTTATATTCTGCACCAAGGATCAGCATCGCCGAACACAGATACAAAAAGATCAAAGCGGCCATCGCACCAGCCAGCCCCGCATAGGTGGCGCTGTAGGTGGCGAATTGGCTGATGTAGATCGAAAACGCCCATCCACCTGCCGTCCATAATGCCAAAGTCAGCACTACTCCGGGCAGAATTTGCGAAAGCTTATGCCGACGGGTCGGCAGGATGAGATGGGCCAGAAGAACCGTGCCAGCTGGCACCCCCACCGTGAATGTCCAGCGCAGGCGATCGACCGAAAACCATTGCGTTACGGCTACGTCAGTGTGCTCAGCCACCAGATTGGTGTAAACCGGCAAAATCACTTCTACCGCGGCGATGACCAGAATAGCTGCACCCCCAAGTATAACCAGCACCAGACACAGCAGCCGGGTTTTCCAAAACGGCCAACTGTCCTGATCGTGATAGGCTTGGTTCATGGCGGCGCGCACTGCTGCCACGCCGTTCGACGCAAAGTAGATCGCCAGTAGACCACCCAACGTAATGACACCCGTTCCCGACCCGGCCAAAACCGCGCGCAGTTCAGCCACTATTGGATCGGCGACATCCTTGGGCCACGCGCCGAAAATCAACTCGATCAACTCATCGGTCACATAGCCCTGCGAAAGTGAACCGGCCAAAGCAACGGTGAACAGCACAAATGGAAAGAGTGCCATCATCAGCGACATGGCGACATGGCTGCTCATGACGGGTCCATTTTTTCTGCCGAACCGGCGTAGCGCCAGCCACAGGGCCTGAACCAGTCGGCCGAATAGAGGATTCGCAGGTTTGGTCATCCTTCAACCCTAACCCACCGGAAAAAAACACAGAACCCGTCATCGGTATCAAATCGAAAAATGCGGTCAATCGCGTTGGTGAACGCATTGCATCCGACCTATTGGGCGTGCAGGATTACGCAGCGCAATACCGCGAAAGCGCAGGCATCGTCGAACGAACAGGAAGGCAAATGACCCCGGATCGCAAAGAGAGTTACGTTCGGCCCAGGCTACGCCTGTCAGTAGTGCGCGACACATGTATCGTCGCGACTCTAATTGTTGTGGGTCTCTATGCCGGGGCGACGTTTTTGATTCCGCTGGCCATGGCGCTGCTGATCAACGTTCTGATCCTCGCGCTCAGTGACCGGGTTTCGGCATTAACACGCGCGCCGGTCTGGCTGGCAAATATTGCCGGCGTTACCGTGGTTTTGGCCGGCTTGTTCATGATCATGTACATCCTGGGAAGCCAGGCCACACAGTTTGCGCGGTCGATCAGCACATATGAAAATCAGTTCGACGGCGCGGTGGAACGCATCACAGGACTGGTTGGAAATGACGTAACCAGGTTCATTCGGGACAATCTGGTCAATATTGACATGAATTTCATCGGTCGCCTGCTTCTAGGCAGCGCCACATCATTGCTGAACCAGTTCTTTCTCATCAGCCTCTACGTCGCCTTTCTGATGGCTGAACGTCTGGCCTTTCGCAAAAAGATCCAACTCGCCGCCGGAGATCCGAAGACCGGAGCTGAGTTTGCGACCATGCTGGATGCAATCTCGGTCAGCCTGCAGCGCTATGTTGGTGTTAAAACGCTGATCAGCCTGATTACCGCAGGCATCAGCTATACCGTGTTTCGCGCTTTAGGGCTGGAATACGCGGAAACCTGGGCGGTTTTGACCTTTGCGCTGAATTTCATCCCTTCCATTGGGTCAATCATCGCCGTGTTCTTTCCCGCCATGATCGCGTTGGTTCAGTTCGAAACCATCGGGCCGTTTTTGGTCATTGTTTTTGGCTGTGGGACACTGCAGTTTTTGATCGGCAATTTTCTGGACCCCGCCATGCTGGGACGCTCGCTAAACATGTCGACATTTCTGGTTATTCTGGCCCTGACATTCTGGACAACTGTTTGGGGGCTTATCGGTGCATTCCTGAGCGTTCCGATGACAGTGTGTATCCTGATTGTCTTTAGCCATATTCCTGCGTTGCGCCCGGTTGCCATCATGATGTCCCTGGATGGCAGATTGGGCGAGGATGATCGTCAGGCCCCTGCACGTTAAACCATGCAGAGCCCCATTTTCATCGGTTCGGAAATTTATCGCAACTCGACTTACGGATCGAAGCATCCGCTGGCCATTCCAAGGGTTTCAACAGTCATTGACCTTTGCCGTGCGCTGGGCTGGTTGACACCCAAAAACTATCGCGTCAGCCCCTGCGCCAAACCCAGCGCGTTAGAGACGTTTCATGCCCCGGATTACATCGCCGCACTGCAAAAGGCGGAACAGGAACAGTACGTGTCGGACCAAACGCGTGAACGTTACGCGCTGGGCACTTTGTCGAACCCTGTATTTCCCGAAATGTACCGACGCCCTGCCACGGCTGCAGGCGGGTCCATGCTTGCAGCGGAACTCATCCGAGACGGCGGTATCGTTTTTAACCCGGCGGGCGGAACACATCATGGGCTGGCAGATCGGGCCAACGGGTTTTGTTACCTCAATGATCCGGTCCTGGCGATCCAGACCCTGTTGAATGCGGGGCTCGACCGTGTGGTCTATGTCGACATTGATGCCCATCACTGTGACGGGGTTGAGGTTGCGTTTCATGGATCAACAAACCTGCGTATGATTTCCATGCACGAAGCGCGGCGATGGCCTTTTACCGGTAATCTAGACGATGACGCAGGCGGGGCCGCTTTCAACCTTCCGGTTGCCCGAGGCCTGAACGACAATGAATTCAGCGCGATCCTGGACGAACTGATCCTTCCTGCCACGGCAGCCTTCAAGCCGCAGGCCATCATCCTGCAATGCGGTGCGGATGCCGTGACCGAGGATCCTTTGTCGCGTTTGACCTTGTCCAACTCTTCGCACTGGAACGCGGTCGCCGCGCTGAAGGAACTCGCACCCCGATTTCTGGTGCTGGGCGGTGGCGGCTATAATCCGTGGTCCGTCGGGCGGTTGTGGACCGGAGTGTGGGCCACTCTGAACGGGTTCGATATTCCCGATAGACTAGACACGGACACCCAAACCATTCTGCGCGCGTTGATCTGGAACCGGTCGGTAGGCCGGAACCCACCCTCACACTGGTTGGACGAGCTGCGGGACATTCCTAATTTCGGGCCGATCCAAGATGAACTGAAACAGGACTTGCGCCGATTAGCCGCGCGGATTTCGTGGTAGATCGTCTGAATGAACATTGCTAACATACGGGCGTCACGACAGATTTTCTGCTCTCAGCCTTTTTTTTGAACAACCACGTTGCTAACGCCGAATGTGGACGCCGATTGGACCCGCTAAATGAATGCACTTAATCAGATAAATGATCTCAAGGCCCGCATGGGGCAATCCATCATCGGACAAACAGACGTAATCGACCGCTTGTTGATCGGGATGTTGGCCAACGGCAATTTGCTGATCGAAGGACTGCCCGGTTTGGCCAAAACCCGCGCGGTAAAGGCGATGGCCCGCAATCTGGACGCAAGTTTCAGCCGCATCCAGTTCACGCCCGACCTTTTGCCCTCGGACGTCACTGGTACTGAGGTCTTTCAGCAAACCGAAGAAGGCGGAAACTTCCGGTTCGAGCCTGGCCCGATCTTTGCCAATATCGTTCTTGCAGACGAGATCAACCGCGCACCCGCCAAGGTTCAGGCAGCGCTGCTTGAGGCAATGGAAGAGCGGCAGGTAACCGTCTCAGGTACCACACATAAAATGGAACCGTTGTTCATCGTGATGGCAACGCAGAACCCGATCGAACAAGAGGGTACCTACCCCTTGCCGGAGGCGCAGATGGACCGGTTCCTGATGCATGTCCAAATCACTTACCCCCCGGTCGAAGACGAAGTTGAAGTAATCCGACTAGTACGCAGAGAAGAGATTGCCGCAGGCCAAGGCGGGGCTAAGGATGCGCCGACGACGATCCCTCAGGACGCCGTATTTGCTGCGCGCGCCGAGATCGGGCAGATCCACGTTTCTGATGCGATGGACCGTTACATGGCCGATCTGGTGCAAGCCACTCGGACCCCCGGTGCGCTGAGCGAGGAATTGGCCAGTTGGATAGACATCGGCGCTAGCCCGCGCGCTTCGCTGGCACTGGACAAATGCGGACGCGCCCATGCCTGGATGAACCAGCGTGATTATGTAGACCCAGCCGACGTACGCGCCATCGCCCATGACGTATTCCGACATCGCATCACCCTAAGCTTCGAGGCGCAAGGCAGCGCGAAATCCGCCGATGATGTGATATCGGAAATCCTGCAGCTTGTTGCGCTGCCCTGATAGCTAAGGAACGCCGCGTGTCCCAGACCGCCGCATATCCCGACGACCCGCGCATCCATGTGGATTCGGACCACCTGCTACGGTTGGGGCCAAAGTCGCGCGCGATCAGCCTTTTGCCGCGTCAACCCGCCCGTTCTATCCTCAACGGACGGCACGCTTCGCGCTTGCGCGGGCGCGGTTTGAACTTTGAAGAGCTGCGCAACTATCTGCCCGGCGATGACATTCGCACCATCGATTGGAAAGTCACGGCTCGCACAGGAAAGCCGCACGTTAGGGTTTATACCGAAGAACGCGACCGCCCGGCCCTTTTGCTGGTCGACCAGCGCGTTTCGATGTTTTTTGGTACACAAGTGTATGTGAAGTCCGTGATCGCGGCCGAGGCTGCGGCGATTTCCGCCCACAGAGTGTTGGGCCAAGGCGACCGGGTCGGAGGGCTCGTCTTCGGCGACACTGATCTGGCGGAACATCGCCCGCAACGGCGACCTGCCGCGCTAACGCGTTTTTTGTCATCACTGGGCGCGCTGAACAGTAGTTTGCGCGCCTCGCAGCGCGACGATGCGACCGTGACTTTGAACGCCGTGCTGAAACAGGCCGCCCGCATTGCGCATACCAACACACTGATTTGCGTCTTTTCGGATTTCGACGGGTTGGACGACAGTTCCGAGATTTTGGTGCGTGAACTTTCCGCTTCTAGTGATTTAATTTTATTCAATATTTCAGACCCAAGCTCTCGCGAGTTGGTTCCCAACCTCAGGCTGACTGTTTCGGATGGAGACAACCAGATCGAATTGAACAGCGCGGACACAGGTTTGTCGGACCGTATCCGTCATGCGATGGAAGATCGGCTGTCTCAGTTGCAAACTTGGTCACGCCGCTATGGCTTCCCCATCGTGCCATTGACGACGGCGGAACCAACCCTCGACCAACTGCTGAGGCTATTTGGCCATGCCGGAGGCCGCAGATGAGTGTAGACGTCGAAGGCAAATCACTGGTCGATCTGCTGGACATGCTCGAGCCCGCTCCTGCACCGGACCCGGTTTCCATGGTGCCGCAAACTTGGGGATGGCTCGCTCTTGCCGCTCTTGTTGCAGGGCTGATCGCTTTTGGTTTTCATGCGTATTTTCGCCATCGACGGATGAATGCCTATCGGCGCGAGGCGCTGACTGAACTGGCGGTGGCAAAAGACAATCCCGCGAAGATCGCCGAGATCATGCGCCGCACAGCACTTGTTGCCTTTCCACGTAGTCAGGTTGCTTCCCTTCATGGAGACGAGTGGGTCAGATTTCTGACGCAAACTTCTGACCATACGCATTTTTCTGATGTAGAGGCTCGCGTTCTTACGGCGGCGCCCTACACCACCATGCCCGCCAGTCCCGAACTGACGAAGCTAGCACAGCAATGGATCAGGTCCCACAAACGCGAAAGGAATGCGTAATGTTTTCTTTTGCCGCGCCTTGGGTGTTCGTCCTGCTTCCGCTTCCCGCTTTGGTGTACTGGCTTGCCCCGCCTCACCGCGAGAAAAGCAGCTCGATCCGCATTCCTTTCTTCCGCCATGTTGCAAAGGCCGCTGGGGTCGAGCCCCGATCAGGGTCTGTCATCCCGCGCCGTGCGGCCTTTCAGACGGGAACCGTCGTTGTGATCTGGTGCCTTCTGATTGTTGCGATGGCCCGGCCTGAAAAGTTGGGAGAACCGGTCGTTGTTGAAAAGTCAGCTCAAGACGTGGTTCTGGCTTTGGACATCTCGGGTTCAATGGACCAGAGGGATTTCACCTCGTCAAACGGCGCGCCAACTCAACGCCTTGCTGCGGTCAAGGACGTATTGCGCCAGTTTATTGCGGAGCGACAAGGCGACCGGATGGCCTTGATCATCTTTGGCACCCGCGCCTTTGTGCAAGCCCCGTTTACCGAAGACCTCAATAGTTTGAACGGCTTTCTGGACCAAACTCAAGTAGGTATGGCCGGTCCGAACACTGCCCTTGGAGATGCCATCGGACTGGGTATCCGCACGTTTGAATCCAGCGCGGTTGACCAACGTCTGATGATCGTCCTGAGCGACGGCGCTGACACCTCAAGCCGCATGACACCGGTCAATGCGGCGGCTATCGCGGCGGAAAAAGGCGTTGTCATCTATACGGTCGGCGTAGGCGACCCAAACGCGTCGGGCGAGGATCGGGTCGACCTGGATGCGCTAAAGGATATCGCAGACAGAACAGGTGGAGCGTATTTCTTTGCCGATGATCAGGATGCGCTGACCGAAACATACGCCCGCATTGATGAGCTCAATCCAAGAATTGTGGAAACGCAAAGCTACCGACCACGTGAAAGCCTTGCGCACTATCCACTTGGACTGGTCGTACTGTTGATGCTGATGACATTGGCTGTCCAGCACGTCGCCCAAAAGCGCAGAGGTGCGGCATGATTGGCGTTTTTGCAGATTTCCATTTTTTTCGAGTGGTTTGGCTCCTGCTCCTCATACCGATTGCAGCACTGTGGTGGTTGATCCGCCCCAAGCCAAAAACCCGTGCTCAAGCAATGTCCGGTATTGCACCGCACCTTGCCGCTGCGCTTGAGTTGGGGGCTGACAATGCGAGACGCCTCTATCCAATTGACGTAGCGATGATTGCGGCGATTTTGGTCACACTGGCTGCTGCGGGGCCAACATGGTCACGGGCACCCAACCCGCTGGTTGCGGACACCGCTCCGTTGGTGATCGCCCTGAAGGTGACCGACAGCATGGAAGAACCAGACTTGGCCCCGTCTCGTCTGGATCGCGCCAAGTTCAAAGTCACCGATCTGATCAATGCGCGCGTGGGTGCCCGAACTGCCTTGATCGCATATGCCGGCACCCCGCATCGTGTCGCACCTTTGACCGAAGACGCCAATATCCTGCGCCCGCTGCTGGAGGGCCTCACCCCCGCCGTTATGCCTAAACAGGGGGATGCAGCCGCTAATGCGCTGACGCTGGCCGAGACGATCCTGAACGATAGCGAAACGCCCGGCGCTGTCCTGTTCGTGTTGGACGACCTCGACCCCTCGCAACTGTCGGATTTCGAGACCGCCACCGTGCCAGTGTTCTTTCTGACAATGCTGCCAAATGGTCAAAGCATCACGCAACTCGACGGCTTGAAAGGGACAACTGTGGTTCCGTTCTCAAGCGATGATCGGGATATCAACCGCTTACAACGTCACATTCAATCAGCATACACAGCCGCACTGGATGATGATGACCGCCTAGACTGGCAAGACAAAGGATGGTTGCTGGCCTGGCCAGCCGCCTTTCTGTCATTGCTTTGGTTTCGCAGAGGTTGGGTGATCCGGTCGCTACTGCTCACCTTTTGCATTTGGTCCCCGTCTGGCCCGGCTTATGCCGATGGCTGGCGGGATTGGTTCTTGACCCCGGACCAACAGGGCCAAATCGCGATGAACCAAAAGCGCTATGCTGAAGCGACCGAGTTGTTTCAGGACCCGTATCAGGAAGGCTATGCACGCCTAAAGGCCGGGCAATACCCTGAAGCTGCTGCGATTTTTGCCGAGCTGGATACGCCCGAAGCCGCGTTTTCCGAAGGTATGGCGCGCATACGAAACCGCGAGTATCGTCCGGCCATCGCGTCCTTTGAAGTCGCATTGGAACGCCGGCCGGATTGGCCAGAAGCTCAGCATAACCTCGAGGTCTCGAAAGCGATCCTCGACTATGTTGAAACTACGCGCGAACAGTCTGATACAGGTGAAGAAGCCGGGATCGGGGCTGATGACACGGTCTTTGACAACGACGCAGGGCGTGGTGAACAGACGACAATTCAGGCTCCGAAAGACGGATCGCAGGCCATGTCCGCTGATCAATGGATCAGCACGATTGATACCGACATGCAGGACTTTCTTCGCAACCGGTTCCTGTTAGAAAATCAGGAGCAGAAGCAATGAGATACCTCGCCCTTCTTATGCTTCTAATTCCGACTGAACTGTTCGCCCAGACCGGCGTCCAGCCACAGGTGACCGCCGAAACACCTACGGAACCCGTTATCGTTGGGCAACCCGCAATTGTGCGCATCAAGGTGCTAGTGCCAACATTCATGCCCTCGCCTCCGGTGTTCCCGTCGCTTGAGCAAGAGAACCTGTTGATGCGCCTGCCGGAACGTGCTTCGGGACCAGTGAGTGAAACCGTCGAAGGTGAAACCTGGTCCGGCGTTCAACGCAGTTATCGCCTCTATCCTCTGAGCGCCGGAGAAATTGCGTTTGGTGCGCAGGACGTCGTAGTCACCTTTGCCGACCCCGAAACAAATGCGCCGGTTCAGGTCAGCGTGCCCTTGCCGGACTTGACCTTAAACGCCGTGGTCCCAGAGGGCGCACGCGACTTGGATCCGCTTATCATCGCAACCGGTCTTACGGTAGATCAGCAGATCGACGGGGACCCAAATATGGAGAATGGTGGATCAATCACGCGCCGCCTGACCGCCAAGATCTCTGGAACAACGCCGTTTCTGGTGCCCGAATTGATCCCCGGCAACCCGGACCCGCTGCTGCGAGCCTATCCTAAAGAGCCACGCTTCACTGAAAATGAGGACCGGGGCGTTCTGTCCGGGCAGCGTGTGGACGAGGTCGTCTACCTTGCGCAGGACGGCGGCCAGACGCAGCTGCCTCCGATCTCGATTCGCTGGTACAATCTGGACAGCAACCAGGTCGAAACCATCGACATTGCCCCGGTCGACTTGACACTGGCCCGACCGCAATGGCAACCGCCGGACGCGGAAACCATACTAAGGTTCGCAGTTTGGTTGGTGGCTTTTGCGCTGTTCTTATGGCTTACCATCCGATTCCTGCGCCCGCGTGTCGACCGATTGCGCCAGCTTCGGCGGGATGCGTTCCTGGCTTCGCCCGACTATGCGTTGGGTGAACTCAAGAATTCACTGCAAGATCATGATATTGCGGCGGCTTACACAGCTTTGGAAATGTGGAAGTCCCGCAGCGGCATGGCCAGTCAAACCACCAGTTTGGACCAGCACCTCGCCCAGATTGGAGCCGCCAGATACTCGGCGCACCCCGACACCAAGACCGAGGATTGGGCCGCGGCGTTGTCGGCGCTCGCGTCACTGAAGCAATCCGCGCAATCGCCAGCGAACCCGTTGCCGCCGCTCAACCCCTGAGCTCAGCACTGACATGAGGCAATCAACTGCCGTCGGTCCTTCAGGCGCACACGCCCATACCCAAGCTCGATCAGCCCCAAATCCGCGAGACGATGCAAGTTGCGATGTAACGTCGGTTGGGAAACGGCCACCATTGCTGCCAGTTCATCCTGGGATATCACGATCCACCCATCGGATTTCGCGGTCCCCTCGTCCAAGTGCAACAGACGCAGAACAAGACGCTTTTCCGTTCCTGTCACGGCAAGATTGGCCATAATACGCAAAGCAGTTTGCATGTTTTCATGCGACAAGGCGTAAAAATCACGGATGTAGTCGGGATTATCGTCGACCAGCCTGTCCAACCGCGACGACGGGAAAAACAGCGTTCGCGTGGTTTGAGTGGCAATGACGCTCACCAGCCTGTTGGCGTCGGCAAACAGGGCCAGATCACCGATCCAGAACCCACCACCTTGCCTGTGCACTACGAATTCCTGACCGTCGTCAGCAGGAGCCGTGATCTGAACCGCGCCATCCAGGACCGCATAAACCCCATTGGCCAAATCCCCGTACAGGTAAAGCGCTTCGTCCGCCGTGAAGTTTTTTTCTGTCCCGCAGGCCAGCAGGTCCGCCTGAAACCGCGCCCCACGCGCACCAAACCAGCCACGGCCCAACAATCGCTTTCTATCACGCGGATTATCAAACATTAGTATTCTTCAATCTCATCATATGATAGGTTCCAAGACATTGTCATAGCCTAAGGTAAGGCTATTCGATTCTCGACGTAATGCGAATTTTTCCTTTCGGGAATCAATACCTTGTTGGCCGATCTGATAAAATAATGATCGCCTTCAATTACTTTTACTTCAACGGGTCATTAAGACCCGGTCAGTTCAGGAGCAAACTATGTCACCACCTCGTTCGATTACAGAAAGTTGGCGCAGCACGATACGCAAAGTCGCGGTAGCTTCGGTCGCTGTTGCACTGGCCCTGCCCGCGTGGGCGCAGGATCAAAAGCCCAACATCCTGGTTATCTGGGGTGACGATATCGGTCAGTCCAACATCTCGGCCTACACGATGGGCCTGATGGGCTACCAGACGCCGAACATCGACCGCGTTGCGAAAGAAGGCATGATCTTCACAGATTATTACGGCGAGCAGTCCTGCACCGCCGGTCGGTCGTCGTACATCATGGGTCAGTCGGTGTTCCGCACAGGTCTGTCGAAAGTTGGTTTGCCCGGTGCTGATCTGGGTATGCAAGTTGAAGATCCAACAATTGCGGGCCTGCTGAAGGACCACGGTTACGTAACCGGTCAGTTCGGTAAGAACCACCTTGGTGACAAAGATGAACATCTGCCGACAAACCATGGTTTTGATGAGTTTTTCGGGAACTTGTATCACCTGAATGCGGAAGAAGAGCCGGAAAACGAAGACTATCCCGGCGATCAGGTTCTGGCCGATGGCCGCACGTTCCGTGAAGCGTATGGTCCGCGTGGCGTGATCAAGTCCAAGGCGGACGGCACGATCGAGGACACTGGTCCGCTGACCCGCAAGCGCATGGAAACGGTGGATGATGAAACTGTTGCTGCCGCAATCGACTTCATCAAGCGTGCGCATGAACAGGGACAACCCTTCTATGTCTGGTGGAACGGAACGCGCATGCACTTCCGCACCCATGTCAAAGATGAAATGCGCCAACAGGCCAACGAAATCTTTGGTGGCGTTGCCGACGAGTACACAGCCGGCATGATCGAGCACGACATGCATGTTGGACAATTGCTTGATCTGTTGGACGAACTTGGCATTGCCGACAATACCATCGTTCACTACTCGACCGATAACGGCCCGCACATGAACACATGGCCGGATGCCGCGGCCACACCGTTTTGGGGTGAGAAAAACACAAACTGGGAAGGCGGCTGGCGCGTTCCTTCAATGGTCCGTTGGCCCGGTCAGATCGAAGCCGGATCGGTTACGAACGAGATCGTGCACCATATGGACTGGCTGCCGACCTATCTGGCGGTTGCTGGCGATCCCGACATCAAGGAAAAGCTGAAAGCAGGTTATAGCTCGTCCGGCATGGGGCGTGACTACAAAGTGCATCTGGATGGCTACAACATCCTGCCCCTGTTGACCGGTGAGACGACTGAAAGCCCGCGCGCCGAGATCTTCTATTTCTCGGATGACGGCGACCTGACAGCGCTGCGCTACGACGACTGGAAGCTGATCTTCCTTGAGCAGAAAGCTTGGGCAACGCTGCGCGCATGGATCGAACCCTGGACCGAGTTGCGCATCCCGCTGATCGTGAACCTGCGTCGTGACCCGTATGAGCGCGCTTATCGCACGTCCAACACCTATTATGACTGGCTGCTGGATCGCGCGTATTTCCTGGTACCGGCACAGCAATATGTGGGCAATTTCCTCGCAACCTTCGAGGAATTCCCACCGCGCCAGAAAGCCGCAAGCTTCAACCTGGATCAGGTTATGGAAAAGCTCGCGACACCGACAAACAACTAAGTCGCGTGTAAATCCAAACCGGGCCGCCACTTCAATGGCGGCCCTTTTTATCTTGAAATTAAACGAGCAATTCATGCGACACTTAGTTCTCAGCGCAGTTCTTGCCTACGCCCCGCTATCACTGCTTGCCGACCCGCTGCCCAGTTGGACCAACAGTCATGCCAAAGACCAGATTGTGGCCTTTGTCGACGGCGTGACCAGCCAAAACAGTCCCAACTATGTGACCCCATCGGACCGAATAGCTGTCTTCGACAATGATGGAACGCTTTGGGCGGAACAGCCCGTTTATTTCCAGTTCATATTTGCCATGGACCGCCTTGCAGAAATGGCAGAACAAGATCCGTCGATCCTGACAACACCCGTATTGGAAGCCGCCGCCAAAGGAGATTTGGCAACGGTATTAGAGGGTGGTCATGACGCGTTGATTGAAGTCGTGAACACCACGCATTCCGGTGACAGCGTTGCAGAGTTCCAGGCTGCTGTGGCCGATTGGTTGGCGACAGAGCGTCATCCCTATACCGATCTTCCTTACGATCAAATGACCTATCAACCGATGGTCGAACTGTTGCGCTATTTGCGGGATGAAGGGTTCACCACATACATTGTCTCGGGCGGTGGCCTGCATTTCATGCGTGTGTTCGCCGAAGAAGCCTATGGCATTCCGCCCAATCAGATTTTGGGAACCTATGGCAACACCAGCTATGAGGTGATTGATGGCACGCCAACGATCGTCAAGGCGCCGGGTATCGCGTTCATTGATGACAAAGAAGGCAAACCCATCAACATCGAACGCACAATCGGCAAGCGCCCGATTCTGGCCGGCGGAAACTCGGACGGTGATTTTGCGATGATGCAGTGGGTCACCGCCGGTGACGGTCCCAGATTGGGCGTACTGATTCATCACACGGATGCTGACCGCGAATGGGCCTATGACCGCGAAAGCGCCATTGGAAAGCTGGCAGACGGGCTGGACAAAGGCCCCGACATGGGTTGGGTCATTGTGGATATGGCGCAGGATTGGACTCGGGTCTACACTGGGGCGAACTGACCCATCCCGGAGCCTTAACCTTATGTGGACATTGCTTGTTTCTGCCGTCGTCTTTGCCCTCTATGCGACGGCAGCAGTGTTCGTCGTCCGCGCGGCGCAAACAGCGCGGACCCCTCAAGGCGCCGTAGGCTGGGTTGTGTTTTTGGTCTCGGCCCCTTTTTTCGCAGTGCCCGCCTACCTGTTTCTGGGCCACCATCGCTTTCGCGGATACCGCATCGCACGTCAGGAAAGCGAACGCGTTGTCGAAGGCATCAAAACCTTCGCCGACTTTTCAAAACCCGATCCCGCGCGCATGTCGATTAACCCGCGTCCGTTCGAAGTTTTGGCGCATTTGCCGGTCTCACGCGGGAACGGGGCCGAGCTACTAATCGATGGACAGGCCACATTTGACGCAATCTTCGACGCCATCGATGCGGCCAAAAGCTATATCCTGATACAATTCTACATCGTGCGCGCTGACGCGTTGGGCCTGCAGCTGCAGGAAAAGCTGATTGCTGCGGCCAAGCGAGGGGTGCGCGTCCGTTTCATGGCCGACGCGGTGGGCAGTTACGGCCTCCCCTCGGATTATCTCGAAACACTTCAGGAGGCCGGGATTGACGTGGCTAATCCGAAGGATCAGCGCGGCCCCAATTTCCGATTTCAACTCAACTATCGAAACCACCGCAAAACCGTTGTCATCGATGGGGAAACCGGGTTCATAGGCGGTCACAACGTTGGCGTGGAATACCTGGGGCAGGACAAGCATTTCGGTCATTGGCGCGACACGCACCTAAAGATGACCGGCCATATCGTGCGCCAATTGCAGTTGATTTTCACCGAAGACTGGCACTGGGCTCGGGACGAAGATCTGATCGACGAGTTGGATTGGGCGGGCTCCGAAGCCGAGCAAGACATGAACGCCTTGTTGGTTGCCACCGGTCCCGGTGACGAAACGGAAACCGGTGCGATGATGTTCTTTGCCGCCATTGCTGCAGCTAAGGAAAGGCTCTGGATTGCTTCACCTTATTTTGTACCGGATATCGACGTGATGACCGCTCTGCAACACGCGGCAATGCGCGGGGTGGATGTGCGCATTCTGGTGCCCGATATGATCGACCACCGCCTGCCCTGGCTGGCCGCATTCGCCTATTTTGACGAAGCTCGTGACTGCGGCGCGCGTATTTTTCGCTATACCGACGGCTTCATGCATCAAAAGGCTTTTGTGGTCGATGACACGCTGGCAGCGGTAGGCACCACCAATCTGGACAACCGCTCTTTCCGACTGAATTTCGAGGCGATGGCCCTGTTCTTTGATGTCAGGGCCGCGAACCGGGTCGCAGAGATGCTGCAAGCAGATTTCGAGAACAGTTATGAACTGACGCGCGCTCTGGCCCAGCAACCTGTTCATATCCGCTTTGGGTCCCCTCTGGCGCGGTTGTTTGCTCCGATCCTTTAGGAAAAGAACTTTTCCTGAAAGACCCGTGTCATCATTGCAACCAGGTAAGCCGTCGACAGACCAAAGGCCAACAGTCCAGCGACCGACGCGAAAGAGCCAAAGATACGCAACCCTTCACCCAGCACGATGTCGCCGTAGCCCAATGTCGTGAATGTCACCAATGAAAAATATATGGCCGTATTCCAATCCGGCAGCACCTCAAGCAGCACCCAAACTATGGCCCAAATCCAGACCTGTATCGTGTGCGTTGCGACGATGAACGCCAAAGATACTGCTATGGGCGCAGCGGTTCCGATATACACACCTTTGTCCGCCCATTTTTTGTCCCATTTGATAATCGTGACGGTGCACCAGGTCAGCAACAGGATTTCGATCACAAAGCAGAGCCCCAGAAAGGTACTGCCCCAAATGATCTGATGCAGCAACGTCATGTTTTTCATCCTGATTTACGGCAGTGGATCGTCAGGGCAGAATGACCTTTTGAGTTACAAGGCACAACCCCGGCCAATACCAAGTTCACCTGCGGCGAATGGAACCGGGTGATGGTCTGTACTGGACAGTTTGGATTTCCGCCGCAAATTCTTGGAAGAAAAGAAGGCAGATCATGTTGTTGACCATCGACCGTGTCCAGAAATCCTATCCCGGCGGGCGTCCGGTGCTGCGCGATGTATCTCTGGTTCTGGATCAGGGGCAAACTTTGGCCCTGACCGGTGAAAGCGGCAGCGGCAAAAGTACCCTGCTGAACCTTGTCGCAGCCCTGGACAGCTTTGACGGGGGCGAGATCACATTAGGGGATACACGTCTGTCCACGCTGGATGATGCAGGGCGGGCGGCGCTGCGCCGGAACCATGTGTCGCTGGTGTTTCAACAATTCAATTTGATCCCGTCCCTGACGGTTGCACAGAACCTGTCTTTTCATGCGCGCCTTGCCGGTGTCGAAGATACTGCTTGGAACAGCCATTTGGCGGAACGACTGGGCCTGTCAGACTTGCAGGACCGTTACCCCGAGAACCTGTCGGGCGGTCAGCAACAAAGGGTTGCCATTGGCCGCGCCATGGCAGCGCGTCCCAAGCTGCTGCTGGCTGATGAACCGACCGGCAATCTGGACGAAACCGCCAGCGCAACCGTACTGGACCTGATGTTGTCACTTGTCGCCGACACCAAAGCGGCACTGTTGCTGGTGACGCATTCCCAACAAATCGCCGCGCGACTGGACCGTCAAGTCACGCTGAGCGGCGGGCGGATTCAATGACATGGCCCGTCATTCAGGCCCTGATGTCCCATTGGCGGGTGCATCGGTTACAACTGGCGACCTTGCTGGTCGGCATCGCTTTGGCCACCGGTTTGTGGTCGGCTGTACAAGCCATCAACGCCGAAGCGCGTGCAAGCTATGCGCGGGCCAACGCTCAATTGGCCATCGGCCAATTTGACGAGCTTCGAGACCCGTCGGGACCGATTTCAGTCTCTCGTTATGTCGACCTGCGCCGTGCAGGCTGGCAGGTTGCAGCCGTTCTGGAAGGCCCATACCGTATCGGCGGACGAACCTTGCGCCTAATGGGCGTGGATATGGTTGCCTACCCTGCCCTGCCTGCCGTGACTGAAGCGGAACAGAGCGCAGCTCCGCCTGAGCCTGTGGACATGTTGACCTCTCCGGGCCGCATTCTTGTATCACCCGAATTAGAGGTGCTGCTGCGTGGTCAAGACAGCCTGCCCCCCATTCTGACCACCTCAGCCCTGCCTTCGGACGTTATTCTGACTGACATCGGCGTGGCCGAGGGCCTGTTGAACCAAACAGGCGTCATCTCGCGGCTTGTCGTGCTGCCGAACCAACCGCGCGACCTGCCCCCTCTCAATCAGGTCGCACCTGAACTGGACCGCATCAGCCCCTCAGCGCAAGTCGATACCGCTCAGTTGACCGACAGCTTTCATTTGAACTTGTCGGCGTTTGGACTTCTGTCCTTTGCCGTTGGGCTGTTCATCGTCAATGGCACCGTTGGTCTGGCCTTTGCCCAGCGACGCGGCATGATCCGCACCTTGCGTGCTTTAGGCGTGTCCATGCGTCGGCTGGTTTGGCTGGTACTGACCGAATTAACCCTGTTGGCCCTGATCGGAGGCAGTCTTGGATTGCTGTTGGGCTTCTTTCTGGCCGGAGCGTTGCTGCCTGATGTCGCCGCAACTTTGCGTGGGCTCTATGGCGCGCCTGTGACCGGACAACTGACGCTGCAACCTCAGTGGGTTGTCGCTGGAATCGCTATGGCAGTTTTCGGAACCCTGCTGGCCAGCGGTCACGCGTTGTGGCGCTTGTCCAACATGCCTTTGCTCGAAGGACCGGGCGTGCAGGCGTGGCAGAGCAATTCCCGCGCGCGCCACATCGTCGGAGCAATGGGTCTGATCCTGATTGTCGGAGGATCGCTGGCCTATGTCAGCATTGGAGGGCTTGTTGCAGGTTTCACCTTATTGGCCGGATTGCTGACAGGTGCGGCCTTGCTGTTGCCATCGCTTCTGGCCATGGCTCTGTCTGTACTGGCACGTACGGCGCGTGGTCCTGTTGCGCAATGGGTCTGGGCAGACCTACGGGCGCAATTGCCTGGCCTGTCTTTGGCCCTGATGGCGCTGTTACTGGCCTTGGCGGCAAATATTGGCGTGGGAACAATGGTTTCCAGCTTCAGGTTAACCTTTGTCGGCTGGCTGGATCAACGGCTGACGGCCGAGTTGTACGTGACTGCGCGTGACGAAGATCAGGCACGCGAGATGACCATTTGGCTGCGCCCTCAGGTCGATGCCATTTTGCCGATCCGCAGCGTAGAACTGCCCCATGAAACCGGCCCGTTATTCTTATACGGCGTGGTGGATGATCCCGTGTACCGGCAGTACTGGCCGTTGATTGCCTCAACCGCCACTGTTTGGGATGATGTGATGGCCGGAGACGCCGTGCTTATCAACGAACAACTGGCGCGACGCGCGTCTTTATGGCCCGGTGCCCAGCTACAACTTGCCCAGAACCACGTTTTGCCGATCGCAGGGGTCTATTCCGACTATGGCAATCCAACGGGTCAAGCCATCGTTTCAATGGCGCAACTGGATCGTATCGCACCGGGGGCCGAGATGCGGAGGTTTGGTATCCGCATGCCACCGGAAGACGCGACTGCAATGGCACAAACCCTGCGCGCCCAATTTGACCTGCCGCCGCTGTCTGTGGTTCAGCAAGCGGCCATGAAGGCGCAATCACTGGCGATCTTTGAGAAGACCTTTGTTGTGACATCTGCGCTGAACGTTCTGACCCTTGGCGTGGCGGGATTCGCCATCCTGACCAGCCTGTTGACGCTGTGGACACAACGCCTGCCGCAAATCGCCCCTGTTTGGGCGCTGGGGCTGAACCTGGTGCAACTGGCACGGCTGGAGCTCTTGCGAAGCGTGTTGCTGGCTGCACTGACGGCAGTCCTTGCGTTGCCGCTGGGACTGATCCTGGCATGGGTTCTGCTGGCAGTGATCAACGTACAGGCCTTCGGTTGGCGGCTTCCCATGTTCGTCTTCCCATGGGACTGGCTGTGGCTATTTTTGTTGACGCTTGTGGCGGCCATAATTGCAGCAGCCCTGCCCGCGTTGCGGATGCTGCGCCTGCCCCCTGCCGACTTGCTGAGAGTGTTCGCCAATGAACGTTAAAACCCTATTGCTCTGCTTGCTCATCACTTGTCCACTGCCGCTTTGGGCACAGGGCTATGCAGGTTTGGGCGGATCAGCCGAGGGCTTTGATGTACCGAAAGAAGGGTATGCGTTCGATTTCCCCAAGGATCATGGCCCCCATCCGGCTTACCGGATCGAATGGTGGTATCTGACGGCCAACCTCAAGGGTGAAGATGGGCGCGACTATGGTGTTCAGTGGACCCTGTTCCGATCTGCTCTGAAGCCCTTTGAAACCGCCGGTTGGCAAAGCCCGCAAATCTGGATGGGTCACGCGGCGACAACAACGCCTGACACGCATTACTTCGCTGAGCGTCTTTCGCGTGGCGGGATTGGTCAGGCAGGCGTAACCGCTGAACCCTTTGAGGCGTGGATCGACGAATGGCGCATGGCCGGTCCTGATTTCGACACCCTTACCCTGACGGCCAACGGAGAGGATTTCAGCTATGATCTGTCGCTGACCGCTCAGGGGCCATTGGTGTTTCACGGCGATGCAGGGTATTCGGTCAAATCTGCGGATGGTCAGGCCAGCTATTATTACTCGCAGCCTTTTTACGCGGTTGAAGGTGTTCTTCGACTGCCAGACGGCGATGTGCACGTCACAGGCCAGGGTTGGTTGGACCGTGAATGGTCGTCGCAGCCGCTTGCTGCGGATCAAAGTGGATGGGATTGGTTTTCCCTCAGCTTCGAGGGCGGCGACAAGATGATGGCTTTTCGATTGCGTGGGGGGCGCGGCGACTTTACCTCGGCCACTTGGATCAATGCCGACGGCAGTACCGAGGCTATCCCTAACGGAACCGTCCAAATGACGCCGCTGGCCACGGACCAAGTCGCAGGGCGCGAGGTTCCAACACACTGGCGCGTTGCCTTACCGGATCGGGGTGTTGAAGTTGACGTTTCTGCCATCACACCCGAAGCATGGATGGGAACCCGCTTTGAGTATTGGGAAGGACCTGTCACCGTAACCGGAAGCCATGAAGGCATCGGATACCTTGAGATGACAGGGTATTGATCCCTGAAGTCTGTTCAGCGCACGACGTAAACAGAAACCGAAGAATGTCGCACAACACGTGATGCGTTGGGACCCAGCAGGTAATCCTTGAAATCCGGCTTGTGCGCACCGATTACGATCAAATCGGACCCGGCGCCTTCAGCAGTTTTCAGGATTTCCTGATAGGCCGTTCCTGTCGCCACAACATGGCGGATAGTTTCATTTCTCTCTGACCCCAGTGCTTTGACACACAGCGATGTCAGAGTGGCCTGCGCCTCTTCAAAAGCCTTGTCGTGGAAGTCGGCCTCAAAGAACCCTGACACCCAACTTTCACCAAAATCCGGCAGCACGGTCACAACATCCAGCTGCGCCCCTTCCAGGTCCGCCAGAGCGGCCGCCTTTTGCAGAACCGGCACATCAATCTCACCATTGCTGATATCAATGGCGCATAGAACTGAACGTGTCATGCAAGCACCTCTCGTCTGGCGGCCCGGCCGCGTTGCAAAAGCGCGATGAGGCCAAGAAGAACCATCGCAGGGATATAGACCAACTGCTTGGGTGGCTGACTGGACGGCAAGCTGACCGAGGTCAGGCTTACGGCCTCATCCCCGTAATAATCGAAGATATCCAGATCGCCTGAAAGCGGTGTTCCTGGGAACGGTTCGTCCAGTTTAACAACGCCGTCTTCAGGGATCAGGATTAGCCCCAACGCCTCGACCCGCGCTGCGCCGCCGTCTTCCGAACCCACCGTGGCCACCACAGTTGTATCAGTCATTTCAAGCGTGTCGAAGTCTGGCCCGGACACAACAAGCCGCATCTCTGTTCCGGGTGGAACCTGACCGATTGTCTCTTCGAACGCAGCAGGTTCAACCGATTGGAACGGAGGCGAAATGCGGTCCATAAAGAAGTCCGGCCTGAACAAGGCAAAGGCCACAAAGATCAGCGCGATGCTTTCATAGATCCGGCTGTGGGTCAGGAAGTACCCCATTGTACCGGCAGTAAAGACCAGAATGGCTATGGTGGCGAATATGGCGACGATTATGCCTTCGACCCATGTCACATCGATCAACAACAGGTCGGTGTTGAAGATGAACACAAACGGCAACGCCACAGTGCGCAGGCTGTAGAAGAACGCCGTGAAACCGGTCTTGATCGCATCACCACCCGAGACAGCAGCGGCCGCGAAACTGGCCAGACCCACAGGCGGTGTCACGTCCGCCATAATACCGAAGTAAAAGACAAACAGGTGGACAGCGATCAGCGGCACGATCAGCCCGCTTTGCGCGCCCAGTTCGACAACCACACCAGCCATCAACGAGCTGACGACGATATAGTTCGCCGTGGTCGGCAGGCCCATACCTAGGATCAGGCTGAGGATACCGACCATGATCAGCATCAGGATCAGGTTGCCACCCGAGAGGAACTCGACCAGATCGGCCATCACCTGTCCTACACCGGTCAGCGTCACCGTACCCACGATCACGCCCGCCGTGGCTGTGGCCAAAGCGATCCCGATCATGTTCCGCGCGCCGTCGATCAGGCCCTGCCACAGGTCGGCCACACCGTCGATAAAGCGGTTGTACACATCGCTTTCGCCGCGGAAGACCGCCTTGAGCGGTTTTTGCGTCAGCAGGATCACGAACAGTAACGCGGTTGCCCAAAAGGCTGACAAACCAGGAGATTTCTGTTCGATCATCAGGAAATAGACAAGCACAATAATCGGCAGCAGATAGTGCAGACCTGCCTTGTAGATGTCTGCAATGACCGGCAGCGTGACCTCTTTGGCGTTTGGATCGTCGGGCTCAAGATCCGGCACCTGAGCGGCCAGATAAAGCAACACGACATAGATGGCGCAAACGATCAGGCTAAGGATCAATCCAGCCGCCGAAGGTGCCCAACTTGTCACCGCATCCACCGGGAATTGCGAGCTATAGCACAGACCGGCAAATACCACGAAGAAAGACAACATCCCAACAACGGTCCGCGCCAAATGCACATCCCGGTCGCCCAGGGTTGGCATGTTCCGCTTAACCGCTTCAAGATGGACGATATAGACCAGCGCGATGTAGGAAATCGCAGCAGGCAAGAAGGCGTGGGTGATGACCTCGACATATGAGATGCCCACATATTCCACCATCAGGAAGGCCGCAGCGCCCATAACCGGTGGCATGATCTGGCCATTTACCGAAGACGCAACCTCGACCGAGCCAGCTTGTTCGCTGGAAAAGCCCACCCGTTTCATCAACGGAATGGTGAAGGTGCCGGTGGTTACAACGTTGGCAATCGACGAACCCGAGATCAGCCCGGTCGCGGCAGAGCCCACAACGGCAGCCTTCGCAGGGCCGCCACGCAGATGGCCAAGCGCCCCGAAGGCCATTTTGATGAAATAGTTCCCTGCCCCGGCCTTATCCAACAAGGCGCCAAACAGAACGAACAGGAAGACGAATTTCGTGGAAACGCCAAGAGCGATGCCAAACACACCTTCTGACGTGATCCACATATGGCTCATGGCCTTTTTCAGGCTCGCGCCTTTCCAGCGGATAACTTCGGGCACCCATTCGGATGAACCGAAGAAGACATAAGCCAAAAAGATCGTCGCGATGATCGCCATGGCCGGGCCAAGCGCGCGGCGCGCGGCCTCGAACAACAGTAGCAGGCCGCCCAATGCGATCCACTTGTCCGTGTCATCGGCAAGCCCGCCCGCATTGACGATCTTGTCGTAGAAGAAATACCCATAAAGCGCGACAAACGCGCCCAGAATACCCATGATCCAGTCCTGAATCGGGATATAGTTCCGAGGGCTGGACTTCAGCGCCGGATAAGCCGCAAAGGCCAGAAACATCGCAAAAGCCAGATGGAACTGGCGCGAGTTGTTCACAACGCTTCCGGGAAGGACATAGTTCGAGATTGGCGAGGCCAGAACAACCTGAAAAATCGACCAGATTGCAGCCACGATGGCCAGAAAAATCCCGACGTTGCCGACCGGGTTGCGCCCGCCGGCGTCGGAAGACGCAACCAGATCCTGAAGCTCTTCTTCAGATAGCGGGCGATTGGATTGTGTGTCGGAACTCATAAAATGTCTCCCCGTCACGGCCTTTTCCGGCCTTTTGGAACCCCGTTTTACACGGGTTGTGTGCAGGGCGCCCGAAGGCACCCTGCGTCAGGTCTGGCTTACTGAATCCAGCCTTTTTCTTTGTAGTACTTTTCAGCACCCGGATGCAGCGGTGCCGACAGGCCGTCCGCGATCATCTCTTCGGGCTTCAGGTTGGCAAATGCAGGGTGCAGCTTTTTGAAGTCATCGAAGTTCTCGAAGACCGAGCTGACAACCGCATAGACCGCATCTTCCGATACGTCTGCTGACGTCACAAAGGTTGCGCCCACACCAAAGGTCGACGTGTCGCCATCAGATCCACGGTACATGCCACCGGGAATGGTTGCGGTGCGGTAGAACGAGTTGTCGTTGACCAGTTTGTCCACGGCTTCGCCGCTGACATTCACCAGAACCGAGTCACATGCGGTGGTGGCTTCCTGAATCGAACCCGAAGGGTGACCGACGGTGTAAACCATCGCATCGATCTGGTTGTCGCACAGTGCAGCCGACTGTTCAGCCGCCTTCAGTTCGGTCGCCAGTTCGAAATCGCCCGTGGTCCAGCCCATTTCACCCAGCAGAACCTCCATGGTGCCGCGCTGACCGGAACCGGGGTTGCCGATGTTGACGCGCTTGCCTTTCAGGTCCTCAAAATTGGTGATGCCGGAATCGGCGCGGGCCACAACGGTGAACGGCTCGGGGTGAACCGAGAAAACGGCGCGCAGGTTTTCGAACGGGCCAGCCTCTTCGAACTTCGAGGTGCCGTTATAGGCATGGTACTGCCAGTCTGACTGTGCCACACCAAACTCCAGTTCGCCTTCGCGAATGGTGTTGATGTTGTAGACCGAACCACCGGTCGATTCGACCGAGCAGCGCACGCCATGTTCCTTGCGGCCTTTGTTCACCAGACGGCAGATCGCGCCTCCTGTCGGGTAATACACGCCGGTTACGCCACCGGTGCCGATTGTGATGAACTCTTCCGCATACGCGGCTGGTGCCATCATGGCCGCCGTCACAAACGCGCCAAGGCTCAGTTTGCTGCTGTTTTTCATGTTTTAACTCCCAATTTTTTATCTGGCAGTTGGAACCCAAGTGGGTCGACCTGCTCAGGGAAGCGTGCCGATAATACAATCCGGCCCGTCCCGCAACAGGTACAACTCTTTGAATTTTCCAATTTCTCCCAACCCTTGTGAGGTTTCATTCAGAGACGCTGATTGTCAAGGCCGCCGCCCGGTCTGACCGCCTCAAACCGCATATATGAGCTTGAATTGCGAAGTTTCCCCATCAGCGCAATGCGCGCTGACCCGGTATTTCCAACGACACTTAAAGTTCAAACATACGCCTCATTCCTGGCGCAAATGGAAGGCACCTGCTCGTTAGGTTCGGATGTAATGATTGCCCATATTGCCGGACCCAGCGAACAGAAAACCCCCAACTTTGGACTTCAAAATGGCAAAGAAATACCTCTGCGTGCTCGCGGTTGCGGCTGCGGCAGCAACCCCTGCTTTGGCAAATAACGCTCTGAAACAAGATGATTTTTCAGTTGAATGTGTGTCAGATGTGGACGGCAGCAACGTAACTTTGAAACGGTCAGGCGGTTCGGACAAAGGCTATCTTTCCACAGGCGACCTTGAAGGCGAAGCCGCAATTTATCCTGTCGGAGAATCAATGACGTTTCTGTTGATGCAGGACGGAAAGGTCGTCACGTTTGTCGTGAACTATGACAGCTTGAAATACGACATGATGGTCAAAGGCGCGGTTCAAAAATTTGACCGGGGCACGTGTCCGGTATCCTGAGGAGCCCGACACGGGATAGCTTCCGCCAAATGGTGCTATTTCGGCGTTAAAACTGAACGCTCAGCTTTGCGGAATTTTGAAATCGAATACCTGATTTAAGCCGAGTGGTCAGAAAAAAGAAGCGGCGCATACACGCCGCTTCTTTTGTTTTATCAGTGGCTTAAGCAGAAGCTTCAAAAATCTTTTCAATGTTGCTGCCCAGGGCGGCATTGAACTCGGCATCAGATTGCTGTTTCGACAGACCTTCGGTCAGCGCACGCGAAAACGACGCGATCATCTTGCCGTTCTGGCCCAGCAAATCACACGCCTGCTCGGTCGAATACCCACCTGACAAGGCAACCACGCGCACCACGCGCGGGTGATCAGCCACTTCATCATAAAGGTTTGCCGCGCTCGGGATTGTCAGTTTCAGCATGATGTCCTGCCCCTCGGCCAACTGATCCAGGTTTTTCAGGATTTCAGCCTTCAGGATGTCTTCCGCCTCGGCCTTGGTTTCCGAGTTGATGTTAACTTCGGGCTCGACAATCGGAACCATGCCTGCGGCAACGACCTCGCGGGCTACATCGAACTGCTGCGCCACAACGGCAGCGATGCCTTCGGCGTTGGCTTCATGAATCACCGAACGTTCCTTGGTGCCAAACACACCCTCTGCCTTGGCCAGCGTTTCGGCCAGACCCGGGATCGGTTTCATCATCTGGACGCCATTCGCGGTCTCTTCCAGACCTTTGTCGATTTTCAGGAACGGAACGATGCCTTTGACCGACCATAGGTAATCCGCAACCTTGCGGCCGTCGATTTCTTCACCCAGCGTGCGTTCGAACAGGATTGCACCGATCACTTTATCCTTGGTGAAGTCGTCCGCCAGAATGATCCGCGCGCGCATGTTCTGGATTTCGCCAAACATCTCTTCTTCCGAGGCGTAATCCGATGCGTCCACCCCATACAGCGCCAGCGCCTTGGGGGTCGATCCACCACTTTGATCCAGTGCGGCGATAAAGCCTGCTCCGTTGGACATCTGTACGCGCTGTTCTGCTTTGGACATAATGATTTCCCGTTCAAGAATGATTCCGATTTCATTCCTCGCATACAGCACGGTGATGGACGATGGTAGTTTGTTAGCGCTCAACCAACCTCAACCATATCCCGTCCTTGGACCGAACGGTCAGATGCGCCACCGGAACCGGCGTTTTTCCAGGGATTGTTTCGAATTTGAATTGGCGCAACAGCATCGACAGGATCAAGGGCCCTTCAACCATCGCAAATCCCGCCCCCGTGCACACTCTTGGTCCGGCAGAGAACGGAATGTAGGCATTGCGTTGACATGTTTTGCCGTTCTCTGTCTTCCAGCGCGAGGGATCGAACCCGTCGGGATTGTCCCAAAGCCGTTCTTGCCGATGCAGGTGCCACGGGCTGACTACAATTTGTGAACCCTTCGGAACCTCTCGATCGCGAAACTGTTCAGGACATTGCGTTTCCCGAACCATCATTGGCACCGGTGGATAAAGTCGCAACGCCTCGCGAAATACATCTCGGGCGACGTTCAGCCTGGACATGGTCGTAAAGGACGGGTCCGGATTTGCCTGCGCCTCTTCCGCGACCTTCTTTTGCCAGTCGGGGTACAGCGCCAGCAGATAAAGCGTCCAGGCCAGAGCCGAGGCGCTGGTTTCATGGCCCGCCAGAAAGAAGATCGCGACCTGATCAATCATCTCGTCGGTTTCAAAACACTTCCCCGTGGCAGGATCGGGTGTTGTCATGATTTTTGTGGCCAGATCGTTTGGTGCCGTCCCATCAGCAATGGCCGAAGCGCGATCCGCTGTAAGTTTCTGGATCAAACGCCTGATATCATGCGCATTCCGCCGCGTGTCGCCGGCATGTAGACGAGGAACCCAACGTGGCAGAGGCAAAAAAGCCGCAAGGTTCAAAAGCGGTTGCCGCCTTTGATAGGAGTGGAATTTCTGGAATACTTCAGCTGCGATTTCATGTTCGATAGGCACCGAAAACAGTGTTCTGAAAATGACATCTGCGGCGACATGGCTGGTGATTTCTTCAACTTCAACCTCGGTTCCAACACTGGAGCACAGCCGATCCGCGCAGGCTTGTGACGCGTCTCGCATCGCCGGAAACGTGTCTTTTAACCGCCCGCCTTCGAACGCTGGATCAATGATACGACGTTGTCGCTTCCACACCTCACCGTTTGTCAGAAATACAGACTCACCCAAAAGCGGCCGCAAACCTTCGCTGATCCGGTTAGACTTCGGGAAATCTTCAGGCCTCTTTTTCAAAACCAGATCAACCAGTTCTGGCTGATTGACCATGTAAGATCTAAAGAACGGCGTTCGAAATTCCGCCATCCATGCGCGATAGAGCCGTTGGGGCTGCGCCGAAAGCAGGTCTTTCCGAAACAGTCTCAGATACTGCCACAGCGAAACTTTGTCTGGGCGTGGGGTCGGTTTTGGCGGGATCATGCGTGAACCGTAGTGTATTTTGAAACGGGCTGATCAATACGTGACGGTGAAGGCGCGCGCCCGGCAAATCGTGCAGCCAAGGTTTGGGGGCCCGCGGTGATCCGAAAATAATCGTATGCACCCGGACGGTCAAAGGCGCAGAGATACTGAAAATGCAGCTTGAAGAACCGCCAGCGATCCGCCTTCCAGCGCTCAGGAGACAGTGTTTGAGTAAACGCTGCCGACAAAACCAGTGGCCATTTCTTGTCAGGGCTACCCACACCGCTGACCGCAACCGGGTCGCATAGTGCAAAGGCGCAGCCATCGCCGGGGGCGGTAAAATCGACCCATGCCACAGTGGGTTGCTTGGATAGAAACTGCAAATCCGCGCGTAAACGGTGTGCGTTTGGCAGGAACGAAACCATGGGAACCACCTGCCCCAAAGTCAGAAACGACAAAACCGGTCCTTGGTCACGCACATTACAATTGCGGATCAGATCGGCCAGCACCGACACACCCAGATGCGCGCCCGAGCTGTGACCGATCACCAAAACCTCGTCCACCTCTTCAGTCAAAGCGTCTTTGATCAGGTCTTGGAATGTGTCCAATCGCGCCTGCAACTGCGGCGGAGTTTCCCCCTTTAACTGCGCGGAATATGCGTAGTCATGCATCAGGTAATAGACAAACAGCCGGTTGTCGATTGTGCGAAACCAACGCAACACCGCATAAGCCAGAACACCCGCCGGAACCAAAGCCCACAGCCCAACAATTGGGACAAGCAGTTTCGCCGTCGCCCACGCAACCAGCAGCGCGATCAGCAATTGTAAAAGCAACATACCAACCGGATATAGCGCAGCAATCACCGGCCCTTTTCTCAGCCCCATCAACCGACGCAGAGTACCCGTCGAGATGTAGGTCCAAGCGGTTCGCGCCAGTTGCAGATAGGTGGACAGGATCGATCCCGTCATGCTGTCCCGCACGATGTCCGACCAGACCAGCACATCGACATCCGTGTGCACCCGTTCACCATCCTGAAGCGATGTGACATGCCAGCCAAAGACGTCAGCTCGCGGCTTGGCTGACACGGAAATCTCATAGCCGGAAATCTCAGCCTGGGCCTGTGACTCAGACCGATACAGCTCCCGGTATCGTCTGGGCGGAAACGGATCATAACCGGGAATGTAAAACACCCGACGTTTGCGCACCTGAGGCTGATTTGTCTGACTGCACATGCCCTTACCTTCTGCCGTTCAGGTTAACGCAGGCTTGAGGTCAAGGTAAGGGGGTCAGCGGTTCATCCAAAATTTGCCAATGCCGGGAAGGTTTCCAGCAACCACCAGCTGAACCGTGTGAACAGACCGGTGATCAGCATGATGCCCACGAACAACAGCAATCCACCCATGACCTTTTCGATCGTACCCATGTAAGGCTTGATGCGGTTCATGACGGTCATCGATCGGTTCAGGAACATAGCCGCCAGAAGGAATGGAATACCCAGCCCCGCCGCGTAGACGCCCAGCAATACCGTACCACGCGCCACTGATGCCTCATTCGCCGCCAGCGAAAGGATCGCACCCAACTGAGGCCCAATGCAGGGCGTCCAGCCAAAGGCAAACGCCAAACCCAGAATATACGCCCCAAAAACCGAGCCACCGGAATCACCGGTATCGATCCGCGCTTCGCGGTCCAGAAACGGGATGCGGAATACGTTCAGGAAGTGAAGACCAAACACGATCACCACCGCACCCGAAAGCTTGGCAAAAAGCACCTGATTCTGAAGAACAAACGCCCCGAAGGCAGACGCGGTAAAGCCCAAAAGCAGAAAGACGGTCGACAGACCCATCACAAAGAACAATGCCGACATCGTTGCCTTGCGCCGCGCACGGGCCTCGTCCTGCATCTCGTTGATTGTGACGCCGCTCATATACGCCAGATAAGGCGGCACGATGGGCAGCACGCATGGTGACAGAAAGCTGATCAAGCCACCCAACAGCGCGACAAACATGGCGGGCAACAGTCCCGCGTCTATGATTTCAATTCCGAACATGCCTCTGCACATAAGTGATGAATGTCGATCCGTCACGGGGCCATTCAGTCACATCCTCGTGGTTGGAATCTGGACAATATTTCAACTTGGTCCTATCCCGAAATGCATGACCGATATAACAGATACATTGGACGCCCTTGGGCTTTTGTGTCCTCTACCCGTCCTCAAAGCCCGCAAACGGCTTAAATCCTTGCCTGCAGGGGCCGTACTGCGGGTGCTGGCCGATGATCCGGCGGCCATCGTCGATGTTCCACATTTTTGCTCCGAAGCCGGACATACGCTGCTGTCTCAGGAACTTGACGGGGCGCATCAGGTTTATCTGATCCAAAAAGCCGTCTAAAAATCCTTCGGATTACTAAAAAGGCGGGCTCCTCAGCCCGCCTTTTCATTACTTGCCCAGCGACCACCACCCGCGTCGCTTCGGCTTGGCGGGGCCTGGTTCCGGTTCTTCCGCGACTGTTTCCAGCACAGGCTCAGGTGTCTCTTCCACAGGGGCTTCTACTGCGGGCTCAACCTCATCAGCAGTGACCTCTTCAACCGCTTGCGCCGCAAGTTCTTCCACAACACCAGACGTCTCTTCTGCTGGCGCGTCCTCGACACTGGCCTCTTCGGCGTTCACCGGTTCCTCTGGTGCAACCTCAACAGTCTCAGCTTCCACCTCAACAGTTTCGCCTTGTTCCTGAGCCACCTCGGGCACCTCGGCCTCAGGGTTTTCTGCAGCGTCCTCGGCCACAGGCGCCTCAGCTACGGTCTCAGCTTCAACTCCTTCAGTTGCTTCAGCCTGTTCAACCGTTTCCTCGGCCGCAACGTCCTTTTTCCGGCGACGCGGAGCACGTTTACGCTTGGGCTTGGCAGGCTTTTCTTCCTCTGCCGCTTCCGCTTCTACGACGTCAGCCGCACCTTCTTCATCGGCGGCATCACCAGAAGCGTTCTCCTGCGCCTCTCCTTCGGAGCTTTCGTTGGATTGCTCTGCGGCATCACCATTGCCCCCACCCTTCTTGCGCCGACGACGGCGACGTTTGCGCTTGGGCTTGGCATCATCTTCGGTTGGGGTGGTTTCCTCCTCAACCTCTTCCTCGTCAGACGAGTCCACCATGTCCATCAGAGACGCATCCACAGAAACGACAGGCGCAGTGGCTTCAGGCACAATCCGGCTGGCGGTTTTAAATTTCTCCATCGAGAAATCGGGGCTCACCAAGTGGATGTCGCCTTCGATCCGCACAGACAGGCCATACCGGGCTTCGATCTGAGCAATGTGCTCACGCTTCTGGTTCATCAAGAAGTTGGCAATGCCGACTGGGCAACGCACCAAAACTTCACGCGAACGACGGCGTGTGCCTTCCTCTTCGATCTGACGCAGAATCGACAGGGCCATGTTGTCGTCCGAACGGATCAGACCTGTGCCGTGACATGCCGGACAAGGCTGAGTCGTGGCCTCGATCATTCCGGGTCGCAGTCGCTGGCGGCTCATTTCCAACAAACCGAAGCCGGAAATCCGGCCCACCTGAATGCGCGCGCGGTCAGTTTTCAGCTTGTCCTTCAGACGCTTTTCAACCGCTGCATTATTCTTGCGCTCGTCCATATCGATGAAATCGATGACGATCAGACCGGCCAAATCCCGAAGACGCAGCTGGCGCGCCACCTCTTCGGCGGCCTCCAGGTTTGTCTTCAGCGCGGTCTCTTCGATCGAGCCTTCTTTGGTCGCGCGCCCCGAGTTTACATCGATAGCAACCAGAGCTTCGGTCACGCCGATCACGATATAACCACCGGATTTCAGCTGAACCGTCGGGTTGAACATGCCCGCCAGATAGCTTTCCACCTGATAGCGCGCGAACAAAGGCAGGGCATCTTCGTACCGTTTCACGTTCTTGGCGTGGGACGGCATGATCATTTTCATGAAGTCCTTGGCGATGCGATAACCGCCTTCGCCTTCAACAAGAACCTCATCAATGTCTCGATTGTAAAGATCGCGGATCGACCGTTTGATCAGGTCGCCTTCCTCATAGATCTTTGCAGGCGCAATCGACTCCAGCGTGAGCGCGCGGATCTGTTCCCACAAACGCTGCAGGTATTCATAGTCGCGCTTGATCTCGGACTTGGTGCGTTTGGCACCCGCAGTGCGGATGATCAGACCCGCCCCGGTCGGCACATCGATGTCCGCGGCGATTTCTTTCAATTTCTTACGGTCGGCGGCGTTGGTGATTTTGCGGCTGATACCGCCACCGCGCGCGGTGTTCGGCATCAATACACAATAGCGACCGGCCAAAGACAGATAGGTTGTCAGCGCAGCACCCTTGTTGCCGCGCTCTTCCTTGACCACCTGCACCAGCAGGACCTGACGAACCTTGATGACTTCCTGAATCTTGTAACGACGCGGGCGCGGTTTGCGTGGCGGACGGATGTCTTCGCTGTCATCTTCGTCAGCTACAGATTCAATCGAGTCGTCTTTCGACGAGGCATCGGCGCTCTTGCCTTCAGCATCCTCGTCTTCCGCACCCTGATCGCCGTCTGCATCTGCAGCAGCTTCACCCGAGGTCTCAACATCGTCAGAAGCAACCGCCTCCGTCCCTGCCTCATTTGCCGATGCGCTATCAGCTTCTGCGCTTACTTCTGTCTCATCGCTTGAGGCCTCACCAGCGTCTTTACTGACTTCACCTGTGTCGTCGCCGGCTTCTTCGGGCGATGCAGACGTGTCTTCCACCTCAGAAGCAGATTCTTCTGCCGCGTTATCTGACGCAGTTTCTGCCGAAGTCGCATCGCTGTCTTCCGGCTCTTCTACCGGTGTTTCAGCCACGATCTCCATCGGAGAGGTTCCCTCGGGCACCTCTGCATCTGCATCTTCGCCATCGGCCAAATCGATGGTTTCCATACCGGTTGGCTCGGTCGAAACCTCCATTGTCTCAACCGGATCGTCCGACTTCACATCTGCCGCCTTGGAACGCGACCGAGACCGCCGCTTTTTGGGCTTGGCTTCTTCGGCTTCGTCACGCGCCTTCATCGCCTCGGCATAAGCGCGCTCTTCCTCCATCAACGCCTCACGGTCGGCGACGGGGATCTGATAGTAGTCCGGATGAATTTCCGAAAAGGCCAGGAATCCGTGACGGTTCCCACCATAGTCGACAAACGCCGCCTGCAGCGACGGCTCAACCCGTGTTACTTTTGCAAGGTAGATGTTGCCAGCAAGCTGGCGTTTGTTTTCGGATTCAAAATCGAACTCCTCGACCTTGTTTCCGTCGACCACCACGACGCGGGTTTCCTCCGCGTGGGTGGCATCGATAAGCATTTTCTTAGCCATGTTTCCTTAGTGCACCGCGCCAAACGCGTTGTCCTGACCTGTCCAGGCGGACAGGCGCTTTTGGGGAGGTGTCTTGTCAGGGCGATATCAGACGGCGCGCGGCAGGGTCTGGCGCTGTAGCCCCCTGCCCGGTCTCTCAATCGTTGCGCGCGCGTCATCGCGGTTCTTCTCCGACAGGCGCAGTTTCTGCAGCCCGCCCATTTATTCCTTTCACCCGACGTATCGGGCTCAGGTACTCCACTGCCCGCAATCGGGGCACAATCGGTCTGCTTCGCAGCGAAATTAACGTGCAGCAAAGCAGCGAAACTCAAAGATTCGGGACTTAAGAGCGCTAAAAAGGCCCGGCCCGTCCGAACACAATAAAAGCAGTCCTGTGGAAAAGACAATGGGCAAACTGCATCAAGACCGCCGACGCAGCGCGGGATCTCTTCATCTGGCCTAAAATACCTCGGGGGAGTCGCCAAAGGCGACGGGGGCAGAGCCCCCATTCGCAACGGTTAAAGATAGTCCGACCGCTGAAGTCCGTATTTGGCCATCTTCTCGTTCAACGTCCGGCGCGGCAGGCACAATTCGTCCATGACCGACGCGATCGACCCCTTGTGGCGGCGCATTGTATTGTCGATCAGCATCCGCTCGAACGCTTCGACATATTCCTTCAACGGCTTGCCTTCGGTGGTCATCACCGGCTGCATCTCTTCATGGTCGGACATCAACAATGACGCAATCGTTCCTGATCCACGGCGTGATTGTAGCACGGCACGCTCGGCAATATTGATCAGTTGACGCACATTGCCTGGCCACGGGGCCTGCAACAATTGCGCCGCTTCCTGCGCACTGACCTGAGGGGCATCGCAGCCATATTCCTCTGCAAATTGCTCGCTGAGGCGCGTGAAGAGGGTAAGAATGTCCTCACCCCGCTGACGAAGTGGCGGCATGGTGATCCGCAATGCCGCCAACCGATAGAACAGGTCGGGGCGCAGAACGTCTTCGGATGTCTTCCCCGCTTCCTGCAGGTTCGAAATCGCAACAATCCGCGTTTCAGCAGGGGTGCCCTGCTCGTTCATCACGCTCAGCAGTTTGGCCTGCAACGTATCGCTCAGCGCCTCAACATCTTCCAGCACCAGTGTCCCGCCGCGTGCTTCTTCGATGGCCGGCAGTTGCGCATCCTCGGGCATCATCGGGCCAAAAAGGCGCTTGGCCAGCGCGTCTTCCTCCAACGCGGCGCAGGACACCAGAACAAACTTCTTGCCTGCGCGGCTGCCCACCGCATGCAGCGCATGCGCCACCAGCGTCTTGCCGGTTCCCGTCTCGCCGTCGATCAATACATGACCATCGGCTTGCCCAAGATCCAGAATATCCTCACGCAGCCTTTCCATAACCGGGCTGGCACCGATCAGCTTGTTCATGATCTGCGTGCCACCCGACAGCTCACGCCGCAGCGCCCGGTTGTCCAGTGTCAGACGGCGTGCATTGCTGGCGCGTTTGGCCAGTTCGGACATGCGATCAGGGTTAAACGGCTTTTCAAGGAAATCGAACGCACCAACGCGCATCGCCTCAACCGCCATCGGAACGTCGCCATGCCCCGTGATCATTATGACTGGCAGGGTGCTGTCGGCCCCCATCAGCTTTCTCAAAAGCTGAATTCCATCCATCCCCGGCATCTTGATGTCCGAAATCACAATCCCCGGATAATCCGGTCCCAGAACCTTGAGCGCATCTTCCGCGCTGGCAAAGGTTTCAGTGTCGTATCCGGACAAAGCAAGCCACTGGCTGATCGACTGGCGCATGTCCTGTTCGTCATCCACAATGGCAATTTTCATGGCCTGTGCCATAGTCATTCCTCGTTATTCCGCGGCCTCAAGGCCGTCGCTTCCCAGTGCTGGCAACTGCATTTCAAACACCGCGCCACCATATTGGCCGTTGCGCGCAGTCAGCCGTCCCCCATGGTCGTTCACGATCCCCGACGAGATGGCAAGCCCCAGTCCAACCCCGTCGCCAGGCTGTTTGGTAGTATAGAACGGCTCGAACAGGTTCTCGATATCCTCGATACCGTGCCCGTTGTCCCGCACGGTCAGAACCGCCATGTCGCCCGCCGCCAGGATGATTTCCACATCCGGCTCTGCTACCGATTTGGTGGCATCCAGCGCGTTTCGCAAGAGGTTGACCATCACCTGCTCGATCCGCATCCGGTCCCCCATCACCATGACAGGTTCTTCCGGCAGGATCTGAGTGATCTTCACATGACGCTGACGCAGTTGCGGCTCCATCATGGACAAGGCCGAGGCCAGCGCTTCACCAAGGTTTACAGGCGAAAACGCATCCGCCCCTTTGCGGGCATAAGACTTGAGCTGGCGCGTGATCGCACCCATCCGCTCGATCAGACCGTCGATGCGTCCAAAGCTGGCAAGCGCCTCTTCCGGTCGGTTGCGCCGCAACAACAGACGCGCCCCGGCGAGATATGTTTTCATTGCAGCCAGAGGTTGATTAAGCTCGTGACTTACCGCAGCCGACATCTCGCCCAAGGCGGCCAATTTCGAACTTTGCGCAAGGGTCTGTTCCGCCAAATCCAGCGTCTTTTCAACCCGTTCCCGCTCAGCAATTTCCCGCTGTAGCCGTGCGTTCAATGCGCGAAGCTCTGCCGACTCGCGCTGAAACAGCGCCATGCGAAGGGTCGCCCGACGGCTGAGCGCATAAAACGTCAGCGCCAGAAGAATCGCAAATCCCATGATTTCCAGAGCAAGCACGCTGTTAACCTTTTCGCGGATCGACTCAAAGGTGGTGAACGACGTCATTTGCCAACCCCGGAACGGGATGCGTGTTTCCATGCGCATCACGGCCTCGCCTTGCAGGTAGGCATCCGGTGGCAAAGCCGTCCAATCGGTTGTAGCCCGAATAGCGCGTTGAATTGCACCCTGCGGCGGTTGCCGCAGCATCGCCGTGCTCTCTTCCAACCCACGCCAGCGGGGCTCGGTAGACAGGATAATGGTTCCGGTACTGTCGGTGACCATCACCGCGTCCGAAATACCGGCCCAGGCGCGTTCGAATTTCTGAAGGTCGACCTCGACAACGATGACCCCCAAAATTTCCGATCCGTTTTCCAGTCGCCGGGAATAGACGAAGCTGTATCCGCCGGAGTCCCTGGGAATGACCGAAAAGATCGTGGCATTAGACCGGATGGCATCCACATAATAAGCTGTATTTCTGTGCCCTTCACCCAGCTTGTTCCGATCCGTTGCGGCAACGGTTCGACCATCGCTGTCCAAAAGCATCAGCGAGGCCGCGCCAATTTCTTCAACGAAGGAAATCAGGCGCTGGGTCGACAACGTATAATCACTGGATTGCAGCGCTGAAATCAGGGTCGGGTCTCGTGCCAGCAACTGTGGCACGATCGAGTTTCGACGCAACTCACTCAGCAGGTTACCGGAATACAGGGCCAGTCGCAGCTCTGCCCGGTTTCGCGTTGATTCCGTGAACCTGTCGGTCAACAGGCTATTGGTAATCCAAACCGTGGTAATAGTTGCAAGCAGCAAAACAAGAACGGCAACGCGCAAACGCCAGCCCAGCGGAGCACCGCGAAGCGGTTTCAACATATTTGACCAAGCTGATCGCACGTCCGAGTTCATGGCCAGACGTTACGCGCGGGCGCGCGCGACCTCAAGTCACGCTGCTTCAAACACGCCTGACAATGCGCGGAACAGCGCCACTCCGTCCGTGCCACCATGCCCTTCATCTGCCGCACGCTCGGGATGAGGCATCATCCCCATTACTCGGCGGTTTTCGGACAGGATGCCAGCGATGTCGCCGACCGAGCCATTGGGATTCTCGGTATAGGTGAACGCGATGCGATCCTGATCCTTTAGGGCCGCAAGTGTTTCGTCATCCGCGAAGTAGTTGCCGTCATGGTGCGCGATTGGGATACCGATCACGTCGCCTGCATTATAGCCCCCGGTAAACACGCTGTCGCTTGTTTCGACCTTCAAGCCCACTGTTTTGCAGATGTATTTCAGACCGGCATTGCGCAGCAACGCGCCAGGCAGGATGCCGGTTTCCGTCAAAACCTGAAACCCGTTGCAGATACCCACGGCATAGCCGCCGCGTTCGGTATGCTCGACCACCGCCTTACAGATCGGAGATTTGGCGGCGATGGCACCGCAGCGCAGATAGTCTCCATAGGAAAAGCCACCCGGTACGCCCACGATATCAACACCGTCGGGCAAGGCCGCGTCTTTGTGCCAAACCATATCAACCTTGAAACCGGCCTGCTCAAAGGCGACGGCGAGGTCTCGGTCACAGTTGGATCCGGGGAATACGATTACGGCTGCGCGCATGGCGGGCCCTCCTACGAGACAAAATCTGTAACCACTGCAACGCCCGGAGGGGTTGGGTGGTCAAAGGCGGCAAGCTCAGCACTCACCTGGTTAAGAGTTATTTTGCGCGTGACCAGCGGGCTCAGGTCAATCCTGCCCCCTGCGATCAGCGACAACAAAGACGGATAGCGCCAGCTTGGCATGCCCCGCGTTCCGAAAATAGAAAGCTGGCCGGAATAAAGCACGTCCATCGGCAAAGCCATCTGCGTGTGATCCCCGGCCGGCATGCCGATCTGCACCATGCGGCCCATTTTGCGCAGCGACCGCATCGCCGACACAGTTGTGACTTCGATGCCCAAAGCCTCGATGGCAACATGCGCGCCGCCGCCAGTGATGTCTTTTACTGCCTGCGGCGCATCACATGTTGTGGCATTGACAACCGCATCAGCCCCCAAAGACTGTGCATAGCTCAGCTTGTCATCCGCAATGTCGACCACGACGACCCTTGCGCCAAGGGCCTTGCCTAAAAGCAGCGTGGAAATCCCAACACCGCCGCCGCCGAAGACAGCAATCCATTCCCCACCCTGAACCTGCGCCCGTCCGACCAAAGCCTGCCAGGCCGTTGTCACACGACACCCCAAGGCTGCAGCAACTTCGGGCGCAATGCTATCGGGCAATGTTGTGAGGTTCGCATCCGCATGGGCCACAGCGATATATTCCGCAAAAGCACCATCACAGGTGAACCCAGGAACAATCTGGTCGTTACAGATTGTCTGGTGCCCCTGCGCGCAGTCTGCGCAATGTCCGCAAGCCAGAATGAACGGCGCGATGACCTTGTCGCCCACCCGCCAGCGGGTGACCCGAGAACCGACCGCGACAACCTCACCACAATATTCATGACCGGGTGTCATCGGAAGGATTACGTCCGGGTCCGCGCCTGACCATGCATGCCAATCGGATCGGCACACGCCACACGCCAAAACCCGAACCACAACACCATCTTCGGCGGGTTCGGGATCGGGCACGGTCGCAACCTCAAGCGGTTGACGGTAGGTGATCAGACGCGCGGCCCGCATTCGATCAGACCAGTTCGATCTCGTAGCGTTCGATGACGGTGTTGGCCAACAGCTTTTCGCACATTTCGGTCACATCTGCCTCGGTCGCGCCATCGGCCAGTTCAAGATCAATCACTTTGCCCTGACGGACACCTTCGACCTGATCAAAGCCCATTGCGCCCAATGCGTGCCGAACTGCTTCGCCCTGCGGGTCCAGCACCCCGTTCTTGAGCATCACATGAACCCGTGCTTTCATTTTGGCAACTCCACCTTCGGGCCGCTATCCATGGCCCATTTCGTTGCGCGGGGGATAGCGTGCCTGACCGTTTTCGACAACCCTGTTTCCCAAGCAGTTTGCCGCAGTTGTCATCACGCAAAGCAACTCTTTTGGTTGATAATCAACAGATGAACCTGTCGAGACCGCAAAAACCAAAAATGCGCCGCGATTTTTGCCGCGGCGCAGTTTAGTTGAAACAAAAGTTCCCAGAACGGGTCAGTTGATCAGTGTCGGCTTGGTGACATTGGTATTCGGTAGCACACCCAAACGGCGCGCAACTTCTGAATACGCATCGGTCAGATTGCCCAGGTCACGACGGAACACGTCTTTGTCCAGCTTCTGACCGGTTTCGATGTCCCAAAGGCGGCAGCTGTCAGGGCTGATTTCGTCAGCCACGATCAAACGCTGATAATCCCCTTCGAAAATGCGTCCGATTTCGATCTTGAAGTCCACAAGGCGGATACCAACCGCCAGCATCACACCGCTCATGAAGTCGTTCACGCGCAGCGCTAGGCTGAGGATATCGTCCATGTCCTGCTGGCTGGCCCAGCCAAAGGCAGCGATATGTTCTTCGGTGACCAGAGGATCACCCAGCGCATCGTCTTTATAGCAATATTCAACGATCGGGCGCGGCAGCTGTGTCCCTTCGGCTATGCCCAGACGTTTAGACATCGATCCGGCGGCATAGTTTCGAACGATCACTTCCAACGGAACGATTTCGCAATTACGCACCAGTTGTTCGCGCATGTTCAGGCGGCGAATAAAGTGGTTCGGAATACCGATCTGGGTCAGGCCGTTCATGAAGAACTCGGACAGGCGATTGTTCAACACGCCTTTGCCGTCAATCACATCCTTCTTTTCAGCGTTGAATGCTGTGGCGTCATCCTTGAAATACTGCACGATCGTGCCCGGTTCGGGGCCTTCATACAAAATCTTGGCTTTGCCTTCGTAGATTTTCTTGCGACGCGCCATAAGCGACCTTTCCAGTCTGAGCAAAGGGAATGAGTCCCCTCTCGTTGGCGTCCTCATAGTGCAAGCACTCTTTTCCCGCAAGTTCATGTACCCGAGAGGCTTTGACGCAGCGCAAATACCTTGCGCCCGGGACGTCGTATGGTCATATCATCAGGAAAGAAGATGTAACCCAAGAGGTCCTCACCCAATGACCACGTTCGACGAACGCGAAAACGCCTTTGAAGCCAAGTTTGCCCATGATGAAGAAATGCAGTTCAAGGCACAGGCCCGCTGCAACAAACTGCTGGGCCTGTGGGCGGCAGAAAAGCTGGGCAAATCCGGCGCAGAAGCCGAAGAATATGCCAAGACCGTAGTAGTCGCCGACTTCGAAGAAGCCGGACACGAAGACGTTGTCCGCAAAGTCGCCGGTGATCTGGGTGATTTGTCTTCGGCCGAAGAAATCCGCGCCAAGATGGCCGAGATTCTGCCCGAAGCCAAAGCTCAGGTCATGAGCGAGGCCGACTAAGTTTTTCTTACACAGCTCATGATCTTCATGAGTTTTATGAATTTGATTTGACGCCCCTGTCATGTGACATGGGGCGTCTCTATTTTTAACGGCGTTTTGCGCCTTTTTCTGGAATAACCCAATGACAAACGCGCTGAGCAAGCTTCTGGAAACCAAAGATGCCATTTTGGCTGATGGTGCGACCGGAACAAATCTGTTCAACATGGGCTTGCAGTCTGGTGACGCGCCCGAACTTTGGAACGTGGACGCCCCCGACAAGATCCGGGCGCTGTATCAGGGTTCGGTGGATGCGGGCAGTGACCTGTTTCTGACCAACACCTTTGGCGGTACGTCCGCACGGCTCAAGCTGCACGAAGCTCAGAATCGCGTGGGCGAGCTAAACCGCATCGGTGCTGAACTCGGACGCGAGGTGGCAGACAAGGCCGGGCGTCCCGTCGTGGTTGCAGGATCTGTTGGACCAACTGGTGAAATCATGGAACCGGTCGGCAGCCTGACGCATTCCGACGCGGTGGAAATGTTCCACGAACAAGCAGCAGCGCTGAAAGAAGGCGGTGTTGATGTGCTCTGGGTGGAAACCATCAGCGCCCCTGAGGAGTTCCGAGCCGCGGCCGAAGCATTTGCACTGGCTGACATGCCGTGGTGTGGCACGATGAGCTTTGATACCGCTGGGCGCACAATGATGGGTGTGACCTCGGCCGATTTGGCGCAAATAGTCGAAACGCTGTCCAACCCACCCATCGCCTTTGGTGCAAACTGTGGAACCGGCGCATCAGACATTTTGCGCACAATTCTGGGCTTTGCAGCGCAAGGCACAGAGCGTCCTCTGATCTCCAAGGGTAACGCGGGCATTCCGAAATACGTGGATGGTCACATCCATTATGACGGCACGCCCGAACTTATGGGCCAGTATGCAGCTATGGCACGCGATGCCGGCGCGACAATCATTGGCGGTTGCTGCGGAACAATGCCAGATCACCTGCGCAAGATGCGTGAAGCTTTGGATACCACCTCGCGCGGCGAACGCCCGACTTTGGATCAGATCACTGATGCGTTAGGTCCGTTTACATCGGCCTCTGATGGAACGGGCGACGAGGCTGTCCCTGAACGCCGCACGCGCCGCCGCCGCCGCGCCTGAAGTGAATTAGCGCCCTTCGAATTTCGGAGGGCGTTTTCCCATGAAAGCCACCACACCTTCGGCGAAATCGCGCGAGCGACCACATTCGCCCTGCAGATGCGCTTCGGTCGCAAGCTGCTGAGGTAGTGTATTTTCATAAGTTCCACGAATGGCCTGTTTGATCGCGCCGTAGGCTGCTGTCGGACCATTGGCCAGATATTCTGCCCGTTTCCGCCAATGCGCTGCGAAATTGTCATCAGGTACAGATTCCCAGATCAAGCCCCAGTCATCCGCTTGTTGCGCGCTGATCTTGTCGGCGAACAACGCCGCACCCATCGCCTTGGCCAGCCCCATCTGGCGCGGCATGAACCAGGTTCCTCCGGCATCCGGTAACAAACCGATCCGCGCAAAGGCTTGCAGGAAATAGGCGCTTTCAGTTGCGATCACAACATCCGCGCAAAGGGCGAGGTTCGCCCCTGCCCCGGCCGCAGCACCGTTTACAGCCGCAATTGTGGGAACCGGACAGCTGTGGATCGTTTCCAGCATTGGTTCGTATTCGTCGCGCAAAGACCGCTCCAGATCAATCTTGCCGGTTGAAGAGGCATCGCCCAGATCCTGCCCGGAACAAAAAGCGGGACCAGCGCCGGTGATCACGATGCACCGGGCTCGGGTTGCCGCGTCTTTCATTGCATGGGTAATTTCAGCGCGCATCTGAGTTGTCAGAGCGTTCATTTTGTCAGGTCTGTTCAAGGTCAGAACCGCCAGACCGTCCGTAATGTCCAGAACAACTGTTTCGTAATGCATGAAAACCCTCCCGTCGCGCCAAGCGTTTTCGAACACTTACTGGCCCAAACAAGAAGGTAAAGGCAGAACCAAACGTCAGTCTTCAAGAATTCGGCGCAGACGCTCCTTTTCGTCTTCACTCAGCGCCGTGCTTTCAACTGACGCATGAGCTTTGGCACGGGTGCGTAGAAAGTTCAGCCCAACCCCAGCCGCAATCAACAGCATGATAGGGCCAGCGAGCCAAAGGAACAGGTTCGAGCCGCTGGTGGTCGGCTTAAGCAGAACGTATTCACCGTAGCGATCCACGATAAACGCGATGGCCTGTTCGTCGGTATCACCTGCAACCAGACGTTCCCGCAGCAACAAACGCAAATCACGCGCCAGATCGGCGTTGCTTTCGTCGATGCTTTCGTTCCGACAAACAAGGCAACGCAATCCGGTGCTGAGATCGCGAGCCCGTTGTTCCAGCACAGGATCATCCAAAACCTCGTCCGGCTGCACCGAGAACACGGGTGTCGCCAGCATCATCAGGATCAGTACAAGGCGTTTCATTCTGCGGGTACTCCGCCAACCGGTGTTTTTCGCGCCCCTGCAGCCACCCGGAACCGCCTGTCACACAAGCTGAGGATACCGCCAAGCGACATCAGGATGCAGCCAGCCCAGATCCAGTTCGCGAACGGTTTGATATAGGTGCGCATGACCCAGCCCCCATCTGCCTGTTGATCACCGATCACAACGTAAAGATCACCCAGGAAACGGTAATCAATCGCGGCCTCGGTCGTGGGCATGCGGGCAACCGGATAGTCCCGCTTTTCAGGGTGAAGTGTCCCAATCGGCCGTCCATTCTTTTCAACCAGAACATCAGCCGTGGTCGAGAAATAGTTCGGCCCTTCAACCAATCGCACGTCTTGCAGTGTCAGGGTAAACTGCCCTACCTCAAAGGGCTGATTGGGTTGCGCGACGCGGATATCTTCGGCCTCCCAAGCGGTCAGACCAGCCACGGCAAAGATGGTGACGCCCAGACCCGTATGCGCGACCGCTTTACCCCAATCTGCACCCGGCAGGCGGAACAGGCGTTTCAGGCTGCCGTTGCGGCCCGTGCGGCTCCACAAATCTATGGCGGCACCAAACGTAATCCATGCCCCAAGGAACAGACCCACCGGCCCCAACGCGCTGCGTCCAGTCTGCATCGCCCAAACCAGCAACGCAATCGCCAGCGCCAGCCCAAAGGCGTAACGCAGAGACCAAGCCGTCTTTCCAATCCTTCCACGTTTCCAAGGAAGCATCGAACCGATCGGCAGGATCAGCCCGAGTAGCACCATAAACGGAGAGAATGCAGCGTTGAAGAAAGGCGCTCCGACCGAAAGCTTCCGGTCGAACATCATCTCGGCCACCATGGGCCACATGGTGCCCACAAAAACAACGAAGCAACTGACGGCCAGCAAAACGTTGTTCGCCACCAAAGCGCTTTCGCGGCTGACCATGCCAAAGACGCCCTTGGCCTCCATCGCTTGGGCACGCGCGGCAAACAATGTCAGCGCCCCACCAATGAAGAACACCAGGATCATCAGGATAAACACGCCGCGCTCGGGATCGGTGGCGAAGGCATGAACCGAAGTCAGAAGACCCGAACGCACAATGAACGTGCCGATCAGTGAAAATCCGAACGCGATAATCGCCAGCAGAATAGTCCAGCTTTTCAGCGCTTCGCGCTTCTCCACAACGATGGCAGAGTGCAGCAAAGCGGCTGCCAGAAGCCAGGGCATGAACGACGCATTCTCGACTGGATCCCAGAACCAGAACCCGCCCCAGCCCAATTCGTAATAAGCCCACCACGACCCCAGCGCGATACCAATGGTCAAAAAGACCCAGGCGGCCAATGTCCAGGGCCGTACCCAACGCCCCCATGCTGCATCGACACGCCCTTCGATCAGGGCTGCGATGGCAAAGCTGAACGCCATGCTCAGCCCGACATAGCCGAGGTACAGAAAGGGCGGATGAAACGCCAAACCCGGGTCTTGCAACAGCGGATTCAGGTCGCGCCCGTCAAACGGCGCAATTGCAAGTCGGTCAAACGGGTTCGACGTGAACAGGATAAAGGCAAAAAACGCTACCGCTATAGACGATTGCACCGCCAGCACGCGGGCCTTGAGCGTCGGCGGCAACCCACCTCCAAAGAACGCGGCCAATGCGCCAAACAAGGTGACAATCAACACCCACAGCAACATGGATCCTTCGTGGTTCCCCCATGTGCCACTGATCTTGTAGATCATCGGCTTGGCCGAATGGCTGTTCTCAACCACGATCCTCAGGGAAAAATCCGACACGACAAAAGCCCAGATCAACGCACCGAAGGAAAATGCCGTCAGCAGGAACTGAACGATGGCCGAGGGTTCGGCAAATGCCATCCATCCGGCCCAACGTTTAGAAGCCCCGATCAAGGGCACGACACTTTGCACGATGGCGACAAAGAAGGCGAGGATAAGGGCGAAGTGGCCGAGTTCTGTAATCATGCCCCGGAATATACTCCGGGGCCAATCCGGGGGCCAATAACTTTCGCCCGATCCGGGGGCACATAGTGTCGCGGGTCACGCCCTGCGATGCTTGCGCCAATCATCCAGCGCCGGGTTGGCATCGGGGTGCGTAATATCCTGCGACAAAGCGGAACCTGATCCGGGACCTGCAGCGCCCGGACTATCGCTGCGCAGTTCGCGCAGCTGCTCGAGATTGTTCAGAACAGCAGGCAATTGCAGCATGGTCGCACTGATATCCTTCTGAAACTCTTGCGTTTTCAACTGATGCCGCGCCCCAAAATAGAAGGACACGATGACACCCAACAACCACCACATGGGCTCTGGCACCAAGGCCATGCCCTGCATCCTTGCAGCAAACCACAACGGGTCCACCATGGCGGCCACAAACAAACCCAATGTTCCCAAGGCCAAAGCCGGGCGCGGCAACCGGTTTACCCCATCCATGAATCGGTCAAATGATCCTTTTTGCGCAGTTTGAAACTCGCCTCCAAACTGCAACATGGCCTGCGCTTGCGCCTCAGCACCTCTCTGCGCACTTGCTTCAGTGTTCTCACGGTAAATCTCAACGGTTTCCCGAACCGCGTTCCGCCCGTTCCCGAACAAAAGCGCCAAAACACCCGAGATCAACCCCATGCCGCAACCCTTCCCTGAAACTCGGCGTCAGAAAGATGGTATCGCTCTGACAAAAACTCTTCTGCGCGTTTGATCCAGCCACCTTTGCCCCCCGACCGGCTGCGCGCATATTTCCTCGAGGCCGGTCGCCGATCAGCAAGGCGAAAATAGTAGTTCCGCCGCGCCACCCCGTAGGCATCCCGCAAAGCAATTGGCTCCGGTTGCGCTGCTTTTTCGCAAGCTGCTGCGGTCTTGGCACCAATTACTCCATCCACCGCCACGTTGAATCCCATGTCCCGCAACAACCGCTGCAGGATCTTTATCGCCTGCGCCCCGGCGTTCACATACATGTCAAAGACCGAAGCCTGCAGTAGATCAGGCAACCGCGAGATGCCTGGCTTCACAAAGTACTGACGTACGAATATCTCGACCGCCTGCCGCTGGGTCAATCCATGCACATCACGTCGGTCAACCACATCGTCGCCATTCAAATCCAATCCCAAACGCCGCATGGTGTGAATGGTTACGCCATATTTTGTGGCCCCACCGGGATCGTCCGGATCATCCACAAACCCGCCTTCCCGCGCCACGATCTCTTTCGCGATCTGCCGAACCGTTTGCATCATCTTCCCCAACTCGTTGATCAGAGCAACGGTCCTGCAAACAACTTACAACACGGTAATTGCAAAGGGCGCTGCCCGCCTATTGCGCGCAACGCCCCGCTTCTTCTGTTCAAAAATACCTCTGCCAGAGGCACGCAGCGCAGCTGCGTTCAGCTTCCCTCCGCCTCTTTATAAACGCCTTGCTCTTTCAGCGCGTCCATAACCTCTTTCGGCATGTAGGTTTCATCATGTTTGGCAAGGATTTCAGTCGCTTCGAACACGCCGTTCACATAACTTCCGGTGCCAACCATACCCTGATTCTCGGTAAACAGATCCGGCAGGACACCTGTAAACGAAACCTGGACACTCTCGCCCCCATCTGTAACCACAAAATGCACGGTTTCACCCTGCCCACGAATGATCGAGCCTTCTTCCACCAGCCCGCCAATGCGGAAAACCTCGGTCGGTTTCGGCGGCTCGGCAATCACCTCGCTGGGTGAACGGAAAAAGTTGATGCCATCCTGCAAGGCCCACCCAATCAAAGCCGTCGATGCCACCAAGGCAACGACCGCTACCAGAATGACTTGTACTCGACGACGTTTTTTGAGCGTTTTCATACCGTCCTCACGGGAATAGAGGGGCCATCATCAGGCCCAAAGTTTCATCCTCACCTAACATCAGGTTGGCGTTCTGCAAGGCTTGGCCACTGCTACCTTTTGTCAGGTTATCCAGCGCGGCAATCACGATTGCGCGACGTTCGATTCTGTCCGCGACCACTCCGATATGACAGAAGTTCGACCCTCTGACGTGATGGGTCGAAGGTGCCTCTCCCATAGGCAGCATCTGGATAAAGGGCTCGTCTGCATAAGTCTTTGCCAGCGTTTCATAGACGCTTTGCGGATCACCCTTTACATAGGTCGTTGCCAGAATTCCCCGGTTTGCCGGTATCAGATGCGGCGTGAACTGTACATGCACAGTGCGACCTGCAAGCTTCGAGAATTCCTGATCAAATTCGCCCAGATGCCGGTGCGTGCCACCGACTGCGTAAGCATTGGCACCTTCACTAAGCTCAGCGTGCAGCAAGTTTTCCTTCAGCGACCGGCCAGCGCCCGACACGGCGCATTTCAGATCCAGCACAATATCATCCAGATCAATGACACCGGCAGAGATCAACGGACGCAGCACATACTGCCCTGTCGCCGCGTTGCAGCCTGTACCAGCGACCAAGCGCGCTGACCTGATTTCATCCCGATAGAACTCGGTTAGACCATAAACGGCTTCTTCCTGCTGTTCCAAAGCGCTGTGCGGGTTGCCATACCACTTCTCATACTCATCCGGGTCCTGCAGCCGGAAATCCGCTGACAAATCAATGATCTTCAAGTCTTTCGGCAGGTCCCGGATCACCTCTTGGCTAGTTTTGTGCGGCAAAGCGCAGAAACACAGATCAACATTGGAGAAATCGATCTCGGAAATCTTGCACAGATCCGGCAAGTCCATGTGCCGCAGATGCGGAAACACCTGCGCCATGCTCATGCCCGCCTTCCGTTCGGCAGCCAAAGCAACAATGTCCATGTTCGGGTGCTCGGCGATCAGCCGCACCAGTTCAGCGCCGGTGTACCCAGAAGCGCCCAGAATTGCGATTTTGTGGGTCATGTCAGACCTCTTCTTTGCATGTGTCACATATCACGACCGCCGATGTGACGGTCTTTGAATTAGAAAATTCGGGGAAGTGCGTCCTTGACCTAAATCAGGCCGCCTCGAACGAGATTTGTCGTCGGAGGAATTGCGTTGCACGATCACTGACAAAACCCGGCTTGCCCGTGGTCAGGTAGCCACCTGCGCCATCACCCAACATATTGGGGTGGCGTTGCAGATAATCGGCCAGGCTTTCGGCCACCAGATCCCCTTGGCTAAAGACCTGAACATCTGAACCCAAGGCGGCCTGAAAGGTCTCGGCCATCAACGGATAGTGTGTGCAGCCTAAAATCGCGGCCTGCGGCTCGGGCATTTTTCGTTTCAAAGCATCCACATGGCTACGAACCAGAGCCTCCGCCAGGATCATGTCGCCATCTTCAATAGCATCGACCACGCCGCCACAGGCCTGCGCCTCGACATCCACACCGATTGCGCGGAATGCCAGTTCCCGTTGAAAGGCCCGGCTGGACACAGTGGCAGGCGTGGCGAACAACGCCACGTGCTTGACAGCCACTTCGCGTGGTGGAGAGTTGTCCCCCCATTGCCGCTCGGTCAGCGCTTCGATCAAGGGAACAAAGACGCCCAGCACCCGCTTGCCGTCGGGCACGCCTTCTTCCTGCATCCGGCGCAAGGCGGCAGCGCTTGCGGTGTTGCAGGCCAGAATCACCAGATTGCACCCGCGATCCCACAGTGCGTGCACGGCCTTACGGGTCAGCTGATAAATATCCTCGGCATCACGCACACCGTAAGGTGCATGTGCACTGTCCGCAAAATACAGGAAATCCACGTCGGGCAGCCGTTGCTGCGCGGCGTTCAGGACGGTCAGACCGCCCAAACCGGAATCAAAGATACCTACTGCCATTTGCCCCTTCAGGCGCGATGCCGTTCCTCAAATTCATAGCCGTAGTCATATGACTCCAACGGCTCTGGAGACAGCTCATACGTGGCTTTGCGCAGGAAATCCATCATCTTGCGCGTATCCTTACCCAATGGATCCAGAACGTCGCGCCCTATAGGCTCTCCGATCACCACTTTGACAGGCGTATCCACGCGCTTTTTGAATTCTTTGATCAGCAAGCCCATGCGCAGCGTGTTGTGCAAATGGCTTGCGATCTGGAACAGGCGCGACGTGTGCCCATCAAAGAAAACCGGCACCACGGTGGCATTGGACTTTGCCACCATCCGAGCGGTAAAGCCGCGCCAACCCGGATCCATAGGATGGGCAAACGGCTTGACGCCGGTGCTGACCGTGCCTCCGGGGAAAATACCAATCGCCCCGCCCTCGCCCAGATAGTTGAGAGCCGTTTTGCGCGTCTCCAAATTCAGCTTCATCGCTTCCTTCGTTTCATCAAACGAAATAGGCAGAATGATGCGGTTCAGATCCTCGGCCTTGCGGAACACCCGATGCGCCAAAATGCGGAAATCTCCGCGTGTCTCCGACAGAATGTGCCCCATCATTAGGCCATCCAGAATGCCATAGGGATGATTGGCAATCAGGATCAGGGGGCCATCTGCCGGAATGTTCGCAAGAGATCCGCCCACAACATCCAATGTCAGACCATAGCGTTCGACCATAACGGCCCAAAAGTCGCGCCCGTTGGCAACGTCTTTCTCGTATCCATCCGCGCGTTTGATCAGGCGCATTCGACCCGTGGTATTCTCCATAAGTTTGATGACCATTCGCCCGCCTTTGGTTTCAGCGGAATGGGCATAAGAGATGTCACGAACAGCATGACGACGAGAAGGCATTTGGGTCTCCGGTTTGTTGCCTGCAAAATAAGTGCAAGTAACAATTTTGCCTAGCCATCGTGACAGGGTTGTGACGAGTTACTCCGCCGCAGCCTTCAACTCAGGCCCACCGCTTCGGATCGATGCCAGCAACTCCTCGCGCCGCTTGGCTGCTTTGGCCTCGTTTTCCTGCAAAACAGGTCCGAAACCACGGATATCCAGCGGCAGTCGAGCCAACGCAGAGATCGCATCACGCGTGTCCTGCGACAATAAAGGCAGCACTTCGCGCATGTCTTTTTCGTACTGCCGGATCAAAGCACGCTCCATCTTGCGTTCGGACGAATATCCGAAAACATCGAACGGCGTGCCGCGCAGGGCCTTCAACTTGGTCAGCAGCTTCAACGGACCCATGACAGATTCGCTGAATGCGCGCTTCTTGGGCCTGCCGTTACTGCCCGATCCTCCGAAAATCGGCGGTGCCAAATGGAAGGTCATCTTAAAATCGCCATCAAACTCGGCCGCCGCCTTTTCCCGACTGGTCAGCAGAAGGCGCGCAACCTCGTATTCATCCTTGTATGACAGAAGCTTGTGATAGCCCTTTGCGACTGCTTCGCGCACCTCAGCGTCCTCAACGCTGTCAACCAACTTACGATACCGTTTCGCCAACCGGGCGCTTTGGTATTCGGTCAGGTGCTGCGCACGGAACTCGATGATCTGGTCCAGCGTTTTGGGCATCTCGGCCACGGTTGGGGACAGTATGGACTGTACCTCATCCGGATGCAGCACCGCCCAACGACCGATGTCAAACGCACGCTTGTTTCGTTCGACCGCCGTTCCGTTCAACTCGATGGCGTCAAAGATCGCCTGATGGCTAACCGGCAACAACCCTCGCTGCCATGTCGCGCCAAAGATCATCATGTTGGAGTAGATCGAATCCCCCATCACGGCACGCGCCAGATCGGTCGCGTCAAAAAGCGAGACATCTTCTTTCAGCCGCGCCTGCAAGGCCAGCTCCAGCTGATCGGCTGGAATGCGAAACTCCGTATTGCGTGTGAAGTCGCCAGTGACCGTTTCATGGCTGTTCACGACTGCACCAGTACGTCCTGTGCGCGTCAGGCCCAAGGTCTTCGCCCCGGCGGAAACCACCAAATCGCCGCCGATCAGCGCGTGGGCTTCACCGGTGGCAACGCGGATCGCGCTGATATCTTCGGGGCGGTTGGCCAGACGGCAGTGGATATGAACCGCGCCACCTTTCTGTGCCAAGCCCGCCATTTCCATCATGCCCGCGCCTTTGCCATCGATCTGCGCGGCCTGAGCAAGAATTGCACCAAGGGTGACGACGCCTGTACCACCAACACCCGTGATTACCACGTTATGCGTTCCCTTGATCGCGGGAAGCTCCGGCATCGGCAAATCCGGCAGATCGATCTCGGTCGTTGCCTCTTTACGGATTTTCGCGCCCTCAAGCGTCACGAACGAGGGACAGAACCCGTTCAGGCAGGAAAAGTCCTTGTTGCAGCTTGACTGATCAATGGCTCGCTTACGGCCCAGTTCAGTTTGTTTCGGCACGATCGATACGCAGTTCGACTGCACCCCACAATCGCCACAGCCTTCGCAAACATCGGTGTTGATGAACACACGTTTGTCCGGGTCCGGGAATGTGCCTCGCTTGCGACGGCGACGTTTTTCAGCCGCGCAGGTCTGAACGTAGACAATGACCGAGACGCCTTCGATCTCGCGGAATTTCTCCTGCACCTGCATAAGATCCGCGCGCTCATATGTCTGAACGCTTGCAGGCAGCGCCTTGAAGTTTACGTCTTCCTTTTCGTCATAGACCAAAGCGACCTCGCGGACGCCCATCGCCTTGACCTCGGCAACGATCCTTTCTGCAGTCAGGTCGCCTTCGTTGTCCTGCCCGCCGGTCATGGCGACCGCGTCGTTGAACAGGATTTTGAAGGTGATGTTCGTTCCTGCAGACAACGCCGCCCGGATCGCCTGAACGCCCGAATGGTTATAAGTGCCGTCGCCCAGGTTCTGGAACACGTGATTGGTGGTCGAAAACGGAGCTTCACCAATCCAGTTCGCGCCTTCTCCGCCCATTTGGGTGAAACCTGTCGTCTCGCGGTCCATCCACTGAACCATATAGTGACAGCCGATACCGGCATAGGCGCGGCTGCCATCGGGCACTTTGGTGGAACTGTTGTGCGGGCAGCCCGAACAAAAATACGGAAGTCGTGTCGCGATTTCCTGCGCGTTGTCGGCCCGGCGAGCTTCGGACAAGGATGCAAGCCCGGCGTTGATGCCTTCAGTTTCGCGCCCCTCTTCGATCAGGATTTCACCCAGTTTTTCGGCGATCATGATCGGATCAAGCGCGCCACGCGTGGGGAATAGTTCTTCCCGGTGCAGCGTCCCCGCCCCACCTTTGTACCAGCCATAAACTCTGCGGCCGCGCCGGTCGTCAAAGATGGCCTCCTTGACCTGAACTTCGATCAGCTTGCGCTTTTCCTCGACGATCACAATCAAGTCCAGCCCTTCGGCCCAGTCATGGAACCCGGCCATATCCAGCGGGAAGGTCTGCCCAACTTTGTAAGTGGTGATCCCCAGCCGTTCAGCTTCGGACTCGTCGATATTCAAAAGCGACAGAGCATGGGATAGGTCCAACCAATTCTTGCCCGCTGCGACGAATCCGATCTTGGCCCCCGGCTTGCCCCACATCCGCTTGTCGAGCTTATTGGCATGGGAAAACGTTTCGGCCGCGAACCTCTTGTAGTCGATGACACGCGTTTCCTGCAGATGCGGGGTATCGCCCAAACGAATATTCAACCCGCCGTCCGGCATGTCGAACTCGGGCAAAACAACCTGCATTCGGTCAGGGCTACCGTCCACAACCGATGTGACCTCGATCGTGTCTTTCATCGTTTTCAAGCCAACCCAAACGCCAGCAAAACGACTAAGAGCAAAGCCGTATATGCCGTAGTCCAGAATTTCCTGAACGCCAGCGGGGCTGACAATCGGCATATACATATCGACCAGAGACCATTCTGACTGGTGCAGAACGGTCGAGCTTTCGCCGGTGTGATCATCGCCCATGGCCATAAGGACGCCGCCGTGCTTGGCCGTACCGGCCATGTTCGCGTGACGCATAACGTCACCGGATCGATCAACCCCTGGACCTTTGCCGTACCAAAGTCCGAAAACCCCGTCGAACTTGCCGTCGCCCCGCAACCCTGCTTGCTGACTGCCCCACAGGGCGGTCGCGGCGAGATCTTCGTTTAAGCCGAACTGAAACGTCACATCGTTTTCGGCCAGCGGCTTTTGAGCGCGCATCATTTGCTGATCAACCGCGCCAAGGGGTGACCCCCGATACCCGGTTACAAGACCCGCCGTATTCAGGCCCGCCTGCCGATCTCTGGCTTTTTGCATCAGCATCAACCGAACAAGCGCCTGAGTTCCGTTCAACAGAACGGGATTTTTCTCAAGATCGAACCGGTCGTTCAATGTTATCTGTGGCTGACTCATCAGACGTCTCCCCTCGTCAGATCAGTGTGCTTTATTTCGGTGCATTTTAGGTCATAATTTCTGACCTGCATAGGATTTATCCACTGATAAGTAACGATTTCGCCCTTTGAATGTGGAACTTGTCACCTCTTTCATATAGGCGTTCAAATGGATAACGAAAGTTGCGGCGATGGATTGGGACAAGCTTAGAATATTTCACGCGGTAGCCGATGCAGGCAGCCTCACCCATGCGGGTGACAAGCTCAATCTGTCTCAATCTGCCGTGAGCCGGCAGATCCGTGCCCTGGAAGAATCGCTGGATTCTACCCTTTTCCACCGTCACGCCCGAGGGCTGATTCTCACCGAACAGGGTGAATTGCTGTTCGATGCCACGTCAGCCATGTCAAAACGTCTTGATGCAGCAGCCGCGCGTATTCGGGACAGTGAGGAAGAGGTTTTTGGCGTCCTGCGGGTCACAACGACCTTTGGTTTCGGCACACTCTGGCTGGCCCCGCGCCTGCCAAAATTGTACGAGGAGTATCCCGACCTCAATATCGATCTGATGCTGGAAGAGAGGGTTCTGGACCTGCCCATGCGCGAGGCAGATGTTGCCATTCGAATGAAAGAGCCCAGCCAGGCCGATCTGGTTCGCAAGCGCCTGATGACAGTGCAAATGATGCTGTACGCGACTCAGGACTATATCGAGACCCATGGCGGAATGCTGAAATCGCTTGAGGAAATCAAAGATCACCGCTTGATCTGCCAGACCCCTGCGGCACCGCAGGTCGGTGCAAGTGCCGCCATGGTACGTCACCTGATGACTTATAATCCCGGCTCATTGCTGACCGTGAACAACTATTTCGGTGTCCTGCAAGGGGTTCTGCACAATTTGGGCATTGGCGTTCTGCCGGACTATGTGACCCAGGACTTTCCGCATCTGGTCCCTGTCTTGTCTGACATCGAAACCGCTGATGTTCCTGTTTATCTGGCCTATCCCGAAGAACTCAGACATTCCAAACGCGTTGGTGCGTTCCGAGATTTTGTTCAGGACGAGATCATTGCACAGCGCAAGCAACTGAAACAGATGGGAAAACTCTAGCTATGCGCTCATAGCATATCGGACATGAGGTCTTTACAGAGTTAAATTCCTTGAACGTTCACAAACTGACCCCTAAATGAGCACTCGAAGGTGGTGATGCTGAAACGCTCATCATCTTCATACCTCCCTGTTGGACTACGGCCGAGCTTATAGCTCGGCCTTTTTTTTGCGCCGTCGCAATTTCCCCGTTTCATAACGCGAAATCTTCTGGGAAACCGGCTCAATTTTTCATATGATACGGAAAAACAACCAAAAATCTCGTGATCGAGGGCAACAAATCCATGCTTAATCCACTCCGCCTCTGTTTGGCGCTGGTTTCCGTTTTCTTTCTTTCTTTACCAGCTTTTGCACAGGACACCGCCTCGTCCGGTTCGGCATCCTCAGTTTCTATCCCTGAAAATCTGACCCCAGAACAAGTTGACGACCTGGTCGCACGCATGTCTGACGATCAGGTGCGCGCCATCCTGCTTGAACGTCTGGATGCCGTCGCCAAGAAACAAGCCGAAGAAAAAGAGAAACAGGAAGATCCTCTGACCGAGATCAATGAGATCTGGGCCGAAATGGTTTCATCCTGGACTCATGTTATGACGACGATGCCAAATATCGTCACAGCCCAGATAACTGCGTTCAGCAATTTTTCTGGTACATTTGGAACAACCGGGGTCTTTACCCTACTGGGGCTTATCCTTTCGGTCCTGGTAGTTGGGTATATCGCTGAAAAGCTGTTCGGCCTGTTCACCCGCCGTTGGCACAAAACAACCGAGGTGGCGGACGAAGCGGATCTTTGGGGCGCCGCGCGCTACCTTTTCAGCCGCTTTTGCCGAGAAATTGCCGGGTTGATCGTTTTCTACGTCGTCATACGCGCAGTTGGTCGCGGTCTACTGACACCTGAACAGATCACTTATGCTGCTCCATTTGTCTTCTACCTGATCTGGGTTCCGCGCCTGGGCGCGGCGGTTTCTCGGTTCGTGCTGGCCCCGCAGAAACCACAGTATCGGTTGGTCAATATCAACGACCACTGGGCAAAATACCTTCATCGCAACCTGATCGGACTTTTGGTCCTGATTGGCTTTACGTTGTTCATCCTGCGCTTCAACGCGCTGAACGGCGTTTCGGGTGACGAGACACGGATCGGGTTCTGGCTCAACGCGGCTATCCATATCTATATCGGTTGGATCGCCTGGACCGCCCGCGAAGGGTTGTCGCAGATGATGCTGGGAACAGACCCCGATTACACCAAGTTCGACGAGGAAGTGGCCCGGTACTACCCCTACTTCGCAATCGGGGTTTCGGTGGTCATTTGGCTGCTGGTCGAGTTTCTGGTTGCCCAGCGAAATCCCGCAACGCTCAGACTGCTTGTCGGCGGCGCGCATTTCGCGACGATGTTCTGGTTGCTGATCGCGCCCGCGCTCGACACGCTCATCCGCGGGTTGGTGCGTCACTTGCAACCTCCGATGTCTGGTGAAGGCCCGCTGGCCGAACGGGCCTACAGATCTGCCAAGCGCAGCTATATCCGTATCGGGCGCGTTGTGGCTGGTCTGTTTGTGGTCTTCATGATTGCAAGGGCTTGGCAGCTGGATCTACGCAATGTCGCCTCGGCCGGAGTCAGCGCCGAAGTGGGTGGCGCCGTGATCGAGTTCCTGCTGATCATCGCTGTCGGTTATATTCTGAACGAGTTCGTGTCGCTCTACATCAACAGGCGTCTGGCGCGTGAACAAACAGCGGCAGAAGCGCTGGATGAAGAAGCCGGCGGCGAAGGTGGCGGCGCTGGTGGATCGCGTCTGGCAACAGTGCTGCCGCTTCTACGGATCACCGCTCAGATCACCATTGCGGTCATCTTCGGCCTTTTGGCTTTGGGCGCTTTGGGCATCAACATCACGCCTCTGCTGGCGGGTGCCGGTGTTCTGGGTCTGGCCATCGGTTTTGGCGCGCAGAAACTTGTTGCCGACATTGTTGGCGGTATTTTCTTCCTGATCGACGACGCCTTCCGCGTGGGTGAGTATGTGGATGTTGGAGGCACGATGGGCACGGTCGAGAAAATCTCGATCCGGTCGATGCAACTGCGTCACCACCGCGGTCCCGTTCACACCATTCCCTATGGTGAGATTCAGAAACTGACCAATTTCAGCCGCGACTGGGTGATCATGAAGCTGAAGTTCACCGTGCCGTTCGACACTGACCCCAACAAGGTCAAGAAGATCTTCAAAAAGATCGGTGCCGAGATGATGGAGGACGAAACCCACAAGGATGGTTTCCTTCAGCCCTTCAAATCTCAGGGTGTCTTCGACTTTGACGATGTCGGCATGATCATCCGGGGCAAGTTCATGGCAAAGCCCGGCAAGCAGTTCACCCTGCGCAAAGAGATCTTCAACCGCGTCAAGGCCGCCTTCAAGGAAAACGGCATCGACTTTGCCCGCCGCGAGGTGCGCGTTGCGATCCCGGGTCTGGACGAGGCCGAGAACCTGTCCCCCGAGCAGAAGGCGGCTGTAGGTGCCGCAGCTGCGGCCGAGCTCAACAAAGATCAAGGTTCAGCGTAACCCGCACCGGTTACGCCAGAGATTTGCGCTTACTATTGAGCGCCTTTTACGGAACCGACCCTACTGTCGGTTCCGTTTTTCTTTGAAAGACGCACCCTGCGCCGTCTTGACCCTTTCCACACGCGCCCGCTTGCCCTAAAAGGCGCGCAATCTCGGCCCATTTGGACACAGGACAGAAGATGCAAGAGCCCGCCATCACACCCGATCTGATTGCTGCACATGGGCTCAAGCCCGAGGAATACGACATGATCCTCGAGATCATTGGGCGTGAACCGACCTTTACCGAACTGGGTATCTTCTCGGCCATGTGGAACGAGCATTGTTCCTACAAGTCGTCCAAGAAATGGCTGCGCACCCTGCCTACTTCAGGCCCTCAGGTGATCTGTGGCCCGGGTGAAAACGCTGGTGTAGTCGACATAGGCGACGGTCAGGCCGTGGTTTTCAAGATGGAAAGCCACAACCACCCGTCTTATATCGAACCTTACCAAGGTGCCGCGACCGGTGTCGGAGGTATCCTGCGCGACGTATTCACCATGGGCGCGCGTCCCATCGCCTCGATGAACGCTCTGTCCTTTGGTGAACCTGGCCACCACAAAACCCGCCAGCTGGTGAATGGCGTGGTCGAAGGCATTGGCGGTTATGGCAACTGCTTCGGCGTGCCATGCGTGGGCGGTGAAGTCCGTTTCCACCCGGCCTATAACGGCAACTGCCTTGTGAACGCATTCGCGGCAGGTCTGGCCGACAGCGACAAGATTTTCTACTCGGCCGCCTCCGGCGTGGGCATGCCGGTCGTTTATTTGGGCGCAAAAACCGGCCGTGACGGCGTCGGCGGTGCGACCATGGCGTCTGCCGAGTTTGACGACACCATCGAAGAAAAACGCCCCACCGTGCAGGTCGGCGACCCCTTCACGGAAAAGCGCCTGATGGAAGCGACGCTGGAACTGATGCAGACCGGTGCCGTGATCTCAATCCAGGATATGGGTGCCGCTGGCCTGACCTGCTCCGCTGTTGAAATGGGCGACAAGGGTGGCTTGGGCGTACGTCTTGATCTGGAAAACGTGCCTCAGCGTGAAGAGAATATGACAGCCTATGAGATGATGCTGTCGGAATCTCAGGAACGCATGCTGATGGTTCTCAAGCCCGAACTTGAGGCTGAGGCCCGCGCCGTGTTCGAGAAATGGGATCTGGACTTTGCCATAGTCGGTGAGACCATTGCCGAAGACCGCTTTCTGATCATGCACAATGGCGCGGTGAAAGCCGATCTGGTTCTGTCCAAACTGTCTTCGACCGCGCCGGAATATGACCGTCCATGGGAACCGACGCCCGAGGCCGAAGAACTGGCCGAAGTCCCTCAGATCGACCCTATTGACGGGCTGCGCGCCCTGCTCTCTTCGCCCAACTACGCGGGCAAGCAGTGGGTGTACGAACAATACGACACCATGGTCATGGCGGACAGCGCCCGCACACCGGGTCTGGGCGCAGGCATGGTGCGCGTCCATGGAACCGACAAGGTGCTGGCCTTCACCAGTGACGTGACCCCACGCTATGTGCGCGCCAACCCGGTTGAAGGCGGCAAACAAGCTGTGGCCGAAGCCTATCGCAACCTGACCGCTGTTGGGGCCAAACCGCTGGCCACCACCGATAACCTGAACTTCGGCAACCCTGAAAAACCCGAGATCATGGGCCAGTTTGTTGGCGCCATTCAGGGCATCGGTGCTGCCGTCGGCGCGTTGGATATGCCTATCGTTTCGGGCAACGTGTCGCTGTACAACGAGACCGACGGTCAAGCGATCCTTCCAACACCGACCATCGGTGCGGTTGGCCTGTTGTCCCATTCGGACGAGATCATCGGCAACGAGGTTCGCGAAGGCCACGTCGCGCTGATCATTGGTGAAACCAAAGGCCATCTTGGTCAATCCGCCCTGCTTGCAGAAGTGTTCAACCGAGAAGACGGCGATGCGCCGCATGTCGATCTGGATGCTGAAAAGCGCAACGGTGACTTCATTCGCGCCAACCGCGAGATGGTCAAAGCGTGTACCGACCTTGGCGATGGCGGTCTTGCACTGGCCGCCTTTGAATTGGCCGAAGCGGCTGGCGTTGGTGTTCACCTGGACGAGGCCCCGACCGAATTCCTGTTTGGCGAAGATCAGGCCCGCTATCTGGTCGCCTGCAACTTCGACCAGGCCGAGGCACTGATGATTGCTGCCGGTCAGGCCGGTGTTCCGCTGGTCTCGGTTGGGCGCTTCACCGGTGATAGCGTGAAAGTCGGTGGCTCCGAGGCTCCGCTTGCCGAGCTGACGGACACCTTCCGCACCAGCTTTGCCGCGGCTGTGGCCTAAAATACAGGCTTCAGCTCGTCTCAAACGCGGAAATCCTATGCGTCTAACCGCGCGTAGGATTTGCTGAGTTTGTCGACACGTGCCATCTTGCACGCCCCGCCCCATCGCTCTACATCTTGGGAAAGACTTTCAGGAGTGAACCTACATGCCGATGAGCGCCCACGAGATTGAAACCCTGCTGCGCGAGAGCTTTCCCAACGCGGAAATTCAGGTTGGCGGCAGCGATGGCGTGCACATGTCCGCCATGGTCGTGGACGAAAGCTTTCGCGGCAAGAACCGCGTTCAACAGCAACGCGCTGTCTACGCGGCCCTGAAAGGCAAAATGGACGGCCCGGATGGAGAACTGCACGCGCTGGCGCTGACCACCAAAGTGCCGGAGTGATATGGAGCACGCGATCGTTATTTTGATTGCGGTTTCCGTCTTTGTCGTGCTCATCGCACTGATAGCGTTGAACCATTCAAAGACTGGGCGCAATACAAACCGAGGATCGTCACCTGGACGTGGAAACCACCTTCTCCACTCATCTTACTCATCACATGACGGTGCAATTGGCTCGGCGCAGACCCATATCCCCAAAGACCCACAAAACTACGCCAAAGCAATAATGCCGAAGAGCAAAGGAAACGCGAAATGACCGATGTGAAGACCCAGATCGATGAAACCGTCAAAGCCAATGACGTGGTGCTGTATATGAAAGGCACCAAAGAGATGCCCCAGTGCGGCTTCTCATCCCGTGTGGCGGGCGTACTGAACTACATGGGCGTCGACTATGCCGACGTGAACGTTCTGGCAGACGAAGAAATCCGTCAGGGTATCAAGGATTATTCGGATTGGCCGACCGTGCCGCAGCTTTATGTCAAAGGCGAATTCGTTGGCGGTTGCGACATCATCACTGAAATGACCTTGTCGGGTGAACTGGACACACTGTTTGACGAAAACGGTGTCGGCTACAACAAAGATGCAGCCGACAAAATTCGTGAAGCAAACGCTTAAGCCAAATTACCGGCTGGAACAGTCCTGATAGATCGTCTGCTCATTGGCGGCGCCTGCCGCCAAATAGCTGATCGACGCGTTCCAGCCTTTAGAGCGCAGGATATAAGTGCCCTCATCGCCGGTGGATTCGTACCGGATGCCTGATCCGCTTTCCACCTGGCGCATTGCGACCAGAGTATTATCCACCATTGTTGCCGCCGCACCCGAACCATCTGGCGCGTTGAAGTAAGTCACAGGCAAAGGTATGCTGTTCTCGCAGGTGAATGTGACGGACAATATGTCAATCTCTGCCATTGCAGATGTTGCAGGCAAAGCCAGCGCAGCAGCGAACAGCGCGTTTCGCAACAAAGTCATTATGCTTTCTTCTCCTCGACGACAGCTGCAAGGGCTTCCGCCCGTGCTGCCAGCTCCGCCAGTGTGTCAGTGACAGAGGGTGGAACCACCGCCACTTCGACCCGCTCCGGCTCTGGTGGCGGAGCGTTCCTGAGGCCCTGAAGTTCAGCCTCAGCCTCGGCCAGCTTGGCCTCAAGCGATTTCACCTTGTCTTCTGTCGCCGCTGTTTTGTCAGCCAGCATGAGACCCGCCATCAGAAGCATCCGGGATTCAGGCATCCTGCCGATCTGATCGGACAAAACCTGGGCTTCATCATCCAGCATCTTGGCTGCGGAATGCAGAAAAGGTTCTTCTCCGTCCCGGCACGAAACGTCAAAGCCGCGACCGCCGATATTAATGGTCACTTCAGGCATTACTCTACCTCACCTTCTACAAGTTTCGCCTGCGACAGCAGAGGTTCCAGCCGCGCCAGAACAGCCTGCGCTTCAGCCGCGTCCGAGGCTTGCGCCGCGCGCGTGGCCTCTAGTTCGGCGACTGTTGCGCGGTTCAAGAGTTCCGCGTCTGTCAAACCCTCAGTGGCCGCTGCACGCAATTCGTCAACGGCGCTGCGCAATTGTTCATTCGCTTTGCGCATGCGCTGCAAATCGTCATCCAGACGAGACATTGCTGCCCCATGACTGGCCCGTTCAGCACGCAACATTTCCAGTTCAGCGCTCAGATCATCGACACGCACGGTATCTTCCAACTCGGTCTTTAGGCGGTTGTTTTCCGCCTCAACCGCCTTGGCCTGATCCAGCATTCCGCGCAGCTGTTCCAGTTCCGCCTTTAACGGCTCAGGATCTTCCAATGTGTCCAACTCTGCCCGCATCTTTTCGTTTTCGGCTTTTAGTGAGTCCAGCTCCGCGCTGTTGTCCAACGCTGCCTTAGCCTCGGCCAGCTCGGCACGTGCCGCTTCCACCGAAGTGATCTTGGCACGGGCTTCCTCTAGCTCGGCGCGCAGTGCGTCGGTTTCAGCGCTGTCAGACGGGGCAGCGCGTAGCTCTTCAAGATCGGCGCGCAAGCCATCAACTTGCTGTTCATGCTGTTGTTTCAGAGATTTCAGCCGTTCCTGAAGCTGCGCGTTGGCGACGCGTTCGTCCTCAAGTGCAGTTTGAAGCCCCTCGTCCGGTGCAATATCCCGGGGTGCAGCGCCCAATGCATCGACACCCGCGCCGATGCGGTCCATCGCAGCAATAATGCGGTGCTGTAAGTCTTCTATCTGGCTCATGCCCCTGTCACCTCTTTATCAAGGTTCATTCTGTTTCGATGCGATCCGAATCAAAACCGAATCCCGCCTGAGGACAGTCTAGCGGAATGCGACAGAAAATACCCACTGTTTGCTTTCAACCACTTGAGCCCCGCTCTTCATGCATCCCACCCCGATTCACCCCGGTTCCGCTTGCACTTTGGGTATTGAATGGTATTGAGCGCGCAATCTGCTTCAAAACCCAAAGGAACAACGCCCGTGGACCTGACTGCGCTGCGCAATGCCAACCCCGAACACTGGGACAAAGCTGCGGCCATCCGCACCCTGACCCTTGATGCCGTCGCTGCCGCCAATTCCGGCCATTCCGGTATGCCCATGGGCATGGCCGATGTCGCGACCGTACTGTTCGAAAAGCACCTGAAATTCGACGCATCAAACCCAAGCTGGCCCGACCGCGACCGGTTCATCCTGTCGGCTGGTCACGGCTCGATGCTGGTTTACTCGCTGCTGTATCTCACCGGCCACGCAGACGTGACACTGGAAGAGATCAAGAACTTCCGTCAGTTGGGCGCAAAAACGGCAGGCCACCCTGAAAACTTCCTGGTCGACGGTATCGAGACCACCACCGGCCCGCTGGGTCAGGGCATTTCGAACGCTGTGGGCTTTGCCATGGCCGAAGAAATCCAGCGCGCGCATTACGGCAAGAAGGTTGTTGATCACTACACCTACGTCATCGCGGGCGACGGCTGCCTGATGGAAGGCGTCAGCCAAGAAGCGATCACCCTGGCCGGTCGTCATGAACTGAGCAAACTGATCGTCTTCTGGGACAACAACAACATCACCATCGACGGCACCGTCGATATTGCCGACCGCACCGATCAGGTGCGCCGCTTCGCAGCCTCGGGCTGGCATGTGATCGAGATCGATGGCCATGATCCAAAAGCCATTGATGCGGCCATTATTGACGCGAAGAAATCCAGCAAACCGACCATGATCGCATGTGAAAGCCACATCGCGCTGGGTCATGCAGCACAGGATACGTCAAAAGGCCACGGCGCGCTGACCGATCAGGATCAGTTGAAAGCAGCCAAAGAAGCCTATGACTGGCCTCATGACGCGTTCGAAGTGCCTGCAAACGTGAAATCCGCATGGGAAGCCATTGGCGCACGTGGTGCTGCAGAACGAGCAGCCTGGGAAGAGCGTTTCGCACAACTTTCCGAACGCAAGCAGGCCGAGTTCAATCGTGCCTACGCGTTTGAAGCCCCTAAAAAGCTGGCTGGCGCCATTCGTTCTTTCAAAAAGCAAGTTTCGGAAGATCAACCAAAGCTGGCTACCCGCGCTTCGTCGGAAAAAGTTCTGAACGTCGTTAACCCGATCATGACCGAAACCGTTGGCGGTTCGGCTGACCTGACCGGCTCGAACAACACCAAATCGATCGATATGGGTGTGTTCCTGCCGGAAAACCGCAAAGGGCGCTACATCCACTACGGTATTCGCGAACACGGCATGGCCGCTGCGATGAACGGCATGGCACTGCATGGTGGCATCCGCCCCTATGGCGGCACGTTCATGGCCTTCACCGACTATGCCCGCCCGTCCATGCGTTTGGCGGCCCTGATGAAAATCCCGTCGGTCTTCGTGATGACCCATGACTCGATCGGTCTGGGCGAAGACGGCCCGACCCACCAGCCGGTCGAGCATCTGGCCATCTCACGCGCAACGCCGAACACCTATGTGTTCCGCCCCGCTGACACGGTTGAAACGGCTGAAGCGTGGGAACTGGCGCTGACCTTCAAGGACAGCCCCTCGGTTCTGTCGCTGACCCGCCAAGGTGTGCCGACAGTGCGCACCCAGCACAAGACCAAGAACCTTGTTGCACAAGGTGCTTATGTTCTGGCCGAAGCCGAGGGCAAGCGTCAGGCCATCCTGATCGCCACCGGGTCCGAAGTGTCGCTGGCCATGGAAGCCAAAGCGATGCTCGAGGCCGAAGGCATCGGCACCCGCGTCGTCTCGATGCCCTGTATGGAGCTGTTCGCGCAACAGGACGAAGCCTATCGCAAGCGCGTTCTGCCCGCTGGCCCCGTCCGTGTTGGCATCGAAGCCGCTGTTCGCGCAGGTGGCTGGGACCGTTGGTTGTTGGGCGAGCGTGGCCGCGAAGCCAAGGCCGGCTTCATCGGCATGTCGAGCTTTGGCGCATCAGCCCCGGCAGGCGAGCTTTACAAGCACTTCGGTATCACCGCAGAAGCGACCGTAGCCAAGGTCAAAGAACTGTTGGGTTAATCCCAGCACTTCAGTTAAGAAAGCCCCGGTTTTTGCCGGGGCTTTTTTGTTAGACGAAAATAATAACTGACTGCATCCCGTCCACAATCAGATCACCGTCAGTATTCCACACACGCATGACTTGCGAGCTGTAGCCATCTTGCCCAGCTGTCAGTTGATGTTCCAACAGGAACCACCCTTCACGCGTCTCAATTTCTTCTGACAACACATTGAAAATCCAGTTCATCGAAGAATTTGGGCCGGGTTTCTTGAGGGTCGGATAGATCGCAGGCGGCGGCAGATCCGCGACCGAGATCAACCCTTCCAACCGGCTCCACATCCGCGGATCTCTGTGACGCGCCCAAAGGCGCAAGTACCCTTTCTCTACTCCTGAAAACGGCAAAGCACCGTCAACAAGTCTGACATCGAAATTCTCAAGAAACGGAATGGGTGGTCGGGGTAAACCCGGCGGGAAATAGGGGCCGGTTTCTTCTGGTTTCGGGGCTGGTTGCGCAGGATGATCAAACGCGACGTGGCTGTCCTGAGGGACACCAAACGAAAACGTACCCAGCGCCGCGACCTTCCCTTCGATTTCGGCTCGAACGTTGATGATCGTCACGTTACGGCCCTGCCGCAGAATTTCGGTGCCAATCGTTGGCGGGGTGCCGATCGGGGCCGTGAAATTGATCAATGCGGACCGCAACGGCGGTAACCCGTCGTGCCGTTCGAAGATGGTAGCCAGCATCAGCGCAGAGGAAAACCCACCAAAAGTCGTGCGGCCCTGCATCCAGTTCGCCGGGACCGGAAACTTTAGCCGGTTGTCGATTGTCTCTCGCGCCTCAAGAACATCGACCAATGAATAAGCGGACATAAGGAAACCAGTTCTGTTGCACCTTCGGCGACACTAACCTTTTGGCGGCATGTCGCCATTGCAACCTAACGTCACTTGTCGGCAAGGGTTCAATGCTTTGCTTCAGAACCAGAGAACATACCCAGCGCTGGTCCGATAACCTTGGTCGCTATCGGGATTAACACCAGCCCCCATGCCAAACCGAAAATGCCATCCATTGTAGCTTTCGAAATCCACTCAACCGCCCCAACCCATTGTTCAGACGCCGAATGTCCAATGGCATATGCCCAATCGTGGATGTGATGACCCAACCAGCCAAAGCCCAGAACCTCCATCCCGTGGATGACGATCGATCCCCCCACCCACAACATCGCCGCAGTTCCGACAATAGACAGGGTTTTCATTACGCCGGGCATTGCCTTGACCAACCCTCGGCCCAGACCGCGACCGATAGGTGTCGGCGCGTTGTTCGCCAGATAAAGCCCGACATCATCCATTTTCACGATCAGCGCGACGGACCCATAAACTGCGACCGTTACCCCGATCCCGACCACGGCGAGCGTCGCGGCCTGCATCCACAGGTTAGGCGCTTCGATCGCTGCCAAAGCAATGGTCATGATCTCAGCTGACAGGATAAAGTCCGTCTTGATCGCGCCTTTTACCTTTTGTTCCTCCAAATGACCGGGGTCACGAACGTCCATGTCTTGTTCGATGGCGTGGCTGCCATGGGGGAACAGGACGTGAAATATCTTCTCGGCCCCCTCAAAACAAAGATATGACCCTCCAATCATAAGTAACGGGGTGATCAGCCAAGGCGCGAAATTGGCAAGCAACAGTGCCACCGGCAGCAACAGGATGATCTTGTTGAAAATCGACCCTCGCGCAATACGCCAAATGATCGGCAACTCGCGCGCAGGCGCAAACCCCTGAACATATTTCGGTGTGACCGCCGCGTCGTCGATGATCACCCCGGCAGTCTTGGCCCCGGCCTTACCAGCCGCGGCAACTACGTCGTCGACCGAAGCCGCCGCCACTTTGGCAATTCCCGCCACATCATCCAAAAGGGCCAACAGTCCGCTCATCGCGTGTCCTTTCCTGTCACCTGCCGCACCCGGACCCTACCTGATCTCTCAGCTAGCGCAAGCGTTAGCGCAATCGGCGCAGGTTTGCGCTAACACCTTAAAAATATGCCGTTTTTGCCCTTTTGAGATTCCCATTTCGCCGCTATATGGCCCACAAAGCAAGCGCATCTGGAGACGTCACATGACCATCAAGGTCGGTATCAATGGTTTTGGCCGCATTGGCCGCTGCACCCTGTCGCACATCGCCGCTTCGGGGCGCAACGACATCGAAGTGATAAAAGTCAACGCCACCGGCCCGTTGGAAACCTCGGCGCATCTGCTGAAATATGACAGTATCCACGGACGTTTCCCCCGCGAGGTTTCCATCGAAGGCAACACCATGGATCTGGGCCGCGGTCCGATGCAGATGTTCTCGACCTACGACATGGCCGAGCTGGACTGGGAAGGCTGCGACGTCGTTCTGGAATGCACCGGCAAGTTTAACGACGGCACCAAGGCGAAAACCCACCTTGAGCGTGGCGCTGGCAAGGTTCTGTTGTCCGCCCCTGGCAAGAATGTCGACAAGACCATCGTCTTCGGCGTGAACCACAACACGCTGACCGCAAACGATAACATGGTTTCAAATGGCTCCTGCACCACCAACTGCCTGGCCCCGCTGGCCAAGGTTCTGGACGAAGGTATCGGCATCGAAAACGGCATCATGACCACGATCCACGCCTATACTGGCGATCAGCCGACCCTGGATCGTCGCCACAGCGACCTTTACCGCGCCCGCGCCGCAGCTATGTCGATGATCCCGACCTCGACCGGAGCCGCCAAGGCGTTGGGCGAAGTTCTGCCAAACCTGAAAGGCCGTCTGGACGGGTCCGCGATCCGCGTCCCTACCCCGAATGTCTCGGCTGTTGACCTGACCTTCCGTGCCGCGCGCGATGTAACCGTCGAGGAAGTCAACGCTATCGTCGAAGAAGCCGCCAAAGGCCCGATGCAGCGCGTACTCGGTTTTGAACCCGCACCGCTGGTCTCGACCGATTTCAACCACACCGAAGAAAGCTCGATCTTCGCACCGGATCAGACCCGCGTTGTCGACAATCGCCTGGTCCGTGTTCTGGCCTGGTATGACAACGAATGGGGCTTCTCGGTTCGCATGGCCGATGTGGCCGTTGCGATGGGCCGTCTTAACTGACCCTTCGGACTTCGCTTGTACCTTAATGCCCGCTCAGGTTATCTGAGCGGGCATTTTTGTTCAGGACGGCCATGACCAATCAAATCGCCATCTGGCTCGGCATACTTCTGCTTGGGGGCGTGATGCTGGACATGACGCTGTATAGCGGCGACCACCTGCTGTTCCTTGCCAAGAAGCTCTACGAATTTCTGGACTGGCTTGCTTTCTGGCGCTGACCGAGGTTTTTCTTGACTCTTTCGTTGATCTGGAGTTGTTAGCGCTAACTAATCTGACAGAGAAATTTCGACGGAGCGGACCATGACCCTGAAACTTGCGATCAACGGATTTGGACGGATTGGGCGCGGCGTTCTGCGCGCGGTGATGGAAAGTGGCCGCACAGACGTTAAGATTGTGGCGATCAACGATTTGGGCAAGCCGGACATGAACGCGCATTTGTTTGAGTTCGACAGTGTGCATGGTCGCTATGCCAACCCGGTTACACTCAGCGATGCAGGTTTGGATGTGGGTCGTGGTCCGATCCGTCTGACCAGCGAACGCAACCCCGAAGACCTGCCGTGGTCGGATATTGATGTCGTTCTCGAATGCACCGGTGTGTTCCGCACCCGAGAGGCCGCTGAGCGTCACTTCAAGAACGGCTCGAAAAAGGTTCTGATCTCGGCCCCGGCCCGCGGTGATGGCAACGTCAAGACCGTCGTGTTTGGTGTGAACGATCACGAACTGACCGCCGAAGACTTGGTCGTATCGAACGCATCCTGCACCACCAACTGCCTGTCTCCGGTTGCCGCAGCCTTGGATGCTGGGCTTGGCATCAAGCACGGTAATATGACCACTGTTCATGCATATACGGCCAGCCAGCCGGTACATGACTTGGTCGGAAAGGACCCTTACCTCTCACGCGCCGCTGCGTTGTCGATGATCCCCACCACAACCGGCGCGGCCGCTGCTGTTGGACTGGTTCTGCCGCAACTACAAGGCAAACTGACGGGTCAGGCGATCCGTGTCCCGACCCCGAACGTTTCGGTCGTTGATCTGGTGGCCGAGGTTTCCCGCCCAACCACCGAAGAGGAAGTGAATCAGCTGTTTATTGATGCCGCCGCCAAAATCCCCGGCGTGTTGGCGGCAGAAAGCCGTCCATTGGTTTCCATTGATTTCAACCACGATCCGCACAGCTCGACCGTGTCGCTGGCCGAAACCAAAGTCACCGACGGCACACTTGTTCGCGTACTGGCCTGGTACGACAATGAATGGGGCTTCTCGAACCGGATGCTGGATACAGCCGCCGCAATGGGCGCCCTAGCCTAACCGATCTTTCAGCGCGGTGTTGACGCGGGGCGTGACGAATTTCGACACGTCCCCATCTAACCGGGCGATTTCTTTGACCAGCTTCGAGGCAATTGCCTGATGGCGCGCTTCTGCCATCAGAAAGACAGTCTCGATTGAATCGTCCAATGCACGGTTCATTCCAACCATCTGAAATTCATACTCAAAGTCGGCAACAGCGCGCAATCCACGCACAATGATCTGCGCACCGACATCCCGCGCACAATCGATCAGCAGGTTTTCAAATGGGTGGGCGACAATCTCGGTCCCGGTCTGTTCAGAGAGCTGGGCACATTCGGCTTCAATCATGGCCACACGCTCTTCCAACGAGAATAAAGGCCCTTTATCCCGGTTGATGGCAACACCAATCACCAGCTTGTCGACCAAAGCTGCCGCCCGACGAATGATATCGATGTGGCCCATTGTGATGGGATCAAAGGTTCCAGGATACAATCCAACCCGCATCGCGCCCTCCTGCGCAACAAAATTTCTGCGCAAGCAAACATAACTTTGCTGCAGGTGCAAGTGATTGCTGTGGCAACCCTTGCTGTCAGTGCCCCATTATCATGCCTTCCAAAGCATCTTTTTCCATGGCCAGTTCTGCCAGCTGTGCCTTTACGACATCGCCGAGTGTGACAATGCCGACCAGCTTGCCATCTTCCACCACCGGCATATGGCGGAACCGTCCTTCGGTCATGCGGGACATGATGTCTTCGACCGTCGCTTGACGCGTCGTCGTGACAAGATCTTGCGTCATATAGGACTGGACCGGCTGGTTCAGGCAACCACTGCCACTGGCCGCCAGTTCCCGAACGATGTCACGTTCCGACAGGATGCCAGATGCCGTTTCACCGCCGTCTTCGGAAATGATGACCGTCCCGATCCGCTTCTCCGCAAGAATCTTCGAGGCCTCCGAGACCGTCGCCGTTGGCGCAACCGTCACAACGCCGTCTGTCGCCTTGGACTTCAGGATGGCCTGTACAAGCATGAAGAATACCTCCGGAAATAATGACACTTATTCCAAAGCGTTGCGCGATTGTGGCGACCTGTCAAGCGTCGGCCTCTGCTTCCAAACGAAGCACTTCCTCGCGAATGCCGCGTGTCAGGGCATCAGCAAAGCGGTTCAACCGTTCGTTGCGCTGATCTCCTTCATGCCGAACAAGATAGAAACTGCGCGTCAAACTCACTTGATCCGTCAGGATTTTCCGCAGATCGGAGTGAAACGGCAGCGTGAAATCATGGGCCACACAAACCCCGGTTCCCAGCGTGACCTGTCGCAATTGGACCGAGACCGAGTTCGATGCAAGCGCGACACGGTCAATGCCTATGTCATTCAGGTAATCCAGCTCTCGGTCAAAGATCATGTCGGGGATGTAGCCGATCAACCTTTGCCCTTTCAGATCCGCCACAGATTGGATCGGACCATGCTTTTGAAGATAGTCGTCCGTGGCAACCATGTGCAATTTATAGTCGCTGATCTTTTTCACACGCAATTGGCCGGCTGTCGGCGCGCTCACTGTCACGGCCATATCCGCCTCGCGCCGAGACAGGTTAATCACCCGAGGCAGCGCAAGTATCTGAATGTCCAGATCAGGGTTCGCGTCGCTGATTTTTGCGCAGACCTGCGGCAACAGGTAATTGGCACTGCCATCCGGCGCGCCGATCCTGATCTGCCCGCTCAGCGATTTCGTTGACCCGGCCACCGCCCCGGCCGCTGCGCGCATCGCCTCTTCGGCGTGCAGCCCATGTTCCAAAAGTCGTTGTCCCGCCGACGTCAGAACATAACCCTGCTGTGATTTGGTGAACAAAGTGGACTCCAACGTGGATTCGAGCCGGGCCACGCGACGCCCTACAGTGGCGGGATCAATCTTCAGTATGCGGCCAGCGGATGACAGGCTTTCTTCCCGTGCCACGGCCAGAAAGATCCGCATATCGTCCCAGTTCGGTGTCATTCACAAACTCTTTGCATTTTTGCAAAACTCTTTTGGGACATTGCCTCTGTTCGCGGGATTTCTGCAAGTCTATTCTGCGCGCAAACCTATCGGAGGAGCTCTTGATGCAAGACTTGACCCATTTTTTAAACGGCGAAATGGTTGCCGGAACATCCGGTCGTTTCGACGACGTTTACAACCCGGCAACCGGCGAAGTTCAGTACAAATGCCCAATGGCCAGCGCTGCAGAAACCACCGCAGCTATTGAAGCGGCGGCAGCGGCCCAGCCCGCATGGGGCGCGACCAACCCGCAAAAGCGTGCGCGTGTCATGATGGCCATGGTTGGCCTGATGAACCGCGACATGGACAAGTTGGCAGAAGCGCTAAGCCGCGAGCATGGTAAAACCATCCCCGATGCCAAAGGCGACTTGCAGCGTGGTCTGGAAGTCATTGAATACTGCATCGGTGCGCCTCAGATGCTGAAAGGTGAATTCACTGACAGCGCAGGCCCCGGTATCGACATGTACTCGATGCGTCAGCCTCTGGGCGTTGTTGGTTCGATCATGCCGTTCAACTTCCCTGCCATGATGCCGCTGTGGCACGTAGGCCCGGCGCTTGCGTGTGGCAACGCGGTGGTTCTGAAACCGTCCGAGCGTGACCCGTCTGTTCCGCTGATGCTGGCTGAACTCTTCATCGAAGCTGGTCTGCCCAAGGGTGTGTTCCAGGTCGTGAACGGCGACAAAGAAGCTGTTGACACGATCCTCGACAGCGAAATCATTCAGGGCGTCAGCTTTGTGGGTTCGACGCCGATTGCGCAATATATCTACAGCCGCGCAACCGCCAACGGCAAACGCGCCCAGTGCTTCGGCGGCGCCAAGAACCACATGATCGTCATGCCCGACGCTGACTTGGATCAGGCAGCCGATGCGTTGGTCGGCGCCGGATTTGGCGCAGCCGGCGAACGCTGCATGGCAATCTCAGTCGCGGTTCCCGTTGGTGAAGAAACCGCTGACAAATTGATCGAAAAACTGATCCCGCGTGTCGAAAAGTTGAAAGTTGGTCCTTACACTGCTGGTGATGATGTTGACATGGGCCCGGTTGTGACCGGAGCCGCCAAAGAACGTATCCTGGGTCTAATCAACTCGGGCGTAGAGCAAGGCGCAAAGCTGGTAGTCGACAACCGCGATTTCAGCCTGCAGGGTTACGAAGACGGCTTCTTTGTTGGCCCGCATCTGTTCGACCACGTCACCCCGGACATGAATATCTACAAACAAGAGATCTTTGGCCCGGTCCTGTCCACCGTGCGTGCCGGTTCGTATGAAGAGGCTCTGAAATTGGCGATGGACCATGAATATGGCAACGGCACCGCAATCTTCACCCGTGACGGTGACACCGCGCGTGATTTTGCAAGCCGGATCAATATCGGCATGGTCGGTATCAACGTGCCGATCCCTGTTCCGCTGGCCTATCATACCTTTGGTGGCTGGAAGAAATCGATGTTTGGTGACTTGAACCAGCACGGCCCTGACAGCTTCAAATTCTATACCCGCACCAAGACCGTCACGTCCCGTTGGCCGTCGGGCATCAAGGAAGGTGGCGAGTTCAACTTCAAAGCCATGGACTGATCTGAACGTCCATTGAGTTTTCAAACCCGGCCCGATTGCGGGCCGGGTTTTTGCATCTTTCCGCCGATAAACCGCTCTGCGTTCTCGCCATCACAAGAAATTCAGACATGGCCCACTGGAAAAATGCCTCGAAGACAAATATTTTGTCCGCCAAGTGTGTACCGAGCAATAAAATTATCGGAGGCAGTTTTGTCACATTCCCGTATGACCCGTCGTTCCGCCCTGTTGGGCGCAGCATCATTGGTGGCAACCCCTGCCCTTGTTCGGGCACAAAGCACCGATGCTTTCCCAGAAACGGAAGATGCCATCAGCACGCAATTGCCGGTACGCCGCAACGTGTCTTCCTTCTCGCAACAGAACTGGCAGGATCACTTTGATGAGCTTGGTGTGGGCTGCCTGTTGGCCGATATCACCAGCCGCGCTGTGCACTACTGGAGCCCGGACGGAACTTACAAGCTTTACCCAAGTTCGGTCCCGATGAGTGAAGAGCTCACCAAACGCGGTTACACAAAAGTCGTACGCAAAACCGAATTCCCAAGCTGGACACCAACGGCGTCCATGCGTGAGCGCGATCCCTCGTTGCCTGTACGGATGGAAGGTGGCGACCCTGGCAATCCATTGGGCACTCGCGCTATGTATCTGGGCTGGCCAGCTTATCTGGTCCACGGAACCCATGACACGCGCAAGATTGGCCGGCAGAGCTCGTCTGGATGTATCGGACTCTACAATCAGCACGTGGAAGAGCTGTATCCGCTGGTTCAGATTGGGACACAGGTGCGTCTGGTCTGATTTGCTAGTCGTAAAAAGCAAAAGCCCCGGTCAATCGCCGGGGCTTTGTTGTTTTTGAACCGTGGTTTATTCCGGCAGGATAACTGCGTCGACCACGTGAATCACGCCGTTGCTTGCCTCAATATCGGCCTGCACAACCTTGGCATCATTCACTTTTACACCGTTTTTGGCGTTAACACTCAGCCGGTCACCCTGAACGGTCAGAACCTTGGCGCGCTTGCCAGCAATGTCGCCAGACATCACTTTGGCCGGCACAACGTGATAAGTCAGGATCGATACAAGCTGATCTTTGTTCTCGGGCAGCAGCAGGGATTCCACCGTACCCTCGGGCAAAGCGGCGAACGCCTCGTCAGTTGGGGCAAAAACGGTGAATGGGCCATCGCCCTTCAACGTGTCAACCAGACCAGCGGCCTGAACGGCAGCAACCAAAGTGTTGAACGATCCGGCGGCAACGGCCGTGTCGACAATATCAGCGGCCTGCGCCTTAAGCGGCATGGCAAATGCAAGTGCGGCGGCTGCGCCCATGAATGTGCGACGGAACATAGCTGTCTTCTCCTCTCCAGCGTGTTATGGAAAGGGGTACGGACCTTTTGCCGCAGCGGATCACTCTGAAATCATTTTTCTTTGAGTTGCACCCAGATGCTCTGTGCTCGTCCTTCAGTCAGAAACGGTAAGGCGGCAACGGCATCCGGGCGTTCCTGTTGAAGGTAATACCCCGGCCAAAGCATTGAATACGCACCAGATTGCAGCAACGCGTGCAACATGTACTGCTCTCCCCAACCGGGGCAATCATAGAAGAAACGTTTGGGATATTCGTAGGGTAAAAAAACATCGTGCACATGAATGACCACGCCGGGTTTCAACGCCGGAATGATGCGGCAGAACAGATGGGCGACGTCATTGCTCATCCGTACAACGTGGCTTGAATCGATGAACAGAACGTCTCCGGCTTCAAGCTCGGCAAAAAGCGACGGGTCAACTTCTTCAAGACGTTTTTGTTCGAAGTGGTCCACGACATGCGCAATGTCGGCCCGCGGGTATGGGTCAATGGCAGTGATCCTGGTGTCCAACCCGCCGTCAATAATCGCTTGCCTAGTCACGCGGGTTGAGTTCCCGCACCCCACCTCGATCACGCGCTTGGGCTGAAAGCGGCGGATCATCAGATACAACGCATCTGCATCCGGGCTGTCGTAGTAGCCATTGCCTGTGCGATAGCCAGTCTGATTGCGCGCCGGGTCTTTCAACGCCTGCAGATCCGCCTTGTGACGATCATATTCCGCCACCAGTTGTTCGACATCGAAACCTTCCATACCCGGAGATAATGCGTAGGCCGGGCGTGTCAGCCCTCCGGCAGCTTCAAAAGCCTCAAGCCGCGCGCGTTCATCCTGTTCGGTAACCTTGTCGATCAGCCTCACCCCCAACTCGTCCAGAGCGGCGTTAATCTTTGGGAATTTTCTGGGTTTCACGGCGATGGCTCCACGGTTTGTGCTGATCCGTTCCTTACAATTGCCGCCCGTACCAGTGCAAGGACAAGCCGGGCAAACCCTTGGCAAAAGGCAAATTTCCGTATTCACTGGATCGCACGACAGACAAAGGGGTCGCCATGCAGCAGGAATTCACACTGGGCATTGAAGAAGAGTACCTTCTTGTGGATCGCGACAGCCTGCAATTGTCCGAAGCGCCCGAAGCGCTGATGGAGGCCTGTCAAAACGATTTCGAAGGTCAGGTGAGCCCCGAGTTCCTGCAATGTCAGATTGAAGTCGGAACGCGCCCGCACACAACCATCGCCTCGGCGCGGGAAGACCTCAAACGCCTGAGATCTTGCGTGTCAAAACGGGCTGCTGACTACAATCTGTCCCCCATCGCTGTGTCCTGTCACCCCTTTGCCAACTGGAAGGATCAACACCACACCCGTAAGGAACGGTATGACGCGCTGCAACACGCGTTAGGAGGCGTGGCGCGTCGCATGTTGATCTGCGGGATGCATGTGCATGTGGGGGTCGAAGACCCTGCCCTGCGCGCCGATCTGATGCCGCAGCTGTCTTACTTTTTGCCGCATCTTCTGGCCCTATCCACATCGTCTCCCTTTTGGAGCGGCGAGGATACCGGCCTATCCTCATACCGCTTGACCGTGTTCGACAACCTGCCCCGAACCGGCCTGCCCCCAGTTTTTGGCAGTTGGGCCGAGTATGAGCGCACCACAGGTATACTTGTCGAACTGGGCGTAATCGAGGACACGACCAAAATCTGGTGGGACCTGCGCCCGTCGCATCGCTTCCCCACGCTCGAAACCCGGATCATGGATGTACAGCCCCGACTGGAACACACGCTGTCCTTGGCGGCCCTCGTTCAGGCACTGACCCGAATGCTGTGCCGACTAAAAGACCGTAACTTGCGCTGGCGGCAATATGATCGCTTCCTGATCGGAGAAAACCGCTGGCGCGCGCAAAGATATGGCGTGGGCGAAGGGCTGATTGACTTTGGCGACCGCTCAGTCAAACCGATGTCCGAACTGATTGGCGACCTGATGGGGTTGTTGGCCGAAGATACCGAAGCGCTTGGCACGATGACCGAACTGGCGCGTCTACGGCAGATTGCTGAAAACGGCACCTCAGCCACCCGTCAACGCCGGGTTCACGCCGAGGCTGTCGCGCGCGGAGACGACCCCGGGCAAGCCGTCGTGCGTCACCTGATCGAGGAATTTCACGCGGATCTCTAGGCTGCTCCGCCCTCTTCGCGACCCATTGTTGAGCCTGCAAAATTTCTGTAAGAATTCGGAAATAAACAACCGTTCAATTCATTGCCGACGGGAGGGAACGCCATGGATTTCGCACTCAGCGAGGAACAGACAGCCATTTTCGACATGGCCTACGCGTTTGGGCAGGAAAATATCGCACCCTTTGCGCGGCAGTGGGAATCCGATGGCACCATTCCAAAAACCTTGTGGCCACAGATCGGCGAGCTTGGCTTTGGGGCTTTGTATGTATCCGAGGACAGCGGCGGTTCGAACCTGACCCGCCTGGATGCCACCTTGGTATTCGAGGCGTTGTCGATGGCCTGCCCTTCGGTCGCAGCGTTCCTGTCGATCCACAACATGTGTGCCAAGATGTTGGACAACTTCGCGGATGATGACCTGAAGGCACGTATCATGCCCGATGTTCTCAGCCTCAATACGGTGCTGAGCTATTGCCTAACCGAACCCGGTTCCGGCTCTGATGCGGCGGCCTTGAAGACACGCGCTGAGCGTACGAACGAAGGCTATACGTTGAACGGCACCAAGGCGTTCATCTCAGGCGGCGGATATTCCGACGCCTATGTCTGCATGGTGCGTACCGGCCAAGATGGCCCCAAGGGCATTTCCACCGTTTATATTGAGGACGGCACACCCGGACTTAGTTTTGGAGCACTGGAGGAGAAAATGGGCTGGAAAAGTCAGCCCACCGCGCAGGTGCAGTTCGACGATTGCAAAATCCCGGCTGGCAACCTTGTCGGCACCGAAGGCGACGGGTTCAAATATGCTATGATGGGCCTCGACGGCGGGCGACTGAACATTGCGGCCTGTTCGCTTGGTGCCGCTCAGGCCGGTTTGGATATGACGTTGCAATACATGTCTGAACGCAAGGCGTTTGGGCAATCCATTGATCAGTTTCAGGCCCTTCAGTTCCGACTGGCGGATATGGAGATTGAATTGCAAGCAGCACGGACCTTTCTGCGTCAAGCTGCTTGGAAACTAGATAACGGCGCGCCCGACGCCACGAAATTCTGCGCCATGGCCAAGAAGTTCGTAACCGAAACTGGATCGAAAGTGGTAGATCAGTGCCTGCAACTGCATGGTGGTTACGGATATCTTGCCGATTACGGCATCGAAAAGCTTGTGCGCGATCTTCGAGTTCATCAGATACTGGAAGGCACGAATGAGATCATGCGCTTGATCGTATCACGCCAGATGCTTGCCAACCGCTGAGGCCCCAATGTCAGACATCGAAATCCGCACCACAGGACGTGCCGGACGCATCACCCTGACCCGTCCACATGCTCTGAACGCACTGAGTTACGAGATGTGCATGGCGATCGACACGGCGATGCGCAACTGGCGCGAAGACGATGCCGTTGACCTGATTATTCTGGACGCCGAAGGGGAAAAAGCCTTCTGCGCGGGCGGTGACATTGCCGAGCTTTATGACACCGGCACCAAGGGCGATTACGCCTACGGACAGACATTCTGGCGCGACGAATACCGCCTGAATGCGATGATCTTTGAATACCCCAAGCCGGTCGTCAGCTTTCTTCAGGGCTTTACCATGGGCGGCGGTGTCGGCATTGGGTGCCACGGAAGCCACCGCGTTGTCGGGGAAAGTTCAAAGATCTCCATGCCCGAATGCTCGATTGGCCTGGTGCCGGATGTGGGCGGATCGCTGATGCTGGCGCTCGCCCCCGGTCGGTTGGGCGAGTTTTTGGGAACGACTGGGTTCCGAATGGGCCCTGCGGATGCAATTCTGGCAGGGTTCGCGGACCATTACATCCCTCAATCACACTGGTCCGATTTGATTGAGATGCTTGAGGCCTCTGGCGACGCAGGGCTGATTTCGCAACATGCCGAAACACCACCCGCCGGAGAACTGGCCGGGTTGCAGGCCGACATTGATCAGTATTTCTCGGGCGAAACATTAGGCGACATCGTGACAAGCCTGCGCAACAGTGAGCAGGCGTTTTCACAGAAAACCCTGTCGACGCTGGGAAAAAACGCCCCCCTTTCCACGGCTTGTACGGTTGAAATGCTGCACCGTCTGCGCGGCCCCGCTTTGTCCATACGACGCGCCCTGGAGTTGGAATACCGTTTCACCCACCGGTCGATGGAACATGGTGACTTTCTAGAAGGTATTCGCGCGCAAATCATCGATAAAGACCGCAGCCCGAACTGGCAGTTTCCCGATATGAACGTCCCTTTGACGGCCGTTTCGAAAATGCTTCAACCACTGGGCGCGGATACCCTGACTTTTGAGGAGGACTAAAAGATGCAAATCGGTTTCATTGGGCTGGGAAATATGGGCGCGCCCATGGCGGCCAACCTGGCAAAGGCCGGGCATCAGGTTCTGGGGTTTGATACCGCAGGCGTCAATGTAGAGGGTGTCACCCACGTCGAAACGGCGTCTGACGCGGTCGTGGGTGCTGATGCGGTCATCACCATGCTGCCAAACGGTGCTATTCTAAGGGCCGTTGCGGATCAGGTCATTCCTGCCATGTCGAAAGGGGCTGTGTTAATCGACTGCTCGACAGTTGACGTGGACAGCGCGCGTGCGGTTGCGGATCAGGCTATGGGAGCCGGACTTTTGTCCGTGGATGCGCCAGTTTCCGGCGGTATCGGCGGTGCGGCGGCAGGTACGCTGACGTTCATGGCCGGCGGATCGGAAGACGCATTCTCAAAAGCTGCCCCCCTGTTCGAGATCATGGGGCAAAAAGCGGTTCACTGCGGCGAATCCGGGGCCGGACAAGCCGCCAAGATCTGCAACAACATGATCCTTGGCGTCACCATGATTGCCACCTGCGAGGCTTTTGCACTGGCAGACAAACTGGGACTGGACCGTCAAAAGATGTTCGACGTGGTCAGCACGTCGTCAGGCTATAGCTGGACGATGAACGCCTATTGCCCCGCCCCCGGCGTTGGCCCGCAAAGCCCTGCTGACAATGACTACACGCCTGGATTCGCTGCCGAGCTCATGCTGAAAGACCTCCGTCTCAGCCAGCAAGCAGCAGACAGCGCTGATGCGGATACACCGATGGGTCAAATCGCGACTGCCCTGTACGAACAATTTGTTGAAAATGAAGACGGATTGGGCCGGGATTTCAGCGCGATGCTACCACGTTTTGAAAAACGTGGGCGCGAAGAGTAACGTCGGCGGCCTTTTGCCCAGCCGTTTGACAGACAGGCGGCAGGAGGCCATCTAACCGTCATGTTCCAAGGCGTCTTCAGCCTGTTCGCAAAGGAAAGCGGCATGACACAATCCCTGGTGACAATTGCGATGCTTGCGGTCATGGCGCTTGCCCCAGTTACAGCCATGGCCAAAAACAAAAACGGACATTGCCCACCGGGTTTAGCCAAGAAATCTGTTCCTTGCGTGCCTCCTGGGCAGGCAAAAAAGATTTATAGAAACGGTGATTTCATCCGAAACGATTATCGTTGGGTCGACAATCCCTATCGCTATGGGCTGAACCGAAACTATTCCTACATCCGCGCTGGCGACTATGTGTACCGGGTCGATCCCGATACACGTAAAGTGCTGAACCTGATCGGTGCGGTCGCCGATATTCTGAACTGAGCTGGCGTCGCTGCAGCTATTCTGCCGCGACGCGCGCGTTGTCCAACATCGATTTCAGATAGCGACCGGTATGACTGCGCTCGACCATTGCGACATCTTCGGGTGTGCCTACGGCAACAATCTCACCACCGCCATCGCCACCTTCGGGACCAATGTCGATGATATGATCCGCAGTTTTCACCACGTCCAGATTGTGCTCGATCACAACAACCGTGTTCCCCTGATCGACCAGTTCATGCAGCACTTCCAACAATTTGCGCACATCTTCGAAATGCAGACCCGTGGTCGGTTCATCCAGGATATAAAGCGTCCGTCCGGTTGACCGTTTCGACAATTCTTTGGACAGCTTCACGCGTTGCGCTTCGCCACCAGACAGCGTGGTGGCTTGTTGCCCAACCTTGATATAGCCGAGCCCAACGCGGGCCAAAGCATCCATCTTATCGCGGATCGACGGCACGGCCTTGAAGAACTCCTGCGCGTCTTCCACGGTCATATCAAGCACGTCCGCGATGGATTTGCCCTTGAACTTGATTTCAAGCGTCTCGCGGTTGTAGCGCGCGCCTTTGCAAGTCTCACAAGTCACGTAGACATCGGGTAGAAAGTGCATTTCGATCTTGATGACACCGTCACCCTGACATGCCTCGCACCGACCGCCCTTAACGTTGAAACTGAACCGGCCCGGCTTGTATCCCCGCGCTTTCGCCTCGGGCAGTCCAGCAAACCAGTCGCGGATCGGGGTGAAAGCCCCGGTGTAAGTGGCTGGATTCGAACGCGGAGTCCGTCCAATCGGCCGCTGATCAATGTCGATGACCTTGTCCAGATGCTCAAGCCCCTTGATCGTCTCACACGGCGCTGGAGTTTGTCGCGCACCATTCAGGCGCATCGATGCGGTTTTGAACAGTGTCTCAATGGTCAGCGTAGACTTGCCGCCACCAGACACCCCAGTGACACACACAAACTTGCCCAAAGGAAACTCGGCCGTGACATTCTTGAGGTTGTTACCAGTGGCTTTCACCACAGTCACTTTCTGCTTTTTGCCCGCGCGCCGTTCGGCCGGAACCGCGATTTCACGCGTCCCCGCCAGATATTGCCCGGTGATCGAGGCCGCATCACCCGTGATGTCCGCAGGTGTACCATGACTGACGACCTGCCCCCCGTGAACACCCGCTCCGGGGCCAATGTCGAACACATAGTCGGCCTCGCGGATGGCCTCCTCATCATGTTCGACAACAATCACTGTGTTGCCCTGATCCCGAAGGTTCTTGAGTGTCCCCAACAACCGGTCATTGTCGCGCTGGTGAAGACCAATTGACGGCTCGTCCAACACATAAAGAACCCCAGTCAGACCCGAGCCGATTTGGCTGGCCAAACGAATACGCTGGCTTTCACCACCAGACAGCGTTCCACTTGAACGTGACAGCGTAAGGTATTCCAAACCAACGTTATTCAAAAACCCAAGGCGTTCGCGAATCTCTTTTAGAATAGCGCGTGCGATTTCATTTTTCTGGGCGCTCAGATGGTTCGGCGCGTCCTCAATCCAGGCCAGAGCTTCCCGGATTGACATCTGCACCACCTGCCCGACATGCAGACCCGCGATCTTGACCGCCAGAGCCTCGGGCCGCAGGCGATAACCCTCACACGTGCCGCATGGGCGGTTGTTCTGGTACCGTTCAAATTCCTCGCGAATCCAAGCGCTGTCCGTTTCACGATAGCGGCGCTCCATATTCGGGATCACGCCTTCGAAACTGCGCGTCACCTGATAAACGCGTCCGCCTTCGTCATAGCGGAATTGGATCTCTTCATCGCCAGAGCCGCGCAGGAAAACCTGCTGCACCTTCTGGGGCAGGTCTTTCCACGGCGTGTTCTTGTCGAACTCATAATGACGTGCGATGGCTTCGATGGTCTGAAGGAAATACGGAGACTTACCCTTGCGCCACGGCGCCAAGGCCCCGTCATAGAGTTTCAGCGACTGATCAGGCACCACAAGTCGCTCGTCAAAGAACAACTCGACCCCCAACCCATCGCAATCGGGGCAAGCCCCAAATGGCGCGTTGAAGGAAAACAGACGCGGTTCGATCTCGGGGATGGTAAACCCGCTGACCGGGCAGGCAAAGTTCTCGCTAAAGGTGATCCGCTCCGGATCGCCCTCATGCGGGGCCGTTTCCAGAATCGCAATACCGTCTGCCAGATCCAAGGCTGTGCGCAGGCTGTCGGCCAAACGGGTCTCCATACCCTCTCGCACAACCAGTCGGTCCACCACCACGTCGATGTCGTGGCGGAATTTCTTGTCCAGTGTCGGCGGTTCATCCAGTTCATAGAACTCACCATCGACCTTAACGCGCTGGAACCCTTGTTTGCGCAGTTCCTGGAACTCTTTTTTGTACTCACCTTTGCGGTCGCGCACGATGGGGGCCAGCAGGTAACCTCGCGTGCCCTCCTCCATGGTCATGATCCGATCTACCATGTCCTGTACCTGCTGCGCCTCGATCGGCTGTCCGGTTACAGGGCTATAGGGTGTTCCGGCGCGTGCAAACAGCAGGCGCAAATAGTCGTAGATTTCCGTAACCGTCCCAACAGTTGAACGCGGGTTCTTGGACGTTGTTTTCTGTTCGATGGAAATCGCCGGGCTCAGGCCGCTGATGTGATCCACATCGGGCTTTTCCATCATATCGAGGAATTGACGCGCATAAGCTGACAGGCTTTCGACATAGCGCCGCTGCCCTTCGGCATAGATGGTATCAAACGCCAGAGAGGACTTGCCCGAACCAGACAAACCGGTGATCACCACCAGCTGATCCCGCGGGATATCAACGTCGATGCTTTTGAGGTTATGCTCGCGCGCGCCGCGCACCTCGATATTCTTCAGCTCAGCCATTTCCGGCCCCCAACAAATACGTCCCTCAGAAATAGGCGAGCAGAGCTGAGTCTCCAACAGAAAAGTTAGAACAAACTGTGAACAGACGGATTATTGCCGACACTTCCTGACATCATGCACAGCTACAATGCGCCAAGCGATCTGTTTCAGTGACGCAGGATGTTTTTTGAAGGGAAAATGGCGCGGTTGACGGGGCTCGAACCCGCGACCCCCGGCGTGACAGGCCGGTACTCTAACCAACTGAGCTACAACCGCGCATCTATTTTCGTGGCCTTTACCCTGGACCAAGGAGTGCAGCGATGGCGCGGTTGACGGGGCTCGAACCCGCGACCCCCGGCGTGACAGGCCGGTACTCTAACCAACTGAGCTACAACCGCCCGCTGCACGTTCATTGCTGAACGTTGGGGTGTATTATGGCTACGCTCGGGCAGCGTCAAGCGGCGTTTTGAAGTTTTTTGTCAGAATCCAGATTTTTGTTTGCCCGCCGTTTTTTGCACGCAGAACAAAGCCAAATCCACTTGCAGCCGAACCACAGGACAGATATCAACGCGTCCCATGGGTGATTAGCTCAGTGGTAGAGCGCTTCGTTCACATCGAAGATGTCAGGAGTTCAAATCTCTTATCACCCACCATTCCCGATCTAAGATTACGCTTGAAATTGAAAGGCTTGCCAGCTCGCGACCTGGATGACTATCGTGCACTATCGGCCAAGCCTTGTGCCGACAGCAACGTCAGAGGTCATCATGGCAGAGCTTAAGCGGGACATTGGCCTGATCGGACTGACCTTCATTTCGGTTGGAGGAATCATCGGTTCGGGCTGGTTGTTCGGCCCCCTTCTGGCGGTTCAGCACGCCGGGCCTGCGGCCATCCTCTCTTGGCTGATCGGTGCGGCTGCGATGTTCATCTTGGCAATTACATTCGCGGAAATTTCGGCCATGCTGCCCATCCCCGGCGGAATTGCCCGGGTCCCGCAGTTTTCGCACGGCAATATCGTTTCGATGGCCATGGGGTGGACGGCATGGATTGGCTATAACACCACTGCCCCCATTGAGGTGGAGGCGATGCTGAAATACCTCGCGCCTTACGCCCCCTGGCTGCACGCTGCCGATACGGGCGATCTAACAGGAGCCGGAGTTTTTGTAGCCCTTGTCTTCATGCTGCTTTTCGTTGCGGTCAACGCGCTTGGGGTCAAGTTCTTCACACATGTAAATGCGGCGCTGACCTGGGCAAAGATAGCTATTCCAGTGGTCCTGTCCGCATTGCTGATTGCCAGCCGTTTCAATGCCGAAAATTTCACACAACCGGACGGCTTTGCACCATATGGGTCGCAGGGAATCATGGCTGCCGTTTCGACCGGAGGCGTCATTTTCTCGTTCATAGGTTTCCGACATGTCGTTGATATGGCGGGTGAAGTGCGCAATCCAAAGTTCGCCATCCCCGCAGCATTGGTCCTGTCGATTATCATGTGCGCCGCAATCTATCTTGGCCTCCAGGTAGCTTTCATCGGCGCGCTGGATCCATCACTGCTAACCAATGGTTGGGCACAGTTGAATTTTGGCGGCGAAGGCCCGTTAGACGCTGTAATCATGTCGGTTGGATTGGTCTGGTTCATCAGCCTGTTGAACGTCGGATCAGTCGTTGGCCCCTTTGGCAACGGATTGGTCGCGACCGGGTCGAATGCCCGTATTGCCCTTGCCCTGTCCCAAAACGGTTTTCTGCCAAAACGTTTGCAAAACCTGTCTTCGTTTGGGGTTCCGGTATGGGCCTTGGCGTTGAATTTTTTGATCGGGACCCTGTTCCTTTTGACCGTTCCCTTTACCACCGTCATTGCCCTGAACGGCGCCGCTATTGTTTTGTCATTCGCAGTTGGCCCAATCGCCGTGGTTTGCCTAAGGGATCTTCTTCCCGACCAACCCCGTTCGATCCGCATTCCAGCGGTACGTCTGGTCGCGTTGACCGCCTTCGCAATTGCAACACTAATAGTGTATTGGAGCGGTTGGGACACCGTCTGGCGCCTTGGGATCGCGCTGATCGTCGGAAAAATTCTGCTGCTTATCCGGTTCCGAGGGCGCCTTGATGAAATGGACCTGACCGAAGCCGTTTGGTTGATGCCTTATTTTGCCGGACTCGGGTTAATCTCATTCCTGGGTCAATTCGGAACCGGGGCTTTGAAACAGATCCCGTTTGGGTGGGATATTCTGCTTTGCGTCGTGTTTTCCGCCATCATCTTCGCGCTGGCCATACGTTCAGCGCTGTCGGATGAAAAATTCATGAAATACATAGCGGAAGAAGAAATACTTGATCCAAAACAGCCTGTAATCGGACTATAAAAAAGGCAGAGCACCGCTCTGCCTTTCCCCGTTTTTTGTATACGCAGCCTAGTGCGCTGTAGCAGATGCATCCGCGGATTTGGTTGAAGCAGCAGCCGCAGCTGCAGCTTCCTCTGCCGCTTCGTCCCACTCAATCGGCTCGGGTGTACGCACCAGCGCCTGTTCGAGAACTTCCGAGACATGTTTGACAGGAATGATCTCCAACCCTTCCTTCACATTGTCCGGGATATCCGCCAGATCCTTTTCGTTCTCTTCCGGGATCAGGACTGTCTTGATACCCCCGCGCAGGGCCGCCAGCAGTTTTTCTTTCAAACCACCAATCGGCATTGCGTTCCCGCGCAGTGAAACCTCACCAGTCATCGCGATATCTTTGCGCACTGGAATGCCAGTCAGCACTGAAACAATCGACGTCACCATCGCAAGACCAGCCGACGGACCATCCTTGGGCGTCGCCCCATCCGGCACGTGGACGTGAATGTCGATCTTGTCGAACTGTGGCGGCTTCACCCCGATCTTGGGCGAGATGGACCGCACATAAGACGAAGCCGCATCGATAGACTCCTTCATCACATCGCCCAGCTTACCCGTGGTTTTCATCCGCCCTTTGCCCGGCAGTTTCAGCGCCTCGATGTGCAGCAGATCGCCGCCAACCGAGGTCCAGGCCAAACCTGTTACAACACCGATCTGATCATCCTGCTCGGCCAGCCCATACCGGAACTTGGGCACACCCAAAAACTCATCCAGATTTTCCGGCGTAACTTCAACGGTTTCCGCCTCTTTCTTGATGATCTTGGTCAGCGATTTCCGCGCCACTTTGGCGATTTCACGTTCAAGGTTCCGAACGCCCGCCTCACGGGTGTAGGTGCGGATGATCGATTGCAGCGCCTCATCTGTCAGTTCAAATTCCTTGGCCTTCAGGCCATGATTTTTGACCTGCTTGCTGATCAGGTGCTGTTTTGCGATCTCGCTCTTTTCCTCTTCGGTGTAACCGGCCAGCGGGATGATCTCCATCCGGTCCAGCAGAGGCCCAGGCATGTTATAGCTGTTCGACGTGGTCAGGAACATCACGTTGGACAGGTCATATTCGACCTCCAAATAGTGGTCCATGAACGTGCTGTTCTGTTCCGGGTCCAACACTTCCAACATCGCCGAGGCCGGATCGCCACGGAAGTCCTGACCCATCTTATCGATCTCGTCGAGCAGAATGAGCGGGTTCGTGGTTTTCGCCTTTTTCAGCGCCTGAATGATCTTGCCGGGCATCGAGCCGATATAGGTCCGACGGTGACCCCGAATCTCGGATTCGTCGCGCACACCACCCAGCGAGATGCGAATGAATTCGCGCCCCGTGGCTTTTGCAACTGACTTACCCAACGAGGTCTTACCCACGCCCGGAGGGCCAACAAGGCACAGGATCGGGCCTTTCAGCTTTTTTGAACGCTGCTGAACCGCGAGGTACTCAACAATACGCTCTTTGACTTTCTCAAGCCCATAGTGATCTGCATCCAGAATGTCCTGCGCACGACCCAGATCCTTTTTGACGCGGGATTTGGTGCCCCACGGCAGCGACAGGATCCAATCCAGATAGTTGCGTACGACTGTGGCCTCAGCCGACATCGGGCTCATGTTGCGCAGCTTTTTCAGCTCGCCCTCGGCCTTTTCGCGCGCCTCTTTCGACAGCTTGGTCTCGGCGATTTTCTCTTCCAGTTCGGCAACTTCGTTGCTGCCGTCCTCGCCATCGCCAAGCTCCTTCTGAATGGCTTTCATCTGCTCATTCAGATAATATTCGCGCTGCGTCTTCTCCATCTGGGATTTGACGCGGGTTTTGATCTTTTTCTCGACCTGCAGAACCGACATCTCGCCCTGCATCAGGCCATAGACCTTCTCAAGCCGCTCACTGACGCTGAGGGTTTCCAGAAGTTCCTGCTTTTGCTCAACTTCAATGCCCAAATGACCTGACACAAGGTCAGCCAACTTGGCGGGCTCGGTGGTTTCACCCACGGCCGCCAGCGCCTCTTCGGGGATGTTCTTGCGCACTTTGGCATAGCGCTCGAACTCATCCGCGACAGTGCGCAGCAGGGCTTCGGTTGTTGTTACATCACCGGGAATTTCGGTCAAATATTCGGCACGGGCTTCGAAAAACTGTTCGTTTTCAAGAAACTCGGTAATCTGCACACGTGCCTGCCCTTCGACCAGCACCTTCACGGTGCCATCGGGCAATTTCAGCAGTTGCAGAACATTGGCCAAAACGCCCGAGCGATAGATACCGTCTACGTCGGGATCATCGACACCGGGATCGATCTGGCTGGACAAAAGAATTTGCTTGTCATCCTGCATTACCTCTTCCAGCGCGCGGACCGACTTATCACGGCCTACAAAAAGAGGCACAATCATATGCGGGAACACCACAATATCGCGCAGCGGCAGGACGGGGTATGAGGAATTCAGAGGCTCTTGCATGCTCTATCCTTATCGTTGGCAAGACGGCGCTTGTCCCTCATCGAGGCAACATTTGGCCGTCTCCTGTCTTGGACGATAAAGGTGGGGCCTCATCGCCCTTTTTCAACCTTACCGCCGTGTATCGTGTTTCAGCATGAACCGAGGTTTTCGGGACTGCAAGACGTCCAAGGAACATATCCACCGAAATTAACACGACATGCATAGGCAACATGCACTTCAAAGGTCAGAACACCCGCTGCACTGCGCGAGACAAGAAAAACCCGTGACCGTCTTGGTTGCGACATTCCAGACCTTTTGTCGAAGAGCTGCAGGTGAATCCTCCTAACTGACCAGTGACCCCATATTCCGCACGATCATAGCCATCTTTGTTACGATTCAGCGGCTGGCACAACAACTCTACCGGGCCGGTGTCGAACATCAGAAAATCATGCCCCCAGTCCGATTGACAATTCGCGGGGCGCTGCATCGCAGGAGGGCCGGATTTTTCTATGATAGTACATTGAATATCCGAGGACGACGCGCTTTCCCCGACCGAGCACTGAATGTTTTCTGATGGGGTTTCAAAAGTCCAGACATCTGACATGGCTGGCGTCGCGCAGAAAATTGCTGCGCCGAGAACAAGGCGAAACATGAAAAACTCTCCGGGGTCATTAACTAAAATGGCATTGCTTGAAGTGGCCCCAGAATACCAGGAAACCAAGCAATAGTCACCCGAAGGGAAAGGTTACAAGGGTTCAATATCGCCTTGCGCACGCTGCGCGTGAAACTCGGCCTGCCAGACGTCAAAGGTTCCCGCAGCAATCGCATCGCGCATGCCCTGCATGATCTCTTGGAAGTAATGCAGGTTGTGCCAGGTCAGCAACATGCCCGAGATCATCTCGTTTGCCCGAAATACATGGTGCAAATAGGCGCGCGAATAGTTCGAACAGGCGGGACATGTGCAGTTCTCATCCAGCGGGCGTGGGTCATCCGCATGGCGCGCGTTCTTGATGTTGACCACGCCGCGACGAGTGAACACTTGCCCCGTGCGACCCGAACGCGACGGCAACACACAGTCCATCATGTCGATCCCACGCGCGACGGCGCCAACGATATCGTCGGGCTTGCCGACACCCATCAAATAACGTGGCTTGTCTTCAGGCAGAAAGTCGGGGGCGTAGTCCAGACAGCCAAACATGGCCTCCTGCCCCTCACCCACGGCCAGCCCGCCTACTGCATAGCCTTCGAACCCAATGGATCTAAGTGCTTCGGCGCTTTCTTCACGCAAGTCCTGCTCCAGACCACCTTGCATGATGCCAAAAAGGGCGTGACCCGGACGATCCCCAAACGCGTCACGCGACCGTTCGGCCCAACGCATCGACAACCGCATGGACTCGGCGATGCGATCCCGGTCGGCGGGCAGCGCGGGGCATTCGTCAAAACACATCACAATGTCCGAGCCCAACAAGCGCTGAATCTCCATTGACCGCTCGGGTGTCAGTTCGTGTTTTGATCCGTCGATATGAGATTTAAAGGTCACGCCCTTTTCGGTCAGCTTGCGCAGCCCTGCCAAGGACATGACCTGAAACCCGCCCGAGTCGGTCAGAATGGGGCGGTCCCAGTTCATGAACTTGTGCAACCCGCCCAAACGATCAATCCGTTCCGCTGTTGGACGCAGCATCAGGTGATAGGTGTTGCCCAGCAGAATATCCGCCCCGGTGGCACGCACACTTTCGGGCATCATTGCTTTGACCGTCGCGGCTGTGCCCACAGGCATAAAGGCCGGCGTCCGCACCTCTCCGCGCGGCGTGCTGATCACACCCGTGCGTGCCTTGCCGTCTGTCGCCTTAAGCTCAAATGAGAATTTCTGCGTCATGTCATCGCCTCGGATCGCCGAACCGGGCAGGCTTTGCCCGATCCGTTCCGTCTTTGCAACCCGTCAGGGCAGCGAGGACACGCGGTCGGTGAAAAGACGAACAACACCTGCCCCGTCCACATCGCGACACACCCGGATCGCAGGTCGTTCAGGATCTGGCTGTGTCGCCCCCATTTGATCGCCTTCAGTGACAACCCGCAGCCCGGTTTCAACCATGTCGAACATAGGTTGATGGGAACACGCGATCACAGCTGTTGAGTCGTGCAGGCCGCAGCCTTCCAGCCCCCCGATCTCTTTGTAGAACTTCAGATAGAACCGAGAGATATCGCGCAGAAACGCCCCCATATCGGGTGACTTTTGCGCCAATGCTTCGAAGTCCGCCGTTTCGTACAGCGTCTTCAGGGTCACGTCCAATCCGACCAGAACAGTGTTGGGCGGTGCGGAAAAGACCTCTTCAGCGGCAAGAGCGTCGTGATAGATATTGGCTTCGGCGTGCCGGGTGATGTTGCCCGGGCAATAGACCGCGCCCCCCATGATCACCAGTTCGCGCAGGTTGCCTGCAAATTCCGGGTCCAGGCGCATCGCGTTTGCAATATTGGTCAAGGGACCCACGGCGCAGACCACCAGTTCGCCCTTGTGGGCTCGGGCCATCTCAACCAGAAACGCGGCTGCTGGCAATGCGTGGTTCTCTCCAATCTCCGGGATTTCGGTCAAATCACCAAAACCTTCGCGGCCGTGAACGTGCTCTGACGGGGCGTGTGTGTCCGCCCCAATCGGCACCGCAGCTCCTTCGGCCACATGCAAGTCCAACCCCAGCTTGTGAAGTAAAAACCGCGCGTTGCGGCTGGATTGGTGAACATACGTGTTTCCAAACACCGTGGTAAGACCGATCAGGTCAATTTCCGGTGCGGCGGCGGCATAAGCAATGGCCATGGCATCGTCGATGCCGGGATCAGTGTCGATAATCAGTTTCATCCCCGCCCGATACCGCAAACGCTGTTGGATGCAAAGCCGCCACAGCGGCAAATTTCCAGACCACTTTCGTACGTTCAGGCATTTGCATACCGGCCCGTTCCACTCATACCAGAGTTGAAATTGGGCGACTCAATCCCAATATGTATACCATAGTACACAAAACTAAGAGGACAGAATGATCGAAGATCAAATCATCGGATTGATTTCGTCAAACATTGTTTTGCTACTGGCCGCTGTGCTGGTGATTGTTGTTATTCTCAAAGGCATCAAGATTGTGCCGCAGTCTGAGAAATACGTGGTTGAGCGGTTCGGCCGCCTGCATTCGGTGCTTGGCCCCGGCATCAACTTCATCGTTCCGTTTCTGGATGTTGCACGCCACAAAATCTCGATCCTCGAGCGCCAGTTGCCCAATGCGACACAAGACGCAATCACCAAGGACAACGTTTTGGTGCAGATTGATACCTCGGTCTTCTACCGTATTCTCGAGCCGGAAAAGACGGTTTACCGCATCCGGGACGTAGACGGCGCGATTGCAACCACTGTAGCCGGGATCGTGCGCGCCGAAATCGGCAAGATGGATCTGGACGAGGTACAATCGAACCGCGCGCAGTTGATCACACGCATTCAGGAAAGCGTCGAAACCGCCGTTGACGATTGGGGTATCGAAGTCACCCGCGCTGAAATTTTGGATGTGAATCTGGATCAGGCCACGCGTGATGCCATGCTGCAGCAGTTGAACGCGGAACGTGCCCGCCGCGCGCAAGTGACCGAGGCCGAGGGTCAGAAACGCGCCGTGGAGCTGCACGCTGATGCCGAACTTTATGCCGCTGAACAAACCGCCAAGGCCCGCCGCATTCAGGCCGAAGCCGAAGCCTATGCTACGGGCGTGGTCGCCAAGGCCATTCAGGACAACGGGATCGAGGCCGCGCAATATCAGGTTGCTTTGAAACAGGTTGAAGCCCTTAATGCTTTGGGCAACGGTTCTGGCAAGCAAACCATAGTTGTGCCCGCAAACGCGCTTGAAGCATTTGGAGATGCGTTCAAAATGCTGAAGGGAGGAAAATGATGGCTGATCCCTTTTGGCTGACCTGGTGGATCTGGCTGGCCGCAGCGCTGGCGCTGGGGATTCTCGAGATTGTTCTGCCAGGGTTTATCTTTCTTGGCTTCGCCATTGGCGCAGCGATTACGGGTCTTGTTCTCGTGATTCCGGGCCTGACAATGTCACTGCATGTCCTCGCGCTGGTCTTTGCAGTGCTGTCGTTGATCGCATGGCTTGTCTTGCGCAAACTCTTTGCGCTGCCGCATGGTCAGGTCAAAACCTTCAAGCATGATATTAATGACTGAATCGCGATGGCGCTCGTCTGAGCGCCACGCCACCACTGGACGCTGTTGCGGCTATTCCCTATATAATCAGTCAGGCAACTGACCCGAGGCAAAGATGACTCACCCGAGCGAACAGTTTGAAGGCACCCCGCTGATTGCGCCGTCAACAATTGAACACCCACTGTACGACGCCGTGGTCGAAGCGTGCCGCACAGTCTACGACCCGGAAATCCCGGTCAACATCTATGACCTCGGCTTGATCTACACGATTGATATTACTGCGGATAACGCAGTTAAGGTGATCATGACCCTGACCGCGCCCGGCTGTCCCGTCGCCGGTGACATGCCCGGCTGGATCGTGGAAGCAATCGAACCGGTCGCGGGCGTCAAAGAAGTTGACGTTGAACTGACCTGGGAACCGCCCTGGGGCATGGAGATGATGTCAGACGAAGCGCGACTGGAACTGGGCTTTATGTAAACCTAAAGCCCTGCGCTTTGCCTGTTTGCCCGAATGCATATCAATTTAGATTGCAGGTTTCTTTGATTTCTGCCGCCCGGTCGCTCAGCGCTTTGACATAGTCGCCAGACAGCATTTGCAAGTGTTTTTGCTCGGTTCCCGTGACCAGACCCAGCAAAGCCCCAGCAGGAGTCAGCGAGGCAACGCTTTCCAATTGCTTGTCTTCGGCATGTTTCTTTTCGGCTTCAATCGCGCGCAGATCGCCCTCGGCTGTTGCACAGTTGACCGGATGCCTTTCAGCGTCCGTGGCGGCTGATGCATCCCCGGATGGGAAACCGGCAACCGCCAGAGCAAAGATCGATCCTTGCAGAACAGGTTTAGAAACGCTCAATAACTTATTCATAACAATATCCTTTCCATCCCAAAATGTTCTCTCCCAACACTGCAATCTGCGTGTTCAGACACAGCTAAACCCGCTTTCTGGCGCAATGCAAGGTTGCAGGGCGTCAACCTTGCATCGCAATATGAGCGTTCTTGCGTAAATCTTTAACCCGGTCGATCTTGAGCCTGCGACCATTGAGCCCTAAATTGAGTAGGACGCGCGACAACGGAGACTTACATGTTCGGCATCCCCGGCAAACAGGCTGTGACCATGACGCCTAAAGCCGCAGAGCAGATCACCCGCCTGATGAATTCAGGCGGTCACGCTGGCCTGCGCATTGGCGTCAAGAAAGGCGGCTGTGCAGGCATGGAATATACCATGGAATATGTGGATCAGGCAGATCCGCATGACGAGGTTGTCGAACAAGATGGTGCACGGGTGATGATCGCACCGATGGCGCAAATGTTCCTGTTCGGAACCGAGATCGACTACGAAGTGTCGCTGCTGGAATCAGGGTTCAAGTTCAAGAACCCGAATGTTGTTGATTCCTGTGGCTGCGGTGAATCGATCAAGTTCGACGAAACCATCGCTCAGCAAAGCTAAATCATCGATCGAGGCACCATTCCCTGTCAGGTCTGCAAGCGGAATTGTAAGATTGCGCAGACAATGCTATCCGCATCCTTAAATCATCGAATGATCAGGGAGATACGGGTATGCGGCGGAAGCTGGCGGCTGGAAACTGGAAGATGAACGGAACCGGCTCAGCGCTGAGTGAACTTGAAACGCTGTCACAAAACCATCCCGAAGCCTCAGTCGATATTCTGATCTGCCCTCCCGCCACCTTGCTCAGCCGTGCCACCGATACTGTGGCGGGCTCAGCGATAACTGTTGGTGGGCAGGATTGTCACGCGGAACATTCCGGGGCGCATACGGGCGACATCAGCGCAGATATGCTGCTGGATGCCGGTGCGACTTCGGTCATTCTGGGCCATTCAGAACGGCGCGTGGATCACGGAGAGCATGACGAGGATGTACGCGCCAAAGCCCGCGCGGCGATGGACGCGGGCCTAAAAGCGGTCATTTGCGTCGGTGAAAGTCTGGAACAGCGTGAGGCGGCCAACACGCTCGATATTATTGGCGGGCAGATGTCCGGGTCGATCCCGGATCAGTCCACCGGCGAAAACCTGATCGTCGCATACGAGCCGATCTGGGCGATCGGCACTGGAAAGGTCCCCACCTTGGAAGAGATCGGCGAGGTTCACGACTTCATGCGCGCCCGGCTGGAACGTCGTTTTGGCGAAGGCGTGGGCCGGTCAGTGCGACTGCTTTACGGCGGGTCCGTCAAACCCAGCAATGCGGCCGATATCTTTGCGGTCTCGAATGTGGATGGCGCTTTGGTCGGTGGGGCCAGTCTGAAGGCTACGGATTTCTCGGGCATTATTCAGGCGCTGGAAAGCATCTGACCCCAGTCGTTATTCGGCAATATCCTCGGCCCAAAGCTCGGGCTTTTCTTCGATAAACCGTCGCATCAACGCGATGCAGTCGGGGTCATCGGCAATTACCACTTCGACCCCGCGCTCGCGCAGGAAGTCTTCGTTGCCTCCGAAGTTCTGCGTGTCACCAATCACGACGCGCGGAATACCGAATTGAACGATGGTGCCCGAACACATCATGCAGGGCGACAGCGACGTGTAAAGCACCGTGTCGCGATAGGATTTCTGCCGCCCGGCCTTGCGTAACGCGTCCATCTCGCCATGTGCAATCGGATCACCGCCCTGAACTCTCTGATTCCGTCCGCGCGCCACAACCTCGCCCCCACGGGCCAGGACCGAACCGATGGGACAGCCGCCCTCATCATACCCGACTTTCGCCTCATCAAAGGCGATGCGCAGCAGGCGGCTGTCGGTCTCGGTCAACATAGGGATGATCCTTGGTTGGGGCGTGTACCGGCAGCCTGCCCAATGGCGCCCCGACCGTCAACGGATCAGGCCAGCTTCATGGTGATAATTCCGGCAATGATCAGCAGCGCCGCCAGAATGCGTAGCGGCGTTACCGCCTCGCCCAGCAGGGTAACCCCAACCAAAAAAGCCCCTACTGCGCCGATGCCAACCCAGATCGTATAGGCAGTGCTCAGCGGCAGCTCGCGCATCGCCAGCGCCAACAAACCGAAAGACCCGATCATGGACACTCCCATAATCGCGGTCGGCAAAAGCCGAGTGAACCCGGCGGATTGCTTCATCGCACCCGCCCAGACAACTTCAAGAATTCCGGCAATAAGCAGCATGATCCATGCCATGAGATGACCTCTTGTCAAAGCGGGTCGTCCCGCATGATCTACCCGTGTTGGGGAGGTCGTCCTCTGCCCTTCAGATAAGCACCCGCGCGGGTGTTTCAAGGCACGAAAAGGCCGGGCAGTCGCAACCGCCCGGCGATACGGGTCAGGCCCGCTAGTTGGTGATGATTTCCGGCCCCATGAAGGTGTTGGGCAGGAAGGTCGATATCCACGGTATGTACGTCACCATGATCAGGAAGACGAACAGGACCGCCAGGAACGGCAGCGCCGCCTTCACAACACTCATCATCGGCATCCCGGCCACGCCAGAGGTCACGAACAGGTTCAACCCGACCGGAGGAGTAATCATCCCGATCTCCATGTTCACTACCATGATGATGCCCAGGTGGATAGGATCGATACCCAGTTCGATGGCGATCGGGAACACCAGCGGGGCCACGATGACCAGCAGACCCGAGGGTTCCATGAACTGACCGCCGATCAGCAAGATCACGTTGACCACGATCAGGAAAGTGACCGGCCCAAGACCCGCTGACAGCATGGCACTTGCGATATGCTGGGGCACCTGCTCATCCGTCAGCACGTGTTTCAGGATCAGCGCGTTGGCAATGACGAACAGCAGCGTGACCGTCAGCTTTCCCGCCTCGAACAGCGTGTGCTTCGTGTCCGGGTGGAAGAAAGCCGTCACCAGCGCATATGGCTTCTTCAGCAATGACAGGTTGGATTGACCTTCTTCTGTGCTGAGCGGCCCCATGTCTTTGTAAACAAAGCTGGCGATCAAGAACGCGTAGACAGCGGCAACAGCAGCGGCTTCGGTCGGGGTAAAGATACCACCGTAGATACCGCCTAGAATGATGACGATCAGAAACAGACCCCAACCGGCCTCGCGAGCCGAGATAAAGACCTCTCCCCAGCCTTTCCATTCACCTTTGGGCAGGTTCTTGACCTTGGCCATGACGTAAATGGTGATCATCAGCATCAGGCCCGCCATCAGGCCCGGAATGACACCCGCCAGGAACATGCGCCCAACCGAAACCTCGACGGCAGCGGCGTACACAACCATCACGATGGATGGTGGGATCAGGATGCCAAGTGTACCCGCGTTACAGATCACACCAGCAGCAAATTCCTTGGAATAGCCCACCTGCCGCATCCCGGCGATGACGATCGAACCGATGGCCACAACGGTTGCCGGGGACGAACCCGAAAGTGCGGCAAACAGCATACAGGCAAACACGCCTGCAATCGCCAGACCACCGGGCAAGTGCCCAACACAGGCAATCGAGAACCGGATGATCCGCCGCGCCACGCCGCCCGTTGTCATGAAGGACGAGGCCAGAATGAAGAACGGGATCGCAAGAAGGGTAAAGTGCCCCTCGAACGCCTCGAACAAAGTTCCCGCGACCGAGGCCAAAGAACTGTCGGAATAGATCAGCAGGAACAAGGTCGAGCTGAGGCCAAGCGCAACCGCAATCGGAACACCGATCAGCAGCAGGCCGATGACCATCGAGAAGAGAAGAATGACGTCCATCAGTTATGCTCTCCTTGCTGAGCGCGGACTTCTTCGATCTCGTCCTCGACTTCGTGGCTGGCGACAAGGCGATCCGTCTCACCACGCCAAATTTGAACGGCGACCTGCGCAAAACGGATGACCAGCAGCAACATCGACAAAGGCAGGATGAAATACGGGACAACCTTGGGCAGTTTTTCGTAGTACTCGCCATAGTTGATCAGGTCCTCAAGGAACCTCAAAGGCGCGACCATCGGAATGTCGTCGACCTCATAAAAACTCTGGCTGCGGGCGTCGAAATTGAACCCGGTCGGGAACCAGCGCCCGGATGTGGGCGGCAAATCGGCAAAGACGGCCCAATAGTCGTAGGCCCCTTTCAGCATCAGCAAAGAAAACACCAGGCAGCAGCCCACTGCAATCAGCGCCAGAATGCGTCGTGGCGCTGGCGACAGCATGTTCAGAATAGCGTCCACACCCAAATGCGCATGTTTCTTCACCGCATAAGACGCACCCAGCAGCACCAGCCAGCCAAAGGTGAACACCGTCAGTTCAAGCGCCCAGAGGATATTGGAATTAAATACAAACCGCGCAATCACGTTGGCAAAGGTTACGACCGTCATCAGGCCCAACAGCAACGCAATCAGGGTTTCTTCGATATGGTCGACCAGCCCGCCTTGGCCGGATTTCGCACCAGACATCTATCTGTCCCCGCATTTTTTGATGATGAGAGAGTGTGTGTGGGCGGGCTTTGTCAGCCCGCCCGGCCTACGCGTCGAATACTCCCCAGTCCCCGGACGCGTGGCCTCGATCCGGTTTAGAAACCGGCGTTGATGGCCTGTGCCGCGTCGATCTTGTCCTGACCAACGTCACCTGCGAACTGATCCCAGACAGGCTTCATTGCATCAACCCACGCCTGACGCTGTTCAGGTGTCAGCTCACGAATGATACCACCCGCGTCAGTGATCGAGGCTTTGGCCGCTTCGTTCACTGCAAAGGCTTCTTTGTTCCGGGTCTCGGTCACTTCGGCCAGAATGGTTGTGAACTGATCACGCACTTCCGGGTCCAGGCTGTCCAGCCAGTCAACCGAGGTCACAACCAGATAGTCGATGATACCGTGGTTGGTCTCGGTGATGCCGTCCTGAACTTCGAAGAACTTCTTGCCATAGATGTTTGACCAGGTGTTCTCCTGCCCGTCCACAACACCCTGCTGCAGCGCACCGTAAACTTCCGAGAACGCCATTTTCTGTGGGCTGCCACCGATCGCTTCCATCTGCGCAACCAACACGTCCGAGGACTGCACGCGGAACTTCAGGCCGTTTGCGTCTGACGGATCTTCCAGCGGCTTGTTGGCCGACATCTGCTTCATGCCATTGTGCCAGAAGGCCAGACCCTGCAGGCCACGGCGCTGCATGCTGTCTTTCATTGCCTGACCATCGGCCGACGCCTGGAATGCGTCTACGGCATCAATGTTTTTGAACATGAACGGCAGGTCGAACAAGCGGAACTGCTTGGTGAATTTCTCGAACTTGGACAAGGACGGCGCGGCCAGTTGAACGTCGCCTTGCAGCATCGCCTCAAGCACCTTGTCGTCATTGTAGAGGGTCGAGTTCGGATAGACCTCCATGCACATCACGCCGTTCATCTCGTCATTGACGCGCTGTTCCAGCAGCGAGGCCGCGATGCCTTTGGGGTGTTTATCGGTGTTCGTCACATGCGCGAACTTCACAACAATCTCACCGTCGTCACATGCCGCCATCCCCGCAGTTGCGGTGACCGTCAGCGCCAGAGCCGTTGCGGCTGTTGTCAAAATCTTCATCTGTTTTCCTCCCAGACTTTCTAGAAACAAGCGTTCAGCGCCGGGTTGGCGCCGTATGGCGTGCAGTGAACCGACTCAGCCGCAACCACACAACATTTCCGTCTGACAGTCAGATGAGGGCATTTATTCATGTAATTTCATTGTGTTACATCAAACCAAACACAACGCCAAGAATCACCTTTTCTTCGACGTGCGAAAATCCGCACACATGAAAATGCCACTTGTGCGGATTTCCGCACAATTTCCGAATCATCCATGCGAATCAATATGGAGGTTGCGTTTGTCGGCTGAATTACCTGCGGTAATCCTCTGGCCGGATTTGGTAGCGCGCCAGCTTGTCATAAAAGGTCTTTCGCGGAAGCTTCAGCGCCTTTGCCGCATCAGACGCTTTTCCATTGTGCCGCCCCAACGCCGCGATCAGCAACGATCGTTCAACACGCGCCATTTGTTCACTGAGGCCCAGATCTGTGGCCTGTGCGACCTCTTCCGGCATCCCCAGAACAAAGCGCATCGCGGCGGACATGAGCGACCGCGCGTTCCCGGGCCAATCGTTGGCCATCAACGCTGCCAGATGTTCCGATGAGATTTCAGGAACCGGGATCCCTGCCTGCTCAGCTGCCTGAGCCACGTAGTGACGAAAGATAACGGGAATATCGTCTGGCCGCTCTGCCAAAGATGGAATCCGAACGCGCATCACGTCCAGCCGATAGAAAAGATCGGCATTGAAACGGCCTTCGGCACTTAAGGCAGACAGATCAGCGGTGGTGCCAGCAATGATCCGACCACCCGGCCCTTGTTCGATCAGTTCAAGCGCCGCAAATTGCGTGGCCTGCGGCATGGCCGAAACCTCGTCAAGAAACAGCGACCCACCCGCTGCATCCTCACAACTGCGGGCCAGATCTTCGGGGCTGAGCGTCGAGGCCGGTCTTTTCACAAACGGTCCCTGCCCCACAGATGACATCAGGTGCACAACCTCGGCCACTTTTGAGATGCCACTGCCAGGAGGGCCAGTCACCAGAACTTCGGCCTGTGTGAGTGCAACGGCGCGAACCCTTTCGCGCAACGCCTCGGCCTGCGGCGAAAGGCCAAACAGCAATCGTGCGGCCGGGTCACCGCGTTCCAGTTCGGATCTCATTGCCCTCTGCTCGATGACTTCGGCTCGGGCTGCGAATGCACGCTCCAGCACATCCAGCAGATCGGACGCGGCACAGGGTTTTTCCAGAAAATCGAACGCGCCCTTACCCATTGCATCAACAGCCATGGGAATATCCCCTTCACCGGTCAGAAGAATGACGGGAAGATCGGGATCGACCTCTCTTGCGTAGGTCAACAGATGAAACCCATCCCGACCCGGCATTCGGATGTCCGAAATGATGACACCGGGAAAGTCCGCTCGGATATGATCCTTGGCCGCGACAAAAGAGCCTGCCGTAGTCGGTTGAACATCCGCCAGTTCAAGCGTTTGTGCCAAAGCCTCACGTACGGCTGCATCATCGTCGACCAAAAGAACTTTTCGGGTCATGCCGCCTCGTCTTCCCGATAGTATTCCAAATCTACAGTAAACATCGCGCCAGTGGGCGCGTTGGTCCCGCGAATGTTTCCACCGAAACTCTGAACCAGCCCGTATGAAATCGAAAGCCCCAGCCCCATTCCTTCGGACGAACCTACGGCCTTGGTGGTGTAGAACGGCTCAAACAGCTTTTCCGTGTTTTCGATGCCGGGGCCTATGTCACGTACAGTGACCGAAAGCCTCTCGCCATTATTGATCACAATTTGAATGAGGCGTTCATCCTGCTGGCTCATCGCATCTGCGGCGTTGTTGATCAGGTTCACAAAGACCTGCACAAGCCTTACCTCACCACCCCAAGCGTAAACAGGCGCGTTTGGCGGTTGCCAATCCATGGCCACGTTTTCCGTGTTCAGCCTGGCTTCGGTCAGTTCAACGGCCGTATTCAGAACCTGCACCAAATCCACGCGCCCCATCGGTTCGCTTTCGTTGCGGGCAAAGGCCCTCAGGTTCTTGATGATCCGCGCCATACGCGCAGCCATCTCAGAAATGCGGCCCAAGTTCTCGCCCGCTTTCTCGGGTTTTCCACGTTCCACGAACGCTGTGCCATTATCAGCAAACTGCTGGATCGCCATCAGGGGCTGGTTCAGCTCGTGGCTGATCCCTGCTGACATCTGCCCAAGCGCGCTGAGCTTTCCGGCCTGAACCAAGTCCGCCTGTGCGCGCCGCAGCGCCGCTTCGGCTTCCTGTCGTTCCGCGACCTCTTTTTGCAAGCTGTCGTTTGCAACCGTCAGGTCGAGGGTCCGTTTGGCGACTCGACTTTCCAGAACCGCATTGGCTTCTGCCAGCGTCCGCCGCCGTTCCATCGCAAGAAAAAGCATTGCACCAAATGCCAAACAGATTGCTGCGACTGCGGCTGCCTGAAGTCGCGCAAGTTGCAGGGCTGGGGCCACGTCCACCAATACCTCGGCAGTCATATCGATGACCGGCAATTCGAGGGTAAGGTGCAAAGCATCGCGCGGAAGATAGCGCCCCCAGTTCAATTTCCACAGCTCATGCCCACCGACGCGCGTCGAAGCAAAGTCGACCGCCGCGCCGTTGGGCGGTGTTAGTCCTGCCTCTCCTTCCTCGCGAGACCAAAACAGCAGGTCCGACCTGTTCGAGATGAACACAACACCTTCTGCATCAACAAAGAAAACCGCCTCGGTACTGCCACGCCACGTCTGCTCTACATCCTGAACATCGGCAACAACCATCAGTACACCTGTGATCTGACCAAATGGGCCGAAAGCAGGCGCAGCGTAAGAGTAGATCCGATCATCTCCGACAGGCGTAACCTCATGCGCACTGCCCAAGGCCCCCTGCATTGCACGACGGAAAGCGGGGTGTTCGGCCATGTCGGGCTGAGACACAGGCTGCGCTGAAACCAATACCTGCCCTTTTTGGTCCAGGTACATCATGTTGACTGCCGCTGTCTTGTCGGCAACGTCCAGCAACATTGCCTGAGCTTGTCGCTTGTCGGCTTGTTGATCTAATTCTTGCAGAATCGGATGGGTCGCCATCAGCACTGCAAGCTCTTGATACACTTGCATTTGCGTGCTCAGCCGGTCGGCCGCCAGTTCAAGATCAGCTTCGGCCTTTTCACTCAGTTGAGACAGCGCCTGACGGTAGCCATAAGACCAGACGAATCCGGACAGTACCCCGACGGCAATCAGAAAACCGGCTATGAACCAAACCCTGTGCATGTACAGGGTCTTGCATTCAACGCGGCGCGTGGCAAGTGTGCGTCGCATGAAGTCGCTCTCACAATCCCCGACAGAACCTGGTTTCGTCCAGAACCCCTATCCGTTTTACGACACAGCCCGACAAGCCGGAGATCTGTTCTATTGGACCGATTACAGCATGGTTGCCGCTGTGTCCTGCCAGGCCGTCCGCACCTTGCTGAAGGATCGCCGGTTCGGGCGCGAAGTTCCGCCCGAGCACGCAACACAAGGCCCTGCACATCTGGCCCCATGGTTGTCGGTCGAAGCCCATTCGCTGCTTGAAGCCGAGCCACCACGGCACACGCGTCTGCGGGCGTTGGTCATGCGGGCCTTCACGTCACGGGCGATTTCCGCACTGCAGCCTTCGATTGAAACCCTTTGTCATGATCTGATCCGGGATTTCCCACAAGAGCCGTTTGACCTTTTGCATGCCTATTGCACTCAGGTCCCCGTGATTACGATCTGTCGTCTGCTGGGAGTACCCGAAGACATGGCACCGGACTTGCTGCGCTGGTCGCACGACATGGTGGCAATGTACCAAGCCAATCGAACGCGGGACACCGAAGACAAGGCAGCACAATCGGCGCAGGAATTCACAACGTTTCTGGAAGACTACATCGACCAGAAGCGGCGTGACCCGCGTGACGATCTGATCACACGATTGATCGCTGCAGAAGAGGAAGGCGAGAAACTTTCCCGAGAGGAGTTGGTCGCGACCTGTATTCTGCTGTTGAATGCCGGTCATGAAGCGACGGTGCATTCCCTGGGGAATGGGGTCAAAACCTTACTGGAAACGCAAACAGACCCAAGCGTCTTACGACCAGACAAGATTGACTCAACCATCGAAGAAATCCTGCGTTATGACCCGCCCCTGCATATGTTTACGCGCTATGCCTACGAGGATGTCGATATTTTTGGGCATAGATTCAAACGCGGCGATCAGGTTGCTTTGTTGCTGGGGGCCGCGAACCACGACCCCGCTGTCTGGCAAGAACCGAACACTTTCCGCCCCACGCGGTCTATCGATGTGAACACCAGCTTTGGTGGCGGGATCCACTTCTGCGTTGGTGCACCTTTGGCACGGTTGGAAATGCGTATCGCGCTTCCAATCCTGTTCGATGCCTGTCCAGACCTACGGCTGGCCGCGCCCCCGACTTATTCGGACAGTTATCATTTCCATGGCTTGGAGCAGGTTCTGGTACAAATCTGAAGTCGCGTTTCCACCTTGCTGTCAGCCCGCACTGCTACGCCTTATCAACCAATGCGTTCAACGGCAGCATTGTGGTGGATTTGATTTCTTCCATCGACAAAAGCGCCGTGACGTTGTGCACCCGCACCTCTGAAATCAGTGATTGATAAAAAACGTCATAGGCGCGTGCATTCTTGACCCTGACTTTGAGGATATAGTCGATGTCGCCAGCCAGCCTGTGTGCCTCTTGCACTTCGGGGTGATCGCGCAACGCTTTCAGAAACTTGCGCTGCCATTCGGCCTCGTGCTCGGACGTACGAATCAAGACGAAGAATGTCGCCTCGAATCCAAGCGCTTCGGCGTCCAGCAAAACTGTCTGCTGACCAATGATACCGGCCCCTTTGAGCTTACGGATGCGATTCCAAACCGGCGTCTTGGAACTGCCTACACGGGCCGCGATTTCATCCAGCGACTGACCCGCATCGCGTTGCAGCTCGGCCAGAATTTTCCGATCCGTTTCGTCTATTCGAACCGACATTCCAGTTTTCCTTCCAATTCGAGGTTTTCGTTCCAATTCTCAACAATAATGGAACATGTGTTCTTATTTAACCGCCCATATGGCACTTTAGCGGGAATATTTCCTATATTGGAGGCCAAGTCAAACCACACCCGAGACGATCCAATGCAGGACATGCTCACAATCAGATCCAAAGGACACGTCGACTTTGTCGGCGCCGGTCCCGGTGATCCCGAATTGCTAACGCTCAAAGCGCTCACCGCGTTTGAGCAGGCTGATATCGTACTGCATGACCGCCTGATCAGCGCACCTGTGCTGGATTTGGCCGGCCAAACCGCAGAACTGGTTGATGTCGGCAAAGCCGGGTTTGGGCCGTCCTGGAAGCAAAGCGATATTGATGCGCTTCTGGTGGACTATGCCCAAAAGGGCAAGCGCGTGGTGCGCCTCAAGTCAGGGGACCCAACCGTGTTTGGTCGTCTGGATGAAGAAATCGAAGCGGTCGAGGCCGCTGGCATTGACTGGCAAATCATCCCCGGCATTACAGCTGCATCTGCGGCTGTTGCAAGCATTGGGCAAAGCCTGACCCGTCGGGGCCGCAACTCTTCCGTGCGGTTTCTGACCGGGCACGACATGAAGGGCTTCGCCGATCACGACTGGGCCGCGCTGGCCCGCGCAGGATCGGTTGCTGCGATTTACATGGGGAAGAAATCGGCCCGGTTCATCCAAGGGCGTCTGATCATGCACGGTGCGGATCGTGCAACTCCGATCACGCTGGTCGAAAACGCCTCGCGCCCGAACCAACGCATTCTGGCCACCACATTGGACAAACTGCCAACTGATCTGGCCGCCGCTGAATTGGACGGCCCTGCCCTGACCTTCTATGGCCTTGCCCCGCGCGAAGCGGCGCAGGCCGTGACTGAATTCAATAAGGAGCTTGCCTGATGGCCCGCGCTTTTACCCCCAAAGTCGTCACCGCAAATGATCTGCTGGAAGGTGATGTGATTTATCAAACCGAAGACGACCGCTGGTCGCGCGATCTTTCCGATGCGGAACTGATCACCGATGAAGCGCATGCCCAGGTGCGTCTGCTGGATGCCGAGCGTCAGGCGAACAAGATTGTGGGTGCCTATCTGGCTGACGCCGTTGCTGGTGAACACGGCCCTGAGCCCACCCATTTTCGGGAAGACTTCCGCCGGACTGGTCCGTCCAACTATGCCCACGGCAAACAGGAATCTTCCTCGCAGCCCCGGGCCTGACCTCAGGCCCTCTCTCTCCCCTTCTATGGCCCCAAGGTTCGGGGCTGCAACCAAGGACAGCTAGACATGTATCGCTACTCCGAGTTTGACACAGCTTTTTTGGCAGAGCGCAACAAGCAGTTCCGCGCGCAGGTCGAGCGTCGTATCGACGGCTCACTGACTGAGGATGAGTTCAAACCCCTGCGCCTGATGAACGGCCTGTATCTGCAGCTGCATGCTTACATGCTGCGGGTCGCCATTCCGTACGGCACCCTGTCCAGCGCGCAGATGCGCCAGCTGGCCTTGCTGGCCGAAAAGTGGGACAAAGGCTATGGCCATTTCACCACCCGTCAGAACATTCAGTACAACTGGCCCAAGCTGAACGACGTGCCAGATATGCTGGACGCGCTGGCCGAGGTTGGCATGCACGCCATTCAGACCTCGGGCAACACCATCCGCAACGTGACAGCAGATCACTTTGCCGGTGCCGCCGCGGATGAGATCGCTGACCCGCGCCCTTACGCAGAACTGCTGCGCCAGTGGTCGACCGACCACCCGGAGTTCCAGTTCATGCCGCGTAAATTTAAGATCGCCATCACCGGCAGCGAAAACGACCGCGCCGTGATCAAAGCACACGACATCGGCCTGCAACTGGTTGAGCGTGATGGTGTTCTGGGCGCGCGCGTGATCGTGGGCGGCGGACTGGGCCGGACCCCAATGATCGGCAAGGAACTTTCCGAATTCGTCGCGTTTGACGACCTGCTGGCCTACCTCGAAGCCACCGTTTCGGTTTGGAACCAGATCGGCCGCCGCGACAACAAATACAAGGCGCGCATCAAGATCACCGTGCATGAGCACGGTATCGATGCCATCCGCGCCAAGGTCAACGAGCGTTTCCTGCAGGTTCGCCCGCAGTTCAAAGGTGCCGACATGGCGCTGCTGGAAGAAATCAAGGGCCACTTTGCTGCCCCTGCCTTCCGCGAAGGTTCGGTTGCGTCGTTCGAAAGCGCCTACACCAACGATCCGGTTTTCCGTTCGTGGGTCGACACCAATATCGCACCGCACAAAAACGCGGACCACGCGATCGTTACGATCTCGATCAAGAAACATGGCGCGACGCCGGGCGATGCGACTGCCGAGCAGATGCGCGTGATGGCCGATCTGGCCAAAGAGTTCGCCTATGACGAGCTGCGCATCAGCCACGAGCAGAATGTGATCCTGCCGCATGTCCACAAGTCGGACCTGCCTGCGATCCATGCAAAGCTGAAAGAGTACGAACTGGCGACCGCCAATATCGGCCTGATCAGCGACATCATTGCCTGCCCCGGCATGGACTACTGCGCGCTGGCAACGGCCCGCTCGATCCCCGTGGCGCAGGAAATCGCAACGCGTTTCGAAGACCTGAAGCTGGAGCATGATATTGGCCACCTGAAGATCAAGATCTCGGGCTGCATCAATGCATGTGGCCACCACCATGTGGGCCACATCGGCATCCTGGGCCTGGATCGTGCAGGCGTCGAGAATTACCAGATCACTCTGGGTGGCGACGCGACTGAAACCGCTGCAGTCGGCGACCGCACAGGCCCAGGATTTGCCTATGATGAAATCGTGCCGGCAGTGGAACGCATCGTCGACACATACCTGACCCAGCGGGAGAGCGCTGAAGAAACCTTCCTGGAGACCTACCGCCGCGTCGGTATGGCTCCGTTCAAGGCCGCTCTCTACCCCGAGGCTCAGGCGAATGCCGCTTGACCTGATCCAGACGGAACTGGGCAAAGATCGCTGCGAGCTGACCGAAAAAGTCGAAACGCTGAACGCCCGGTTCCGACACCACAGTGCGCATGACGTCATGCACGGCGCGCTGGAGGAAATTGACAAATTGGCTTTGGTCTCAAGCTTTGGGGCTGAGTCGGTTGTGTTGCTGCACATGGCCGCGGTGGTCGACAAGATGACCCCGGTGCTGTTCGTAGACACGCAGATGCTGTTCACCGAAACGCTGGAGTACCAGCAGGAGGTCAGCGAGCGTCTGGGCCTGAAGAATGTCCAAATCATTCGTACAGATGATGAGGATGTTCAGCGTGACGACCCTTATGGTGCGTTACGTCTGCGGGATACGGATGCGTGCTGCAACCTGCGCAAGACTTTCCCGCTGCAAAAGGCTCTGACGGGCTATTGCGGCTGGATCACCGGGCGCAAACGGTTTCAGTCGGGCACTCGCGCCGCGCTTGACTTCTTTGAGGTCGAGGACGGCACGGGCCGGATCAAGGTTAACCCGCTGGCCCATTGGGCGCGCGAAGACGTGCGCGCCTACATGGAAGAAAACAACCTGCCCCGGCATCCGCTGGTGGCCAAAGGATACCCTTCGATCGGCTGTGCGCCCTGCACCTCGCCGGTCAAAGAGGGCGAAGACCCCCGCGCCGGGCGCTGGCGCGACCAGAACAAGGAAGAATGCGGCATCCATTTTGTCGATGGCAAGATGATGCGCGCCGGAGAGAAAACATGAACGTAATCGTAACGGATGAGGGCTTTTCGCCCGATGACTGGACCGACGGCTTTGTCACTCTGGACGATGCCGCCAATGATGTGGTCGCGCTGGACGTCGCTTCGGACACCGACCCGAATGAATTGATAGACCGTTTGGGCAGTGCCAAGATGGTGCGCGTCGATTTCCCGTCCTCAGCGGATGGACGCGGCTTTACCATTGCACGCGTCCTGCGCCTGAAAGGCTACACAGGCCGCCTGCGCGCCAAAGGCAACGTGCTGGCGGACCAATACGCCATGGCCCGCCGCTGCGGTTTCGATGAGGTCGAAATTGATCACGCCCTTGCGGATCGTCAGCCCGAAGATCAGTGGTTGGCGCGTTCCAAATGGCAAGACAACAACTATCAGGCCCGCTTGCGCGGCTGACACCGCCATCGCCAGCTTGTGATGTAAGGGGGCAATCTGTCCCCTTTTCCTGACTTGGATCAAAGATTAAACGGAGATGTCGGTTTAGCTGACCGGCAGTGAAATGATGACAGAGATGAAATCCGTGAGTGAAGCAACCGCCGTTAAGGCCCCCGTTCTGCCAGATGCCCAGACTGTCACCGAGGTGACGCACTGGACTGATAGCCTGTTCTCGTTCAAGGTCTCGCGCCCGGCCTCGCTGCGCTTTCGTTCGGGTGAGTTTGTGATGATCGGCCTTTTGGGTGATAACGGCAAACCGTTGCTGCGCGCCTATTCGATTGCTTCGCCGTCCTGGGACGAAGAGTTGGAGTTCTATTCGATCAAGGTTCAGAACGGCCCGCTGACTTCGAAACTGCAACACATCAAGCCCGGCGATCAGATCATCCTGCGCCCCAAGCCGGTTGGTACGCTGGTGCATGACGCCCTGCTGCCCGGCAAACGCCTGTGGTTCTTTGCCACCGGCACCGGCTTTGCACCTTTTGCCTCGCTGCTGCGTGAACCGCAGACCTATGAGGATTATGACGAGGTCATCATCACCCACACCTGCCGCGAAGTTGCTGAACTGGAGTATGGCCGTCAGCTGATCGAAAACATCCGTCAGGACGAACTGCTGGCTGAGCTGATGGGCGAAGGGTTTGCGGACAAAATCCGCTACTACCCGACCACTACCCGGGAAGACAGCCCCAAAATGGGCCGTATCACCACCCTGCTTCAGGACGGCACCGTGTTTGAAGATCTGGGCATCGAAGGCGGCATCAAGCCTGAAACCGACCGCGCGATGGTTTGTGGATCGTTGGCCTTCAACCTGGATATCAAGGAAATCCTCGAAGGGTTCGGCCTGCGCGAAGGTGCAAATTCCGACCCGAAGGAATTCGTGATCGAAAAAGCCTTTGTTGGGTAATTCCAATTTGCGTTCGGGGCTTTCCGGCTCTGAACGCGAAGAATGCCCGATAAAACAAGTTTTTTCACATCATCCTGTATTTATGCCGCTTGAAGTGCGGCGCAGCCCGGTTTAAATTCCGGGCTCGAAATTCTGCAATTATCAAAGGAATGAACCCATAGCTCGCAGACCTCACAACGCGCCGCCTCAACGAGAAACCGGCCCGCGCGTCAATGACAGAATCCGTGCCCCCGAAATTCGCCTGATTGGTGCCGAAGGTGAAAATGTCGGGGTGGTTCATCCCGCCAAAGCCATGCAACTTGCGGCCGATGCCGGCCTTGACCTTGTCGAGATCTCGCCCAATGCGAACCCGCCGGTCTGCAAGATCATGGATTTCGGCAAATACAAATACGAACAGCAAAAACGCGAAAGCGAAGCCCGCAAGAAGCAAAAAGTCATCGAGGTGAAAGAGGTCAAATTCCGGCCCAACACCGATACCCATGACTACGACGTCAAGATGAAGAACGTCGTCAAGTTTCTTGAGAAAGGTGACAAGGTCAAAGTCACGCTACGGTTCCGCGGACGTGAAATGGCGCACCAGAATCTGGGGCGCGAATTGTTGGAGCGTGTGGCCGAGGACATCAAGGAAATCGGCAAGGTTGAAAACATGCCGAAGATGGAAGGCCGTCAGATGATCATGATGATCGGCCCGCTTCCCCAGAAATAAGCCAAACACAGGCTGCAAGATCACAGGCTCTCGCTGGATTGGCGAGAGCCTTTTGGTTTCTACAACTGTTAGATGACCGCGTTCAAAGCCCGCCGCAATTTGCCGACAAGTTCGTCAATCTGCGCGTCTTCGATGATGAACGGAGGTGCCAGTAGAATGTGATCCCCGTTTCGCCCATCCCGTGTCCCCGCCATGGGGTAACAGATCAAGCCTTCAGCCATTGCAGCCTTTTTCACCTTTCCGGCGATGCCCAGGGACGGATCGAACGGAGCTTTGGTACCCCGATCCGACACAAGTTCGATCCCGCGGAAGAGGCCCCGCCCGCGCAGATCGCCAACATTTGCGTGCTGTCCAAACGCTGCCTCAAGGGCCGAATGCACTTTGTCTCCCATGACCCCGGCGCGGGCTGGCAAGTCTCGGTCCGTCAGCTCACGGACCACCGCGAGCGCAGCGGCTGTGGCAACCGGGTGACCGATATAGGTGTGCCCATGTTGGAAAAACCCTGACCCATCCCGAATAGCATCATAGATCGCACCAGTGCACAGCATGGCTCCGATCGGTTGATATCCGGCCCCTAAGCCTTTGGCGATGCACAGTATATCAGGCTCGATGCCGTCATGATCGCAGGCAAACAGGTGACCTGTACGCCCCATGCCACACATTACCTCATCCAGGATCAACAGCACCCCGTATTGGTCGCAGATTTCTCGGATACGTTTGAAATACCCTTCAACCGCCGGAACCGCGCCGAGCGTTGCACCAACCACCGGTTCCGCCATGAACGCCATGACAGTCTCGGGGCCCAGGCGCAGGATTTCGACCTCTAGCTCGTTGGCAACGCGCTGACCATAGTCAAAGCTGCTTTCGCCCTCGGGTTTTTCGGCATATTCATAACAGGCCGAAATATGGGTCATCTCGATCAGCATGGGCGCGAACTGAGCACGCCTCCAGGCGTTGCCCCCGGCAGACAAAGCGCCCAGCGTGTTGCCGTGGTAGCTTTGTTTTCGCGCGATGACATGCCGACGCTCGGGCTGACCGATTTCAAGGAAATACTGACGTGCCAGTTTGATCGCCGCCTCGGTTGCCTCAGACCCGCCCGATACGAAATAGACCCTGTCCAAATCGCCCGGCGCATGCTGGATCAACAGATCCGCCAGCGCCTCAGCCGGTTCAGAGGTCATGAAACCGCTGTGGGCAAAGGCGATCTGTTCCACCTGTTCTTGAACCGCGCGGATCACTGCAGGGTTGGAATGCCCCAGGCAAGACACGGCCGCGTCACCGCAGTCCAGATACCGCTTGCCTTGCGCGTCGATCAGATAGCACCCATCCCCACCTGCTGCGATGGGCAGATCCGATTTGGTGTGGCGCGGGAATACGTGACTCATGTTCTGGCCTTTCCAAGCAGTTCAACCAAAGCCGCGACCGAAGCCGCATTATCCGCCCACGGCGTGCCATCCGGCCCCGTCAGGCTATTTTCAAATCCAACGCGCACATCACCCCCGCGCCGCGCTGCTTCGGCCAGACAGGCGTGTTCTTGTGTGCCAAACGCGCAGACCATCCAATGGTTTTGACAGTTCGGGAAGGCATCCAGATCTGCCGGTACAGATTGCTGACCGTCGCTATAGCGTCCCAGAACAAACAGCCGGTCCGTCTGATCCTTACGGACAATGTCATCCTGCTGCCACTGGTCCAACAGCCGAGCGTCTTCCGCATCGTACAGAATATGCTGCACCCGCGTTCCCTGATCAGCGCAGAGCGCATAGACACGCGGTGCAAGGTTGGGGTCGCGCGCAATCTCTCGTACCGAAATCGAGGCCCAGTCTGGACGCACCTGCTCCAAGCAGGCCAGCTGCGCGGGAACGTCAAATATCCCTGCCGCTTCGGTTGTGATTTGAACATCCAATCCCGGCGCGATGCGGCGCAATTCGGCGATCGTTTCCAGATATGATCCAGCGTCCAGCGAGTGCTGACCCTTCGCGTCCCGTACATGAACATGAATGCCCTGCGCCCCTGTAAGGTGGCAGGCCCGCGCAGTTTTGACGATCTGATCTATCGTGACCGGCAGGGCAGGATGATCTGCTGCAGTTCGCCGCGCGCCATTGGGCGCGACTAGAATATAGAGGGTTTTGTTGTCGTCGGCAGGGATGGGATTCATCTGTTCTTTCCTTGTACAAGGGTGCACCTAGACCCCACTCCATTCGTTTTCAATTTACCCCATAGAAAACATATGTTTTTATTTTAGCCATGACCCCTACCCTGATGGCACTCACGGATCAGTTAAGGCGCGAGATCGATCAGATGCCTGCGCAAATGCAGGTCGCGGCGAAGTATGTTGTCGATCATCCTGGCGACTTTGGGCTGAACCCGATCCGCGAAACCGCCGACAGGATCGGCATCAGTTCAAACGTGTTAGTACGGCTTGCACAGCGCATGGGCTTTGACAGCTTCGATGCTTTTCGCCAACCGTTTCGCCGCGCCTTGACAACGGACAGCGAAGACCGGCTGGGGCAAGGCTGGTTAGAAGCTTCGGCGGGGCAAGACCCGTTTCATCTGGCGCAAGTCAAATTCGCTCAGAACGAGATGAATGTTGTTTCGCGATCCCTGCGCCTGATGGATCCGCATCTGACGCAACACGCCATCGGGCACATGGTTTCCGCGCGGCGCTGTTACGTTACCGCGACCCGGTCCAGCCACGCCCTGGCCTATTACTTTCACTACGCAGGCCGCATGGCCCATCCCGGATTGCAACTGGTGCCCCGCCACATGGGGTCAGCTATCGACGATTTAGTCGAGGCCACAGATGAAGATTGTTTGTTTGCCATCACCGTCCATCCCTATTCCGCCGACACAATCCAGTCGATGCGATTTGCTCGTGACAGGTCCATGCGCATCGTGTTGCTGTCGGACAGCGAGGTGATCGCACCCGGGGTTGAACCGGATGTGGTTCTGCCTGTCAGCACCCGGACATTGCACCCATTCTCAAGCTTTTCCGGCGCGATGGCCGTGTTGGAATGTTTGCTCGGGCATCTTTTTGAGGCCAGCGGCAAAGAGGCCCGGGACCGCGTGGAACAGTATCAAAAAGCAAGGGAAGACACGGGCGCCTATTGGCGGCCCGGTGTTTTGCCAAAGCTCAGGAAGCCCTAACAACCTGGCTGCGTCGCGGCCCGCGCGCAGCTATTCGGCTAGGTTTTCCGTTTAGCACGGGGCTGCGGTCTGGTCGGGATTTCCTTTAGAAGCCCGCCAACCCCCATCGCTGCAATGTCTGCACCCCTAGTCTCAATTCCACACGCGATTCTGGATAGAACCCAATCGGCACCGTTCAACGCCGGAGAGCGCGCGCAACCGGGCAATCCAATCACCGGGCGATCTTGCAAGGCGCCCAAAAACAAGAGGTTTCCCGGATCCACCGGCATTCCAAAGCGATCCACCTGCCCGCCAGCCAGACGCACAGCCGACGGTGCTACATCTTCAGTGTCCGACGTCGCAGACCCTGTCAGGATCATCAGCACATCCCCATCGCTTTGCGAGACTGCTTCGGCCAGAGCTTCGACCCGGTGCGGAACGATCTGCACATCACACAGGTTCATATCCAGCAACTCGACCCGCCCTCGAATGGCGGCAATCCCTTTCTCATTTGATGGTCCGCCCGGAATGTCCGTCACGATCAGCCCGGCTGTTTGGTGAACCGGACGCGCCAAACGTATTGCGCCCTGTGCCAAACCGGCGGCGCGTTGGACATCCTCTGCCGGCACAGCGTAAGAGATGACCTTGATGGTCGCCACCATACCACCTGGTCCCATTTGCTGATGCTGGGGCACCGTGGCCACTGTGATCATCGGATTGACTTGGTTGAACCGCTCAAGCGCAGCGACATCCAAAACGGCCACCCCCGGTCCATCGGCCAAAAGGTTGACCCGCCCGGTAAACGCCTCGGTCACGCGCAGGTTGGCTGCGGCAGCATCAGGCGCAAGGGCTGCCGCCAAGTTACGTGCGGCCTCGTCCTCATGGCAGTCACCGGTATCAAGCTGTGCGACAATGACTTCGCTTAGACCAGCTTGCGTCAACTGCACGATATGTTCGGGCTGCAATGCCAGTCCCTTTCGCAGCTTGCGCCCACCTGCAGTGACCGAATGCGCCAGAATGGCCCCTTCGGCCTGCGCTACGGGAACCGGGCCAAACCTCATGCTTTGCCCCGCAAGACCGCTGTCATCTGAGCAAGAATAGCAACGGCGATTTCTGCAGGTCCCGCAGCACCAATATCCAATCCGATCGGGCCGTGAATTCTGGAAATCTGTTCCTCAGTGAACCCTGCAGCTTTCATGCGATCCACCCGTTTGGCATGGGTGCGCGTCGAGCCCAGAGCGCCGATATAAAATACACCTGCATCAAGTGCCGCTTGCAGCGCCGGGTCGTCCAGCTTGGGATCATGGGTCAGCAAGACAATGGCGGTCCGCGCGTCCAGCCCCAGCTTGGCCACCGCTTCGTCCGGCCAATCAGTCAGGATCGTTTCCCCCGGAAATCGCGCGCTGGATGCAAAGGCATCGCGCGGATCGATGATGGCCGGATCATAGCCCGCAATGCGCGCCATCGGTACAAGTGCCTGTGCGATATGGACGGCACCCACAACGATCAGCCGCAAAGGTGGGTTGTGAACCGCCACAAAGGTTTCGCCGTCCTCCTCAAAACCGGACCGATCCATACGCAGCCGTTCCGCATAAACGTTGCGGCGCAAAGCCCTGTGCCCGGTGTTTGTATTCACTTCATACGCCACCGGCTCGCGTGCGGCACGGGCTGCGACCAATTCTGCCAGCATGGGCTCGGGCAGGACCTTTCCAATGGGTTCGACCAGAACACGGATCGTACCGCCGCAGGCCAGACCAACGGCAAAGGCATCCTCGTCGCTGACGCCAAATTCCAAAAGCCGGGCTTCGCCCTCGTCCAAGGCTTCAAGCGCTTCAACGATCACCGCACCTTCTACACAGCCGCCGGAAACCGAGCCTTCAATCCGCCCGTCGCCGCCGATCACCAGTTGAGACCCTACGCGTCTCGGCGCGCTGCCCCAGGTTTCGACAACGGTCGCCAAGGCCGCGCCCCGCCCGCTGCGGTGCCAGCCCAAAGCCGTTTCCGGGCTGTTGTCGAATCGCTCCATCAAACCCTCCAGATGTCACCCGTTTCCAACATAGGCAGGATTGACGCGAAGAAAAGCGCGGCAGTCTAGCCAAAAGGTCTATGTCTGTTCTTTTTCAGCGCTATCAATGGCTGAACCACATTCAACAAATCATAGGATTGATTGTTAGGTGTCAGAGCTCTAGCTTGCACATGCAACCGGTATTGTACCGGACTGCGTATCCAAAATTTATATATCGGAGACAAGCAGTTGAAACGTTTTTTGACACTGGGTGCCGCAGTAGGTCTTTTGGCCTCGACGGCGGCGTGGGCTGACACATTCCAACGGTATGGAGAAGTCGAGGGCTGGAAAGTCTTCATCGACAATGAACGGAAATCCTGCCTGATCGAGGCCGTGGATGATGCGGAAAACGTCGTGCAGATGGGTCTGACCGAAGATCGCAGCGTCGGTTATGTCGGTGTGTTCACCAAAGCTGACACCGATATCAAACGGGGCGAGACGCAAGAGGTTGCCATCCTGATTGGTGACAACATCTACTTGGGTGAAGCCACAGGTATGAAAGGCAACATCACCAAGGGTTATTCAGGCGGTTACATTCTGTCGGACAATCCTCAATTCGCGGACGATCTGGCCAAGAAAAAGGTCATGATCGTGTTCCCCGAGACAGCGTATGCCTTCACTGTTGATCTGACCGGCACATACAAAGCTATGGAAATGGCGCGTAAGTGCAACGACGAGCAGCTGTCGTAGTCGACTAACTGGAAAGCGCGGCCATCAGCCGGGCTTTCTGACCCTGGTCGTCGGGTTTTGAAATCACGTCGGCCAGGTCTTCGAGTGAGGCAATGGAATGCCCTGCCCGGAAACTGTCCACATGCGGCAGCATGGTCGCCACGCCTTGCGCTTTTGGGGCGAACCCGTCCCAGCGCAGCAACGGATTCAGCCAGATCAGCCGTTTTGAAGACAGGTGCAGGCGCTCGATCTCTTTTTGCAGAACCTTAGGATCGCCCCGCTCCAACCCATCGGTAATGAGCAAGACAACCGCCCCCTGCCCCATGACGCGGCGCGACCAGTCACGGTTGAATTGGTGAAGGCACTCTCCTATACGCGTGCCGCCTTCCCAATCCTGCGCCTCGGCCCCGGCGGCGGCAAGCGCTGCATCCACATCCCGTTGACGTAAATGTCGGGTGATGTTGGTCAGGCGGGTGCCGAAAGTGAAAGCATGAACTTTGGCCCAGCCTGCACCTTTGGCGTTCGATACCGTATGCAGGAAATGCAGGATAATCCGACTGTATTGGCTCATCGATCCTGAGATATCACACAATGCCACAAGGTTGGGCCAGCGTGGCTTGGGCCGTAGCCTGTAGATATCGTGCAGCTCTCCGCCTTGCCGCATAGCCCCGCGCAAGGTGCGCGCCCGGTCTATTCGGTGCCCAAGATGGCTCGCCTGCCCCCGGCGCGACTCGATGGGTTTGACCGGCAGAGTCATCCGCGCCAAGACGCGTTTGGCTTGCGCTATTTCAGCGGTGCTCATCTGTTCAAAATCCAGATTGCGCAGTCGTTCCTCGGATGACGCCGTCTGAGTGGCGTCTATCTCGATTTCAGTTTCGCCTTCGTCTTGCGCGGCAGGTTCAGGCATATCCCGTTCGACGCCGTCCAACAGTGCCTCGGCCGCCCGTTTTTCACCCGCGTCCGCTTTACGCTCTTCCTGCACGCCGCGAATGGCGGGCAGCATCATGGCCATCATGTGTTCCATGTATCGTGGATCACGCCAATACATTCGGAAGACTTGCGCGAACACCGTTCGATGTTCCGGGCGGTTCACAAAACAGGCGTGCAGAGTCCAGTAAAAGTCCCGTTTCTTAGTAAACCCAGCCGCCTGCACGGCGTTGATGGCATCAATCACGCGCCCTGGGCCAATTGGCAAACCCGCCTTTCTGAGGGCACGGGCGAAGTGCGTGATATTCTGCGCCAGCTTTGGATTGTCCGGTATGTCCAGAGGGAGTTGTTCTGCCATCAGCATCCATGGGGGCTCTGCCCCCATACCCCCGGAGTATTTGTGAAAAGATGAAGCATCAGGCCGGTTCGAGGGTCGCCTTGGCCTCGTCCAGAATGCGTTTCGCCTCGGACCCTTGCAGTTTCTGGATGTCGTCCTGGTATTTCAGGATTGCGCCCAGAGTGTCGCCGATCACCTCTGGGCTGAGGTTCATCACATCCAGCGCCAGCAAGCATTTGGCCCAGTCAATGGTCTCAGCCACACCGGGTTTCTTGAACAGGTCCTCGGTGCGTAGTCGTTGAACAAAGGCCACGACCTCACGGCTGAGCGCATCAGCCGCTTCAGGTGCACGGGCGTGCAGGATTTCGATTTCGCGCTCGAAATCGGGATAGTCGACCCAATGATAAAGGCAGCGGCGTTTGAGGGCGTCATGCACCTCGCGCGTGCGGTTTGACGTGACAATGACAACGGGCGGCACGGGCGCTTTGACGGTGCCGAGTTCCGGGATCGTGACCTGAAAATCGCTGAGGGCCTCAAGCAGGAAGGCTTCGAAAGGTTCGTCGGTGCGGTCCAGCTCGTCGATCAGCAGAACCGGCGCGCCATATTCATCAGGCCGCATCGCTTGCAACAAGGGGCGTTCGATCAGGTATTCGTCTGAGAACAATTCCGCCTGAAGCGCGCTTCGGTCCGCCCCGCCCGACGCCTCAGCCGTACGGATCGCCACCATCTGCGCCGGAAAGTTCCATTCGTAAACGGCGGAGGACGCATCCAGACCTTCGTAGCATTGCAGACGGATAAGACGGCGATTTAACCCCGCAGCCAGCGCTTTGGCGATCTCGGTTTTACCAACGCCCGCTTCGCCCTCAAGAAACAACGGTCGGCCCAGTTTCAACGACAGAAAAACAACAGTCGCAAGGGCGCGTCCGCAGACATAGCCCTGGGCTCCCAACATCTGCTGCACGGCATCAATTGAATTTGGTTGCGTCATGAACCCTCTCTCCTTAGCGGACAAACAGGTCATGCACCGACCTGCGCGTCAAGACCTCGCGCCAAGACACAGCTACGACGTTCCGGTTGGTTGACAAGTTTTTTTGCCAAGGCGCGCGGTCGCGGTTGGTCTTTTTCAACAGCTATGCTAGCGGAAAGCCATGACCGATACCCTCACGATCCGCCGCCCCGACGACTGGCATCTGCATCTGCGCGATGGCGCCATGCTGCAGGCCGTTCTGCCCGAAACCGCGCGCCATTTTGGCCGTGCGATCATCATGCCCAATCTGGTGCCTCCGGTTGTCACCGGCGCGCACGCTGCGGCTTATCGCGACCGCATCATGGCCGCGCTGCCCGACGATATGACGTTTGAGCCGTTGATGACACTTTATCTGACCGAGGATACGGACCCGGACGATCTGGCGGCTGCCCATGCAAGCGGTTTGGTCAAGGCCGTGAAGCTGTACCCCGCAGGGGCTACGACCAACTCGCATTCGGGCGTGAGGAACTTTGACAACGTGCGTCCTGTGCTGGAGCGTATGGCCGAGATTGGCTTGCCCCTGTGTGTGCACGGTGAAGTCACCGACGCGGAGATCGACATTTTTGACCGTGAGGCAGTGTTCATCGACCGTGTACTGGACCCGATCCGAAAGGCCACTCCGGGTCTGCGCGTGGTGATGGAGCATATCACCACCCGAGACGGTGTTCAGTATGTCAAAGCCAATGAGGCAAATCTGGGCGCAACAATCACGGCGCATCACCTGATCATCAACCGCAACCACATTCTGGTTGGCGGGATCAAACCGCATTATTACTGCCTGCCCGTCGCCAAACGTGAAGAGCATCGGTTGGAGTTGTTGAAAGCCGCCACCTCGGGCGATCCGCGGTATTTCCTTGGCACCGACAGCGCTCCGCATACGGATGACAACAAGGAAATGGCCTGTGGTTGCGCGGGATGCTTCACGGCAACCAACACTATGTCCCTGGTGGCCGAGATGTTCGACCGCGAAAGTGCATTGGACAAGCTGGAAGGCTTTGTGTCGCTGAATGGTCCCGCTTTCTATCGAATGCCCGTGAACGAGGACACCATCACGCTGACCAAGGGCGAGCCGGTCGAATACCCCGACAAGATCGAAACCGGAGACGGACCCGTCACCGTTTTCGACCCCGGCTTTCCGTTGCATTGGCGCGTGGTTTAACCTGTCAGTTTGACAGCCAGATCGCGGGCGCGACCTCCGGTGCGCAGCATTGACCAGATCGCGTCCGCCTTATCCGTGCCGATCAACTTGGCCGCTTTGGCGCGGACACGGTCCTCGCGGTCAGACAGTGACATTGGGGTCAGCAGATCATGCGTTGCCTCACGACGAATACCGTCGCGGCGCAGCAAGGCCAAATGCGCCTGTGTCTCTGACAAGCTTTCATCTGCTTCAACAGTGATGCGGTCGCGCAAGGACGTAATGCGTGGGTCAGCGCAAACCTTATCCGTATAACTGCCGGGCAAGGCGGTATCATATCCCAGGGCCTGCATCGCGATGACAGTGCGGTATGAGAATTTAGCCCCTAACCCGCTTGCAGGTGTCAGCTGATTGCACACACTCATCCAACGCGGATGGGTTTTGATCTTGATCTCGGCCACTTCAGGCTCGGCGATGTCCAGTTCCCGCGCCGCTTCGAGCGCGGCGTGCAAGCCGTGACAACAGGCATGGAACTTGTGACTGACGCTTTCGAACAACCATTCATCGCCCAAACCGTCCAGCGCGCTTAAATCAGACACGCCCTGATGGGTTGCACCAAAGCCAAACGGGCCTTCGAGCGCATCGGCATTGGCCTGAAACCCGTGCTGCACCAGCAAGGCTGTTTCGACACCGGCTGACGCCGCAAGGCCCGCGTTATATGGCTTGCCCATCGTCCCGAACTGCGCCTTCAGTCCGGCTGCACGGGTGGCGGTCAGACCCAAAACGGATCGCATCTGGTTTATATCGAAGCCCAACAATCGCCCTGCGGCGACGGCGGCCCCAAATGCGCCGGACGTGGCTGTCTGGTGAAACCCGACCTGATAGTGCCCCCGACCCAACCACAGGCCAACACGAATTGAGGTTTCCATCCCAATCAAAGCGGCTTCGAGCAAGTCGACCAGAATACGATCATCCCACTCGGCCACAGCAAGCGCCGCCGGAAGGATGGCAACAGACGGATGCCCGATATGGGCAAAATGCGTGTCGTCATAATCCAGCGCATGAGACACGGTGCCATTCACCAACGCGGCTCCGCGCAATGGCGCTTCGCCTCCGCCAAATAGATGGGCCTGTGCCTGACCACCCTCGTCCAGAACCATCTTGCGAATGATGGATGAGACAGGTTCGTTCGCACCCGCTCGACCAACCGCAACCCAGTCCAGCACGGACAGAGACGTCACAATCCGCGCCTGAGATGTTGTTGAAATCGGTCCCGCCGCAAACGCGGCCAATGATGAAGTGAAATCCGTCATGGGCGCAGTCTAGCGAGCGCAATTGCCGCGTAAAGACCTAGCCGTAGAGTTCTTGGGCCCGCGCCTCGAACGCACGTACGATCCTTTGCATGGCTTCGTTGAACACGACGCCAATGATCCCTTGCAGAATCGCGTTCTTGAACTCGAAATCCACGTGGAACGAGATATTGCAGCCTCCATCCGGCGCATCCTCGAATTGCCAGTCGGACTTCATGTATTTGAAGGGGCCATCCAGATACTCGGTATCGATCTTCTTCTGGTCTGCAAATAGAGTCACCCGGCTGCCAAAACGTTCGCGGAACACTTTGAACGAGATGACCAGATCAGCTTCCATCACCTGCGCCTCGCCCACAGCATATGTCTTGCGGATCCGAGCTGCAGCGCACCACGGTAGAAACTGCGGATACTTGGCCACGTCCGCCACCAGATCATACATCTGCTGGGCCGTGTATGGCAGGTGGCGAGTTTCCGAATGGATAGGCATGACGTCCGGTATTTGCAGGTGACAATGGCGCGTCATGTCGTATGTTGCGCGCCAAAGATCAAGGGGGCAACGATGACTGACCGCGCATATGTGATAGATGAGATGATCTCGGCCAAGGCCATCGCTGCCAGAATTGAAGAGCTCTGTCGCGAAATCACAGCAGAATTCGGCAACACCGACAAGCTGGTTGTCGTGGGCTTGTTGCGCGGCAGTTTTGTTTTTATCGCCGATCTGGTCCGCGAATTGGATTTGCCGATCGAAGTGGATTTCCTTGAGGCGTCATCATACGGCGACGCCATGGAAAGCAGTCGGGAAGTTCGTATTCTCAAGGACTTGCGCGGCGCAATTGAAGGGCGTGATGTGCTGGTCGTTGAAGATATTGTGGATACAGGTCACACGCTGAATCATGTCACCAAACTTCTTCAAAGCCGCAAACCCGCGCGCCTAAAATCCATTGCCCTGCTCGACAAGCCCAGTCGTCGTGAAGTGGATTTCCGCTCAGACTGGATCGGGTTTGAGATCCCGGACGAATTTGTGGTCGGTTACGGCATCGACTACGCGCAGCGAAACAGAAACCTGCCCTTTATCGGCAAGGTCCGGTTTACGGGCGAATAAGTTGGCCTTCACTCACTGCTTTTTGGGTAGGTTGCCAACCAACCATTCTGCTATCTGAATATAAATAGACATAAGCTCATATTTTCCTCTAAAGTTCTTTAAAACAATGGAGGTCTGTTGATGAAGCGTATTGTCGCGACAGTTGGTGTTGTTATGGCGATCGAGGCCCTAGCCAGTGCAGGCGCTGCAAAGGACAACAAAGGCAAAGGGCAAGGGGCCAACAAAAACAAGTTGGAAAAAGCCATCAAGTCAAACGGCAAGGCGGTTCCACCCGGCCAAATCAAAAGATATACGCGCGGCCAAAAGTTGCCGGATGACTTGCGATTTGACTACATTGACGATCTCGACAATTGGAAGCTCAAGCCACTGGGCCCGGGTCAAAGATATATTCGGGTGGACGACGAGATTTTGTCGATATCGGACGACACAAAGACAGTCATAGAAGCTGTTGGAATTGTTAGTGATCTCGCCAACTGAATGAATTCAAACTGACGATCGCCTTCCAAGAGTGGCATCAATAGCGTTAAGGAAGATCCCAACACCTACGGGTATCAACGCATCTGGAAAATCATAGTCCGGATTGTGCAGTTGGGGATGATCCCGACCCGATCCCAACCAGAACATGGCGGCATTTGCGCACTTGCCAAACTGCCCGAAATCCTCGGAAAATCGCTGCGGCTGATCGACCAACCGGCATTTAATTCCCTGATCAACACAGGATCGCTTCAGAATTGAGACGGTTTCCGGGTGATTGACGCAAGCTTCGAAGACCTCATCGTAAGAAATCTCCACCGAAAGTCCCTCGTCCTGCGCCGTCTTGTGGACCATCGCTTCGGCTTCGTCGATCAGGCGCGTCATCCGTCGGTCCGAGACTGTACGCAGCGTCACCCACAATTCAGCTCGTCCGGGGGCAACACCCACAGTGCGCTCGCCCAGATTGGCGTGCGTGACGGTGGTTAAGGCGTAGTCGTCGTTCAAGTCGCCACCCGCCCCTAAATCAGCCAAGGCTGGCATTAGTTTGGCCAAGGCACCCGCTGGTGACACGCCATCTTGAGGCGCCGCCGCGTGCGAGGTCTTACCCGTCAGCACAACCTGCATACCGCGCGAGGCACAGTTTGCCGGACCGGTGCAGAGTTCGACCGCTCCAAGCTCCAACCCCGGCAAGTTGTGCAAGGACAATACGATATCCGGAGAAATCCCGGCAAATTGGGGATCTGCCCGGAACGCGACCGCGCCTTGCCCTGTCTCTTCGGCAGGCTGGAAAATCAAAACGACGCGACCGGAATTTGGACGTTTGTGACCCAAGGCGTCAGCGACACCCAGAACCATTGTCATGTGGCCGTCATGGCCGCAGAGATGCCCTTTGCAATCTGTTTGCGAGACATAAGGCAGATCAGCCACTTCCTGGATCGGAAGGCCATCCAACTCGCACCGAATGGCTAGAGTTGGACCCGGTTGCCCGCTTTCAAAAACACCGGCAACTCCATGTCCCCCGATGCCCGTCAGAACGCGATCTGCTCCGGCTTCGCGCAACAAATCAGCGACGCGCGCCGCAGTTTGCACTTCCTGCCCCGAAAGTTCCGGGTTCTGGTGCAATTCGCGGCGCAGGCGGGTCAGCCGTGCGACAAGATCCGGGGTCACGCTTGCTGCAGCTTTTCTTGACGCGCCGCCCTCAGACGGGCGAAATCGTCGCCTGCGTGGTAAGACGACCGGGTCAATGGTGTTGCCGACACCATCAGGAAGCCTTTTCCATAGGCCGCCTTTTCGTAAGAGGCGAATTCTTCCGGCGTGACGAAGCGATCCACACCATGGTGCTTTGGAGTCGGTTGCAGGTACTGACCAATGGTCAAAAAGTCGATATCCGCGGCGCGCATGTCATCCATGACCTGACGCACTTGCTGCTCGTCTTCGCCCAATCCAACCATGATGCCGGATTTGGTGAAAATCGACGGGTCCAGCTCTTTCACACGTTGCAGCAAACGCAGCGAGTGAAAATACCGCGCGCCGGGACGGACCTCGAGGTATAAACCCGGCACGGTTTCCAGATTGTGGTTGAACACATCGGGTTTCGCCTGAACCACAACCTCCAACACCTCAGGCTCACATTTCAGGAAGTCAGGTGTCAGAATTTCGATCGTGGTCTTCGGGGAACGGTGGCGCACTGCGCGAATGGTCTGCGCGAAATGCTCTGCTCCACCATCATTCAGGTCGTCGCGGTCCACCGATGTAATAACAACGTGGTTCAGGCCCAGCTTTTCAACCGCATGTGCCACGCGACCCGGTTCAAACGCATCCAACTCGTCAGGGCGCCCGGTGGCGATGTTGCAAAAGGTACAGCCGCGGGTACAGATCTCACCCATGATCATCATTGTGGCGTGACCCTGGCTCCAGCATTCGCCAACATTGGGGCAACCCGCTTCTTCACAAACCGTTACCAGATTGTTGTCACGCATGATCTTGCGGGTGTCCGCATAGCCCTTGCCACCCGGTGCCTTGACCCTGATCCAGTTCGGCTTTTTGGGTTGCGCGTTATCCGGGCGATGCGCTTTTTCCGGATGGCGTTGTTCTGGGATCTTGAGATCTCGCACGGCTGATATCCTGACTTTGGGTCAACTTTGTGTACCTATAACATAAACAAGTCGCCATTGTTACACCAGCGACGCATAGCCGCTATGCGCGTATTTTCCGCAAGCAAAATGATTTAAGGCTAAACTATATTTTTACCTTTTGTTTTCAAAGCTCAAAGGCAAGAAAAAACTTCGCAAGCGCAGAACTTCTTCGATTGAAGGTATTTTGGAACTGTTTTAAGTCCCGCTCAGATCACATCTTACTCACAGGAGCTTGAGCATGAAAACCGGAGCGAAACTGCCCGACGTGACCTTCCACACACGTGTCCGGGACGAGGCTGTTGAAGGCCCAAACCCGTTCCGTTGGGAAGACAAGACAACCGCCGATTACTTCGCTGGCAAGCGCGTAATCCTGTTCTCATTGCCCGGTGCGTTCACGCCGACCTGCTCGACCTACCAACTGCCGGGTTTCGAGAAAGGCTTTGCCGATTTTACCGCCCAAGGGATCGACGAGATTTACTGCATGTCCGTCAACGACAGCTTTGTGATGAACAAGTGGGCGCAGGATCAAAGCTTGAAAAACGTCAAAGTCATCCCTGACGGTTCGGCAGAGTTCACGCGCAAGATGGGTATGCTGGTCGACAAAGACAATCTGGGTTTCGGCATGCGTTCGTGGCGCTACGCCGCCATCGTCAATGATGGCGTGGTCGAAGCTTGGTTCGAAGAGCCCGGCCTGATGGATAACTGCCCCGAAGATCCCTATGGCGTATCTTCGCCGGAAAATCTGATGACACATCTTCAGGCAGCGGCAGAACCGGAATTGGCCTGATCACTGGCTTAAGGCATGAAAAAGGCCCGTTTTGCGCGGGCCTTTTTGTCTCTGGTGACTCTCAACCGATCATGCGGTCACGTTCAGCCTGATCCTTGTAATGTTGTTTGAGCCTCTGCAATGCAATGCGTAGGACAATCTTGCCGGACCGGGCCGACCACCCCATGCGCTTTTCCGCCAGTTCCAGCCCTTCGAGATAACAGCAACAGCGCAGCGCAACATCACTCAGACCCGGACCCAGATCTGACAGTGCGCGCGCAACTCTATCCCTTGCATCAGAAAACCCCCTGCCCCCATGCGCATCACTGTCGTAGGTGCCGCGACCATCCGCGGTCAGGAAATGATCCCAGTTCTGTGAAACCTGCGGACCAATTTGCGCCAGTTCGAAGGCTTCGCGCAAACGCTCTCCGGCCTTCACGAGTGTTTCATCCAGAAATGGTTTTCCGTCCCGATCGCGGCAACGTGCCAAAGCGGTCAATGGACTTTCCGTGGCGCTATATCGAATACGACTAATGCTTTGAGCAAGCCCACCTGGCGGCTTTGCGTGAAACCCACTTGGCGCTTCGGCAAAGCCAGGCTCTGTCCCGGCCCGGGCTTGGTTTTTGGCCTGAGCGATCAAACGGCTCAATGCCGTTCGTCCCGCTGACGAGATCCGACACCGCGAGATACGCCCGGGATTGTCGCAGGAAATCCAGCCTTTGAGCGCCAAGGCCTGTGCAATCTTGCAATCGACCACTGCAGTTCTGGTTGCAGCGCTGTCACCTGTGTCGCGGACAACAACGGCCTTGTCCATCTCCTCGGCCACCGCAAGCACGGATCCGGTTTCGCTCAGGCGACGCAGAATACGCAAAGCTTCGCGCTCAAACTCTTGCTCTTCAGCAGCCTCATCCTGAGAGGCAAATGATCTGTTACCCGTGCCGGAAACAGAAAAGTGCGTTTCAGCAAGCGATTGCAGTGCCGCATCAACCAGAGGATCATCGCGACGCATTTCGATACGTCGAATTTGCCTTAGGATGGTTGACGCATGGCATCCAGCTGACCGCGCTATTTCGCGGATCGAGCGGCAGGTTTCGGTATGGGCAAGGTATCTTTGCGCCCCCTCTGGAACCCATGCCGGAATGGTGAAAGCCATGTTGTTTTCCATCATTATTTGCCCTCATCGACAAAACAAACTGCTACTTTTCGCCCTCGGAATGCGGGTTAACCAATTCTAACTAGAGGTCCATTCGTTACTCGTTCGTTAACCGTACGAGGCACAAACCAGATTTGATTCAAAAAGATAAACAGTCGTGAAACCATCGTTCGGCGAGACTGATGCAAAGGCAACACCCGCTTAGGTTGTGCACCAAGGGATCCCGGAAATCTTAAGGTAAAGGGACAAAATATGCAGGACCTGATGACGATGATCGCAACCCTTCGCCGCCCTCGTATGCTGGCGCGGACGGCCAAGTTCGGGGCCAGAGATTACAATCGGGACAGGCACTTGCAGCGCATTCTGGGATACGGGTCGCTACCCGGATCCGGACAGGCCCTACTGCGATTGATGGAGATGGAGAAAGAAGTAAACGAACAGCGCAAAGAAGAAGATGCGGCCTATTCCCTGGTGCGGCATCTGGATCTGCTTATCGCGCTGTTGGGTGAGGCGCAGTTGTATCAAGCCAACCGCGCCTCAGCTTTTCAGTGATCAGGTGAACGCATCCGGCATGGAAGCCTTTTTCTCGGCGATATAGGCTTCCAGCGCTGCGGCGGTATCCGGATCCATATGCGGTTGCTGGTAGTTTGCCAGTAAATGCTCGACCCGCGCGGACGCCAATGCGCGCGTGTCACGTGCACCCTCTTCCTGCCAGGTCTCGTAGGGCTTGTAGTCTAGCAGATCAGACTTCCAGAAGGATTCCTTGAAGTTTGCCTGCGTGTGCGCACAGCCAAGATAGTGGCCACCCGGCCCCACTTCGCGAATTGCGTCCATGGCCTGCGCGTTGTCATCGTACGCGACACCCTTGGCCAATGAATGCAGAATACCCAACTGGTCTGCATCCATGACGAACTTTTCGAAATCGGCAACAAGGCCACCCTCAAGCCAGCCACAGGAATGCAGCATGAAGTTCACACCGGACAACAGGCCCATGTTCAGCGAGTTTGCTGTCTCGTAAGCCGCCTGCGCGTCTGGCAATTTTGAACCACAGAAGGAACCAGCTGAACGATAAGGCAAGTTCAGGCGCCGTGCCAACTGACCCGCACCATAGGTGATGTGTGCTGCTTCAGGCGTACCAAAGGTGGGTGCGCCCGAATTCATGTCGATCGAGGTCACGAATGCACCAAAGATCGCTGGCGCGCCGGGGCGGATGATCTGGCTATAGGCCACACCAGCCAAAACTTCGGCCAAAACCTGCGTCAGGGTGCCTGCAACCGAAACCGGAGCCATCGCGCCGCCCACGATAAAGGGCGAGATGATGCAAGCCTGGTTGTTGCGCGCATAAACCTCCAGCGCGCCCATCATCACATCGTCAAACGTCATCGGCGAGTTGATGTTGGTCAGTGAGGTCATCACTGTATTTTCCTGTACGAACTCCTTGCCGAACAGGATCTCGCACATCTCGACCGAGTCCTGCGCCCGGCTGGGATCTGTCACCGAGCCCATGAAAGGCTTGTCTGACAAGGTCATATGCGCCTTCAGCATGTCCAGGTGGCGTTTGTTCACCGGAATGTCGGTTGGTTCGCACACCGTGCCGCCCGAATGGTGCAACCACTTGGACATATAGGCCAGTTTCACGAACTTGTTGAAGTCGTCCATGGTCGCATAGCGACGGCCGCCTTGCGCATCACGCACAAAAGGAGGGCCGTAAACAGGTGCCAGAACCATGTTGCGGCCACCGATGACCACCGATTTCTCGGGGTTGCGGGCGTGCTGCGTGAACTCGCTGGGGGCGGTTTTGATCAGCTCGCGCGCAAGACCGCGTGGGATGCGAACACGCTCGCCGTCGATATCTGCACCAGCATCGCGCCAGCGTTCAAGCGCGGCGGGGTTGTCGACGAAGTTGACGCCGATTTCTTCCAACACGGTTTCCGCGTTGTTCTCGATGATTTCAAGCGCCTCTTCATTGAGGATCTCAAAATTCGGAATGTTCCGTTCAATGTATTTCGCGGTCTCGATACGGACTGCGGTACGCTCGGCACGGCGGGCGGCGCCACCGCCACCTCTTGCCCTGCGTCGGGTGTTTGCCTCTGCCATGAGAAAATCCCGTCTGGTTGGTTAGATTGGAGCTTTTGATACAGGTTTACCAGAACTCAGGCATCGGGATTGCGGCGCTCTGGGGGAAAAAGCGACATTGGCACCCTGCCGAGCAGCAAACACCTCCTCAAAGTTAATCAGGCCTCTGAAACACTATCCCACTCAATGCTTTCGATACTCGGCTCCAGCATCAACGGCGCGACCACCTTGTGCTGCAGCTCTTCGGGGTGATCCTCCATCGAAACAAGAACCGCTATGGTCTGCGAACCGTCAGCACTGTCCCCTTTCTCGAACCCAACGATGCGAATGTCATTTTGGGCCAGCGCCTTGAGAACCGCGACGCGCGCATCGGCCTGCGTCTCTTCCTTGCATTGCAAAAGAATCTTGAATTCCTGCGTCAGCGGAACGCCGGCGCGCGTTGTCCGTTTGAGCCATTTGACAAGGGGCCTAAGGCCAAGGTTCACAAAAATGACGAAGCCAGTCATCATCAAGGCGAATAACCAAGCCCCCGTCCCCGCCATCATTCCAACAGCGGCCGAACACCACAAGGTTGCCGCCGTGTTCAGCCCGTGGATCGTGAATCCGTGGCGGAAAATGATTCCGGCCCCTAAAAAGCCAATGCCCGACACGACCTGTGCGGCCACACGGGTTGGGCTGACTTCGTCCGGAAAAAGAGCAGAAAACACAACAAAGGCCGCGGCGCTCAGGGCCACAAGCGCATTTGTCCGCAAACCGGCCATTCTCTGCCGGACTTGCCGTTCGGACCCTATTAGTGCCCCGCAAAACAACGCAAGCGCCAGATTCAGCGCGGCAATTTCTATCGAAATCGGCAATTCATGATCCTTATCCAGACGAATCCAGACTTGGATCCTTTCAGGTTGTCATATTTTTGTTACAAAACTTTTACAATTGGGTTTTTGTGGAGGCCCGAAAATCCAAAGGAATTGGACGTCGCCCTTGCGAAATCACCGGGCTTGCCCTAAGGCGCAGACATGACCCAGACATCCCACGACCGCCTTCTGATCATCGACTTCGGTAGCCAGGTAACGCAGCTTATTGCCCGCCGCCTGCGTGAGCTGAATGTTTATTGTGAAATCCACCCTTACCAGAATGTCACGATGGATTTTGTGCGGGAAATGTCCCCCCGTGCCGTGATCTTCTCGGGTGGCCCTGACAGCGTGACGCGCGAGGGTTCGCCCCGTGCTCCGCAAGAGATATTCGATTATGGCGTTCCAATTCTTGGCATCTGCTATGGCCAACAAGTGATGATGCATCAACTGGGCGGCAAGGTGGAAAGTGGTCACGGCACTGCCGAGTTCGGTCGGGCCTTTGTCACCCCTGAAAACAAGTTGGATATTCTTGACGGCTGGTTCGCTGATGGGGATGAGCAGGTCTGGATGAGCCACGGCGACCACGTCAGTGAGATCGCACCCGGCTTTGAGGTCTTTGGCACCTCGCCCAACGCGCCTTACGCGATCACGGCGGACCCTGCGCGCCACTTCTATGCAGTGCAGTTCCACCCCGAAGTGCATCACACTCCCAAGGGCGCGAAGCTATACGAAAACTTCGTCAAACTGGCGGGCTTCAAGGGCGACTGGACCATGGGCGCCTATCGCGAAGAGATGATCCGCAAGATTCGCGAGCAGGTCGGCGACAAAAAGGTAATCTGTGGTTTGTCCGGTGGTGTCGACAGCTCGGTTGCTGCGATTCTGATTCACGAGGCAATCGGAGACCAGCTGACCTGTGTCTTTGTCGATCACGGTCTACTGCGAAAGAACGAAGCCGAAGAGGTCGTGGGCATGTTCCGCGACAACTACAACATTCAGTTGATCCATGCGGACGAATCCGAGCTGTTCTTGGGCGAGCTCGAAGGTCAAAGCGATCCGGAAACCAAGCGCAAGATCATCGGCAAGCTGTTCATCGACGTGTTCCAGAAACATGCCGACACCATCGAAGGGGCCGAGTTCCTGGCTCAGGGCACGCTTTATCCTGACGTGATCGAGTCGGTGTCCTTCTCGGGCGGTCCGTCAGTGACGATCAAGTCGCACCACAATGTGGGTGGCCTGCCCGAGAAGATGGGGCTGAAGCTGGTCGAACCGCTTCGTGAGCTGTTCAAGGACGAAGTACGCGCACTGGGCCGAGAACTCGGCCTTCCGCAGAGTTTCATTGGCCGCCACCCCTTCCCCGGACCGGGTCTGGCCATTCGCTGCCCCGGTGAAATCACCCGCGAAAAGCTGGAGATCCTGCGCGAAGCCGATGCCGTCTATATCGACCAGATTCGCAAGCACGGCTTGTATGATGAAATCTGGCAGGCGTTTGTCGCCATCTTGCCCGTGCGCACCGTGGGCGTCATGGGCGATGGCCGTACCTACGACTATGCCTGCGCGCTGCGGGCTGTCACTTCGGTTGATGGTATGACCGCAGATTATTATCCCTTCAGCCACGAGTTCCTTGGTGAAACCGCGACGCGGATCATCAACGAGGTTAAGGGCATCAACCGCTGTACCTATGATATTACCTCAAAACCGCCGGGCACGATTGAGTGGGAATGATAGGCGAACACTGCACTGAAACAGGAAGTTGAACGCGCGGAATGTTGTGCGCGTTCAACCCGTTTCCACAGTAATTCACTGTTACCTTCTTGCATCCCTTCATTCTTCGGCGTTTGATTGGCTAAACACATTTAACTGTCTTTTCTAATGCCTGGCTTTGCACTCCATCGCATGTTTGGCCTCGCGACTAATTCTGGATGCGTTAGTAATGAGCCACGGGCAAAGTCACGTCTTTAAGGCTGCACTATGGATGACGGGTGCCATCGCCTCGTTTTCATCCATGGCCGTTGCCGGACGAGAGTTAAGCTTCACCCACGACACGTTCGAGATCATGATGTATCGCAGCATCGTCGGGTTTCTTGTTGTGGCTCTTATCCTTACAATCACGCAAAACTGGGCGCAGGTTTCAACGAAACGCCTGGGGCTGCACGCGATACGAAACACACTGCATTTCACCGGACAGAACCTTTGGTTCTACGCCGTAGCAGTTGCGCCGTTGGCACAAGTCTTTGCCCTTGAGTTCACGCAACCACTCTGGGTCATACTGTTATCCCCTTTGTTCCTGAAGGAACGTCTGACCCCACTTAAGATAGTCGCAGCGCTTATTGGGTTTGCAGGCGTTCTGATTGTCACTCGCCCCGGGTCTGCCCCGCTAAGCCCAGGTCTTGTTACCGCGGCGCTTTCTGCTGTTTTCTTCGCGTTTACAACAATTACCACCAAGAAACTCACCCGGTTTGCAAGTATTGGATGCATCGTCTTCTGGCTGACGGCCATGCAGGCTGTCCTGGGTGCCGCAGCGGCCGGATTCGATGGTCAGATTTCACTGCCAAACACAAACACTGCTCCCTATCTGGTTCTTGTTGGTTTGGCCGGATTGCTGGCGCATTTCTGTATCACCAATGCACTGGCCATTGCCCCGGCCACTGTCGTGGTTCCCTTCGACTTTGCCCGTCTTCCCACGATCGCAGTGGTCGGGATGATCCTGTATCACGAGCCCATAGACCATTGGGTCATGATCGGCGCTGTGGTCATTTTCTCTGGCATCTTCTTAAACATCTGGTCCGAAAATCGTAGCAATTTGGCAACAACTCCAAACATGAGTCGCACCAAGTAACGCTCCGTCACCAGTTGACCTTAAAGTAACCAAAAAGAAAGTATCGTGCGGAATAAAACGGGCAGGCGATCATTTCACTCACAACAGTCGCCAACATAACCCGCAGGAGACCCATAGGGAGGACAGAATGAAAAAAACGCTACTTACAACCTGCGCGCTGTGCGTTGGGGCAGCAACTGCCCATGCAGGTGGCCTTGACCGAAGCGGTCAGGGGATCAATTTGATTTTCGAAGAAGGTTCAGTTGTTCAGTTCCGTCTTGGTTACACTGACCCGAGTGTGACCGGCACTATGCCCGCGTTGGCGGGTCCAAATATCGGCCAGCCTCAGGACTCTGGCGAAGTGGCAAATGATTTCTTCACGCCGCACCTGGGCTACAAGGCAGCCCTGACCGAAAAACTCGATTTTGCAATCATGTATGACCAGCCGTTTGGTGCTGACATCCAGTATGCAGCCAGCTATCCGCTGTCGATAAACCCAATTCCAGGCGGTCGGTCTGACGTTCTGAGGGCGACAGCGGACACCGACGCGATCACTGCGTTGCTGCGCTATAAATTCGACGGAGGCTTTAGCGCAATCGGCGGTATTCGCGCGCAGCGCGTTGAAGCATCAGTCACCGTACCACTTGCCGCGGGTTATAACGTAGACACAAACGCCGACACAGCATTTGGATACGTTATCGGTGTAGCCTGGGAAAAGCCTGAGATCGCGGCCCGTGTGTCTCTGACCTACAACTCGAAGATCAGCCACGATCTCTCGCAGACCGAATCTCTGAACCCACCGCCAATTCCCCCAATTCCACCGGGAACGGTTGCGACGTTCAACACAAACAGCGAAATTGAAACGCCCCAATCCATCAATCTGGACTTCCAGACAGGTGTTGCCCCGAAAACCTTGCTGTTCGGATCGGTTCGTTGGGTCGACTGGCCACAGTTGGTCTACAACCCGCCAAACTATCCACCGACCAGCAACCTTGTTGACTATGACGATGCCACCTTCACCTACTCACTGGGATTGGGCTACCAGTTCTCGGAAGAGTTCTCCGGCGCTGTTACTCTTGGCTACGAGTCGTCTCAAGGTACCCCGGTTTCAAACCTCGGCCCGACCGACGGTTTCTGGAGCATCGGCGTAGGTGGCACCTACTCGCTTGAAAATGCACAGATTTCTGGCGGCATTCGCTATACGGATATTGGCGACGCAACAGCAGACGGCGCTGGCCCCGGTGCGCGCGCAACATTCACGGGCAACAGCGCCTGGAGTGTTGGTTTCCAGATCACCTACGCTCTGAACTGATCGCCACCATCTTAGAACATGTCAAAGCCCCGCTGTTTCAGCGGGGCTTTTTCGCAAGAACCGGGTCGCAGTTTCACCTTCCGAATGAGACAGTGACGCCATGAATGCACAAAAACACCTTTCGCCCCGCGCGTGGGCCGAGCTTTTGCTACTTGGCATCATCTGGGGCGCGTCCTTTGTCTCGATCCGGATCGCGCTGGACACCATTCCGGTCATGACGTCCGTGCTTCATCGCACGTTCTGGGCCATGCTGGTGCTTTGGCTGGTGGTCTGGGCTCAAGGGCACGAACTTCCACGTGCTCCAAGGGTTTTGGGTGCCTTTCTGGTCATGGGACTGCTCAACAACGTGATCCCTTTCAGTCTGATGGCTTGGGGGCAGCTTTACATCGACACCGGCCTGACCGCGATCCTGAACGCCTCGACCGCCGTGTTTGGGGTTCTGGTTGCTGCTTTATTTTTTCGCGATGAACGACTGACAAGCTCCCGACTGATTGGCGTTTGTCTGGGCTTCGTCGGCGTCACGATTGCAATTGGCGTACAAAACTTCACAGGGTTCAGCCTGCAAAGCACGGCCCAGCTTGCTGTTCTGGCTGGAACAGTGTCATACGCTTTCGCTGCCGCATGGGCCCGATACGCACTGTCCGACCTTCCCCCCATCGTTGCCGCAGCAGGCATGTTGACCGGATCGACCATCTTGGTACTGCCACTGACCCTAATAACGGATGGTTTGCCGAGTCTTGCGCTGCCAGCAATCACCTGGGCGGCCATTGGCTATTACGCAATTGTTGCAACCGCCGGGGCGTACCTTTTGTACTACCGTGTTCTGGCCATGGCTGGCAGCGGCAACCTGATGTTGGTAACGCTGGTGATTCCCCCGGTCGCCATCGTATTGGGGGCGTTACTGCGCGGCGAAGCGCTGTCACCCAACGCCTATTTTGGCTTTGCTATTCTTGCCGCAGGTCTTTTGGTTCTCAATCGCTCTGGCCGTCGTGATTGACGCCGCCCTTTGCCCGATTTAGCAAAGGCAAAAAAGGGACAGCGCATAATGATCTACTCCTCAGCCGAAGACTGGCGCACCGCACGCCGTAAGAAAGTGCTGTTCTTTGGCATGTCCGGCCTGGGCAAGACGTATGTCTCGAATATCCTCAGGGATTCGGGGAACTGGTTCCACTACTCGATCGATTACCGGATCGGCACGCGTTACATGGGTGAATACATCACCGACAACGCCAAGGCCGAGGCTATGAAGGTTCCGTTCCTGCGCGACCTGCTGTTGTCGGACTCGATCTATATCGGCTCGAATATCTCGTTTGAAAACCTGACCCCTGTTGCCGCCTATCTAGGCAAACCGGGCAATCCGGCGCTTGGCGGGTTGGAAATGCCAGAGTACCGCCGCCGGCAGGAGCAGTTTCGTCTGGCCGAGATTCATGCCCTTTTGGATACTGAATATTTCATCGACCGCGCCGAGCGTTTGTATCAATACCCTCACTTTATCTGTGATACGGGTGGTTCGATCTGTGAATGGGTCGACCCGGAGGATCCCAAAGATCAGATCTTGTCAGAACTGTCGCGCCAAACCCTGATGATCTGGTTGCAAGGGGATGAAGGTCATACAGCCGAATTGGTGCGCAGGTTCGATAAAGCACCGAAACCAATGTCTTACCAGGCAGATTTCCTGACCCGCACATGGGCCGAGTATCTGGATCAAAAAGGGTGTGCCGAATCTGATGTGGACCCTGACGATTTCGTTCGCTGGACCTATGCGCAGGCTCTGGCGCACCGCCAACCGCGCTATGAGGCGATGGCCAAGAACTGGGGTGTGACGATTGCAGCCGATGATATCGGCAAGATCCGCGACGCCGGTGATTTCGATGAGTTGATCGAATGCACCCTTGAGACCGAACCCAAGAACGCCTAACTAGCAGTTTTCCTTACTCTCTTCGAAGTCTGACAAATGCCCATCAAAATCCCATCTGATCTTCCTGCTTTTGACGTCCTGACCAAAGAGGGCGTCATGGTCATGGACGAAGATCAGGCCATGCGTCAGGATATCCGCCCGCTGCGCATTGGATTGCTGAATCTGATGCCCAAGAAAATCCAGACGGAAAACCAGTTCGCGCGCCTGATCGGTGCAACCCCCTTGCAGATCGACCTGTCCCTGATCCGCATGACCGAACACCGCACCAAAAATACTGCGGCCGAACATATGTCTGAGTTCTACCACCCATTTCAGGAGGTCAAGGACGAGAAATTCGACGGCCTGATCATCACGGGCGCGCCAATCGAGCATCTGGAATTTGGTGACGTTACTTATTGGGACGAGATCAGCGAAGTCTTCGAGTGGACGCAGACCAATGTTCATTCGACCTTTGGTGTCTGCTGGGGCGGAATGGCGATGATTAACCATTTCCACGGCGTGCGTAAACACATGCTGGACGCCAAGGCGTTTGGCTGTTTCCGTCACCGGAACCTGAACCCGGCCTCGCCGTTTTTACGCGGGTTCTCCGACGACTGTGTGATCCCTGTCAGCCGCTGGACAGAGATGAAACAGGGTGAAATCGACAGCGCCCCCGGTTTGAACACTCTATTGGGCAGCGACGATGTTGGGCCTTGCCTGGTCGAGGATCCTGAGCACCGCGCGCTCTATATCTTCAACCATTTCGAATATGACAGCGATACGCTGAAGCAGGAATATGACCGGGACGTAGCAAATGGCACACCAATCAACGTGCCGATCAACTATTACCCGGATGATGATCCATCAGAAACGCCACAAAACCGGTGGCGCAGCCATGCGCATCTGCTCTATGGCAACTGGATCAACGAAATCTACCAGTCCACGCCTTTCGATATGAGCAAAATTGGCAAGTAAAGCGTTCATACTCCTTGGCCTCATCGTACTGGGCCTGGCCGTGCTGACCGCTTGGCGCAGCGCCAAGAATGAGGCGATGGCAGAAGCGGCCTTTCCACCCGAAGGTCAGGTTCTTGATGTTGATGGCATCGCCGTACACGCCGTTGTGATGGGCGAAGGCCCGGATGTTGTGCTGATCCATGGCTCCAGCGGGAACACGCGCGATATGACCTTCGCACTGGCCCCCATTCTGGCCCAGAACTTTCGGGTTATCGTATTCGACCGCCCCGGCTTGGGGTATTCAGAAAGCTTCAACCCCGACGGCGAAACCATCATCGAGCAGGCAGATATCCTGCAACGGGCAGCAGCACAGCTGGGGGCCGACAAACCCATCGTAGCAGGCCAAAGCTATGGCGGGTCGGTCTCGCTTGCGTGGGCAGTAACGCGTCCTGAAAACATCTCGGCCCTGGTTCTGATCGCGCCTGCGGCCATCCCGTGGGAAACGCCCTTGGATGGCTTTAACCGGCTGGCATCAACCACCGCAGGTAATGCTCTGGTCCTGCCCCTGATCAGCTCTTTCGTGCCTGAATGGTACGTGACGCAAGCGTTGGACAAAGTATTTGCGCCACAGACCGCGCCTGAGGGGTACGCAGAGCACTTCGGCCCCGGCCTCACGATCCGGCGTGGATCAATGCACGCAAATGCCAAGCAACGCGCCAATCTGCTGGATGAGATTACCCGTCTGCAGCCCAGATATGGCGAAATTTCCGTGCCAACAGAAATCATTCACGGAACCGCTGACGACACGGTTGGTCTTGAATGGCATTCCGAACGCCTGATCGACCAAATCCCAGGGGCCGAGTTGATCGACTTGCCCGGCATCGGCCACATGCCGCAGGTGGTCGCCGCCCCCGAGGTCGCTGCCGCCATAGATCGTGCGGCCCAGCGTGCGGGTTTGCGTTAATCCGGGCTCTAATCCATAGTAAGATATGGATTTTATCGCGAGGTGACATATGGCCCGGTCCGAAAAAGGTTCTATCGAAAGATATTATCAAAAAGACGCCCCCAAGGCGGTACGGGAAGAAATCAAGAAATCGGGAAAAGGCGATATTCTAAACGCCACATACCCGTATCGCGAGAAAATGAAGACCAAGGACTATGATGCTCAGATGGAGCTTCTCCAGATCGAGTTGGTCAAGATGCAGTCCTGGGTGAAGGAAACAGGCCATAGGGTGGCGATCATCTTTGAAGGGCGCGACGCCGCTGGTAAAGGCGGCACAATCAAGCGGTTCCGTGAAAATCTGAACCCGCGCGGGGCTCGCAATGTGGCGCTTGCCAAGCCTTCGGATGCGGAACGCAGCCAATGGTATTTTCAACGCTATATCGCCCACCTGCCCGCCGCTGGCGAAATCGTTTTCTTTGACCGGAGCTGGTACAACCGGGGTGTCGTCGAGAATGTCTTCGGCTTTTGCACGCTGGAAGAGCGTGAGCGGTTCTTCCGTCAAGTACTACCGCTGGAAATGGGGTTGGTGAATGACGGGATCCATCTCTTCAAATTCTGGCTCAATGTCGGGCGTGCCGAGCAGTTGAACCGCTTTTTGGCGCGCGAGACGGACCCGCTCAAACAGTGGAAGCTTAGCCCGATTGATGTAGCCGGTCTGAACAAATGGGATGAGTATACGGAATCGATCTCGGAAACGCTGACCAGATCGCACACCGACGCCTGCCCTTGGACGATCGTGCGTTCAGACGACAAGAAGCGTGCGCGTCTTGCAGCCATCCGTACGGTCCTGCATGCGTTGGACTATGATGAGAAAGACAAGAAGAGCATCGGCAAGATTGATCCGCAGATTTGCGGTGGCCCGGATGTCTGGGATGCGTAACCCTACACTCCAACGAAGTGTTTTGACGGACAGGGTTGGACGGATCTGCGTGTTTGCTCTATCTCATTGTTTTCAAACACTGCATCAAGACAGCTGAGGCCGGAATGACGAAACGCGGGTATCACCACGGGAACCTGAAACAGGCTTTGGTCGAAGCCGCGTTGTCCCTGATTGAAGAAAAAGGGCCAACTGGTTTCACCCTGTCCGAAGCCGCAAAAACCGCCGGAGTAACCCCTGCCGCCGTCTATCGCCATTTTCAGGGACGTGAAGACCTGATTGCCGAGGCGGCGCGGCAAGGGTTCGAGATGTTCGCAGATCTGATGCAATATGCCTATGACAAGGGGCAGCCATCAGCGTTGGCAGCGTTCGAGGCAACCGGACGGGCTTATTTGGCCTTTGCCCGCAAGAACCCCGGCCACTATATCGCGATGTTCGAAAGCGGAATCTCTTTGAACCGCACGACCGAGCTTTCTTTGGCCGCCAATCGCGCCAAGTCGGTTCTGGAAAAAGCGGCGGCGGACCTGTCCCAACATATTCCGCCAGAAAAGCGCCCACCTGCATCGATGTTCAGTGCCCATATCTGGGCGATGAGCCACGGTGTTGTTGAGCTTTTTGCCCGCAACACTGGCGCAACCTCTCCATTTCCGCCAGAGGACTTATTGGAAAGTGGGATTGGCATTTACCTACGCGGTTTGGGCCTCATTCCTCAAGACGACTGAAACGGGTCACAGCAACCGGTTACCTTGTGGCATACTCAGACCCGAGGTCACATTAATCAGGTCCATCTCGCCCATTCCCTTGATGTCAACACAACCAAGGTCGGAAACCTGAAATTCGTCGATCAGGGCATACTTCATCTCTTCCGGTGCCACGATGTTCATTGGGTTGGCGAAGACTTGCAAGCGGGACGCTATGTTCACAGCCGGGCCAAAAACGTCATAGACATATTTCTGAATTCCAACGACCGATCCGACCGCAGCCCCCATCCCTAGGCCAATCCGGGCCTGCCATTTGTGCGGATGGCTTTCGTTCCGGCGCTCGAGATAACGGAGGAACCGCACGGCACAATGCGCAACAGCCGTGGCATGATCCGGGGTTGGGTCAGGCATGCCGGACACAGCAAGGTATGCGTCACCTATTGTCTTGATCCGCTCACACCCAAACTGTTCGACGATACGGTCAAAAGCCGTGAAAATATCGTTCAGCTCGCTCAGGGTTACGGTTGGGTCGGTCTTGGCTGCAAAATCTGTGAACCCTACAAAATCCAACATCACCACCGAAACCTGCTGATACAGCTGAGGTGTGACGACGCCAAATGTCTTGAATTCTTCATAGACGGCCCGTGGCATCAGGTTCAGCAACAGGCGTTCAACCCTTTCTTTTTCGCGCTCAAGTTCTCGGGTATTGCGCTCGACCATGGTGGAATAGCTGTCGATCATGCTTTCCAGCTCGCGAATGCGGGTGATGTTCTGGCATTCCACAATCAGCACCTGCTCCGACAACCCATTGGCCAGCGACACTGTCACCGCAAAGATCAACGTCCGGCGTTTTGGTTTGATCTGAAGCTCAACCGAGTACCTCAGGCCAGACTGTTTGACATCTTCCAGTTCTTTGGGGTCGAGATCCGGCAGAATATCTCCAAGCGTATTCCCTTCTTCCGGGGCCCCAAACCATTCCGCGAAAGGTCCATTGTGAAACACGAACTCCAGATCCGAGGCACGCACCACGGCGACACCAACACCAATGGCACGCAACAGTTGCTCATTGATTGCCAGTATGCTCATGCCGCAGTCCGGACGACGATGATGGACCGTTTGCCCTCAATTGCGGCGAGCGCTGTTTTGATATCCCCGTCCGACATGCCATGGGCGCTCAGCGCATCGCCGAACAGTTCCGCCATGACGTCAAATTCATCATGTGAGATGTTCAGATGCCGGTGAACAGCTTCAATTCTGTCGTCGTTGAATGATGCAGGTCCTCCGATTAGCGAAGACACAAACTTCGTCTGATGGTCAATCAAACGGGGCATATCAATGTCCTCGAAGTAATGGCCGATGTCGTCAGAATCCAATGCCATCTCATAGAAGGTCATCACGACGCGGCTGATTGTTTTGAAGCCGCCATACTTTTCATAAAGTGTCTGTGTCACACGAATACCCGCGCGTTACCGATCAATAACACCACAACTCTATATCAAATTGATATTTTTGTTAACGTTTATGATCAGTATGCTCCGACCGGAAAAGAGTTTTCAGGCAAGTCAATTGAAAACTGCCGCAGGTCTTTGCACCCGAATAACTTAAAACAGTGAAACGAGTAGATGAAGCCAACACACCCACCTGGTTTCAAAAGCTTCTCCTGCCCCTTCATCCTTCATGTGATTTTCAGTGGCGGCATCGGTGAATCAAACCGTTCTGCAACCGTGCACCAAAGATCATCACAGTTAGGAAGATTATGGCGGAGAGACAGGGATTCGAACCCTGGAGACGGTTTCCCGCCTACACACTTTCCAGGCGTGCGCCTTCGACCACTCGGCCACCTCTCCGTGCCGGCGATATGTGAACGAATGTGGTCAGATTTGCAAGGCCCCAATGCGGCGAAAAATCGGGAATGACCCAAATAAGTTGCCCTGCCCCCGTGCGGCTCTCACCCGGCCATTTCAGATCGTTTCAAGGACGTTGGATAACGCCGTTAAACGTCGTCACCAGCGTCTGGATCCAAATCAGCCTCTGTCAGGTCAGCGGGTTTTTGTGATGGGGCCTCGGGCTTGCTTTCCACGGGTTTGGCAGGGTCTCTCTGATCTTTGACATCCGCCTGCAAAGCTTCGGGATTGCGCAACCAGATGTCGCGCTGAGCAAACGGAATCTCGATACCCGCGTCCGAGAATCTGCGGTTGATCTCGTGGTTCATGTCGGACTTCACCGACAGCACCCAGTTTACGTCACGCAGGATTGCGCGGATCTCGAAATCAAGGGAATCCGCGCCAAAGCCCTGAAACACAACACTGGGCGCCGGGTTTGCCAAAACCATCGGATGGTTATTGGCGATCTCACCCAGAATGGTTTCGACCTGGCGCGTATCGGTACCGTAGGCGACACCAACGGGCACGATGACACGCCCAATTGTGTTGCCTCGGGTATAGTTCGTCACCACGCCGCTGATCAGATCCGAATTTGGAACGATCACATCTGTTCGGTCGAAGGTTTCGATCCGGGTCGAGCGGACCGAGATATCGCGCACGTAACCCATCATACCGTTCACATCAATCCAGTCCCCCTTGGAAATGGGGCGTTCCACCAAAAGGATGATGCCAGAGACAAAGTTGGACACGATGGTTTGTAGACCAAAGCCAATGCCGACCGACAAAGCACCGGCAACAATCGCAAGCGACGACAAGTCAAACCCGGCCACCATGATTGCCACAAGCGCAGCGAGAAATATGCCGACATAGCCCGAACCAGCCACAATCGCGTTTTGGCCACCCGGATCAATTTTGGTCTTCGGCAGAAGTGAATTGCGCAACCCGCTTTGCAGCAACCGAGTCAACGCGTAACCGATTGCGAAGACAGCTACAAAGGTCAGGAAGTTGGTTGGTGAAATCGTGACACCGCCAATGTCGAAACCAAGCAGTAAGCGTGACCACGCTTCCAACAGGTCGGTTTCACGCGCACCCCAATATATCGCCAGAATAGGCAGCGCAATTATGGCCAGTGCAAAACCGACGAGTACCGCAAAAAGAGACTCACGAGCCGCGTCCCCTTGCCCGGTAATCCAGCCGTAAACCTGGCTGATGAATCTTTGCAGGATGACCAACGCCCCGATGAGCACCAGGGTCTTCACAGCGGGGAACACGATTGCTTCGGCCGCATTGGTGTACCCAAAGATCGCCAGAATAGGAGACGCTATCCCCAATAGGAACAATGCCCGGCGCAAGAACTCGACCAATTGGCTGAAGCCTGCCGCTCGAGTTGATGCAGATTGGTCAGGCGGACCGTCCGTGGTGCGAATCTGGCGTATGCGCAGCAGCAACAAAGCTGTTGCGACAATGACCGGGAAACTGACAACGGCTCGGGTCGCATCCGAGATGTTTTCGATCCGTTCGAACAGCAGTGCCAATTCGTGCAAAATCAGCATCACGGCAAGCAGGTCGATGTACAGGCGCAGCTCTCTTATTTTTGCAGCGGACAGCCGTTTGAACCCCTGCGACGCGCCGATCACATATACCTGCCGACCAATCCAGTCGTAGAACAGGATTATCCCTGCCCAATACGGGATGTTTTGCAGCAGCAGGCTTCCCCTCAGTCCCGTAACACCAGTCAGGCTTATCGCAGTTACCGCGGCCAGAACCCCAATCCAAGGCAACAGAATGCGTAAAAGCGAAATGACGAAAGACCAAACCCCAGTGCCGGACCCGCCCCAAAGCCTTAAGTATTCCCCCCCACGTTCGGACCACTTTTTGCCAAAAATCAGCAGTACAGCTGAAAGGGCCAGCAGTACGAAAATTGCCAATCCGCGGTCACGGATTTGTTCGCGCACAACGTCTGAACGAAAGTTGGTGATCGTTTCATTTCCGAGGCTCTGGATTGCTTCTTTTACGTCCACCCATGCCGGACCCCAGTATGCGGGGTTTATCGGCGACGGACCTTGTTCAAAGAACTCCTTGGTCTGCCGCGTACGTAGGATCTGATCTATTTCGCTGATCAAACCGTTGGCACGGCTATATGCCTCCTCGGAAATAATCCGCGGCACGCGCAAGCTGTTTAGCTGTTTTTCCAGATGCGCCCGCAACGTTGCAATATCTTCCGGCTCGGTCGCGTCCCCTTCGGGCTTGGGACCAAGCGCGTTGATTTGACTGTCCAACGTGGAAATACGGTCGGTGTTGGCACTTCTCGCTCTGTTAAAGTCGTCCCTGTAACTATTAATTTCTGAACGTAAGTTTTCCAGAGCTGCGTCCGAGGCACGGTTCGCCTCGATCACATCTTCTGCACGGTCCGCCGTTTTCAACCATCCCTGATAATATTCGCTCTGCCGGTTACTCAGCTGCGCATCCGCGCCGCCTGCGAACCCAACTAGGCACAGAAAGAACAGGACAAGAAACAGGCGGACCTGCGCCAGCATCATACGTCCTCGAACACGCCCGGAATGCTTCGGGGGGCCTCGGTCATCCAATCCGGTACCGGCAGTTCCTTCTCGCGCAGGAATTCCGGGTTGAACAGCTTGGACTGATAGCGGGTTCCGTAGTCACACAGAATGGTAACGATGGTGTGGCCCGGCCCAAGATCCTTTGCCAGACGCACCGCTCCGGCCATGTTGATGGCGGTCGAGCCACCCATGACCAGCCCTTCCTCGCGCAGCAGATCGAAGATCAGCGGCAACGCCTCATTATCCGTCATCTGGTACGAGAAGTCCGGCTTGAAGCCCTCAAGGTTCTTGGTGATACGCACCTGACCGATGCCTTCAGCGATCGAGCTGCCTTCCATCGCGATTTCACCAGTGGTGTAGTATGAATAAAGCCCTGCCCCCATCGGATCGACCAGGCCAATTTTCACACCTTTGGGCTGCAACGCGTCGGCCACGCCAGCCAGAGTTCCGCCAGAGCCTACGGCGCAGACAAAACCATCGACCTTGCCGTCTGTTTGTTCCCAGATTTCAGGGCCGGTGGTTTCGACATGGGCCCGACGGTTGGCAACATTGTCGAACTGGTTTGCCCAAATCGCGCCATTCGGTTCGGTTTTTGCCAATTGCTCGGCCAAACGACGCGAATAATGCACGAAATTGTTGGGGTTGCGATAGGGCGCGGCTGGAACCTGAACCAACTGTGCACCCGCAAGGCGCAGCATGTCTTTCTTCTCTTCCGACTGGGTTTCCGGAATCACGATCACCGTCTTGAAACCCATGGACGCACCGACCAGAGCCAGACCGATCCCGGTGTTGCCCGCCGTTCCCTCGACAATCGTGCCGCCGGGCTTCAAATCGCCTCGGGCCACCGCATCACGGATGATGTACAGCGCCGCACGGTCCTTGACGGACTGGCCGGGATTCATGAACTCGGCCTTCCCGAGGATCTCACAACCGGTTTCTTCACTGATGCGCTTCAACCGGATCAGTGGTGTTTTCCCGACTGCGTCGGCAAGGTCTCGTGCAATGCGCATGGCGCCCTCTTGTCGTTTGGTATCAGTGAAGATTTACAGCCGCGCCGTCGCGACCACAAGCATGATAGTCATGCGCGCAGCCTGTCCCTGTGGCGCGCCAGCCAATAGGCCAGAGCCACAAGTTGTACGTCTTTGAAAACATGACGGTCCGTCATGTCTATGAACGTATCAAAAGGCAGTATCTGACTTCGAATATCTTCGCCTTCGGTATCAAGGCCGCCAGTTGTGGTGGTATGGGTCAAATCACCCAATCCGACATACAGATACATGAAACCGGTGGAAGACCCGCTAGACGAATATGCCCCGCCCGCGTACTCAAGCCGGTCAAACGTTACTCCGGCTTCTTCCATCGCTTCACGATGGGCTGCTTGTTCCGGTTCTTCGCCTGGATCTATCATCCCGGCCACGGCCTCCCACAGCCAGGGTTCGGGGTCGTTGATCAAAAAGGCCGGAGGTCTGAATTGTTCGACAACAAGTACAGTGTCGCGCACCGGATCGTAGGGCAGAACGGACACAGCACTGCCTTGCATCAGGCTGCCCCGATGCAGCACGGGGCCCATGGTGCCATCATGCTGCCGATGCTGAAGGTCAACCTCTTCCATCCCGAAATAGTTCACATAGGCACGATCGTGGCGATGCACGATAACGTCCTTTCTTGTATCTCTCAGATCGCCGGTGCGCCGTTTTCCGGCAAGAATCTTGGCCCACGCCCGGGTTTGGATGGCGCGAATATTGCCAGCCATGTCCTGAGACTCCAGCCGACCGAAATATGCCATCTCTTCTTCCGCAGCCAGAGCGGTGATCTCCCCCAACCGGTCCGCCCACCGTTGCAAAGACCAGGGGCCGTCCGGCTCCCAACTGCCCGGTGCAGGGAAAAAGACCTGTGCTTCCTGCTTGGTCCCGTCTTGCAGAACCACCTTTACGGGTGTCAGGTCATAATCAAACGCACCCTCATAAAAGGCCAACCGTGCCAGGTCTTCGGACGATAAATCTTGAACGAATACGCCTTGGGCGCTGTCACCCCCTGACGTTTGGATCATAGGAAAATCCTGACCCTGAACAGCCCAAACGGCATGATCAGGCAACATCGCCGTTTGAACTGAAATCTCTTGTAAAGAGCGGCCCAGAACACGTTCGAGCAACGGCAAATACCGCAACGTTCCATAGAAAAATAAGTCAGACAAACTCGAACTCTCAGATAATGTAATGCTTCAACGCCATTGGCGGTGGGCCTGTTCGGTAGCCAAACCGGCGACAACCGCCCCAATAGCAAACGTAATCAGGATTTCAGGCGTGATCAGCAGTTTGCCATAATCGACCCCGATTTTGAAAATAGCCAGAACCGCCTCGAAGGGACCGCCATACCTGTTGCGCATGGCAAGGCGGAACATCTCGTAACACCCCTGCACGAACAAGGCCCAAAACACCAGCGACGCGACACCCGTCAGGCCATTGTTGATCCCCGCTGTCCAACCTCGTCCGGCGCGCTTACCCATGATTGCCCAGCCACAGGCCGCGCCAAGCGCCATGTTCACATAGGTAAAGTAACCATAGTCCTTACCTTCTTCACCATTGTCGATGATCATCCCAGAGACAATGAAAGCCAGCACGACAAGGCAAAGAGCGGCGACAAGACGCGAGGCTGTGGGCATGTGACAGTCCGTTCATTAACTTGGTTTTGCTATGGTGATCTGTGTCACATCACAATTGCTTGTGTCAAAGGCCGCGCCACATGCGGTCAAATAATAATTCCACATGCGGCGAAAACGCTCATCAAAGCCCATCTCAGCAATTTGATCCCACTTGTCGTTGAACGTCTCGTACCAGCGGCGCAGTGTCAGGTCATAGCTTTTGCCAAACTCTTTCGAATTCACCACACTCAAGCCAGCCTGGTTGATCTGTTGTCGCAAGATCGACGGCGACGGAAGCATTCCGCCTGGAAAGATATATTTCTGAATGAAATCAACGCCATTCTTGTAGTAGTCCCAGCGATGATCACCCACGGTAATGATCTGCAACGTCGCTTGCGCACCGGGTTTTAGTCGCTCTCGTACCGTTTCGAAATAAACGGGCCAATATTTTTGACCGACGGCCTCGAACATCTCGATTGAAGCGATGCCGTCATATTGGCCCTGTTCGTCGCGGTAATCTTGCAGCTTGAATTCCACCAGATCTGATAATCCTGCCTTTTCAATACGTTCTTTGGCATACTTGAACTGTTCCTGGCTGATCGTCAAACATGTGACGCGTAGGCCACGTTCCTTGGCGGCGTATTCCGCAAACCCGCCCCAGCCGCAGCCGATTTCCAGTATGTGATCGCCCGGCTTCGCGCCCATCTCATTCACAAGGCTTGCATATTTCGCGGTTTGTGCCTTTTCCAAGCTTTCTTGCCCTGTTTCGAAGATCGCACTGGAATAGGTCATCGTCTCGTCTAGCCACAGGCCGTAGAAATCATTGCCCAGATCGTAGTGATACGAGATGTTTTTCTTTGCCTGCGCCCGGTTGTTGCGGTGCAGCCAAAATCTCAGCCGTTCATAGGCTTGTACCAGGAATTTTCCCGTAAACCCGTCATATACGGTTTCAGAGCCCAAATGCACGACATCCATGAAGGATCGCAGGTCAGGCGTGCTCCAGTGACCATCAAGATAGGCGTCGGAAAAGCCCAACTCTCCTTCGCGGATCAAACGCGCAAAGACGTCATCGTCATGGACGTCGACCTGAGCCACCGGCCCCGGCTTGGTGCCTTCGGCGCGAAATGTTCGGCCATCTGGCAACGTGATATCCAGACGCCCATGTTCCATATTGGTCAGCATCTTGAAGACTTGCGCGAAATATCTGGGCAGATCCTTCTGCCCTTCGGTTGTCGTCAGGATCATCCGCTCTCCCCTCTGCGGTATTGATGTTAGGCTAGGCCGCGATTCTGTTTCTGGCAAGTTTTCAATTCCTTAGTGGGATTTTCGGCTTTCATATGCGCTCAGCGCACGGGTTCGCCCCTCGGCCAAAGCAGCAATCGGTGCAGGGTAATCTGCGTCTGGGCGCAAACCCCAAGACAATGGAACAGCGTCAAAATACGAACGGGCCGTGTCACTCTGGCTTTTCTCGCCTTCAGCGATCCAGCGCTTCAGATAAGTTCCATCTGGGTCGAATTTCTCGGCCTGCGTCTGCGGGTTGAAAATACGAAAGAACGGTGCCGCGTCAGGGCCCGAGCCCGCTACCCATTGCCATCCCATCGCGTTGCAGGCCGGGTCCCAATCGATCAGGCAGTCATCGAACCACTGCATTCCAATTTTCCAGTGTGTCATCAAATGCTTGGTCAGGTAACTGGCGACAATCATCCGGGTTCGGTTGTGCATTCGGCCCGTGACATACATTTGCCGCAAGCCTGCGTCGACCACTGGGACACCGGTTCTTGCCTGCGTCCAGGCAACAACTTCGGGGTGGTTCGGATCTGTGTTCCACGGAAAACTGTCCCATTCCGGCTTCCAGTTGCCCGTGACCAACTGTGGCGTGTGGTACATCAGGTGATAGGCAAACTCGCGCCAAACAAGCTGGCGCAGGAAGGCATCTGTGCCTGATACGCCCATCAATGCGGCCTGCTGAACCCGATGCCAGACTGTACGCGGGCCTATCTCGCCTAGCGAGAGATATTCCGACAGATTGGATGTTCCGTCCATATCCAGCCGATCGCGGTGTTTGGAATACAGCGCAACACGGTCCAAAAACACGTTTAGGTGTTCGTGGGCAGCTTGCTCGCCGGGGTGTACATAGGGGCGAACGATCGACGCGCCCCTGTTCATGGCACGATCCAACTGCCACTTGTGCAGTTCTTCAGTTGACGGCCATTTTGCAGGAGCAAGCAATCCCGTCACAGAGGCGTCAGGCGCAGGTACATCTCGCCCTTGAACAGCGCGCCACATGGGCGTGTAGACACGAAACGGCTGGCCGGTTTTGGTCGCCACAGTCCAGGGTTCAAACAGCAAATGCCCGGCAAAGGATTTTGCCATGACACCCTGTTCCGTCAACACTGACTTGATCTTTTTGTCGCGCGCTATCGATGCGGGATCATAAGATCGGGACCAATAGACAGCGCCGGCACCTGTCTCTTGGATGAGAGCTTGCAATTGGGCCAGCGCGTCGCCGCGACGCAGGATCAATCGGCTGCCGAGACCGTCAAGGGATCTGGAAAACGCCTCCAACCCCAACCCCAAGCGCCACTTTGGGGCGGCCCCCAACTGTTCGACAAGGTCATCGTGAAGAAAGACCGGAACAACCGGGCGACCGCTTTCAGCCGCTGCGATTAAGGCTGGATGGTCCGACAGGCGCAAATCCCGTCGGAACCACATAATAATCGGAGTGTGCTCGTCTTTCATGTCCGCCCTGAGGTTTTCTTCGTACTACGAAGGCTCAGGGAAAGTGGATCATAAAACGCGTTCAAGTGCGTCTAAAAGCTGATCAATTTCCTGTTGCGAGGTATAGTGCGTGAAGCTCACCCGCAACACACCCTGCTCTGGCTCGACCCCCATGGCCTGCAACGCACGTACGGCATAAAAATCACCACCGCTCGCCATGACGCCGTATTGGGACAGTTCCTCGGCAACAGGGCCCGCAGGTCGGTTCAGGGACAACGCAACCGTCGGTGCGCGCCGGGTCGCATCGGATGTTCCGATCAGGCGCACTGCGTTGCGATCCTTGACCGCATCCAACACAGGTTGCAGCAAAGACACTTCGCGCATGCGCATTAGGTTATGCACAAACTCGCCTTGCGCGGCCGCATCACTGTCTGGCCCACCATGATGTGCATTTAGCAGTTCGACATAATCCGCCATGCCTGCACTGGCTGCGATCTGCGCGTGATCCGGACCTGCTGGGGTAAAGCGCTTGTGCAGAACATCACCGTTGAAATAATGCGCCTGATTGGGCAGCAACTCTCCTATCGTGCGGCGGATGACCATGCAGCCCTGATGCGGACCATAGGTTTTGTAGGCAGAAAACAAATAGATATCCGGCCCCAGATCACCAACATTCGGGAAACCATGCGGGGCGTAAGATACGCCGTCCACACATACAAATGCACCGGCGGCATGCGCAATGGCGGTGATTTCCGTTACTGGGTTGATCTCACCCACCACGTTTGAACAATGCGGGAAACAAACCAAACGAACCTTTTCGTCCAGCATGTTCTCTAAGTCCTGAGGGTTCAGCGAGCCGGTTTCAGGATCAATCTGCCATTCCCTTATCTCGATCCCTGCCTCGGCCAAACGCCGCCAAGGACCAGAGTTAGCCTCGTGATCCTGATTTGTTACGACAATAGCTTCGCCTGGCTTCATCCATTGCCGGAACGCCTGCGCCAGAACATAGGTGTTTTGCGTTGTCGATGGGCCAAAGCTCAGCTCGTCTGTGTCGACGCCCAGAATTGCAGCCATGCGGACGCGGGCCTCGTCCATTTCCGCACCGCCCAGACGGCTCGCCTCGTAAGGCGCATAGGGTTGGACTTTGCGTTGGGTGTAAAACCGCGTCAGCCTGTCGATCACCGGTTTACATGTGTATGACCCACCTGCGTTTTCAAAGAACGCCTGCCCTTGCAAGCTGGGTTCGGAAAAAGCCGGGAACTGCGCCCGCACGAAGTCAATATCCAGAGAGCTCATGCCTCATTGCTCCTTATTATTTCGCTTTTTGATCAATGAGATACCCGCACATGTTTCCGGGCGTCTCAGAAATCACGGCAGGTCTTCCAGCCCAGCCTGTAGTCGCACGTCAAAGTGGCGAACTACGGGGCAGCTCTTTCGTAAAAAGAGCACGGACACTTAGACAGTCGCATCCATGACCGTCAAGGCGCAGCATAAAAGAAAACCCCGGCACAGCGCCGGGGTTTTGTAAGCGGTTCAGCGTCCGGTTTAACCCTGAACTTTGGTATACGTCCCCTCGCCCGCCAGAATTCCGCGGAACCCGCCGGGTTCGTCCAGACCGAAGACAATCAGAGGCAGATTGTTGTCGCGCGCCAGCGCAATGGCCGAGGCATCCATAACGCGCAGACGCTTGGCCAGAACATCATCGTAGGTCACGGTGTCATACCGCACGGCGTCGGCGTGTTGTTTGGGGTCTTTGTCATAAACCCCATCAACACCGTTTTTACCCATAAAAATGGCCTCGCACGCCATTTCATTGGCGCGCAGAGTGGCTGCAGTGTCTGTGGTGAAATACGGGTTGCCGGTACCGGCAGCGAAAATGCAAACCCGCTTTTTCTCTAGGTGCCGTACCGCGCGGCGGCGGATATAGGGTTCACACACCTCATCCATGCGAATGGCCGAGATCACGCGGGTGAACACTCCGATTTCCTCTAGTGCCGACTGCATTCCCAGTGCGTTCATTACAGTGGCCAGCATACCCATATAGTCGGCTGTGGTCCGCTCCATTCCTTGCGCCGATCCGCTCAGCCCCCGGAAGATGTTGCCGCCGCCAATGACCATGCAGATCTCTACGCCCAGATCGTGAACCGACTTCACTTCTTGCGCGATACGCTGAACTGTTGGCGGGTGCAGACCGAATCCCTGATCTCCCATCAACGCCTCGCCCGAGATTTTCAGCATCACCCTGTTATACTTTGTTTTCGGGGATTCAGCGGTTTCTAACGAAGGGGAAAGGCTCATGTTGCGCTCCGGGCTGGCACGGGTTTAATTTCCGGCGCAAAATGAAGCAAAAGCTCCGCAGGTTCAATGCGGTTGGTGAGGATTGAGGCAACCGCACATGACCCAGCAATCAACAGCACAGTATTTTCAACACCTGCCTCCTGTTCCCGATGACAAACCGGTCCTGATTGCAGGTCCGACCGCTTCCGGAAAATCCGCCCTGGCGCTTGAGGTTGCCGAACGATTTGGTGGCGTGATCGTCAACGCGGATGCCAGCCAAGTGTATGATTGCTGGCGGGTTGTCTCGGCGCGCCCGTCAGAAGAAGAAGAAGCCCGCGCGCCGCATCGCCTGTATGGTCATGTTGCATACGATCAGGACTATTCGACCGGGCATTGGCTGCGGGAGGTAAAGCCCTTGCTGAACGGTGCGCAACGTCCGATCATTGTGGGCGGCACCGGTTTGTATTTCACCGCGCTGACCGAAGGCATGGCACAGATCCCTACCACCCCAGCAGAGATACGGGCTGAGGCAGACCAGATCTCACTGCCAGAGCTCATTACAGGGGTCGACGATGAAACACTGGCCGGTCTGGACGTACAGAACCGGGCGCGTGTGCAGCGCGCCTGGGAAGTGCAGCGCGCCACCGGACGCAGCCTGCTGTCCTGGCAGTCCGACACTCCGCCGCCGGTTCTGAACCTGAAAGACACAGTGCCGGTTGTATTAGACGTTGATAAGGCTTGGCTTTTGGCACGAATAGAACGCCGGTTTGATCAAATGCTAGAGCAAGGCGCTATTGAAGAGGTACGCGCAATGCTGGACCGGTTTGATCCCAACCTGCCAGCCTGCAAAGCAATCGGAGTACCAGAGCTCAGAGCCTATCTGAATGGCTCAATGACGCTCGATCAAGCCCGCGATCGCGCAACGATTGCGACACGGCAATTCGCTAAACGACAACGCACTTGGTTTCGGGCTCGCATGAAGGCATGGAATCACATCGACCCCTCAAAATTATACCAAACTTGACTCCTTTCTGGACTTGTCCGAAAAAGATCTCATAACAAATTGTTTTTGAATACTTTTTTCCCTGACCTTGCGCCATACATGGAAGCTGCACCGCACAAACCCAAAGCTCGCCGCAGTTGCGAAGCAAGGTGTTCAACATAGCGAGAATGTCGCTTTTGTACTCTCAATGACGAATTCGAACATTGACCTAGCCTGAATTCTGGTGCCGAATACCGCCATGGGGATGCTCAGAGACCAACAATCAGAACCCTTTAGTCTGGCGACAGGTAACAACCAAGTCGCGTAGAAGCATAATCAATCAACAAAATCTAATGTCACAGGGAGACATCTATGACGAATGACGTAACCACCAATGACAAGGTGCACTGGGCGGCCGAGATGCACGCACAGGAATACCGTGACGGCAAGCTGAGCCGTCGTGAGTTCCTGGCCCGCGCCACTGGTCTGGGCGTTACCGCAGCCGCCGCCTACGGCATGATCGGCATGGCAGCACCAGCTTACGCCGAAGGCGAAGATGCCAAGAAAGAAGGCGGTACCCTACGCGTTCAACAGGAAGTACGCGCGCTGAAAGATCCGCGCACTTATGACTGGTCGCAAATCGCCAACGTATCACGTGGAACGCTGGAATATCTGGTCGAGTACAACTCGGACGGTACATTCCGCGGCATGCTGCTGGAAGGCTGGGAAGTCAACGAAGACGCGACGGTTTACACTCTGAAGGTCCGTCCGGGCGTCAAGTGGAACAACGGCGACGACTTCACAGCGGACGACGTGGCTCGCAACGTCGCGCGCTGGTGTGACAAGAGCTCGGAAACCAACTCGATGGCTGGTCGTTTTGCGACACTGGTTGACGCGGACACAGGCCAGGCCGTTGAAGGTGGTATCGTGGTTGTTGACGCAAATACTGTCCAACTGAACCTGCCTGCATCGGACATCTCGTTGATCGCGGGTATGGCTGACTATCCGGCGGCCATCGTTCACAGCTCGTTCAACGAAACCGACCTACTGAACAATGTCGGCACGGGCCCATACCTGATGAGCGAGTTGGAAGTCGGCGTGAAAGCCGTACTAACACGCAACGAAAACCACACCTGGTGGGGTGAAGAGGTCTTTGGTCGTCCGGCGCTGGACAGCATCGAGTATATTGACTACGGCACCGACCCGTCTGCTTGGTTGGCGGCGCTGGAATCCGACGAAGTCGACATGCTGTATGAATCAGTCGGTGAATTCATCGACGTGATGGACGGTCTTGGCTATGTAAAGTCCGAGGTTGTCACGATGAACACCATCGTTATCCGCCCAAACCAGTTGGCAGAAGTCGACGGCAAACAGCCCTACGCTGACAAACGTGTGCGTCAGGCGTTGCAAATGGCCGTAGACAACGCTGTTTGCCTTGAGCTGGGTTTTGGTGGCCGTGGCTCGCCTGCCGAAAATCACCATGTCGGCCCGATCCACCCGGATTATTTCGAACTGCCACCGCAGAAAGTTGATCCGGAAGGTGCACGCAAGCTTATGGAAGAGGCCGGCATGGCCGATTTCGAGCACGAGCTGATCTCGATCGACGACGACTGGCGTCGGAATACAACCGACGCTGTCGCCGCTCAGCTGCGTGACGCAGGTATCAAGGTCAAGCGGACGGTTCTTCCGGGCAACACGTTCTGGAACGACTGGGCAAAGTACCCGTACAGTTCGACCAACTGGAACCACCGACCGCTGGGCGTTCAGATTTGGGCACTGGCCTATCGTTCTGGAGAGGCTTGGAACGAATTCGGATGGGCTAACCCAGAGTTCGACGCGCTGCTAACCGAAGCGCTGGCCATTGCGGATGCCGACAAACGGCGCGAAGTGGTCGCCAAGGGCGAAGCGATGATCCAAGAAGAAGGCGTAACAATCCAGCCTTACTGGCGGTCGCTCTATCGTCACATGAAGGACGGTCTGGTCGGTACCGACATGCACGTGTCGTTCGAGCACCATCACTATAAGTGGGGTTGGGCCGCGTAAAGCCAGCCTGCTTCTCACTAGGGGCGCCTGATCGGGCGCCCCTTTCCAGCCGCAGACGTTGCCGACACGGGGTCGGATGTCCGAGGCCAGAAAATGGTCCACTGATCTGCGGAACACCCGAACAACAGGGGCCAACATGGGACTCTTTATCCTCCGACGGTTCGGCGTGATGCTACTTACGGCATTATGTCTTACTTTCGTGGTCTTCTTTTTGACCAACCTCTACCCGAACCTTGAAAAGCTGGCCAAAACCCAAGGCAACCAGCGGATGTCAGACGAGCAAGTCGAAACTTGGCTGGACAATCGAGGCTACCTGCAACCCACACTGATCAAATACGGCCAGTGGCTTGGCGTGATGCCGGGCTTCACTAAAACACTGGACGACGGGACTTTTCTGGGCTCTTGCGTACGACCCGGTTCGACCGAGGAAAACACGCCCCGCTATTGTGGTGTTCTGCAGGGAAACTGGGGCTATTCCACGGTTTTCAAGGACGAGGTTGGTAAAATCGTCGGTGTGCGGCTTGGCAATACCGGCTACTTGATGTTCTGGGTTCTGGTTCTGATGGTACCTTCGGCGCTGCTTGTTGGTGTGCTGGCGGGGATGCGCGAAGGATCTGCCATGGATCGGTCGCTGTCGACCTTCTCGATCATCACGACCGCGACGCCTGAATATGTATCCGGCGTGATTTTCATCGCGATCTTCACCTCTTCGACTGTCGGCCTGAAATGGTTCAAGGGCACCGCGACGTCGGCAATGGAAAACCCGACATTCGAGAACTTCTTCCTGCCGGTTCTGACAATTTCGCTCTATGGGATGGGTTATATCGCCCGCATGACGCGCGCCTCGATGACCGAGGTGATGACCGCGCAATATATCCGAACCGCGCGCCTCAAGGGTGTGTCCTTCGGCAACATCGTCATGAAGCACGCGTTGCGTAATGCGCTGATCGCGCCTTTCACGGTCATCATGCTGCAGTTCCCGTGGCTGCTGAATGGTGTCGTGATCGTCGAGACCCTCTTCAACTACAAGGGCTTTGGCTGGGCGCTGGTTCAGGCGGCAGGCAACAATGACATCCAGCTGTTGCTGGCGATTTCTGTCGTGTCGGTTTTTGTGGTGCTGTTCACCCAGCTGATCTCGGATATCGGCTACGTTTACCTTAACCCGCGTATCCGCATTTCTTAAGGAGGGTGAGATTATGGAACCATTGACCTGGACCGGCTCTATCGCCTTCCTAAACCCATTGCTGATGATCGCACTGGCTGCACTGATTATCTCAATCGTAACGTGGATCGTTGCCAGCATCTTTCTGCCAGAGCAGCAAATAGTCGTAAATTCGGATGGGTCCGTCAGTTCAAGCGGCGGCATCCGTGGCCTGATTAACCTTGCGTTGCAGTACAGCTTCCTGGCCTGTGTCGGATTGGCGCTCGCTTATCTGGTGCTTGGTGTCCTTATGGGGACCGGCGCTGGAATAATCGGCGCGATTTCACAGCAGTTCCTGCCCGTTTGGGTGGCATTGATCATCATGTTTGCAATGTCCATCGCGTTTAAACGGCGGCTGGGACTGTATGGCAAACTTTACGACAGCCCAATCGGCATGATCGGCTTTGGCCTTGTGATGTTCTGGGTGTTCACCGGCATCTTCGGCGCACTGGACCTGATCGTTACACATGACCCGCTTGTTCAGCTGTCTGGCATGAAGAACAAGGTCCCCGGCACGCCTATTCCAAATCCTGAAGAAGGCCAGTTTGCCTGGTATCTTCTGGGCGGAGACAATCTGGCACGGGACGTATTCAGCCGCATGGTCAGCGGTGCCTGGATCGTGGTGCAGATTGCTCCACTGGCGACGATGTTTGCCTTTATGGTGGGTATCACTTTGGGTCTGCCTGCGGGATACTATGGTGGTCGCCTCGACACGTTCCTGTCGTTTCTGGCAAACCTGATCCTCGCTTTCCCGGTCATTCTGCTGTTCTACCTGTTGGTGACACCGGAAATCGTGGCGACAGGTGTGCCGAACTATATGGCAGCCGTGTTGTTCATCTTTCCAATCCTGTTCATCGGAGTATTGTTGAATTCGCGCTATTATACGCGCCCGAATTTCCGCACACCTCTGTTGATCGGGGTTCTGGGTGTAGCGATATGGTTGTACCTGTCACTGATCTCGACTGGCGGTTACATCATCAACACCGAGAGTTATCGAATTTGGGGCCTGCCCACCTATCTGGATCTGTTCGACATTCCAGGCGGTATTCTGGTGGTGTTCGTTTCGGTGGTCTTCGTGAACTCGCCCACGGTGTTCCGCATCGTGCGCGGTCTGGCACTGGACATCAAAACCCGTGATTACGTCGCGGCGGCGCAAACCCGTGGCGAAGGACCTTGGTACATCATGCTGTGGGAGATCCTGCCCAACGCGCGTGGTCCACTGATCGTCGATTTCTGTCTGCGTATCGGGTATACAACGATCCTTCTGGGAACTTTGGGTTTCTTCGGACTGGGCCTTCCACCTGAAAGCCCGGATTGGGGATCCACGATCAACGAGGGGCGCAAGCTTCTGTCGATCTACCTGCACCCTGCCCTTCCGCCTGCCTTTGCCCTGCTGTCGCTGGTTCTTGGTCTAAACCTGCTGGCTGACGGTCTGCGCGAAGAAAGTCTGAAGGACTGATGTGATTGAGGCCGGGGGCTCTGCCCCCGGACCCCCGAGGTATTTTTAGCCAGATGAAGGGGATCCCCGCATTTGGTGAGGAGTAAGCAAAATGAGCAAGATGGCGGAATATGACGGCCCGATCCTGGAGATCGACAAGCTGTCAATTTCATTCTTTACCCGCCTGCGGGAAATTCCCGCCGTGATGGACTTCTCGGTCAGTGTGCAGCCCGGCGAGGCTGTGGGATTGGTCGGCGAGTCCGGGTGCGGAAAATCAACCGTTGCGCTGGGTGTCATGCAGGATCTGGGCAAAAACGGTCGGATCGTGGGTGGTACGATCAAGTTCAAAGGTCGGGATCTGGCGGAAATGTCGGCGGAAGAATTGCGCGACATTCGCGGCAATGAAATCGCGATGATCTATCAGGAACCGATGGCCTCGCTGAATCCGGCGATGAAAATCGGCAAACAGCTGATGGAAGTGCCGATGATCCACGAAGGCGTGAGCGCGGAAGAAGCCTATTCACGGGCTTTGGAAGTGGTGACGGATGTGCGTCTGCCTGACCCGGAGCGTATGTTGAATTCTTTCCCGCATCAGCTTTCAGGTGGTCAGCAACAGCGGATCGTTATTGCGATGGCGCTGATGTCAAAACCGGCGCTGCTGATCCTGGACGAGCCTACAACGGCATTGGATGTGACTGTTGAGGCCGCGGTGGTCGAACTGGTCAAGGACCTGGGTAAAAAGTACGGCACGTCGATGCTGTTCATTTCGCACAACCTCGGTCTGGTGCTGGAAACCTGTGACCGTCTTTGCGTGATGTATTCGGGTGAAGCGGTCGAGCGCGGCTCGATCAAGGACGTCTTTGACGAGATGCAACACCCCTATACGCAAGCGCTGTTCCGCTCGATCCCTTTGCCGGGTGCCGACAAGAACTCTCGCCCACTGGTAGCCATTCCCGGCAACTTCCCTCTGCCCCATGAGCGGCCTCCAGGCTGTAACTTTGGGCCGCGCTGCGATTATTTCGAAGAAGGGCGCTGCGACGCGAAAGACATTCTGATGGAGGCTGTGCCCGGAAACGACAGGCACCACACACGCTGTCTGAAATTCCAGGAAATCGACTGGAACGCACCAATCACCGTGGGTGAGCAGAAAGAGAAAGGTGAGATTGGCCGGACCGTTCTGAAGATGGACAACCTTAAGAAATACTACGAGGTTGCGGCAAATGCTCTGTTTGGCGGCGGCGAAACGAAGGTCGTTAAGGCCAACGAGACGCTGAGCTTTGAAGCCCACGAGTCCGAAACGCTTGCGATTGTTGGCGAGTCCGGCTGCGGCAAGTCTACCTTCGCCAAAGTACTGATGGGGCTTGAAACAGCTACGGACGGTCAAATCCTTCTGGACAACCGCAATATCGAACAGGTGCCCATTGAGGAACGGGATGCCAAGACCGTTGGCGAAGTTCAGATGGTGTTCCAGAACCCATTCGACACGCTGAACCCATCGATGACCGTGGGGCGTCAGATTATTCGCGCGCTAGAGATTTTTGGCGTCGGAAACTCTGAGGCAGAGCGCAAGAAGCGGATGCTGGAGCTGTTGGATCTTGTGAAACTGCCACGTGCCTTTGCAGACCGGATGCCGCGTCAGTTGTCGGGTGGTCAGAAGCAGCGCGTGGGTATCGCGCGCGCGTTTGCCGGTGATGCACGCATCGTGGTAGCGGACGAGCCGGTCTCGGCCCTGGATGTGTCGGTGCAGGCGGCCGTGACCGACCTGCTAATGGAAATCCAGCGCGAGCACAAAACCACCTTGCTGTTCATCAGCCACGACTTGTCCATTGTGCGTTACCTCAGCGACAGGGTGATGGTGATGTATCTGGGCCATGTGGTCGAGCTGGGCACCACCGATCAGGTTTTTGCCCCACCTTATCATCCCTATACCGAGGCGCTGCTGAGTGCGGTTCCCATTGCGGATACCTCGATCGAGAAACAGCATATCGTTCTGGAAGGCGATATCCCTTCTGCCATGAACCCGCCCCCGGGTTGCCCGTTCCAGACACGATGCCGCTGGAAGTCCGAAGTGCCGGATGGACGCTGCGAATCTCATGTGCCACCGGTGCAGACCCTCGCGGATGGGCATCAGGTGAAATGCCATCTAACCGAAGACATTCTGGCGAAGATGGAGCCGGTGATCAAAGTCGCCGCAGAGTAACCTTGCAAATCAGACTTAGAAAGGGCCGGTCAATGACCGGCCCTTTCTGTTGGCGCCGCGTTTTGCGGGGAGACAGGCGGCGCATAGGAATATGCGTGAGTGGCGGTTCCCGGTGTGTCCTCAGCCTGTCATGACATTGTTTCCGAAGTGCATGAACTCTTGGTTCATTCCGGCAACGTCACCGGCCTCAAGCTGCAAGCTGGCACTTTCGAGCATTTTATAGCTTTGCTGCCCTTTCACCCAATCGTCCGCCGATTGCAGCGTGGTCAGTGTGTAAGAGGTGACCTCGTTCAGGTAATGGGTAGGAATGATAACCTTAGGCTTGAGCTTAGACACAATATCATTGCCCTGCTCAAAGCTGAGGATATGTTCAGATCCGTCCACTGGCAGCGTCAGAACATCCACCTGTCCGATGGCATCCCAGAACTCCTGCGGCGGGTTGTGACGGTTGTCGCCCCATATCAGCGTTCGAATTCCGCCGGTTTCAACCAGATAGACCACCATATCCATGTGGCCCACATTGTTCGGCGGACAGGCTTCTGCCCCGAACTCGGCCAGCGCATTGGTCCAATCGTACCACCCGGGCGCAACGCAGGCGTGCTTGTCTGCAAAGCCGGTGATCTTGAGATCGGCGAATTCAAAATTGCCTACCATCCGGTCCAGCACCATGGTCGAACTTGGCCGTTCAATTGCGTCATGGTCAAAATGCGCGTGCGTCGACAGAGTGATATCCACAGGGATCTGAGGAAACTCGTTTCGGAACCACAAACCCCACGCACCCGACGGATCGTCACGCCAGGGATCGAACAGAGCCGTCGCCCCATTGGGGGATGTGATCTTGATAGCGCAATGACCATAATAATCGATACCTACCGCACCGGTGCTGGCCTGCCCGGTTGTCCCCTGCAGGTCGATCACATGGTTGTTGTTCCCCGGCTGCAACCACGCCTGTGATTGCGCTTGGGCTGGGTTCGCCCTCAGAACAGAAGCTGTCGCGCCAACACCAGCAGCGCCTGCCGCCATGAAGAACGACCGTCGTGAAAGCCCCGGTGCCAGGTGATCCTTGTCCCCTTTCATGATGGTCGGCTTCAGATCTTTGCGATCCATGGGATGTTCCTCTCTGTTGGATGTGTGCAGTTCGTCCGCACCTCATGACAGAGCGTAACAAGCCAAGGCATATTGGCTCAGACTGAAAAAATAGGGGTGAAATATGGGGGCGTTCCCCATATTCGATGTTCACGAAATCGAGAGCAGATGGCTTCGCAGGTTCTGGTCGCGCCCTTCAAGACCCAGCTTTCGGCGGATGTTATTGCGGTGGAAATCGATTGTCGACGTCTCTCGGGACAGGGCCTTGGCAATGTCTTTGGTTGTTTTTCCAAACATGACCATCTGCGCAATCTCAATCTCGGTCGGGGTCATTACTGCAAAGGCGTCCGTTAGTTTGTCGGACAGAGACGACGTAATCTCGCTCAGGTTTTTTTCAGCCAGATCGAGATAGACATTCTGTGCCTCGTCATCGGCAAGTTGCGCGCGCACTTTCTCAAGATACGGCAAAACCCGGCCACGGACCTGTTCAACGATCTCGAGATCGCGGCTTTTTCGATCATCCTCCAGACTGGACAGCAATACCCGCAATGCGGTGTTTGTTTCCTGCAACTCGCGGGTGCGGTCCGAGACACGGGTTTCAAGTTGCGCCAGCGTTTCGTTCAGCTTTTCTTCCAGCGCGCGACGCAGGTAAACCTCTTGCAACAAAGCCAAATCTGACTCGACCATGCGCGCAAACTGGGTCAACCCTTCGCGAAACAACAACGCCCTGCGGTTTTGTTTGCGATCAAGAACGCAGATTGTGCCAAACACCGATCCATCGGGCCACTTCAACGGCAGCCCAATGTAGAACGTCATCCCGTGTTCCAGGTCTTCGTTATCGGACCAAACCGGGTCACAGGAGGCATCCTCGACCACCAGCTCTCCGTCCCGTTGAAGCACACCCTGACAATAAAGCTTGGGATTCAACTGAAAACTCATCCCAACCGGATAGGGGTTTTCCGGATGGTCCGATGTAATCAGAACCGCATGATCCGGCGCATCGGTCTTCATGATCAGGCTTGCAGGCACGTCTGCCAACTCGGCCACCAGATCAACCAATTGTTGCCAGTTGGCCAGCGTTTCCTTTGGAATCTGTGGATGATCAGTGGGCACGGCGGACCTCAGTTGTGACTGGGCGATACCCGATCAGGTTAGTTGGTCCGAATGCAGAGAATCAAGAAACGCGCCCTCTGCGCCGCAGCATCATGCCTATCCGCCCCAGATGACCTTCACGTAGTTCTGGGTTTCTTTGTATGGCGGTATGCCACCATGCTTTTCGACCGCCTTTGGACCCGCGTTATAAGCGGCCAGGGCCAGCGGCCACGATTTGAACTTGCGATACTGCCACGACAAATAACGCGCCCCACCCTCAAGGTTTTGCTTTGGGTCGTGTGGGTTGACCCCCAAAAGCTCGGCGGTCTGAGGCATCAGCTGCGCCAGTCCCAGCGCGCCTTTGTGAGATTTCGCCTGCGGGTTCCAACCGCTTTCCTGCTGCACGAGCCGCAGAAACAGATCTTCGGGGATGTTGTGCAACCGGGCTGCCTGACGCGCCAGATCCAGATATTGGCCGCGATACTTGCCGGTATAACGCTTGCTGCTTTGCGCACGCGAGGTTTTGGGCTTGAGACGCTCAGAATCCCGATACTGCGTGGCTGCGCGCGAATCCAACACTTTGGATTGCTTCAGGAAAATATCCTTTCGGCTTTTGGTAGACAGCGTTTGCGCCTGCACAGGCGCAACAGCCAGCACAAGGCAGACAACAGAAAACCCAGCAACCCAAGAACGCATCAATGACAATCCTGCTCGATCAGAAACCAGTGGGAGTATAGGTATTCCCGACAAAAATGAAAGCTTGGTAAACATCAAAGTAAGACTCTTGTTGAACACTGTTGTATCAACTGTGTTCCAACCACGATGCAGGCCGTATAGGGTCTCACGAAACAAGCCGCGCCGGATTCGGCGCATATACGCGAAACAGAACGAGGAATTACATGGCGGGTTCAGTCAACAAGGTCATTCTGGTAGGTAATCTTGGCCGCGACCCCGAGGTTCGGTCGTTTCAGAACGGCGGCAAAGTGTGCAATCTGCGCATTGCAACCTCGGAAAACTGGAAAGACCGCAACACAGGCGAGCGTCGCGAACGTACGGAATGGCATTCGGTCGCCATCTTCTCAGAGCCTTTGGCCCGCATTGCCGAGCAATATTTGCGCAAGGGCAGCAAGGTCTACATCGAAGGTCAGCTGGAAACCCGCAAGTGGCAGGATCAGTCCGGTCAGGACCGGTATTCGACCGAAGTGGTTCTGCGCCCCTATCGCGGTGAACTGACCCTTCTGGACAGCCGTGGCGAAGGTGGCGGCGGCAGTGGCGGTGGTTATGGCGGCGGCCAAGCTGGCGGTGGCTACGGCGACCCTTACGGTGGCCCGTCCAGCTCACCAGCGCCTGCATCGGGTGGAATCGACGACGACGAGATTCCGTTCTAAACGAAACGGAGATACAACATGACATGGTCCTTCTCTCTCGGCCGGTTGCTCGGGTCCGAACTGAGGGTCCATGTCACCTTCTTTCTGCTGTTGGCCTGGGTCGGCTTTGCAGCCTATTCCGTGGGCGGTCTTCCAGCGGCCATCGACAACCTTGTTTTTGTGCTTGCGCTATTTGCTTGTGTGGTTGCGCATGAATTTGGCCATGCTCTCATGGCCCGGCGCTATGGTATCAAAACCCCTGACATTACTCTGCTGCCCATCGGTGGGTTGGCCCGGCTTGAACGCATGCCGGAAAAACCGATGCAAGAGGTCTATGTGGCGCTTGCGGGCCCTGCCGTGAATATCGTCATCTGGATCGTGCTTGTTGCCCTTGGCGCGGGGGCGCCCTTTGAAACTTTTTCGCAAATAGACGCGCCCGGCACAGGGTTGTTGGACAGGCTGGCCTATATCAACCTGCTGCTGGCTGCTTTCAATATGATACCCGCCTTTCCCATGGACGGGGGGCGGGTGTTCAGGGCTCTGCTGTGCCTGCGCATGGACCGGGTCAAGGCAACGCGTTTGGCCGCAATAGGTGGCCAGATCGTCGCCATCGGCCTTGGCTTTCTTGGTCTTAGCACCGCAAACCCCATCCTTGTCCTGATTGCGGTGTTCGTTTTCATCGCAGCCAACGCAGAAAGCCAGGATGTTGCATTGCGGTCCGCCGCCCGCCGCGTCTTGGCCCGGGATGCGATGATCACCGAGTTTCACGCCTTATCCCCCAGCGACACGCTCAGCACGGCGGCGCAAGCCGTCATTCATACAACACAGCACGAATTTCCTGTCCTGGAGGATGATAGTGGCCTGCTGGGTTTCGTAACTCGGAATCGCTTGTTCGCCGCCCTGGCCAGCGATCAGCCCCGATCAACCTCTGCGCTTTCGGTGATGGATGCCGATATTCCCTCAGTCGCCCTGACCACTGGGCTCGAAGAGGTGCTGGAGCATCTTCACAAAGGCGCTCCGGCCATCGCAGTTGTCACGCAGGACGGGCGCATGGTGGGCTATATCACCCGTGAGAATATCGGTGAACTCATGGTGATTCAGGGCCGCTAGGGCCCTGTTTCACACCGTCGCCAAAGCGTCTGACAGGACTGACAGAACAGCGTCTTTCGGAACATCAGACGTAACAAAAGCCTGCCCGATGCCGCGCGCGAGGATGAAGCGCAATTGCCCGTCCACAACCTTCTTGTCCTGCCCCATCAGTTCCACCAGCGCGTCGGCACTTGGTAGATCACCCGGAATATCGGCAAGATCGGTTTTCATCCCCATCGCACGCAGATGCGCCCGCACCCGGCTTGGGTCTTCCTGCGAACACAGGCCAAGACGCGAGGACAGTTCAAACGCAAGCGCACAGCCGATGGCGACGCCTTCGCCATGCAGCAACCGGTCGGAATACCCTGTTGCCGCCTCAAGCGCGTGGCAGAATGTATGCCCCAAATTCAGTAAAGCACGATCACCCTGTTCGGTTTCATCCCGCGCAACGATATCGGCTTTCATCTGCACAGAACGCGTGACAGCCCGCACGCGTGCCGCCATGTCTCCGGCGGACACACTTGGTCCGTTTTGTTCGAGCCAGTCAAAGAATTCCGCGTCACCCAGCAGACCGTATTTCACGACCTCACCATACCCCGACAGAAAATCCCTCTGGGTCATGGTCCCCAGAACCGATGTATCCGCCAGAACGAGTGAAGGTTGATGGAACGCCCCAATCAGGTTTTTACCCTGAGGCGCATTGATCCCGGTTTTGCCCCCAACCGAGCTGTCGACCTGTGCCAGCAGCGAGGTGGGGATCTGCACAAACCTGACCCCGCGGCGCAGAACAGCCGCAGCAAAACCTGCAAGGTCGCCAATGACACCACCACCCAAAGCCACAACCACGTCACGGCGTTCGACTTTCTCGGACAAGAGCCATTCAACGGCGCGTTCGAAATGTGGCCAGCTTTTTGTGGCCTCGCCAGCGGGCAAAGCCAGCGCGGTCATCTCGATCCCCGCAGCGCTGAGCCCCGCGCGCAACGCGTCCAAATGCAGGTCAGCCACGTTTTCATCGGTTAAGACAGCGACTTTGGGGCGCGGCAATAGTGGGGAAATCCACTCGCCAGCCCGCGCCAGCAGATCCGGCCCGATTTCAACATCATACGAACGGTCGCCCAGGTCCACATGTACTGTTTGATGCATTACTTCTGTTCCAAAACATCGGGGCGCGCCAGCAAAGCGTCGACAACCCTGTCCACCATATTTTCGATCGAGGTTTCGCCATCCGACTCTGCGATCAAATCCGCCTCGGCATAAACGGGCACGCGCGCCTCGTAGAGAGCCTTTAGTGTCGCATAAGGATCAGCCGTTCGCAGCAGCGGGCGCGTGTCTTTGTGGCGTACCCGGTTCCACAAAACGTTCAGATCGGCCCGCAGCCAGACCGAAGCGCCCTTCTGGCTGATTGCAAGGCGATTTTGAGGTTGTAGAAACGCCCCTCCTCCGGTGGACAGGATGCCCTTTTTCTCGTCCAGAAGACGTCCGATAACCTGCGTTTCTTTCGCACGGAAAAAGGGTTCGCCATCCCGTTCGAAGATTTCCGGAATGGTCATGTTGGCGGCTGATTCGATCTCAGCGTCGCTGTCTAGAAACGGAACGCCAAGGCGCGCGGCCAAGGCGCGGCCCACAGCGGTCTTACCTGCCCCCATCATCCCCACCAGAACCACGGTTTTGTGCAGATGAAATCTGCCCTGTGTGTCCGAGATGTGCGTGTTATGCTTAATTTCGCTCATTTCACCGTGAATGACGTGATCTTGGGAAAAATGCCAGTTATAACTTGGCCAAAATCAAAAATTGAGGCAGCGTGGGGCCATGGGCCGTCTGATCAAATTCGTGATATATGTTCTTTGCCTGGGTTTCATTGGGCTGGTGGCTTATGCCTATGTCGGGCCGTTCTTCGGCGCGGATTTTTCGGCGCCTCAAAGTGAAATCCGCGAACCGGTCGAACTGGATGTCAACTAAACTGGCGCTTTTCGCCGTCTTTCTGGCAGGATCGGCGCAGGCACAGGACCCTTTGTCGGCCATCGAATGGCTGACAAATCCTCCTGAAAACCTGCCTGGAACTGTTTTGTTGGAACCGCCCGTGACGCAGAACGGCGCGTTGCCGGATATCGAAGTCACTTCATTGGAAGCCTTGTCGCGTCCGCTCGGTCTTGTGTCATCATCTGTGACCGGCCTTCCGATTGATCTTTGGCAAAGCAGTGATCCCAAGCGTCTGGCTGACCTGATTGCCAAGACCCCGGTCCGTCACAACCCCGCCATGCAGCGCTTGTTGTTCACGTTGCTTTTGTCAGAAACACGCGCCCCATCCGGGTCAGACGCGCAAGAGGTTTTGCTGTTGGCGCGTCTGGATCGGCTGATGCAACTGGGTGCTGCAGATCCGGCGCAGTCGCTTGTGCAATTGGCTGGGCCGACGGACACGCAAGAGCGGTTTCAACGCTGGTTTGACGCGACATTGCTGACCGGCGATGAAGACCGCAGTTGCACTGCGCTTATTGCTGAACCGCATCTGTCGCGGGACTATGCGGCGCAGATCTTTTGCAAAGCCCGACGCGGGGATTGGGTGTCCGCAGCGCTGACTCTGGAAGCCGCACATGCGCTTGAACTTCTTCCACCAGAAGAATTGGCGGTTCTTGATCGGTTTCTCAGCCCCGAGTTGTACGAAGACGCGGCATATCTGCCGCAACCCGAGGCCCCCGACCCGCTGAATTTCCGCCTGTTCGAGGCTATCGGAGAACGCCTGCCATCGGCACCTTTACCTCGTGCATTTGCAAATGCAGATCTGCGTGACGTTGCAGGCTGGAAAGCCCAGATCGAAGCCGCCGAACGGCTGACGCGGATTGGCGCTTTGACCCCAAATCAGCTTTTGGGCCTCTATACCGAACGGGATCCCGCCGCATCTGGCGCTGTCTGGGACCGAGTTTCGGCAGTACAACGGTTTGAAAGCGCGTTGGACACGGGCAACGCGGACGCCATCGGAAAAACACTGCCTGCTGTTTGGCAACAAATGCGCAGTGTGGGCCTTGAGGTTCCCTTTGCAGAGCTTTTCGCAGAACGCTTGTCGCAGGTTTCCTTACCAGTGCCCGCGACTGAAAACCTGCGATGGCGCATCCTGATGTTATCGGACATGTACGAACGCGCCGCCCTTGCGACACCGGACAGTTCGACCGACACTTTGTTTCTGGCTGCGCTTGCCCAGGGCGATCCTGGCCGCGCCGTATCGCCTTCACCCAAGGCAGATGCCATCGCACAAGGGTTTGAATGGTCGGCACCCGTACCCAGTGATATCGACACACTGCTGTCCAACGGTCAGTTGGGCGAGGCCATTTTGGAAGCAATGCAACTGTTTGCCCATGGCGCGCGCGGTAATCTGGTGGATCTAACCGGAGCAATCGCGACCTTTAGAAAGGTGGGGTTAGAGGATACAGCCCGCCGCGCCGCCCTGACACTATTGATCCTGCAAGAGCAGTGACCATGAACGGTCCGGCATCTAACGAGCTTTGGATCTCAACCTTCCTGCAAGCACAGGCGGCTGAACTTGGCGCGGCGACAAACACGTTGCTGGCTTATGGTCGTGATTTAAAAGATCTTGCTGCTTGGCTGGAGCACAGAGCGACCGGGTTTGAACAGGCCGACCGTGATCAGATCGAAGCCTACCTGATCGACTGCGATGCCCAGGGATTGTCCCGATCAACACGTGCACGGCGCTTGTCGGCCATCAAGCAACTCTATCGGTTTGCTTTTGAGGAAGGTTGGCGCGACGTGAACCCCGCCATTCAGATCAAAGGTCCGGGGCGGCAGAAACGTCTTCCAAAAACTTTGGATGTGCCCGAGGTGGACCGGCTGCTGGACGCCGCACGGCAAACCGGACGCACCCAGGCGGACCGCGTACGCAACACATGTTTGATGGAATTGCTTTATGCGACCGGCATGCGCGTGACCGAGCTTGTGTCCCTGCCCGTCTCTTCGGCGCGCGGCGATCCGCGTATGCTGCTGGTGCTGGGCAAAGGCGGCAAGGAACGGATGGTGCCCCTGTCCCCACCCGCGCGGGATGCATTGGCCGCTTGGCTGACCGTGCGCGACGACGCCGAAGAGCAGACCGTGGAGAAAGGTGGCCAACGGTCCCGCTTTTTGTTCCCTTCGCGCGGAAAATCGGGCCATCTGACGCGACACAGGTTCTTTCTGCTGGTCAAGGAACTGGCCGTACACGGCGGTGTTTCACCCGAAAAAGTCACGCCACACACATTGCGACATGCCTTTGCCACGCATCTTCTGGCCAATGGCGCTGATCTGCGTTCGATCCAGACCCTGTTGGGTCACGCCGACGTCGCAACAACCGAGATTTACACCCATGTTCTGGACGAACGTCTGGCGGAACTGGTGTTGCAGCATCACCCGCTGAGCAAAGACCCCAAGAAAGACGAAGGCTAAGCCCTTGATCCGGCGGGGTGGCATCCCCATAACGGATGCAGAACTCTAACTCTCAAGGACCAATGGAACCCTCACCTTCTCTGATCGACAGCACTTTCTGGTTTACCTCTGGTGCTATCCTCCTTTTGCTCGTCTTGTCCGGCTTCTTTTCTGGCTCGGAAACAGCGCTTACGGCCTCTTCTCGCGGAAAACTCAGGGCGCAGGCCGACAAAGGATCACGCGGGGCAAAAAAGGCGCTCGAGATCACCGATGACAACGAGCGTCTGATCGGATCGGTTCTACTGGGCAATAACCTGGTCAACATTCTGGCGGCGTCTCTGGCGACTGCACTTTTCACACGACTGTTTGGTGAAAGCGGCGTGGCCTTGGCAACGTTGGTGATGACCTTGCTGGTTTTGATCTTTGCCGAAGTGCTGCCGAAGACCTACGCCATCACCAATTCTGAAAAAGCTGCATCTGCGGTTGCACCAATCATCAGCGTGGTTGTAACGGTGTTTTCGCCTATCGTTGCCGCTGTGCGATTGCTGGTGCGCGGTGTCTTGCGCCTGTTTGGGGTGCAGATCGACCCCGATAGCAACATTCTGGCCGTGCGCGAGGAAATCGCCGGAGCCCTACAACTTGGCCATTCCGAAGGCGTGGTCGAAAAGGAAGACCGCGACCGAATTCTGGGCGCGCTGGATCTGGGTGACCGCGCGGTGGAAGAGATCATGTTGCACCGCTCGAACATCGAGATGATTGATGCCGACGCCGCACCCGAAGCGATCCTGAAGCAATGTCTGGAAAGCCCACATACGCGCCTGCCCGTCTTTCGGGACGAACCGGAGAACATTGTGGGTGTTGTGCACGCCAAAGACTTGTTCCGCGCCATGTATGCGCAAGCCGGTGGCAGCGATGGCGGCACTGACCGTCTGGCCAGCTTTGATATCGGTAAAGTTGCCAATGACCCCTATTTCGTGCCGGAAACCACCACTCTGGACGACCAGATGCGTGAATTCCTGCGGATGCACAGCCATTTTGCACTGGTGGTTGACGAATACGGATCTTTGCGCGGCCTGATTACGCTGGAAGATATTCTGGAAGAGATCGTAGGCGAAATCGCAGACGAATTTGACATCGAAGAAGAGGTGCCGGTCACCCGTACAGATGATGGTCAGTTCGTTGTGGAAGGTGCTATGACCATCCGCGACGCCAACCGTGCGCTGGACTGGTCCTTGCCGGATGAAGAAGCCAACACCCTTGCGGGTTTGGTCATACACGAAGCACAGATGATTCCGGTCGTGGGTCAGGTGTTTTCGTTCCACGGATTCCGGTTCGAGGTCACCGCTCGCGAAGGCAATCGCATCACTGCACTGAAAGTACGCCCGCTTTAAGCCTTAGCTGAAACCGGTGCCCCAAATCCGGGCACCGGTCGGTGTCAAAGCCTTAGGCGAACCAGGTCCGGCTGGCGACATAACCATCCATCAGGTCGCCGTTTGCATGCGCGGACCAACCTGTCACCTTGTCCGAATACCCATCAATGAACTGGTTGAACATCGGGTTGATCAGACCGCCCTCTTCCCAGACGATCCGGGCCATCTGACCGTAGATATCCTTACGCTTGCTCTCGTCCAACTCGGCGCGCGCCTTCAGCAGCAGGGCGTCGAACTGTTCGTTCTTGAAGCGGGTATCGTTCCAGTCTGCGGCGGACAGGTAACCGACGGACCACATCTGGTCCTGCACCGGGCGCCCGCCCCAATAAGACGCGCAGAACGGCTTGTTGTTCCACACCTCGGACCAATAGCCATCTGCCGGTTCACGCTGGATCTCCAGCGGGATGCCCGCCTCTTGCGCTGACAGCTGAAACAGCTGCGCCGCGTCGATCGCACCAGCAAATGCCGCGTCTGAGACATAAAGAACGATGGGTGATCCGTCATGCCCGGATGCCTTGTAATGCTCGGCAGCTTTGGCCAGATCAAACGCACGCTGCTCCATCGAATCGTCGAACAGAGGATAGGCTTCGTTGATCGGAATATCATTGCCAACCGAGCCATAGCCGCGCAGCACTTTGTCCACCAGTTCCTCGCGGTTGATGGCGTATTTCAGCGCCAAACGCAGGTCCTTGTTGTCGAAAGGCGCGGTGTCGCAATGCATGACAAAGATGTAGTGCCCACGGCCCGACGATGCGTTGAGCGTTACGCCTGGTGCGCGACCAAACAGTTTGGCGGTGCGTGGCGGAACGACGTTGATCGCGTGCGCCTGCCCCGCCTGCAGAGCAGCAGAGCGGGCGGTGTCATCGTTCAGAACCAAAATCTCGTGGCTGTCATAGTGACCAACGCTGTCATCCCAGTGGTTGGCAAACTTTTCAAATGCGTAACGCACACCCGGTTCATCCGCGACCACCTTATAGGCCCCGGTCGAAATCCCGTCTGCCGGGTTGTCCATGCCGCCGCCCGGCTGCATGATCAGGTGATAATCCGACATCAGATAAGGCAGGTCAGCATTCGGAGTGGTCAGGGTGATGACCAGGTTGTCGCCATCGACCCGAATATCCTCGATCCCGCGCATGATCCCCAGCGCACCGGATTGAGCGTCGTCGTTCGAGTGGCGTGCCAACGTCAGTTGAACATCCTCTGGCGTCAGGGTTTTGCCGTTGTGGAACTCTACGCCTTTGCGGATACGGAAGGTCCAGACCTTGCCATCCTCTGTTGCTTCCCAGCTTTCTGCGATGCTTGGGGCAATGCCGCCCTCTGCGGTGACAACGGTCAGCGTGTTGCCAAACGCTCGCAACGCCTTGGCGGTCACATGCGACGCCGACAGGGCAGGATCCAGCGTGTTGGTGCTTTCGCCCCCTTTCAATCCCAGAACAAAATGTCCCCCTTTCTTGGGCGTGTCCGCAAGACCCGCTTCGGCCCAGATCGTGCTGGCCACAGCTGCGCTCAGGCCCAGGGCCGCGGATTTCGCCATGAATTCCCGGCGGCTCAGCGCTTGGGGGTTGAGATCGAATTTACTCATTTCTTTTCCTATCTGAGTGTCTCATGAAGGTGCAGTCGCGCGGCGCATAGATTGATTCTGTAACAGGCGCGTGACCGACCTCTGGCGCGTCTATCCCGCACTGCAAACGACTTCCACGACAAGTTTTGTCGCATTTGGCATTGCGCCTAAGGGCGCGCTGCGCACACTGGCGGAAATCAATCGGAGGTCCCTATGAAATTGCAAACCCGCGTGGTGGTCATCGGCGGCGGTGTCGTCGGCTGTTCCGTTCTGTATCACCTGACCAAACTGGGTTGGTCAGATGTCATGCTGCTGGAACGCTCTGAACTGACCTCGGGCTCGACCTGGCACGCGGCGGGTGGGTTTCACACGCTGAACGGCGACACCAACATGGCCGCGCTTCAGGGCTATACCATCCGGCTGTACAAAGAACTGGAAGAGATCACAGGCATGTCCTGCGGTCTGCATCATGTGGGTGGCGTGACGCTGGCCGACAATCAGGACCGCTTCGACATGCTGTTGGCAGAACGCGCCAAGCACCGTTTCATGGGGCTTGAGACGGAAATCGTCGGGCCAGACGAGATCAAAAAGATCGCACCTATCACCAATACCGATGGCATCATCGGCGCGCTGTTTGATCCTCTGGACGGGCATCTGGATCCGTCGGGCACCACTCATGCCTATGCCAAGGCCGCACGCATGGGCGGGGCAACAATCGAAACCCATTGCATGGTACGCGAAACCAATCAACGCCCCGATGGCACTTGGGAAGTCGTGACGGACAAGGGCACCATTCACGCCGAGCATGTAGTCAACGCAGGCGGCCTATGGGCGCGTGAAGTGGGCGCGATGGCCGGTGTCTACTTCCCTCTGCACCCGATGGAGCACCAGTATCTGGTCACGGATTCGATCCCGCAGATCGAAGCGATCATTGATGCGGGTGGCGAGCATCCACATGTGATGGACCCGGCTGGCGAAAGTTATCTTCGGCAAGAAGGACGTGGGCTTTGCATAGGGTTCTACGAGCAGCCTTGCAAACCCTGGGCTGTGGATGGCACGCCGTGGGAGTTTGGTCACGAACTGCTGCCTGATGACTATGACAAAATCACCGACAGCATCGAGTTCGCCTACAAACGTTTCCCGGTTCTCGCCGAAGCTGGTGTGAAGTCTGTAATCCACGGGCCGTTCACCTTTGCGCCCGACGGCAACCCGCTGGTCGGGCCGGTGCCTGGAATGCGCAATTACTGGTCGGCTTGTGGCGTGATGGCCGGATTCAGCCAGGGCGGCGGGGTTGGCCTGACACTGGCGCAATGGATGATTGAGGGCGAGCCAGAGCGCGATGTCTTTGCCATGGACGTGGCCCGGTTCGGCGACTGGATCAGCCCCGGTTATACGCGCCCCAAAGTGATCGAGAATTACCAGAAACGCTTCAGCGTCGCCTACCCGAACGAGGAACTGCCAGCTGCGCGCCCGAACCGCACGACGCCGATGTACGACATCTTCAGCGATCTGGGCGCAGTCTGGGGCCAGCAATTTGGGCTCGAAGTCGCCAACTACTTTGCCCAAGGGGATGAGCCGGGCTACGAAACGCCTTCGTTCCGTCGTTCAGACGCCTTCGAGGCGACGGGACGCGAAGTGCGTGCCGTGCGCGAGAACGTTGGCATAAACGAGGTCCATAACTTCGGCAAATACCGGATCACCGGACCAGCGGCGCGGGATTGGTTGGACCGGATAATGGCAGGACGTATGCCAAAACCCGGACGCCTGTCCCTGACACCGATGCTGTCGCCTAAAGGCAAACTGATTGGCGATTTCACCGCGTCGTGCCTGAGCGAAACCGAGTTTCAGTTGACAGCCTCCTATGGCAGTCAAGCGTTCCACATGCGCTGGTTCCTGCAAAATGCGCAGGATGGCGTTTCCATCGAGAACATCAGCGACCGCTTGAACGGGTTTCAGATCGCTGGTCCCAAGGCAACGCAGGTTCTGGCCGCCTGCACCCGAGATGACCTCAGTGAATTCCAGTTTCTTGATGTTCGCCGCATGACCGTTGGCATGACCGAATGCATCGTTCAGCGGGTCAGCTATACCGGCGATTTGGGGTACGAGATCTACTGCGATCCTATGGCCCAGCGGCAACTCTGGTGGGCTTTGTGGGAAGCCGGCCAAGCGCATGGCATGGTTCCTTTTGGGATGCGCGCAATGATGAGCCTGAGGCTGGACAAGTTTTTCGGCTCGTGGATGCGAGAATTCTCGCCCGACTACACCGCTGCGGAAACCGGGCTGGACCGCTTTATCTCATTCCGTAAGAACAGCGACTTTATCGGCCGCGCCGTTGCCGAGGCAGAACGTGCTGACGGAACCAACCGCAACTTGGTCGCCTTCGAAGTCGATGCAGACGACGCAGATGTGAACGCCTATGAACCAATCTGGCTGGACGGTACTGTGGTCGGTTTCTGTACATCGGGCGGGTACTCTCACTTCGCGCAAAAATCCATTGCAATGGGTTTCTTACCTTCTGACCGCGTCTCCGATGGATTAGAGGTCGAAATCGAAATCCTTGGGCAGATGTGCAAGGCAAAAGTACTCTCAAAGCCTTTGTTTGACCCGGACGGTGCACGCATGAGGGGATGACACTGCGTTCTACCGGCGGCATTGTGACGGCATGACTGATATTCCCATCATCCTGCTGGCCGCCGGACAATCCAGCCGCATGGGCGGCGTGGACAAGTTGTTGCAAATGATTGACGGGGTCCCCTTGTTGACGCGATCGGCGCGCAGCGCGCAGGCTGTCGGCCCCGTGCTTGCTGCCCTGCCCCCTAAACCACACCCCAGATATGACGCGCTGAATGGTTTGGATGTTCAGGCAGTACCTGTTCCCGACGCCGAAGAAGGCATGAACGCAAGCCTGCGCGCTGCGATGCGACGGGTTTCGTCCGACGCTCCAGCAGTGATGGTCTTGTTGGCGGATCTGCCGGATCTTTCCAGTGCCAATCTGGCTGCGGTCTTGAACGCACGCAAAACCCACCCCGACAAGCTTGTCTGGCGCGGTGCCACTGCGCAGGGCAAACCCGGTCATCCGGTGATCTTTGACCGAAGCCTTTTTGGCCAACTCTCAGATTTGCAGGGCGATGACGGTGCTCAACAAGTGGTGCGGGCTCATCAAGGCAAAGTACATCTGCACCGCTTGCCAGACCGAAATGCTCTGCTTGACCTGGATACGCCCGATGACTGGAACGCTTGGCTCAAAAAGCGGCGCCTAAAATAAACACGGCCCGGTCTTGAAGACCGGGCCGGTGCCCAAAACAGGACTACCACTTTTCTCAATCCCAAAAGCCTGGTCTGCTTGCCTTCACGACAACCCGACTACATAGCAGCCAAACCTAAACAAGACCCCCTCGTTAACACGCCGCTAAAACTCTCGGTGACTGAGTGAACCAGCAGCGCCCCCTAGCGCTTTTGGCTCCCCCTCACTTGGGCATGTTCATCCTCACTGATCTGAACACGCGAAACAACGTAAAATTGGAAGGTATGGTTAACTTAGCTCAACTTTGAATGGTTTTTGAGCAACAACGCTCCACACGTCAATCAACCTATAGGGGATTGAACGATTGTACACACGATAACGATTCGAGGTTATGCACAAACTTATTCGTGCTTACGCCTCGCTCACGTCAAAGTTTTCACATCAAGTCCAGCTAAACGCCAACCTGAGCACAACCATTGAGGGAGCTGTATTTTTCCCCATCCTGTCGAAGGATCATTGTCAACAAAACAAAAATAATTCAATGCTTTTGAAAGTTTGACGTCGATTTCAGCAACAATCCTCCGATTCGCACGCCGACAACCCGGTAATTTTAGCGAATCCCGTACTGACGTCGGCCGCCACAGAACACTGGGTTTGTGGCAAAATTAAGATTTCTTCACATATCCCTAAGGAAAGACCAATCCTGCCGGTCCATCTCTTGTTTCAACGCGCAGTCGCACCTGCGCGACACATACAGGAGACAGAAATGAGCATCCGCAAATCATCGCTATTACTTCCCCGGACCTCCAACTGGATGGGCATCAGTGCCTTGGGCGCAGCCATGCTGGCAACAACTGCCATTCCATCCATGGCGGACGAGGCATTGGCAGATCTGGTCGAAACCGTTTCACCTTCGGTCGTGACCATCATAGCGGAACAAGAAATCGTACCCGGTGCGACACCCGGGCAAAACTTTGACTTCGACGGGCATCCGTTTGGCGAATTCTTCAAACGCTTCGGCGCGCCCGAAGGCTTCAACGCCCCCCAGCAAGGCCCAGCACAGGGTTTGGGCTCGGGCTTTGTTCTGGATGAAGCGGGATACATTGTCACCAATCACCATGTCGTGGAAAACGCTTCAACCGTGACCGTGCGGCTGAACGATGACCGCACCTTTGAGGCCGAAGTGATCGGAACAGACCCACTGACCGACATCGCCGTTTTGAAAATCGATGCAGACACCGCACTTCAGGCCGTTGAGATGGGCGACAGCGATGTCATCCGCGTCGGCGAAGATGTTGTGGCCATCGGTAACCCGTTTGGTCTGAGTTCAACCGTAACCACCGGTATCGTCTCGGCAAAGGGTCGCAACATTTCAGAAGGCCCCTACGCAGAGTTCATTCAGACGGACGCGGCCATCAACAAGGGCAATTCAGGTGGACCCCTGTTCAACATGGATGGTGAGGTTATTGGCGTGAATTCAGCCATTTATTCACCCAGCGGTGGGTCGGTGGGCCTGGGCTTTGCCGTGACGTCGAACATCGTAGAACATATCACCGCCGATTTGCGTGACGATGGCCAGGTCAGCCGCGGCTGGCTGGGTGTTTCGATCCAAAACGTCAGCCCTCAACTCGCGGCAGCCCTGGGGATCGATGCGTCATCCGGTGCATTGGTTTCCGACGTGGTAACCGACAGCCCGGCGGATGGCGTTCTGAAACAGGGTGATGTGATCCTGTCCTTCAATGACGAAGCCGTCGATTCCAGCAGTGATTTGCCCATTCTGGTCGGCACAACCAAAGTTGGTACTGACAGTACTTTGAAAGTCTTGCGTGACGGTAAAGAGGAAACGCTGACTTTGACCGTTGGCCAACACCAGACGGCGTCTGCTCAGGCCGATGCGCCGGTCGAAGCCGAAGTTGCAGGCACGACGCTGGGCGTCACAGTCGCCCCGCTGACCGAGACGGTACGCGCCGAGACCGGTGTGGCCGAGACGGTCGAAGGCGTTGTGGTCACAGACCTGAAACCGGACAGCCCAGCCGCAAAGGCCGGTCTGCAGCGTGGTGACGTCATCGTCAAACTTGGCAACCAGGACACGTTCACACCTGACGCCTTGAAGGCTGCACTGGACAGCGAAAAAACCGATCCGGCGCTGGTGCTGATCAATCGCGGTGGCAGCCAGATCTTCGTCGCGGTCGAACTGGCCTAGCCTTGAACACGCGCGCGCCGCTTGATGGGGATTTTCGGCGCGCGCCTCACCCGGCGGAACAGAGTTGTCCACTATCCGCCGGGCTTGCCGGGTGCATGCCCAGCACCCGGCAAGATCCCCCGAATTCAATGTGCATCACCTGAAAATTGTGTTTAAATCCCGATAGAAAGGAGCCCGACCATGAGCCGCCGTCTGTTGATCGTGGAAGATGACGCTGACACCAGGGACTTCATCGCCAAAGGCTTCGGCGAAGAAGGCTATGTGGTTGAAACCGCAGAAGATGGTCGCGAAGGGTTGTATCACGCCACAGATGGAGGGTTCGACGCCATTGTACTGGACCGGATGCTGCCAGGCTTGGATGGGCTGTCATTGATCAAATCTCTTCGCGCAGCCGGTTTGAAAACACCCGTCCTAATGCTGACCGCCATGAGCGCGGTGGACGAACGGGTTAAGGGTCTGCGCTCGGGCGCGGACGACTATCTGGTCAAGCCGTTCTCCTTTCAGGAATTGCATGCCCGAATCGAAGCTCTGCTGAGACGTCCGCAGGAATCCGAAGAAACGCCAACGCTCACCTGCAAAGACCTTGAGATGGATCTGTTGACCCGAAAAGTCACCCGCGACGGGCACGAGATTACGCTCACCCCGCGCGAGTTCCAGATCCTAGAGTTTTTTCTGCGTCGCAAGAACCGAGTGGTGTCGCGCACTATGCTGCTGGAAGGCGTTTGGGACTATCATTTCGATCCAAACACCAATGTTGTCGACGTCCATATTTCAAAGCTGCGTCGACAATTGGATGAAGGCGGCGATACCCCGTTGATTGAAACCGTCCGCGGTGCGGGTTACATGATGTCTGATGGATAACCTGCGGCTTTCCCTGAACAATTCCAGAACAAGGCTAGTCGCGACCAGCATGTTTCTCAGCACCTTTTTGACTGCTTCGGTGCTGGCTGTGGTGTACGTCACCGCAAACCGAAGCATTGAATCCGAGACACGCTCGGTCGTCTCTGCCGAGTTGACGGGATTGGCGGATGAATATGAACGGCGAGGTCTGCTTGGGCTGATCACCGCAATTGAGCGTCGCCTGCCAAGCGCTTCTGAACGTGACGCGCTTTACCTTTTGACGGATCGGATGGGCGTCAAGCTGGTCGGCAACCTGAAATCCTGGCCCGTAAATGTGGCAGCAGGTAGCGGTTGGGTCGATCTGGAGCTTCGCCGCGCCGACAATGACCAGCTTGTCCCGGTTTCTGCCGCCTCAATCCGCCTGCCGGGTGGCGAACGTCTGCTGGTTGGGCGCGATGCCGCCACACGTCAGCAGTTTGATCGCGTCCTGTTCAGGTCGGTCGCATTGGCACTGGGGATCGCCTTTGTGCTGAGCGTGATCACCGGCTGGCTGTTCACGCGTCTGGTCTTTGCACGCCTTTCGGACATAGCCAGTACGGCCGAAAACATCGTGTCTGGCGATCTATCCAAAAGAATGCCTCTGCGCGGAACCGGCGACGAATTTGACCAGGTCTCGGGCACGTTAAACAACATGCTGGACCGGATTGAAGAATTGATCAGCAACCTGCGCACCACGTCGAATTCCATAGCACATGACCTGCGATCTCCGCTCTCTCGCCTGCGCCAGCGTGTCGAGGCTCTGTCAGAGCCGGGAAAAACCGATCTGGACCGTGAAGTCGATGTCGCCCGTGCAACGGCTGAAATAGACCACGTGCTGCGCGTGCTGGCACAACTGACCGAGATTTCACGCGCCGAAGCCGGGCTTGGGCGCGAACAGTTTGAAACCATCGACTTGCAGCAATTGGTCGGTGATGTGGTTGAACTATACGACCCAGTTGCCGCTGATCAGGGTATTTCACTCGACGTCACTGGCTCTGCCCCCCCGATCGAAGGGCACCGCCCGCTTCTGTCACAGGCCTTGTCCAACCTGCTTGAAAACGCGATGCGATATGCGCCTGCGGATTCGACCATCACGATTTCGCTGGATGCCGAAAACGGATTTGCATGTCTGCACGTGCGCGACCAAGGTCCGGGCGTCCCACCCGAAGAACTAGACCGCCTGCAACTTCCATTCGTTACACTTGACCCTGCGCGGACGGAGCGCAACGCCGGGCTGGGACTGGCATTGGTCGCGGCGATTTCGCATATGCATGGCGGCAGGTTTGCAGCCCAAAACTGTGATCCTGGGCTACAGGCGACGATCTATCTGGCCCAGAACCCTTAAACAGGGATACCTTCTGTCGCCATCGTCTTGTTTTTATAGCGTTTGTCTTCTGTCACATCCGCCCCGAACCAATCCGGTGGGAAAAAAGCCGCGGCATCTTCTTCCGAGTCGAATTCCACTTCAACCAGACGCAAAGACGCCAGATCGCCCGAAAAGATATCCAGCTCGAACATGAGCCCATCCGGCAATTGTCCGGTGTACCGCTCTTTCTCGACACGGCGACCTTCGGTTTCGGGCCAGAACGTTTCAAACTGTTCTTCCGTAATCTGTGCCTCACGCTCAACACGGACCAAACCACCGCCACCTTTCAAAGTCAGAAAAAACGCATCGTTCTTTTGCCTCAACCGCAATTCGGTCGAGTCATCAGGCGCCGTCAAGTATCCCTGTCGCACAACGGCTTTCTGCGCACTACTCAGGTCCGGCAAGGTAGCCACCAGAAACTTGCGTTCGATTTCCTTGCTCATTGGGTTGAAACCGCTCCGTTTTCCAATTCTTCGAACAACGCTCGGTAGGATGCACAGGCCACGCTGCGCCCGGCATAAGTGCTGACCGGGGCGCGGTGTTGACCCATCTTTTCGATGTCCGCCGCAAATGGCACCGTCGTTTGCAAAAACCGTTTAGGATACAGCTTGCGCATCGACAGCATCGTTTCCTGATGCAGAACCTTCCGCTGCTGGACCATCGAAAAGAACGCCCTCAGCTTTTTCTTTCGCAGCTTGTGTTCATCAAAAAAGCTTACCAACTGGTCGAATGTGCGTTCAGACAGCGTTGTGGGAATAACCGGCACGACGATTTCGTCCGCCGCCTTGAAGATGTTTTCGGACAGGGTTGAAAAGTTTGGCGGGCAATCCAGAATGATCACGTCATAATCGCTGCCGGCCGAAACCAGTGCCTTTTTCAGGCGCGAGCGTTTGTTCCGCATCCGGGACAGGAAGACATCGAAATCACGGAAAGTCAGGTTTGCAGGCAGCACGTCCAAACCTTCGAAATCGCTGGCCCGGATTGCTTTGATGAACCGATCCACGTCCTCGAAAAACCGCGCGTCCGTCAGCTTCTTTGAGGGTTTCACGCGAAAATAAAAACCCGACGCGCCTTGAGGGTCGAGATCACACAGCAAAACCTGCTTCCCCGCCTGCGCATAGGCATATGCCAGATTCACCGAGGTTGCGGTTTTGCCGACACCGCCCTTGTTGCTGTAGCAGGCAATGATCTTCATCCCTTACTCCTCATTATGGTGAAACAAACTGCGGAACAGATGCTGGGTTTCAGGGCTGTCAAAATGCCGGAAACTGGTGATGACACGGCTGCGCTCGAATTTTTGGCGTTGATCCAGCACAGAAATCAACCCTCCCGCGGCTAAACCGATCTGTGCATCCACGCGACCCTGCGCGTTGCTTTGCTGCGAGACAAATGTCAGCAACGCCTCTTGTTGCACGGAATAATCATTGAACAGGCCCAGGTTATCTTGCAGCTTTTTCAGAGGCTTGAGGATTTTTTTGAATGCCTTTGCGTCAAAGAGCGGGGCAAAGAACTCCATCAAATAGCGCAGTTTCTTACAGTCGATACGCAGGTCGTGGACCGTCTCATCCGGAGTGTCATCGGTGATACTACGCGCGATTTTGCATACCTTGCGATAGCGTTTCCAGATCAGCGCACAGGCATAATCATAAGCGCCCCGGTCCGAATTTGGCCCGGGTTGCAAATGGGCGGTGCCGTCAAACTTTTCGATCAGCCGGTTCATCGAGGCGTCGTAGTCACGGCTGCGCAATCTGCGAGACAAGCGCGACAATTCCTGTTTGCGCTCTTTCTGAAACTGGTCAAACATCGCCCGCAATCCCAAATGAAGATTGGCCGGTATCAGGCTGAAATACATATCTTTTTCCAAAAGATACACATCCAGATCGCGCAGCCGCCCGGTTGGTGCCATAAGGTCCGAAAAAACGCGTTTCAGATCGGCGGTCTGATCTTCGGAAAACACCCCTTTGAACAGGCTGACCACAGACCGGATTTTACGCAAAGACACACGGTAATCGTGCAGAAACTCTGTATCAATATCGGCGACCATGCCCTCTTCGTTTTGGCGGGCAACCTTCAGATAGGTGTGGATAATATCTGTCGCCACTTCAAGCGAAGGTTCCGTTTTCCCAAGCGCGATCTCGGGCTTTGCCCGGTAGGTCACCAAGCCCGGAAACAGCCCCGCATACAACGCTTCAACGTCCTGTGCGCAGCCCGGCAGTTCAACGATTGAAGAACAGACCTTTTGATAGGCACGCTCGTAACCGCGCAATCCATGCAATCGAACAACCGTAGCCCGCCCCGAGGTTGACGTCATAGACCAGATCACCCCTCTGACCTGGGTCTTTTGCAGCTCATCCAGCACGACAAAAGACTTCTCTTTCAGCTTACCAACCCCGATCTGCATCAGGGCCCGGAGCGTTGGAAAATCCTGCAACGCTGCCCGAACTTCACCGTCAGGCAGGTTCTGAACAAATCGCCCATTACCCATGCCGTTCTGGGACAACGGGCGTTGGCCTTTTTGTAGCAAGTGCAATGCCGCACCGCTTTCGATCAGCACTCGACCCGCTGCGCGCTGGGTCTGATCATGGCAATCCAACAGCGAAAAAGGCTTGCTTGTGCCTTTTGGCTCAATCACCAAAGTTAAACCCGTCAAAGAAGCTTCAAGAGCTTTCGTGTCCATCAGCGAGGACAGAAAGAACAGAGCTTCAGGCGGCACAGTCATTCCCCCTTCTGCCGATCCTTCCTTGGTCTTTTTGTGTTCAAACACTCGACCCTCCGCGAAAGCCTCGCCTCATGCAAACGCAAGCTTGAGAAAACATCAAGACATTCCGTTTTGACCAAACGTAATCCTCGGGTGACAGGGCTGCGGGATCAACGTAAAACGAACGAATGAGCGACCCTGTTTCATCGATCCGAAACCTTGGCCCGGCTTTCGAACAAGCCTGCGCCCGTGCAGGTATTCATTCGGCGGAAGAATTGCGACAGCTGGGGCCAGACGAGGCTTATGCCCGTCTTTTACGCGCCGGAACCAAGGCCCATTTTATCGGCTACTACGTTCTGGTGATGGGGTTGCGGGGCCGTCCGTGGAACGACTGCAAAGGCGAAGAAAAGAAAGCCCTACGGCTGCGCTTTGACGCGATAAAGGCAGGCAACAGTGCCGCGCCGGAAAATAAGATGATCGCCGATCTGGATGCCATTGGCGTGCGCGTTGCACCACAAGATCTAAAGCAAGTCTGAACAAAAAAGGCCGCCCCAAGCGGAGCGGTCCAATACGTTGGCAAAAGCGGTGGCTTAGCCGACCAGTTCGATGCCCGAGAAGAAGTACGCGATCTCAACTGCTGCGGTTTCTGGTGCGTCCGAACCGTGGACCGAGTTTTCGCCAACCGACTCGGCAAACTCGGCGCGGATGGTGCCAGCTGCCGCGTCTGCAGGGTTGGTTGCACCCATGACTTCGCGGTTCTTTGCAATGGCGCCTTCGCCTTCCAGAACCTGAACAACAACCGGAGCCGACGACATGAATTCGCACAGTTCGTCATAGAACGGACGCTCGGCGTGCACTTCGTAGAACTTGCCGGCTTGCTCTTTGGTCATGTGGATGCGCTTTTGCGCGACGATGCGCAGGCCGGCCTCTTCGAACTTGGCGTTGATTTTGCCAGTCAGGTTGCGGCGGGTTGCATCGGGTTTGATGATCGAGAATGTGCGTTCCAGTGCCATGTCGGCCTCTCCTTACAATGTGGCGCGGGGCCCGCGCCGAAATCCATCGCGCGCCGCGTATCACGGTCTTTGGCTTATGAAAAGTGTTATGATAGCCCATTCGCCGCTTTGGCGTTCAGAATGTATCCGGCAACGGGTCGATCCGGTCGAGACGACGGACATACAGCACTGCAAGCAACCCGGCAAAACTGCATGCCCACATCATGCCCAGCACCAGAAAAGGTCCGTTTTCGGGGCTGACAAATGCACCTGTCATCGAGGTAAGGATTGCACCCAGCGCCACCACCATCGCACCAGACAACCCTGCTGCGCTGCCTGCCAGCCTGGGGCGCACGGACATGACTCCTGCCGCGGCATTGGCGTTGGTCAGCCCGTTGCCGAATCCCACGCATATGGCCGAGCCGAAGAACACCCAGACCGACCCAAGGCCAGCAAGAAACAGCAGCAATCCACAGAACGGCCCGGTCGAAGCTACAATCCGTCCGATCAGGATCATCGTGGTCAGACGTGTCCGCGCGGCGATCCGGCCAGTGACGAAGTTACCCACCATGAACCCGCCGGTAATAATCCCTATGCCAAGGCCCAACATCGCAGGGCTCAGATCGAACCAAGCGGCGGCGACCAGAGGCGCGCCGGTTATGAAGCTGTAGAACCCGCCAATCGAAAACGACGCGCACAAGGCGTAACCCCAGAACCTGCGGGCGCGAAATAGATCCGGGTATTCGCGCAGTTGGGCTGTAAAGGTGGACGAGCGGTTCATGTTGGTCTCGCCCATGTCAAACCACAGCAAAACCAACAGCCCTGCCCCCAGCATAGTGTAAAGCACAAACCCCGAGCGCCAGCCAAAGAGCATATCCAGCCCGCCGCCCAGCATCGGCCCAAGCATCGGTGCCAAAGCCATGGCCATCGCCACATACCCCAGTTTGCTGGCCGCCTCGTTCGGTGGATACCGGTCTCTGATCGATGCGCTGGACAGAACCGACCCGGCCACCACCGCAGCCTGCAAAAGCCGGAAACCCAAGAACCCCCAGATCGACTCGGCCAGTGTGCAACCGATTGAGGCGACGACGAAGATCGTCATGCTCATCAACAGGATCGGCCTGCGTCCGAAGCGATCAGACAGCGGCCCCATGATCAGTTGCAGCACGGCTGAAACCGCCAGATAACCGGCAACCGATAGGTTCATCAGGCCGTAATCCACGCCGAAATCTTCGCTCATGTGGGCCAGCGACGGCAGGAACATGTTCAGCGACAGCACCGACAACGCAGTGGCAAAGATCAGCGTGATCAGATGAGGGGGCGTTTGGGCCGCGCGCATGGGAAAAACCGTTCAGAAAAGCAAACGACACAGCGCTAACACATTGCATGAGACTTGAACATGCCAAGCCGCTGGCGGCGGCATCACGCCTCTGCTAAGAGCGGCCCATGCTACGGATCGAAGACATCACCTATGCCGTTGAAGGCCGCCCTTTATTTGACGGCGCAAGCGCAACCATTCCAGACGGGCACAAGGTTGGCCTTGTGGGCCGTAATGGCACCGGAAAGACCACCCTGTTCCGCCTGATCCGAGGGGAACTGGCGCTGGAATCGGGCAATATCTTGGTCCCCAAACGCGCGCGGATCGGCGGTGTCGCGCAAGAAGTGCCCTCGTCCGATGTCTCGCTGATCAACACGGTTCTTGCCGCTGACACGGAACGCAGCGCTTTAATGGCCGAAGCCGACTGCGCCGAAGACCCCGCCCGCATTGCCGAGATCCAGACCCGGTTGGCCGATATCGACGCCTGGTCCGCCGAGGCGCGCGCTGCCTCGATCCTCAAAGGCTTGGGTTTTGACGATGAAGACCAGCTAAAGCCCTGTTCGGATTTTTCGGGCGGCTGGCGGATGCGTGTCGCTTTGGCAGCGGTGTTGTTCTCGCAGCCTGATCTGCTGTTGCTGGACGAACCAACCAACTATCTGGACCTTGAAGGCGCGTTGTGGCTGGAAAGCTATTTGGCCAAATATCCGCACACGGTGATCATAATCAGCCACGACCGAGGGTTGTTGAACCGTGCCGTCGGCTCGATCCTGCATTTGGAAGACCGCAAGCTGACCTATTACGCGGTGCCTTATGACAAATTCGCCGAACGGCGCGCTGAACGTCTGGCGCAGGCGGAATCCGAGAACGCCAAGGCGAAGGCACGCATCGCGCATTTGCAAAGCTTCGTCGATCGCTTCCGCTATAAGGCGTCCAAGGCCGTTCAGGCCCAATCCCGCCTGAAGATGATCGAGCGCATTCAACTGGTCTCAACCCCGCAAGAGGCCGCCCTGCGCGCGTTTTCCTTCCCCGAGCCAGAAGAACTGTCGCCGCCGATCATCCAGATCGAAGGTGGTGTGACCGGCTATGGCGAGACTGAGGTTCTGCGCCGCCTGAACCTGCGGATTGACCAGGATGACCGGATTGCCCTGTTGGGCAAGAACGGTCAGGGCAAATCAACCTTGTCCAAGCTTTTGTCCGACCGCCTGCCCCTGTTGGCGGGCAAGATGAGCCGTTCCAACAAGCTGCGCATCGGCTATTTCGCACAGCATCAAGTGGATGAGCTTTACGTGGACGAAACGCCATTGGACCACCTGCGCCGTCTGCGTCCTGACGAAGCGCCGGGCAAGTGGCGCTCTCGGCTGGCTGGATTTGGACTGAACGCGGATCAGGCCGAAACCGAGGTCGGTCGTCTGTCAGGTGGCCAAAAAGCGCGCCTGTCGCTGCTGATCGCCACGATTGATGCGCCGCATATGCTGATCCTGGATGAACCGACCAACCACCTTGATATCGAAAGCCGCGAGGCTCTGGTCGAAGCACTGACCGCCTATTCCGGTGCAGTCGTGTTAGTCAGCCACGACATGCACCTTCTAAGCCTTGTCGCGGACCGGCTTTGGTTGGTCTCGGACGGGACAGTCAAGCCCTTCGACGGCGACCTTGAAGCGTACCGATCTATGTTATTGGCGCGGGACAAGCCGGTCAAAGAAAAGCCGCAAGTCAGCAAGCCCAAACGCCCCTCGCGCGAGGCTATGCTGGCCTTGCGGGCCGATTTGCGCAAATGCGAGGATCGGATCGAAAAGCTGACGGATATGCATGACAAGCTTTCGGCCAAACTGTCGGACCCGGCTTTGTATGAAGACGACAAGATCAACGATCTGGAAACCTGGAACCGCAAATTCGCGGAAGTGACCGAGGCGATGCAAAAGGCCGAAGCACTATGGGTTGCTGCGGCAGAACGGCTGGAACAGGCAGAAAACGTTGCATGATGAAGCCCGTCGTTGAAACCAAGGCCATGATTGCAGGCATGCGCCCCGCGCTTCAGCCGGGCGAATTTGCGTTTGTTGTCTGGCCACAAGAGGAAGCCTGGCCCGTGGGTACACGGGCAAGCTGCATCGAAGCCGAAGGTCTGTCGCTGATCATCCCCGTTGGCGCCGCACCGGAAGACGCGGTGCCCATGCGCTGCATCACTCTGCAGGTTCATTCGTCGCTTGAGGGGGTGGGCCTGACCGCTGCCGTTTCGACCGCCCTTGCGGAAAACAACATTCCTGCAAACATGGTTGCCGGGTATCACCATGACCACGTGTACGTTCCCAGCACCTTGGCTGAAAAGGCTTTGGCTGTTTTGAAAGAACTTCAGCAAGGGGCTAACCGATGATCGACCTTGCCTTTTTCATCACCGCGTTCACGACCTTGTTCGTGGTGATTGATCCGTTTGGCACAACTCCGATTTTTGTCGCGATGACGCAGGGTATGGATGCCCGCACGCGTCGCATGACGGCCTATCGCACCTGTGCTGTGGCCTCGGGCATCCTGATCGCCTTTGCAGCCTTTGGTGAGGCGGTTCTGGGCTTTGTCGGCATCTCGATGGAGGCGTTCAAAGTTGCAGGCGGCGCGCTGCTGTTCCTGACCGCGCTGGACATGCTGTTCGAACGGCGCACCAAACGGCGCGAGGATCGGGCCGAAGAAGAAGAACACCCCGATCCGTCTGTTTTTCCTTTGGCCATTCCTTTGGTGGCTGGGCCCGGGTCGATTGCGACGATCATCCTTCTGGCCGGTCAGCACCCGGGGTTTCTGGGCATCGCCGAGGCAATCTTGGTGATGCTGGCCGTTATGGCCGTCGTTTTGATCTTCTTCCTGTCAGGCGGTCTGATCGCACGTATTCTGGGCAAAACCGGGTTGAATGTGCTGACCCGGTTGCTGGGGATGCTGCTGGCGGCTTTGTCGGTGCAGTTCATTCTGGATGGCCTAAAGGCCTTTGGTTTTGCATCTTAAACCCCCATATAAACAGCACGTAACTTTGGTGGGGTGAACCACATGGATGGCGGCAGCTTTGGACAACTGGTGTATCTGGTCATACTTGGCACAGTGCTGGTGTTCTGGTTCATCTCGTACAATCGACAGTCCCTGAACAAGACGTTGCAACAGGTGATGGCCTGGGTGTTCATTTTCGTCGGCGTCATCGCGATTATTGGTCTTTGGGAAGATATCCGTTCAACGGTTAGCCCTGCTCCGCAGATGACGGTTACTGGCGAAACGATTGAGGTACCCCGCGCATATGATGGCCACTATTATCTGCCCGTTCTGGTGAATGGCGAGCCGATCAACTTTCTTGTCGACACCGGTGCCAGCCAAATTGTCCTGAGCGCACAGGACGCGAAACGTGCAGGTATCGACCCGGATCAACTGAATTACTTTGGACGCGCCCTGACCGCCAACGGTGAGGTGCGCACCGCCCCGGTCCGGCTTGAAACTCTGACCGTCGGCCCCATCACCGATCAAAACGTATCTGCCTGGGTTAATGAGGGCGAGCTGCACAAGTCCTTGCTGGGGATGGATTACCTTCATCGATTTTCCAACATCCAATTCGCAAATGGGCGCATGATCCTGTCGCGCTGACCCTTTCAGGGTTGCATTCGATCATTGAGAACAAAATAAGAACATGTTAGCCTGCCTATATGGCGGCTCATCTTCTTGATCAAAAACCCGCGCGCGCTGCTCCGGGGTTGAACCTACATAGTCAAATCACCCTGCAACTGGGCCGCGTGCACGAGGCATGTGGCCCTGCCCGGCGCAGCTTTGCCATGTGGCTGGCCAGTCAGGCGCAGGGGCCCGTGCTGTGGATCTCGCCCGCGTGGGAGCCTGGTCAGCTGAACCCGGACGGGATGATGCCCTTTGCCGATCCGGCCCGGTTCATCTTTGTCCGCCCCACCCGCGCCGAAGATCTGTTGTGGTGCATGGAAGAGGCGCTGCGCAGCGGGGCGATCCCGTTGATCATCGGCGACCTGCCGGGCGCGCCGGGTCTGACACCGGTGCGCCGGATGCATCTGGCCGCCGAACAGGGCGGCACGATGGGGCGGGCTCCGCTTGGCCTGCTGCTGACACCTGGTGACGGTGGCGCGCAGGGGGTCGAAACGCGCTGGCACATGGCTGCGGCCCATCAGGGCGAGGCCCGGCGCTGGACCCTGACCCGCCGCCGCGCCCGTGCCCTGCCCCCGGTCACATGGCAGGCCACCATGACCGCCGCCCGGTCCGGCCTGCACCTCAAGCGCATCGCGACCAACGAAGCCCCGGCCTGAAAAAGCCGCGATCACGCAATGTTTGATTGGCCGGTCACAGTGCACGCCCTAGCCTTCGGGCATGACAGTATTGAACCGACGCATTTTCCTTGCCGGGCTGGCGTCCCTGCCCATTGCCCGACCGTCGCACGCGACGCTCAGCCCCTACGTTCTGTCGACAACAGACACCAGGGTCGGCTTCAGCTTCAATCTGTCGGGCGTAATGCAGTCGGGATCCATGCCAATCCGATCCGCCGATGTTAACATCGACACGCGCCAACTGCAGAACAGTCAAGTCTCGGTTGTGCTGGACGTCAGCAAGGCCAGAACGCGGTTGCCTTTTGCCCGAATGCCCATGCTCAGCCCCAGTGTACTAGATGCCAAACAGCACCCAACGATCCGGTTTGTCTCAACGAAAATTGAGCTTGGCGCACAGGGGCGCATCTCGGACGGGGCCCGCATTACGGGGGACCTGACCGTACGAGGCGTAACGCGGCCAATCACGCTGAACGCCAATCTATATCGGCAGGCAGGCACAGCGGCAGACGATCTGAACACGTTGTCCATCGGCCTGACCGGAGCCCTCAACCGGCATGACTTTGGCGCGTCAGGCTATCCTGATCTGGTTCGCGACAACGTCGGTCTGGACATCCATGCCGAGATCAGCCGTGCGCGTTAACTAACAAAGCGCAAAAAACGACTCGATAAAGTCGAATAGATGCGCGCATTGTGCGGCAACGACGCCAATCTGAGATCACTATGCGCACGATCATTTCCTTTGCCGCCCTTTTTCTTTCGGCCATTCTGTTGCAGCTGTCGACGGGCGGGGTTGGTCCGCTCGATGCTATTTCCGGAATCACGCTGGAATTCACGACCGAGCAGATCGGTCTGCTGGGTTCAGCCCATTTTATTGGCTTTTTTGTAGGGTGCTGGTGGGCACCGCGCCTGATGGGCAGTGTCGGCCATTCTCGTGCTTTCGCAGTCTGCACCGCCTTGGGCGCGATGGGATTGATCGGTCACACCCTGACAGACAATCCCTACATCTGGGCGGTTCTCAGGATCGCGTCGGGCACCTGTATTGCGGGATGCTACACCGTGATCGAAGCATGGCTGAACGCCAAGGTCACAAATGAAACGCGCGGGCGGGCCATGGGGACCTATCGGCTTGTAGATCTGGGTGCCTCGCTGGGCGCACAGTTGATGATCGCGGTGCTGCCGCCTGCCTCTTACGTGTCCTACAACCTGTTGGCGATCCTGTGCTGTGCCTCGCTGCTGCCCCTGACCCTGACACGTGCCAGCCAACCGCAAACACCGAACACGCAGCGGCTGCGGCCCAAGCTTGCATGGGCATGTTCCCCACTGGCTGTGGCCGGCGTGATCGTCTCGGCGCTCAGCTCTGCGTCCTTCCGCATGGTAGGTCCGGTCTACGGGCAAGAAGTCGGGCTGGGCGTGGACCAGATCGCGTTCTTCCTTGCCTCGTTTGTTTTGGGCGGGGCGCTGGCACAGTATCCACTGGGCTGGCTGGCCGACAAATATGACCGACGCTGGGTTCTGATCTGGTTGTCTGCCGCCGCTGTATTGAGTTGCGGGTTCACGATGGCTGCAAGCGGGACCGGGACACTTGGGGTGATGCTGGCCGCCGGGTTCTTTGGCCTGACGACCTTTCCGATCTTTTCGCTGTCTTCGGCCCACGCAAATGACTTTGCCACCAGTGAAGAACGGGTCGAACTGTCTGCGGCCCTGATGTTCTGGTACGCCTTGGGCGCAATTGCATCGCCCTATATTTCCTCGACACTGATCGAGCAGTTTGGTCCCGGCGCTTTGTTTGCCTTTGTGGCCGTCGGACATCTGGGGTTGATCATCTTTGGTCTTGCACGGATGCGCACTCGCCCGACGCCGGAAGAGCGGACAAACTACGTCTACGCTCCGCGTACATCCTTTACCGTCGGGCGCCTTTTGAAACGCTCTCGGGAAGAATAAAAAAGGGCCGGGAAATTCCCGGCCCATTTGTTCTTTGTTCGTTTTTTACTGAGTCGGCGACGTCTCTTCCTCGACAATCTCGACCGCGTCTGCTGGTTCAGGCATCGCCTCTAGCGCACCGTTCACCACACCGCCGACACCGTTTTCCATCGATAGGCCCAGCTCCTCGCCCAGTTTCTTGAGCGCGGGCATCTGCACAGCCATGCCCATGATCGAATCCAGCGCCTGATTGACCACCGGCTTGTCGCTGTTGGCCGCTCCACCGCCTGAAGCACCGGCACCGATCCCACCAACCTGATGGATTTTGATCGAGTCGATCTTCTCGGCCGGTTTCACCATTTCCGAGATGATCGACGGCATCGTCTCGATCCGCGCCATATCGACTTTCATACGAATCTGCGCAGCAGACAGAGCGTTGTCGGCTTCAACAATGGCGCGCTTACCTTCCGCTTCGGCCAGCATGTCGTTCTTCTTGGCTTCGGCTCGAATGTTCAACGCATCCGCTTCGGCCTGTGCTTCTTCACGACGCGCTTCGGCACGGTCTGCGGCGGCCTCTTTCTCGGCCTGCGCGGCCAGACGGATCGCAGTCGCCTGACGTTCCGCTTCGCGCGTCGCTTCGATCAATACGATCTGCTTCTGGCGTTCAGCTTCGGCCACTTCACGGGCGGTCACGACGGCCTCGGTCGCCTTTGTCGCCTCGGCCCGGGCGAGGTCAGCAGAAGCACGAGCACGGCTTTCCTCTTCGGATTTCTGCGCGATGATGATCTGGCGTTCCTGCTCGGCCACTTCGATCTCTCGCTCTTTGGCAATCTCAGCATCGCGGATCTTGCGCTCGCGCTCGATCTCGGCCCCGCGGATGGCTTCTTCACGGGCGATCCGGGCACGTTCGGTTTCGCGCACCGAGTCTTCGGTCCGCGCCGCAATCTCGGCCTCTTGAGCCACGCGCAGGGTTTCAACCTTCTGAGTCTGCTCGATCCGCGCCTGTGCCTCGTCCTGCTCGATCAGCAGTTTCTGACGCTCGGCCTCCATCGCGGCCCGGCGTACTTCAACCTCGGCATCCGCATCAATCTGCGCGCGCTCTTTTTTCGAGGCTGCAATCACCTCGGCCAGTTTGCGCATACCCACAGCGTTAAAGGCGTTATTCTCGTCCAGTGCTTCGAACGGTGTCTGGTCAAGCGCAGTCAGCGACACGGATTCCAGCGACAGGCCGTTCTTCAACAGGTCTTCGGACACAGCATTCTGCACCTCTTGCACAAAGTCAGCGCGGTTCTCGTGCAGCCCGTCCATGGTCATCTGCGCGGCCACGGCGCGCAAACCGTCGATCAGTTTACCTTCGATCATCTCGCGCAGCTGTTCGACGTCAAAGGTGCGCGAGCCCAGTGTCTGCGCGGCGCGCGCGATGCCCTCTTCAGTCGCCATGACAGAGACGTAGAATTCGACACCCACATCCACGCGCATGCGGTCCTGAGTGATCAGCGCGGCTTCACCGCTGCGCTGCACTTCAAGGCGCAGGGTTTTCATGTTCACAGGGCTGACCTCATGCAGCAACGGCACAATGACCACACCGCCATCCATGATAACTTTTTTGCCTCCTGCCCCGGTTTTCACCAGGCTCACTTCGCGGGTCGCGCGTTTATACAGGCGGCCAAGGACAAGGCCGATGAATAACAGGACGGCCAGAATGGTGACGACCGTAATCGCCAGGAATGAAACTTCCATACAAAATCCTCCGATTTAAGAGTTGGTAATTTGGTTAGTCCGACAAGCCGACCAGAACGAACCGGTCGCGCCGTCTGTCGCGCAGCACCAACACGTCGGTGCCTTGCTCAAGGATGTCTTTGTCTTGCAGCGGCTCGGCGCGAAGGTGATGGGTGTTTCCGAACCGGTCCATCACGCGCACCTCGGCAGGGCGGCCACGAGACGCCGTTCCTTGTGAGATCACTCCGCGACGGCGGGCCAGCATCCGTTCGGACATCGCCTCAGTCTCGGTCTTCGGCAACAGGCGGGCGAACACGGCTCCAAAGCCACGTGCGAACCACAGACCAAACGCACCTGCCGGGATTGCGGCCATCCAGCTTGGCAGGTCAAAGCCCAACAAATCACGCAGCGCCAATTGCAGGCCGATGCCCGACAGACCAAAACCCGCCAGCAACACAACAAGCCAGATCATGAAGGGCACTTTGCCAATCCCCAACCAAGCCATCGGCCCGGCAGCGGCGGCATCAGGCACGTCCGTCTCAATCTCGGCCAGTTCAAACTCGCCCAAATCAATGTCGGCATCTATGTCGAGATCGAAGTCTGCGACATCCAGATCCGGGACGTCCACAGCATCCAGATCGACCTCGCCCTCGCCTGCCAGCATGCTTCCACCCAGCACCAGAGCGATCAGCTCTAGGGCCAGCAGGCCAAACAGCAGCGCAAGCGCCATGGTAAAGGGCACGAATGCACCCTCAAGCAGGAAGTCGAACATTAGCAATATGCCCTCGTTTTTGTATACTTTTGTATACACTCAATATGGGTAGTCGTAAAAAAAATACAAGAGATCGTGATTCTGTTTTCAACCTATGGGTAGTGTGGACATCTGTTGACCTGCAATCGCTATTCAATTGATAAAGCGTTTTTTGACTGGATCGTGGCATTTCAGGGCATCCACGCAAAACCCGGCCTTTTGCTGGCGGGTTACATAAGGTAGACGAGCGCGCAGACAGTTACGTGGACACGCAAAATGGCTCGGATTCTCATCACCTCGGCGATCCCTTACATCAACGGGATCAAGCACCTCGGCAATCTGATCGGCTCGCAATTGCCAGCCGACCTGTACGCACGCTACCAGCGTGGCCGGGGGAATGAGGTCATGTTCCTGTGCGCCACCGACGAACATGGTACGCCTGCGGAACTCGCGGCCGCCAAAGCCGGTAAGCCCGTGGCCGAATATTGCGCAGATATGTACGCGGTTCAGGCGGATATCGCCAACCGGTTCGGCCTCAGCTTCGATCACTTTGGCCGCTCATCCAGCGAACAAAACAAACGCCTGACTCAGCATTTCGCCGGCAAACTGGATGAAGCGGGCCTGATCCGTGAGGTCAGTGAGAAACAGGTCTATTCCAACGCAGATGGCCGTTTCCTGCCCGACCGCTATATCGAAGGCACCTGCCCCAATTGCGGGTACGACCGCGCACGCGGCGATCAGTGCGAGAACTGCACCAAGCAATTGGATCCGACCGATCTGATTGAGCCACGCTCGGCCATTTCCGGCTCGACCGATCTGGAAGTGCGCGAGACGAAACATCTGTATCTGCGCCAGTCGGCGATGAAAGACCAGTTGGACGCGTGGATCGACAGCAAGACCGATTGGCCGGTCCTTACCACATCAATCGCCAAGAAATGGCTGCATGATGGCGACGGCCTGCAAGACCGGGGCATCACCCGCGACTTGGACTGGGGCGTTCCGGTTAAAAAAGGAGATCAGGACTGGCCCGGCATGGAAGGCAAGGTCTTTTATGTCTGGTTCGACGCCCCCATCGAATACATCGCCTGCGCCAAGGAATGGGCGGATGCCAGCGGCCGAACCGATGCCGACTGGGAGCGCTGGTGGCGCACCGACAAGGGCGCGGATGACGTGCGATATGTGCAATTCATGGGCAAAGACAACGTGCCCTTCCACACCTTGTCTTTCCCAGCCACCATCCTGGGCACAAACGCGCACAACGAAGACACCGGATCGTCCGAACGCTGGAAGCTGGTCGATTACATCAAGTCGTTCAACTACTTGAACTATGATGGCGGCCAGTTCTCGACCAGCCAGGGGCGTGGCGTGTTCATGGATCAGGCGCTGGAGATTCTGCCCGCTGACTATTGGCGCTGGTGGCTGCTGAGCCATGCACCCGAAAGCAGCGATAGTGAGTTTACTTGGGAAAACTTCCAGCAATCGGTGAACAAGGACCTTGCCGATGTTTTGGGTAACTTTGTCAGTCGCATCACCAAGTTCTGCCGCTCGAAGTTTGGCGAAGCTGTGCCGGAAGGCGGCAGCTATGGTGAACGCGAACACGCCCTGATCGACGAGTTGACCCGCCGCGTCCGCGCCTATGAAGGCCATATGGAAGCGATGGAAGTTCGCAAATCCGCGCAAGAATTGCGGGCGATTTGGGTTGCGGGAAATGAATACCTTCAAGCTGCGGCCCCATGGTCAACCTTCAAGGAAAACCCTGAACAGGCCGCCGCTCAGGTGCGACTGGGCCTGAACCTGATCCGTCTTTACGCTGTGCTCAGTGCGCCGTTCATACCGGACACCTCAGCCCGTATGCTCAGCGCGATGAACACACTGGACACAGGCTGGCCCGAAGATGTGGCCGCGGCATTGGACGCCCTACCCGCCGGTCACGCATTTACTGTGCCAGATGTTCTATTCGCGAAAATCACCGACGAGCAACGCGAAGACTGGCAGGAAAAATTTGCAGGTACGCGCAACTGACCCTCTTTCAGTGCAATTAATCTTCGGGGGCCTGTTTGGCCCCCGTTTTGCTTGCGGGCGAGGGCGAAGCAAACTTCTAAACCAGCCAAAGCGCTGAAATATTCTGCGCTGACTCCAGCCGGTTCAGGATTCATCGCGCTTGAGAAACCAAGTTAAAAAAGTCATCCTGATACCAAGTTCTTCCGACTCGGGCCTCCAATGCGGTGTGCCCGGCATTATTTCTTACCGTCACGCACGAGGCTTTCGCCATGTCCCCAGCACTTTTTTCTTCCACCCGGACCAGCAGGCCATTGGCCGCAGCGATTGTGCTGTTGTCTGTGGGATTGGCGTCTCCACTCGCCGGCCAGGAAGAAAGCGCGCCTCCGAAAGTGTCGATTTCGGCAGCTTACACTGAAGAGATTACCGACGAAGCCACCTTTATCGGACGCGCCGAGGCGATCAACAACGTCGATATTGTTGCGCGAGTGAACGGGTTTCTTAACAGCCGCGAGGTCGAGGATGGCGCAACCGTCAAGGAAGGTGATCTTCTGTTCACGATTGAGCCCGACCTCTATGAGGCCACGCTTGAAGCCCGCAAGGCCGATCTGAACCGGGCTGAAGCAAATCTTGAATTGGCCAAGGTCGATCTGGCCCGGAAGGAAGAGCTGTATAAGCGCGACGCCACACCGGAATCGGAACGCGACATTGCCCGCGCCAACGAACTGGTGGCTGAGGCCGAAGTCAAAGCCGCAAACGCAGCGATCCAGCAGGCTGAACTGGACCTGAGCTATACGCAAATCCATGCACCGTTCGATGGGCGTATCGGCAGCATCACCACCAGCGTGGGTGACGTTGTGGGGCCGACAAACCCTCCGCTGGTCAATATCGTGAGTGAAACGCCGATCTACGTGAACTTTTCACTGAACGAAAAGCTGTTTACGTCGGTTTTGCAAACCTACGGCGAAAGTTCCGCCTCATTGGCGGAAAGCTCGCAGAGCCCCAATGTGCATGTCATTCTGCCCAATGGTACCGAGTTGGATGAGGTTGGCCGGATTGTGTTCGTCGACAACCGCATCGATCCGTTAACTGGCGCTATCACCGTCCGGGCGCAATTCGACAATACCGCCCGTCTGATCCTGGATGGTGCCTTTGTGAACGTTCAGATCGAAGCGCTGGAACCCACCTTGCAGGTACTGGTGCCTCAGGCCGCGTTGCAACGCGATCAGCGGGGTGAGTTTGTTCTGGTGGTCAATGACCAACAGATGGTCGAGCAACGCTATATCACCACCGGTGACACGGTTGGCACTGCGATCATCGTGACCGACGGGCTGCGTGAAGGCGAAAGTGTGATTGTCGAGGGCCTGCAGCGGGTCCGCCCCGGCGTGGCCGTAGACGCGGTCGTAGCCTCTGAGCAGCCGGGAGAATAACTGATGTTCTCAGCCCTGTTCATCAGCCGGCCAAAGCTGGCGCTTGTCATTTCGTTGGTGCTGACCATCATGGGCGGCATCGGCTATATGGTTCTGCCCGTCGCGCAGTTCCCAGACATCACGCCACCGGTGGTCAGCGTTACAACCACCTATACCGGCGCCAACGCCGAAACTGTTGAAAACACCGTCGCCGCACCAATCGAAGCGCAGGTCAATGGTGTGGACGACATGATCTATATGACGTCCACGTCTTCGGACAACGGATCTTACTCGCTAAACGTCACATTCGAGGTCGGCACCGACCCTGATATCGCGTCGGTAAACGTTCAGAACCGCGTTGCGCAGGCGATGTCGTCGTTGCCGACCGAGGTGACGTCTTCGGGTGTGGTCACGCAGAAATCGTCGACCAACATGCTGATGCTGGTCACGCTGACCTCGCCCAACGGCACCTATGACAGCGTGTTTTTGTCAAACTATGCCTCAATCAACCTGCGTGACGCGCTGGCGCGTGTGCAGGGCGTGGGTAAGGCGGACGTCCTGACCAACCTGGAATACGCAATGCGGATCTGGATGGACCCGGACAAGATGGCAGCACTGTCCATCACACCCGGCGACGTCATCAACGCGATCCGCGAGCAAAACATCGAAGTGTCTGCGGGATCCATCGGTTCTCCTCCGGTGCCTGAAGGGCAAACGTTTCAATATACAATCAAATCCAAGGGTCGCCTGACGTCAGCGGATGAGTTCGCGGACATTGTCATCCGTACCGGGGCTGACGGCGCTATCGTGCGCGTCAAAGACATCGCCCGGACGGAACTTGGGGCGCAATTCTATTCGGCCTCAGGCTATTTCCAGGCTGTTCCGGCCACGGTGATCGGCATCTACCAAGCGCCTGGTGCAAACGCGCTGGCGGTGTCCGAGCGTGTGCAGGCAGAGTTGGAACGCCTGTCCCGTGCGTTCCCGACAGACGTGGAATATGAAGTGCCGTTCAACACCACCGACTTTGTCGAGGCATCTCTGAACGACGTTGTATCGACCCTGATCCTGACCTTCATCCTTGTGATCTCGGTTGTGTTTGTATTTCTGGGCAGTTGGCGCGCAACGGTCATCCCTGCGGTCGCCATCCCGGTGTCACTGATCGGGACGTTTGCGTTCCTACTGGCCTTCGGCATGTCACTGAACACGATTTCGCTGTTTGCGCTGGTGCTGGCCATAGGCATTGTGGTGGATGACGCCATCGTGGTGGTCGAAAACGTTGAGCGTATCATCGCAGACGAAGGGCTGCCTCCTGCCGAAGCAACCCGCAAGGCGATGGGCCAAATCACCGGCCCGGTCATTGCAACCACGCTGGTTTTGTTGGCTGTGTTTGTGCCGGTGACCTTTATGCCCGGCATCTCTGGACGACTGTATTCGCAGTTCGCCGTCACCATTTCGACCGCAGTTGTGATTTCGTCCATCAACGCGCTGACGCTTTCGCCTGCCCTGTGTGGTCTGGTTCTGCGGGAACGTTCGGGCCCGCCCAAGGGGCTGCTGGCTGTGTTCGAAGGCTTTATCGGCACGGTTCGAAACGGCTATGTCGCGATTGTACGCAAACTGCTGGTCTTCCCTGCCATCGCACTGGCCGTCGTCGTTGGTCTTGGTCTGGGCACCGGGACGATCATGTCGAACACATCGGCCGGGTTTATCCCACTTGAAGATAACGGCTATCTCTTTGTTGACGTACAGCTGCCGGACGCCGCCACTTTGGAACGGACGGAAACCGTGACGGCGCGTCTGGACGATCAGATACGAGAAATCCCCGGAGTGGCCAGCACAGTTCTGGTCAACGGGTTCTCGCTTTTGAACGGCACAATCACCAACGGTGCCGCGATCTTTGTGAACCTCGACAACTGGGCGGACCGGCAGGAAGAAGACCTGAGCGCGGATGCAATCCTGGCCAAGGTCCTTGCCATCGCCAACGCCGAATCTGCCGCCTCAATCGTGGCCTTCAACCCGCCGCCCATTCAAGGTCTGGGCATGTCGGCGGGTGTCGAGATGGAGGTACAGCAGACCGGTGGTGGCTCACCGCAGGATCTGGCCTCGGCCGTAGGGTCATTCGTATACGCTGCGAACCAGAGGCCCGAGATTGGGCAAGCCTACACCACGTTCCGCGCCAACGTTCCGCAGCTTTTTGTCGATCTTGATCGAGAAAAAGCCAAGACGCTGGACGTTTCAGTGGCCGAGGTTTTCCAGACGATGCAGGCGCAGTTGGGGTCCTACTATGTCAACGACTTCAACCTGTTTGGTCGCGTTTACCGTGTGATGATTCAGGCGGACGGCACTTATCGGGACAATGTCGAAGACATTGCCAACCTGTATGTCCGGTCTCAAAAAGGCGACATGGTTCCGCTGGGTACGCTGATTGATGTGGAAAACGTGCTTGGCCCGGTTCTTCTGAAACGCCACAATCTGTTCCGCTCGGCGACGGTAACGGCAGTGCCCGCACCGGGTCTGTCCAGTGGCGACGCCATCACGGTGATGACGGAAGAATCTGCAACCGCCCTGCCCCCCGGCTATGCGTTCGAATGGACCGGCACGGCGCAGCAACAGCTGGCCTCGGGCAGTTTGGTGATCATCATCCTCGGGCTTGCGATCCTGTTTGGATACCTGTTCCTGGTCGGACAATACGAAAGCTGGACGATGCCTGTTTCGATCCTTCTTTCCGTTGTTGTGGCCCTGTTCGGGGCCGTGGCAGCCGTGGCGATCGTTGGCAGCGACATCAACCTCTACACGCAGATCGGGATGATCATGCTTGTGGGGCTTGCGTCGAAAAACGGTATTCTGATCGTTGAATTTGCGATGGAGCAACGTGCCAATGGCTTGTCGATCAAAGATGCTGCGGCAGAGGCCGCTTTCCAGCGGTTCCGGGCTGTGATGATGACAGCCTTGTCATTCCTGCTGGGTGTTGTTCCCCTTTTGGCTGCAAACGGCGCGGGTGCCGCCAGCCAAAAGGCGATTGGTGTTGCCGTTTTTGGCGGCATGCTGGCTGCAACCGTGGTGGGTGTCATCGTGGTGCCAGTTCTCTACGCGTTGATGCAAAGCATGCGAGAGTGGTTGAAAGGCAGTAAAAACGATCCCGGCCCGTCCGAAACCGCCGCATGATCCAAAAAAGCCCCGCAGTTCAGCGGGGCTTTTTTCTTATTGCGATCTTTCGCGCCGTCGTCTGGCGATGTCGTGGATCACCTGTTTTGCGTCGACGGGTGGTTCTTGTTCGACCCTGCGATACTCTGATCCGTCCTTGCGCCGCGTCAGCAACCCGCAGGAAATCATCGTGCGGCGCAAAGTTGCCGGATCGTCAAAACAATGCTCGGCATTGAGACACGCGTTAACCTTGGCCTCATGCAAAGTCTTGCCTGTCGGTACAGCAGCCCAGAGCGCCCAAAGCGAAAGGGTTTGCACCGAACGCTTCGAAGGCCACTGCCTCAACCTGCCCTCTGTGTCGAACAGATGAAGCGTGCGTTCAACCAACCGGGCATTCGGCGCTGGTGGATCGGACCGGTTCTGCAGCCTGCGGTTGGCGGCACTATCGGCCCGCATATGTTGCACATTCTGAAACCCGGCTGCACGCGCGACCATGTTCATCAGCGTCAGGTGCGATGGGCTGGCGGCTCCTAGCTGGTTGGACAAGGTCCGAACGAAGGGGGTCAGATCATCAATATGTAAAGGGACTGGCGTTTTGCTCATCACACATCCACATCGGGCGTTCTGCGCATTCGTTGGCCGCTGACCTGACGAAGCAACGCCCTGAGTGTTGCGATGTCAATTATGTCTCACAGGCAGGTTTAGCACTCTGAACCAGAGCAGCGGCGCCTCGGTGTCTGCCGACCGTCTCCAAGGGCTAACACAACAGGAGTCCACCGCCAAGGGTCTTACGACCCCTGTCACGCGGCGCGACGCTCAGCCATCCATTCATCGATCCGCGCTATCTGATCCTTGTTCAGACGAAGACCCAGCTTGTTGCGCCGCCATACAATGTCATCGGCGGTGCGCGCATATTCCTTGTCCATCAGCCAAGCGACCTCTTGCGCAGTCAAGGTTGCGCCAAAGTCTTCGCCCAGATCGGTGGCCTGTTTTGCACCAGCTAGAACATCACGCGCCTCAGTGCCGTATGCGCGGATCAAGCGTGCGGCCCAAGCGGCGGTGAGGAACGGATACTTTGCAAGAAGGTCGCTTTTTAGAGTGTCAACGGCATCAACTGGAAAGTCTCCACCGGGCAAAGCGACACCTGCTGTCCAGGGACCAGGCAGATTAGGAAAGAACTCGGCCACCTTCTCCAGCGCGCTTTCAGCAAGCCTGCGGTAGGTGGTGATTTTACCGCCAAACACGTTCAAAACGGGTGCCCCACCCTGCGCATCGACCTTCAACGTATAATCACGCGTCGCTGCAGTGGCGCTGTTGGCCCCATCGTCATACAGAGGACGCACACCGGAATAGGTCCAAACAACATCATCGCGGGTCACGGCGCGTTTGAAATACTTCGACGCGAAGGCGCAGAGATACTCCTGCTCGGCCTCGGTACAAACCGGCTTGGTGGAAGGGTCCGGATGATCCTGATCGGTTGTTCCAATCAGGGTAAAATCCTGCTCATATGGAATGGCAAAGATGATGCGGCCATCTTCACCCTGAAAGAAATAGCACTTGTCGTGATCGTACAATTTGGGCGTCACGATATGGCTGCCGCGTACCAACCGAACACCCTCGCGCGAGTTCACACGGATCTTGGTCTGGATGATGTCGCCAACCCACGGACCGCCCGCGTTGATCAGCATTTTCGCCTTGATCACACGGGTCTCATCGCTGTCGCGGTCCCGCACGGTCACTTCCCACAGATCTCCCACACGCTCGGCCGAGATCACCTCGGTCCGCACCATGATCTGTGCGCCGCGCGCCTCAGCATCCCGCGCATTCAGGACCACCAGACGGGAATCTTCGATCCAACAGTCGGAATATTCATAGGCCGTTTCGAACTTGTCCTGCAGAGGGTTTCCTTCAGGGGCCGTACGCAGGTTCAGTGACGTGGTTCCGGGCAAAATTTTGCGCCCACCCAGATTATCGTACAAGAACAACCCCAACCGGATCAGCCATGCCGGACGCCGCCCCCGCATCCACGGCATCACCGTGCTGAGCAAACGCGATGTCGGTGTCTCGGAATCGAACCGCATATCTTTGTGATATGGCAACACAAATCGCATCGGCCAGCTGATGTGCGGCATGGCCCGCAGCAGGGTTTCACGTTCGATCAGCGCTTCGCGCACCAGACGGATTTCAAAATATTCCAGATACCGCAACCCGCCGTGAAACAGCTTGGTCGAGGCCGAAGACGTAGCCGATGCCAGATCGTTCATTTCCGCCAGCGCCACTGAAAGGCCCCGTCCAGCGGCGTCTCGGGCAATACCGCAGCCATTGATGCCGCCGCCGATGATGAAAAGGTCTGTGATCTGGTCTTCTGTCGACTGCATGTCCAATGATTCCCCGCCAGGCATGATCAGGCGCATTAGCCAGAATGTTCTTCGTATGGTCAATGTTTATGTTCGTTTATTTTCTTTTTGCAACGCTGATATGAAAAATACGCAGCGCTTCTTGCCAATTTCACCCAAAAGAACAAAAACGAAAGAACGCATTACCTTGGACCCGCCCTATGTCTCTTTCCTTTCGCCAATCCGACATTCTGGAAATTGCCAGCTCTGAGGGGCGCGTCACCGTTGAGGGGCTAGCCGAACGATTTGGCGTTACTGTTCAGACGATCCGACGCGATCTGACGGAGCTTGCGGATGCGGGCAAGCTTGACCGGGTCCACGGCGGCGCAGTTTTGCGGTCTGGCGTCTCAAATATCGATTATGAAGACCGCCGTGCCCTGAATGCGGATGCCAAAACCAGCATCGCCAAAGCCTGCGCCCAGGACGTTCCGGATGGGGCGTCGATCTTCATGAATATCGGCACATCGACCGAGGCCGTGGCACGGCAATTGCTGAACCACAAGAACCTGATGGTCGTGACGAACAATATGAATGTCGCCAACATCTTGATTGAAAACCCGCACTGCGAAATCGTGATGGCCGGTGGCGTGCTTCGGCGGGCTGATGGCGGGTTGATCGGAAATTTGACTGTATCGACAATCCGGCAATTCAAGTTCGATCTGGCCGTTATCGGGTGCTCGGCCCTAGATAGCGACGGTGATCTTTTGGATTTCGATTTTCAGGAGGTTCAGGTCAGCCAAACCATTATCGCACAGGCGCGTCGTACCTGTTTGGTCGCTGATCAATCAAAATTCCAACGCTCTGCTCCGGCTCGGATCGCCTCGCTCAGCGAGATCGACAGTTTCTATACCGATAAGCACCTGCCCCACGAACTTGGTCAAAAATGCGTAGACTGGAATACGGCGCTGCACATTGCCGATTGACGTAATTTATCCGTGTCTTTTCCCGACCTGTTCTTGCCAGACGGGTAATGGCCTGACAGTATCGCCACAAAGTGATCATTGCAGGGATGGGGAGCCTGGGCGGTGATGCACCCGAGTCAGGTTTTTCTGCCAAGCCCGGTTACAAAACACGCCGACCGATCCCCAGAAAACAACCAGCGGGACCCGCACCCCGGCAGGAGGCAACATGGGACTATTGGGCCAGCCTTTGGGCTATTACGATTACCTGACATTTGTAGCATTGATCCTGCTGCTTGCAGCAGTGATGGCAGTTTTCTTGTTCCTGATGGGGCTTCCAGGACGGATCGCGATCAAACGCAATCACCCGCACGCAGAAGCTGTCAAGATCATGGGATGGATGGGATTTCTGGCCGTTGTGCCTTGGGTTCACGCCTTTATGTGGGCTTTCCACGATGGTGTCACCGTCGACATGCGCCGTGGTCCGGACGAAGAGAAAGACGCCATTCGCGATGAAATCAAACGTCTGGGCGGCAAGGTAAAGCCGGAATATCAGGATCGTCTGGACACAGACGATACCCAGCAAGGCTAAGACCTAAGGAAAGCAAGACCTATGTTCGTCGCCCTTGGCATCACTCTTTTCTACATCATTTTTGTCTGGCTCATTTTCTTCAAGCTGGAATTGCTGAAATTCAACATTGCCTGGGGCATCGTCTCGTTCTGGGTGGGTGCGCACCTGCTGCTGATCTTTCTTGTGGCTTTGCGCTTCTTTCAGCCTTTTTCGGCAGACAGCCATGTGGTGCGTTCAACTATACAGATCGTACCTAAACTGACGCAGCCCACAATTTTGACCGAGGTGCTGGTTGAGCCGAACACTCAAGTGACCAAGGGCGACCCGCTGTATCGTTTCGATGACACAGTGTTTTCGCTGGCGGTGGACAATGCCAAGGCGCAACTGGTCGCGGCCGAGCAGAACGCGAAAATTCTGGAACAGGATGTCATCGCCAAAACCGAAGCTGTTGAGCGGGCGAATGCACAACTGGCCTATGCCATAACGGAACAGGCCCGGTACGAAAACCTGGTCCCGGCAGGTGGCGCACGACAGGACGAGCTGGACCGTTGGAACGAGCAAGTCGCCGAAGATCAAGCCGGCGTGAAACAGGCCGAGGCCAATCTGAACAAAGCACAGCTGGCGCTGGAATCGCAGATCGACGGTGTGAACACCGGCATTCTTCAGGCGCAGGCGCAGCTCTCCGAAGCTGAGTACTTCCTCGAAAACACAACGATTTATGCCCCTGAAAACGGTATGATCGTCTCGCAGCAGGCCCGTCCTGGGCTTGTCGTTGGTGATATTCGTTTGGGCGCGATTGCCAGTTTCGTAACCGAGGACAACCCCTATCTCCTTGCCACATTCCGCCAGCAGAATCTGAAGTTTGTTGAGCCGGGGCAAGAGGTTGAAGTAGCGCTTGACCTTTACCCCGGCGAAATCCTGACCGGCAAGGTCGAGGCGATCTGGTGGGCGACAAGGCAAGGACAGTACATCCCGTCTGGGCGCCTGCCCGGTTTTGAATTGCCCAAACTGCCCGGTCGGATCGCTGTACAGATCTCGGTCGATTTGCCCGAAGGGCATACTTTCCCCGCAGGTGGCCACGCTGCCGTGGCAATTTACACGGGCATGGGAAAAAGCTTTGAATTCCTGAGGCGCATCAACATCCGCCTCTATTCCTTCGCCAACTTCATCCGACCGCTGGATATCTGAGGATGCGCGCTATGACACTCCGCCGGTTTCTGGGAACTGCCCTTTGCGCTGCTACTCTGGTGGCTTGCGCACCAGTGGGACCGGATTTCGTGCGCCCGAACTCTCCGGTCGTGAAGCAATGGATCGAAGTGAACAACCCCAGCACCGGCCAAAGCGGCCTGACATCGCGCAGCGCACCCGTGGTGAAATGGTGGGAGACGTTCAATGACCCCACCCTCAACAGGCTGATTGCAGAAGCTTACGCGCAAAACCTGACCCTTCAGGTCGCGGGGGCACGCGTGTTGCAGGCCCGTGCACAGTTGGGCATCGCATTTGGTGAGCTTTACCCGCAATCCCAAGCCATTGGCGGGTCGTTGCAGCGACGGCAGATCAGCGACAATCTTGGACCCATTGCCGATATCAACCGCATCATTCCGCTGGATACCGAATTCTCGACCTCGCAAGTCGGCTTCGATGCCCAGTGGGAGCTGGACGTCTGGGGCGCACAGCGGCGCGGGGTGCAGGCCGCGCGGTCTAATCTGGCACTTCAGGTGGCCAATTACGACGACGCGTTGGTGACACTGACCGGGGATGTGGCTGCTTTGTACGTCAATATCCGCGCGTTACAGGAATCTTTGGCGGTCGCCCGCGAAAACATCAAGTTGCAGCAAGACTCTGCGGACCTGACCCAATTGCGTTTCAACAACGGTGTCACCACCGAGTTGGACGTGCAGGAGTCTACCGCACTTCTCAACAACACCAAAGCTTTGGTGCCCGAGCTGGAAAGTGACCTGCAACAAACCAAGAATGCCCTGGCCGTGCTGCTGGGTGTCACGCCGTCCCGGATGACCAGCTTGTTGGGGAACTCGGGCCGCATCCCGTCCGCGCGGACAAATGTGGCTGTGGGTGTACCCGCCGAACTTCTGCGCCGCCGCCCGGATGTGCGGGCCGCGGAACTGGCTGCTGCGACGCAATCGGCGCAGGTGGGCATCGCGATGGCGGATCTGTATCCACAATTCGTGCTGTCCGGCTCGATTGGCCTACAGGCTTCGGGCGGACGCGACCTGTTCAGCGGCAACAGCACCACCGGTCTGGCCAGCGCTGGCGTGGTCTGGAACGTGCTGAACTATGGCCGCATCAAGAACAATGTCCGCGCACAGGATGCCGCCTATCAAGCGCTGATCTCCAATTACCAGAACACCGTTTTAACCGCGTATTCCGAGGTTGAAAGCGCCATGGTCGCTTATACTCAGGCACGTAAACAGGTTGGATTCTATCAGCAAAGCGTCGACGCCTCGCGCAAGGCGGCTGAGATTGCGGTCAGCCAGTACACGGACGGCATTGCCAGCTATTCGCGTATTCTGAACACGCAAACCGCCCTTCTGCGCTCGCAAGCCAATCTGATCGAAGCGCGCCAGCAAGTGTCCAGCAATCTGGTCGCGGTGTACAAAGGTTTAGGCGGCGGTTGGCAGATCCGTCAAAATCAGGAGTTTCTGCCCGAGACCGTGTTGGCCGAGATGGCCTATCGCACCGATTGGGGGGATCTGCTGCAGAAAACCCCAACCGGTGCCAGCCTGAACTGATCCTACTTTGTCAGACCGCGCAGCCCGCCTGAGATCAGGATATTGACCTCATAAAGGATACGCGGCGCGGCCAACCCGCCGGGGCTGGCCAGATAATTCGGGCTCCATTCCGGGTCAAATTTCTGCTTGAAGCTGCGCAAGCCTTCGAAATGATAAAACTGTTCGCCGTGCTCATAAACGAACCCTCCGATCCGGTTCCAGAGCGAGGCATGTTGCCGGTTTTCTATGCCTGAAAACGGCGCAGCCCCCAGCGAGAACCAGTGAAAGCCCTGTTCCGAGCCCCACACCATCATCTCTGCAAACAAAGCGTCCATGACAAAGCTGGGGCTGTCAGGCTCATAGCGCATCAGGTCCAGCGACAGTTCGGATTTGTTGCCGCCTTGGAACAGGTTGGCGAACGCCTTGATCTTACCTGTGTTTCCGTCGCGCAATACCGCATGGTCGAAATAAGACAGGTACTGATCGTCAAAGCCCCCAAGCGCAAATCCTTTTTCGGCACCGGCCTTTTGCTCGAGCCAATGATCTGAAATCTCGCGCAATTCTGGCAATACCGGTGCCAGTTTTTCCTTTGGGATAATCTCAAACACATAGCCTTCCCGCTCGGCCCTGTTCTTGGCCTGCCGGAACCGCTTGCGCGACTTTCCGTCCAGCGAAAAATCTTGCAACGGCACGCGCGCGACCTCACCTATTTTCAGGATCGACAGACCCAGGTCCAGAAAGGTTGGCAGATATTTGGTCGATACACTGTAGAACGCACACAGCTTTCCTTCACGATCCGCCATTTCCCGAAGCTGCCAGATCAATTGGCGGCCTGCGACCTCGTCCCCTACTGGCTCCCCTTTTGAGATCACCGCGTTGCCCGTATCGGCATAAGCAATGAAGGCCGTTTTATCCGGTGAAATCAGAAACTGCTTGTCGCCGGTCAGCGAGATCTGGGACTCGGTATCCTCGCTCTCCATCACCAACCGTTCGACAACCTCGGGGATTTCGGTGCGTTGTGGTGTTGGAATTTCGCGCCCGAACAGAGAGTTCACGGCCACAACGCCGACGATCACAGCCACAACAAGGCTCGAGCGTAAAAACCTCGAAGCGTCGCCATTCCAGGCAAACTCCCACCACAAAGCGTTTTGGTATTCGACGTGGGAATAAGCAAATAGCCCAATCCAGAAAATGACCGCCAGCAACACAACAACGCTTATCAGCCATGGGATGTTCAGACGGAAAATCGAAGCGCCGCTGACCCTGTAAAACGCTCCACGGAACAGGCCCAAAACACCTATCGTCCCCAACATCGACACCGCTTCGTGCGTGTCCAAACCCTTGGCGAGAGACGCGAAGAAGCCTGCCGCCATCAACAACATCGCCACCACCCAAGCGCGGTAAAGCTTGCGGAACAAGCCGCGCGAAACCAGTAAAAGCAGAACACCAATGGCGCTGCCTACCAGATGCGAGGCTTCAACAAAGGACAGCGGCAAAACATCCTTCAAAACGCCAAGGTTCTGTGACCCAGCAGGCAGCGCCCCTGACACCAGCAGGATCACCCCGGCCACCGCTGCCACACCGGCCGCAACAATCGGCACCATTGGCCGGATCGCGCGGTACACCCAGGTTGCAGCCCCGCTGATCCGGCGGCGTTGTGTCAGTGCCGACGCCACAGCAATCGACAGGCTGGCAATTGTGAATGGCAGAAAAGTATAAACCACACGATACAACAACAGCGCGGCAATAACGTCGGATCGTCCCGATGCCCCTAGCCCGGCAATCAGTGTCGCTTCGAACACGCCAATCCCACCCGGTGCGTGGCTGAGGATACCTACAGCGATAGCGGCAATAAAAATCGTGAAGAAATACGGGTAGCCAACGCCCAGATCGTCCGGCATCAGGACATACAACACCATGGATGCGCCGAACAGATCGCCAATCGCGGCCAGCGTCAGAAGGCTAGCAAGTTTTCCGCCCGGCAGGTTGAACCCCACACCGGCCAATGAAAACCGCCGTCCACCGGTGGACAACCAGATGAAGAGGACAAGCAGCCCACCCAGCAGACACAGCCCGATGGCGGTTTCCACTGTTGCGCTGACCGGTACCACCTTCGAGATGCCGTCGGGATGAAAGGTCAACAACAGACCCACTATCAGAACCAGACCCATCCAGAACGCCACCCAAGAGGTCGCAATCACCCCGGCCACGCGCCCCAGATCCAGACCAAGCGATGCATAGATCCGATACCGGATCGCGGTTCCGGTGATGTAAGAGAAACCGAGGCAATTTGATACAGCATAACCGCTGGCTCCTGCCATTCCGGCCACCGGCAAGGGTACTTTGCCATCAGCCACGCTCTGCACAGCGAACACGTCGTAAAGTGACAAGGAAAAGAAACTGAACGCCGTCCAGCACAGCGCAATGAACATCAGTTTCCAAGACGTCGCCGAAATGTCGTTCTGCACATCCGACCATTTCACATGGGCCGACAACTCGTGCAAAACCGTCAGTGCAATGCCCGTTACGACAATGGGTATAGCGATGCGCAGCCAGGGCTTCTCCAGAATTGCCGTAATACGTTCTGCCCATTGCAAGGCGAGCGGTTCGTCAGATTTCTGCGAAGTGGTCATGCTGCACGTCCCTGCCTGTCTGCAAATCCAATCGATCCAGCGATTGCTTTGTCATATTTTGCCCAGAAACACTGGCACAAATTGTTTTCATCTCAAAGCACTAGAGCCGCCCCTTTCGCGTGGACAACAACAGATTCGTCTCGGATCGTGTGATACCGTCAAAGCGGCGGATCTGAAACAGAACCTCATCCAGCTCGGCCAGGGTTTCGGCAGAGATCTCGGCTATCAGATCCCAACTGCCATTGGTCGAATGCACTGCTGTCACCTGCCGCAAGGCCGCTATACGCGCCATGACACGTTCTGTCCCGCGCCCTTCAATCTCCAGCATCATCAAACCACGCACCGGACTTTGCGCCAGATCCCGTCGGGTGAGAACGGTGAAGCCGACAATTTCTCCGGACTGTTTCAGCCGCTGCAACCTGCTACGCACCGTGGTGCGCGTCACGCCGAGCGTTTCTGACAGCTCAGACAGGCTGGCGCGCGCATCACGTTGCAACGCATTGAGCAATCGATTGTCCAAATCGTCCATATCTTTTTCTCATTAAGGACTTTCTTGACCCATTTTGAGCATTTTGCTGCCTTCACGCAAGACACTCTGCCAGCCTAAATGAGCATATGGACATGAAAACTATCATATTGGTGGGCGTCCCCATGGACGCCGGAAAACGTCGTCAGGGATGCCGGATGGGCCCGGACGCTTATCGTGTGGCCGGGCTGCAAGAGGCTTTGACCGATCTTGGCCATTTCGTTCAGGACCAGGGTGACGTGATCCCGGACGAGACCGGCCTAGTCGACCACCCTCACCTCTTTTCCTTGCCCGAATGTGTGGGCTGGACCCGCGCTCTCAGCACGACGGCGCAGGCGGCCGCGCGTCAGGGCGTACCTATTTTCATGGGCGGCGATCATGCATTGTCCATGGGCACCGTCGCCGGGATGGCCGCATATGCGGCACAGGTCGAAAGGCCGCTGTTTGTGCTCTGGTTAGACGCCCATAGCGACTTTCACACACCAGACAGCACAGGCAGCGGCAACTTGCACGGAACACCGGTGGCCTATTTTACGGGCAGACCCGGTTTTGATGCCTTTCCCCCCCTGTCTGCCAAGGTTCCAACGGACCGCGTTGGAATGATTGGCCTGCGCTCCGTCGATCCAGCTGAACGTTCGGCATTCGAGCAAGACCACGCCATGCTGGCCGACATGCGCAGTATTGATGAGCATGGGATAAAGGCACCTCTGCTGGCCTTTCTGGACCGGGTGCGCGCCGAAAATGCCTTGCTGCATGTGTCGCTGGATGTTGACTTCCTCGATCCCGCCATAGCGCCCGCCGTTGGCACTACGGTTCCTGGCGGGGCGACCGAGCGCGAAGCCCATCTTGTGATGGAATTGCTGCACGAAAGCGGGCTGGTCAGTTCGTTGGATCTTGTTGAATTGAACCCGTTTCTGGATGAACGGGGTCGCACCGCCAAACTTATGGTCGATCTGGCCGCCTCACTTATGGGCCGCCGCATCTTTGACCGCCCCACCCGGAGTTTCTGATGCTGTCGCTGCAAGCACCCTCTGCTGCTGTCATGATCCGGCCCCATGCTTTTGCGTCCAACCCGGAAACACGCGATGACAATGCGTTTCAAACACTTAGCGGCACCTCTGCCAACGCTACCTCTGCAGCGGCCAGGGATGAGCATGATCAGGCCGTACGGCAGTTACGGGACGCAGGCATTACCGTACATGTATTTGACGATTTCGGCGACCTGAACACGCCCGACAGCGTATTTCCAAATAACTGGTTTTCAACGCATCCCGGCGGTCATATCGCGATATACCCAATGTTTGTTCCTTCTCGCCGCCGCGAACGCCGAACCGATGTCATTGAACTGCTCAAACAAAAGTACCGCGTTCAGGACGTCATAGATTATTCCGGACTGGAGCAAGACAACCTTGCGCTGGAAGGGACAGGTGCGATGGTGTTGGATCACGTTGGGCGTATCGCCTACACGGTTACGTCCAACCGCGCTGACCCAGTCTTGTTGGAACGGTTTTGCACACATTTTAACTATGAGCCGATTGCATTCGAAGCCCGCGACGCCACAGGCCGAGACGTTTATCACACCAATGTATTGATGGGCATCGGGACCCAGTATGCTTTGATCTGCCTCGACATGATTCCTGACCCTGATCGGCGCGCAACTGTTCGTGACCGGTTAGAGGAATCTGGGCGAACCGTGATTGACCTGACACACAAACAAATTGCTGAGTTTGCAGGCAACGCGATTGAGTTGACAGGGCGCGACGGATTGGTGCTCGCGTTGTCGAGCAGAGCGCTTGCTGCCCTTACCCCGGATCAAGTCGTTACAATTCGGGAAAGCGCAACACCCTTGCCACTTTCCGTTCCAACAATCGAAACAGCCGGTGGTTCGGTTCGCTGCATGATCGCAGGCGTCCACCTTTCCCGCCGATAGGAGAAAGCACTATGCAACCATCCGACAAGGCCCTGGTGCCGTTTGTATCCGTCGACAACATGATGCGATTGGTTCATCACATCGGCGTCGAGCAAATGATCACGCAAATCGCCGCACAGATCGAAGCTGATTTCAAACGGTGGGAGAGTTTTGACAAAACCCCGCGTATTCCGGCGCATTCACCGCACGGTGTGATCGAATTGATGCCGACCTCCGATGGTGAGGCTTATGGCTTCAAATACGTGAATGGCCATCCCAAGAATACCTCAGAAGGTTTGCAAACGGTCACGGCATTTGGTCTGTTGGCAGATGTTTATACTGGCTATCCAACCCTGCTAACCGAGATGACGCTGTTGACCGCCCTGCGCACAGCGGCAACCTCGGCATTGGTTGGGCGTTATCTCGCCCCAACAAACGCCACCACGATGGCGATGATCGGCAATGGCGCGCAGTCTGAATTCCAGTGTATGGCCTTTAAGGCAATGTGCGGCATCAGTACCGTCCGGCTCTACGATACTGACCCGAACGCAACGGCAAAATGTGCGAAGAACCTGCAGGGTAAGGATTTGACTGTTGTTCCCTGCACCACGCCAGAGGAGGCCATCGAAGGTGCCCAGATCATCACCACCTGCACCGCGGACAAGAAATACGCCACGATCCTGACCGATAACATGGTCGGCCCCGGTGTTCACATCAATGCCATCGGTGGCGACTGTCCGGGCAAAACGGAACTTCATCGAGATATTCTGCTTCGCTCAGATATTTTTGTCGAATATCCCGAGCAGACCAGAATCGAGGGTGAAATTCAGGCCCTGGAGGCAGATCATCCGGTAACTGAGATGTGGCAGGTCATCACTGGCGCGGCCAAAGGGCGTGTCGATGATCGTCAGATTACGCTGTTCGACAGCGTAGGTTTCGCAATCGAAGATTTCTCGGCCCTGCGCTATGTAACGCAAGCGATCGAAGGCACAGGTTTCTTTGAGCCTTTGGACATGCTGGCCGATCCCGATGATCCGCGCGATCTATTCGGAATGCTGATGCGGGCCGGGTAAGGCGTTGTCATGGGAGCTCTGCCCCCGCCGCGCTGCGCGCGCCTCCCCCGAGGTATTTTCAGCCAGATGAAGATCGGATCCCTTGCTTCATCTGGCCATAAATACCTTGGAGCGCGAGGCAGAGCCTCGCTTCCCTGCTAACCCGCAAGCGACGGCAGGTAGAGCACTATCCCCGGGAATGCCACAAGCATTGCAATCGTCATCGCATCGGCGATGAAAAACGGTGTCACGCCTTTGAACACGTCCTGAACGCTCAGGTCCGGGCGCACCCCGGCCACGACAAAGCAATTCAGCCCAATGGGCGGCGTGATCAGACAGAACTCGGCCATCTTGACCACCAAAATACCAAACCAGATGGCGCACATTGGGCCAGACATGCCAAAGGCGCTGTCGGCTGCGCTGACGGTCTCACCTCCGTTCAGGGCCATGACCGCTGGATAGACAACAGGCAATGTCAGCAGCAGCATCCCAATTGCGTCCATGAACATGCCCAGCACTGCGTAGGCCAGAAGGATGCAGATCAGGATCATCATCGGGGACATCTCAAGCCCGGTAATCCAGTCGGAAAATGCGCCGGGGAGGTCTGCGAAGCCCAGAAACCGCACGTAGATCAAAACACCCCAGATGATCGAAAAGATCATCGCCGTCAGTTTGGCAGTTTCCAAAAGCGCGGATTTGAATTCCTTCCAGCGCATTCCGTGAAACAGGGCGAAACAGAACACAATGAAGGCCCCGATTGCGCCGCCTTCCGTAGGGGTGCCCCAGGCTTTGTCTCCGAACGGGTTGTAGACAAAGCAAATGATGATCAGGATCACGGCCACAATTGGTATCGCACCAGGCAAAGCGGAGAAACGCTCTTTCCAGGTAAAGCCTGTGACAGGTGGGCCAACGGTTTTGAAGATCACTGCAATCCCGACAATCAGCAGGCCATAGATGATTGCAGAAAACGCACCCGGTATGAACCCGGCCAACAGCAGCTTGCCCACGTCCTGCTCGACGATGATGGCGTAGATCACCAGAATGGCCGAGGGCGGGATGAGCGAGGCCAGCGTGCCCCCCGCAGCGACAACACCCGCTGCAAAGCGTTTGTTATAGCCCACTTTCAGCATCTCTGGAATCGCGATGCGGGCAAAGACGGCAGAAGTGGCAACCGACGCCCCGGATACGGCGGCAAAACCAGCCGTTGCGAAAATCGTAGACACGGCAAGCCCGCCCGGAACCCAGGCCACCCAACGTTTGGCGGCTTCGAACAAGGCGCGCGTCAGGCCCGCGTAGTAGGCCAGGTAGCCAATCAGGATGAAGGTTGGGATCAGGCTGAGCGTATGCGCTGCAACCTTGGAATGCGGAACCTGCCCCGCGGTCTTGACCGCAACCGTCAAGGCTTTGCCAAACCGGTCCGGGTCATAGCCAAACTTGGCCCAGAATATCCAAACAAGCCCAACCAAACCCGCAAGCCCTGCTGCGAAAGCCACCCGCATACCGGCAACAACCAGAACCAGCAGACCGCCTGTGACCCAGAGGCCAATATCAATCGTGTCCATGTTCTAGTCCTGCCCTTCGAACTGCTCGGCCTCAGCCGCCGCTTGGGCCGCAGCATCCTGAAGGAGCGGCACCGCAACAGGGGTCTCGAGCCCCAGCACAAATGCACGCCCATAGCCCCACACCTGAAGCACCAGCCGTGCGCACAGCACTGAAAAGGCGACGGGTGCCAACAGCTTGGCAGGCCACAGAGGAATACCGATGTCGATGGAACTGTCCCTGCTCCAGAGCGGCGCACCAAAATCGAAAGATCGGTCGAAGTGGGACCAGCTGCCCCAAACCAGTGCAAGCATCAACACCAGGATCAGAAGGACCGAGATCAGCTCGAACAGCCACAAAGCCCGACCGTGAAGCCGCGAGATGACGATGTCCATGCGGATATGCCCACCATCACGCTGCACGAATGAGATGCCCAGAAAGGCAATCAAAGGCATCGCCTGTTCGATCCAGTCGACATAACCGGGCAACGGCGCATTCAAAGCGTTGCGCCCGCTGACGGAGACCACGGCCAATACCATCAGACCAAAAACCGCCAGGCCGCTGATTAATGCAAGAAAACGTTCAAGCTTTAACAAATGCCGGTCCAGCTGGCTCAGACGGCTTCCGTCTTCCAGCACCGTGGCCTGTCCTGCCATTCCGGTCGTTCCTTGTTATTTGAGAGAGAACCGGGCACCCAACGGGGCACCCGGCTTAAAGGATCAGTTACCGCCGCGCTGTTGCTGCAGCGTGGATTGAACCAGATCATACAGATCTTGAGCCGGCAGCCCCTGATCCGACATATCCGCAATCCACTTTTCCCGGATCGGATCTGCGGCCTTGGTGCGGAATTCCTCGATCACGGCGTCGTCAATCATGACCTTCTGCACGCCTTTTTCTTCAAGGACGCTGTCCCACTGTTCCAGTAGGCCGCCGTAGTTTGCCAGATAGTGATCAATCGCCTCGTCAATTGAGCTATCCAGCGCTTCGCGATGCTCGGCAGGCAGCGCTTCGTAGGCGTCGATATTCACAACCACAGGACAGTTCACCGTGCCGGGGTTTAGGTTGGCCGTCCACCAATCGGCCTCATTGATCGTGCCAAAAGACAGATGCGCGTGCTGGGCGAAGGCCACTGTGTCCACAACACCCGATTCCATCGCGTTGAAGGCTTCGGTCGCGGGGACCGAAGTCGGCACACCGCCCACTGCCTCAAAGGCCTGGCCCAACCCACCAGTTGCACGAACCCGCATTCCATCGAATTCCGCCAACTGATCACGGGGTTCGCCCGTGCCCACGATATTATACTGGGGCATAGGTGAGGTCATGATGATGCGGGCATTCCACTGCGCCATCTCATCCTTGACTGCTGGATGGTCGTACACCGCGTGGCTGACAGCGACCTCTTCTTCAAGGTTGTTCACACCAAGAAACGGCAGTTCCAGCACAGTGATCGCGCGGTTTTTGTCGCGATGATAGCCAGCGCAGAACTGAGCCATCTCGAAAGCCCCGATTTCGATGCCGTCCAGATTTTCGCGCGGCTTGGATAGGCCACCGTAGCTGACATTGATCGTAAAGTCCCCGCCGGTCTTTTCACTTACCAGCTCAGCGAGCTTTTCGACATGTTCGGTGAACGCGCGGCGCTTGCCCCAAACGGATGCATTCCACTCGGTCGCGGCAGCTTCGCCAACGAACGCAAAGCTAATGGCGGCAACGGCGGCACCGCTCAACATCTTATTCATGATTTTCTCTCCCTTTGGCGCGCCTCTTCCCGAAGCGCTTGCAAAAGAAGCTAGCGCCAACATTGGGATGTGCCAACCCTGACGGTCGCGCTGATGCACTGTGCAGACATCGAGAATAAGTTGAAGCCAGGTCGGACGTCCCTGTGTCAGCATAAAGCAACCGAAAGTAGCTGTTACAATTAACACCCTGTTTCACATACTTTTTTACAAACATTGGCCGCAAAATTTACAAATATGAAATACGGATTAAAATTTCTTTACAAACAAATTCAAAGATTACGGCAATTTATTTATTTATTTTCCAAAGCCGGTAATACTTCGATTGGGGAGGAACGGGATCGGCTTTGCTGAACTATCGGGCAAAAACGACCCAACGTAATCCAGTCCAGAGGGAGGAGCCTCAACGATGACTACCGCTGCCCAGGCAGATGCCAAGACATATCCGCCATCCGCAGAAACCGTCGCCCGTGCGCATGTCGATGCTGCAAAATATACCGACATGTACGCAGCCTCGATTAGTGACCCAGACACATTCTGGGGTGAGCAAGGCAAGCGCGTCGACTGGATCAAGCCCTTCTCAACGGTAAAGGATGTCAACTACGACTTCGGTTCAGTCAAGATCAACTGGTATGCCGATGGCACACTAAACGTCTCGGCCAACTGCCTTGACCGTCACCTGAAGACCCGTGGCGATCAAACCGCGATCATCTGGGAGCCGGACGATCCAAATGATCCGGCGCAGCATATTTCATATGCCGAACTACACCGCCGCACCTGCCGGATGGCCAATATCTTGGAATCGCTGGGGGTTCGGAAGGGTGACCGCGTTGTCATCTATCTGCCGATGATCCCCGAGGCCGCCTATGCGATGCTGGCCTGCGCCCGGATCGGTGCCATCCATTCGATTGTTTTCGCAGGCTTCTCGCCCGACGCACTGGCGGCGCGGGTTAATGGCTGTGACGCCAAGGTTGTCATCACTGCTGATGAAGCGCCCCGCGGAGGTCGCAAGACACCGCTGAAATCCAACGCGGATGCGGCCCTGCTGCACTGCAAAGACAGTGTGAAATGTCTGGTAGTCAAGCGCACCGGTGGTCAAACCACCTGGATCGACGGGCGCGACTTTGACTACAACGAAATGGCCCTTGAGGCAGATGACTACTGCGCACCCGCCGAGATGAGCGCCGAAGATCCGCTGTTCATTCTTTATACATCCGGTTCGACCGGACAGCCCAAGGGCGTTGTGCACACCACCGGCGGCTATCTGGTTTATGCCTCGATGACGCATGAGATCACCTTCGATTACCACGAAGGCGACGTGTACTGGTGCACCGCAGACGTCGGCTGGGTCACCGGACACAGCTATATCGTCTATGGCCCGCTGGCCAACGGTGCGACCACGCTGATGTTCGAAGGCGTTCCGACCTTCCCCGATGCCTCGCGCTTTTGGCAGGTCTGTGAAAAACACAAGGTGAACCAGTTCTACACCGCACCAACTGCGATCCGTGCTCTGATGGGTCAAGGCAATGAGTTCGTTGAGAAATGCGACCTCAGCGATCTGCGCACACTGGGCACCGTGGGTGAGCCGATCAACCCCGAAGCCTGGAACTGGTACAATGACGTCGTCGGCAAGGGCAAATGCCCGATCGTTGACACATGGTGGCAAACGGAAACCGGCGGTCACTTGATGACCCCCCTGCCCGGTGCCCATGCAATGAAGCCCGGCTCAGCCATGAAGCCGTTCTTTGGCATTGAGCCCGTAGTTCTGGACCCGCAGTCGGGCGTTGAGATCGAAGGCAACGGCGTCGAAGGTGTTCTGTGCATCAAAGACAGCTGGCCCGGTCAGATGCGCACCGTCTGGGGCGATCATGAACGGTTCGAGAAGACCTATTTCTCGGATTACAAAGGCTACTACTTCACAGGTGACGGCTGCCGTCGCGATGAAGACGGCGATTACTGGATCACAGGGCGCGTAGATGACGTGATCAACGTGTCCGGTCACCGCATGGGCACGGCCGAAGTCGAAAGTGCGCTGGTGGCTCATGCCGCAGTCGCTGAAGCTGCTGTTGTGGGCTATCCTCATGAAATCAAAGGACAAGGCATCTATTGCTATGTCACTTTGATGAATGACCGCGAGCCTTCGGATGAGCTGTTGAAAGAGCTGCGCACCTGGGTCCGCACGGAAATCGGCCCGATTGCCTCGCCAGACGTGATCCAGTGGGCCCCTGGCCTGCCCAAAACACGTTCGGGCAAGATCATGCGCCGTATCCTGCGCAAGATTGCCGAGAACGACTTTGGCAGCCTGGGTGACACGTCGACGCTCGCCGATCCGTCGGTGGTCGAAGACCTGATCGAAAACCGTGCGAACAAGTGAGGATGTGATGGACGCTGCCACGCTCACCACTCCCGCCGTTCTGATCCTTCTTGGCCCTCCGGGCGCCGGGAAGGGCACACAGGCGCGAATGCTGGAAGAAAAGTTCGGGCTGGTTCAACTTAGCACCGGCGACCTGCTGCGCGAGGCCGTTGCGGCCGGTACAGAAGCTGGCCTTGCCGCCAAAGCCGTCATGGAAGCGGGCGATCTGGTCAGTGACGACATCGTCATCGCCATCCTGCGTGACCGCATGGCGCAACCAGATTGCGCCAAGGGTGTCATTCTGGACGGCTTTCCGCGCACAACGGTTCAGGCCGAAGCACTGGACGAACTGCTCGCGTCGAACAATCAGAAGATCAACGCCGCGATCAGCCTTGAAGTCGAAGACGCCGAAATGGTGATCCGCATCTCGGGTCGCTACACCTGCGCCGGTTGTGGCGAAGGTTACCACGACACGTTCAAGAAGCCTGCCGAAGACGGCAAATGCGACAAGTGTGGTCACACTGAATTCAAGCGCCGCGCCGATGACAATGCCGAAACCGTGGCGTCACGGTTGGCAGCTTATCACGCGCAGACCGCGCCGCTGATCACCTATTACGAAAGCCATGGCGTGCTGCAACGCACCAATGCCATGGGCAAGATTGAAGACATCGCCCGCGACCTGGAGGAGATCGTCAGCGGCGCGATGAAGTAAGGGGAGGAGATCGGCCGCAAGGCCTTGATCCTTAAAGGAATACTTCAATGAACCGCCTTGGCGGAACAGAGAAGTTTTGCCGGGCGTCACGGGGCGTTTGGTAACATCGAGAAGCGGTCCGCGTCACTGGAGGAATTAGGCACGGGCCGCCCAACGAGGAAGCGAAGGAGGAACCCGCAATGGCGGATCATTCAACAAACTCCGCGCAGGCGTCCGAAGCCGATAAGGGCTATTGGCAAGCAAACCTGCGCCTCATTTACATCAGCCTCGCTATCTGGGCGCTGGTGTCGTTTGGATTCGGCATTCTGCTGCGTCCGTTGCTGTCGGGGATCGCCGTCGGCGGAACCGATCTGGGCTTTTGGTTCGCACAACAGGGATCGATCCTGGTCTTTCTGGTGCTGATCTTCAACTACGCCTGGCGCATGAACAAGCTGGACGCCGAATTCGGCGTAGACGAAGAATAAGGGAGAGCGGGGACAATGGATCAGTTTACCATCAACCTGCTGTTTGTTGGCGCGTCCTTTGCGCTATACATCGGCATCGCGATCTGGGCCCGCGCGGGTTCCACATCAGAATTCTACGCCGCCGGTCGCGGCGTTCACCCGGTCACCAACGGTATGGCGACAGCGGCGGACTGGATGTCTGCGGCCTCGTTCATTTCGATGGCGGGCCTGATTGCCTTTACCGGCTATGACAACTCGACCTTCCTGATGGGTTGGACCGGTGGCTACGTGCTGCTGGCTCTGCTGCTTGCGCCTTACCTGCGTAAGTTCGGCAAATACACCGTCTCGGAATTCATCGGTGATCGTTTCTACAGCCAAACCGCACGCGTCGTTGCGGTGATCTGTCTGATCGTTGCTTCGGTGACCTACGTGATCGGTCAGATGACCGGTGTGGGCGTGGCTTTTGGCCGCTTCCTTGAGGTATCCAACACCTCCGGTCTGCTGATCGGTGCTTGTGTGGTCTTTGCATATGCGGTGTTTGGCGGGATGAAAGGTGTGACCTACACCCAGGTTGCTCAGTACTGCGTGCTGATCACAGCCTACACCATCCCGGCGATCTTCATCTCGCTGCAGCTGACCGGCACGCCGATCCCTGCTCTGGGTCTGTTTGGTGACACCGCCAGCGGTGAGCCCCTGCTGACCAAGCTGGACGCGATCGTGACCGAGCTGGGCTTCAACGAGTACACAGCACACCATTCGAACACGCTGAACATGGTTCTGTTCACGCTGTCGCTGATGATCGGTACCGCCGGTCTGCCGCACGTGATCATGCGCTTCTTCACCGTGCCGAAAGTGTCTGACGCACGTTGGTCGGCTGGCTGGACTCTGGTCTTCATCGCCCTGCTATACCTGACCGCCCCTGCGGTTGGCGCAATGGCGCGTCTGAACATCACCGACATGATGTGGCCCAATGGTGGCATCGACGGTGGCGCTGTTTCGGTCGAGGAAATCGACACCGATCCGCGCTATGACTGGATGAAAACCTGGCAGAAAACCGGTCTTCTGGATTGGGAAGACAAGAACGGTGACGGCAAGATCCAGTACTACAACGACAAGTCCGAAGCCATGACCGCAATCGCGGAAGAAAAAGGCTGGGTTGGAAACGAACTGACCAAGTTCAACCGTGACATCCTGGTTCTGGCCAACCCCGAAATCGCCAACCTGCCGGGTTGGGTGATCGGTCTGGTCGCGGCAGGTGGTCTTGCTGCTGCTCTGTCAACCGCTGCGGGCCTGTTGCTGGCGATCTCGTCGGCTGTGTCCCACGACCTTGTCAAAGGTGCGATCAACCCGCAAATCTCTGAAAAGGGTGAACTGCTGGCTGCACGTATCGCAATGGCCGTAGCCATCGTTGTTGCAACCTACTTGGGTCTGAACCCACCCGGATTTGCGGCGCAAACCGTGGCCCTGGCGTTCGGTCTGGCGGCAGCCTCGATCTTCCCGGCGCTGATGATGGGGATCTTCTCGACCCGCATCAACAACACCGGCGCGGTTGCAGGTATGTTGGCTGGTCTGGTTGTGACCCTGGTCTACATCTTCCTGCACAAGGGCTGGTTGTTCATTCCGGGCACCAACTCGTTCACCGATGCTGACCCGCTGCTGGGTCCGATCAAGTCGACCTCGTTCGGTGCAATCGGTGCGATGATCAACTTTGCGACTGCCTACGTTGTTGCAGGCATGACCAAAGAGACTCCGCAGGAGATCAAGGATCTGGTCGAAAGCGTGCGCATTCCCCGTGGTGCGGGCGCAGCTCAGAACAAATGAGCTTGATGCGGTCGTTGGTTCTTGCCTTCGACCGCGTCTTTCGATCCACTGTTCCCGCCCAGCACATCACTGGGCGGGATTTTTTAACCAGAACACCGGAGACAACACATGCCCCTGTCCCATGACGAAATAGCCCGGTTTCTGAAATCCGTTCACCCCTATGACGCGTTGCCTGCCGACGCCCTGGATCAGATCGTCAAACAGATCGAGGTCTGGGAAGTTGAGGAAGACGCCTCAGTCTACGAGCTTGGCCACAAGTTACCCGGGGTGTTCGTGATCTATGAAGGACAGGTCGAAATTACCGATGAGAACGGTGCCATCGTCTCTCATCTGGGTCTGCGCAATTCCTTTGGCGAAAGGGGCTTGCTGAAAGACGGCAAAGCCGCCACCAAAGCCCGCGCGCACACGCCCTCGGTCCTAATGGTTCTGCCACCGGATCTTGTGCGGAGTTTGATCGATAACCATGATGTGGTGGCAAAGTTCTTTGACCGCACACGTGGCGACCGAAGTGGTCCGCAAAGCCTGGCCACTAGTTCGATCGACGTATTAATGGCGCATAACCCGGCCACCTGCCCCGCTGACACGTCAGTTCAGGATGCAGCGCGGATCATGCGCGACAAGCATATCTCGTCGCTCTGCATCACGGACGGTGAAAGTTTGCAGGGCATTGCGACCCTGCGGGACATCTCGGGCAAATACGTTGCAGACGGCCTGCCCGCCTCTACGCCCATTTCTGAAATCATGACCGCAAACCCGGTTACATTGTCGCCCAGCGATATCGGATCGGATGTGCTGCACATCATGATGGAGCGTGGCATCGGCCACATCCCGATTTCCGAAGGTGGTCGGCTCGTCGGGATCGTGACCCAGACCGATCTGACACATTATCAGGCGGTCAACTCGGCAGAGCTGGTACGCCGTATCGCGCAGGCTGATACCGCCGAAGAAATGGCACGCGTGACCGAAGAAATCCCGCAGCTTCTTGTACAACTGGTTGCTGGCGGAAACCGGCACGAAATTGTCACGCGTCTGATCACTGATATCGCGGATACGGTCACGCGCCGCCTGCTGGCACTCGGCGAAGCGGAACTGGGCCCAGCTCCGGTGCCCTATCTGTGGCTTGCATGTGGGTCTCAGGGACGGCAGGAACAAACGGGCGTATCGGATCAGGACAATTGTCTGATGCTGGATGACAGCGTAACCGACGCAGACATGGCCTATTTCACGCAACTGGCCAAATTCGTCTCGGACGGGTTAGACGTTTGCGGGTATTTCTACTGTCCCGGTGATATGATGGCGACCAATCCGCGCTGGTGCCAGCCGGCGCGCGTCTGGCGCGACTATTTCAAGGGCTGGATCGCCAAGCCAAGCCCCGAAGCGCAAATGCTGGCGTCGGTCATGTTCGACCTGCGCCCTATCGGCGGCACGTTTGAGTTGTTTGCCGACCTGCAGGCCGACACTCTGGCAGCGGCCAGAGCAAACTCGATCTTTGTGGCGCACATGATTTCGAACTCGTTGAAACACACGCCCCCTCTGGGTCTGCTGCGCGGATTTGCAACGATCCGCTCGGGCGAACATCGCAACACGCTGGACCTCAAGCACAATGGGGTCGTCCCAATCGTTGATCTGGCACGGATCTACGCACTGCAAGGTGAGTTACCCGAGGCCAACACGCGGGCCCGCCTGAAAGCGGCCGAGGCCAGCGGTGTCCTTAGCCCGTCTGGCGCGCGGGATCTGCTGGACGCATATGACCTGATCGCTGAAACCCGGCTGGAGCATCAGGTTCGGCTGGTCAAATCAGGTGAAAAACCCGACAATTATCTGCCCCCGTCCGATCTTTCGGACTTTGAGCGAAGTCATCTACGCGATGCGTTTGTTGTGGTAAAAACGATGCAATCGGCGGTTGGCCACGGCAAAGGTATGCTGGGCTAAGACCCCCAAGTACGGAGAGACCCCATGTTTCTGGAATTGATCGGCACTATCTTTGCGGGCTTCGCGTTTGCGGGCGTCGTGCTTGTGCTGAACAAGCTGACCGGTGGGCGCTTGCCAAAATGGACCACTCCGGTTGCGGCAGGTCTGGGCATGATCGGCATGACCATTGCAAGCGAGTATTCATGGTATGACCGCACCCGCGATCAACTGCCTGACGAAATGGCCATTGTGCACGAGATCGAAAGCCGCGCCTTCTATCGTCCCTGGACCTACGCAGTGCCTTTTGTTGACCGTTTCTCGGCCATCGACACACAATCGGTCCGAACCAATGATCAAGTTCCCGATCAACGGCTGGTCGACCTGTATCTGTTCGGGCGTTGGGCCCCTGTCACGCATTTGCCTGTGGCCGTCAATTGTGCCGAAAACAGTCGCGCCAACCTCGTAGACGGGGCGGAATTTGCCGACGACGGTCGCCTGATCAACGCAAGCTGGTACCGGGCTGAGGGCACCGATCCGATTATCGAGACCACCTGCGGGGTCTGATCATGCTCACCAAATTGAGCCTGAGGCTCAGGATTTTTCTGTTCTTCTGTTTGCTGGCGTTGGGGGGAATTGCGATCAGCACAATCGCCCTTTGGATCACCTATGCCCGCGCCGAGAACCCCGAACTTCTGGACGCTTTCATTTTTGCCGAAATCCTGATCACGTTCGGCTTGCTGGCTCTGATTGCCGGCGTATGGCTGTTGTTTGACGACAATGTTGCCAAGCCAATCGAACGCCTTTCGGCCCAATTGCGCGCACGCGCACATGCCGGGGTCAGCACGGATCTGGACATGCAAGCGGCGCGTTATCTCGGCGATCTAGCCCCGGCTGCAGCCGGGCTGGCGGAACAGGTGGCGTCAAATGCGATGCGGACTGCCGAAGCTGTGGCTACAGAAACCGCTCATTTGGCGGCTGAAAAACAACGCCTCACCGCTCTGTTGACGGAAATCCCGGTCGCCATGCTGCTGGCCAGCCCCAAGCATCAGATCGTGTTGTACGACGGTCAGGCCGCCGAGGTGTTGGCCCAGATCGCACATCCCCGCCTGAATGCGTCACTTTTTGAATACCTCGAAACCACGGGCCTCACGGACGCCTATGCCAAACTTTGCAAAACCGGCAAGGACGTTTATTGCACCCTATCCAGTGTGGATGGCCGACAGACCTATTCCGCCCGGATGAAACCGCTTGGGGACGCGCCCGGTTATATGTTGGTCTTCGAAGACAGCGCCGCCCAGATTTCCCCGGACGAAGCACGCCCGCTGGTTTACGATTTCGAACTTCTCGACACACCGGGCGACGACGCGTTCGAGAATCGCACCTTGTCCGACCTGTGTTTCGTGGTCTTCGATACGGAAACAACCGGGCTGTTGCCGCACAAAGATGAAATCGTACAGATCGGCGCGGTGCGCGTACTTAACGGCAGGATCGTTCAGGGCGAGCATCTGGACATGCTGGTGGATCCGGGCATTCCGATACCACCTGCGTCGACCAAAGTGCACAAGGTCAGTGACCGTATGGTTCAGGGAGCACCCGACATCACCGAGGCCGGACGCGTATTTCACCAATTTGCACGCGATGCCGTGATCGTGGCGCATAACGCGCCCTTCGACATGGCGTTCCTGCGTCGTCACGCTCAGCGCATGGAAGTCGAGTGGGATCACCCGATCCTCGACACCGTTTTGCTGTCTGCCGTTCTGTTCGGAGCCAGCGACACGCATACGCTGGACGCGCTGTGCGAACGGCTGGAAATCACGATCCCCGAGGCGCTGCGCCATACGGCGCTCGGCGATGCGGTTGCCACGGCAGAAGCGCTGATCAAGATGTTGCCGATCCTACAGGCGCGTGGTTTTACCACCTTTGGCGAAGTCATAATGGAAACCCGAAAACACGGGCGTTTGCTGGAAGACCTGAACTGACAGTTTAAATTGCAAGCAACAGTCAGCTTTTCATAGACAAACCGAGCCACGCGTGGCACCTGATGCGCGGCCAAGGAAGACGCGCGTAATGACGGAAAAGACCTTCACACCAACCCCGGATCAAAGTCCTGCCTTTCGCGAGGCATTGGGATGCTTTGGCACCGGCGTCACCGTGATCACCACGCAAACCGAAGGTGGACCGCGCGCGATCACCGTGAATTCTTTTGCCTCGGTCTCATTGGACCCGCCACTGGTATTGTGGTGTCTGGCTAAGGAATCGTTCCGTTTCGACGCTTTCAGCGGCTGCGAACACTATTCGATTCATGTGATGGCACAGGATCAACAAGAGCAGGCGCTGCGATTTGCGCGTGACGGTACGGATTTCTCTCATGCAGATTGGACCGAGGACGAGACCGGTCGCCCGCAATTGAACCAATGTCTGGCGCGGTTCGATTGTCGTCTGCACGCACGGCACGACGCTGGTGATCACCTGATTATTGTCGGTCAAGTGGAACAGGTGATGTACCGCACCGGCAAAGGCTTGATCTTCAAACGCGGCCAGTTCGGCGGATTTGTCGACCTGATCTAGTCATCCAGCGATCCATGCACGGCCAGCGCCTCAAGCTGAGCATCCTGGGGCGTAATGACACGATAGCTTTCGTGCACGCCCGCCTCACTCAACTCACGGGCCACGGTCAGTAGCGTATTGGCGGCATGGTCTTCGCACAGGTCAGACATGTGATCGACTTCGGATTGTGCGACGCCCATTGCCGCCTCGACCGAAGGCGCGCCATAGAATTGCACAAAATGTTCGGCCAAATTGCGCGTGATCTGATCTTTCTCTGCCGGTTCGATCTGCGTCACCGCTACAAACGTCACACGACCAAAGGTTTCCAGACCCAACCAGCCATTTGCGAAAGCTTGCCGTGCCTTGCCCTCAAGATCGGCGTCGCTCCAGTTCGAAAACTCGAACCCGCCAGACACACACCACTCCCCGGTTCGCGCCGGAGAATGAAACACGTTCATATCGCTTTCGTCGAAATGGATTGCGCGGGCCAGTTTCATCATCCGTTCTCCAAAACGTCGGTCAGGGGACGCAGGCGTGTATCAGAGCCGTCCCGGATCAGCATTCCAAACCGCTCGTCAGTGCCCAGAAAAACTCCGCCACCGTCAAGTGGATCACCGACACCACGCAGCAAGCCCATCCATTCGGCATGCAGCGGTGCGTTGCCATCTTCCTGCCAGCGGTTCAGCCAAGTCAACGTATGACGCGACCAGCTTTCTACCAACTGGGTTGCGGAAACATCCGCACACCCCTCTTCATAAAGCGCGGTAACATCCGGTGTTGCGCCTGGGGCCTCGCTGGTTTGCAACAGCGCCAATTCCCATCCAACAATTAGCCAGTCAGGTTCCTGATCGGGCGATGTACTCGACGCAGCAACCCGGAACATCCCGCATTTTGCACCGTTCACACAAATCAATCCATCCCAGCCCAGATGCACAGCAACCTCTGGCGGAGCCAGAGCGCCTAGCGCATTCTGAAATCCCACAGCACACAGCGGCAACATCGCCATTGCGTCCTGAAGCGGCACTTCAGGCGCAAAGACGATGGCAACACGCAGGCGGTCGGCCTGAATGTTGTAAACGACGGTTCCCGCATCGCACCCCAGCGCGGCCATAGCCTGCGCACGGTCGAACGGGTCTTCCCCACCCTGAACCGGGTGACCCGTTAATAAAGGAGGGAAGACCGGAAGGGTCATGCGAAACCGTTTGAGATCAGGTCGCGTGCGATCTTGCGGAACGACTCGGCCTGCGGACTATCGGGTTTGCTGACCACGATAGGCGCACCTCCGTCAGCGGCCACGCGGATGTCCAGATGCAGTGGGATTTCACCCAGCAGCGGTACACCCAGCGATTCCGCCTCGGACGCGACACCGCCATGACCAAACACATGTTCTTCGTGCCCGCAGTTGGAGCAGATATGGGTCGACATGTTTTCGATCATGCCCACGATTGGAGTTTTGAGCTGATTGAACATATCGATCCCCTTGCGGGCGTCGATTAAGGCCACGTCCTGCGGGGTTGAAACCACGATGGCACCGTCCACCTGGAACTTCTGGCTCAGCGTCAACTGCACATCCCCGGTGCCGGGCGGAAGGTCGACGATCAGAACGTCCAACGCGCCCCACTGCACCTGCCCCATCATCTGTTGCAGCGCACCCATCAACATGGGTCCACGCCAGACTACAGCCTGACCTTCGTTGGTCATCAGCCCCATGGACATCATGGTCACGCCGTGATTGCGCAAAGGCAGGATGGTCTTGCCATCAGGGCTGGCCGGGCGACCGGATACACCCAGCATCCGGGGCTGAGAGGGACCGTAGACATCCGCGTCCAGCAGACCTACGCGCCGTCCTTCAGCCGCCAACGCACAGGCGAGGTTAGCCGAGACAGTAGACTTGCCGACGCCGCCTTTGCCCGAAGCAACGGCAATGATCCTGTCTACACCGGGAACGGCCTGCGGCCCGGTCTGAGACGGTTTGGGTTTCGGTTTCAGATCCGGCGGCGCTTTATCGGAATGCGCGGTCATCATCGCCGACACATTGGCCACACCGTCAACCATCTGCGCGGCTTTTTCGGCCGTCGCGCGCACGGGCTCCATCTTTTCCGAGTGCTTTGGGTCGATCTCAAGCACAAAGCGTACTGTGTCGCCTTCAACGTTCAGCGCACGCACGATGCCCGCGCTCACAATATCCTGCCCGGATACCGGGTCGGTGATCTTTTTCAGGTTCGCCAGAACCGCGTCACGAACACTCATGCCTTGTTTCCTTCGATGTGCCCTGCTGACAGGGGCGTGCGCATCACCATTGTCTGGTCGCCGCTCATTGCATGTGTCTCCGTCTCTTTCAGTTTATTTGACGCACCGCGCCCTGCCCCGTTAGGCTGAGCCATGCGCTTTGTCCTCTTGTGCCTGAGCCTGACGTTCTCTGCCACCCCCTCCTTGTCTCAGGAGGCGATTGGCCTTGCGGCCCCGGCCGAGGTGAAAGACTCGGGTCTGTTGCAACATATTCTTCCTCGCTTCTCTCTCAAGACCGGGATACGCGTTATTGCGGACGATGCGGGTGTTATGGTGCTTAATTCCGCGCCGCCCGGTGATCCTGTCTTTGCCCGTGAGGGGGTGGTGTATCACCTGAGCATTGAAGACGAAAAGCGTCAGGCCCGATTTCGCGACTGGCTGCTCTCGGATATCGGCAAACGCACCGTCGAGAGTTTTACACCTTCTCAGGGAGGAGCCTTCACCGTCAGCTTCGATCTGAATGTCGTTCAGGCAGACGAGGCTGTCGACGGCGACACCGTGCTGGGCGAAGAACTGTCGATGACCCATTGCGGACGGTGTCATGTGATCGGGCCCAAGAACCGAATGAACGGGCTGGGTTCGACCCCTTCCTTTGCCGTCTTGCGCGCCATGCCGGATTGGTCCGAACGGTTCGAGGCGTTTTTTGCGCTCAACCCCCACCCCGCATTTACACAGATCGACGGGCTGACGCCGCCTTTTGACCCCGAGCGCCCCTCTCCGATTCATCCTGTTGAAATGACCTTGGGCGATCTGGACGCAATACTCGCCTTTGTGTCGCGGATGAAAGCCGCAGATTTGGGGGCTCCGCTGCAGCTTCAATGATCCTTTCTGTCCGAATAATAGTCGTCGGTCGTGACAACCCGCGGCTTGGGCTTTGACTGGAACGGGTTATCCTGCTGTTCGAACTGCACTTTCACCCGGCAATTGTCACACATCTGGATCATCCGCGCCTGATCCGAGTTGGCAAACATCGGATGCGTGCCGGAAAGCTTCTCCATGATCCGCTCGACCGTAGATTTCACCCCAAACAATGCGCCGCATTCGACACAGGCAAAGGGTTCTTCTTCGTTGAGCACCTGTTGAGACAGCGCAGCATCGCTCAGATCCAGTTGCGGCACCAGAGTAATCGCGTCTTCTGGGCAGATCGTCTTGCACATTCCGCATTGCAGGCAGGCATCCTGCTGGAAGTTGAGTTGCGGTTTGTCCGGGTTGTCGATCAAAGCCCCCGACGGGCACAGTGACACACAGCTGAGGCACAGGGTGCAACTGTCGGTGTTCACCGCCACCGCCCCGTAAGGCGCGTTTTCGGGCAGAGCCAGTGGAGCCTCGGCCTGCGGATTTAGCGCCTGCGCGGCCAATCGTGTGATCTGCCGCCGGTTGCCCAGCGGAAGAACAGGATCGGCCAGCGGCAGCGGCTCGTCTTGACCATAGAGCATATCAGCCATGACATCCGGATCAGCCTCATCAATTAGCCCAATAACATTTGATCCGGCAATCGCTTGTGCCAACGCTACCTCACGATCCAGCGCGTCACGTTCCGTCGTGGGTGCAAGCAACACGTCGACCCGGGCAAATCCATGCGCCAAAGCAGCCAACATCTCGGCGTGACCGAAACCTGATATTACATTTAGTTCCAGCGGGATAACGTCCGAAGGTAAACCGCGACCAAAACGCGCTGCCAGTCGGATCATCTCGGCGCCATGCGCGTCATGGACAAGCAATCGGGGCGCGACCCCACCCGATCGGCGATAGGTTCGTGCCAGGATGTGCATCCGAGACAGCAGTGCCGACACGGTCGGGTCCTCGTAGGTAATCGCAGTTGAAGGGCACAAGGCGGCGCATGCGCCACAACCGGCACACACCATCGGGTCGATGCTCACATGTTCACCCGCTGGGGTTATTGCGCCGGTCGGGCAGACATCCAGACAGTTTGAACAGCCCACCTGTTCCGCCCGTGAATGGGCGCAGAGGGTTTCTTCCAACCGCACGTACAAGGGTTTTTCGAATGTCCCAACAAGCTGTGCGGCCTCAAAAGCCAAACGTTCGACAGCCACCGCGTCTTTTGGATCAGCGCGCAGATACCCTTCACGCTTGGTCGGGGCCTGTACAAACGGCGTGCCACCTGCAAGGTCCAGGATAATGTCACATGTGGATTGCGCCCCGTCTTTCGGGTCAGTCCATGCGAAGGCACCGCGCCCACCCGGTAGAACCTGTTGCAATGCGTCCAGACGAAGTGAAAACCCGCCCAACGCCCCGGACACTGATTTCACCTGCCCACGTATCACGTCAAACGCGCGCGAGATTGGCTCTGCCTGATCGGTCGCCAGAACGGTCACTGCCAAGGTTCCGGCCAACCTCTCAGCAACATCAAAACTCACAGCGCCAGGACCAATGATGAAACAGGTTCCCTCGCTTATGACATCCACGCTGGGCGTCACGGGTTGCGGTAACTGCGCCTCAGCCGCCAGCGCCGCCATTTTAGGCGTTGCATCTGCACCCTGATCGGACCAACCCGCACGGTCGCGCAAATCAAAGAAGCCGGGCATTTCAATATTCAGATCTTCTGCCAGAGACTGGAACACCTCTTGTTCCTGCAGGCAGGCAATTGTGGTTGCTCCCTCCTGCATCAGCTCGACCGCGGATTGCAGTTGGGTTGTGCACAGCGCCGTGTGCACATTGGAACAGCTGACGCCACAGGCGCTTTCGATCCTGTCGGGATCCAAAACCTGAGTTCCAGCGCAATCGCATAGCAGTATTTTGGTGCCCATTTTCCCTCCCGCAGGACGCTCTCCTGATCCCATGAAGCTTAGGCTGTACGCAGGGCCCGGCAACTTCAACCCCCTGTCGCGAACCGTTTGCCAGCCTGCATTCGGACCTAAAATCTAAGGAAACAAAAGTGTTTTTGACCTCAATCACGCAGTTGCGACCCAAACCTACGACCAAAGTACTAAAGCGCAGGCTTGGCACAAGCGCGAAATGTGTACCATAGTGTTCATGCAAAGGCAGGGGAGAGCCTTTCGGGGAGGAGCCAGTGGCCAAGGCCGCAAGCCAGATCGAAATGCCGGTTGGCGTCATCGTACGCAAAACGCCCGGGGTCACGCGTTGGGCCCGTTGGAACTGGCGTGCAGTCGCCGTATTGCCCGGCGCCGGCCCCGCTGATTGGCAGGAATTGCGTCGTGAGGGCGATGCGGTTGAATACCACGCAGCCACCCTGCCCCTGACACTTTGGGCGGATGAGACCGAAGCCTACATGGTCAATCTGTCAGACGGCCTGCCTTCTCTCTATCTGGTGTTGCGCGACGAATTGCAGGGCGACGTTCCGTTGAACGCGGTTCTCATCACTGCCTCACCGTTTGAAGGGCAGGACTATGCGGACACCGGCGAGGAAATTGTCGAGAAAATCCCCATGACCGAAGGCTTGATTGCCTGGGTGCGGGATTTCACCCTTCAGCATCATAAAGACGAGGTGTTCATCAAGCGTCGGCGGGACAAAAAGCGTACCGATCTGGTAGAGGACGGCAAAGGCGACCCACGGATCAGGCAAACCTCGGATGTCTACCGCGCGCCGCGGAGGGTTGTGCAATGACCCAGGTCCGCGACTTCTGGTCCCGACGCAAGGCAGCCGTGAAGGCTGAAGCCGAGGCTGAGGTTGTTGCGGCTGAAGAACAGGCGATCGCTGCACAGCACGCTGAACTTGAGGAAAAAAGCGATGCTGAGCTATTGGCCGAGTTTGATCTGCCGGACCCGGAGACATTGCAGCCCGGAGATGATGTATCGGGTTTTATGGCCAAAGCTGTACCCGACCGGCTGCGCCGCCGTGCCTTGCGGCGCTTGTGGCGACTGAACCCCGTTTTGGCCAACGTCGACGGGCTGGTCGACTATGGTGAGGACTACACAGACGCGGCCTGTGTGATTGAGAACCTCCAAACAGCGTATCAGGTTGGCAAGGGTATGCTGGCCCATGTCGAAGCCCTGGCGGCGGCTGAAGACCCTCCTGAGGATGAGTTCGCCCTTGAAGATGAGCCTACACCTGATCCGGTGACAAATGCAGAGCCCCCGAGTGATACTCCCCCTGTTCAAGAGGCGGTCCTGGCAGAGACAGAAGCAGAAACCGAGGTTGAGGACGAAATCGAAATGCCCCCGGCCCCGCGCCGCATGAGATTTGAATTCGAAGGATAAAGAATGACCGCAAGCAACGCGCAAAATATGGATATCTCAGCCGAGGATCGGCTGCGCGCGGATTTCTACAACTTTCTGGGCCTGCTTCTGGCTGGCCCGCCAGATCAGTTGCTTTTGGACCAGATGGCGGGTCTAAGCGGAGATGACACCGATCTGGGTCAAGCCATTCAGGCTATGGCACGCGTCGCCAAGGTCACCAAACCTGCTGCTGCCGAGCGCGAGTTCAACGCGCTGTTCATTGGCTTGGGACGTGGTGAGTTGCTGCCTTACGCCAGTTTTTATCTGACCGGGTTCCTGAACGAAAAACCATTGGCGCAATTGCGCAATGACATGGCGGTACGCGGGATCACCCGTGCGCAGAACGTTTTTGAACCCGAAGACAACGTTGCCTCACTGATGGAGATGATGGCGGGCATGATCGTTGGCCGTTTCGGATCGCCGGCGACGTTGGAAGACCAGAAAACGTTCTGGAACAAACATATCGGCCCCTGGGCCGCACATTTCTATTCGGATTTGGAAGCCGCCGAAGCGTCGGTTCTCTATGCCTCGGTCGGCACCGCCGGTCGGGTGTTCATGGAAATCGAACGCGAGGCCTTCCGAATGACGGCGGCATAACCCGCCACTCGCCAGCGCCTGAATTGGCGCTAGATCGCAAATGGGAGAGGAGAAGCCCATGAGCAAGACCAAGGAAGAAGGCGCAACCCGCCGCGACTTCCTGAAACTGGCCGGAACCGCAGCGCCTGCTGCCGTCGCCGCCGCCAGCCTGAGCGGTCAAGCCGAAGCAGCCGAGCTGCCGACGGACGAGACCCGCATGCAAGATACAGCGCATACCCGCGCCTATCTGGAAAGCGCGCGCTTCTAAGCCGCCTCGACTGCGCCCGGCGCACCAGCCGGACGATGTCACTTACCCGACTGACGGTTGCGATTGGCCCTGACGTCGGTTTCGCAGTTACCAAGCCAGCCGTGATCCTCATGGCCAGCAAGGGAGGAAAGAAATGCTTAGGAAAAAGACCAACGGGGTTGCGAGACGCCCCCAGCGGACAAGTATCCTGTCCCAGGTCGGCGAGAAAACCGTCGATCGCCGCGCATTCCTGCGTGGCTCGGGCCTGACGATCGGCGGCCTTGCCGCGATCAGCGCCACGGGTGGAACCGTGACGCCTGCCAGCGCCCAAACAGCGGCAAACACCGCCGTTGAAAACATCAAATCCGTATGCACCCACTGTTCGGTCGGCTGTACGGTCGTCGCCGAAGTTCAGAACGGTGTCTGGGTCGGGCAAGAACCCGGCTGGGACAGCCCGTTCAACCTGGGTGCACATTGTGCCAAGGGGGCCTCGGTCCGCGAGCATGCCCATGGCGAGCGTCGCCTCAAATATCCGATGAAAAAGGAAGGCGGCGAGTGGAAGCGCATCAGCTGGGAAGAGGCGATCAACGAGATCGGCGACGGCATGATGAACATCCGTCAGGAATCCGGGCCGGACAGCGTGTACTGGCTGGGCTCGGCCAAGCACAATAACGAACAGGCCTATCTGTTCCGCAAGTTCGCCGCCTACTGGGGCACGAACAATGTGGACCACCAGGCCCGTATCTGCCACTCGACCACTGTTGCGGGTGTTGCGAATACATGGGGCTACGGCGCCATGACCAATTCGTACAATGACATCCACAACTCACGGGCCATCTTCATCATCGGCGGCAACCCGGCCGAGGCGCATCCCGTCTCGCTGCTGCACGTTCTGCGCGCGAAAGAGCAGAACAACGCTCCGCTGATCGTCTGCGACCCGCGCTTTACGCGCACCGCGGCGCATGCGGATGAATATGTGCGGTTCCGTCCCGGCACAGACGTTGCGTTGATCTGGGGTATCCTGTGGCACATCTTCGACAACGGTTGGGAGGACAAAGAGTTCATCCGCACCCGTGTCTGGGGTATGGACCAAATCCGCACCGAAGTTGCCAACTGGAACCCGGAAGAGACCGAGCGTGTAACCGGTGTTCCCGGCTCACAGCTCAAGCGTGTTGCCCGTACCATGGTCAACAACCGCCCCGGCACTGTGATCTGGTGTATGGGTGGTACGCAGCACACCAACGGCAACAACAACACCCGCGCTTACTGCGTGCTCCAGCTTGCCTTGGGCAACATGGGCACTTCGGGCGGCGGCACCAACATCTTCCGCGGCCATGACAACGTGCAGGGCGCGACGGACCTTGGTGTTCTGTCCCACACCCTGCCCGGCTATTACGGCCTGTCGAAGGGTGCATGGGGTCACTGGGCCCGTGTCTGGGGTGAAGATCCCGAATGGCTGGCAGGCCAGTTCGCCACGATCAAGGACAAGGAAGGCAAGGATAAACCGCTTCAGAACGAACGCGGCATCCCGGTCTCTCGCTGGATTGATGGTGTTCTGGAAGACCCGGCCAACATGGATCAGGACAATAATGTCCGTGCCATGGTTCTGTGGGGCCATGCGCCCAACTCGCAGACCCGGATGACGGAAATGAAGACGGCGATGGAGAAGCTGGACATGCTGGTCGTGATCGACCCGTATCCCACCGTCTCGGCCGTGCTGCATGACCGCACCGATGGCGTCTACCTGCTGCCCGCCTGTACACAGTTCGAAACCCGTGGCTCGGTCACGGCGTCGAACCGGTCGCTGCAATGGCGCGACAAGGTGGTAGAACCGCTGTTCGAAAGCCTGCCGGACGAGGTCATCATGGCCAAGTTCGCCAACAAGTTCGGCTGGGCGGATCGATTGTTCCGCAATATCGAGATGGACGATCCGGAAACCCCCAATGTTGAAAGCATCACACGTGAGTTCAACGCGGGTCTCTGGACCATCGGATATACCGGTCAGTCGCCAGAGCGTTTGAAAAGCCATATGGCCAACCAGCACACGTTCGACAGAACCACGCTGCAAGCCATTGGTGGACCCAACGATGGCGAATACTACGGTCTGCCCTGGCCCTGCTGGGGAACACCGGAGATGGGTCATACGGGAACACCAAACCTCTATGACATGTCCAAACCGGTGGCCGAAGGTGGCCTGACCTTCCGCGCGCGCTTTGGCGTGGAACGCGATGGCGACAACCTGCTGGCCGAAGGGGTCTATAGCGTCGGATCGGAAATTCAGGATGGATACCCTGAATTCACGATGCAAATGCTGATGGACCTTGGCTGGGACGGTGATCTGACGGCTGAGGAACGCGCAGCTATCGACGCCGTTGCGGGACCAGAGACCAACTGGAAAACCGACCTGTCCGGCGGTATCCAGCGGGTCGCGATCGAGCATGGCTGCGCGCCCTTCGGGAACGCCAAAGCCCGCGCGGTTGTCTGGACCTTCCCGGATCCGATCCCACTGCATCGCGAGCCGCTCTATACCAACCGGCGCGATCTGGTGGAGGACTATCCGACCTACGAAGACCGGCAAGCATATCGCCTACCTACCCTTTATGCTTCGATCCAAAAGAACGACTTTTCAAAGGATTACCCGATAATCCTCACGTCAGGTCGTCTGGTCGAATATGAAGGCGGCGGGGATGAGACACGGTCGAACCCGTGGCTGGCCGAGCTCCAACAGGACATGTTCGTAGAGATCAATCCGCGCGATGCCAACAACCTTGGTATTCGTGACGGATCGCAGGTCTGGGTCGAAGGTCCTGAGGGTGGCAAGGTCAAGGTGATGGCGATGCTGACCAACAGGGTCGGTGCCGGCGTGGCCTTCATGCCGTTCCACTTTGGTGGCCATTTCCAGGGTGAAGACCTGAGGGAGAAATACCCGAAAGGCGCCGATCCCTATGTGCTGGGTGAAAGTACCAACACCGCCCAGACCTATGGCTATGATTCCGTGACCCAGATGCAAGAGACCAAAGCGACTCTCTGCAAAATCTGGTCAGCGTAAGGGAGGAGAAGAGAACATGGCAGCAAGAGCAAAGTTTCTCTGCGACGCCGAACGCTGCATCGAGTGCAATGCCTGCGTCACCGCGTGTAAGAACGAACACGAGGTGCCGTGGGGCGTGAACCGCCGCAGGGTGGTGACGATCAATGACGGTGACCCGGGCGAACGCTCGATTTCGGTGGCCTGTATGCATTGTTCGGATGCGCCCTGCATGGCGGTGTGCCCGGTCGACTGCTTCTATCAGAACGAAGAAGGGGTCGTCCTGCACTCCAAGGACCTGTGCATTGGTTGTGGTTATTGCTTCTACGCGTGCCCCTTCGGCGCACCGCAATACCCGCAGGCAGGCAACTTCGGATCGCGCGGCAAGATGGACAAATGTACCTTCTGCGCCGGTGGCCCCGAGGAAACGCACTCGACCGCAGAGTTCGCAAAATATGGTCGCAACCGGATCGCCGAGGGCAAATTGCCCATCTGCGCCGAGATGTGTTCCACCAAGGCCCTGCTCGCCGGTGACGGCGACGTGGTCTCGGCCATCTACCGCGAGCGCGTCGTTGCGCGCGGGTTCGGCTCGGGCGCGTGGGGTTGGGGCACCGCCTACGACCAGAAAGACGGCTAAGACCGCTTTTCCATGAACCAAACAGGCGACCCGCATCCGTGGGTCGCCTGATCAGGGATTTTGACCGAGGTTCAGATGTTCCGCTTACTCATCGCATTGCTGTTCACCATTGGGCTGGCACAGGCCACCGTTGCGCAAACCAACGAGGCTGAGGCACCCGCCACCACGAATGAGCGCGCCTCGACCGGTGGTGCGACCACGCTTGAGGATATTCTCGCGCGTCAGCGTGGAGAGAAAGTCGATAACAGTTTTCGCTCAGAAAACACTGGCCAGGGCAATGTCGAAGGTCTGTTGGGCCAGTTTGGACCCAGCGGCGTATCCTCGGACAGTGACGTGTACCGCGCGCTGCGCTTTGGCTCGGCCGACGTGACCGTATCCTCGCGCGGACCTGCTGACAGTGTACTGATCCAAGATGGCGGCATGTGGTGGTGGGAATTCCGCACAGGGCCGTTACGCGAATATGGCGGTTACATCATCGCAGGAATGCTGGCCATCATCGTTCTGTTTTTCCTGATCCGAGGCAAGATTCGCATCGACGGAGAAAAGACCGGCCGTACCGTCCTGCGCTTCACCAGTTTTGAACGCTTCGGTCATTGGCTGTTTGCAGGATCATTCGTCGTGCTTGCGATCACCGGCCTGCTAACGCTCTATGGCCGCGACTTCTTGATCCCGATCTTCGGCAAGGAAGGTTTCGCAACCATCGCGCAAGGCTGCAAATGGCTGCACAACAATCTGGCATGGGCCTTCATGTTGGGGCTGATCATCATCACGGTGAACTGGATTGCCCATAACATCCCCAACCGCACCGACCTGAAATGGCTGGCAGCCGGAGGAGGCTTGTTCAGCAAAAACAGCCACCCACCCGCCAAGAAATTCAACGCAGGGCAAAAGATCATCTTCTGGGCCTGCATATTGCTGGGCGTCTCGATCAGCCTGTCCGGTCTGTCGCTGTTGTTTCCGTTTGAATTGCCGATGTTCGCCAAGACCTTCTCGGTTGCCAATGCCACCGGCATTCCACAAGCGCTTGGTCTGAACCTGCCCGTGCAAATGTCGCCTCAGGAAGAGATGCAATATGCCCAGATCTGGCACGTGATGGTCGCTTATGTCTTCATCGCCATCATTATCGCGCATATCTACCTCGGCTCGGTCGGGATGGAGGGCGCGTTTGACGCCATGGGTTCGGGCGAAGTCGAAGAACAATGGGCGCGCGAACACCACTCGTTGTGGCTGGAAGAGGTGCAGGAAAAAGAGGCTGGCAAGGCAGCGGCCTCACCCGCCGAATAGATGCGCTGGCTGATCCTTGCCTGTGCGTTGACCCCACTGCCCGCATGGGCGGAGTTCTTCACGCTCAAAGGCCATGGCGGGCCGATCATGGGAATTGCCACCGCGCCAGACGGTCGGATCGCAACAGCCAGTTTCGACAATTCTGTCGGGCTATGGTCGGACCAGACACCCCAATGGCTAGAAGGACACGAAGCCGCCGTGAACGCGGTCGTTTTCAACGGTACAGCCATCTATTCCGCCGGAGATGATTTTACTCTGCGTCGTTGGCCGGGCGGAGAGATTGTCGGTCAGCACAAAGGCAAGATCGTTTCTGTGGCCGCGTCAAAAACGCATGTCGCGACGGCCAGTTGGGACGGCACAATCGGTATTTGGCCCATTGATGGCACCGCCCCCGACCTGTTCGGCCCTACGGGCAGCGGCGTAAATGCAGTCACTTTTTCACCGGATGGATCAAAGCTTTTTTCCGCTGGCGTCGATGGGTCCTTACGCGTGTGGGATGTCGCAACCGGCGAAGAAACGGATCGGCTGGTTGAGCACGGCTTTGGCATCAACGAATTGATCTTTAATGCGCAGAACAACTGGATCGCCTATGGTGCGGTGGACGGGGTGACGCGAATCCTCGATCTGACAACCGGTGAAGAACGCGACTTCACTCTGGGTCGCCGCCCGATCCTGGCCCTTGCACTCAGCCCGGACCGAAGCCTTTTGGCCGTCGGCGACGGTGAAGGCTATATCATGATGATCGACACTACCGAATGGCGCATCACGCAGGATTTTCGCGCAACGCTGCGCGGACCGGTCTGGGCGCTGTCATTCTCGGATGATGGTCAGAACATCCACGCCGGTGGCATAGACGCGGCCATGTACAGCTGGCCCGTGGGTGACCTGTCGGATCAACAGCAAATGGCCTCTTCCGAGCCCAGTTTTCTAAAAGATCCCGACGAAATGGAAAACGGAGAGCGCCAATTCGCCCGCAAATGCTCGATCTGCCACAGCCTGACACCCGACAGCGAACGCCGAGCTGGGCCGACGCTGCACGGTATCTTTGGACGACCTGCCGGAACCCTGCCCGGATATTTATACTCGGATACGCTGCAAGACTCTGATATTGTTTGGAATGAACAGACAATAAATGCCCTTTTCGATGAGGGGCCGGATCATTACATTCCGGGGTCGAAGATGCCGATGCAACGAATTACAGAACAGCAGGATCGGGACGACCTGATCGCCTTCCTGCGCCGCGCGACGGACGACCAGAACTGAACCGGAGGAGACTATGAAAGCCTTTTTTGCCGCAGTTGCCGCGATGGTCGTGATTACAGTCGCAGCCCCATCCACACTGGATCGGTTCGGGTTCAGTGCTGCTGATACCACGTCGGGTCCAGCGGTGCGCCTCGACTGAATGTCTCAATACCTGACCACCCGAGAACTGGCCGATCTGCTGCGCATTGGCGAGCGGAAAGCCTATGATCTTGCCTCTTCGGGCGAGGTGCCCTGCGTGCGCGCCATGGGCAAGCTGCTGTTCCCAAGAACCGAAATCATCGCCTGGCTCAACGCCTCACGGTCCGGTCCGCAGGTGGCTGAACCGCCCCTGCCCCCGATTGTTGCTGGCAGTCACGACCCGCTGCTGGACTGGGCGCTGCGCGAAAGCGGATCAGGGCTTGCCACCTACTATGATGGCTCTTTCGATGGATTGACGCGGCTGAGCGACCGCACTGCGCAGGCCGCGGTATTGCACATCCACGAAGACGGAGGGTTCAACACCAATTCCCTGCGCGACGCCTTGGGAGAAGCCCCGGTCGTTCTCTGTGAAATCGCCCGACGGGAACGGGGATTACTGCTTGCTCCGGGCATATCGGACATCAAATCGTTCCAAGACCTCAGATCCAGACGCGTCATCCTGCGTCAGGACAGTGCAGCCAGCCAGCGCCTGTTTGAGGCGCAACTTGAGGTACATGGGCTAAATCGTGAAGACTTGGACGTTTTCCACGGTTGCGCCCGCACCGAAGAAGAACTGGCCATAGCGCTGCACGATCAAAAGGCCGAGGCTGGCTTTGGACTGGGTGCCTTGGCCGGGCTGTACAACCTTGGCTTTGTCCCCACCCATTCCGAGCGGCTGGATCTGGCGATCTGGCGCAGATCTTTTTTCGATCCGCCAATGCAAAAGCTGATGACACTGCTACGCTCGGATCATTTCACACAACGGGCCCGAGAATTCGGCGGTTATGACCTGTCGGGCCTCGGTACGATCCACCACAATGGTGTCAGCGGCTGATCCCCCGCCCACCGCTTCATCTTTTCAAAAATACTCGCCCCGCAAGGGTTGGCCGCAGGCCAATTTACTGGGCATTGGGAAAAAACACCTGCTGTCCTTCTAGCCTGAAGGACGCGATCGCCTCCTGCCCGTCCGGACCCGTCAACCAGTCGATAAAGCGTTGACCGGATGCCTCCCGCACATGTTGGTGCTTTTCAGGGTTAACAAGAATGACACCGTACTGATTGAACAGGCGCGGATCGCCCTCGACCAATACTTCAAGATTGCCTCGGTTCCCAAAGGACAACCACGTGGCCCGGTCTGTCAGCGTATAGGCGTCCATTCCGCTGGCCACGCTTAAGGTTGCGCCCATGCCCGAGCCGGTTTCGCGATACCACGTTCCCGAGGCGCCCGTAGGATCAACGCCAGCATCCGACCAATGGCCCATCTCAGCCTTGTGCGTCCCACTGTCGTCTCCACGCGATACGAAGGGCGCTTCAACCTCTGCGATCTCAGTCAGAGCAGCCAGAATATCCGTACCACCACGAATTCCGGCCGGATCAGAATTCGGGCCAACCAGAACAAAATCGTTATACATCAAGTCTTTGCGTTCAACGCCCCAGCCATCGGCAACAAACTTCTCTTCCGCCGGCTTGGAATGGACCAGCAGCACGTCACCGTCCCCGTTGATCGCATTGCGAATAGCCTGACCTGTTCCCACCGCGACGACACGCACGTCTATGCCGGATTCGGCTTCGAACCACGGTAAAATATGCTCCAGCAGTCCAGAGTTTTGTGTCGAGGTCGTCGATTGCACCACTATGAACGGTGTTTCCGCCGAAACCGCCCCCGCCGTTAAGCCAAATGCCACTGCTGCTGCCCGAATAACTGCCCGGAACATCATTTTCTCCGATTTTCTTTTTAAGTAACCAACCCGCCTGCCAGATAGCGACGCGATGCGTCGCTTTCCGGTGCGTCCAACACCTGTTTTGCAGCGCCATGCTCTACCACATGCCCGCCTTGCATCATGACCACATCCGATGCCAACCGTCGCGCCTGCCCGATGTCATGCGTCACCATCACGATCCGCACCCCACGCGCCGAGGCGCGCAGCACCATCCGCTCGATCATCTGCGTTGCAGCCGGATCAAGCGCGCTGGTGGGCTCGTCCAGAAACAACGTGTCGGGCTCCAACGCCAGCGCACGCAGGACCGCAAGCCTTTGTGCCTCGCCACCCGACAACGACCGCGCAGGCTGACGCGCCTTGCCGTCAAGCCCACCTTCGACCAGCAATTCAGCGATACGGGTCTTTCGGACCGCCCGCCCCAGCCCCTGGCGTTTTAGAACAAAGTCCAGATTGCCGGACACAGAGCGGCGCAGCAAAACCGGGTGTTGGAATACCATAGCCTGACGCGCCTTTTGCGCAGCGCTCAGCGGCTGTCCATCCTGCACCACACGGCCGTGGTCAGGTGCGATCAAACCATGCAGGCAGCGCAGCAAAAGGCTTTTGCCCGCACCGTTTGGGCCAAGAATAAGGGTTGGGCCCGGACCATCCAGAACCAATGAAGGCACATCCAGCAACGCACGGCCCTTGTTGCGGATTTGAAGGTCTTCAACCTCAATGCGGTTCACCATATCGCAGATGACATCACGCATGGCGTAACCCCTCCTGCTCGGCCCTCAGGCTTACGGCGCTGACCATTGCATTCACGGCCACGGCAATCCCGATCAGAATTGCGCCCAACGCCAACGCAAGCGCCAGATTTCCTTTCGAGGTTTCCAGCGCGATGGTTGTTGTCATCACGCGTGTCACATGATTGATGTTGCCACCGACGATGATCACCGCCCCCACTTCGGCAATGGCGCGTCCAAACCCAGCCAGCAAAGCTGTGACCAAAGCCAACCGCGCATCCCACAGTAAAACCGGAACGGATGCCAGCCGTGACACACCAAGGGATCGAAGCTGCTCGGAATACTCTTCGGCCAGCATCTCGATCACCTGCCGCGTCAATGCCGCAACGATCGGGGTAACCAGAACCACCTGAGCGATGATCATCGCAGTTGGTGTATACAGAAGTTCCAGAACGCCCAGAGGCCCTGAACGCGACAGCATAAGGTAAACCAGCAACCCCACGACCACCGGCGGAAACCCCATCAGAGCATTCATCAAAACGATCAGAACCCGGCGTCCGGGAAACCGGGCCACGGCTAAAGCAGCCCCAACCGGCATACCAATCAGCGCTGAAATCAGCACCGCAAACATGGAAACTTTCAGGGACAGAAGCACAATTGCCCAAAGTTCTGAGTCTCCTTGAAAGATCAGAGCGATGGCTGAGCTGAATTCTGATGCAAATCCCTGCATTTTATTCCTGAAAGATTGCATTTCGTATGAAATGCGTTCATTTACAGGTAAATACTACTCTGTTTTTCCATCGAGTACAGACACAAATCCGGCATCTGAAATGAGAAACGCGGCCCCAATTGGGGCCGCGCTGAAAGCCTTGAACTGACGGCTTGCGTTAGTTAAGCGCTGCGTCGGTAATCTGATGCGTCCAGGCACCGTCAGGCTGTTTGGTGATGACCGGATCCGATCCGCCCGCCAGCAGTGTATTTACGGTGCGTTCGAAATCCGCCGGGTCCAGCGCGCCATTCGATCCGGCCGTCAGTTTCGCGATTTCACCCATCATACGCTGCTGATGTTCTTCGGTCTGCGCGCCGGTGGCATCGTTTTCCAAAACAATATCGGCCGCTTCATCCGGGTTTTCCTCGGCGTATTTCCAACCCTTCATCGAAGCGCGAACAAACCGTTCCATCTTGTCCACAAAAGCTGCATCGCCCAGGTTTTCTTCCAGAACATACAGGCCGTCTTCCAGTGTCGCGACGCCCTGATCTTCGTATTTGAACGTCACCAACTCATCCGGGCTGACGCCTGCGTCAATCACCTGCCAATATTCATTATAGGTCATGGTGCTGATGCAATCGGCCTGACGCTGTAGCAGCGGGTCGACGTTGAAGCCCTGTTTCAGGACCTCGACACCGTTCTCGCTTTTGCCGCCGGTATCGATGCCCAAGCTGCTCATCCAGCTCATGAACGGGAATTCATTGCCAAAGAACCAAACACCCAGAGTACGGTTCTTCAGGTCCTCGGGCGAGGCAATCCCGGCATCTTTCCAACAGGTCAGCATCATCCCCGAGCTTTTGAAAGGTTGGGCAATATTGACCAGTGGCAGGCCCTTTTCGCGCGCTGCCAGCGCGGCAGGCATCCACTCGACTGTGACATCGGCCCCACCGCCGGCTATCACCTGAGTAGGCGCGATGTCAGGACCACCCGGAAGGATGGTCACGTCCAGACCCTCTTCCTCATAAAACCCCTTGTCCTTCGCCACATAGTAGCCTGCGAACTGCGCCTGCGTGACCCATTTGAGCTGCAAGGTCACCTCATCGGCGGCCAGTGCTGCGCTGGCGGTCAGGCTAAAGGCGGCAACCGCCCCGCTGAGTAGCTTTTTCATCTTCAAGTCTCCTAGTTGCGTGTTTGCCCCGTTTTCGGGGTCTGTTGAATTTTGTTATCCGCGTTGGGAAGGGTGCCAGAAGGTTACCACCTTTTCGAGCCCTGCCACGAGGGAATAGAACACGGTTCCGGCCAATGCCGCCACCGCGATTTCTGCCCAGACGAGGTCAATCGACAAGCTGCCCACGCCGGTCGAGATTCTGAACCCCATACCGCGTGTAGGCGATCCGAAATACTCGGCCACGATAGCCCCGATGAGCGCCAGCGTCGTGGCGATCTTGAGGCCGTTGAATATAAAAGGCATCGCTGCTGGCAGGCGCAGTTTGATAAGTGTTTGAGTGTAGCTGGCCGCATAGGTGCGCATCAGGTCGCGCTGCATGGCATCTGCTTCGCGCAGGCCCTGCACGGTGTTCACAAGGATCGGGAAGAATACCATCACAACGACAACTGCCGCCTTGGATTGCCAATCGAACCCGAACCAGCTGACCAAAATGGGGGCGATGCCCACGATGGGCAATGCAGCCACAAAATTGCCGATGGGCAACAACCCCCGGGTCAAGAAGACGGATCGGTCAATCAAGACGGCAGTCAGGAACGCGGCAACACTGCCGATGGCAAAACCGGTAAAGGCACCTTTGAACACGGTCTGCTTGAAGTCCTGCCACAGAATATCCGTCGAATTCGCAAAGGTTTGCGCGACCATCGAAGGCGGCGGAAGGATGACAGGCGAGACATTCAGGCCACGTACTGCCCCTTCCCACAAGATCAGCAGCGTTACACCAAACAATACGGGCACAAAGACGCGCACAGCTTTGGAGTCGCGATAGATCGAACGCGCTAACCAAGCATTCAACGCCCATGCGCCGGCCCAGAAAATCAGTGCAAAGACAAGCCAGCTCATGCGCTCATCCCCATGCGTTTAAGGGTGACCCTTTGAAGAACATCCAGCAAAGTCACCAAGATGCCCGCCAGAATGGCCGCCGCAAACAACGCCGCCCAAATGGCCAGTGGTGTGCCAAACTGATCCCCAATCAGTATCCGGGCTCCCAGCCCCGAGATCGCACCTGTTGGCAGCTCACCCACAATTGTTCCAACCAGTGCTGCTGCTATGCCGACCTTCAGCGAGGTAAAGAGATACGGCACCGAAGATGGCAGGCGCAGCTTCAGAAACGCCTGCAACCCGGTCGCGTTGTAGGTCTTGAGCAGATCGAGCTGCGATACAGCCGGAGACCTCAGGCCTTTGACCATCCCAACCAGCACTGGGAAGTAGCACAGATAAGCCGAGATAATCGCCTTCGGCACCCCACGCCCTTCGATCCCCAACTGCGAGCTTAGTACAATGATCATGGGGGCCAGCGCCACGATTGGCACGGTCTGGCTGATGATCGCCCAGGGCATCAAGCTCATATCCACTACGCGAGAGTAAACGATAGCCACGGCCCCCAGAATGCCAACAGCTGTTCCCAGAACAAAACCCCAAAGCGTGGATTGAAGTGTAATCCAGCCGTGGTAGATCAAGGACCGTTTCGACATCGCCCGGCCTTTCATCACCATCTCGCCGGTTGTCTTCCACAACTCCTGCCCCACCTGCACCGGCGTCGGCAAGCGTGGGCGATCCAGATCATAGCCGCGTTGGATTTGCGACGGGTTTTGCGCCATCAGAACCCAGACCGAGACCTGCTGACGATCCCGAGAGGCTTCGGGAGTTACCGTTTCTCCGGCACGTTCTGCCTGATCCAGAGAGACACGGATGTTCATTGGTGCCACCGCCAGGTACCAAAGCACGGCGATGGCAAGCAACACAGTCATGACAGATAAGAACTGCTTCATGCGTGCCACTCCATCCGAAAGACAGGCACGGTGTCAGGAGGTACAGGAGGTTCTTCCGCGGTCACCTCAAACCCTTCGCGGCGATAAAAGCGTTGCGCTGCGGTGTTGGGTCTGTGCGTCGTCAGCCAGAGAAAATTTCTGCCCTCTTTTGCCTTGTCGACAAAGCGCTTGCCAATGCCTTGTCCCGTCCGACCACAATACAACGCTCCGATTTTATTGAGCGCGGGATCTACTGACATATAACAATCAACCGGATCACCAGCGACCCAGATTTCACGGCGGATGAACGCATCACCGATCATGGTCGAGAGTTCTTCCACCGGCAGTTCCTCGGGCATCCAATCCGTTTGCCTGGCCCAATTGTGCACGACCGTGGCACAGGCCTTCACGTCATCTGGCACAGCACGCCGGATCTTTTCTGCGTTCAGTTCAATCGTCATAAGAATGCCCTGCCCTCAAGCCATCGCGCACGCGGTGGGCCACTTCGATGAACTCCGGCGTGTCCCGAATGTCCAATGGCCGTTCCTTGGGCAGCGGGCTGTCAATCACATCGGTGATCCGGCCGGGCCTTGGGCTCATCACCACGATTTTGGTGCTCAGGTATACGGCTTCAGGGATCGAGTGCGTCACGAACCCAATCGTCTTCTCGGTCCGCGCCCAAAGCGCCAGAAGCTGTTCGTTCAGGTGATCGCGTACGATTTCATCCAAAGCGCCAAAGGGTTCATCCATCAGCAGGATATCGGCATCAAAGGCAAGAGCCCGTGCAATGCTGGCCCGCTGTTGCATACCACCTGAAAGTTGCCAAGGGAACTTGCCACCAAACCCTTCAAGATCAACAAGTTTCAGAACGTTCTTAACCTGCTCTTCCTGCTCAGCAGCCGAATAGCCCATGATCTCAAGCGGCAGCTTGATGTTCTTTGCAATGGTCCGCCAGGGGTACAGACCCGCCGCCTGAAACACATACCCATAGGCCCGGTTCCGTCGCGCCTCATCTGGGGTCATTCCATTCACCGTCAGCGTTCCACCTGTCGGGGTTTCCAACGCAGCGATACAGCGCAGAAATGTAGTTTTGCCGCAACCAGAAGGTCCGATGAAGCTGACAAAATCGCCCTTGTCAATTGTCAGGTTCACGTCCTTCAGTGCGTGAACGGGCCCATCGTTGGTCTGGAACGTCAGGTCCAACTGCCTTGCCTCGATGACGGGCTGGGTCGTGCTTTCAGTATTCATTCTAGTGCCTTGAAAAGAGTGGTGTCAGGGCTGCCCGCACAGCAGCCCACACTGATCAAACCCCGGTTGCCGGGATACCCGTCCGTTCGACCGGTCTTGGCGCAGTGAGTTCTTTCCAGGTGCTCAGCGCCTTGTGTACATGCGTGTTCGCCTCACGCGCCACAAACTTCCCGTGACCCTCCTGAGTTTTGACCTCACCATCATGCACCGCGACCACGCCACGGGTCAGCGTGAACCGCGGCAACCCGCGCACTTCTTTGCCCTCAAAGACGTTGTAGTCGATCGATGACTGCTGCGTCTCAGCCGAAATCACCTTGGCCTTGTTTGGATCCCAAACCACCAGATCGGCATCAGCGCCGACCAGGACGGCTCCTTTTTTAGGATAGCAGTTCAATATCTTGGCGATGTTTGTTGATGTAACAGCGACAAATTCGTTCGGCGTCAGTCGCCCCGTATTCACACCATAGGTCCACAGCATGGGCATTCGGTCTTCCAACCCTCCGGTCCCGTTCGGAATCTTGGTGAAATCCCCAACGCCATAGCGCTTTTGCTCAGTCGTAAACGCACAATGGTCCGTCGCCACAACGCTCAGCGTTCCAGATTGCAAACCGTTCCACAGGCTGTCCTGATGTTGCTTGTTGCGGAACGGAGGGCTCATGACCCGCCGCGCAGCGTGTTCCCAGTCGTGATGGAAATACTCGCTCTCATCCAGAGTCAGATGCTGGATCAGGGGCTCGCCCCATACCCGCTTGCCCTGCATCTTGGCGCGACGAATGGCTTCATGCGCCTCTTCGCAAGACGTATGCACCACATAAAGAGGAACGCCTGCCATATCCGCAATCATGATGGCCCGGTTCGTCGCCTCGCCTTCTACCTGCGGCGGACGGGAATAGGCGTGCGCCTCTGGCCCGGTATTGCCTTCAGCCAAAAGCTTGGCGCTCAACTCGGCCACGACATCGCCGTTTTCGGCATGGACCATTGCGGTTCCACCCAACTCAGCTAGCCGTTTGAACGACGCAAACAGCTCATCATCATTCACCATCAGTGCGCCTTTATAGGCCATGAAGTGCTTAAAGGTGTTGATGCCCCGCGTCTCAATCACGGTCTTGATGTCGTTGAACACCTGCTCGCCCCACCACGTAACCGCCATATGGAACGAATAATCACAATTCGCCCGCGTCGATTTGTTGTCCCAGCGTTTCAACGCATCAAGCAAGCTTTCCCCCGGGTTGGGCAGCGCAAAGTCCACAACCATTGTCGTGCCACCAGCCAAAGCCGCGCGCGTGCCGCTTTCGAAATCGTCGCTGGAGTACGTGCCCATAAAGGGCATCTCCAAGTGTGTATGAGGATCGATCCCGCCCGGCATCACATAACAACCGGTGGCGTCCAACTCTTTGTCACCCTTCAGATCCATCCCAATCTCGGTGATCACGCCACCTTCGATCAGGACGTCCGCTTTGTACGACAAATCCGCAGTTACGACGGTTCCGTTCTTGATAACTGTGCTCATTTCAAACTCCCTGATGCGGTCTGCGCCGCTTGCTTCATCTGGCTAAAAATACCTCGGGGGAGTCGCCCATCGGGCGACGGGGGCAGAGCCCCCTATTCCACGATCTCAGCCGTCTCGACGACCGCGTGCAACAGAACATCCGCCCCGGCTGCCGCCCAGTCCTTACTGATCTCTTCAGCCTCATTGTGGCTCAAACCATCCACGCATGGGCACATGATCATCGCGGTTGGCGCCACGCGGTTGATCCAACAGGCGTCATGCCCCGCACCCGAGATGATGTCCGTATGCGAATAGCCCAACCGCTCAGCCGCGTTGCGTACGGCGGACACACAGTCATCATCGAATTTCACCGGATCGAACCCACCGACTTTTTCGAATTCGATCTGCAGGCCCATGTCTTCAACGATATCCTCAGCCGCCACCTTCAGGCGGTTTTCCATATCAGTGATGACGTCCAGTTCGGGCGAGCGGAAATCGACCGTGAATACCACCTTGCCCGGGATCACGTTGCGTGAGTTCGGATAGACATCGATATGACCAGCCGCACCCACCGCATGAGGCGCATGAGACCAGGCGATCTCGTCCACTTTCTCCAGAATGCGCGCCATTGCCAGACCGGCATTTTTTCGCATCGGCATCGGGGTTGACCCGGTATGGGCATCCTTGCCGGTCACCGTGATCTGGGTCCAGCTCAGCCCCTGGCCGTGCGTGACAACACCAATATCCTTACCTTCAGCCTCCAATATCGGGCCTTGTTCGATATGCAGCTCAAAGAACGCGTGCATTTTCCGTGCGCCAACTTCTTCATCGCCACGCCAGCCGATGCGGTTCAGCTCATCTCCGAACTTCTTGCCCTCGGCATCCTCGCGTTCATACGCCCAATCCTGAGTGTGCATTCCCGCGAACACCCCCGAAGACAGCATGGCGGGCGCATATCGCGTGCCCTCTTCATTGGTCCAATTGGTCGCCACGATCGGGTGCTTTGTTTTGATCCCAAGATCATTGAGGGTCCGGATGATTTCCAGCCCCCCCAAAACGCCCAAGACACCATCGTACTTCCCGCCCGTTGGCTGCGTATCCAGATGCGATCCGACATAAACCGGCAACGCGTCAGGGTCCGCCCCTTCGCGGTGGGCGAAAATGTTACCCATCTGGTCCAAGCCCATGGAACAGCCCGCTTCTTCGCACCATTTCTGGAACAGGGCGCGGCCTTCTGCGTCCTCATCCGTCAGGGTTTGGCGGTTGTTGCCACCGGCAACGCCAGGCCCAATCTTGGCCATCTCCATCAGGCTGTCCCACAACCTGTCGCCATTGATCCTGAGATTCTGCGCCGGAGCTGCCATGTTCATCTTCCCTGTTTGCTTGCGATTTGGCTCGCTTTTGGTGTCTTGATTTGACCATCTGGTCAAACTCACGCTATCACGGGTTCGAGATCAGTCAAGAAATTGCGCGGCACAGCTTGAATTTTCACTGAATTCCGCGCCTATAGTCGAAAAAAGAGACACGCTGAAAACATGCCGAAAGACCGCGCACCGACTCGCATTCAGAAAAAGAACCGTGCTGCGATCCTCGAGGCCGCCCTGAACGTGTTTTCAGCCCACGGGTTTCGTGGATCGACCGTGGATCAGATTGCCGCAGAGGCAGGACTGAGCAAACCAAACCTATTGTATTACTTCCCGTCGAAAGAGGCGATCCACACCGAGCTGCTGTCCGGCCTTCTGGAAACCTGGCTGGCCCCCTTGCACGATCTGGACCAGGATGGCGATCCGATGGAGGAAATCCTGGCCTATATTCGGCGCAAGCTGCAAATGAGTCAGGAGTTACCACGCGAAAGCCGCCTTTTTGCCAATGAACTGGTGCAGGGCGCGCCGCGTATCCACGAGGCTTTGTCCAAGGATCTCAAGGAACTGGTTGACGAAAAAACCGTGATCCTGACGCGCTGGATGGATCAGGGCAAAATCGCGCGGGTGCACCCCTATCACCTGATGTTTTCGATTTGGGCGCTAACCCAGCACTACGCAGATTTCGAAGTTCAGGTGCGTGCGATCTTGGGGGAAGAGGATCCGTTTGAAGGTGCCGACCCTTTTGTGGACACCCTGTACCGAAAGCTTTTGACCCCTTGAAAAAAGGGGCCGCAAGAACGGCCCCTTGATGATCTTTCCAAATCGGTTCATTCGGCCGCCTTGGCCATCGGATTGTTCGGATGCGTCGTCCAGTTCGCATAGGTCGGCTGCACCTCTTTACCTGTGCGCGGATCCACCTCACCCGGTGCCATCGGCACCATCGAGATACAGTCTTCAACCGGGCACACGTCGACGCACAGGTTGCACGCCACGCATTCCTCGTCGATCACCTCGAAAACGCGGTCCTCCGACATCGAAATCGCCTGGTGGCTGGTGTCTTCACACGCCGCATAACAGCGACCACATTTGATGCACTGGTCCTGATCGATCTTAGCCTTGGCGATGTAGTTCAGGTTCAGATACTGCCAGTCGGTGACGTTGGGCACGGCACGACCGATTACTTCGTCGATGCTGGTGTATCCTTTTTCATCCATCCATTCGGACAGACCGGCGGTCAATTCGTCGATGATCTTGAAGCCATAGGTCATCGCAGCGGTACAAACCTGCACCGTGCCACAACCCAATGAGATGAACTCGGCCGCGTCGCGCCATGTGGTGACGCCGCCAATACCGGAAATCGGCAGACCATGCGTTGCCTCGGCCCGTGCGATCTCGGACACCATCGACAGGGCAATCGGTTTCACTGCGGGACCACAATAACCACCATGGCTGCCCTTGCCGTCGATTGAGGGTTCGGGGCTGAACGTATCCAGGTTGACGCTGGTGATCGAGTTGATCGTGTTGATCAGCGACACGGCGTCCGCGCCACCGTTCCTTGCCGCAGCTGCAGGTTTACGGATATCGGTGATGTTGGGCGTCAGCTTCACGATGACCGGGCGGTCGTAGTACTGCTTACACCACCGCGTCACCATTTCGATGTATTCCGGCACCTGCCCAACGGCCGAGCCCATGCCGCGCTCGCTCATACCGTGCGGGCAGCCAAAGTTCAGTTCGATCCCATCCGCGCCGGTTTCGGCAACGCGTGGCAGGATGGCCTTCCAGGCCGCTTCCTCGCACGGCACCATGATCGAAGCGATCAGCGCGCGATCCGGGTAATCGGCCTTGACCCGCGCCATTTCTTCAAGGTTCACTTCCAGTGGCCGGTCTGTGATCAACTCGATGTTGTTCAGGCCAAGCAACCGCCGATCCGCGCCGTATATCGCGCCATAGCGCGGGCCGTTCACGTTCACGACCGGAGGGCCCTCAGACCCTAACGTTTTCCAAACCACACCGCCCCATCCGGCCTCGAAGGCGCGGCGAACGTTGTATTCCTTGTCGGTCGGCGGCGCAGAGGCCAGCCAGTAGGGATTAGGGCTGGAAATGCCCAGAAAGTTTGTCGTCAGATCGGCCATGGCTTCTCCCTTCCCGGCTCAGCCGGATTTCTTGAATATCATTTCGGTCGGGCGAATGCGCCCGGCCTTGAGGTTTGTGACGTAGTTTTGGAATTTCTCGGGCGCCGTCTCGCCCATCATCAGATGAATCCCCAGCGGCGCGGGGCCGCTCTCGGCGATCTTGGCAAAGACATCTTCGAAGAACTGTATCGCGAAATCGGTGCGGTCGGTTTCAGTCTCAAGTTCCAGCGCCGCCGCTTCTGCTGCGTCTTTGTAAACATCCGGTGCGTGAACGAAGGACGTCTCTGGCAACGTGGACCAGGGAAGCGGGAAAGCCAGGGGTTCATCGACGTCTCCGCCCATGACATCGAACAGGGCAAAGGTTCCGCCCGTGGCCAGCGCCCGCGACACTTCCGCAAACAGTCCGGCCTTGTCTTCGATGTTCATGCCCACATGCATCATGACAGCCAGGTCAAACCCCGCATCTGGCACAGGCATGTCCAAGGCACTGCCCACATGAAAAGTGGCCTTTTCCGAATGCCCGACCAGATCGCTCAACGCGGTGGCCGTTTCCACAAATTCGGGTGTCAGATCGACCCCGGTTACCATCGAGTCATAACGATCCACGATGTAACGCGAAGTGCCCCCGATCCCGCATCCCACATCCAGAACACGCGTCGCATGGGTCGGCGACAGTTGCGCAAACAGGTTGTCGGTTGCCAGAACGCCGCCCGTGTGGAACTCGTCCCCTGCTTTTAGATCAGCAACGGTGGCCGCGTCCGGGTCAATACCGCTGGCCTCAAGCGCCGCGCGGACGCGTTCGGTCAGGGCACCGGTGGTATAGTGTTGAGCAACAGCTTGTTCGATCTGGGACATGGGAATACCTCAACAGCGAAAGGAATGGGGTGAATACCCCACCCTATCACGAAACGAGCGTCGCGTGGATGTCCATCGCCGCATCCCGGCCTTCGGCAACTGCGGTTACGGTCAGGTCTTCGCCCCCTGCCGCACAGTCCCCACCAGCCCAGACACCCGACATTGAGGTGCGCCCGGCCCCGGTGACAGCAATCTTATTGCCGTCAAGCGAAAGCCCTTCGGGTGCGCCATCCAGCGTCTGACCGATGGCTTTGAGCACCTGATCTGCTGACAAACGAATCGTCTCTCCGGTGCCCGTAAGCTGACCGTTCTGGCTGGAGGTGTATTCCAGTTCGATCTCGGCAGCAGTTCCGTTTCCATGCACGGCCACCGGCTGCACATTGGTCAGAATCCGAACGCCGTGCGAGGCCGCAAGGTCCTGCTCATAGCGGCTTGCCCCCATGGCGTCGCGGCCGCGGCGGTAGGCAATTGTAACGTGTTCCGCGCCCAGCAACTTGGATTTCACAGCAGCATCCACAGCCGTCATGCCGCCGCCAATGACAACGACATTCCGCCCAACAGGTAGATGCGAAAGATCGCTGGCTTGCCGCACGTCCGAGATGAAATCAACAGCGGCACGCACGCCATGCTTGTCGACACCCCCTGCGCGCAGGGCGTTCACCCCAGCCAGGCCGATGGACAGGAATACGGCGTCATAATTCTCAAGCAGACCATCCAGCGAGATACTGTCACCCAGCACCGATCCGGTCTCGATCGCAATCCCGCCGATTTTCAGCAGCCAGTCCACCTCGGCCTGTGCAAAATCGTTGGTCGATTTGTAAGCGGCGATCCCATATTCGTTCAGGCCGCCCGGCTTGGGCTTGCTTTCGTGGATCACGACGTCATGGCCTAACATGGCCAGACGGTGCGCGCAGGCCAAACCGGCAGGTCCTGCCCCAACAACAGCAACAGTCTTGCCCGTAGGCGCCGCCCTTTCGAACGGATGCGCGCCAGAGGCCATGATGTCATCGGTCGCAAAACGTTGCAGGCGTCCGATCTCAACCGGCTTGCCTTCTGCAGCTTCGCGCACACAGGCTTCTTCGCAAAGGGTTTCGGTTGGACAGACCCGAGCGCACATACCGCCCAGAATATTCTGTTCCAGGATAGTCCGCCCTGCCGATTGTGGCTGTCCCGCCTGTATCTGGCGAATGAACAGCGGAATATCGATATCCGTCGGACACGCGGTCACGCATGGTGCGTCGTAGCAGAAATAGCATCGATCAGCGGCAACGGCGGCCTCATGCGGGGCCAGTGGCGGATGCAGATCGGTGAAATTCGAGGTCAGCTCATCGCTGGAAAGCCGCCCAGCAACGATGCCGGGTGCCATCTGGCCCTGTGCCATCACTCTACTCCCTGTAGATATGTTTGTTATGACCTCAGCTTGCCACAAAAAAATATTTTATCAATTGGTAAATTTTATCAAATGGTCAAAAAATTGAAAAACCGGGCCAAAAGACCCGGTTTCCTATGGTTTTGCATAATTTTGAGGCGAAAACCCTCAGATCATTTTGCTTAGATGGCCGGATTTGGTCCAAACCCGTGCGCCATCCGGCCCTGCAATCGCCTGTGTTCGCGTACCCGGCGGCAGGCGCAACCAGTCCCATTTGGCAAAGTGTTCGCCGCCCTCGGAAAAGCCACCGGCGATGACAAAAGCCTCCATCCCCTCGCCTGCGTCCAATTCGATCTTTTCCCAAGCAGCCCAACTTTGCACGTGAACATCTTCATGATCGTCTTTGAACAAATGCAGATCAGCCTCACCGTTCACAGACTTGTGCACCTCGGTCCGATCTTGCGGATCGAACTGGTGGAGCTTGACCAGAATGGTCGCCCCTTGAGCGGCAGATGGGGTATGAGACGACGTTGGCGGGTTGCGCACATAACTTCCAACAGGAAAGTCCCCGGTTTCATCCTGAAAAACACCGTCAAGAACCAGATACTCCTCTCCACCATCATGCGTATGTGCAGAAAACGCGCTGCCGGGTGCAAAGCGGACAATAGTCGTAGCGCGGGCGACCTCTTCGCCGATGCGATCCAGCATTTTCCGCTCGACCCCTGCGGCCGGGGACGCAACCCATTCGGTTTGGTCAAAATGAACCGCAACCCGTTTCGTGAAATCCGCGTTGATCCGCATGTTCGCCCCTTTCATCTAACGACCGTGATAGAAATGGGATCTTATGCTGGAATTGCAAATTTTCGGCTTTTGACGGCTCGGGTCAGGTGTTGTACTCCGGGACGAAGGGTGCAGGGTCGCGCACCTATCGGGAACGGGCGCAGATGCAGGCAAATCCACAGAAATTTAACATCGCTGTTGTCGGGCAAAACAACCGCCTGCAGTACGAGGCCCTGTTGTTTGCCGCATCGTTGCGTCACAGCTCACCGCAATTTGAAGGCAAGCTGTTTGTGGCCACGCCCAACCCGGGGCCGCGTTGGAGTCAAAACCCCAGCATTCAGGACGAAGAAGTTCTAAAGGCGCTGAAACAGTTGGACGCCGAAGTTCTGCCATTCGACTCGCATGTCTTTGGTGAAAGCTATCCTTACGGCAACAAGATCGAGGCTCTGTTGGCCTTGCCAGAGGGCGAGCCGTTTGTGTTCTTTGACACCGATACATTGATCACCGGAGACATCGCACGCGTACCTTTTGATTTCGACCGCCCCGGCGCGTCGCTGAAGGTTGAAGGAACATGGCCAAAGCCAACACTCTACGGCCCTGGCTTCGATGGCATCTGGCGCGCGCTGTACCAGCGGTTCGGGCTGGATTTCGAAAGCTCATTGGATACTAGCCAACCGCATGATTACTGGCGGCGATATCTGTATTTCAACGCGGGCTATTTCTTTTTCAATTGCCCCAGGGTTTTTGGCGAACGATATCTGGACTATGCTAGAACGATCCGAGACGCGCACATTCCCGAACTGACGGGCCAGAACCTGGATCCATGGCTGGATCAGGCCGCTCTGCCCCTTGTGGTACATTCGTTGGGAGGAGGTCGGGATGCGCTGCCCGACGGTTTGCTCGACGGCTCTGTCAGTTGTCACTACCGCCTGTTCCCCCTGCTCTACGCCCGTGAAAGCGATCATGTGATCGACGTTTTGGAAACCGTTGTGGCACCGAACAAGGTCAAGAAGGTGCTCAAGCAATATGATCCGCTGAAAAAGCTGGTCCTGCAGGGGAAAGGCGCGAAAATTCGCGCCCTGTTTGATCAGGACAACCTGCCGCGGCGCGAACAGGCCATTCGCAACACGATCAAAAGCAAAGGGCTTTGGCTGCGCTGACAGGATCGTTGTGCGCAAGCGCGCATTCACCTAAAGATTCAGCAGCACAAATTCCAACAGGAGATTTTCAAGATGTCTGACGGCCCCACCTACGGTTTCGACACGCTGCAGATTCACGCGGGCGCCCGCCCCGACCCGGCGACCGGAGCGCGCCAGACACCTATCTATCAGACCACAGCTTATGTGTTTCGCGATGCCGATCACGCGGCGGCCCTGTTCAACCTGCAAGAAGTGGGCTTCATCTATTCCCGCCTGACCAACCCAACCGTCGCCGTTTTGCAGGAACGTGTGGCGACGCTTGAAGGCGGCGTTGGGGCCGTGTGCTGCTCGTCCGGTCACGCAGCGCAGATCATGGCGCTGTTCCCTTTGATGGGACCGGGCTGCAACGTTGTTGCCTCGACCCGACTGTACGGTGGAACGGTCACGCAATTCAGCCAGACGATCAAACGCTTTGGCTGGTCGGCCAAGTTTGTCGACACCGACGATCTGGACGCGGTGAAGGACGCCATCGACGAAAACACCCGTGCTGTGTTCTGTGAATCCATCGCCAACCCCGGGGGGTATGTCACTGATATCCGCGCCTTAGCGGACGTTGCTGATGCGGCGGGCATTCCGCTGATCGTCGACAACACCTCGGCCACTCCCTATCTGTGCCGACCCATTGAACACGGTGCGACGCTGGTTGTGCACTCGACCACCAAATATCTGACCGGCAACGGTACCGTGACCGGCGGCTGCATCGTGGATTCGGGCAAGTTTGACTGGTCAGCAAATCACAAGTTCCCCTCGCTCAGCGAACCCGAGCCCGCCTATCACGGCCTGAAGTTCCACGAAACATTTGGCCCGCTGGCCTTCACCTTCCACGGCATCGCCATCGGTCTGCGTGATCTGGGTATGACCATGAACCCGCAAGCCGCGCATTATACGCTGATGGGGATCGAAACCCTTTCACTGCGGATGGAACGCCACGTTGAGAACGCCCAGAAGATCGCGGCCTGGCTGGAAGCGGATGATCGCGTGGAATACGTCACCTATGCGGGTCTGCCCTCGTCGCCCTATCACGACCGGGTCAAGTCGCAATACAAACGCGGTGCCGGTGCGCTGTTCACCTTTGCCGTTAAAGGTGGCTATGACGCTTGCATCAAGCTGGTCAACGCGCTGGAAATCTTCAGCCATGTGGCCAACCTGGGCGATGCGCGCTCGTTGATTATCCACTCGGCCTCGACCACCCACCGTCAGCTGACGCCGGAACAACAAGAAGCTGCAGGTGCAGGTCCGGGTGTTGTGCGCATGTCCATCGGGATCGAGGATGTGAACGACCTGATCGCCGATCTGGATCAAGCTCTGGCCAAGGCCAGCGCCTGACGATGGCCGAGCACGACACTAACGACCTTGGCCAGCCCATCGGCCTGCCGGTTTCGGGCGAGTTTCCACGCCCGAGCCCGCCGTATACTCCGATGGAAGGACGGTACTGTTCTGTCGTGCCTTTGGACGTGAACAGGCACGCGCCCGGACTTTTCCGGGCGTTTGCCAATGACAGGGATGGTCGCAACTGGACGTATCTGCCCTACGGCCCTTTCGACAACGAGCCTGCGTTCGAAGATTGGGCCCGCGCCACCTGCATGGATGCGGACCCGATGTTTCACACCGTACTGGACGGCAATGACGTACCGATAGGTATGGCCTCATACCTGAGGATCGAGCCCGCTGCAGGCGCAATAGAGGTGGGGCATATCCACTTCTCGCCCCTGTTGCAGCGCAAACCGCAATCGACCGAAGTCATGTATTTGATGATGAGACGCGTGTTCGATGAGTTGGGCTATCGCCGCTATGAATGGAAATGTGATTCTCTGAATGCGCCATCGTGCAGCGCGGCAGAGCGGCTGGGCTTTACCTTTGAGGGGATTTTCAGGCAAGCGACCCATTACAAAGGGCGCAACCGGGATACTGCGTGGTATTCAATCATCGACAGCGAATGGCCGCGCATTCGGGATGCGTTCGAAGCCTGGCTTTCACCGGACAATTTCGACGCTGCGGGCCAACAACGCAAACCGCTGATGGCCCGTGCAAAAGCTTGATCTTAGTCCGAAATCTCGAATTCCATCGAGACACTGACCGAGACTGAGACCTCTCCGCCTGCAACAGGAACCCCGCCTGCATCCGCCATGCTCATGGCGCGCATCTCGGCCATCGGGCGGACACCGGCCACACGTTCCGAGATTGTCTGGACCGGGCCAAGCGTGACACCCGCCGCCTGCGCCAACTGCTCGGCCTTCGCAGTGGCTTCTCCAACAGCTTGCGCACGGGCCTGCGCCTCAAGCGGTTTGGGATCCTGCACACCAAAGCTCAGCCCGCCGAAATCATTGGCACCATCCTGAATGACTGCATCCATGATCGTTCCCAACTGTGTCAGATCGCGAACCCGCACAAACACTCGGTTCGACGCGGTAAACCCTGTGATCTCGGGCTTTTCCCCATTCTGCCCATGCCGCCCCGACCAAACCGGTGACAATGACAAATCACGGGTCTGAACATCGCGGTCTTCGATGCCCATATCGGCCAACCGCGCCAGGACTTTAGCAACCGCATCCGACGTTGCCTGCATGGCCGCTCTGGCCTCAGCGTTTTCGTTGGTCACACCCAGCGTGATCGTCGCCATGTCGGGCGCAGCTTGCACCGTTCCGGTGGCATCCACGGTGATGCGACGTTCTTCCGCATGGGCTGCGCCTGCGGCTGTTGCTGCCATCATCGCAGCCAGAAAAGCGAATGTCTTCAAGGTTATCACTCCAATTTACTCCGTCTCAAAATGGGTTGCCGCCCCATTGTCATGCAAGAGCAGACCCAGCCTTTTTCTTTCCCTCGGCGGGTTCCTGCTTTATTGTCGGTCTGCGAACACAAAGTCGTTTGCATTGACGCTGATAATTATGGTTCCTCCGGATTATGAAACCTGCCTTTGCGCTGTCTTTTTCAACAACCGGAATCTTTCTGCACCACCAATCGGAGGGGGATTGGTACGTCATTGGCTCGATTCCATTGGACGCGCAGGATTTGCCCGAGCAAATGCAGGCGTTGCGGGAAAAAGCATTTGCGCTGGAAAATGACCTGAGCTGCAAGATCGTATTGCCACCTGATCAGGTGCGCTTTCTGGACGTCGAAACAGATGATTTGCCTGACGCGGACCGGACGGCTCGGATTGAAGCGGCGCTGGCCGATGCGACCCCTTACGCTCTGTCCGACCTCAGCTATGACGGCCAGACCACCGGCGGCACAACCCATGTCGCCGCCGTAGCCAAAGAGACATTGGCCGAAGCGCGGACCTTCGCCGTGGGTCATGGTTTTGTGCCGACAGTGTTTACCACGGAAGAAAGTGCAAGCACTTTCCCGCGAGAGCCTGTGTTTACAGAGCAGCCCGATCAACCTGAGCCGTCCCTTAAGACGCAGCGCTCGGAAACTATAGAAACGGATCCGCCACAAGAAGATGACGCTTCCGACCTGCCCGCTCATCCAATTGCGGGCACAGCGGCACCGGATACGTTCCGCGCGCCGGACGTATCCCCGGCCGCACGTGCCACAGCTCAACCTGCCTCAAGGCGCTTTGCCATTCCCGCTTTTGCCGCCGTGGTTTTGCTTGGCGGCGTATTTGGCGCGTGGCTGGCCTCGGGCCCCGCTGAACCGCCAGAGCAAGCCGCGCTGAACCCGATTGCTCCGGACGTATCAGAGCCGCAGCCCGAAGCCCCCGCTGATCCGTTGCCCGAGGTTGCGACAGTCGAACCCGAGCAGAGCCCCCTCGCTGAACCGGCTTTAGAAGAGGCCGAGGAACAGACCGAACAGGCTCAACCAAACCCAGTTGAGTCGGCTGTATCGGAGCCGGAGCCCGTCGTTGATACGACGCCCGAGGTAGCAGCCGTCGCCCCCCAACAAAGCACGTTCCCGGAGCCACAAGTTGACGAGGCCCAAGAGCAGCCCGAGCTATCTCCTACGGATGCGGCGATCCTTGAGGCGCTCAAAGTCGCGCCAACACCGGTCGAGCCGATTGCTCAAGACCCGGAAGCTCCAAAGGAGGTCCTTGCGGAGACAGGAGTTGACGTAACGCCTCCCGCACCCCTGCAAGAGCCTGAAGCCGTTGAGCCGGAAGACCTGTATCTGACGTCAATCGACAAGTCTGATCTGTCCAATGATGCTGTGGCATTGCCGCCTGCATCAAGCTTCGACACGGACGCGCCGTTCAGCCAAGAGGGATTGCCCAGTGCTGCAGGCACGCGGTTCGATCTGGATGATCGGGGGCTTGTTGTCGCCACGCCTGACGGTGCTTTGAACCCGGAAGGCATCACAGTCTATTTGGGTCGTCCATCCAAGGTGCCACCGCAAGCTCCGTTGCGGTTCGAGGAAGAACCTGTTGTTGAAGAGGTCGACGAAAGGCTGGCGGGGCTACGCCCTAGACCGCGCCCAGATAATCTTGAAGAGACGTTTGAACGTCAGCAGCTTGGCGGTCAGTCGCTGGAGGAACTTGCTGGAAAACGACCCAAAGCGCGCCCTGCAGGCATGGAAGCACCAGAAGAGGTCGAAGTACCTGTCGCCGAGCTGGACATTTTGCGCGTTCCCCGCCCCAAGGCGCGACCGGCAGGACTGGTTGCTGCCAGACCGACGGTTGCGAAACCGTCCACTTTGGCATCAACTGCGGCATTGGTAGAAAACTCTGACGACGCGGGATCATTTCAGCCCAAAGCCGTTGCGCCCAAGATCCCGTCAACCGCGTCAGTGGCCCGACAGGCGACAATCGACAACGCCATCAATCTGCGCAAGCTGAACCTGATCGGGGTCTATGGCACACCCGCCAATCGTCGCGCCTTGGTGCGCCTGCCCAGTGGTCGTTACAAGAAACTGAAAGTTGGGGATCGCATTGACGGCGGCAAGGTGATCGCCATCAGTGACAGCGAACTGCGCTATCAGAAAAAAGGCCGCAACGTGACGCTTTCGATGCCCCGCAGCTGATCGCTAGTAGGGAGAAAAACGCCGGAGATTACCCCGGCGTTTCGCGAAAATGTCACGCGGCAGAGATTTCGCCGCTTTCGATCTGCTCACGTTCGATGGATTCGAACAGGGCCTGGAAATTGCCTTCGCCAAAACCGTCATCCCCTTTGCGCTGGATAAACTCAAAGAAGATCGGGCCGATCACGGTCTTTGAGAAGATCTGAAGCAGAATGCGGGTTTCGCCGCCGTCCACGACACCTTCGCCGTCAATCAGAATGCCGTGCTTCATCATGTGATCCAATGGCTCGTCATGATCCGTTACGCGATCTTTCGACATCTCGTAATAGGCGCGGTTCGGGCCGGGCATGAACTTCAAACCGTTCTCGGCAATCGCGTCGGTTGAGGCATAGATGTCTTCGCTGCCCACAGCGATGTGTTGAATCCCTTCGCCCTTGTACTTCTTCAGGTACGACACGATCTGCCCGGTCTCGCCGCGGTCTTCGTTGATCGGAATTCGGATACGGCCACAAGGTGACGTCAAGGCGCGGCTGAACAGCCCTGTGAACTTGCCTTGAATATCGAAGAAACGAATTTCACGGAAGTTGAACAAGTCACCGTAAAACTTGAACCACTTGTCCATGTTGCCCTTGTAGACATTGTGGGTCAGGTGATCGAGGTAATAGAACCCTTCGCCACGCGGCTTGGATTCCTTGATCCACTCAAATTCCTGATTGTAGGGCGACGTATCGTAATACTGATCGATGAAATAGATCAGCGACCCGCCGATACCCTTGATCGCTGGAACATCCAGCGTTTTGTCTGCTGCATCATAAGGTTCGGCGCCCTTCGATACAGCGTGATCATACGCATTCTGTGCGTCGACAACGCGCCAGCCCATCGACGGGGCACATGGACCGTGCTCGGCCACAAATTTATCCGCGAAGCTGTCCGGATCGGCATTCAGGATATAGGTGACATCCCCTTGCTGCCAAAGTTCGACCAGCGGCTTGTCCTTGTGACGGGCCACCAGATCGAAGCCCATCTTGGCGAACAGATCGCGCAGTTCCTGCGGTTCGGGATGAGCAAACTCAACAAACTCAAACCCGTCGGTCCCGGCGGGGTTTTCTTCACTGATCACAGATTTCGGGGCGTTGTGCGGGAAAGGACCCATGGCGCGTCTCCTTTGAAGACAGGAAATTTATTGCTGATTCAAAAATATGACTTTCCAGACGCTGTTTCTGCGCATTGTTTTCGTGTAAACTCATAGTATACGCGCAAAACGCGCATGAATTTCAAAGAAACCGGGATTCTTCCGCACGTGTTGGATGCTACTGACAAACGTCTTCTATCTGCCCTGCAAAAGGACGCGCATCTGACCGCGCATCAACTGGGTGAGATGCTGAACCTCTCCCCCAGCCAGGCAGGTCGACGCCGACAACGGCTTGAGGCCGAAGGCTACATCACGGGCTATGCCGCCCGGCTCGATCCGCTGAAGCTTGGTTTGCAGGTGCAAGGATTTGTTCAGGTTCATTTGGGTACACATGGCCCCGAACAATCCCAAAGCTTTGCCCGCATGGTCGATACCCGCCCCGAAATTACCAGCGCCTGGACGATGACAGGAGAGGCAGATTACCTGTTACATGTCTATTGCGACGATCTTTCCGCGCTCAACAGCTTGCTCCATCAGGTCATCCTGCCGCATCCTGCTGTTGCCCGAGTCCAAAGCCAGATAGTCATGGACCAACTGAAACGCGACGCCCCCCTGCCCACCTGAACGGGCTCACGAGGAGACAAATGGACGATTTTCTATATCAGGCTTCGATCTATCTGGCTGCGGCTGTGATCGCGGTGCCTCTGTCCGCAAGGCTGGGGCTGGGGTCGGTACTGGGCTATTTGGCCGCCGGGATCATCATCGGGCCAGTGTTGGGGCTGGTTGGGGCCGAAACGGAAAACCTTCAACATGTCGCCGAATTCGGTGTTGTGATGATGCTGTTCCTGATCGGGCTGGAGCTTGAACCTCGTGCCCTTTGGGACATGCGAGATCGGTTATTGGGCCTGGGCGGCCTTCAGGTTGTGCTGTCGACTGCCGCGATTGCTGCAGTAGCCATGTACGCAAACCACCCATGGTCTGTCGCGTTGGCGGTCGGATTGACCCTGTCACTGTCATCGACTGCAATCGTCCTGCAGACCCTGTCAGAAAAGGGTCTTATGCAGACAAATGGTGGGCGAGCCACGTTTTCGGTACTTCTGACACAAGACATTGCAGTTATTCCGATCCTGGCGCTATTGCCGCTGCTGGCTTTACCCGCGATGCCTCATATCGAAGCAGATGGATCGATTGATCGGGGGGCTGGTGATCTGCACGCAGCGGGCCATCACAGCCTTTCGCTGGTCGAAGGTTTGCCGGGTTGGGCCGTCACTCTGGTCACGCTTGGCGCAATTGCTTTTGTTATTCTGGCGGGCGTCTATCTTACCCGCCCTCTCTTTCGGTTTATCCACGCGACGCGCCTGCGCGAGATGTATACCGCTTTGGCGCTTATGATTGTGGTCGGTATTTCTTTCCTGATGACGCTTGTTGGACTGTCGCCCGCATTGGGCGCGTTTCTGGCGGGCGTCGTGCTGGCCAGTTCAGAATTTCGCCATGAAATGGAAAGCGACCTTGAACCGTTCAAAGGGCTGTTTCTTGGGCTGTTCTTTATCACGGTTGGGGCCGGGATCGACGTTGCCTATTTCTTCGATGACCCGCTGGACCTGATCGGCTTGGCACTGCTTGTGATCCTTGCAAAAGGGATCATCCTGTTTCTAGTCGGCAAAGCCTTTAAACTACGCGGGCGCGACCATTGGCTATTCACGCTTGGGTTGGCGCAGGCCGGTGAATTTGGATTTGTGCTGCTGGCCTTTTCCACGCAGCAGAACGTTATCCCACCTGATCTGTCACAGAAACTGCTGATGATCATTGCCCTGACCATGCTGATCACCCCCCTTCTGTTCATCATCTATGATCTTCTGTCTCGGAAAATAGGCGACACCGCCAAAGATCCCGAACCCGACGAGATTGACGAAAAAGGCCCTGTGATCATTGCTGGCATCGGACGGTTTGGTCAGATCGTGAACCGGCTGGTACGCGCCAGCGGCTTCAAAACAGTGGTTCTGGACCACGACATTGAAACCGTTCAATTGATGCGCAGGTTTGGGGTTAAAGGCTTTTTGGGCGACCCAACGCGCCCCGAATTGCTACGCGCTGCAGGGTTGGAAAAAGCGTCGGTTCTTGTGGCGGCAATGGACGACCACAAGCAGGTGACGCGGCTGGTTGGGTATGCCAGACGGCAGCGCCCCGACCTGCACATTATCGCCCGAGCCCGCGACCGGACCCACGTGTACGAGCTGTATCAGGCGGGGGCCAACGACATTGTCCGCGAACTGTTCGACAGCTCGCTTCGCGCAGGGCGTTATGTTCTGGAGAACATTGGACTGAGTGAATACGAGGCCGCGCAGGCCGAACAGACCTTTTATCACCACGACCGGACGTCAGTCCGTGATCTGGCCGAGCTCTGGGTTCCCGGAATGCCAACAGCCGAGAACAAGAAATACATCGAGCGCGCTCAGAAGCTGGAAAAGGATCTGGAAACCGCATTGCTTGAATTGGCGGAAGAACACGCAAAGAAATCTGCCTGACCCAGATCAAACCCTGGGTCAGGCAAAACCTTAGCCGTCAGATACGCCCGCTTCGGCGAATGTTGCCATACCAGAATGGCACGCCACTGCGCTTTTGAGAATGTTGATCGCCAGCGCCCCGCCAGAGCCTTCGCCCAGACGCAGACCAAGGCTCAGCAACGGGTCCTTGCCAAGCTTTGACAATACGGCCCCATGCGCCGCTTCCGCGCTTTGGTGCCCTGCAATCGCATGATCCAGCGCGCTGTCTGACAGTTTCCAAAGGCAAGCTGCGGCGGCAGTACAAATGAAACCGTCCAGAATAACCGGAATGCGCAGCACGCGCGCGGCGGCAATCGCCCCGGCCATCGCGGCGATCTCGCGCCCTCCCAGGCAGCGCAGAACCTCAAGGCCGTCCTCTGAGGAATGTTTCGCCACACCCTCAGCCACAACGCGGGTTTTGTTGGCAAGACCCGCGTCATCCACGCCGGTCCCGCGACCGGTCCAATCCTCTGCATCCCCGCCAAACAGCGCGCAGGCGATGGCCGCAGCCGGGGTTGTGTTGCCGATACCCATCTCACCCACAACCAGCAGATCGGCCTGCGGATCAACGGCCTGCCAGCCGGTGCGCAAGGCGCTCAGCAATTCATCTTCACTCATGGCCGGAGCCTGCGTGAAATCCGCTGTCGGCTTGTCCAGATCCAACCCGTGCACATTCATTGTTGCGCCCGCCGCCTTGGCCAACTGATTGATCGCCGCACCGCCATGTTCAAAGTTCATAACCATCTGCACGGTGACTTCCGGCGGGAAGGCCGATACGCCCTGCGCGGTGACACCGTGGTTTCCGGCAAAGACGATGACCTGAGGGGCTGAGATCTGCGGACGCGCATCCCCGCGCCATCCCGCATACCAGATCGCCAAGTCCTCAAGCCGGCCAAGTGCACCGGGGGGTTTGGTCAGTTGTCCGTTACGCTCGCTCGCGCCTTGCACCGCAGCGGCATCCGGGCCCGGAGCCGCCGACAGTGCAGCGCGGAACGCATTCAAATCATTCAGTTCAGGCAGCATGAAAGCCTCATTGCATCAGAGTGGTCCTGTGTGTTTAACCGAAGCACTGAATCCAACAAGACCCCGAAAGGCACGGGCGTGCATAAAAACGACACGAAACTCTTTTCTCTGATGGATATTCCGCTGGCGCTGGTGCTTCTCACCCGCCTGCCCGTGCCGCGTTTGCCTGATCCGGTTTTCTCACGGCAAGCTCAGTCGGTCTGGGCTTTTCCCTTTGTGGGTCTGATCGTCGGAGGGCTTGCCTGCCTTGTGGGGTGGAGCGCGCTTGCATTGGGGCTGCCTGTCATGGCGTCTGCCGGTCTGCTCATGGCCGCACTGATCGCCACAACCGGCGCTATGCACGAGGACGGCCTTGCCGACATGTTCGATGGCCTCTGGGGTGGATTTACCCGCGAACGGCGCTTGGAGATCATGAAGGACAGCCATATCGGGACTTACGGCGTACTTGCCCTGATCCTGTCTCAACTGGTTCGGATCTCGGCCATCTCTGCTTTGCTGACCGCCGGAGCGGTGGGGGCGATCCTATCCGCCTGCATCGTATCTCGGGCGTTGATGTCTGTGGTGATGACCGGATTACCACTAGCGCGCAAGTCTGGCCTGAGCCGTTCGGTCGGCACGCCCCAGGTACCATCCGTCATAGCAGCACTGGGGTTGGCCGCAGCGCTCGCCCTTCTCTTTCTGGGCGCAGGCGCTGTTATTGCCGTGGTTTTTGCGGCTGGCAGCACAGCAGTCATCGCCCTTATCGCCAAGGCAAAAATTGGTGGTCAGACCGGTGACATTCTGGGGGCCACTCAATTGGTCTCCGAAATTACCTTTCTGCTGACCTGTGTCGCTTTGATTTAAGACGCGCCTCCGGTTTCGATCCGCAACGTGGCACCGCAGTGTTTGCAATGCACGGCATCAGGATCATGCCGGAACAAACCGCAGCTTGGGCATTTGTGACGGACTTTCTGAGGCATGAAGATAGCCTGCGCCAGTCGCACAAAGAGAGCCACGCCAACCACCATGATGAAGACCGAAAACAGCTTACCACCTGGCGTGGGCAGGGTGATATCGCCAAACCCGGTGGTCGTCAGGGTCGCCATGGTGAAGTAGAGCGCGTCAATATAGGGCGTTTGCGAATCTGCGGGAATAAAGAACACCAGAACGGCGGTCGAAGTTGCAAAGACAAAAACCATCAGGTTTATGGCGGCGATCACCGCGTCTTCATGGGTGCGGAAGAAATTGCTGTCGCGTCGTAAGTCCCGCAGCAAGTGGTAGGAATGGATCAACCGCAAGGCGCGCAAGATCCGTAAAAACGCAAGATTGCCAGTCAGGAACGGATCAAGCACCAGGGATACGATAACAACGATATCCGCCAGAGTGTAAATCTGGCGCAACAACTTCCAACGGTCCTTGGCGATCCAAAGCCGCGCTGAGAAATCCAGCAAAATCAGAAAGCCAATCAGCAGGCTTGCGACAGTGACGCCCGGCCCGTGAGGAAAATGAGCAGTGGCGACGAAGAAGATGATCGACACAATGTCGAACAGGATCAGGCCGTAGCGAAACCAGACCGAAATCGGGTCATGCCCGATATACAGGTATTTCACCGTTTGCTTCATATCCGCCCTGTATCGTGCTGCATCTAAAGTGAAATTAACGGCAGTTGCACAAATCACCAAGCCACGAAAAAGGCCGCCCCGTTTGGAGCGGCCTCAGGCAGTAACTTGATGCGATCAAGCTGCGCGCGAGGTCAGGACTTCGTCCACCTGCTTCGCGGCCGAAACTTCGCCAGCACCGGACACGGCTGCGACCTCTCGGGTCAGACGCTCTAGCGCGGCTTCGTAAAGCTGACGCTCGGAATAGCTCTGCTCGCGCTGATCGTCGGTGCGATGCAAATCGCGGACAACTTCAGCAATCGAGATCAGATCGCCCGAGTTGATTTTCTGTTCATATTCCTGGGCGCGGCGGGACCACATGGCGCGTTTGACCTTGGCCTTGCCCTTCAGTGTCTTCATCGCCTGACTGATAACATCGGGCGAGCTCAGCGACCGCAAACCGGATTCGGTTGCTTTGTTGGTCGGCACGCGCAATGTCATTTTGTCTTTCTCAAATGAGATGACAAACAGTTCGAGCGAAAAGCCCGCAACTTCCTGCTCCTCGATCGAGATGATCTGACCCACGCCATGGGCGGGATAGACAACATAGTCGTTGGGGCGGAACTCAAGCTTTTTCGACTTTGTCATTCAGTTTTTTCCTTGCTTGCGGACCGGGACACAGACAACAAAAGCACCACATGCGGGGACTGTCTCAGCCCCGTCAGGCGGCGTTTCTGTCACAAATTCAGAACTCCAAAGTGAGCATACTTTCGGAGTGCATCCCAATCTCGGTCATCATACAGGTAAGGAGTATACCACAAAAATATGACACCCGAAAGTTTACCCTACGGGAATTTTTCGAATTACACGCACCTTCAACAGGTTACTTCGTGCCAGACGTCAGGCTGCAGCCGCGAATCGCTTAACCGCCTTCGCCGGGCGCCTCAGAGAAATACTTCTCCATTTTGCCCTCTTCACCGTCGCGCTCTTCAGCGTCGGGAAGCGGATCTTTCTTAGTCACAATCACCGGCCACTGTTCCGAGAACTTGCGATTGAACTCGACCCATTGCTCCATTCCCGGCTCAGTATCCGGGCGGATTGCGTCTGCCGGGCATTCAGGTTCACAAACGCCACAATCGATGCATTCATCCGGGTGAATAACCAATGTATTCTCACCTTCATAGAAACAGTCCACCGGGCACACTTCGACACAGTCGGTGTATTTGCAGGCGATACAGTTTTCGGTGACAACATAGGTCATGAGCGGATTCCCGTTTGCGGTTTGTTCGACTAGCTAATTCAGTCTGGCCCGCTCTTCAAGATGGGATCAGCGATCTTCTGTGCGAGAAAGATCAAGAGCGCGCCGATCCTTCTTGGTTGGACGACCTTTTCCCTCAAAACCCGGATTCTTAGGCGGTACGTCCTGCTTTTCGGTCATATCGAAATACAGCGTTTGCGCCTCGGGGGCCGGACCACGGCGGTCCCCGAGTTTTTCGATACGCACAACACGCACTATTCGCCCTTGCGGAAAGGTCAGAACGTCACCCGGACCTACAGCCTGTGCCGGTTTCAACACCCGGATTCCGTTCAATCTGACATGGCCGCTGCTGACCTGTTTGGCGGCCAGGCTGCGGGTCTTGAAGAACCGCGCCTGCCACAACCATTTGTCGATCCGCAGTTTGGCCTGATCCATGACGGATCAGTTGCCGTCCTTCAAACCCATCAGCGCCGCAGCGAACGGGTTATCGGGATCAATGGCTTTTTCCTTCTTCGGAGGCCGTGCCGAGAACGATTTCGCGCCCTGTGGTTTGCCGCCCTTCTTACCATGCGGCTTGCCACGACCGTCCTGCGGTTTACCACGCGGTTTGCCTTTGCCCTGCCCCTGCTCGCGGCGCGGGCCACGGTTTTGCTGGCGTTGACGGCCCCAGGTGAAGGTATAGAAAACCTCGGCCTCAGGCTCATCCGGTGCGGCGTCAGGTGCTGGTGCCTCGGCTGCCGCCTCGGTGCTTGTCGTGGCCTCGGCTGACGCCTCGGCGGTTGCGGCGGCCTCTTCCGACGTAGCCTCAGGTGCCGCAGAATCTTCGGCGGCAGGCTGTTCCGCCGCTTCCGCCGCAGGTTGCTCAGCGGCGACCGCTTTCACCTTTTCACGCTCGCCACGCTCGGCCTTGTAGCCCAGGCCCTGCATCAGGTCTGCGAATTGTTCCAACGTCATGCCGGTGATCGACAGCATGTCCGGCTTGGCTTCGAACCCGCCCCGGCTGTCTTCGGCGCGCAGCATATCGGCCAGACGTTCCAGCATATCGATCCGGATCGAACGCTCGCCCGCATCACGGTAGCCACACATGGTGTCATAGCCCTGCGGCGCATCCTTGGCGACTGGTACAGTGACCAGACCCGGAGGTGGCGCTTCGGGGAATTCCTGCAAACCGCTGGACAACGCCCACAGCACCAGACGCAAGCGCGTGGGTGCGGGTTTCAGCAGCAGAGGCATGAAGATCGTGAACTGGCCAAAGCGGATGCCATGCTTGCGCAGCGCGCCACGGGCATCCTGATCCAGATCCTTGACCTCTTGCGCGACCTGCGCACGCGGCAGAACGCCCAGCGCTTCGACCATGCGGAACGCGAACCCTTTTGCCAGACCGGTCAGTTCTTCATCGCGAGACAGGTTCAAGAGCGGTTCAAACAGAGCCGCCACCTTACGGTCGATGAAATGCTGCAACCGGCGCTGCACTTTCTGTTCGACATCCGGCCCTGCGGCCTCGTCCACAAAAACTTCGACCATTGGCTTGAGAGGTTCCGCCCCGGCAACCAGTTTGCCGACGGCATATTCGCCCCACATCAGGCCACCCTGATCCGTGAAATCAATTTCGGTATCGGGCGCATTATAGAAGCGATCGGCGCGCAGATGGAATTGCGGCGCGAGTGCTTGCAAAGAAGCCGATTTCAAAGCTTTCGCCTCGGTCCCTTGCGCGCTTTTGTCCGGTGTAAACCGGAACCCTTCCAGACGACCGACGAATTCGCCTTCGACGGTCACTTCACCCTTGTCATTTACTTCGGCCAAAAGGGCCTCCTTCTGTTTGAGCCGGCGCAGCAAAACAGATGTACGCCGGTCCACAAATCTCTGAGTCAAACGCTCATGTAAGGCGTCTGACAGTCTGTCTTCTACAGTGCGCGTTTCGTCACGCCAATGCGATTCGTCACGGACCCAGCCGTTTCGTTGCGCAACATATGTCCAAGTGCGAATATATGCCAACCTTTTGGACAGCGCATCTATGTCACCCTGGGTCTGGTCGATACGACGAATCTGCCGCGCCATAAAATCATCCGGGATCGATCCGCGCTCGTGCAGGTGACCATAGATCACTTCAAGCAAGCTGGCGTGTTCTGCGTGGCTGATGCCGCGAAAATCGGGGATTCGGCACACGTCCCACAATAAACGGATCGATTGCGGGTCGCTGGCGCGGGCAACGATCTCGGTCACTTGTGATAGGGATTTCAGCGCATTCAGGTCGTCCGCAGGGCGTGCTTTGATCAGATGCTCGTCATTTGGGTTGGCCTCAAGCGAAGTGATCAGCGCGTCGATGGAGCCAAACCGCAAGGCGGCATTCCGCCAGTTCAGCTTTTTCATCGGCGTAAAGCGGCTGTCCATGATGGCCTGCGCCACGCCTTCATCTAACGGCGGAGCCTCGCCCGTCACGCCAAAGGTGCCATCAGACATCCCACGACCAGCCCGGCCCGCAATCTGCGCCAGTTCGTTCGGGGCCAGCGGGCGCATCCGGCGGCCGTCAAATTTGGTGAGGGATGAAAACGCGACGTGGTTCACATCCAGGTTCAGCCCCATCCCGATGGCGTCGGTGGCAACCAGATAGTCGACCTCGCCATTCTGATAGAGGTCAACCTGAGCGTTGCGCGTTCGCGGGCTGAGCGCGCCCATGACAACCGCCGCCCCCCCTTTTTGACGGCGCAGCAATTCCGCGATGGCATAAACATTGTCGACCGAAAATCCGACGATGGCGCTGCGCGCGGGCATCCGGCTGATCTTTTTGGACCCTGTATAGACAAGCTGCGACATCCGTTCACGTCGGACGAACTGCACTTCGGGAACCAGCGCCGCGATGGGGCCGCGCATGGTATCCGAACCCAGGAAAAGCGTCTCGTTCGTGCCACGGGACCGCAGCAGACGATCGGTAAAAACATGACCACGTTCGGGATCGGCACAAAGCTGGATTTCGTCGATTGCTACAAAATCTGCTCCCATGCCTTCGGGCATGGCTTCGACTGTGCAGACCCAATATTGCGTGCGCGGCGGCACGATGCGCTCTTCGCCCGTGACCAAAGCCACAACCGACGGTCCGCGAATAGCGACAATCTTGTCATAGACCTCGCGTGCCAACAGCCGCAGCGGCAGGCCAATCACGCCGGTTCGGTACCCCAGCATCCGTTCGATTGCGTAATGGGTTTTGCCTGTGTTTGTCGGGCCCAATACGGCCACTACTCGGGATGACCCGTTCACCATTGCCCCCTGCCCCGGACCTTACAGCGCTGCGCCTTCAACTTGAGGCTTCAGTCGATTCACCGCATTGGTTACTTCTTCGTGGTGGGGATGTATAGCCAAGGCCCGCGAATAAGCATCATACGCTTTCTCAGGCTCTCCTACGATTTCAAAGATCAAACCAAGCCCATAAATCGCTTCGTAGTGGTTGGGGTTGAGGGTCAGTACATGTTCAAGATCGGCGGCTGCCATGCCAAACCGTTCGATCCCGAAAAACGCCGAAGCGCGTACATGCCAGCCTTCGGCGAACTCGGGCGCATGATCTGTCAATGCCGTCAGGTGATCCAGCGCGGCATCTATGTCCCCGTCTTCAAGCGCTTCTCGACCGCGCTCCAGCAGTAGATCCGCGGAGGCCGAGCCGGATTGCGCCCACAAGGCTTGCAGCTGCCGGTCCAGGGCCATTGCTTGTTCGGGTGTCGATTGGGCAAGTTGCTGCAACAGCGCGTCTTCATCGCGCAAATCCGCCTGCTGCGCGAAGCAACTGGTGGAAAACGTGACCAGAAAGGCAAGTGCCGCAACGGTACCTTTGAGATTGTGGATTGCAATGCTCATAACAATAGTCAGTGTAGCGTTGCGACCGGGGATGTCCATTCACGGCGCACTAACAAAATGAGGAAAAGCATGAGCGAGATTCTTGAAAAGGCAGCAGCCGCGCTGAATGAAAAACTGGAAGGCGGCGCGTTTGATGCTTCGGCCAAGTTTGCAATCGCCGATCTGGGCGCAATCGTTCTGGATTCTGACGGTGCCCGTGTCAGCGACGATGACGCTGATGTCACCATGAGCGCCGACGCCGACACGTTCGAACAAATCCTCAGCGGTGAACTGAACCCCACCGGTGCGTTCATGTCCGGTAAATTGACCATTGACGGCGACATGGGCGTTGCGATGAAGCTTGCGTCGGTGTTGGCCTGATGGAATTGACGCCGGCCCCTTTCTTTGAAGACGTGGCCGGCGGTCCCGCCGGTGGGAATGCCCATTGGGTGATGACCTCGGACCAGATTCGAATCCGCGTTGGCCATTGGCTGCCTGAAGGCGAAGCACAGGGCACCGTGCTGATGTTTCCCGGTCGAACCGAATACATCGAAAAATACGGAAGCACCGCTGCCGAGTTCATCCAACGCGGTTTTGCCATGCTTGCTGTTGATTGGCGTGGTCAGGGACTGGCAGATCGCTTGCTGGACGACCCTCGTGTCGGACATGTCGATCAGTTTACAGACTATCAGCGCGACGTTCAGGCCACGCTTGACCTTGCCCGAACGCTTGATCTGCCGAAGCCCTGGTTCGTAATCGGACACTCGATGGGGGGTGCCATTGGGTTGCGCGCCGTGATTGAGCAGAAGTGCTTTGCAGCCTGCGCCTTCACCGGTCCGATGTGGGGCATTTTCTTTACCCCGGTTATGAAACCCCTCAGCCGCGTAACGGCCTATTGGGGCACAGCGCTTGGTCTTGGCGAAAAAACGCCACCAACCACAACGCTGGAAAGCTATGTTCTGTCGCAACCCTTCGAGGGCAATATGCTGACCCGCGATCCGGCGATGTTTCGGATGATGCAGGATCAATTGAAAGCCCATCCTGAATTGGCGCTTGGGGCACCCTCGAATCTTTGGTTGCGCGAATCGCTGGACGAATGTGTCTGGCTGATGGAGCAGCCCGCACCTGACACACCTGGCCTGACCTTCCTTGGCAGCCATGAACAAATCGTCGACCGCAAGGCCATACGCGCGCGCATGAAAAACTGGCCAAACGGTACACTCGTAGAAATCCCAGACGGCGAACACGAAGTGCTCATGGAGGCCCCTGATGTACGCGGGCCGGTTCTGGATCAGTTGGCCGCGCATTTTCTGTCCAATCGAACCAGTTAAACTGCGATCCGAAAACCCTGCTTCCGTCTGGCCTCTTGTTGGACTGGCCGCTTGTGATCTGCGCGCACCAGCCCTAGATGTTTGCAAAAGCTATCTACAAAAGGTGATCCATGCGCGACCTTCCCTTTCCTGTCCGAGACGCAAACGCAATGGGCGGTGCCGACAATCTTGGCAACCTTCCGGAATGGGATCTGAGCGATCTCTACACCTCGGAAGACGCACCCGAGCTTGAGCGCGACTTGGGCTGGCTGGAAGGCGAATGCGCCGCCTTTGCCGCAGACTACGAAGGCAAACTGGCCGATCTGGACGCAGACGGCTTGCTGGCCTGTGTGTTGCGCAACGAAAAGATCAACTCCATTGCCGGCCGCATCATGTCCTTTGCCGGTCTGCGCTATTATCAACTGACCACGGATGCCGAGCGCGCCAAGTTCCTGTCGGACATGCAGGAAAAAATCACGATCTTCACCACGCCGCTTGTGTTTTTCACGCTAGAACTCAACCGTATCGACGATGACGTGCTCAAGGCGCATTTCGACGCCAATGCCGATCTGGCCCGTTATGAGCCCGTTTTCCGCCGCATCCGTGCGATGAAGCCCTATCAACTATCCGATGAGCTGGAAAAGTTCCTGCACGACTTGGGCGTTGTCGGCGATGCGTGGGAACGTCTGTTTGATGAAACCATAGCCGGGCTGACCTTTGACGTTAATGGCGAAGAACTGAACATCGAAGGCACCCTGAACCTGTTGACCGAGCAGGATCGCGCCAAGCGTGAAGCGGCCGCGCGGGAACTGGCATCGGTGTTTCAGGACAATATCAAGACCTTTGCCCGTGTCCACAACACCCAAGCCAAGGAAAAGGAAATCGTCGACCGTTGGCGCAACATGCCCAGCGCGCAAACCGGGCGTCACCTGTCGAACGATGTAGAGCCCGAAGTGGTCGAAGCGCTGCGCGAGGCGGTTGTGGCCGCCTACCCCAAGCTGAGCCACCGTTATTATGAGCTGAAGCGTAAATGGCTGGGTCTTGACGTGATGCAGGTCTGGGACCGCAACGCGCCACTGCCTATGGAAGACTCGCGTGTTGTCAATTGGGACGAGGCGGAAAAGACCGTCATGGACGCTTACAATGCCTTCGATCCACGCATGGGAGAGATCGCATCGCCCTTCTTCTCAAAGGGCTGGATTGATGCAGCGGTGAAACCCGGCAAAGCGCCGGGTGCTTTTGCCCACCCGACAGTCACTGACGTCCACCCCTATGTGATGCTCAACTATCTGGGCAAACCGCGCGACGTGATGACACTTGCACACGAGCTGGGCCATGGCGTGCATCAGGTGCTGGCCGCCGATCAGGGTGAGATGCTGTCCTCAACCCCGCTGACACTTGCTGAAACAGCGTCTGTCTTTGGCGAAATGCTGACCTTCCGCAAAATGCTGGAACAAGCCGAAACCCAAGAGCAACGCAAAGTCCTGCTGGCCGGTAAGGTCGAGGACATGATCAACACAGTGGTCCGCCAGATCGCCTTCTACGACTTCGAATGCAAGCTGCATGCGGCCCGTCGCGAAGGCGAACTGACCCCGGATGATATCAACGCCCTGTGGATGAGCGTTCAGGCCGAAAGCCTCGGCCCCGCGTTTGAATTCATGGACGGGTACGAGACGTTCTGGGCCTATATCCCCCACTTTGTGCATTCGCCCTTCTACGTTTACGCCTATGCCTTCGGCGATGGCCTCGTGAACGCGCTGTATTCTGTTTACGAAAGCGGCGCGGACGGGTTCGAAGACAAGTATTTCGAAATGTTGCGCGCCGGTGGGTCCAAACATCACAAAGAGCTTCTGGCCCCGTTCGGCCTTGACGCAAGCGATCCAAAATTCTGGGACAAAGGTCTGTCGATGATCTCGGGCTTTATTGATGAGCTGGAAGCGATGGAGGGGTGATTGCACTCCAACCTTTGAACCGCAATGAGGCAAATCGGGTCGCGGGTATCACGCTGCGGCCCGATCAGTTAAAATTCGCGGGTACTGTAGAAGAAGCTTTGGCCGAGCCTGCGGAACGGTTCGATCTCCATCAAATAATGCTGAACCAACGCCCTGTGGGCCTGTTCAAAATCGATCGCTTTTACTGGCAAGACTATCCTTTTGCCTCTCAAAACGATCTTGGATTAAGGGCTGTTATCCTCGACCATAGCGTTCAGGGCCAAGGGCATGGAACCGCCGCCATGCGCGAGTTGAGGACATACCTGCCTGCATTGTATCCGAAGGCGAACGCTCTGTTTTTGACCGTTAACCTCGAAAATCCCGTTGCCGTCGCTGTGTATCGCCGCGCTGGTTTCGAAGAGACCGGAGATATCTGGCCTCATGGCGAGGCCGGGCCCCAATACATAATGTCCCTGCCCTTATCAGCAACGGCAGTGTAGCGACGAACACCTATTCCGCTTTCTTCATTGATGTCAGAAAGATAGCCCCTACGATCAGCGTCGCCCCCACGATGGCATGCGGCGTGATTGTTGCGCCCAAAAACAAGGCCGAATTTACAAAAGTAAACACGACCGAAGCTGCAAATAGCAAAGTCGCTGTCAAAGTCGAAACCCGCGCGGCGGCCTCGTACCAAAGATAGTAGGCCAACGCGGTTGGCAGTACACCCAACAAGATCAAAAACAAAACGTCGTTAGCCGTTGGTATTTGCAATGAAAAGGCGGCCATTGGTATCAGCAATACTCCTGAACAAAGGAAAATGCCGAACAGGAAATTCAGTCTCTCTCCTGTTGATTTCGAACTGCGCATTGCACGGCTGCTGGAAATTAGAAACACGGCCCAACTGAGGCCCGCACCGATTTCCAGAAGATCACCGAACAACGGTTCGCCACCCCCCTGAAAATCCCGGTAAACTGTTAAAAAAACGCCAAAAATTGCAAGTGCCGTCGCCAAAACGTCTATGCGCGTCACCTTCGTATCTGCAAAGAAATAGAGGAAAACCAGAACAAAGAACGGCGCGGTATTCTCGAGCACCATCGCATTTGCCGCTCCTGTGTGCTCAAGGCCAATATGGAACAGGATGTAGTTGACCACAGTCGCCAGTACCGCCAGACGGAAATTCCAATCGCCCAGTTGGATCGACACAGAAACCCGCATCACCCGCAACATGCAATAAATCGCCAGAGCGGCGATAAACAGGCGTGTGACAGCAATCTGTAATCCGCCCAGATCACTTGTTAGATAGCGCACGATGACACTGTGCGTGCCCCAAAGGAACGCCGCCAGAAACCCCAGGACCAGACCGTTTTGCATCAGTTTGGTTCCGAGCATCACTGAGCCGCACTTACTTTAGCTGGCTGTCTTTAGAGCCCCGGCGGTTCATTCCGCCCCGAACTTTAGTCACGCCATCGCGGTCTTGCTGGCAATCCAGACACAGCTTAACGCCCGGCAGCGCAGCGCGTCGCTTTTCCGGAATCGGCTCTTCACACTCCGCACAATGGGTCAGGCTTTCGCCGACGGGGCGCTTCTGAGCTTGCATCCGCGCCAGTTCGTCCGAAATCGAAGCTTCGATTTGTTCGCTTACCGCTCCATCGCGTGCCCAGCCACCTGCCATGGGTTTCCTCCTGAAACATGGAACAACAGGATAGCCGAGCCCCTAGGCGCTGAGCAAGTTACAGCGACACCGCGTCTTCAAATACACGATCAATCACCTCTTGCGTGCCGCGCGAAAACTCTAGTGGGCAGGGATAATCCGCACCATCCCGGATCGACCGGCAGAACGCTTCTACCTGCAATTTGTAATGGTTTGCCGCTGGGAACCTGTTGACTTGAACTTCAAGACCTGGGCGGTGCAGCTCTACCCGTGCCTCGCCAAACACACGCGCATTGAAAGGCGTTGTCAGACGGATCAGACCACCCTCGCCATGAAACACCATTTCCTGATGAGGGTGCATTCGGATGGACACGTAGGCCGAATATGTAAAGCCAGGGAATTGGGCGCGGATTTCGGTAAAGGTGTCTATGTCGTTCTGCCAGCGGATTGCAGATTGAACCGCCACAGGCTCTGCCCCAGTGGCAAAGCGCGCGCCGCCGATGACGTAGACACCAATGTCCCGCAATCCGCCGCCGCCCGTTTCGGCCCGGTTGCGGATGTTCCCCGTGTCCGCCCGATTGTCAAAACTGAACGCGCCGGTCACATGCACCAAATTCCCGATGGCACCATCGGCGATCAGATCACGTGCCAGCTGCCACTGGGGGTGATGCACAATCATATAGGCTTCGGCCGCAAGCACCCCTGTCTGGTCGCGCTTGGCGATCAGTTGGTCAAACTCAGCGGCCTTCATGGTCATTGGTTTTTCGCACAGTACATGTTTACCGGCGTCCATTGCCCTTAGACTCCACTCGACATGCATGTGGTTCGGCAAGGGGATATAGACCGCGTCGATGCCGGGATCTGACAGCAAAGCCTCGTAGCTGTTCAATACGCTGAGGTCCGGGCAAAAGGACAGAAATGGATTTGCCTTTGCTGCGTCAGATGTTGCCAATGCAGCCAAACGAGCACCACTTGCTGCATGTATTGCCGGAGCCATATGCTCGCGCGCGAATTTCGCGGCCCCCAAAACGCCAAACTGAACAGGCTGTTGCATCGCACTCTCCATCCGTTTCTGTATGACCTCTCTGCCGCTTTTGACGTTCGCGAGTCAATTCACGGGTCGATCCGGTCACATAGATCAACGGTCCATAACGAATTTTCAAAGGGGTAAAACGAAACCAGCCCGCAGAGATTGCGGGCTGGTGTTTAGCTCAGCTGGTTGCCAGCATGCCTTTTTCGCGGGCAAGGTCCCGCATCTTCTTTTGCAGTTTCTCAAACGCGCGCACTTCGATCTGGCGAATACGTTCGCGGCTGACGTTATACTGCGTGCTCAGCTCTTCCAGAGTCACCGGCTGATCCATCAACCGGCGCTGAGTCAGGATGTCCTTTTCCCGATCGTTCAGCACATCCAGAGCAGCAGTCAGCAACTCGCGGCGTGCTTCCAGTTCGTCGCGCGCTTCATAGTCGCCCGCCTGATCGGCATCTTCATCTTCCAGCCAATCCTGCCATTGCATCGTGCCTTCACCTTCGGACCCCACGGTCGCGTTCAGCGAGGCATCCCCACCGGACATACGGCGGTTCATGCTGATGACTTCTTCTTCGGTCACGCCCAGATCATTGGCGATCTGTTTGACGTTTTCAGGACGCAGGTCGCCCTCTTCCAACGCGCCGATACGGGCCTTGGCCTTGCGCAGGTTGAAGAACAGCTTTTTCTGAGCCGAGGTTGTACCCAGCTTCACCAATGACCACGACCGCAGGATATATTCCTGGATCGAGGCACGAATCCACCACATGGCGTAGGTTGCCAGGCGGAAGCCTTTTTCAGGGTCAAACCGTTTCACCGCCTGCATCAGGCCGACATTCGCCTCGGAGATCACTTCGGCCTGCGGCAGTCCGTAGCCGCGATAGCCCATAGCGATTTTGGCCGCCAGACGCAGGTGAGATGTCACCATCTTATGTGCGGCTTCAGTATCCTGCTCTTCGACCCAGCGCTTGGCCAGCATGTATTCTTCTTCCGGCTCCAACAGAGGAAACTTGCGAATTTCCTGCATATAACGATTCAGGCCGCCCTCGGGCGTCGGTGCGGGGAGATTTGCGTAATTTGCCATTATGATGTCCCTCCGACAAATGTTTAAGTCTTTAACATAGGATATGGGTAAGGAACCCTGCCTATTCAAGAGGTGCTGTTATCAGTCTGAAATTAAACTTCTGTTAAGGGAAGATAAGAAACTCTTTCTCACGGGACTTTGCTTATTGTGACACTGGTGTGCGCAGCCCTGCAATCAGGGATTTCATGTCCTGCGGAAGGTCGACCTCGAACCGCAGGTTTTCGCCGGTCACCGGGTGTTCGAACCCCAAAACCGCTGCATGAAGGGCCTGACGCGGGAAATCGCGGACAGATTCAGCCGCCGCAACCGAAAACGCCTTGGCAGACAGCTTGCGCTTGCCGCCGTAAACCGGGTCTCCGACCAGCCCATGTCCTGCATGAGCCATATGGACCCGGATCTGATGGGTGCGTCCGGTTTCCAGCCAGCATTCGATCAGAGCCAGTCCTGCGGGTGTACCAAAACTCTCAACAACCCGTGCACGCGTTACTGCGTGGCGACCCCCATGGAAGAGAACAGCCTGCCTCTGACGGTCGGTCTTGTGGCGCGCAAGCTGCGTTGTCACACGCATGATGTTGCCGGGTTCGAAATTGACCCCTTTGACACCGCGCAAACGTGGATCGTTGGCGTCCGGCACCCCGTAGCACACGGCGCGGTAATACCGCTCGACGCTGTGATCGGCAAACTGCGCAGCCAAACCGTGATGCGCTGCATCCGATTTGGCCACCACCAAAAGGCCACTGGTTTCCTTGTCGATGCGATGCACGATGCCCGGGCGCTTGACCCCACCAACACCTGACAGATCATCCCCGCAATGGTGCAGCAGCGCGTTTACCAGCGTACCGCTGGGCGAACCCGGCGCGGGATGTACGACCATGCCTGCGGGCTTGTTCACAACAATCACATCCGCATCTTCAAAAACGACCTCAAGCGGGATGTCTTCGGGGCCGATATGGCTGTCTTCGGCCTCGGCCACGACAATGGTAATCTGCGCCCCTTCCGCAACTTTTGCCTTAGGGTCACGTGCCTCGCGCCCGTCGATCTGAACCGCACCCTCTTCGATCAAGCGCGCTAACCGGGTGCGCGACAGGTTTTCACCATCTGGCACATCCCTTGAAAGCGCCTTATCAAGGCGTGACGGCGGATCAGCCGCGATCTGAAACTCAATCTGGCGGGTGCCCATGACTGTCCCTTCCGAACCCCAAGAACCGCAGGAAACACCGCAGCTGCGATTGCTGCGGCGGATGGTCATGTTGTTGACCGCGGTGATGATTGGCGGGGTTCTAGTGACATTCGCCCTGATTGTCATCCGCCTATCGGACCGCACACCCACCCTTCCGGATCAGATCGAGTTGCCGGACGGTGCGAAGGCCCAGGCGCTGACCATCGGCTCTAACTGGTACGCGGTTGTCACGGATGACAACCGTGTTCTGATCTTTGACAAAACGACCGGAAAGCTGCGTCAGGAAATAGTGGTCGAGTAAGCAAGGGCGAACGCCTTGCCCCCATACCAGATTTGGCATGCAGCTTAATTTTCGTTCGGGAACAACGACGTACCAACCCACGCCGCGCCCAATCGCTGATCCAGCGCGTCTGACCGTATTTTCAGTTTTCCGACAAGCGGAGACAGAGTAACCTCGCGCAGGCAGATCCTTTCCCCCACCAAGCTCAAATCTACTCTGGCAAATTCGACGTCTTGCGCCAGAGCTTCTGCGATCCCGACCATCTCGTCGAATTGCGCGGGCCGCGGCTCTGTGTCCGAACTGGTTGGGAAAAACAACTCATCTGGTCGGAATGTATAGTCTCGGTCGTGCAGCATCTGAATGCGTCCGCGCCCCCGGTCACGGTCGACCTGCACCAAATGAACACAGCCAGCGATCACCCAGAACTTCCAATCGGTGACTGTGTGTTCACCGGCTGTCAGATCTTCCTCAAGACAATAGTTGGGCTGCCGGGTAACGCGCCACCAGTCCCCGGTCCAGAACCCTTCCGGCGTTTTGGTTTTGTGCCACGCGGCCATCTGATTGTTTGCCGCGTCGCGCTCAGCGTCATCCAGCGGAAGCGACACGCCAATCCTGTGCGCAACGCTGGCCGAGCCTTTCAGGCTGTATTCACCGGGCTCGTCAGAAAGCGCTTCAGGCAGGGTCGGTATGTGTGAATGCCATACACGCCTCGGCACAGTCAGACCGTCCGGCACCTGCTCCACTGTTTTGTCTTGTTCTGCAACAAACGCGTCGGGAACTGCACCAAACAGCTTCATCACCAACAGCTTTTCGGAAAAGGTTTTCGGCGCGCAGAGATCAGGTAGACGGCGGTGGCTTTCGGCATAGTTGAACAGCGACATGGCAAGCGCATTCAGACGCGCAGCCTCACTGCCGTAGTGATCCCAGCCACGCAGACGGCCCGGACGGGGCAGATCATTCCCGCCATAGAGATTGTCAGAATGGATCCTGTCCAGCTCTGCCTGCGCGACTTTCAAATAGTCTTCTCTGTCTGACAGCAGGGCCGTAGACATTGCACCGCCTGTGGCTTTTCGGATGTCTTCTGTTGTTGGCCGTAACGCGGGCAGGTCGGCCGGAAACTCGATCGGTTTGGGCCCCTTTCTGCCATGGCGCGGCAGAGGCGCATCGCTTGCTCGGATGCCCAGGTTTCGCAAGCGTCTGTCCAGGAAAGAATGCCTTTTGATGCCATTTGCGATCCACCACCGCATCCGGCGACCCCACAGGTGCACTGCAAGAGTGTCGTCCTTGATGTATGTCTTTCTGAACTCTCGGACGTGAATATCGTTGGCTTGCCCGGCCTGACGGAACGGCAACGGATAAAACACCGGGATTGGACTGGCATTTTTCAGTTCGTCATGTTGGCGCAGATACCATGTCATGACACCCGGTCCGTAAACGCTGTGCTCCTGATCCGAAGCATGCGGCAACTCGCCGGCGCGCTTCATCCGCTCAAGCTCTGCCCGTTCATCACCTTCGACCCAGGGACGGATCGGGTAAGGATCATTGCTGTACTCAATATACGCGTCCAGTGCCGGACTGTTCGAGGGCAGCCGCATCACGGCATTACAGATCGTGTCTCTGTTGAAGTAGCCAAAGATGTGATCAGCCCAAGGGATCGGAGACAGTGCCACCACATCCGTATCGCACCACAGGAAATCCGTCTTTTTCATCAACTGCAATCTGAAGATGTCAGATTGCGGAACCGGCGTTTTGAACTGGTTGTTCATGATGAACTGTTTCGGCTCATGCACTTCGTTGGCCGATACCAATTCAACGCCAGACGGTACGTTTTCGACCTGCCCATAGTGAAACAAAACCAGCCTGTGGCCCTGTTCGATAAAGGACAGCATGCACATCTGTTCCAGAAAACTCAGACGGCCTTCCATCCAGAGCATCCCAATCGTCGGAAGAGAGCGATCCGCAACCATAGTTTTTTCTCCGAGGGGTGATCTGTTAGGTTTCTGGCGTCTGTTCACCGGATGCAGGGGTGGGCTCTGCCGAAAGCCGCTCCCGCACAATGCGGTCTTTTTTGACAAACTCCACCGCCGGTTTTGCCAGCAGTTTCTGGTACAGTTCGTTGTAATCTGGCTGTTTCAGAAGATCGTTGATCAGCGCCTTGTGCCAGCGGAAAGACTTTCTGTGTAACCGTTTAAGCCGGTCATCCGCTCGAAACTCCTCTAACACCGCGTCAACCTCATCCTTGTATCGCAGGATAGTGTCATCCGTTGCGCCGCCGCGGTTCCAGCGATCCCAATAGTCCGTACCAAGCGTCTGAGATGAGTGGTTCGCCCTGCCCCGACTTCGTTTAGCCAGGTAAGCTTGAGTAGACCGTACCGCATAGTGATTTATTTGCGCGATTTCAAAGCCAAAGGGTGGCGAGACGTGATTGCCAAAAGGCGCGGGTTCTTTGGCATGCCCTCCGGGCACAGAACGGAAAACTGCCGCCTGATACTCGGCCCGGGGATGAGGGTTGTGAAGCCCATAGCGTAAATAGACTTCACCTTGCCGGAACATGGATTTCACAAAACGGCGCCCTGCCCCACCCTGTTCATAGTCCAACTCACCGTCAAAGAATTGCTGCGTCACAGGCGTATCACGCATCACGTGCCGACCGTTGTTCGAAAAAATCTTCCACGGAATCGAGATGACATCGACCCCCGGTGTCGCTTCGATCAGGTCGTCCAGCTTGTTATTGCCGACGTGAATGTTCAGGAACTCGTCCGCGTCGCCCACGTAAATCCACTTGGCCTCTTTCACGACCGGCAGACGGCGCGCCTGTCTGAGAGCGGACCGGTGAATCCCACCTGTTCCAACGCGGTTTTTGTGAAACTCGACATGGCCCAAGTCCTGCAAACGGCGAAGTATTTGGTTTGTGCCGTCCGTACAATCGTTGGTGTAGACAATGATCCGGTCGAACCCCAAAACCTTGTGATGGGCGACCCATTCCAGAATATAGGGCCCCTCGTTCTTCATCGCGGTGATGAGGATTTTTTCAGGCTTAACCATCGCTGCCACTCAATCCCGTCGCTTAACTGGCCTGCCCTTTGCTGTCATCCTGCGGAACAATCTTTTCAATGGCGATCTGAGCACCGGCAATTGCCCGGATGCGCAACGCGCGTGGATACTTGCCAAGAAACTCGTTCACCGCCCGGATGACGCCATCACCCCACCAGCCCCGACGGTGGTAGTCATCAAAGGCCATGATCCCACCAGGTTTGATCTTGGGAAACAGTGCCGCCAGATCGGCGGTCACGCCTTCATAAGAGTGGTCGCCATCGACATAGGCAAACGAGATGCTTTCGTCATCAAACAGTTCAAGCGCAGGCACCGAGAAATCCCGGATGATACCGACCTTGCCCTCTTCAATCTCTTTTTCGAACGACTTGACCACTTTCTGGAAGATGGCCTCCATCTTTTCGTCTTCGGTCCGGCCAACAAATGCGGTTGTGTGCGACTCTTCCCCGATGTGTTTCCAAGGATCGATAAGAAACAGCTGACTGGGCTCAATCAGTTTGAGAATGGTCGGCGAGAACTCTCCTTGCCAGACACCGATTTCAACTGCGACACCTCCTTTTGGAAGGCGCGACAGAAACGTGCGGCGGATTGCATCCTTGGTGTTCTTGCGCTTGGTTGCCTTGTCGGCCTGCGGCTTTTCCTTACGCCCCGGCGCGGCACCAATGATCTGGGGTTCGTTTGCCATCTCAACCTCGTTCTGTGTTCGAAGCAGGCATCAAAACGATGCGACCACCCCACTTTGTTCTTTTCTAGATCGCTACCACGACAACAGCGCAAGAGCCAGAAGCTTAGGTTATTCTTTATCGAGCGGGGGCAATTTGTCGATCCCAAGCCACGGTGGCTCTAAGCTGGTTATTCTGTAGGACCCGGCATTGCCCGCCAGGAACCGGTTGATCGCAGCAGACATCCCCGAATACGACCCCTTGCCGCGCCTGTAAGACGTGAAGGCGATGCTGCCACCCGGCGCAAGCACCCTGTCGATCCGTCTCAGCAATTGAAGCATAACGCGTTCGGCGCGAACGCCACGAATGACGACGACGCCAATGCTTTGATCTTTGAACAGTTTCAACATCAAGGCCGGCATCGCCCTGTACACACGCAACTTTCCCGACAGAATGGGCTCGCGGAAATACTCGAGAAACGCATAGAACGCGCGGTCAAGCGCCTGCGCGCCCTCATCTTGGGTCGTGTCCGGGCAGGCAAACCCGTTCCAGGACAAGCCCCAAGGCGCAATTACGGTCAATTGCGCAACAGTACCCAAATCCAGTATTTCCTGGACGATTTCTGGTTCAACCTGCCCGATCAGGACCCAGGATTTCTTTCCGCTGATCGACTTCAGGAATTTCTTGCGTTGCTTTGCCGTTCTTTCAACTTCCTTAGGTGTTTGCGGCAAAAAACTGGGATCTCTTGGATCAAACGGCAGATCGACCTGTTTCGGGTCAGTGATCTTGGCGTGTTCTGTCTTAGCCTGTTCACAATCCATTGGCGTGTCCAGGGCATCAAGCCGAACAAACCACGGGTAATTCAGCGTCTTATTGTTCGAGATTATCGCCATTTGCCCGATCCGGTTCCATTTCGCGACCTGCGCAAAACTGACCTCGGGGTCTTTGTACACTTCCACATCGAACGAAGTGTTGGCTTCTTCCAGGACCCCCAAATCCAAGGCTTTCAGGTTCTGGCCGCTGCGGAAATTCTGATACCTCCGAATAAAGCTCTTGGCGGCGTCGGTTTGGCGAACCGTGGCAATCCGGGACTTATGAAACTCAACAGCCTGTTCGTGGAGGTTTCGCAAGATTTCGTCCTGACACAGGCGTTCATATGCGTGACGCATACGGTCCAGCTTGGACAGAACTGACCGTTCCTCGACATCATTGAAGCAATGCATGTGCCAATAGGCCTGTCCGGTCGCCTCCATCTTGGGATGAAACGCCGTTGTGTTCACATCCCCGCGAAGCCGCTTCATCAGATAGCTTTCGATGGACCTGACGGCATAGTGGTTCATACGAAACAACGAAGTTCCAAAGGCCGCACCAGTTGTTGTAAACGCCCAGCCACGCCGACGCATTGCAGGTGGTAGCGGATCGCCGTCACCATCGACCCAAGCGAAGTTTTCAACTTTACCCTTGATCGGACCGCGCGGTCGATGCGTGTTGACCAAACGATAAGATCCATTGTTGCGGATCAGAGATTTGAACGCGCGCAAATTCTGCGGCATGACCATGCCCATCTCGCCGGCGCGCGTGAACTGTTCAATTACGAACTTGTCTTCGAACTCGACAATCCCGTTGTGCCCAAACATCTGCCATAGCGCCGCAAAACCATCTGCATGTGGCAACGTTCGGAAAAGATCGTCCAGCGTGCCTTCGCCGACGCGAATATCGAAGAATTCATCAACATCACACACCAGAATCCACTCGGCCTCGGACGACCAGGGATGCTTCATTGCGTTGGCATAAGCCGAGGCTTGCGGCCCGTGTTTCCACGGTCCCGGATTGTCGATATGCGCCAGAAAACCAAGCCCTTCACACCGTTTGAGGATCGCATCCGTACCATCCGAGCAGTCGTTCGAGTTGACGATGAAATGTGTGAAACCGATCGATTGGTAGTAGGCAATCCACTCGAGAATGAAAGGGCCTTCATCTTTCATCGTGGAAATGACTAATCTCATCAACGCATCCCGCAATCATGGCCCCGGCATTCAGAGATGCAGGAAAAACGCATCCGAGCAAAGGCATAGCTCGCATCCCTGAACAGGGCTGTGTTACGGGCCGTGGATTGGCAATGCAAGTGGGCAGCAGCTTGTTGCCCTTTCAGACGTCACAACCGTGTCCGAAGCGCACGTGCCTGGCAGCTTGCGAAAATGAGCGTGCCACAGGATTAAGGTATGATTTGGTGCGGTCGAGATGCATTGAAGACTTGAACACGCATAATTCTGACCGCTTCAGGTTGCCTCAAGAATTCTACTAAACCACTGCAAAACATAAAATTGTGCTTTCCATTCGCGTCAGAGCGGTTCACTGCGTCTCACACTATAAGGTGGACCAGAGGGTGAACCAATGCCAGCACTCAACAAGCTATCATCATTGCAGGTAAAGAATGCCCCACCCGGCAAATACTCGGACGGCGGGGGCCTCTGGTTACACAAAAAAGATGGTGATGACGGCAAGTGGTTCCTTCGGGTCCATGTCCACGGGCGTCGCAGAGAGATGGGTTTGGGCGCTCTGTCAGCCGTATCTTTGAAGGAAGCGCGCGAGGAAGCCGAGAAATGGCGACCCATAGCCCGCAAAGGCAAAGACCCCATCAAAGAACAAGAACGGATACGCCGGGAAGCTGCTTAGACCGATCACGCCTTGACCGTGATCGCGAAAGAAACCTTCAGGAAACTTCAGAGAGGCGAATACGCCGGATCTCGCATCAGATCAAATTTCGAGAAGAAGCTTACGGCTCTTTCTCCGAGTTGTTGCCGCCGGGTAGGCACTGAGAACGGACAAAGTAGGCCAAAAGCAAAAAAGGATGAACGTCTGATGAACGAGCTCGCGGATCTATTTTAACCAGCAAAATGAAAAACTCAGGGCGTTCTAATGTATTTTTCATCAGCAGCCTAGTCTCAAAAACGATCCACATATGCAGTTTTTTAACCGATATTCGCCGCTCGACCTTCCGACATTTCAACCATTTCGACGGCCTTGTCTATCAAGAACAACGCCTCCATCTTGGTTTTGGCTTTAAGCATAACTTCTTCGCTAACTTGGAAGCCAATTGGCCGACCTGAAGTGGTGTCACTGGAAATTTCTTTCAATGCTTCCGGAAGCGGAGCTCCCAACTGGTCCACGCTCAAATTAATTTGATTGTCGTAGATCACCAAGAACACGCCATTTCCCCAATAGGTCGCCACTTTACGCCCTTCCTGACTAGCTGACAGAACCGCTGTACCAGCTAAAGTCATGGCACTTCGGAATTCACTGACCGTGCTCTTCTCAAAGAGTTGTTCGGCGCCTATGCATTTCACCGCCACAAGCTTTGCAGCCATGGAGTGCATCGTTGAAAGCTGATTTACGTAGTTCTCAAATTCAGCTAACCCAATGAAACCGGGCAAATCTCCGAAACATTGCGGATCACTTAAGCGAACGTCCGGACTATTACCAAAACACAACTCAAAATCCGCTTCAGCTTCCAGCACTTCGATTGCGGCTCTGCGTTCCGCTGCCATTCTATAGGCGTCAGATAACCTCTGCTTCAGATCAGAGAACTCAAAAGGCTTTGTAACGTAGTCCGTCGCCCCAACTCCGAATGCTTCGTCGATGTACTCTTTTTGCACCATGGCGGTCACCATGATAATGGGCGTGTACGTGTATTCTGGTAATTTTCGCACTTCTTCGCAAAGAGTTATGCCATTCATTTGCGGCATCTGCACATCCAGTAGCAAGCAGTCGAACGCTTCGTTAGGTCGTGACAGTATTTCAATGGCCTCTGGCCCACTTCTGGCGGTGACGACGTCTTTATAACCGAACGCGTCTAGAACTCTATCTAGCAACTCCAGGATGCTAGGATCGTCGTCTACAGCAAGTATACGCATAACTTTTCACCAACCTTTTACATCTCACCAAACGTTGGGCATTGCAGACTTCAGGCAACGGTTGGCTCGCGAATGATACACTCAGGGTTTTCTCAGCCTCTCTTACGAAGGCGGCAAAACGGTGACATAAGGTGGGCTTCCTTATGTCTGTGCATTTTTTTAATTTGTACAATTCTTCCCGTGCGAGAGCGCATACTGAAAAGCAAATCTCTCCAATTCTTGATGCCGTTCTATCTTTGCTCCTATCAGCCGTCACGACGGCCTCGAAATACTATCGGATAGCTAAACCGCGCCTGATCCATCGAGAATTTGAAAAGAATACATAAGAGAAGCTGTATTTTTTCAAAGTGTTGCCAGACATAGGAAAAAAAACTGAACCTGCGGAAGAAAATAGAAGGCAAGAACTTTCTAGAGTTTTTGGTCAGTCAGCGAAGGTAACCAAAGGAAGGGAGGAGATTTAGACACACCTATCCATCTATTCGGGCAACTACCGCATAGGGTTGTGGACTAGCTGAGTTAAATCTTGCCATAAGTGTGTCAGAAATATGAGTAAAATATGGACCAACCACTCAGGTATAAGCAGACATACCCGGTCCCGGAAAAGCTTCCGGAACTAACACCTGCTAACGGCACTTCAGACGCACCAAATACTTTGGCGCGACTAGAAATTTTTGCTGTCAACAGCAGTCCGCCAATGCCACGTGGTAATATTGGCCATATTCGCGCGACTACACTTAATTTTCGCAATATTTCCGAGCATGGCACCCTTCTGACAAAATACCTTGAAACCAGAAAATCAATTTTCATTGACCAGTTAAAGTGGCAAGTTGGTGAAGCTGACGGGATGGAATTTGACCAATACGACACGCCAGCCTGTCGATGGGTTGTGTTGCATGAATTCGGTGAGGTCTTAGGAGGTGTGCGACTTCTGCCCACGACCGCAGAGTGCGGGGTATATAGTTATATGCTGCGCGACGCGCAAAGAGGTATCCTTAAAGGAATACCATCTGACGTTCTATTTATTGACGCCCCGGTAAAGCGCTCTGTTTGGGAAGCTTCCCGTTTCTTCGTGGCAAAGGATGTTGCATCGTCACGCAGGCTTCCGGTTCAACAAGAGTTGTTTCACCAGATGACTACTGTCGCGATGGAAGGTGGTGCAACCAGCATCCTGGGCATCGTCCCCTCAGTCTGGGCGCGGTGGTCACGGCGACTGGGCATCAATGCCTCGCCTGTCGGCGCAAAGTTTTCCATCGATGGCACCATCAGTCAGTCGGTTTTATTTAATATCCACAAGTAAATGGAACACCTCACCCACTAGATTGTCTTATTTGCTCTTGGACGCCCGACGCATATTTCATTGCAACCAAGGTTGATTTTAAGACTATTGGGAAAACTCGGCTGTGTTGCATTTTCGTGGGGTTTCCAGAGTCGATGCGTAGACTTCCAACCGTTGTTCAATCCCGTAGTTTTGCGATCGTAGACTGCCCTTTCGCGCCAACAGATTGCCGAAAAAATAAGGTTAAGAGAAAGCGACGCTAGCTCACAACAATAACTGGCAATTCGTTGTTGAGGCCGTTGGCGGCAAATAAAGGTCAAGAAAAAGCCCCTTTCTACGAAGACTTTCTCCATTTTTGCCGCTGTTTCGACCCACTCTCCTCATAAGTTTATCCCGTTATGAGGATATCGACGGTTCACCAGTTATGAGACATTCCACATTTGGCAGTGATCGGTTCCAAAGAAATTTAGAGCATCGAGCGCAAAGAAAGACCGCACTTACTGTACTGGCGGTTGATGATGATCCTGACATTTTGAAATTGCTCCAGTCAGCACTTCCTGAACTCGAAAACTGCAATGTGGCTGCTGCCAGTTCAGCTGATGAAGCGCTTGGGATGATAGAAGCAGCAGAATCCCCGTTCGACTGTCTGCTTGTTGACATTCAGATGCCTGGAACCTCAGGGATAGAGTTGCTTTCACAAATCCGAAACCTGCCGGAAAATCTGGAAACACCTGTCATAATGCTGACTGCACTGGATGACAGGCACAACATCGAGAAGGCATTTTTAGAAGGCGCATTTGATTATGTAACTAAACCCTTCGACTTCTTTGAATTGCGCAGCCGTATGAACGCTGCTCACCTTCTGATGATGGAAAGAAAGAAAACCCAATCCTCATCGGCGTCGATAGAAAATCTTCGCAGTGAATTGGATTTCAACCAGAAATTCAATTTCAAGGATCCTTTGTCTATCGACGAGCAGGAACAATGCTTGGGGTATATCGAATTCGACAACTATGTCCAGCAGCTTTCACGGAGGCGTCGATTTGACACCTGGGTCACCGCAATCAAATTTCGTGACGCCGAGTATCACTTTGATCTGAAGAATTTTGGTGATTTTCGGCGATCTGTTTCCGACATTGGATTCTGCATTGAAAGAACAACACAGGCTGCTGGAGGAATCTATTCCTATCGCGGGAGCGGCGTATTTCTTGTTGTTACACATGGGCGGGAACACACCCAGAATATTCCGACCGAAGCTTTCCTAAACCAAGAACTAGGGACTGTTCTCAGCAACCGCTGCGCATCTGTCCATCTTAAAGTAGTGAAAGGTACACCGGTATCGCTTCGTTCTATTACGAAGGTTGGAGCGTTCGCCTCTTTGGACATGGCTATCAAAAAAGTGAATTATCGTGAGGCCGATCTCAGAAAGGGTCTGGTTACAACCTCTTCCACATTTTCAGAGCCCACCCCGCATCGCAAAGAAATGGTCAACGATAGATTGTTTGATGTAGTCTTGCGTGAGCTGTACGGCGATAACACTTACCTCACTCGCCGGCAGTAAGCTAATTCTATCGCCAAGCCTGACGTCGAACAAAGGTCAGGCACTGGAGTTTAGATATCAACTTTATTCGCGAACCCGTTCGGCATTGAGGATGAGTGGGCCACTGGTACGCATGGTGAATGTCAAAACTGGTTCCGGTAATTCAGACTCTGTAATCGAGAAATTTATTCGACGGAGCACCGAAGCCATAAGTACCATGATTTCAGTTTCAGCGTACTGAGCACCAATGCAGATTCTTGGACCATCTCCAAACGGAATGTACTGACCTCGAGGTAGTGTAGATCCCAAGAACCGTTCCGGTCGATAGTGGTCAGGAGCATCCCATAGTTTTTCGTTTCTGTGCAAAGAGTAAACTGGGAAGAACAGCGCGTCACCATTTGCAATCTTTACCCCTTTGATTTCAAGGTCGGCAATTGCGTCTCTAGCAAAGAACGCGGCTGAAGGGTAAAGCCGCAGCGTCTCTTTTACATGGGCGCGCAGGAGTGGCATTGCCTCCAGATCAGAAAACTCCATTGGACCTTTTGGGCGTACCGACCGAATTTCTTGTCTAACCATAGCTTGCATATCTTGGTGCAACGCCAGCAGATAATACCCCCAGGCCAGAGCGTTGGCGGAAGTCTCATGACCAGCGACGACAAAGGTTAAAAGGTTGTCAACGGTTGTCGCTTCATCCTCGAAATCTGTTTTCAACGCCTCAATCATGAAATCGAGGAAATCCTGTGGCTCGCTGCGGCATTCGGAGCGACGCTGATCAATAACCTGTCTGGCAAGGTTCCGCATATTAGTGACCGGGGCCAGGCTGCGTAGCCAATTCTTGCGCGGCACCCACTTTGGCAAACCCATTAAATCGAAAAGAGACAAATCAGAGATGTACTCAAAATACTTGATCAGCCCCACGCGTATTTGCTCTGAACTGACTTTCTTGTTACCCGAAAAAATCACCCTGGAAATATTCGTCAACGTTGACGCAGGCGCAATTTGTGCAACATCTACGGGGCCTTCGTGTTCCGCCAATGAATCTGCAATCTCGAAACCAGTCTCTGCAAAATGCCGAGCCAGAACCGGGAGGTTCCTGGCGGCGAATAGTGGAGAATACCTACGCCGCTGCTGACGCCACTTTTCCCCTTCAGAGAGTATCAACCCGTTGCCTACAGCCGATCCAATAATGTCTTTAGTGAACTTGGCTTTAGGAAACGAACGACCCTGCCCGACAAGTAACTCGGTTATTATTTCAGGATCGCAGATATAGTGTATGTTCAAGGGCCCACGAACATAAGTTTCACGCAGAGTTTCGGCCGGGATGACTTCAAACATGTTTCGACCAGCGGACCTTGCAAACTGAAGCAGTGTCACCGGCTTTTTTGCAAGCCGAGCCGAAACAGGAGCGACTGCGCCCTGCCCCAACTTCGTAAATTCAACTGCAGTCAAACCCCAACCCTTTTAGATTTTCTCCTTCTTTCTGGCACATTAAGATAAAAAAAATTGCACTTAGCAACGAGATCGTCAATTTTGGGCGCCTCACACTGCATTTGCGCAACAAAAATTTTTCAACCTCTCACACCAGAATCTTGCGTGAAACGCCAACAATCACGGTGGCCTGCAAAGGATTAGCGCCAAACTGTGAACCCAATTCAGACCAACTAAGTCCTCATTGTGCCGCTAATGGTACTGTCCAAGCGCGAAAAACGAAGACATCTAGATGACAGCCATCGACGCCAATCTGCCGGACCGGGACTCTGGTGAAACGGAAAACCGGCTTCTGCAAAACATCAAAGATTATACTGCCATGAGCTTTGCGCTTCTGTGGCAGCGGCAGGCTATTTATCTGGCCACGACCATTTTGACTGCGTTCTTCTTCGATCCCATTAACGCCATGCTGTTCTACGGGACAATCCTAATTTGCGAAGCGCAAGATTTATTGCTGGCCAAACGCGTACCGCGCTTAAAGCCAGATCAGCACAAAGCAATTAGTATGATGGTTGTTTGGATTCTGTTGAATACGATCCTCAGCGCAACTGCAATCTGCCTGTATGCTGTTTCAGTTGCTTTCGCACAGCCCGCCGGTGGTCACTTTACTCCAATGTTCTTCTTGTTTGCTGCGGCGTTGTTTGCAGCAATGAACAACCATCAGTTTCTGTGGGCAATGATTATCCGTCTGACCATGTACGGCGTATCGTTCATGTTGATTGTCGTCAAGGATATCTGGATCGAACGCCCCGAGCTTTCATCTGAGCTCTGGCTGCACTTCTTCACCGTTATCTTTGTAATGTACTTTCTGATTGACTGTTCGATGGTGTTTCTGAAGCTCTATCGCAGGAATTTGGAACAACTTGAAAAGCTCAAAGCAGAGCACGAAAGAACAAAGGCGGCCTACATTGCGAAAACTCAGTTCATATCGACAGTTAGCCATGAACTGCGTACGCCTCTCACTTCGATCAAGGGATCACTTGACCTAATCAACACAGGCGCATTGGGTGAAGCTCCAGAATCAATGCAAAGCCTCATTCATTTAGCAGGTAAAAACTGCGAACGGCTCGCATCCCTAATCAATGATGTGCTGGACATTCAAAAAATGGAAGCGGGCGAGATGAACTACCGTGAAGGAATTGTTGATGTACATGCGCTGACTCAGGAAGCGATTGCCTGTAACATGGGATACACCAGTGCTCACAACGTAGAAATTGTAGAAGACTTGAGGGGAAACAATGATCTGTACGTTAAAGGTGATGCCTCCCGCCTTCTTCAGGTGTTGGCCAACATTATCTCAAACGCAGCTAAATTCTCCCTTGATGGTGGCGAGATAACCGTCGGATGCGAGAAAGTCGGCGGGAATATTCGCCTCTTCGTCAAAGACCATGGCATCGGGATTCCTGAGGGGTTCCATGACAAAGTTTTCGATCGCTTTTCTCAGATAGACTCCTCCGATGAACGTCACGCAGGCGGTACCGGACTCGGGATGCACATTTCAAAGGAAATTGTTGAGCATTTTGGCGGAACAATAGACTACAGCAGCAAACTTGGTGAAGGCACAGAGTTCTTTATTATGTTCCCCGCGATAAACGGGCACGAGGTAGATTCCGCCGGAGCCGAGCACACCTCACTACCGTGCACCGCGCAATCCAAGCAAATTTAGCCGAATCCCACTAATCAAGTCACCGTGCTTTTTCGAAGGAACCCCATGATTTTAGCGCGGATTTTTCGCCGTACATTTAACGCCAAAATTACATGACCTCATGGCAAGCTCGAATCCGCCTGCGGTAAAATGAGGGAGCCTGCATATTGCCAATGCAACTCCAAAAAAAAGAAAATGCTGTTCCGGTCATGAGATCGGAACAGCACACTCGTTACCAGATACATTTCCGAAGATGCAGTAGATTCACAACTTTCGGCAAATAGGCCTACTACTTGCAGGCCGCGATACTTCCACGAACATCATAAAGAATGAGCTGTCCAAGCACCGAGAATTTCTCGTGTTTTGTTCGTTTTAGTAGTTCTAATTGATGTAAACCGGAAACAAAGAAGCCAATGACCGCCGGACTGTCAACATATTCAGCTTCTTCATCGATTCATACCCCCATGTATCGGAAAGGTTTCAAAATGACCGAGCAGCCCTGCCCCACGACCGACCAAGCCCAACCCGATACCGAAGTTGTACATTCACCTGCAACAATGGTCCGGCAATCTGGTCGCCTCCGCTCAGAGCAACAGTGGGAAATTGTCAGACAACTACTGCACCCGATGTTGATGCAGAACTATTTCGGCCAAGCCATTGCCGATGCGTTCGGAATTTCCGTTGATACAGCATACAGATGGAAGCGGAGACTGTTGGATGACCTGCGCAAGGAAGCGGTATCCATGCAGCCACGAGACTTCGTGATGGAGAGCGTGTCCTCTCTCCGGCAAGTGCGTGCCGAAGCATGGGCCGGTTATCAAACAGCAAGCGACGCTAAAGAAAAGCGCGCCTTGGGTGCGTTACCCTCATCCTCGGCAAACTCAGGCAGTTCTCCTATGGCCTCTTCTAAGGCGTTACTCTGTCGTGCCTTCTCTTTGGCTTCGGCTTCTTCGGCCTCACGTTTCTTGTCCTCAGAGTTCAGGAACCTGTGGGCTTCTGCCAACCAACTTGCCCTAGGCTCAGAGCGAGAGATGACCTCACCAGAGGCAGGGTCAATCTCCGGGACACCGTAGGTCAGACCGTCGAGGAACTTCTCCCTCAGCAGAATGCGACCCTTGAGTCTCCCCTGATGGTGCCCCTTAGGAAGGGCGTGAACTAAAACTTTCATCTAACGGGCACGTGACCTTAAGCACCTTATTTATATGGTGAGAAGTGACCCCCAGGAGAGTTCATCTCTCCCCGTTTTTTTCCGCTACCAACTAGGACCAACCTACAGTGGGGGCCTTCAAGGGAAACAAAGGGACTGTCTGAAGATAGCACGCCTAGCAGACGTATTCAGAAGATAAACTGTGCCGTGCGGTCAGAATCTTTCTTTGCCGAAAGTACAGCTCATTCAATCTCGACTAGGAATGAATGAACCCATTCACGCTCATCATTCCAAGTTGGACTTAAAACCGTTTCTGTCTCTGTTAGAGACGGGAGAATTTGTGAATAAAATGATGCAGTTCGTTCGTTTACGCCTCCCCAATTATTGGGCTGACCTCGTGCCCAGTTTGTGTAAGAAATAGGCTCTCCATTCATCCAACTCCAACCACCAGACGGCTCTGGTGCCCCGTGTTTTTGGAATAGGCCTATTGTTGGTCCAATCCACGCTGATCCACTATCGCCAAGCACCCAGAACTTTGCATCACTGGTGGAGAGATCAAAGGCAAAGCTGTTTTCTTCACTTGATGAAATCGCGGCTAGATAACCGTTCGCTTGTTTCGAAAGTCGAACAGCATCGGACCACGGGGTTGAACCATTTGCCAAAACAGCAACATACAAGTGGTCATTAAAGTAACTGAAGGCAAACTCCATTCCTTCAAATACGGTAGCAACGCGACTTAGGCGCTGATCGTCTGTGAGAACCGAAAACACCTCTGGGTGCCGTATCATGGCTTTGCGGCGATTTGCTATGACATTATCCCAATCGGCACCCAGAATTCGCATTGGAACTCCTAGGGCACTAGCGGTGTCAGCGCATAGTATACCCGTCTCGGGGAGGCCGTGGTCCAACTGAAAATCAGCCAATGCCATCCTAGTGTTTACTCCAAAAATACCGGGGTCATATTCTACTAGGTAGTTTTCTTCAGTAAGTCGCTGTTGAGCATCACGCGCCATTTGTTCCAGGCGAAATTCCAAGTCCGGTAGATCACCACTAGAAGAAACAACCCAGAAGATGGGCCCTGCAAGCAGAATTGCCACTAAGGCTAGTACTGTCATGCCCGGTCGCGTGAAACGTCTAGACAGTTTCTTAGTTTCACTGTTCTGCAAATTGACTGGAAGAACTGAATAAACACGAACCGGAGACGCGATGTTCTTTAGTTTTTTCTTCCCAAGCGACTGATAGTCGACCTGCACTTGGTTCTTAAGCAGGTCGTAGGCTGCGCCAGAAATCACTAAACCCCCAGCGGGAGCAATGCTTTCGAGCCTAGCCGCCACGTTGACGCCGTCTCCAAAAATGTCACCGTCATCGAAGATTACATCCCCAAGGTTGACGGCCATGCGGTAGCTGATTTTTTTCGAAGCTTCGCGACCTTCTTCTCGTGCACTGATTTCTTGTTGAAGGTGTATGGCGCACTGAACGGCTTCGACTACAGAGGAAAACTCCGCTAGTAATCCATCGCCGGTGAACTTGATTATGTTGCCATTAAACTTCGAAATTGACGGCTCTATCAGCTCTAGTCGGTATCTCTTTTGCCGGGTTAGCGTCCCCTCCTCATCTGTTTCCACTAATCGGCTAAAGCCGACCATGTCACAGGCTAAAATTGCTGCAATCCGCCGTTCCAAGCGAGAAGACCTCCAACACAAATACTAATGCCTAGGATTCAATCTTCAGAACCCGGCAGTTCAACGAGTTTTCATTTTACTTTGGAAATGTGAAAACTGCAGTTCGGCTATTTCCAAAACGATGATCGTGCCAAAAGTAAGACAGCTCTCGATAACTAAAGACGCGCGACCTGTTCTTAGGCAATAAAGGGTCTCGTACGAAAACAACCTGACGGTTGTCATCAAATCCTGTTACCACAAAAGTGTGGCCATCATCTTGGTGAACATCAATTAACACCGGCATTCCCTTGGAGAGGTGCTTCTTAATCTGCTTAAGACCAGAGTTAAAGCCAGCGCTTGTCTTCGGAAAACTGCGAATTTTCCACTTGTAACCGAATTGCCTGAGAGCATGATCAAGATCTACAAAGTAAGTGAATTCAACGTTTCTGAGGTTCGGAGGCTTGTGGTCCTCAGCCAGCTTCTTTAGCTGAGTGGGATTTGCTTTTTCACCATAGTAACGGATAACCATTGCGGCAGAAGTGGGCACACACAGGTAGGGCTTTTGCTTGATGTGGGGTACATCCAATCGCACATAGCTTTTTGACATATCTGGCGGTGGAAGACTTCGATGTGCGACTGACCCGTCACGCCATGATAACTCAGCAAAGACATTAGCAGGCGCAAAAACAAGTACTGTAACCAGAAAAGAAACTGTAAGCAGGCTCCTGAATATACACGCGCTCAGAGCAGCGCACACATTTACCCTTTTTTCTGTCTCAAAAAATTTTGGCACAAGCATAAACGACTAACTTTCGAAAATGGCGGTAGTGTCTGATTAACAGTACCAAATATGCTCGAAAGCACAAATAGAGTAGGAAATGTGGCTATGGTTGAGTTCATGTCTGAAACAGCCAATACGGCAGGACAACGGCCTAATAACCAACTTAAAGTCCCGCTTTCACGCCCCACCTAGCGAACTCTCGAAGCCGTGCCTCACGTCCCCCATATGTATTCTCTGCTACCGATTGGGCGGAATGCCCAAGGTAACCATGACGCACCTCAACAGGTGCACCTGCGTCCCTCAGCTTATCGCTTGCTCTGTGTCGAAGCCCGTGGACCTTCATGCGCTTGTCGTCAGTGTTCTTTCTAACAGCTTTCATCAAAGCCGCAGAGGCAGCCGTAGGGCCTCCGTCACGGCCATAAGAAGGGAATAAAGGCTGGTTACCCTTATGCCCCTCAACACGCTCCCTGAGGCTGTCTGAGGCTATTGGAACGTACCTGTCACTGTTGCTGTTCTTGATGCCGTTTATTTCGTTCGGGGTGATAAGGATGGATGGAGTTTCCCCTGTCAGGTCCACATCGCTGATGCGCAGACCGCAGGCTTCGCCTAGGCGCATCCCGGTACCCTTCAGCACCCGCCACATAACAGGAAGGTCTTTGCTGCGACCACCCTCCAAGGTCTTTTGCACGGCGTCGACAACGCTGTCTGGTAGCGGGACGTTCTTATCCAGTGAGCTAACCTGTTCCTTAGGCCAAGGCAGACGCTCGAAATGGTTTCGCTCAGATGGTATCTCCAATTCCCTGACAGCATGGTTGTAGGCAGCGGCTACTATGATCACCTCACGTTGACACGACTTCAGGGCCAGAGGTTGTCCGTAGGCTTTCTTGAGGCCAAGCAGATGGTCCATAAAGCTACGCGCAGTCTGGCGGTCGATACTCTCAATGCTCACATCTTCAAGGGGCTTGCCTAGGGCGTCCTTCAGTCGGCCAAAGGTGCGGTCAATTCTCACCATCGCCTTTCGGTCTTCGGCCAAACCTTTGTCCTTTGCATAGGTGTCTCGCATGTCGGCCAGCGAGGGCTTCGGGGGCTCTCGATTAGGGTTCAGGACAGCCGCTACCACTTCTGGGTCCTCTCCACGGGCAGCCAGACTGTGCCCCACTACACCACGGGTCCAGCTATCTTCCGGGTCCAACCCTTGAACACCCTCCATGTATTGCTCTGCTAGGCGCTGGGTATCGATGAACTTCTGAGTGGCCGACCTGTTATCAACCTCAGGGTGCCGCCTAAGGGTGTCCTCAACAATGGCGTCAAAATTTCCTAGGTGAAACTGATACTCGCGCTGAAAGGCGGCTCCATCACGTGCCTTAATGTGCTTCTGGTAAGCGTCCTCACCAAGAATTTCGCGCACCCTCTTTGGCCACCTTCTGCGGAAACGCCACTGAGTGTCACTGATTTGGTCTACGTATTTGATAGTCAATTCAAAGGCCATTGTGTGCTGTCCGTGTGTGCTGTTTGCGTTATGCGACACACTCGGAAAATGCTGAATGCCCTTGTTTATAAGGCCAAAAACCAACTGATCAAGCTAGTTCTGGTGCGGTCGAGAAGACTCGAACTTCCACGGGAGTTACCCCACAGCGACCTCAACGCTGCGCGTCTACCAATTCCGCCACGACCGCACTGCCAGTGACTTGGTAGAGCGGCGTATAGACGTTGGCGCGCGCGATGTGAAGAGGCAAAAACGCTCTGGTTTAAATTACCGCGCAGCAGACCTATCTAGCTGAATGATCACCACACATCCGATCTGACAGGAACCCGAAATGACCTCAACCGAGAACCGCCCTATTGTACAGATCGACATCGTTTCAGACGTGGTTTGCCCGTGGTGCATTGTTGGCTTCAAACAATTGGACACGGCCTTGCAGCAAATGGGTGTTTTGGCCCGGCTGCGCTGGCATCCGTTCGAGTTGAACCCGAATATGCCACGCGAAGGTCAAAACCTGCGCGACCATATCATGGAGAAATACGGAACCACCGCCGAACAAAGCCAGCAAGCGCGGGACAGGCTCACGTCGATTGGCGCAGAGTTGGGGTTTACGTTCAACTTCGGCGACGAAAGCCGGATGGTGAATACGTTTGCCGCACATCAGTTGCTGGATTGGGCAGAAGGGCAAGGTCGACAACACCCGCTGAAACTTGCCCTATTTGATGCGTACTTTACCCGGCAGAAGGACGTCTCGGACACTGAGGTCTTGCTGGATGCCGTTCGATCAGTCGGGCTTGATGCGGAAGCTGCTCGGCAAGCGCTTGAAAGTGGCAAACACACGGGCCCCGTTCGCGAGAAACAGCAATTCTGGACCAGCCGAGGTATTTCCGGCGTACCGTCCATGGTGTTTGGCGGAAAATACCTGCTGACTGGGGCGCAAGGGACCGAAACCTATGCGCAAGTCTTGCAACGATGCCTGTCCGAGGCCGCCTGACCCCTTCCCCTGACCGCTATGGGCGGATATGAGGCCGGCATGGAATGGAAAATCACCGATGGTCTGACCAGCTATGACGACGCCGTGGCCTTCATGGAGGCCCGCGTCGCAGGGATCGCGCGTGGCGACGCTGAAGAATGCGTTTGGCTGCTGGAACATCCGCCCCTTTACACCGCAGGCACCTCAGCCAAGATTGAGGACCTGACCGATCCTGACCGGTTTCCGGTCTATGAAAGCAAGCGCGGCGGCGAATACACTTATCACGGGCCCGGTCAGCGTGTGGCCTATGTCATGCTGGATCTCAACAGGCGTGGACGCGATGTACGCCAGTTTGTGAAGCAGTTGGAGACCTGGGTGATCTCGGCGCTGGCTGAATTCAATGTACGCGGTGAGATTCGCGACGGGCGCGTTGGTGTTTGGGTCCGCCGCGATGACAAGCCGCTGACAGTGACCGGCAAGCCAGCAGAAGATAAGATCGCGGCCATCGGCCTGCGCCTGCGCAAATGGGTCAGCTTTCACGGCATCTCGGTTAACGTGGAACCGGATCTGGAGCATTTCTCAGGCATCGTGCCGTGTGGCATAACTGAGTATGGCGTGACCTCTCTGGTTGATCTGGGGCTTCCCGTCACTATGGCTGATCTTGATGCAGCTTTGGAGAAGACGTTTACTGAGGTCTTTGGCTCAAAAGACGCGTGAAAACCCCATCGAACCGCAAGGCGAATCGGTGTTAGCGCGCAAGTATCAGAACAATATGCTCAGGCGAATGGCTCTGTTTCCGAAGCCTTACGCAATTAACCCTGAATGCCCTGGGTTTATCAGTTTCTTCAGCTAATTTTTAACTCTTTTAGATACAAAGGGACCGTTAACGAGTAATATGAAACTGCCAATCAAGAGTGAGTGGTATGTTAACCGGTGATCCAGGGCTCGCCCTCGAAATCCGAGAAGTGTTTGGTTACGAGTCTGCCGTTCCGACCCCAAATCGGAACGGCAATTCTCTTTCCCCTGCCTGATAGACGACTGAACTTCGCGCCCCTTTAAAGAGTGCTGGTCAAAAATCCGTCGCAGGCGTAAAACTGAAACCCAGCTTTACAAAGCAGCTTTGATCTTTTCGGCGTGCTGCGCGATCTGTTCGAAGTCGCCCATGTTCCCCGGCGGGCGCATCGACACGCCTTCGTGACGCGGCAGAACGTGAAAATGAAGGTGGAAGACCTCTTGCCCGCCTGCCGCTTCATTGAACTGTTGGATCGTCACCCCATCCGCATCAAATGCCGCCTTGGCGGCCTGCGCCATTTTTTGAACGGTATTCATCACCGCCGCCAGTTGCTCGGGCGTGGCATCCAGAACATTGCGACATGGGGTTTTCGGAATCACAAGCAAATGACCATCGGATCGCGGCATGATGTCCATAAACGCCAGCGTCTCGTCATCCTCGTACACACGGGTCGAGGGGATCTCATTGCGCAGGATTTTGGCAAAGATGTTGTCTGGATCGTAGTCAGCCATATTCAGTCTCCGGATTGCGGGTGTCGGCGTAGTTCTGAGACGCCAGTTCATGACGGTCAAGGCGGATATCTGCCAAGCGCCTGTTTCAACCCGGTGCTTATGGCTTGAAAACCGGGCGAGCATCCCCAGATAGATGCCGTTCGAGGCCTGAAAATCGCGGGGCAGCCCCCTGCCCGCGACAATTAATCTTGATCCAGATCAAACTCGGCCATTGAAGGTGCTCTCTTCGCAATCTAAAACCAGCAGGAATCCCGCGCGTTGGAGAGGTCCGACTGCGCGGTGTAGTTGCAACAGGAGGCACCTATAATGGCAGACGCAGCCATTCATGGTCACGACCATGAAGACGAGCGCAGCTTTTTCCAGCGCTGGTTCATGTCGACCAACCACAAGGACATCGGGATTCTGTACCTGATCGTTTCGGCCCTGGCCGGTCTGATCTCGGTGGCGATGACCGTTTACATGCGGCTCGAGCTGATGCACCCGGGCGTTCAGTACATGTGTCTGGAAGGCTTCATGGCCGACCCATGTACCCCCAACGGGCATCTGTGGAACGTTATGATCACCTATCACGGTGTTCTGATGATGTTCTTCGTGGTCATTCCCGCCCTGTTCGGCGGATTTGGCAACTATTTCATGCCGTTGCAGATTGGCGCGCCGGATATGGCGTTCCCGCGGATGAACAACCTGTCCTTCTGGCTGTATGTCGCCGGTACGTCGCTGGGTGTGGCCTCGCTGCTCAGCCCCGGCGGTAACGACCAGCTTGGTTCGGGCGTCGGCTGGGTTCTGTATCCGCCGCTGTCCACGACCGAGGGCGGCATGTCCATGGACCTTGCGATCTTTGCCGTGCACGTATCGGGCGCCTCCTCGATCCTCGGCGCGATCAACATGATCACCACCTTTCTGAACATGCGTGCCCCGGGCATGACCCTGTTCAAGGTGCCGCTGTTCAGCTGGTCGATCTTCGTCACGTCGTGGCTGATTCTGCTGTCGCTGCCGGTTCTGGCAGGCGCGATCACCATGTTGCTGATGGACCGCAACTTCGGCTTCACCTTCTTTGACCCGGCCGGTGGTGGTGACCCGATCCTGTATCAGCACATTCTGTGGTTCTTCGGCCACCCAGAAGTGTACATCGTGATCCTGCCCGGCTTTGGCATCATCAGCCACGTCATTGCGACCTTCGCGCGCAAGCCGATCTTCGGCTACCTGCCGATGGTCTGGGCGATCATCGCGATTGGTGTTCTGGGCTTCGTCGTGTGGGCGCACCACATGTACACCGTTGGCATGTCGCTGCGTCAGCAGGCTTATTTCATGCTGGCCACGATGGTCATCGCGGTTCCGACAGGCGTTAAGGTCTTCTCGTGGATTGCGACCATGTGGGGCGGCTCGATCGAGTTCAAAACTCCGATGCTGTTTGCCTTTGGCTTCCTTTTCCTGTTCACCGTTGGTGGTGTGACCGGTGTGGTTCTGTCGCAGGCTGGTGTCGACCGTGCCTATCACGACACCTACTACGTCGTGGCCCACTTCCACTACGTGATGAGCTTGGGTGCTGTCTTCGCGATCTTCGCTGGCGTGTACTTCTACTTCTCGAAGATGACAGGCCGTCAGTATTCCGAGTTCTGGGGCAAGGTTCACTTCTGGATGTTCTTCATTGGCGCCAACCTGACCTTCTTCCCGCAGCACTTCCTGGGCCGTCAAGGCATGCCGCGCCGCTACATCGACTACCCCGAGGCATTCGCCCAGTGGAACTTCGTATCGTCGATTGGTGCGTTCATCTCGTTCGCCTCGTTCCTGCTGTTCTTCGGCATTGTGTTCTACGCCCTGTTCCGTGGCGCGAAAGAGACGCGTCCGAACCCGTGGAACGAATACGCCGACACACTGGAATGGACCCTGCCCTCGCCGCCGCCCGAACACACGTTCGAGCAGCTGCCCAAGCAGGAAGACTGGGACAAGGGCCACGCGCACTAACCCCAACATGATCCAAAGAAACCCCGCCCAAGTGGCGGGGTTTTTCTTTGCGCGTGCTTCACGTTCGCCAATTGCAGCAAAATCAGGTATCATATGCAGGCAAGACAGCCGGAGGGTCGTCTATGCCTGAAATCGACTTTTGGTACTCTATCGGCAGCACCTATACCTACCTCACCGTGATGCGTTTGGATGAGTGGTGTGCCGAACACGACGCCACCGTAAACTGGCGCCCCTTCAACGTGCGCACTGTCATGTCGGCCCAGCAGAACGTTCCCTTTGCAGGCAAACCCGTGAAATCAGCCTATATGTGGCGCGACATTGAGCGGCGCTGTGCCAAGTACCACATTCATGCCAAACTGCCCGCGCCCTACCCGGTCTCAGACTTGGCTTTGGCCAATCAGGTCGCCGTTCTGGGAATGAAAGAAGGATGGGGCAAATCCTTTACCCAGGCTTTGTACCGCATCTGGTTCGAGGAAGGTATCGAAGCCGGAAGCGAAAGCGCCCTGTCCGAGGCTTTGTTGCGCTGTCAGCAAGATCCACGCTTGGCGCTGGGACGAGCCCGCAGCGCAGACGTCATTGCAACGCTTGAGGCTGAAACGGAAACGGCCGTGAAACTGGGTGTATTTGGCGCGCCAAGCTTTGTTGTCCGGCAAGAAGTGTTCTGGGGAGATGACCGTTTGGACGATGCCCTGTCCTGGGCCCGTGTCGGGCACGTCATCTGATCAAAACCCGTCGACACAAGAACGTCCTGCGCTATGTTCGCGATATGCCGTATACATGGAATCAGACGTCCGAAACGGAACAAGAGCTGCGCCTGTGGCCGCACAACTCTCTGCCTCCGCGCGGAGCTATGATCACTATACTTTCGGTGTTCCTGTTTGGCCTAATCCCCTTGCTGGCCATGCTGGGGTCCGTGGTTCTGTGGGGGCTGTTACCCTTTCTTCTGATCACGGTGTTTGGCCTTTGGCTGGCCATTCAGACCAACTATCGCGCACGCAGCGTTTTCGAGGTTTTGACGCTGTCTGATACGCAAGCGCATCTGGTGCATTACACACCCGGCAAAGACCAGCAGGAATGGTCCTGCAACCGCTTTTGGGCAAGGACGGAAATGCACGAGAAAGGTGGACCCGTCCCCCACTATGTCACGCTTGTTGGAGATGGGCGCGAGGTCGAGATCGGTTCGTTTTTATCGGAAGATGAGCGGATAACGCTGTATGACGAACTCAGCACAAGACTGCGCGAACCGGTCGCGCAGTAGGTCATCGTTCATTTTGATGTCTCAGCAGTTGCCATTTGATGCGGCGCAGAGGTGATCTTTGACCATCGGGCCAACTTTGCCAAAATCCATCTGTCCGGTGTAACGAGTCTTCAACTCGCCCATGACTTTGCCCATGTCTCGGATGGATCCGGCCCCGGTTGCGGTGATCGCAGTCTGAATCGCCTTTGACACCTCGTCATCATCCAGCTGCTTGGGCAGAAATTCCTCGATGACCGCAACTTCCTGCATCTCTCGTTCGGCCAGATCCAAACGGCCGCCTTCTTCATAGGCACGCGCGCTTTCTTTGCGTTGCTTGGTCATTTTACCAAGGATTTCAAGCACCTCAGCGTCACCGCAGCCTTTGACTTCTTCGTTGTCCAAGGCGCGCGCCGCGATATCGCGGTCCTTGATGGCCGCGTTGATCAACCGCAACGTCGACAGACGCTCGGCTGCTTTGTCCTTCATTGCTTGCTTCAGGGCGGCATTCACCCGTGATCGCATGTCCATTTGGTTTGTCCATCCCCATGACAACGGAACCCCGACCATATCTAAACAAAAAGCCTGACACAACAGGGAGCGAATACCCCTAAGTCATTGAAAAACAACCATAGCCAAAAATTTGAACAGACTTGACCCAAGCGCCCAACCCCCTTAGGTATGCGCCGGTTTACCTTGCAGGAGAGTCGCGCCATGGCCCAGAACGCCCCGTCCAAGCCCACCGCATGTCTGGCATTGGCCGATGGGACATTGTTTTACGGCATAGGCTTTGGTGCCACCGGACAAACAGTGGCCGAGTTGTGTTTTAACACAGCCATGACCGGGTATCAGGAAATCATGACCGACCCATCTTATGCCGGTCAGATCGTGACATTCACCTTCCCGCATATCGGCAATGTCGGCGTGAACCCTGAAGATGACGAAACCAATGATCCGGTTGCTGCAGGCATGGTCGTTAAATGGGACCCGACCGAGCCTTCGAACTGGCGTTCGGCCGAAGAGCTTAAAGGTTGGCTGGCCCGTCGCGGTCGCATCGCCATCGGCGGCGTCGATACCCGCCGTCTGACACGTGCCATCCGCCAGCAAGGCGCGCCGCATGTCGCTCTGGCTCATGACCCCGAGGGCAATTTTGACATCGAAGCGCTGGTGGCAGCCGCTCGTGGATTTGCCGGCCTGGAGGGCATGGACCTGGCCAAGGACGTAACCTGTGCTCAAAGCTATCGCTGGGACGAAATGCGTTGGGCCTGGCCTGACGGGTACACGCGTCAGGAAGCCCCTGCGCACAAGGTTGTGGCCGTCGATTACGGTGCGAAACGCAACATTCTGCGCTGCCTTGCGTCTGCGGGATGTGATGTGACGGTTCTACCTGCAACGGCAACTGCTGCCGAAGTGCTGGCCCACCAGCCCGATGGTGTGTTCCTGTCAAACGGTCCCGGTGATCCGGCGGCGACCGGGGAATACGCCGTACCGATGATCAAAGAGATTCTGGACACCACAGATCTGCCTGTTTTCGGTATCTGCCTTGGCCACCAGATGCTAGCGCTGGCCTTGGGCGGCCAGACGGTCAAGATGAACCACGGCCACCACGGCGCAAACCACCCGGTCAAGGATCTGGACACCGGCAAAGTTGAGATCACATCGATGAACCACGGCTTTGCAGTTGATGCTCAGTCCCTGCCAGACGGCGTTGTAGAGACCCACCGGTCGCTGTTTGACGGCTCGAACTGCGGTATCCGCATGACAGACCGGCCTGTTTATTCGGTTCAGTATCACCCGGAAGCGTCCCCCGGACCTCAGGACAGTTTCTATCTGTTTGAGCGCTTCGCCGACGCCATGGAAAAGAAAAAGCAAAGCGCATAACACTCAAACTGTGCAGTGTTAACGGCACGTTAACCTTGATTGAACAACCCTGAGCACGGGTAACTGTGCCAGGGTTCTTTTTATGATTGAGCTAAATCTCCAAAATTTCACAACCGCGTCTCCAATCCCAGCCCCCGGATTTCGAAAACCGCTGGGCACCTGTCTGGTAGAAGGCGGAACTCTGACACAGTCGGAACTTGACCACGCCTTGCATTTGCAATCCCAGCAAAACGCGCCTTTGGGCGAAATTTTGGTGAGTGAAGGGTTTGCCACCAGGCAAGACGTCCTGAACGCCTTGTCTGTCCAGTCCGGTTGGCAGATTGCGGACTTGGAACAGATCCCGCCTATGCCGGGGCTGTGCGACCTGAAACCGGTAGGTTTTTGGTTGAAACACAACGTGATTCCGTGGATGCGGGTTGGCCCGCTCCTGTTGGTTGCGACCGCGCGTCCGGATCGGTTTCCAGCTGTCACAAACAACATGCGGGATTGCGACTACACGATCATTCCAGTTCTTGCGGCTTCTGATCAGATCGACCGCACTATTGCCCGACAGTTTTCACGCCCTTTGGCCGAGGCTGCAGAAACACGGGTTGATGCGGATCAAAGTTGCCGCAACTGGACGATTGGGTCGCGCATCGTACCGTCTGTTTCAGCGCTTGGAATTATTGCGTTGTTTTTTGCTTTCCCGTGGTTTGGGATGGCGACCCTGCTTGCCGCGGCTGTGGGAACTTTAATTCTCTTTGCTGTTCTTCGCCTTGCCGGTACTTTTGCCTATTTGCGCCACAGCTTTCGTCAGAAGCCAGAAGCGTCTGATGCAGCCATCCCGTTACGCCAGCCCTGCGTCTCAATCATGGTGCCACTGTACAAAGAGCGCGAGATTGCGAATGCGCTTGTGCACCGGTTGAAACGACTGACCTACCCCAAGGCGCTTCTGGACGTCATCTTGGTCCTGGAAGAAAAGGACGAAGTCACGCGCGCAACTCTGGCGCAAGTGGATCTGCCCAGTTGGATGCGGATCGTCGAGGTGCCCGAATTGGGCAGGCTGACCACCAAACCACGTGCCATGAACTATGCTTTGGACTTTTGCCGAGGCGACTATGTTGGCGTCTGGGATGCCGAAGACGCGCCGCAACCGGATCAGATCGAACGGGTGGTCGCACATTTCACGCTGGCCGCTCCGCAGGTCGTGTGTCTTCAGGGCAGCCTTGACTACTACAACCCGCGCACAAACTGGCGCTCTCGCTGCTTCACCATCGAATACAACAGTTGGTTTCGCATCATCCTGCCGGGAATTGCGCGTATGGGACTTGTCGTTCCACTGGGTGGGACCACCTTTTTCTTTCGTCGAGACAAGCTGTTGGAATTGGGCGGCTGGGATGCCCACAACGTGACCGAAGATGCCGATCTTGGCGTGCGGCTGTGCCGGGCCGGATACCGGACCGAACTGGTGGACACCACAACTTATGAAGAAGCAAATTTTCGCGCCTGGCCTTGGGTGAAGCAGCGTTCACGCTGGCTCAAGGGTTTCATGGTAACGTATCTCGTGCACATGCGATCCCCTCAGAAACTGCTGCGCGATCTGGGTGTCGCGCAGTTTCTAGGGTTTCAGGCGTTTTTTCTGGGCACGTTGGGGCAATTCTTACTGGCCCCTGTGTTATGGCTTTTCTGGCTGTCGACGCTGGGTTTGGTTAATCCAATGGCGCAAGTTGTTCCACAACAGGTAGCTACCGCACTTATAATTCTGTTTTTGACAACCGAGGCGCTGAGTGTTTGCGTCGGATGCATTGCCGTCTGGGCGCGCGAGCGGCGGTTTTTGTTGCCCTGGGTTCCAACCATGGCTCTGTACTACCCGTTGGGCGTGGTTGCCGCCTACAAAGCTTTGTGGGAACTGGCGACGAATCCCTTCTTCTGGGACAAAACCCAACATGGGCAAGCCAGCGAAGATCAGCCGCTGGCCTGATACTTATTTGTCGCGCAGGCTTGCATCCTGTTTCAGTCGCGTCATGAACGCGATCGAGATATGGTCCTTCAGTGCCCGTGCTGCGGCCTCTTCATCCCTTGCGGCAATGGCTTCGACAATGCCCTTATGTTCACTTTGGGCGATTTCTCCACGCCCCTGCACCGCCAGTGAGGTCGTTGCCATCAGAGCCATTGTCCGGTGCACAAGATCAAGTTGCTGCACCAGATAGCGGTTATGAGATGCCAGATGGATCTGCTCATGAAAGCGCCGGTTCGCGCGCGACAAGGCTGATGGGTCATCAACCAGTTTGTCGTCTTCGATGACCATCTCCTGCAGAACCTTGATCTCTTCTTCGGTCGCATGTTTGGCCGCGAGGCTCGCAGCCAACCCCTCCAGTTCCCGACGTACGATATACAGCTCAGCCATCTGGTTGTGATCCAGCGAGGCAACAATCAGCGACCGCCCGTCCCGTTCCAGCAGTGACTGTGTCTCAAGCCGCTGCAGCGCTTCGCGGATCGGCGTCCGTGACACTCCGAACCGTTCGGCCAGCTCGCTTTCCACCAGACGATCACCGGGCTTGTAGACACCCACATCGATAGCTTCGAGTATCAGGCTGTAGGCATCCTTGGTGGGGGATCGGGTCTGGCTCATGGGGTTCATTATCTCCTCGTTCGGACATGTCTATCCGTCCAAAGGGGGAACGATCAAGTAGAGCATTGAAAACATCGCGCCCGCGCCCTACACCCTGCTTATGGTCAAACCGGCTTTTTCTCATGTCACACAGTGGGTGTTCGATCTGGACAATACCCTTTACCCGCCACACATGCGTCTGTTCGATCAGATCGAAGTTCTGATGACGGATTATGTCATGCGGGCCATAGGTGTAGAGCAGGCCGAAGCGGACCGTTTGCGGGCGCATTACTGGCGCGAATACGGCACCACGCTGGCCGGATTGATGGCCGAACATGATCTGGACCCGGACCCGTATCTGCACGCCGTTCATCAAGTGGACATGAGCCATATGGACCCGGATGCGGCCTTGGCCGACCACATTCGCGCCCTGCCCGGGCGACGTATTGTCTATACCAACGGCAGCGCTCCTTACGCCGAACGGGTGCTTGAGGCGCGCGGCCTTTCCGGACTGTTCGATGCAATCTATGGCGTGGAACATGCAGGTTATCGGCCAAAGCCCGAAAAAGCAGCCTTTGAGGCCATCTTTGCCCAGGATGGTATCCAAGCTGAAAAAGCTGCCATGTTCGAGGATGATCCGCGCAATCTGGCGGCGCCGCACGAGATGGGAATGCGGACTGTGCACGTGGCGCCTGACCCGCATGACGCCGATCACATCCACCATCACACGGACGATTTGACGGCGTTTCTGGCCCGCCTGCGATAGGCTGTCACACTGCGACGATCCGCACATTCTGCACCTGCATCCTCGTCCCTATATGCACATCAGCGACGAACAGATGGAGACCTAAATGACCGCGATCGAGATGACCGGCCGCCTGCCGATGTGGCAGCGCCTTTTCTTTGCAATCCCTGTATTCGGGTGGCTGGCCCGCGATGCGGTCAATGGCAAGGCCGAAGATCTGTATTACACCGCCGGTGCGATTTTCAGCATGTGGGGCTGTTCCATCATGTTGTTCGGCCTGCCCGGTCTCTTCATACCTGCCCTGATGATGGTGCCGGTGATGTTTTTGATTCTCGTCCTGATTTCGCGGGGCTGAGGCACGGGACAGGATGTCACTTGGCGCTTGGGGTCGAACCGAACTAGGTTCTGCCCAAACCGATGAGAGGCGCCATGACTGACAGCTGTGACATCCTGATTTCCGGCGGTGGCATCGCCGGCCTGACCGCAGCAGCGGTTTTCGGAACAGCAGGCTTTGACGTGATCTGCGTGGACCCGACCCCTCCGATCACTGAGCGGGATGTGGACGGTTCAGACCTGCGCACCACCGCCTTTCTGCAGCCTGCGCACGGATTGCTCGAACAGTGCGGGCTTTGGGCGCGTCTGGACGCCCATGCAGCGCCTTTGCAAATCATGCGTATCGTAGACGCAGGCGGAGACGTGCCCGAACCGCGCGTTGTACGCGATTTCAATGCCGCCGACATTTCCGATCAGCCCTTTGGCTGGAACCTGCCCAACTGGCTTCTGCGCCGGGAAATGGTGGCGCGACTGGCAGACTTTCCCAATGTCGATTTCCGCCCCGACACAGCTACAACCAGCCTGTTCACGCGGACCGCCGAAGCCCGCGTTGGGCTGAGCGATGGCAGCCGCGTCCGGTGTAAACTGGTTCTCGCAGCCGATGGCCGCAATTCACCGATGCGAGAGGCCGCAGGAATATCGGTTCACACAACACGGTACGGGCAAAAAGCGCTGGCTTTTGCGGTGACCCACCCCATTCCACACGACAACGTCTCGACTGAAATTCACAGATCCGGTGGGCCGTTCACGCTAGTCCCCTTGCCCGATTGGCAGGGACAGCCATCCTCAGCCATTGTCTGGATGGAGCGTGGTCCGAAGGCCATCGACCTTCTGAACCTCGAGCCTGAAGCATTTGAGGCCGCTATGACCGAACGGTCCTGCGGGTTGTTTGGCCCATTGAAGCTGGCGTCGCGCCGGACGATCTGGCCGATCATCAGCCAGTCGGCGGAACGATTGTCTGGCGAACGCATTGCCATAATGGCCGAGGCCGCGCATGTTGTGCCGCCGATTGGCGCTCAGGGGTTGAACATGTCTTTGGGTGATCTGCGCTGCCTGATGGATCTGGCGCAAGCCCGCCCCGAAGGGCTGGGCGATGCTCAGATGCTGGACGCTTATCACAAGGCCCGCCATACCGAGGTCGAAATGCGGGTTAAGGGCATCGACCTGTTGAACCGCGCCTCGATGATCGAGGCGCGTCCGTTGCGCGATGCACGGGCCATGGGGTTGAGCGCGCTCTATTCCCTGCCGCCCGTACGCAAGACGTTGATGCAGATGGGCCTTGGCGTTCGCTAAGGCCCGGTCAGTTTACAGAACCTGATCCAACACCCGTTTCAAACGCGCGATGGTGCCATCCACATCGTAGAGCTTGTCCAGCCCGAACAGACCCAGTCGGAAGGTGCTGAACCCTTCGGGCTCATCACATTGCAGGGGCACGCCAGCAGCAATCTGCATCCCCAACGCCGCAAATTTCTTGCCGTTCTGAATGTCGGGGTCCGAAGTATAGCTGACGACAACGCCGGGCGCGCCAAAACCATCTGCAGCTACTGAAACGATGCCTTTGTCCTTCAACATGGACCGCACACCGTCACCCAGTGCCCATTGCGCCTCACGCAGTTTCTCGAACCCGTAATCTTTGGTCTCTGCCATGGTATCGCGGAAGGCCAACAACGCGTCGGTCGGCATCGTTGCGTGATAAGCATGACCGCCATTTTCATAGGCCTGCATGATCTGACGCCACTTTTTCAGATCCACTGCAAAACTGTCGGAGTCTGTTTCCTGTAAACGAGCTTCGCCCCGCTCGGATAGCATGACAAGGCCAGCACAAGGCGATGCGCTCCACCCTTTCTGGGGGGCAGAAATCAGAACATCGACGCCTGTCGCCCGCATATCCACCCAAGCGCACCCAGATGCGATACAATCCAACACCATCAGCGCACCAACCTCATGCGCGGCCGCTGCCAAAGCGGTCACATAATCATCAGGCAAAATCACACCGGCAGATGTTTCAACATGCGGGGCAAACACGACGCCCGGTTTTTGCGACCGAATGGCTTCGACAACCTCTTCAATGGGGGCTGGCGCAAAGGGCGACGGGCTGGAGTTGCCTGTCTGACGGGCCTTCATAACTGTAGCGCTTTGCGTCAGGGATCCGCTTTCGATGATCTGGCTCCACCGGTACGAGAACCACCCGTTCCGAACCACCAAAACATCCGCCCCCCGCGCAAACTGACGGGCTACGGCCTCCATAGCATAGGTGCCACCGCCAGGAATGACAGCGACGCCTTCAGCGTTATACACCTCTTTCAACATGTCCGAGATGTCCCGCATGACCTGTTGGAATTTCTGCGACATGTGGTTCAGCGAGCGGTCGGTGAACACCACCGAAAACTCTTCAAGTCCGTTCGGGTCAACGGTATCCAATAACGCTGGCATTCCTCATCCTTTCCAAAAACGTTTTCGAGAACCTGATCTCTTTGCCAGCCTCCGTAAAGCACTTTCGCGACAAAAAAGGTGACGCAACGGCATGCTGCGCTTAATCACAAATGCTGCGCCAGATCCTGCTGAATCACCCATAAATGACGCCAAGTAGTGTCACCTTCCCCTTTACACTTCTGCTTGCTTCTGAACAGATGCACACACTTTATACTTGAAGGGATAATTCCACCCGTGACTATACAAAAGCGGATAAGCTTCCAGTCCGTTCGAGACGAAGTTAAACGGCGTATTGAAAGCCGCGTCTGGCCACAAGGATCGCTTTTACCAACCGAAACGCAATTGGCCGAAGAGTTCAATTGCGCGCGTGCCACTGTGAACCGCGCCCTAAGGGAATTGGCCGAACAGGGTTTTGTTGAGCGCAAACGTAAAAGCGGAACGCGGGTCAAAAAGGAACCAAGCAAACACGCCAAGCTTGAGTTTTCTCTGGCCCGTCAAATGGTTGAAAGCCAAAACGCGACCTATCGCTATGCTTTGGTCGAGCGTAACGTCGTGGAAAGCCCCGGCTGGTTAGCTTCGCAATTGGATTTGCCCAATGACATGCGCGTTCTGCATGTCACATGTATGCACTACGCGGACAACCGACCGTTTCAGTTGGAAGAGCGCTGGATCAATATCGACGCGGTCCCGGATGTGGAAACCGCTGACCTGAGCGGACACGGGCCGCATGAATGGCTACTGCACGCAGCCCCATTCACCGAGGCAGAAATCGCCTTCTGCGCGATCTCGGCCGACGCAAAACTGGCAGAGTTTATGGGCACCACAACAGGCACCTCCATGATTCAGATGGAACGCACCACGTGGAAAGAGGATAAACCTTTGACGTTCGCCCGTATGACCCACCATCCGGGGTATTGCGTCCGTACAAAATACTGAGGCATCTCAACCAAGCGGTCCGGGCAAGCGTTCTTCGCTCAGCAAAACGTTTGCCTCGACATCCCCTGCACCGGGTAAGGTCATGATCCGGCGCCGCAACACACGTTCAAAATCAGATAAATCCCGTGCGACAACGCGCAGGCGATAATCATATAAGCCCAGAACATGCTCGACGGTCTGCACCTCGGGAATGGCACTTACGGCGCGTTCAAAATCCTCAAGACTGATCTGACCTTTTCGCCCGAGTTTCACACCCAGAAACACCGTTACCCCAAAGCCAAGCGCCTCGGCGTTCAAGCGCAAACGCCGCCCCTTGATGATCCCTGCTTCTTCTAACCGGCGGATACGCCGCCAGGTGGCGGGTTGAGACAATTCAAACCTGCGCCCCAACGCACCCGCGCTTTGTGTCGCGTCCTGTTGCAGAGCGCGCAGCAAGCGGCGGTCAACTTCGTCCAACTCGATCATACCGGCAGCACCTCATCCCGTTTGACCCGCGCGATATGCATCAGCGCTTCGATGTCGGCGATATGAGGTAAGGTCAGAATCCGATCGCGATACAGCTGTTGGTAGTGGTTCATGTCCTTGGCAATGACCGAAAGGCGTACATCCACACGTCCCAGAAAGGTCTGGATCTCAACTACCTCGGCCACATCGCGCGCTTCCTCGGTAAACTCGTCAAAGGCCCGCGCCTGTGTCTTATCCAGCGTGATCCGAAGCGAAACCTCGACCGCATAACCCATGGCGGTCCAATCAATCACGGCCTCTTGTCCTTCGATAATCCCGGCCGCCTGCATCTTTTCGATCCGCCGCCAACAGACCCCGGCGCTGATCCGGCACAGATCAGCCAGTTCTGCTGTTGTCAGGCTTGGCGCGGCCTGAAAATGGCGCAAGATGCGCCGATCAATGTCATCAAGCATGATTTTTTTACTTTTCTTACTCTTTGCGAATTATTCTTCACCTTTTTCACAAATACTCAAGCCCAACGCTATCGCCAAAATACGATCAGGCATGTAAAACCGCCGCAATCTAACCTGAAAGGACCGGCGAAATGCGCGTCTATTACGATCGCGATTGCGATATTAACCTGATCAAAGACAAAAAAGTGGCCATCCTGGGCTATGGCTCGCAAGGTCACGCCCACGCGTTGAACCTGCGTGACTCGGGTGCCAAGAACCTGGTCATCGCCCTGCGCGAAGGCTCGCCTTCGGCCAAGAAAGCTGAAGCGGAAGGTCTGGAAGTCATGGGCATCGCCGAAGCGGCAGCCTGGTGTGACGTCATCATGTTCACCATGCCCGACGAGCTGCAGGCTGAAACCTACAAGAAATACGTCCACGACAACATCAAGCCGGGTGCTGCGATCGCGTTCGCTCACGGCTTGAACGTCCACTTCGGCCTGATCGAGCCGAAAGAAGGCGTCGACGTCATCATGATGGCCCCCAAAGGCCCAGGCCACACCGTACGTGGCGAATACACCAAAGGCGGCGGCGTGCCCTGCCTGGTCGCAGTTGACAATGACGCGACAGGCAAAGCGCTGGAAATCGGCTTGTCCTACTGCTCGGCCATTGGTGGCGGCCGCTCGGGCATCATCGAAACCAACTTCCGCGAAGAATGCGAAACCGACCTGTTCGGCGAACAAGCCGTGCTGTGCGGCGGTCTGGTCGAACTGATCCGCTGCGGCTTTGAAACTCTGGTCGAGGCCGGCTACGCGCCGGAAATGGCCTATTTCGAATGTCTGCACGAAGTGAAGCTGATCGTTGACCTGATCTACGAAGGCGGCATCGCCAACATGGATTACTCGATCTCGAACACTGCCGAATACGGCCAGTATGTCACCGGCCCGCGCATCCTGAAATACGACGAGACCAAAGCGCGCATGAAAGAGGTTCTGAACGACATCCAGCAGGGTAAATTCGTTCGCGACTTCATGCTGGAAAACGCCGTTGGCCAGCCAACCATCAAAGCGTCGCGCCGCGCCAATGACGAGCACATGATCGAAGAAACCGGTGCGAAACTGCGCGGCATGATGCCGTGGATTTCGGCCGGCAAAATGGTCGACAAAGAAAAGAACTAAGTCTGACCTCTGTCAGCACAAGGGCGGCCCGAGTGGTCGCCCTTTTTCGTTTGCACAAAAAAGCGGCGCGGCACATAAACACCTGGTCAGATTAACCTTTTTTCCGTTTCACGCAGCCGCAGCAGGACGAACAAATGGTGCCACAGCCAACAAAACAGGATTGGAGCGGCGTTTTCACGCTGGGCCTCATCTGGGGCGCGACATTCATGGTCGTTGCCATGGCGCTTGAAGGCTATGGCCCGATCACAGTTGCGACCTCTCGGACGACGCTGGGCGCTGTGACCCTGCTGCTTTTGATGTGGGCGACCGGTCGCAAACTGCCGGTTCTGACACCAGCGCTCAGCACTTCGATTGTGCTGATCGGTGTCCTGTCCACAGCCGTTCCATTCATGTTGCTGAGTTGGGGACAGCAATTTGTGCCCTCGGCTTTTGCAGGTCTATCCATGGCCGCAATCCCGTTGATGGTGCTGCCGCTTGCGCATTTCTTCTCGGATGAACCGCTGAACCTGCGCCGCTTTCTGGGGGTGTGCCTTGGGTTCTCAGGCGCATTGGTTTTGATCGGCCCTGGCCTTGCAAAGTTGGGTCAAGGGGCGGAACCGTTGGCACAATTGGCCTGTATTACTGCGGCACTGTGTTACGCCAGTTCTTCTGTGATGACCCGGCGCTGCCCCCCGGTCGATCCCGTGGTGCTGGCGGCCCTGACACTGGTGGTCGGGGCCATACTTCTGTTACCGATCATGCTGCTCACCGAAGGTCTGCCGACGTGGCAAGGACCACGCCCGACAATCGCCTTGATTGTGTTGGGATTGGTCCCAACCGCTTTTGCTACCCTGCTGCGCGTTTCGATCACCCGCAGCGCCGGATCGGTTTTCCTGACATTGGTGAACTATCAGGTTCCAATCTGGTCGATGGTGTTCGGCGCATGGATCCTGTCCGAGGCCCTGCCCCTGCGCTTTTACATTGCCTTGGGCCTGATCCTGACCGGCATGGCGATCAGCCAATGGTTCAGCCTGCGCAAGGTTCTGTTCGGACGTTAACCCGTGGCGGCTTCGACCTCGGCTACGATGCTATCGACGACTTGAGTCAGCAACCCGTCGTCTTCGCACTCGGCCATGACGCGGATCAGCGGTTCGGTCCCGGATTTGCGGATCAGCAGCCGACCCTGCCCGTTCAGTCGCGCTTCGGCATCTGCGATGGCGGCCTGAACACTCTGAACCTCTAGCGGAGTTTGCCCGCTGGTATAGCGCACGTTTTTCAGCAACTGCGGCACCGTTTCAAACTGTTTCGACAAATCCGATGCCTTGCGCCCCGACAAGACCATTTCAGCCAGAAAATGCAGACCCGCCATAAGCCCGTCACCGGTGGTGGCATAATCGCTCATCACGATATGGCCGGATTGTTCACCGCCCAGGTTGAAACCACCTTCCCGCATCCGCTCGACCACATAGCGGTCGCCGACAGCCGTGCGCTCCAGACGCAACCCCTGCCCTGTAAGATGACGTTCGAGGCCCAGATTGGACATCACCGTCGCTACCAGAGCATCGCCTTTCAACTGATCCGACCTCTTCCAAGCCGTTGCAAGCAACGCCATGAGCTGATCGCCGTCGGCCACTTGACCGGTTTCGTCGACCACAACAACCCGGTCCGCATCGCCATCCAGACAGATACCGACATCTGCACCGTGGGCCACAACCGTTTCTGCGGCCAGTTGCGGCTTTGTGGATCCGCAATTGAGGTTGATGTTCTTTCCGTTAGGCGAAACGCCGACTGGAATGACATCAGCGCCCAGTTCCCACAAAACCTCGGGCGCAGTGCGGTGGGCCGCGCCGTTTGCGCAATCGATGACCACTTTCAGACCATCCAGACTCACGTCACGGGGCAAGGACGATTTCACACGCTCGCCATAGCGAAACCGCGCATCATCGACACGACGCGCCCGGCCGATATTTCGTGCCTGAGCAGGCTGGACGCCTTCGTCGATCAACCGTTCGATCTCGATCTCGGCCTGATCCGACAGCTTATAGCCATCGGGTCCAAAAAACTTGATGCCATTGTCTTCTGCCGGATTATGGCTGGCCGAGATCATGACCCCCAAGTCAGCGCGCATGGACCGCGTCATGAGACCAACGGCAGGCGTTGGTACGGGCCCCAGAAGCAGCACATTCATACCCGTCGAGGTCAGACCAGCCGTCAGCGCGTTTTCCAGCATGTAACCGGACAGACGTGTATCCTTACCGATGACAACCCGGTGCACACCGGTTGCGTCACGGCGAAAGTACCGCCCAACCGCAGCCCCGATGCGCAAGGCCATTTCCGCCGTCATCGGATGCGTGTTGGCGGTGCCCCGCACCCCGTCGGTTCCGAACAGCTTGCGCATACGTGTCACTCCGTGATTTGTCGTGAGACCGGATTACCGGACAGCAGCCCATAGGCGCAAGGCCTGAGAGGTCTCGGCCACGTCGTGCACGCGAACGATTTGCACGCCCTGAGACAATCCTGCCAGCGCCACGGCAATTGATCCCGGCGCGCGCGCAGTCTTGCGTGGCTCTTGCCCGATCGAACCAATGAAACCTTTGCGCGACACGCCCAGCAGGATCGGGCAGCCCAAACCGTGAAAAAGGCTGAGATTGCGCAGCAGGGTCAGATTGTGATCCTCGGTCTTGCCGAAGCCGATGCCGGGATCAATAATGATCAGATCGCGGCTGAGACCCAAATTTTCCAGCAGTGCAATCTGGTTTTCCAGAAAGTCGTACACATCCAGCAAAACATCGTCGTAATGCGGATTGTCCTGCATCGTGGCCGGATCGCCCTGCATGTGCATGACACAAACCGGGGCGCCCTGTGCTGCACAAAACGGTGCCAGATCTGGATCAAAGGTAAAGCCTGAAACATCGTTCACCAACCCGGCCCCGGCATTGCAGGCAGCTTTGGCCACATTGGCCTTGCGCGTGTCGATCGAGATCAGAGCATCCGTTTCAGCCCGGATCGCCTCAATCACAGGGCGTGTGCGGGCGATTTCTGTGTCAGCTGGCACAAAATCAGCGCCGGGGCGGGTAGATTCCCCACCAATATCCAAAATCGTGGCCCCTTGCGCGACCATATCTGCGGCGGCCGTACGCGCGGCTTCTGCCGAGCTGTGGACGCCCCCATCCGAGAAACTGTCCGGCGTGGCATTCAGAATGCCCATGATATGCGGCACCTGCATGTCCAAGCCCGCAATGTTTGCCCGCGCTTGGGTCAAACGGCCCAGATAGTCAGACGGAACCTCTGATACCGCAATAACCTCAGGGTCCGCCCCGCGCCGCAAGGCTTCAACATGGGTGAACCAAAGCGGTTGACCCGCCAGCGGCACGGCGCCTACAGGGCGTACAGGGCCATGCTGAACCATTGGTCTGTAATAGGTGCTCACAGCTGAGCCTGATCCACGGCAACCGCGCGCAAGGGCGTTTTGGGTTCTTTTGGCAATGCGCCGCCGATCACCAGCATTTCGCTGGCTTCAAAGGTTGCTGCGAACCAGGCAGCAAGGGCCACAGCATCAGATGGCGCAGCAGAAGGACCGTCAACCGCATCCAACACAATCTTGGACGGGGCCCAAACACAGATCTGTCCGTTCTTCATCGCCCAATCCAGTTCCGTCCGGGTGGAAACCACCACGCAGCGGTGATCTCGTGCAGCTAGAACCCATGCATTCTGTTCAATAGCCAGCAAATCGATACGGCGCTGCGTCATCGCGTGGCCAGTTTGGGGCGCGTCCAGATCCGACGCCCCGACGCACAGGATCAACGGGCGCTGGCGGTTCTCCAACTGATCGATCCAACCGGTCAGATTGTCCGAGGAAATGGCTTCGTTCGACAGGTAAACTAGACGCGGATGCGGGCGTTCCTCTTCGACCATTTCGTGATGGACCGAGTCCTTCCCACGTACGATTTCAACACCCAAAGCCCCCGGACCGCGATCCAGTTTTTCGATGCGAACAAAGACCCTTACGGCCTGAGGTTCAAGAAGAATGCGCTCCGCCACGCGTTCCGCCAGCGTCTCGAGCAGGTTCAAGCGTTCTGCAGCCAATTCAAAGGCTATGGCTTCGGTGACCCGGTCATAGGACAGGATCCGATCAACGTCGTCGTCAATATCGGCAGTCAGCGGGCGCACCTCGACCACGATGTTAAAGCAAATTCGTTGGGTTGTGCCCCGTTCGGCCTGAAAGGCACCGATTTCGACTTCAACGATGTGATCGCGCAGCGAAATGCGATCCAGCGGTCCTCGGGGAGAAGTCGCCTCGGACCTCTCAGAGGGGTGTGCAAATGCCAGGCGGATTTCAGAACTCATGGGTCAGGCCTTTTCGGGCTCGTTGCAAAGATTGCCTACTATAGGCTTTGCCGGGGCCTATAGCACTCAAACAAGCGCCATTCCAACCGCCGATTGCGGCGTCAGGCGACCCTAAACCAACTCATCATGCCGGATGCGGCATGTCCCAGCATATGGCAATGCAAAAGCCAGTCGCCCGGATTGTGCGCGACCAAAGCGATCTGGCGAGTTTGCCCCCGCCCCACCAGAACAGTGTCGCGCCAAGGGCCAAGGGAACCGTCATCCAGAACCAAGCGGAAGTGATGCCCATGCAAATGCATCGCGTGTGGAAAGGCTGTTTCATTCACGAACTCCACCCTGTGCAGGCTGCCGATAGCGGCATCCAGAAATGGATCATCGGGCCGTTCTGCATGACCGTTCAGCGCCCAGAACCGACCCAGCTGTGCCAGTTCACGGCCTGACAACTCGGTTGCGCCAAGCCGCGCGCTTTCCAACCATCGCATCGCGCCGCCCTGCAAAACCATTTTATGCAAGGGTGCATCTTCAATATTCTTGATTTCCGGCAAAGGATTGGGCGGCAATGCTGACACGCTCTGCCTTTGCGCCTTTGCGGCATCGCCTGTAACGTCGAACCGCGCCAGACCAAAGGCACCATCCCGTTCAACACTGACGAGACTGGCGGTATCACCTTCGGTGACGACGTCGACAATCAGATCCGCACGTTGTGCAGGTGCTAATGGGAACGATCCTGACAGTTGTAACGGAGTTTCCAGCGGCATGCCGTCGAGGGCAGCGATCCAACCTGAAAGACCGTCGAGATCCAGATCATAGACCCGGGCGTTAGAGGCATTGATCAAGCGCAGTCGAAGGCGTTCATGCCTTTGCACAGAAAAGGCTGGGTCAAACGACCCGTTTACGGTGACGATATTGCCAAGCCGACCCGCATGGCTCAGATCATGGCCGTTGTCGAAATCGTCTGTTATCTGCGCCGTTTCCGGGTTTAATCGCCAATCATCCAGCATCAGTATCAGGTCCTGATCGACATCTGGCGTTTGTGCCTCTTCCACGATCAGCGGCCCGTAAAGGCCCCGCGCAACCTGTTCGATTGACCTGTTATGCGAATGGTACCAATAGGTCCCGGCATCAGGCGCGACGAAGTCATAGTCAAAGGAACCTCCCGTTTCGACCGCATCTTGCGTCAAACCGGGCACACCATCCATGGCGTTTTCTATTCGGATTCCATGCCAATGAACCGAGGTCGGTTGGGGAAGCTGATTCACAAGCTTGCGCTGAACACGTCTGCCCTGCCCAACCCTTATGGTGGTTCCGGGGACAGAGCCATCGAAGCTCCAAACTGTTGTGTCAGGAAATCCGTCGGGCGCAACACGTTGCCGGGCTTCGCGCGCTTCAAGCGACGGGAAATCGGCCCGTGCCGCAAGCGGCAGCGTCGCGGCTGCAGCAGCCGTTTTCAGAATGTGTCTTCGTGTAAAAAGCATTACGGGCCTCCTGGCCCGTAATATAGACTGCAACTTTCCCCGCGCCATCAAGCTTCCAGCGCGGGTGCGTCAATCAGTTGCTCGCTGTCCGATAGTTGTGGCGATAGAAGATGTGCACACCAATCCGCGCAGTCTGCTTGTAAACGCGCGACCAGGACGGGCGCACTGCGGTGGTGTGATAGTGGGTCGCCCCTTCGGTCAGCTCTTTGGCTATACCGTCAATCGCCGCACGGGCTACTTTTGACACGCGCTCATAGGCTTTCTTTTCATGGATGACTTCCTTGCGGCCATCGCATGTGTATGTGAACTGGCACTGGTATTTTTTACCCGTACCCTGACGGATTACACCACAGAGTGAGTCCGGGAAGCGGCTGCTTTTGACCCGGTTCAGGATAACCTCGGCAACGGCGAACTGTCCGCGCACGCTTTCACCACGCGCTTCAAAGTACAGTGCCTCAGACAGGCACTTCCAGTTCTCGTCACCTGTGGCTTTCGGTTGCTGGTCAAGCCAATCCTTAGAATAGCTCACTTGGACAGGCGCGGCTTTGCGCGGCTGGAACAGCTTGAAGTAGTCACGAAAGCTCTGACCCGGCAATTCGTTACGGGCCACAAGCTCTTGCTTTGCGGTTTCGGTTGCTTCCCTCTCGGCGAAGGACGCACTTGGCAGCATGGTTGCCGCCAAAGTGGCAGCAGCCAGTATATAACGTAGCATCAGATAACCTCGCACAGGCACTTCTCGCGCCATACCCTCCCCCGGCGGGCGCGACGAGGCATCTAGCGCAATCGAGCGCAAAGGTCCAGTCTTTCGGAAAAAGCAAGTGAAAATCCGCCCGTAGCGAAGATTTAATTCGCCCACGAGTGATCAGATAACCCACTAATCCTTGGGATATCGTGCTCTGTCAACCCCCAAGTCTGGACGAAATCGCCAGTTGAGCGGCAGCCAGCCGAGCGACCGGAACCCGGAACGGAGAGCACGACACGTAGTCAAACCCCAGATCCCGGCAAATCGCGATTGATTCGGGGTTTCCGCCATGTTCGCCACACACAGACAAGGTCACGTCAGGTTTTGCAGAGCGCCCGCGTTCGGCCCCCAGTTTCAACAACTCCCCCACCCCGTCCGGGTCAAGGACGTGAAACGGATCTTCGCCAAAGACGCCCTGCCGCACATAAGCTGACATGAAACGACCGGCATCATCCCGCGACAGGCCATAAGTCATCTGGGTCAGGTCGTTTGTACCAAAACTCATAAACGCCGTTTGCGGGGCGATCTCTTCTGCTCGCAGACAGGCGCGCGGCGTTTCAACCATTACGCCCAGCCGGTAGTCGAATTCCTGTCCCTGCTCGGATGCAACAGCCGCTGCGACCGAGTCGATGCGGGATTTTACCAGCTCAACCTCGCGCTTTGCCGAAACCAGAGGGATCATGACCTCGGGCACAACTGCAGCCCCGTTTTTCCGGGCCTCCAACGTTGCTTCGAAAATCGCGCGCGCCTGCATGTCGTAGATTTCCGGCACGGTTACGCCCAGACGCACGCCGCGCAGACCCAGCATTGGGTTGTATTCGCTCATGGCAGCAACGCGGCGCTCTACATCTGAAACAGGCAGATCAAGTGCTTCGGCCAATTCTCTTTGCCCGCTGCGGGTCGTGGGCAGAAATTCGTGCAGCGGCGGGTCGAACAGGCGAATACAGACCGGCTTGCCTTCCATGATACGGAAAAGTTGCACAAAGTCCTCGCGTTGCATCGGCAACAATCGTTCCAGCACCGCCGCGCGACCAGATGAGGTTTGAGCAAAGATCATTTCGCGCATAACGATCAAACGGCCGGGATCAAAGAACATGTGTTCGGTGCGGCACAATCCGATCCCCTGCGCCTCAAAATTCCGGGCAGTCTGCGCATCGGCGGGTGTGTCAGCATTGGCACGAATATCAATGTCACGCTCTTCATCAGCCCAAGCCATCAACGTCTGAAAACAATCGTCCAGCGCAGCCTCGAGCATTGCAGGCTGCCCCGCCAGCACCTGCCCCGAGCTGCCATCGATGGTCAAAACATCGCCGGTTTTAAAGACGCGACCATCCGGTGCTGTCAGCATCTTCTTCTTGGTCTGAAACCGAATGTCAGACGCACCGACGATACAGGGCAACCCAAGTCCGCGCCCGATCACCGCCGCGTGGCTGGTCATTCCGCCTTTTTCCGTCAACACAGCCACAGCCGCGTGCATTCCACGCACATCCTCGGGCGAAGTTTCGCGACGCACCAGAACACAGGCTTCGCCACGCGCGGCACTTGCCTGCGCCTCAGCCGAGGTGAACACGATCTTACCGGTCGATGCACCGGGACTAGCGCCAATGGCAGTTGTCAGAACATCGCGTCGTGCATCCGGATGCACCTGCCGGTGCAGAAGTTCGTTCAGCGCGTGGGGGTCAACACGCATGACCGCCTCTTGCGGCGGGATTATCCCGTCCTCCGCCAGACGCACTGCGATCCGCATAGCCGCGCGAGCGCTGCGCTGTACGCGCACGCCATCCAGGATGTGCACGTCACCGTTCTGAATAACGAATTCGACCTGCATTTCTTCGCGCAGTTTTGCGCGCATCAAAGCGGCCTGTTGCTTGAGTTCAGAAAAGGCTTCGGGTGCAACTTCCTCAAGCGATGGGCCACGCGGGTCTTTTTCCAGAAACAGCGCGGCAACATCTTCACCCAACGCATCCCGGCCCTGACTTTGGCTCAGATAACGACCGGTGATCTGCTGCATCCCGGTTGTGGAATCGACCAGTTGCAAAACGCCAGAGCCACATTCGCCCTGCCCGACACCGGGGATCATTTCCTGAATGACCAGCCCCAACCCGGCATCAACCGGTGCCCCCTTGGCCTGCCGCAACAAGCGCGCCGAGGTTCCATCCCACGCCCGTGCCATAGACCGTAACACGCCGATTAACTGCTCTCCGCGGTCTTGCGGAAAGGCTTCGTCGGTTTCATCTTCATAGGCCCGCAACGAAAGGCGCAGGCCCTCGCTTCCGTCCAGTTCGATGTCGTCAAACACATCAGGATCCAGGCGTGCCACGTGGATGGCATAGCTTTGTACAAATCTCAGATACAGTGCGGCAGCCGCTTCGGCCCCCATGTTTTCCGACAGATCCACATAGCGTGCATCGTTCATGCCGATGTTCAGAACTGCCCCGGGTCCGCCCCAATCCGGGTCCTCGGAACTGGGTCGAACACATAGCAACGTCGCCGGGTCAAACTGTTCGAGGATCGCGGCCAGGTTCGGGATCTCGCCTTCGGCAATCTGGTGCACAGAGTCAAAAGACAGTGCGACGGTTCGCGGAACAGGCAGTTCAAGACGGACCAGCCGTTGCAGGCACTTGGCCCGCCCGCCATGGGTATGGGCCGTGACCGGCGCGTCGGAGGTTATGAGCGTGGTATGCGGATTATTCTGCACTGCAGCACCTTTTGGTTTGCGTGCAGCATAAGCGCTTGCGCCTTTCGCGCAAGGGCGTTCTGGGCGCGCATTTGCCGCGCGCCCAGAGATTTAACCTTCAATCTTGGTCAGATCGGCCACGCTGGAGCAGACCGTGCGGATCTGGCTGAGCAGGTTCAGGCGGTTGCGGCGCAGGATGTCATTGTCGGTGTTGACCTGCACATCCTCAAAGAACGCATCCACCGGCCCGCGAAGGGCGGCCATGGCGGTCATGGCAGTCGGGAAATCCTCAGCCTTGAGCGCGGGGTCAATCTGCGCCTGTGCCTGATCCAAGGCGGCAAACAGCGCCTTTTCGCTGTCCGTCTCAGCAAATTTCACATCCGCACCATAGGAGTATTCGACGCCATCCTTCTCTTCGGCCTGCGTCAGGATGTTGTTGGCGCGCTTGAAGCCCTGCACGAGATTCTCGCCATCCTCGGTCGAGATCACCGCATTCAGAGCACGGGCGCGTTTTACCAGCAGGTTGAGGTCGTCATTCCCCTCCATCGCGATACAGGCGTCGATGATGTCGTGGCGGATGCCCTCGTCGCGGAGAAAGACCTTCAGACGATCGTGGAAGAAGGAGAGGAGGTCATCGGATGCGTCAGGAACCTTTTCCTCTAACTCAAGAAATGCCGCCGCAGGCGATCCGCCAATTCTTTCTTTGACAGCCTGAAAAGCCCCGCCAAATACACCGTGATCTGCAATTTCCTCCAGAAGGTCGCGCACATTTGCATCCGGCAGCGCCTCATTGATGGCGTTCTCTGCCCGCACTAACTGGCTATCAAAGAAACGGTCTAAACTGATGCGCAGATCGTTACCCAGCACCAAACGAATAACTCCCAACGCCGCACGGCGCAGTGCAAACGGATCTTTCGAACCGGTCGGCTTCTCATCAATCGCCCAGAACCCAGCCAGCGTATCCAGCTTGTCAGCCAGCGCCACGGTCACCGAAAGCGGTGCGGTTGGTACGTCGTCCGATGGACCCAGCGGTGAGTAGTGCTCCTCCGCCACGGCAGCCACTGCGGCGTCTTCGCCTGCGGCTTCGATATAGTAGCGGCCCATAAGACCCTGAAGTTCAGGGAACTCATAAACCATCTCGGAACTCAGATCGGCCTTTGCCAGACGCGCGGCTTTCTCGGCCTGATCGGCATCCGCTCCGGTCACCGGGGCCAGTTCGCGGGCCAGCGCGGCGATGCGGTCGATGCGCTCGGCCTGGGTGCCCAGTTTGTTGTGGAAGGTCACATTCTCCAGCGCGCGGGTCCATTGGGCGATGTCCGACTTGGCAACGCGCAGGTCATTCTCCCAAAAGAACTTCGCATCCGCCAGACGAGCTGACAGCACCTTCTGGTTCCCCGCCAGAATGGTCGCGCCATTGTCAGCGGTTTCGCGGTTGGCGACGGTGATGAAGCGCTCGATCCGGCCCGTTTTGGGGTTCTTTACGGAAAAGAACTTCTGGTGTTCCTTCATTGAGGTTTGCAGCACCTCGGGCGGCAATTCGAGGAATTCCTCGTCGATCTGCCCCATCAGTACCACGGGCCATTCGACCAGCCCGGCGACCTCGGCCAACAGGCCCTTGTCTTCCACCACTTCCAGACCGGCGGCAAAGGCCATGTTCTGGGCGTCGTTCCAGATATGCTCGGCCCGTTCGTCGGGCGACAGCACGACAAATGCGCGTTTCAATTGGGCGGCGTAATCCTCGAACGACGATACCGAAAACCGGTTCGGCGCCATGAAGCGGTGGCCAGCGGTCGTGTCCCCGGATGCTATGCCCTCGACCTCAAGCGGCACGGTTTGCGAGCCTGCTTCATCATTCAGAATACACAGGATCGAATGCAGCGGACGGACCCAACGCATGGCACCACTGCCCCACCGCATGGATTTGGGCCATGGGAAGTTGCGGATGGTGGCTTCCAGCACCTCAGCGACAATATCAGCCGCTGGTCGCCCTGCCTTTTCGATGGTGGCAAAGTAAACCGCACCTTTGGGTGTGTCGCGCTCTTCTAGCTGGTCGCGGGTCAGGCCAGCGCCACGCAGGAACCCTTCGATGGCTTTGTCCGGCGCGCCGACCTTGGGGCCCTTGCGTTCCTCGCGAATGGTGGGGCTTTCCGCCAGCAGACCTTCGACCGCCAGCGTCAGGCGGCGCGGCGTGGTCAGGGCGGCAGCCCCGGCATAGGTCAGACCGGCCTCGACCAAACCATCGGTGATCCGCTTTTTCAGGTCCTCACCGGCGCGGGTCTGCATGCGCGCGGGGATCTCCTCGGAAAACAGTTCGATCAGCAGGTCAGGCATTGTTGGTCCTTAGAAATTGACGATCGTCTGAATGACGATGGCATTTGCGATATCCACAAAGAAGGCGGATACAAGGGGGAGCACAATAAAGGCAATAGGCGATGGACCATATCGCTTGGTCACGGCGGTCATATTTGCAATTGCGGTGGGTGTAGCCCCTAAAGCAAAGCCCCCAAAACCCGCAGCCAGCACCGCCGCGCGGTAGTTTGAACCCATAAGCGGAAACAGCACCCAAATTACAAAGACGACCGTGAACAGCGTCTGCGCCGACATGATAACCGCTATCGCCATCCCCAATTCGGCAATTGTCCAAAGCTGAAGGCTCATCAAGGACATCGCCAGAAACGCACCCAGTGCAAATTCCGAGATCAAGGCCAGCGAGGGCGTCCGTGCAACAGGTGGGGCGGACGGCACCAAGGCCGTTCTCAGGTTCGAAATCACGATGCCCATCAGAAGGCAGGGCACAAACAAAGGCAGTTTCAGCCCAGCAGCGGCAATGGCCTCGCCCAATATAAAGCCAAAAATGACCGCAAGATTCAGATGCAGCAGCACGCGCATGATCGAGATATGGTCGATGCCCGAAAGCTTTGGCTCATCATCGGGCAGCCCGACCGTGTGTTCCTCATCGGGTCGATCAGGCGTCAGATTGCGCGATTCAACCAACAGGCGCGCGATGGGGCCACCGACCAAAGCCGCCAGAACCAGGCCCAACGTCGCAACCGCAACGCCCAATTCGGTCGCGCCTTCCAAACCGGTCGCCCCTGCAACCTCTGGTGCCCATGCGATCGCGGTCCCGTGCCCGCCGATGAGGGCAGCGGATCCGAACAGAACGCCGGCTTGCGCGGGATAGCCAAACAACGACGCGCCTGCCGCTCCGATCACGTTCTGCGCAATGATCGTCACGAGCGTCAAAATCAGGAGAATGAGCAGAGGCTTACCGCCCGCAATCAAATCAGAAAACCGCGCATTCAGGCCAATCCCGGCGAAAAACAGAACCAGTAGGGAATCGCGGGTGTTCAGTTCGAAGGACAGTTCGAGGTTGAACACCAGATATAGGGCCAGAACGACAAGCGATGCCAGAAGTCCACCAGTGACCGGTTCAGGGATATTGAATTGCCGCAGCATCGCAACCCTGCTGTTGATCTGCGCGCCAAGCAGATAGACAGCAAAACCCATGGTCGCCGTGATGAAATCCGGGATTGTTACTGCGTCGGCCAAGGCAAGTTCCTCAGTTCTCGGGGCGCGGGGGGCACTCCTCTCCGACCACCGTACCGTCATAGGCCTTTTCGCCGCAATTGTTCAGAACGTGCCAGATAAAACCTTTGCCGTCCTGGGTGATGGCCACGATGCGATCAACGCCGTAATGCACATTTTTCTGGCCAATAAAGGCTTGGGCCTTGCCGGATTTCAGATCGTCAGCCAGGCCCACCGCATCATAACAGTCAAACCAGCCCGGCGCGGTCAGCGGTGTTGCCTCTTCCGCCGTCACATAAGTGGCCCGCAACTCGTCCAGCGCGATGTCGGTTTCAAAACAGGCGCGGTATCGGATCGGAGAGCTGTCTGCGTCTATGGCCTGAAACGAAGAATAAGGAATAGCAACCGGCGGCTGTGCTGCGTCAGCCAACAAGACAACATCCTCACCCGGACGGGGTTCAACATCGTAATAATACCCGTAGACCTGCAAGTAATACATGCCTGCGCCTGCAAGGGCTGCGGACAAAAGCAGGATGATCGCCAGAATTTTACCAGTCATCTTTCGATGCTTCCCTTCATGCAAGGACTTTCAAGTCTTTCAGAAATAGGCCACATTTCAACGCAGAACAGAACGACCCGAGGCGAAAAGTATGGATACCACCCTTGCCGTTGGATTTTTCGGCGCGCTTTTTGCCATCATGAATCCAGTGACGAACCTGCCGGTATTTCTGAGTGTCACGCAGAACCTGTCCGCCTCTGATCAGCGCAAAGTTGCGATCAAAACATCCCTCTACTGCCTGATCCTGGGTGGAGCGTTTGCAGCCGTGGGCAGTCAGGCGCTTGGCCTGTTTGGCATAACGGTCGATCACTTGCGGGTCGCGGGCGGTCTGGTCGTTCTGATGATCGGTTTCAACATGCTCAACGGCAACGAGAGTACGTCGCACCACGGAACCGAAGACGAGAAACAAGAATACCACACAGCTGAAACCGTCGCGTTTTACCCTCTGGCCTTTCCCATTCTTGTTGGGCCCGGAACCATTACAACTTTGATCTTGTACGCCCATCACGTGAAAAAGCCTGTCGAAGTAATTGTATTCGCAGGCGTATTCCTGGTGGTCGTCGCGCTTTTGCTGGTCACCTTCTGGAATGCAGCATGGCTGGCCGAACGCCTGTCGGGCAACGCGCGTGTGATCATGAGCCGCTTTATGGGTATGATCTTGTCGGCCATCGCGATCAGTATGATCGCGGATGGCCTCAAAGCGCTGCTGCCGGGGCTGGCCTGATTGGCCCATCAGGCTTGGAACCCGGCCGCCTCGGTCTGAACAAACGCATCCGCGCATTGCTTTGCCAGCGCCCGCACACGTCCAATGTAAGCCTGTCTTTCAGTCACCGAAATCACTCCGCGCGCATCCAGCAGGTTGAAGATGTGGCTGGCCTTGATGCATTGATCATAAGCCGGGTGCGCCATGATGATGCGCTTGCCGGTTTTAGGATCGTCATGCTCTTGCGCCAGAATGGCAGCACATTCAGCCTCGGCCTCTTCGAAATGACGCAGAAGAACCTCGGTATTGGCAACGTCAAAGTTCCAGCGTGCGTATTCCTCTTCGGTTTGCTTGAAGATGTCACCGTATGTCAGCGGGCTGGGGGATTGCGGGTCGTTGAACGGCATGTCCATCACATGGTCTACACCCAGCACATACATCGCCAGACGCTCCAGACCATAGGTCAGCTCACCCGAGACGGGTGCGCAATCATGCCCGCCGACCTGCTGGAAATAAGTGAACTGGCTGACTTCCATACCATCACACCAGACTTCCCAACCCAGACCCCAGGCACCCAGGGTGGGGCTTTCCCAGTCATCTTCGACAAATCGGATGTCATGCAGATCCATGTCGATGCCGATGGCCTCGAGGCTGCCCAGATAAAGCTCCTGCAGATCGGGCGGGCTGGGTTTGATCAGCACCTGGTACTGATAGTAATGCTGCAAACGATTTGGGTTTTCGCCATAGCGCCCATCCGTCGGGCGGCGCGACGGCTGAACATAGGCCGCGGCCCATGCTTTGGATCCCAACGCACGCAGAGTGGTCGCAGGATGGAACGTCCCTGCCCCGACCTCCATGTCATAGGGCTGCAAAATCGCACAGCCTTTCGAGGCCCAATAGGTCTGAAGCCGCAGGATAATCTCCTGAAATGAACGCGGTGCGCTGTTCGGTTCGGTCATGGCATTCCCTCTGGGCATTCTTACGCCCGGTTCCGGTCGGTTTGGCCCTTCCTATGCAAGGGGCCAAGGGGCGTCAACGGGGCTTTGCCCCATGGCTGTATCTGCGCGGCCACACCACAAATTCCCCGTACATGCGGCATGGTATTTAGCACTGGAAATCGCGTACCCTGCGCCAAAGCACAAACACTGCAAAACACGGGCAGACAATGACACGCGTATTTTCAGCAATTCTATTATTTCTTGTGGTCGGCCTGCGCGCCGCATCCGCTCAGCAAGACCCCGGCGTCTGGGTTCAAATTGAAGCCCAGCCAACCCTGCAAGAAGCGCAGGAACGGGCGCAGGCTTATGCGTCTGCGTTGCCTGATGTGAACGGTTTCAGACTGAACAGCGGGTGGTATGCAATCGTGGTCGGCCCATATGCGCGCCCGGATGCGCAACAGGTGCTGCAGGTCTATCGGTCCGAGGGTCAAATCCCCCGCGACAGTTTCATCGCCTTTTCCAGCGGACTGGGGCAACAATTCTGGCCTGTTGGGGCAAACGTGCTGAACCGTGGCACCGTCGCGGCACCGGTTGCGCCAGTTGCTCAGGCAAAAGATACGCTGACAATCGCGCCTACTCAGGACGCGGATGAAACGCGGGCACAAGCCTTGCAATCCGAACGTCTGCTGACCGCGCAGGAACGCAGAAACCTGCAAACGGCCTTGCAGGCGGCGGGGTTTTATAACTCGACCATTGACGGGGCCTTTGGTCAGGGAACGCGCCGCTCGATGGGAGATTGGCAGCGCTTTAACGGATATGAAGCAACTGGCGTTCTGACCACAGCGCAGCGCAAAGCACTGATGGACGACTATAACGCGCCGCTGACGAGTGTCGGCATGGCCCGATACAGCGATGACGCCGCCGGGATCACAATGGACTTCCCGCTGGGTGCCGTCAGCTTTGACCGGTATGAGGCCCCTTTCGTGCATTTCAACAGCGCATCCGATTTGAACGCCAAGGCACTATTGATCAGCCAGGACGGCGACAAGCGCACGCTGCGGGCCCTGTATGAGGTCATGCAGTCGCTGGAGATCGTTCCCCTGAATGGTCCGCGTGAGCTGCGCGGAGATCGCTTCACCCTTGAAGGGCGCGGAAACGGGGTTGTGTCCTTCACACAGGCGCGTCTGACCGATGGGAAGATCAAGGGGTTCACCCTGGTGTGGCCCGAGGGGGATGAAGCGCGTCGTTTGCGGGTTTTGGCAGCTATGGCGTCCAGTTTTGACACAACCGACGCGGTGCTTGACGCTGCAGCAGGTTTGAACGCAGAGCAGAGCATTGACCTTGTTTCCGGCCTTCAGATCCGCAAGCCCCGCCTGTCGCGTTCGGGTTTCTTTGCGGATGACAAGGGAACCGTCTTGACGGTTTCGGAAGCTGTTGAAAATTGCACCCGTATCACACTGGATGGCGATCAAGAGGTGCAGCTTGCCGTGGCAGACGACGAAGTAGGCGTTGCTGTTCTGCGCCCGGCCAAGGCGTTGGCGCCCATGAGCGTGGCCGCATTCAGCCCGGCCTTGCCGCGTCTTCAGTCCGACATCGCGGTGTCAGGCTTCTCGTATCAGGGCGCATTGGGCGCACCAACGCTGACATTTGGGCAAGTTGCCGATGTCCGCGGGTTGAACGGTGAAACTGGTGTCAAACGTCTGGCGCTAAGCGCACTGCCCGGTGATGCCGGTGGTCCGGTTTTTAATGACAGCGGCAATGTTGTGGGCATGTTACTGCCGCCGCCATCTGAAGGACGCAGTCTGCCTGCATCTGTCAGTCTGGCAGCCACCGGTGAGCGGCTGACAGAAATTCTGGCTCAAGCTGGCGTGTCCGGTCTGTCGGGCGAGGAAACCACACAGATTTCGCCCAATGAATTGAGCCGACGCGCAACAGGCATGACGGTTCTGGTGCACTGCTGGGAATAGACCGCAGCCACCTGCAAATTTCCAAGCGCCGCGCACCCGCGCGGCGCTTTTTTACAGAATGTCTGGCGTCACATGGATAAGCGTCGGGACCGGTGCGTCGAAGGCGGCGCGGGTGGCACTCTGCATTTCTGCCAATGTCGAAGGTGCCGCCGACAAGGCACCGAAAGCCTCAGCCAATTTGCAGAAATCCGGGTTTCGAGCAACCACAGCATTCGGTGCGATCTGACTGCGCACCATGCTGTCTTCAATCTCTTTCAGCTTGCCATTGTCCCACAGGATGATCGGCAAAGACAAACCCAACTCAACCGCAACACCCAGTTCCTGCATCGTATAATGAAACCCATAGTCCCCGGCGATAACTGCCGTTGGCTTTCCAAGTCGTGCCACTGCTCCACCGATTCCGGCAGGTAACCCGTAGCCAAGGGTGCCGAACCCCGTAGGGTGATGCCAGTGATGAGGATAGGCCATGTCCCAAACCTCTTTCGCGACATAAGCGAATTGGGTCATGTCCGAATAGATCATTGTATCAGCTGGCATGGCTTCGCGCAGCGCGTCCGCAACCGGCACAATTCCGGGCCGCTCGGCATCTACCTCGGCGCGCCAGCGGGCACGCGCAACGGCGACCTCATCGGCCGACCATCCGGTCGCGGGTTTCATGTCAGCAGTCGCGTGCCACAATGCGCGGGCAAAGCTTTGGCTGTCTGTCTGGAGCTTGATTGCGGCCCGGTGGCGATCAGATAGAACTTCGGGGTCCAGATCCACACGGATCAGCGTCGCTTTGTGTCCAAGCTCATGCCGCCACAGATCAACCTCGCCCAGCTCAGCGCCAACAGCAATCACTAGGTCCGCCGAGGCTATGACTTCGGCGCTTCTAGGGCGCGGCAGCATGGATCCGAAATCCAGCGGGTAGTTCGCGCCCGGCATCCCGCGCCCGGCGTAGGTGGTAAAGCAAGCAGCGCCCAACTGTGTCAAAATTTGCCGCCAGTCGTTGGACTTGCAGCCCCCGCCCAAAATGAACAATGGCCTGCGTGACAGGTTCAGCATCGAAACAACGGATGACACATCAGGCGGCAACGCCTTGGTGCGCAGCGCTGGCTGGTTTGGAAATGGCGCGGGCTCAGCATCTGCCTCCAACTGCGCAATTGGCACCTGAATGTGTTTGGGTCGTGGTCGCGATAGCTCGAACTCTTCAAAAGCACGTTCCACCAGCCCATAGGCTGCTGTGGCGGATTCGGCCTGTGCCGACCAATCGGCAACCGTCCCGGCAGCGACACGCTGATCGTTCATCTGATGCAACTGGCCACGCATTGCCTGCGTTTCATCAAGGCAGGAAGACAACACCAGCATCGGAACAGAGTCGCTGTAGGCCTGACCAATCGGTGTCATGATATTGCACAAACCGGGCCCGGTGATGACATAGGCAACACCCGGCTGGCCCGTGGCGCGCGCGTAGCCATCTGCCATGAACCCCGCCCCTTGCTCATGCCGCGCCAAAACATGGGTAATGCCCGCCTCTTCGATGCCGCGATACATTTCCTGATTATGGACGCCCGGAATGCCAAAGATCACATCCACGCCACGATCCTTGAGCATATGCGAAATTTGCGCGCCAAGGGGTCTTTTCATCAGTTTCTCCAGAATTGAACGGTGAAGATCGCGTAAACGGCCAGAAGTTCGAGCCGCCCAACCAGCATTCCGATCGTGAGCAGCCACTTGGCCGTATCATTGAGGCCCGCGAAATTGCCTGCGGGCCCAATCTGGCTGCCCAGACCGGGGCCGACATTGGCCAATGCGGTTGCTGCCCCGGACACGGACGTGATGAACTCCAGCCCCGTCAGCGCCAGTGCCCAGGACAACACGCCCATCGACAGAACGAAGAACATGAAAAAGCTCATGACCGAGGTCAGAACATCGCGCCCCACGGGCCGACCGTCGTAAAGCGGGACAAAAACTCCGTGAGGGGACCGGATCCGCCTGATCTGAGTTTTGATTGACGCCAGCAGCAGTTGATATCGGAAGATCTTGATCGAACATGCTGTGGATCCTGCGCAGCCGCCAATAAGCCCGATCAGGAAAAACAACATAACCGGAAAGCTGCCCCATCCCATGTAATCAACACTGGCATACCCGGTGCCCGAGATGATCGAGGTGATGTTGAACAGGGACTCGCGGAAAGCTTGTTCCCAATGGTGCGGGAAGACCGAAGTAAGAAAGATGGTCATAATCACGACCAGCACCAGAACGGTCGCGATAAAGGCACGGATCTGGCTGTCCTCCCACAAGGAAGAGGTCTGGCCATTGGCAAGCTGAACATACCGTACGAAAGGCAACGCCGCCAGAATCATAAACACCGCAGCCGCGTATTCCACCGGGCCCGAGAATGTTGCAAATGACGCGTCATAGTTGGCAAATCCACCCGTCGCGATGGTGGTCATCGAATGGACGGTGGCATCAAAAAAACTCATCCCGAATGCAGCGTAGACCAGCGCGCATACTACAGTCAGGAACACGTAGATCAGGGAAATCTGGCCTGCGATCTCTTGCGCGCGCGGAAGGATTTTCCCCATGGTTTCAAACCCTTCCGAACGGAAGATTTGCATACCACCCACCCGCAATTCCGGCAGGAACACCATCGCGACCACGATGATACCGATGCCGCCCAACCATTGCAGAATACCGCGCCACAGCAAAAGCCCCCGTGGCAGTGTATCCAGCCCGGTTATGACGGTTGAGCCTGTTGTTGTGAGGCCGGACATGGCCTCGAAATAGGCATCGACAAAGCGCAGTTCGGTTTCACCGAACAGAAACGGGATTGCACCAAATACCGGCAGCGCGACCCATACGCCGGTTGTCAGCAAAAAGGTCTGCCGAATGGTCAGTCCCTCGCCCACGCCGTTGGAACAACTCATCGCCAGAACCGACCCGGTCAGCATCGTGATGATCGCGCTTTCCAGGAACACATGCCATTCCCCCCGCCCCTCGATCATGTCGGCGAGCATAGGAAACAGCATGGTCGCCCCAAGAATGGCGACCAGCAAGCCAATCACATATCCGACCGGGCGAAGATCCATCATGACGCGCAGCGTTGGCGCGCCAACCCGACCGTGTCAAGCAGATGATCCGGGTTAAGCGTCGGATTTCGTATCTGCCCCGGGCATCGCCGGAGGTTTGGACGGTGCACGGGTTCTACGCGTCTGCGGGCTGGGCTTCTCTGCTGTCGCCTCGGGCTTTGACTGGGTGGCAGACGGTGCAGGTTTGGGTGAAGCCGCTTTGCGTGTGCGGGGCGCAGGTTTCGCGCGATTCGACACCGCTTTTTCCAACTGCGTAGCGGTTTTTGGCTGGACCGCAGGTGTCTTGGCTACAGGCGCTGCAGCCCGGGCCGGAGATTTTTTCGCCGGAGTTGCCTTAACGGTAGAAGACGATGCGGGGGTCGCCTTTCGCGCCGCAGGTTTTGCTGGCTTGGCAACGGGTGCGGCAGGTTTTTCTTCTGTTTTGGCCTGCGGGGCTGGTTTTGGCGCGGGCTTGGCCTTCACGACCGGCTCAACCTTTGCCACAGCGGCAGCGCGCGGCTTGGCGGAAAACTCAACCGGTTTTGTTTTGGGCGCAGCCGCCACAACCTTCTTTACTGGTTTTTTCGCAACCGTGGCCTTTTTGGCCGCTGGTTTTTGCACACGCGAAGCAGCAGGTTTGGCCTTAGAAGCAGCAGGTTTGGCCTTGACCGTCGGTTTTCTGACTGGCTTTTCAGCGACCGGCGCCGGAGCTGATGCGGCCGCATGCAGTGCTTGCACAGGTGCCATCGGCAATTCGAACGCTGAACGAGCTACGATTTGCATGATCTTCATTTGATTGACCACGGCATAGCCCGCCAATCGAAACGCCGCAGCCTGAAGCTCCAACGGTTGGGTAATCGGATTCATTACATGTTTCTCCTGTAAAAACGATGCAGCCCGAATTTTTTGGGTAAGGTGCCCTGCCCGCACCGATGTATCGGGCGGTGATCCAGGTCTTGCAGTCCAAGGCGTGTCACGTCTCGGTTTCCTTTCGGGGACGCACACCTTCCCGAAGGCAGGCATACGTCTGCTGCATTCCCTTCGAATATACAGGCAAAGAATGCGCAAGTGCAGCATTTTTGCTGCATTGCGGCGAAAGAACGCTTGCGGCCAGAAACTCTGATTAAATTCTAACCGCTTACACGGCGCGATTCACCCAACATGAAACAGGGTTGTGAACAACCTGGGGTCCAGGCTGGATGCCTCAAACGTTGGGCCCTCGGTCAGAATCGACACGGCGTCATGGCTGTGCAAGCTTTCTTGGTGACTGGCGACAACGCGGAAATCGCCCACATGGTGATCCGCCAACAGTTCAGCGCAGAAAAGGCGCGCAGCGTCTTCGACAAAGATGGGGTTTGCGGCGTTCAGCTCGGCAAAGGCCTGTTCGTCCTCACGTTTGACCATGACTTGCGTCTCGGTCGGAACAGCACGACGACACAGCGCAATCAGATCTTCAAACCACAGGCAATCTGCATCGCAGTCCACCACAACGGAAACCCGCGCGACCGAGCGCTGAGAATGCGGCGTTGCAAGCTGCCCGCGCATCGAACGAGCGTGTTCGCTCAGTTCCAGCGAGCACGGACATGTCGAAGAGTACACATAGTCCAGATGCATAATCTTCTGGCGCACACCGTTTTTTTCGACCAATTCCAGGGCAATGTCGTAATATTGGTAGCCTTCCAAACCCGAGCGCAGGCTCTTTACCTTGTCCGGGTAAGAAAACCGCATCTGAATCCGGGCATCGAAACTGTCCAGATCTGTCATGTAGTCATCAAGCGCCGCTTCCATGACCTCGAAGCTGAACGTACGTTCTGCATGTTTGTAAAACGACCGCATGATCCGGGACATGTTGATGCCCTTTTTTTCGGCCTCCAGACTGACAGTACCTGTGATCGAAGTCTCAAGCGTCAGGTCATCGCCCTCTTTCCGATGGAAACGGATAGGCAGGCGGAAGTTCGAAATGCCCACATGCTGGATTTGCTGCTTGGCCCCACGGATCAGGCTGGACGGGCCATTCTGCAAATCTGGCAGTGACGCGCGATACGCGGCATCGATTGCAAAATCCTCAGGATACTCGCGAGAAAGAGATGGGTAATTCACCGAAGTCAGCCCGGGCACCAACCTGGCCACAGCCGGGTCCAATTGGCTGATCTCGGATGCAGACGCCGATTGAGCCCATTGCCGAAGAACTTTAAGAGCCTCGGCGGCCTTTTCCCGATCCGGAGTTTCATCAATGTCGCGCGGGTGAACGTTCATCGGCTGCTGTTCCTCGATTGATCGTCGGACTATATACGACTGATGTTCATTTTCCAGTCTACCCAGATACGTGGCCAATAGCAGTCCGGATCGAAAAAAGCGGTGCAAAACCGTCAATTCGCAACGATTTGCGCCCTTTGATGGTGCAATCAGCAAGAAACAACGCAACAGGCAATCCGTACGAACACACAATTACGCTGCAGTTTGACGTCAAGTCACGCCCCGGCACGATAAAGACGCCAGGGGCGCGGCAGATTACTTTTGCGAGACCTCCAACGCCTGCCGGATATCGGACAGCAGGTCATCAGCGTCCTCCAGACCAACAGAGAACCGAATGAGGCCGGGTGTGATACCCAATTCGTCTTTCTGCGCGTCACTCAGCCGTTGGTGCGTCGTTGTAGCCGGGTGCGTTGCGATGGATTTGGCATCGCCCAGATTGTTGGAAATCACTGGGATCGTCATCGCATTCAGGAAAGCAAAAGCCGCATCCTTGCCACCCTTGATGTCCAGAGACAGAACCGTGCCGCCCTTGCCTCCAAGCTGCGTCTGAACCAGCGCGTTCTGCGCATGGGTTTTCAGGCCGGGATACAGGGTACGCTCAAGCGCCGGGTGCCCTTCCAGTGCCTCAGCAATCTTTTGCGCGCTTTCAGCCTGCGCATTGACCCGCAGAGCCATGGTTTCCAGACCCTTCAGCATGACCCAGGCGTTGAACGGGCTAAGCGCGCCGCCGGTGTGCTTCAGGTACGGCTCGACCGTTCCGCGGATGAAGTCACGAGTACTGATAATCACGCCGCCCAGCGCGCGGCCTTGGCCATCAATGTGCTTGGTCGCCGAATAGATTACAATATCTGCACCCTGCGCAATCGCGCGCGAAAACACCGGGGTCGAGAACACGTTGTCCACCACAACAAGGGCACCGACAGCGTGGGCCAGTTCGGCCACAGACGCGATATCGATCACCTCCAAAGTCGGGTTCGACATGGATTCGAAGAATACCGCTTTGGTGTCGGGCCGGATTGCGGCCTTCCATTGCTCAAGATCAGTGCCATCAACAAAGGTCACATCCACACCAAAGCGGGTCAGGATGTTTTCGACGATGTACAAACAGGATCCAAACAAGGCTTTGGCAGAGACGATATGATCGCCTGCCTTCAACATCGAGGTCAACGCACCGTTGACAGCGGCCATACCCGATGCCGTTGCAAAGGCGTCTTCGGCCCCTTCCAACGCTGCGATACGCTGTTCGAACATGGATACAGTTGGGTTGCCGTAACGGGCATAAATGAACTCGTCAGGTCCGCACTCCAGAAACCGGGCTTCGGCCTGTTCTGCGTTTTCGTAAACGAAGCCCTGCGTCAGGAAAATCGCCTCGCTCACCTCGTTGTATTGGCTGCGGCGGATGCCGCCATGGACGGCTTGGGTGCGTTTGTTCCAGTTCTCGCTCATCTCAATCCTTTCAGCCTCTGGCAGAGGCAAACAAAAAACCCCAGACGCGGCCAAGCGAAAGGGGTCTTTCATCCTGACCTTTTAGCGGTGTTGTTTAGCGTGGCCCGCAATCCGGTAACAAATCGCCACGTGGTCTGTGATGTTGGCCTTACGCCGCACATGCAGAGTCGTCAACCCCGACAAACCCATCGTCACAGATCTGTAATCAAAGGTTCGACGGGCCTTCCCCTGCGATGGCATCGCCCGAAGTCACAGCTTTTTGCGCTTCGCCTGCCGCAAGCCCTCTTGCCGATTGCTCAGAAACCCTCATGATCTCATCAACCTGAGGAGAGACCATGATCGATCTGTATTTCTGGCCCACGCCAAACGGCTGGAAAGTGTCCATCGCCCTGGAAGAGATGGAGCTGCCCTACAAGACTCACCTGATCAATATCGGCAAAGGCGATCAGTTCGACCCGGAGTTCCTGAAGATCGCCCCCAACAACCGGATGCCTGCCATTGTTGACCCCGACGGTCCTGATGGTGAACCCGTTTCCGTATTCGAGAGCGGTGCGATCCTGATGTATCTGGCCCGCAAGACCGGGCGGTTCTATGGCAAGACCGAGCGTGACCGGATCGCTGTTGAGGAATGGCTGATGTGGCAGATGGGCGGTGTCGGACCCATGGCCGGTCAAGCGCATCACTTTTTGAAATATGCCCCTCAACTGGACCCACCACAGGACCTGCCCTATGCAAAGGACCGCTATCGCACCGAGGTCGCCCGCCTTTACGGCGTGCTGGATCGTCGACTGGCGGATAATGAGTACGTTGCGGGCGATTTCTACTCCATCGCAGATATGTCGATCTGGGGTTGGGCCAGCCTTTGGGAAGGTCAGCAGCATGTACTGGACAACACACCCCATTTCGCCCGCTGGCTTGAAACCGTAAGCGCCCGTCCTGGCGTTCAGGCTGGTCGCGCACTACACGCCGAATTGCGTGGGGATCACAGGGACAAGCAGTCGCAAGGGGTTTTGTTCAAACGATAACCCCAATCACGGCGAGCACATGATCTTTGGGTGATGTTCATTGTTTGGCAAAAAAACATTGGCCACAGCACAATGGGTCAGCGAAACTTGAATTCCGGCTCTGCTGGGAAGCGCATTGGTTTGCCAGCCCATTGCTGACCACGCAGCGCTGTAACCTTCCTGCTTTCGATACGCATTCCGGCTGTCAGGACAAAAGCTCTCTGCCCCTGCGACTCAACTGATCGCTGGGCAACATCGGAACGGAAGTATTCCGGTTTTCTAGAGCGCCTCGACCGAAAACTCGGACCTCCACTTTGCTTCATTTCCGAAGTTTCCGACGACCGCGAAATCTCGAAACCCGTCAAGTTCAATAACTCGGAACGGTACATTTCAGCGGCTGCAAGGTGCTTGCTCTCGAAAGCGTATGCTTTCTGAGCTTCTTCAATCATTCTTGCAGAATGCACATACCCTTTTGACCGGCTGAGCACTGAAAGCTCTGCAAGACGGTCTAATATTTGATCTTCATCCAGACCGACGGTTTTTTTGAACGATCCGTGCTGTGTAACGTTTGGCATCCCGATTGACTCTGAGAAGACGTTGAGTGATGCGCGACCAAGCCCACCCCCGGGCCTCGGCTGACGCAAAAAGACATGAGCAAATACCCACCCGATGTCGGAGAGTCGACCAACTGTCGCCAAATTGGCGGAAAAGCGCCTTTTGCTCACTCTTGGTGGATGCAAACACGTCTATGTGGCCATTCCCAAAAGAGCGGAATCGGACACCAAGCTGCTGAAAAAGCGTCTGACTTGCACCCGGCGCTGAGTTTCTTCGCACATAGTCACCAGCCACCGAAAACCGACGCAATTATCACCCAGGAACTCAGAACGATCCACGTTCCGGTGATAAGCCAGAACATCCAAGGTCGAGTCGCCCGATCAATCGGCTCAACAATATCGGCGCGCCCGGATCTTAGTGCCAGCCATGTCCAGATCAGGAACAGCACGCCCCAAAACACCTGTAAATCCATGATCACGGCAAGCCATACGCAAACCAACGCGATCAGCGACTTCCAGGCCACTCCCACAGGCGTGCCGTTGGCGCTTGAATCCGATCTTTCGCCGACCGCAGCGCCGTTTGGATCCAGAGTCTGGATCATAAAATGAGCCCCTTGCCGGTCTGATACCAATACGCGGCCCTCCGGCAGGTCATTGTGGTGCTGCCCGGACCGCGCCTCGATTTGCCGTAGGGTATCGCCGACCGATTTGACGCCAAAACACGGCATCCAATAGCGAAACTTTCCACGAATATCCTCGGGCACCTCTTCGGCCCAGGCAACAACTGTTCCGTCGGGATGGCGTATATCATAGCGCGGCCATGGGCTTGCTGAGCTTTTCTCAAAGCGCCACCCGAACAGGTCCGCATAGAATGGCGCGATCAGCGCTATGTCAGGAACGTGGTGAAAGCGGCCTATGATCTTACCAGCGCCTGGGGCACCGGTCTGGATGTCAGGTCCTTCGTACATCGTAAACCCCGCGCCGGACGGGTCCCGAACCAACGCGATACGGGCCGCTTCACTGAAGGGTTGGGGCTCAACTTCGATGATGACCCCCTCGTGTGTCCGAGCTTGTTCGACCTTTGCGTCCAGATCATCAACATGGATGTAGGACATCCAAAATGATGGCATGTTCATTTTCGCCAAACGATCCGGCATCGGGAAGATTGCTGCAACCTCCTGACCGCCGATGGTGGCAAATTCATACGCCTGTTCTTTGCCAAAGGACCAATTGAAAAATTCAGCATAGTCCGTTCTGGCAGTGCGCATGTCGTAGGTGGACAGGTCCGTCCACAGAAAATGTCCGTTTGCCATCGCGCCCTCTGACCCGTTTCAATACCTATCCGAGCTATGACCGGGGCAGCGCCCTGTCCAGAGGCAGCACTATACGCAGATTGCTTTAATGCCCTTCCCCCCGCACCAGCACATCCAACATGCCCGAGATATCTTCGATCTCTTCCGCGATCACATGAGTCACCGAATGCGCCCGCTGCATCCGACCTGTCACCTTCAGCAAACGCCCTGAAATCACCGCGCGACGGAATTGTTCGTAGATTTTGCGCCACACCACCACATTCACGATCCCGGTCTCATCCTCAAGCGTCAGAAAGATCACCCCCTTGGCCGTCCCCGGCCTTTGCCGCAGGATCACCAGCCCGGCCACGGCCACCCGCGCGCCCTCGGGCGGTGCAGTTAACTGGTTTGAGGGCAAACAGGATGGCGGGCGCGGCCAGCCCTGGTTTGGCGCGACAGTGCGAACAGGAGCAACAAGCATGAGAACAAAGATAGAACAAACGCAAGGAAAGTCCAGACACGGCGCGATGAGTCGCAAATGAGGCTGGAAAGACCTAAATGCCTTGACTAAGGAAGATTCGAACATCGCAAAAGGAAGACGCACGCAATGGCAAAGATCACCTATGTCGAGCACGGCGGTACCGAACACACTGTCGAGGTCGCCAACGGACTGACCGTCATGGAAGGGGCCCGTGACAACAACATTCCCGGCATCGAAGCCGACTGCGGCGGCGCATGCGCCTGCTCGACCTGCCATGTCTATGTCCACCCCGACTGGGTAGAGAAAATCCCGGGCAAGGATGACATGGAAGAAGACATGCTGGACTTTGCCTATGAGCCCGACCCGGCCCGTTCGCGCCTGACCTGCCAGATCAAGGTCACCGATGCGCTGGACGGTCTGGTCGTTCAGATGCCTGAAAAACAGATCTGATGCATTCCAAAGCGCCGCGCACGCCCGCTCGCATTTGGCAAGACCGGGCGCGCGGCGCACTTACGTCTCTGTGCCTTTGGGTATCGACCTTAGGCACAGCAACTGGTGCCGAGCAAATTAAAGCGGCCAAGTTTACAGAACCCACTACACGCTATGCGCATGGGGTCTTGGGCGACGCTGTTGAATACGGTGCATTGGAACTCCGCGTTCAAATCACCGGCTCAAACCCAAAGACCGTGACCGTTCGTCTGACCCAAGACCGCGTCTTCGAAGATCTCGCACCACGGCTTATCGATATTGATGCTGACGGAACTCTCGAAGCGATTGTTGTCGAATCTCAGGATCAACAAGGCGCGCAACTCGCCATTTATAACGCAAGCGGCACTAAAATCGCCGCTACACCTCACATCGGCACCCACTTCCGCTGGCTCGCCCCAATTGGCGCAGCCGATCTGGACGGTGACGGCCATATCGAAATCGCCTATATCGACCGTCCGCACCTTGCCAAAACACTGCGCGTCTGGCGCTATAAAGACAACGCCCTGACCGAGATCGCTTCGATACCCGGTCTGACCAACCACAAGATCGGTGAGGATTTTATCTCAGGCGGTCTGCGCGCCTGTGGCGACCGCCCGGAGTTGATCGTGGCCAGCGCCGACTGGTCACGGATCATCAGCGTTTCTTACGACAATGGCTGGACCAAAACCGATCTCGGCCCATTCAAAGGCCCAAACAGCCTCGCCCAAGCGTTGAACTGCTGATCCGTCTCTTCATCTGGCTAAAAATACCTTGGGGGTGAGGCCGCAGGCCGAGGGGGCAAAGCCCCCTGCCCGATCAACCATCCAAAGCACGCCACCCGATATCGCGCCGGTAAAATCCTTCGGGCCATTCCACCCCAGCAACCATCTGGTACGCCCGGTCCCGCGCCTCTTGCAACGAGTCTCCGCGCGCCGTTACGTTCAACACACGCCCACCTGCGGCCTGCACCTGACCCTCAACAGCCTTGGTCCCCGCATGGAATACCATGTTGCTGCTGTCCTCGGGCAATGCGTTCAACCCTTTGATGACTGAACCCTTTTCATAGGAACCCGGATAGCCTTTGGCCGCCATCACAACCGTCATCGCGTGATCATCGGCCCAGTTCACCCGCATCTCGCCCAGCCGCCCTTCGGCTGCGGCATGCATCAAATCCATCGCCTGCGCACCAAGGCGCATCATCAGCACCTGACATTCTGGATCGCCAAAACGCACATTGTATTCCACCAGACGTGGCTGACCGCCCTTGATCATCAACCCAGCGTAAAGGACCCCCTGAAACGGCGTACCCCGGCGCTTCATCTCGGCAATGGTTGGCCGCACAATCTCTTCCATCGCACGTGCTTCAACCTCTGCACTCAACACCGGTGCGGGAGAATACGCACCCATACCGCCCGTGTTCAGCCCGGTATCGCCCTCACCAACCCGTTTGTGGTCCTGAGCCGTCCCGACTGAGAGGATGTCCTCACCATCACACAGAACAAAAAGCGAGGCTTCTTCGCCTTCCATGAACTCTTCGATGACAACTTCCGCACCAGCACCGCCAAAAGCGCCGCCGAACATGTCGTCAATTGCGTCCAGTGCGGTCTGTTCGTCCATCGCGACGATCACGCCTTTGCCTGCAGCCAGACCGTCAGCCTTCACCACAATCGGCGCGCCTTGTTTGCGGATATAGGCCTTGGCAGGCTCGGCCTCGGTGAACCGGGCATAAGCTGCGGTGGGCGCATTGGCCGCGTCGCAGATTTCCTTGGTGAAGCTTTTCGACGCTTCGAGCTTCGCCGCCTCGGCGGAGGGACCAAAAACCAGAACTCCGGCCTCGCGCAAGCGATCAGCCACGCCAGCCGCCAAAGGTGCCTCGGGCCCGACAATCACAAAATCAATCGCGTTTTCTTCGGCAAAGCTGACTACAGCCCCGCCATTTTCAATATCCAGCGCCGCACAATCCGCGATTTGAGCGATCCCGGCATTGCCCGGAGCCACGATCAGACGGTCGCATTTTGGGTTTTGCAACACCGCCCAGGCGAGACTGTGTTCGCGTCCGCCGCTGCCGAGAATGAGGATGTTCATGAATGCTCTCCGATCTGCTTGGCCTTGCCTGCGCGGCGTTCTAAGCTGGCCCGGCATTTGAAACAAGGCGCTGAAATGTCCGATCTGCTCGATGACCCGATTCCGGGCCAAAATACCCCCGAATACACCGTTTCCGAGATCTCAGGAGAGGTGAAACGGACGCTCGAAGGCTCTTTCGGGCGAATCCGAGTGCGGGGTGAGGTCGGGCGCGTGTTCAAAGCGCGTTCGGGGCATTTGTACTATGACATCAAAGATGACCGGAACGTTCTGGCCTGCACCACATGGAAAGGACAGATTTCCGGCCTTTCCGTTGTGCCAGAAGAAGGGTTGGAGGTTGTCGTCACGGGCCGCCTGACCGCATTTGGTGCGCAATCGAAATACAATCTGAATGTCGATGAGGTATCCGTCGCCGGACAAGGCGCATTGATGGCCTTGCTGGAGAAACGCAAGAAGCAGCTTGAAGCCGAGGGTTTGTTTGCGCCCGAGCGAAAGAAGCCGTTGCCCTATCTGCCGAATATCATCGGTGTGGTGACATCGCCTTCGGGTGCTGTGATCCGTGACATTCTTCATCGCCTCAGGGACCGGTTCCCACGTAAGGTGCTAATCTGGCCCGTGGCCGTCCAAGGGGCGAATTGCGCACCAGAAGTCGCTCGCGCCATCGAAGGCTTCAACCAATTGACGCCTGGCGGAGCCCTGCCCCGGCCCGACTTGATCATCGTAGCCCGCGGTGGCGGGTCTATCGAAGACCTCTGGGGCTTTAACGAAGAGGTCGTCGCCCGCGCCGCAGCTGCATCAGAAATTCCGCTGATTTCAGCCGTCGGGCACGAAACCGATACAACGCTGATCGACTTTGTCTCGGACCGCCGCGCGCCCACGCCCACTGCCGCAGCAGAGCTTGCCGTGCCCGTCCGCATGGAGCTGCTTGCATGGACCGGAGAGCAAGGGGCGCGGTTGTCCCGTGCGGCAACGGATGCAGTTCAACGCCGAACGCAAAGGCTGCGCGATCTGTCCCGCGCCTTGCCGCGCCCAGACAGCTTGTTGAACTCCCCACGCCAACGTCTTGATTTGATTGCAGATCGCCTGACACCCGCCTTGACCCGCGGCGTGCAAAACCGCCGTCTGCAAGTCGTCGAACTGTCCGCCCATCTACGCCCTTCGACCCTACGTGGTTTGGTAACAACACGTCAGGAATCGCTGCGCAACCTGTCGTCGCGCCTGTCTCTGCGCCCGATTCAGCGCGAGATCGAGCAGCAGCGGCAGAGCCTTGCCCGGCTTAATGATCGAATGAACACCGCTCAGACCACGCGTCTGGAACGCCTTCAGCAACAACTTGAGGCCACCGACCGCCTGCGCGAAACGCTCAGTTACAAAGCCACTTTGGAGCGGGGATATGCGGTCGTCCGTGCGGAAGGTGACGTGATCACCACCAAAGCCCAGGCGGCCACACATGCGGCGCTTGAGATCGAGTTCGCAGATGGTGTTCTGAGCACTGGCACAGCCGCAAAACCGACGCCCAAGAAACCCAAACCGGACGCCCCGGATCAGGGATCACTGTTTTAAGCCATGCTGACCATCTGGGGCCGCAAAACGTCGTGAAATTAAAGGGCTCTGAGGTCTTGTGCTTGCTTTGATCACACACCAACCTCAGGCCCATAGCACACCATTTCCTCGCCAAGTTCCTCAGCCTCATACAGCTCAGTCGCCTCTGGGTTGCCTTCAAACTGCGCAACCAGCCCGCCGCCAGATTGCGTAAAAACCCAGCATTGAGGGTCGAGCCTGTCTTCGTAGACAAAGCAGATCTGCTCGTCCCGCTGATACCAGACACCTTCCTTGCAATTGCCATCCAGAAAAGACCAGATCACACGCCGGTTCGGCAGATACCGCTCGACCCCGTAAACCTGCCCGTCGAACCCGTAGAACAAGGTTTTACCTTGCGTGTATCTGTCGAACTCCGTGCCAGATAAAGGCGTCTGGGCCGCAACGGCCTGCGCGGCAAAACTTGCGAGAATCATCCAATACCTGAGCATATACGCACCCTGCCAGAAGCTTCACTTCGATTCCATTTACCGTTTGATGCTGGGACCTCATAAGAAAATTAACTTAACGTAAGCAATTGATTTCAAAACCCGCACCGGCTGAGATCGGTCGTGAGCAGTCGGAGGCACTCATGACCAACATAGTTTTCTTGATCGCACTTGGCTGCGCCCTTGTCTATCTGCCGCTGACAGCGCGCCCGGCCTCGGCCTTGCGAACGGTATTTAAGACCACCTCGGTTGCCGCTTTGGCCGTTGCAGCCCTTGTACAAGGCGGGCCATGGTTACTTGTTGTTGCGCTCATTCTTTGTGCGACAGGCGATGCATTGTTGTCTCGCGAAACGGATGCCACGTTTATGGTGGGGATTGCTTCCTTCGCTGGCGGACATCTGGCCTATATCGCGCTATTCCTGACCTATCCGACCAGTAACGCTGATCTGATTTGGAACGCGCCCGCGACGGTGTGGTCTCTGATTATTCTGGGCATCGTCATGGCCACCTTGCTGGCGCCACGCGCGGCTGATCTGAAAGGCCCTGTTCTGGCCTACATACCCATCATCCTGGGAATGGGTATAGCTGTTATGGCACTGCCGGAAACAGGTGTATTGCGCAGGGCCTTTCCTGCCGCCATCGCCTTTATCGCGTCCGATCTGATCCTTGCGACCGAGAAGTTTCTACTGCCTCCAAACCATCCGGCCCTCAAGGCAACGCCCTATCTCATCTGGCCCCTATACTGGGGCGCACAGCTCGGCTTTGTCCTTGCATTCGCGTGACCCTTTGCAACTGCCGCAAATCCGCATTAGGTGAAGGGAACACCTGCGGAGACACTACATGGCGTTTTTCTCAAAGCTAAAGGATAAGCTGTTCAAATCCTCCTCTCGTCTGGAAGAGGGGCTGGAAGCAATCGTCGAAGATGGCGGCGAGGAAACGGCCGCGCCTGACCCGGTGATCCCAGAACCACAGCCCGAACCGGAACCGGTCCCGGAAATCCCGGATCCAGCCCCGGCACCACTACCTACTGAACCGCCCGCCCCTGTCCCCGCTGATCCAACTCCGGTCGCTCCTCCACCCGAAATCCCTGAATCGAAGGGCATTCTGAACCGCCTGTTCAATCGCGGCGGCGGCACGACGGAAATGCGCCGCACCTTGGACGATGACATGCTGGAGCAACTCGAAGAGCTGCTGATCGCCTCTGACATGGGTGTCGACACGGCCTTGCGCGTCACCTCGAACATGGCCGAGGGGCGCTTTGGCCGCAAACTCTCAACTCGGGAAATCAAGCAATTGCTTGCACAAGAAGTCGCCCGCGTGATGGAACCCGTGGCCAAGCCCCTGCCGATCTATCCCAAACGCCCGCAAGTGGTGCTGGTCGTCGGGGTCAACGGCTCGGGCAAGACCACCACAATCGGCAAGTTAGCCAGCCAGTTCAAGGAAGCGGGCAAAAAAGTTGTAATCGCCGCCGGTGACACGTTCCGCGCCGCTGCAGTTGAACAATTGCAAGTCTGGGGCGATCGGGCCGGGGTTCCGGTGCTGACCGCGCCAGAAGGCTCGGACCCTGCCAGCCTGGCGTTCGATGCTCTGAATCGCGCACAGGCCGAAGGTGCAGATCTGCTGATGATCGACACCGCAGGCCGTTTGCAAAACCGTGCTGACCTGATGGAAGAGCTAGCCAAGATTGTCCGCGTCATCCGCAAAGTCGACGATACCGCCCCGCACAACACCCTGTTGGTCCTCGACGCAACAACAGGCCAGAACGCGCTGAGCCAGGTGGAAACCTTCCGCAAGCTGGCTGACGTCTCGGGCCTTGTCATGACCAAACTGGACGGCACCGCCAAAGGCGGCGTTCTGGTCGCTTTGGCAGACAAATTCGGCCTGCCCATCCACGCCATTGGTGTGGGCGAACAGATCGACGACCTCGCCCCCTTCGATCCCGAAGAATTTGCCGCCGCCCTGACCGGTCTCGACAAAGGCTGATCCGCCCCTTCATCTGGCTAAAAATACCTTCGGGGGTCTGGGGGTGGAAAACCCCCAGCCTCACCGCCCAGCAAAAGGTTGGCATCTTTGAGCAACTGGCTGATCTCATTGGAAGGGACGGAAGCGGGCCACCAACTTGCACTAGGGTTGGCCCTGATGGCGGCCTTTCTTCATGCCGTGTTTGGGGCTCTGCAAAAGGGGCGTCATGACCCGTGGCTGTCTCGTGGCGCCATTGATGCCAGTTACTGCCTCATGGCCGCACCTTTCGCCCTTTTTGTTGTGCCCTGGCCCGAACCGCATATGTGGCCGATCTTCGCGCTCGTCTGGCTGATTCACATCGCGTACAAGACGCTTCAGGCCATGGCCTATACCAAAGGTTCCTACACAGTGGTCTATCCGGTCGTGCGCGGAACCGGTCCGCTTTTTACAGTCATCGGAGCTTATCTTCTATTCGGAGAGACCTTTTCTGCCGTTCAATGGCTGGGCGTTGCGACCTTGCTAGCCGGAATCTTCGGGTTGGCCGCGTATAATTTCCGGTTTCTGGAAACCAATCGCGACACACTTGGCATCGCGCTCACTCTGGCGATCATCACGGGCCTTTTTGTGGCCCTGTACACCACCTATGACGCCTACGGTATCCGCGCCACTGCCGACCCTTTCACCTTTCTGGCTTGGTTCTTCATGATCGATGGCGCGGCCATGCCGATCTACGCTTTCCTCAGGTGGCGTGCCATGATCGACCGCCCTGCTATTGGCCCTCTCATGCTGCGCGGTCTGGCGGGTGGAATTATTGCCCCTCTGTCATTTGGTGCGATCATGCTCGCCACCCGGCTGGACAAAGTGGGTGAGGCCGCCGTTCTTCGCGAAACCTCAACGGTCTTTGCGGCCCTGATCGGTTGGCTTGTGCTAAAGGAAACTGTAGGGCCCCGACGCATTGCCCTTATGGCATTGATTGCACTCGGCGCCGTAATAGTTGAAATGGGCGGGTAAACAGCAGGACGTACAGATGACAGCCAAAAAAGACATCAACCCGTTTTTGAAACAGGTGCTGGAACTTGGCCCCCCCTTGGCCTTCTTCTTCATCTACCTGCGTTTGCGTGACGACAGTTTTCTGATCGGTGGTATCGAGTATTCCGGCTTTATCGTTGCAACGATCATCTTTGTGCCCCTGATGCTCGGCGCGATGGGTATCCTGTGGTACCTGACCGGCAAACTCAGCCGAATGCAGATATTCACCGCCTTCATGGTCCTTTTCTTCGGTGGCCTCACCGCCTGGTTCAATGACGAGCGGTTCTTCAAGATGAAAACCACGCTGGTCTATGGTCTGTTTGCTTTGATCCTGGGCATTGGCCTGATGCAAAAGAAATCTTACCTGGCCTATGTTCTGGAAGAGTTGCTTCCGATGAAACAGGAAGGCTGGATGATCCTGACCCGCCGCTTGTGCGCCTGTTTTGCCATTTTGGCCGCCGCCAACGAATTTGTCTGGCGCACAATGTCGACGGACATGTGGGTCAAGATTGAGACCTTTGGCTTTCCCATAGCGCTGATGGCCTTTTTGATGCTGCAATTCAGCATGTTGCAGCGCTACATGGAGGATCCGGAACAGAAATAAGTCCCGTTGCGTCAGCCAGGTCTGCCAAAACAAACAAAATTCTTGGATAATGCGCCGAGCTATGTGAAGTTGTATCACCACCCGCACACTCACCTTGCCCAAGATCGGTGCATACATGACGGCCTTTCCCAACAGCGGCTTCTTGTCCGAAGCCTCCGACGGACTCAGAGAAATGCTTTCGGCTCAAGCGACCGAAATTTCCCTGACCCAAGGCGAAACACTTTTTGAACAAGGCGACGAGGGCGACGCGCTGTACGCCATTTTGGAAGGCACCCTCGAAGTGTCTTTTCTCGCCATGAGCGGGCGCAAGCTGACCCTGACCCTGATGCGCCCAGGCGAAGTCTTTGGCGAAATCGCCCTGTTCGACAACGGTCCCCGCACAGCGACCATTGCGGCGGCCGAAGCCTCGCGCGTTTTGCGAGTGCGCCGCAATGACGTCCTGAAACAGATCCGGCACTATCCTGATCTTGCAGAGGATTTAATCCGGCTGGCCGGATTGCGGATGCGGTACATGGGGTCTCAGTTGAACGAGCAAGTCTTTTTGCCCATGCCCATTCGTCTTGCGCGAAGGCTGCTACACCTGTCAGGTTTGCAGGACAACCCGTCCGAACGCATTACACTGTCGCAAAGTGAACTGGCCGAGTTTGTCGGGGCGACGCGCGAAGCTGTGTCCAAGACAATCTCAGGCTGGAAACGCGACAATGTTGTGGAAGCATCCCGCGGCGGACTGCTGATTCAGGACTTTGTGGCACTACGTGAGTTGGCCGAATCTGACCTGATCTGAGCGGATGTGATCTGGTTCACAGACCTGTTTCCAAACATAACCTACGGTGAAGTTGTTACCGTAGGAGGTCAGAGAATCATCCCCGATATCTGTCCACTGACCTCTCCCTGTATCTGAGCCATACGCAATTTCTGCGTATGGCTCATTTTTTTTCAAATACTCTGCCCCTTAATCGGTAGGCAAAGAAAAAGGCCGGGATTTTATCCCGGCCTTTTTCGTTTACTCTTCGAGGCTCAGCGCCACAAACCGCGGATCTCCGCCCCTGCGTACCAAGAGCAGCAAGGATTTCCTGCCGGCTTCGCGCGATTCTTCCATTCTCTCTTCCAGATCACCGATGGTCTCAACTTTTTGCTGTCCTGCTTCGGTGATCAGATCACCGGCCCGCAATCCTTTGGCATAAGCTTCAGACGCCTGATCCACGTCGGAAATCACCAGACCTTCGGCATCTGCGTCCAGACCCAGATCCTCGCGCAGCGTGTCGGTCAGGGGAGATATCGTCAGGCCAAGAATATCCGCGTCCTCGTCGACCGGCGCCTCTTCAGGTTCCTGTTCGCCACTATCGGCACGCTCAGCATCTTCGCGACGCCCCAGTGTGACCAACACGGTCTGGGTTCCGCCGTCCCGATGCACGATGACACGCACAGATTTTCCAACTTCTGTTTCACCGACCTGACGCACCAGACCGCGTGTGTCTTCAACCTCGACGCCGTCAAAACTGGTGATCACATCACCCGCCTTCAAACCTGCTTCTTTTGCCGGACCTTCCGGGACATCACTGATCAGAGCACCGCCAGGCTTTTCAAGCCCCATTGCTTCTGCCATGTCCGGCGTCACGTCCTGAATACGCACGCCAAGCCACCCGCGGCGCGTTTCCCCAAACTCACGCAATTGGTCGACAACTTTGACCACAACGTTGGACGCCATCGAAAATCCAATCCCGATTGACCCCCCGTTGGGAGACAGGATAGCCGTGTTCACGCCGATCACTTCGCCATCCATGTTGAACAACGGACCACCTGAGTTGCCTCGGTTGATCGCCGCATCGGTCTGAATGTAATCGTCGTAAGAGCCACTCAGCTCTCGATTACGGGCCGACACGATCCCGGCTGAAACCGAAAAGCCCTGCCCCAGCGGGTTGCCCATGGCAATCACCCAATCGCCCACACGCGCGACGTCACTATCGCCGAAGGTCACGTATTTCAGCGGGCCCGACGCTTCGACCTTGAGCAATGCGATATCGGTCTTCTCATCCGTACCGATGACTTTGGCGACCAGTTCTTGTTTGGGCTGACCGTCGCCCGGGAAGAATTCCACAAGGATTTCATCGGCTTCGGCAATAACGTGATTGTTGGTGACGATAAATCCGTCTTCCGAAATCACAAAGCCCGAACCCAAAGCGTTGCTGCGCCTTGGCGCGTCGTCGTCATCTCCGTTTCGGTCCTGAAATTCACGAAAGAAATCCTCGAACGGGGACCCTTCGGGAACAATCCCCTGTGGACCAGCCTGACTTTCGATCAGGGTACTTGTTGTGATGTTTACCACGGCCGGGCTGATCTTTTCCGCCAGCGGCGCAAGACTTTCACCCCGGGCCTGTACGGCAACTGTTTGCGCCAGCAAAAGCAGCATTCCGGCAAAAGCCAGCCACATCACCCGCATCCACTCACCCCTTTCGTCCCACCGGACGGACACACTGCGCGCTTTCGCCTGCACTTGAGCTCTCCTTGTCGACAGTCTTCCCCAGACCGCTAAGAAACAGTCTTGCTTATCGACCAATGTAGTCAGTTTGATCGGACGAGCAACTCAGGATCGCGGGGAATTCACTGCCAAGTGAAGGCATACCCTCAAAAACCCAGCTGATACGCCCCCCAAAGCAGGATCAACCCACTTATGACGCAAAGCAGCCCCATCAACCGGCGCGCCTGTTCTGGAACTGAACGAAGCGCTTCGAGCATACGTTCAATAAGCGAAGGGGCCAGCGCATAGGCCAGCCCCTCGACAATTAGCACCAGCCCAAAGGCCAGAAGGATCATGCCCATTACTGGGTCGCCTGCCCTGTGGGCGATTTCAGGTAGTTGAAGAACTCGGAATCCGGGCTCAGCACCATTGAGCTGTTGCTGCCGCCCAGCGCGCGTTCATAGGCTGACAGCGAGCGATAGAACTCGAAGAACTCCGGGTCCTTGCCAAAGGCTTCGGCGAAGATTGCGTTGCGCTCGGCGTCAGCCTCACCGCGAATGATCTCGGCTTCGCGGTTGGCGTCCGACACCAATTCGACCACGGTCCGGTCGGCTTGCGCGCGCACACGCTGCGCGGCCTCGTTACCTCGGGCGCGTTCGTCGGTCGCCTCACGTTCCCGTTCAGCCTTCATCCGGTCGAAAGTGGCCTCAAGGTTCGCCTGTGGCAGGTCGGTTGCCTTGAGACGCACGTCGATCACGTTGACACCCAGCGCGCGCGCTTCGGCTATCGCGCTGTTACGGATGCGCAGCATCAAAGCCGCACGGTCTGAACTGAGGATGTCACGCGAGGACACCGAACCCAGAACTTCCCGCGTTTCCGCGCGCAGGATACGGTCCAGACGGTCTTCGGCGACAGGAACGCCACCAACACCAACAGCCTGACGGAACTGCTCCAGATCAGAAATCCGGTAACGTGCGAACGCATCGACCACCAGACGACGGTCATCCAGAGGTGTTACCTCAAGTGGTTGAACGTCGATGGAAAGGATACGGTCGTCGTAGCGAACCACTTCCTGGATCAGAGGAATCTTGAAAGCCAGACCGGGCTCTTCCTTCACAGCCACAACGCGGCCGAATTGCAGCACCAACGCGCGTTCGCGCTCGTCCACGATAAAGATCGAGGACAGACCAACTACGCCCAGAATGGCAATGACGATAAGGATAATAGGCGACTTACGCATCAGTTGCTCTCCGCAGGTTGGTTGCGACGCAGTTCGTTCAGCGGCAGATAGGGTACGACGCCCTGCCCCTGACCGGTCGAGTTCTCGTCCAGGATGATCTTGTCGACATCACCCAGAACCTGCTCCATCCGCTCCAGGTACAGACGCTTGCGGGTCACATCCGGCGCTTTAGAGTATTCTTCCAGAACCGCGCTGAAACGGCTCGCCTCACCCTGTGCACTGTTGATCTGCTGGGCGCGATACGCTTCGGCCTCTTCCAGTACCTGCGCGGCTTCACCACGGGCTTCCGCCAACACGCGGTTTGCATAGGCGTCGGCCACATTTTGCAGACGGTCACGTTCCTGCGCAGCGGCCTGAACGTCACGGAATGCGGCAATCACATCCTGCGGCGGGTCGGCCTTGTCAAAGTTCACACGGACGATGTTCACGCCGGAATCATAGCTGTCCATTGTTGCCTGAATAAGTTCCTGTAACCGGTCGGCGATAACACCACGATCCCGGTTCAGGATTGGAGCCAATTCGCTTTGCGCGATGATCTCGCGCATCGCCGATTCCGAAACCGCGCGGATCGTCTGACGCGGGTCGCGCAGATTGAACAGGAACTTGGCCGGGTCGTTGATGTTCCAAACGACCTGATAGTCGATGTCGACCACGTTTTCGTCGCCGGTCAGCATCAGACCATCGTCGCTGCCACGGGCACCGCCCATATCCTCGTTCTGTTCACGCGTAACCGGAATTACCTCGGCTGTAACAAAAGGCCACGGCGCGAAGTTCAGACCAGGATTTCCAACAGCGGAAAATTCGCCCAGAAACAGCTCAACAGACTGTTCTTCCGGCTTAACCGTGTAGAAACTTGCCGCAGCCCAAAGACCAACAGCCACTAAGCCACCAATAATAACGGTGCCCTTGGTAAAGATCGGGCCGCCACCGCCTGACCCCTGACCATTACTGCCACGGCCACCCCCGCCGCGACCGCCCATCAGGACGCGCAGCTGCTCTTGGCCTTTTTTCATCAGCTCGTCGATCTCGGGGATCTGCGGGCCGTCGCCTTCGGGTGGCTTGCGCCCGTCCCCGTTATTTCCCCGATTTCCTCCACCACCGGAAGAGCCTCCGCCCCCCCAGGGGCCACCGCTGTTGCCCGCCATATGTATATGTTCCCTTGTGTTTGACCGTGTGATCACGGCGTCCTTTGTAACTTGTGTGCGCGCGGTTGCAAATCAAGCCGTGCGCACAGGTTGCCGCATTGTCACCAGTTCTTCGGCCATCACCGGATGCACGGCGACAGTACGGTCAAAATCTTCTTTGGTCGCGCCCATCTTTACGGCAATACCTGCAAGCTGGATCATCTCACCCGCACCGGGGGCAACAATGTGGCACCCCAGTACCTTTCGCGTGGCCTGGCTGACCAACAGCTTCATCAAAACCCGCTGCGTTCCGCCAGCGAATGACTTTTGCATCGGCTTGAACGACGTGGCGTAGACTTCGATCGGTTCTTGCGCTGCCGCTTCTTCTTCGCTGAGGCCAACAGTGCCAAATTCCGGCTGCGTAAAGATCGCGGTTGGGATCAATTCATGATCCACAGGCGTCGGATTACCTTTGAACACTGTTTCGACAAATGCCATGCCTTCGCGGATCGCAACGGGCGTCAGATTCACCCGGTCCGTGACGTCGCCAATGGCATAGATCGAAGGCACGGCGGTCTGGCTGAATTCATTTACAATGATTTCACCCTTGCGCCCGCGTTCGACGCCCAAGTCTTCCAGCCCCAGATTATCCGCATTTGGCACACGGCCCGTTGCGTACATCACCACGTCAAAACGATCTTCGGTACCATCGGTTGCCTTGACACGGATCTGGCCGCTGTCTTGGGTCATTTCCAGCACATTTGTGCCCAGACGGACGTCGATGCCGTTTTGGCGCATCTCTTCACAGATCAGCCCCCGCGCCTCTTCATCAAAACCGCGCAGGATTTGCGCGCCGCGATAGAATTGCGTGGTCTTGACACCCAGCCCGTTCATGATCCCGGCGAATTCGCTGGCGATATAGCCACCACCGACGATCAGAATACTCTGGGGCAGCTTATCCAGATGGAAAATCTCGTTCGAAGTGATCGCCAGCTCTGATCCCGGGAAATCAGGCACGACCGGACGGCCACCCGTGGCGATCAGGATGTGCTTGGCGGTTTTACGGGTACCGTCGGTCAACTCGACCGTATGCGCATCCACCAAACGCGCGCGCTGATCAAAGCTTTCAACACCGTTGTTTTTCAGGATGTTGCGATAGATCCCTTCCAGCCTATCCAGTTCCGTCACCAGCTTGTCGTGAAAGGTGTTCCAGTTGAATGCACCGGGTTGAATGTCCCAACCATAAGCCTGCGCATCGCCAACCATGCCAGAGTATTCACTGGCAAAGACCATCAGTTTCTTGGGGACACAGCCGCGGATCACACAGGTCCCGCCATAGCGGTCTTCTTCCGCCAGAGCGACCTTGGCACCAGTTTCACCCGCTGCCACGCGCGCTGCGCGGACCCCGCCCGAGCCTCCGCCGATGACAAAAAGATCATAGTCAAAGCTCATGCCGGTTTCCTTCGTTCAACTTGCAAAAATTCTCTGGATATCTGGGCGCGAAAACCCCGGTGCCAACCCCCGGGCACTGAAATTTCGAACATTCACTGGCGCTTGTCGGGGATAAGGGCATTAAAGTCAGTCCGAAACATCGGAAAACAGGTTGTCACGAGAGCCCCCAAGCAACTGATCCAGTTGGATGGTCCCTGCATTTATATCCCTCAATTCGACACGACCGTCGCCGTGGCCAATCACGACTTTGTCACAGATATCGATGAACAAGCCGTTTTCGACGACACCCGGCACCTGATTGAGGATCAGCGCCATCTGGCGCGGATTGCCGATGCGCTGCAGATGAAGGTCCAGAATATGATTTCCCTCATCCGTTACAAACGGGGCCTCACCGTTCATGCGCAGCACTGATGTCGTCCCGAGAACATCCATGGCATCCAGTGCCTCTTCGATCAGGGTGCGTGTGGTTTGCCATCCGAACGGAACGACTTCGACCGGCAAAGGGAAAGCCCCCAGCGTTTCGACCTCTTTGCCGGAATCAGCGATGACGATCATCTGGTCGCTGGCAGTCGCTACGATCTTTTCCTGCAAATGCGCGCCACCGCCGCCCTTGATCAGGTTCAAGTCGCTGTCAAACTCGTCTGCTCCATCGATTGTCAGGTCCAGCCATCCGGCCTGGTCCAACGAAATCACCTCAATCCCGACCTCTCGGGCAAGTTGCGCGGTTCGTGTTGACGTTGGCACACCCTTGATCCGCAAGCCGTCCTGCTGAACCCTCTCGCCCAGGCGTCTCACCAGCCATGCGGCCGTGGAACCCGTGCCCAGGCCGACGCGCATTCCGTCCTCGACCATCTCGGCCGCGCGGCGCGCAGCCACGAATTTCGCAGTGTCGATAGGCGAAAGATCTCCGGTCATGGCAGCTGTCCTAAATTGGCTTGCCCGAGTTATAGGGAATGCGCAGCGTAACTGCGACCCCAATTCGCGGTGCGGCGAACCCAAAGATGGCCCTGGACTACGCGTTTCCTATCGGAAACGTCGCAATCATGTCTTACAAGTTCATCTTAGAGCTATAAGTTGCCGCCATGTTGACGCCCTACCGCCTGCACTATGCCCCTGATAACGCCTCGCTGGTGATCCGCCTGGCGCTGGAGGAGATGATTGTTCCCTATGAAACCGTTCTGGTGGATCGCCGCAGCAACGAACAGGACAGTGCCGCATACCGTGCCCTGAACCCCAACGGGTTGATCCCAGTTCTGGAAACACCCCAAGGGCCGATCTTTGAAACTGCGGCGATCCTGCTGTGGCTGTCCGAGCATCACGGTCAGCTTGCACCTGCGCCGGGTGACCCTGCGCGTGCGGACTTTCTGAAGTGGTTGTTTTTTGCGTCCAACACGTTGCACGCGGACCTGCGTATCCTCTTTTACGCTGAGAAATACATCGACCCATCACAGGCCGACACATTGCGGACTGGCATTCGCCCGCGTCTCAGGCGCCACCTGCAACTGCTGGATACTTTAGCAAAACGCGCGCCGGACTGGTTCTGCGCTGACCAACCATCGGTGCTGACTTATTACGTTGCGTGCATGATGCGCTGGATGGCGCTGTACCCCGCTCAGGCAGACCGCAGTTGGTACCAGCTGGCCGATACACCTTGTCTGCAAACACTGCTGGCGCACCTTGAAACACGCCCCGCGACCCGTTCGGCCATAGCCGCAGAAGGTCTTGGGGCCACCCCGTTCACATCCCCTGTTCACGCCAACCCTCCAGAAGGCTCAGCTATCTGATATGTTCCTCTCTGTCTTCGATATGTTCAAAGTGGGCATCGGCCCGTCCTCATCTCATACCATGGGCCCCATGGTCGCTGCCGCGCGCTTTCTTGACATGATGCGCGCGTCGCCGTTTGAGTTTTCCGGCCTCAAGGGGTCATTGCACGGCTCGCTGGCGTTTACCGGTGTCGGCCACGCGACCGACCGTGCAACTATCCTTGGCCTGGCCGGGTTTGTGCCCGACACGTATGACAATGACAAAGCCGAGGCTGCGCTTGCTGCCATTGCCGACACGCATACCGTGTCGCCCGAAGGTCTGCCGACACTGACGTTCGACCCGAAAACCGATCTGGTCTTTGACTACGACAACAACCTGCCCGGGCATGCCAACGGGATGATCCTGATGGCAACGGATGCGCAGGGCGACGTGATCCTGAGGCAGGTATTCTATTCCATCGGTGGCGGCTTTGTTCTGACCGAAGAGGAACTGGCCGAAGGCAAAGCCACCGAAGAAGGCGATCCAGTCCCCTACCCGTTCAAATCGGCAGCCGAGATGCTGGAAATGGCAAATTCCAGCGGCAAATCCATCGCCGAAATGAAGCGCGCCAACGAAATCGCGCGCGGCTGCGCGGATAGTTTTACCAAGGGCTCGGCCCGCCTTTGGCAGGTAATGAACGACTGTATCGAGCGCGGCCTGCGGACCGATGGTATTCTTCCAGGTGGCCTGAGCGTGCGTCGCCGTGCCAAAGGGATCTATGACGCTCTGATGGCCGAGCGCGGGATGAACCTGACCGCGCCTCACACAATCAACGACTGGATGAGCGTTTATGCGATGGCGGTCAACGAAGAAAATGCGGCCGGCGGGCAAGTTGTCACGGCCCCAACCAACGGCGCGGCGGGTGTGCTGCCTGCAGTGCTGCGATATTACCTCGACCACGTGCCCGGTGCTTCGGAAAGCCATATCGAAGATTTCCTGCTGACTGCCGCTGCAATTGGCGGGCTGGTCAAGTTCAATGCTTCGATTTCGGGCGCTGAAGCGGGCTGTCAGGCTGAAGTTGGAAGCGCTTCTGCCATGGCTGCAGCCGGGCTTTGCGCGGTGATGGGCGGCACACCCGAGCAGGTGGAAAACGCCGCCGAGATCGCGCTGGAGCATCATCTGGGCATGACCTGCGATCCCGTCGCGGGTCTGGTTCAGGTACCCTGTATCGAGCGTAACGGGTTGGGCGCCATCAAGGCAGTCTCTGCAGCGTCGCTCGCGCTGCGAGGTGATGGTCAGCATTTTGTGCCTTTGGATTCGGCAATTGAAACCATGCGACAAACCGGGCTTGATATGCACGAGAGGTACAAAGAAACTTCGCTGGGCGGGTTGGCTGTAAACATCCCGAACTGTTGAGGTCGGAAAGGAGTCTACCGGATGCGTGGACATTGCCTGTGCGGCAAAATCAAATACGAAGTCGACTCTCCTGCTCTGTCTTGTGTGACGTGCCATTGCGACAGTTGCCGCCGCCAATGCGCAGCTCCGATGACAATCTATTTCGCGGTTCGCGACGGGCAATGGCGTTGGACCGGGGAAGAACCTAAGCGCTTCAACTCCTCACCAGGAGTTGAGCGCAGCTTTTGCCCGCATTGCGGCACACCGATCTCGTTCCGTTCGGCCAAGATGTCAGATGTACTGCATCTGTACGTGGCGACATTAGAGAACCCAGAGGTGTTGCACCCAACACTTCATGTCTCTCACGAGGAAAAGCTGAGCTGGCTGCACTTTGATGACGGTTTGCCCACCTGTGTTGGGCCAGATTACACCAAGGTTCAGCCTCTGCCGAAAGCCTAACGTCGGACCTTTCCACTCTTTCGCGAAACGGCTAGCGTCGCAGGCATGACTCAGGATCGTCCCGTCTTTGGCATTGTTTTGATGCTTGGTTTCTGCGTGCTTGCGCCATTGGGTGATTCAATGGCCAAGCTGTTGGGCGAGACGACTCCGTTGGGATTGCTGGTTACAGTCCGCTTTGCTGTGCAAGCCTTGATCCTGATCCCGCTGGTTGCCTTGACAGGACGACCATGGCGCATGCGCGGGCGTATTCTGCGCCTGACTGTGATCCGCACATTTCTGCATATCGTCGGCATCACGGCGATGTTCAGCGCGCTTCAGTTCCTGCCTCTGGCGGATGCTATCGCAATCGCTTTTGTCATGCCGTTCATCATGTTGTTGTTGGGTAAATACGTGCTGGGCGAAGAAGTTGGTGCCCGCCGTCTGGTCGCGTGCATCGTTGGATTTATCGGCACGCTTCTGGTCATCCAACCCAGCTTTGCCGAGGTCGGCGCTCCTGCGCTATTGCCCCTGATCGTCGCTGTTGTCTTTGCCTTGTTCATGCTGGTCACGCGGCAAATCGCGAAAGAGACTGACCCTGTGTCATTGCAGGCCGTGTCGGGCGTTCTTGCCACATTGGTTTTAACGCCGGTTCTGGTGATTGGAACGCACCTTGACGTATGGGAGATCTCAGCCACGCTGCCTGCCGCTGACATGTACTGGCTTTTGCTGGCAATCGGCGTGTTGGGCACGGTGGCCCATCTGCTGATGACCTGGTCGTTGCGTTATGCGCCTTCGGCCACGTTGGCCCCGATGCAATATCTGGAAATTCCCGTTGCAACCCTGATCGGCTGGGTCATCTTCAGCGACTTGCCGGACGGGCTTGCAGCGATTGGCATTTTGATAACCATCGCTGCGGGCCTCTATGTCATTCTGCGCGAGCGGGCCACCGCCCGGTCTGCCCCGACAGAAACACCTGCATAAGCCGATCCAGCGCGGAGCGCGGGATCATAACCAAAAGCCCCGGCCCGTCCATTTGCAACTCAACCTCGGCCCGTGCGCGGTTGGAAGTGCCTACCTGACCGTTTGGCTGAAACTCCAACCCTTCGATTGGCCATTCCAGCCCGGTGCTGCGTCCTGTAACCGGGCACATTGGAAACAGCGAAACGACATCTCCGGGATCAACGGGCAGGTGAATGCACGGCGGCGCGTGAAAGACCACCTCATGCTCACCCAATAGAATGCACGCCTGATCCTGCCTTCTGACCAAAGTATTCAAAACAGCCAGTTGATGATCCAGCCGCCCACCCAGAAACCCCACCCCTAGAACCAATGGGGTCTGCACACTACGCAGGGCTTTGTCGAAGTCAGTGCTGTCTTGTTCGCGGACCGGAAAGAGACGCTCGGGAGGTATTTTCGCTTTTTCCACTGCGTCTAGCGAATCGAAATCACCTATGACCGCATCCGGGATCTGACCTGATTCTGTTAGAACAGCCGCACCACCATCAGCAGCTACAAGGGATTTGACGCGATTCAGCACCAGATTCAGGTCTTCTGCGCCGACAAATCCCCCCCCAAACAGTCCAATTGGATCCGTTGAGCGTACAATTGGCTCATTTTTCACAAGATTGGCCATTTTTCCCGGATTTGGACACATTAAGACCACAAAATGATAGGTTCATGCGAAGAGTTCCGAGCCAGTGTGTGCTCCCGAATCCGGGTAAGCTGGCTCTCGTAGTTTGTAAAGGACGTGCGTCTGATGGTACAGAATAACAAGGTATTGACCGTTTCTTATGGAACCTTCTCCTGCACTTTGGAAGGATTTGACGATTCCTTTGAGACGATGAAAGCCATCGCCGAGTATTTTCGTGACCTCGCTGCGGATGACCGCTATTTCGGCTCAGAGCCCCCTCAACCTGATGCCGAAATGCTGACCCGCATTGCCCGGCGCGATGCGTCGCAGCGGGTAGAAGCAAGCCAGAACGAATCTGGACTGCTGCTGCGCGCCACGCAGACACCGGAAGCCACGTACCAGGAACCGGTTTCGCACACCGCCGCTCCGCCTGTTGCACACACCCCTACTCACGAACAGCCGACACCAACAGCGTTTTCCGAGGCGGAACCCGTCAAAGATACTTCTCCTCCGGCAGCTGACAGCATCGCGTCTAAGCTGCAGCGTATTCGCGCGGTCGTCTCTCATTCGGACGTTCCCCCTTCGGCTTACTCCGAAGATGAAGACACATCTTTACTGGCAGGCTCCACCCCCCAAGTGGACGCAGTCGCCGCAGCTTTTGAGGCCGGTGCGCTGAGCGCTGAAGACTTTGAAAAGCCCGCTGCTCCAGTGGCCGAAGAACAGCAGACACCTGCTGTGGAAGAGTTCGAGCCCGAAGAAACAGACGACTTGACCGTGGATGTAACGGCGGAGGCACAAGAGACTGAAGACAAAGACGAAGCCGAAACCGTCGAAACAGAAGCCCCAACGAGTGACGCTGACAACCTGCACGTGCCCATGACCCCCGAGCACGTGCAGGTCGACAGCCTCGAAGACGCCCCCGAAATGCAGCAACTTCCTGCCGAACCGCTGTTCGCGGATCTGGAAGAAGACGTAGCAGACGAGGTCGAAGAAGAGGACGTTCCAAACATCCTGAATGTAGAGGACGTGGCGATTGAAACTTCGGATGAAGCATCCCAGGACTCACAGGACGATCAGACCCATGGTTTGTTGACGGCCGAAGATGAAGAGAACCTGCTGAGCGAGATTTCCGAGATCGAGTCAGAGTTCTCTGAGCGCTCGAGCCAAAAACTGGCGGATGACGCCGATCCGGATCAGGATGTCCAGCGTTTGATGGCCAAAACCGGCGAACATATGGATGATCCGTCCAGCAGCGATGCGCGCGAAACCTATTCGCACCTGCGTACAGCTGTCGCTGCGACCGAGGCAGAGCTGGATGACGCAGACACTGCATCCTCAAAGGCCGACGAATACCGTGGCGACTTGGAATCTGTGGTCAGCCCCCGCCGCCCCGAAGTGAAGGTGACCAGTGCGCGTCCGGAAGCAGATGCTCCGGCCCCGCTAAAACTGGTGGCTGAACAGCGCGTTGACGATCAGAGCGAACCAACCGGCCCCGTGATGCCCCGTCGCGTCACCACTGAAATGGAAGACAGCGGTTCGGAAGAAGGCGGCTTTGCCCAGTTTGCACAGGACCAGGGCGCTCAATCACTGCCTGACCTTCTGGAAGCAGCAGCAGCTTATCTGTCCTTTATTGAAGGTCAGGAACAGTTCTCGCGCCCGCAACTGATGAACAAAGTCCGCTCTTTGAAGCAGGATGAGTTCAATCGCGAAGAAAGCCTGCGTTCATTCGGTCAGTTGCTGCGCGACGGCAAAATCGAGAAAGCCGGCGGTGGCCGTTTTGCGGCCTCCAATCTGATCGGCTTCCGCCCGGATGATGAACGCGCAGTGGGCTGACTGACGCGCCTATAGACAAGCAGGGCCGGTTAAATCCCGGCCCTTTTTTTGCGAACTCAACTGTGCAAGGTGCACCGTTATTCAGGCAGCGCGTCAAAACGGTTTATGCTGCAGCGCAGAATTATGGTATAGTCTCACGGTAAAACTCTCGTCACGAGATCCGTTTCAGACTGAGGCAGTGCTATGCAAGACATCGTAATTCGCCGACTTCGAAGACATGATCACGCTTTAATTTCAAGCCATTTCAACAGCTTGGATGAGGACGTATTGCTTTCGCGCTTTGGCACACCTGTTCAGCCGCAGGGGGTGCAAGACTACCTGTCCAATATGTTTGCCGACGCAGCATTTGTTTTCGGAGCTTTCCCGGATTCTTGTCTACGCGGCGTGGGAGAATTGCGTCTGATACCTGACCACAAATACCACGTCGCCGAAGCGGCATTTACTGTTGAAAAAGCTTGGCAAGATCAAGGGATTGGAGATGCGTTGCTATCCCGCCTCATTACGATCGCTCAAAACCGAGGGATCAGAGAAGTCCATATGCTATGCCTTGCGACCAATCAGAAAATGAGACGCCTGGCCGCAAAGCACAACGCAGAGCTAACCCTTGTACCGGGTCAGGTCGAGGCGACCCTGACCACACCATGGCCCACCCCTTTCAGCATGGCCAAAGAAATCACAAGTGAGTACCGCGCATTTGCACGCGCAGTTCTCAGTTGGCCGAACCCGACACAGGCTTCTCAAGAGGGTCAGGACTGATCCGGGTCTTCTTTCCCGACGCCGCGAAAAACGAACTTGAACGGCAAAGCCCAAAGAACGCCAAGTACGACATAGACCAGAAGCTCAACCCAGATCGGGGGGCGATCCAGCCAGTTCACAACCGTCACCACAGCCACAATGTACAGCGGCAAGCCAATAACAAGGATCACCAGAGACCACCGCCGACGCGCCTTGTAACTCAGTCCCGGTTTCTTTTCCTCGGCCATCAGTCGGCAAACGGGTCTGTCACCAAAATGGTGTCGTCCCGCTCCGGGCTGGTGGACAAAAGCGCCACTGGGCATTCAATCAGTTCTTCCACACGACGTACGTATTTGATCGCGTTGGCCGGAAGTTCGGCCCAGCTGCGCGCGCCTTCCGTCGATTCGCTCCACCCCGGCATTTCTTCATAGATGGGGGTGCACCGTGCCTGTTGATCGGCCGCGGTGGGCAGATAGTCCAGCCGTTCGCCATCCAGCTCATATCCGGTGCAGATTTTCAGCGTTTCAAACCCATCCAAAACATCCAGCTTTGTCAGAGAGATGCCGTTCACGCCGCTGGTCGCACAGGTCTGGCGCACCAGACAGGCGTCGAACCAGCCGCAGCGACGTTTGCGGCCTGTCACCGTTCCAAATTCGTGCCCCCGGGTTCCAAGGCGATGGCCGTCGTCGTCGTCCAGCTCTGTTGGGAACGGGCCTTCGCCGACGCGGGTGGTGTAGGCTTTGACGATACCCAGAACAAAATCAACCGATCCAGGCCCGATTCCCACGCCGGTGGCGGCCTGCCCGGCGATCACATTGGACGAGGTCACAAATGGATAGGTTCCGAAATCGATGTCCAACAGAGCACCTTGCGCCCCTTCGAACAAAATGCGTTTGCCCGCCTTGCGCTTTTCGTTCAGCACTTTCCAGACCGGAGCGGCAAAGGGAAGGATTTCCTGCGCGATCTCCTTTAGTTGTGCAATCAGGGCGTCCCTGTCGACAGGCTCAATGCCCAGACCTTTGCGCAACGGATCATGGTGCTGCAACGCACGATCCACCCGGGCCTCAAGCGTTGCCTCATCCGCCAGGTCAGCCACACGGACCGAACGGCGCCCAACCTTGTCTTCATATGCAGGGCCAATTCCGCGACCGGTGGTTCCGATCTTGGTGCCTTTGCTGGCAGCTTCTTCCCGCGCACGGTCCAATTCACCATGGATTGGCAGGATCAATGGCGTATTCTCGGCGATCATCAATGTCTCGGGCGTGATCTCAACGCCCTGCTGACGGATCGAGGCAATCTCGTTTACCAGATGCCAGGGGTCCAATACGACACCGTTGCCAATAACACTCAGTTTACCGCCGCGCACAACCCCCGACGGAAGGGCATTCAACTTGTAGACCTCACCATCAATCACCAGCGTATGACCGGCATTATGCCCGCCCTGAAAACGCGCGATCACGTCCGCCCGTTCGCTGAGCCAGTCGACAATCTTGCCTTTTCCTTCGTCGCCCCATTGAGCGCCGACAACAACCACGTTGGCCATATCCGGTCCTTTTCGTGCTGAGTAATCAAACTCGGCTCGTATAGCCGGGCACAAACGGCAGGGAAACCGATTTTTCGCCGCAGATTGAAATCGCGCGAATGCGCGATGCCTCCGGCAGAGGTATTTGGGGCCAGATGAAGACGGATCCCCAGCTTCATCTGGCTAGAAATACCTCGGGGGAGTCGCCCGGAACGGGCGGCGGGGGCAGAGCCCCCGAACAATGGTCAACGCAGATGCACCGGATGCCCGTGGGGTGTCGTCAGATAAGCCTCTTCCCACGCCCGGTGCAGGTCAGTCACATCCTGTGGCAGAGCGGCACCCTGCTCGGCGAGCATGTCCTCAAGTGTTTCCAACCAAGCGTGAAAATAGTCGTCGCCACCATCCAGTTCCCGCGCAAAGCCATGACGCTTGAGTGTATTCGAGAATCGATTTGCCCAGTCGGACCAACCGAACCGACCAGCCTCGTTCAGGGCAACGGTGACAGCAAAGACCTGCGCGTGCCAGGGTTCGGCAAAGACAGGTTCCGGGGCCGTATGGATGACGCATTCGCTCATGCTGGAACCAGATAGCTTTGCCACAAATCCAGCACCACTTCGTCTTTGGGATGTTCTGGGTTGATCCACAGTTCAGACGCCGGGAAGGCCACTGCATACAGCGGTTCAGGTGCTTCGCCCAAACCGTGGGCGTTTGCGTCGGGTAAAACGTGCGTCCCATGCAAACGCAGGATTCGCCCTTTGGCGCCTGATGCGTAGATCGGCAAACGGGTATGGCCCCCATCCACAAGCCGGTTTGCAGCAGGTCGATTCGTGATGACGTCTTGCCCAACAGAGTACAGCACCGCGACGTTCGACGGTCTGTCCGCTGGTCCACCTTTAGCCAAAGCAGCAGAAACGGCTTCGGCTTTAAGCACTTTCTCGGTCAGCGGGTGTGCTCTCTCCTCACCGCCACCCCGCAGGTCATCCAAACTGAGAACACCTTTTTCAACCAGCAGGTCGGCTAGGCCAGAGATCCATTTTTCGTAATATGAAAATCGCGCGTAGTCTTTTGGAGACAGCCGTTCGCGCGCATGTCGCGACACATCGATGTTCCACTGCCCCAGAAACCCTGCGGCAAGTGTCACCGCCAATGCCCGAGCGTGCCACTCTTCGGCAAAAACCGGCGCGCCCTCTGCTTCTGGATCAATCGGGCCATCTCCAAAACGGCCGCCCATGTCATGAACGCGGGTCATGAGGACACCATGGGAAGGCCGGTACCGATCATGCTGTCGCGTGTCACCAGCGCGGCAAGTTCGTCTTCGCTCATCCCTTCTGTGCCTTCAGGTCGCATGGGCAGAACGAGGTAGCGAATCTCGGCAGTCGAATCCCAAACCCGCACAGATGTACCCTCGGGCAGAGTGACGTCAAATTCGGCTAGCACTTTACGCGGTTCGCGCACGGCGCGGGCACGGTAGGCGTCAGACTTATACCAGCCGGGCGGGATACCCAGCAATGGCCACGGGTAGCAACTGCACAAGGTGCAGACGACCATGTTGTGCTGGTCGGGTGTGTTCTCAACAACCACCATGTGCTCGCCTTGCCGACCGTAATAACCAAGATCCGCCACAACGGGTGTGGCATCTTCCAATAAAGCCGCCTTAAACACAGGATCGTTCCATGCTTTGGCAACAACCCGCGCGCCATTTTGCGGTCCAATCTTGTTTTGATACGTGTCGATGATTTCATCCAGCGCAGCCGGATCGATCAGCCCTTTACGGGTCAGAATCGTTTCCAGCGCCTTGACGCGCAAAGCGGGTTCCGGTGGTAACAATGCGTGCGGGTGGTCGTGGTCGTCATGTGGCATACGGCGCAGCCTGCGTCACGCATTGGTGTTCTGTCCAGTCCCGTTGCCGTGATATGATGTATCACGTGTGGTGATGTGAACTCCTGACTTGCCCCCGCGGACAAACTTGCATAAGTACCACGCGATACACGCCACGCTGTACAGGACCACCATGGAAAACGTCGTTCTCATCATCCACCTTCTGTTGGCCTTGGGCCTGATTGCCGTTGTTCTGATGCAGCGGTCCGAAGGCGGTGGCCTTGGCATGGGCGGCGGCGGTGGCGGCGCAATGACGGGTCGCGCAGCGGCAACCGCCTTGGGCAAGCTGACCTGGATTCTGGCGGCCTGCTTTATCGTGACCTCGATCACACTGACCATCCTCGCGGCTCAGAAGTCGTCGGGCAGTTCGGTGATCGACCGTCTGGGCGTTCCGGCTCCGGCTTCCACCGAAGAAAGCACTCCGGCGATTCCGTCGGCAGATGATCTTCTGCCACCGGCACAGGGCGACAACGCGCCACTGATCCCGCAAGCGGACTGATCCACAAAACCTAGAAACCTGAAAGAGGACTGCAACAGCATCTTGCGGTTCTCTTGCGCTTTTGGCGCGAATCCTTTATACGTGAAGTCCCGTGATGCAGCGGTTTTTCGGAACCGTCGGGCAGCTGATTTTGACGTCTCACGGGAGCAGCCGAAAAACTATGGCGCGTTTTATTTTCATCACTGGTGGTGTGGTTTCGTCCTTGGGCAAAGGACTGGCTTCGGCGGCTTTGGGATCGCTGCTGCAAGCGCGGGGGTACTCCGTTCGCCTGCGCAAGCTGGACCCCTATCTGAACGTCGACCCAGGCACAATGTCGCCTTTCGAACACGGCGAGGTTTTTGTCACCGACGATGGGGCCGAAACCGATCTGGACCTTGGCCACTATGAACGCTTCACCGGCGTAGCAGCGCGGAAAACCGACTCGGTCAGTTCGGGGCGGATTTATTCGAATGTGCTCGAGAAAGAGCGCCGTGGCGATTACCTGGGCAAAACCATTCAGGTCATCCCGCACGTCACCAATGAGATCAAGGATTTCATCGCCATCGGCGAAGATGAGGTTGATTTCATGCTGTGTGAGATCGGCGGCACCGTCGGCGACATCGAGGGCCTGCCCTTTTTTGAAGCCATCCGTCAGTTCAGCCAGGACAAGCCGCGCGGTCAGTGTATCTTTATGCACCTCACATTGCTGCCCTACATCAAAGCGTCGGGTGAGTTGAAAACCAAGCCGACCCAGCACTCGGTGAAAGAGCTGCGGTCGATCGGTCTGGCACCCGATATTCTGGTCTGCCGGTCTGAAGGTCCGATCCCGACGAAAGAGCGCGAGAAACTGGCGCTGTTCTGTAATGTCCGCCCCGACAGCGTGATCGCGGCGCAGGACCTGAGCACCATCTATGACGCTCCGTTGGCTTATCACCGGGAAGGTCTGGATCAGGCGGTGCTGGACGCGTTCCAGATCAGCCCTGCCCCGAAACCCGATCTGGCCAAATGGGAAGACGTCAGTGACCGCATCCACAATGCCGAAGGTGAGGTCAAAGTTGCCATCGTCGGCAAATACACTCAGCTTGAAGACGCCTATAAGTCAATTGCCGAGGCGCTGACCCATGGTGGTATGGCCAATCGGGTTAAGGTGAAAATCGAGTGGGTCGATGCCGAGGTGTTCGACACAGAAGACGCGGCCCCGCATCTGGAAGGCTTCCACGCGATCCTTGTCCCCGGTGGATTTGGCGAACGCGGCACCGAAGGCAAGATCAAGGCTGCTCAGTATGCGCGCGAACACAAGGTCCCCTATCTGGGCATTTGTTTGGGCATGCAGATGGCGGTGATCGAGGCGGCGCGAAATGCCGCTGGCATCACCGAGGCGGGTTCAGAGGAATTCGACCACGAGGCCGGGAAAAAACGTTTCGAGCCAGTTGTTTATCACCTGAAAGAGTGGGTACAGGGCAACCACAAGGTTGAACGCAAAGTCGGCGACGACAAAGGCGGCACCATGCGGTTGGGCGCGTACAACGCGGTTCTGGCCGAAGGATCCAAAGTTGCCGGCGTCTATGGCAGCACCCAGATCGAGGAACGCCACCGTCACCGCTATGAGGTCGACATCAAGTATCGCGAACAGCTTGAGAAGGCGGGCCTGAACTTTTCAGGCATGTCGCCGGACGGCCGTTTGCCCGAAATCGTGGAATGGTCAGATCATCCGTGGTTCATCGGCGTTCAGTACCACCCGGAACTGAAGTCCAAGCCTTTTGACCCGCACCCGCTGTTCCGCGATTTTGTGCGCGCTGCAAAAGACACCTCGCGTCTGGTGTAATCCGCCGCTGTGTCGGTCTGTCACCCCCACGTTGTTTTGTGGGGGCTGACCTCTTAACTGTATGAGGATGCGAAGTTTCTGCTTCGCGCCTTGGATACAGTTCAGAGATTCAGGAGATTTCCGATGAGCAACGCAACAACGATCACCAACCTCCAACAAGCACTGCATATGGAGCTGACGGCGGCGCATCAGTATCAGCTGCACGCCCATGTGCTAGAAGACTGGGGCCTTGATATTCTAGCCGAAAAGATGCGGGGCGAAATGCAGGAAGAGTTGGGCCACTCTGACGCGTTTATCGAGCGCATCCTGTTTCTGGGTGGCGTGCCCGAGCTTTCGTTTCAGAAAAGCCCGGCCGCGGCAGGTTCTTTGGAAGAGATGTTCTCTGCCGATCTGAAAGACGAAACCGAAGCTGTTGATTTCTATACCCAAGCCGCGCTGCAAGCAGCTGAAGTCGGCGATGTCGGTTCACGTACGCTGTTCGAACGCATTTTGTTGGAAGAGGAAGGTCATAAGGACTGGCTGGACACTCAACTGAGCTTGCTGAAGCGTCTGGGCGAAGCCAATTTCAGTGCGAAATTCGTATCTGGGGCAGCGGACGAGGCATAGGCTGCTTACATTCGGCTTGCCGCAAATCACCCGCATAGCTCAGTCCGATAGGAATTGAGCGATGCAGGGCCCGTCACCTCAAAGTGACGTATCAAAGGAAAAAAAACCTACTCGGTCGGACATCGTAACGTTAACTGTTGGTCACGTTACAACAGGAGAGTTCCGATGGCCGACCAGATCCAGAACGCGAAAACCTTCACCAGCCTTCACAAACAGGGCGATCCGGTCATCCTTTTCAACATCTGGGACGCAGGCAGCGCCGGTGCGGTTCGGGATGCCGGTGCGCAGGCAATTGCGACTGGCAGCGCCCCGGTTGCCATGGCTCAGGGGTTCAGCGACGGACAAAACGTCCCGCTTGAGGCTGCCTTGGACAACGCTCGCCGCATTGTGGCAGCAGTCGATCTGCCGGTGACACTGGATTTCGAAGGCGCTTATGCCGAAGACGCGCAGGGTATTTCAGAAAACGTGAAACGCGCTCTGGATTGCGGTGTGGTTGGTTTCAACTTCGAAGATCAGATTATTGGCGGCGCGGGGCTTTATGATGTGGCGGTTCAGGCCAAGCGCGTCGAAGCCATGCGAGAGGCGTGCGACAGCACGGGCATCCCCGCTTATGTCAATGCGCGCACCGATATCTTTCTCAAAGCTCCTGCAGAGACCCACAGCGAGGCTATGCTGGACGATGCCATCACGCGGGCCGCGTCCTATGAAGCGGCCGGTGCCAGCGGCTTTTTTGCACCGGGCCTGAAAGACGAAGCTTTGATTGGTCGTTTGTGCGAAGCAACTAACTTGCCGGTTAACATCATCGCCCTGCCCGGCACGCCTGCTACGTCCAAGCTGGCTGAACTGGGCGTTGCTCGTGTCAGTTACGGGCCTGTGCCCTATCGTCAGATGATCAAATGGCTGACCGAGCAGGCGCAGGCGGCTTTGAACTATGAAGGCTAAGCGCCGTTGGTGGGATGGCATTGCCTTCGGTCAGTATTTCCCTCATCTCTTGGTTGAACGCATCAAACGATGAATGCAAGTTCATAGCGGCCTGCTGTCGATCGGCAATCTTGTGATCATTCAGGTCTATGGCAGGTAGTCTTCGCTTGGCGGACCACAAAATATGGAATAACCTGACCTTATGTTGAAAAAGTTCTTTCAGGCGCTCAGACCGCCTCAACATAAACACCTGCCCGATCCGGATGCCGAGCTTGCCCTGGGCGCGCTCATGGTGCGTGTGGCGCAGGCGGACCGGGACTACAAACTGGAAGAGATCAGTTTGATCGACAAAATTCTGGCCCGCCTTTACCAGCATAACGCGATTGAAGCCGCTAAAGTGCGTGCGACTTGCGAAAAGCTTCACGCAGCTGCGCCGGAAACGGATACCTTTGGCAAGCTGATCCGCGAAACGACCGACTTGAAGGAACGTCTGGCCGCGCTGGATGCGCTTTGGGAAGTTGTTCTGGCTGATGGCAGCACAGACGAAGGCGAAATGAAAATCGTCGAAGAAGCCCGCGTCGCCATGGGGTTGAGCTTCAACGACAGTAAGGCCGCACGTGAACGCGTTCAAAGCCGCTTGGATGTGAGGTAGGCGCTCGCTATATCTATCCCATGTTCAGTGACTTTCTTTCCAGGCTCACGCAGCCTCAGCCCGACCCGCTTGTCGAAGACGACGCCCGCCTTGCCCTGACGGCCCTGCTGGTGCGTCTGGCCCGTTCTGACAATGATTATTCCGATACCGAGATGGCGCGGATCGACCGCATTTCGGCGGAACGCTTTGGCCTGTCGCCGTTCGAAAGCGCTGCATTGCGCGCGCAGGCCGAGGATTTGGAGGCCGAAGCCCCCGACACGGTCCGCTTTACCCGTGCCATCAAAGAGGCTGTCGCCTATGAGGACCGGCTGGCCGTGGTCCAGGCCCTGTGGTCCGTAGCGCTTGCTGACGGTCATCGCACTGGCGAAGAAGATTCTCTGCTGCGTCTCGTGGTCAGCCTGTTGGGTGTAAGCGACGTGGATTCGGCCTTGGCGCGCCAAAGGGCTGCAAAATCGTGATTGCAATGCTTGGCATGTACGACATGCCTGCGCTTCAAGCTGCCAATGACCGGTTCTGGGGGCTGATACGCAATCATCTGGGTTTCGGCCCGGATCACCTGACCCGAGATCAGGACATGTGGGAGGTCTGGCAGGACCCGAATCTGATATTGGCTCAGACCTGTGGGATGCCGTATCGAACCCGACTACATGGTCATGTGCAATTGATTGGAACGCCAGATTATGGCCTGCCCGATTGTCCGGCTGGCCATTACTGCTCGGTTTTTGTCAAACGTCGGGATGACGCCCGCGATCTACCAGATCTGGCGAACGGCACCTTTGCCTATAACGAGGCCCTATCTCAGTCCGGTTGGGCGGCCCCAATCACGCATTTGACAAAGTTGAATCTGTGCCCCGCTGCAGTTTTGGAAACCGGCGGGCACGCGCTATCGGCGCAAGCCGTGGCCGAGGGACAAGCCGACTTTGCCGCGTTGGATGCGTTAACATGGCATCTGCTGCAGGATCACACTGACCTGAATGACCGCGTGCAAGAGGTGACGAGGACCGCGCCGACCCCAACGTTGCCCTTCATTACCGCACAAGGGCAAAACGCTGCGCAAATCGCGCATGCCGTTCGCGCAGCCATTGAAAGCCTAGAGGACGCGGATCGACAACAGCTGTACCTGCGGGGCCTAGTGGACATTCCGGCGTCCGATTACCTGTCTGTTCCCAACCCACCGACCCCAAACGCCTTACTTTCGAACAGCTGACCAAATTGTCGAATGCATTTGGCCATTTTGGGCGTTTGAGGTCTTGATTCTGTCATTTGCGCATTGCATTGACCTATTTTTTCGGTCCTAGTACCGCACCAACACCACCAACCACTGGACTGCCCGTGACAGAAACCGCTCCCGTCATCGAAATCAAAAACCTTCACAAAAGCTTCGGCAATCTCGAGGTGTTGAAAGGGGTGGATATCACGGCTCATCGGGGCGACGTGGTCTCGCTGATCGGATCATCGGGATCCGGAAAATCGACGCTGCTGCGCTGCTGCAACCTTTTGGAAGACAGTCAGCAGGGTGAAATTCTTTTCAAGGGTGAACCAGTCAAATGGTCTGGTGAAGGCCATTCGCGCCGTCCGGCGGACCCCAAGCAAGTCATGCGCATTCGCACCAATCTGTCGATGGTGTTTCAGCAATTCAATCTTTGGGCGCATATGACCATCCTACAAAATGTGATGGAGGCCCCAGTGACCGTTTTGGGCCGTGACCGGGCCGAAGTGGAAGACAGCGCACGAAGGTACCTGGACAAAGTGGGCATTGGTGACAAATGCGATGTCTACCCGGCCCAATTGTCCGGTGGTCAGCAACAGCGTGCAGCCATTGCGCGTGGCCTTTGCATGGAACCCGAGGCGCTGCTGTTCGACGAACCAACCTCGGCACTGGATCCCGAGCTTGAACAAGAGGTCATCAAGGTGATTAAGGATCTGGCCTCCGAAGGGCGCACCATGATCATCGTGACCCACGACATGAAAATGGCCGCCGACATCTCAAGCCACGTGGTGTTTCTGCACCAGGGCCTTATCGAGGAAGAAGGCACGCCCGAAGATATCTTTACGTCACCCGAATCCGAACGGCTTCGGGGCTTTCTCTCCGCCACTCAGGCGGCTTAACTTCAAATACAGAACCAAACTGGGGAGTAACCAATGAAAAACCTGATTCTGTCCACCGCGGCACTGGCGCTGACTGCCGGTATCGCCATGGCCGACACCGTCCGCATGGGCACCGAGGGCGCCTACCCTCCGTATAACTTCATCAACGACGCCGGTGAGATCGACGGTTTCGAGCGTGAGGTCGGCGACGAGCTGTGCAAACGCGCAAACCTGGAGTGTGAGTGGGTTAAGAACGACTGGGATTCGATCATTCCGAACCTAGTGTCGGGCAACTACGACACCATCATCGCTGGCATGTCGATCACCGACGAGCGTGACGAGGTTATCGATTTCACCCAGAACTACTTCCCGCCTGCGGCTTCGGCCTACGTCGGTGCAGCGGAAGGCGTTGATGTTGCCGGTGGTATCGTCGCCGCGCAAACCGCAACCATTCAGGCCGGTCACGTAGCCGAATCCGGCGCGACTTTGGTTGAATTCGCAACCCCGGAAGAAACCATCGCAGCCGTACGTAACGGTGAAGCCGACGCGGTCTTTGCTGACAAGGACTTCCTGGTGCCGATCGTTGAGGAGTCGGGCGGTGAGCTGGTTTTCGTAGGCGATGACGTGCCTCTGGGCGGCGGTATTGGCCTGGGCATCCGTGAATCGGATGGCGAACTGCGTGGTAAGTTCGACGAAGCAATCACGTCGATGAAAGCAGACGGTTCGCTGAACGAACTGATCGTCAAGTGGTTCGGCGAAGGCGTGCCGACCTACAACGCTGACGGTTCGGTCGTTACAAACTAATCCGTATCAAGCGGTTCGGCGCGTTTGTCGCGCCGAACCTGGCCCGTCAGAAACGCGGGCACGACGTTCGAAAGACGCTACATGTTTTCCTTTTGCGCTGATCCAGACACGCTCGGAACATTCCGTTGGTTTTCTTGTTACCTGACCAACGGTGTCCACTGGTCCTTCTACTTATCTTTCCTCAAAGTATTGGGATTGCTGGCCGTGACCGCGCCTGTTGCGTTGGCGTTTGGCTTTATGGGTGCAATGGCAGCCCGGTCGCATTTCCCACCACTAAGCTGGCTGGGAAAAGGGTACATCGCCATTGTGCGCGGCGTCCCCGACATCGCATTCTTCCTGTTTTTTGTCATTGCCCTGGATCAGGCGTTCGAATGGACGCGGCATAAAATCCTGTGCCCCGAATGGACCGACCCGATCCGTCAGGGAAATGACTTCATCGTGTGTCAGGCGGCCAAGCTGCCATTGGGAACAGCGCCGGAATGGGTGCATGAAACTTATGGGTTCTTTCTGGCCATCATCACTTTCTCAATCGTTTTCGGGGCCTTTGCCGCCAACGTCCTGTTCGGCGGTATGCGGGCTGTTCCACACGCGCAACTTGAAACAGCCGAAGCCTATGGCATGACCCGTCGTCAGACTTTCTGGCGCATCCTTGTGCCGCAGATGTGGGTCTATGCCCTGCCCGGCCTGTCGAACCTGTGGATGGTACTGATCAAGGCGACGCCGCTTCTGTTCCTGCTGGGGATCGAGGATATCGTCTATTGGGCGCGCGAGCTTGGTGGCACCAAGACCTCCAGATTCACACAATATCCCCACGGCGACTGGCGCATGTGGTACTTCCTGTTCCTGCTGATTTTCTATTTGGGTATGACCCGCGTATCCGAGATTGGATTGGAAAAACTGATGCGCAAGCTGTCGCACGGACAGGCCACCTCGGGCGGTGAATTGCTACGCAAGGAGACCACGGCATGAGCTGCTTGCAGACCATTCAGGACTATGGCCTCCGTTCTCTTGGCATTGGCGAGCGCCTGTTGCCCAAGAACGATTTCACCCTGTGCGAGCAGTTTACTCTGATCGGGTCAGGTATGATCTGGAATGTGTATTTCGGGATCATGGCACTGGCGACCGGTTTCTTTCTGGCCACCGCCCTGGCGGTCGGCAAAGCCTCGACGAACAAGTGGCTGCGAAAACCTTCGGAATGGTTCATCTTCCTGTTCCGTGGCTCGCCCTTGTTTATCCAGTTCTTCTTTGCCTACTTCTTCTTCCTGTCGCTAAAGAAATCCTACCCCATGTTTGACGCCTTCACCTCAGCCTGGCTGGGGGCGCTGATCGTGCTCTTCCTGAACACCGCTGCCTATTCGGGCGAAATCTTCTATGGTGCGCTCAGATCCATTCCCAAAGGCGATATTGAGGCCGCAGATGCCTATGGCATGACCGGTTGGGCTCGTTTCCGCCGGATCGTCTGGCCAACTATGCTGCGCCTGGCGTGGCCCGCTTATACAAACGAGGCCATCTTTCTGTTCCACGCCACCACGCTGGTTTTCTTCTCGGCTTTCCCAGCCTGGCAACAACGCGGAGACGCGCTGTATTACGCCAGCTACTTTGCCGACAAGACGTTCAACCCGTTCGTTCCATATCCGATTCTGGCGTTCTATTTCATTCTGCTGACATTGGTGATCGTCTGGGGTTTTGGCATGATCAACAAGCGCTTGAACCGGCATCTTCCAGTGGCCAGACAAACCAAGATGCGTTTCAAACTGAACCTCGCGCGCTGATCTTCAGCGCGCGCATCGCATCAACTTTCAAGGCCATTCCAATGGCGTAACGCGTGCAGTCGCATGAAAACAAACCTGTTTTGAGAGAAGTGGTACCGCCTCCCTGGCTTGAACAGGGGACCTCTGGATCCACAATCCAGCGCTCTAACCAACTGAGCTAAGGCGGCACTCGTGAGGGGCGATGTACCGAACGCGCCGGGGGAATGCAAGAGGATTAAAGCCGAAATTTCCAGCTTTGTTCGACAAGATCGACCCCAAAGGAATGCACCGATTTGCTGTCTGTCAGTTCCCACCCAAACGCCTTGTACAGCGCACATGCCGCCCTGTGGCTTTCATGGGTCCACAGAACCATTTCCTGATAACCGGCGTCCCTTGCAAAGCCTGTACAGGCTTCCAGCAGCCGTTTCCCAACCCCATGACCGCGTGCCTCGGGGACAACCAGAAACAAGCGCAGTTTTGCGGTGTGTTGATCGACACCTACACAAAAAATGCTGCCCAGCCGTCGCCCGCCCTGCTCTGCAATCCACCCCTTTTCGCGGGTGGGATCGTGGGATGCGATGAACTCGTCAAGGATACGTGCAACCAAAGGCGCGAAACTGTCGTCAAACCCTTCATCGCGCGCATAGAGCGTACCGTGCTGTTCGACCAGCCAGGCGGCGTCGTCAGGTTGAAAGGTTCTGAGTATGACATCATCCATGATTTATCTGACCGCAAAGGTGACTTGATTCTCAACCCTGCGCGCGCTAGCAGGAATGCTCAGTCTCGGAGGCACAGATGGGCATCAATACCGAACGCGACATTCAGGCGAATCTGCAAATCGGCCCAACCGATCAGGGTATGGTACGCTTGTTCATCGAAGCTGACGGTGTGGAAATTCCGATGGATTTCGACCCGGAAGAAGCCGAAGAAATCGCGGATGAGATCCGCGCAGCTGTCCAAGCCGCTCTGGCCGTCAAAGGCTGACGCTAAAGCCGCGGATCGCGCAGCGCGTGCAGACGACGTGCTGCATCTGTTGCAAACTTCTGGATCATCTTCTTCCGCCGTGCCGGGGCCAATTTGTCCTCAGGAGACATGCGCACAATTTCTGCGTCATACGCGTCGGCGATGATCAAACCGGTTTCCGCGGGCAAAAGATCGACCGGAAAATCAGTGTCGACAGCCCAGAAAAACCTATCACACCACTCCAAATAGCCCTGCCATTTCGAATCTGACTGATAATCCGCCCGGCTGGATTTGCATTCGATTACCCAAAGCTCACCCTTGGGGCCTAACCCCATCACATCGACGCGCAAGCCGCGTGCCGGGACAAATTCCTCAACAGATACAAAACCATGCGTCGCAAGGTGTCGCGCGACACCCCGCGCCAGTTTCTGTCCAGGTTGCAAATCCAAAACCATTTCTCAAATGTGAACAATTGGTGAACAAAAGTAAAGCGTCCCTTCAGACTTGACATGATACCTTTTGGTACTGCATTAATATGATACCAAATGGTATCTCATTTGAGGGTGCTTATGGAAAACCAAACTCAAAACGCGTTTCGTGCGCTGGCTGATCCAACCCGCAGGGACATCGTGCAACTGCTTGCAGTTCAGGACATGACAATCGGGCAATTGACCGACCGGTTCGACATGACCCGAGCTGCGGTCAAGAAACACCTGACTGTTCTTTCTGACGGTGGCTTGATCTCGGTCGAAGTGCGCGGTCGGGAACGCATTAATCGACTTGAACCACTGGGGATGGCCCCTGTTCTGGATTGGCTCAGCTATTTTGACCAGTTCTGGGGCGACCGCCTCAACTCTCTCAAGGAAGCTGTTGAAAGGAAATCAAAATGACCGATTCTGTATTGAAGAAATCAATATTCCTCAGGGCCGAACCGGAAACCGTATGGGCTTATCTTACAGACCCTGGCCATTTGGCGGAATGGTTTCACAAACCGGAACGGCCGTTGGTCGAAGGTCAAAAGCTTGAGATGTTTGGCACCACAAGCGGCGACTTGCTGATCTGGGGCGAAGTTCGCGTCGCTAAGCCTCCCAAATATCTTGAATACACGTTCACAGTGAAACCTATGGGCGATGCTGTAAGCACCGTGAAATGGACCTTGGAGCCTGTGGCCGGTGGTACGCGTCTTGATCTGCTGCACGAAGGCTTGCCGCAGGGTGCCGATGCCTTCGAACTGATCCTGGCCTTGGACAAAGGGTGGGACGAACACTTTGGCAAGATGCGCGTGGCATTGCACGAAACTGTTGATGCCTGACCCCTTGTGCGAACCCGCCAGACACCCTAGTTAAACGCGTGGCGGGTTCTGCCCTTCTTGTGACAGGTAGCATTCTGGTGGCCTTAAGCAATTCCGAGGGGGCTGGCTCTGTTCAGGTCCTGGCCTGATTACCTGGCGCCCACCTGTACATACAGGTCCTCGGGAATCACACCGCACGGTTGACTGGTGGTCCCGCCGCAATTTTCCCTGAATTTCAGCGCTCTGCGCGGGCTTCCTGCTTGGCAAGTGCAGGCTTGAAGCTGTGCACGACAGGCGATCCACGCCGTGGACCACCGGGCTTTTCGGCCATGCTCATGATCTTGTAGGCAAATTGCACCCCGGCAAAGACGATGCCATTCATGAACCAGATCATGACCAGCGCGATCAGGCCGATTTCCGAGCCGGTGATCAGGTGGCGCAGATTCGCCACGTTCAGCGCCAATAGTACGCCGACAAACACTGCCGAGATGACAAAACCCCAAGCGACTTGCGTGATATACAGACGGATCAGTTTCGGCATCGTATCTCTCCTTGCGCTGATATCAGAAGTCTAGCGCTTGGGAGGCGACGGTAAAGGCGTCAGAACGCCTCGGGCTGAGCCTCACGTGCCATGTGGTCCAATACGGCGTTGACGAATTTGGGCTCTTTGCCCTCGGGGAAGAAGGCACGCGCAACGTCAACGAACTCGGTGATGACCACTTTGGGCGGCGTGTCGCTTTGGGTCAGCTCTGCCCCAGCTGCGCGGAACAAGGCACGCAATGTCGGGTCAATACGCGCAATCGGCCATTTGGCAACCAGAGCGCGGTCGGTCATCTGATCGATCGGCGCTTGAAAGTTCACCGCGTTGTCGACCAGCGACCGAAACACGCTGATATCGCCGTCCAGCATTTCTTCGCCCTCATAGACGGCGCCAAAACGGTGATCCAGAAACTCATTCACGACGGCTTCCGTCGTCTGGCCCGTTTGCTCCATCTGGAACAGCGCCTGCACGGCATAAAGCCGGGCGGCGGATTTCATCAGGCGTTTCTGGTTGGCCGGCTTCGGCGCGTCTGTCTGGGTCATGCTGTCGTGGGTCCGTTGTTGTCGCCCGCCACAAGGATGGACTCGGACGGCGGCTTGAAACCAACGCCCTTTTTGGAAGAGCCCCACTTACGGCTGAGTGCGATCAGATGCAAGGCCGCAGCAGCAGCCCCGCCGCCTTTATTCATCTTTTCTGGATTGGCGCGGACTTCGGCCTGTTCGTCATTCTCAACCGTCAGGATGCCATTGCCGATGCACAGCCCTTGCAGACCCATCAATTGGATCGCGCGGCTCGAGTCGTTGCAGACGGTCTCATAATGCGTGGTCTCGCCACGAATGACGCAGCCCAGCGCGACATAGCCGTCGAAATTGCACTGGCGATCGGCCATCGCGATGGCGGTCGGGATCTCCAGCGCGCCCGGAACCTCAACCACCTCGCAGGTACCGCCGGCCGCTTCGATCTCGGCCTTGGCTCCGGCGATCAGGTTGTCGGCAATCGCGCGATAGAACGGGGCCGCCACGATCAACAGCTTCACCGGCTTGTCGAAACTGGGTGTCGGCAGAATGCCGTATTTGTCTTGTTCAGCCATAATCAGTCTTCCTTCAGGATCGAACGGGTGCCCACGATGGACAGGCCAAACGCGTCGAGCCCCAAATACACGGTTTCAGGCGAGTCGGTCAGCAGCACCAGCTCCTGAATGCCCATCTTGGACAGGATCTGCGCGCCCAGACCAGTTTGCTTGATGGTGCGTGGGCCATCATCATCGATGGCATAAAGCGAGTTGCGTGGTTGCCGGAACAGGCAGACGACACCGCGCCCTTCTTCGGCGATCTTTTCCATCGCACGGGGCAACTCGCGCGAAGATTTCGGCCCGAGGCCCAGGATATCCGGCGCTTCGTGCAGCGCGTGCGTGCGGGTCAGAACCGGTTCGGGCGTGGCGATGTCGCCTTTGATCATCACGACATGTTCGATGCCATGAGTCTGGTCCGTGAAAATCCGCATTTCCCATTCGCCGCCATACTCAGACGTAACAGTCTGACGCGATGTTTCCACCACCAGATTGTCGTTGCGCGAACGATAGCTAATCAGGTCGCTGATCGTGCCGATCTTCATGTTATGCTCTTGCGCAAACTCAACCAGGTCAGGCAGACGCGCCATGGTGCCGTCGGGCTTCATGATCTCGCAGATTACGCCGGACGGGTTCAACCCTGCCAGACGCGAGATATCAACGGCTGCCTCTGTATGGCCCGCGCGTACCAGCACCCCACCCCGCTTGGCCCGCAATGGGAAGATATGGCCGGGCGTCGCGATATGCGCCATTGTGTTCTGCTCATTGATCGCGGTGGCCACGGTCAGCGCACGATCAGCAGCGGAAATTCCAGTGCTGACGCCTTCGCGCGCTTCAATCGATACGGTGAAGGCCGTCTCGTGCCGGGACGAGTTGTTGACGGCCATCATCGGCAGCCCCAGCGCATCCACGCGTTCGGCTGTCATCGGCAGACAGATCAGGCCGCGCCCATGGGTCGCCATGAAGTTGATTGCCTCGGCATCGGCGAATTCAGCGGCAATGACCAGATCACCTTCATTCTCACGATCTTCGTGGTCGACGAGGATATACATCCGGCCGGCACGCGCTTCTTCGATGATGTCTTCGATCGGGCTGATCGCGTCGCGCAGCTGGGCCTCGACCGGTCCTGGGGTTTCAAAGCTCATGGGGCAGCCTTTCAGATGGCATGTTTGCACGGCGGCATAGACCACTCAGACCCCAAAGGCCAGCCTGCAAACGGCGCAGATCGGGCGCGACGCGACGTATCAGGACATCTCGGCCAAACGCGCGACGTAGCGGGCCAGCGTATCGATCTCAAGGTTGACACGATCACCTACATGAACGTCGCCCCAGGTGGTCACCTCTTTGGTATGCGGAATGAAGTTGATACCAAAATCGCAATCATTCACATCGTTGACCGTCAGAGAGGTTCCGTTCAGCGCAACCGATCCCTTTGGGGCGATAAACCGCGCCAAGTCTTTGGGCGCGCGCAGAGTCACACGGGTGCTGTCGCCTTCATCTTCGACGGCAACAACCTCGGCCACCCCGTCCACGTGACCGGACACGATATGGCCACCCAACTCGTCGCCGACCTTCAGCGCACGTTCAAGATTGACGCGTTTACCAACAGTCCACGTATCCAGGTTGGTTTTCGACACAGTTTCAGCGCTTATCTGTACATCATACCAATCATCCCCCAGTGCAATCACGGTCAGGCACACGCCATCACTGGCAATCGAAGCCCCGATATCAATACCGGACGTGTCATAGGCTGTTTTGATCCGTGCGCGCAGGTCTCCCTTCTGCTCCAGTTCAGTGACGGTGCCCATGTCGGTTACGATCCCTGTAAACATTCCGTTAACCCTCAGTCCCTACGCTGTACGTGTCTCACCGCCGAGGTAAGCCTATCAGACCGCGCGAGCAAGCCCTGCCTTGCCGTGCCTCGCCCAAACGGGCATAGTTTCGACAATAAAACCAAACGAGCAGTCCAAATGCAGCATACGCCCTTAGATCCAAAAGATCGCGTATTCCTGTTTCTGCAGGGACCACATGGGCCGTTTTTCTCGGCGCTGGGAAAAATGCTGCGCGCCGCTGGGGCTCAGGTCTGGCGCGTTGGGTTCAATGCCGGTGATCAGGCATTCTGGTTCGAAAAGGCAAGCTTTTTACCGTTCCTAGAACGACAAGAAAACTGGCCTGATACCCTTTGCCGGATCATGGAGGATAAGGGCGTTACCGATATCGTACTGTACGGGGACACCCGCCCGGTTCACGCTCAGGCAGTTCAAATTGCGAAGGCGCGTGGCGTTATAGTTCATGTGTTCGAGGAGGGTTATCTGCGCCCATGGTGGATCACTTATGAGCGCAACGGGTCAAACGGGAACTCTCGGCTCATGTCCCTGGATGCCGAACAAATGCAGCAGGCTTTGGAAGTCGCGGACAGCAAATCGCCTCCACCGCCCTCACATTGGGGGGATATGCGGCAGCATATCTTCTACGGCGCCCTCTATCATTGGTTCGTAATGTTCCGGAACGGGCGATACAAAAACTTCCGCCGACATAGGGAACTGCCCGTATCACAAGAGTTCAGACTTTACTTCAAACGCCTGATTTTGATGCCTTTTCACCGGCTGCGCCGCAGCGTTGCAACGGCTCAGGTCAGACGGGGCGGTTATCCTTATCACCTTGTCTTGCTGCAGTTGGGGCATGACAGCTCAGTCCAGGCACATTCCGGGTATTCTGGCATGTGTGAATTCCTGGATCACGTGATCGAAGGCTTCGCGCAAGGCGCACCAGCCCATCACAGGTTGGTCATCAAAGAACACCCGCTGGAAAACCACCGAGAGCCCTTGCGCCGTCACGCGATGGAAAGCGCCAGAAGAAATGGCATCCGGGACAGAATTCACTATGTGCCCGGCGGTAAGCTTGCCAAGCTTCTGGACGATGCGAACTCGGCTGTCACCGTAAACTCGACGGCAGGTCAGCAGGTCTTGTGGCGCGGCATTCCGCTGCGAACATTCGGGCGGTCGGTTTATGAGAAGCCGGAATTTGTGTCGCAGCAACCTATCGCTGCCTTTTTCGCGGCCCCCAAGCACCCGGACAGCGATGCCTACAGGTGTTACCGGCAGTTCCTTCTGGAGACCAGTCAAGTGCCCGGCGGGTTCTATTCCCGACGTGGTCGACGGCAGGCTTTGCGACGTGCCGCAGATATGATGTTGACGGCCACCGACCCCTATCAATCGATCCTCAACAAGAACGCGGCCCGGACGCCACAGTTGAAAATCGTTGAAGGACACGGCCACTCTGTGACTGGAAGTTAAGCGCCTGACCCGCTAATCTGCGCCCAAGTAAAAAAAGACTGAGGATATTCGGCAGTGAACATCTCTCCTATGCGTTGGATGCGGGGGGCTTCCCTTGTGGCCGCAATCGGCCTTCTGGCGGCGTGCCAGCTTCCGAAATCCGGACCGAACAAATCCGAAATTCTGGCGGGAGCCGTTCAAAACGGCGGCAACGCATTTGTTGTCGAAGTCGATGACCGGGTGACGCGTGCCACGTCCTCGACCCCGCAATACGGCTTTTCCTCGTCGTTTAGCAGCGCCCAGACGTTGACTGCTGATACCGTGCGCCCCGGCGACGTCCTTAGCCTGACCATCTGGGAAAACGTTGACGATGGCCTTCTGTCCAGCGAAACGGGTGCAGCAACGGCGTTGGACGAGGTGCAGGTCGACAGCGAGGGTTTCATCTTTGTCCCCTATGCAGGTCGTTTGCGGGCTGCCGGAAACACACCGGAACAACTGCGTGTTCTGATCACAAACAAGTTGCAGGAACAGACGCCAGACCCTCAGGTCGAAGTACGACGCGCTGCTGGCGACGGGTCTACTGTCTCGCTGACCGGCACAGTCGCAGCACCCGGCATCTACCCAATCGAGCGGCCGACCCGGTCCTTGCTGGGTATGCTGTCTCAGGCGGGTGGCGTCTCGGTGGCGTCTGACATTGCACTGGTGACCCTGATCCGTGGAGGCCAAAAGGGCACCGTCTGGTACGAAGATTTGTACCGGAACCCCAAGCTGGACGTAGCCTTGCGCGGTGGTGACAGGATCCTCGTGGAAGAAGACAGCAGGTCTTACATCGCCCTCGGCGCCACTGGCGGCCAATCCCGCGTGGCATTTGAAAGCCAGGACTTGTCCGCGCTCGAAGCCCTTGCCCAGGTGGGCGGCCTCCTAACTCTGTCGTCGGATCCAACAGGCATCTTCATCCTGCGCAAGGAACGCGAGAGCGTGGCCCGGAGCATCACAGGCCGTGCTGATCTGAAGGGTGATCAGCGCATGATTTACCTGCTGAACCTGACCTCACCCAACGGTCTGTTCATCGCGCGCGACTTCGTAATCCGCGACGATGACACGATCTACGTGACTGAAGCGCCCTACGCACAGTGGAGCAAATCGATCTCGCTTATTGCAGGTGGCCTGACGCCAATTGCGAATGTTGCCACGCTGACTGGCAACTGATGCATGATACCTGACACCGACAAAGCAACCGGGGCCAGTCGCACCCGGTTGTTTGTCTATAACGGCGGGTTTTTGACGCAAAAGCGTCTCAAGAGAATACTGTCTCTGACTGGCTTTGATATTCGTTTGGGCATCCCCCAGAGCGAAGATTGCGTGGGCGTCTGGGGCAACAGTCCCACGGCTCATCGAGGCTTGAGGGTCGCCGAAAAGCACGAAGTTCCAGTTCTGCGCATCGAAGATGCGCTTCTCAGGTCACTGCATCCCGGACGCGAAGGCGAACCGCCGCTGGGTCTGCTTCTGGATCGCTCGGGCTTGCATTTCGATGCGTCACGACCGTCCGATCTTGAGAAGATTCTGATCAACGATCCGTTGGACAACACCGCTCTGCTCAATCGCGCGCGCGCAGCAATCGAACGGATCAAGGAATTGCACCTCAGCAAATATTCCGCATTTGATCTGGACGAGGCTCCTCCAGATCCCGGCTACGTACTGGTCGTCGATCAAACGGTGGGAGACGCTGCAGTCACAGCCAGCGGAGCGGACCGGGCTCGTTTCCTTGAAATGCTGTTTGTCGCGCAAGAAGAAAACCCTGGCGCACAGATACTAATCAAGACACATCCGGAAACGCAGGCGGGTCATCGCCAAGGGCATTTCACCGATCAGGATCTTTCAGATCGGATCTCGCTGTTCGACGCCCCGATCAGCCCTTGGCCACTGTTGGAAGGTGCTGTCGCCGTTTATACAGTGTCCTCTCAACTGGGGTTCGAAGCCATCCTGGCCGGGCACAAACCGCGTGTGTTTGGTCAACCCTTCTATGCTGGTTGGGGCCTGACGCAGGACGAAAACCCGATTGCGCGTCGCCAACGCAACCTGACCCGCGCGCAACTTTTCGCTGCAGCTATGCTGCTGTACCCCACATGGTACGATCCATACCGGGACGAGATCTGCGATCTGGAGATGGCGCTGGACACGCTTGAAGCTCAAACCCGCGCCTGGCGTCAGGACCATAAAGGCTGGACTGCCTCGGGCATGCGTCTGTGGAAACGCAAACACATGCAGCAGATTTTTGGGCGGCACGGAAAACTAAGATTCACATCCGCGCAGCCAGAACACTCAGATCGCCCGCATATGGTCTGGGCCAGTCAGGCAAGAAACACCGAAGGAGCGGTGCGGGTTGAAGACGGGTTCCTCAGGTCGCGCGGATTGGGGGCGGAACTGGTGCCTCCACTGTCATTGGTCACGGACGAAATCGGCATCTATTACGACCCCACAAAACCCAGCCGGTTGGAGGACCTGATCAGCCTGCGCGAAACACTGCGCCCAGATCAGGAGATGCGTGCCGAACGCCTGCTAGAGCGGCTATTGGCTGAGGGATTGAGCAAGTACAACACGGGCCAACCCGCCCCTACCTTGCCTGAAGGGCACCGCATCCTGGTTCCCGGACAGGTCGAGGATGATGCTTCGATCCTGTTGGGCACAGGCGCAGTGCGCAGCAATATGGATTTGCTGCAAGCTGCTCGCGACGCCAACCCAAACGCGATCCTGATCTACAAGCCACATCCCGACGTCGAGGCCGGATTGCGTGAAGGCAAGATTGACGCAACGGTCTTGGCAGACGTTGTCGTACCCCACACGGATCCCGCTGCGTTGCTGACCCAAGTTCAGGAAGTTTGGACAATGACCTCGCTTTTGGGGTTCGAAGCTTTGTTGCGCAGGGTAAAGGTGACAACCCTTGGCGCACCTTTCTATGCCGGGTGGGGCTTGACCACAGACCTTGGGGTCGTTCCAGCCCGTCGGGGCGCAAGACCGTCATTGTTGGGTTTGGTCCACGCCACGCTGATCGACTATCCCCGCTATTTCGATCCTGTTACCGGTCAAGCCTGCCCTGTCGAAGTAGCAGTCGAGCGTCTGTCACAGGGAAACGCCGCTGCGACAGGTCCGATCAATCGATTGCTTTCAAAACTCCAGGGTGCGTTCGCAACGCATGCTCATTTTTGGCGCTAGACTAACGCAGGGGGTTTGCGCCAACGGTGCAGGATATCGTCCCCCACAACCTGCGTTTCGATAAGCTCGAACCGCGGCGCGGCTTCAAGTGTTTCAAACCCCAAGGTTCCAACGGATGAAAGCCCGTCGGCCCCGATTGTCAGACCGGCCGTAAAGCCAACCAGTTCATCCACCAAATCCTCGGCCAGAAGCGAAGCCGCAAGTGCTGCTCCGCCTTCACAGAACACGCTTGTCAGACCGGCCTGCCCCAATTGCTGAAGCAGATCCAGCGCGTCGATATGGTGGTCTTTCAAGGCGCACGGGATGAGCTTTGCCCCAAGCCCTTCCCAAGCGCGTGCACGCTCGGCATCGGGGTGATGCGCATGACAGAGCCAGACTGGCGTTTTCGAGGCTGTGCGCGCCAACTGCCCCATCAGGGATATGTCCATGTGGCGCGATACCACTACGCGCACAGGCTGATGCGCAATACCTAGGTCCCGCACCGTCAGCGACGGGTCATCTGCGCGCGCTGTTCCTGCCCCGACCATGACCGCATCGTGACGTGCCCGCATTGCGTGAACAACGCGGCGCGCTTGTGGCCCGGTGATCCACTGACTGTGCCCTGTCGAGGTTGCAATCCGTCCATCAAAACTGCAGGCCAGTTTGAGGGTGACAAATGGCCTGCCCTGTTCGGTCTTTAAGAAAAAACCTTCCAAATCCCGTTCTGCTTGTTCTGCCAGAATACCGGTTTGAACCTCAATTCCGGCCTCACGCAGCATTGCAAAGCCCTGTCCGGCCACGCGTGGATCGCTGTCCTCAACGGCAGCAACAACACGAGATACACCTGCTGCGATCAAAGCCTCGGCACAGGGCGGGGTTTTTCCATGATGGGAACAGGGCTCTAGTGTCACGTAGGCGGTGGCGCCACGCGCAGCCTGTCCGGCTTGGGCCAAAGCCTCGGTCTCGGCATGAGGACGCCCCCCGGGCTGTGTCCAGCCACGCCCAATTATTCGGCCTTCGCGCACGACGACACACCCGACAGCCGGGTTTGGCCAGCACGTCCCTTGACCGCGCCGCCCTAAAGACAGGGCCAGCGCCATAAATCGCTTATCTGTTTCGTTCACTCGTCCGTCGGAGGCTGCGGCGGTCGCAGTTCGTGGACAAACTCCTCGAAATCATCGGCCGCCTGGAAATTCTTATACACACTCGCAAAGCGAACATAGGCGACGGTATCGATCCGCGCCAGAGCTTCCATGACAATCTCACCGATCTTGTTGGACGGAATATCCGTGTCGCCCATACTTTCCAGCCGGCGCACGATGCCCGAGATCATCTGATCGATCCGTTCCGGATCAACAGGCCGTTTCTGCATCGAGATGCGGATCGAACGCTCCAGCTTGTCGCGGTCGAAATCCTCGCGCTTACCGTTGGTTTTGATCACCACCAGATCGCGCAGTTGCACACGCTCATACGTCGTGAACCGCCCCCCACAGGCTGGACAGAACCGGCGTCGGCGAATTGCCACATGGTCCTCTGCCGGACGTGAGTCTTTTACCTGAGTGTCGATATTTCCGCAAAACGGGCAGCGCATCCGCCGTCTCCTCGTCCCATGTTCGGCCTCTTTTTGTAAGCGCTGCGGCTTACTTATCCACAACTATAGGGCAGCCGCTAGGGTTTGGGTAGTCGGAATTTTCAACCGCAAGATAAAGGGTCAGGCCAAATGTGCAGCGACATGTCTTTGATGAGGCGCAGTGCGGTGTTCAAACAGGTAAATCCCCTGCCAGGTTCCAAGAACCATTCGGCCCTTCGACACTGGGATCGACAATGACACAGGCATGAGTGCTGCCTTGATATGTGCTGGCATGTCATCCGGCCCTTCATAAGTATGGCGCAGATAGGACATAGCCGGATGGTCAGACGGAGGCACAAGGCGTTCGAAAAAGGCCTGAAGATCGGTTTGAACCTCGGGGTCGGCGTTTTCCTGGATCAGCAGTGAGCACGAGGTATGGCGGACAAACAGCGTCAGAACGCCATCACCAGCCCCCTGATCAACCCAGTGACGGACGTCAGACGTGAATTCGTATAGCCCCGGTCCTTGGGTGTGCACTACGAATTCAGTCTGCATCGTGACGATCCTGTTGGTTTATCAGTCGTTGAAGAACGGCCGATAATTACACTGGGCGTTTGCACCTTGTACAGATTCACTGTTGCCGGGCTGAAAGCCGAACGAGATAAAGCTGCTGGGTTGCACATCGACGGACTGGGGTTGCTTGATCGAAAACTGAATCGCCGTTCTGCGTCCGGTGGTGACACTGGGCCCATAACCGCGCAAGACATAGATCCGGTCCATCCAGCCAAGTCCCAGGGTTCGACGTGCATAATCCGCAGCCGCACACCAGTACCCTTCCGTACGCTGATCGCCTCGCGGGATAACCTCGAAGTCTGTGGCGTTGATCGGTTCAGTTCGATACCCGTTTCGCGCAGCATCCGCAGTCAAGGGAACACTGAAGGCAACTATGGCCAATGCGGCAAGTGTAGAAAACATTTTCATCGTTAAATCTTCCCTGATTGTGTGTCCCAGTTAGGTTAGTCCAGCTTCGCAAATTGCACAGTGCCCCTCACGATCAATTCAGCCAGCTCCGCGCATTGTGTGATCAGGTGTGAGCCAACCTTGGTACCGGATCAGCAATCCCAACCCGGGCGCATTGGCCGAAACGTCGAACCTGAACCGGCCTTGCGCGTCCTGCCATTCACGCGTGTTCGAACGCGGCAATGCAAAAGCGGGCAAAGGAACGCCAAATACGCTCAGTCGGAGAATTTCAATGCGCAACACGCCGTTTTGCAGGCTCGCCCGCAACCAGATAGAAATCGCCCCGAATTTTTCTCGGACACAGTTCCGATTTGCGTCGTAGACCAGATGCGAAGTGGTGCAATGGCCACCAAAGTCGCGGGTCCAAGTTAAGGTTTCGCCCATCCTGTTTATCGTAACAGATACAGGAACGTCTTTGCCGCCGGGAGGAAACCCGGCCAAATTTGTCGCGATCTTGGTGAGAAAACCGGTGCCCCGCTCGATGTCGCATTGGCCTGAATACTGACCTTCCGTGCTGTGCAGCCACTGAACCGCATTGGGCAAGCTGTGATTGGGGGCCAAAGCTTGCAAAAACGGGTCACTTGACATCAAAAGCCGTCGCTTGCAAATCGCGCTTTCACGTCGGCACCCGGTATCAGACATGTGCCGGATCTGCCGAACAGATTGTACCTGTTCCGTGCTATCAGGCGGTATACGGGAACTTTCAGCGCTTTGGGCAGGAAGCGGCATATCGACAACAGCTTCCACATTCCCGGCAATTGACGCATGGCTGCGGCAAACGCATCCAGATGCTGATAGACCACACCATCGACGATTACCAAGTTGGTTTCAAAGTTCCGTGTCGGCAAACCCAGCTGTTGGTAGAGCTTTTGCCCAAGCGGAGATTGCGCAGTTGCAAACTGAAAACACCGCAACTTGTCATGTCTGAGCATGAACTTGAAGAACCACGAACACAGGACGCATTCGCCGTCGAACACAATCAGGTTCGGGCCGTAGCCTTCTGAATTTAAGCCACTTTCTCGCACGTCTTTGGTATCCGAGACCTCGCTTTTCCAGAAAGGTCGCAAATCTTTGGCCTCGGAACAATGCGACATCTGCGAAAGGAAGCGTGCCGGGGAGCGCTGAGCAGAGAGTGGTGATTTCTCCGAAGGCTCTGACCTCATCCCCATGAAGGTGCTAACCCGGCAACACGCCTTATCTGGGTATTCAGACCGTGATGTTCATGTGAGGCCTGGTCAATTCCTTGCGGGATTCTGCCATCGACGATCGCGGGTCTGCGAAAATCACAATCGCCTTACGGAATTCTATGATATGCTGCCTATGGTTTTGTAATCGTAAGGTATTGTTATTGCGATGGACGTGGATGTTGGCCGTCTTCATTTCTTTGTTCAGGCGTTGGATCGCTACAGCGGCAATGCGAACATGTCTCGGGCTGTTCTGGGCCAAACCGGACTGAAGCCGCAAGACATCGCCCCCCCGGTTGAGACATGCAGCATTCAGAAAGAAGCCCTCTTCATCCGGTATGCCTGTGACGCCACCAAAGATATAACATTTGCGGCCCGCACCGGGCTTGAGGTCACCTCGGCCTCAACCGTGACGGCATATATCAGCAAATATTCCAGAGACCTGAAACAGGTGATGGAGAACCTTTCACGGTTTCACGGGATTATTGACCCGGCTATCGCGCTCAGTTTGCGCGTCGCAGGCAACTTTGCAGCTTTGGAAGCGGATTGGAAAGATGCTGGATTTGCACGCTACCATCGACGCACCGAATTTCTGATCTTCGCCGCACTGGCAAGAATGCGCAATCTGACCCAGATCAACCTGCAACCGATTGAAATTCGGTTTCATCACAAGGTCGGGGATCAAGCCAAAAGCTTTGAAAAGATTGCTGGTTTTCCGGTGATCTTTGGCTCGGAGAAAATGGAGATCGTGCTGCCACTTTCAGCGCTGGAGCTACCGGTTCCCACATATGATCCCAAACTGCGTGAACATCTTCTGGAATACGGTGAACGCCTGCTGGCCGAATGCGAAAAACCAAACCGCTCGATCCGCGCGCGGACCGAAGGCATGATCACTAAGTCCCTGCCCGGCACCATACCGCAGGCCGAAGCCATTGCGTCTGAGCTTGGGATGAGCTTGCGAACCTTTAGCCGCCGCCTGAAAGAAGAAGGTACAAGCTATCGCGACATCGTGGACGACCTAAGGTGTGATTTGGCACAGACCTTTCTGAACAACCGGATGTCCTTGTCAGAGATTTCGTTTTCGCTGGGGTATGCGGATCAGGCCGCCTTCTCAACCGCCTTCAAACGCTGGACAGGGCAGCCACCAAGCGCCTTCAAAACCCGTGTCGAACATCCCATTCGAACGTAAGACCGGGGGTCATCGGCCCTTAGGCCTCGCCCCGGCCCTGTCCCATGAGTGGACAAGACCGATATAGAAATCGACAGCGCCCGTGCCGTGTGAATTCCCGCCAATGTGATGAGAGAACAGGCCAATGTGATGGCCAAACGAAAAAGGCGCCTCGTGTGAGGCGCCTCTGTATCTACTGATCCAGGAAAGACCGTAGCTTTCGAGATCGGCTGGGGTGCTTCAACTTGCGCAGTGCCTTCGCCTCGATCTGGCGGATCCGTTCGCGGGTCACGCTGAACTGCTGGCCAACCTCTTCCAGAGTGTGGTCGGTGTTCATACCGATGCCGAAACGCATCCGCAGAACCCGTTCCTCACGCGGCGTGAGCGAGGCCAGAACCCGAGTGGTCGTTTCCTTGAGGTTCTCTTGAATGGCGCTGTCCAGAGGCAGCACGGCATTCTTGTCCTCGATGAAATCGCCCAGCTGGCTGTCTTCTTCGTCACCGATTGGCGTTTCCAGCGAGATTGGTTCTTTGGCGATTTTCATCACCTTGCGAACCTTCTCAAGCGGCATTTGCAGCTTTTCTGCCAGTTCTTCCGGCGTCGGCTCGCGTCCGATTTCGTGCAGCATCTGACGACCGGTCCGAACCAGCTTGTTTATCGTTTCGATCATGTGAACCGGAATACGGATCGTGCGGGCCTGATCCGCGATAGACCGCGTGATCGCCTGACGAATCCACCAAGTCGCATAGGTCGAGAACTTATAGCCGCGGCGGTATTCGAACTTGTCCACCGCCTTCATCAAGCCGATGTTACCTTCCTGAATAAGATCAAGGAATTGCAGGCCGCGGTTCGTGTATTTTTTGGCAATCGAGATCACCAGACGTAGGTTGGCCTCGACCATTTCCTTCTTGGCCTGACGTGCCTCTTTCTCGCCCTTCTGAACCTGTTGCACGATGCGGCGGAATTCAGAGATATCCAGACCGACATATTGACCGACCTGAGCCATATCGTTGCGCAGTTCTTCGACCTTAGCCGTCGAGCGTTCGATGAACATCTGCCACCCCCGGCCCGGCTTTTCAGCCATCTCGGACAACCAGTTCGGATCCAGTTCGCGACCCCGGTAGGCTTCGATGAACTCACGACGGTTGATACGGGCCTGATCGGCAAGCTTCACCATCGCGCTGTCCAGAGACATGACACGGCGGTTAATACCATAAAGCTGGTCGATCAGCGCTTCGATCCGGTTGTTGTGCAGATGAAGGCCATTCACCAGCTCAACGATTTCGGCGCGCAGCTTCTGATAGGTTTCTTCGTCTTTTTCACTGAACGAGCCATCTTCATTCAGAGTGGCCGAAATCCGGCTATCCTGCATTTCCGACAACATCGAGAAATCGGTCGAGATGCGTTCAAGCGTGGTCAGGACCTGATCCTTCAGCGCCGCTTCCATCGCGGCCAGCGACATGTTGGCCTGATCGTCATCATCGTCGTCATCGTCATTGTTCAGCGGATTGCCGTCAGCATCCAGCTCGGGGCCGGTGTCCTTTGCGGGCTTGGCTGCCTGCACTGTGGATGTGTCGACCACAGGCTCTTCCACATCACCGTCTTCGTCCATCTGATTGCCAAATGTGGCCTCCAGATCGATGACGTCGCGCAGAAGAATGTCTTCGGACAACAATTCGTCATGCCAGATGGTGATCGCCTGGAAGGTCAGAGGGCTTTCGCACAGCCCCTGGATCATGGTGTTCCGACCCGCTTCAATCCGCTTGGCGATAGCAATTTCGCCCTCGCGGCTCAGCAGTTCAACCGAACCCATCTCGCGCAGATACATGCGGACGGGGTCATCTGTTCGGTCCAGTTTTTCTGTGGCGGCCCCAGCCAATGCAACTTCACGGTTGCTATCGGTGGTGGTCAGTTCGGTCGAGCCTTTGTTCTCTTCCTCTTCTGCCTCTTCATCTTCGATGATGTTGATGCCCATCTCGGACAGCATCGACATAACGTCTTCGATTTGCTCCGAGCTGACCTGATCTGGTGGCAGAACCTGATTGAGCTGGTCGTAGGTGATGTAACCTTTCTCGCGGGCCTCGGCGATCATCTTCTTGACCTGGGCCTGGCTCATGTCCAGCGAGATTTCCTGTTCCTGCTCTTCGGATTTGCGATCTTCGGTCGTGTCTTTGGCGGCCATTCAATGCTCCTGCAGGGATGGGTGATTCGTTTGAACCGAATCATTAGCGCGTAGAAGTGATTCGGCCACCCGTTTACCCGTTTTTCTTTTCCAGTGCCTTATGAAAACACCACTTTACCGGCGTTTCCGCTCGAATTTGATACCGGACATGATTGCCTTAAACGCGTCTTTCTCGTCGCGATTGATTCGCGCACCGTTGTCGGCAATGTCGAATACGGCCCTGTCTTCGTTCTGGCTGCGGCTTGTACGGTTGCGCTCTTCGGCGGCTTGCGCCAGCCGATATGTCAGCGCCTCATCGGCCAGATCAGACAATTCCTCCGCCGCTTCGGCTATCTCAGCATCCAACCCCTGGAGAGCTTTGATCTTTGCGAGTTCCTCGGCCAGCGTCATCTCGGCCTTTTCAACGTCGCCTGGTTTATACACACAGGGGATCACTGCGACATGGCGAAGGACCAGCAGGTTTTCAAGGGGCTGAGCCCCCAAAGAATCTACAATGTGGTCTTTCAGATGATCCGGATCATCAATCGCGTGACGCAGAATGGCGTCTCGCAGGGCAGCGTATTCGGGGTTGAGGCATTCCATGTCTTCAAGCTGGTGCTCGAACTGGACAACGACCTGTGGGTTTAGGATGGCGATGGCGAGAATGGCCGCCTCGCGCAGTTGGATATCAGCGGTCTCGGACGACGCCAGGAAAGACGCCCGCGCACCCGGCGAGGCGCTCTGCGGAGGCTGCCACTTGCCACGCGGCTGCCACTGTCGGTTCTGTGGTTGGCGCTGGGGACGGAATAGCTGCCAGCGCAAATCCTTGATCTCTTGCCCATAATGCGAGCGGATCGAGGGGTCGCGGATCAGTTTGATCTTGTCGCGCAACGATTTGTCCAGCGCCGCCTTGCGCTCGGGGCTGTCAAAGACTTTCCCTTCGGTCTCACGCTGCCACAGCAGTTTGACCATCGGAATGGCGCTTTCCAGCACCGATTGCACAGCCCCAGACCCTTCTGCCCGCAACAAATCGTCGGGATCCTTGCCTTCGGGCATCAGTGCAAAGCGCAGTGATTTACCCGCTTCGAGCAACGGCAAAGCCAGATCGACCGCTCGCATCGCAGCACGCAGTCCCGCCGTATCACCATCCAGCGCAATGATCGGTTCGTTGGAAACGCGCCAGAGCAATTGCAACTGATGCTCGGTGATTGCCGTGCCCAAAGGGGCGACCGACGCGCCAAAGCCCGCCTCGGCCAGCGCAATCACGTCCATATACCCTTCGGCCACGATCAAAGGCTGCCCTTTGCCCGCCGCCTGCCGCGCAGGGCCATGGTTGAACAGGCTGCGCCCTTTATCGAACAACTCGGTCTCGGGCGAGTTCAGGTATTTAGCGTTATCATTGGGGTCCATCGCCCGCCCACCAAACGCGATACACCGTCCACGCGGATCGCGGATAGGGAACATGATCCGGTTACGGAACGTGTCATAAGGTTTCTTACCCTTGTTGGACGGCTTGGCCAGCCCTGCCCCAAGGATCAGATCCTCAGCCACATTCTTGCCGCGCAGATGATCCCACAGCGCCTGCCACCCATCCGGGGCAAATCCGATCTCCCACCGATCCAGCGCTTGCGCGTCCAACCCTCGACCCGTCAAGTAATCGCGTGCAGGCGCACCCGCCCCTGTTTTGAGTTGCAGTCGGAAGAACTGCACTGCCTGCTCCATCACATCAGCCAATTGCGACCGGCGGTCCTGCTTTTCCTGCGCTTTGGGATCACGGGCGGGCATGGGCATCCCGGCCTCACGCGCCAAAATCTCAACCGCTTCGATGAATGAGACATTCTCGGTTTCCTTCACAAAACTGATTGCGTCGCCTTTGGCGTGACAGCCGAAGCAGTAATAAAACCCCTTCTGGTCATCGACGTGGAACGAGGCCGTCTTTTCATGGTGAAACGGGCATGGGGCCCACATATCCCCCTTGCCTTGGTTGGACTTGCGCTGATCCCACATAACTTTGCGCCCGACGACCTGAGACAGGCTTAGCCGGGTACGCAACTCATCCAGAAATCCGGGGGGCAAAGACATGGGTCAAACCTGCCAGAAATGAAAACCCGCGCCAAGGGGACGGCGCGGGCTTATCCACAAGGAATTGGCGTAACTGTGGATTATTGCTGCAGACACAGCTCCAACCACGCGGCACCCAGATCCTTCTTGCGCACATCGCGCATCTTTTGCTCATAAACCCAGGGCGTAATCAGCGGAATCGCCGCATTATAGTTCTCGGGCCAGGTCGGTGAACTGTCCGCAATCGCCTGTGCGACGTCGCGCTCTTTTACCCTGTCCAACCGTGCCTTCTGGATCGCGGCCACCACATCGGCCTGATATTTACAGCTTTGCTCGGCGCTGTCCTGAGCCAGTGAAGGGCTGGCAAGCAAGGCCGCGACGATGGCGATACGCAACATGGGGTTCTCCCGGATTCGTTTCTTTCGGCGCAGCTTACCTGTCTGGGTCTCGGGCTGCCATAATCCTTTTTGCCACCTGGCACTGCTGAACAACTTGAGAGTGGGGCAGCCAGCCTGCCCCACCCGTTTTGACGTCAGAGCCCTTTGGCGCGGTAGCTTTTCGCCACGCGGTCAATGGCCACGATATAGGCCGCTGTACGCAGGTCCTCTACATCGTCTCGGCTGTGCCAGACCTCGCGCATCGACTGGTAAGCAATGCGCATGGTGTCATCCAGACCGGACCGAACCAGTTCCAACTCGTCAGCCCCTTTCAGATACTGCGTCTTAAAGTCAGGCGACATCGTCCAGGCATCGCCAAGATAGCGGTCCAGCCTTTCCAATTCGCTCACGATCAACTCATGCCGCGCTTCTTCCTGTCGCCGCTGCATCCGGCCAAAGCGGATATGGCTGAGGTTTTTGACCCATTCGAAGTAAGAAACGGTCACACCACCAGCGTTGGCATACATATCCGGGATGATCACTGTGCCCTTCTTGCGCAGAATTTCATCCGCACCTGCCGTCACCGGCCCGTTTGCGGCTTCGATGATCAAGGGCGCTTTGATCCGTTCGGCATTGGACAAGTTGATAACACCTTCCAGTGCAGCCGGGATCAGGATGTCACATTCCGCTTCCAGCACGCTTCCACCTTCGGCCGAGTGGGTCGCATCGGGGTAATCCTTGACCCCGCCATGTTTGACGATCCACTGGCGGACCGCTTCAACGTCGATGCCGTCGGGATTGTACAGCGCACCGTCCCATTCGATGATGCCAACGATGATTGAGCCGTCCTGTTCGCTGAGGAACTTGGCCGCGTGGTACCCCACATTACCCAATCCCTGCACCACTACGCGCTTACCGTCCAGCTTGCCGGACAGGCCAGCTTTCTGCACGTCTTCCGGATGACGGAAGAACTCGCGCAGCGCGTATTGGATGCCGCGTCCCGTTGCCTCAACCCGTCCGGCAATGCCACCCGCGTTCAGAGGCTTACCCGTTACACAAGCGCGCGCGTTGATGTCCGTGGTGTTCATCCGCGCGTATTGGTCGGCCATCCATGCCATTTCTCGTTCACCCGTTCCCATATCGGGGGCCGGGACGTTCTGAGACGGGTTGATCAGGTCACGCTTGGCCAGTTCATAGGCAAAGCGTCGGGTGATCTGCTCCATCTCATGTTCTTCGTACTTTCTGGGATCAATGCACAAACCGCCTTTCGATCCGCCAAACGGCGTCTCAACCAGCGCGCACTTATAGGTCATCAGCGCAGCCAGCGCTTCAACTTCGTCCTGGTTCACGGCCAAAGCATAGCGGATACCGCCTTTGACAGGCTCCATATGTTCGGAATGCACAGAACGGTATCCGGTGAAGGTATGGATTTCCCCCCTGAGCCGCACACCAAATCGTACGGTGTAGGTCGCGTTGCAAACCCGGATCTTTTGCTCCAGCCCCGGCGGTAGGTCCATCAGGGACGCCGCCCTATTGAACATCAAGTCAACACTCTCACGAAAGCTGGGTTCTTTGATGCCGGTCATACAATCCTCCGTATCGATACCAGACGCAACGTCATGACTTTTTGTCGCACCAGTTGCGTCAGGCTGCAATCAAACATTGCACTTTTTTTCATCATTTCATTAACAAATACGTCACCGCCTGTGGATGAGTCGGTCTACCGACTGAATCCTTAACGAATTGTTTTCATTTCATTGACAGATCGGTCTGGGCGACAGGTTTTATAGCCGATTTGCGCGTAAAAAGGCCAAAACCAAGCCTTTTTCGCCCAATTCACGCCATGTTTGAAAACTAAATTTATACCAAATCTCTTTTTATGTCGCACGAATTCTACGTGCGGTGCGGAGTCATCAAATGATTAAACACTCGCTTCAGAACGACGGCTCGATGCCGAAACGCAAAGCTTCCCAATTGCGCGCGTTCGTTGACAGGGAAGACGGCACTTTTACAATCTTCACTCTACTCATCCTGATCCTGATGCTTGCGATCACCGGCATGTCCATGGACATCATGACTCATGAACGTGATCGCGCCAACGTGCAATCCACCTTGGACCGTGCCGTTCTGGCTGCCGCAGACCTGGACCAAAAACTTCCTCCGCAACAGGTTGTCGAAGACTATATGGAAAAGGCCGGTCTGGGCCATCTTGAAAAGACGATTACAGTTGTCGAAGGGTTCGGCTCGAGAACAGTGTCAGCGACGGCAGAGGCGGTCGTGCCAACGCGTTTCCTGCGGTTCGGTACTGTGACAGAGCTGGGGATTGTAGCGGCAAGTACTGCCGAAGAGTCGATCGGTTCGGTCGAGATTTCTCTGGTTCTGGACATGTCTGGGTCTATGACAAGATCGTCTGCCACCGCGGGGAAGTCGAAAATCGAAGTTCTGCGAAGCGCAGCCAAGGAATTTGTCACGCTGATGCTTGAAGAATCCGGCGAGACTAAAATTTCAATGTCGATTGTGCCCTATGCAACGCAGGTCAATGCGGGGCAGGACATTTTGGGCAAGTTCGACAATGTAACGTCGGAACATGCTTATTCGCACTGCGTGAATTTCACATCGGGTCAATTTAGCTCTGCGACGCTTGACCCGTCAGTCTTTTACCAACGCACCGCTCATTTCGACCCATGGCGCTACAGCAGCGCATATGTAAACGGTGGGTATACTGATGGTGAACAGAGCCCCGCTTATTATGTGTGTCCAGTGCGTAATGGCAGTGAGATCACACCTGTTACGGACAACGTTGAGTATCTGCACAATCGCATCGACGCCCTGACGGCAAGCGGCAACACCTCTATTGATGTGGGTATGAAGTGGGGTGTTGGAATGTTGGATCCGACATTCCAGCCGGTGATCAACGATCTGGCGGCCGAAGGCAAAGTGCCTGCGAAATTCTCGGTTCGCCCTGAATCCTTCGACTCGGATGTTCTGAAGGTCGTGATCGTCATGACCGACGGTCAAAACACCACGCAATACATGCTGGACTCGTCTGTCCGCAGTGGACAGACCGATATCTGGTTCAACCCCGAATTTGAGCGGGCAGATGGCAAGAAAGGCGAATACAGCGTTCGTTATGCGCGCAACCCTGATCGGTGGGTTTGGATGCAACATACCGAAGAAAACGGCGGTAGTTACGTCACTGCGGAGCATCCGTTCGGGAACCCCCCCAATGAGAACGACTCGAACGAAGAGATCGGAACTGCAACGCGCCTGACCTATCCCGAACTGTTCGATCTGGCCTCGCTGTGGTGGAATGCCAAGAATAACTACTACTGGCAGTCCAACCATGAAAGCAACTGGTATTGGAACCTTCGGAAATCTGTCGGCTCATCCACAAAAAATACGCGTACGGCCAGCATTTGTGGCGCAGCGAAAGACGAGGGTGTCATCATTTACGGCATTGCGTTCGAGGCACCGACCAACGGCCTGAACACCATCAAGTCCTGCGCCAGCTCGGATAGTCATGTTTACAACGTAAGCGGGCTGAACCTGGAAAAGGCGTTTGCATCGATCGCGTCCTCTATCCGCAAACTGAGGCTGACCCAATGATCCGTAAGACCAAGTCAAAACTTAGCTTCTTCAAGCGATCAGAGACCGGAAACGCGACGATCGAATTTGTTATGATCGTTCCCTTCTTCCTGGCGTTTTTGGGGATTGGGGCGGAAATGAACGTTATCACCACGCAACACGGCGCTCTGGAACAAGGCGTAGATAGGGTGGTTCGGGACATTCGACTGAACACTGGTACAAAATGGGATCATGACGTCATTAAAATCCGGATCTGTGAAATTTCTGGCATCCAGAACTGCGAGGCGAACCTGCGTTTGGAAATGATCAGGCAGAACGCGTTCGTAGGAATAAATCTTCCTGAAAAACCAGACTGCACCGATAGCACGGAAGAGGTTAACCCGCTGCATGAGTTTAAGTTCGACAGCGGTGAATCAAACGAGTTGATGATCCTTCGCGCCTGCCTCCGTGTTGACCCCGTATTCAAGACGTCTGTCATCGCGCGTGAAGTCCCCGACGAATCCGGTCATTACTCTTTGACTGCGACGACGGCATTCGTACAGGAGCCACGGTAAAGCCATGTCTGTCATGCGAAACGTGAAAAAACGCGTCCAAGCCTTCAAGGAAGATGAAAGCGGCATTCTGACAGTAGAAGCCCTGATGATCTTCCCTCTGTTGCTTTGGACTGTCACATTCTCTTTCACAGCATTTGAAGGGTTTCGGCAGAGCGCGTCGAATCAAAAGGCGGCTTATACAGTCAGCGACCTGATCTCGCGTGAATCACAGGAAGTGACCGACATATATATCGACTCGCTACAAGAGTTGATGGGACGGATGATCAACAACCGTTCCGATGTGGATGTTCGGATCTCATTGTTGCGGTACGAAGAAGATGAAGACCGACACGATGTGCGCTGGTCAACCGCACGCGGATACGATTGGGTTTGGGACGACACCAATGTCGAAGAACTCAAAGATCGTCTGCCGCCGATGCCCGACCAAGACACGATTATTTTGGTGGAAACATCGAACGAATATATTCCGATGTTCAAACCGGGTTGGGACTTTGCAACCGGAATTACCTTTGAAAACTTCATCTTCACAAGCCCCCGCTTTGCCGGCAAGGTTGCATGTGACCTAGAGAGACCCCCGGTCATCTGTAAGAAGGAAGACTAGGGCCTCTGACATGAACTTGGCTTCGGCGGCAGCTGTCATGCCGCCCACGCCCACCCTGCGCCCTAGTCGCCACCACAGGCCCGGCGCCCATTTGTTTGATGCTTTGTGACGCATCCGAACCAGAAAACCGTTTGACGGTTTGAACGCGAACACGCCGCGATCAACAGTTTCGATGTCTTCGACTTTCGCAATGATCTGACCTGACCCCGTGCGCAGTTCCGAACGGGTCAACTCGATACGGTCCTGTGTCGCGTACCAGACACGATATGCCAGCCACAGCGACGCTCCACCCACGGCGAACAGGAACGCCTGCCATATCGGCTCGGGCGGGGACGCCAGAGCGACATATGTGACCAGTGCCCCAACCGTCGTCAGCATCCCTACCCCGGCCCAGCGTCTGGGCGAAGATGCCTCAATCGTTGCCAGCACTTCTTCCTGCATGGAAATCTCCTGTTTCGATCCTCTGGATTTAGCCGCTTTGCGCAGGAAACAACAGGGGTTTGGTTTATCTGCAAATTCGCACAGGTTCGGTTTTTCCGCGCGAATTGACTGCGCAAGCGCAGAGTTTACATGCTGCTCAAACAAATCGGAGGTTGCCATGTCTCTCAGACCTACATTGGAAACGCGCAGGGCCATTCCAACGATGGAAGGGGCCGGCGTGAAACTGCATCGCGCATTCGGGTTTCAGGACCCGTCCGAGCTGGACCCTTTCCTGTTGTTCGACGATTTTCGAAACGAACGGCCGCAGGACTATCAGGCCGGGTTTCCCTGGCATCCTCATCGCGGGATCGAGACAATAACCTATGTTCTGGCCGGATCGGTCGAGCATTCCGATTCACTGGGCAACACCGGCACCCTGGGTGCTGGCGATGTGCAATGGATGACGGCAGGGTCAGGTATCTTGCATCAGGAAATGCCGCACGGAAACACCTCGGGGCAGATGCATGGATTCCAATTGTGGGGCAACCTGCCCTCGGATCAGAAGATGACCGCCCCTCGCTATCAGGATGTTCAAAGCAAGGACATTCCCGAAGTCACCGATGACGACGGCACAACTGTTCGGGTAATTGTCGGAGAGTTCTGGGGTAAAACCGGGCCGGTGGATGGTATCGCGGCAGACCCACAATACCTGGACATCTCGATCCCAGCAGGTGTGAAAAAGACGTTTCGGATCGACACCTACCGCCGGGCCTTCGCTTATGTATTTCAGGGGCAGGCCGCCTTTGCCGACGCCTCGCAGCCAACAGGTGTGCTGTTAGAGAAAGAGGTCGCAGGGCAAGAGGTCAACATCCGCGACATGTCAGGCGACAGAACCCTTGTCCGTTTTGGAACCGGAGATGAAATCACGGTTCAGGCAGGCGAGGAAGGCGTTCGGTTCTTGTTGATCTCAGGCGCCCCGATTGATGAGCCGGTCGCGTGGCACGGTCCTATCGTGATGAACACACGCGCCGAGCTGGAACAAGCCTTTCGGGAACTCAGAAACGGGACATTCATTCGCCCCGCGCACTGACACATCGGCGGCCTGATCCTGTCAGGCCGTCACAGCCTTGTGCACCATGTTCCAATAGGTCTGTTCGACCTCATCCAGCGACAATCGGCCACCGGATCGATACCAGGTCATCACACCGTTCAACATCGCAATCACGGCAAGCGTCGCAATCTTGGTGTCTGGTATAGCAAACTGACCAGCTTGCTGCCCGGCGTGAAGGATGTTTTCCAACGCGTTTTCGTATTGTCGGCGAAGGTCCTCAATTTCTGCGAAGTTGTCGGGCGAAAGGTTTCGCAGCTCCATGTAGGCAATGAAAACCTCATCAGGGCGTTGTAAATGGAACCGGATGTGAAACCCGACGAACTGGCGCAGCGCTTCCTCCGCGTCATCGCCACCTTGCAAATCGTGAAACGCTGACAGCAGCTCTTGCATATGTTCCCGCATCAAACGGTACAGCAGGCTCTGCTTGTCTGGTGTGTAATTGTACAGGGCCCCCGCCTGTACACCGACTTCTTTCGCAATCTGCCGCATCGAAACAGCGGCATAACCGTGACGTGCAAACAGGTGCAGCGCAGCCTTACGAATGCGGGGGCCGGTAATGTCAGAATGAGAGCCTTGGGTTCGTGCCATGTCTTCACAGTATCTGAACAATTGTTCAGATAGAACCCTGCTTGATCGAAGACATCAAAACGTGCATCACAAGAGGGCTCGAGAAACCAAAAGCGTGCCCTATGAAACTGCTGCCTTTACTTCCTCTTGTTTTTCTTTGTGCCGGGTGCGCGGATTTTCCTGAGTTGGAAGGAAGCGAACCTGCTTCAGTTAAAAAAGCCCCCTACCCGCGTCTTGTACCGCTACAGGAAACACTTGGCGCCCCCATTGATCCAGTAAGCGAAGCTGTGGCGGTTGAAGAAGACCTGACTCAACGCAGCGAGGCTTTGGCACAAAAGGCGGAAGCGCTGCAAAACGCGCAAACCAACTAAAGCACGGCATTCCCCCCACAATCACCCGCTGATGGATTGCACCCTTGGCCCGAACCCGCTAAGGCAGCGCTGATCGGAAAAGCATCCGAATTCAGTTAGATTCCGGCGGAAAGGGACACGCGACATGACACAGGCACTGCGGCTGGGAATTGCGGGCTTGGGAACAGTCGGCGTCGGTGTCGTCAAGATTGTGCGCCGCCATGCCGACCTGCTTAAAGCCCGCACAGGCCGTTCGATTGAGATCGTGGCCGTATCCGCACGAGATCCAAACAAAGACCGCGGAGTGAACCTGTCGGATTACGCCTGGGAAACCGATCCGGTCGCTTTGGCGAAGCGCGACGATATCGATGTTTATGTCGAGTTGATGGGTGGCGAAAACGGCCCTGCAAAAGCTTCGGTTGAAGCGGCTTTGGCGTCAGGCAAGGATGTTGTCACGGCCAACAAAGCACTGCTGGCCATCCACGGTCAGGAACTGGCGGAACAGGCCGAGGCCACAGGTCGTGTCATCCGGTTCGAGGCGGCAGTTGCCGGTGGCATCCCGGTGATCAAATCCCTCACCGAGGGTCTGGCAGGAAACGAGATTACGCGTGTGATGGGCGTGATGAACGGCACCTGCAACTACATCCTGACCCGGATGCAATCGCAGCGTCAGGGGTATAATGCACTGTTCGATGAGTGCGCCGAACTGGGCTATCTTGAGGCTGACCCCAATCTGGACGTGGGGGGCATCGACGCGGCGCATAAACTGGCGCTGCTGGCCTCGATCGCTTTTGGCACCAAGCCGAATTTCGACGGAATCGAGATTGAAGGTATTCAGCAGATCAGCCTGGACGATATCGATCAGGCCGAGGATATGGGCTTTCGCATCAAACTGCTGGGCGTGGCGCAGCGCACCGCACGCGGGCTTGAGCAACGTATGCAACCCTGCCTCGTGCCCAGCGACTCGCCCCTGGGTCAGTTGGAGGGTGGCACCAATATGGTGGTGATCGAAGGAGACTCGGTCGAACAGGTCGTGTTGCGCGGTCCCGGAGCGGGTGAAGGCCCGACGGCCAGTGCCGTTATGGGGGATGTGTGCGATCTGGCACGCGGTCTTCAGATCTCGACCTTTGGCCGCCCTGCCACATCTCTTGAGGCCGCCAAACCGGCGGTGACAGGTCTGCCTGCGCCATATTATTTGCGGCTGGGCCTAATGGACAAACCGGGTGCTCTGGCCAAGGTGGCCGCCATTTTGGGCGACGCTGGCGTTTCGATCGATCGGATGCGCCAGTATGCCCATGCCGAAAGCACCGCACCCGTGCTGATCGTCACCCACAAAACCACTCGCGCCGCTCTGGACGTCGCGCTGGATGGTTTCCGCAACACGGATGTAGTGGCCGGTGAGCCTGTTGCGTTGCGGATTGAAGAGGTTTGATCTTGCGGCCTGCATGAAACGCACGTTATGCCGGAAGAAACGGCTTTACTGACCAAGGGATACTGAACAATGAGTGCTGCCAAAACCGATTTCAACGACCGCCTGCTGTCTCTGGGGCTGGCAAGGGTGGCGGAGCAGGCTGCACTGGCCTCGGCCTCGCTGGTGGGGCGCGGCGATGAGAAAGCCGCCGATCAGGCAGCTGTAAACGCCATGCGCGAGCAGTTGAACCTGCTGGACATTGCCGGTGTCGTGGTGATCGGTGAAGGTGAACGCGACGAGGCGCCGATGCTGTATATCGGTGAAGAAGTCGGCACCGGAAACGGCCCCGGTGTAGACATCGCGCTGGACCCGCTGGAAGGCACTACGCTGACCGCAAAGGACATGCCTAACGCGCTGACCGTGATCGCCATGGGGCCGCGTGGGTCTATGCTGCACGCGCCGGATGTGTACATGGACAAGCTGGCCGTTGGTCCGGGCCTGCCTGAAGGCGTGGTTAATCTGGACATGTCCCCGCGTGAACGGGTCGAAGCTTTGGCAAAGGCCAAAGGTTGTAAACCGGCCGACATCACCGTCTGCATTCTGGAGCGTCCGCGCCATGAAGCCATGATCGCCGAAGTACGCGAAACCGGTGCCTCGATCCGCCTCATCACCGATGGTGACGTGGCTGGCGTCATGCATTGTGCCGAAAGCGAAGTGACCGGCATTGACATGTACATGGGCCAGGGTGGTGCGCCCGAAGGCGTTCTGGCTGCCGCCGCGCTGAAATGCATGGGCGGTCAGATCTTTGGTCGCCTGTTGTTCCGCAACGACGACGAGCGTGGCCGCGCCGCCAAGGCTGGTATCACTGATCTGGATCGCGTTTATGCACGTGATGAGATGGTGACCGCAGATGTGATTTTTGCAGCAACCGGTGTCACAGGCGGTTCGCTGCTGCCACGCATCAAGCGAGAGCCGGGCTGGGTTGAAACCACAACGTTGCTTATGCGGTCAAAAACCGGGTCCGTGCGCCGCATGTCTTACCGCACGCCCACCTGGCCGCACGACAAGGCGTAACGGCTTGCGCCGTTGCCTTCGGCGAGAGTATTTTTGAAAAGATGAAAAGGCCGGGTCCGCAAGGGTCCGGCCTTGGCGCATAAGAGGCGAGAGATGAGTTTTCTTGGGGTAGAGCAATCATTGACAGGGCGGCGTTGGGTTGGTCCCAGCGCCGAGGTAGAGCGCGCTGCCGAGATGATGGCGCAACAGACCGATCTGCCACGCGCGGTGTGCCAGGTTCTGGCCCGACGCGGCGTGCCCGCGATGGAGGCACGCGGCTTTCTGGATCCCAAGCTCAAGGAATTGTTGCCCGACCCGCGCGCGATGAAAGACATGGAGATTGCAGCGGCACGCTTTCTGGACGCCGTTCGGCATCGCCAGAAGATCGCAGTGTTTGCAGATTATGATGTCGACGGCGGCAGTTCCGCCGCGTTGCTGCTGGTCTGGTTGCGCCAGATGGGATTGCAGGCAACGCTATATGTGCCCGACCGGATCGATGAAGGATACGGCCCCAACGTGCATGCCATGCGGGAACTGGCAGCGGCGCATGACTTGCTCATATGCGTCGATTGCGGGACGCTTAGCCATGATCCGATCGCAGCGGCCAAGGGTGCAGACGTGATCGTTCTGGATCATCACCTTGGAGGTGAGACGCTGCCAGATTGCGTCGCTGTCGTGAACCCCAACCGTCAGGACGAAAGCGGCGATCTTGGCTATCTGTGTGCTGCGGGCGTTGTGTTTCTGATGCTGGTCGAAGCCGGGCGCCAATTGCGTCAAACAGGCGTAAAGGGGCCGGATCTGATGTCGATGCTGGATCTGGTGGCGCTGGCCACTGTGGCTGACGTTGCACCTTTGATCGACGCCAATCGCGCTCTGGTTCGGCAGGGGTTGAAAGTGATGGCGCAGCGACAGCGCCCCGGCCTTGTGGCCCTGTCCGATGTTTCGCGCATGGACACCGCGCCGAACAGTTATCATCTTGGATTTCTGCTGGGTCCCCGTGTGAACGCAGGCGGGCGGATCGGTCAGGCCGATCTGGGCGCGCGGTTGCTAAGCACGGAGTCCCTGCACGAAGCGCAAGCTTTGTCCGAACGTCTGGACGCCTTGAATACCGAACGTAGGGACATTGAAAACGCGGTGCGGGCCGCTGCTGTGGAACAGGCCGAACACCGCGGCCTAGACGCGCCATTGGTGTGGGCGGCTGGCGAAGGCTGGCACCCCGGTGTGGTCGGGATCGTAGCCTCGCGCCTGAAAGAAACTGCCAACCGCCCTGCTATCGTGATTGGCTTTGATGGAGATGAAGGCAAAGGCTCGGGCCGGTCGGTTTCGGGCGCTGATCTGGGGGCCTCAATCCAGCGCCTTGCCGCCGAAGGACTGCTGGTCAAAGGGGGCGGTCACAAGATGGCCGCTGGTCTTACCGTGATGCGCGACAAGCTTGAACCCGCAATGGAGCGCTTGAGCGAGTTGCTGGCCAAGCAGGGTGCCGGTCAGGGCGGCCCAGCCGATCTGAAGCTGGACGGCGCGCTTATGCCCGGTGCGGCAACCGTTGATCTGATAGAACAGGTTGAACAGGCGGGGCCATTTGGGGCCAGCGCCCCTGCCCCACGCTATGCTTTGCCAGACCTGCAGGTGCGCTTTGCCAAACGAGTGGGGGAAACCCATCTGAAGCTTTCACTGGCCGATGGAATGGGTGGTGGCCTGGACGCAATTGCCTTTGGTGCCTTTGACGGCCCGATGGGCGAGAAATTGTCAAATCACGGCGGTGCACGCTTTCATTTTGCGGGTCGGCTTGAGGTGAACACATGGGGTGGGCGACAATCCGTACAACTTCGGCTGGAGGATGCGGCAGAGGCCAATTGACGCTCTGCGTCAGAGGCCCAAAAAACTTTCACATCCCTGCATTTTTCCGCTTGCGGGGGTCACGGTGAAACCGTAAAAGGCCCTCCACAAGCCAGCGTGGCCCGTTCGTCTATCGGTTAGGACGCCAGGTTTTCAACCTGGAAAGAGGGGTTCGATTCCCCTACGGGCTGCCACTTGTGCTTGTGCCACTACCAAATGGCCCGTTCGTCTATCGGTTAGGACGCCAGGTTTTCAACCTGGAAAGAGGGGTTCGATTCCCCTACGGGCTGCCATTTCCTTCGCTAACTTCCGAACTTTTCGCGACACAGGTCTTCGATCTGAGTCCAGATCGATTTGTATTCCGGTGTGTTTTCCGCTGCATAATGGAAGTTCTTAATCAGCCCGGTAAGCTGCGTGAACACCTGCCGTACTTCGGCTTTGTCCGAGAAGGCCGCCGTAGACTGTGTGACATCATAGACAAGCTTGAACGTCATTTTCTGCCGCTCCAGCGGTACGGTCGCATCAACCTTGTCGAAGGCGTCCTGCTGCAGATAGACCATGTCAACAAACAGCGCTTTTTGCTGGGTGACAAAGTCTTCGATCGTGACACCCTCTTCCCCCGTGACCTGCATCATCTGGTCAACTTGTTCGCCCTTTTCGATCAGGGCGATCAGGTCGCGCACTTTATCCGTCCAGCCCGGTTCGGCGTTCCTGTCGTACCAATCCGACAACTGGTCGGTGTACCGAGACCAACTGAGCATCGGGTCAACCGCCGGATAAAAGCGTTTGTAGGCACGCTCGGACGACAGGCCGAGGAAGCACTTGACCGTCGACAGGGTGGATTGGGTCACCGGCTCGTCAAAGTTGCCGCCCGCAGGTGAAACCGTTCCGATCAGCGTCAGGCTGCCCAGATCACCGTCATTGGTTTTCAGGGCCCCTGCGCGTTCGTACAACCCTTTGATTGAGCTTTCCAGGTAGGCGGGGAACCCCTCCTCGCCGGGAATTTCCTCAAGCTTGCCTGATGTTTCCCGCATGGCTTGCGCCCAGCGGCTGGTACTGTCGGCGATCAGCAATACGTCATAGCCCATCTGGCGGTAGTATTCGCCCAAGGTAATGCCGGTGAAGATAGATGCCTCGCGCGCTGCAACCGGCATGGATGAGGTGTTACAGATGATGATCGTTCTGTCCATCAGGCTGCCGCCCGTGGTTGGATCGGTCATCTTCGGGAACTCTTCGATGGTTTCCACCACCTCCCCTGCCCGTTCACCGCAGGCCACTACGATCACGATATCGACCTTTGCGTTCCGCGCGATCAGGTTTTGTAGCACGGTCTTGCCCGCCCCGAACGGTCCGGGAATACAGGCGGTTCCGCCGCGGGCAATCGGGAAGAAGGTGTCGATCAGACGTTGCGAAGTCAGGACAGGCTCGGTCGGATACAGGCGCTCGGACAAGGTGCGTTTCAGGATGTTTTCCGGCAATGGCCGTCGAACCGGCCATTTCTGCGACAGGGTCAGAGTATGCTCACCACCGTTCTCGTCTTCCAGACGGGCCACAATGTCATGGATCGTGGCCGCGCCCTTTTGTACCCAGACCACCTTGTACGTGCCGGACCAATTGAACGGCAGCATGATCTTGTGGCTGAAGTGGCCTTCGGGCGCTGTCCCGATACTATCCCCGGCGGTTACTGTGTCGCCAACTTTGACCGAAGGCGTGAAGGACCATTTCGCCAGCTCATCCAAGGGTGCCACATCTGCACCACGCGGCAGGAAGGTGCCAAATTCGGCGGCCAATTTGGGCAGAGGCGATTGCAACCCGTCAAACACCTGCCCCAATAGTCCCGGCCCCAGCTCAACCGACAGCAACTGACCCGATTGCTCAACCGGATCGCCAACGGCCACACCGTCGGTACTTTCATAGACCTGTACGTCTGCGGTATCTCCACGTACACGCAACACCTCGGCTTTCAGACGTTCCTGACGCCCACCGGGACCGGGGCGCGATGGCAGGATGAACACCACTTCGTTTTTGACCAATTGGCCGGGCTGACCGGTCGCGTCAGGGTTGGCTTGTATTTGCACAAGCCCTTCCTGAACCGAGACGACCCGTGCGGTCGAGGTTTGCTTAGCTGAGGTTGGGGCTGTCATGCGCTTGCTCCCTCAAAATCAATATCGGCGACATCGGCCATGGCCTGCTGCGCCAGTTTCTCAAATCGCTTGGCCGCTTCGGTGGCGCTGCTTTGCGCCCAGCGGTCAAAAATATTCCAGATTAGGACGTAGATTGCGACCGCCTCAAAATCGAACATGTGGCGGGCTGCGTGTCGTTTGAGTTGCTTTTGGCTGATCGATAAAAGCAGACGTTCCAGCCCAAGCGGATCTTCGTCTTCGAGCAATTGGTGCGCCTCTTTCAGCCACGGCATGGGCGTATCCAACCCAAATGTAGGATCGGTCCAATGGGTTGGAATGTGGCGGCTCCATCGCCCGACACCGAATGAACCTGTAGGCGCGGGTTCTCCGCGTTTTCTCAGGCGCAGTGCTGCAACAACCGAGCGGAGTTCCATGCGTTCCATGAAGAGTTTGCGCAAGGTGGGCTGTGGTATGTCCTTCAACGCCTGTTTACAGCGCTGGATCGCCTGAACGTCTGTGACATCCATGTCATAGGCGCTCCAACTCAGCGTGTGCTCAAGAACATTCAAAACCTTGGCATCATCCGCTGTCAGAGCCGTCAACCGACGCTCGAGCCTGATACGCGAAAGCGGAGGCTGTTTGGCAACAAACAAGCGCTCCGACCCCGGAAGACTGCACATCAACGCAATATAGGCGTCCTGTTTTGACATCTCAGCGGATGACCCCTTCCAACACGGCACGAAACCGGGGTTGCAGATGTTCCATCAACAACGAAGCCACCGCCTTGTCGGTCAGGTCCAGAACCACGCCCTGATCTTCCGCCCGCACGCGGATACCTTCCTGATTGTCATCGGTTGTGTGTAGTTCAACATTCTCGCGCAGCATCTTCGCCGTCAGTCCAAGAACATACTTCGTCAACTTACCAGACTGAATGTCATCCGCGTTTTGCTTGATGTCTTCCTGCGTGGCGACTTTGGCAGGCAAAATGACCTGAACCTTACCGTGAAGATTGACCCCCTCACTGGCCCGACCCACAACCTCAAGGATCATTTGCCTAAGAAGCTCAGGATCGGACATCTCTTTGGTCACAAGGCGTTCAACGTCTTCTTTGAAGCGATCTGTCAAACCGGCCTTCATGGTCAACACGGCATCCCGCATCGCGGTGTTCAACGCCTCCTCACCCGCTGCACGGTAATTGTCGGATTCTGTGCGGGCTTTCTTTTTGAACTCATCGGCTTCGCGTTTGGCATCTGACAGAATGCGCGCGGCCTCGGCCTTGGCGTCTTCGCGCAGCTTTTCGGCTTCGGCCTGACCTGCGGCAACCCCATCGTTGCGCAGCTTGTCGATCAGGGCATCAACGCCATGTGAAATTGCTCCGGTCTGTGCCATCAGCTGATCCCCGCGCTAATGACCAAGGCGAATACAAAGGCAAAAACACCAAAGCCTTCGATGATCGCAGCCGGTGCGAGCGCGAGGCCAAAAATTTCGGGCTTTTCCTTGGTGGCGTTGATTGCCGCTGCACAGGCCCGACCTTGCCAGATACCGCAATACATCAGTGCAATGCCGGACAGGATGCCAATGCCGAACAGCCCCCCTGCGTTTTCCGGCGTCACAGCGCGGTTCAGGGTGAACATGATGACAATCCCATAGATCACCATCGTGGACGGAAAGGCCGAAACGCCGACGAAACGACCATAGCCGCCTTCGGTTTCTGTCATGGCTCCGATACTGGCCATCCCCGCAATCGAACAGCCAATGGCGCTTGCCGCAGCCCCCAACGCCATAGGCGCGTAGATGCCCAACCAACCCAGTGTAAGAACAAGCTCATTCATTCCTGAACCTCCTTGCGGGCAAACGGACGAAAGACGATGCCTTCATCCGGCAGACCCCATTTAAAGAATTCGATGTAATTCAGACGTAAGCCGTGAACGACGCCGCTCATCATAGCGAGGGCGAAATTCAAAACGTGACCAATGATCAGGATCAGCAACCCAAACAGAATGCCCGGCCCCTTCAGCGCCTGCATGACGGAAACGGCCAGATCGTTGAACGTGATGGCCAGCGATGCCGAAGCAAGTCCCAGCGCGAACAGGCGCATATAGCTGAGCACGTCGCCAAAAGCGCCCATTGCTCCGGCAAGGCTTTGCACGCCCTCAATCAGACGCCAGATCCAGTCTGTCGGCTTTTGGATGATCCGCTCGCTGGAAAACAAGACAATGGCCACAACGCCAAGGATCAGGATCGCCGACCCCGGCACAGGTGATTTGCCGCTCATATAACTGAGCCACAATACAAACCCGCCGATCAAGGCAGCAATCCAACCCAGATTGGCAATCGCCTTGCGTTGCCCCCATGCCGCGCGGGCCGCAAGTGCGTTGGCAAGAACCAGATGCAAGACGCCAACCACAATCGACACCATCATCATGGCCCCGAAATTGTTCAAATCCAGTACCTTGAGCTTGGCAATGACCGACCCCTCGGGCGGAGCCACGCCAAAATAGCTGCCAACCAAAATACCATACAGGATCGTCGCCCCCGAAATGATCAGCCCGTAAAGCCGCCAAGACCGTTGACCCGCAGTCCCGCCCATTCGCTTCCAGAACAGCAAAAGGCCCAGCAGGATTACGGCGCCGTATCCCGCATCTGCCACGATCATTGCGAAGAAGAACGCGAACGAGGCTGCGACGATCACGCTGGGGTCCCAATCCTTATAGCCAGGCACTTGATAAAACAGCGCCAAGTCCACAGCAGAACCACGTTTTTCAGGCTGTTCCAACAATGTGGGCGGGTTATCTTCCGGCCCCGGTTCTTCGATCAGAACTGCCGCATCTTTTGCTTTCGCCAATTCCAATACAGCATCCACCCGATCTTCGGGGACCCACCCCTGCACAGCAAACATCGCCTCATCGTCGCGCACCTTTTGCGTAGCATGGGCCAGTTCGGCGGCGCTTTCAGCTACGGACAGGTTTTGGCGCATCAAGGTCAGATAGCGGGTTTGCGCCACGCGCTCAGCCTCGAGCGCCTCAAGCGCGATTTCGGCTTCCTCCAGTTGCGCCTCAAGCTCGTGAATGGGCAACGAGCCCACATGTGTGCGCGGGATCGGAAGAATGTCATCGTCGGGTTCGTCGGGTGAGATTAGAACCGCGTAAAGAAACCGGTGATCTTCTTCCAAAATCGCCCAGGGCAATTTGACCTCTGACAGAGCTTCACGGTGTTTGAGTGGCAACTGATAGAACCACAGCCGATTGCCTGCCAACACATCCGTTGGCGGGAAGTCCAGATCACCCCACGGACGCACTTGGGCGATACGATGCGCCAGAAAGTCCCGCCGGTCCATCGTACCCCGTGTACGCTGCATGAGGTCAGTCACCTCATGCACAAAGCGGTCCATGTCAAAATCGGGGTCTCGCTGAATCTGGCGCCGTGGCTCGGGAACTTCTGCAAGGAAACGCAACGCCTTATACGCTTCTCTTGCACCACGCTCGCTGATCTTTTCTGGTTCATTTGGTGGCGGAACAAGTGGCAGAACATGCATACAGCCAAGGTCTTGCAGCGCCTCAAGCGTATCTGCCTTGTGCTCTGCAGGCCCGACCAGAGACATCTTCTTCAATCGCGCGACACTCATGTCAAAACCTCTCGCGCGTGTTTGCGTTTGGAGATTTTTGACCGCACGACCGCCTGCATCTGTTCGTCACTCAGATAGATGCGAATCTTCTTGATATTGGCCTTGGCGCGGGGGATCAGAACCTTTTCGAACAGGTTGACCCGCTGCGTAATCGTGGCCACGGCCTTGTCGAAAATACGCACGCGTTCTTCGGCGATTTTAACCCGCAGGCGCGCTTCGATCATGTCGTGCAACAACTGTGCGGCGGCATCAACCCAATGAGGTTTGGCCAGTACCGAATAAGGACGCACAACAACTTCGATCCGGTCAAGGTCAGGCATCTTGACGCCAACCACGTTGACCTCTTTGACCTTGTAATCCTTAAGCTCAACCAACCCGTCCAGATCGATACCCTGCTGGGCCAACATAGGAAGCTTTTCGCCCACCTGCTGCGCTAGGGCCTTAACCTCATGCTCAAGGCGTTTGACGTCCTCGCGCGCTTTCACCCGTTCGGCCATCAACTGCTGGCGCTTCAGGTCCAGCGACGGCAGGAACCGCTCATAGCTTTTCAGCTGCGTCTGCTGGCGGGCCAGCGACGATTTATTCAGCTGCAACCGCGCCATTGGCATCCTTCGGGAAATACTTGTCGATCAAGGCCTGCTTCATCAGCAACTGTTCCGGCGCAAAGCACTCGGCCAGCGTTTTCCAGCCAAGATCCAACGCGTCTTCAAGTGGGATCGAGACGTTAATGTCCATGAACCGCGACCGGAACAGGGCGCCAAACTTCAGCAACTGATGGTCGTAGTCAGACAAATCAAACGCCATCGCCTGTTTTTGCGCGGCATCGCGACTTTCGGAATAGAATCGGATCATCGTATTCATGATCTGCCCGTGATCTTCGCGCGTGGTCTTGCCGATTACATTCTGCTTTAGGCGCGACAGGCTGCCGAACGGATCAATCACCCCAGAGTGGAGATAGAACTGGCCTTCGGTAATGTAGCCGGTGTTGTCCGGCACTGGATGGGTCACGTCGTTGCCGGGCATGGTGGTCACGGTTAGCACCGTGACAGATCCACCCTTGGCATAATCGCAGGCTTTCTCGTACCTGCGTGCCAGCTGCGAATAGAGATCACCCATATAACCACGCTGCGAGGGCACGCGTTCCTGACTTATCCCCACTTCTTTCATTGCATCGGCATAAGCTGTCATGTCGGTCAGCAGAACAAGCACGCGCTTGCCCTCCTCTACCGCGAATTTCTCGGCCACCGCCAAGGCCATGTCAGGGACCAACAACCGCTCGACCAGAGGATCCATCGCCTGATTGACGAACATCACAGTGCGCGAGAACACGCCCGCATCCTCGAACGACGTGCGGAAGGTGTGGTAATCATCAAAGATCAAACCCAGACCTCCGAAGACGACAATATCCGCATCCGCCTGGATACCGATTCGGCTGAGGAAGGCGTTGAAGGGTTCGCCCGAGACCGAAAAGATCGGGATTTTCTGGCTTTCGACCAGCGTGTTGAACACATCGATCATCGGTACATCAGTGCGGATCATCTTGTTTGGCACAGCCCGTTCCGCCGGGTTCACGGTAGGTCCGCCAATGTCGATTCGGGGTTCAGAAGACAAGTCTGGTCCACCGTCAATCGGCACACCTGCGCCATCAAAAACCCGCCCCAGAATGTTGGCCGAATACGGCGTTTGCATCGGATGGCCCAGAAAGGTCGCCGTCGCCTCGGTCGAGATTCCTTTGGTCCCGGAAAACACCTGAAGCGTCACAACATCCCGGTCGATGAAGATCGCCTGTGCCAATGTTTTACGGCCGTCTACGGTCTCGATCACTGCAAGGTCGTTGAACCGAACCACAGGGTTTCCATCGCCCTCAACCGGCACCCGAACCTTGATCGTGTCCCCCACAATTTCCAGAACTCGCGTGTACTTCAACAGGCTTCGGGACATTACACATCCTCGCTGGTTCAAGTTGTTTTTTGCAAACCGCGCCGCGTCGTTCACCGGCATTTTCTATAATAACAACCCTAGCTTACAACGAATTCACAATTTGGCAAATGAGTTCGATTTCACCCGCCCTCGGATGCCCGAGCGTCAATTACTAAAAATTTAGTTTGACACATGCGCGACAAATCGCTGATGCTGTCTGGCATCCGGTTACCGCCGGAAACCATAATCTTTGGGAGGAGACAGATGCGGAGACATCTACTTTCCGCAGTGGCGGCGGCTGCCGTCATTGCGGGGCACGGTTCTGCTTGGGCCGACGAAGCCGCAGCACAACGTTGGATCGACGACGAATTCCAGCCATCAACCCTGTCGAAAGACGAACAGATGGCCGAGATGCAGTGGTTCATCGAAGCTGCACAACCTTATGCTGGCATGGAAATCAACGTCCTGTCCGAGGGCATCCCGACCCATTCCTATGAGTCCGAGGTTCTGACCAAGGCGTTCGAGGAAATCACCGGCATCAAGGTAAACCACCAAATCCTCGGTGAAGGTGAAGTGGTTCAGGCTGTTCAGACCCAGATGCAAACGGGCCGGAACCTGTATGACGGCTATGTCAACGACAGTGACCTGATCGGTACCCACTCACGCCTGCAACTCGCCTATCCGCTGACCGACATGATGGGTGGTGACTGGGCGGCGACAACATCGCCGACTTTGGATCTGGATGACTTCATGGGCATTCAGTTCACGACCGGCCCTGACGGCAAGCTGTATCAGCTGCCCGACCAGCAGTTTGCGAACCTGTACTGGTTCCGTAAGGACTGGTTCGATGATGAGGCCAACAAGGCTGCGTTCAAGGAAAAGTATGGCTATGACCTGGGTGTTCCGGTCAACTGGTCGGCCTATGAGGACATTGCTGAATTCTTCACCAATGACGTGAAAGAAGTCGACGGCGTGACGATCTATGGCCACATGGACTATGGCAAACGTGCGCCTGACCTTGGCTGGCGTATGACCGACGCCTGGCTGTCGATGGCCGGTGCCGGCGACGTAGGCGAACCGAACGGTGTTCCCGTCGACGAATGGGGCATCCGCATGGAAGCGGGAACCTGTAACCCTGTTGGTGCGTCCGTGTCACGCGGTGGAGCGGCGAACGGTCCGGCTGCGGTCTACGCGATCCGCAAATGGGATGAGTGGCTGCGGGCCTATGCGCCTCCGGGTGCGGCGTCTTATGACTTCTATCAGTCGCTACCGGCACTCAGCCAAGGCAACGTGGCTCAGCAGATATTCTGGTACACCGCCTTTACGGCCGACATGGTGAAGCCGAAGTCCGAAGGCAACAACACCGTGGATGACGAAGGCACGCCGCTGTGGCGGATGGCACCCAGCCCGCACGGCCCCTATTGGGAAGAAGGCCAGAAGGTTGGTTACCAAGACGTGGGTTCGTGGACCTTCCTGAAATCGACCCCTGAGGATCGAGCTCAGGCCGCGTGGCTCTATGCTCAGTTCGTGACGTCCAAGACTGTTGACGTGAAGAAGTCCCATGTGGGTCTGACCTTCATCCGCGACAGCTCGGTCAATCACGAGTCGTTCACCGAGCGCGCACCCAAGCTGGGTGGTCTGGTCGAGTTCTACCGCTCGCCTGACCGTGTGGCGTGGTCGCCGACCGGCATCAACGTTCCGGACTATCCGAAGCTGGCCCAGATCTGGTGGCAGCAGATCGGTGACGTGAACTCGGGTGCGTTCACCCCGCAAGAGGCGATGGACCGTCTGGCCGAGGAAATGGACATCACCATGGCCCGTATGCAGGCCGCGGATGAAAGCGCCGGTGTCTATGGCGGCTGTGGTCCGCGCCTGAACGAGCCGCAGGATCCGTCCTTCTGGTTGGAAAAAGCAGGTTCACCCAAGGCCAAGCTTGAGAACGAAAAGCCGCAGGGCCAGACCGTCAACTATGACGAACTGGTTCAGCGCTGGCAGTCTCAGTAAGCCAAAAGCAACCGGGGGTGCCGCGTCAGGCATCCCCACCCCAATGCCAGTGCAATGCACTGAAGGACCGGAACTCACGGACATGATCGAACTTCAAGACGCCACCAAACGGGTTGGCAATGTCATTCATATCAAACCCACGAACCTGACGCTGCAGACCGGCCATTTCAACGTGCTGCTCGGTGCGACGGGATCGGGTAAGACCTCTCTGATCAAGATGATGGCCGGGCTGGACCCGATCGCCTCGGGCAAGGTCTTTATGGATGGGCAAGACGTGACACGACTGAACACGCAAAAGCGGCAGATCAGCCTGGTGCACCAATTCTTCGTGAACTACCCGCATATGACTGTTTTCGACAACATCGCCTCGCCCCTTCGCGTGGCTGGCATGGCGAAATCCGAGATCGAAGGCCGTGTGGAAGAGGCCGCTGACCTGCTGCAACTGCGCCCCATGCTACACCGTCGCCCGCATGAGCTTTCGGGTGGGCAACAACAACGCACCGCGCTGGCTCGGGCCATCGCGAAAGAAAGCCGCGCCGTGTTCCTGGATGAGCCGCTGGCCAACCTTGACTACAAACTGCGCGAAGAACTGCGCGAACAACTGCCAGACCTGTTCGCAGGACGCGGCGCAGTCGTGGTTTACGCCACCTCGGAACCCGAAGAGGCCCTTTTGCTGGGCGGATACACTGCCTTGATGGAAGATGGCCGCGTGACTCAATTCGGTCCAACTGCAGACATTTACCGCAACCCTGAAAACATCGCCGCTGCGCGCGTCTTCTCGGATCCGCCGATCAACGTCGCACGGATTACCGTAGCCGGTGCTCAGGCGCAGTTGGCCGGAGGCGGCGGATGGGTCGTCTCAGATATGGCTGATGGGGATTACATGGTCGCCGTGCGCCCGCACAGGGTGACTCCATATCGGACATCTGAAGCAGATGTGGAACTGACAGGCCGTGTGATCGTGACAGAGCTGTCCGGCTCTGACTCCAGCGCGCATTTCCGGCACGGATCGGATGACTGGGTGTCTCTGGCTGCTGGCGTGCACCCGTATCAAGTCGGCGAGGATCACAGTTTCTACATGAACCCGGCACATTGCCGGTATTTCAGCCAAGACGGCAAAAGGGTGGCCTGACATGGCACAGATCAAGCTTTCAAACCTACGACACAGCTACATGCCCGCGCCGAAAGGCCCCGAGGACTATGCGCTGAAAGAAATTGATGTGACCTGGCGCGATGGCGGGGCATACGCTCTGCTCGGGCCGTCGGGCTGCGGCAAGTCAACGCTGCTGAACATCATATCCGGCCTTCTTACCCCCTCGGAAGGTCGGATCCTATTTGATGACCGGGACGTGACGGCGCTGCCCCCCGATCAGCGCAACATCGCACAGGTGTTCCAGTTCCCGGTGATCTACGACACGATGACCGTGGGCGAAAACCTGGCCTTCCCGCTCAAAAACCGGGGCGTCGATGCAGCGACGATCAAGCGTCGCGTCGATGAGATTGCCGAGATGCTGGATGTCACGGACATGCTGAATACCCGCGCCAGCGGCCTCAGCCCGGACAACAAGCAGAAGATCTCGATGGGGCGCGGTCTGGTCCGCGACGACGTGAATGCGGTCATGTTCGACGAACCGCTGACAGTGATTGACCCGCACCTAAAATGGAAACTGCGGTCCAAGCTGAAAGAGCTGCACCAGCGTGTCAAAGCCACCATGATTTACGTGACCCACGACCAGACCGAAGCGCTGACCTTCGCGGACGAAGTGGTCGTCATGCAAGAGGGCGAGGTCGTGCAGATTGGCACCCCGGTCGAACTGTTCGAACGCCCTCAGCACACCTTTGTCGGCCACTTCATCGGCTCACCGGGCATGAATGTTCTGCCCTGCGAGGCCAAGGGTGACCGCGCGGTCTTCGAAGGACATGAGGTCATGCTGGAAGGTCCAACCCTAGGCGAAGGTGGCCGCACCGATCTGGGTATTCGCCCGGAATACATAAGCTTTGGCGAAACAGGCGTCCCCGCGCATGTGACCAAAGTTGCGGATATCGGTCGTCACTATGTGGTCAGCGCCATGGTCGGAGACACGCCGGTAAAGGCGGTGGCGGAACACAACGCGCCCAACCCAGGCTCGCATGTCTTCCTGCAATTCAAACCAGAACAATCCCGCGTCTACCGTGACGGCTGGATCGCAACTCAGGAGCGGGCGCAATGAGAACGGAAAACCAAAAAGCCTGGTTCTTTGTCCTGCCCGTGCTGGCGCTGGTCGCGTTCAATGCGCTGGTGCCGATGATGACAGTGGTCAACTACTCGGTGCAGGAAACCTTCGGCAACAACCAGTTCTTCTGGGAAGGCCTGGGCTGGTTTGAACAAATTCTGCGCTCGGACCGGTTCCAGGCCGCCCTCGGTCGGCAATTCCTGTTCACCTTCCTGATCCTGATCATTGAGGTCCCTCTGGGCATCATCGTGGCCCTGTCAATGCCACGCAAAGGCTTCTGGGTGCCGGTCTGTCTGGTCCTGATGGCGCTGCCCATGTTGATCCCATGGAACGTGGTCGGCTCGATGTGGAACATCTTTACCCTGCCCAAGATCGGCCTGCTGGGATACTTCTTGAATGATGTTTTGGGCATCAACTATGACATGACGCAACAGCCGATCTCGGCCTGGATCACTGTGATTGTCATGGATGTCTGGCACTGGACATCACTGGTTGTGCTGCTGTGCTACGCGGGCCTCGTATCGATCCCGGATGCCTATTATCAGGCGGCCAAGATCGACGGCGCCAGCCCATGGTCGGTGTTCCGCTATATTCAATTGCCCAAGATGAAGACCGTCCTGACCATCGCCGTTCTGCTGCGCTTTATGGACAGTTTCAACATCTACACCGAGCCCTTCGTTCTAACAGGCGGCGGCCCCGGCAACTCAACCACCTTGCTGTCGATCGACCTAGTCAAGATTGCGCTGGGACAGTTCGACCTTGGCCCGGCGGCCGCGATGAGCCTGATCTATTTCGCCATCACGCTGCTGGTCTCTTGGGTCTTCTACACACTGATGACAAAGGATGACGCGGAATGAAAAAGCGGTCCCTTATCCCGATCCTCTATATCGCGTTCCTGATGCTGCCGATCTATTGGCTGGTGGCGATGTCCTTTAAGACAACGAACGAGATCTTGTCGGGCTTTTCCCTGTTTCCCCAGACCTTTACACTGGAGAACTACATCACCATCTTCACCGATCCGACTTGGTATTGGGGCTATATCAACTCGATCATCTATGTGACGATTAACACGGTGCTGTCGGTCTGTGTGGCACTACCTGCGGCCTATGCGTTCTCGCGCTATCGGTTCCTGGGGGACAAGCAGCTGTTCTTCTGGCTGCTGACAAACCGGATGGCACCAGCTGCGGTGTTCGCGTTGCCGTTCTTCCAGCTTTATTCTTCGATCGGGTTGTTCGACACGCATCTGGCAGTGGCGCTGGCGCACACATTGTTCAACGTGCCGCTGGCGGTGTGGATTCTGGAGGGCTTCATGCGCGGCATCCCGAAAGAACTGGATGAAACAGCCTATGTCGACGGCTATTCCTTCCCGCGCTTTTTCGTGACGATCTTCCTGCCCAACATCAAAGCGGGCGTCGGCGTCGCAGCCTTCTTCTGCTTCATGTTCTCCTGGGTGGAAATGCTGCTGGCCAAAACCCTGACCGCAGTCGAAGCCAAACCCATCGCAGCCGTAATGACCCGCACCGCCTCAAGCGCGGGGTATGAGCTGGGTCTGCTGGCTGCAGCCGGGACGCTGACCATCATACCCGGTGCGATAGTCATCTGGTTTGTCCGCAACTACATCGCGCGCGGTTTCGCGATGGGCCGAGTGTGAGGTTCGATATGCGTAAATTACTATTCACTCTCCCCTTCCTGCCCACCGTGGCTGTCGCTCAGCAAGCGGGTTGGGGCAATGTCGGACAGCAAGAAGAAAAGGGCTTTTCCTGGACCGATCCCCTTTGGCCCGATTTCTGGATGGCATGGACGCCAGCAACTCTGGCCCTGTTCGTCGGTATCTTTTCGGCCATCGCCCTGATCGGCTTGCTCGAAGGGTTCAAGTACCGCGACGGAATCGAACGCCGTGGTGTGCTGGGGCTGACAACCACATTGGGCGACCGGTTGTTCATCACTTTGCTTGGCTCGGCCTATATCTTCCTCGCTTGGCTGGGATTTGTCGGGCAACCGGTCTGGACGCCACTTTTCCTGTCCATCGGCTGGGGTATCTTCGTCTTCTGGAAAGTTTAAGCTTTGCGAAACAGCGAAAGGATGCTTGTCTGTCAGGCATACTAAACATGACGGCACCGAGATCGATGCGAAAGAAAAAGACGACAAATCTGCTGACCGAGGTCGAACTGGAGTTCATGAACGAACTCTGGGCCCTCGGGGAAGGCTCGGTGCGCGATGTCCTGGACCGCCTGCCCTCAGACCGCAATCTGGCCTACACGTCCGGTGCCACGATCCTGCGTATTCTGGATGAAAAGGGTTTTGTGGAAAGCCGTAAGTCAGGAAAAACCCTGATCTATACGCCGCTTTTGGAAAAGGACAGATATCAGGCCCGTTCGCTGCAAAACCTGTCCCGCACTTTGTTCGATGACACGCCTGCCACGCTGGTGGCGCGACTTGTCGATGATGCGGGGCTGAGCGAAGCCGACCTGGAGGATATTCGAGCGCTGGTAGAGAGGAGACTGCAAAATGACAGCGGTTAGACCGGTTCTCGACGCATATATCGAACTCAACATTGTGCTGGCATTGTCGGCGGCCATCTGGTTGATGGCACGCGTCGCCCTGACCCGCACGACCCTGCGCCATGGCTATGTCGCACAGCTACGCGCACTCAAGGTTCTGTGCGTTTGTATTCTGATCAGCCCCTTTCTTGCATTGGGCGTATCGTCTTTGGCCGCTCACGCATGGCCGGGGGGCGCCGTCGCCCTTGGTGACATAGCGGTTGCCGCTTATCTGCGTGGTGATATCGCCATGCCTGCCGTGCAATTTGAGGCCCTGCTGAATACACGTGAAAGATGGGTTGATCTTGCTTTGTCAGGACAGCAGCCCGTTTTCATCTCACTCGCCGCCCTATTCGCTGTCGTCGCAGTTGTATATGCCGTTCGAGCTTTTCGGGACGCTGTGATGATCCGGCAAACGGTCAAGTCCAGTTTCCTTTGGCGGAAATCGACAAAGGTGGATATCCGCCTGTCGGATCGCATCACCGTACCGTTCGCGGTGCGCGGCCTGCGCCGCCGTCACGTCGTTCTGCCAAGCCATCTTCTGGACACACCGCGCGAACTACGCTTTGCGCTGGCCCACGAGTTTCAGCACATTCGTGCGGGCGATGTGGAATGGGAACTCGGCTTTGAACTTCTGCGCCCTCTGCTGTTCTGGAACCCCGCATATCTGATGCTCAAGTACCAGTTCGGCCGCTTACGTGAACTGGCATGTGACCAATCCGTCGTTGCACGCAAAAGGATTGATGCGCGTGAATACACCACGTGTCTGCTGGACTATTGCGCGCGCACGCTTTCGACAAGAAATCCGCGCGTCTTAAACGTTGCCTTTGTGACCGGTGGAAAAGCCAAACGCGTGCTTCGCCAACGTGTCATAGCATTGACGGATGCACAGCCCGCAGAAGCCCCCCTACCGGCGCTGTTCCTTGGTATGTCACTGACCTTCGCCATCCTTTTGGCGCTGGGTGCGGCTTCGATCCAGCAAACTCAGGACTGGAGTCATGATCGCCTTATGCTGTCGACGGTGGTCAATCTGGAACGTCTTCAGGCGCGCAATCAGGGCAACTGATGCCGCTGCCTCACCAGCCGCGACGCCCGAACAGGGAATGAATACGACCCTGATCCACAAAAGGTTCGGGCGCATGTGACCGGCCCAAGCGCGCCACCACACGCTCGACCATAACCCAGCTGATTATGGCGAAAATGACGCCGCCAAATGCTTGTCCCAACAGAACACCAGATGCCCCCGCGAGATTTGATCCGATGGTTGCGAAAACCCACGTTCCAATCGTGTGACGCCCCCAATTGATCCATGTGGAATAAACCGGGTGCCCAAGGTTGTTGAAACTGGCATTCGAGACGAAAATCACGCCGTTGAAAAACGAGGCCAGCGCCAAAGGCCCGCAGAACAGATAAATCAGAACTCGTGTTTCCCCTTGGGCCGCGAACAAGTCTGCAATGGGTGCGCGAAGCAGAAACAAGATCGCGGCCATGCCAAGAACATAAAGTGCGGTGAATTTGATCCCGGCCAGAAAAGCGGCGCGTACCCGGTCAATCTTCTCGGCCCCGAAATTTTGCCCGATGATTGGCCCTATTGCGCCTGACAGGGCAAAGATGACCGAAAAGGCCACTGGCAATAGTCGACCAATGACGGCCATACCCGCCACCGCATCGGTTCCGTATTGGGCGATCTCTCGCACTACGATCGCATTCCCGATGGGCGTGGCCACGTTTGTCAGAACGGCAGGAATTGCGATGGCGCGAACCGGACGCAAGTCCTGAGCCACCTGTTTCAAAGACGGGCGCGCAAACCCTTGATGAACCCGCAGCGCAGGCCATAGCGCCGCCGCCAACATGCACAGCCGCGCCAGAACCGAGGCTATTGCCGCCCCATCCAGCCCCAGCCCCACGGCAAAGATCAGGATCGGATCCAGAACCGCATTCACCACGCCGCCATAGATCGTGGCCATCATCGACCGCCGCGCATCGCCATGGGCGCGTAATACGGCCATGGCCGCCATAGCAATCGACATGACGCACATTGTTGGCAGGATGATCGAGACATAGCGTGTGGCCAGCTTCAGAACCTCACCTTCTGCGCCAAGCAATGACAGCAGGTGACCAAGGTTCAACAAAACCAGAACGGGTACGACCAACCCGACGATCAAACCCAGCACCGCTACACTGGACGCATAATGCCTTGCCTGTTCGGCCCGCCCCGCACCCAGTTCCCGCGCAACCAGCGCCCCGGCAGAAATCGAAAGGCCGATATTGATCGCATTGGTAAAAAACAACAGCGTTCCAGCGTAACCCACCGCCGCCGCCAGCGCGTCGTTGCCCAGCATCGAAATGAAGACCATGTCTACAAAGTCGACGGCAAAAATTGCCATCAGCCCGATGCTTGTCGTCAACGACATGCGGGTGACATGCCGCATCAGACTGCCGCTCAGGAATACGGCTTCGGTTTGAGATTGGTTGGACATTCTAACCTGTGGTGGTCGGTGTGTTATCTCGCCAGCATCACAGATCACCGCCACGCGTCAACGGTTTCGTTCCGATCTTTGTGGTCGCGGATAAACACCCGACGCAACCCGCCATCCCGTTTTGCCATCCACAGCCCCATGAGGACGTGTTAGAACTGCCCAAGCACCTATTGTCCGAGGCGAGGCAGAGCATGAAACTGGAATTCCACCACATCAACTTCGTGGCTGATGATGTTGATCGTATGCATGATTTTTATACTAACGTGCTGGGTCTGGATGATATTCCGCAAGACAATTTTCCACGTACCGAAGCCGACAAAGACAGCGGCTATGACGGCAATATCCGCTTTGCGACCGAGGGCAACATGCAAATGCATCTGGCCGAGCGCAGCTTTGACGTAGCCTTCAAGAACGGGCGGGTGATTAACCCCGTCGAGCGTGGCCACATCGCCTTTCGCACCGATGATCTACCCGCCTTCCTGAAGCTGCTGGATGAGCGCGGCATCCCCTATTCAGACTATGGCACAACGTTTGCGAAAGAATGGCATCAGGTGTTCTTTCACGACCCCGAAAGCAATGTGATCGAAGTCCATCAGCAGGTCGTTCAGGACGACTGATCCGCAAAGGGCGGAGCCAACCGCCCTCTCCCGGACACTGGCTCTCAGACAAATCTGTTGACGTAGTTTTCCAGTATTTCTTGACGCCCTGATCTCGGCTGCGGATTGATCCCCTCGTCCAGAACCCGCGCGGAAATCTCGTCCAGGCCCGAAGCTAGCATCGCTTGCGCCTCGGGCGTCTTCCAGCCTGCATAGCGGTCCGTCAGCGCCTGCTCTAAACCGCCATCTTCAAGCATTGCAGCCGCTGCTTTCAGACCTCGGGCACAGATATCCATCCCGCCCACATGCGCGGCAATCAGATCTTCGGCGTCGATGGATTGTCTGCGCAGCTTGGCGTCGAAATTGGTGCCGCCCGAGGTAAACCCGCCTGATTTCAGGATGTGGTAATAGGCCAGCGCGACTTCGGGCGTGTTGTTAGGGAACTGATCCGTGTCCCAACCCGATTGATAGTCGTTCCGGTTCATATCGATTGAGCCCAGCATACCTTCAGCTGCGGCCACGGCGATTTCGTGCTCAAAGCTATGCCCCGCAAGGATCGCGTGCCCCTGTTCAAGGTTCAGTTTGACCTCATCCTCCAGACCATACTTGCGCAGAAACCCGATGCAGGTGGCAGCGTCAAAATCATACTGGTGCTTTGACGGTTCCTGCGGCTTGGGCTCAACAAGGATCGCGCCCTTGAACCCGATCTTGTGCTTGTACTCGACCACCATGTTCAGGAACCGGCCCATATGGTCCAGCTCGGTCTTCATGTCAGTGTTGAGCAGCGTCTCATAGCCTTCACGCCCGCCCCAAAGCACATAGTTCTCGCCGCCCAGCTTGTGGGTGGCGTCCAGACAGGATTTCACCGTGGCTGCGGCAAAAGCATAGACATCGGGATCAGGGTTGGTGCTGGCACCGCCCATCCAACGGCGGTGGCTGAACATATTGGCCGTGCCCCACAGAAGCTTGGTGCCCGACACCTGCATCTTTTCACCGATATAGTCGGTGATCTCGTTCAGCGTCCGCAAATTGTCCGCAAAATTCCCCTGCTCTGGGCGAATGTCCGCATCATGCCAGCAGAAATAAGGCTGCCCCAGAATCTGAAACATCTCAAAGGCCACATCGGCCTTCATCTTGGCCCGCCCCATATCGTCTTGCGGGTGCCAGGGGCGTTCGAAAGTGGGGCCGCCAAACGGATCCCCGCCCTCCCACGCGAACGAATGCCACCACGCCACGGCAAAACGAAGGTGATCCTCCATGCGTTTGCCCATGACGATCTCGTCCGGGTTGTAGTGACGGAATGCGAGCGGGTTCTTACTGCCCTCGCCCTCGAATTGGACCTGCTCGATCCCTTGAAAGAAACCGCTCGTCATCTCGTTTACCTCATTCCGTCTTTTCGCCGGGCTTCTTGCCCAGAATGATCATCGACAACAGGTCGTCATCAGTGACATCAGGGATGTCCACGGTACCAACCAGTTGCCCGTTCTTCATGACCGAGGCCCGGTCGCACAGCTCCATCACCGCGTGCACATCGTGGTCGATCAGGAAAATCCCGATGCCTTGCGCCTTTAGCTGTTGGATCAGGTCCGCCACCATTTGCGTTTCATGAGGACCCAACGCTGCCGTAGGCTCGTCCATGATCAGGATGCGTGCGTTGAAATACACCGCGCGTGCAATGGCCACCGATTGCCGCTGACCACCCGACAGGGCCGAAACCGGGTCGTTGAACTTCTGAAAGTTCGGGTTCAGCTGCGCCATGATCTTGCGGCATTCAGCCTCCATCGCGGCATCGTTGACCAGACCAAAGGGCGTGACCATCTCGCGCCCCAAAAACAGGTTCGAGCTTGCATCCAGATTGTCTGCCAGCGCCAGCGTCTGATAGATCGTCTCGATATTGTTGGCCCGCGCGTCACGCGGGTTGTTGATCTCAACCTTCTTGCCATCAATCAGGATTTCACCATGGTCCATCTGATAGGCACCCGAAAGCACCTTGATCAGAGTGGACTTACCGGCCCCGTTGTGACCCAGAAGGCCCACAACTTCGCCCGGGTACAGATCAACTGAGACGTGGTCTACCGCCTTGATGCCCCCGAAAGAAATCGAGATATCGCGCATTTCCACAAGCGGAGGCTGGCCGGAGCCACGGCCCGATGCTTGGTTCTGTGTTTCTTGAGCTTGCATCATTTCGCCCCCAGACGTTTGCGATAGACGATGTCGATATACACGGCCAAGACAAGAACAGAGCCGACGACGATGTTCTGAAACGGCGCATCAACTCCGACCATGGCCATACCAGATTGCAGCGCCTGCATGATCAGCGCGCCAAGGATTGCACCATAGATCGTGCCGATACCACCCGACAGAGCGGTTCCACCGATCACGGCCGCAGCAATCACGCGCAGTTCATCCAGCGTGCCGATGTCGTTCGAATGGTTGGCCAGACGAGCCGAGGCCACAACGGCTGAGAGCGCGCACAGGAACCCCATCAGAGCAAAGATTTTGACGGTCATCATCCGGGTGTTGATACCCGACAACTCTGCCGCGTCCGGGTTGCCGCCAGTGGCAAAGATATAGCGGCCAAAGCGGGTTTTGCGGGCCACAACCGTCAATGTCACGGCCACAAGGATCAGGATCAGGACCGAGATCGGAATGCCGTAGCCAACAATCAGCCCCTCGGGCATGGTCTCACCCCGCGCTTCGAACATCCGTTCCAGACGGCGGGTCGGGATCGCATAGCTGTTGACAATCAGGACATAGCCCATGATGGCGATGCCAATGATCCCAGCCAGTGTCGTTTCGGCCCAAACAGGTTTCACAGGAAACCCATGGGCGGCTTTGGACCGGCGGCCGCTCCACAACGCCCAGATCGCAATAGCAGTGGCGGCAAGGCCGAACAGAAGGCTGACGGTTGTTCCCAACGTGCCGTTTGTCCCCCCGAACATCAGGAAAGTGCTGTCCAGCGGCCCGATTGTCTGGCCATCGGTCATGTACCAGGCCACGTTGCGCCAGACCAGAAAACCGCCAAGCGTCACAATAAAGGCTGGAATGGTCAGGTAGCCCACCATCCAACCGTGGAACGCGCCGATTAATGTGCCCACTACAAGGCCCACAACCAAAGTGATCGCCCAGGTCGCCGGGTGGTTCAAACCCATTCCCAATACGTTGGGCAACAGCTCGGTCTGGGTCATCGCCATGACAGCAGATGTGGTCGCCAAAAGTGCGCCGACCGAAAGGTCAATGTGGCGCATGACGATGATAAACACCATACCACAGGCCATGATCGCGACCGAAACGGTCTGGATCGACAGGTTGAACAGGTTTCTGGGTGTCAGAAAACGGCCATCCGTAACGATGTTGAAGCCGATGCACAGGATGATGAAGGCGCCGATCATGCCCAATAGCCGCATATCCAGTTCCAGCTGCTGGAACAGGTTGGCCTTTGCTTTTTGGGGTACCGGCTGAGACGAAGTTTCGGTCATATCCGATCTTTCATGTTCAGCTATGATCTCTGGCCCACCCTTGCGGGCCAGAGACATTATGGTTTGGAACTTGGTTTAGTTACAAGGCGCAGGGCCGTTTTCGACGCCCTGGCACAGGTCTTCCAGCGGGATCCAGCCCGCGTCGACCACAACTGTCAGGTTGTCCTTGGTGATCGGCACAGGAGCCAGGAAGACAGAGTTCATCTCGGTGCCGCCGGGCGAAGTCCAGCTGATCGCGCCTTCGACATCTGCAGGGCTTGTTCCGCTGCTCAACGCAACCGCGATTTCACCGGCAGCTTTGCCCAGCTCACGTGCGTCTTTCCAGACCGAGACGGTCTGCGTGCCCTTGGCAACACGGTTCAGCGCCGCGTGGTCACCATCCTGGCCCGAGACCGGAATACCGTCCATGCCTTGTGCGGTCAGTGCAGCAACAACGCCACCAGCAGTACCGTCATTCGAGGCGACCACGGCATCAACGTTGTTTTCGTTGGCAGTCAGGATCTGTTCCATGTTGCGTTGCGCGTTCGCAGGCAGCCAGCCGTCAGTATAAGCCTCACCCACAATCACGATGTCACCACTGTCAACGGCGCCCTGAATGATCTCTTGCTGACCACCACGCAGGAAATCCGCGTTGGGGTCGGTGGGCGAACCCTTGATCATCACGTAATTACCCTTGGGCATCGCGTCGAATACCGCGCGCGCTTGCATCCGACCAACTTCGACGTTGTCGAAGGTAAGATAAAACGCACGGTCATCTTCGATCAGGCGGTCATAGGCAATGACTGGAATGCCTTCGTCAGCAGCGGCCTGAACCGCCGGACCAATGGCCTGAGAGTCTTGCGCCAGAATGATCAGTGCATCAACGCCCTGTGCAATCAGGCTCTCGATATCCGACAACTGCTTGGCCGAGGATGATTGCGCATCCGACGAAATGTATTCGGCTCCACCCGCCTCAAGCGCGGCTTTGATCGCGGCTTCGTCGGTCTTCCAACGCTCTTCCTGGAAATTCGACCAGCTGACGCCCACAACAGGTTCGGCAAAAGCGGCCGTACCCATCAACACCGCCAAAGCGGAAGCGCTGAGAATTCTTTTCATGATTTCCTCCCGGTTTCATTGAGCCATCGTTTCATGATTCGTGGCCCCGATAATTCTGAGTAGCATATTTATTTCAGTCGGTAAAATATTTATGCTATCGGTAACAGAAAAAACCACCTAGGTTGAAACAGGGATTAGATTCGCGAGGGCAAGATGCTGAAAAGCAAAGCTTCTTCAAACGCCACAGACCAAAGAAACATCACCCGGTTGCGGGTGCTGGAACAGATTCGCGCAACGGAAGCCATCTCGCGAATCGACATTGCCACCGCGCTTGAGACCAGCCCCGCTACGGTCACCTCGGCCACGGCAGACCTGCTGTCCGCTGGTCTTATCCAGGAAATTGAAGGGGAGTCGTCGTCAAAATCCACGCGTCGCGGTAGACCGCGTGTGCTTCTCAAGCTGCAAGGTGGATGCCACGTGATCGCTGGCGTGAAAGTCGCCCGGCATCAGATCTCGGTCATTTTGGTGGATTTCGAGGGTACGGAAATCGCGTCCTATATCCATCCGTTGGATGAGGCACGCATGGCACCCGAGGGCTTCACACAGATGATCTACACGGCCCTGTCCCATGCCTGCGACGCGGCGCATCGTTCGCTGACGGATCTGTCCGGAGTGTGCATCGGCATCGCAGGGCTGATCGACGCTGAAAAGAACTTTGTTCATTGGTCATCGTCTTTAACCGAGCGAAATGTGGACCTGAGCCCGCTCTTGTCCAAGGCCCTGCCCTGCCCCGCCTTTATCGAAAACGATGCCAATCTGGTGGCCAAAGCCGAGCAGCTTTTTGGGTTGGGCAAAGGGCTAAAGACCTTTCTGGTCGTTACCATTGAACATGGGATAGGTCTGGGCATTGTGTTTGATGGCAAGCTTTATCGCGGCGAACGCGGTTGCGGGGCGGAGTTCGGGCATTTGAAAGTTCAACTGGACGGCGCGCTGTGCCAATGTGGACAACGCGGCTGCCTTGAGGCTTATGTCGGAGAATACGCCCTGATCCGTGAAGCGACGATCGCAAGCCAAGCCACAGACCCGCAAACACTTACCGATATTCTCGAAGCCGCAAAAGCCGGGGATGCAAGGTCGATCTCGGTTTTGGCACGTGCCGGGCAGATGTTTGGAATGGGTCTTTCGAACCTGATCAACCTGTTCGACCCCGAGTGTATTATTCTTTCCGGAACACGCGGAAGTTTTGAGTACCTGCATTCAGAGGAGGTCATGGCGCGCGTCAAAAGCGGTGTCGTCAGCGTCGACGCGCCCCTCCCCGAAATCAAAGTGAACCATTGGGGGGATTCAATGTGGGCAAAGGGAGCGGCTGCTTATGGAATCGAACAGGTCTCGATCCTGAAAGTCAGGGAATTGGCAGCACATGCGAACTAGTCTGGCTTTCCTGCTGATCACAGCAACAACCGTTTCTGCGGATGTACTTTCCCCGCAGTTTCTTGGCGTTGACGTTCCGCCCCACGTGTATGACGGTGGCTGGGAACATTTCGTCGGCGGCGGGCTCGCCGTCTTCGACTGCAACGGCGACAACCGCCCCGAGCTTTACGCCGCCGGAGGCTCCAATCCCGCGCAGCTATTTGTTAACCTGTCCAAGGCAGATATTCGGTTTCAAGCAGATACGCCCAGCGCACTATCCCTGACGGGTGTGACCGGCGCGTACCCTTTGGATGTAGATGGCGACGGGCAGCTTGATCTCGCAATTCTGCGAGTCGGTCCTGATCTGTTGCTGCGCGGCGGGCCGGATTGTACATTCGCGCCTTTCCCGACGCTGAACTTCAATTCGGAAGATCATTGGACCACCGGTTTCTCGGCCACTTGGGAAAGCGGGCAAGCGCTACCTACGCTGGCGTTTGGTACTTATGTTGACCGCAGCGATCCGGACGGACCGTTTGAGACTTGTGGACCAACCGTGTTGTACCGGCCGGACGGCGAAGCCCATGGCGCACCCGTCTATCTGGAACCCGGGCATTGTTCCCTCTCGCTTCTGTTTTCAGACTGGGCGCGGTCAGGGCGCGCGGACCTTCGTGTCAGTAACGACCGACACTACTATGTGCGCGACGGGCAAGAGCAATTGTGGGCGATGGAAGACACCCCGCGTCTGTATGGTCAGGCGGACGGATGGCTGCCCTATTCGATCTGGGGCATGGGTATCGCCTCGCGCGATTTGACCGGAGACGGGTTTCCAGACGTTTACCTGACCTCGATGGGGGATCAGAAATTCCAAACATTTGATCCGTCAACTGCGGGACCGACATGGCGGGATGCGACCTATGATCGGGGAACAACAGCACACAGGCCGCATATAGGTGAAGATGGTCGCCCTTCAACCGGTTGGCATGCGCAGTTTGGTGACGTGAATAATGACGGGCTGGACGATATTTTTGTCACCAAAGGTAACGTCGAGCAGATGCCCGACGCTGCGCAAACTGATCCAAACAACCTGCTGATGCAAAACGACAATGGTCAGTTTGTCGAAACAGCATCAGACGCAGGCGTCGCTTCTATGCAAAAATCCCGTGGCGGAGCCTTGGCCGATCTGAACGGGGATGGCTGGCTGGACATGGTTGTGGTCAATCGCGGCTCTCCGCTGGAGGTTTTTCAGAACACGCCGCATGACGGCAACTGGTTGATGGTAGATCTGAGTCAATCGCAACCCAACCGCTTGGCTATTGGCAGCTTTATCGAAGTCAAAATGGACGGCAAAGTGCAGACGCGGGAAGTCACAGTTGGCGGCGGCCATGCCAGTGGCGTTGCTGGATTTCACCATTTTGGCTTGGGCGATGCGGAAAGCTTGCAGATCAGGGTGATCTGGCCCGATGGCAAGGCAAGTGATTGGCAGACCGCAAACCCCAATCAGGTGATACGTCTTAGCCGCTGACCGCTGACTATTGGTCAACGGGCAAACCACTGGGAACTGCCTTGGGCACACCCAACCGAACTGCCGGGTCCTCCAGAGTGCTGAGGAAACTCAGGATGGCGCTGACGTCATCGTCGCTCAGGCTAACAGGAGCCAGTGTGTTAGAAGCGGCAATCGCTTCGACGTGTGCCGGGTCCTGCATGGCCTGGGCATCCTCGGCCCCATGAAATCCGGGCAGTTCGGCTTTCTCGACCGAATAATTGCGCAATGCTGCCACCGGATCCAAATGATGGCGCACCACATCCTCAAGCTTCGCATAAGCGCCGCTGTGCCCGTAAGGCGCGGTCAACGTCACGTTCCGTAGCGATGGTGTACGAAAGGCAAACGCATCCTCTGTATCGCCCGTGACGCGCAACCGCCCGTCATCACGCACGTGGTTTTCGAACCGGGCCGCTTTTCCGGGGCCGATCTGGGGCATGGCGATGGAATGGAAACTGTGATCCGTCTGGAACCATCCAGAATGACAGCTGCTGCAACCGGCCTCACCATAAAACAGTGTCATACCCAATTGCGCTGACGCGGGCAGAGTTTCTTCACCCCGCATCGCGCGGTCTAAAAGGCTGTTGTCTGCTCGCCATTCAAACGCGATGAAATCCGCGATGACATTGGCGATGGCGGTAAAGGTGATCTCTTCGCCGGGCGCGATATCCTCAAATCGCTGCGAGTATTCCGGTATCGCCGCCACCCGGGCCGCGATCAGGTCCCAGGCCCCGCCCTCCTGGGTCAACAAGCCAAGCCGCACGGCCTTGCTCACCTCGTTTTCGGAATAGTGCCCGGCCATCTCGTCGGGTGAAAGCACCGGGAACATCGCTTGCGCGGCCAGAGCCGATTGAAAACCGGGCCGCATATCCGTTCCTAACGGTGTTCGGATGCCATTTGGCTGTGTCGGATCAGCCTCTAACCGCCCATCATGGAAAAAGGTCGTGAACTGCATCGCGCCCAAATTCCATAACCCCGGCGAGTTTCGCGGGATTCTTTGTTCGGGCGTGTTGTCTTCAGTGATCTTGCGCTCGGACCCGAGCCCAACGCCGCCCTCGCCAATTCCAAGCGAGAGCCCGTCAGATGTGCCCAGTTCAGGATGATGGCAGGTCGCGCAGCTGATGTTTTTGTTTCCCGACAGGATGGGGTCGTAGAACAGCAGTTGCCCCAACTCGACACGTTCCAGATCCGGCTCAACAAATGTCGGAACAGGGCCAAGGTCCTGTGCCTGAACCGCAGGCACGAATAGCCACAGGCCGGCAACGGCAGCCGAAATCTGACCTCTCATGTGCGCACCCCATCTATCTCTAACGTAAGGTTCTGATGATATGGCTTTTCCGGCGTGCAGATCACAGACGGGAACGCGGGATGGTTGACCGCGTCCGTGTATCCGGCGGGTTCAATGCAAAGCGCTGCCCCAGGTCTGAACGGATCCGACAAATGCGCCGCCGCATAGACCTGAGCACCGGGTTGATCGGAATAGACTTTCATACTTAAACCCGTTGGTGCGTCGACTTCTGCCACAGGCATTTTCACATCTCTCCCGTCCGCAAACACGAAGTAATGGTCAAGACAGCCTGTTTCTTGACCAATAATTCGACGGCACGAGAAATCCAGATTTTCGTCCTTGGTGTTCAGAATGCGGCCTGTGGGAACAGCGCTTTCGTTTAGTTCCAGAAACTGATCGGCATTTAATTTGAGACGACAATCGAGAATGCCCTGCGAACAGCCAAGAGTGTAATAATTATGCTGCGCGATGCTGATCGGCGTGGGTCGATCCGGACGCGCGGTGATCGTGTAGGTCAGGCGCGGGAACTTAAGCTCTACGCCCAACTCAAACCGCACTGAGCCGGGGAAGCCGCCGTCGCCGCCAGGTGAAACCACGGACAGAACAGCTTGATTTCTAGAAACTTCACGGAAATTCCAGTGTCTTCTGGACAACCCGGTCCCGCCGCCATGCAAGGTGTTTTGCCCCTCATTCGCGGTCAAGCGACAGGTTTCGCCCAGCAAGTCGAACCGGGCTCCGCTGATGCGGTTGGCCACGCGTCCGACAGTTGCGCCCAGATAATACGGATCTGTGAGGTAATCCTGCGGAGAGTCATAGCCCAGTATCAACGGCGTTTGTCCCATCCACCAACCTTGTGTGATCGCGCCATAGTTCAGCAAGGCAACAGACATGTCACCGTCTTGCAAGGTGACCCGCTCAATGGTCGCAGAAGACTGATCCGTCATCTTTGCACCGACAGCGGCGACAGGGCCCTGTAATATTGGCGATAGCGTTCGTACGCGTCATCATACCCATCGCACAGTTCTGTTCTGGGCAAAATGACCTCGGAAATGTCCGGCGGGGTCATAATGTCCTTTGGATCTGCCCGTTCAGAGGCGCAGACGGCCAGACGTGCCGCGCCAGTCGCTGCGCCAAACTCACTTCCCTTGGGCAAAGCCAGCGGTGTGTTCAGAGCAGTCGCCAGCGTTTCCAGCCAAAACCGCGATCGTGCCCCGCCCCCCACGACGAGAAGACTTTGGGGCGTTGTTCCCGTACCCCTGAGCGCCTCAAGGCAATCGCGCATGGCAAAGGCGACACCTTCCATTACAGACTGTGTCAGCGCCTTGGGATCCGCCGCTATATCCAACCCCAGAAATGCCCCCCTGATGGCGCTGTCGTTATGGGGTGTCCGCTCGCCCGACAGGTAAGGCAGAAAAGTCGTATCCGAGGGCCCATTGATCCGGTCCGGCAAGGCAGACGCCAGCGCTGAAACAGGCTGCCCAACGTTGCGTGAAAGCCAGTTCAGACTGTTTGTGGCGGACAGGATGACACCCATTTGAATCCAACGGTCTGGCACCGCGTGGCAAAAGCAATGAACCGCCGTTTCCGGCGCGGGCGCATAGCTTTCTTTCGCCACCAGCAGCACCCCCGAAGTTCCCAGTGACAGAAAACCCGTGCCTTCTTGGATGCTGCCGATACCGCAGGCTGCTGCAGCGTTATCTCCTGCTCCTCCTGCAATCAGTACAGGCCCGGTCAGGCCCCAGCTCTGCAAGATCTCGGTCCGTAATTGCCCTCCAACTGCGCTGCCTTCTACCAGTTGAGGCATCTGATCTCGGCGCATATGCCCCAGCTCAAGCGCCGTGTCAGACCATTCGCGGCGACCAACATCCAGCCACGCTGTCCCGGCACTGTCCGACACGTCACTGATATATTCGCCTGTGAGCCAAAAACGCAGGTAATCCTTGGGAAGCAGAACCTTAGACACTTTTTCGAAGATCTCGGGTTCATGTACGCGCACCCATTCCAGCTTTGGCGCCGTAAATCCTGGAAAAACGATATTCCCTGTAACCTCGCGCATCCCGGTGGAACCGTCTAACTCGGCAGCTTCGGACGCGGATCGCGTGTCATTCCACAAGATACATGGCCGCAACACCGAGCCTTCGTGGTCAAGTAACGTGGCACCATGCATATGCCCGCTTAGCCCAATGGCACGCACAGCAGAAAACGCTGCAGAATTCGCCTGGCGCAATTGGACAACCACCTTTTGGCAAGCCTTGATCCAGTCCGATGGCGCTTGCTCCGACCAGCCAGAGCGCGGCGTTGAGGTTTCAACACCCGCTTCGGCATCCGCAAGCACACGCCCCCCGTCGTCCACAACAATACCGCGGAGACCGGATGTCCCCAGATCCAGACCAAGATACACCTGCTCTCCCCCTTTTGTCCGTCGCAATTTACGACCAGGCTATTGCTGGCTTCTTGCAAAACAGTTTGCGCTAACGTCTTACGCCAAATTCAAGGAATGCGACATCTTTTTGTGCGATATCCCGCGCGCCAAAGGCGTCAAAACAGAAGATCACCCGGCGTCGAGTTGCCAAATTCACGCGCACGGGCCATTTCAATGAAGTCTGGTTAAAGCAGATCGTTTTCCGGGACGTGACCCCGCCTACTCAGATCCAAGCCTTTGATTGTATCTGGTGAAGATAAGCTCACCTGCAGGTATGTCTGATCTGAAATCGGCCGTTCGCCCAAGAAGCGCGCGATAGAACCGGCGCAGCCCAGGTTCGATATTTTCAGCCAAGCCCTCGCAGCACCGGCACAAATCTTCAATTCTGCTTTGCGGGTGTCGACCAGTGATCGCAGAAATCAATTCGCTGTGCAGAACTTTGAGGTCTTTGAACGCCGCAGTCTCCAGCACAAGTTTGTCACCTACCAACACGTACACAGGTTCCGGGTTGGCTTTGCCTTTCAGATCAACATGTCCGGCTTCCAACAGGGCCAGGTCCGCTTGCCCGGCTTGAGCAACCCCGTTTGAAACAACAATGTCATAGTCGACCGTACGGCAGCTTTGTTCGAGCCGTGCCGAAACGTTCACGACATCGCCGATGACAGTATAGTTGAAACGTTTTTCGGACCCGATGTTACCAACACACGCCTGCCCAGTGGCAATTCCTGTTGCCAATGCAATGGGTTGACGGCTTTTCATAATGTCGGATGCGTTGAAGTCCGCCAAAGCATCCCGCATCTTGAGCGCGGCGAATGCCGCGCGACACGGATGGTCCGCGACGGGTATTGGCGCATTCCAAAAGGCCATTATTGCGTCGCCAATGAACTTGTCGATCGTTCCCCGCTCGTACAACACCTGGTCCCCGATTTTGGAGAACAACGCATTCAGTACTGAAACAAGTTCAGTGGCGGATGCCGACTCGGACAGAGAGGTGAACCCACGGATATCTGAAAACATCACCGTGATTTCCTGAGTTTCCCCCCCCAGTTGCAGTTGGTGACCCGAGTACTCCATTTCATCAAGGATCTCAGGGGCGACGTAATGCGAGAACACCTTTCGGATCTCACGCTTTTCGCGCTCGGTCGATATGAACAGGTACCCCGCCAAAAGACCGAAATTTGCCATGCCGCCGATCAAAGGAAATGTTGCGTCGAACAACACCGATTGGTTTTGAAAGACCATCCAACTGATCGAAAGAACTGCAGCTGCGGCAATACCTCCGGCGACGAAAGACGCGACAGCGCCGAAGCTGGACATGACGGCGATGACCACAAGCCCCAGAAAGACAAAAGCAAGCAGTTCTTGCGCAGCCGTCACGTCAGAACGGCTGAGCATGTCTTGGGTCAGAACCTGTTCGATCATCTGCGCATGAATGGAAACACCGGGAACGCTTTCCCCAAGCGCCGTTTGATGAATGTCGAACAATCCGGCAGCGGATGTTCCGACGAGTATTATGCGCCCTTCGATTTCGGCCCGTAAAGACGCATCCGAAGAACCCTTCATAACGTCGTTGGCCGAAATATACAGGTCGGGTGTGTCTCGCCGATACTTCAGCCAAAGCTCGCCATTCTCGGTCGTTGGCACCTGGTATCCGCCAACCTCAACCGCCAACATGATCCCTTCTTCGTCCACAGCGCCTTCGGCGAAGATATTGGTTTCTCCCAACGCGACCCGCAAAGACTCTATAGCCAGACCAGGCATAGGCCCATCCGGCCCATCCCAAAGCACCGGCACGCGGCGCACGATGCCTGTTCCGCCGATGGGTGAGACGTTGACTCCACCAATACCGGCGGCAGTACGATCCAGCGGAGGCGCAATAGGCGTCCAATGTGGAACCGAGATCAGACCCGCAGTGGGATTTTCTCCAAATTCGACGATACCCGCTTTGGCCGCGATACTTTTGCCTTCCTCAGACAACCGCGCGGCGGCACCCAGAACCACTGGCCAATAGGCAATTTCCATACCCAGCAGCACATCATTGTCCAGCCGCTTGGCGTGGTGTTCCACCGTCAGAATGCCAGCCAATGACGGATCGTTTAAAAGCCGTGACGGCGAATACCTGTCCGGCTCCGCAAACAGCATATCGAATGCGATGGCTGCAGCACCGTATTCCCCAAGGTTTTGCACCATCTGCGTAACCAAAGTGCGTGGCCAGGGCCACTGCCCCCAATTGGCCAAAGCATCTTCATCGATATCCACGACGCGTATGGGAAGATCCGGATTGAACTCTCGCGGGGACAACCTTTGCAAAACGTCGAAGTAGATCAAACGCGTCATGCGAACAGGGTAAGGATCCAATGCTCGTACAGTGCAGCCAAGTAGGATCAGGATCAACCCCACCAGACGAAAGGCCCATCGCCCGTTCTTGGGTTTATGTATCTTTTTGCTCACATCCTCCTCCGGGTAAGAGGAAAAACACGCTGTTACTCAAAAGCGTCCGTCGAACTATTCCCTTTCAGGCTCTTGTAGGTCGGGATCTTCAGGGTCAGTTTCTTCGCGTTCAGGTTCTTGCGGATCGGGGTCCTCATAATCCGGCTCTTGTGGATCAGGATCCTCGTACTCGGGCTCTTGCGGATCGGGATCCACGTGTTCGGGCTCACTTTGCCCTGAAGGGGCCGGGCTTGCGGATGGCGTCGCTTCCACCGTGGTCGTTCTCTCCCCACGTTCCAAAGGCGCTGCGCGTGGCTCTGCCCTATTGGGTTTGACACGTCGTATCGGCGCAGCTTCCCCGGCACAGCCTTCGACCCTTACTTGCAACGGTGGCAAAAGACCTTCCTGGGATTGAACAAAGGGAAACCCGCTTTGTAACGCCTGTTCATATTGTGCCTGGCTGGCAGGGCGCCCGACGGCTCCGCTGCCGCCTGTCGCGTACATGCTGCACTGACGCCCCGAAGATCTGCAGGATCCCTTGAGGCCGCACATTCGGACAGTCCCCTCAAGCACAAGCATCGCGCTTTGCTGTTCCGACACGACCCACATATCGAAAGTTGTGCCGCGAACCGCCATCGTCGCTGAAGGTGTTTTTATCGAATAAGCCCTCTTTCGGCTTTTGCCGGAAATAAACCGAAAGCTGCCGCCAAGCGCCTGAACAGCAAAGTTCTTGGCTTTACGATTGCCACGTAAAAGAGTCACATCCAACACCATGCGCGCGTTGGGGCCGATTGCGATCTTGGTGTCATCCACAAAGACAATTTGGATCAACCCAGTCCGGTCCGTGGAAATCGTATCCCCTGACACGACATCCATCCCTGAATACACAGGCTGAGCTTTTCCCTCACGAATAAGCTGGGCACCTTGCTTGGCACTGATAACTTTTCCAATGCTGGCAACGGCTTGCAACGGCATGATCACAACAAAGCAAAGAACCAACACAATCTTTAACCACGACAAAATCGAGCCCCTTCCCCCTTTGGGTCCTGATACGTGCAAATTGCACTGTGCTCGATGTCCGCCCCTTAAAAAGTATACTTTTTGTTATTATAATGACGAAAAAATATAGACAAATATGCATTATTTGATGCGCGATTAGCAAGTTTTATATGCAAAGCATGTCCAATCCACCGTTCTGGCGTAACCCAGCATTTAAGCGGGCAAGCTGTTGTGTCTGCCCTAGATTGAAACTTTCGCCCTTTGCTCGCGGCGCCGCTACGGCTGGGTTTGATGTTCACAAGCGCTGTTGAAATTCTTTTTGTGCTTCGTATTTCTTACGATGTAGACGCACTCATCAACTTACGATGACGATCCTTTTACTCCTCGACCCTTCGTTACCCTTTACATAACGAACAACTGGGACAACAAACAAACGGCCAACTGATGGTCATCGCCCGCAAACTGAGCGCAACAAAATTGGAGTAAACTTATGTTTCTTAGTCGCCTTTTTGCAGCGGCCGTGTTGTGCGGGGGGCTGTCGTCATACGCGCTTGCGCAATCTGACGCCGAACAATCAGGCAAGCTGTTTATGGAATTGAACACGATCGAGAATATCGAGGGCTCCTGCAGGTTTACGTTTCTGGTCAAGAATGAAACCGGACATTCGATAGACAACGCGGTGTTTGAAACAGTCTTGTTTGATGTCGATGGTGGCCTTCTACAACTCTCTATTTTCAGGTTCGGTGAATTGCCGGCCGACAAAGCACGCGTTCGTCAGTTCGAGTTACCAAACCTGACTTGCGCCTCGGTTGGGAAAGCCCTGATCAATGGCGCACAGTCCTGCGTGGTGGACGGGTCCGAAAGTGAAATTTGCGAAGATGCCCTGTCGCCGAGCAGCCGGGTAGACATGGAGCTTTTGGGATGAGTCCACTGACCGCACTTCGTGAAATCTTTGCCCTTGGTGGGCCCGTCGTCGCGATCCTGATCGCGATGTCGGTTCTGACGCTGGCCGTCACGCTTTACAAACTCTGGCAATTTGCGGTCTGTGGTGTCGGTCGGCACAAGGTTCTGTCCGAAGCACTCGCCGCGTGGGACGCAGGTAACCAGAACGCAGCACGCGCAAAACTGGCTGGCAGCAAAAGCTATCTTGCGCCTATCGTTAGCGCTGCAATGGACGCATCGGGTGTGCCCGGGGCCGATGACAGGCTGGATGCCGAGGCGAGCCTTGTGCTCGCCGGGTTGGAGCGTGGCTTCCGCCTGCTGGACACAGTGGCACAGCTTGCACCCTTGTTGGGTCTTTTTGGCACGGTTCTGGGTATGATCAGCGCATTCCAAAGCCTGCAAGCCGCAGGGTCATCAGTTGATCCATCGGTTCTGGCCGGTGGGATTTGGGTGGCCTTGATTACAACTGCCGTAGGTCTGGCCGTTGCAATGCCGACTTCGATGGTTTTGTCCTGGCTGGAAAGTCGAACCGCGCGCGAGCGTGTTTTTGCAGACAAGGCTTTGCGCACGGTTCTGGTGCCAGGGCCCTCAATAACAAGCGCAGTTGGAACCGACGCGGTTTCAGTTGCAACGGAACATGCGTAACACCGCGCCATTTGTCCGGCGGCGTATGTCGATGACGCCCCTGATCGATGTGATCTTTCTGCTTTTGCTGTTTTTCATGCTGTCCTCGACCTTTTCACGGTTCAGCGAGATTGAACTCAGCAGTGCGGCTGCGGGCGAGTCAAGCGACGCGGAACCAACCGAGCGCTTTTTTGTTCAACTTGGCGCCACGCGGGCGGTGTTGAATGGCCAGCCCATGTCGCTTGACGACCTGGCCGAGCAAACCCTGACCGGTCAGGTTCTGGTCAGCCTTGATAGCGACACGTCCGCACAACGTCTTGTGGATCTTCTTGTTCGGCTGCGTGGTCGCGAAGGTCTGACGGTTAGCGTGCTGGAGTAAGTCGATGATCCGCGAAATCCGACCCGGCCGACACCGAGATTCAACTATTCCGCTGATCAATGTCGTCTTCCTCATTCTGATCTTTTTTCTGATCGCGGGCACGATAGCGCCGCCGTTGGACTCGGAACTGGATCTGGTAAACACCGCAGATCTAGAAGGCCGCGAGCCCCCAGATGCGCTTGTCCTGTATCCGGATGGCACGTTGCGCTTTCGAGGCAGACCGATAAGCGCCGAGGCATTCATGCAAGACCACGACGGCGGGCCTGTGCGGATCGTGCCGGATAGAAATGCATCTGCTCCCGTGTTGATGGAGGTTACCAGCAATCTGCGCCGGTTAGGTGCGCCTTCGGTTTTTCTGGTGACAGAACAGGCCCTCGAATGATCCGGCGGTCTTTATTCGTCGCACTCCTTGCGATCTCGGTTTCTGTGCTGGTGCATCTTGGGGGCCTAACCCTGACTGTGCCAAACTTTTCAAACCAAGCCACCGGAGAAGACCAAACTGACACTGTCGAGCTAGGCAATACATTCGAAGAGTTTGTCGATACCCAACTTGAACCCGTTCAGCCGGAGCTGACCGAAGCTCCGCCCCCGCCAGAAGAACCACCAGTTGAGCCGCGCGAGGCCGAGAGTCCCACAAGCGATGCCCGTGTCGCGTCGCCCGACCCAAAGCAAACCTATGCGCCCGATACCGGAGACTCGACGATCATTCAGCCCAGAGCGCCTGACGAAGCCGTCACCGAACCTGTGGAAAAAGCCCCTGATGACAATGGTGAAAGCGCTGAAGCCGCGGGATCAGATACCGCGACCGAAAACCCGGAAGCAACGCCCGATCAAACCATTTCACCGGTCGAGCCCTCTTCTGTCGAAGAACCGGTAAATGACGTACAGATTGCCGCATTGCCACCCGAGCTCTCTCCGGTCGACACCGAAGAAGCTGAAACCATCGAGCCCGTGACACCGGATACAGCGTTGAACCCTTTAGAGGATGACGCTGATGTACCTCTTCCCGAAGCGGAATCAGAGCAAACGGATCAGGCCCCTACATCGTCGCTTCGACCGCGACCACCAAATCGCAATGCGCAAACAGAACAGCCAAGATCATTGGAGGTTTTCAGAAACTTCGACAATCTGCGCTTTCCCGAACAGACAATTGAATCGCCTCTCACGGCCTTCAAACGAGAAGGTGTGGATGTCTTCCGACAGAGCAGAGGCAGCAATCGGTCTGGGGGACGTGGCCCCGGAAACTCGGACACAACAAACTATGCCGGTGAGGTTCTGGTTCATTTGAACCGAGCGCCAATCGTCTACGTTGCTGCGCGCGGATATGCGCGCGTGTTTTTTCAGATCGATCCCGATGGTTCTTTGGCTTGGGTCGAAGTCGTCGAAAGCTCTGGCTCGCCCGACATAGAACGTGCCGCAAAGGAACAGGTCCGAACCGCCGCACCTTTCCCACGCCCGCCCGGAGGCGCCAGTCGCAAGCTGTCATTCTATTACCAGATACGGTGATCTGATCTGCATCGAAGGGGCAACCAGAGTTCTGGCAAAGATGGGACGTGCTTGCTTTGCAGGCGCGCTGGACTTTTTGCCAGTCAAAAACGCTGTGGGCTTTGATGGCGCTGCGGTCAGACGAATTCGAACCAGTCTGAGTTTGCCGCGAAAACCGTGATCTTATTTGGTACAAAGTTGACAGCACTCGGCAAGTCCACGTGCTAAGCTGTTGTTTCCAGGTTCGGATGGCTCTGCACAAACGCTTCAAAGTACTCGGCAAACGTTCCGACGATCGGTGGGAGTTGTTCGTATGGCGGGTAGTACAGCGTAAGCCACAACGATGTGATAGACCAGTTTGGCATCACCTGCTCGACTTGCCCGCTGGCCAATCCCTTGTAAGTTATGAAATCGGGTAGAACACATATGCCGTCTCCAGCGACCGCAAGAGCGTAGAGGAAGTCTCCATTGTTGGAGATTACCTTTCCGCCTGCTTGAATCGAAACGTTGCTACCTGCATGAGAGAATTCCCAGGTTTCGGAGCGGCCTTGCGCGCTGTATGACATAAGAAAGTCTGGGTTCAGATCGCGCGGATGATCAGGCCTGGGAATGCGGTCAAACAGAGACGGCGCAGCAATCATGTGTCGTGGGACTTCGCACAGTTTGCGCCAAATTGTTGATTTATCGGTAGGCGGGCCCGATACACGTACAGCTAAATCGCAGTTTTCCTCGATCACATCGAGCAGGGTATCGGTGAAGTTGATCTCGACTGAAATATTCGGATAGACGAGACGAAACCCCGAGATCACTTGCGGCAGCAAAGTTACGCCCAGTGATACCGGCGCGGTCAGACGCAGATGGCCCTTGTCAGGTTGGTTGGCCCGTTGAAGGTTTCGTGTAACCTCCTCAAACCCCTCCAACAACGGTCGGTACTGCGCAAGGACAGTTGCTCCGGCGCTGGTTAATGAAACTTGACGTGTGGTGCGTACCAGAAGCTGTGTGCCGAGGTCTTTCTCAAGCTGCGCTATGATGCGTGTTGCTGATGCCGGAGCGATACCCAGTTCGCGCGCGGCCAAGGAAAAGCTTTTCTGGTCTGATACAGCGCGCAGGACGCGGATGGGCTTAAGCTCGATCATGTCAGCTTAATAATTCCGTTTTCGTCAATAATAAACCCACATGATTGTCTATTCACTTCAATAATAGATACGCCATCTTTGATGCAAGTTGAACACTCGCCCAGGAGCGGAACATGATCAAAGACATCAAAGGGCTGCACCACGTCACATCGATGGCTGCAGACGCCAGCATCAACAATGCTTTCTTCACCAACACCCTGGGTCTGCGCCGGGTGAAAAAGACGGTCAATTTCGACGCACCTGAGGTTTATCACCTTTATTACGGGGATGAGATCGGCACGCCGGGCTCGGTCATGACCTATTTTCCATTCGGCCAGATGCCTCGGGGGCGTCGTGGTGCCGGAGAGGTTGGAATAACGGAGTTTGCCATCCCTACAGGTGGTATCGCGTTCTGGAAACAGCATCTTGCATCTGGCGGTGTGACCGGGCTGACCGAAAACACCGTCTTCGGAGAAAAGCGTTTGTCCTTCGACGGTCCCGATGGCGACAGCTTTGCCTTGGTCGAAACTGACGTGCGAGGTCGGACAGCCTGGACCCAGGGCGGTGTTCCCGATGACGCTGGAATTTTGGGTTTCCGAGGCGCACGCTTTGCGTTGAAGGACGTCGACGCGACGGGTGAACTGCTGACATTCATGGGGTACCAGAAAGCTGAATCCGAAGGTGACGCTACTCGTTACGTGATCGAGGGGGGTAACGCTGCAGACACGATTGATCTGCAACAGCTGCCGTCAGGTGCTCCGACCGCTGGTCAAGGCGCTGGGTCCGTTCATCACATCGCTTTTGCCGTCGAAGACCGCGCCGCGCAGCTGCGTGTTCGGCAGGCTTTGCTGGATACCGGCTATCAGGTCACGCCGGTTATTGACCGCGACTACTTCTGGGCGATCTATTTCCGCACGCCGGGTGGTGTGCTGTTCGAAATCGCCACGAACGAGCCCGGTTTTGACCGTGACGAAGATACGGCCCATCTGGGTGAAGCGCTCAAGCTGCCCACCCGTTACGAGCCACATCGCAGCAAGATAGAAAGTCTTCTGCCCTCACTTGAACCATGATGACGGAGGTTGAGATGTCCAAAGATCTCTATCAGGCGCTGGTGCGGGCGCCGCAATCTGCCCGTCCGCTGGTTTTTGCCTTTCACGGCACCGGAGGGGACGAGCATCAGCTTTTCGAACTGGCTGGCGAGCTTGTTGCCGGAGGCGGAGTGGTCTCGCCGCGCGGTGATGTCTCTGAGATGGGCGCGGCGCGGTTTTTCCGTCGCGCCGCAGAGGGGATTTATGACATGGAGGACCTTGCGCGCGCGACTGAAAAGATGATCGCGTTCATCGAAGCCCATCGCTCAGAATATCCCGGCCACCCCGTCTATGGTTTCGGCTATTCGAACGGGGCAAATATTCTGGCGTCCGTCTTTCTTAAACGTCCGGACCTTTTCGAAGCGGTCGGGCTCTTGCATCCGATGGTGACTTGGGAACCCGAAGTAAATCCGCAGCTAAAGGGACGGAAGGTTCTGGTGACGGCGGGTCGGCGCGATCCGATCACGCCGCTGACGATGTCGGAACGCCTGATCAAATGGCTGTCCGAGAATGGCGCCGTGGTCACATCAGATATTCACGAAGGCGGGCACGAATTGCGCAACTCCGAGCTGACGGCCCTAGCGACCCACTTCAACGGGGACGTCAGCCTCGGCTGAATGATCAAGCAGCGCATTCAACGTAGACAACACAGCGGCTTCTTTGCGCGCCCAGGACATGAACTCATGGATATGCTCTTCACGCTCGCGCCCCGGGTGGCAACAAATGAAATAGTTGAACCCTGTCTCTACTACAGGACCGAATGGGCAGATCAGCCGACCGTCAGAAAGTGCCGAGTAAACCAGCAGCGATCCACACAGCGCTACACCCGCGCCTGCGATCGCGGCGTCCACAATCTGACCGCCCGGTGGTCTTTCGAACCGCATGGCTTTGGAAGGGTCTACCGCATTCGGGAGACCAGCGTGTTGGCTCCAAAGAACCCAGCTGGGAACCGATCCGGCCAGCATCGGCGTTGTGTCGTACAAAACCTGCGCGGCGTTAATATCGGCAGGAGACCTTATGCCAAATGTGTTCAGCACAGCCGGGCTGGCAACAACCAGCATCAGCTCACGGTGGAGCAACTGCGCATACCGGTCCGAAGGCGGCTCGCTTGCATATCGGATCTCGATATCGGCCGTGGCGTGGGTTTTGTGGTCCGAGGGGTTTTCGGACTCGATATGGACCTGAACGTCAGGGTGGTCCTTGGTAAACTTGTGAAGCCTAGGCAAAAGCCACTTACTGATCAGCGCATTACTGGAGCTTATACGAAGCTTCGGTGCTTTCTTGGGGCGGACCTCATCGACCACTTGGCGAATCTGCAGAAACGCTTCGCTGATCGTCGGCTGCAAGCGCTGTCCTTCAGGTGTCAGATGGATCGCGCGGGTCTTTCGCACAAACAAAGGCACTCCAAGGTCGGCTTCCAGCGCCTTTATCTGCTGGCTGACCGCGCCCGGCGTGACCGAAAGTTCATAGGCTGCTTCCTTGATTGATCCGCGCCGGGCCGCCGCCTCAAAGGCGCGCAAACTCAGCAAGGAAGGCAATCGGGTCAGTGGCATGGCAGCTCAAATTTATAGTTTAGCCCAGCTAATGCATACCCGCAGAACTTCTGCTTTGTCGAGTTCAAACTACACCCCACATCGTTACACAACAGAACCTGGAACTGAGTGAAATGATCGCGATTTACCAAAAGGCCTTGCAAGGACGTGCGCTGGACGGAGGGCTGGACAGCCGTCAAACAGCCTCGTGCCGTCGGTTTCAGCACCGAACCAACATGGGGACCGCACGCCCAGAAAACTCAGTCGTCAAAGCAATCGCATCCAAATTCCAACGAGGTCCAACGTGACTTGGCAACCCTACCTTATATCGCTCGCAGCGGGCCTTGGCATCGGGGTCATCTACGGCCTGATCGCAGTCCGCAGTCCGGCCCCACCAATCATCGCCCTTTTGGGCCTCTTGGGCATGCTTGCCGGAGAAGCCGCCGTGCAATGGATCAGGGGCCATTCCGACGCCGTGTCGCAGGCCCTGCATCTGAAATCCTTCGCCGTGACGAAGGCGGACCAAGTCGCAGAACCCAGCAAAACCGAAACCCTTTAACCCCATCCAAACTCAACCAAGGAACGAACAATGTCCAAACTTGATGTCCTGACCCCAGAGAACAGCCAGATCATCTTCATCGACCATCAGCCGCAGATGGCGTTTGGTGTGCAATCGATTGATCGTCAGACGCTGAAGAACAACACCGTTGCCCTGGCTAAAGCCGCCAAGATTTTCGGCGTGCCCACAATCATCACAACGGTCGAAACAGACAGCTTTTCGGGGCAAACCTATCCTGAACTTCTGGACGTTGACCCCCAGGCGCCTTTGCTGGAACGCACGTCCATGAACTCTTGGGACGACCAGAAAGTCCGCGATGCGCTGGCACGCGGGGCAGTTGAAGGCCGCAAGAAAATCGTGGTCTCCGGCCTTTGGACCGAGGTCTGCAATATCACCTTCGCGCTGAGCTGCATGGCCGATACGGATTACGAAATCTACATGGTTGCGGACGCGTCGGGGGGTACGTCGGTTGATGCCCACAAATACGCGATGGACCGGATGGTTCAAGCCGGAGTCATCCCTGTGACCTGGCAGCAAGTTCTGCTGGAATGGCAACGAGACTGGGCACGGCGCGACACGTACGACGCTGTCATGGACCTGGTGCGCGAACACTCCGGTGCCTACGGCATGGGCGTGGATTACGCCTATACGATGGTCCACAAGGCCCCATCGCGCACCCGTCACACTGGTCCGACACTGGACGCGGTGCCCGCCGGCAAGGTCGCCGCAGAATAATCTGCCGCGCCGCGCTCGCTCGGTCCCCTCATCCCTCCCCGTGAAACCGAGCGGGCGATTTCTCAAACCATTCTCATCTGTGCCCGACCGGCGGGCACCGACCAGTCCCGCTTTGCCAAAGGATGCAAATCATGGCCGCCCCAGACAAGATACTCTTCAACGGCAAGATCACGACAATGGATCCCGACATGCCCGAAGCTACAGCTGTGGCCATATCGGGGGATCAGATCACGGCTGTTGGTACAGACAAGGAGACACTCGGGCTTGCGGGTCCTAAAACCGAGACAATCGATCTGGGCGGCCAACGTGTGATCCCCGGGCTGATCGACAGCCACACGCATATCATTCGGCAAGGCAATAACTTCGCGATGGAGCTGCGCTGGGACCACGTTCCGTCTCTTGCCGACGGTCTGCGTATGCTAAAGGCGCAGGCGGAGCGTACACCTGCGGGTCAATGGATCCGTGTCGTAGGCGGCTGGTCCGTTGACCAATTCGCCGAAAAGCGTCTGCCAACAATTGATGAGATCAATGCGGTTGCGCCGGACGTGCCTGTCTACGTGTTGCACCTGTATGATCGCGCGTGGCTGAACAAAGCCGCCCTGCGTGCAATCGGCATCGACAAGCATTTCTACGAACCCTTTGTCTCGGGCCGTCTTGAGCGGGACAATCAGGGCAACCCGACCGGGTTGGCACTGGCGCGGCCCAACGCTCAGCCGCTTTATGCGCTGTTGGACATGGCACCCAAGCTGGATTTCGAGCAGCAGGTCACCTCGACCAAGCACTATTTCAAGGCGCTGAATGGGCTTGGATTGACCTCAGCTTTGGATTGCGCGGGTGGCTTCCTGAACTATCCCGATGATTACGGTGTGATCACCGAGTTAAATAAGCGCGGCGAGCAAACGGTGCGCATCGGCTATCAGCTTTTTGCACAACGTCCGATGTTCGAACTGGACGATTTCAAACGGTGGAATGACATCGTCAAACCAGATGAAGGCAACGACTACCTGAAATGCGTGGGAGCGGGCGAGATGCTGGTCGCGTCGGCCTATGATTTCGAAGACTTCAGCTACCCACGCCCCGATCTGCCCAAGCGGATGGAAGGAGACCTCAGGCCAGTACTGGAGTTTCTGTTCGAAAACCGATGGCCGATCCGTTTCCACTGCACGTATGAAGAAAGCGCCCACCGGTTGCTGAGCCTTATCGAAGAGGTCGGTCGTGACAAAGGGCTGGAAGAGCTGAACTGGATTTTCGATCACGGTGAGACGATTTCGGAATCCACCATGGAATGGGTCGCCCGGCTTGGCGGCGGTATCAGCTACCAAAACCGCATCGCTTTTCAGACGACAGCCTATCGCGACCGATACGGTGAAGACGCCCTGCGCGAGGTTATGCCGGTCAAGAAGATGATGGCATCTGGTGTGCCTCTTGCCGCTGGCACGGACGCCACGCGAGTATCCTCATACAATCCGTGGTTGGCCATTCACTGGGCCGTTTCTGGCAAGGGTCGCGGCGGAGACGTCATCTGGAGTGCGGCGAACCGCTTGGATCGGCACGACGCGTTGCGTCATTGGACAGCTGCAGGGGCTTGGTTCAGCCGGGAAAACGGCAAGAAGGGTCAGATCAAAGCAGGTCAATGGGCAGATATCGCCGTGCTCGACCGGGATTATTTCTCGATCGCCGAGGACGAGATCACCGAGATCGAGGCCGACCTGACGCTGACAGGCGGCAAGATCGTGCACGCCAAGGCCCGTTTTGCGGCGCATGAACCAGCCCCATTGCCGGAGCTTCCCGATTGGTCACCCGTTCCTATTTTCGGTGCCCCCGGCGCTACGGCGCAAAACCAAGGCAGCCTTGCCGCTGAATAGCGGAAAGACCTCAGGAGATATCCCATGTTGGACGACCAAAAGCTAAAAATCACTTACAGCGAAAGCGACACAAAAGCTCGGTACGGCGCTTCGGTGTCCGGGATCGTGAGTGAGGCGGAACTGACACTATCTAAGGTCACGCCCAGCCTTGTCATCGCCGATCATACGTTTGTCCCGGATGAGCTGCGTGGCCGTGGCCTGGCGAGGGCCTTGGCTGCACAGCTTGTGGCAGACGCGCGCGACAAGGGTCTCCGCATAGTGCCTCTTTGCCCGTTTGTGCGGTCCTACGCCGAAAAAAACCGCGAGGAGTTGGCAGATGTCATCCAGTGGTAGCATCGCAAAACCTGCACCTGCGGCATCAAACTCGGCTTGGGCCCCGTTCAAACATCGGGCGTTTGCACTTCTTTGGGTCGCGACCCTAATCTCCAACGTCGGCACGTGGATGCATGATGTGGGCGCGGGTTGGTTGATGACAACGCTCAACTCATCCCCTGCTGTGGTCTCGTTGGTGCAGGCGGCAACAACCCTGCCGGTTTTTGTCTTTGCCTTGTACGCCGGAACGCTGGCGGATCGGCTTGATAAACGCAAATTGCTAATCACAGTGAACGTGGTGCTTCTGGTACTGGTGTCGGTGCTAACCGTGTTGGTTCAGCTTGAACTGGTAACACCCACGCTGCTGATCCTGTTCACGTTGGCCATCGGAACTGGCACAGCTTTCATGGCTCCTGCCTGGCAAGCGATCGTGCCAACCCTGGTGCCGCGTGATGCGTTGCAGCCAGCCATTGCGTTGAATTCAATGGGCATCAACATCAGCCGTGCCATTGGCCCTGCTTTGGCGGGCGTTCTGATTGCATCGGTCAGTCTGGCGGCCCCGTTTGCTGTCAACGCGGTCAGCTACCTTGTGATCATCGGCGCTCTGTTGCTTTGGAAGCACGAAGGCGGTGTTTCGAAGACATCTCAGCCTGTATTCAACGCAATGATGACTGGCATGCGGCACGTCGCTCATAACGGACCGCTCAAGGCAACATTGATCCGATCCTTTGCCTTCTTCATCTTTGCCTCTGCCTATTGGGCGCTATTGCCATTGGTTGTCCGGACAATCGAAGGCGGCGGGGCGACGCTTTATGGTCTGTTGCTGACTTTGATCGGTGCAGGGGCTGTTGCGGGTGCTTTGACCCTCCCGCAGTTCCGCGCGAGGCTTGATGCAAGCACGACAGCTGCAGGCGGCACCATCGGCACTGCCGTTGCCATGGCTATTCTTGCAACGGCGACAACACCTCCGTTGGCTTATGTCGCCGCATTGTTGGGTGGCTTTAGCTGGATTGCCGTTCTCACCACGTTCAATGTTTCGGCGCAGACGGCGCTGCCCAATTGGGTCAGGGCCCGAGGATTGTCTGTGAATCTGATGGTTTTCTTCGGGTCCATGGCGTTTGGATCAGCAATCTGGGGCCAGGTGGCCACGGCATCATCTGTGTCGATTACCTTGCTACTCGCAGCAGGAGGCCTGATCGTCGGCATGCTTCTAACACGCAAGTTCCAGCTTGGTCAGGGCGTCGATCTGGACCTAACGCCCTCTATGCATTGGCCTGCACCACAGGTTGCCCTTGAGGAGGACGGCATGGAATCCCGCGGTCCTGTCATGGTCGAAGTCGATTATCGCATCCGCCCCGAAGACGAAGCGGCATTCCTGTCCGCGATCCAGGAATGGTCGGGCGAGCGCTGGCGCGATGGCGCCTATGATTGGCGTGTCTTCCAAAGTGCCGAAGACCCCGAGCTATGGGTCGAAGCCTTCATGGTTTCATCTTGGGAAGAACATCTGGCTCAGCACGCTCGGGTGTCGCGGCAGGATCAGGATGTTCAAAAGACCGTCGCAGCTTTCGACACAAGAGAAAGCGGACCCGTCGTCCGCCATCTGATTGCGCCATGATGAGAGTGTTTGAGATGCTTTGCCCATCCACGTCAAAATGGCGCGGTTTGCCGGTCATGGTTCTTGCAGCTTTGTTCGGATTTCACGGGCCTGACTGCGCGTCAGCGGGAGACCTAGGATTTGAAGGCCGTATCGAAGCAGTTGAACGGTCGGACGTGTACAGCCGCGCAGAAGGCATTGTCGAAGAGGTACTTGTCGCCCAAGGCGATTATGTGGAGGCAGGCACTCCACTGCTTTGGCTGCGAAATGATCTCGAAAAACTGGCGGTTGATGCCGCAATTTCAGAGCTGGCCAAGGCCGAGGCTTTGCTGGATCAAGCGCGCGATAAAATGGAACGCGCCGCTCAGTTGTCCACGCGAGGAACCGCAACAGAGGTCGCCTTGTTCGAAGCGGAAACCAACCTGAAATTGGCTGAGGCGGAAACCGCATTGGTGGAAACGGAGTTGAAGGTCGCGCAAACGAATTACGACGACACGTTCATCCGCGCGCCGATCTCTGGCCATGTTGAAGATCCACAGGTCGGGCCGGGGTCACTGGTTGAGTTCAGCTCTGGTGACCCGCCCTTGTTTCAGATCGTGAACCTTGACCGCCTGCGCGTTGTTTTTGAGATCCCTTACGCCCACTGGGTTGAGGAGATGAACGGGAATGACGCGCGTCCAAGGGCATCTTCGGATTTGGCCCAGTTTCGCATTGTGTCGGAAACTGGCGCGGTATTGCAAAAGCCATTCACGCAAACTGGTTCGGCCGTCTGGGTGGACGACAAAAACGGCAAAATTCGGGTGTGGGCGGATTTGGAGAACCCCAACCCGGCTTTGCTGCCGGGATTGAAAGTTCGTGTCACGCCTGTGGTCCCTTCGGGCACCGGAGTCCGGCAAAACCACTCCATGGTCAGGCCATGACGAAACCCACTCCACGCGACCCCATCAATATCAGGCATCAAAAGGACTGTTCCAAATGATCAAATTCGAATTGAACGGCCGACCCGTAGAGGTTGATACCCCCCCTGACGAAATGTTGCTGCTGGTCCTTCGGGACACACTCAAACTGAAGGGCACGAAATACGGATGCGGTGCTGCCATGTGTGGGGCCTGCACGGTGCATGTGGATGGTGTTGCGAGCTTCGCGTGTCAGATGTCGGTTAGCGACGTGGAGGATGCGCAAGTCACGACGATCGAAGGATTGTCCGAAGACGGCTCGCATCCTGTTCAGAGGGCCTGGATCGAAGAGCAGGTTGCACAATGCGGCTATTGCCAGTCGGGCCAAATCATGCGCGCAGCGGCACTTCTGGCGGGCAATCCATCCCCGACACGACAGGAAATCGTCGATGAGATGAGCGCGAACCTTTGTCGCTGCGGAACCTACAACCGCATTTTCAAAGCCATCGAACGCGCAGCCAAGGAGGTTTGAGATGACTATGACCATGAACCGCCGAGGTTTTCTAAAAGGCGCCGCTGGCCTGACGTTCTTCATTGGAGTGGGCGGGCTGTCATCGGTCCGCTCTGAGGCCGCAGTTGGAACGCTGGATGTCAATCATTGGTTGACGATCCGGGCCGACGGAAGCATCCGGATCGTCTTCCCCTCGACCGAAATGGGGCAAAGCAGCTATTCCACACTGCCGCAGATCCTCGCTGAGGAACTGGATGCAGCATGGGACGACGTTGAGATCGAACAGTTGAACGCTGATGATCGGCGCTTTGGAAATCAGCTTTTTGGCGGTGTTTTGTACACGGCTGGCAGCACTGGAACGCAGTTCTACTTTGACCCGATGCGCAAGGCAGGCGGGCAGGCGCGCGACGTTCTATTGCAAATCGCAGCGCGCGAATGGGGTGTGGACAAAGCCAGCCTTAGGACCGAACCAAGTGTTGTTTTGGGCCCGGATGGCCAGCAGGCAGGGTATGGTGAACTTGCGGCGCTCGGTTCAAGGGATGTGACGGTACCAGACGCTGAAACCGTGCCTCTGAAAGACCCATCCGCGTTTCGGATCATCGGGCAAGACCTACCGCGTCGCGACGTTCCGGCCAAAAGCACAGGTCAGGCTGAATATGCCATTGATGTGGAAGTGCCCAATATGGCCTATGCAGCTGTCCTGCGCGCACCAGTCGAGGACGAGGTGCCGCTTTCCATCAACGACGCTGCCGCACGCGAAGTACCGGGCGTCATCGATATCGTAACAGTACCGGACGGCGTCGCCGTCGTCGCGGAAAGCCTTTGGTCTGCCTTGGGGGCACGGGGCTTGCTTGAGGTCGAATGGTCCACCACCTCACCCTTCCGAACCTCAAAAAGCGAAGAGACGCTGGCCGAATACGCCGCAGCTGTCAGCGCTCCTGAAGCGTCGGGTGCAACCTGGGCCGAGAAAGGCGACGCCCCCGCAGCCATTGGCAACGCTGACCGTCAGTATTCGCAGCTTTATTTGTCGGATTATGCCTACCACGCTCAGATTGAGCCGATGGCAGCTGTCGCGGCAGTCGATGCGGACGGGCAAGGTGCTGAGGTTTGGGCAGGCACGCAAACGCAGTCGTGGACCGCGCGCACCGTGTCGGAGGTGTTGGGCATCCCTGTCGAAAGCGTTCGACTGAACATGATGACAATGGGCGGAGGATTTGGTCGACGCACAGCCCTGATGCAGAACTATGTGCGCGATGCAGTGCTGTGCTCGAAAGCTATTGGACGCCCTGTCAAAGTGATCTGGCCGCGTGAAGACGACTTAAAGCAGGGAACCTTCCGTCCCGCTGCAGCGCAAAAGCTTGAGGCAGGTCTGACTGCGGACGGAAAACTCGACGGGTGGTATCACAAGGTCGCTACACCAACGGTGATCGGGTTTTTCAATCCCGTGCGTTGGGACGCGGTTAACCCGAACGATGTGATCTCGATGCGCGGTGCAGAGAGCAAATTCTATGGGATTAAGGATTTCCGCGCCGATCACCTGATCATGGAAAGGCACGCGCGCCTTGCCCCCTATCGCGGTATTGGCGCGTCCTACACGGCCTTTGCGGCAGAGTGTTTTATGGACGAACTGGCAGAACAAGCCAGGCGGGATCCGTTGGAGTTCCGGCTGGACCTTGTTTCAGAAAACCCGCGCGGGCGGCACCTGCTCGAGAAAGTGGCCGAAATGTCCGATTGGTACAATCGGGGTGATCGAAACTTAGGTCTTTCCTTCGCTGGCTACAGTTCATCAATGGCGGCAGGTGTGGCGGAAGTTGAAGTCGACGCGGACAGCGGAGAGATACAGATCACCAACTTCTGGGCGGCCATCGATGCGGGCCTGATTGTCACGCCGGACAACGCGCTCAATCAAATCGAAGGTGGGATCGTATTTGGAATCTCGATGGCTCTTTCCGAAAAGATCGACATCGAAAACGGCGAGGTGGTGCAGAGCAACTTCTGGGACTACGAGATCACACGCGCGTCGCAGATGCCTGAGATAGAGATCTACGTCGCGGAGGTCGATGCGCCGCCTGTTGGTGTCGGCGAGGTTGGCACTCCGATGGTGCCTGCGGCCATTGCTAACGCGTTCTACGCCGCACAAGGCAAGCGCTTGCGCCACATGCCGTTTACACCGGATCGCGTCACCGCCACGCTGGAAACGTAGGGGCCTAAGGATGCTGCCGGTCATTTCCTGTGACCGGCGGCGCATTTGCCAAGACCCGACTACAAACAAAGGACCCACTGCATGAGCTGGAACCCCACGCATAACCCTGAGTGCCCAAATGCCTCAGCAGACAGTGTTGAAACTCTGATCATTCCGCGCGCCCGTGATCTAGGTGGCTTTGAAGTCAGGCGCGCGTTGCCTGCGCCTGAACGCCAGATGGTCGGGCCATTCATCTTTTTCGATCAGATGGGTCCAGCAGAGTTCATCACGGAAGGCGGCATAGACGTTCGCCCACATCCGCATATTGGTCTTGGAACCGTAACCTATTTATATGATGGCGAATTTGAACACCGCGACAGCCTCGGCACCCATCAGATGATCTATCCGGGAGAAGTGAACTGGATGGTTGCAGGCAAGGGCGTCACGCATTCCGAACGCACCAGCGCGGAAACGCGGGCGAAGCGCAACCGGTTGTTTGGTATTCAAACCTGGATCGCGTTGCCAAAAGACCGCGAGGAGATGGCACCGGACTTTGAACATCACAAGAACGCGGCTCTTCCAGAGCTTCAAGATACAGGCATCCAAGCAAAGCTCATACTCGGATCTGCCTATGGCAAAACCGGCCCCGTGACGATGCAGTCCGAGACGTTTTACATCGACGTCATTCTTTCTCCGGGCGCGCATTTTCCATTGCCTGACGATCAGGAGGATCGTGGAATCTATGTCACTGAAGGGTCTGTTGAGGTTGCTGGCGACGTCTTCGAAGCCGGGCAAATGATGGTCTTTCGACCCGGTGACAAAATCAGCGTTCGGGCTGTTGAAAAGGGTGCGCGTCTCATGGCGCTGGGCGGTGCAACCCTGAGCGAGGAGCGTTATATCTGGTGGAACTTCGTTTCATCGTCGCGAGACAGGATTGAAGAGGCCAAAGAGTCTTGAAAAGCGGCGGATTGGGCCAATGGTCCATTCAAACTGCCGCCGGGTGACGACGCCGAGCATATCCCGATCACGCCAGAACTTGAGCAAACCTTGCCCAATAGAATAACCGAGCCTTCGGCCTGACTGTCAGACCGGGATTGTAGGATTTCCAAAGTGCGCAAAACCCGGTCTAGAGGCCCAAAATATTTCGTGCCTGGCCGGCTGTCGCAACCGGGCGGTTGTATTGGTCACAGATCTCTGCAGTGCGCGTTACAAGCGCTGCATTTGATGGTGCCAGCGTATTGCGATCCAGGCGTACGTTGTCTTCGAGGCCGGTTCGTGCATGGCCGCCAGACGAAATTGCCCAGTGGTTCAGAACCTCCTGCTGGGCGCCAATGCCAGCAGCGCACCACGGTGCACCCGGAAACAGTCGGTCAACTGTCTTCACGTAGAAGTCGAATACGTCCCGATCCGCAGGCATTGCGTTTTTCACACCCATGACAAATTGCACATAAGGCGTGTCCTTGATTTGCCCTTTCTTGTGCATCTCGGCCGCCTTCAGGATGTGGCTCAGGTCGAAGGCTTCGATCTCTGGTTTGACGTCATAAGTCACCATCTCTGCTGCCAGCCAATCGACGAGATCGGGTGGATTTTCGTAAACGCGCGTGGGAAAGTTGTTCGACCCTACCGACAACGAGGCCATATCCGGCCGCAAGGGCAACATGCCGCCGCGCGTCTTGCCTGCCCCCGACCGCCCTCCTGTCGAAAACTGGATGATCATGCCAGGGCAGTGTTTCTCAAGCCCCTCTTTCAACCGTGCGAACTTATCAGGGTCACTCGAAGGCGTTTCGTTGTCATTTCGAACATGGGCATGGCAGATGGATGCCCCTGCCTCAAAAGCTGCCTGTGTACTTTCGACTTGTTCCTCGACTGTTATGGGCACCGCCGGGTTATTGGCCTTGGTTGGCAAGGACCCGGTTATTGCAACACAGATGATACAGGGTTCGGACATTTCAGGCCTCTTTCGGTGCGAGGACAAAGTCGAATTCGACATCCCAATAGGGCCCCTCAAAGCCAACTCCCGCAGAACGTGTCGGGTCATCGACGCGGCGGAATTCGGCGATCAGGCTTTCTTTGACACCAAAAACGGAATCCGAATGGAGGTATTTGTCCTCGGGGTCAAAAATGTGGGTTGTCAGTTCGTCATACCCTTCCTTTGACACAATGTAGTGCAAATGGGCCGGGCGAAACGGATGGCGACCCAACCGGTTCAACAAATCTCCGACGGGGCCATCGTCAGGAATAGAATAATGTTTGGGCCTGACAGCGCGGAACCAGTATTTTCCGTCCGGTCCCGTTCTAAAAACACCGCGCAGGTTAAAGTCGGGTTGGATGCCTTTTTGCTGAACGTCATAGAACCCTTCGTCGTTTGCCTGCCAGACGTCGATTTTGACGCCTTCCAACGGTTTGCCGTCAACGTCTGTCACACGCCCGCGCACCACCATATCTTCGCCCTTTTGATCAAGGCATATGTTATGCCCCATTGCGTATTCAGGGGCATCGCCAACGTGAAATGGGCCCAACACGGTGTTTTCGGAGGCTCCGGTTGGGCGACGAGAATTCACGGCATCCACCAGCATCGACACGCCCAGAACATCGGACAGGAGAATATACTCCTGCCGCCAGTCATCGCACATGTGCCCGACCTTGGTCAGGAACATGATCGCCTCGAACCATTCCTGCTGCGTTGGTTCGATTTCCTTCACTGCTTCATGAAGCTTTCGGGTGATGACCTCCATCACCTGCTTCAGCCGTTCGCTTTCTGCGTTTTTGTTCCGTGCGGTGACGACCTCGGCCGAGTTTTCTTCGGTAAAGTATCCCATCTCATGCGAGTCCATTTTGGCCTCCTAACTTGTATAAGTTTGCTCTGGATTGGGTCATCGGGAAAGCACCTTGGTCAAAGCGCGGCGCAGTTCGGCTTCGGCATCCGTAGCCATCTCGGCTGAGCGCCATGCGACGTGTTGATCAGGGCGGACCAACAAACAGCCCGTATCTGAAATCTCGGACGCCCGCGCCCAATCCCCGGTGTGGTCAACATAGGTCTGGCGCGGGCCGATGACGTGACAGCGAATGGGCATGCCCAGCTCTTTCGCGATCATTTCAGCCGCTTTTACCCAGGCCTCGCCACCAATTCCGGTCAGCACAGTGAATTCTCCGCGACCGCACAAATCCAAAGTTGAATGCTTGTTCCCAGTATCATGATCAAACACCCAGACATGTGGAATGCGCGCACCAGGCCAAGTCGTCGGCTGGTAGTGCAACTCAGCATCCTGATCAAAACCGGGATTGGTTTGACCATCCGTTTCAATCGCACAGGAGTCGTAGCGTTGGTTCATTTCCACGCCATGCGCATCGAACTCATATTTCTTGAAGGCAATCGCCTCGCGAATGGCTTGTCTTTGTGCCGCAGCTTCAGGCGTTGATCCCGAGCGTGCCTCAAGGTTGCTTTGCATGACCTCTGGATCGACGCCTTCGGCCATTCCGAGCGATTCAAAGATCGGTCCGAATTCACCGATGGATTGATTGGCCCGTGTGACGATCTGCTTTGCCACTGGCGAACGTTCTTCGCTGTAGCTTTCCAGCAGGTTCTCTCCGGCATGGCCTTTCAGGACAGCCGCCAGTTTCCAGGCGAGGTTGAAGCTATCCTGAATCGACGTGTTCGACCCCAGTCCGTTCGACGGAGGGTGTCGGTGCGCCGCGTCGCCCATGATGAAGACGCGATCTTTCTGCATATGGGTCGCGTACATGTTGTTGACGGTCCAGGTGTTAGCGCTGATCAGTTCGATCTCAAGCTCGGGGTCGCCAACAAGCTGGCGCGCTACCTGCGTTGCCATGGCCTCGTCAACTTCGGGTGCTGGTTGGTTGATGTCATAGCCCCAAACAATGAGCCATTCGTTCCAAGGGCGGACCATGCGGACCAAACCCATGCCGATGCCACCGACATTCGCACCCGGTTGCATCACCCAGTATAGGACCGAAGGCCGATGCGCGACATATTTACTGAGATCTGCCCGGAACAGGATGTTCATGGACCCGCCGACGCCCATCTGACCTTCGAAAGGCAGACCGGCATGTTCGGCGACCAGAGAATTGCCCCCATCCGCGCCCACCAGATATTTCGACCGGATCGTGATTTCTTCGCCCGACAATCGATCCAAACACGTCGTTGTCACACCATCTGCATCTTGCTCATGTCGCAAGTATTCGGTGCTCATCCGCGCTTGCGTGCCTCGGCGGCAGGCCGTGCCAAATAAGATCGGCTCCATGAATGTTTGCGGAAGGTCGTTCATCATCGTCGGGCTGGACAGCAGGTGTTCAGCCTTGGACAGTGGATGATTGCCCCAGCTTTTCATCCGTCCGATTTCCTCACCCGCGAGGCTTTCGCAGAACACATTTTCACCCATCAAGTCCTGATGCGCGGCATGCATATAGGCTTCGGCCTCGACCTCGTGACCCAGATCGCGCAGCACCTCCATCGTGCGCTGATTGGTGATATGTGCCCGCGGCGTATTGGCCAGCCAGCGATAGCGGTTGATGACCATATTCTCGACGTCGTAGCTGGACAGCAAAGCCGCCGTTGCAGAACCCGCAGGTCCGGTCCCGATAATCAGAACATCCGTTGTGATGGTGGCCATGTTACGCCTCCCTCTGTTTGTCAGATTGAATTGAGTTGAGGCCGTCCTTTGGGTTCGTCAGCACAAGGCGACGGCGCACAGGGAAAATCTGAAGCCCAGTCTTTTCTGAGATCAGCCCCCACAGACCGCGGGGGGCGAAGAGCATGACGGCGATCCCGATTAGACCAAGCACCATGAGATACCACGAGCCGTAGTCGGCCAGCAGGCTCTGCAAGATGAAGAAGATCAGCACGCCCAGGATCGGGCCTTCAATGGTTCCAATTCCGCCGATCACGACGATGAAGATCACATAGGCCGTCCAGTCGGTGACCGAGAACGCTGCATCCGGAGAGATGCGCAGTTTCTGCACATAGATCAAAGCACCGGTCAGCCCGGTTCCTGCGGCTGAGACCAAGTAGACCAGCCATTTCATCCGCACCGCATCCACGCCGACGGATTTCGCTGCTTCGACATTGTCGCGTACCGCAGCCAATGCCAGCCCGCGCTTTGTTCTGAGCAGCCAGTAGATACCCGCAATCGTTGCGATCACCAGCGCCAAGGCCAGCCAATAGGTCAGGATGTCCCGCGCTGCTGCACCGCGAACGTCAAACGTGGTCTGTATCCATTCGGTGGCCCACATCTCACGCGTTGCGGTGCGCGGCAGAGAGGTTCCGGTGCCTCCGCCGAGCACTTTCCATTGCGCCACTAGCAGACGCATAACCTCGGCGATGACCCATGTGCCGATGGCAAAATATGCCCCTTGCAGGCGGAAGGCGAAAAAGGCTGTGGGTATGGCTACAATCAGGGCTGCAACACCGCCCAAAAGGATCGCCGGAACCGGGTCCATCCCCCAAAGGATGACACCGCCAAACATGGCATAGGCTCCGATGCCTACGAAGGCTTGCTGCCCGACGGACACCAGCCCGCCATATCCTGCGAGCAGGTTCCAGAATTGCGCCAAAACCAACATCGTGAAGATAAAGAACAGGTCTTGGATCAAGCCTCTGCTGGCGAAGGTCGGCAGCAGGATGAACAGGATGATCAGAGCGATACAGACAGCTCCGGCGCTATAAGAGGCGCGGGTCTGGGTCTGGACACGATACGTCGAAATATCAGCCATCAGTCCACCGCCCTTGGAAACAGGCCTCTGGGCTTGATCAGAAGCACGATGAGAAAGGCCAGATGACCGGCCAGGATTTGCCATTCGGGATTGATCGCCGCGCCGACAGTCTGAGCGACACCGATAATGATGCCTCCGACAAGCGTGCCCCATAGGCTGCCGAGGCCACCAATGATCACAGCCTCAAAGGCATAGATCAGGCGCGCTGGGCCGATATTGGGGTCAAAATTCGCCCGCATGCCCAGATAAAGCGCTGCCAAGGTCACCACGAGCATTGCGATGGCTGTAGCGCTGGCGAAAATACGTTCTGGGCGGATACCCATCAAACCCGCCGTCACCGCATCATCCGAGGTCGCGCGAAACGCGCGGCCCAACTCCGTGCGGTAGAAAAGTTGGTTCAGACCGACGATCACAAGGATCGCCGAGGCAAAGGTCAGCAGCGGCAGCACGCCGAGGTTCAGCCCGCCCATCTGAACGGACGCCGTTGCGATTTCACCCGCAGGCAGACGTTGGCTATCCGCCGAGAACCCTTCGAGTAATGCGTTCTGCAAGACGACCGACAAACCGAACGTCACGAGCAAGGGCGGCAGGATATCAGGCCCCAGCACGCGGTTCAGCACATGTCTCTGCAAGGCCCAGCCCACGCCAAACATAATCGGCGCGGCTATGATCGCGGCCAGAAACGGAGAAAGACCAAGCAACGAAACCAGCAGAAGGATCAGATAGGCGGCAAAGACAATCAGATCGCCATGGGCCAAGTTGACCAATCGCATGATCCCGAACACGAGGCTCAGGCCTGCCGCAAACAGCGCGTAGAGCCCGCCCAACAGAACGCCTTGAATGATGGTGTCGATCCAAATCATGCGGCGGCTCCTCCGAAATAGGCATCGTGAATGGCCTCGCGGCTGAGCGTGTCTGCGGTGCCTTCCAGCGTGACGCGACCCTCCATCATGCAGTAGACGCGGTCTGCGACTTTCATCGCCTGGCCAATGTCCTGCTCCACCACGATCAGGCTAGCTCCGGCCTCCTGAATGCGAGGGACGGCATCGTAGATGTCCTTGATGACCACGGGTGCCAGACCAAGGCTAATCTCGTCACAGAGCAGAACGCGCGGGTTGCTGATCAGGGCGCGGCCTATGGCTACCATCTGCTGTTGCCCACCAGAAAGGGCTGTGCCCGGGTGGTTTCGACGCTCTTTCAGGATCGGGAACAGGTCGTAGATTGTTTGCAGGGACCAATGGCCCGATACCTTTCGGCCATAGGTGCCTATCAGTAGGTTTTCCTCGACACTTAGGGAAGGAAACAGCCGACGCCCCTCGGGCACCATTGCCACTCCGCGTGCCATGATCTCATCTGAGGTCAGATCGCCGATGGGCTGGCCGTCAAAACGCACCTGATCAGACCCGTTGGTCAGAACCCCCGAAATCGAGCGCATGAGGGTCGATTTCCCGGCCCCGTTTGCGCCGATGATGGCGACGGTTTCACCTTCGTTCAGGTGGACGTCCACACCGTACAGGGCTTGGAAGTCTCCGTAATGGGCGGTCAGCGCGTGGGTTTCCAGCAGGCTCATCAGACTTCGATCCCCAGATAGATTTCTTTGACTTCCCGGCTGTTCATGATCTCGTCCGGATCGCCCAGACCGATGACCTTGCCGAAATCCAGAACCAGCAGCCGTTCAACGACTGAGGTGAGCGCATGCAGGACATGTTCGATCCAGATGATCGTGACGCCACTGCTATGCAGCCCTTTGATCGTGTTGATCAGCGCGGTGCATTCTGCGTCGGTCAAACCCCCGGCGATTTCGTCCAGCAGCAGCAGCTTAGGATTGGTTGCCATCGCACGGGCCAACTCCAACCGCTTGCGTTGCAACAGCCGCAATCCACCGGCCGTGTCATTGGCCACATCCAACAATTCCGTTTGCTCAAGAATGCGGGCGCAATCCTGTTCAACCTCGTGTTCGGATTTGCTCTGCCCGTGCGTCGCGGCCACCAGCAGGTTTTCGAACACTGTCAGATGATCAAACGGCTGAGGGATCTGGAACGAGCGCCCTATACCTGACAGGCAGCGTTGCATGGGGGGCACGCGGGTCACATCCGTCCCGTCAAAATGGATCGATCCCGCGTCAGAAGTCAGATTGCCCGTTATCAGGTTGAACAACGTGGACTTGCCCGCGCCATTCGGACCAATGATCCCAAGGGCCTGCCCCTGCGAGACATCAAAACTGACATCGTCAGTGACAGTGAGCGCACCGAAGCTTTTTGAGACGTTTTTGAGCGAAAGAATGGTCATACCGGAGTTCCTGCCCCGGAAAAGATCCGGGGCACTGGTTTCGTTGCGATCAGGAGATTTCTTCCATCACACCTGCGGTCGGGATTTCGGGTGCCGAGGAGTTGTCGACGATCACGAGGTCATAGCTGCCATTGTCGAGTAGCCGCCATTGCCCCCCGACCAAGGGTGTTTTCGCAACGTTCTGCGCGGCGAAGGGCGGTAGGCCCGCACCATCAAAGGCGATCCGGCCAACGATCGAGTCCAGCTGCGTAGCTGCGATGGCTTCGGCGACCGCATCGCCATCACCCGCGTCATCAACGCGGCCCATGACATTTGCTGCCATTTCGAACAGCGCATGCACAAAGCCGATGGGTTGGGTCCACTGACGGTTGGTGGCGGCCATGTATCCTTGCGCCAGTTCAGCTGAGCTTGCGCCGGTCAGCGATGACGAGAACGGATGGGTGGGGGACCACCAAACTTCAGAGCTCAGGTTGTTGCCTGCGTCGCCCAATGCCTCGACCGCTTGCGGGAACAAGATGGCCTTGCCGATACTCGCGGCTTTCGGGGTGAAACCTTGCTGCTTGGCTTGGCTCCAGAATGTGGTGAAGTCAGGCGGGATCGGAACGCCGGTTACGATTTCAACATTCGCCTGCCGGAACGCGTTGATCTGGGCGGAGAAATCGTCAGTCAGGTTCTGGTACCGCCCGGGATCCGTCAGCGTATAACCCAACTCTGAGAGAACAGGTGGGAAACCTACATTCGGGTCGCCCCAGGCATTGCCATCACCGTCATTTGGGAACAGAGCGCCGACTTGTTTGTTGGTCTCCAACTGGTTCCACATTGCCGTGAAGACCGAGATCACGTCCTCAAGACCCCAGAAAAAGTGATAAGCGTAATAGAACGGCTCCCAACTGGCTGGATCACCGGGATTGCCCTGCTGGCCAATGAACCATGGCTGCCACGGGGCAACGGTCGAAATGCAGGGCACTTCCTCGGCCTCACAGGTCGAGGCAACCGGGTTGGTGGTTTCGGGTGTCGAGGCAACCAACATGAGGTCGATCTCATCGTCCACGATCAGCTCGCCCGCGACATCTGCGGCGCGGTTCGGGTTCGACTGACTGTCCTTAACGATGACCTCAAAATTCGCACCGGCCTCGGACGCGGCGAAGTTTTCCAAAATGTACCTGTCTGCCTCAGAGAACGCAGCCAAAGGCCCTGATTGTGGGCTAACGTAGCCTAGTTTGATCTTTGCGCCCTGAGCGATAGCGGGCGCGGCGAGCGTGCCGGCGGCCAGCCCGAGGCCGGTTGCAGCGCTGGATTGCAGCAATTTGCGACGTGTGATCATGTGTCCCTCCCTTGACACGGTGAACTCAAACGCCTGGGGCGTTTCCTGCCCAAGCATTTTGAAGCAGCGCCCGCAGTCCATCAGCAGTGACCGGCTGCGGGTTCCAATACGGGTTCTTGAGTGCGATTTCTGTGGCGCGGTCCAGATCGGCCTCAGACAGGCCAAAGTCTTTTAGAGCCATCGGTGCGCCCATGGATTTGGAAAAATTCCAAAGCGCCTGACCGGGCTCGGAGCCTCCAAGAATGTCCGACACAGGCGTCAACAGGCCCGGTACACCCGCCGCGTTGTAGGCGATGGCATGGGGCAGAATGACTGCGTGGGTTTCCGCGTGTGGCAGATTGAAGGACCCGCCCAGCGTATGGCAAAGCTTGTGATGCAACGCCATTCCGACCAGACCAAGCACCGTACCGCAGGCCCATGCGCCACGCTGCGTTTCTTCTCTGGCTTTCAGGTCGTCGGGGCTTGCCACAACGGTCGGCAGGCCCTCCGCAAACGCTTTAAGGCCATCGATAGCCAATTCCGTGGTCTGATCCGTACGATCCTTGGCATAAAGCGCCTCAGTTGCATGAGCCATTGCGTTCAAGGCGCTGGTCACGGTCATTGCGGGTGGCAATGACGCCACAAGTTCGGGATCGTACAGAATGACCCGCGGCAGAACCTTTAGGTCTGTAAGGGTGGTTTTGATGCCATCCTCAGTCTGACCCAGGATCGGAGTAGCCTCGCTGCCGGCATATGTGGTCGGGATGGCGATTTGTGGCAAACCGGTCCGAAGAGCAATCGCTTTGCCTAAGCCAATCGTCGAACCTCCACCGATAGAAACAATGCTATCGGCTTTGACTGACAACGCGTGTTCAACCGCTTCTTCGGTCACGTCGACAGGTGTGTGCATCGTTGCCCGGGTGAAGACGCCTGCCGCTCGATCCCCAACAGATGTTGCAAGCTCCATTGCCATATCGACTTGCTGAGGCGTCGACAGGATCAGCGCCTTGTTCGATCCCAGCTCCGCCAGCTCCGCGCAGATGTCGTTGCGCAAACCTGCGCCGAACCGGACTTTCTGGCCATTGATGCTGGTAGTGCTGAGAGCCATTGGGCGGGTTCCTGACAAGCGTTGGATTGCGGGTCTGGAGGGAACGCTAGCAGGCAAAGACAGCGCTCTTGATCGAATTATCGGCTGTTAATATAACTTTGAGGTATGAAGCTTGATCCAAGACATCTCGAGATTCTCGCGGCTATTGTCGAGGCCGGAGGGTTGACCGAAGGCGCTGCTTTACTTGGGAAATCTCAACCCAGTGTCTCCAGAAGTGTCTCGTTGTTAGAAGACCGAGTGGGGGAGCCTTTGTTCCTGCCCACCCGAAGGCCCTTGCAACCAACTGAGCTTGGTCTCGCTTTGGCTCAGGAGGGACAAAGAATTCTGAACGCGGGTCGTCATGCGAGCCGACTGGTCGACGAGCACCGTCAAGGCCTTGCTGGTGCGGTTCGGGTTGCGGGCACACCGATCTTCATGGACGGCGTCATCTCGAACGTGATTGCAGAGTTTCAGGCCGAGTACCCCAATATTCGGATCGACCAATCCTATGGGTACCCCACTGAACTTTTGTCCCAACTGTCCGCCGAAACTCTGGACCTCGCCATTCTTCCAATGCGCCCGGCTGACGTTTCTGATGAGTACGAATTTCGTCAAATTCTGCCTGGTCGAAACGTCATTGCGTGCCGCGTTGGGCATCCATTGGCGCGCAAAAAAGAGGTAAAGCTGGAAGATATCACCGAGTTTTCCTGGATCGCGCCACCTGCGAACAGCCCGCTGTTTCGTGACTTGAGAAACACGCTGGACGGCATCGGTATGCGAGACTTGAAAATCAGTTTTACCGGCGGGTCTTTGAGTGCGGTTGTCAACGTTCTGACGGGCTCAGATTCCCTAACCGTTTTGCCTTTTTCTGTAGTCTACATGATGCAAAAGCAAAAAACTCTGACAGCACTGCCGATAAAAATCGGTGATCCCGACCGACACTTGGGTTGCGTTACGCTAAGCGCCCGAAGCATGCCGGCTTCGTCAAACCGCGTGCTTGAGTTCATAAAGCAGAAGTTTGAAATGCTTGATCGATTGATTTGTAACGCGGGATGATCTTTCTGAATGGTCTTGTGTAATAAAACATGAGAAATGGGGTGACTATGTGAAGCCCACACGAAGTTTGGGGCGGATGTTGTTCAATGCGTGCAGCCTCAAGGGTCCTTTTGGGTTTGGTGGTCATCTGTGTGTTTCAAGGTGCTGTAAGACGAATTCTAACCAGCCTCAGTTTGACGCTAAAACCGCGTACCTATCTGGAACAAAGTTGACGCCACTCGGTGAGAACAGCGGTGCGTGTCAGCTTGAAGGTGTCTCGGCTGGCTAGCGTTCTTTCCTTGTTGAAGTTGTTGTCGACAGAGGAGTGGAAGGAGGCGAACTTCTGCAGGCTTCGCATGCGCCTGAAACGTTGCATGGCGCGTTCGCGCCGTCGGAACGGAAGGTGCGAATTCCCGACGTGGTTGTTGAGCCACCTGTTCGTCCTTTGTTTTTCGGTAACGCCAAGCAATCTGAGAGCGGCCCGGTACGATGCGAAACGATCCGTGACGACAGTTTCCGCTTTGCCGTGCCGCTTCATCAATTTCTTGTGGAATTTCAGTACTGAAGCTGTGTTTCGGCGTTTGGTGACAACGGCTTTCAGTACCTCGCCTTCGTTATAAACAGTCCGCCAAAGATAATGCCGCTTGCCATTTATCTTCACGAAAACCTTGTCCACGTGCCATTTCCATTTCGAGAACGCGCGCAGTTGCTAAAAACGCTTCCGGCTTATCTAAGCGGCAAACATCGGGCCAAACCTGTTCCACCAATATCGGACAGTTTCGCGACTCACGTCGATGCCTCGCTCGTGCAACAAATCTACGACACTCCGAGGCGAGAGCGGGAACGGGATGAACAGCATCACCGCAAGGCGGATGATCTTGGGACTAGTAAAAAAGTAATTGAAAGAGGTAGGTCTGATCATTGGCAAAAGCTGCGCAACACCCCTGCCCGGCTCAACCCACGTTCTTGTGACAAGACCCTCCGAGGTTCTATCCGGTCTCGCGAACAGGCAATTTGCTAAAATCGAAGCGGCGAAACAGCCCGATCCAGTAATGCACCTAAAGACCTATCTCGATCGATTTCTGGCGTCCAACTTGTCGCTGCCTGATGACGCGCAGCTGACTGTGCGAGCGTTATTGGACGTTCACGCAAATGCCAAAGTTTGGCCTATGAAGGCCTATCTGGACAGCTTGAATGAGATCGCCAGCCACACCCCGGTCGGGCAGGAATTAAGTAAAATCAAACTCCACGCCCGGGTATTTCAACTGATCGGAGCCGTGCGGTATTTTGCCATTTCGATGAACGCGATTGGGGGAATGTACGGATAAACGAATACCGGCGAACTGACGGCTCGTTTTTCCAAGCAAATCTCAGACACGGTAGACAGCTTGTTCGGGTCGTCACGCTGACGAGTGCAGAACGGAAGAGACTGTTCAAGGCCTGTCACTTTGCTTCGTTGGCTGACCGCAGGTAGGACAGTGATCAACCTGTGACATCGTTTCGGTATGCACGCGGTTTCGGATATGATCGGCAGCGCGGCGCGAGAGACCCAATTGCTTGCGAACTGCGTCAATTTCTTTCTCATCGGCCTCGCAGATATCGCCGTCTTCCAATGCCTTTCGAAATTCACGTTCCAGGCTGGCCCGTCGGCGGTGCAATTGGTCGTTCAGGCCACTGGCAATGATCCCTGCAGGCAACGCAGCCATACCGATTCCAATCACCGTGATCGCAGCGCCGAAGATCTTACCGGCAACTGTCACGGGCGTCACGTCGCCGTAACCAACGGTCGTCAGCGTTGCCATCGCCCACCACATCGCCGCTGGGATCGAGCCGAATGCCTCCGGTTGCGCCTCGTGCTCTGCCAGCCAAGCACCGCTGGCCGCAAAGATCAGCATCACCATCAGGATGAAGAAACCCGCAAAGAATGCGCCAGCCTCTTCCTCAAACACAGCAAGCAGCATGCCGAGTGCAGGCGAGTACCGAGTGAGTTTGAGTAGCCGCAACATACGGAAGGTTCGCAGTAGACGCAGATCAACCGGGAAGATCAAGTAGAGCAGCGCAGGTAAAATCGCCAGTAAATCGATGATGGCGATCGGGGAGACGGCCCATGCAGCGCGCGTTTTGTAATTTGGGTTTTCAGTGGCGACCCACAGCCTTGCCGCGTATTCGACCACGAAAACAAACAAAGAAAGACCCTCAAAGAAGTTCAGCGCCAAGCCCCAACGGAAATATATGGAGTCAACCGTTTCCAGGATAACGGCGGCCACGTTCAGCGTGATTAGGGCAATTAGAGCTATTTCAAGCAACCAGGGACCGGTGGCCGCCCGGTCCGGGCGCTCGAGCCACCAATAGACTTTTCTTTTTAGATAGCCTGAACTTGTAAGTGCCTCACTCATGTCGAAACTGCGTCCAGGCGCGCGTCAGGGGGATCACGATTTGCGATAGCAAAGCTGTCCCCCAGATCAGATTGCCTACCAAAGAGGGGACATGTGGGACGACAAAGAAACAGCCGATTGCAAGAATGATCCCAAACACCCGCACATCCCAGCGTCCAAAGTCCGATGCGAGGCGGTGTTCAATAACGTTCTGAAGCACCCAAAGCATAGCGATATATCCTGCCAGGCCGAAACAGCCTATGGCGGCATATTCGGTAGGATATGGTTCCCAAAATCCGACTTTGACCTCGGCAGCAAGAGCCACGCCGACCATGACGCCGCAAAGCATCAAGATCAGGTGCGCAAGCCACCAGATGACCAACGTCGACACCTTTTTGTCCTTTGGTTTGGCGTTGCCGACAAAGTCGAAATAGATCCAACACATCACGAACATCGAAACGCCACCGATGACGAAGTTGACCAGCACATCAGGTGATACTTTGTAAATGCCTTTCTCGGACAAGGTGACGACCAGTTTGAAGAACCCTTCGCCCAAAACGATCAGTGTCAGCAGAGCAAACCGTTCGGCCATGTGGCCAAGGCGGGGAACGAACCGCTCAAACCGCAGGACAGTGACTCCCGGGATCATGTACATTGCCTGCGTGGCCACCATAGCTGCCGCGAATACCCAATAGGCAAGCGAAGTTGGCAAAAAAGCCGCGATGGCAAAGATCACCGCAAAGACCGAAAAATTGCGGATCTGGGCGGTCGACATCGACTTGCCTGATGAATTGGCTCGCCGGGCGCGATAGTACAGCGCCGCGATCATGGCCCTGTTCGCAGCAAATCCTAACGCGAAGAAAACCCAACCCTTTCCGTCAATAGCCGGGATCGCAGCTGCCATGAACATCACAGTGCAGATCATCACGGCCATAATCAGCCTGTGCCAGAAATCGGTGCTGACGTAGATTGAGTTGAATATGCTGAGTTCGCCCCATGCGTACCAGAGCGTGATGAAGACCCCAGCGAACACAAGAAACCCATGTAGATCGAGATGATGCGACAAGTAGTTGCCCAGCAGAAAGATCGTCACGACATGGATCAGGTCGTAAAACAGCTCGGCCCAGTGGACATGGTCGTGCGCGTGGTCGAGGTCTTGGTGATGTTGCGGCTTCCGCCAGATGGGGTGATCATGCAGTGCCATGAATTAGGAACTCTTACAGGTTGAGAGGCTATAGTGGCCGGCTTGCGGCCACCCCGACTGAGGTTTTACTTTAAGAGGAAGGTTGTCGCGGAGACTAACGTCATGCAACCCCAACAATGGTTATTCAGCGATGGCACGCCGGGCAACACCCGTTCGATCGTGGAGTTGTTGCGCCGGAAGGGTCCGGAAGTCACGGGCGTTAAGCGGCCCTGTTGTCTCGTAAATGCAGCAGGATGCGGGCGTAGTTTTCCTCGCCCTGTGCGCCGGTCACAAGGTGATGGTGATCGAACACCATTGCGGGCACACCCTGAACACCTCGGCTGATCCAGTATTGCTCTTTCTGGCGTATGCGGTCAGTCCGGTCACGGCTTTGCAACATTGCCTGCGCGTCCGCGTGGTTCAGCCCGATGCCAGCGGCCGCATCGGCCAGAACCTTTATGTCCGAGATGTCCTCGCGGTGTGTAAAGAACGCCGAAAAAAGCGCCTGCTTCATTTCGTGGCCTTTGCCTTGCTCGGCGGCCCAGTCAATCAATTGATGCGCGCAGAAGGTGTTATACATGCGCATGTCATCGGCGTAATTGAACGTGAACCCCAGTGCTGCACCCATCTCGGTCAGGCGGGCTCGTGCCTGGATCGACCCTTCCAACGTGGTCCCGTATTTCGATGCCAGATGGTCGCGCAGGTTCTCGCCGCCTTCTGCCATCTCAGGGTTCAGTTCGAATGGTTGCCAGTGGAGATCAAGTTCGACGCCGGTGTCGCGTGCGGCTTTGGCCAGCTGGTAGTAACCAATCACACACCACGGACAAACAACGTCGGACACGATATCGACACGGAGTGGGGGAGCATCTGGCACGGCTTAGGTTCCTTTCACGTCGCCGGAAAAACGCGCCGCGTTTTCCTTGGCAAAGGCGCTGGCATCTGCGCTGGTGTCCCAGAACTGAGGGTTAGCCTTGGGGATGGTCAGCGCTCGCTGCACGGCGGGCCGGGCATCGATACGGTCAAACCAGGCGTTCAGATGCGGAAGATCCGACACATCCACCCGGGCCCAGACATAGGCACGCGCCCACGGGTACAGCATCATGTCAGCGATGGTGTATTCGTCCGCTGCAATCCATTCACGCCCGTCCAGCCGTGTGTTCATCACCTCCATCAATCGGCGGCTTTCGTCCACGTAGCGACGGATCGAGAACGGCTCTTCATGGCCATTTGGCGCAGCGATATGCTGGAAATACATCGCCTGTCCCATCATCGGTCCCACATGGCCGACCTGAAACAGCATCCACTGCACAACCTCGGACCGCTTGACCGGGTCCGACGGCAGGAATTTTCCATATTTCTCGGCCAGATGCCACAGGATCGCGCCGGATTCGAAGATGGCACGGCCTTCCGAGCGGTCCTCAATCGTTGGGATCTTTCCGTTTGGGTTCAGCGCTAGGTAATCCGGCGCCTTCTGTTCCTGTTTGGAAAAGTTGATATGGGTCAGTTCGTAGGGGATACCTGCCTCTTCCAGAAAAATGACCGGCTTGTAGCCGTTCATCGTGCCTGCGGTATACAGGTGAATATCAGGCTGGGACATGTTCAACCTCGACAAAAGTGGATTTCAGATGCGCGTCAAATCGAGCGAAATCGGCCTCGATTTCGGGGTTCTTCATAACATCGAAGGCAGCGAATGTCGGTAGGGCCTGCATACCGAAGAACTTGGCGTTGAGATGAATCGGGCGCAGCAGATCGTCGACGCTTGCTCCGGCAAAGAACGGCTCGGCGGGGTTGTCGAATGCTTCTTTCGGCGCATTGAATGTCACCGACAGCATGTATGTCATTCCGTTCAGTGATCCACCCATGCCGTAGTTGGCTTTTGGTGCGTCGGCGGTGCGACCGTCGCCTGTGCATAGGCGGCCATCCATTCCGGCTGTGTAGACCTCATCCATATATTTTTTGAAGATCCATGGGACGCCCATCCAGTTTACCGGGAACTGCATGATGACCGTATCTGCCCAAACGTGCGCCTCGACCTCTGAATTTGCGTCATAGCCATCAGCAACGGTGGTCATGCGTACTTCGTGGCCCATTGCGGCCAACGTGTCACGTGCGCGTTCGACGAGGCTGGCGTTCAACTGTCCGGGGGCGAACTCGTAGGGCTGGGCGCCGTTCACGATGAGGATTTTACTCATGTCCGTATCCTATATGTGCATTCTCTGAACCCTTGACTTTCGCCGGGTTCAGAGAGCATTTGAGAGTGCAGGTGTGAGAAATCAACTAGTATACTTTTAGTAACCTAGCTATCTGAGCGAAAGGATGACGATGCGAGCGCGGATTGAAGAGGACGCCAAGGGCCGTCGACAGGTCTCAGAGACCTGTCTGGAGCCATGCGCAATCGAAAGAGGGATGCGGATCATTGGTGGAAAATGGACCGGATCGATCTTGTGGCACCTCAAAGATGGTCCCGTACGTTTCAACGATCTGTCGCGTATGATCGGTGGAGCAAGCAAGAAGATGATCGCTGAGCGGTTGCGCCAGCTAGAGGATCAGGGGCTGGTGAGCCGACACGTGATGGATACCGCGCCGGTTTCCGTGCAGTATTCTATCACTGACCTTGGACGCACGGCACTTGGGTTTCTCGACGAATTGCGAAAGTGGAGCGAGGAGTTGCCTAACCGCTTACAGTGATGACTTTAGTCAATTTTCAATGATCTTAAAGCTTGAGTTGTTCTGACTGCGTACCGAACGAGGTTTTCACCAATCTGTCGATGAAGTGACAAGGTTACTTGCAACGGTAGTCCAAGGGTTTGCTTTCCCGAAGAAAGCAGTGTGAACAAATTTCTGCCCTCCGCTCAGTGCCATTTGAACCGACAGGTGACGTAACAGCTGTCCCGCAGGCAACAAGTTTTTTTGAACTAGGTTCTGGCATCCACAGCGAACGGCTGCTTTGGTGGCCGCAACGCGGCAGCGGCTTTGCCAAGTAAGCGGCAGCAAAGACCAGTCGATATGCATTGCGATTTCCGCTTTGCCCCGCGTTTCGGCCATTGGCACTAAGCGCAGCGAATGTCTGCCATCCGCCCATATTGTATTTCGCAATTGTCGCAAAACGCAACGAAGCCTCAATTCGCTAGGAAAGCCACTACGGCAGCTTTCTTTGATGGCATGCAAAAAAACTGTGCAGATATTGCGCTACACGCAAAATATAAGCTGAGAAATTGGGCGGACCGGCAGTCCGATGACTGCGTTTGATGACGTTGCAATTGCGATCAATGAGGCTTGGGCTCACTTGAGTTTCTATGAAACAACACCTGACTGTCGTTGTAGTAGAGCAGAATCAAGAACGTGCCTTTGCAATTGTAGACGCCTTAAAAGAGTCTGGGGACGTGGAGGTTTTTGTGATCGGCAATGTCTCCGGGCTGGCACGCAAAATCGCTACGCATGGCCCAGACATTGTTCTGATTGATATCGACAATCCCTCGCGCGATATGCTGGAAGAGCTGACCGTCGCGTCGGGTCCATTGGAACGTCCCGTTGCTATGTTCGTCTCGGGCGCAGCGGGCGGGTTGGCGAAAGCCGCTGTTGAGGCTGGGGTGTCAGCATATGTGGTCGACGGGTTGCAGGCTGAACGCATCAAACCTGTGATCGATACGGCCATCGCCCGCTTTCAGGTACTACGCCAGATGCGGACCGAACTGGCCGAAACCCGCCGTGCGCTGGAAGAGAGAAAAGTGATCGACCGCGCCAAAGGGCTGTTGATGAAAGCAAAGGGCGTGTCAGAGGACGAAGCTTATGCCCTGCTGCGCAAAACCGCGATGAACCAGAACCGCCGGGTCGCGGATGTGGCGGAAGCCCTGGTCACTGCTTCGGGGTTGTTGTCATGAGAACCGTTGCCCTACCCGTCGCCTACATGCCTCTGGTCGACGCGGCTCCGCTGATCGTTGCGCGCGAGATGGGTTTTGACCATGCCGAAGGCATCTCGCTCGACCTGCGTCCGGCCCCTTCATGGTCCTCTCTGCGCGACATGCTGGCCTTTGGGCATGTGGACGCAGCACATCTGCTGTCACCTGTCCCAGTTGCCATGGCCTTGGGTCTTGGTGGCATTGCCACACCGCTATCCGCTGTGTCTGTCTTGTCCTTGAATGGCAACGTTATTGGCGTTGGATCTCAATTGGCTGAGCGTCTGGCCGATCAGGGCTATGACTTCGATTTCTCCGATGCCGCCGCCGCTGGGGCCGCGCTGGCAAAGGCCGCTGGCGACGTTTTGGTGTTTGGCGTGCCCTTTCCGTTTTCAATGCATGTTGAGTTGCTGCGCTATTGGGTTGCGGGAACCGGACTCGCCTCGAAGCAGGTCGAAATCCGCACCGTTCCGCCCCCTCTCATGGCGCAGGCGCTTGCGGGTGGCGAGATTGACGCCTTCTGCGTGGGCGAGCCTTGGGGCTCATTCGCTGTGGATGACAATGTTGGAGCCTTGCTTTTGCCCGGTAAGGCGATCTGGACCTGCGCACCTGAAAAAGTGTTGGCGGTCAGAAATCACTGGGCAGAAAACGAACCGCATTTGCTGGGCGCACTCATGCGGGCCGTTTGGCGTGCGGGTCGTTGGCTGTCAAACGCGGACAGCCGAACAACCGCATCCGAGATGCTGTCGCGTAAAACATACCTTAACGTCTCTCCCGAGCTGATTGACCGAGCGCTGATGGGCGAATTCACTATCTCGGCACGCGGTGAGCAACGCCGTGTAAAAGGGTTTGTCGAGTTCTACGACGGTGCTGCCACCTTCCCTTGGCGCAGTCAGGCCAAGTGGATCGCGCATCAGCTGGCACTACGGAACGGGATCGATGTTAGCACGGCCGAACGTCAGGCAGCCCGAGTGTTTCGCAGCGATCTCTACCGGCGCGAACTGTTCGGGTTAGGTGCCGAAACCCCCGGAGCGTCGGAGAAGCTGGAGGGGGCGCTTCCAGTGTCGACTGCTGTAGCGTCGACAAACGGAAGCCTGATTCTGCCGCCGAATGTCTTCTTCGACCGTCGTATTTTCGAGCCGACAGGGTAAGAGCGCCTATTTTTTTTGCATTGCAGCATCAATTCACGCTGCAATGCAGAAAAATCGCGTTTTGACGCCAAAAACTGGATGACCGCCTAGATCAAGGATGTCTTAATCGGGTCATCGGTAGGCAACGAAGCCCACCGTCGGAATTCGCCCAACTGTTTGGGCACCTCACAAGAGCAAAGCCGCTCGACCAACCGCCAACTCCTCCCGGCGGTGTGTGTCGGCGGCTTTTTTGTTTGCCCAGCGGGTTGGGCTGAACCGAAAGGGATCGAAATGAAAAAGCTTTTACTAGGCCTCGCTGCGACAACGGCGCTTGTGTCTCCGGCACTGGCCGAACTGGAACTGGAAAAAGACGAGCTGACCTTTGGCTTTATCAAGCTGACCGACATGGCACCGTTGGCCGTCGCCTATGAGAACGGATATTTTCTGGACGAGGGTCTGTTCGTGACGCTTGAGGCACAGGCTAACTGGAAAGTCCTGCTGGACGGTGTGATCGACGGGCAGCTGGATGGCGCGCATATGCTGGCCGGACAGCCTTTGGCCGCAACCATTGGCTACGGTACCGAAGCCCATATCATCACGCCATTTTCGATGGACCTGAACGGCAACGGCATCACCGTATCCAACGAAGTTTGGGAAGAAATGAAGCCGAACATCCCCAAGATGGAGGATGGTCGCCCGCAGCACCCGATCAGCGCCGAGGCGCTTGCTCCGGTAGTCGAGAAGTACAAATCCGAGGGAAAACCCTTTAACATGGGCATGGTCTTCCCGGTTTCGACACACAACTACGAACTGCGTTATTGGCTGGCGGCAGGTGGACTGCATCCAGGTTTCTATAGCCCCGAAAATGTGACCGGTCAGATCGGCGCGGATGTGTTCCTGTCGGTGACGCCTCCGCCGCAGATGCCTGCCACGTTGGAGGCCGGTACGATCTTCGGCTACTGCGTGGGTGAGCCGTGGAACCAGCAGGCTGTGTTCAAGGGTATCGGCGTACCGGTGATCACTGACTATGAGCTGTGGAAGAACAACCCCGAAAAGGTCTTTGGCCTCAATGCCGAGTTCGCTGAACAGTACCCCAACACCACTCTGGCCGTGACCAAGGCCCTGATCCGGGCCGCGATGTGGCTGGACGAGAACGAAAACGCCAACCGCCCCGAAGCGGTCGAAATGCTCAGCCGCCCGGAATATGTGGGCGCAGACTATGAGGTCATCGCCAACTCGATGACCGGAACGTTTGAGTATGAGAAAGGCGACAAGCGTGAGGTTCCCGATTTCAACGTGTTCTTCCGCTACAACGCGACCTATCCCTTCTATTCGGACGCGGTCTGGTACCTGACCCAGATGCGCCGTTGGGGTCAGATCGCCGAAGCGAAACCAGACAGCTGGTATGACGAAGTCGCAAAGTCTGTCTACAAGCCCGAAATCTATCTGGAAGCCGCACGCCTGCTTGTCGACGAAGGCCTTGCGAATGAGGCCGACTTTCCTTGGGAGAGCGATGGTTACAAAGCGCCGACCCCAGCCGAGGATATCATCGACGGCATCGCCTATGACGGTCGTACCCCCAACGCCTATCTCGAAAGCCTGTCCATCGGTCTGAAGGGCGATCAGAAGATCGTCGGCTCGGACGTGCAAGGCTAATCCCGAAAATCCGCGCCCGGCATCTGCCGGGCGTGGCCCAAATATTGCCCCGCCATCGCAAGGACAAGATCAGATGACAACGGTCGATCCAGAATTCAACGCAGACGCCGCCCGAGAGGCGCGCCGCGCCCGCCTGTTCACCCGCATCAACGCCGCAGACAAGTGGTTTCAGGTGCTTGGCCTTAGCTGGGCCACCCCTGTTCTGAAGGCTGCCGCCGGAGACAATCCTCGCGCCCAGGTGACCGAGATCTGGCGTTTGCTGATCGTGCCTTTGTTGTCGATCTGTGCCTTCCTGCTTCTGTGGGCGACACTGGCCCCGAAAGTGCAGACCTCTTTGGGTGCAGTACCCGGACCGGCTCAGGTCTGGGAAGAAATGCTCAACCTCAACGAGGACGCACAAGCGAAGGCTGCCAAACGCGCCAAGTTCGAGGCTATGGTAGAGAAACGGAACCAGAAGCTGATCGATGCGGGCCGGGCGGATGAGGTCAAGCAAGTCGCCTATACCGGTGCGCCGTCCTACTATCAGCAGATCTGGACCTCGATCAAAACCGTGTTCTTCGGGTTCCTGATCGCGACCGTAGTAGCCGTACCTTTGGGGATCGCCGCTGGTCTGTCCCCAACTGCGAATGCGGCTCTGAACCCACTGATCCAGATCTTCAAGCCGGTCTCGCCGCTGGCATGGCTGCCGATTGTGACCATGATCGTCTCGGCGGTTTACGTCACCAATGACGGCTGGTTCGCGAAATCCTTTCTGATCTCGGCCATCACCGTGACACTTTGTTCGTTGTGGCCGACCCTGATCAATACCGCACTGGGCGTGGCGTCCATCGACAAGGACCTAGTGAACGTCTCCAAAGTTCTGAAAATGAACACTTATACCAAGATCACCAAGCTGGTGCTGCCTTCAGCGCTGCCGCTGATTTTCACCGGCCTGCGCCTGTCACTGGGTGTCGGCTGGATGGTTCTAATCGCCGCGGAAATGCTGGCGCAGAACCCCGGTCTGGGCAAATTTGTCTGGGATGAGTTCCAGAACGGTTCCTCCAGTTCGCTCGCCAAGATCATGGTTGCAGTCTTCACCATCGGCATCATTGGCTTCCTGCTGGACCGGGTGATGTACGCGCTGCAATCCCTGTTTACCTTCACGAATAACCGGTGATCGAGATGAGCATTCTTAGCTTCAAGAACGCCTCGAAATCCTTCGGCGAGGGCACTGCGCGCACGGATGTGCTGAAAGGCATCGATCTGGACGTGCAAGAGGGCGAGTTTCTGGTGATCCTCGGCTTCTCGGGCACCGGCAAGACCACCCTGATCAACCTGATGGCGGGGCTTGATAGCCCGACCAGCGGAGAGGTCACGTTCAAAGGCGCTCCGGTCAAAGGGCCAGGCCCGGAACGGGGCGTGATCTTTCAGAACTACTCGCTGATGCCGTGGCTAACGGTCAGCGGCAATGTGGGGTTGGCGGTCGATACGGTCTTCCCCGGTCTTAGTAAGACCGAAAAGGCCGAGAAGGTAGCGCATTATGTGCAGATGGTGGGCCTTAGCCATGCTGCTACGCGCCGCCCCGCAGAACTGTCCGGCGGGATGCGCCAGCGGGTCAACGTGGCGCGCGCCTTGTCGATGAACCCTGAGGTTCTGCTGCTGGATGAGCCTTTATCGGCGCTTGACGCGCTCACCCGCGCCAATCTGGCGGATGAGATCGAGCATATCTGGGAAGCTGACAAGAAAACCTGCGTTCTGATCACCAATGATGTGGACGAAGCGATCATTCTGGCCGACCGCATAATTGCCCTGAACCCTGATGGAACGCTGGGTCAGGAGTTCCGCGTGTCGATCCCGCGCCCGCGCGAACGCAGTGCCATGAACAACGATGAGACGTTCAAGCGCCTGCGCGCTGATGTCACCAAATACCTGATGGATGTGGGGATCGAGGCCAAGGTTGAAGGCTCGCGCATCCTGCCCGACGTGACGCCAATTCATGGCGTGCCCACGGCGGTAGCAGAGGCGCAGAAGGGGATGATCCAGGACCGGTTCCTCGACTTCTCACAATTGCACAAGGTCTACCCTACGCCCAAGGGCCCTCTGACCGTGGTCGAAGATTTCGACCTGAAAATCGACAAGGGCGAGTTCATCTCGTTGATCGGCCATTCGGGCTGCGGCAAGTCCACCGTTTTGACCATGGCAGCCGGGCTTAACGGCATCTCGAAAGGCGCGATCAAACTGGACGGTCGTCACGTCGAAGGGGCTGATCCAGAACGCGCCGTGGTGTTCCAATCGCCTAACCTGTTCCCCTGGCTCAGCGCCAAAGAGAATGTCGCGATCGGTGTGGATAAGGTCTACCCAAAAGCCAGCATGGCCGAGCGGCAGGATGTGGTCGAATACTATCTGGAACGCGTTGGTCTGGCCGATGCGATGGACAAATCCGCCTCTGACCTGTCGAACGGGATGAAGCAGCGCGTCGGCATCGCCCGCGCTTTTGCCCTGTCTCCCAAACTCCTGTTGCTGGATGAACCTTTTGGAATGCTCGACAGCCTCACCCGCTGGGAATTGCAGGAAGTGCTGATGGAGGTCTGGTCCCGCACTAAGGTCACCGCGATCTGTGTGACCCATGATGTGGACGAGGCGATCCTGCTGGCCGACCGCGTGGTGATGATGACCAACGGCCCACAGGCGACCATCGGCAAAATCACCAAGGTCGACCTGCCACGCCCACGCACGCGCAAAGCCCTGTTAGAGCACCCAGATTACTACGCCTACAGGCAGGAAGTCCTCGATTTTCTGGAAGAATACGAACATGGCGCCAAACCCAAAACACCTGCCCCCAAGGCGATTGCAGCGGAGTGAGATCATGAAGCAAAGACTTGTAGTCATTGGCGCAGGTATGGCCTCGGGGCGGGTGCTGGAGCACCTGACCGACGCCGCGCCGGATGCGTTCGACATCACCCTGTTCAACGCCGAGCCGCGCGGGAATTACAACCGCATCATGCTCAGCCCGGTGCTGTCGGGCGAGAAAACCTATGAAGAGATCGTGACCCACGACGATGCCTGGTACGCCGCGCGGGGCATTGCCTGCCGCTTTGGTGAGAAGGTTGAGAAAATCGACCGCGAGATGAAGGTGGTCGAGGGTGCAAATGGCCACATTCCATACGACAAACTGGTTATCGCGACGGGGTCGAACCCGTTCATGATCCCTCTGCCCGGCCATAATCTGGACGGAGTGATTGCCTATCGCGATCTGGAAGACACCCAGCAGATGATGGGTATGGGCCCGAACAACAAGGTTGTCGTGATCGGCGGCGGCCTGCTGGGGCTTGAGGCCGCTGCGGGCATGGCCGCGCATGGGGTCGACGTGACCGTCGTTCACATCATGGGCCACCTGATGGAGCGTCAGCTGGACGAAGCCGCAGGGTATTTGCTGAAGAAGTCGCTGGAAGACAAAGGCATCAAGATCTGCCTGCAGGCGAACTCCAAAGAAATCCTTGGGGAAGACGGCAAGGTCCGCGCTTTGTTGCTGGATGACGGGACCGAACTGCCCTGTGATCTGCTGGTCATGGCGGTGGGCATCCGACCCAATACGGCGCTGGCGCAAGAGGCTGGTCTGGCCACCGGGCGTGGCATTCATGTGGATGACCAGATGGTGACCTCGGACCCGGATGTCTTTGCGGTTGGTGAGTGTGTCGAACATGACGGAGAGGTCTTTGGCCTTGTCGCACCGCTCTACGATCAAGCGAAAGTCGCAGCGCAGGCATTGCTGGAGGAAGACGCTGCTTTCATGCAGAAAACACTGTCGACCAAGTTGAAGGTCACCGGCTGCGATCTGTTCAGCGCTGGCGACTTCGCCGAAGGGCCAGGACGTGAGGATATCGTGTTCCGAGACCCCTCGCGCGGGGTCTACAAACGCCTTGTGATCGAAGAGGATCGTCTGGTTGGCGCCGTTATGTATGGCGACACGGCCGATGGCAGCTGGTTCTTTGGCCTGATCAAGGATGGCACCAGCATCGAAGAGATGCGAGAGACACTGATCTTCGGCCCGGCCTATCAGGGGGGCGATACCGCGGACCCTCTCTCAGCCGTTGCAGCATTGCCGCCTGAGGCGGAGATTTGCGGCTGCAACGGCGTATGCAAAGGCGAGATTGTCGAGGCGATCAACGCAGGCGCCGACGATCTGGACGCGGTTCGTGCAGGCACCAAGGCGAGTGCGTCCTGCGGCACCTGTACTGGGCTGGTGGAACAGGTGTTGCAGGTCACATTGGGTGACGACTTCCAGATGCCAACGGCGCAACCAATCTGCGGCTGCACCGATCTGACGCATGAGGATGTACGTCGTCTGATCAAGGGCCAGGAACTTAAAAGTCAGGCTGCCGTCTGGCAAGATCTTGGCTGGACGACGCCCAATGGCTGCCATGTCTGCCGTCCGGCGATCAACTATTACCTGCTGACGGATTGGCCGCTGGAGTATCAGGACGACCCGCAAAGCCGCTTTGTGAACGAACGCAAACACGCCAACATCCAGAAGGACGGCACATTTAGCGTTGTACCGCGTATGTGGGGCGGGATCACCACGCCTGACGAACTGCGCGCCATTGCAAATGCGGCGGACAAGTACGATGTGCCCACCGTCAAGGTTACTGGCGGTCAGCGGATCGATCTGCTGGGCGTCAAAGGCGAAGATCTGCCCGCCATATGGTCAGACCTGAACAAGGCCGGGCTGGTCTCTGGCCACGCCTATTCCAAAGGTCTGCGCACGGTCAAAACCTGCGTCGGCACCGATCATTGCCGGTTTGGTACACAGGACAGCACTGGGCTTGGCATCAAGCTTGAGAAAATCCTGTGGGGGTCGTGGACGCCGCACAAGCTGAAGCTGGCCGTATCCGGCTGCCCTCGAAACTGTGCCGAGGCGACGTGCAAGGACATCGGCGTGGTCTGCGTGGACTCAGGCTATCAGATCAGCATCGGCGGGGCCGCAGGCATGGACGTCAAAGAAACCGAATTGCTCTGCCAGGTTCCCACCGAAGACGAAGCAATCGAGATTGTGATGGCCGTCACGCAGGCCTATCGCGAAGGCGGTAAATATCTGGATCGCCTGTATAAATGGTTGGGTAAGGTCGGAATGGGCTGGGTCCAAGCTCAGGTTGTTGAAGACCTTGAAAACCGCGCCGCCCTGGTCGCCCGGTTCGAACTGTCGCAGAGCATCTACCGCAAAGACCCGTGGGCCGAACACGTCAAAGAAAAAGCGCGGACCTACGCGCCAATTGCAGATTTCACACTGGAGGCCGCGGAATGAGCTGGATCGACATCGGACATATCGACGAGGTTCCCTTGCGAGGGGCGCGTCTGGTCAAGACGCATATTGGCTGCATCGCAGTCTTCCGTACTGCCGAGGCGGAGGTCTTTGCCGCGACCAACAGCTGCCCGCACAAGGGCGGTCCGTTGTCTGAGGGTATCGTGCACGGGCAGTCGGTGACCTGTCCTTTGCACAATTGGGTATTTGACCTGAACACGGGCGAGGCGCAGGGCGCTGATGCTGGCCGCATCACCATCTATCCCGTGCGCCTTGAAGAGGACCGTATCCTGTTGGACGACAGCGCAGTTACCCGGCGGAGCGCCGCCTGATGGACGGAAGTGGTCTGCCCGAAGTTCGCTCGACTTGCGCCTATTGCGGGGTCGGTTGCGGTGTGCTTCTGCGACCCGATGGGGCCGGAGGCTTGACTGTTCGCGGTGATCCGGATCATCCGGCGAATTTCGGGCGTTTGTGCTCGAAAGGCTTGGCTTTGGGCGAAACAGTCGGGCTGGAACATCGGTTGCTGGCTCCTCGCGCCTTCGGCCTGGACACAAACTGGGACAAGGCGCTGCAGCTGGTCGCAGATCGGTTTTCTGCTGCAATCAAGAACCATGGACCGGACAGCGTGGCATTTTACGTCTCGGGGCAGTTGCTGACAGAGGATTACTACGTCGCCAACAAGCTGATGAAGGGTTTCATGGGGTCGGCCAACATCGACACCAATTCTCGACTGTGTATGGCGTCAACAGTGGCCGGACACAAACGCGCCTTTGGCACAGATACGGTGCCCGGGACTTATGAGGATCTGGACGAGGCTGATTTGGTTGTCTTGGTTGGCTCAAACCTTGCTTGGTGCCACCCCGTTCTCTATCAGCGCGTGATAGCCGCACGTCAGGCGCGCGGTACAAGGATTGTGGTTGTCGATCCGCGTCGAACAGCAAGCTGCGATCAAGCAGATCTTCATCTGGCGTTGCAACCTGGCAGCGACGTGGCGCTGTTTAATCGACTGCTAACCAGAATTCACCAGACGGGGCATGTGGCACCGGATTTTCTGGATCGCAGCCATGGGTACAATGAAGCCCTCGAACTCGCCCAGCTTGATGATCCTGATGAGACCGGGCTTACCCCAGATGAAATCGAAGCGTTTTGCGATCTGTGGATTGGAACCGAGCGGGTTGTTACGATTTTCAGTCAGGGCGTGAACCAGTCTTCCAGTGGTACAGATAAGGTCAACGCGATCCTGAACTGCCATCTGGCCACCGGGCGGATCGGGCGCGCAGGGATGGGTCCGTTCTCGGTCACCGGTCAGCCAAACGCCATGGGTGGTCGAGAGGTTGGCGGTCTGGCCAACATGCTCGCATGTCACTTGGATATTGAAAACGAGGCCCACAGATCAGCCGTCCGGGACTTCTGGAAAGCACCAACGATGCCGGAGGAGCAAGGGCTTAAAGCGGTGGACTTGTTTCGCGCTGTCGAACGCGGTCAGATAAAAGCACTTTGGATCATCCACACCAATCCGGCGGCCACCATGCCGGATGCCGACCGGGTGAAGTCAGCGATCGAAAGTTGTCCATTCACAGTTGTCAGCGACCTGACTGCCCGGACAGACACCGCGCGTCTCGCAGACGTATTGCTTCCAGCGGCAGGATGGGGCGAAAAATGCGGCACTGTAACCAATTCAGACCGCACGATCAGCCGACAACGCGCCGTTTTAACCCCTCCGGGACAGGCACGCGCGGATTGGGATATTTTGGCCGAGGTGGGTCGCCGCATGGGGTGGACCGAGGCATTTAGCTATAAGACCCCTGCTCAGATTTTTCGAGAATACGCTAAGATGACCTCGCTTGCCGTAGCATTTGGCAAAGACTTGGATATTACAGAATTTTCGGACATTGATGACGCGGGCTACGAAGCGCTGAGCCCGACAATGTGGCCGACGACATCCCGCAATTCGAATGGTCGTTTTTTTGGTGATGCGCAGTTTTTTCATCCTGATGGCAAAGCACGTTTTGTTCCCGTCACCCATCGTTCACCCAAAGCGGCGACTTCTGAACAATACCCGTTTCTGTTGAATACAGGACGAAACCGGGATCAGTGGCACACTATGACCCGGTCTGGGTTGTCTCCGCGTCTTTCGGCCCATTTGGCTGAACCATATGTCGAGGTTAATCCGAAAGACGTTGATCGGTTGGGTATTGGTGCCGCAGACTTGGTCGAGCTCAACAGCGCAGTCGGAAACGGCATCTTTCGACTTCGCATCACAGACACGGTCGCTCCAGGTCAAGTGTTTGCTCCCATTCATTGGACAGGTGAAACGGCACCAACAGCCCGTGTGGATGCGCTTGTTCCAAGTGTAGTTGATCCAGTCTCTGGACAACCTGAGAGCAAGGCGGCGGCTGTTTCGGTGCGACGTATGAATGCTTCGTGGTACGGCTTCGCCGTGTCTGTCGATGCGGTCTCACCTACGGCAGAATACTGGGCAATGAGCAAAACGGCCAAGGGTTACAGGATCGAGTTAGCAGGGAAGCAAGACATTGACGATTGGGAACAGAAAGCCCGAGATTGGTTTGGACTACCCGATGCCGTAGTGACCTCAATCGAAGATCCCAAACGCGGCTCGCACAGGATCGCGTTGTCTGACGGTCAGCGCCTTTTGGCAGCGCTCTTTGTCTCGCGCCAACCTATCACACTGATGCGAGATTATTTGGCAACATTGCCTGAGGTCTCATTCCATCAGATTCTGTCTGGCCGGTCATCTACTGCGTCTGAAGATTGCGGACCGATCGTCTGTTCGTGTTTCGGCGTCGGGCTAAAAACCATCATCGACGCCATTCAAGAAAAACGGTTGATCAATGTGGACGATATCGGAAATGCCCTTCAAGCTGGAACGAACTGCGGTTCATGCCGACCAGAGTTGGCTGACTTGGTCACCGAGCATTCGAAGTTGAAACGCAAAAACCCGAAGAATTGCCTTCAAGAACAATAAAGATTGGCGTGGGATCTTCGAGCAGAACTGCGGTTTGCTTTAGTTGGCGTTCTAATTAAGCATGGGTTCTGTTCATTCTATACCACATATCCAATTTAGCCTTACTTGGGGACGACGACGGCTTTGCCTTCTATTCCAGAACTCCACCCGTGTCCGAGTTTCGCGTCTGAAGTAAATGTCTCCTCTGACGAGCCGCACTGTAGCTACAGCGCCGAAATTCGCATCGCCACTACGGGCCTCGAGTCAACTGAAGCAAGCCCGCCACCTTCCTTATTTGATGGCGGGTGATATTCGCGCCCAAATTGAGTCAGAGCTTGATCCGGAAGGCTGCAAAGCCGTCAGCACCTTCTCCGGCGTCCTCGATTGTGACTCCCTTGACGTCGCCCATATAGTCTCGTGCTTTTGGGCCGGTCTCGAACAATACAGTCGTGTCCGCAAGCGGAGCAAAAGACCAGTTGGCATCTGCCTTTGGATCAATCGTTCCTTGCTCGACAATGTAGCGCACGATGACATCGCGGTTCGTATCTGGGGCTTCGAATACAATTGTGTCACCCAACGCTCCGGGGAAGGATCCACCGCCTGACGCACGATAATTGTTGGTGGCGATAATGAACTCCATGTCTTCGGTAACCGGTTCGCCGTTGTACGAAAGATTCACAACCCGCGCTGCATCCGGGTTAATCTCTTCGCCTTTGGGTCCGAAGCGCGAGGGTTGGGACAGGTCAATTTCATAGGTCACGCCATCCATGACGTCGAAGTTGTAAGATGGGAATTCCGGGTTCAGCAGGATTGCATCTTTTGAACCCGTTTCAACCTGATTGAACATTCCGGCCGACCGTTCAAGCCAGCCTCTGACTTGCGCACCATTCACGCGGACCGCGCGGACCGTATTCGGATAGAGATACAGATCGGCAACGTTTTTGATGGCAACGTCACCAACGGGAACATCGGTGTAGTATTCCGGACCGCCGCGGCCACCAGCTTTGAAAGGTGCTGCCGCAGACAGGATCGGCAGGCCTTCATGTTCGGTGCCTTTCAACATCTCTTCGACATACCACTTCTGTGCAATTGATACGATTTGGACAGACGGGTCATCCGCGACCAGCGCGAAATAGCTGTGCAGCGGGGCCGAGGTCTTACCAACAGCGCGACGCACATAGGCCAGCGTTTCGTCGTGAACTGTCGCAACCGAGTCGAGGACTCGCTGATCATCTTCGACCAAGGCGGTGATGGATCGGTCTTCGTTCCTTTGGGAAATAGGTCGCGCCTCGGATGTGGTTGTCACCACACGCCATTTATTTCCATCCCGTTCCAGCAGCAGATCCAGTACACCAAGATGCGAGCCCCAGAAGCCGCCCATGACGGCGGGCTTGCCCATCAGTGTGCCTTTTTCAACATCGATGCCGGGACGGTCCGCAAATGTTGGCGACGGAAAGACCAAATGGTTGTGACCCGTGGCAAGCGCGTCGATCCCTTCAACGCCAGCCAGCACGACCGAAGCGTTTTCCATACCGTCTTCATGGTTGGCGTCGCCAATTCCCGAATGCGACAACGCAATGATCAGGTCGCAGCCCTGTTCCTGCATCTCAGGCACATAGGCTTTGGCCGTCTCAACAATATCCCGCGCTTCGACATTGCCCTCGAGATGCTTGCGATCCCAGTTCATAATCTGCGGCGGGGTGAACCCGATCACACCAATCTTGATCGGATGCTTTGTGCCGTCACCCACTTCAATCTCTCGGTCGAGAATGGCGTAGGGTTGAACGAACGTCTTGTCCTCGCGCGGGCTTGCGCCTTTCTCCTTTGCTACGTTAGCCAGAACCACTGGGAAATCCGCACCTGCCAAAGAGGTCTCAAGAAAGTTCAACCCATAATTAAACTCGTGATTGCCCAGTGTGGCCGCATCATAACCAACTGTGTTGAATGCGGTGATTATTGGGTGGCTGTCACCTTCTTTCATACCGCGTTCATAGGCGATGTAATCACCCATCGGATTGCCTTGAAGAAAGTCTCCGTTATCAACCAAAATCGAGTTGGTCGCTTCCGCGCGGATTTCATTGATGATCGAGGCCGTACGGGACAGTCCTACCGTGTCGCGGGGCTTGTCGGCATAGTAATCATAGGGGAAGACGTGAACATGAATGTCTGTAGTTTCCATGATCCGAAGATGCGCTTGGTTGTTGGCCGCGGCAGCAGAGAAAGGATGAAGCGTAACTGCAGCAGCACTCGCAGCTGTCGTGTACAGAAACTGGCGACGCGAAAATAGCGGACGGTTAGAGAACGACATGGGGCACCTCTCAAGTGGGTTGGTCAACGCGTCTTGTTCTGGCTATTCACAACATCCGTATGACACGAGTTGCGAGAACATCTGTCGCGTTATTCATAGGCGGGTGTATTCAATACCATACCCAAATACCCGGATTTTGCTATGGTGTCGCAGGTAGTGAACTTAAGCTTCTCTTTGCTTGATCAAACTAACCCTTAAATTTCCTGAAGATACGAAGTTGAATGAAGCGGAGGGTGCTGTCAGACGAATTCGAACCAGTCTCAGTTTGCCGCGGAAACCGCGAACCTATCCGGAACAAAGCTGATGCCACTCGCTAAGAGCGGCGGCGCGGGTCAGCTTGAAGGTGTCTCGACTGGCTAGCGATCTTTCCTGGTTGAAGTGATTGTAGACGGAGGAATGGACGGAGGCGAATTTCTGTAGACTTCGCATGCGCCTGAAACGCTGCATCGCGCGTTCGCGTCGTCGAAACGGCAGGTGTGAATTCTCGGCGCGGTTGTTGAGCCACCTGCCCGTCTGTTGTTTTTCGAACGCGCCTATTTCTCTGAGCGCAGCCTTGTAGGAAGCGAAGCGATCTGTGACGACCTCCTTGGCGCAACCGTGCCGTTTCATCAATTTCCTTAGGAATTTTAGTGCTGCAGCCTTGTTTCGGCGCTTGGTGACAACGGCTTCCAGCACTTCACCTTCGTGAACTACTGCACGCCACAGATAATGTCGCTTGCCATTCACCTTTACAAAAACCTCGTCCACGTGCCACTTCCATTTCGAGAACGCGCGCAGCTGCTGCACACGCTTCCGTCGGATCTCAGCTGCAAACATTGGACCAAACCTGTTCCACCAATATCGGACGGTTTCGTGGCTCACGTCGATGCCTCGCTCGTGCAACAGATCTTCGACATTTCGAAGCGAGAGCGGGAAACGGATGTACAGCATCACCGCAAGGCGGATGACCTCGGGACTGGTTTTGAAGTACTTGAAAGAGGCAGGTTTGGTCATGGGCAAAAGCTACGCAACCGTCCTGCCTGCCTCAAGACAAGTTCTTCTGACAAGACCAGCGCTAAGACGAGTTTTTCTGGCAAGTCGCTACCAATTATTCATCTTTTTCATAAACTATAAATGGCGTTCTCTTAGCGACTTTGTCGTACAGAACTCGACCGGGATAATTAAATTCTTGAGTTGTCCAGTAGGTGGTCGGAACACCGTCCTGCTTGGCGATCTGGAAGACAGTTTCGATTAGAGCTCGACCAACACCTTTTCCTCTAACCTGCTGATCAGCGAAGAGATCCATCAAATAACAGGTATCCTCCACCGACCACATGAACCTATGGTAAAGGTAGTGCGCTAGTCCAACCGGTTTCCCTTCTAACTCAGCGATGAGGCAATTGTATTCACCTGCATCTGTTGACAACAATCTGTTGAACGAAACCTCGTAGACTTCTTCTGAGACAGAGGTCTCGTAGAAATCCAAGTATGCCGTCCATAAGCGCCGCCACTCTTCGTTGTCTTTCAATTCAAGCGGACGGATGATTAAGCCTTCCGGCATGGGTGATTTCTCCTGCGTTCCCTTGAGTGCGTACAACCGAGATCGTCCAGCGCAGTCAAATCGGCTGCTGCCGGACATCCAGACGATCATGTCTAAGTGGAATGTCCTCATCCACTGCTTCGTCCAATTCCTGCGCGTATCGATGGCCTGAATAAACCGCTGCCGCAATTATCGCCGGAGCGTCGCAATCTCCTATGCGACGAAGGCTGAACGGCAAATCCTCGGAACTCGCCCGCCCCAGCAATCCCCTGTAGAGACCATCATTTGGCTTCCGAGCAGTAACCATCACTATGTTGGCAACCGGAACATTCACATTTGGACCGCCATAGGCGCACTCCAACTCTGCGATTTCGCCATCAAATTGCTTAAGCGACTTTGACGGCAGGACCTCGACCCCTAAGCGAATCAAATGCGTTCTGATGCGCCAACGTTCGGACGTATTTCTTGCCCAGTCAGAAACACTGTCAAACGGTGTGACCAGCGTGACGGGATGTCCCTGCGTTCTGATTTTTTCAGCAACAACACTGGCCATGTAGTAGCCATCACCATCAAAAACGAGCGTTGGTCCAATGGGAAGATTCCCATCCATGATGTCATCGGGAGTAAAGACCCGACCTAAGGCTGACCCTTTTGCGACCGGGGCGAAACGTTCTTCGTCAAAATGCTCTTTTCGCCAAGTCGCGCCGGTTGCGATCGCAACGTGGTCAGCATCGACGGCCAAGATATCGTCAACTGTCAGCGGGCTTTCACGGTAGATTTCAACGTTGGGCATCTCCATCAATTGCTGCTCGCGATAATCTTTGACGCGAATGTACTCGCTCATTCCAGGCAGAGCCGCTTCGCGCGAGACCCTGCCACCCAACTCACGAGTAGCTTCCGCCAATTGGACATCATACCCACGCACGCCAAGTGCCCGTGCCGCTTCCAGTCCGGCAGCGCCTGCCCCGACAATCAAGACGCGCGCATCTGAGGATTTCTTACGAATGATTTCAGGGTGCCAGCCTTTGCGCCACTCCTCTCCCATTGTTGGGTTCTGAGTGCATCGAATAGGTACCCCTATCGAGTCACTGGCGTAACAAACATTGCATCCGATACACTCGCGGATCGCGGACAAGCGTCCTTCTTCGATCTTCTTTGGAAGGTAAGGATCAGCGATTGAGGGGCGTGCAGCCCCAATGAAATCCGTAATCCCCCGCCTGACTTGCGAGACCATGGTATCAGGTGACGTGAAGCGACCAACGGTCACGACGGGCTTATCCGTCACGGACTTGACCCAATGCATATAGGGTTCAAGAGCAGCTTCTTTAGTAAAACGGGAGACACCCATCTCAACCGAGTAATCTGCGATGTTGATATCCCACAAATCCGGAAGATCGGAGAGCATCTCAAACATCTCTCGTCGCTCACCATAGATTGGCTGGCCATCCTCGCCGATCTCTTCGTCAGCCGAGAACCGAACGGCCACGGCGCACCGGTCGCCAACGGCGTCCTTGGTTTCCTGAATCAATTCTCGGGTGAGACGCACCCTATTTTCTAAGTTGCCACCATATTCGTCACCGCGCGTATTCACGCGCGGATGCAAAAAATTCGAGATCAGGTATCCGTGCGTTGCATAGACATAGACAACGTCAAATCCAGCGTCCCGTGCCCTCAATGCGGCCTTTCGATGCCAGCGGCGTAGATCCCGGATGTCCTGCTTGTCCATTGCACGGGTCTGAAAAGGGTGCCCTTTCGTATTGGGACGGCTGTCGACGTCCATGCTCGGCAACCGGGAAAACAAGTTGTTCGAGTTGGCGCCTCCGTACCAAAGCTCAGCACCTGCCAGGCTACCGTATTCGTGTACGGCATCGGTCATAAGTGTGTGCGCCCGAACATCACTTTCATCCCAAAGCGAAGCATAAGGATGCGGTAGGTCATCAGACGACGGGTGGATCGAGTTATACTCTGTGCATATGACGCCCCACCCCCCTTGCGCCTTCACTTTTCGCATTGCAGCAAGAGTACGCGGATATTGCCAACCCATACCTGTACAGTGCGGCACCTGATAGAACCGATTTGGCGCAGTAACTGGCCCGATTTGAACCGGTTCGAAAAGGATATCGTAGCGAGGGTCCCTATCCATTTTTTGATCCTTGGTTGGCTGCGCCATGCGCTGGCTGATCTTGTCTGGAGTGTCCGGTTTGAAAGCCGCTCTGTTTCAACCACCGTTTTTGAACGCGGGCATTCGAAAGTGATCTGGGTAGATCTTGGCAAGAAAGGCGGCAATGTGATCCCGGGCAACCGAACGTTGAAAGTTCTCGGGATAGGTCAAAAGCTCCAACCAGATTCCGTCGTACAGAGATTCCAGAATATTGACGACTTGCCTTGGCGGTATGTCCTTGTATCCACCGTCTTCAGCAATCTCTGAACACAGTCTCAGTGCTACGTCGTACCGCTCCTGATCGATGTCATTGATCAGACTGCGATAGACTTCGCGCCGTCCTGCCTCTCCAAAAAACGCAAACCAAACAGCTAGCTTTTTTGGCGTGCAAATCTGAGGGTAAAAGTGCGCATCGACGATCGCCAACAATTTTTCAGGCGCTGACAATCCTGCATTGTCAAAGGCTTCCAACCACTGTTCGTGGTGTTCCTTTGCTAGAAACAGCAACGTTTCTTCCAGCAAGTTCTGCTTACTTTTGAAGTGGAAGTTGACGATGCCCAATGACAAACCTGCAATCTCGGTCACTGTGGACATGGTCGTTCCACCAATCCCGTTTTCGGCAATCGAGTCGATTGTCGCATTGATGAGTTGTTGTCTCCTCACCTCCTTGGTCTCGGTACGACGCCGTCCCTCAGGGTTTGTTTTTTCGATTGGCGATTGTCTCACCAAAATGCATCCCATCTACTAAGCACTTCTTTTGTCTTGCCTGCCCCCAACAGCCGTTCTCACTCAGCGCGTGGACGATTGACATCTAAGCGATAGATGCCATTGATTGAACGATCATTCAATGGAAAAGAGAAAATGATTTGAAAACATCCGGACGTACGCAATCGCAGATCTAGAGTTCCGACCAAAAAGTGAAAACCGGATCGTGCACCAAAGAAATAACTCTACGATGCAAAGCCCCCAAAGGCTCAACGCGGCCTTCAATGGCGGCCCAAGCCGCGTCTGCCTGCGATTGATCCCTGAACTCTACAACAGCCATAAGCGTATGGTTGCGCAGCTCGTCGGTATCGTAACCACTTGCGGGGATGCGCCTGCACAAAGGCGTACCCTCGGCGGCAAGGTCCGTCTTGATCAAGTGTTCGACAAACGCGTTCCACGCCTGCTCGAATGCATCGAGCTCGACGGTTGGTTTCAATTCGAATTGGTTCAAAAGTCTGGGCATTCGTCACATACTATCCGGCAAGTATCACGAGCCAAACCTACGTAGTTCCCCCCACAAGGCAAGCGCGAGGCCACTAGATGATCCGAAACGAAAACCCAGTCATCGCAAATAGCCTGTGGTCAGCAACAGCAGGCTATTCGTCAGAATGTCCACAATTGGTTGGCGAACAGCACTCTGACGTGACCGTGATTGGCGCCGGGTTTACCGGGCTTTCGGCAGCACTTCACCTGGCCGAGAAAGGCGTCAAAGCTGTTGTCATCGATGCGCATCATCCGGGCTGGGGAGCTTCTGGACGTAATGGCGGTCAAATCAATGTAGGCCTAAAGGACGGGCCGACGGGCATCAAAACCAAATTTGGTGACATCTGGGGAACCAGAATGATCCGAATGGCCGGTGACGCCGCCGATCTTGTGTTTGACTTAATAACTCGGCACGGGATTGAGTGCGACGCAAATCGTCCTGGCTGGCTGCGCGCGGCGCATAGTAAAAAAACACTCAGTGAACTACACAAACTAGCCGAGGATTGGGACAACCACGGCGGGGGTATGGTATCGCTTGATCAAAGCGAAATGCAGCGACTGACCGGGACCGAAGCTTACCTTGGCGGCGTTCTGGATCGCCGCGGCGGTGTTTTGCACCCGTTAAACTATGCACTTGGGCTGGCCGAAGCAGGTCGCCGCAATGGCGTGCAAATTTTCGGTGGAACGCCTGCCAAGCAGATTTTGTCAGAGGCCGGTCGCTTTCGTATTGAAACTCCCAAAGGAGCGGTTATCTCAGAAAAAGTGCTGATCTGTACGAACGCCTATTCTGGAGATCTGCATCCGCGCTTGGCTAAATCCGTTTTGCCCGTTCGCTCGGTCCAAGTCGCTACGGCGCCCCTGTCCGACAATGTCCGCCAGTCAATTCTGCCAGAAGGCAACGCTTTGTCAGACGCACGACGCCTGCTTCTGTACTTCAGGCAAGACGCGGAAGGTCGCTTTCTTATGGGAGGACGCGGTACCTACAACGACAAGTCCACTCTCAAACAAATTGAGCGGTTGAAACGCATTTCTGTTGAACTTTTCCCCCAATTATCTGGAGTTCAGTGGGAATACGAGTGGGGCGGCTTTGTTGCTTTGACTAAAGATCACTATCCGCATCTGCATGAGCTCGCACCAGGGATTGTGACAGGTTTGGGATACAATGGGCGCGGCGTTGCCATCGCCACGGCAATGGGGCGCGTCCTCGCCAAATGGGCGACTGGAACCAAATCAGACGAGCTGGAATTTCCTGTCACCCCTCTCAGACCACTGCCTTTTTCCTTCGCGAAAGAGACTCTGGTCGAAGCAGAAATCCTGCGCCTGAAACTCTTAGACAAGTTGGGCCTTTAGAAGGCCCGCAAACAGCGCCGCCTAGCGGTTTTGGGAGAAGAAGCGATAGGTCAACGCGATAGCGGCCAATGAGAGACCTGAGCCGTATCCGATCCAAACTCCGTTGGGACCGAACCCAAGCCAAAAGCCCAGCGCATATCCAAGCGGCAAAGCAAAAACCCAATAGGCAATCAGGGTAATGGCGACAGGAACATGATTGTCCATCATGCCCCGAAATGCGCCTAGCATTGTCCCTTGCACACCATCTGCAATCTGCATTGCTGCAATCACAAGGAACATTGATATCGCAAGAGAAACGACCTCTGGGTCATCTGAAAGGCTATTTGCCAAAGGGGCACGGCCAAACACAATACCAGTGACGACCACGGTCATCCAACCAACGACGACCAACAGCGACGCTAAAACGATCGGATTCAACCTTTCTCTTTCATCGGCACCAATTGCTTGAGCTACGCGTATAGAAATCGCAATCGAAACGCCTAGTGGCACCATGTAAATGACGTCGCTGACTGCCGAAACGATTTGATGGGCGGCGAGCGCGGCGGCGCTGAACCAACCAAGCATAAGGCCGGCAACTGCGTAAGCGGCCCCCTCCCCCAAATAGCCAACGGAGATAATGAATCCTTCTTTGAGCTGCGCTTTGACCTCGGACCTGTCGAAACTCGCGGACCTCAGAAGGCCTCTCTTACTTTTCCACACTCGCAAAATCACGAGCGCTATGATCAACGGCACTATCTGAGACAACAGACTTGCCATCCCGGCGCCGAGGAGACCCAGACCCGGCCAGCCACCAACTCCGTGGATCAAAACATAATTTGAAGGGATGTTGAAACCGACCGCAAGAAACGCAAGACCAACGCCAATCCACGGATGGTTCATGGCGTCAAAGAGAGCCTTAAGCGTGTAGAAAACCGTGAAGGGCACCAAAAGAAGGCTCATCGCGATCCAGTACCCGCCTATTAGACTGACCACTTCAGGCGGCTGCCCAATCCAAGAGAGAGCAGGCTTAAGGCAGATCATTGCAACAGCGCCAACTGCCCCCACGACTAAGGAAACAAAAATTCCGGCGCTTGTTGCTGCTGCCAGCCCTTGGTCACTTGTTTTCCCAAAAGCTTCTGCCATGCGCACACCAATTGCGGACACAAAGCCGTAGAGCGCTGAATAGAAAATGATCAGCACCGAGGCCGTAATTGAGACCGCCGCCAGAGGAAGTGTGCCCAACGGGGCCACCATCACTGTGTCAACGACACCAATCAAAGCAGCAGCAGCAAGAGAAATGACTATCGGAAGAGCAAGCCGCGCAAGGTAACGCGCCTCTTTTAAGATCGCACCCCAGGATGGCCGAGGCTGCTGCGATATCCGCACTCGCGTCATATTGCTGGGCCTTTCAGTCGAAATTGACTAAGCCGTATCTCCAAGTAATTCTGGAACCAAACGAACAAGGCATCCCCAGGCAGCTTGCTCCGCCTGCTTTCGGCTCAGGCCTTCCGGAGCGAGATGCAATCGTTGCCAATAGCCATCTGTTAATGTCTCCATCCATTCAGCCATTTGATCTGCTGAAGTAACGTCGTCTGCTGAGAGCAATTCTTTCCAGATCAACCTCAAGGTCTCTCTTCGACGTGTCTCAAAATGCTCGGCAACTTCATCATACTGCAGTTGAAATCGAAGCTCGCCCCAGAATGCATACCAAAGGGGTAAGACATCCGGACCACACGCATCAGGGTGGAAGTCAGCTTTTATCAAAGCCCTTATCTTTTCGGCGGGCTTGTCCCCTGCTCGCTCTAAAGAAGCTGTCCAGTGCTTCTCGTAACGCTGGTACAGGTCACGCAAAGTTTCGGTCAGAAGACCTAGCTTTGATTTGAAATAAAATGCCGCAACACCCTGAGAAAGCTCTGCCTCAGACGCGACTGTTGCAAGCGTCGTTTTTGCCAATCCATGGGTCAATATTGAGCGGCAAGCTGCGTCCAGCAGCTGCCGGCGACGACGATCTGCGTTCTCCTTCCTCTCTTTGCGAGGACGTTTCCGCTCAGCTTCGACCAATTGTCGCTCCTCCTACGAATGCAGCCATCTACAGCGCGCAAAAAAGATGCGTCAATAGCTTGAAATTTATTTGAGCGCTCAAATAAACTTTACGAACGCGCACCCGATCTGTAAACGGGAGAGAAGGGGATGGAGAAATTTGACGGTTGAGAACAGATACGATGTGATTGTGGCCGGCGCTGGTCACAACGGATTAACCGCTGCAGCCTATTTGGCGCGCGCTGGCATGCGTGTTTTGGTGGTCGAAAAGAACGACTGGATCGGTGGCGCCGCAGTCAGCCGGTCGCTACACGAGGGCTGGACATACTCGAATTGCTCATACGTTTGCTCTCTTTTGCGGCGCGAGATTGCCAGGGACCTTGAGCTACCAAAATACGGACTTCAGGTAATTCCGTATGAAGGCGGCGCGAGCTTTACGCGCGATGGGGATTACTTCGCCTACTATTCCGATCACAACGCACTGAAGCGTGAGATGGCACGTCATTCCGCAAAAGATGCCGACGCCTATCGCCGCTATTCGCGAGCCATCATGCGGCAATGCCGTTTTGTCCGTCCGTTTTTACTTCGGGACGCACCGGACCCCGCTTCTCTCCATCCGCGCGATCTCGGCGAACTGGCGTACCTCGTAAAAAAAGCACATGGTTTGGGCAGTCGGGAGCTTGGTGAAACGCTGAAATTCTGGACAATGTCCATTGGTGACTTTCTGGATGAGCATTTCGAAAACGACTTGATTAAGGCCCATTTGGCAGGCTCAGGCATTATCGGCACCGGCCTCGGAGTGTACTCACCCGGAACGGCATATGTGCTGCTGCACCACTACATGGGTGACATTGACGGCGGCATCGGAGCATGGGGCTTCGCGCGTGGAGGGATGGGTGCAATTTCGAATGCCATTGCTGCCTCTTTCAAGGATCACGGCGGTACTATCCACACAGGTTCGGGGATTGAGAAAATCCTCAGCAAAGACGGACGCGTTGAAGGCGTAGCTTTGGAGGACGGCAAGGTTTTTCATGCCCCTGTCGTTGCCTCCAATATGGATATCAAACGCACAATTCTGCACCATTTAGATATGGCCGAGTTGCCGGATGATTTCACCAAGGCGGTGCGAAACTTCAAAATTCGGGGGTCCTCGGCAAAGCTCAATATTGCGCTTGACCGCTTTCCAAATTTCCCTGCAGCACCCGAGCACACCAGCTTCCTCAGGGGTGATTTACATGTGTCGCAGAGCCTCTTTGAACTTGAAAAGGCCTATGATGATTGGAAAGTCGGACGCTGGTCGGAAAAGCCTTATATCGACATGCTCATCCCAAGCCAGATTGATCCGACTATGGCGCCGACAGGTGCCCACATGATGACGGTTTTCGTCCAATATGCGCCGTATGACTTAGTAGTCGACGGCGTTAGATCTGCCGAGAATTGGGACGACAAACAGCGCAACGCGATGGCAGAAACTGTACTCGACCAGATGTCTGTGGCGTGTCCCGACATTCGCGAGCGCGTTGTTCATATGGAAGTTCGTTCACCATTGGAAATTGAGCGCGAGGTCGGTCTGACAGAGGGCAACATTTTCCAAGGCGAACTAACTTTTGATCAGCTTTTCTTCAATCGGCCCGTCCCGGGTTGGTCGCAGTACAATTTACCCATCAAGGGGCTTTATCTGTGCGGGTCGTCCGCCCATCCCGGCGGTGGGGTTATGGGGGCCCCAGGTGCAAACGCTGCCCGCGCTATTCTCAGGAAAGAAACACGGCATGGCCGAATGAAGGGGTATGCCGCATGAGCCAATTTGATGCGATTGTCATTGGCGGCGGTGTAAACGGCCTGATTGCCGGAACACTCCTTGGTCGACGCGGCAAGAATGTCTGTATCATTGAGAAATCCGACAGGTTCGGCGGCATGGCGTCTTATTCTGTGGACGGCGGTCCGACCCTTGCACATTCGCTATACAACCTGAGCCCGCGGGCATTGGGTGACATCGGCATAGGTATTCAACACCCTGTCCTGTCCAGCAAACCCGTCTCCACGGTCTCTCTGTCTGAGGATGGGCGGCACATCGTCTTCAAGAACGACGGCGTGTATTGGAGCGACGGGACAAAACACCGGGAATCAGATGCCTGGTCTGATCTGACACGCCAGCTGATTACATATGGAGACCTTTTGCGCCAACTCGCCGAGGCTCCACCTCCCGGGGGGCAAAAGGCCATCCTTTCCCGGGGTGCGCTCAACGAGTTCTTGCGCCTGGCGAAACTGGGCATAGGCCTGAAAAAGCTGGGCAAATCTGAAATGCGGCGTTTCCTGCAGGTCGTCTTATCTAATGTCCACGACATTATCCTAGATGACCTGTCGGAAGGACCGGTGGCTGGAATGCTTGCTGCTGATGCAATCTGGGGGACAGCCACTGGTCCAAGATCTCCGGGCACTGTGTTCAATCTGATCTATCGTTTGGGTCACGGAGGGACCATCACTCAACCAGCAGGCGGGATGTGCGCGTTAACCGATTTGATGGTGGAAGCTGCGCAAAAGGCAGGTTGCCTGCTGATGCCGGACACTGAAGTATCCCGCATTCTGTTGGACAACGATGCAGTCTCCGGAGTGGAAACCACCGATGGACGAACCATTGCCGCGCCTAATGTGCTCAGCAGCCTTGCCCCGAAACTAACAAGCCGAATGACCGGTCCCTCTGCCTTTGACATCGAAACGATGCGGCGAGTGCGAAATATACGGGCGCGTGGAACAACGGCTAAGGTCAATCTACGGCTCAAGGATAGCTCCGCCCTGCCTAGCCTGAGTGACGAATTGGCACACGAACGTCTGATCTATGCTCCTTCTGTGGAATACGTCGAAGCTGCGTTCAATCCGGCTAAGTATGGTCAAATGTCCAAAGCACCTGTGATTGAAGCTTTCAAAATGCAGACAGCCGACGGGGCAAGCTGGCTGTCAACCATAGTGCAATATGCGCCATCTGACCTTGAAGGCGGCTGGACTGAGACTGCAAAGGAACAGCTTGCGGAAATTGCAGTCGAAACTCTTAGCCGCGCCCTGCCCGGCTTGGGTGATCAAATTGCAGGTAAGCAGGTCATAACACCGGATAAAATCGAAAGCGCAACCGGAGCGCCCGGCGGGCACTGGCACCATGCAGAAATGTCTTTGGACCAGCTCCTGACACTTCGGCCCACGAACGGGATGTCCAGATACTCCATGGGGCCGAAAGGGCTGTTCCAATGCGGTGCAGCAACGCATCCCGGTGGCGACGTCATGGGCCTCGCTGGTCGCAATGCGGCCCTGGCGGCGCTGGAGGCTCAGCCATGAGCATCTTTACCGATCCAAAACTCGGTTTGATACCCGGGCCATTTCACAAAAAACTCGAAGAGCAAAATCGCGCACAAAATTGGTACGATTGGGCCGGTTATGCTGCCCCGGGTGTGCTGGACAGTGTCGAGTTCGAGTACTTCGCGCTGCGAAATCAGGCCTCTTTGTTTGATATCTCACCAATGCACAAGTACCGATTGACCGGGCCGGACACGACCGCGATGCTCAATCGCCTCGTGACACGGGACGTCCGAAAAATCAGCGTTGGTCGCGTGGGGTACGCGGTCTGGTGTGATGAAGAGGGTATGGTAATCGATGACGGGACTCTTTTCCATCTTGGCGACAACGATTGGCGCCTTTGTTGTCAGGAACAAATGCTGACATGGCTACTCGACGCTGCATGGGGTTTTGACGTTTCAGTCGTCGACGAAACTCACAGTGTTGCTGGACTTTCGCTGCAAGGGCCGACCTCTTATGCAGTTTTGGAAGCCGCTGGTTTAGATGTCAGCAAGCTGAAGCCATTCGATCTCGCTCAAATTGAACACAGTCTCATGATCTCGCGGACGGGTTTTACCGGTGACTTAGGTTACGAGCTCTGGTGCGACTGGGACAAGGCAGAAGCGCTTTGGGACAGAATTTGGAAAGGTGGCACACATCAGGGACTGCGCGCCATTGGATACGAAGCTGTAAACTTGGCCCGCATCGAAGCCGGTTTTCTGACCGCAGGTGTGGATTTTCAACCGGTTCATGCGACCGAACGGTTGCACCGAGGCCAAACACCCTTCGAACTTGGTCTGGGTCGGCTCGTCGATTTCAACAAAGGACATTTCAATGGCCGGCGAGAGCTGCTGTCCAAGCGAGAGAATCCAAGAAGCCTCCTCCTACGTTTCGATGTCGAAGGATTCAAACCCTCGGAAGGGTCGTTGATCTACAATCGACGCAAAAAAGAAGTTGGGCACATAACATCCGGGATATGGTCGCCGACCGCCAAGCGCAGCATTGCGTTGGCCCATGTCCGTATGCCGGATGCTGGCCGGTCATCTGGCTTAAAGGCCGAGATCTACACTCTGCAAGAAGGCAAATGGCGCACCAGGATGGCGCGCCTCACTCCTGTCACCAAAGCCTTCTTCGCACCGCCCCGCGCACGAGCTACGCCACCGGCCCGCACCTAAAGGAGAAGCAGACGTGAACACCCTGGATAATACACCAACCGACGGCGACCTTGTCGCTTGGGATCGCGACCATCACCTACATCCTTGGGCCGGAACCGACGGCTTTGGGTCCGACGAGTACATGCGGGTAAATACAGCGGATGGTATCTACCTCTGGGATGCTGCCGGGAAGCGATATATTGATGGCCCTGGCGGAATGTGGTGCACACAGATCGGATACGGGCGTCAAGAGATGGCCGATACCATTTCCCAACAGGTTATGAAGATGCCCTATGCGTCGCCGTGGTCGTTTACGACCGAACCCGCGGCCGTTCTGGCGCGAATGATCGCGGAACGTACACCAGGCGATCTGAACACGGTGCACTTCACGACCGGTGGGTCTACCGCCGTTGACACCGCACTGAGGACCGCACTTTTCATGAACAAACGGCTTGGCCGACCGGAGAAGAGGATCGTGATCGGCCGGGAAAAAGGCTACCACGGATCAACCTTTCTCGCCGCGACTGTCACTGGAAAAGAACGTTTCGAAACAAGCTTTGAAAAAGCTCAGGATCTGGTGCGTTTTCTGCCCGACGTGAACCCCTACCACCGGCCAGAAGGCATAACAGTTGATGCATGGTGCGACGCCAAAGTTGCTGACCTTGAGAGCCTGATTGCTGACGTAGGCGCCGACCGTGTTGCCGCCTTTATCGCGGAACCGATCCTGTGTTCCGGTGGCGTGATCGTTCCACCTCCGGGTTATCACAAGCGCACGCTCGAAATTTGCCGGGCAAACGACATTCTGTACATTTCGGATGAAGTCGTAACCGGCTTTGGTAGGTTGGGACACTGGTTCGCCTCAGAAGACGTCTTTGGCATCGTCCCTGACATTATTACCTGCGCAAAAGGTTTAACCTCGGGCTATCTGCCGTTAGGTGCCTGCATAATCTCGGACGCAGTAATGAAACGCATTTCAGACGCACCGGGCGACGATGTTTTCTACAACGGCTACACATACTCCGGGCACCCTGTGAGCTGCGCGGCTGCCATTAAGAATATTGAAATCATGGAGCACGAGGACATTCTAGGACACGTTCAACGCGTCACACCGCATTTCCAGGACCGCCTAAATCAAATAAAGGAGAAGTTTCCGATAGTTGGGGATGTGCGCGGTGACGGGCTCCTCGGGTGCATAGAATGTCGCCCTGGACTGAACGTCGAGAGTTACGAAGCGCATGTGAAGTTTGGACAGAAACTGGACGATGCGTGCGAGGAGATGGGACTCCTCTTGCGACCATTTGGAAACATGGCCGTGTTCTCGCCCCCTCTGATCATAACTCCGTCGCAGATAGACGAAATGTTCGACATCATGGAAGCTGGTATGGCGCAGGTCAGCAAGGACTACGACGCATAACGGTCATCGCGTCCATTTAAAGTTCCAGTCAGATCAGGCAGGTTTCCGACCACGGATGTGATGAGGGCAATGCTCTCCGGTTTTCAACACTGGCTGCATAGCGTCCCAGATCTCGATCTGATGTTCAATAAACTCCGCACCATGACGAGCTTCCCAGTCGGCTCGGTTTGGCCCGGTCAATTCCTCCAGCTCATCAGCTGATACCTGAGCATACCAAGCGTTGCGGTTGACTAACTCTACGTCTTCAAAGCCAGCCAGCTCCATAGCAGCTCGGTACTTTGAGGGCGACGCCATCTGAAACTCTAAGGCTTCCATCTTTACGTAGTGCGCCATTTCCGGTGACATCTCACCATCATGATTGGTCAGCCAGTCAGAAGCAGCGAAATAACCGCCTGGTTTGAGCACACGATAAGCTTCCGCAGCCATCGCTACTTTGTCGGGGATATGGATGATCGAGTCCTTCGAAAACACTACGTCAAAAATACCATCTTCGAATGGCATTGGACCTGGAGTGACCTGTATGATATCGACCTTTCTCTCCAGATCCGCCTGCCCAACTCGCTCTTTCGCAGCCGCGCAAACCGGGGCCTCTACATCAATCCCCGTAACTCTAGCGGCGCCGAACTCCCTTGCCATCAACACTGCGATCGCCCCAGATCCGCATCCTATATCAAGGATATGCTTATCTTTCAGATCAACCCCTTCAACAACACGAGCAACTTCTTCAGGGCCTCCCGGTGAAAGAAATCCCTCCCCCCAAAGCTCCTCCAGAAAGCTGATTGCCTGTTGATCATATAGGATTTCGTCTGACATAGGATTCCCCCGCATCTGATTGTCAGTCAGTCACTGTAGTGAAACCTTTTCTCTCATCTCAGACAAGCTTTATCGCGAAATCGCAGGTCAAAGATTCAGCTTTAATTGAATGATCATTCAGTCAGTAGACATCAAGTGATTTGACTGGTATTCGGAGAAAAGAACGCCTAGAAGGATTTTCTCGCAATGGCTGACACCCTACCGACGCATGCCCAAACCGTGATTATTGGTGGGGGGTCGATCGGCGCGAACACGGCCTATCACTTGACTAAGCTCGGCCATTCCGATGTTGTCGTTCTGGAACAGGGACAACTGACATCAGGGACCACTTGGCATGCCGCAGGCCTGATCGTAGCCGGCCTCCTTAAATCCGAAGCTGAGTGCGCTATCTACACGCACGGTCGAGACCTTTATGCGAACCTAGAGAAGGAAACCGGTATATCCACAGGTTTCCGCGACGTTGGATATCTGCAGATTGCAACCAATGACGAACGCCTGCATGAGATGCGCCGCGTCGCCGCCTTCATGCGGCGTTTCGGGATAAACAACCACGAAGTTTCGGTAAAAGAAGCGCAGGATATGTTCCCCATTGGGGACCTCTCAGACGTCGTTGGAGCATTCCTAATTCCCGAGGACGGTCGGGCCAACCCAGTGGACGTGACAATGTCCCTGACCAAGGGAGCCAGAAACAGAGGTGCGCGTTTCTACGAAGGCGTGCGGGTCGAAGAGATTTTGGCCAGAAACGGCACCGCTACGGGGGTCCGGACCGCAAGTGGTCACACCATAACAGCAGAGAACATTGTGATTTGCGGTGGCATGTGGTCCCGCCAACTGGGGGCTAAACATGGTGTTAATCTGCCCCTCCAGGCGGCTGAACATTACTATCTGATAACGGAAAGTATCCCAGGACTGCCACGCGACCTACCTGTTCTCGAAGACCCTTCCACATACACGTATTACCGTGAAGAAGTCGGCGGGATGATGTTGGGGCTTTTTGAACCAGGCGCTGCGGCTTGGAAGGTCGATGGTATCCCGGATGAATGGCAATTTGGAGAGATCGAGCCAGATTGGGAACGTGTTGGGCCCGACTTAGAGAAAGCCTATTCGCGCGTACCTGACACGATGAGCTACGGCGTTAAGAAACTGTTCTGCGGACCAGAAAGCTTTACGCCTGATCTTGCACCACTTGTTGGCCCAACGCCCGAACTGCGCAATCTTTGGGTTGCATGTGGGATGAACTCACTTGGCATCCTGAACGGTGCAGGCACAGGAATGGTGCTGGCCCATTGGATGGTGGACGGGTTGCCGCCAATCGATGTCACCGGTATCAACGTCAACCGTTTCTCCCGTGAAATGGCAACACCGGCCTTTCGACGCGACAGGACACCTGAGTTGCTCGGAAAGTTATTTGGCCAGCACTACCACAATGAGAACTACAAAACGGCCAGGAACGTTAAGCGTTCAGTGCTCTATGACCGTCTCATAGAGGCCGGAGCCTTTTTTGGCGAAGGAAATGGTTGGGAACAACCTGATTGGTTTGCTCCGACGTCCGAACAAGCCAAGGTCGAGAAATACAGTTGGTATCGTCAAAACTGGTTTGAATGGCACGCTGAAGAACACCGGGCAGCACGCGAGGATGTCATCGTAATGGACATGACATCAATGGCGTGTTTCAGCGTCGAAGGACCAGACGCCTGCGCCCTCCTCTCTCGCCTCTCTTGCAATGAAGTTGATGTTGATCCCGGCCGTGTCGTCTATACAGCCTGGGTAAATGAACGAGGTGGATTTGAGGCTGACCTTACAGTTACCCGACTATCCGATCATAAATTCTGGGTCATCGTGGGTGAAAACTCGGCGGGTCATACCGAGATGCGCATGCGACGGCACATCTTGGACGGTGAAAACGTTGTTATCACAGACATCACTTCAGGACGCTGCCAGATCAACGTTCACGGTCCAAAGTCACGCGAACTTTTGAGCAGAATATCTGGTGCTGATTTGTCCGACGAAGGCTTTCCCTTCATGACTGCTCGAGAAATCGACATCGGTTACGCCATAGTTATGGCCTATCGCGTGACCTTTATCGGCGAGCTCGGCTGGGAACTTCACGTGCCCGCCACTCAGGCAGTACAGACCTACGACCTGCTTATGGATGCAGGTCTTGATTTGGGCGTTCGCAATGCCGGAATGCAAACCCTTAACTCCCTGCGGCTAGAGAAAGCTTATCGTGATTTCGGAATCGATGTGGACAACACAGACAACCCGATCGAAGCCGGGCTTGGGTTTGCCGTAAAACTGGACAAACCCGGTGGTTTCATCGGTAAGGAAGCACTCGCCGCGATCAAGGCGAAAGGCACGCCCAATAACCGGATGTTGCAGTTCCTGCTAAAAGACCCAGAGCCTCTGATGTATGGCAACGAGATGATTTATCTAAACGGCAAGGAAGTCGGATATATTCAAGTTGGCGGATATGGGCACACGCTCGGCGCTGCTGTCGGCATTGGTTTTGCAGAGATTGACGAGCCGTTGACTGCAGACTTAATCGCATCGGGGCAGTGGCAGATCGAAATCGCAGACGAGAAGTACGATGCGACCGCCTCGTTAAAACCGCTCTATGACCCCGGAATGCACAAGATAAGGTGCTGAAGCCCCCGTCCGTTGTTTTCCCTTAGACCGGAAAGTGTTTTGGGAAAAACCGCGACAGCGAAAGCATGCAAACATCCCTGAATTCCCGACGATCGGCCACTTTGGGGTACAACATCAAGCTGAGCCAGGCCCCATCTGACATCGCCTCTACTGCTCGGGCTGTTTTTTCTGGATCAAGATCGTCGTAACCGCCGTCGGTGATCAATTCACCACACAGTTGCAGAATTCGGTCGTATCTTTCGTTGTCATATTTGTTATGTATTTTCAAATAATTAGGACGATACTTCGCTTGACCCCAGAAAGCAAACCAGACAGCCAAGCGCTTGTGTGTGCAGATGCTTTTGTCAAAATCCGCTCGAATGATGGCAGCCAGCCTATGTGCGGCTGTAGGTTCCGCGGCGTCGTAAGACTTTAGCCAATTCTCATAGTGTTCTTGCGCAAGGAAACCTAGCGTTGCGTCATACAGCGCTTCCTTACTGTCGAAGTGATAATTCACCACGCCATGGGACAGATTGGCTGTTTCTGTCACGTGTTTAAGCGTCGTGTCAGAAAACCCGCGTTTCGAAATCGAGTCTATGGCGGCCATGATCAACTGCAAGCGACGAACTTCAGGAGGTTCGGTGCGTCGTTTTTTCTGAAGCTCATGCGTCTCCAATTTAACTCTCCTCTCGCTCAGCCATTTGCCTGTCCAGCAGATCCGCTCTTTGTTGCCGGAACATAATTACCGCTGCAATAGCAACACAAATCGCAATTACAAGAATCATGATAGTCGCTAGCGCGTTAATGTCCGGCCTGAGGCCCAGTCGAATGCGCGAAAAGATCAAAATTGGCAAGGTATTTGCGCCGGGACCAGTAACAAAACTCGCTATGACCAAATCATCGAGAGACAGCGTGAAGGCCAGCAACCATCCCGAAATTAGAGCCGGCGTCAGCTGTGGGATCGTAATAGCTGTTAGAACTTTGAACGGTTTTGCACCAAGATCAGCGGCCGCTTCTTCCAGTGTTTGCCCCACACCGGTTAAGCGTGCCTGAATTGTCACCGCCACATAGGCCATTGAAAAGGTAATATGCGCGATCGTAATCGTCGCAAAACCGCGCTCAGCGGGCCATCCGATCAGCTGGTTCAGCGAGATGAAGAAAACCAGCAAGGACAATCCGGTTATCACCTCGGGCATCACCAAAGGCGCGACCAACATGCCACCGAACAAAGTCCGCCCCTTGAACCGTCCAAAGCGCACCATAGCCAGACCTGCCAAGGTCCCAAGCGCCGTGGCAAAAGTAGCGTTGACAACGGCAATTTGAAGACTGAGTGAAACAGCACTCCAGACTTCGGCAGATTGAAAAAGCTCCTTGTACCAGCGCAACGACCATCCACCCCATACCGGTACCAGCTTTGAGTAGTTGAATGAGTAAATAACCAACAGGATCATTGGGATGTAAAAGAATGCCAGTCCCAAGGTCAGCATGATGGTTAAGAAACGGGAGCGTTTGGCGTACATCTATTGCTCCTCCGCTGCTTTGCCTTGGTAGTGCTGGAAAACCATGATTGGCAGCACCAGTATGAACAGCAGAACAATCGCAACTGCGGCGGCCACTGGCCAATCGCTGTTTCTAGAGAACTCATTGTAGAGAACCCGCCCAATCATCTGCACGTTGCCGCCACCTAACAGATCGGGGATAACGTACTCGCCGGTCGCAGGGATAAAGACCAGCAGTGAACCAGCGACAATTCCAGGCATCGTTAGGGGCAATGTGATTTTGAAGAAAGTGTTCGTTGGTTTGGAACCAAGGTCGGCGGCCGCCTCGTTCAGGCTGTTGTCCAGCTTCTCCATATTCGCGTACAGCGGCAGGATCATGAACGGCATATAGGTGTAGACGATCCCGATATAGACGGCGAATTCCGTGTAAAGCATGCGGATCGGCTCATCGATCACCCCCAGCGCTATCAGAAGGTTGTTGATCGTGCCTTGATCCGCAAGCAGGCCCATCCACGAATAGACCCGCAACAAGAAAGACGTCCAAAACGGAAGAATGATTGCAAACAACAAGAGCGGCTTCGCAACCGGCCCCGATCGTACAATTGCATAGGCAATAGGGTAGCCAAACAAGAGGCACAAGAACGTACACGTTACTGAAATCTTGAGTGAATTTACGTAAGTGTCAAAGTACAGGCTGTCTTCCCAGATGTAGACAAAATTGTCGAAGACCAGGCGGATTGTCATGATCCCGTCACCTGTCCATTCAATTAAACTTGTGAATGGCGGGCTCGCAATCGCCAGTTCAGCTAAGCTTATCTTGGCGACAATGAAGAACGGTGCCAGAAAGAATACAAGCAACCAGAAGAACGGTATGACGGTGACGATCTGACGCCATCTGCTATGGATACGCCGCATCACTAAACGGATCATGGGTTGTCGTTCAACCTGCGGCGGTTCGAACATATCCTCGGTGAAATCCGTCATGAGTGGAGCAACATGGCGCTAGACGGATCCCAGCTGATATTTACCTTGTCTTCCCAGGTTAATCGCTGCGCAGCATGCGTCGGACGTGACTGGTTGGGCTGAGTGACGTCGAAGATTTCGCCATTGGGAAGCCTTACCTTGTAGATCGATGTCTCTCCCAAATACCCAACATCGTCGATAACGGCCGCTGTCTGGTTCGCGCCCTCAGCAATTGTATCAGATTTCTCAAGTCGAATTTTCTCGGGCCTCAGCGCAACCCAAATCTTGCTGCCAGCCTTAACAGAATGACCGTGATCAATATAAACTTCGCAGAACTCGGTTTCGACCCGAACATGGTCGACCCCATCCTCGGTCACCCTGCCCTCAAAAATATTTGCTGATCCGATAAAGTCAGCCACAAAGCGGGATTCTGGAAACTCGTAGATCTCTGTCGGAGTTCCAATCTGTTTGAAGCGACCCGCGTCCATAACGGCCATTCGCGAAGACAGGGTCATTGCTTCTTCCTGATCGTGAGTCACGACGATGAACGTGACGCCGACCTTGTCCTGAATGTTGGCAAGCTCAAACTGCGTTTGCTTACGCAGTTTTTTGTCCAGAGCAGCCAAAGGTTCATCCAGGAGCAGCAACTTGGGACGTTTGACCAAGGCCCGCGCCAATGCAACACGCTGGCGTTGCCCACCGGACAATTGTTTAGGTTTTCTCTTTTTGAAATCTTCCAACTCAACAAGCTTGAGGATGTCGTGAACTCTGTCCGCAATGTCTAGCTTGGGGACATGGTCTTGCTCCAACCCGAAAGCCACGTTTTTTTCGACGGTCATATGCGGAAACAGCGCATAGCTTTGGAACATCATATTGGTCGGACGTTCGTAAGCTGGCACATCGGCCATATCGACTCCGTCGATAGTGATTGTACCACTGTTCAAATCCTCAAACCCAGCAAGCATTCGAAGTAGTGTCGACTTTCCACATCCAGATCCGCCTAAAAGGCAGAATAACTCTCCTTTGTAGATATCCAGATCAACGTTATCGACAGCAGTCACTGCACCGTATTTTTTGGTTACGCCTCTGATTTTGACCAGAGGTTCCTGTTCTTTTTGATCGAGCCATGGTTCTGGGCTGACAGCCGTGGAAACAGTCAATTTGGGCCTCTTAGTCTGCCAGTCGGGATCTGGGGATGCAGTAGCGAACCGGTCTGGTCCGCTACTTCATTTGCCGGTGTGAGTGGATTTAGTTTCCGGCCTTAAAGTCAGTCCAGGTACGTGTCTGCAAGCGCTCGACCTTGGGAGGAAGAACGGCAGTCGTGTACATCTTGGCAACCTGATCCGATGTTGGGAACGCGGCTGGGCTGGAGGTTACAGCCTCATCAACCATGGGCTTGGCCGTCAGGTTGGCGGTCGCATACCAGGTGAAGTTACTATCATTGGCCGCAACCTCGGGGCGCATCATATAGTTCAGGAAAAGATGAGCGTCTTCTTTGTTCGCGGCGTCTTCCGGGATTAGCCAACCATCAATCCACAGCTGCGCTGTACGATCACCTTCGGGCAGGAAGAAGTCTAGCACTACACCAGTGTCGGCTTCCGCTGCGCCAGACATGGCAAGGAGACCGTCAGGGCCCCATGTGGTTGAGACACAGAACTCTTTCTGAGGCATCCGTTGATAAGCATAGTTATCGAAGGTTTTGATGTATGGCCTGATTTCCGCCAACATCTCCCCAACCTTCTCATAGTCTTCCTTGTTTGTGGAGTTCGCATCCAGGCCCATATGCGCTAAAGCCATCGGAATGATGTCGCCCGGGGAATCCAGGAATGAAACTCCACACTTGGACAGCTCTTTCATGTGAACAGGATCGAAAACCATATCCATCGAGCCTATGGGGGCATCTGGATACGTCTCTTTCACCAATTCTTCGTTGTATGTGACGCCGTGCGTTCCCCACATATAAGGAATGAAGTGTTGGTTGCCTGGATCCCATTCACTTGACAACTGCTCCATGATTGCCGGGTCGATGTGCTTGATATTGTCCAGCTTCGACATATCCAACGGCGCAACAATTCCCGCCTTAATCAGACGAGCCGTATCACTGCCGGCATGACTAACCACATCATATCCGCTGTTTCCCGCGAGTAGCTTGGCATCAATTGCTTCGGCAGAGTCATACGGATCATAGATCACCTTGATACCGTATTCTTTTTCGAAGTTCTCGATTGTGTCTTCAGCGATGTATTCTCCCCAATTCGTAACCTTCAACACACGCTCTTGCGCGTAAGCCGATCCCGAAACTGCAGTAGTAGTTGCTGCTATAACTGTAATTCCGGCGATTTTCCTGATTGAGTTCATAACTTCGCTTCCTCTCCCTGAGTGGTGGCTGAATTTGTCTTGCCTTGTTTGCTAGTCTGTCTTCTCGAATGATCGCGCCTGCGTTGCCGGCGCGATCACCAAGCACCCCATTCCCCCAAGTCGCTATGTTTTTATCTGACTGGTCATTCAGAACGGTAGTCCGCTGAAATCTGCACTGTCAAGCTTGGCTGAATGAATTTTGATCATATCTTTACGTATCACTGGTTTTGCACCTGATTTGAGCAGGTAAATCGAAAACCATCGACCAAGGAAACCTCACAGGCGTGACTAGCGGCACATTTCTGAATGATCATTCAGTCAGAAAAAGTTGACGAGCAAGTCAATTTAAGCGACACCTACGCTCAGTCGAAGAGTGGCGGATCCAGCAAGGCCAAATTTTCACTCCTGGATACTGTCCCCATCTGAGACCCAAACTGACCAAACCAAAACTATGCGGGTTGTTCCGATGCGCGACGAAGTAAGAAACACAGAAATTCCTACCAATTGGGACCGTCGCGGGTTGCCCGGTTGGTGCTATCACAGCAATGCCCTTCTTGAACTTGAGAAGAGCGAACTTTTCAAAACGCATTGGCAAATCGCGTGCCATGTTTCGGATGTTCCGGAACCCGGTAATTTTCTATGTTTTGACATGTGCGGTGAGCGCGCCCTGATCTTGAAGGACAGCAACTCGGACATCCGCGCGTTTCTAAACGTTTGTCGTCACCGCGGTTCTCGGCTGGTCTCGAAAGAGCAAGGAAAATGTGCAAACGCTCTAGTCTGCCCATTTCACGGCTGGGTTTACAATCTTGATGGAACGCTACGCGGCGCCGCCCGTCCGGAGTCGTTCCCCGATCTAGACAAGCACGAGTTTGGCCTGAAAGAGATTGAAATGGAAATCTGGCAGGGTTTTGTCTTCGTCCGATTCAAACCTGGACCCCAGCCATCAGTAGCCGAACTGCTAGCCCCGATTGAACAGGAAGTCTCTGCCTACAAAATGGCCGAACATGTCCCGACGGACGGAATCTGGACCGAGGAGACTCCTGTAAACTGGAAATCGATCAGAGATGTCGACAACGAAGGGTATCATGTCCCGCTCGCGCACCCTGCCCTTCAGGATCTGTATGGCTCGACCTATTCAGACGAACCATATGTCGATGGTATCTCACGTTCTGACGGAAAATTCACTCCGACAAAGGGCCGGAGGTGGGCCGTTCGCAACTACAAGAAATTCACTAAACCACAGCCTCACCTGCCAGAACACTTGCACAAAACTTGGCTTTACTACGGCATTTTTCCAAATGCGGTCATAGCCGTCACACCTGAGACGACCCTCTTTTATCAAGAGTTTCCGATCACGACGGATAAATCCATTCTACGGAGCGCGACATACCGAAACCCGAACGAAGACCGCCAACAAAGAGCGGCACGCTACCTTGCCGCCCGGATTGATCGAGAGACAGTGGAAGAAGATATTCAGCTCACGATATGGTCCAACGAAGCCATGGCTTCGGAGGCGTTTGAAGGCTTCTATCTTTCTGATCTCGAGTACGGCGTGCGCTCTCATCATGACCATCTCAGGAACATTCTGCCAATCTACAACTCTGAATCAGCGCCTGGAGAAGATGAAGTTGCCGCGTTGAATGATGCGATGTCCGCTGAGCCGAAATCGTGACTAAAGGTATATTCAAAGTGGAGGAAGCAGAAGCTCAAACGCAGTTCCTGGTAACAGCCATCGGAAAACCTGGCTCTGGCGCCACAAGATATGCTGCCGCGATGTATTTTTTTAAGAGCGGCGAGCTTTCTGCCGAGATGCTGGAAATCTACCGAAGATGCAGCAAGCTTGACACGGAAGATCCGCTCGATCTGGCTGGATACGAGGGCGTTTCAATTCCAGAATTCGTTTGCAATCTAAACTCAAGAACCAATCAATGACTGCTTCCGCGCAAACGACAAAATCCTTGGATAACTCAAATCCTTGTAAATTCTCAAAATGTAAGGAAAGCGCAAACCCACTCCGAAAACCATCTCTCATGCCAATCTCATTTCTGGAGCGAAAGCATTGAAAGTTCACGACTTTGACGTCGTTGTCGTTGGCGCCGGAGCAGCAGGAATTGCAGCTACTCACGCTCTCAAATCCGCGGGACTCTCAGTAGTCTGCATCGAGGCATCCAACCGCGTCGGGGGGCGCACACACACGGACACGGAAATCTTTGGCGTCCCGTTCGACATGGGTGCGCACTGGATGCACACCGAACATGCAAACGCTCTGAAAGCTCCAGGTCTCGCACTCGGCCTTGATCTCTATGCAGCCCCAGACAACGCGGTGACATATGGCTTGGAGGATGACGCTGTTCTGTGGGACGAAGTCGACGAGCTTCATAGCGCGATCACTGAAGCGGCGCGCATCGATGCAGAAATTGAAGCAAGTACCGGAATTCCAACAGACCGGTCCTTGGCAGACATTTGGCAGAACAAAGGGCATTGGTCGTTCACGGCAGCGATGACATTTGCCTTGTCGATTGCCAGAGATTTGCCGGATACATCTCTGCGAGACATCAGTGCCTGGGAGGGCGGAGACGATTGGTTTTGTCGCGAAGGCTTCGGACACCTAATTGCATGCACTGCAAAGGGGCTGCCAATTAAATTGGCCACTCCGGTCACAGAAATAAAATCTCTCACTGAAGGGGTGCAGATAACTACGGCCACTGGCAAGATCAAAGCTCGAACCGTAATTGTTACAGTTTCCGTCGGCGTCCTAGCCGAAGACATCATCCACTTTGATCCCCCGCTAGAATCCGACCGACGCTCAGCGCTCGAGCTCATCACTATGGGAGACTACAATCACGCTGGCCTCCTTTTCCGCTCCGGAGCTTTGCCAGTGCAACCCGATACTTGGTTGACGTACCACTTAGAACCCGACGCCAACGGGGTAGCCCGCGGAGGCGGTTTTCTTTGCAACATCTCAAACACCGGCCTTACCAGCTTTGAAAGTTCTGGAAGCTTTTCCAGACTTTTGCAGGACGCGGGGCCTGAAAGCGCCATAGAGCACGCGCTCGAAACATTGGTTGGCTTTTTCGGCACAACAGTCAGAAAAGCCTTCATCAAAGGCCACGCTACCGCTTGGCGAAATGAACCCTATGTGCGTGGTTCTTACGCTGGAGCCAAGCCGGGAGGCCACAACAAACGCGCTGTCTTACGCCAGTCTCATGCTGAGCGGGTGCACTTCGCCGGTGAAGCTACACATCCTAACCAACAATGCTCGGTCAGCGGAGCCCACCTAGAAGGATTAAGGGCCGCGGAAGATGTGTTGGCGCAGCTACGCTGAACACCTGGCGATCAACTTGCTCCAGCAAGTGGAACAGTCTTAGAATTTCGAATGAACCTTTGACTATAAGTCACAAGGCCAAGTTCATCTTTCGCATGCTCCGCGACCAGTTCAGGGTAAGCTATCCGGTCACAGAAAGATGATAAGAAATTGAAAGTTTTGAAGAACAAAAGCTGACCATGTTTCAGCGGGGTGGCTCGATGGGGACCAGATACTCTCTGTCTTGAGCAGTTTTCCTGGATGTCCGCTAAAGAACGGAACCAGACTTTGTGTCGTAAAACGACTATGTCTGCTGTGCGGACTACACGGTCGTTCGGATTGCGGGTGTTGTAGTGCGCTCCACGCAGTTTCAATTGGTTCTCAAGCACCACTAATAGCCAAATGCCGGTCAGTGACTTTTGGAGTGTGGTGCCTACCTTAGAGTTATGGAGCTGCTTGAAATCACATCTTCAGACCAATTGTGGTCTTGGTTTGCGGAGAACCATGCGGCGAGCAAAAGCGTCCGACTTGTCACTTGGAAGGCGGCGTATACCGACAGGTACGTAAGCCAAGAAGAGGTTCTAGACGCGCTCATTGCTCACGGATGGATAGACGGTCGTAGATTTGTTGTGGACGACGCCCGAACAGCGCAACTGATTGCGCCACGCAAACAACAAGCTTGGTCAAAGACTTACAAAGATCGCGTTGAGCGTCTACGAAATGCGGGCCGCATGCATCCAGCCGGCGAAGCGGCGGTTTCTGAAAGCCGCAAGTCGGGACTTTGGAACTTTTTTGACGATGTTGACGCGCTCTTCGTGCCCGAGGATTTATCGGCCATTTTAGACCACGAGAAGTGGAAAGAACTCGCCCCATCGTATAGGCGGAACGTTTTGAGATGGATCAAACTTGCGAAGAAGCCCACTACACGACGTAAAAGGTTAACCGCGGCCGCCGATGCAACTCGTCTGAATAAGAAGCTTCCACAAATGTAAACTTGGTCGGTAAATGTTCCATTTGCTTCTGGTCAATGTTGGCATGAAAACACTGATTCAACCGGGAAGTCAGCGAACCAAATGACAGTTTCGAAAGGGGAAGTCTTACGCCCTCTATGCAAAAGAACGACTTTGCGCTCCGGCGTCGATGCGGCGCTTGGTGGAAGTCTCCTGAACGACCGCTATCCGAGCCAACAAGTCTCAATCGCTCAGGGCAATAGACACGCAACAAAACTGTTTGATGCAATGCGTCTCAAGGATTGGTAGGGGCGATAACGTAGAGAGCTTTCAATGCTTCGCTGGGCTCGATCCCTGGCAAAGCAATGCGAAAGATCTCCTCCATTTTGCCTTGAGCATACATTTCTGACAAAATGCGGTCCACAAGCAATCGAAAGTCATAGTCTCCTTTCGGTATTGCTAACCCTTGCTTTTCTATCGTCAGTATTTCTTGGGACAACTTAAATTTACCCTTTAGTCCGGCAGCAATGTAGTTGACCAACAAAATCGACTGATCTGCAAAATAGGCATCGATTTCGCCGTCTCGTAACGCCTTGATACCATCAGGGAGTGAAGCGAACCGCACCATATTTGCTTCTTTACCTGCCGCTTCAAAGGAATTGAGAACGGATGCCTCTGTCGTTGTGCTGCTTCTCATGCCAACCTTCTTCCCCACCAGCGCGCTCATTGTGCCCTCGGCCTCAATTGGTGATAATATGGACGTGCCATCGACATAAATTGGAATTGAGAAATCAACGACTTCGCGACGGGAAAGTGTTATGGTCGCGGCCCCACAAAGCATATCCACCTCGCCGGAGGCGACTTTCTCGAAACGATCCTTGGCGTCCACTGGAATGAACTGGACGTTTAGATCCTGCAATTCCAGTTTCTTCGCAAGATATTGCGCTACTTGGTCGCAAATCAACGGTGACAAGCCAAACGGCCGACCTTGGTCGTTAACGTAAGACAATGGAGCAGCATCTGTTCGAAAGCCAAATCGGATTTCGTTGTTTTTTTAGATTCTGTCAATTGTTTGAGCAACCGCTCCAGTTGCGAAAAGAGCCGTTGCAATAAGTGCAGGAAGCAAGCGCATGGGTTGTCCTTTTTGTCCGGTTTCCATACCATTGGATGCGAAAAAAATCGTTTGCCGAGGTTAAAACACATTGAGGCAAAAAGCAGTTGGATTATTGATGACCAGAGGCGCATGGCGGGGAAGAAACCAAATCCTCGTGCTATAGGTTGCTAACGCAGTTTCTTAAATGCAAAGCCTTATTTGGCCGAGCTCATGTGCGCATGTCTAGGCTCTGGACCGTTTGCAGGTCGGAGCGTCAACGGCCGCTTTGATCCAGAGCAGACACTGGTAGAAAACGCGGCTAGGACCGGGTTGCGGACAAAGCCGTCTCAGGCCGGCGCTGCAGATTTCGCATTTCCACCGACAACCCACAAACACAACACCCCAAGCAAAACCTCTATCGCAAATGCGGCAAGAATGTTTTCGGATGGCCAACCATCGAGGACGAAACTGATTGTCCTGCCCACGGCGAAAGCTGAGAAAACCGTGGCCCCAAGCAAGGCTGAGGCCTGGACTAACTTTTGATAAAATGCTCCGCACAAAATGATCAGGCCAAGTACCGCAAGATTGGCAGCAGGTGCACGCAACTCGCTCATCAGGTTTGGCTGCGGCGAGAGTACGATGCCGTAGTTGGCGTAGAAAGACCGTGGGTCCAGAGTGATGGCCAGACCTATGGCAAATGCCGTTAATCCGGACAGACCCAAGATAAGTCTGCGTTTAAGTTCAAGTTTCATGTTTTTCTCCAATGTCCTTTGGCTTGGCTTAAGCGGCTTTGGTCCACGCGCCAGACATTTCAGCTTTGTTTGCGAAGTCGGCGAAGTCGCGTGGCGCGCGTCCAAGCGCACGCTGGACCCCGTCCGCGAGGTTCGCATTGCGCCCGTCCAGCGTTTCACGCGCGATGTCCGTAATCACATCAGCAATCATCTCGCCATTCGCGTGCGCGATTTCCGCGTGGAAGTCTTCGAATGAAATGGGCAGGTATTGCACAGTCTTGCCCATTGCGCGCGAAAGCTCTGCAGCCATGTCGGCAAACGTCATGAGACGTGGTCCCGTGACTTCGTAAAGTTCGCCGTCGTGTCCTTCTTCTGTCAAAGCAGCTACGGCAACATCGGCGATGTCGTCCACGTCGATGATTGGTTCGCGTACATCGCCGGCGGGCATTGGCAAGACACCTGCCATGACCGGACCAAGCAATGCCCCTTCAGAGAAGTTTTGGGCAAACCATGCTGCACGAACGATAGTGAACGGAACTCCGGAATTGCGTACGACTGCTTCCGCTCGTTGCGCATGAAACTCGCCACGCCCGGTTAGCAGCACAAAACGCCGTAATCCCTTTTCACGAGCCAATGCTGTGAAGGCTTCGACTTGCTCAACCGCACCTGGAAAAGCGATGTCAGGAAAGTAAGAAATATAGGCAGACGAGACGCCTTCCAGGATTGCGGGCCAGGTCTGCGGTTGTTCCCAGTCAAATGGCGTTTCACTGTTCCGCGATGCGCGCCGGACTGTCTGCCCTTTTTCTTCCAGACGTGTCGCGATCCGCGATCCGGTTTTGCCTGTTGCGCCAAGTACAAGAATGGTTTGCTGTGTCATTGGTCATCTCCATGAGTTCAGTTGATGACCCGAAATTAGACAGTCAATTGAGATATTCTATTCTTCAAAATCCATTAATATTATCCAATCGTCCTAAAAGTATAGACGAAGAGCCAAATTTCAGCCAAAGTCGCGACATGAACAAGGTTGAACCACATGTCCCTGACCCAGATGCACTGGCAAAGCCGATCGGCGATCCGCTGGGGGAAATCCTTCATCTTCTGAAACTCACTGGCACATTCTATTGCCAGTCTCGCATGACAGCACCCTGGGGCGTATCGATACCGGGATTTCCCGGTGTACTGAGCTTTGCGGTCATCACACACGGGCGGTGCTTAATGAAGGTCGGTGACGATGACCCGTTCGAGGTCGAAAAAGGCGATCTTGTCTTGATGACCAACGGAGCTCCGGTCGGTTTCTTTAGCTCAGAAGACACGCCGCTTTTAACGCTGGAGGAGTTGCCTATTCGCAAGGTAACCGAGCTTTATGAAACACTGGAATACGGCGGCGGCGGCGCGGAGACGGGCATCATGTACGGCTTGGTCCGAATAGATCACGCCGCCAGTGATATGTTGATGCGCTTGCTTCCAGATGTACTCAAAATCGACCCGTGGGAGGAGGACGCCGGAAGCTGGTTACAGGCAACTTTGCAATTCATCGCAAAAGAGGCGCGGGAATTGAGACCGGGCGGCGAAACCGTGATCACACGACTGGCCGATGTGGTTGTCATTGAGGCCATTCGTCGTTGGTTGAACAGCGCACCCGATGCGGATCGAGGCTGGTTAAAAGCTGCGCGAGACCCGCAGATCGGGCGCACGATAGTCGCAATTCACCGTGCGCCTGCTGCGGCTTGGACAGTCGAGTCACTCGCGGAGGTTGCTGGTATGTCCAGATCCGCTTTCGCGGCGCGGTTTACTGAGTTGGTAGGTGTTCCGGCAATCCAGTATCTTGCAACGTGGCGTATGCACCTGGCCAGAGAAAGGTTGGTGTCCACCGATCAACCTATCTCGCAGATTGCCGCTGACATCGGATACTTGTCAGAGCCTGCGTTCAACAAAGCCTTCAAACGGGTATATGGCGCACCACCGGGAAAAATCAGGAAGAACGGAGTTCACTCCGTATCCAGGCGAAACTTGAGAAACTGAGCATCTTCGTATTCGATCTCGCCTATGTGATTGGCGCCGAGTCTCCGGAGCGCACCCAGATTTTTTCGACTTGGTGGCAACAGAAACGTGACAAAGGGGATACGTTTGTCAGCGATCGCAAAGTCGATTGCCATTTTGGAAATCCGTTTCCCAAGGCCAAAGGCGTCGGGCCGCAAAACCAACCCAAAATCCCACTCGTCATCTTCTTTTTGAAAGCCCCCCCAACCAACATACTGACCGCCTGACAAAAACGCCCAATGTCCAAGACCGTCCCGCGCCCAGTAGCCTTCCTTCTTAGTGATAAACTCTCTTGCGACCTCGATACTCCATTTGAACGTCAAAAGCGGCATATGCTCTGCTACCCGGGGGTCGGACATATGAATCGCAATGTCATTCGGATCGATTTCCGAAAGGCGTGCAAATGAAATCCCATCTTTCATCATTATACTAATTTGATGGCCCGAGCTGTCCCTTGCATGCACATAATTATGGCGCGAATGCTTTTTTTAAGGCTTTCTCGCGACAATGTACCGGCTCAGCAATAACCCGGCTTGATCCGCCGTCTCGACGATATCGAAGCCCGCAAGTTCAACGGCTTGCTGGAGTTCAGCTACGGACACAAAATTTACGAACGGAGCTTTCCCGAGCAACTGCATAATCGGGATCGCTATTCGGCTGATCATGCCATATTTCAACCCTCCACTCTCCGGAGCGCAGACGGTTTTGGAAATGAATACTCCACCGGGTTTTGTAAGGGTCGCAATGTGTTCGAGTGCTTTGCCCAGATCGGGAACAAGGTGCAGCAGATTATGTGCGAGGACAGCGTCGTAAGAACCGTCGTTAGGATCGTGCTGCAGAACCTCGGCCACTTTGAACGTTACATTCTCCAGCTCTTCTTCAGCGAGTTTTTCGTTAGCGATTTCGATCATCCCCGGTGCGAGATCGGAGGCAGTTATTTGAGCCACATCCGGTGCCAGCAACAACGCGGTCGACCCCGTTCCACAGCCGATTTCCAGCACGCTGTCTTCGGCTTTCAGGTAGGACTTTGTACGTTCGAGCGTGTTCAGATACCCTTCCATATTTCGGATAGGATCAGCCGCATATTTGCGCGAAATCTTGCTCCAAAATGCGGCATCTTTGGATAATGTAGCCATATCGTTTCTCTTTTCCTTTGGCGTCACCGCAGCCAATATCTTAAAACGCCAATTTATTAAATTGCCAGATATTGCAGAACTGTTATGCATTAATGCATGAATTGGAAGGCAATCAATTTCGATTGGAACCAGGCTCGGTCTTTTCTTGCAACGGCAGAAGAAGGCTCGTTTTCCGCCGCGGCGCGCGTGCTTGAACAGACCCAGCCAACCGTGGGTCGTCAGGTCGCCGCGCTGGAACAGGCGCTAGGCGTCACCTTGTTTGAAAGGGTTGGCAAGTCGCTTAATCTGACAACAGCCGGTGCTGAGCTTTTGGTGCATGTCAGTGAAATGGCAAATGTCGCGAACAGAATTTCTCTGACCGCAACAAGCCAGTCACAAGCAGTTGAAGGGCAAGTCAGGATCACTGCTTCCGACGTGATGTCAGCCTATCAGCTACCGCCTATTCTCAAACAGATCAGGATCGCGGCACCGCGGCTTGAGATCGACGTTGTCGCAGCAAATGACATACGAGACATACAGCGGCGCGAGGCAGATATCGCAATTCGGCATGTGCGCCCGACACAGCCGGACCTGATTGCAAAGCTCGTGGCAGAAGCGACGGCACATTTTTACGCTGCCCCTTCATACCTCGAACAGGTTGGGCGACCACGAAATGAAGACGAACTTGCTAAGATGGATTTCGTCAGCTTTGGCGATCTTGACACGATGATTGGATTTCTCAATCCGGCTGGCATCGAAGTAACCCGCAAGAATTTTCGGATTGGATCGCAGAGCGGGATAGTGTCATGGGAGCTTGTGCGCCAAGGCTTCGGCATTAGTGTTATGTCAGACGATGTGGCAGCCCTTACACCCGGTGTGGAGCGTGTTCTGCCCGAACGCGAGCCATTCAAATTTCCTATCTGGTTGGCCACACACTCTGAGTAACAAACAGCGCGAAGGATCAGGTTGGTTTTTGATCAGCTTGCAGACCACCTCGGCTCGCGGACAAATTATTGAACGTGAGTTGGTCTGGTGTCGTGAACTGGAGTCTGCTTCGGGCTCAACTTGGTCATCTGAACATTTTTTTCAGATGACAGCTTATGAGCGGAAAGTAGACACATAAGGGTATGGCAGTGCGGGTTAAGGCCTGCCTCTGCCGTCCAAATACTCTTTATCAGGCTCTTTATATCCAGTTCCTTCATGGCTGCACACCCTCACAACAATGATTATGAAGAGTGCCATCAGGATTGCTCTGGCACTTGGGGCTTGGAGCAAATATTTCATTATTCATTTTTATTATTGCGTGAGTGACTTGGCAAAGAAGTCCCGTGCCTTTTCATTCAGCCCGCCAGTTGAGCTCAATTAACTGGCAGCAGGCCGCATTGGGAAGCGGTTCGGAGGAGGTCACTTGATTGGTTTTTGTTCCGAGCGCCAACAGTTCGTGAGCATCCGTGATTTTAGTTATCCGAATTTCAACGTAACAAACGACAACCACTCTGTAAATTTTACGACGTCAGAGTTAGTAGCGCGGTTTTACGAAGGCTTTGATGTTAAGAAGGAAATGACGCAGGATGAAACCTTCTATTCAAACGCCAAAGCAAAAAGACTTCTAAGTTTTGATCCTCAGCATGATTGGTGGGACTACCTGAAATCCTTGTTGCCGCATCTTAAAGAGTTCGCATTAAACTGCGTGTGCAATGCGACCAGAATCAAGCCTTGGATACGCCGTTTCTCGCAGCTACGAAATCCACAAGGTGAGGAACATAGTCGTTCGGTCCGTCACCCCCAGCGGCGAGCGCCATTGCAAAACTGTTTTTTGCGGCGTTTCCGATTGGATTGGACAACCCCACTTCATCTGCCATGGCTTCTAGGTAACGCAAGTCTTTTAGAGCATTGGATAGAGTGAATTTGTGGGACTCTCGATTGCCTTCAACGGCGTACCCCATGAAGGTTTGATAAAACCCGCAATCCATCCTGCTGCCACGAATGACAGAGTCGAATTCCTTGGTGGATATTCCGACTTTTTCGGACAGTGCCAACGCTTCCGAATAAAGCGCCGCGTATCCCAGTGAAAGAAAATTATTCAGAAGCTTCATTTTGTGCCCTGCAGCACATGGGCCGATGTGAACGATGGTCTTTGCCCAAGCTGAGATAACAGGCTTCAACCGCTCAAAAACAACAGGATCAGCGCCGACCATGGTCGCCAGCTCTCCGTTCTGTGCCTGCACGGGTGTCCCGCCCAACGGCGCGTCCGCCATATGGTGACCGGCCTGCGCTAACTTAGTCGCGAGTGCCATAGTGGAATTCGGGTCTGACGTGGAACAATCCACAACGACGCTACCGGCCTGAATGGTTGGCATCATGGCGGCCACGATTGCCTCGACCTGAGGAGAGCCGGGCGCACAAATATGGGTAACTGACGATACTGCCGCAAGCTCCGCGAGGTTTTCCGCCTCCGTCGCGCCCTCAGCGACCAACTCATCAACAGGCCCACGGTTTCGATGAGCAATCACGTTAACTGTGAAGCCGGCTTTTAACAGATTCGAGGCCATACCTTGACCCATCAAGCCAACACCAACAAATCCGATCGTTTCTTCGCTCATCGAGTTCTCCCTTTACCATTCACGGAGAGTCAGTGTGGACTAGTACAGAATGAAAAAGCAATGGCGGCTTAACTTTGCTTCGTGAACCAAGGCGCAGGACGCAGCGAATGAACGTTTCTAGTCCCTTTCGACAGATGCTTCGCTTGATCCAAATGTCTGCATTGGGCTCAAAGCCGTCATCCGACGGCATTAGCGATTAGACCGGTTTGTGGTTGCGAGCGGTCATTGGGGCCGCTCTCAGGATTGGTCCGACATCGGCCCTCCCAGTACTATTCAACGAGTTTTCAAGCTCAACTCCGAGATCCTACCGTCGCCTGACCCTCTCTCGATTACGCTCCCGACGTTCGATGTTGATCCGGTGGTCGCGGCCCAATGCCCGGTAGAAGCCCGGTCCCTTGGACCAGTTCAGAAAGTGGGCAAAGCTGTCGACCTGATCGTCGTTGCGTCCGCGTGGAAAGGACTGAAGCTCCCGTTTGAATACCGGCAGCCAGGATGCATCTGCAGGCAGATAAACCTTGCCCTCTTCGACAGGACCGCAAGCGGACTGGAACCGGGTTTCCTTGTCCTTGTCGGGTTTAATGCGTTCGTAGCGCCGACGGTCATCACGAAACAATTCGTCCAAAAGAGGTTTGCCGGAGGCCGCATCTTCGATCAGGACACGATCGGGATCCCAACGGCCGACAAGTTGCAGTGCCTTGGCTTTCAGGTCTGGGTAGTCTACCTGCCCGCGCCAGACGTCGATAAGATACCACGCATTTTCGCGGAACCCCCAGGTTGTACAGACAGAGAAATCAGACCGGGGGTCTGCCGACATGCCCGTATCCCAGCTCTGAACCACCAGTTGGAACCAGCGGCGATCTTCGATGGTCTCGTAGGTGCCAAACCACTCCCAGCGCAAGGGCGACCCGTCGGGAGCAATGGGGTTCTGCTGATACTGGCAATTGAACACGGCCGCGCCCATTTCGCGACGCTTGGTATCCAGCGTTTGCTGATCCAAACGGGACGGGCACAGGAGATCACCCGGTTTGCGGCGCATGACCCTTCCACGCCCAAGAGGAACCACCTCATGGCCTTCTGCGATGGCAGGCAGATTCAGATGCCGGTAGGTCCCGCGTTCGAGCAGATAACCCGGCGGATCCATCTCGTGCAACCGTTGCGCAACCATAACCACACGCCCTTCGGCCGGATTGTCGAAGCGCGACAACAAGGTCCCCTCAATGAACTCCTGCGCCTTGACCAGCTCGGCTTCGGAGCCGGCATCTCCGGCTTTCAGCAGGTCATCGATGATGATGTAATCGGCGCCATGACCGGTGACAGAACTTCCAATGGAGACAGCCTTACGGCTGCCTCCCTTTGTGGTGCGGATTTCTTCTGAGGTGTTGCCCTTTTTAGCCAAGACCGTTTCAGGGAACATTTCCCGGTACCAGCGCGCAGACATGATCCGACGACAATCTTCGGAATGTTTGCGCGCCAGATCCAACCCATAGCTGGCAACGATGATCTTGGCGCTGGGGTTATGACCGAGAAGATAAGCGACATATGCAACGGCCACGGTGACCGATTTCAGGCAACGTGGCGGGATGTTGATGATCAGTCGCTTGTTTTCGCCTCGACGGACATTGTCCAACTCATGGCACATGGCCCGCACATGCCAGGCCGGATCAAAGCTGCGGTCAGTTCCCTGGTGCAGCGTGCCAAACACACGCCACACGAAGGGAAAGATATTGTCTCGGCAAACCTCGCGAGCGGCTTGCACGATTTTTGGATCAGGAGTCGTCATCTTCCGCCTCCTCGTTTTCCAGATCACCGTCACCGTCCAGTTGGCTGGAAAAGAAATCCCGGAGGATGTCGTAGTCGACAGCGTCCGGCTCAACCGTACGGACGCTTTCTTGCGCGTCCAATTCACTTGCGTTGAACAGATCTGTGTCCAGCTTAAGCAGCGCCATCAACAATTTCGTGTCGCCCTTCAACGCGCCTGCCGTGAACCGCTTGGCAATTGCCTCAGCCTTGGAAATCCGGATTTCGTGGCTGCCTTCGCGAACCGTAATCTTGGTTTCCAATTCGCGTTTCAAGCTGGCATTCACCCCTTTGGCACCTTTCGGCCGCCCTTTCGGATTGCCGGATCGGCCTTTTTTGAACTGGGTCGCTTTGGGCGGCTTGCCGTAACCCACCTCGTAGTCTTTCGTATCGTCAGACATGACCCACCTCCTGTTCTGAAGTGGTATCGTTGGCCGCAGAACGCGCATCGAACGTCTCGCCTGTCACCGCGTGCACGGCGTTCTCACCAGTCATCTCCTGCCAACGGCGGATGGCGACATCGACATAGGCCGGGTCGAGCTCAATGAGCCGCGCCCGCCGCCCGGTTTTCTCTGCTGCCAGCAAGGTCGCCCCGGACCCGCCAAAGGCGTCCAGCACGACGTCGCCGCGGTGGCTCACATCCATGATGGCATCTGCAACCAGAGCTGTCGGCTTCACCGTGGGATGATCCGCGAGATCCGCCTCGCGCCCTGCCCCAAAGCTGTTCACACCGGTATAATCCCAGACATTGGTCCGGTTGCGCCCGTGCTTGCCCAATTCGACATTGTTGACATGCGCAGCACCTGGTTTCTTGAAGATCGCAACCAGCTCATGCTTGGAACGATAAAGGCTGCCCATCCCTCCGTTGGTTTTATTCCAGACGCAGAGATTGATGAGATCAAAGCCACCTGCCTTGCCCGCCGCAATCAACTCTTCGATATGACGCCAGTCCATGCAGATCATCGCAATACGCCCGTCTGGCAGACGGCCAAACAACTGGGTGATCACGCCTGAAAGAAAGCCGCGGAACTCGCTATCCGACATTTCTCCCGACGCCATGGCAAACTCGCGGTGTTCGGCGCTATTGCCGGACCGCACATGCCCATTGACCGGCACGTTGTAAGGCGGATCGGTGAAGACTATCTGCGGGGTCTCGCCTTCCAGCAAGGTGTCGTAGCTCTGGGTTTGAAGGGCGTCCCCGCAGAAAATGCGATGATCTCCGAGAACCCAGAGGTCGCCCGGCTCCGTGACTACGGGTGCCGCAGGGTCCGGCGTCTCAACAGTTTCCGCCACAGATTCCGTCACCTCACCGACGCTGTCGATAATGATGTCGATCTCCGGTGTTTCGAACCCTGTGATGTCCAGATCAAAATCCAGCTCGCCATCAAGGCTGAGATTCATCAGCTCGGCAAACTCAATCTGCAGAGCAGCTTCGTTCCAGTCGGACAATTCCGCCAGCTTGTTGTCCGCAATGCGCAGAGCGCGCACTTCCGCTTCTGACAAGTGATCCGCGACAACAGTCGGTACGGAATTCAACCCCAGGGCCTTGGCGGCCTCATAGCGACCATGACCCGCGATGATGGTACCTTCAGCATCCAACAGGATCGGAGTGACAAAGCCAAACTGGGCCACCGATGCCTTCAGTTTGTCGACATTCTTGGCCGCGTGCACGCGGTTGTTGTTGGCGTAGGGCTTGATCTGGCTGATCTGGGATTGGATAACTTTCTCCGCCATCCAGATAGGCGTATTGGACGCCTGGACGTCGCTGTGTGTGTTTTCAGCAGGCATAACCGCCTCCTTTTGCGTGACGCCGCGCGGACGTCGAGATGGAGGGATCGCGTTGGAAAATCGGAGAGAGCACAAATCGCAACTCCCCGGACCAATCGATCCGAGACGTTGCTCCTTTGAATGCTCTCGGCGGAAACCTGTGTTTCCAATGAGTGCTGCCTGCGGGAGCAGTTTCCCGCCCCGATAGTCCGGGCGATTAGGTCGAATGTAGGTGCCATCAATACGAGACGCAACCCCCCAAACTAAAAGTAACCAATTAAGATTGTTGACGAATAATCGGGGGTACGGCAGCGTCGCACTTCAAAACACACGCCTCCAGTAATCGTTTCAGAAAGAGCTGGACTGTTGCCGTCAACCACGCATCACTGAACCCACGCCCGAGCCATTCGGGCGCTCCTCGGTACCGGGGTTCGGCATCTCGCTGACCCAAGATCAGAGGAGACAGTTCATGTCCAAACGGAAGCAAACCAAAATTGACAAGGTTCAAGCTTTGTTGCGTCGCCCGAGCGGCGCCAGCCTTGAGGCGCTCTGCAAAGCAACGGGGTGGCAGCTTCATTCGGTCCGAGCGGCTCTAAGCGGCCTGCGGAAAAAAGGCGTCACAATTGAAAGGCGGACATCCGACAAACCAGATGGTTCTTCCACCTATCACCTGACGGTGGGAACAGGAGAAGAGTCATGACCAAGACTAGCGATGTTGCCGATCTGGCCGTCATGGGACGATCGGATCTGGTCACGCTTTGGCAGCAACTGTTTGATCAACCCGCCCCCGCCATGCTCAGCCAACCCTTCCTGCGCCGCTTTATCGCCTTTGAGATGCAGTCCCGCCGTCATGGCAGGCTACCCCGTCAAGTCAAAGCCACGCTGGAAAAGGGCTCTGGGAAGAAACCCCGGCCTACATGCCCTGCCCTAAAACCCGGCGGGCGCCTGCTACGCGAGTGGAATAGTGTGACCCATGTAGTCGACGTTACAGAAGACGGCTTCACTTGGAACGGTCGGTCCTATCGCTCACTCTCGGCCATCGCCCGAGAGATTTCCGGCGCGCATTGGTCGGGGCCGCGTTTCCTTGGGCTCACCGGCAAGGCCGCCAAATGAGCCCGCGCCGTAAAATCCGATGCGCCATCTACACGCGCAAGTCCTCAGAAGATGGTCTGGATCAGGACTTCAATTCGCTGGATGCGCAATATGAGGCCTGCGCGGCCTATGTCGCAAGCCAGCGACATGAAGGCTGGACCCTGCTGTCCGGGCGCTACGATGACGGTGGCCTGTCGGGCGGCACCCTAGAGCGCCCCGCCCTTCAGCGCCTTCTTGAAGAGATCGATGCCGGGCGTATTGACATGGTGGTGGTCTACAAGATTGACCGGCTGACCCGGTCGCTTGCCGACTTCTCTAAGCTGGTCGACCGGCTCGAACAGGCAAACTGTTCTTTTGTGTCCGTCACGCAGGCCTTCAATACCTCATCTTCCATGGGCCGGTTAACGCTGAATGTGCTGTTGTCCTTTGCTCAGTTTGAACGGGAAGTCACCGCCGAACGTATTCGCGACAAGATTGCAGCGTCGAAGAATAAGGGGCTTTGGATGGGTGGCAACCTGCCTCTGGGCTATGATCGCCACCCCGATCCGAAGGCAAGAACGCTGGTGGTGAATGAAGAGGAGGCCAGAACGGTCCGGCATCTCTTTGGGCTTTATGATGAGCTGGGTTGCCTGCGCAAAGTAGAAGAACGGGCAACGGCAGAAGGGCTGCGGTCAAAACGGGTTGTTCGGACAGATGGCAGTGTGAAGGGGGATTGTCCGCTGTCACGGGGTCAAATCTATTACCTGCTGCGCAATCCGGTCTATCTCGGAAAAATCCGCCACAAGGATAAGATCTGGGACGGACAACATCCGGCGATCATCGATCAGGACATCTGGGACCGGGTGCAGGAAAAAATGCGACAGGCCTCCAACCGCTCGCGGGCACGCGGCGACTCCGATGCGCGCCAACGCTCCACTGACCCCGGGGCCTGGCTCACCGGTCTGCTGTATGACGAAACTGGTGATCGGTTGACGCCGACCCACACCACGCGCAAAGGCCGACGGTTGCGCTACTATATCTCCAATCGACTGATCTCAGGTGGCAAGGATATCTCTGGCTGGCGACTGCCCGGCCCGGCGCTGGAACACGCCGTCATGGACGTCATCGTCAGACATTTGCAAGACGCCGCCGCGGCGCACCAAGTACTGGCGCAACCGGAGGCCGGGTCAGCCGAGCCAGTTCAGACTTCAGTTGCGGATTTAGTAACCCGGCTTCTAGGCCAAGGCTGTCAGATCGGCGCTGCTCTTCTGGCCAAAGGCAAACTTGCACGAGGACAGATCGACCTCGAATTTAACCCCAAAACTCTGGCAAGCGCACTTGGCATCGCGGCCGATCATCTGCACCCGGATCTCACCCACGTCACCGCATCTTTCGATCTGCGCCGCCGCGGCGTCGAGGCCAAGGTCATCGCCGGAGACATGGCACCCCAACCTGATCCCCACCTCCGGTCCATGCTGATCCGCGCACATGGCTGGGCCCGTGATCTGAAGGCCGGAGTTCAACTGATGGAGATTGCCCGCCGCGAAAGCGTCCCTGACGCCTTCATCCGCACCCGTGCTCAGCTCGCCTTTCTCTCACCGAAGATTCAAACGGCGATTCTCGACGGGACCCAGCCGCCCGAACTCACACTCAAGCGTCTGGTCAGCGTGACCCACCCACTTGAATGGTCCGAACAGGAACGCCTGTTCGGCTTCTGACATCTCCAGATCCTGCGTCCCTGATACAGGGTTCGCCCTCCCTGATCCGTCGGCACAATTCCCTGTTCCCACGAGAAAATTCCCTGTTCCGCCTTTTAGGGAATTTGCAGCATAAACCTCTGAAAACATACAGTTCTGATAGAAGAAATGACGGAAATCAGTCCCGGTTTGCGAAAATTCCCTGTAAATTGCAGGTTATCAGGGAAATCCAGCCCAAAGCGACCCCACCAAAATGCGACACTGAGACTTGCGCCTGAATTGTCCTCTGAATGTACGGTTTGCTTCGTCTCTGATTGAAAGCGCATGCGCCAACGCGCGGGAATTGCGGCACAATTTCGGGTCAGAAAACACAACTGAAGTGAGACAGGTATGAGTGGCGGGGAGACAGGGATTCGAACCCTGGGGACGCTCTCACGCCCAACGGTTTTCAAGACCGCCGCATTCGACCACTCTGCCACCTCCCCGTCGGAAGCCGGGTCTAAGGCCAAGTTCGCTCAGAGGCAAGTCGAAAACGGGAAATCTTGCCGAAGAGTTTTCAGCGCTCTTTCCATGACCCTTCAGCCACGTTATGATTGGGTGTAAAGACCGTAACAGGCTGGCATACAGAACCAGCAGACCGGCAACGGGGTTCGTGAAACGAAACCCCTTCAGGCAAGGGATAAGCAGATGAAGCGAGCGATCGAGACACGCCCGGGGCCCAAAAGGCTGGCGTATCTGGCGTTGACTTTGACGATTTTGGCCGGATGTGAAGAGGCTTTGGGTACAGCTGAAACCGCCGAAAAATCCCAGGACAACGATGGGAAAATCGAACTTATACCCCAGGTGACCAGTGGTTCGCAGCGCGACGTAGAAGCACCGGACGTTTTCCGCGTTACCGAAGCGGGGCTTTGGGATGGGCGACCCTCGCTGGGGGGCATATGGGTGGCACATCCAGACGTGAACCAACCCGAGCGTGTTGTGATCAAAAACACCGCCAACAACAAATCCGTGACTGGTGCCTTGTTCCGGCGCGAGCGTAACTTGCCCGGTCCGGCGCTTCAGGTCTCATCCGCTGCAGCGGAACAGCTTGGATTGCTGGCAGGGTCACCTACAAAGCTTAGCGTTGTGGCGCTGCGTCGCGAGAAGATCGAAGAACCCACGGCTGAAGAATCACCACAAGCTGAGGACGTAACCGCAGAAAACGAGACCGCATCGGCAGATACAGCAGCCGATGGCCAAGCCACGGGTGATCCTGAAAAGCCCGCCAAACGGAAATGGTGGCAAAAGAAAGAGCCCGCAGTTGCTGCTGCCGGTACCGCCGCTGTTGTAGCAAGCGCCTCGGAATCCGAAGAGGACACAACAGCAGAAACGGAAACGGTCAGCGATTCTGCTCAGGAAACCGCAGAGGAGCAAACCGAAGCGCCCGCTGAAAAACCGGCCAAGCGGAAGTGGTGGCAGAAGAAAGCACCCGCTGCTGCTGCCGCTGGAACCGCAGCGGCTGCAACAGATGCAGCCACAGATAGCGCCGAAGTTGCAACCGAGGCTGCTGCTGCCGTAACCTCTCCGGCTTTGTCAGATGCGCCGGTCGAAGCCCCGGCCGAGAAACCCGCCAAGCGGAAATGGTGGCAAAAGAAGGATCCCGCAGAGATCACTGAAACGCCACTGGACCCGATCGAAGGTGCCGCCGCCGCAATTGATGCGACCGAAGCAACACCAGCAGCGGCGACGGCTGCGGCTGCCGCGACCACCGCATCACCGCTGAGCAAACCGTTTGTTCAGATCGGAACCTTCAGCGTCGAGGATAACGCCAACTCTGCCGCACAGAAGGTGCGCAGGAACGGTATGTCCGCAGTTGTTCGGGAACTGAAAACCGCAAATAACACCGTCTGGCGGGTGCTGGTTGGCCCTGCCGCAACCCGGGCCGAACGCAAAGCCATTCAGAAGGACGTAAAAGACCTTGGCTTCAAAGACGCGTTCACCGTATCCGACTGAAACAGGGAGACGCAGCATGCCAGCCTCGATGCGCACATCCGTTCTGGCCATGGGGATTGCCCTCATGGGACTGCCCGCACACGCTTTTGATACCACAGCTCGCGCAGCTTATGTGATTGACCAGACCACCGGCACTGTTCTTCTGTCAAAAGACGCCGACCAGCCCCTGCCGCCCGCGTCGATGTCAAAGCTGATGACGCTGTATGTGGCCTTCGAGGCTTTGCGCGATGGCCGACTGACACTGAATGAAACCCTGCCCGTGTCCGAACACGCGATGAGCTATGGCGGCTCGACCATGTTCCTGAACACGCAGGACCGCGTCACCGTCGAAGACCTGCTGCGCGGCATCATCGTTTTGTCGGGCAATGATGCCTGCGTCGTTATCGCCGAAGCACTTAGCCCCGACGGAACCGAGGCCGGGTTTGCGCGGTACATGACCCAACGCGCGCAGCAAATGGGCATGAACAATTCCAATTTTGCCAACTCGAACGGCTGGCCTGCCGCCGGTCATATGATGTCAGTGCATGATCTGGCCGTTCTTGCGGATCGCTTGATTTCGGACTTCCCTGAATATTACCCTCTCTTCGCCGAGGAGGTTTTTGAATTCGACGGTCGCGCGCCGTCAAATGCCCGCAATCGCAACCCGTTGTTGAAGCTGGATATCGGCGCGGACGGTTTGAAAACCGGCCACACGCAAGAGGCCGGCTATGGCCTTGTCGGCTCTGCCAAACAAGGTGACCGGCGTGTCATTTTCGTCCTGACCGGGCTCGACACCACCGGCCAGCGGGCAGAGGAGGCTGAGGCCGTGGTTAACTGGTCGTTTCGAAATTTTGTCGAGAGGACAGTTGCCAACGCGGAAACGCCGATAGCCGAAGCCCAACTGTGGATGGGTGAGAAAAAGACCGTCGGGCTTGTTGCCGAAGGTGATCTGAACGTGCTGTTCCCGGTTCTGGGGACTCAAAATGTCGAGGCCGAAGTTGTGTATGACGGCCCAATCAACGCGCCAGTCCAAAAAGGACAGCAACTGGCTGAACTGGTGATCAAGCCCGAAGGACTGCCCGAGATCCGGCGCCCACTGGTGGCAGCCGAGGACGTGGCCGTCGGTGGCTTTGTCGTGCGCATGTTGACGGTTGGCGGCATCGTATTGAAAGACGTGATCAACAACCCGCTGGAGTCGATGTGACGAAAGCAGGGTTATTTCTGACCTTCGAAGGCATTGACGGATCAGGCAAGTCAACCCAGGCGCGGATGCTGGCGGATCGTCTGCGCGCGCAGGGACATGAGGTCGTGCTGACGCGCGAACCGGGCGGCTCACCGGGGGCTGAGGAAATTCGCCGCCTTGTTCTGGAAGGCGACCCGGATCGGTGGTCGGCCGAGACAGAGTTGCTGTTGTTCACCGCAGCCCGCCGCGACCATCTGGAGCGCACCATCGAACCCGCCCTTGCGGCAGGTAAAGTGGTGATTTGCGACCGTTTCGCAGACAGCACACGTATGTATCAGGGCTTGTCACGCGGCGACCTGCGCAGTCTGGTAGACCAATTGCACAACCTGATGATCGGCCGCGAGCCGGATATGACGCTGCTTATCGATATGGACCCGGAAACGGGATTGTCGCGCGCTAAAGGCAGGCAAGGTACCGAAGAGCGGTTCGAGGATTTCGGTCCCGATCTGCAAAAGAAAATGCGCGCAGGGTTTCTGTCGCTGGCTGATGAATTCTCGGGCCGGTTTCGCGTCGTAAATGGCAACAGGGACATGGACAGCGTTGCGCAGGATGTGACAGATATCGTTCAAGCAGCTTTGCGGTAAACGATGAGCGACGATACTCCTTCTCCGGATCAGGTGCCGGGTGCACCGCATCCGCGCGAAACCGCTCGGCTATTTGGCCAGGACGCGGCTCAACACGCATTTCTGACGGCCTACAATTCCGACAGGCTGCACCACGGTTGGTTGCTGACCGGGCCGCGCGGCGTCGGCAAAGCAACGCTGGCGTGGCGGATCGCGCGATTTTTGCTGGCCACACCCCCGGCAGATGACGGCGGCTTGTTCGGAGCGCCGCCGCCGCCAGAAACGCTCGAAATTGATCCCGATCATCCGGTATCACATCGCATGCAGGCCGGAGCCGAACCAGGATTGGCTGTGGTCACCCGATCACCAAACGATCAGGGGCGGTTGCGCGGCGAAATTGTCGTGGACGATATCCGCAAGCTGGGTAAGTTCTTTGGTCTGTCCTCGGCTGATGGCGGACGCCGGGTGGTGATTGTGGATTCGGCGGATGAAATGAACATCAGTGCTGCCAACGCGCTGTTGAAGATGCTGGAAGAGCCGCCTGCGCGCACCACACTTTTGCTCGTATCGCACCAACCTTCGCGCTTGCTGCCAACCATCCGGTCGCGCTGCCGCACGCTGCGCCTTGGCCCGCTGAGTCCGCAGGACATGCAAACCGCCCTGTCGCAAACCGGAACAGAAGTTCCCGCCCAGACTGAACACCTGGCCGCACTTGCGGCAGGATCAGTTGGGGATGCTGTGCGGTTAATCAATCTTGGCGGTCTGGACATTTATGCCGAGCTGATCGCCATTCTGGGCACCCTGCCCCGTATGGACCGGCAACGCGCACTGGCGTTGGCCGAAGCCGCAGCACAGCGCGGTGCCGCTGATCGTTTCGAGTTGTTGCTAACGCTGATCGACGTCGCCTTGTCACGGCTGGCTTTGACTGGCGCAACCGGTACCCCCCCCGTTCCCGAAGCGGCCCCAAACGAAGGTGAAACGCTGATGCGTCTTTCGGCTTCCCCCGATCAAGCCCGCCGCTGGGCAGAAGTCGCCGCGACAATCACGGCACGCGCACGGCATGGTCAGGCGGTGAACCTTGACCCTGCCGCTCTGGTCCTAGATACGGTGTTCAAGATACAGGAAACCGCCGGTCAGAACAGATGAGCGACACCCCCCAGATTACCGACAGCCACTGCCATCTGGACTTCCCGGATTTCGACGGCCAGTTGGACGAGATCATCACGCGCGCGGCCGAGGCTGGTGTGACCCGCATGGTCACGATTTGCACCAAGCTACGCAACGAACCCAGCGTCCGTGCGATTGCCGAAGCCCATGCGCCCGTCTTCTATGCCGCCGGCACGCACCCGATGAGTGCGGCGGATGAGCCGATAACGTCGGTCGACGAACTGGTTGCCTTGGCCCAGCACCCGAAATTCGTCGGTATTGGAGAGTCTGGTCTGGACTACCACTATACCGCCGACAGTGCGGAAGTGCAGAAACAATCCTTGCGCATCCATATCGAAGCGGCCCAGCGCACTGGCCTGCCCCTGATCATTCACGCCCGCGCAGCGGATGATGACATGGCCCCAATTCTGGCCGAGGAGTATCGCAACGCACCCTATTCCTGCGTTATGCACTGCTTCTCTTCTTCTGCCGAATTGGCCAAGGCCGCGCTGGATCTGGGCTTTTACCTGTCCATGTCCGGCATCACCGCCTTCCCCAAAAGCCAGGAGTTGCGCGATATTTTCGCAACCGCACCGGTGGACCGCGTTCTGGTGGAGACCGATGCGCCCTATCTGGCCCCACCACCCTATCGCGGCAAACGTAACGAACCCGCCTACACCGCCCACACAGCCCGGAAAGGGGCTGAGGTTTTCGGCATGGATTACGCCGCTTTTGCAGCCCAGACACAGGCCAATTTTGACCGCTTGTTCACCAAGGCCGCGCTGTACAAGGCCGCTGCATGACCGGGGTGCGTTTTACAATTCTGGGCTGCGGTTCCTCGGGCGGCGTACCAAGGCTGGGCGGCCAATGGGGCGACTGCGATCCTACAAACCCGAAAAACGTGCGCCGCCGCTGCTCGCTGCTGATTGAACGCGAGGGGCCGGATGGAACGACCTCGGTTCTGGTCGATACCACGCCGGATATGCGCAGCCAGTTGCTGGACACCGGCACCGGGCGGTTGGATGGGGTGGTCTATACCCACTCGCACGCGGATCATGTACACGGGATCGACGACCTGCGCATGATCGTGTTTAACATGAAAACGCGCGTACCCGTCTGGGCGGATGGGGACACACAGAACGCGTTGCTGGGCCGTTTCGGATACGCCTTCATTCAGCCTGAAGGTTCACCTTATCCTCCGATCCTGGACCTCAAATCCATTGATGGCCCTTTCGACATCGATGGTCCCGGTGGGCCCATTACGTTGCGCCCGTTCAAAGTGAACCACGGCTCGATCGACTCTCTTGGGTTCCGCATCGGTCAGCTGGCCTATCTGCCGGATGTCGCCGAGATTTACGACGACGCCTGGCCCGAGATGGAAGGGTTGGACTGGCTGATCATCGATGCATTGCGCCGCAACCCGCATCCCACGCACGCGCATCTGGAAAAGACGCTGGGATGGATCGAACAACTGCGACCAAAACGCGCGGTGCTCACCAATATGCATATCGATCTGGACTATGCGACGGTTGACGCGGAAACTCCCGACTATATCACCCCCGCTTTTGACGGGATGGTGATCTATCAGGCGCAATAAGGCCCTGCCCCGCGCGCTCAAGATATCACAGCGCGCCTGCCGCACGGGGGCCAAATGCTGCAAAGCCTGATCGACGTCATTCTTCCGGTCTTCCTTGTGATCGGTGCCGGATACACGGCGACCCGCACGGGCTATTTCAAACAAGAGCACGTCGATGGGTTGATGAAATTCACCCAAGGTTTTGCGATTCCCTGCCTGTTGTTCTTGGCCATCGCGCATCTGGACCTTAGCGCCAGTTTCGATCCCCGGCTTTTGGCCAGCTTCTATTCCGCCGCTGCGTTGTGCTTCACTGCGGGTCTCTTTGGAGCAAGGATCATTTTTGGCAGGGACTGGGAAGACTGCGTGGCCATCGGATTCTGTTGTCTGTTTTCCAACTCGGTCCTGCTGGGCCTGCCGATAACCGAACGTGCTTATGGCCCTGAGAACCTGACGGGCAACTACGCGATCATCGCCTTCCATTCTCCGTTTTGTTACGGCGTTGGGATCACGGTGATGGAGGTCGTGCGCAATCGCGGCAACGGCGGTGTACATATGGCGCGATCAGTTCTGTCAGCGATGTTCAAAAACGCACTGATTCTTGGTATCGCGCTTGGTTTTGTCGTCAACATAACTGGTCTGGTCATCCCAGCAGTCGTGGACGAAGCGCTTGAGCTTGTTACCCGCGCCGCCTTACCGGGGGCGCTGTTTGCGTTGGGGGGTGTGTTGGTTAAATACAAACCCGAAGGCGACTTGCGCACCATTGGTTTTGTCTGCTGCATCTCTCTGATGCTGCACCCCAGCCTAGTTTGGTTATTCGGAACATCCACCGGCCTGCCGCAGGACCTGTTTCGATCAGGCGTGTTGAATGCCGCCATGGCACCGGGCTTTAACGCCTATATCTTTGCGAATATGTATGGCCGCGCCAAACGCGTTGCGGCTTCGTCCGTTTTGATCGGAACAGCAGCATCTATAATCACCGTCTGGCTTTGGTTGAGCCTTCTGGGCTAACACAGGTGTTGACTTCGGTTTTCGCAGTAACACCTATCGCAGAACGCAGCAGGAGATCCGAATGCCACACGCCATAGTCGTCGCCCACGGCCAGCCCTCTGACCCAGATCCCGCTGAGGCCGCGTTGGCTGCATTTGCAGCCAAGGTCGACGCGTTGGCCGAACATGTAACGGTGAGTTCTGCGACGCTGGCCAAGCCCGGCGCGCTTGAGGCCAAATTGGACGGCCTTCCTGAAAATTCAGTCATCTACCCGCTTTTCATGGCGAAGGGGTGGTTTGTAACAAGTGCCCTGCCGAAGCGAGTTGGAGATCACAGGGCACGTATTTTGGATCCTTTGGGCATTGATCCCGATCTGCCCGCGCTGACGGCGAACGCGCTAGAAGCGAAGTTGCGAGAAGAGCATTGGGCGGCCAATGCGACGGATTTGGTGATCGCTGCGCACGGGTCGGGCCGCAGCCGGAATCCATCGGCGGTGGCCAATGAATTTGCGAACCGGCTAGGCAGGCAGGTTGCATTTCAATCGATCCGGGTTGGCTTTGTCGAAGAACCGCCCTCGATTGCCGAAGCAGCGCGCGATGCATCTAATCAAGCGATTTGCCTACCGTTCTTCGCATGTACCGGAGGTCATGTTCTAGAAGACGTACCCGAAGAGCTGGAGCGCGCCCAATTCAAAGGTATCGTCATGCCCGTTGTCGGAGAGCTCGCCCCCATTCAGCGGCAGATCGCGCAAAAGGTCACCGAGGCGTTCGCATCAGCGTGATCCTCGGTGGACGTTCAGGATTGCGCCTTGCTCAGTGTCGAATAAAGCCGATGGCACGATCGACCATCCCGTTTGGCCTGATACAAAGCCAAATCTGCAGCATGTAAGATATCAGCCGCTTTGGGAACTTGAAACTGAGTGGACAGAGCCGTGCCGATGCTGGCTGACACAGTACAGTGTTGGTTTTGAAACATCATAGGTTCGTTCAAGCGTTGGATGAGTCGGTCAGCAATTGCCTTCAATCTGTCGTCTCGTGTCAGGTCTTTGAAAACAATGACAAACTCGTCCCCGCCAACACGGGCAACCGTATCTTCGCTGCGCGTCTCCTCAATCATGATGCGGGCCGCCTGTTGCAGGACGAAATCACCAGCAGCGTGACCCAGACTGTCATTCACGGATTTGAAGAAATCCAGATCCAGATGCATCAAGGCAAAAGTTGAATTACTTGAGATCAGATTTGCCAGCACGTGATCCATGGCCCTGCGGTTTTTTAGCCCGGTTAATGTGTCGGTATAGGCCTGTTCCTCAGCGGCGAGCATGGCGCCTTGAAGCCTCAGGTTTAGCGACCGCGACGCCTCCATCGCGGCAGATTTGGCCTCGACCAGATAAAGCAGTTCGATGGCAAGGTCGGTGCCCGAGAAATCCGCACTTGTCAGCGCGTAATCCCGCACCGCATCCAGAATTGAAATCCCGAATGACAGGTTGATGACCGCACCACCGGACCGCGGCAAAGGGGCGACCAAGCCCTTGAGGGTCGTACGCGGTTCATCCTTGAACTTCAGGTGCAACTTAGCCCCGGCCATCGATAACAACGCCGGTATGGTTGTGACTGTTCTGGGACGGATCAGCTCAAACACTTCCAGAAACCTCTGCCCGATCAGCGGCAATTCTGGTCGCAGTTTTTGAAGTGTTGGCCCCGCTTGTTGTATTCGTCCGTCTTGTTCGACCAACAGGAACATTGGACAAAGCGTTTCCAGAAGGCCCGCAAGTTCGTAAGTATCGGTCATCTGCTGTGCGCCCCCAAATCAAAGTGACGCCCTTCCGCGAAAGCGCTTTCAACCAACATGATGGAAATGACGTCACTGTCCTGCTGCTGCCCTTCATGTGACAGTATGACCAATGCGCCGTAGTCGTCTGCCATGGCACGCAAAACACCAACCATGACACTGGAATAGCCGGGCAAGCCTGGAAAGGAGCATAGCTGATACTCCGTGGCCGATAGCTCTCGCAGCTCAAGGGCCGGCAAAGTCAAATCTGACACGGCCAACCGCACCCGGTCGGCCAGATCGTCCAGCGAATGCAGAAACTCTACATAGCTTACGCCGCCAAACCTGAGCAGGCGACGCAGCCCTTCCATGTTCGGGTGGGACACAAGATATGTCCCCAAATCCTCAAGAATCTCGGCCTTTGGTCGGTTCAGATCGCCACTCAGCGCATCCAACACTCTTGTCGTCATGTCATCATCATAGATGAGCATGGCTTCAAACTCGCGAAACCCCAACCGCGCATCTTCGGTCACACGCAGCCAGCAGGCCTGCCCATTGGTAGCGCAGACAAAAGACTGTATCGCCCGATTGATCAGATCATGCATCGGAAACCCCAACTTGGTGTCCCCTGCACTCTGTGCTGACAAATCTTAACAAATAGACAAAATCCACCCTGAGTTGCAGCGAATGCAACCGGGTATCACTTCGACATTTGTCGATTGCTCAGAAATCTGTCGGCGCGCCACCCTCGGCTTTGCGGCGTTCCACAAACTCTGCCAGTTCTTCGCGAATGGCTTCGTCCATTGGTGGAGCGTCAAAGCTCGAAATGATCTCTTTGAACATGTGGTGGGCGCGTTCGGCTGTCCAAATGCCACCAGCAACCTCCCACCCTTCATAGTTCTTCCAGTCGCTCAGGAAGGGTTGATAGAACGCGGTGGTATAACGGTCCTGTGTGTGCTGAATGCCGAAGAAATGACCGTCATTGCCAACTGAGCGGATCGCATCAAGCGCGATCTCATCAGGGCCGGTGGCAGTCAATTCCGGGTTCATATAACGCTGAATTTGTTGCAGGATTTCGCAATCCATAATGAACTTTTCCGGGCTTGCAATCAGGCCACCTTCCAGCCATCCAGCCGCGTGATAGACCATGTTGGTGCCCGATTGTACGGATGCCCAAAGCGAGTTTGACGTCTCCCAAATCGACTGACCATCGGGCACGTTTGCAGCACAAACACCCGACGATCGCATCGGCAGCCCGTAGAACCGCGCCATCTGGCCGGTCATCTGGGTCGAGCGCATGTATTCCGGCGTCCCAAAAGCGGGTGCTCCGGTTTTCATATCGACATTCGACGTAAATGTGCCGATCACGCACGGAGTTCCCGGGCGCACATATTGGAACAGGGCTATAGCACATAGCGCCTCGGCAAGTGACTGGGCCACCGCACCTGCCATTGTCACCGGTGCCATGGCCCCGGCCAACGTAAAGGGTGTCACCACAATTGCCTGTCCACGTCGGGCCAGCCGTAGGCACCCGTCGATCATAGGCTGGTCATGCTTTAGAGGAGAGGTAGAGTTAATGTTGGTGTACATGCGTGGAGCGGCATCGAATTCTTCGTGGCTCAGACCGCCTGCGATGCGCACCATTTCCATCACATCCTCGACGCGCTCTTTGCCCAGAGAGTAAGCATGCATGGTTTTGTCGGTCAGCGTCAGCTTGTCGTAAAGGACGTCCAGATGCCTTATACTGGCGTGAATATCGACAGGTTCGACCGGATAACCTCCGGCGAAATGGATGCAGTTGAAATATTGCGTCAGTTTCAACAGATTTCGGCACATCTCCCGGTTGCCGGGAACTTTTGTGCCGATCTCCATATCCCAATAATTCGGCGGCGATGAGACATTGCCGAACAGAATGTTCTTTCCACCAATCTCGATCTTGCGATCCGGATTGCGTGGCGTGATCGAAAATTGACTGGGGGCTTTCGCAATCATCTCCATGACAAAGTCGCGCCCCATGCGCACATTGTCACCTTCGATGGTACAGCCTACCTCACGCAGGATGCCTATTGCCTCTTCATTGTAAAATTCGATCCCGATCTCTTCCAGGATACGCATGGCCCCGTCATGGATCGCTTCGATGCCAGCCTGATCCAAGGGCTCTGTGGGATGGTCGATGTTGATGGGCGGATCCCAGGGCATCTGATCGATCGCTGCAGTTCCTCTGCGCGCTGCAGCCCCAGCGCGGCCACCGCCGCGACGCTTGCGTGTTGTTGTATCGCCCATCACGGCCTCCATTCCTGCTTTAAACAAGCAAGCCCGGAAGACACGATGATGGCCGCTCTGTCTGCGACAGAATATGTCGGTTTTCTATTTTGGCCGTCGATTGCCGGATTTAACCGTTTACTTGCTGGCCAACCATTCAGGGATATGTCCGATATCGGGCAGGACGACGTCAGCCATGGGCGCCAGCGCCTCTGCTTCGGCCAAACCCGTCAAAACACCTATCGTCGTCATCCCGGCAGCCCGCCCGGCTTGGAGATCGTGAAGGCTGTCACCGACCATTGCCACCCGTGAAGGTTCAACCCCAACATGCGCGGCAAAGGCCAGCAGTTGACCAGGGCCTGGCTTGAACCCGTGACCACTGTCATAGCCCGCAACAAAGTCGAAATGCTCTCGAATCCCGGCGGACTCAAGGTGCTGCATGGCCGGATGTTCACTGTCATTGGTGGCCACACCCAGCTTAATCCCCGCATTCTGCAAACTTTCCAGAAACGGGACCAGAGGAACAGCAGGCGACTGAGGGGCAGCGGCGGCTTCGGCGTTCATCAGATCCACGATCTCTTCAACGGTCATGCTGTCGACATGAGCGGCCAATACGTCGGCGATTTCTTCAACAGTCGCAGCGATAACGATACTGTCTGCGGTGTATCGCTCTTGGTCCAGGTCATAGCCGATAATCTTTCCAAGTTCGGCGGCGCGGGTTGTGTCACCATTGGTCAGTCGCAGCAGCAAAGAGCGGCCAAAGCCACCCCATGTGTTTGCAAAATCAAACAGCGTGCCGTCTTTATCGAAGACGATTGCATCTATCGGCATCAAGTTCTCCAGCGGAAGAGGATTTCAGGTCCAATATACATCAGCGCCGCCGGACAAGACCGTCCGCGCCTGAGCAGGAAGATCATAGGCTAGCGCGTTGGCATCACAAAACGCCATGACCCACGAGTCGTCAAGTACCAGAAAATCCAGCACCGACGCCAGAAATTCCGGGTCTGCTGCACGCTCGCGGACATCTTGCACCGACGCGCCCGTCGAGCCCAAAAATACAGGAAAAAGCTCTTCATTTCCGGCCAACCAGCCCAAAGCTGTCAGAGCCAGCGTTTCCGCGGATTCGGATGATATCGACATAAACTGTGCTCAGATCCACTTTTGGAAAGGGTTTGTTAACCAGACTCATAAACACTTTGTTCACGCATGCAATCAACGGTGAACAACTATGTCTGTGCAGGGAACCATCCTTGTCCTCGACGGGGTAGCAACCAATCGCATCATGCTGAAAGTTCAGCTGACAGCGGCTTGGTATCACGTAGTCCAAGGTGAAAAGCTTGAAGGGCTGTTGTCGCTTGTGCGTCGCACTCAGCCTGATCTTGTTCTGACAGCTCAGACCTTGCCAGATGGAACAGCTGCGGATGTCAAAAAGGTGACCAAGACCGTTCCCGGGCTTGAAGATGTACCAGTTGTTGTACTTGCCGCACAAAACGACAGGGATGCGCGGCTGCGTGCCTTGCAGGATGGGTTGGACGATGTGCTGACGCATCCTTTCAAGGATACCTTGCTGTTGGCGCGCATCCGAAGCTTGTTGCGTGCCCATGCTGCCACTCAAGACCTTCAGGTCAGCAACGGTTCGCAGCCGATCGGGTTCGGGGAACCGGCACCAAGCGTTATCCGCCCGCCAAAAGCCGCGAAAGTTCATATTCTGACACATGCCGCGCAAACCGGCGTCATGTGGCACAAGGCGCTCAACGATCAGCGTCAGTTTTCTTTGTCCTGGCACCTGCAATCGAACCTTCAAAGCGTCCTGTCTGGCGCTGTCCCGGACGCCATCGTTGTCGAATTGGGCGCTCATCCGTCAGATCTGAATATTCTGGCTGATCTCAGATCGCGTAACGTCACGCGAAACACGGTGTTGATCGGTGTGCTTAAAGACGACAATGCCGTTCAGGCTTCAGAGGCATTGGATCGAGGTGCCGACGCCGTTTGCCTGGATGGATTCTGCGCGCAGGAGATCCTGCTTCGGCTGGACAATCAAATCGCACGCAAAGCCCGGCTGGATCACATGCGTGTATCTCTGAAAAAGGGACTTGCGGACTCGTGGATCGACTCGTTGACCGGGCTGCACAATCGCCGGTTTGCTATGCGAGCGCTGGACCAGATCGCACGCGAATCTGCGCGAACAGGAAACAGTTTTGCTGTCATGCTGGCAGACCTCGACCACTTCAAGGCAATCAACGATGACCACGGTCACGCGAGTGGCGATCTCGTGCTGAAGCAGGCGGCAGAACGTATGCGTGGTGCCCTTGGCACCAACGGATTTGTCGCCCGTATCGGTGGAGAAGAGTTCATGATAGGCGTGCCAAATGTAACACCCAAACAAGCGATGCGGCTCGCTGAATCCCTCTGTGACAGCATTTGCAGTGCGCCGTTTCAGCTCTTGGATCAGGGACCGCAAGTCAACGTGACAGTCAGCGTCGGGATGAAAATGTCCCAAGGCCCGTTCCCCGACCAAGAAAGTCCCACGCCACATATTGAGAACCTGATTAAGTCCGCTGACACCGCACTTTATGCGGCGAAAAAAGCCGGTCGCAATCAGGTGAGCGTCCGGCAAAACGCAGCTTAAAGCCGATTAGTCCTTTTTCTTGTGTTTATGCGGGCCGCGTTCGACAATGTCCTGTAATCGATCTGCATACGCCTGTCTGTCCTGATCGCTCATGGCGGTAACGCGCGCCAACCATTGCGTTTGCAAAGCCTCCTGCAATGCAGCCGTTGCCTGTGCCTGCTGTAGCAACAGCACTTCAACGGCACCCGGATCAAAGGGTACCGTGCGCAAAGCCTGGCTCATCGCCTCAAAATCCTGTTTGCGACCACTGGTCCCTTTTTTGTGCAGCCCCGACAGCTCACCCCGCATCGCTTTGCGGTCGTCTTTTGGCAACGCTCGGTACAAGGCCGGGCCAAATCCCGGCGGTGCTTTGGCGTGATCCCCGCCTTTCAGACGCAACACAGTGCCTACAGCAACGCCAACGATCAACAGATTCAGAGCCAGAGACACAACCAGGACAACGGGCATCCACCGGCGTTTGGGTTTGGGATCAGCGTTCATTCCGTGGTCTCCAGAAAACTCGTGTCATAGCCAAGGTCGGCCACAAGAAAGGCCGTCTCTTGCGTTGTCAGCAGGTTGGCAGGATCGGGCAAAAAGGCAGGCGCGGAAAACCCGATCCAGACTCCGGCCGCACTGGCCGCAACAAGGCCACTCAACCCCTGCCAGCCACCCAAATTGCGCACCAGCCTGTCCCACAACGCAGGCCCCGGTTGTGGCGCGGATTTCATGCGGCCCAAGCGCACCGCCTCGGCATCCGTTTGAATGCGCACGGCCAAATCGTCTGGCAAGGCCGGCCGTTGTTGCCGCGCCTGAGCAAACAAATGATCCAGTTCCAGATCGTTATCCGCCATTGTCATACCCCAGTTCTTCGCGCCGTCCCGCCAGAATAGCGGCCAGACTTCGTTTGCCACGCGCTGTCAGACTTTCCACCGCTTCCACGGAAACGCCCATGATCCCGGCGATTTCGGGGTTGGGCAATTCTTCAATATGGCGCAGCACAACCGCTTGTCGCTGCCGTTCGGGCAATTCGGCCAAGGCGATCTGCAACGCGTCCTTGCGAGCCTCGTCCTGCATCCGGTCAACTACACTGGCTTGACCATCTTCAGGCTCGGGAACATCCGACAGCCTGTCGGGTGTTTTCTTGCGCCGGATGTCCACACACAGGTTCAGCGTCACCCGGTACAGCCAGGTCGAGACTTTGGCCTGACCAGACACCCAATCCGGTGCCATTTGCCACAGACGCATCATCGCCTCTTGCGTCACATCTTCCGCCTCAGCCCGATTGCCCAACATGCGCAACGCGACCGAGTAACACCGTGGCCCAAGACGGTCAGTAAGAACCCGCGCGGCTTCGGCGTCGCCATCGGCAAAGCGCCCCAGCAACGCATCGTCGCTGAGGCTGCCCGCGCTGCACATCGCATCGCGGACATCTTGTGGGTGGGAGGTCAGATCCTCCATCCTGCATCAGCTATCGTCTGCGTCCGAATTGTGATGCTTCTTCTTGTGGTGCCGCCCCATCTTGTCTTTGGCATCGGCAAATTCCTGTTCCGAGATTCCGCCACTGTTATCCGCGTCCATCCGATCAAACATCTTGTCAGCCCGGCGGGGTTTCGGCAACTCGTCCTGGCTCAGAAACCCGTCGTTGTTCGCATCGTTTTTTTCGAACATCTTGGCGACGCGGTCACTTGCCTTTTTCTGTGCAGCGGCTTGCATCTCGTCAAGGCTCAGCTGGCCATCACCGTCGGCATCCGCCTGCGTGAAACGCGCGGTGCGGTGGGCCTCCATCTCTTGCTGCGTCACCTGACCGTCGCCATCGGTGTCGAGTTCCTGAAAGGATACAGGCTCGCGCCCACCTTTTCCGGCAGCCAGAACGGATGTGCCTGTAACTGCTACTGCGGACAAAACAATGGCCGTGATGAATGTCGCGTTTTTCATTTCGGTTTTCCCTTGTTGACGCGGCCCCAGTGCCGCTGCTCATATCAATTCAAACGCGGGGCAGCGGAAATTCCGTCGCAGAAAAGTGGATTTTATTGAGAATGGAATCAGAAGCGTTTTCGGCGCATCGGGTACTGAGCGTTGCAAAGCGACGCACCCCCCTTTCAAATCCGCCCATTCAAGCGCATTATCGCGCAAAGATTAATGCGCGAGTTATATTATGACGGATCAGACGATCGACACCGCGACCGACACAGAGCGTGAAACATGGCCCGCCCTTGTCAAAGGGTTTCGGTGCAAGTGCCCCAACTGTGGTGAGGGCAAGCTGTTGCACAGCTATCTCAAGGTCAATGACAGCTGCTCGAATTGCGGGCAAGAGCTGTTTCATCACCGCGCCGATGACGGTCCGGCTTATCTGACCATCCTTCTTGTTGGTCACTTGCTGGCACCTGCTTTGCACGTGTCCTACGTCCATTGGCGGCCAGACCCCTGGACCATGGCCATCGGTTTCTCAATCGGTTGCGTTGCTCTGTCGCTGTACCTGCTGCCCCGTTTGAAAGGCGCCGTTGTCGCGTATCAGTGGGCCCGCCGTATGCACGGTTTCGGAACCTCCAAGTGAACCCAACCGGTCGCGTGGCGCAGATATGACAGTAGACAAGACCGCCATCCGTGACGCCGCTACTGTCATCGTTTTGCGGGACAGATGGACCAACCCATCGATCCTTATGGGGCAACGCGGCTCCAAAGCCGTATTCATGCCGAACAAGTTTGTGTTCCCTGGCGGTGCAGTTGATCCAGCGGATTCAGAAGTGCCCCTGGCGACCAAGCTGCCCGATCTGTGCCGTGACCGTTTGGCAGAACAGGCCGAGTCCGGACTGCAACACGCGCTGGCCGCCGCTGCCATTCGAGAGCTCTGGGAAGAAACCGGGCTTGTTCTGGGCCAGCCGGGTGCGTGGTCAGGTCAAGCACCTGACGACTGGCAGAGTTTTTCGGCGATGGGGTTTGTGCCGTCTGCAGCTGCGTTGCAATTCGTTTTCCGCGCTGTAACTCCGCCCGGTCGACCTCGACGGTTTGACGCACGGTTCTTTTTGGTCGATGCGGAAGCCCTGCAAGGTGATCTGGACGATTTCAGTCGCGCCTCAGACGAGCTGTCGCACCTGCAATGGGTGCAACTTGACCGCGCGCGTGATCTTGACCTGCCCTTCATAACCGAGGTTGTTTTGGCAGAAATAGCAGCCCGGGTCACAAAACCCGAGCCGCCTGCGTCAGTGCCATTCTATAAGAACGACGAAGAAGCCAATCTATTTTTGCGACTCAGGGGCTACCCGATGCCGGAACACGATTGACCGCTCCGACTCACCGCATCCGGCTGACAACCACTGTTACTTCGGGCTTCTTGCCGATTTCCGCTTTGGCGGTCTGCCGCACGATCCGGCGCATCTCGTCTTCCAGCTTGTCATCATCGCGTAAAGTTTTGGCCGCGGCCCGCATCAGGAATTGATTCAGGTCCTCCTCCAGAATCTCCACCAAAGCCGCGCGCGAAGTTCCGATCTCGGGCAGGCCCATGGTATCGCACCAAGGTTCACCCAGCGGTTCGTCTTCCTCGTCCAAGACCACAGTGACCGTGACATGGCCGTTCAATGCCATGCGGATACGATCCCGCACCACGCCGTCCAAAGCGCCGATCTTGACCGACCCGTCCAGATATGTGCGCCCGGTTTCGACATAGTCGACAACAGCCGGGGCGTTGCCGCTGATATCCAGCATGGTGCCGTTCACGGCCAGCACACCGGATCTGCCGCCTTGCTCGGCCAGTTTGACGTGCTCGCGCAGATGACGGTGTTCACCGTGCATCGGGATCACGACCTGCGGATCGATCAGCGCATGGACCTTCTCAAGATCAGGCCGGTTGGCATGGCCTGACACGTGATAGAGACCCGAGCTGTCATCGACGACATCCACACCCTTTTCGCTGAGCTGGTTCATGATAAAGATCACGCCCCGCTCATTGCCCGGAATGGTTTTCGAGGAAAACAGGAACAGGTCACCCTCTGCCAGTTCCAGACCCCGGTACTTGCCACGGGCCAGTTGAGCGCTGGCTGCCCTACGCTCCCCCTGGCTGCCGGTCACGATCAGCATCAGATTCTGGCGCGGAAGATCCAACGCCTCTTCCGCGCTGATCACCTTTGGGAAATCCGACAGGATGCCGGTTTCGGTTGCGGCTTCGATCATTCGGCGCATGGCGCGGCCCAACAGAACAACCGACCGCCCTGCCCGCTGACCCGCTTCGGCCAGTGTTTTGACCCGCGCAACGTTTGAGGCAAACGTGGTCGCCACGACCATGCCTTCGGCGTTTTCGACCAGTTTGGTGATTTCCGGCCCAACTTCGGATTCTGAACGGCCCGGATGCGCCGAGAACACGTTTGTGCTGTCGCAAACCAACGCCTTGACGCCGGGCTTGGCGACCTCAGCCCACAAATCTGGATCAAAAGCCTCACCCACGACAGGCTGCGCATCCAGTTTGAAGTCGCCCGAATGCACGACCCGTCCCGCAGGCGTATCGATGACCAACGCCGCGCTTTCGGGGATCGAGTGCGATACAGGCAGGAAACCAACCGTAAAAGGCCCGACCGAGACCTGTTCAGGCCAGGCGGATACGGTTGTTACGGCCTCGGTTGGGTGCGCGTGTTCTTCCATCTTGCGGCGCGCGATATTGGCCGTGAACGCGCGGGCATAAATCGGCGCACCCGAGGCTTCATAGCAATGCGCCACCGCGCCAACATGGTCCTCATGCGCGTGGGTGATAAAAACGCCGTCCAGCTGGTCTGCACGCTCTTTCAACCACGAAATATCCGCATAGATCAGGTCAACACCGGGTGTTGTGTCCATGTCCGGAAAAGTGACACCCAAATCAACAAGGATCAGGCGTTCCTGACCGGGTTTGCCATAGCCATACACATAGGCATTCATGCCAATTTCACCCGCGCCACCCAGCGGCAGGTAGATCAATCTTTCACTGCTCATTCGGAGCCATTATCCTTGTTATAGCGATGGATCACGGTCAAACCGTGCATCGTCAGATCATCTTCGATTGCGTCGAACCCTACGTCGGCCTGATCGAACAAAGGGGCCAGTCCACCAGTACCCACAACTTTCATCGGCATTCCGTATTCGGTTTTGATCCGGGCTATCAGCCCTTCGATCAGGCCGGAGTAGCCCCAATACACGCCCGATTGGATACATCCAACCGTATTCGTCCCGATCACTTTATCCGGTCGGGTAATATCGATATGCGGAAGCGCAGCCGCCCCCTGATGCAGAGCTTCAAGGCTCAGGTTTACACCAGGCGCGATAATGCCCCCGACATAGGCCCCATCGGCGGCAACAACGTCAAAGTTTGTTGCTGTGCCAAAATCCACAACAACCACATTGCCACCGTGACGATCAAACGCGCCCACTGCATTGGCCAGCCGGTCAGGACCTGGGACAGTTCCTTCGTCGACACGCGGCGGCACAGGCAATAGGCAGTCAGGCTTGCCAACCACCAGCGGGCGGCACCCGAAGAAGCGATCCGCAAAAATGCGCAGATTGAACACCACACGCGGCACGGTCGAAGCAATGACGACATCTGTTATGACCGCTTCTATGCCGTAATGTTTCACCAGCGTCGAATACCAGGTGAAATATGCGTCTGCCGTGCGCGCATGGTGGGTCGACGTGCGTAAGGTGCACAGAAACTTCTCGCCGTCCCAGATCGAGAAAACGGTGTTGGTGTTGCCGCAATCAATGGCCAGAAGCATTTAACGCCCCTTTCAGAAATACACGTCTGCCGCAGGAATGCTCACGCGGCCTTTGGCGGTGTTTAAGACAAGGTTGCCGCTTGCGTCTACTGTTTCGAAGGTTCCAACCGTCTCTGACGTTCCGGTACGCGCGGTGATGACCTCTCCCAATCGCGCGGCGCGGGCCAGCCACGCGGTGCGGATCGGTTCGAACCCATAGGTGACGAATTGGGTTTCATACCTGGCATAAGCTGCGGCCAGTTCGGTTAGGAAATCTTCGGGCGATACATTTGAACCGGTTTCCGACAGCAATGAAACGGGTCGCATGGCACCAGGTTCGACCGCATCCGCGTCAGGTGCATTGGCCAGGTTCACACCGATGCCGATCGCCAGATGCGCAACATCTTGCCCCTGCCCGGTGCTTTCCAGCAAGATACCGGCCAGCTTACCCCCGTTCAGCAGAACATCATTGGGCCATTTCAGCGACAGCCCGGCCGTTCTTCCGGTCACAGCAACACAGGCGTCGAACAAGGCCAATGCGGCCATAAAGCTGCGTAGCGCTGCCTGTTCCGGCGCACCTTGCGGGCGCATCAGCAACGTCGCGGCCAGATTACCCATCGGATTGGCCCAGGCCCGCCCCCGCCGTCCGCGCGCCGCCGTTTGGTGATGTGCCATAATCCAAACGGGACCTCGGGCAGTGGGTGCAATCCGCGCTGCCTCATTGAGAGTGCTATCGACTTCCTGCAGCTCGTGCAGCCCATAGCCTTGGGGCCATTTTGTCATATCAAAAAGGCCCGGTCACGCGACCGAGCCCCTCCTTCCGAGTGTTCAAGATATTCAGTTGACAAGCGTCGCTGCCGCAGCTGCCGCCGCGCCCTCGACACCAAACTGATAGAAGATGCCGATCAGCATCAAGGCGGCCGAGCCCATCAAGGCGACCCACAACACCGGCGTCGACCGGGTTTCAATCGGGTCTTCGTTTTCAGCCCCGAAATACATGTAGAACACGATCCGCAGGTAATAGAAGGCACCAATGACGGACGCGATGGCCGAGACGATCACAAGGCCGGTCAGACCCGCGCTGACACCTGCTTGCCAAACGCCAAATTTCGCAAAGAAACCCAGCATCGGTGGCACACCGGCCAGCGAGAACATCAGGATCAGAACGGCAAGGGCTTTGCCCGGATCGCGCTTGGAATACTGGCGCAGGGCGTCAATATCGGTGATCGGTTTGCCGTCCCGTTCCATCATCAGGATGAAGGCAAAGGTTCCGATGTTCATAGTCACGTAGATGGCCAGATACATCAGCATCGCTTTGATGCCCAACTCGGTACCTGCTGCCAGACCGATCAGAGCATAACCCATATGGGCAATCGACGAGAACGCCATCAGACGTTTGATGTCGCGCTGACCAATCGCGGCGACAGCACCCAGCAGCATCGACAGAACCGAAAGCAGGACAATCACCTGCTGCCAGTCTTTCACAATGCCACCAAACGCGTCATGCATCAGTCGCGCAAAAAGGGCCATGGCAGCCACTTTCGGCGCGGTGGCGAAAAAGGCTGTAATCGGCGTTGGCGAGCCTTCGTACACGTCCGGTGTCCACATGTGGAACGGCACGGCCGAGACTTTGAAGGCCAGACCAGAGATCAGGAAGATCAGACCAAACAGCAGGCCAATCGAAACTTCTCCGGCCTGAACGGTCGTAATGATGCCTGAAAAGAGCGTGGTTCCAGTAAAGCCATAAACCAGTGACGCACCATAAAGCAGCAAGCCCGAGCTGAGCGCACCCAGCACGAAATACTTCAGACCCGCTTCGGTCGATTTCGCGCTGTCACGACGCAATGCCGCGACAACATAGAGCGACAGCGATTGCAGCTCGAGCCCCATGTAAAGCGACATCAGATCGCCCGCGCTAACCATCATCATCATGCCAACAGCGGCAAGTGCGACCAGTAGCGGATACTCAAAACGCAGCAAGTCGCGGCGCGCCATGTAATCCTGGCTCATGACCAGAACAGCACCTGCCGAAAGCAGGATCGCAACCTTGGCGAAACGGGCGAACCCGTCGTCGACGAACATGCCATTGAAGGCCACGTTGGTCCCCTCGCCTTGTGTGGCGATCCAGATTGCCAGAAGGGCCATCAGACCAGCTGTGGTCCAGACCAACAAAGGTGCCATGCCGTCTTTCGTCGTATAGACAGCCCCCAAGAGCGCCGCCATCGCGTAGAGCGCCAGAATGATTTCCGGCAGGATAATTGTCAGATCAGCCTGGATCATGTCTCCAAAGCTCCCTTAGTGCGAGGCGGCTGTCTGGGTCGCAGCCTCAGCCGCGGCCAGAGCCGTGTCATATTTCGAAATCAGCGCGGCGGTAGATTGCCCGATCACATCCGTTACCAGCGACGGGTAAACGCCCAAAAGGATGGTCATCACAATCAGTGGGGCAAAGATCAAACGCTCGCGCGAGCTCATGTCGGTCATCGCCTTCAGGCTTTCCTTGATCAGGTCGCCAAAAACCACGCGGCGGTACAGCCACAGTGCGTAACCGGCCGAAAAGATGACACCGGTCGCAGCCACAGCCGTCACCCAGGTGTTGACCTGGAACGCGCCCATCAGGGTCAGGAATTCACCAATGAACCCGGATGTGCCCGGCAAGCCGACATTGGCCATGGTGAACAGCATGAAGACAAGCGCATAAGCAGGCATCCGAATGACCAGACCGCCATAAGCCTCGATATCCCGAGTATGCATCCGATCATAGATCACGCCCACACACAGGAACAACGCGGCCGAGATGAACCCGTGGCTCAGCATCTGGAAGATCGCGCCGTCGATGCCCTGCTGGTTTGCCGCAAAGATACCCATAGTCACAAAGCCCATATGCGCGACCGACGAGTAAGCGATCAGCTTCTTCATGTCCTCTTGCACCAGCGCCACCAGCGAGGTGTAGACAACCGCAATCGCAGACATCCAAAGCACCAGATCGGTCATCACCGCCGAACCTACGGGGAACATTGGCAGGCTGAACCGCAGGAAGCCATAGCCACCCATCTTCAGCAGGATCGCCGCCAGAACGACCGACCCTGCAGTTGGGGCCTGAACGTGCGCGTCCGGCAACCAAGTGTGCACCGGCCACATCGGCATTTTCACCGCAAACGACGCAAAGAAGGCCAAGAACATCAAAGTCTGCATACCGCCGACAACATAGATGCCCAGCACGCTGAAGCTTTCCGATGAGAATTGGTGGCTCATCAGAGCCTCAATATCCGTAGTGCCCGCATCTGCGTACATCGCCACCATCGCCACCAGCATCAGCACCGAGCCGAGGAAGGTGTAGAGAAAGAACTTGAAGCTGGCATAGATACGATCCTTGCCGCCCCAGATACCGATGATCAGGAACATTGGGATCAGGCCAGCCTCGAAGAACAGGTAAAACAGCACCAGATCCAGCGCCATGAACACGCCCAGCATCAGGGTTTCCAGCAGCAGGAAAGCCACCATGTATTCCTTGACGCGGTCGGTCACATTCCAACTGGCCAGAATGGTTAGAGGCATGATGAAGGTGGTCAACAGCACGAACAGAATGCTGATGCCATCAACGCCCATCTTGTACTTGAGACCCATCAGCCACTCACCTTCTTCCACCATCTGGAAGCCGGGGTTCGAGGGATCAAAACCGGTATAGATGCCAATCGATACCAGGAAAGTCACGGTCGTCGCCAGCAGCGCAATCCACTTGGCATTGCGTTGGGCCGCAGCGTCATCCCCATGCAGGAACAGGGCCAGAATACCTGCTGCAATCGCCGGGATGAACGTAACGATGGAAAGGATATTGTCCATTAGTTGGCCCCTCCGCCGATAGACATCCACGTTACAAGGGCTGCGATGCCCAGCACCATCCAGAAGGCATAGGTAAAGATGTACCCGGTCTGAGCCTTGCCTGCGAGGCGGGTAAAGAAGGGAACAACGCCCATTGCTACTCCGTTCAGGAAGCCATCAATTGTATTTCCATCGCCGCGTTTCCACAGGAACCGGCCAAGAGCGATGGTGGGTTTGACAAAGATCACGTTGTAGATCTCGTCAAAGTACCACTTGTTCTTGAGGAACAGGTACAGCGGGCGCTGGTTCTCGGCCAACCGCGCAGGCAGCGTCGTGTTCACGATGTAGAACCAATAGGCCACGATAAAGCCGAGGACCATCGCAACAAAGGGCGAGACCTTAACCCATTTCGGAGCGGCGTGCGCATCGTCCAACACGTGGTTGTCCGGTGCCATATACAGCGCGCCCTCGCCCGGTTCGCCAACAAAGGCATAGTGGTGATCACCGCCGTGAGCAGCTTTGTCACCGTGGCCGTCGTCTGCATGGCCCTCATCCGCATGTGTTTCAGTGCCATGACCATCATCCGCATGACCGTCATCCGAATGTGCGGCATCGTCATGCTCTTCTGCTTTGCCGTGATCGCCGGCCTCTGCGTGCTCAGACGCTTCGGCAACAGGGATGCCATAGAACTTGCCAACCTTGTCGGCGTGGCCAAAGAAATTGCCGTACCAGATCATCCCGGCAAAAACCGCGCCCAGTGACAGAACGCCCAGCGGCACCAGCATGACCATCGGGCTTTCATGCGCGTGATCATGCGTATGTTTGTCGCCACGCGGCTCACCGTAGAAGGTCAGGAAGATCAGACGCCAGCTGTAGAACGAGGTGAACGCAGCCGCCACAACCAGTAACCAGAAGCCATAGCCCGAGCCGCCCGCATAAGCGCTCTCGATGATGGCGTCCTTGGACAGGAACCCGGCAAAGCCAAATGTGGTCAGCGGAATACCAACGCCGGTGATGGCCAGCGTGCCGATCACCATCGCCCAGAAGGTATATGGGATTTTCTTCCGCAAACCGCCGTATTCGGTCATCTCCTGCTCGTGATGCATGGCGTGGATCACGGAACCCGCACCCAGGAACAATAGGGCTTTGAAGAAGGCGTGAGTGAACAGGTGGAACATCGCCGCCGAGTACATGCCCACACCAGCAGCCACGAACATGTATCCAAGCTGAGAACAGGTCGAATACGCAATCACACGCTTGATGTCGGTTTGCACCAAACCTACCGTGGCCGCAAAGAACGCGGTGGATGCGCCTAGCACAGTGATGAAGCCGGTTGCGCCCGGCGCAAACTCCATCAGCGGCGACATGCGGCAGACCAGGAAGACACCTGCCGTCACCATGGTTGCAGCGTGGATCAGGGCCGACACAGGCGTCGGGCCTTCCATCGCGTCCGGCAACCAGGTGTGCAGGATCAACTGAGCCGATTTACCCATCGCGCCGATGAACAGCAGCACACAGATGACTTCAATCGCTGTCCACTCGCCCCACAGGAAGTGCAGCTTTTCTTCGGCCAGCGCCGGGGCGGACGCAAAGATGTCCGAGAAATTGATGCTATCGGTCAGGAAGAAGATCGCGAAGATCCCAAGCGCAAAGCCGAAGTCACCCACCCGGTTCACGATGAACGCTTTCATCGCCGCCGCATTGGCCGAAGACTTGCGATAATAGAAGCCGATCAACAGGTACGAAGCGACACCCACGCCTTCCCAGCCAAAGAACATCTGCACCAGATTGTCCGCCGTCACCAGCATCAGCATGGCGAAGGTGAAGAAGGACAGATAGGCAAAGAAACGCGGCTTATAGCTTTCGCCCTCACGCCACTGCGGGTCGTGATCCATGTAGCCGAAGGAATAGAGGTGCACGAGCGCCGAAACGGTTGTCACCACGATCAGCATGATCGCGGTCAGACGGTCCAGTCGAATAGCCCAGCTTGTCGACAACGAGCCGCTTTCGATCCAGCGCATGATCTCAATCTGCTGGGTCACCCCATCAAATGTGAAGAAAACGATCCACGACAGCAGACAGGCCAGAAACAGCAGACCGGTGGACGTCCACATGGCGGCTTTCTCGCCAATGAACTTCCAGCCAAAGCCGCAGATCAGCGCGCCCACGAGCGGGGCAAAGAGGATGGTGGTTTCCATAGTTCTCTTAGCCCTTCATCATATTGACGTCTTCAACCGCGATCGTGCCACGGTTACGGAAGAAGCAGACCAGAATGGCCAGACCAATCGCCGCCTCGGCCGCCGCAACGGTCAGCACGAACAGCGTAAACACCTGCCCGACAAGATCGCCGAGGAAGCTGGAAAACGCCACGAGGTTGATATTCACCGCCAGCAGCATCAGTTCGATGCTCATCAGCAGGATGATGACGTTCTTGCGGTTCAGGAAGAGACCGAAGATGCCGATGACGAACAGCGTCGCCGCGACCGTAAGATAGTGTTCAAGTCCGATCATCGTCTCAAAGTCCCTGCCCCGGTTTAACGTCCTTCAACTCCATCGCCTTGGCCGGGTCTCGCATCATCTGGCCGACGATGTCCTGACGCTTGATGTCCTGACGGTGGCGCAATGTCAGCACGATGGCGCCGATCATGGCCACCAGCAGGATCAGGCCCGCCAGTTGGAACAGAAGGAAATATTGATCATAAAGGATGACACCCAACGCCTCGGTGTTGTGGCGGTCCGCTGGAACTGGCTGGGCCAGATTGGCCGCCGCACCCTGCGCGCTGTCCCAAGCGCCAAAGGCCATGACGAACTGCATCAGGATGACCAGACCGATCAGCAGGGCCAGCGGCATATAGCGTGCCATCTCGGCCTTGAGCTCGGCAAAGTCCACGTCCAACATCATCACCACGAACAGGAACAGAACCGCGACCGCGCCTACATAGACGATGATCAGCAGCATCGCCACAAACTCGGCCCCCAGCAGCACGAACAGCCCCGCCGCCGACAGGAAGGACAGGATCAGCCACAGCACCGAGTGCACTGGCTGGCGGCTGATCACCGTGAACAGCCCGCCGGTGATGGCGCTGATGGCAAACAGATAGAAGGCAAAGACGGTCATTGATCCTCATCCTCGTTGCCGCCCATGACCTCTTGCGCCAGATCCAGCGCGCGGGTCATGGCCGGGATGCCGGCAAAGACCGACATCTGACCGATCGTTTCCACGATCTCTTGTTTCTTGGCACCCGCTTCCAGCGCGTGGCGCACAGTTTGGCGCACGGCACTATCCGCTTGCGCGCCCTGACAGGTCAGCCCGGCCAGCGTCAACAGCAGGCGGGTTTTGGCATCCAGCCCGTCTTTGTTGACGGTGTTGCCGAACATCATCTCCATGACCTCTTTAGGCATGGTCGGCCACAGCGCTTCGAACCCTTTGGGCGAAAAGCTTTCCATCGCCGGGTTCATCGCCTTGGCCATGTCCTGAGCCTGCTTCATCATCAGCTCGAACGGATTTGTCGGGCTGTCAGTCATCGATACGGCGCGTCCATTTCCAGATTGCGGGCGATCTCGGCCTCCCAGCGTTCGCCGTTATCCAGCAGTTTTTCCTTGTCGTAGAACAGCTCTTCGCGGGTTTCCGTGGCGAATTCGAAATTCGGCCCTTCAACGATGGCATCAACCGGGCATGCCTCTTGGCAGAAGCCGCAATAGATGCATTTGGTCATGTCGATGTCGTAACGTGTCGTGCGGCGGCTGCCGTCTTCGCGCGGCTCGGCGTCGATGGTGATGGCTTGCGCGGGACAAACCGCTTCACACAGTTTGCAAGCGATGCAGCGTTCTTCACCGTTGGGATAACGACGCAGCGCATGTTCCCCACGGAATCGCGGCGACAGAGGGCCCTTTTCGTGCGGATAGTTCACGGTGGCCTTCGGGGCAAAGAAGTACTTGAGCCCCAGTTTCATACCGACCCAGAAGTCCTGTAGCAGAAAGTACTTGGCGGCGCGGGTGTAGTCGATTTGAGTCATAGAGAGCTAACCTTCTGATCATATCGCGTTCCACCGGCATTGGAGTAGTCACGCCAGTGCGTCTCGTAGTCACTTTGAAGAACCGTGTCCATGAGAGCCGCTTCGGAACCGCGCTGGATTTCACAGTACAAATAGACCTGCCCATCCGGGAGGGAATCGCCCAGGTCGATCCGTTGTTCTCCATCCGCCGGATCTTGTAGATCCAAAACCGCCTGGTGGAAGGCACGGCTGCGTTGAATCGCCTGGCACGCGTTGACCACGCAGCCCGCGTTCCGACGCCAGAACGAATAGACCAGTTCCGGATTGAACTGATACATCCCATGCCCGGCCCAGCCGTTCAGGCCATTCACCGAGATGAAATGCCCGCCGGGCTTCAGCATGTGGAACACGTTTTCCAGCGCAACGGGAACGTTAAACACATGCTCAATCGTTCCACCGTCGAAGATGAAATCGAATTGACCTGCAAGTTCTTTCGGAATGGGACGATTTAGGTCCTGAAGGATCGTCGCGCCTTCGTGGTCCGAGAAATCCATAGTTTCGATTTCACCGAACCCCAGCTTGCGAAAGAACGTCTCGCTGTAGCCATCCGACTGCTGAAGGTCTTCCAACTGAATATGGTCCAGCCCCTCTCGGCGCAGTTTGCGCTGAAAGATTCTGGGCGGCCGCAGGCGAACAAATTCCTGACGGCCCAGCATCAATGAACGGCCTTCCACAGAGTGCCGTGTCGAAAACTCGACAAGCTTGGAGAAGACTGTGAAATCGATACCCAACGCGTTAGCCCCCTGTGCTCCAACGGGCGAACGCACCCCAGAACCAGTCGAACTTTGCCGCGAAGGCCACAAAGACCACCCAGGCCAGCGAGAACGGCAGGAAGACTTTCCAACCCAACCGCATCAACTGGTCATAGCGGTAGCGCGGCGTGATCGCCTTGACCATTGCGAAGAGGAAGAAGAAGAACGCCATCTTCGCGACCATCCACAGCACGCCATCGGGCAGGCCCGGGATCGGTGACAGCCAGCCGCCGAAGAACAGCAGCGTGGTCAGCGCGCACATCAGGAAGATCGCGATGTATTCACCAGCCATGAACAGAAGGAAGGGTGTGGCAGAGTATTCAACCTGGTAACCGGCGACCAGTTCAGATTCCGCTTCGGGAAGGTCGAATGGCGGTCGGTTGGTTTCAGCCAGCGCCGAAATGAAGAACAAGAAGACCATCGGGAAGTGCGGCAGCCAGTACCAGCTGAAGAAGCCGAACGAGCCGTCCTGCGCACGCACAATGTCACCAAAATTCATCGACCCGGTCGAGATGATCACACCGATGATGATCAGGCCAATCGAAACCTCGTACGAAATCATCTGCGCAGCAGAGCGCAAAGACCCAAGGAACGGGTACTTTGAGTTCGACGCCCAACCCCCCATAATCACGCCATAAACTTCCAGTGAAGACACAGCGAACACATAGAGAATGGCGACGTTGATGTCCGACAGCACCCAGCCATCATTGAACGGGATCACTGCCCAGGCAATCATCGCCAGTACAAAAGAGGTGAGCGGTGCAAGGATAAAGACGGTCCTGTCTGCCCCCGCCGGGATGACGACCTCTTTGACCACATATTTCAATGCATCGGCCACCGATTGCAGCAAGCCGTACGCGCCAACCACGTTCGGTCCGCGACGCATCTGGACAGCGGCCCAGATCTTGCGATCGCCGTAAACAAGGAACAACAGCGAGATCATCACAAACGCAACAACTGCAAGCACTTGCGCCAGAATGATGATGGCTATTCCGCCTGGGGTGTTAAAGAAATCAGCCATTGGTCCTCACACCGTGGGTATTCCGTTTTCCGCGCGCGATGCAAAGGCCAGGTGCCTGCGCAAAGTGCGACTGGGTCGGCGCGTTGGTGTAAACAGCATCTGCCGCTTCAGCGCCACCCTTAATCTTCAGTTTCACACACAAATCCAGCGCGGCGAACTGCCACCCGGCAGCCGCCTTTGCTTGTGATATGAAACGGTTCCGGCTCATTCTGCCGCGATCTTTCCGGTCTGACGTGCCTGCGCCTGTGCCGAAAGCTCGGCCATCAGTTGCGACGCACGGGCAATCGGGTTGGTCAGATAGAAATCCTTGACCGCATTGCGGAACGTGGCCTGACCCAGCGGCGCTGCGTCGAGCGGTTGAACCTCATTCTCGATCACCTCATCGATCCGGGCCAGATGCGGCACAGCTTCAATGAGTGCGGTTCGCAATTGCGCCAGTGAGTCGAATGGAAGTTTCGCGCCCAACTCGGCCGACAATGCCCGCAGAATGGCCCAGTTTTCCTTAGCTTCGCCCGGCGCAAAACCGGCACGCATCGCCAGTTGCGGGCGTCCTTCAGTGTTCACGAACAAACCGTTTTCTTCGGTATAGGCCGCGCCCGGCAAGATCACGTCGGCGCGGTGAGCGCCACGGTCTCCGTGGCTGCCCTGGTAGATAACAAACGCGCCTTCGCCGATCTCGACCTCATCGGCACCGAGATTGTAAATCACGTCGGCAGCGTTGACGGCATCCATGCCACCTTCGTTGGTCGCATCTACATCCATCGCACCCACGCGCGAGGCCGCAGTGTGCAGTACCAAAAGCCTGCTTTCGGTATTGACTGCAATGGTTTGCGCGGACGCCAATACTGCAGCACCATCCGCTTCTTGCAGGGCACCCTGCCCCACGATCACCAGCGAGGGTTTGCCCTTGATGGCGTCGTCACGCCCCCTGTCGACGACCTTCTGCAAGGCCGCGCGATCATCGCCCATGTGATGGTAGTCATAGGTCAGATCTACTGCGGGACCGACCAGAGCCACCTCGGCACCATGCGCCCAGGCTTTGCGGATCCGCGCGTTCAGTACCGGAGCCTCATCACGCGGATTGGTCCCGATCAGCAGAATGCGTTCGGCCGAGTCTATGTCTTCAATCGTAGCGGTTCCGACATAAGCCCCGCGGTTGCCAGCAGGCAACTTGGCACCATCCGTGCGGCATTCGACAACACCGCCCTGCCCTTCGATCATCTGCTTCAAAGCAAAGGTCGCCTCGACCGAGGCCAGATCGCCCACGATCCCAGCAGGTTTTTCGGCGCCCTTCAGCGCCTCAGCAGCTTTGGTCAGCGCCTCGGGCCATGAAGCCGGGCGCAACTTGCCGTTTTCGCGAATGTAGGGCTTGTCCAAGCGCTGACGACGCAGGCCATCCCAGACAAAGCGGGTTTTGTCGCTGATCCACTCTTCATTCACGCCATCATGGTTGCGCGGCAGGAAGCGCATCACTTCGCGCCCTTTGGTGTCCACGCGGATGTTCGAACCAAGGGCGTCCATGACGTCTATGCTCTCGGTCTTGGTCAGTTCCCATGGGCGAGCGGTAAAGGCGTAAGGTTTCGACGTCAGTGCGCCCACCGGGCACAAGTCGATGATATTGCCCTGCAGGTTCGACTGCAGTGTTTCGTTCAGGTACGAGGTGATCTCGGCATCCTCGCCCCGCCCGGTCTGACCCATCTGCGTGATCCCGGCGACCTCGGTCGTGAAACGCACGCAGCGGGTGCAGCTAATGCAGCGCGTCATTGCCGTGCCAACCAGCGGGCCAAGATCCAGATCATCGACTGCGCGCTTCGCTTCTTTGAAACGCGAGCCCGAGACACCATAAGCCATGGCCTGATCCTGAAGGTCACACTCTCCGCCTTGGTCGCAAATCGGACAATCCAGCGGGTGGTTGATCAGCAGAAACTCCATCACCCCTTCGCGGGCCTTTTTGACCATGGGCGAGTTTGTCTTGACGACCGGAGGCTGACCTTCCGGCCCTGGGCGCAGGTCGCGCACCTGCATTGCGCACGAAGCCGCCGGCTTGGGCGGGCCGCCCACAACCTCGACCAGGCACATCCGGCAGTTTCCAGCGATCGACAAACGTTCATGATAACAAAAACGCGGCACTTCGACCCCGGCTTGCTCACAAGCCTGGATCAGGGTCATCGCGCCTTCGACTTCGATTTCCTGCCCGTCGATATTGATCTTGCGGAGGTCAGACATGATTTCGTTAGCCTTTCAGGAATGCACCGATCCGGGTGCCGTTGGCAATCTCGCGTTGGCCAGCTGCGCAGAACGTGTCGGGCTGACCCACGACAACGCCGCTTTGCTGGATGTATTTGATTAGGTCGTCCTGCGCGCGCTTTGGCGGAATGGCATCGGCCAAATAGCGGATATCGCTTTCTTGATAGCCCTTGGCCTTGAGCTCGGCGTCCAGTGATTTCATCTGCGCCTGCGCCTCGGGTCGATTAAACGAAATCGCCCGGCATTCGCCAGCGATTTGCTCAGCCACGGCTGCAGAGAACGCGAAATCGTACAGTTCCGGCGGCAGCTCGGCGCGAAACTCTGCCCGAGAGGCGGCAGTGTCGGTCGCAGAGCTGGTTGGCGTTTCGCACGCCGATAATGACATCAGCAATGCCACACCAACTGCCCCGGATCTGAGAACCTGAACACTCATCCGTCAATCCGCCCTCAAGTAAACGCCAATGGCGCTGTTTCGTTGAATTTCCTTTTGGCCCAACGTGCAAAACGTGGTGGGGTTTTCATAAGTCACCCCGTTTGAGGCCAGATAAGCCTCACCCTTGGCGCGCATGCGGTCTTTTTCTGCGTCCGACTCGACATAAGACCGGATTTCCCGGTCTGTGTATCCCAAGTCGTTCGCTTTGGAGCGCAGCCCCCACATCACACTGATCGCCTTCAGTCGTCGCCCGCTGATCGAGGGGCAGTATTCCGAAATCTCGTTTGCGATGGCGATGTAATAGAGTTCATTGTCGATCTCTTTGACATCCCTCAAGGGCGGCTTTGCCTCTGCTGCCGCAGGAACAGCCATCAAGGCAGCCATAGCGATTGTTTTTGCATAGGACATAGGTTTTCCTTTCGTCTTGGAATTTCCAAGACGAAAGGATGCGCGTTTGCTAGGCAATAACGCCCTGCGCGCCCTTTCGTGATATGCAAAAACACTGGACATCATGGGCGTTTGCAGGTTCCTGCAAATGTGAGTTGATCATCCGCGATGGTAAGCTGTTGCGGTTCCGTGTCCGGCCCCACTTTCCAATCAATCCGCGACGATCCGAAGTTTTGCACACAGAACTTTGTGCCTTCGTGGCGCCCGGCCTCACGCGCGCCATCCAATGACGCAGACACACCTTTGACGACCACAGTAAAGTCAGCGGGCGACTTCTTCTTGTCGACAGCTTTGGCCTTGGTCCGGAACGCCTGACCATCGAACAAAAGCCGGTCCTCGGACGGTCTGATCAATCCGCAGGCGGATACACTGACCAAAGCCAGAACAACAACCAGGGTCTTCGAGATCTTCATACTTTCCCTCATTGCAGTCTTTACCGCCGCCTTGCCGTTAAAACGCCGCCACCAAGGCCATAAGGCCGATTACAAACATGCAGGCCCAACCCAGCACATACAGCACGGACCGCAAACCGCTGTTCGGCTTGCCGATCCCCCTAAGATGCACCACCAGCATGAGCAAGCGCGCAACCAAAGCAACTGACGCCAGAAGGTTGACCCAGAATGGGCTGACCCCCAGCAAAATTGCTGCAACTACAACAGTCAGAAACGCCGGAAGCGTTTCAGTTCCGTTGAGGTAGGCCCGGTTCAATCGATAGGCTTGATCACCGTAGTCTTGTTCAGGCGTCGCACCCGGTGCCAGTCCCTTGCCCTGCTTGGCCAGCGCAGAAAACGGGGCCAAAAACAGAACCACCAACGTGAAAAACACAACGGATGCTATGGCGTGTGAATATTCATCAAAGGCTTCCATTCGGTTTACTCCGCTGCCATCGCACCCATGCGGCCCGACTTCTGGGCCTTGATGCGGTCCTCGATCTCTTCCCGGAAGTTGCGGATCAGGCCCTGGATCGGCCAAGCGGCCGCGTCACCCAAGGCACAGATGGTATGGCCTTCGACCTGTTTGGTCACATCAAACAGCATGTCGATCTCTTCCAATTCGGCCTCGCCGCGCACAAGACGGTCCATAACGCGCATCATCCATCCGGTGCCTTCCCGGCACGGCGTACACTGGCCGCAGCTTTCGTGCTTGTAGAACTTCGACAGCCGCCAGATCGCCTTGATGATGTCCGTCGACTTGTCCATTACGATCACCGCAGCAGTACCAAGGCCCGAGCCCAGATCATTGCGCAGGTAATCAAAATCCATGATCGCGTCGCGCATGTTTTCACCGCGCACGCAAGGAACAGAGGACCCACCCGGGATTACCGCCAACAGGTTGTCCCAACCGCCGCGAATGCCGCCGCAATGAGTTTCAATCAGCTCTTCGAATGAGATCGACATGGCCTCTTCGACGACACACGGGTTGTTCACATGGCCCGAGATCGCAAACAGCTTGGTGCCCGCGTTGTTCTGACGGCCAAAGCCTGCGAACCAGTCCGCGCCACGGCGCAGGATGGTCGGCACGACAGCAATGGATTCCACGTTGTTCACCGTGGTCGGGCAGCCATAAAGGCCAGCCCCCGCCGGGAACGGAGGTTTCATCCTTGGCATACCCTTCTTGCCCTCAAGGCTTTCGATCAGGGCGGTTTCCTCGCCGCAAATATAGGCCCCGGCCCCGTGATGCAGGAAGATATCGAAATCCCAACCCGAACCAGCGGCGTTCTTGCCCAAAAGACCAGCGTCATAAGCCTCGTCAATCGCGGCCTGCAGCGCCTCGCGCTCGCGGATGTATTCGCCGCGCAGGTAGATATAGCAGGTGTGCGCGTTCATCGCGAAAGAGGCGATCAGACAACCTTCGATCAGCGTATGCGGATCATGGCGCATGATCTCACGGTCTTTGCAGGTGCCGGGCTCGGATTCGTCAGCGTTCACCACCAGATAGGCCGGACGCCCGTCGCTTTCCTTGGGCATGAACGACCATTTCAGGCCCGTCGGGAAGCCCGCGCCGCCGCGACCGCGCAGACCCGAGTCCTTCATCGTCTGGATGATCCAGTCGCGGCCCTTTTCGATCAGGCCAGCAGTGCCGTCCCAATGCCCGCGGGCCTGTGCGCCCTTCAGCGTGCGCTCATGCATCCCGTAGATGTTGGTAAAGATCCGGTCCTGATCCTTCAGCATCGCGTGTTACCTTCAGCTGTCCTGACGCATGCGCCAGAGTTGAAAAATGTTGATGCCTGCATAGATGAAACCCGCCAATGCAGCGAGATCAAATAGCAAGGCGTGCCGGGTGGTCAAACCCAGCGCGGGGCCGATGAACAGGTTCATGGCAAGCCAAATCAGCATGGTCACGGCGATGACCACTCCGATGTGTCGACCCTTGCGGGCTATGGCCTGTTCCTTATCTTTGTCCATCTTTCCCTGATGCCCCGGGTGGGCATCCGCTTAGTCTTCGTAGGTGCCGTCTTCCTTGGCACGTTTGGCGAATTCGGTTTCGTCACCCACCGCAAGCTTGGCCGCCTGTTCGATCCAGCCGTCGCGTTCGATCCGGCCTTTGAACTTCAGACGTGCATCAACCCAGGCCACATGTTCGGGTGTCCAGGCCGCGATCTGGTCGTAGTGATAGAAACCCAGCTCATTCAGCGTTTCTTCCAGCTTCGGTCCCACGCCTTTCAACAGCTTGAGGTTGTCCGGCAATCCGCCACGCGCCTCGGTCAGCGTTCTGGGCGCGTCTTCTTTGACAGCTTCCGGCTCAGCCTTGGCTTTCGCTTCTTCCGCCTGCTTCACCGCAGGTTTCGCGGGTTCTGGTGCTTTGGGAGGCTTCGCCGCAGCCGAGGCTCCGGCCTGCTTGCCATCCCTGCCCAACCAAGGCGTCAGGATCGGCACTTCGGTGCCGTCGATGCGCTTGACCGTGTCACCCAGATCCATCGCCAGCTCAACGCTTGCGTTGTATTGCGGCTTGCCAGCTTCATATTCCGACAGGCTGCTCAGCCCCTTCAACGGCTCAGCCGCATAGCGCCCGCTCTGCGGTCCGGGTGTCGGTACCTTTCCAGCGGCCAGATCATCGATGATCTTACCAAAACTCTCAGCCGTCAGGTCTTCGTAGTAATCCTTGCCGATCTGCGCCATCGGCGCATTGGTGCAAGAGCCGAGGCATTCGACCTCTTCCCAGCTGAGCTTGCCATCGGAAGACAGCTCATGCGGTTTGGCGGCAATCTTTTCCTTGCAGACCGCAATCAGATCCTCGGCCCCGCAGATCATACAGGAGGTCGTGCCGCACACCTGAATATGCGCCACCGAGCCAACCGGCTGCAGTTGGAACATGAAGTAAAAGGACGCAACTTCGAGCACGCGAATATAGGCCATGCCCAGCATGTCGGCGACGGATTCAATCGCCGGGCGGGACAGCCAGCCCTCCTGCTCCTGCGCGCGCCACAGCAGCGGGATCACCGCGCTGGCCTGACGGCCTTCGGGGTATTTGGTCATCTGCGCTTCGGCCCACTGCTGGTTGGCAGCGGTGAAGGCGAAGCTTTCGGGTTGTTCGGGATGAAGACGGCGGAGCATTAGCGGTCAATCTCTCCAAATACGACGTCCATTGTGCCGATGATGGCGGCGACGTCGGCCAGTTGGTGGCCTTTGGCAACGTGGTCCATGGCTTGCAGGTGCAGGAAGCCCGGCGCGCGCAGTTTGGCCCTGTAAGGCTTGTTGGTGCCGTCCGCGACCAGATAGACGCCGAACTCGCCCTTGGGGGCCTCGACGGCGGCATAAACCTCGCCTGCGGGGACGTGGAAACCTTCGGTATACAGTTTGAAGTGATGGATCAGGCTTTCCATCGACGTCTTCATGTCCGAGCGTTTCGGCGGGGTAATCTTGCCGCGTGCCAGAACATCCCCGGGACAGTCACGGATTTTGGAGATGGCCTGACGGATGATCAGCAGCGACTGGCGCATCTCTTCCATGCGGACGAGGTAACGGTCATAGCAGTCGCCATTCTTACCGACGGGGATCTGGAACTCGAACTCGTCATAGCATTCATAGGGCTGCGCACGACGCAGGTCCCAGGCCAGACCGGACCCACGGACCATCACGCCCGAGAAGCCGTATTTCTGAATGTCATCTTCGGTCACGACGCCAATATCGGCGTTGCGCTGTTTAAAGATGCGGTTTTCGGTCAGCAGACCGTCAATGTCGTCCAGAACGGCGGGGAATTCGTGGCTCCACGCCTCGATATCATCCAGCAGTTCAGGCGGCAGGTCCTGATGCACACCACCGGGGCGGAAATAGGCGGCGTGCAGGCGCGCACCACAGGCGCGCTCATAGAAGACCATCAGCTTTTCGCGCTCTTCGAACCCCCACAGAGGCGGGGTCAGCGCGCCAACGTCCATCGCTTGCGTGGTCACGTTCAGCAGATGGTTCAGGATGCGCCCGATCTCGGAATACAGCACCCGGATCAACGAGCCCCGGCGCGGCACCTCAACACCGGTCAGCTTTTCGATGGCCAGACACCAGGCATGTTCCTGATTCATCGGCGCCACGTAATCCAGACGGTCGAAATACGGCAGATTCTGCAGGTAGGTCCGGCTTTCCATCAGCTTTTCGGTACCACGGTGCAGCAGGCCGATATGCGGGTCGCAGCGTTCGACGATCTCACCGTCCAGCTCGAGCACCAAACGCAGAACCCCGTGCGCCGCAGGGTGTTGCGGGCCGAAGTTAATGTTGAAGTTGCGGATCTTCTGTTCTCCGCTCAGCGCGTCCGTGCTGCCGTCATCGTATCTTGAGCCGTCCATCAACGCCCTCGTTTCTTCTTCGCTTCGGCCCGAACCCGGACCTTTTCGGCCTCGGCCGCCTTGGCAGCAGCCCCAGCAAGCAAAACTCCAAGCGCCCCGAGCATGATCAGTTCTCCCAACATCTCAGCAACGCTCCATCATCAGTGTCAGCTTTCCTGCTTTTCATCGCCCGGAAGGATGTAATTCGCACCTTCCCACGGGGACATGAAATCGAACTGCCGATATTCCTGCACCAGACTGACCGGTTCGTAGACCACTCGCTTTTGCGCCTCGTCATACCGTACTTCGGTGTAGCCGGTGGTCGGGAAATCCTTGCGCAGCGGATAGCCGCGGAATCCATAGTCGGTCAGGATGCGCCGCAGATCCGGGTGGCCCGAGAACAGGATGCCGAACATGTCGAATACCTCACGCTCGAACCAGTTGGCCGAGGGGTGAACGTCAACGATGGACGGCACCATGTCTTCCTCGCGGATCGAAACCCGCAGGCGGATGCGCTGATTTTGGTACATCGACAGGAAATGATAGACCACATCGAACCGCTTGGCGCGTTCGGGATAGTCGACACCGGTGATGTCCACCAAAGATGAGAATTGGCAGGACCGGTCGGTTTTCAGGAATTCGACAAATTCCACCAGGTTCGACGGGGCCACATCCACGTTCAGCTCGTCATGGGTCACATCCCAGGACAAAACACAATCTGCCCGCTTCAGCTCCAGCTGTGCGCCGAGTTCTTTGAGTGCTTCGCTCATCAACTCTCTCCTCAGCGGACGATGGTGCCGGTACGGCGGATTTTGCGTTGCAGCTGCATCAGGCCATAAAGCAGCGCTTCAGCGGTCGGAGGACAGCCGGGCACGTAAATGTCCACCGGCACAACACGGTCACAGCCACGCACGACCGAATAGGAATAGTGGTAATACCCACCACCGTTGGCGCAGGAACCCATCGAGATCACATAACGCGGCTCGGGCATCTGGTCGTAAACCTTACGCAGCGCGGGGGCCATCTTGTTGGTCAGCGTTCCGGCCACGATCATCACGTCCGACTGGCGCGGGGACGCACGCGGTGCGATGCCAAACCGTTCCGCATCGTAGCGCGGCATCGAGGTATGCATCATCTCAACCGCGCAGCAGGCCAGACCAAAGGTCATCCAGTGCAGCGAACCGGTGCGGGCCCAGTTGATAATATCCTCGGTCGAGGTCAGCAGAAACCCTTTGTCCTGCAGTTCCGCGTTCAGGGCCTGAGTGGCAACTTCTTTGTCGACACCGGCGGTGTTTGCACCCGTCATCACTCCCATTCCAGGGCCCCTTTCTTCCATTCATAGGCAAAGCCAATGGTCAGAACGCCCAGGAACACCATCATGGACCAGAAGCCGACATCGCTGATGTCCTTAAAGCCGACGGCCCAAGGAAACAGGAAGGCAATTTCCAGATCGAAAATGATGAAGAGAATCGACACCAGATAAAACCGAACGTCGAATTTCATCCGCGCATCGTCGAAGGCGTTGAATCCACATTCATATGCGCTGACCTTTTCGGGGTCGGGATTGCGGACGGCCAGTACCACAGCGGCCAGAATCAAGACGATCCCAAGGCCCACGGCAACGGCCAGAAACACCAGAATCGGGAGGTACTCCCGCAGCAGGTCTTCCACGAATAGCTCCTTTCCTGCGCATCTCCCAAAAGGGTGCGCCGTCAATTGGCGTGTTGACTGGACATTCTCTATCCGTGCGGGGTCAGGTGGTCAACCGAACACAATGCCCCACGACATCAAACATGCACTTGACAGCGCGGCATAGAATCGCAGCGCTGGTGTTCCAGAACAAATAAGCAGAGACCGCTTATCCCGCGTTGTTCCAGGATGGGCTACGTTTCTCAAAAAACGCCGAAATCCCTTCCTGCGCCTCTTCGGTTTCCCACCGTTCGACCAGCGCATGTATGGTTCGATCGATCACAGCATCGTCAATGCGCGGCCCGAGGCTCTGAACAAGCGCCTTGGCCGAAGCAACGGCCCCTGGTGCGCAGGTCAGATAGGGTCGAATTTCCGTCTCGACAGCAGCTGACAATTGATCCGCAGGTACACTTCGCGCCAACAATCCCAGATCAACGGCTTCGGCAGCATCAATCAGACGGGCCGACATAAAAACGCGTCGTGCGCGCGCTTCGCCCATACGGGCGGTGACGTATGGCCCGATTGTTGCCGGGATCAGACCCAGCCGCGTTTCGGTCAATCCCATCTTCAAGCTGTCGACCCCAATAGCGATGTCGCACACAGCCGCCATCCCGACGCCACCGCCAAAGGCGTTGCCTTGCAATACCCCGATCAAGGGCTTGGGCATCGTATTCAGGGCTTGCAACATCTCGGCAAGCTTGCGGGCCTCGGTAAAGCGCGTCGCTTTATCCGCTGTCATCTGGTCCTGCATCCAACCCAGATCACCACCTGCACAAAAGCTTTTGCCATGCGCCGCAAGGACAACTACTCGAACATCAGCATCCTGACCCAACTGCCCTGCGGCTTGGGTCAATTCGGTGATCATCAGACCTGACAGGGCATTGTGCTTCTCTGGCCGATTCAGAGTCAGAGTGGCAACACCACGTGAATCGGTTGAAATCGCGAGTGTTTCAAACATGTCAGCCTCTTAGCGCGTTTGCCATCCGTGCAGCGTCTTCAATCACAGCCAGATCCAGCCCCGTCTCGTATCCAAGTCTCTGCAAATGGGCGGCGACGGCTTCGGTTGGCACATTGCCTTCAGCCCCCGGCGCATAAGGGCAACCGCCCAACCCGCCCACGGCCGCGTCAAACACGCGGACGCCCAGCGCCAGCGCCGCATCGATATTGTCGATTGCGCGCCCATTGGTGTCGTGGAAATGCCCCGCCAGCCGCGTTACAGGAACCCTTTCACGCACCGCCAAAAGCATGTGCGCGATCTTGTCGGGCGTCCCCTGCCCGATCGTATCACCTAACGAGACCTCGTAGCAGCCCAGAGCAAACAACCGGTCTGCCACCTCGGCCACCTTCTCGGGCGGGGTCGGACCATCGTAGGGGCAATCGGTCACGCAAGAGACGTAACCACGGACCGGCAGGTCGATGTGGCGCGCTGCTTCAAGAATCGACGTGAACCGCTCTATCGATTCCTCGATTGACGCGTTGACATTAGCTTTGGAAAAACCCTCGGAGGCCGAAGCAAACACGGCAATCTCGTCTGCCTTGGCCGCCAGCGCATCCTCATACCCACGCATATTGGGCGTTAGCGCCGCGTAGCGGATTCCATCCACACGGTTGATCCCGGCCAGAACTTGCGCCGACCCGGCCATCTGCGGCACCCATTTTGGGGACACAAAGCTTGCGACTTCAATCCGGCGGAACCCGGCCCGGCTGAGGCAGTCGATCAATGCAACCTTGTCAGCAACCGGTATCTCATTTTTTTCGTTCTGCAGCCCGTCGCGCGGCCCTACTTCATAAATCTCGACCTGATCACCCATGTCTGCGCTCCTCCCGGCTTATTCTCATTCCACTACGGATCGCCCGACCGTGCCACGTGCGGCGGTGCGGGTACAGATCACTCTTCCTCCAAACGCACCAGCGCTGCCCCGGCCTCGACCTGAGTACCCTCTTCGACCAACACCTCGGCCACAACGCCGTCGCGCGCAGCCAGCAGGGAATGCTCCATCTTCATTGCCTCAAGAATGGCCAGGCGATCACCCTCTTGTACCGCTTGCCCCGCTGTCGCAAAGACCGCTTTGACCAGACCCGGCATCGGCGCCTCGATTGCATTGGTATCGCCCGTAGCACTGGTATCCCGATCCAGCGGGTCGATCAGATCAAAGCTGCGGCCATAGTCCGAGAACACGGTCAGGGTCGACCCACTTACAGAAACGTCTGGCATCGGCGCACCGTTCAGTGTCCAGCGATCCAAGGTCCGCTCGGCCAAGACCTGATCCTCTCCCATTTGCCAAATCTGACGATCCGGTCCGTCGACTTGCACATCCAGATCCAAGGTTTCTCCCTCAGCAAAGAGTTGCACGGCGCGATGCAACGGAGCCCAAAGAGAGAACCCGGTTTCAGGCGCGACATTCACCAGCTCCAAAGCTGTCATCGCAGCAGCAACAACTGCCTCGACCGAAGGTTCTGGCTCTTGAACCAATGTCTCAAGGTCCCGCCCGATCAAACCCGTATCCACATCGCCCGAGGCAAACCCCGCATGGCGGGTCAACGCGCCCAAAAAGGCAAGGTTTGTTACAGTACCCGCCACTTTGGTTGTCTGTAAAACCCGGTGCAACGTCTCAAGTGCGACAGAGCGGGTCGGCCCGTGCAAAACCACTTTGGCAATCATCGGGTCATACCAGGGACTGATCGTATCCCCTGCCCGCACGCCACTGTCGGCGCGGCAATTGGCTGGGAAATCCAGATGCGTCAGCGTACCCGTCGCAGGCAGGAACCCTTTCGGAACATCTTCCGCATAAAGCCGTGCCTCGAAGGCATGCCCTTGAATATACAGGTCTTCCTGCTGCTTCGGTAAGCTTTCACCCGCCGCGACGCGCAATTGCCATTCGACAAGATCAACACCCGTAATCGCTTCGGTCACAGGGTGTTCCACCTGCAAGCGTGTGTTCATCTCCATGAACCAGAACCTGTCTGGGCGTAGCCCGTCCGAGGCGTCCACGATGAACTCAACCGTGCCTGCGCCTTTGTAGCCAATAGCCTCAGCCGCACGCACGCCCGCCTGCCCCATCGCCTCGCGCATTTCCAGCGTCATGCCCGGGGCCGGAGCCTCTTCGATCACCTTCTGATGTCGCCTCTGCAGAGAGCAATCGCGTTCAAACAAGTGCACCGCACGGGTGCCATCGCCAAAAACCTGCACCTCGATATGTCGCGGCTTGGCCACGAACTTCTCGACCAGTACCGCATCATTGCCGAACGCGGTCTTGGCCTCACCGCGAGCGCTGTCCAGCGCAGCGGCAAAATCCTCAAGCCGTTCGACAAGCCGCATGCCTTTGCCACCACCGCCTGCCACGGCCTTGATAAGAACCGGATAGCCGATGGTTTCAGCAGCACCGGCAAGATGTTCGGGGTCTTGGTTGTCCCCATGATAGCCGGGCACAACAGGGACACCCGCCTGCTCCATCAGCACCTTGGCCGCATCTTTAAGACCCATCTTGCGGATCGCATCCGCTGACGGACCAATAAATGTCAGCCCTGCGGCCTCGACCGCATCCACGAAATCCGGGTTTTCGGACAGAAACCCATAGCCGGGATGGATCGCCTGCGCACCCGTATCCAACGCGGCCTGAATGATCACATCGCCTTTCAGATAACTCTCAGCCGGGGCCGCACCGCCGATATGCACGGCCTGATCCGCCATCTGCACATGCTTGGCCGCGGCGTCCGCGTCCGAATACACCGCAACGCAGGACACGCCCATCTTCTGAGCGGTTTCTATGACGCGGCAGGCGATCTCTCCCCGGTTGGCAATCAGGATTTTGTTGAACATCTTTTTCACCCTTCCAAGGCCAAGTCTTCCACCAGTCGAAACCGTTCGCACACGAGTTTCATCTCGGGATCAAACCCACCGTTTCGTTGGAAATAGCGACGATGATGGTCTTGCCATTCTTCGAGCGTTTCAGTCTCGCCTTCCGCCAAAGCGAAATCCTCGGTCACATCGCAGTACCGCTGAATTGAAACATCCACGGTTTCAATGACCAATGCCGGTGTATCGTCCCAGTTCAGCGCAATATCGCGGCGACCCCGCTTGGGCATTTCAGAGCTACCATCAGGATAGTTACTCAGCGCGTCGCAGGTCGCTGTTTTGCGGCCACTGCGAACCAATGCCAGAAGTTCAGCGCTCAGCTCTGCGTTGTCGCCAAATTTGAATGTCTGAGCGCCGGGATAGCGGGCCGTAAGGGTTTTCAAGCTCACGCTCATCTTACATCCTGAACACGCCGAAACGTGTCTCCTCAATAGGTGCGTTCAGCGCCGCACTCAGCGACAGGGCCAGTACGTCGCGCGACTTGCGCGGATCGATGATGCCGTCATCCCAGAGCCGCGCCGAGGCGTAGAGCGGGTGCGATTGTTCTTCGAACATCTCCAGCGTTGGGCGTTTGAACTCGGCCTCTTCTTCGGCCGACCATGTGCCGCCTTGCCGTTCGATCCCTTCACGTTTGACTGTGGCCAAAACCCCTGCCGCCTGCTCACCGCCCATCACGGAAATGCGCGAGTTCGGCCATGTCCACAAGAACCTTGGCTGATAGGCCCGACCGGCCATGCCATAGTTCCCAGCCCCGAACGAGCCGCCCACCAGCATGGTAATCTTGGGTACCGAGGTCGTCGCCACCGCCGTTACCATCTTGGCCCCGTGCCGGGCGATGCCTTCGTTTTCGTATTTCCGTCCCACCATGAAGCCAGTGATGTTCTGCAGGAACACGATCGGCGTCTGTCGCTGCGAACACAGCTCCACAAAATGCGCGCCCTTCTGAGCGGCCTCGGAAAACAACACACCATTGTTGGCAATTATGCCGACCGGGCAGCCTTTGACATGGGCGAACCCGGTTACCAACGTGTCGCCAAAGCGCGGTTTGAACTCATCGAACCGAGAGCCATCAACCAGCCTCGCAATGACCTCGCGGATGTCGTAGGGCGTGCGCAGATCGGCGGGGACGACGCCAAGAATCTCTTCGGGGTCGTAAGCAGGCTCTTCAGGGGATTCAAACTGTAGACCGGACTTCAGCCCGGCACCGCCCAACGACGCCACGGCCCGCCGTGCGAGCGCCAGCGCGTGCGCGTCATCCTCGGCCAGATAATCCGCCACGCCGGACAAGCGGGTGTGGACGTCTCCCCCACCCAGTTCCTCGGCACTGACGACCTCGCCCGTCGCGGCCTTAACCAGAGGTGGCCCAGCCAGAAAAATCGTGCCCTGCTCTTTCACGATGATCGTCACATCAGACATCGCGGGCACATAAGCCCCGCCCGCCGTACACGACCCCATCACCACCGCGATCTGAGCGATCCCCTTCGCGCTCATCCGCGCCTGATTGTAGAAAATGCGGCCAAAGTGGTCGCGGTCAGGGAAGACCTCATCCTGATTTGGCAGGTTCGCACCGCCGCTATCGACCAGATAGATGCAGGGCAGATGATTTTCCTCGGCAATCTCTTGCGCGCGCAGGTGTTTCTTCACCGACAGCGGGTAATACGTGCCGCCCTTTACAGTGGCGTCGTTGCAGACCACCATGACCTCACGCCCCTGCACCTGGCCGATGCCGGCGATCACCCCAGCACAAGGTGCGGCATCGCCATACATCCCATGTGCCGCAGTCGCGCCGATTTCCAGAAACGGAGAGCCCGCGTCCAAAAGGTTCGCGACCCTGCGCCGAGGCAGCATCTTGCCCCGTGATTCATGCCGCGCGCGAGATTTCTCGCCCCCGCCCATGCGGGCCGCTTCGGCAGCAGCTGAGATTTGGGCCAGCGCGTCGAGATGGGCCGCGCGGTTTGCTTTGAAGCCTTCAGAGGTTGTTATTGCTTTACTCGTGAGCTTCATTGGCTCTCCTCCCTCTTTTCCACCCAATCGGCCAAAGACACCGCTCCCAGGTAACGTCCGAAAGACACTAAGGCAGCACATTCCGTGTCAAAGCTTGGTGTTTCACAACGACTGGCAACGCTTGTGTTGTTCAAAAGCTCCAATCGCTTTTGATAGAAGTGTTTTTGCTGGGACAAAGCCTCCAGGTTTTCTGGAAGACCATCCACATTTGCTTTGGACCGGTCTACGAAATATGAAGCCAAGTTTTTAAAGCAAGAATGACTGTCTGTGGAAAAACGACAATAGCCTAGGATCACCGCTATACACTCTTGTGTTTTTCCAGCCTGATCCAGTTTGCCTTCTGCACTTGCAAGGCAGCGTTCTGTCCAAGCATAGGGACTACTTTGGTCTGCCAAGCTCACAGCTGGCGCTGCAATGCAGGCAACGACGAACGAAGTCGCGACGTATAAGCTCTTCATCATAGCACCCCTTCCCCCGCCGCACGCGCCTTCAGTTCCTTCCGGATCACCTTCCCCGTCACCGTCATCGGCAGTTCCTCCAGAAACGCCACCTCACGCGGGTAGGAGTAATGCGCCAGACGATCTTTGACCCAATCCTGCAACTCACGCTCTGCAGCCGCAGCCCCCGGTTTCAACACCACATACGCCTTGACGATCTCGGTCCGCAGCGGGTCGGGTTTGCCGACCACACCCACGGTCGCCACCGCCGGGTGGGTCAGCAGGCAATCCTCGATCTCGGCAGGGCCGATGCGGTATCCGGCTGAGGTAATTACGTCGTCGTCGCGTCCGACAAAGCGCAGGTAGTCGCCCTCCCAAACGCCGCGATCTCCGGTGATCAACCAATCGCCTCGGAATTTCTCAGCCGTCGCCTCGGGCCTGTTCCAGTATTCCAGCAGCATCGAAGCCGAGCCGCGCCGGATCGCCACGTCGCCTTCCTCGGTCGTTGGGTTGCCTTTCTCGTCAATCACCGCCACCTCATGCCCCGGCACGGGTTTGCCGATGCAGCCGGGCTGCACTGGGAAATCCTCGGCGCAAGAGGACACGACCATATTACATTCTGTCTGGCCGTAGAATTCATTGATCGTCAGACCAAACGCCTTTTGACCCCAGGCCAGCATCTCGGCCCCCAAGGGCTCGCCCCCGGACGCGACCGAGCGCAGGCCGGGAATGCCCTGATCTGCCGCTTTCAGCATTCGCAAGGCCGTGGGCGGAAAAAACACGTTGCGCACCCCGCCGCGCGCAACAATATCGGCGCAGGCTTCGGGCGTGAATTTCTCAAGCCGCGCCGCGACCACGGGAATACCAAGCGCCAGGCCCGGCATCAGCACATCGAACAAACCGCCGATCCATGCCCAATCCGCCGGTGTCCAAAGGCAATCGCCCCCACGCAAATGGTTATGACTGATCGAGACACCCGGCAGATGCCCTGTCAGCACCCGGTGCCCGTGCAATGCCCCCTTTGGGCTGCCGGTGGTGCCCGAAGTATAGATCAGCACCGCCGGGTCATTGGGGCCAGTGTCGGCGAATGGCAGGGATGGGCCCGCCTCGCCTATTTCAGATGCAATCAGAGCCTCGGCCAGATCGCCCAGCAATTCAGCGCCCTCGGCATCGGTCAGCACAATTTTGGCACCAGCATCGCCGACCCGCGACCGCAGGGCATCTTGTTTGAACAGTTTGAACAGCGGAACTGAGATCGCCCCGATCTTCCAGATCGCCAGATGAGCTGCAGCGCACCACGGGGACTGGCTGAGCAACACGCCGACGCGATCTCCGGGCTGTACGCGGCGCAACAGCGCGCGGGCAAGATCATCCGCTATCTGATCCAGTTGGCCATAGGTGACATTGCGGGGATCCGAACCAGTCAGATCAACAACCGCCACCTGATCTTTTGCATGGCGCAGGCATTGCTGCGCCATATTGAGCCGATCCGGCAGGTCCCAGCTTCCCTCCGGGCGCAATCCCGGTATGCGCTCAGTGGTTAGCACGGCAAATTCTCCTTATTTTGCTGTCACTTCCCTGAATCTCGTCGCCACCAGCTTTCACAGGAACTTGATGCAGATCAGAGTGCTCAAGGCTCTGTTCTGCGACGTCAGACGCATCAACAGAACCAAAGGCAAAACAATGACCAAAAAGCTCGCCGCATTGACCCTGTCCACCGCGCTGATTGCGATGGCCGCCCCTGCGTTTGCTCAATCGCAAGGTGACTGGACCGTCGGCGTCGGTGTGGGTTATCTGGACCCGAAATCCGACAACGGCACGATTGCAGGTGCACCTGCCACTATCGACGCAGATACGCGCCCGATCTTCACCGCTGAATACTTTATCCGTGACAATCTGGGTATCGAACTGCTGGCCGCAACCCCGTTCAAACACACAATCGCTTTGGGCGGTGTTGATGCGGCTACGGTCAAGCACCTGCCGCCCACCCTGTCGGTGAACTATCACTTCCCAACCAACAGCGCGTGGAAACCCTATGTCGGTGCCGGCCTGAACTACACCATCTTCTTCGACGAACAGACGGCTTTGGGCGATCTCAAGGTCGATGACTCCTTCGGTGTTTCGCTGCAGGCCGGTCTGGACTACATGGTCAGCGACAATGGCGCGGTCCGTCTGAACGTACGTTGGTTCGACATCGACTCGGACGTTTCGCTGAACGGCACCAATATCGGCACCGCGGAAATCGATCCGTTCCTTGTCGGCGTTTCCTACGTCCATAAGTTCTGATCCTGTCTTTCAAGCGCCCTGCGGTTCCCTCGTCCGCAGGGCGTTTTTTGTGTTCAGAGCATTTCAGCCATCAACTCACGGCCAATCAGCATCCGGCGAATCTCGCTGGTGCCCGCGCCGATCTCCATCAGCTTGGCATCACGGAAGATCCGGCTTACTGGCGCATCGGACAGAAAGCCTGCACCACCCAGCGCCTGAACCGCCTGATGCGCCTGCGCCATCGCCTGTTCCGAAGCGTAAAGGCAACACGCCGCCGCATCCTGACGCGTCACATCCCCCCGATCACACGCCTTGGCGACCTCGTACACATACGCCCGCGCCGAGTTCATCGCCGTGTACATGTCGGCGATCTTGCCCTGCATTAACTGGAAGCTGCCGATGGGTTTGCCGAACTGTTTGCGCTCGGCCAGATAAGGCATCACCTCATCCAGACAAGCGGCCATGATACCGGTGCCGATACCGGCCAGAACCACACGCTCATAGTCCAGCCCCGACATGAGCACGGCCACGCCTTTCCCCTCTTCACCCAACACGTTCTCAAACGGCACCTCGACGTCTTCAAAGATCAGTTCAGCCGTGTTCGACCCGCGCATCCCCAGCTTGTCGAAATGAGGTGAGGTCGAGAACCCTTTCATTTCTTTCTCGATCAGAAAGGCCGTGATCCCCTTTGACCCGGCATCCGGATCTGTCTTGGCGTAAACGACCAGAGTATCTGCGTCCGGTCCGTTGGTGATCCAGTATTTATTGCCATTCAGACGGTAATGATCGTTCCGCTTCTCCGCCCGCAACTTCATCGACACGACGTCGGACCCGGCTGAAGGTTCCGACATGGCCAACGCACCGACATGATCACCCGAGATCAGGCGCGGCAGGTATTTCTGCTTCTGCTCCTCACTGCCGTTCAGCTTGATTTGGTTCACGCAGAGGTTCGAATGCGCCCCGTATGACAGTGAAACCGAAGCCGAGGCACGCGCGATTTCTTCGACCGCGATGGTGTGCGCCAGATAGGACATACCCGCACCGCCATATTCCTCGGGCACAGTGACACCTAATAGGCCAAGCTCTCCCATCTCTTTCCACAACTCGTTCGGAAAGGCGTTGGTTTGGTCGATCTCAGCCGCCATCGGCTTAACCCGTTCCTGTGCCCAGCGATGCACCATCTCGCGCAGGGCGTTCACATCCTCACCCAGATCGAACTTCATCGTGGCCATGAACATCTGCGTCCTCCCTCCGCGTTAATGAACAAGTGTTCAATAAACGATTACCAGCGAATCCGAGCCCGGTCAATCTTTGTGAACCAGCCAAAACGCAAAACGCCGCCCATACGGGCGGCGATGCAAAGGATTGAGCGCGCGCAGCAAGCGCACTCCACTTGGTTACGATTGGTAGACCGCGCCCACCTCAGCTCGGATAATGCGCGCAATCAATTGGCAGTCTTCCAATGAAAACGTCAGAGGTACACGCATGTCCATGACACCAGCCAGAACTCGATCACTTTCCGGCATACGCTCACTGTCGAAATAGCGCCAACTGTCATACCGTGACGTGAACCCGGTTGGCTCGGCCCCCCCAAACCATTTCAGCTCGACCCCACGCGCCGCGCAACGGCTGATCACGTCGGCGATCCGTTCGGGCAACCAATCCAACAGCAGGAACTGGATCGAAGACCCTACATAGGTTTCCTCCTCGGGCCGCTCAACCATGGTCAGGCCCGGTGTTCCACGCAGCCCGGTCTCGATCTCGCGATAGCGCTCATTCCAACGCTCCACCTGACGGTCCAAATCTCGCAATTGCGGACGCAGGATCGCAGCCCGCAAATTGTCCATGCGACCGGAAACGTTTGGCGTGGTGTATTTGATCCGATCGAACACCTCGGGCCCCGGCGCGGCCAGGTGGCGCTCGTACAGCATGTAGGACCCTGACAGCATCGTAGCTTTGGCCGCCAATTCTTCGTCATCGGTGACAAGCAAACCGCCCTCACCCGAGTTGACGTGCTTGTACGTCTGACAGGAATAGCAGCCGATTGCGCCCTGCCGCCCCGACAACTGGCCGCGCCAGGCCGCGCCCATCGTATGCGCGCAGTCTTCAATCACGATCACCCCGGCGGCGTCGCACATCTGCATCAACCGGTCCATATCACACAGATGCCCGCGCATATGACTCAGCATCAGCACGCGCGCCTGCCCCAGCTTGCGCTCAAGGTCGTCCAAATCGATGGTCAGGCTTTCCGTCACGCCCACGAAGATGGCCCGCCCCCCAACCGAAGCAATCGACCCTGGCACCGGGGCCAGCGTGAAGGCGTTGGTCAGCACCGGATCACCGGGCTGAACCCCAACCGCACGAAGGGCGGTGGCCAGCGCATAGCCGCCAGACGACACAGCCAGACAGTATTTTGCCCCCATCTGCGCCGCGAATTCCTGCTCCAGCAGGGCCGTTTCCCCCAATTCACCTGCCGCTACGTTGTAGCGATGCAGACGCCCGTGTCGCAGAACGGCCAAAGCCGCCTCAATCGCGTCCTCGGGAAGCGGTTCCTGCTGGGTGAAATTGCCTGAGAATTTTTCGGTCATGATCTCGTTCTGAGGCTCCGACAAGGTTCGGTCAAGACGTTACGCCGCCGCACCAATCAAGGCAGGCACAAGGGAAGGTAAATCGTCAAAATGATGCAGCAAGGCCTCGGGTTCCAATGCCGCCATGTCATCCCCTGACGGGCCGAAGGTCACGAGGACCGACGGAACACCTGCGGCTTTGGCGGTGTTGCGGTCCGTATCCGAGTCTCCGATCAGCACGCAAAAATCAGGGTCGCCCCCAGCGCGACGTGCAGCCTCACGCAGAGGGGCTGGGTCAGGTTTGCGGACCGGCAAGGTATCTGCCCCAACCAATGAGGCAAAACGGTCCCGCACCCCCATGCGGGTCAGCAACAATTCAGCCAAATGCTCGGGTTTGTTCGTGCATATGCCAACACCGTATCCAGCGTTGCTAAGCATCTCGACCGCCTGCAACGCTCCGGGATAGAAACTGGTGTGGTTGTCTATGTCCTGCGCATAGGCTTCAAGCAGCACCGGGTAATAGGTGTGGACCGTGTCCTCATCAAAGGCACCGACGCGTTTTAGCCCATGGGTCAACATCATGCGCCCACCGCGCAACGCGATACCAGAATCCTGCCCCTGGACCAGCACGTCACCATGCCCCATTTCGCGAAAACAATGGTTCGCTGCGGCCAGCAAATCGCCTGACGTGTCCGCCAATGTGCCGTCCAAATCGAATATGACGGTGCGCATATCGCCTCCTTATTCGGCAGGTTTTCGCCGTGCCCTGTTTCAATCGGCAATCTTGTTTGATGGCCGAACGGCTTGCGCCTTTGACCTCAGCGGATAAAACGGTCGGCACCAAAACACAAAGAGAAAACGATTTCATGAGCATTGCCCTTGTCATCCTTGCCGCCGGAAAAGGCACCAGGATGAATTCGGATATTCCCAAAGTCCTGCATCCCATCGCCCAAGTGCCGATGCTTGTTCACGCGATGCGCGCCGGGTCCGTGCTGTCGCCCGAGCGAACAGTGATTGTCACCGGCCACGGGTCCGAAGCTGTGGCAAAGGTTGCGCAAGGCGAAGACGAAGCCGCGCAGATTGCCGTTCAGGAAGAACAACAAGGCACCGCTCACGCAGTTGCTCAGGCGCGGCAAGCGCTGGAAGGGTTTGAGGGCGATGTTGTGGTTCTTTACGGCGACACCCCGTTTCTACAACCGGACACGCTGGAACGGATGATCGAGGCGCGGTCGCGGAACGATCTGGTCATTCTCGGGTTCGAAGCTGCCGACCCCGCACGTTATGGTCGGTTGGTGATGAAGGGCGACAGCCTGGAACGCATTGTCGAATTTAAAGACGCCACTGATGAAGAACGGGCGCTAACCTTTTGTAACTCGGGACTTCTCGCCTGTGACGCGCAGCTGTTGTTTTCACTGATCGATGATGTCAGCAACGACAACGCTTCGGGTGAATACTACCTGACTGACGTTGTAGAAATCGCGCGCAAACGTGAGTTGAACGTGACCGCCGTCGCCTGTGACGAGGCACAAACGCTGGGTGTGAATTCGCGCGCGGATCTGGCCGCGGCGGATGCGGTGTACCAAGCCCGCGCACGTGCTGAGCTTTTGGATATGGGTGTCACCTTGATGGCCCCTGAAACAGTGTATCTGGCCGCTGACACTGTAATCGGGCGCGATACAGTGATCGAACCCAATGTGGTGTTTGGTCCCGGTGTCACGGTTGAAAGCGGTGCGACGATCCGGGCGTTTTCGCATCTGGAAGGGTGCCATGTCAGCCGTGGCGCTATCATCGGACCTTATGCCCGTTTGCGCCCCGGCGCCGAGTTGGCGGAAAACACGCGGGTTGGAAACTTCGTCGAAATCAAGAATGCTGAAATTGCCGAAGGCGCGAAGGTCAACCACCTGAGCTACATCGGCGATGCATCGGTGGGGGCTGCGACAAATATCGGCGCTGGTACGATCACCTGCAACTATGACGGCGTGATGAAGCACAAGACCACCATTGGTGAGAACGTCTTTATTGGGTCGAACACCATGCTTGTGGCCCCTGTGACCGTGGGTGATGGCGCGATGACCGCAACGGGCACAGTCGTGACCAAGAATGTGGAACCTGACGCGTTGGCTGTGGCTCGCGCCAAGCAGGAAAACAAACCCGGATATGCGCGTAAATTGTTTGATATGTTGAAGGCGAAGAAGGCTCGCCGCGATAAAGAGGCCTGAGGTTATGTGTGGAATAGTAGGTGTTCTGGGGCAGCACGAGGCGGCCCCTATTCTGGTAGAGGCTTTGAAACGGCTGGAGTATCGCGGCTATGACAGCGCCGGGATAGCAACAGTCAATGATGGCGCGTTGGGTCGACGGCGCGCGGTCGGTAAGCTGGTTAACCTCAGCGATCTGCTGGTGCATGACCCGTTGCCTGGCAAATCCGGCATCGGCCACACCCGTTGGGCCACACATGGCGCGCCTTCGGTCAACAATGCGCATCCGCACAAGGCGGGGCCTGTGGCCGTGGTGCATAATGGCATCGTTGAAAACTATCGTGAGTTACGGGCCGAACTGGCGGAACATGGCGTCGATTTCCAGACCGAGACTGATACGGAAACCGTAGCCCTGATGACCGAGCATCACCTCAACGCGGGCCTGTCGCCGGTTGAAGCTGCGTTCAAGACTATCGAGCAGTTGGAAGGGGCGTTTGCACTAGCCTTTCTGTTCGACGGTGAAGACGACCTGATCGTGGCCGCCCGCAAGGGATCACCGCTGGCCATTGGCCATGGCGATGGTGAGATGTATGTCGGATCTGACGCCATCGCGCTGGCGCCGTTGACCAATCAGATCACGTATCTTGAGGAGGGCGACCGTGCGGTTCTGACCCGCACTTCGCTGGAAATCCGAACCGAAGCTGGCGAGTTGGCCAACCGCGAAAAGCGCAAGATCAAGCTGGATCATACACGCGCGGACAAGGGCGAACACAAGCACTTCATGGCCAAAGAAATTGCCGAACAGCCCATCGTTGTGGCCGAAGCAATCCGGTCCTACCTGCCCACCAGCGGAGACCGGGTGGTGTTGCCCGATACAGATCTGGATTTCAGCAAGCTGGACCGCCTGACCATGGTAGCCTGTGGCACTGCTTTTTATGCCTGCTTGACTGCCAAATACTGGTTCGAGCAACTGGCCAAGATGCCGGTTGAGGTCGATATCGCCAGCGAGTTCCGCTATCGCGAACCTCCGATCACCGACCGAACTCTGGCGCTGTTTGTCAGCCAGTCGGGCGAAACCGCCGACACGCTGGCCGCATTGCGTTATTGCGAAGGCAAGGCCGAGAAGATCGTTTCAGTTGTGAACGTCCCGGAAAGCTCGATTGCGCGCGAAAGCGATATCGCTCTGCCGATCCATGCCGGTGTCGAGATTGGTGTGGCCTCGACCAAGGCATTCACCTGTCAGTTGAGCGTGCTGTTGATGCTGGCTTTGAAGGCCGCTGCTGACCGGGGCACGATGACAGACGAAGAAATTGCCGATCACGCTGCGGCGCTCCGCGGATTGCCAACTGTTCTGAACGCGGCGCTGGACCAGAACCGGGCGATCCGCAAAGCCGCCCAGCGCTTGTCTGAAGCACGTGACGTTCTGTTTCTGGGCCGTGGCCTGATGTATCCTCTGGCTCTGGAAGGTGCGTTGAAACTGAAGGAAATCAGCTACATTCACGCCGAAGGTTACGCGTCGGGAGAGCTGAAGCACGGCCCCATCGCCCTGATCGACAAGCACATGCCTGTGGTTGTCATGGCCCCGCGGGATACTGTGTTCGACAAGACCGTTTCAAACATGCAAGAAGTCATGGCGCGCAAAGGTAAAGTGATCCTTGTGTCGGATGATGACGGTATCGCCGAAGCCGGGGATGAGGTTTGGAGCAAGATCCGCATGCCCCATGTCCATCACAATCTGACACCGATCCTTTATTCCGTTCCTGCACAGCTGCTGGCCTATCACACTGCCGTCGCCAAGGGCACCGATGTGGATCAGCCCCGCAATCTGGCAAAATCAGTAACGGTAGAGTGAACCATGGCCAAACAATTCCCTCAGCTCGAAGATGCGCACCGGAAATTCATCGAAGATCAGCATATGTTCTTCGTTGGCACCGCCGGAGCTGAGGGACAGGTCAATATTTCCCCGAAAGGGATGGACTCGCTGCGGGTATTGGGGCCCAACCGCATCGTCTGGATGAACCTTACCGGCAGTGGCAACGAAACAGCAGGCCACCTGATGCAGGTCAACCGCATGACGCTGATGTGGTGTTCGTTCAGCACCCGGCCCCTGATCCTGCGCACCTATGGAACGGCGCAAACCCTTCATGTCGGGGATGAAGGTTGGGACGAACTGGCTGACCTTTTCCCACATCATCGCAGCGCGCGGCAAATCTATGACCAGTCCATAGAAATAGTTCAGACTTCGTGTGGCTATGCCGTTCCATTCATGGAGTTCCAGTCCGACCGCGATACAATGCAGAAATGGGTCGACGGAAAATCCGACAACGAAATCCGCGCCTACTGGGCAGAGAAAAACGGGCAGACAATCGACGGCAAGCCCACCGGCGTTCCGGTCTGATCTGATGTCCGCCAGGCTCCTCGATCAAATCAAAGCCCATGCCGACGCTGAGCGTGCGGATCAAATGGCCAGCTACCACAAGGTGGATCGCGTCTATCTTGGTGTCGCGAACCCCGTTTTGAACGACCTGAGCAAAGCATGGCGAACAGAACTGGACGTCGCCGCGCGTGTCGAAGTGGCAAACGGACTGTGGCAGACCAACATTCACGAAGCTCGCGTTTTAGCGGCCAAGTTGCTGACTCAGGCGCGCATCCGGCCAGATGACGCGGTTTGGGACCTTTTGCAAAGCTGGCTGCCTGATTTCGATGCCTGGGCTATCGCCGACCACGCCAGCACGGCAATGCAAAAGCGGCTTTCAGCTAACCCTGATCGACTGGACGAAGTTGAACAGTGGGCCCTATCTGACCATATGTGGACCCGCCGCGCCGCGCTGGTTGCAACTCTGCCCTGGACAAAACAGAACCACCCCAAGCCGGAAGACCTGCAGCGCCGCGATCGGATTCTAAGCTGGGCTGCCGGATATGTCCCAGATCGCGACTGGTTCATCCAGAAGGCCATCGCTTGGTGGCTGCGTGAGCTGTCCAAGCATGACCCAGATCGCGTGATTGCATTCCTGGAAGAATACGGCAACGCGATGAAGCCATTTGCCCACCGTGAAGCCGGCAAGTATCTGAAGGATCAGTTGGCGTAGACGTCGACCTCAACCAGTTCATCCAGCGGCACCAGCAAAGCTCGCATGGCGTCCAGCGACAACCGGCTGCCACCGCTGGCAGGGCCCGGGATCGGAACCAGAGTGATATAGGCTTGCGCCCCAGTTCTTGGCACCACTACGCGCGCTGTTACCTCGCTTTCGACCAAGGGTGTCTGCATCCAACGCCCCGGCGTGGTCGGGTCTCCCAACCCGGCAATAGTGGTTCTGGCCCCAGCCCAACTGGGGCGCGCTGAAACAGGTTCCGGCTGCAGAACTTCCTCGGAAACAGCGGTCGCGGTCTCATCCTCGGCAACGGTCTGCTCGGGTGCGTCGCTTCGTCCGAAGACGCGGTCGGTGGTGGACCGGACTGTATCGCAACCGGCGGCCAACACACACAGAATTACAAGTGCTTTCTTCATGCCCAAATCCTACAGCCCTGCGCGCATCTGTACCAGCGCAAAGCACAGTTCACCCTTGTCGGGACCCGGTTCCGGCTTTACCTATTACGCCATGACAGCTCCGCTTATCGACCCGTTTGCCCGCGCCATCACGTATCTCCGCGTTTCCGTCACGGACCGCTGCGATTTCCGCTGCGTGTATTGCATGTCCGAGAACATGACCTTTCTGCCCAAGAAAGACCTGCTAACGCTGGAAGAGCTGGATCGGATGTGCTCGACCTTTGTGAAGATGGGTGTGGAGAAGTTGCGCATTACGGGCGGAGAGCCCTTGGTCCGCCGCAATATCATGACTTTCTTCAACGCCATGACCCGTCACCTGGACAGCGGCGCACTGAAAGAACTCACGCTGACCACAAACGGTTCGCAATTGCATCGCTTCTCAGAGGACCTCTATGCCGCAGGTGTGCGGCGGGTGAATGTTTCGCTGGATACGTTGGACGATGACAAATTCGCCAAAGTCACGCGCTGGGGGCGCTTGAAACAAGTCCTGAACGGCATCGACGCCGCGCGGAAAGCAGGCTTGCGGATCAAAATCAACGCGGTCGCGTTGAAAGGGTTCAACGAGCCCGAACTGCCCAAAATCACCGAGTGGTGTGCCGAACGCGACATGGACCTGACCTGGATCGAGGTCATGCCCATGGGCGACATCGGCAACGAAGACCGTCTGGATCAATATTGGTCGCTTAAGGACGTTCGCAAAGAATACGAAAACCACTATTCAGTTACCGACTTGGCCGAACGCACCGGTGGCCCGGCCCGCTATGTTCGCCTAGAGGAAACAGGCCAAAAGATCGGGTTCATCACACCGCTGTCTCATAACTTTTGCGAAAGCTGCAACCGCGTGCGCCTAACCTGTACCGGCGAGTTGTATATGTGTTTGGGCCAGGAAGATATGGCCGATCTGCGTGCCCCGCTGCGTGATCACCCCGAATGCGAAGCGCCACTAGAGGACGCAATTCGGGCCGCGATCAACCTCAAGCCAAAGGGTCACGACTTCGACTATTCCCGTCAGGCCGTCGATGGCCAGATGAGCCGTCACATGAGCCATACAGGCGGCTGACATGCCCGGCACAGACGACCGCCCGACGCTGCTGTACAGACTGTACTGCGGCTTTACTGCTCTTGTGCAACCCCTGGCATGGCGAACCGTGCGCAACAAGCTGCGCGCAGCCGATGTACCTGAAGACCGAGAAAGAGAGCGTCTTGGCCACGCCAGCCTGCCCCGTCCATCTGGGCGTCTGATCTGGTTTCATGCCGCCAGCGTCGGCGAAAGCCTGTCGGTCCTCAGCCTGATCAAACGGTTGGCTGACCGTCTGCCGGATGCCGAGTTCCTGATCACCTCAGGTACGCCCACCTCTGCCGCATTGATCGCCAAACGCATGCCGCCCCGAACACGGCATCAATACCCACCGCTGGATACCGCAGGCCCTGTAACTCGCTTTCTCTCTCATTGGCGACCCGATGCGGGCATCTTCGTCGAAAGCGAAATATGGCCCCGCCTGATCGTGGAAAGCCATCGGCAGAACATCCCGCTGGCACTTCTAAACGCCCGCCTGTCTGAAAAATCTGTCAGAGGCTGGAAGAAACGCCCTAACACCGCGCGTTTCATTTTATCCAAATTCCACCTGATTCTGACCCAGAATGACAAAACCGCAGCCAACCTGATCGACATCGGCGCAACGCCAAGCCGCGTGCAGCCGGGCACCAATCTAAAGGCAATGTCCGATCCCCTGCCGGTGGATCAAGCGACATTTCAGGACATCCAAACACAGATCGCAGACCGCCCGGTCTGGATTGCAAGTTCCACCCATGCGGGCGAGGAAGAAACCGTTCTGACCGCGCACAAGACACTGCTTGAACGCTGGCCGAACTTGCTCTTGCTGTTGATCCCACGCCACCCAGAGCGCCGAGACGACATTGCAACGCTGATCAAAGTTGCTGATATGCCTGCATCTTTCCGATCCAGGGGCGAACTGATCAGAGAAAACACCCAAATTTACGTCGCTGATACACTGGGAGAAACCGGAACCTGGTACGCCTTGTGCCCGATTGTATTCCTCGGCGGCTCACTGAAAGAAATCGGGGGCCACAATCCTTTTGAGCCTGCTCAAGCCGGGGCGGCGGTGATCACGGGTCCGGGTTACTTTAACTTTGCCGAGACCTTTGCCCCGCTGATTAAATCCGGCGGCGCAATCGAGGTTCAAACTGCGGCTGAACTCTCCCAAATCGTGGCGCATTGGTTGTCAGACCAGAACGCCCTGCAATCTGCACAAAAAGCCGCGCAATCTTGCGTACACACGCAGTCAGATGCTCTTGAATCCGTCATCGACACCCTCTGTGCAGAGCTTGATCTGCACTAACAGGATCCTTCTTCATCTGGCTGAAAATACCTCGGGGGTGTGGGGGCAGAGCCCCCACGCTGTTCATCAAGCGGCCGGCATCCGTTGTTCAACAATCTCTGCCCACCAGCTACAACCGGCCGGGATGGCCTCGTCGTTGAAATTGTATTCCGGGTGATGAACCATGGCTGTGTCGCCGTTGCCCACAAGGATATAAGCACCTGGACGCTCTTCCAGCATGAACGCGAAATCCTCGCCGCCCATCACCAACGGGGCCTCTTCACAATCGCCAGACACTGACTTTGCCACATCCGCTGCAAACGCGGTCTGCTCGTCGCTGTTCACCATTACCGGATAGCCACGGATATAGGTCACGTCCGCGGTGCCCCCGAACGTTGTTGCCACGCCTGCACAAATCTCATTGATCCGCTTTTCAGCCAAATCGCGCATATCCTTGCTCATGGTACGCACGGTACCTTTGATCTGCACAGTTTGCGGGATCACGTTGAAAGCCTTTGATGAGGTTTCAAAAGACGTCACCGACACAACGACCTGATCAATCGGATCCGCATTTCGGGACGCAATGGTTTGCAAAGCCAAAACCGCCTGCGCCGTCATCACGGTCGTGTCCACCGTCTCTTGCGGTTTGGCTGCGTGCCCGCCGCGACCTTCAAAGGTGATGTCGAACTGATCAGTAGCTGCAAAGAACGAGCCGGGACGAATGGCAAAGCTGCCAACCGGTTTACCCGGCCAGTTGTGCATTCCATAGACTTCCTGAATGTTCCAGCGGTCCATCATGCCGTCTTCACACATTTCACGGCCACCACCGCCACCTTCTTCGGCGGGTTGGAAAATCACCACCACAGTGCCGTCGAAATTGCGTGTTTCAGACAAGTACTTTGCCGCCCCCAACAGCATCGCTGTGTGACCGTCATGACCGCAGGCATGCATAGCACCCGGTGTTTTCGAGGCATAATCCAGCCCTGTCGCCTCATGAATCGGCAGTGCATCCATGTCTGCGCGCAGACCAATCACCTTGCCCCTGCTGTCCGACTTGCCCTTGATCACACCCACGACACCGGTGCGTCCGATGCCGGTGACAACCTCATCACAACCGAACTCTTTGAGTTTCTCGGCCACAACTGCGCTGGTACGGTGGGTTTCAAACAGGATTTCCGGGTTTTCGTGCAGATCCCGTCGCCAAGCGGTGATCTCATTCTGTAATTCGGCAAATCGGTTTTTAACTGGCATTTCTTCTCTCTCCTAATTCAAGCCGCCGGCATCCGGCGCTCGACCATTTCCGCAAACCACGAGCACCCGATCGGGATGATCTGGTCGTTGAAATTGTATTCGGGGTGGTGCAACCCGGCGCTGTCTCCGTTACCCAGAACAATGAAGGCTCCGGGCCGTTCTTCCAACATGAACGAGAAATCCTCGCCCCCCATCACCATCGAAGCCTCGACACAACTGCCACCAACAGATACCGCGGCCTGTTCGGCATAACCTGTTTGCTCTTCAGCATTGATCGTCACCGGTACACCGCGCGTGTAATTGACGTTCACCGAACCACCGAACGTCGCGGCGATCCCTTCGGCGACCTCTTTGAGGCGTTTCTCAATCAAGTCGCGCATCTCGTTCGAATGCGTGCGCACCGTACCGCGTATCTGCGCCGATTGCGGGATCACGTTGAATGCTTTGGACGACGTCTCGACCGACGTCACAGACAGGACACCCTGCTGAATTGGGTCTGCGTTGCGTGACACAATGGTCTGCAAAGCCACGATCAATTGCGACATCATCACCGTCGTATCCACAGTCTCATGTGGTTTCGCCGCGTGACCGCCCCGCCCTTCCAGCTGAATCGAGAACTCATCCGCTGCCGCAAGCAACGGCCCCGACCGGATCGCAAATTGCCCGGTAGGCAAACCCGGAACATTGTGCATGGCGTAGACTTCCTGAATGCCGAACCGGTCCATCAAACCGTCTTTGCACATGGCTTCTGCGCCATTGCCGCCTTCTTCGGCGGGTTGGAAAATCACCACAGCGGTTCCGTCGAAATTGCGTGTTTCAGACAGGTATTTCGCTGCGCCCAAAACCATGGCCGTATGCCCGTCATGACCGCAGGCATGCATCGCATTTTCTGTTTTCGAGGCATAGTCCAGCCCGGTCTGCTCCTGCATCGGCAGCGCATCCATGTCCGCGCGCAGCCCGATCACGCGGCCCTGCGTGTCGCTTTTGCCGCGAATGACCCCGACTACACCGGTCCGACCAATGCCAGTGACAACCTCATCACAGCCGAACTCCTTCAGCTTTTCGGCAACCAGTGCGCTGGTGCGGTGGGTGTCATACAGAATTTCCGGATGTTGGTGAATGTCACGCCGCCAACCTGTGATTTCATCGTGCATCTCTGCAAGGCGGTTTTTAATCGGCATGTCATTCTCCCTGATTTATGCGACGGGCAATCGTCGTTCCACAAGCTCGGCAAACCAACTGCAGCCGGCGGGAATGGCGTCGTCATCAAAATTATATTCGGGGTGATGGCACATGGCCGTATCCCCGTTCCCGATAAAGATGTAAGCTCCGGGCCGTTCTTCAAGCATATAGGCAAAATCTTCGGACGGCATGATCGGGTCCGTGCTGTCGTTGACCTTACCCGCGACAGCTTGGGCTGCCTCGGCTGCGTATGTTGTTTCGGCATCCGAGTTCACGGTCACAGGGTAACCAGACTCCCAAACTACCTCTGCCGTGGCTCCAAAGGCCGACGCCGTATCCTCGGCGATCCGGCGCACCCGGTCTTCCGCGATTGCGCGGTATTCAGGATCCAGCGTCCGAACTGTTCCCTGCAAACGTACGGTGTGCGCAATCACGTTTGACGCCACACTGTCCGTTTCGAAAGTTCCAACTGTCAAGACAACGCGCTTGATCGGGTCAACCGTGCGCGACACCACGGATTGCAACGAAACAACGATATGCGAGGCAACCAGCGTCGTGTCCACCGCGTCATGAGGTGCGGCAGCGTGCCCGCCTTTGCCGGTTACGGTAATTTTGAACTCGTCAGATGAAGCCAGCAGCGCACCCGGTCGAATGGCAAACTCACCCACAGGAAGACCGGGCATGTTGTGCATGCCATAAACTTCCTGAATGCCCCAGCGGTCCATCAACCCGTCCTGACACATGGCCAGTCCACCTGCGCCACCTTCTTCGGCTGGCTGAAAGATCAGAACCACAGTGCCGTCGAAATTGCGTGTCTCGGCCAGATATTGCGCTGCCCCCAGCAGCATCGAGGTGTGACCGTCATGACCGCAGGCGTGCATCTTACCTGAAACGGTTGAGGCATAGTCCAGCCCTGTCGCCTCTTCAATCGGCAGCGCATCCATATCCGCCCGCAGGCCAATGACACGCCCCTGCGTATCCGTGCGCCCTTTGATCACTCCAACAACACCAGTTTTGCCAATCCCCGGAGTAATCTCGTCTACGCCAAATTCTTTCAGACGGTCCGCAACAAATGCTGCGGTTTCGTGAACGTCATACATGAGCTCAGGATGTGCATGTAGATAACGGCGCCACTTGGTAATCTCGCCATGCATTTCCGCAAGTCTGTTTTTTACCGGCATCTCAAAACCTCCCCTTCGGCTGCGATTACCGCTTTACGTCGGATCAGGTGCCCAGCTTTTCAACCAAGCGCTGCATGAACTTTTGCCCAGCTTCGAACTGAGCGACCGAAATGAACTCATTCGGCTGATGGGCCTGCGCAATATCGCCGGGGCCGCAAATCACCGCCGAATATCCAGCTTCCTGAAACTGCCCCGCCTCGGTTCCATAGCTGACAACATGGCTGGCATTGTCGCCCGTCAACGCGCGCACCAGAGTTTCCGCTTCACCATCCTGTTCAGGCACGAGTCCCGGGATAGAAAAGTTTTCGGAAAGTTCGATACGGGCCTCGGGGTGCACTTGCTGCATACGGGCCTCAATCGCGCGGACCTGCTGAAAATAAGCATCCTGCCATTGCGCCTTGGATTCATCCGGCACGGTTCGGAAATCCATCATGAACTTGCAGTCCTTGGCGGTAATATTGTGCGCTGTGCCACCTTCAATCATGCCAACATGGCAGGTCGTCCATGGCGGATCGAAAACGGCGGCAACCGGGCTGGGGTCCGCCACCATATTTGCTGCGTTCTGCCGGTTCGCCCAATCGATCAGAGGCGCGGCCTCCATAATCGCGTTGACGCCTGTGTGCATGATCGAGCTATGAACTTCGAATCCCGTGATGTGGGTATCAAAGCCGAAACCACCTTTGTGCCCTGTCACGGCCTGCATCATGGATGGTTCACCCACGATCACGGCGGATCCTTTGGGCAGAACTTCCTGCATCGCCTGGATCATAGGCGGCGCACCAGTGCAGCCGACCTCTTCATCAAAGCTGAGCGCAAGCTGCAATGGCCGTTTGACCCCGGCGTGATGCGCTTCGACAAGGGCCCAAATGGCCAAAGCATCGAAGCCCTTCATGTCGCACGTGCCCCGCCCAAAATACTTGCCGTCTTTCTCGGTCACGTGAAACGGGTCCGTATCCCACGGCTGACCATCCACCGGCACGACGTCAGTGTGACCAGACAGAACCACTGCGCCTTCTTCAAATGGACCAACATGCGCAAAGATCGCAGCCTTGTGCGGTTGATCCGGGTCGGGCCAGCGATGCGGTTTAATCCCGTGACCTAGCAAATACTCCTCAACCCAATCCACCAGTGGCAGATTGGTTTCGCGGCTTACGGTTGGAAAAGAGATCAGCTTGGTCATGATCTCAAGCGGCGTCAGGCGATTTGCCATTGGTATTAGTATCCGCTGTCCGTCGTCAGGATGAAGTGACCCGGCTCAACCTCTTGATATTGCGAAGGTTCCGGCGTGTGGCCCACAGGATGAATCGGAGACGGAATCGGCTTGAAGTTCAGGTCTTTTTCGGACTTCCGCTTGTTGGGGTCCGCGATCGGAACCGCCTTCATCAGCGCCTGCGTATAGGCATGCTGGGGGTTTTCGAAGACCCGGGCGCGTGGGCCAAGCTCGACGATGCGACCCAGATACATGACCCCGACATAATGGCTGACCCGTTCAACCACTGCCATATCATGGCTGATGAACAGATAGGACAGGCCCAGCTCGGATTGCAGTTCCATCATCAGGTTCAGCACCTGTGCCTGCACCGACACGTCGAGGGCCGAAACGGCTTCATCCGCGATGATCAGCTTTGGGTTAAGGGCCAAGGCCCGGGCAATGGCGATCCGTTGACGCTGACCACCTGACATTTCATGCGGGAAACGGCGCATGAAACTGCGGGGCAGCTGCACCTTGTCGAACAGCTGTGCGACGCGGTCTTGCAGCTCTGATCCAGTCGCAACCCCGTAGTTGCGCATCGGTTCAGCCACCTGATCCACCAACTGCATTTGCGGGTTCAGCGACGCGAAGGGATCCTGAAAGATCATCTGCATGTCCAACCGCGCCTTGCGCAGACCGGCAGGGTCAAGCTTCATGATATCGACGCCGTCCAGATTGACCTCACCCGCCATGGGCTCGACCAGCCGCAGGATCGAGCGTCCGGCCGAGGATTTGCCGCACCCGGATTCACCCACAAGGCTGAGGGTCTGGCCCTTGTTCAGCGTGAATGAGACGTCTTCAACTGCATGGACGTTCGAAATCGTGCGCCGCAACAACCCGCCTTTGACCGGAAAACGCGTCGTCAGATTCTTGACGGTCAGCAGAACATCTTCGGTGCCGGGGATGGGGGCAATATTCTGCCCCTCCACCCCCAACAGCTTCATGGGCTCGGGTGCGGATTTACCCCGCATCTCACCCAGTTTTGGCACCGCGGCCAGAAGGGCCTTGGTATAGTCGTGCTGCGGGTTCTCGAAGATTTCCTTGACGGTACCCTCTTCGACCTTGTTGCCGCGGAACATAACCACCACGCGGTCAGCCATCTGTGCAACCACTGCCATATCGTGGGTGATGAACATCACTGCTGTGCCGGTTTCCCGCTTGAGACGGTCCATCAGAGCCAAAATCTCGGCCTGAATGGTCACATCCAAAGCCGTGGTGGGTTCATCCGCGATCAACAGGCGCGGTTCGCACGCCATGGCCATCGCGATGACCACACGCTGGCGCATCCCACCGGACAGCTCGTGCGGGTATTGCTTAAGGCGGCGTTCCGGTTCCGGAATGCGAACCTGACGCAGCAGTTCCAATGCCCTTTCTTCAGCCTGCGCTTTCGACATTTCCTTGTGGATGCGCAGCCCTTCGGTCAACTGGCGGCCGACAGTAAACACCGGGTTCAGGGCGGTCATCGGCTCCTGAAAGATCATCCCGATCTCGTTTCCGCGAATCTGTTTCATCAGATCCTGGTCGGCATTGGAAAGGTCCATCTCTTCGCCATCGCGGCGATCGAACAGCAGTTCGCCGCCCGCAATCTCGCCCCCGCCAAACTCGACCAACCGCATCAGAGACAGCGATGACACCGACTTTCCAGAGCCCGATTCACCAACGATACAAACGGTTTCGCCCGGATTGACCTCGAACGAGACGTCTTCGACGCCGACGACAGGGCCGTCCTTGGTCTGAAATTCCACCCGCAGTTTTTTGATTTGTGCAATAGGCTGATCCAGCACGCGCACGCTCCCCTGACGTTGTCATTTTTGTTCTGAGTGCCGAACGCTACGGCGGGCTACCGGGAAAAGTCAAACGCAATACACATTTTCGCGACGGCACCACTTGCATTTTTTGCAAGTTCTGTTTCGATACCCCACGTAACTGCTTTGGGGAGAGCGCGCGCTGAAAAACGTTAGCGCTATTATCTTTATTGATCAAAACCTTGCCCCAAAGCGGCAACGCCAAGTCCGCAGGCCATGCGGAAATAATCGAGACACAAACGTGTCCAATTCGGGAGTAAATTATGAAAATCAAAACCCTTTTGCTTGGTGCGATTGCAAGCACGGCAATGGCTCCGATGGCCTTTGCCGAGCGTGGATCGGACGGCAACGTCAGCATCATTTATTGGCAAGCTCCGTCGATCCTGAACCCGTTCCTGTCGGGTGGTACGAAAGATGTGGAATCAGCCTCGTTGGTGATCGAACCGCTGGCGCGCTATGACCAAGACGGCAACATGGTTCCTTTCCTGGCCTCTGAAATCCCGACTGTTGAGAACGGCGGTGTCAGCGAAGACCTGACCTCGATCACTTGGAAAATCGCACCTGGAATCACCTGGTCGGATGGCACCCCATTCACCTCGGCAGACGTGAAATTCACTGCTGATTACTGCATGCACCCCGAAGGCGGCTGTGCGCAGGTCACAAAGTTTGAAGGCGTCACCTCGGTCGAGGCTTTGGACGACCTGACTGTTAAGGTCACTTTTGACGCGCCCACCCCGTTCCCGTACGGACCCTTCGTAGGTGGTGAAAGCCCAATTATTCAAGCGGCTCAGTTCGCCGATTGCCTGGGCGCGAAGGCTCCTGAGTGCACCGATCAGAACTTCAACCCGATCGGGACCGGCCCGTTTGTCGTGACCGAGTTCAAGCCGAACGACGTGATCACCTTCAAAGCCAATGACAACTATCGTGATCCGGCCAAACCCGCCTTCGCGACCGTAACCTTCAAAGGTGGCGGCGACGCAACCGCTGCCGGTCGTGCCGTTATGGAGACAGGCGAGTTTGACTATGCCTGGAACCTACAACTGGCGCCTGAAGTGATTGCTCAGATGCAGGAAGGCGGCAAAGGTACTCCGGTTGCAGGCTTTGGTCCGCTGGTCGAGCGCATCATGCTGAACCAGACCAACCCGTCACCGGACCTGCCGGAAGGCGAGCGTTCGACGGCCAAACATCCGCACCCGTTCCTGCAAGACCCTGCGGTCTACAAGGCCCTGTCCATGGCAATCGACCGCCCGCTGCTGGTTGAGATCGGCTATGGCCAGGCGGGTAAAGTGACCTGTAACTGGGTTCCGGCTCCTGCTGCGTTCAACTCGACTTCAATGACTTGTGACACGCAGGATATCGAAGGCGCGAAGAAACTGCTGGATGACGCTGGCATCGTTGACTCCGATGGCGACGGCGTTCGCGAAAAAGACGGCGTTCCGCTGAAGATTGTCTATCAGACATCGACCAACGCCGTTCGTCAGGACTTCCAGGCGCTGATCAAAGAATGGTGGAGCCAGATCGGTGTTGAAACCGAACTGCGCAACATCAACGCGTCGGTCTTCTTTGGTGGTGACCCGGGTTCGCCTGACACCTTCCAGAAGTTCTATGCTGACGTTGAAATGTACGCCAACACCTTCAACGGCACTGACCCGCAGTCTTACCTGGGCAACGGCCTGTGCGACAAAGCACCGAAGCCGGAAAGCCAGTGGCAGGGTGAAAACATCAGCCGCTTCTGCAACGAAGAGTTTGACAAGCTGCATGGTCAGCTGGCCGAAACTGCGGGTCTGGAAGCCCGCGCTGAGATTGCGAAGCAGCTGAACGACATCATGGTTCAGAACGGCGGCATGATCCCGCTGGTCCACCGTGGTCGTCTGTCGGCGCACGCAAACACGCTGGGTGGCGTTGTCCTGAACGTTTGGGACAGCGAGCTGTGGAACATTGCGGACTGGTACCGCAAGACCGGTTCCTAAGCATTAGTCTTGCAAAGCCGCGCCCCGACCCGTATCGGGGCGCGGTCATTTGCAGACCACTCCAACAAAAAGACGCATCAACAAAGGCGCCTTTGAATGCTCAACTTTACAATCAGACGACTGGTGCTGGCCGTACCCACGCTGCTGTTCATCAGCCTCGTCATTTTCCTGCTGCTCGAGCTTGCCCCCGGCGACCCGATGGCGCAGGTCCCGCTTACCGTCCCGCCCGAAGTCAAAGAGAAGATGCGCGAAGCGCTTGGCCTTGGCCAACCCATGCATATCCGGTTCTGGAAATGGATCGTGCAATTCTTCTGGATCGAACCGCAGGTTCTGATCGACCACATGTTTGGCACCACCTTTTCCGAAGGTGACCTGCGTGTGATTTCGTGGCAGACCCGCTCGCCCGTTATGGACATCGTCGTTCAACGTATCCCACAGACTCTGTGGGTTGTTGGCACCGCCTATGTGGTCGCCATTCTGATCGCCCTGCCCATCGGTATCTATTCCGCTTATCGCCAGTATTCTTGGTTCGACCAGATGGGCACCTTCGTGTCGATGGTCGGCTTTTCGGTCCCGCCCTTTTTCTCGGGCGTTCTGGTGATCGTGATCTTCTCGGTCCAGCTGGGTTGGTTCCCGTCGATCTATGACACCACCCATGTGGTCAACAGCTGGGACAGCTTTGTTGTACAGCTAAAACAGATGATCATGCCGGTCATGGTTCTGGCCTTGCAAATCACGGCACAGCTTTCACGCTTCATGCGCGCCTCGATGCTGGACAACCTCAATCAGGATTACGTCCGCACCGCCCGCGCCAAGGGGCTTAGCGAATACACCGTGGTTATGGTTCACGTCCTGCGCAACTCGATGATCCCGGTGGTCACTGTGATTGCGCTGGGTATCCCGGCCATCTTTGGCGGCGCTATCATCACCGAGCAGGTGTTTAAGGTGAATGGTATCGGCCAGTTGCTGATCGGCGCAATTCAGGCCAACGACTTGCCGATGGTGCAAACCCTGACCTTCATCTTCGCCGTGCTGATCGTGCTGTTCAACCTGATCGCCGATGTTCTGTACGGCATTCTGGACCCGAGGATTCGCTATGACTGATGCCGACAAATCAGACACGCTGATCCCGGATGAAGGACTAGCACCTGCTTCCACCGCGTTGCCAACCGCTGACGTGATGGAGGAACTGACCACCCCACCCCGCAGCCAATGGCGCGATGTGTGGGATCAGTTCAAAACCCATAAGGGCGCGATGATCGGTGCGATCCTGTTCATCTTCATTGTGGCTGGCGTCTACTTGGGGCCGTTACTATGGAGCATTGATCCAACGCAGATCGACATCCGTGCGCGCAATCAAGGGCCAAGCTGGGCACATCCGTTTGGAACCGACCAGTTGGGCCGGGACATTCTGGCGCGCATGATGTCAGGCGGGCAGACCTCGGTCTCTGTCGGTATTACGGCAATGCTTCTGGCGCTTTTCCTGGGGTCGTTTATCGGTGTCTTGGCCGGGTTCTTCAAACGGCTTGACGGACCGCTGATGCGCCTGACGGACCTGTTCCTGGCCCTGCCCCTGCTGCCCCTGCTGTTGGTCATGATGCTTCTGTTCCGCGAGCCATTATCGGCTGCCTTTGGGTTGGAGCGGGGCATCTTCATCCTGATTGTCTGCGCTATCGGCATCACCTCTTGGATGCCAACCGCCCGGATCGTGCGGGGCGACGTGCTGGCCATCAAGGAACGTGAATTCGTTCTGGCGGCGCGCTCTATCGGCACCAGCAACAGTCAGATCATCACACGGCATATTCTGCCCAACGTGCTGTCGCCGATCATGGTGTCCGCGACACTGGGGATTGCCACGGCGATCATCACCGAAAGCGCATTGTCCTTCCTTGGGCTGGGCTTCCCGCCTGATTTCCCGACCTGGGGTCGGCTGCTGTTCGACGGTGTCGACTACTTGCAGCAATACCCCGAGCGCGTGTTCTGGCCCGGACTGGCAATCTCGTTGACCGTGCTCAGCGTGAATTACCTGGGCGATGGTCTGCGCGACGCGCTGGATCCGCGCATTCGCGGACGTTAAGCAAATTCAGTCGGCGCGCCTTAGCGCGCCGGCCAATACAATGATCAGGACCGCCAACGGCAACAACACCGAGAATGCCAGACGCAGGCCAAACAATTCCGCTAAAAAGCCGATCAATGGCGGCCCGATCAACAGCCCCCCATATCCCAAAGTTGCAACACTGGCGATGGCCTGCCCCGGCGGCACATCTAGGTCACTTGCAGCCCGACTGAATGCCAGCGGCATTATAACGGCATAGCCTACCCCCATCAGGGCAAAGCCCGCCAAGGCAAGCTCTGGCGCCACCGCTGACACCACGCCAAACACGCCCAAAGCGGCACAGAGCCCACCGAACCGGGCCGTGGCAACCGGGCCGAAGCGCGTAATGACAAAAGCACCGGCAAGGCGAAACGCCACCATTGTAACGGAAAAGACGGCATATCCCAGGGCCGCAACGCTTTCAGTCGCATTCGTGATGTCACGCAAATAGATCGCGCTCCAATCTGCAACGGCACCTTCGCCCAATGCCCCGCACAATGCAGTAAACCCTACCAACACCAATATGCCGGACGGCAACGCAAAGACGGACCCTTGCTCCCCTTCCGAGCGTTTTGAAGTCCAGTGCACCCAAGACAAGGTCAGCGCAAAGCCCACAACAATCCCACCTGCCGTTAGGAAGTGCGCAAGAACGCTCAACCCCATCTGAACAGCAGCGTAGCCACTCAGCGCACCAAGACCCGCGCCAAGGCTCCACATCGCGTGGAAAGAAGACATCACAGGCTTGTCATATGCCTGTTCAACCTCTGCCGCCCAGGCATTCATCGCCACGTCCATGGAGCCATGGAAAGCACCAAAGATGAACAGAAAGACCGCCAGCCCCCAAAACCCCCCGGCAATGGCCAGCAGGATCAGCGACAGGGTGTAGAGCACCGCAATGACGCGGGTGATAGCAACAGCGCCGAACCGATCCGTAAGCCGCCCGGTGATGGGAAAAGAACATACAGCACCAGCCGCCATGAACAGCAACCCGTAGCCCAGTTCTTCATGAGACAGGCCCAACCGGTCGCGCACGGCAGGAATGCGCGAGGCCCATATCCCGAACAAAGCACCATTCAGAATGAACATGGCGGCAACAGCCCGCCATGCTGCACCTAAAGAAATCACAGGAAACCCTCGCGTAGCTCGCCAAACGCCTTTGTTCTACAGGTCTTTCCAAATTTGGCAATTGACCTTCAGCCAAGCCGCTTGCGGATCCGACGGATTGCGAACCATACTCCGGCCACAACGGGAACTGTAACCGCTGCCGTCAACATACCTTTGCTAATGCCCGAAGCCGTCAGCGGATACAGAAGATAGCTCACCAATGAAACCGCGTAGTAGCTGATGGCAACAACGGACAGCCCTTCGACAGTATGCTGCAGCCGCAAGGCCAGGTCCGCCCGACGGTCCATGCTTTCCAACAATGCCTGGTTCTGCGCACTGCGTTCCACATCCACCCTGGTTCGCAGCAACTCGCCCGCGCGGATAGCCCTGTCAGACAAAGCCTGAAGACGGCGTTCAGTGGATTTTACGGTACGAATCGCAGGGTCATAGCGCCGCATCATGAAATCGGCAAAGTTCTGACCGCCCTGGAACCGCTCTTCCCGCAACACTTCAATCCGTTGATTGACGATAGCTTCATAGGCACCCGTTGCCCCGAACCGGAACGAGCACCGGGCTGACAGAGTTTCAAGTTCAATCGACGTCGACAGCAGATCCTGCAAAAGCGAGTCGGGCTGAGCCGAGTTGTCGGTCATCTGTCCCATCAACCGGGTTAACTGCCCATCCAACTCTCCGATACGCGGCATCAACTGCTTAACGCGCGCAAAACCCAACATGGACATCGCCTTATAGGTTTCAATTTCGCACAAGCGCTGGACAATTCGCCCCGTTCGGCGGCGACCTGTTCCTTCGGCCACGAACAAAGCAAACCGCATATGGCCTGCCGGATCGATGCGAAAATCGCTGGCGCATACGGCGGCATCATCCAATACCCTGGCCACGGCCAGGCTTTCAGGCTCGAACCAGTCCAGCAATTTGGACTTAATCGCGTCGTCACTTTCGCGCTCTACGACACGAACCATCACAGATGTGACCCTTTGGCCCGGACTGGCCATCAACCAATCAAGAGGAAAAACTTCGAAATCGGCCGGGTTGAACGCACGGTCACTCACGTTCTGCGCGATTGCCGTGTAGGTGACAAACTCTGTGTGTTGCTCCCATTTTAGCCAATGCCGACCGATCTGACCGGCGTAATGCGTGGCATCAGGCTGAGGATGCTGCGCGCCATGGCGATCCAGAAGATTGATCAAATGGGCCAAATCCTGACTACGATCACGCGCAACCGCAGCCTCGGGTTTCTTGATTGCTAAAAAAACCACTGTGCATGGCATAGACGCAACCGGGAATGGTCGTGCGTGCAGTTCATTGGCCAGCGCATAGCGAAGGGGGTGGTCGTCAATCGGTGTCATTCAGGGCTCCGCCTCGTCACGCGCACTATACGACACATATCAGTTACATCAATTCTCTTTTTGTTTCATATACTTACAGGGATACTAAGGTATACAAGCCGGCTATCTCATTGATTTGGCTGCCACAGCTCGATGGGATTGCCCTCAGGATCGTGGATGCGCGCGAATTTCCCAACCTCGCTGTCCCAATCCGGATGCGTTTCAACGGCGATTCCAGCCGCCTCCAGTTGCCGAGTCATGGCCGCCAGATCATCGACACGGAAGTTGATCATCCATTGCTGATCTTCCCGCCCGAAATACTCGGTGTCCTGCGCAAACGGAGCAAAGACAGTATAGCCTTCGCGTTGTTTCCAAGGCACGGGATCGTAATGATCGACGCCCAGGTGTTCCGCGTACCACGCGCTCAAAGCTTTTGGATCGCGGGCGCGAAAAAACACGCCTCCTATGCCATTCACCTTCTGCATCACAAACCTCCTGACCAATCCATTTTACCACAATCCGCTGCTTCATCTGGCTAAAAATACCTTGGAGGTCAGGAGGCAAAGCCTCCTGCAATACAAAAAAAGAAAAGGGCGCCCGAAGGCGCCCTTTGCAATTGGATTAAGTCTTTTGATCAGTCGATCATGGGCAGCAGTTTATCGAGCGACTGTTTCGCGTCGCCATAGAACATGCGTGTGTTCTCTTTGAAGAACAGCGGGTTTTCGATACCTGAATAGCCGGTGCCCTGACCACGTTTCGACACAAACACCTGCTTCGCCTTCCAGCACTCAAGAACCGGCATCCCGGCGATGGGGCTGTTGGGATCTTCTTGTGCGGCCGGGTTCACGATGTCATTTGAACCGATCACGATGGCCACGTCTGTGTCGGGGAAATCGTCGTTGATCTCGTCCATTTCCAGCACGATGTCATAAGGCACCTTTGCCTCGGCCAACAGCACGTTCATGTGGCCAGGCAGACGACCTGCAACCGGGTGGATTGCAAAGCGCACCTCTTTGCCCTTGGCACGCAGCTTGCGAACAAGCTCGCTGACTGACTGCTGCGCCTGCGCCACGGCCATACCGTATCCTGGGATGATAATGACACTGTCCGCGTCATTCAGAGCAGCCGCAACGCCGTCCGCTTCAATGGCGATCTGTTCACCTTCAACGGCCATCTGTTCCCCCTGCGGGCCACCAAAGCCCCCAAGGATCACGCTGACAAAGTGACGGTTCATCGCCTTACACATGATGTAAGACAGGATCGCACCCGACGAGCCCACCAGCGCACCAACCACGATCAGCAGGTCGTTGCCCAGCGAGAAGCCAATCGCTGCCGCCGCCCAGCCCGAATAGCTGTTCAGCATCGACACAACCACCGGCATGTCGGCGCCACCGATGCCCATGATCAGGTGATAGCCGATGAACAACGCAGCCAGCGTCATCAGGAACAGCGGGAAGAACCCGCCGGTGCTGGTGTACCAGAACAGGCAGATTAGCGAGAGGCCCGCAGCAGCCGCGTTCAGCGCATGACCGCCGGGCAGTTTGGTCGCCGCGCTCGTCACTTTGCCCGCCAGCTTGCCATAAGCCACGACCGAGCCGGTAAAGGTGATCGCACCGATGAAGATGCCCAGGAACAGTTCCACATGCAGAATTGCCAGCTCCGCCGGGGTCTTCTTAGCGATCAGTTGCGCAAAGGACCCCAGACCGTCCAGTTCAACCTCTTTCGCGGCGTCGGCAATCGCAAAGACCTCGGCCACGTTCTGAACTTCAAAATGCGCGTTGAAGCCCACGAAGACCGCTGCTAAACCAACCAGCGAGTGCATCGCAGCCACAAGCTGCGGCATCTCGGTCATCTGGACGCGCTGCGCCACATATTGACCGATCAGACCGCCGCCGATGATCAGCAGCAGCGACAGCAGCCACAGGCCCGAGCCCGGACCCACAAGCGTAGCAAAGACCGCCAGCGCCATACCAACAATGCCGTACCAGACCGCACGCTTGGCGCTTTCCTGGTTCGACAACCCGCCCAAAGCGAGGATGAAAAGAACAGCCGCAACAACATAAGCGGCAGTGGTGAAGCCAAATTCCATGTGCCCGGCCTCCTTAAGATTTCTGGAACATGGCAAGCATGCGCCGTGTTACGAGGAAGCCGCCGAAGATGTTGATCCCGGCCATGAAGACAGACAGCGCCGCCAGCAGAATGACCAGGAAAGACCCCGATCCGATCTGCATCAAGGCCCCAACGATAATGATCGACGAGATCGCGTTGGTGATCGCCATCAGCGGTGTGTGCAGTGAATGCGCCACGCCCCAGATCACCTGGAAGCCCACAAACACGGCCAGCACAAACACGATGAAGTGCTGCATGAAGCTGGCCGGAGCAACCAGCCCCACCAGCAGCATGAGCGCGCCACCGACACCCAGCAGGGTGAATTGCTGCTTTGTTTGCGCCTTGAAGGCCGCAATCTCCTGCGCCTTTTTCTCTTCCGGGGTCAGTTCTTTGACTTCCGGCTTCTTCTGCGCCGCAATCGCCTGCACCTTGGGCGGCGGCGGCGGGAACGTGATCTCACCCTCATGGGTCACGGTTGCGCCGCGGATCACGTCATCTTCCATGTCATGGTTGATCTGACCGTCTTTTTCAGGCGTCAGGTCAGTCATCATGTGACGGATGTTGGTCGCATACAAAGAAGACGATTGCGCCGCCATCCGGCTGGGGAAGTCGGTATAGCCGATGATGGTCACGCCATTGTCGGTCACAACCTTCTCATCCGGAACGGTGCCTTCAACGTTGCCGCCCCGCTCGGCCGCGAGGTCAACGATGACCGAGCCCGGCTTCATCGCCTTGACCATATCCTCCAGCCACAGCTTGGGTGCCGGGCGGTTGGGGATCAGGGCGGTGGTGATGACGATGTCCATCTCGGGCGCCAGCTCTCGGAACTTGGCCAGCTGCGCGTTGCGGAACTCTTCGGACTGAACGCTGGCATAGCCGCCAGTGGCCGCGCCATCCTGCTGTTCTTCTTCAAAGTCCAGATAGACGAACTCGGCCCCCATGGATTCGACCTGTTCGGCCACTTCCGGGCGCACATCAAACGCATAGGTGATCGCGCCCAGAGACGTCGAGGTCCCGATGGCGGCAAGTCCAGCCACACCCGCGCCCACGATCAGCACCTTGGCAGGCGGTACTTTACCGGCGGCAGTCACCTGACCGGTGAAGAAGCGACCAAAGTTATTACCAGCTTCGATAACCGCGCGATAACCTGCGATATTGGCCATCGACGACAGCGCATCCATCTTCTGCGCACGGCTGATACGCGGCACCATCTCCATCGCGATCACATTCGCGCCCTTGGATTTGGCCAGCTCCATCCCGTCTTCATTGCCCGCCGGGTTAAAGAAGGAAATCAGCGTCTTGCCCTTGGTCAGACGCTTCATCTCGGTCTCAGTCGGGATACGCACCTTGGCGACGATGTCCGAACTCTTCCACAGGGACGCAGCCGTCTTCACGATTTCGACGCCCACGGCTTTATACGCCTCATCCGAGAAACCGGCGGCTGCACCTGCCCCTTTCTCAATCTGGCACTCATAGCCCAGTTTCTGCAACTGCACAGCAGAGTCCGGCGTCATCGCGACCCGGTTCTCGCCATCCAATATTTCTTTCGGTGTGCCTATCTTCACTGGCAGTCCCCCTAGAGTCTAAGGCCGAGCAGGTCCTCGGGTATGGTTTGTTAAGAAAAGATGTATCTTGCGTAATTTTATTTCGCAAGCGCAGCATCGGTTACGTAGTGTCATGAGCCGGCCCCTCTTACACCCACCGACGCGTTTTGCGCTCATAGCGTGCAAAATCCGCGCGGAAGGTGCGACGCAGGCGATCCTCTTCAGGCAAAATGAACCGACGTTCGAGCACCCAGACAAAGACGGGCACCAGCACCAGCGAAAGGACAGCATCAAACCGCAGGATCAGACCCGCCAGGATCAGCACATCACCCAGATAGATTGGGTTGCGGCTGCGTTTGTAAATTCCGGATTGCACCATCGCACTTGGTGTTTCATGCGGAATGACAGTGGTCTGATGTCGGCGGAATTCGACAACTGCCACAACCGCTAACAGGACGCCACCTCCGATCAAAACACCACTGATCAGGTCGGTCAGCCCGCCTTCAAGCGACAGGCCCAATCCCACGTACCGGCCCTGCAACCATGCCAACAGGACAAAGCCCGCAAGCCACACAGGGGGAACATCGATCCAGCGCATAGTTGGTCCTTTGTGGATGACGTAACGTAAAGATACGTGTCGTTTCTGGGCGCTGTCCTATCGTTTTCAGAACAGAATAGCAAAACCCCACGATGTCGCATCAGTGGACAGGTTAGTTTGGATAGGGTACGCCCGAGGACAAACAGCGACAGACAAACACAAAAAACGAGCTTTCATGACCGATTTCGCCGCAACCAAAGCCATGTTCTCTCTACCCGAAGGTATCCTTTATCTTGATGGCAACTCTCTTGGGCCTCTGCCTAAATCAGCGACCTCGCGCGTACAGGAGATGCTGACAGATGAATGGGGTCAGATGTTGATTACCGGTTGGAACAAGGCCGGTTGGATGGGACTACCCACCGGGCTGGGCGACCGCATCGGACGTCTGATCGGTGCCGAACAGGGCAGTGTTGTCACAGGCGACACCTTGTCGATCAAAGTGTATCAGGCCGTCGCCGCCGCGCTGGAGCTCAACCCCTCGCGCAAAGTAGTTCTGTCAGACAATGGCAATTTCCCGTCGGACCTGTACATGGCCGACGGTCTGCTGCGTTCGCTGGGTGAAGAGTATGAACTGCGCGTCGTAGATCCCGAGGACGTGGCCGCTGCTATCACGGAAGAGATAGCGGTCTTGATGCTGACCGAAGTGGATTACCGATCGGGCAGAATGCATGACATGAAAGCCCTGACTGAATTGGCTCATGCCAATGGCGTCGTCACCGTATGGGATCTGGCTCATTCGGCCGGGGCAATTCCGGTCGATCTTGCAGGCTGCAATGCCGACTTTGCTGTGGGTTGCACATATAAATACCTCAACGGCGGTCCCGGTGCCCCGGCCTTTATCTATGTCGCGCCACGACTGGCGGAAACAGTGCGACCTGCCCTGTCCGGTTGGCTGGGACACGAAGCCCCGTTTGCCTTTGATCTGGACTATCGCCCCGGCAACGGGATCGAACGCATGCGCGTGGGCACGCCCCCCGTGATCCAAATGACGGCGTTGTCTGCGGCCATGGATATATGGGATATGGCAGAAATGACTGATGTCCGGGCAAAGTCCATTGAATTGACCGAGTTGTTTATCAGCCGTGTTGAGGCAACCTGCCCCGAGTTGAAACTGGCCAGCCCACGCACACCAGAGTTACGTGGCAGCCAGGTTTCATTCCGTTTCGAGGAAGGCTATGCCGCAATGCAGGCCCTGATCGCGCATGGCGTGATCGGCGACTTCCGTGCGCCAGATATCATGCGGTTTGGCTTCACGCCGCTCTATATCGACGAAGGCGATGTGATCAAGGCAACCGAGATTCTGGCCGATGTCATGCAGAACAAGCTGTGGGACGCGCCCGAATACAAGGTCCGCCAGCGCGTTACCTGACCTCAAGCCCCGCACCAAAAAGGGCGGCAACCTGCGCCACCTGCTGTTCGTAGACCTCTGCCCCTGCACCGATCAGCTTTAGCCCCTTGAGCGTGGCCGCGATCGTTCGTCCGGTCTCGGCCGCGTCAGCCAGCAGGCGCACGCGGCCCGCCTGTTCCTGCTGCGTCAGCCAGTCTGCGTATAGTCCCGCCAGCTTTGCCTCACCCGCGGCGATAATTTCAGAAGACAGAGATTTGGTGTTGTCCAGTATTTCAAGCCCATGTGGCGAGGCCAGAATTTTCGCCATCCCGTCCGTCTGAGCCTGTATCGCGCGGATCAACACCTCGGGCACCGATCCTTGTGTCGCCAGTGCCTTCGCCACACCGACGGTTTTTTCGGCATAGTATAACTCTGTCAGCTTGCTGACGATTGCCTCTTTGTTTTTGTAGTGCAGATAGACTGCAGGCCGGGACATCCCCGCACCGCGCGCAATATCGTCCATCGAGGTCTTGCGATACCCGTACGTAGAAAAGGCTTGGAACGCCGAGTTCAGGATCGCCTTTTGCCGTGAATCGTCCGTCGTGTCTTTCATGTCTGAAGAACTGACACTTTTTGATTAAATTGTCAATTGACACCCTGACACTTTTCGCTAATTATGTCAGAAACCAGCCACAGCAACGAGAGGTGCGCCATGGCGACGGCCCTAAAGATCAATGGAAAACAACATCAGGTGGACTTGCCTGATGACGTCCCCCTGCTCTGGGTTCTGCGGGATGAGGTCGGGTTGACCGGCACCAAATTCGGCTGCGGCGTCGCCGCCTGTGGAGCATGCACCGTTCATATCGACGGCGAGGCCGTGCGATCCTGTCAGGTCGCGTTGTCGGATGTTTGGGGTGACGTGACCACAATCGAAGGCATTGGTGCACCGAATGCATTGTCCGCGCTGCAACAAGCCTGGGTCGATCATCAGGTTGCGCAATGCGGCTACTGCCAGTCTGGACAGATCATGCAGGCTGCCGCCTTGCTGGCAGAAAACCCTTCGCCCACCGATGCTGACATTGACGACGCGATGCAAGGTAACCTCTGCCGCTGTGGCACATACCCCCGAATTCGTGCAGCGATTCACGATGCCGCTGGCAAGCTGAAGGAGGCATAAGTCATGGGAAAAGTTGGTAAGATCCTCCGCCGCACGTTCCTGATCGGCTCTGCCGCAATTGTTGGCGGCGTAGCCTTTGGCGCGTATTACGTCACCCGCCCAGCCGCCAACCCGTTGAAACCTGGCGAAGGCGAAGCGGCGTTGAACCCGTTTGTGCTGATCGACCAAAATGGCGTCACCCTGTTCGCCCCCCGCGCTGAAATGGGTCAGGGCGTGAAAACCACTTGGGCCGCGCTGATTGCCGAGGAACTGGACGTCGACCTGGATCAGATCACCGTTCTGCATGGCCCGGCGGCAGCGGCCTATTACAACTCCGCCCTGGTGGGCGAAGGACTGCCCAACAAGGGTTATGACATCTCGAATTTCCAGCACAATCTGGGTGAGGCACTGGGCGTTCTGGGCAAGACGCTGAGCCTGCAGGTCACCGGTGGTTCGACCTCGATGAAAGACGGGTTCAAGCGGATGCGGCAAGCTGGTGCTTCGGCGCGCGAAACGCTGAAACGCGCAGCCGCTGACCGGTTAGGCGTTGACCCTTCAGAGCTGCAAACGGCCTCGGGCCACGTTATTGCGCCCAACGGCGACAAGATCGCCTATTCCGAGCTTGCCGAAGATGCGGCCGGATTGGAACCGGTTGAAGTGTCTTTGCGCGATCCGTCCGAATGGCGCTATCTGGGCCGGACGCAACCGCGCCTGGACATGGTTGGCAAGGTGACCGGCACCGCCGAATTCGGCGTTGATGTCCGCCTGCCGGGCATGAAATTCGCGGCCGTGCGCATGAACCCCAAACTGGGCGGCGCGATGAATGGCTTTGATGACAGCACTGCAAAATCCATGCCGGGGGTCGAGAAAATTGTCGATCTGGGTACAGGTGTGGCCGTGATCGCCAACAACACCTGGTTGGCAAACCAGGCGGTTGAGGCCATCGACGTTGACTGGGGCGATGCGCCCTACCCGCCGGACACCGACGGTATCTTTGCCAAGATAGCCGAGGCGTTTGACGACGCGCCGAATTCGACCATGCGCGACGATGGCGATGTCAGCGTGACCCCCGAGGGCGCGACGGAAGTCACCGCCGAATACCAAGTGCCCTATCTGGCCCACGCCACGATGGAACCGATGAATGCCACCGCGCTATATACCGGAAACGCTGTGGAGTTGTGGTGCGGCAACCAGGCCCCGACCCTGATTCAGTTCCGCGTCGCGAACACCGCCAATCTGGACACCGAGGCAGTGCAAATTCACACCACCTATCTGGGTGGCGGATTTGGTCGCCGGGGCGAACTGGACTTTAGCGAGATCGCCACCAAGGTTGCCATGGCCATGCCCGGCACGCCGGTTCAAACGACCTGGAGCCGCGAAGAAGACATGCGCCATGATTTTTACCGCCCCGGGGCCATTGCCCGGATGCGCGGCGCAGTGCAGGACGGCAAAGCCGTTCTGATCGACGGCAAGGTTTCTTCGCAATCCCCAACCCAGCAGGCGGTTGAACGCTACACCGGCTTCCCCGGTGGCGGCCCCGACAAGGTGCTGGTCGAAGGGTTCTTCAACCAACCCTACGCCGTGCCGAACTACCGCATGAGTGGTCATATCGCGGATCTGGCCGTCCCGGTCGGCTTTTGGCGCTCGGTCGGCAACAGCCACAATGGCTTCTTCCATGAAACCTTCATGGATGAAATGGCCCATGCAGCTGGGCGCGATCCGCTTGAGTTCCGGCTTGAGCTGATGAAATCCGAACACGCCCCCTCTGCCGGGTGTCTTGAAGCCGTGAAAGAGATGTCGGGCTGGACCGGCAAAACGCCTGATGGCGTAGGCCGCGGCGTCGCCTTTACCTACAGCTTTGGCACACCCGTGGCACAAGTGATCGAGGTTGCCGACGAGGACGGCACCATCCGCATCAACAAGGCGTGGATCGCCTGCGACATGGGGCTGGCGCTGGATCCTGACAACGTCAAGGCGCAGATGTTCGGCGGTATGATCTATGGCCTGTCCGCTGCTTGTTACGGCGAGATCACCTTTGCAGACGGTGAAGCCGAGCAGTTCAACTTCCCTGACTATGACGCCATGCGCATGCACACGACCCCGCAGGTCGAGGTGCGCGTTCTCGAGACCAACCGTCACATGGGTGGCGCAGGAGAGCCCGGCACGCCCCCCTCGATGCCCGCGCTCGGAAATGCCCTGTTTGATCTGACCGGAGAACGTGCCCGCAGCCTGCCGCTGATCAACCAGTTCAACCTGCTGGTTTGATCACAAAACGCCGGCTCAATGGCATGAGCCGGCGTTTTTACTTTTTGCACTTAGCATCAGAAATTGACTGACAGGAAAATCGACGCTTCCGTTGCGTCCAGATCATCCTCGAACAAACTCAGATAACCCAGCGTTGCTTCGAAAAAGACGGCTTCACTTGCGCGTCCGCGAACCCCGACGCGTGTGGCCCAGGTCAAATCAGTCTGTGATCCCCCGCCAATGCCAATATTGTCACGGTCCAACCAGTACGTTGCGCTTAGCGTCGCGAATGGAGATACAATCGATCGTGACGTGACAAATGGCCTGCTAACTTCCAACTCAGGCGTCAAGGCGCTGTAAGTCGCAGAAGCAACTTCACCAATGATGTTTACCGGAACCCCTGCCAAACTACCGCTCAGATCATAATCTTCCGCGCTGTAATTGTAGTAGTCAAAGGCAACCGACGGGCGGAGCAGGAATCGCCCGGCCTCATATTGGCCAACAGCTTCCAGATTGGCACGCCAACGCGTGCGATCAAAATCACCAGTCAATCCCAAGACGTTTGCATCCGTTGAAAACTCTCCAACAGTCGCCAACCCGTTCAGCACCCACCTCTCGGACATACGCCAGGCAAAATAAGGCCCGACGGCCAACCCTTTGGTGTCTTGTCTGAACTGTCCCTGGAACCCTTCGACATCAAGGTCTTCGTATTCAACCTGAAATCCAATGACCAAGTCCGGCGTGACAAGCCTGTCGAAACCTGCCGCAAAATAATTGTCATTTACGTCGACTTCAGTGACCCCGCGCGTGTCTTCGATTTCGGTATAGGTGAAGTCTGTCCACACATTCCACGTGGATGGCGGTGCAAGATCACGGCCCTCTGTCAAAGGGGGGCCTGCAATGGGCGCTGTTACAGTGGGATCACAAAGTGCCGCGTCAAGTTTACCTGTCGCTGCGTCAACGCACTCTACGCCGACAGCATATGCCCCTGCAGAAGCACCTTGGGGTTGCGTACGAGGCAAGGTAGCCGTTGTTCCACCTCCACCAAAACCACCACCGGTCCCGCCAGAACCGCCGCCACCGCCAAAGCCGCCACCGGATCCACCAGAACCGCCGCCGCCGCCAAAGCCACCACCTGAGCCACCTGAACCGCCACCGCCGCCAAAGCCGCCGCCGGATCCACCAGAACCACCGCCGCCTCCAAAACCACCTCCGGAACCGCCAGAACCACCGCCTCCGCCAAAGCCGCCACCGGAGCCACCTGAACCGCCACCGCCACCGCCACCAGAGCCACCACCGCCACCGGGCAAGCTCCAGTTTCGCTGTTGATTTTGCGTATCAATCAAGCAATCCCGGCCATTAGGTGCTCCGCCAACTGCAAACAACCGGTGCACTCCACCGTTTCCATTCGAAACAAAGGGCGAATAGCTTAGATGAACACCTCGACGGGACTTGGCCCAGGTGTCTACTGTTGTGTTCCGTTGCGCAGCTTCGAGGCGATAGTCACCTTGCTCTGTCGCTGACAACCACACCGAAGAGGATGAGTCGGGCGTGCGCCCGATATAGAACAATTCTCCCAGAGAGCCACATTGCTGCGCGACCGCCTCAGCCGCGAAACCGGAAAACACTATCAATGTTCCCGCAAGCAGCCTTGTCCGGCCTCTTCGCCTTTGGGTTGACTCGCTTATCGCTCGATCCTGCCCTGTTTCATGTCAACAGCGACAGGCTCTCAGACCCTCTGGTTAGCTCAAAAGGTTATTCGACGGACCTCAGAAATAAATATTTGAATGTTGCGATGCAGTGACGTGACTCAAGAGACCAGCGGGCAAGTACAGTTAAGCAGACTGCTTGATCGCGGTGCAGCCGCCACGATTCCAAACCCGGACAGCGTTTCCAAAAGCCTCGAACAGAGGGCGCGACACCGGGTCGTTGATGGCATCCCATTCCGGGTGCCACTGAACAGACAGCGTAAAGCCAGGCGCGTCTTTGATAAAGATCGCCTCGGGCGTGCCGTCGGGCGCGTGACCTTCGATGACGACACGTTCGCCAATCGTCTTGATGCCCTGCCCATGTAGGGTGTTGGTCATGACCTCGGTCGCGCCAAACACATTGTGGAACACTCCGCCCTCATCCAGTGTCACCACATGCCGCAGCGCAAACTTCTCTTCCAGCGTACCGTCGGGCGGCATCCGATGATTCATCCGGCCCGGTAGATCGCGAATTTCGGGATACAGTGTTCCACCCATCGCCACGTTGACCTCCTGAAACCCGCGGCAAATGCCCATAAAGGGTTGCCCACGTTCCACACAGGCCCGAACCAGTGGCAGGGTGATGGCGTCGCGTGCCCGGTCGAACTCTCCATGCGCTTCGGTTTCGGGTTCGCCGTATTCTTCTGGATGAACATTAGGGCGTCCGCCGGTCAGCAGAAAGCCGTCGCATACCGACAGCAACTCATCAACCGTCACATAGCGCGGGTCCGCAGGGATCAGCAGCGGCAGACATCCCGACACATTGGCAACCGCGTCCGAGTTCATCGTCCCACCCGCATGTGTCGGGTATTGGTCATTCATGAGATACGAGTTGCCGATGATACCGACGACAGGACGAGACATTCCGCTTTCCTTGTTGTTCCATTGCTTAACATGGAAGCTAGCGGCAGCCTCTCAGACGTGCAAGAATACACGCCCTGCATGACAGCGCAGGGACGTGTTCAGGGGTGCACAATACAATCCCTCAAAAGACATTTTGTATGGAATTATTTCCCGAGAAGATCTATCAACCGGGAAATAATTCCAAAGTTTTGGCATTGGCAGGACAAACCAAGCGGAGACTTAAATCTCACCAATCAAACCGGCTGCCTCAATTCCAGCCATTGCGGCAATCGCATCATTGTCCGAAGTGTCACCTGTTACTCCGACAGCCCCGATGACAGCGCCTTTTCGGTCGCGTAACAGAACACCACCTGGAACCGGCACAACCTGCCCGCCATAGACGCCATTCACTGCGGCCATGAAATAGGCCTGCGCCTCGGCGCGTTGCATCTGTGCGGTCCCGGCCATGCCCAACATGACCGAGCCGTAGGCCTTGCCATGCGCAATCGCGAAACGACCCGGGGCGGCACCGTCTTCACGTTCGAAGGCGATAACATGACCGCCCGCGTCCAGAACCACAGCGGACAGAGGCTTCAACTCCATCTCGCGCCCCTTCTCGAGAGCCTTACGAATGATGGTGCGCGCCTTGCGCAAAGAAATAGCCATCCCTGATCCCTTTCATTTGGATAAAATCTTCTTTGGAAAACAAGGGGTAGACATACCCCTTGCCCCGACCCGAACCGCTTACACCTGGCTTGCCTTCAACTCCAGACGACGGGCGTGCAGAACCGGCTCGGTATAGCCCGAAGGCTGCACCCGCCCCTTGAACACCAGATCGCAGGCTGCCTGAAAGGCGATGCCGTCAAAGCTTGGCGCCATAGGCGTATAGCTGGGGTCGCTATCGTTCTGACGATCCACAACAGCCGCCATTTTCTGCATCGCGGCCATTACCTGCGCTTCGCCTACGACGCCATGGTGCAGCCAATTGGCCAGCGCCTGAGACGAAATCCGGCAGGTTGCGCGGTCTTCCATGAGGCCGATGTCGTTGATGTCCGGCACCTTGGAGCAACCCACGCCCTGATCGACCCAGCGCACCACATAGCCCAGAATGCCCTGAGCGTTGTTTTCGATCTCACGAGTGATTTCATCGTCGCTTAAATTCCGACCATCCAGCAGTGGAATGGTCAGCAGGTCATCCAGCGTACCGCGCGCACCTCCGGCAGCCAGTTCATCCTGGCGCGCAAGCACATCAACCTTGTGATAATGCGTCGCGTGCAATGTCGCGGCGGTCGGCGACGGCACCCAGGCGCAAGTTGCGCCAGACATCGGGTGGCCGATCTTGGCGTCCAGCATGTCGCCCATGCGATCCGGCATCGCCCACATGCCCTTGCCAATCTGTGCTTTGCCTTTCAGGCCGCAGGCCAGACCGATGTCGACATTGCGGTCCTCGTAGGACGCGATCCAAGGCGTATTTTTGATATCGCCCTTGGGCAGCATTGGGCCAGCTTCCATTGACGTGTGGATTTCATCCCCGGTCCGGTCCAAAAACCCGGTGTTGATGAACGCCACGCGCGACTTCGCCGCCCGAATACATTCTTTGAGGTTGGCCGAAGTGCGCCGTTCCTCATCCATGATGCCCAGCTTCACGGTGTTGCGGGGCAAGCCAAGAATGTCTTCGACCATGTCGAAAATCTCGACCGAGAACGCAACTTCCTTGGGCCCGTGCATCTTGGGCTTTACGACGTAGACCGAACCTTCGACCGAGTTACCGCCTTCGCGCTTCATATCGTGCATGGCGATCAACGTAGTGCAGAGGGCATCCATCAGCCCTTCACCAATCTCGCGCCCTTCAGCGTCCAGCACAGCCGGGTTGGTCATCAGGTGACCTACGTTACGTACCAACATCAGCGACCGGCCTTTCAGCGTGGCCTGATCGCCCGACGGCGTGGTGAAACTCAGGTCGTCCGCAAGCTTACGGGTAAAGGTTGTGCCGCCCTTCGTGACTTCTTCGGTCAGGTCGCCCTTCATCAGACCCAGCCAGTTGCCGTATGCGACAACTTTGTCGGCGGCATCAACACAAGCCACCGAGTCCTCGCAATCCATAATCGTCGACAGCGCTGACTCGAGCCGGACGTCCGCGATGCCAGCAGGATCGGTTGCGCCAATGGTACTGGAAGGATCGATCATGATCTGGATGTGCAGGCCATTGTTCTTAAGCAGCACGAATTCCGGTTTGTCCGCCGCACCACCAAACCCAGCAAATTGCGCGGGGTCGCCCAGCGCAGGAACCAATCCTCCGTCCTTCACTGTAAGGCTGGACACGTCCGCCCAAGACCCGGACGCCAGTGGTACGACGTCGTCCAGAAAGGCTTTGGCCCATGCGATCACACGCGCCCCGCGCGCGGCATCATAGCCACCGCCCGCTGGCAAATCACCCATAGCGTCAGTTCCATAAAGCGCGTCGTAAAGACTGCCCCAACGGGCATTGGCAGCATTCAAGGCAAAACGGGCATTGGTGATCGGCACAACAAGTTGGGGACCGGGGGTAAGGGCAATCTCGGGATCCACGTTTGCTGTCTCGATCTGAAACCCATCCCCTTCTGGGACCAGATAACCGATCTCTTTCAGGAAAGTATGGTATTCGGCAGGATCAATCTCCTGCCCCTTGCGGGCCATATGCCAGCCGTCGATACGGCTTTGAATTTCAGACCGTTTCGCAAGAAGGTCGCGATTCTTCGGCCCCAAATCGTTCACCAATCGCGCCAGGCCCGCCCAAAACTGCTGCGCGGACACTCCGGTTCCTGGCAGTGCTTGCGTCTCGATAAATTCTGCCAAAATCGGATCGATCTGCAGCCCGTTCAGGGTGTGTCTGCCAGTCATGTTCCCGCTCTCCCGCGATTGTGTGCCACTGTATGCTCAGGTGCATTTAGGGGGAAAGTTTCCGATAGGCAACTTTTGTCGAGTGATTAGCAGTATTCGGTCCTTCAAAAAGCTGCCTTAAAATCAGCAAGCGAATGACGCAGGCCAGTTGCAGCCCCTGTACGAAGCCCCTAACGTCGCGCCAAACCAGTACGGATACGAGGCCCAAGATGCGCGACGCTGCCCCCACAACAATTTACCTGAAGGACTACACGCCGTTCGGTTATTTGGTGGATAGCGTGCACCTGACCTTCGACCTTGCCGACCATGCCACCCGGGTCAAATCGCGCGTCGCCTTTCGCCCGAATCCTGATGCCAAGGACCGAACATTCTTTCTGCATGGGGAAGACCTGACGCTAATCCGCGCTGCAATTGACGGTGCAAAGATCACGCCGGATGTAACTGAAAAGGGCCTGACCGCTGCCGTACCGGATGCGCCCTTCATCTGGGAGGCCGAGGTCGAGATCGATCCCGGCAATAACACCGCGCTGGAAGGGCTTTACATGTCAAACGGTATGTACTGCACGCAATGCGAGGCAGAGGGGTTTCGCAAGATCACCTACTACCCCGACCGCCCGGACGTGATGTCCACCTTTACCGTACGCATCAACGGAGACCTTCCGGTGCTGCTGTCCAACGGCAACCCGTCGGGCAAGGGCGACGGCTGGGCCGAATGGACCGACCCATGGCCAAAACCGGCCTATCTGTTTGCTCTGGTTGCAGGCGACCTAATCTCCCACGCCAGCCAGTTTACCACCAAGTCGGGCCGTGACGTCGCGCTGAACCTGTGGGTTCGTCCCGGCGATGAAGGCAAATGCGCCTTTGGCATGGAAGCCTTGAAAAAGTCGATGAAATGGGACGAAGACGTCTATGGCCGCGAATACGATCTCGATGTGTTCAACATCGTCGCCGTGGACGATTTCAACATGGGAGCGATGGAAAACAAGGGTCTGAACATCTTCAACTCCTCGGCTGTTCTGGCAAGCCCCGAAACGTCGACCGATGCGAATTTCGAACGCATCGAAGCGATCATCGCACATGAGTATTTCCACAATTGGACCGGCAACCGCATCACCTGCCGCGACTGGTTTCAGCTGTGTCTGAAAGAAGGACTGACGGTATTCCGCGATGCGCAGTTCACGTCCGACATGCGCTCGGCCCCTGTGAAACGCATTCACGACGCCATAGACCTGCGCGCGCGCCAGTTCCCCGAAGACAACGGCCCCCTGTCACACCCGGTACGGCCCGAGAGCTTTCAGGAGATCAACAACTTCTACACCGCGACCGTCTATGAGAAAGGTGCTGAAGTAATCGGAATGTTGAAACGTTTGGTCGGGGATGACGCCTATGCCAAAGCGCTGGACCTGTATTTTGAGCGCCATGACGGCCAGGCCTGTACCATCGAGGATTGGATCAAGGTTTTTGAAGACACCACAGGCCGCGACCTGACCCAATTCAAACGCTGGTACAGCCAATCGGGCACGCCACGCGTCACCGTTTCGGAAGACTGGGCGGACGGCATTTATACCCTGACGTTGAAACAGCGCACCGAGCCGACGCCAGGGCAAAATGAAAAGCAAACTCAAGTGATCCCGGTTGCTGTGGGCCTGTTAGGTGCAAATGGGGATGAGGTCCGCCCGACCGAAGTGTTGGAACTGACGGAAGCTGAGCAAAGCTTTCAATTCACCGGGCTGGCCGCAAAACCCACACCGTCGATCCTGCGTGATTTCTCAGCGCCGGTTATTCTTGAGCATGACGTCAGCAACGCCGAGCGGGCGTTTCTGCTGGCAAATGACACCGACCCCTTCAACCGTTGGCAGGCTGGGCGGTCTCTGGCGCAGGATACTTTGCTGCGAATGATCCAGGATGATGCCGCGCCGGATGCCGATTACCTCGATGGTCTGCTGGCCGTGCTGCGTGACGGAGAATTGGACCCAGCCTACCGGGCCCTAATGCTTGGGCTGCCAACGCAATCCGAGCTGGCGGCAACCTTGTACGAGCGCGGCCAGACCCCTGATCCGATGGAGATTTGGTCTGCGGTAGAGACACTGCGGCAGGCCACGGCCCAGCACGTACAGGATCTGTTGCCCCGGCTACACAGCGAAGCCTTGGTGGATGGCCCCTATGCGCCGGACGCTGCGCAATCCGGCAAACGCGCCCTTGGCAGCGCCGCGCTGGCGCTGACCACCCGACTGGATGGCGGGGCAATGGCGGCTGAGGCGTATGGCAACGCAGATAACATGACCCTGCAATTGACTGCCCTGTCTTGTCTGTTGCGCGCGCGCAAAGGAGAAACAGAACTCGCTGCGTTCTACAACCAGTGGCAGCATGACCGACTGGTTATGGACAAATGGTTTGGCCTGCAGGTGACAATGGCCGCACCCGAGGCGACACCCGGCGTGGCACAATCTCTGACACAACATGCCGACTTCAACTGGAAGAACCCCAACCGGTTCCGCGCCGTTATGGGCGCGCTAGCGATGAATCATGCCGGGTTCCATCAGCCTGACGGGGCTGGCTATGCCCTGCTGGCTGATTGGCTGATCCGACTGGATCCGGTGAATCCGCAAACCACTGCACGCATGTGTTCGACATTTCAAACGTGGAAACGGTATGATGCCGACCGTCAGGACCTGATGCGTGCGCAGCTTTCTCGCATTGCTGGAACCCCGAACTTGTCGCGTGACACCAGTGAAATGGTATCGCGTATCCTTGGCGCATGACTGAATTCACATTCGCCCGCCAGAACCGAAACACGCGAACATTGGTCATTCTGGCTGCGGTCTATTCCGGCTTGATGGCTCTGGTCGTCCTGTTCGATGCCGCCTGGTGGATCGTATGGCTGCTGGCATTGGGCACCCTACCAGCTGTGTGGGACGTGATCCAGAATACGCGCGCCGGCGTGCAGATCGATGCGACCGCCATACGCTGGTTTACCGGCAAGCGCCAGGCAGAGGTCCTGCTGCAGGACATTGATTTTTTCCGGTTTGACACGCGGTGGGACTTGTCGGTACGCGTTTCCATCGTTCTGCATTCGGGCAAACGAATCCGTTTACCCGATGAGTCGCTTCCGCAGCATCGAGACCTTGAACCGGTCCTGACACAGGCCGGATTCCGTGTTGAGCGCCATCATTTTACTGTTTTCTGAAACACTGAGCCTCTAGCCGGTAAATTGGACACAAAAACCGAAAACTGCTAAGCATTTAACTTGATCTGAGCCCAATATCTCGCCAGATTTGAAAGACGTTAAGTGTTTTTACAGTTTTTGAGTTTCGCCATGTTTCGGTCGTTTCGGGCAATGTTTGCCCAACCCTCAGCCTCATCCGCTCCTGCCGCACCAGAATTGTGCGCGACGAAGTCTGCGTTGGCGGCTGCCTTGCCTGAACAAGGACAACTCAACATTCCTGTTGTGCAAACGGGTAATGAAAACCTGATCGGACATTCCACAATCGAACATGGCCGCTATTTGGCCAGGCAGGATCGTTGGACCGACCTGTCCAAGGAAATGCGAACCGCAGATCAGGATCGCGCGGCGGTGTCGGACGGGATGCCAATTGCCGATCTTCTGGCGTTTGGGGCAAGATCGGATGTGGTTCTGGCTGCGGAACACGCACTGACGGACGGCAAAGCCATTTCGGATTACGACCTGTTGGGAGGCATATCTGAGCTTGAAGGCGAAATGGCGGACAATCCTGATGACCCCATGATCGCCGCCGTTGTGGCACTTGCCCATATCGATCTGGCCTGGGCGTGGCGTGGTACAGCGTCAGACACGGCACTGCCGCCCTTGCACCGTTCGCGCTGTGCGGCACATTTCGACCGGGCCGCGTCGATCTTGCCCAAATGCCGGACTGATGCCCCGGACAGCCCGCTGATTGCTGCGGCAGGCTGCGCGCTTTTGGCCGGTCAACGCCGCGCCAACGCGCGGGTGTCTGATGAATATGAGCGCCTGATCACGCTGGATCCGCGCAACCAACGGCACATGCGTGCCATGGGCAGCCATCTGTTGCCTCGGTGGTTCGGAAGCTACGATGAATTGGAATTACAAGCGATGCGCACAGCGGCTCGGACCCAGGGCGTCTGGGGCGCTGGCGGCTACACTTGGGTTCAGTTCGACGCCATCGCGCTGGATGAAGAAGCCTGTGCGCGGGTCGATACCGAGTATTTCCTGGACGGTTTGCGCGACATCGTGCGGCTTCGGCCGGATCAGCAAATGATCAACATGCTGTCGGCCTATTGTGCAATCACCATCCAAAACGGACGAGGCCGGAACGAACAAGCCGACCAGTTCCGTGTACAGATGCGCGATACTGCGAACTGGCTGATCCGCGATCACCTGACCGAGTTGCACCCATTGATCTGGGCCCACGCGACAGCAGGCTTCAACAACTCGGTGCGCATCAACTCGCCCGAGCGGTTTGCCGCACGGGGCCAGCGGGATGCCTTGCGGGCGATCTCGGATCTGTTCCGGGAAGAATTGCGCAATGGTATGGACGTGACCTTCACTCCAACGGGCCTACAGTTTTCCCAGAACTGAACACGTCAGGATTCCCCCTTGCCCCTAGGCCCTGCCGGGCCTAATACGCAGGCTTAGACTTCTGCGGAAATGAGGCGCGCCATGCTCGATCTGACATACGAAATGCCCAAACCCAAGACCATTGCCGGGGCCAAGCACGATTGGGAACTGGTGATCGGGATGGAGGTGCACGCTCAGGTCTCGTCTAATGCCAAGCTGTTCTCGGGTGCGTCGACCCAATTCGGAGCCGAACCGAACTCGAACGTGGCTTTCGTGGACGCGGCGATGCCGGGGATGCTGCCGGTGATCAACGAATACTGCGTTGAGCAAGCTGTGCGCACAGGGCTGGGCCTGAAGGCGGATATAAACCTGAAATCGGCGTTCGACCGTAAGAACTATTTCTACCCTGACCTGCCGCAGGGCTATCAGATTTCGCAGCTGTACCACCCTATCGTGGGCGAAGGCGAAGTGCTGGTTGAGATGGGTGACGGCACCGCACGCATGGTTCGCATCGAACGCATCCACATGGAGCAGGACGCGGGTAAATCGATCCACGACATGGACCCGCATATGTCCTTCGTCGACCTGAACCGGACCGGCGTCTGTCTGATGGAGATCGTCAGCCGCCCAGATATTCGCGGGCCGGAAGAGGCTGCCGCCTATATCGCCAAGCTGCGCCAGATCATGCGCTATCTGGGCACTTGTGATGGCAACATGCAAAACGGCAACCTGCGGGCGGACGTCAACGTCTCTATCTGTTTGCCGGGTGCCTATGAGAAGTATCAGGAAACGCAGGATTTCTCGCATTTGGGCACGCGCTGCGAGATCAAGAACATGAACTCGATGCGGTTCATCCAGCAGGCGATTGAAGTCGAAGCCCGTCGCCAGATCGCCATCGTCGAAGGGGGTGGTGAGGTCGAACAGGAAACCCGCCTGTATGACCCGGACAAGGGTGAGACCCGCTCGATGCGGTCCAAGGAAGAGGCGCATGACTATCGTTACTTCCCCGACCCTGATCTGCTGCCGCTGGAAATCGAGCAAGCGTGGGTCGATGACATCGCCGCGAAGCTGCCTGAACTGCCCGACGAGAAAAAGGCGCGCTTTATCAGCGAATTCGGCCTGACCGACTATGACGCGTCGGTTCTGACTGCTGAGGTGGAATCCGCTGCGTATTTCGAAGAGGTCGCCAAGGGCCGCAACGGGAAACTGGCTGCGAACTGGGTCATCAACGAGCTGTTCGGCCGGTTGAAAAAAGAAGACCACGACATCACCGACTCGCCGGTTTCCCCGGCACAGTTGGGTGGGATCATTGACCTGATCTCGTCGGATGCCATTTCGGGCAAGATCGCCAAGGACCTGTTCGAGATTGTCTATACCGAAGGCGGTGACCCGGCGCAGATCGTTGAAGAGCGTGGCATGAAGCAGGTGACCGATACCGGCGCCATCGAAGCTGCTCTGGATGAAATCATCGCTGCCAACCCGGCGCAGGTCGAAAAGGCCAAAGTGAACCCGAAACTGGCGGGTTGGTTCGTGGGCCAGGTCATGAAGGCGACCGGAGGCAAGGCGAACCCGAAGGCCGTGAACGAACTGGTCAGCAAAAAGCTTGGGTCGTAACCCGTTTTATGTGTAGAGGTCTGCCAGCGGCAACGGGTGGACTTGTACACATCCTATTCTCACGAAATCTTAAGACTTGGGGTCAAGCCATCGGCTTGACTTCCCCCTGTTCGCGCTCTTTCTTCGCCTCCAGAGAGGTGAGGTATCATGCAGAACAGATTTGATCAGGAACTCGAAGACCGGCTGGTGCGGTACGCGGCCATCGACAGTCAAAGTGACGAGACTTCTCCCACAACCCCCAGCACGCAAATCCAGTTCGACATGCTGAACCTGTTGCGCGACGAGTTGACCCAGATCGGCGCGCAGGATATCGAGATCACAGGCGACAGCGTGGTGATTGCTACCATTCCCGGAACCGCTCCGGGGCCGACAGTGGGCTTTTTGGCGCATGTGGATACCGCCCCTCAGTTCAACGCCACAGGCGTCAAGCCACGGGTGATCAAGGGATACAATGGCGGCGATATCTCATTCCCAGACGATCCTGATCTGGTTTTGTCGCCAGAAGAAAACCCCTATCTGGCCGAGAAGATTGGCCATGACCTGATCACCGCTTCGGGTACAACCCTGCTGGGTGCGGATGACAAGGCGGGCGTGTCGATCCTGATGACCATGGCGCGGCACCTGATCGAAAACCCGGATATTCCGCACGGACCGATCCGCATCGCCTTTACCCCGGATGAAGAGATCGGGCGCGGTGTAACCGAACAGCTTCCCAAGGATCTGGGCGCGGATTTCGCCTATACGCTGGACGGTCAGGAAGTCGGTGAAATCGAGTACGAGAGCTTTTCAGCCGACCGTGCTGTGATCAAGATCGAAGGCGTTTCGATCCATCCCGGTTTGGCGAAAGACAAAATGGTGAACGCAGCACATCTGGCTGCAAAGATCGTTCAAACGCTACCTCAAGCCACCATGACCCCGGAAACCACAGATGGGCGCGAGGGATTCATCCATGTCACCGACATGAATGGCGTCTCGTCCGAGATGGAGATCAAGCTGATCCTGCGTGATTTCGAAATGGACGCACTGGAAGCCCAGCGCAACATCGTGCGACAGGTTTGTGCCGCTGTACAGGCCACCGAACCACGCGCAAATATCACCTGCGAAATCAGCCATCAGTATCGCAATATGCGCTATTGGCTGGAAAACGACATGACGCCAGTCGATCTGGCCCGCGATGCCTGCCGCGAATTGGGGATCGAACCTCTGTCCGTCCCGATCCGTGGCGGCACCGACGGGTCGCGCCTGACCGAGTTCGGCACCCCCTGCCCCAACCTTTTCACTGGGATGCAGTGTATTCACGGGCCGATGGAGTGGATCTCAGTACAGGATATGGCGCTGGCGACAGAACTGTGCCTGTCGGTTGTGACCAAGGCGGCACAGGCAGGCGGTAATCATCAGGGCTGAAATCCGCCGGTTGGGCAACGGCTCTTTCCCTCGGGGATCAGCGTGTTAGTTTGGCGCGAACAGGTGTTTAGGAACAGTTGATGCAGCGCTACGAATACAAGGTGATCCCCGCCCCACAAAAAGGTGTCAAAGCCAAAGGGGTGAAAACACCCGAGGGCCGCTTTGCGGTCTCGGTTGAACAGGTCCTGAACCAAATGGGTCAGGACGGCTGGGAATACCAACGCGCCGAGCTGCTACCCAGCGAGGAACGCGCGGGCCTGACCGGATCGACAACGAACTGGCGCAACGTGCTGGTGTTTCGGCGCGTGGTGGAAGAAGAAGTTGACGCATCCGAAATCGGCACAGCACCAGATATGGACAGCACCCCGTTGGCCCAGCCGGTTCCGGGCCCCGACGAGGTTCAGGCGCCGAAACCGATTGCGGCCGAGGCAGACGAACCGCCGTTGTCGTTGAAACGGTCTGATGAAGTATCCGAGGCCGATGACGCTTCAAAATCTTAGTCTATGTCGAAGGGTTGGGTATCTGAGTCAGGGCACTAGACACCTGCTGTTTTGAGATAAGTCCAACATCTTTAGTCATTTGCCACGCTTTCAACACAGGTTGCCCGGCGGAACCCGCGTCCAGGCTTGTCCGGTGTGGGTTCCAGCGCACTCGGGTTGCAAATGACCGGAACAGACGCCTGTCCATGCGTGATCTCGTCCGAAAAAGTACAGACGCGTTAAAAGACTGGCGTTGACTTGAACACAAGCAGGGCACTCCATTTGAAAAAGGGATACGCACCCCGAAAATCTGTATCATGTTAACCGAACAACCGGGAGGGACATCAAAATGGCTATTCGGCAGACGCAAGGGCGGGCACGCCTTTATGACAGCATTCTCGACACCGTGGGCGACACGCCTTGCATCCGAGTCAATCGTATCGCGCCAGATCATGTAACCGTCTATGTGAAGTTCGAAGCGTTCAATCCCGCCGGTTCGGTCAAAGACAGGCTGGCGCTGAATATCATCGAAGCAGCGGAACGCGACGGGCGATTGAAACCGGGTCAGACTGTTGTCGAGGCGACATCTGGCAATACCGGGATAGGACTGGCCATGGTTTGCGCCGCAAAGGGCTATCCTCTGGTTGTCACGATGGCTGAAAGTTTCTCGGTCGAGCGGCGCAAGTTGATGCGGTTTTTGGGGGCCAAGGTCGTTCTGACCCCCAAGGCGCAAAAAGGGTTTGGCATGTACACCAAGGCCAAGGAACTGGCCGAGGAAAACGGGTGGTTTCTGGCCAGCCAGTTCGAAACCTCTGCCAATGCCGATATTCACGAAAACACGACTGCGCGGGAGATTCTTGCCGATTTCGAAGGGCAGCGGCTGGATTACTGGGTGACAGGATACGGGACCGGCGGCACAGTTTCAGGTGTCTCGCGTGCCTTGCGGAAAGAGCGGCCCGAAACGAAGATCATCCTGACCGAACCAGCCAATGCAGCCATCGTGTCATCGGGGTACACTAACACCCGCAACGGGGATCATCAGCCGACCGAGAGCCACCCGAATTTCGAGCCGCACCCGATTCAGGGATGGACGCCGGACTTCATTCCTTGGGTCCTGCAGGAAGCCATAGACAATAAGTATTACGACGAACTGATCCCCGTACCCGGACCCGAAGGGATCGCGTGGTCGCGCCGACTTGCCTCGGAAGAAGGTATTTTCACCGGAATCTCGGGCGGGTCGACCTTTGCCGTCGCGATGAAGATGGCCGAATCCGCACCGGAAGGATCCGTTTTCCTGGTCATGCTGCCGGACACTGGCGAGCGTTATTTGTCGACCCCTTTGTTCGAAGGCATCGAGGACGACATGACCGAAGAAGAATATGCGATTTCGGCATCAACGCCCTCGGCGCAGATGAGCGCAGACTGACGTTCTGCGCGTTCAAGTATCGATATCCAACGCCAGCGCGTGAATGCGGGGCACGATATCACCCAAAGCTTTGTGAACCGCACGATGGCGGGCAACGCGAGATTGCCCTTCAAAGGCGGCGGCGCGAATGCGGACGTTGAAATGGCTCTCGCCGCCTTCCTGAAAACCCGCGTGGCCGCGGTGGCTTTCGCTGTCGTCGATCACCTCAAGCTCGCGCGGGTCAAAGGCGGCTTGCAGGCAGGTTCGGATCTCGTCGGTCACGCTCATTTTTTCGCTCAGCGGTAAAAATTTTACCGCCCCCCTCTTCTACTTTCGGCTGCTTAGATTAAACTGCTGCCTCCGAGTCGAAAAGATGCGTTCGTGAGGATTGAGAGCATGACGAAGTCAGACCCCTTCGGATTTGATATGTCCGTTTCCAGCGCCAAGAAAAAGAACCCGCGCGGGCGTCGGGGCATGTCAGGCGCGTCCGAGACGTCGGTCCGGATCTGTGATCATGAGGGCTGCAACGAGCCGGGCAAGTTCCGCGCGCCCAAGGCACCGGATGTGCTGGATGATTTCTTCTGGTTCTGCCAGCAGCATGTGCGCGAATACAATCAGAAATGGAACTTCTTCGACGGCACCACAGAGGCCGAGTTAAACGCGCAGCGGTCGAAAGACAAAGTGTGGGAACGCGAAACAAAACCGATGGGCGACCCCGAGGCGCGCGCCTGGGCCCGTCTGGGCATCGAGGACCCGCATCAGGTTCTGGGTGCCAACAGCACGCAAAACAAAGGCCGCACGTCGGGCGGTGGTGGCCGTCGCCTGCCCCCCACCGAACGCCGCGCTATCGAGATTCTGGAAGCCAATGACAGCTGGTCCAAGGCAGAGGTGCGCAAGGCTTACAAGAAGCTGATTAAAGTCTTGCACCCGGACATGAATGGCGGTGATCGCAGCCAGGAAGAGCAGCTACAAGAGGTCGTCTGGGCCTGGGATCAGATCAAGGACAGCCGGAATTTTAAATAATTCTGCGATCCGACAGCTGTGGCTTTGTGTGTACACTGCCCGGCCCAATTGCGATCAAGCTCACGGGAAACCTTGTTCAATACCCGCAATAGTGGTGGGGTTTGAACACAGGTATTAACGGAGCAGCCGCTGTGCGAATGCCATACCTCCTTTTGCTTTTTTCGCTGGGCGTTTATTTCGCGGCCCCGTTTCTTCCGACTGAATTCGCGTTCGCCCGAGAACTGAGCCTGCTATTCATTGTCATCAGCTTGGTTTGGGGACTGCGCGCGTGGCTCAGGTGGCGCAAGGCAAACACATGGATCATCGTGGACGGGTCCAACGTGATCCATTGGAAAGAGGGTAAGCCGGATCTGGGCACATTGCGGCTGGTGCTGTCGGCGCTGAAGATGGCCGGGTTCAAACCGGGTGTCGTATTCGATGCAAATGTCGGCTATAAGCTCGACGGCGAATACATGAACGACCGGGCGCTGAGCCGCGCTTTAGGTCTGCGCACCAAGCAGGTCATGATCGCACCCAAAGGAACGCCGGCGGATCCTTTGATTTTACAAGCGTCGCGGGACAGCAAGGCACGCATTATCACAAATGACCGGTTTCGGGATTGGGTGGACGAGTTTCCGGATGTTTTGAAAGCGGATCGCCTCGTGAAAGGCGGCTTTCGTAACGATGAGCTTTGGTTTTCGCAATGAGTAGGTGACCGTCGTTTCAAAGCTAAAGTTTGCGCGCGGCGCTGTGACGTACTTTGTGTGCCGCCCTCATTTCAAATTGATGGTAGTCGATCTAGAGAAGCAAACTTTGCACTAACTTGCTTGACCGCGGTGTAGATCAGTAAATGGCAGGGCTTTCTCCGCGAGCTTAACTTCGAATTACAAGTGCTTCCCAACGCTTCAAGCAACTCAGGCGAGCTTGTGAGGGCACTGTCGAGCGATCACTTAATTCCGAAAATAGCGTTAGCAACTCTTTTACGTCTTCGCGGTGGAAGGATTTCAGCGCTATATCACCCAGAAATAAACTTTCAGTTGGCAAACCGTTGGACATCAGTATTGCGTGGCGACAACAAGCAATGTGGTAGTACGTGACTGGCTCATTGAAATGAACCTGACGAATGGTTTTGTCGTTCACCAGATGGATTGCTGCGGCAAAGACTCTAGGCTCTCCGTACAGAAGTTCTGCGCGCCATCCTTCCAGAACAATTCTGTGTTGCGGAGATACGTACAAATCGCGGTGAGGAATGCCTTCTCCCAACGCTCCCTTTTGGATACAAACGGGGTGCAATTGAGGGTTGCGCCTCAAATCCTCCGCGCTCAGGGTCTTTTCTCCAATCCACTCAATGGGCAGCAGATCACCGCTGGAAAGGCGCACTTTCTCTCCGACTGAAAGATCTTCGACAGCACAATACCCTTTTTCGGTTGCTATCATAGTGCCCTTCACGAAACACGGCACAGTTCCAGCCGGAAGCGCGACCGTCACTAAGAGTGTGTCGTTGTTGCCATTTCCAGGACCCGTAGACGCGAATATTTCGACGGCCAGTTGCGTGTTGGGAGGAATGACGACACCCGGGGTGAGGTCAACAGTTAAAACCCCGCTCGACGAAATCGAAACAGAGTAATCGGAAGGGTTCAATCCCCCTGTTCCCCTAACAACAACATTCCATGAAGCTCCGGCTTTGGTTGCAGTGTATTGTTGCATAACGGAAGACGACCCAGTGGGGACCGCAATTGAAGATGGGCCTAGAATTGTAAGCGCCATTCGAACTTTTTCCGTTAACAAACACCTAGAGCGACTTATGCATGAGCATATAGCCAGATTAACCTTTCACATAATATAATTTTAATATTTTTATATTTAATTTCTTTTAAGCTGCAAGCCCCGGGGATAACGTTCCTTTCTCGGTTTGAGCCGAAAGTCACAAGCCTCGGCGCGCGATAACGATAAGGCCAGTTTCAAAGAAACATCCCCTCAGCTTTTCAGGTCTGCCTCTTTCCCTTGCCCTTGCCCGCAATATGTTGCACCACACACGGGTTCAGACCCGGCAAGGCGGGCCAAAGGATAAGGACAAGACGAATGGCTGACGGATCGATCGACGTAAACGCAAAACCAACCGAAGATATCTCGGTCCGCGACGTATTCGGCATTGATACGGAAATGAAGGTCAAAGGCTTTGCCGAGGCCACAGATCGTGTGCCGGCCATCGACCCGACCTATAAATTCGATCCTGAAACCACGCTGGCCATTCTGGCGGGTTTTGCCCACAACCGTCGTGTGATGATCCAGGGCTATCACGGTACGGGTAAATCGACTCACATTGAACAGGTTGCGGCGCGGCTGAACTGGCCTGCGGTACGCGTGAACCTGGATAGCCATATCAGCCGGATCGACCTGATCGGTAAGGACGCGATCAAGCTGCGCGATGGCAAGCAAGTCACTGAGTTCCACGAAGGCATCCTGCCCTGGGCTCTGCGTAACCCGGTCGCCATCGTGTTCGACGAATATGACGCGGGCCGCGCGGACGTGATGTTCGTAATCCAGCGTGTTCTTGAGCATGACGGCAAACTGACCCTGCTGGACCAGAACGAGATCATCACACCGAACCCGAACTTCCGCCTGTTTGCCACCGCCAACACGGTTGGTCTGGGCGACACCACGGGTCTGTACCACGGCACGCAGCAGATCAACCAGGCACAGATGGACCGCTGGTCTTTGGTCTCGACCCTGAACTACCTCAGCCACGATGCCGAAACAATGATCGTGCTGTCGAAAGCGCCACATTACAACACCGCCGACGGCCGCAAGACCGTCAGTCAGATGGTCACTGTGGCCGACCTGACCCGGACTGCCTTCATGAATGGCGATCTGTCGACCGTCATGAGCCCCCGTACGGTGATCAACTGGGCTCAGAACGCCGAGATTTTCCGCGATGTCGGGTATGCTTTCCGCCTGTCTTTCCTGAACAAATGTGACGAGCTGGAGCGTCAGACCGTGGCCGAGTTCTATCAACGCTGCTTCGACGAAGAGCTGCCGGAAAGCGCGGCGAGTGTGAGCTTAGGGTAGTACGCCGAATTGCGCCCGTTTGCGGGCGCAATGCCTCCGGCGGAGGTATTTTTAGCCAGATGAAGGCGGTTCCTGTTTCCCTGCTGATGGAAATCGGGGCTGCAATGTGAAAGGCTTGGGGACATGGCACAGAAGAACGACAACCCTGCTGATCCGTTCAAGAAGGCTTTGGCCGAGGCAACCAAGGTCATGGCCGATGACCCCGAGCTGTCCGTAACCTATACGGTTGATCCTTCGGGCATGTCCGGCGAGTCGATGCGTTTGCCTCAGGTATCGCGCCGGATGACGCGCGAAGAGGTGCTTCTGGCGCGCGGCACTGCCGACGCTCTGGCCTTGCAGCGCAAATATCACGACGATGCCACTCATGCACGCTATGCCCCGCCGGGTGATATGGCGCGGGACCTCTATGAGGCGATGGAGACCGCTCGCTGCGAAGCGATGGGCGCTCGGGATATGCCCGGCACCGCCAGCAATATCGACGTCAAGATCGGGCATGAGGCGATCCGGCGTGGCTATGACCAATGCAAACAGCCTGCCGATGCACCTCTGGCCGTGGCAGCAGGATATCTGATCCGGCATCTGGCCACCGGGCGCGATCTGCCGCCTGCGGCCGAGAACATCATGAACCTGTGGCGCGGCTTCATCGAGGAACAGGCCGGAGGCACGCTGGAGAATCTGGACGAAATTCTCTCGGATCAGGCCGAGTTTGCCAAATTTGCCCGTCAGGTGATCAAGGATCTGGGCTATGGCGACCAGCTTGGGGATGACCCTGATGAGCTGGACGATGAGCAGGAAGATCAGGCCGAGGAAGACGCTGAAGAACAGCCCGACCCAGACAGCACCGGTCAGGATGATCAGGACGAGCAGGACGCCGACGCCACCCCTGAACAAAGCCAGGAAGAGCAACAGGATCAATCTCAGGCACAGGTCTCGATGGATGAGATGGCCGAGGATGAGCTGGGCGATGAGGCGGAGATGCCTGAAGGTGAGGCCCCGATGGAGCCACCTGCCCCGCCGCCAGCATCCGAGGCTGACCCGGATTACAAAGTCTATCTGGATACCCATGACGAAGAAATCGCTGCCGAGGACCTGGCGGAACCTGCCGAGCTGGAACGGTTGCGTGCCTATCTTGATCAGCAGCTGGAACCGCTGAAGGGGGCTGTGAGCCGCCTGGCCAACAAGCTACAGCGTCGACTGCAGGCACAACAGAACCGCAGTTGGGAGTTCGACCGTGAAGAAGGTATTCTGGATGCCGGTCGTCTGGCGCGTGTGGTGGCGAATCCAACCACACCATTGAGCTTCAAGGTCGAGAAAGATACCGAATTCCGCGATACAGTGGTCACACTGCTACTGGACAATTCCGGCTCGATGCGGGGACGTCCGATTTCGATCGCGGCCATCTGTGCGGATGTTCTGGCGCGGACGCTGGAACGCTGCAATGTGAAGGTCGAGATTCTGGGTTTTACCACGCGGGCGTGGAAAGGTGGTCAGGCGCGCGAGGCTTGGCTAAACGATGGCCGCCCGCAGCAGCCGGGGCGTCTGAACGATCTGCGCCATATCATTTATAAGGGTGCCGACGCGCCCTGGCGTCGAGCGCGCCCCAATCTGGGCCTGATGATGAAAGAGGGCTTACTGAAGGAAAACATCGACGGTGAGGCCTTGGAATGGGCGCATCGTAGGATGCTGGCGCGGCGCGAGGCGCGAAAGATCCTGATGGTCATTTCGGATGGTGCTCCGGTCGATGATTCCACGCTGAGCGTGAACCCGGCCAACTATCTGGAAAAACACCTTCGCGATGTGATCGCCATGGTCGAAAAGCGCAAGATGGTGGAACTGTTGGCCATCGGGATCGGCCACGACGTGACCCGGTATTATGACCGCGCCGTGACAATCACCGATGTGGAACAGCTGGCAGGAGCTATGACCGAACAGTTGGCGGCTTTGTTCGACAGTGATCCGCGCGCACGGGCCCGGGTGATGGGGATGCGAAAGGCCAGCTGAGGCTGGCCTTGCCTCCGGCGGGAGTATTTTTGAAAAGATGAAGTCTGGGATCGGCTTTTGTTCGGGTCATACTGATCTGGACATTTGTTCCACTGCGCCTCAGGGTCTGCCGGTACCACAGTGAATGAGGCCCTTCATGTTCCAATCCTTTCAAGTGACTGCCCGCCCGGAACAAGGCCCACCAAGGTTGACCGCGCTGCGAGCGGAAATGGCGCAAGCGGGTTTGGATGGGTTTCTGATACCGCGCGCGGACGCCCATCAAGGGGAATATGTGGCCCCACGTGATGAACGTTTGGCTTGGTTAACGGGTTTTACAGGCTCGGCCGGGTTTTGCGCCGCCTTGCCTGATGTCGCCGGGGTCTTCATTGACGGGCGCTATCGTACGCAGGTTAAGGCACAGGTTGCCGATGACTTCACGCCAGTGCCCTGGCCCGAGGTCAGCCTGAGCGCGTGGCTGAAAGAGCAGCTGCCCAACGGGGGCAAGGTGGGGTTTGATCCTTGGCTGCACGCTGCAGGTCAGATTTCCGACTTGATACGTGACCTGGACGGTACCGGTATCGAACCAGTGAGATGTGAGAACCTTGTTGACCGGATCTGGGCGGATCAACCTGCACCACCCATGAACCCGGTCAAGGTGCATCCGATTGAATTTGCCGGGGAGTCGTCGGACAGCAAAATTACGCGTCTGGCCAAAGATTTGCAGCGGAATGGGAATAGTGCTGCGGTCCTCACCCTGCCGGATTCGATAATGTGGCTGTTGAATATTCGCGGATCTGACATTGCCTATAACCCGGTCGCACATGGTTTTGCGATTTTACATGCAGATGGCAGGGTCGACCTGTTCATGACAGCCGACAAGCTGGCCGAAGTCAGGGATCATCTAGGTTCAAATGTGACCGTGCATGACCCGCAGACTTTTCTCGACACGGTCGGCGCACTGGAGGGACCAGTTCAAGTGGACATTGGCACCCTGCCCCAGATCGTAGCGGATGTGGTGGGGACCGCGATGACTGAAGGTGGCGATCCTTGTGCCCTGCCCAAAGCCTGCAAAAACCCTGCCGAAATCGCGGGCAGCGCCGAAGCGCATTTGCGTGATGCAGTGGCCGTGATCGAGACCCTCTGCTGGCTGGACGAGCAAGCCCCTGCCAGTGTGACCGAGACTCAAGTGGTCACGCGCTTGGAAGAGAACCGGCGCAAGGACAATGCGCTTCAGGATATCTCGTTCGACACCATCGCAGGGACCGGGCCAAACGGTGCGATCATGCATTATCGCGTGACCGAAGAAACCGACAGCCGCTTGGAAGACGGTCACATTCTGGTTCTGGACAGCGGCGGGCAATATCTGGACGGTACAACCGATATCACACGAACCATTGCCATCGGCGAAGTTGGCGATGAAGAGAAAACCTGTTTCACACGTGTTCTGAAAGGCATGATTGCCATGTCGATGTTGCGCTGGCCTGCAGGGCTTGCAGGTCGTGACATCGAATGCGTGGCGCGAACGCCGCTTTGGGCCGCAGGGCAAGACTTCAATCATGGGGTCGGCCACGGGGTCGGAGCTTATCTGAGTGTTCACGAAGGGCCGCAGCGCCTGTCAAGGGTAAGCCATGTGCCGTTGCAGCCAGGTATGATCCTGTCAAACGAGCCTGGGTACTATCGTGAAGGCGCTTTTGGCATCCGCATTGAAAACCTTGTCGTAGTGGAAGAGGCTCCCGCCCTGCCCGGCAGCGACGCAGAGCGTGCAATGCTGAACTGGCAGACCCTGACTTTCGTACCGATTGACCGCAGGCTGATCCTGGTCGATATGTTGACACCCGACGAACGTGACTGGCTGAATGCCTACCACCGCGACGTTGCGGAAAAGATCCGCCCAAGGCTGGGACGTGACGCGCAACTGTGGTTGGATGCCGCAACTGCGCCGGTCTGACACCGGGCTGTTACATAGAACGGGCAGAGGAGAGGCCCGAATACGACGAAGGAAGGAACAGGAATGACCGAGATCACGATCCAAAAAGCGCCGGGCAAATGGAGTGTCCGCTCGGGCGGTGCGATCCTGGGCGAGACAAACAATGCGCTGGAACTGCACGAAGGCGACAAGGATCCGGTGATCTACTTCCCGCGCAACGACATCGCGATGGCCTTTTTAGACCGTACCGACAAAGTGACCCATTGCCCCGGCAAGGGCGACGCAACGCATTTTTCCATCGTCAACAAATCATCCGTGACCGAAAATGCAGTCTGGAGCTACGAGGACCCAATCCCGGACGTGGCTGAGATCAAAGATCATCTGGCATTTTATCCTGTGGAATCAGTGAAGGTAGAGCAGATTTAGTCTCTGCTTAGCGATCTTTGTTGCGCATTCAAACGGGCCGGAAGGCCCGTTTTTTGTGACTATTGTAAAGATTCTGGAAGCGAAAGCGCTCTCTATTTCCTACCCTCACGCAGCTGTGGAATGCATGTGAGCGGCAATTGCGGCACACTTACCTGCGGGTATCACCGGAGGCTTCCATGTTGATTTCACGTCGCGGTTTTGCAGGGATGATCGGGGCTGGTGCGCTTGCCCCAAGCGCGCTTTGGGCACAGCAGGATCCAGTGCTTGAAGCTTTGCGTAGCACGCTGGAGGGGCGACGTACCGCGTTTGAGGCGCAGATGGCGTACCTCAAGGATCGTGGGCAGCCGGATGTTGTTCCTGGGTTGTTGACCGCGATGCGTTATGCCGACCGTCGGCGAGACGAGATCGTCGAGGTGATGGAGGCTCTGACCGGGCAGCGCTATGGCAATGACTGGTTCGAGTGGATGCTGTGGCAGGAGCGGAACCCGCAGATTACCCCTCATCCGTCGCTTATCCCGTTCAAGCGCGAGGTTCTGCTGCGGATCGACCCGAACTTCGACGTGTTCCTGCAACCCGAATACCTGCAACGCGACCTGATGAGGATCCGTTTGGAAGAAATCGCATGGGGCGGAGTGCATAAGGACGGTATTCCGTCTTTGGACAACCCAACTCTGATTTCACCTTCGAATGCCGGATATCTTAAAGGCGATGATCTGGTCTTCGGCGTAGCAATCGACGGGGACGAGCGTGCCTATCCGTTGCGGATCATGGGCTGGCACGAGATGTTCAATGACGTGATCGGCGGAGTACCCGTGGCGCTGGCCTATTGCACGCTTTGCGGGTCCGGCATTCTTTTTGAAACGCAAGTGGCGGGGCGGCGAAAACCGTTCATTTTTGGCTCGTCAGGGTTCCTTTATCGCTCGAACAAGCTGATGTTTGACCGCGAGACACATTCGCTTTGGAACCAATACACCGGCAAACCTGTTGTGGGTTCATTGGTGAATAGCGGCATCACGTTGAAACAGCGCCCGGTTGTGATCACTACGTGGGACAGTTGGAAAACCTCGCACCCAAAGACGCGCGTCTTGTCTCTGAATACCGGGCATCGGCGCAATTATGGGTCGGGTGTCGTCTATAGAGACTACTTCGCCTCAAGCGAGTTGATGTTCCCGGCTGTGGTGGATCAGTCCAGACATCGGCAGAAAGATTACATCTTTGCCGTGCGCCAGTTCGGAGCCGCGCGCGCATGGCCGCTGGATGCATTCAAGCACAAGCCGGTGATAAACGACGCCATCGCCCAAACGCCACTGGTTCTGATCGGGGACCCAAAGGAACGCAGCGTACGCGCCTATGAGCGCAAAGGTCATACATTCAAGGCCACGCAAACAGGTTTGCAGGATGGCAGAGGTCAAAGCTGGACCGTGACTGAAGACGCGTTGATCGGAACGGATGGCACACGCTTGTCTCGGGTTGCGGGCCACATCTCTTATTGGTTTGCGTGGGACAATTACCTGGGAGATGCAGCCAGCGTCTACGGTGGTTGAGGATCAGGAATGTTCCTCGGCCGCGGTGGCGGCAAGCGCCCTGTTGTAGGCCTTGAGCGCATCAATGTGGTAAAGCGCACCTACCGGTGTTTCAGTTCCATCGGCATCCAGAATAACCACCGGAATACAAGGGATGTCCGCCCGGTCGAAATAGGGCATGGCGGCTTCCAGTGTGGCGCTGGCCTGAATGCACAGGCCCTGCTCGATCAGTCCTTGCGCTTCTTCCTTGGTGATCGAACGCGGGTCACCGATTGGGCGCATGACGGCCCCGGCGCGCAGCATGGCCAACAGATATGCCTGCGGCCCGGCCGCCAGATGGACATCCCGCCGTTCCAGTTGGGTCAGGAAGAAGGACCGATCCACAAGACGCGAGGCCAGCGCAGTGGACATAGAAACCGTCACCATCACCGCAAGACCGATCTGCCAATCCCCGGTCAATTCAAAGACAATCAGTGTGGTCGAAATAGGTGCACCCAGCACCGCCGCAGCCACAGCACCCATTCCGGCAAAGGCATAAAGCGTGTGTGTTCCGGACACGTCCGGCAACAGTCCGGTGGCGATCAGTCCAAAGGCCAGCCCGGTCAGCGCGCCCACCATAAGTGAGGGAGAAAACACACCACCGCCCATTCGCCCGCCCATGGTGATGGCAACGGCAACCGTTTTGGTCACGGCAAACAGGATGGCCGTTGTCAGCACCAGATCACCCGTCAGAGCACGAATTGTGGTCTCGTATCCCACGCCGATGATATGCGGGAACCAGATCGCCATCAGCCCCAGCATCGCTCCAGAGACCGCCGGGCGCAGCCACCCCGGGATGGATAGACGGCTTTGGATATGACTGCCGATATCCTCAGCAAAGAAGATCGATCGCATCAGCAGCAGGGCGACAAATCCACAGATCAGACCGAGGATCAGGAAAGCCGGAAGTTCGACATAAAATTGCAGCGACCCCGGCGTATCCAGGGTGAATTCGGTAACATCGCCGTATTCCAGCCGGTTGATCACCGTTCCCGCGACCGAGGCGATAACGATCGGCGCAAAGGCATGAACGGCGAAATGGCGCAGCACGACCTCGAGCGCAAATAAGGCCCCCGCGATGGGCGCGTTGAAACTGGCTGAAACAGCGGCGGCAACGGCACATCCCAAAAGGTCACGCCCCGTGATCCCGTCCGCGTGGATGCGGTTGCTGACCCAGGTGGAAATCACTCCGGCCATATGCACTACAGGCCCTTCCCGGCCCGTTGACCCGCCCGAACTGAGCGTGATCAGAGAAGCAAAAAACGACGCGATCCCGGCCTTGACCTCAACCCGGCCGTCCGTCACGGCGGCGCCTTCGATTACATCGGCCACAGACCGTACACGCCCGTCATTGGTGAACCGGTTCAAGATGACGCCCACAAGCAGGCCGCCGACGATGGGAATAATCAGAACCATGAACCACGGCAACTTCTCGGCATGGCTGTGCAGCAGCAGGATATCATCCGTGTCGTAAAGGTAAGCCTGCAGGGAACGGATGGCTTTGCGGAAGCCAAGCGCCATGAACCCTGCCGCGATACCGATGGCCAGTGCGATGAACCAAAACTGGATCTGGCTCGGCCCCCGGCGCAGCATCACCCGCCACGCATCCTTAATCGCGGCCAGAGCCTGATTGAACTGGTTGCGCAGAACGGTGCGGGTCGATTGGGTCATTGGCCCTCGGGGATCATCTCTTAACCCTTAGTAAGCCACGGAGCGCCCATATAAAAGTGAGATAGCGACAGTGTGAGCACTGATTCACGCCACAGGCATATCAGGCTTGCAGCAGGGCCCGGGCAGCAGCGCGTGCTTCCTCGGTGATTGTATCACCTGCCACCATTCGCGCGATCTCATCCACACGGTCCGGTTCCGCCAAGGGAATTACGGTGGACAGGGTTTGTCCCTTTGTCACCTGTTTCTGCACACGCCAGTGATGCGCGGCACGGGCGGCAACCTGAGGCGAATGGGTGACAACAAGAACCTGACCGCCCTGCGCCAGTGACGCCAGCCTGCGCCCAACTGCATCGGCTGTGGCACCGCCAACGCCTCGGTCAATTTCGTCAAAGATCATCGTGCGCGCGCTGTCATCGCCAGTAAGACAGACCTTGAGCGCCAGCAAAAAACGGCTGAGTTCACCGCCCGATGCAATCTTGTTCAGCGGACCAGCCGGAGCGCCGGGATTGGTCGCCACGGTGAACGCAACTGCGTCAGTGCCTTCGGGGCCCGGCTCTGCTAAAGTGAGCTCGGTTTGGAACACGGCGCGTTCCATCTTGAGCGGGGCCAGTTCAGTCATGACGGCCGCATCAAGCCGCCCAGCAGCCGCCTTGCGGGCTGCGCTCAGCTCAGCAGCAGCGGAGTCATAAGCGTTCTGCGCCGCGTTCACGGCTGTACGTTTATCCGCCAGATCGGCGTCACCCGCCTCCAACCGATTCAACTGGTCGCGCAGAGTGTCGGCAAATGTTCCCAGATCATCCGGTGATACATCATGCTTTCGCGCTTGTGCACGGATGGCGAACAGGCGTTCTTCGGCCTGTTCCAGTTCCGCCGGGTTGAAATCCAGCGCCTGAAGGCATGCATTCACGCCGTCCTGCGCCTCGCCCAGTTCGATCATCGCCCGCCCAAGCGCGGCAATCGGTTCTTCCAATTGACCACCTGCGTTGTCTGACACGCCTTCCAACCAGCGGATAGCGTCAGACATTGCGCCTTCGGCCCCATCCCCGGACAACAGCGCGAAGGCGCGGGCGACATCATCCCGGATGCGTTCGGCCCCCTGCATCATGCGGCGGCGGGCATCCAGTTCGGCGTCTTCGCCCGGTTGCGGATCAAGCTGGTCCAGTTCGGCCACAGCGTGGCGCAGGAATTCTTCTTCGCTGCGGACAGCTTCCAGTGCGGCCTCGGTTTCGGCCAGGGCTTTACGCGCACGGGACATCTCGGACCAGGCCGCACGCACTTTGGCCAAATGCCCCGATACATCAGCGAAATCGTCCAGCATCGCCTGATGCCCGCGCGGATTCAGCAACCCACGATCGTCATGCTGGCCGTGCAATTCGATTAAGGTTTCAGACAGAGCCCGCAACACGTCGCCCGAGCAGCGCCGGTCATTGACCCAGGCGGTCTTACGACCCTCGGCGGTGTTGACCCGACGCAGGATCAGTTCTTCGCCCCCCGGCAAGCCGGCTTCAGACAGAATCGCATGAGCGGGATGGTCGGTGGAGAGTTCAAACTCGGCGACGACCTCGCCCTGTGCTGCACCCTGCCGCACTAATTCGGCCCGTCCGCGCCAGCCCAATACGAACCCAAGCGAATCCAGAAGGATCGATTTGCCAGCCCCTGTTTCCCCGGTCAAAGCGTTCAAACCCGGTTGGAAGGTCAGTTCCAACCGGTCGATGATGAGCATGTCGCGGATATCTAGGGCGCGCAGCATCGGGTCTTTAGCGTCCCAAGCCAGAAGCCATGGCGATTACAACCATTCACCCTTGATGGTCTGACGATAGATCGTGCTGAGCCAGTTGTTGCCACGGCTCTTGAGATCAAGACCGCGCGACGTCAGCAGCTTGTATGCATCGTCATACCATTCCGAGGACTGATAGTTATAGCCAAGGATGGCACCGGCTGTCTGCGCTTCGTCCAGCAGGCCAAGGGACAAATAAGCCTCGACCAGACGATAGAGCGCTTCAGCGGTGTGAGAGGTCGTCTGGAAATCTTCAACAACAACGCGGAATCGATTGATCGCCGCGATGTAGTGATCCTGACGCAGGTAATAGCGCCCGATCTCCATCTCTTTGCCTGCCAGATGGTCAAAGGCGAGGTCGAATTTCAAAACCGCCGAGGTGGCATATTCGCTGTCGGGATACACCTCGATCACGGTGCGCAGCGATTGCAACGCCTGAAAGGTCAGGCCCTGATCGCGCCCGACCTCATCGATCTGATCATAGTAGCTGAGCGCCAGCAGGTATTGCGCGTAAGCTGCATCTTCATCCGTGGGGTAGAAGTCGATGTATCTCTGCGCCGCAGCCCGGCTTTCTTCATAGTTCTTGTCCGAGTGGAACGAAAACGCCTGCATGATCAGCGCACGTTTGGCCCAATCGGAATAAGGATACAGGCGTTCAACTTCCGAGAAATACCAAGCCGCATCGTCCGAGCGATTCTGCGACAGTTCGTATTCACCACGGGTGTAGATCTGTTCCGGCGTGAACCCTTCAAGGTTCTGGCTCCGGTCAGCGCCTTTGTTGCCGAAAAGGCCGCCTCCGTTACCACACGCTGCCAAAACTGCTGTCAGAAGAAGCGCGCCTGCGAGTCTGACTGCCGCTTTGCTGCCAACCATACCGCCCATCCTTGTCGTCTTACTTAAGGGGGTTCGCCCCGAATTGAGCCATGGTCTAGCACAGAAAATTCCGGTGCAAAACGCCTTATGCAACTTCTGGCGCAAATGTCGTCAGAGTTGATCAGATCAGGCGACTTCCGGAATTTCGTTTACAATAAGGCCCTGCCCCGGCAGACGTGCGGCCTGCTGCGGCGTACACAGCATCGGACGCACCGCACCGGGTGTCTCGAACAGGTTGCGCAGAAGGGTGTTGGTCAGAGAATGGCCCGATTTGTTACCGGTGAAGTGGCCCAAAATCGGACCACCTGCCAGATAGAGGTCACCCAGAGCATCCAGCATCTTGTGACGCACAGCTTCGTCGGCGCGGCGGAAACCACCGGGCGTCAGTACCTCGTCGCCCTGAACAACAACGGCATTGTCCAGCGTACCGCCCAAGGCCAGCCCGTTGGCACGCATGGCTTCGACATCCGTGCGACGGCAGAATGTACGGCAATCGCTGAGTTCGCGCGCAAAGGAACCGTTGCGCATATCCAGCGTTTTGGTCTGGCTGCCGATTGCGCTGTCTTCGAAATCAATGTGGAAGTCGATGATCAAACCGTCGGCAGGAACGATACTGGCATCCGCGCCTTCGCGCGACGCGGTCACGGGCTTCAGAACCTCATAGGCCAGAACCGGGCTGGCTTGACGGCGCACGCCTTTTGCCATGATACCGCGCACGAAGTCGATCGAAGACCCGTCCATGATCGGCACTTCGGGACCATCAATCTCGATCAGCGCATTGTGTACACCACATCCGGCCAATGCGGCCATGATATGTTCAATGGTCGAGACCGAGACGCCTGAGTCATTCACCAGTCGCGTGCAGAGCGGGGAACGCTCGACCGCATGGTAGATGGCCGGGATCATCGCATCGCCCAGATGAATATCCGTACGTTTGAACCAAATCCCATGCCCCGCCGCAGCAGGCTTTAGAACCATGGTTGCGGGTTGGCCGCCATGCAGTCCAACGCCTTTGAACGTGACCGGAGATTTGAGCGTATGTTGCAAAATGGGCCTCGGTGAGCAGTGTCCAGCCTGCGAGGGCTGTGTTGGACACTCAGTTAAGGAAGCCTGCGTCAAGGCTCAACTCACTCTTTGTAACCGAATGAAACATGTATGTAACAGATCGGCAAAACCCTGCTTACATATTCGTAAACCACCATTTCTAAACGATAAAGGGCCGCTAAGAAGCGGCCCTGTGAGTGGATTTTGTTACCGCGATCAGTTGGCTTGACGGCGCAGGAAGGCAGGAATTTCGATACGATCCTGCTCCGGATCGGCCTCATCCTGGACCGGCGCGGTGGCCTCGGACTGGCGCAGAACCGGTTGCTGACGCGGTGCTTGCGCCGGTGTATCCGCAGCATGACCGGTCATCCGATCGATCAGACGATTGAAGCCAAAACGCGACCGCTCTTCAGGTTCGGGCTGCGAAACGGCCTCGGGCTGACGCGGTGCAGCCGGACGCTGCGGCGCAGACGGAACCTTTTGTACAGCCGCCTGCAGACGCTGCAGCGCTTCAGGCGACGGTGTCCCTGCCGCATGGCCGCGCGGGGCGACAAAGCTTTCGGACGCGGGTTCGACGTGTTCGGGCTGCGGCTCAAAGTCGGCGACGCGCGGCTGGTACGCCGGAGGCGGCAGATCATCCTCTTCCCGCTCGTCTCGCGGCAGGAACTGCGGTTGCGCAGGCTCTTCCGCTGCCTCAAACAGCGAAGGTTCACGAGGCTCTTCCATCTGAGGCGCGGCTTCTACCATTTCGGCTGCAACAGGTGCGTCTTCCTGAATGTGCTCTTCCGCCGAAACGGTGCGTGTCAGTGGCTCGGACATTGACCGACGCGCAACAGGTACATCCACGGGTTTTTCGCTGGCGTCGATACCGGTCGCAACGACCGATACACGCATGCCGCCTTCCATGGCTGTGTCCAGCGTCGACCCGACGATGATGTTTGCTTCGGGGTCCACTTCTTCGCGAATGCGGTTGGCCGCTTCGTCCAGTTCGAACAGGGTCAGGTCGTGGCTGCCGGTGATGTTGATCAGCACGCCCTTCGCGCCTTTGAGGCTGATTTCGTCCAGCAGCGGGTTGGCAATGGCTTTTTCTGCCGCTTGAACCGCACGATCTTCGCCGGTTGCCTCGCCGGTTCCCATCATCGCTTTGCCCATCTCGTCCATCACGGCACGAACATCGGCAAAATCGAGGTTGATCAGGCCAGGACGAACCATCAGGTCCGTCACACCCTTAACGCCTTGATACAGAACGTCGTCTGCCATCGAGAAGGCTTCGGTAAAGGTGGTCTTTTCGTTGGCCAGACGGAACAGGTTCTGGTTCGGAATGATAATCAGCGTGTCGACAACCTTTTGCAGTGCTTCAACGCCGTCTTCGGCCTGACGCATCCGCTTGGCGCCTTCGAATTGGAAAGGCTTGGTGACGACACCCACCGTCAGCACACCCAATTCACGGGCGGCTTGCGCGATGATCGGTGCAGCGCCGGTGCCGGTGCCGCCGCCCATACCGGCGGTGATAAAGCACATATGCGCGCCTGCCAGATGATCGACGATCTGCTCGATGCTTTCTTCGGCGGCTGCCGCGCCAACGGTTGGACGAGCCCCTGCGCCCAGACCTTCGGTGACCTTCACGCCCAACTGCACGCGTGCCGAAGACTGGCTTTGCTGCAGCGCCTGCGCGTCGGTGTTGGCGACCACAAAGTCGACGCCGTCCAGCTGTTTCTCAATCATATTATTGACGGCGTTCCCGCCTGCACCGCCAACGCCAAATACTGTAATCCGAGGCTTCAGTTCGTCGTGCCCGGGCATCGAAAGATTCAATGTCATGCTCTGTCCGCCTGTATTTATGTCCCGCCAAAGCGGTGTTTTTCTTACCTATCCTTGTTCGATTCTAGCCGGATGATGCGAAAAGGTCACGTCAAAAATCGCGTTTTGCCACAAAATATGGAGAAAATAAGGCAGCAACCGGCGGCATTTCGCAGGCACTGCCAGATATAGCGGAAACATCGGCGACCATAACAAGACACCCATCACCCCGCGAAGGAATCCCCTCCTTCGCGCACAGACAGACTATTTCTACACTGCGGAAAACTGCTCAGGTCCTGCCGCGAGACCTCTGACGGGCCCTGTGGATATTTTGAGGGATAAAACTGCGCGCCGCAACCGGAAACTTCAACTGGTCGGGGCGTTTGGACAGTTCAGGCTGCTTTCCGTGATACTACGCACTTCCTGAATTTCTCCGTCTGCAAATGAAGCCAGCCTCACCATCAGACGGCCTTCGTGCAAAAACGGCCACCAGCAAACCGGGATTCCGTCCGGATCGTTGTCATAAAGAAAGCAGATCTGACCGTTTGGCGTCGTGATTTGCCCATAAACACATCCCCGGCCCTCTTCCCGCCAAACCGAGACGCGACGGTTCAGAAATTGCTCGGTCCCGACCAGATCGCCACTGCGAATCTCGTAAAACGTAAGAGTTTTGCCGACCGCAGCGTCCAGAAACGCGTCTGGCGTGATCATACTCTGCGCCGTGGCCCAGCCAGGCAACAGGGCAGCGCCAAGCGCGGCCCAGCGCAAGTGCTTACCAGTTATCACGGAACCACCGCACTGCGCGTTTGAACGGGCGCGCAGCATAGGTGTCGACCGGGATCTCGAAATCCCACCATTCATCCTGAGGATGGGCCGCAAACAGGCTGAGACCCACGGCAGAGGAAAACGCAGGGCCCGTCGCCGATTGCGGCAGGCCATGCACACGCAACGGGCGTCCCAGACGCACGCGCTGTCCCAGAATGCGGGTGGCAAGTCCGTCCAGCCCCATGATCTGGCTACCGCCTCCTGTCAGAACGATTTGTTGGCTTGGCATATGTTCGAACCCAGCGGCGTCAAGACGCACGCGGACCTCTTCCAGAATCTCTTCGACGCGCGGGCGCATGATGCCGATCAGCTCGGCCCGACTTACAGTGCGACGGTCATGTTCCCAGTCACCGGTGTCACCACCGATATCGATCATATCCCGGTCATCGGCCCCGGTTGCGTGCACGCCCCCGTTGAAGGTTTTGATCCGTTCGGCCACAGCCGCAGGCACACCCAGACCCATCGAGATGTCGCTGGTTACGTGATCGCCGCCCATTCCGACGCAATCCGCGTAGATCATGTGCTTCTTCATGAAGATCGACACGCTGGTGGTGCCACCACCCATGTCGATACAGGCTGCGCCCAGCTCCTGCTCATCTTCGACCAAAGCGGAGATACCCGACACATAGGCCGAGTTGACAATACCTGCGAGCTCAAGATCACAACGCTTGATACAACGCACGATATTCTGGATCGCCATCGCGTCTACGGTCAACATATGCATGTCGACCGCGAGGCTTTGACCCATCTGGCCGCGGGGATCGATCAGACCCGATCGGTTGTCGAGCGCAAAGTTCACCGGCTGCGCATGCAACACCTCGCGCCCCTCACCGTAATCTGGCACGTCGCAGGCGTTCAGAACACGGCCGACCTCGGCCTCGGTAACAAGCTGACCATCAAGGTCGACTTGCGCATCCAACCCATAAGAGCGCGGATTGGCCCCCGAAAAGCAGGCGATCACGTGATCGACGCGCATATCGGCCATCTTCTGCGCCGCTTGCAACGCGGTACGGATGGCGCGTTCGGTTTCCTGCATGGCGGTGACTTCGCCAAATTGTACACCGCGCGAGCGCGTGGTCGCCGCGCCAATGACGCGGAACCCTGTCTGGCCTGCCATCGAACCGATGGTGTTGTCTTCACTCAGCCGACCCGTGCCGTCAAAACGCAAAACAAGGCAGGCGATCTTTGAGCTACCCACATCCAGAATGGCAATCACACCGCGTTGCAATGCCTGCCGCCGCATCTGGCGCATAGCGCGTTGGGACTGATAAAGATCGGTCATCATGGTCGTTACTGCCCGTTACTCACGTTCACTTTTGTATTCCACCAGTCTTCGCTGGCGGCTTTGCTCATTCGGATGGTTGGACGCTGGCCAAGGCGCATGTCGACAACGGCCACATCACGTTCCAGAAGGTCCTGCACTTCGTTGACAGCCAGCACGCGTTCGAGCGCACGCACCGGGCGGGTGGTCGGCAACATGATGCGCTGGCCACGGTCCAGAACCAGATCCCAGCGCCGCTCGCCCACGCGCACCAGCCCACGCACGCGGTTGCCCAGGCTGCGCGAGGTTTGAAAGATCTCAAGCGCTTCAGCGACATGAGCGTCCGCGCCCTTGCCGGCAATCAAAGGCAGGTCTGAATGGTCCTTACGCGAAGGAGTCTCTTTGACGTGGGCTCCGGTATCATCCAACAATTCCAGCCCATCGCGGGTGCGCCAGACTATCGCTGGCTGACGCTCAACTACATCCACCTGCAGGATACCGCCCGGACGGATGCGCACGGTTGCTGATTTCACCGGGTCCAGGCCGGTTATCGTATCGCGCATGTGTTCGACATCCAGGTCCCAGGAACTGATCGGGAAATCCAAAGGCACGACCTCGCGGATGTCCTCGGACAAGCTGGTGCCAGCCCCATCAATGGCCATCAGATTGACCATGAACTCAGGACGTTCCTGAATCGAAGTGCGTATATCGGCAACAAAGGCCGTGACAGCATCGCGCCGCTCTGGCGAGGCGAAGTAAAGCCCAACGGCCGCAGCAACAGCACAGATCGGCAAACCGACTTTGACACCCATGCGGATGCCCGGCGTGAGCATCCAGCGCTGAAGCCTGTAGCTCAGGCGCGACGGTGCCGGATCGTTGCGGCGTGCGGTGCGGGAAAACACCCGCGCCCCGCGCAGGCGCAAAATCGGCTCTGCTTCGTGCGTTTCCGTGTCTGCGGATGCGAAATCAGCATCCGGCCCCGCAAGCGGTTTGGATCGATGGATTTCCAGTGAACGGCTGGCGGTCAACGGTCGCATGAGGCGTCCTCCACCATCCAGGCGCATAGCTGGCCAAATGTCATGCCCAGATGGGCGGCCTGTTCCGGGGCCAGCGACGTGGGCGTCATTCCGGGTTGCGTGTTGGTTTCCAGCAGAAACAGACCATCAGCGCCCATGCTGTCATCCCACCGGAAATCGGTACGGCTGACGCCCCTGCACCCCAACACATCATGCGCGCGCACGGCGTAATCCATGCAACGATCGAAAATGTCTTGCGGAACGTCAGCGGGCAGAACATGCCAAGATCCGCCGGGTTTGTACTTGGCGTCGTAGTCGTACCAGCCATCATCCGTCATGATTTCGGTCACGGTCAGGGGTCGGTCCCCCATCACAGTCACGGTCAGCTCGCGCCCGGCCACGTATTTCTCGACCATGACCTGATCGGGCATCGCTTCATCCAGCTGCGGCGGACCATTGGCGTTTTCGTGCACGATGTAGATACCGACGCTTGAACCCTCATTATTGGGCTTGGCCACATAGGGTGGCTCCATCACGTGGACTTCGATGACTTCGACCTTTGGCACGATCACGCTGGGCACGATCGGCAAGCCCTCGGCCTGATACACTTCTTTGCTGCGCTGTTTATCCATCGCGAGGGCCGAGGCCAAAACGCCGGAATGGGTGTAGGGAATCCGCATCCACTCCAGCAGACCCTGCACACAACCATCTTCACCCCAGCGTCCATGCAGGGCGTTGAAAGCCACATCCGGTTTGATGTCCAAAAGGCGCGCATAAAGGTCGGGACCTGCGTCCAGTTCGACCACTTCAAAGCCTTCTCCCACAAGGGCGGCTGCGCATTCGCGCCCAGAGCTGAGAGACACCTCGCGTTCCGCCGAGGGTCCACCCATCAATACCGCCACTTTGGGGATTGTCCTGCTCGACATTCCCAACGTGCGCCTCAATGTCCCCGGACCTTATGTGGTGGTCCGTACTGCGTTATGCCTTTGATCCGTCGCCTGAATTAGCCTGTTATTGGTCTGACGGTTGGGGCTTTATTCTTTCAGCGGATCACCGACCCGCATGATTTCCCACTCTAGCGTGATGCCGCTTGTTTCGTAAACCTTTTTTCGCACTTCTTCGCCCAGACCTTCCAGGTCAGCGGCAGTGGCCGCACCGGTATTGATCAGGAAATTCGAGTGTTTGGGGCTCATCTGTGCACCACCCAGCGTCGCGCCACGCATTCCGGCGTCATCAATCACTTTCCACGCCTTGAGATCATGCACGTCATCCGCCTGCCCCGTCGACGAAAACCCGGCCGGATTGCGGAAAGTTGACCCGGCGCTACGATCTTTAGTGGGCTGGGTTTCATCACGCATTTTCAGTTGCGCTTCCATGCGGGCGTGAAGCTCTGCCGGGTCGCCAGAGGGCCCTTGAAACGTCGCCGAAATCAACACGGAGCCTTCAGGCAGATCGGACTGGCGGTAGCGGAAGTTCAGATCTTCGGGGGTCAGGTCAAGCAATTCACCCCGTCGGGTGACAATAGTCGCTTTGCGCAAGACATCCGCCGTGTAGCTGCCATAACAGCCCGCGTTCATCCGAACCGCCCCGCCAACAGAACCGGGTATGGTACGCAAAAAGGTCAGATCGACCCCGGCATCCGCTGCTTTGCGCGCCACATGGGCGTCCAATGCCGCCGCGCCTGCGGTGACCGTGTTTCCTTCGATCTCGATCCCGTTGAAACCGCGTCCCAAGCGGATCACCACAGCGCGCAAGCCACCGTCACGCACGATCAGGTTTGAACCGACACCCATTGGGAAAACCGGAACATCCGACGGAAGACCGCGCAAAAACGTTTGCAGGTCCTCGACGTCGGCGGGTTGGAATAAGTAGTCTGCGGGGCCACCAACGCGCAGCCATGTCAGATCGTTCAGCGGTCGGGCCGGGGTCAGACGACCCCGAACTTCGGGCAGATTGCTCATGTGGTTGACTTTTTCACTAGGCTGCGCGCGCCAACTCCACCCACGATAACAGCAAGCAGGAACGGCAGGACCGATCCAGTCAGCCAGATGAAGGGACCAAATGCCTGCTCTTCCTCGCCCGTGCTGACGCCCGCCAGCATCACGATCAGCGCCAACGCAACTGCCGAGGTCAGGCCGATGAGCCAAAACAATCCTCTGACACCGATCCAGAGCCCGGCAATTAGCCCGGCAACTCCGCCAAGTATCAAAGAAATGAGTGGCAAATAGGCGAATGTGGCAATATCGACCATGTGGCCTCCTGAATATGGCCGTTACTTGTTAGCCGCCTTCATGCCCTGCATTTTCGCTTTTGTCCAACGGCTCAGGTAAATCACCGGCCAGCGCAGCATCGACATGCCCATACCCAGCACCAACAGGCCGATCCACGGACCGTGCTGATATGTGACATAACCCAGAATTGGGATTCCCACGACAATCAGGACATAAGCACGTGTCCAGTGGTTATCCTTGCTGGGAACCATCGCAAGGATATTGGCGGACAACCCCCAAAGAGCGGCCAGAGCAAGGGACCAACTCATTCCGCCACCTCTCGGCCCGTCCATTTACGCCAGAAATAGCGGATCGGATTGCGAAACATCGAAACAAAGCCGCCAAAAGCGAGAGCAGACCAAACCCAGCCATGGTCATATCCCAACCAAACGATCAAAACCGGCGCACAAATCAAAAGTACAATCCCCGGTGGGAATTGCAGCCGCATTGGCATCATCGCCACAACAGTGGCACAGATCACCCAGAGGGCTGAAAAGATCACGGAAAAATCCATTTCCCCCTCCGAAGGATGGTGATGGCGGGTAGCAGGTCAATACATCCTATGGTTGCGCATCAACAACCCGGAATGTCAAACGGCTTGTTTTCTCATCAGTCTCTCTGGCAGACCATTGGCCCATGCACTGATGGTCCCCGCCCCGAGACAGACGACCATGTCCCCTGGACGGGCTTGTTCCCGAACCAGACGTTCAAGATCGTTTTCATCCAACAGCGCTCGTGCGTGACGGTGTCCATGGCGGATAAGCCCTTGCACCAGATCATCGCGGCTGGCCCCTTCAATCGGGTCCTCCCCGGCCGCAAACACTTCGGCGATGGCCACGACATCCGCATCGTTGAAGCAGGTGCAGAAGTCGTCAAACAGGTTGGACAGACGTGAGTAACGGTGAGGTTGGTGGACAGCGATGACACGGCCTTCGGTCGCTTGGCGCGCAGCTTTGAGGACCGCAGCGATTTCGACCGGGTGATGGCCATAATCGTCGATGATGGTAACCCCATCGACCTCCCCGACCTTGGTGAAGCGACGGTTGACCCCACCGAAATTGGCCAGGGCCTCGCGGATCTCATTCGCTTTCATACCCAAATGGCGGGCAACCGCCACCGCAGACAGCGCGTTCGAGACGTTGTGGTCCCCAGGCATCGGCAGGGTACAGCCTTCGATCACTTTGTCTTCGTATTGCAGGTGAATGTCGAAATGCGCAACGCCGCCTTTGTAGGTCAGATTCTCGGCCCGCACGTCTGCCTGAGCATTGAAGCCATAGGTGCGCACACGGCGGTCCGTGATGCGCCCGACCAAAGCCTGCACCTCGGCATGATCCGTGCAGCAAACGGCCAGACCATAGAAAGGCAGGTTCGAGACGAATTCGTGGAACCCATCACGCAATTTGTCGAAATCCCCCCAATGCTCCATATGCTCGGGGTCGATATTGGTAACGATGGCGATGGTCGCGGGCAGACGATTGAACGAGCCGTCGGATTCGTCAGCCTCAACCACCATCCATTCGCCCTGCCCCATGCGCGCATTCGAGCCATAAGCGTGGATGATGCCGCCATTGATCACGGTCGGGTCGAAGTCACCCGCCACCATTAGCTCAGCCATCATCGTGGTCGTGGTGGTCTTGCCGTGTGTGCCCGCAATCGCGATGTTCGAGCGTAGGCGCATCAACTCGGCCAGCATGTCAGCACGCCGGACAACGGGCAGTCCTTGGGCGCGTGCCTCATCCAGTTCCGGGTTGCCGGGTTTAATCGCAGTCGAAACAACCACAACAGCGGCGTTTTCAAGGTTTTCAGCCCGCTGCCCGACAAAGATTTCAGCCCCCAAACCCGCCAGCCGGTCAGTGATCTTGGATGCCTTCAGGTCCGAGCCCTGCACCCGATACCCCAGATTCAAAAGCACCTCGGCGATGCCGGACATCCCGATCCCTCCGATTCCAACAAAGTGGATCGGTCCTACGTCTTGCGGCAGTTTGGTTGCGGGATTCATGCGGTCTCCTTCTGCGCCAGTTGTTCGACAAGATGTACCAAACGCTCGGTCGCGTCGGGGGCACCGGTCGAAAGGGCGGCATGGGCCATTTTCTGTGCGGCTTCGGGGTTGGTCAGAACCGTGGTGATTTGCTGCGTCAAGGCGCGAACGTCAAGCGCATTTTCAGGGATCATTATCGCACCGCCCGCCTGTACCAATCCACGCGCATTGGCGGTTTGGTGATCTCCGGCAGCAGCGGCAAAGGGGATCAGGATTGAGGGTCGCCCGATGACCGAGATATCGGCCACGCTGGATGCACCCGAACGCGAAATGACCAATTGGGCGTCCGACATGCGACGGGGCACGTCCGCGAAAAAGGTCTGAACTTCGGCGCGGATACCATGATCAGTGTAGAACGCTGTGACTCGCGCGCTGTCTTCATCCCGGGCCTGATGTGAAACGCGGATGTGGTTACGGATGTTTTCAGGCAAGGCGGCAATGGCCTCGGGCACCACATCGCTCAGGATACGCGCACCTTGTGAGCCGCCCATGACCAAAATCGACATCGGGTAATCGCCGGGTGGAATGTATCCTGCGGCGGCGCGGTCCAGAACGGCGGCGCGTACCGGATTGCCGGTGTGGACGCCCTGCGCCCCTTCGGGCAGGTCCGTTGGCCAGACACCGCATGCAACCTGTGCAACGCGAGTGGCGAACAGCTTGTTCACACGGCCCAACACACCGTTCTGTTCATGAATCATGCGCGGGATTTTCAGCAGCGTTGCCGCGCCCAGCGCAGGGATCGACGGATACCCGCCAAACCCGACAACCACGTCGGGCTTATCACGCATCATCTGGAACGCCATGCTGGTCACGCCGCCCACGATCTTGGGGCCGACCAGCGCCTTGGCTGCTAAACCGCCGCGAGCAAAGGTGGCCGAGGACACCTCGGTAATCTCGGTCGCATCCGGGAAGGCGCCGGTATAGCGCGCACCGCGTGCATCGGTGGACAAGCGCACGCGCCAACCTTTGTGAAGCAAAGCCTCGGCCAGGGCCTGAGCGGGGAACATATGTCCCCCGGTTCCGCCAGCCGCAATTAACAGGTAAGGGTTCCCCATTATCCTCGTCCGCGCAGAATATCGCCAAGCTCGCCCTGTGGACGGGTTCGGGTAAAGGCCAGCAACATGCCGATGGCAATGCCGCCCGCAATCAGCGACGAGCCGCCATAACTGACAAAAGGCAACGTCATGCCCTTGGCGGGCAACAGGCGCACGGCGACGCCCATGTTGATCATCGCCTGAACGCCGAACATGCAGGCCAATCCGGTGCCTGCCAGACGTATGAACATGTCCCGTTCGCGCATCAGCCGCAGCAACGAGCGCACGACAATCAACGCATAGAGCGCGATGATAATCAGCACCAGGATCAGGCCGTATTCCTCGGCCGCGACAGCAATGATGAAATCGGTGTGCGCATCAGGCAGCGACCATTTCACTTGCCCTTCCCCGACACCAACGCCGAACAACCCGCCTTCGCGAATGGCGTTAGTGGCATAGCCAAGCTGGGTGGTCGGATCGACCTCTTGATTCAAGAAGCCATCGATGCGGCGGGCAAAGTGTTCGGAGTTTGAATAGGCAAACATACCAGCCAAAACGACCGCCCCCGCCATGCCGACGAGCAAAAGCATCGGGGCGCCCGCCACGAAATACATCACGCCCCAGCCGAACAGGATCAGGCAGGCCTGACCGAAATCGGGCTGCATCACCAACATCCCAACGATCGACATGCACAGCGCAAAGGACCAGATACGCCCAGGAGGGCCATTGATCTCTTGCGACGCGGCCAGCAACCATGCCGCCACAACTATGAAGCCGGGTTTCAAGAACTCGGACGGTTGCAGAGAGGCAAAGCCCAGCGAATACCAACGCACCGCGCCTTTTCCAAAGTCGGTTCCAAAGACCGGAAGGAAGACCAGCGCTACAAATGACGCCAGAAAACCAAGGACGGCCAAACGCCGCACCAGCGTTGGTGACATCATCGATGTCAGCAGCATCGCAATCAGCGCCAATCCGCCGAAGATGGCCTGACGCTCGACATAATGGAAAGGATCGAATCCGTTGCGCCCGGCAAGCGGCGGCGATGAGGCCAAACCCAACAACAGACCGATGGTGAAAAGGATCAACACGCAGGACATCGTCCAGCGATCAATTGTACGCCACCACTTTGGTAGAATCGGTTCTCCGCGCTGGTCCTGGACCGCGCCATACACCATCTCAGTCATGAGATACCGCCACTCTCTGCCTCGTAAACGTCCCGTTTTCGGGATCTGTTTGAGAGTCTACATGCAATTTGGTGTTTGGGCTAGTGGAATGAGGGCCAAACCAGATTTTCAGCCCCCATGCTGTTTCGTTCGAATGATCAGACCAGCGCCAGCAGCTTTGCAACGTCCAGAAGACCCGCTTTTCCAAAAAGCTCATCCTTGGAAGGCATGACCGGATTACCGGCTGCATCCTTTTTCCCGTTCACGTCGTCCACCTGAAGCTCATTAACTGCGGCGGGCAACCAATACCAATGTGCAACACTGTGTCGAGTTGGACTTGCATTCAGCCCCTCGAACAGGTCCTTGATGTCCTTTCCCGACAAATTGACCGCAGATTTTCGCTGCATCAAGGCAATCGCCCCGGCGACCAGAGCACAAGCGCCAGACGTACCGCCAAACTCTGTGTACAGCCCAGCCGGATCGTCTCCTGCTTTTGCCCGAGCAGCGACCGGCCCCGCAAGCGTTCCTTCGACATAACCACGAGGTCCCGGCACGTCGAGCGTGACAAGTCGCTGAGGTGAATAGCTAAGGTAAGGTATTTTTTCCGTGCAAGATCCCGGTTTCTTGTGCAAATCGGGATCTACGTGAAAATCGCCAGCTGAAGCGGCTTGCCGGTCAAGGCGGATCTGGTTCCGGTTATACACCTCTCCGTCATCCGAAGGGGCCACAACGGTCAGGTGGTCGTCGGACGAATAGTTTGAATAGCCAGACCGAAAAGCCTGATAACTCACGGCACCTACAGAAATGACACCGTTATCTGTGTCGGACGACAAGCTGGCGGGGTAGATCAACTTGCTTCTGCCATCATTGCCCGCAGCGCAAACCACAGGGATTTTTTTGCTGACCCATGTGATGACCTTGCTCAGAAGAGCCCAGTCCGCGCTGATGCCAAGTGCATCCTGTGACGGCTCACCTAGCTTGGTTTCGTGAATCCGCGTCTTTTCGTCGTCATCCAGATCAGGATACCCCGGCCAATGGTTCGGGTCCGCAACATCCCTTGGGAAAAGGATCACCTCGACATCCTTCGAAAAGGCATACAGGAACGCTGCAATCAGTTCTCGCGGACTGGGAGAGATTGAGGTGGTGATTGGCAGGACTTTGCTCAGCGGGTCGACACCGAAATAGGTTGCGATGTTGCCCGCGTTACCGAACTGATCAGCCGCATATGAGGTGCCGCTGGTTAGACCTGCGCAGCTGGTCCCGTGCGCGGCATAGCGGTCATCATAGGCGTGAACATACCGTTTGACACCGCACCCTGACCGGATTTCATCGACGATCTTTTCTTCTGCCGAAGTGAGCGTGCCGATGGTCGAGCCTGCGGGCAAGCCATTCAGCCAAGAAACCTTTTCTTCCCGATGCTTGGCAGCCGCTGGGAACGAGGTCAGCAGATCGTATTTCACCCCATATGGATTGCTGGCAAGATCAATCGCATCGTCCCATAGAATCTGTCCGTCCCCTGTTGGTGCATCCAGATTCGGGTGATAGGGCGCGACACCCATATCGATCAGAGCGATATGTGCCTTGCTGTCCGGCGGCGGGGTGAAATCCCAAGCCACATCCCCAATCACCGGGCAAATCTCACCGCTTGCCGGAGGGGTCGGTACCGTGATCGCGTTGATCGCGACCAGATGCCAAAGATAGTAGAAACGTTCATAGTTTTCCTGACCGTCGGTCATCTCAAATCCTCCCCTATCTCAACCCAGCCACTCGTCCTGGGCGGCGTCCATTAGCTCGTCCAGAACCTCGGCCATATAGGCGACTGTCTTGCGGGCCAATTCCCGCCCTGCCGCCGTGTCGCTGGGATAGTGCAGCCCTGCCCATTCGCGGTTTTCAGCAATACGCTGTGCCCGATGGAAAAGGGCGATCGTACCAGGGTGTTCGGGCAGGATACGCGAAAACATATCGGCAATTGCGAAGGACTGGAAGGAATGGTTTGAAGGGTAAGCGGCGTGGTATGGCACCGCAATGTAAGGCCGGATCAACGGCTGAATAATGTTCGGGCGCGGTCGGCTGAACCGGTTCTTATAGGTCAGCCCGACCTCATTGGTCAGTTCCAAAAGAATAACCATTAGCGCTCGTGTAGCACCAAAACCTCCGTCGTCTTCGATGCCAAGGGGCGACAGGTAGTCATCGATCCCGAAACTGGCCTGCGCGACGATTTCTTCACGGCGCAACGCTTGGTCAGCGTTTTTCAATGCACCTTGCAGTTTGAGCAGATAGCGCGTCTCTTCAAGACTATCATCCGGCCCAGGAGGCGGAAGCAAATCGATGTTCTCCCAGATCTTGCCTTTGAGCTGATCTGCCAGCGGAACGCCGATCTGGCATATATCGCGGATCTCACGCCACCCGAAAGCGGCCTCGCTGCCCTCAAAGGCAAAATCGCTACGGTTCCGATTTCGGTTTCGGTTGCGATTTCTGTTCCGGTTTCTGTTCCGGTTCCGATTTCTGTTCCGGTTTCGGTTGAGCGCAAAGGCCGAGCTTTGGCTGAGCGATAGTGCGGCGACCCCAAAAGCGGATCTGTTCAGAAGTTCGTCCTGAACTGCATCCATAACCTCACTGACTTCGAACAAGCGCAAAACTTCACTATCGCTAAAGTACTTTCTAATTTCTTCAAGGTGATCAGCGGTGATCAATGTCGGATTGATCTTGCTCAGCGCCTCAATAAAGATCAGAGCGTTTTTACTTTGTGTGGCAAACAACGCGGCTTCAACTGCTGCACGCGGATCACCCTGACCCTGGCCCAGGCTTGCGGCTTTTAACGCCTTGCAGGAAATCAACTCACCACGTCGCGCAAGCATGCCAAACGCGTTGAGCGTGAATACATAATCCATATTGTCCCCCTTCCAAAACTCTTAAACCTGTTGTGGCAACCCGATCCGTGACAGGCCACTTTCCATCAGATGCGCGCTGAACCGGGTCGGCACCGGGAAACGATCCTGCTGAATGCACGCCAGTGACATGTCCGGCTCCAGGTTGATCAGCCGCTTCAAAGCCTGCTCCCCCATCTGGCGGTTTCCCGCATGTCCGTAAGCTGCCGCCAGATAGCGCATGACGGTTTTGAACTGCGGCTGCACCTCCATCACGGATTCACCAAACTCGATGGACTTCTCAAAATCGCCACTGACCAGCGACGCAACGCAGGCCGCACCGTCAAACAGATGCCGATACGGGCTGTGACGCCCAACCAGTCTGGCCTGCTGCGCAGCTTCCCGCGCCAACGCGGGTCGATCCGTATAGCAGTAGAGCATTGCGGCCGAATCCCAGCTCATGGCACGATACGGGCTAAGTTCCAACGCGCGGTCCACCAGATCCTGTGCGACCGAAAACTCGCGGAAAACGTAGGAATGCACATGGGCAACAAGACCTAGCACAGTGCCATTATTGGGGTCAGCCTCGACAGCGCGGCGGGCCAGGTCGCGCGCCTGCGCCTCAAGCGTAGCGTCCCAAGTGCCATATCGCTCGCCGACCTTGAACGTGGTCACATAGGCCAGCCAGGCCAGATAGACCGGCTTGGGGTCAAGCTCGTACGCGGCCAGGATGTCGGCTTCCAGTTCGTCCAACCCCGGCCCACTCATCGTCAACAGATGATGCACGGCCGCAACCGCCGTCTTGGCCGCATGATGCGCTGCCGGATCACGCATATGACGCCCGTTGAGCAGGGCGGTGAGCAATGCATCAGTGGCATAGCTGATAAAGGACGTCAGGCCAGAACAGTTTTGTCCCAGAAAGTCACCCTGATCAGCCACGACGTTCTGGCTCCAGATCACTTTCCGGTCTTCAGACCTCATGGCAGTTGCAGACACTTGCAGCATGTCACCGCAACTCGCCGCCCGGCATTGCAAGAAAAGATCAGGCCCTGCCGTCAGCGGATCGGTCGGGAGCGGGATCTGTGACACCCGGTAATCCTGCACTTCAAGCGCTTCGATCTCGATCAGCGATTTTGACAATTGTTCAGCAACGATGTTGGAGACAAAAGTGGCCGTCTCGGACCCTGCCCCCACATCCGGAGACAACAGACCAACCACAAAATTCGGACGGGGGTGTGCAATCGAAGACGGCAGTGAAACACGCGCAGGCTGGCTTGTTGGTACCGGCATGGGGCCTGCTGCTGATGCCTGCTCAAGCGCACCCTCTATCGTCGCCCGCGACACCGTGAACAGCTCAAGCGAAGCGCCGATATTCTTGAGCTTGGGACGGCCGACAGAGTTAAAGAGAAAGTCGTTTCGACCACGTAATGCATTGCGCACAACGCTTGAAACCAGAACTTCGCCGGGTGAGCCCACACTTTCGATCCGGGCTGCCGTGTTGACCGCGTCACCAATAATCTGATGATCGACTTCAAACGTGTCACCCAGATGCACGCCGATACGATACCCTTTTGCATAGCGTTCAGCGCTTTGAGTCAGCACCTCCTGCACCCCCAGTGCGGTTTCCACCGCAGCACGCGCGCTTGGGAACACGGCGCACAGGCCGTCACCCGTCAGGCCCGTCACGCAGCCGCGAAAGCTTTGGACCAGTTCGCTGGCGCAATTCAGGTCGCGGCGGATTGTGGCAAGAGTTTCAATTTCAGCTTCGCGTACTTCAACTGAATAGTCGCAAGCATCCAAAAACAGAATGGCCCTGAGCTGTGCCTTAGGCAATTCGGTCGGCCTGTATAGATTCAGGTTTAATCCCATGATCGTATCTCTGACTTCTTTAACTAATTGGGATGCACCGCCCCAAGAATGATCAAGCTGCATCCGATGCATGCGTGGCGCAGATCCAGAGGTTGTGCACGTTTCGGCGCCGTCTTTTTTCGCAGGACCGACCCTTGGTCTGAATGGGCTTCAAAAGGCTGTTGTCGGCCTGACGGAGAAATTCGGTTTCTAAAATATGTTAAGTTCAATCTAATGCAGCTTATTGTATGTGTTTTATGAACTTTCGTCGACTTAATTTTGCTTTACACCCTCAAACAGGACTTTTCCTGACGGCTCTGAGGGCGGTGGCAAGCTGGTCGAGATTGGCCAGAAACGACGTTTCTTTCCCGCAGAGGGCGTGTAATCGCCGCTAAAACACTGAAGGACAGTATTGAGAACGTGCTCCAGAAACCTCGACGTTACTGCTGCCTTGCACATCCAACGCGTGGGGCAACCGAACTGGAAAACCCAATCGACGTATGGTGTTATGCTGCCTTCCCAATGCAAACAAAAGGGACAGATAACGTTCTAAACAAGTGTCCTATTGCTTCGATAGAACTTACCAATGTCTCAACTATAACGAATGTACAGTTTACCGCCCGCAGTTTATTTCGAAGTGATCCAGATGCTCTCGCGGGCCCGTTCCCAAGTTGCACAACGCAGTAGGAACATTTTTGCCTGTTCAACAGCTCGAAAAGTGGCGCGCGTGGTTATCTGAGAATCGTTAATCCTGCAACGAATTTTAATATCACCAACGGTTGGCAGGGCTTTCTCTCTTGTCATTGTACAGAATCCGCGCCAATGGCGGTGCATGAGGTTCGACACTATCATATTGGGGGCCGGAGCCGCAGGCATGATGTGCGCAGCCCACTGTGGCGGGCACGTTTTGGTGATTGATCACGCCAAAGCACCGGGCGAAAAGATCCGCATATCGGGCGGTGGGCGCTGTAATTTCACCAATATGTACGCAAGCCCGAGCAACTTCCTGTCGCAAAACCCGCATTTCTGCAAATCTGCGTTAGCACGTTATTCGCAGTGGGATTTTGTCGATCTGGTTGGGCGTCACAATATCGCCTGGCACGAGAAAACGCTGGGTCAGCTGTTTTGTGATGGGTCATCGAAACAGATTATTAAGATGCTGCTGGACGAGATGCGCGAAGCAGGAGCAGAGCTGTGGGTGCAAACGTCCCTGCGCGATCTGCGCAAGACCGAAAGCGGGTTTGCATTGGAGGTCGAACGTGACGGGCAACGGCAGCACCTGACCTGCGCCAATCTGGTGCTGGCCACCGGCGGCAAGTCGATCCCGAAAATGGGCGCGACCGGGCTTGCCTATGACATTGCCGGGCAATTCGACTTGCGCGTGACCGACACGCGCGCCGCGCTGGTCCCGTTCACATTCTCGGATGGTCGGTTCAAGGACTTGTCCGGTGTTTCCTTGCCAGCGCGGTTGTCAAACGATCGCACCAGCTTTGACGAAGCGTTGCTGTTCACGCATCGCGGCCTCAGCGGGCCGTCAGTGTTGCAGTTGTCATCCTATTGGTCCGAGGGTGAAGCGATCTGGGTAAATCTGATCCCAGATCTGCCGTTGTTCGATCTGTTGCGGACACAGCGTCAGAGCGGGGGTCGAAAGGCTTTGACGACAGAACTGGCGCGCCATCTGCCCGCCCGGTTGGTCGACTATCTGAGCAAGGTCATTCCTATGTCCGGGAACCTTGCAGATCAGTCAGATGCGAAACTGACAGATCTGGCCGCAGCCCTTTCAGCGTGGCAATTGGTACCGTCGGGGACCGAAGGGTATCGCACGGCTGAAGTCACGCTGGGTGGGATCGATACCGACGATTTGTCTTCTAAAACCATGGAGGCCAAGGATGTCCCTGGCCTCTACGCGATTGGCGAAGCGGTGGATGTCACCGGCTGGTTGGGTGGCTACAACTTCCAATGGGCATGGTCGTCAGGCCATGCCGCTGGTGTTGCCATTGCCGCCAAGCATTAACCGACGACGTTATACCCGCGCCCGCGCATACAGTTGCGCACGATCACTTCCTGATTCTGAGTGTTGTTGATCGCGCTTGCACCAGCACCGATCAACGCACCGGCTGCTGCTGCACGGCCTAGATCACTGGCACTGTTGTCGATGATTGCAGTGGTTGCCGCAGCACCGGCGGCGCCGATGGCAGCGGCGCCGGCAGTGTTGCTGTCGAGCGTCGGCTGAGATCGTGCAAGCGCCTGACAATTGGCCAGATCGGACTGATAATTGGGCCCTACCGCCCCGTCGATGATCGGGACATAGTTCGCCCCGCTATTGGCGCAGGCTCCGGCCAGTGCAACGACAGGAAGGGCGAAGAAAATTTTGCGTGCAGACATATCCGCTACCTCTTTGTGAACTGAAGGTGACGCAACCTTACTTCCCACAAAGTGTCAATCTGATTGGGAAAAGTCCAGATCAACCGGCAGAGCGTCGCCTTACGTCAGTCGTTTGCGCACTTGCTCGGTAAAGTCATCGCCGCGTTGCTCGAAATTATCGTATTGATCGAAACTGGCTGCCGCCGGTGCCAGCAACACCGTGTCGCCCTCTTCTGCGTCTTCGATAGCTTGCGCCACTGCTGCCTCCATCGTGGTGCAAACCTGGGCGTCCGCTTCCAGCTGCATCGCAAAACCCGCCGCTTCGCGACCGATTACATAAGCTTTGCGCACCTGATCCGATGCCGTGTTCAGAGCTGCGATACCGCCCTCTTTCTCAAGCCCACCGCAAATCCAGCGGATATTCTTGAACGCGCTCAGCGCCTTCAAGGCGCTGTCGACATTGGTCGCCTTCGAATCGTTGACGTAAGTAACCCCACCCGCTTCGGCAATGATCTGGCTGCGGTGCGGCAGGCCCGGATAGGAATGAAGCGCATCCTCGATCACACGCGGCGCAAGACCCAACGACCGGCAGGCGGCGTAGGCCGCGCAGGCGTTTTGGTGGTTATGCGCACCGGGCAGACCCTTGATCGCGCGCAGGTCGATGGAACCTGCCTGACGCCCCTTGCGGTATTCCGACAAGAAACCTTTGCGTGCAAACACTTGCCACCCCGGACCTGTCAGTTTGCGCGCAACCGAGATGCGGATCACCCGGTCATCCGTTGGCCCTTCGGACAATTGCCCAGCCAGAAATGCGCCTTCGATCTCGTCAATGCCAATGATCGCGCGGTCTGGCCCGCCTTCAGCAAAGAGACGCCGCTTGGCAGCAAAATAGCCGCCCATGCCGCCGTGTCGGTCCAGATGATCGGGTGAGAGGTTGGTGAATACAGCCACGTCGGGAGTCAACGCACGAGCAAGTTCCGTCTGATAGCTGCTGAGTTCCAAAACCACCACCGAACCATCGCCGCCCGGATCAATATCCAGAACCCCGCGTCCGATATTGCCCGCCAATTGCGCCTCGCGCCCGGCCTCGGTCAGGATGTGGTGGATCAACGCCGCCGTGGTGGATTTCCCGTTCGAGCCCGTCACCGCAATCACGCGCGGCGGCGTGTCGTAGTTGTTCCATTCCGAACCCGCGAAGGAACGGAAGAACAGGCCGATGTCGTTGTCCACCGGCACGCCAGCGTCCAAAGCCGCGGAAACGACCGGGTTCGGTTCAGGATAAAGATGCGGAATGCCCGGTGAGACGATCAGCGACGCAATGCCGTCAAACGCGCCGTGTTTACGCAGATCGGCGCAGGTGAACCCCTCGCCTTCGGCAGTTTCACGAGCTGCCGGGTTATCGTCCCAGCACACAGGCTCAGCCTTGCCAGCACGCAAAGCGCGTGCTGTCGCCAAGCCCGATCGGCCCAGCCCCAGAACTGCAACTTTTTGCCCTGAAAAGCCTTTGACCGGGATCATGTCTTACTTCCTTCGTCTAGCTGTGCCTCAAGCCAATCCGCCCGTTCTTCGACAGGTCGCTTTGGAATAAGGGTGGTCTTGAAACCAAGTTTGGGCAAGCGGTCGCACAAACCCTCATATTCCGCAAGAGCGTCAACCAGATCGTGCTGACGCTGACTGTCTTTCACATAGATTTCAGGCCAGGGCGGGAACAGAAAAATCTGACGGTCATAGTCAAGCCGGACGATCTGGTCTCGCAGGGCATTGTCCAGATCAGTGCCTGTGCGCTCAAACCAGATCAATGCATCCAATGCGGACCGGTCGAATAGAACCAAACCGTCCGGGGCTTGGGTCATATCGTTGAAGGCCGTCTCGATGACTTTCCGACAAAACGCTTCGGGATCTGTCCAAGGCAAGGCGGTTCCATCGACTTGCTGTTCCGCGATCACAACGCGGCGACCGGGTTCTGTAACAGTCTCATAGCCGCGCCGCGCCATCTCTTGCAGGAGGGTGGATTTACCGCCTCCTGAACAGCCTGACAGCACAATGCGACGGTTGCTCACCTTACCTTCAGCGTTGCCAGTCCGATCATCGCCAGGATCAGCGAGATGATCCAGAAACGGATGACGATGGTCGGTTCAGCCCAGCCTTTTTTCTCATAATGGTGGTGGATCGGGGCCATCAGGAAGACCCTCTTGCCGGTGCGTTTGAAGTAGAGGACCTGAATGATCACACTCAGCGCTTCGACCACGAACAGACCGCCAACCACGGCCAGAACAAGCTCGTGCTTGGTGGCGACGGCAATCGCACCCAGTGCACCACCTAGAGCCAATGAACCGGTGTCACCCATGAAGACCGCCGCGGGTGGTGCGTTGTACCACAAAAAGCCCAAACCGCCGCCGAACAAAGCAGCCGTAAAGATCAGGATTTCACCGGTTCCGGGCACGTAGTGCACGTCCAGATACTCGGTAAAGTCCACACGTCCAACCGCATAGGCGATGATTCCAAGGGTCGTGGCGGCAATCATTGCGGGCATGATCGCCAGTCCGTCCAGCCCATCAGTCAGGTTCACCGCATTGGCGGCCCCCACGATTACGACCACCGCAAACGGAATATAGAACAGGCCTAGATTGACCAGAGTGTCTTTAAACACGGGCACCGCCAGTTGGTTCTGCAACGCCTCGGGATGGTGCAAAGATGCCCAGAGCGAGGCCAGAACCGCAATGATGACGCCCAACGCCAGACGCATCTTGCTTGAGACGCCTTTCGTATTTTGCTTGGAGACTTTGGCATAGTCATCCGCAAAACCGATGGCCGCATAGGCCAGCGTTACGAACAGAACCATCCAGACATAAGGGTTGTCCCAGCGTGCCCAGATCAGGGTCGATGTCACAAGCGCACCAACAATCAGCAACCCGCCCATGGTCGGCGTGCCCGCCTTGGAAAAATGGCCTTCGGGGCCGTCATCGCGGATCGGTTGGCCCTTGCCTTGCTTTTTGCGCAGCACATTGATCAAGGGCTTGCCGAACAGGAAACCAAAGATCAGCGCCGTCAAAAAGGCGCCACCCGCGCGGAAGGTGATGTAGCGGAAGAGGTTCCAGAAGTCCCCGCCATCCGACAGGGCGGTCAACCAATACAGCATGACAATACCTTTCTCACACGCGGCGTCTGGGTGCGATCACCCATCAAGCGCGCTCCCTTGCCCCATTTTACGCAGACCGTCAACAATCGTTGCCAATGCCATGCTGAGTGACCCTTTGGCCAATACCGTGTCACCTTCATTGATCAATGCAGGCAAATGCTCGGCCATCTCGGCGCTGGTTTCGAACCAGAGCCCGCGCTTGTCATCGGGTAGCGCCTTGTGCATGGCCTGCATCAAGGGGCCGATGCAATGCACCTGATTTACTTTCCCCATGGCTGCAACATTCGCCATTTCGGCGTGCATCGCCACTTCCTGCGAGCCCAGTTCCTTCATGTCACCCAAAAATGCGATGCGGCGAGTACCTTGCGACGCAGCCAGCACGTCCAGCGCGGCCTCCATCGAGGTTGGGTTGGCGTTGTAGCTATCGTCCAGCAGTTCGATTTGGCCACCGCCGGACAGCGGCAAGTTTTCGCGTACACCGCGCCCTTTGACCGGAGACCACGCGCGCAAACCCGCAATCGCCTGATCCAGATCGACACCCAATTCCACGCACGCGGCCAATGCCCCAAGCGCGTTCATGGCAAAATGGGTGCCGGCAGAATTGACGTCAAAGCGGATGGGATAATCGCCGATCACGGCTTGGGCGTTCACGGCGTTGGCCGCTTGCTGTACGTCGGTCAATCGGTAATCCGAGGCCTTGCGGCCGAAATCAACAATTCCCGTCCCGTGGCCCAGCGCGGTTTGGCGCAGAATGTCTGCGTGCTTGATGTCTGCATTTACAATCGCGGCCCCGCCTGGCTCCAACCCTTCAAAGATCGCCGCTTTTTCATGGGCGATGCCTGCAACTGATTCAAAGGCTTCCAAGTGCACCGCAGCCACGGTTGTGACCAGCGCCACATGTGGGCGCGCCTGTTTGGCCAGCGGGGCAATCTCACCCGGGTGATTCATACCGATCTCAATAACGGCGAATTCCGTGTCGCGCGGCATCCGCGCCAAGGTCAGCGGCACGCCCCAATGGTTGTTGTAACTGGCCACGCTGGCATGGGTCTTGCCTTGGGTTTCGAGGATCGTCGCCAGCATTTCCTTGGTCGAGGTCTTGCCGACGCTGCCTGTTACGCCCACCACGCGCGCATCCGTTCGCGCCCGTGCGGCCTGACCCAAGGCTTCAAGTCCAGCCTGAACGTCTTCGACGATTAGCAAAGGTGCGCCGTCCGGCACATCATCGGGTATGCGCGACACCAGTGCAGCGCCCGCCCCCCTTTCCAACGCCTGCGCCACAAAATCATGACCGTCCCGCGCGGCTTTAAGCGCCACGAACAAGTCTCCGGGCTGAAGGGTGCGGGTGTCGATCGATACTCCATTTGCGATCCAGTCGCGCGTCCCCTGACCGCCCGTGGCCTCAGCGGCTTCGGATGCTGTCCAGAGTGTCATGCTACCCTCCCGTCAAGCGCGGCCACAGAAATACTGGCCTGTTCAACGTCATCAAAGGGCAGAACCTGATCTCCGACGATCTGGCCGGTTTCGTGCCCCTTACCAGCAATCAGCAGCGCATCGCCCGGTTGCAGCGCGTCGATGCCACGCAGGATGGCTTCGGCACGGTCGCCGACTTCGGTCACACTGGCCTGACCTGCGGCCTCAAGCGCACCTTCCATGACGGCAGCGCGGATAGTGGCCGGGTCTTCGCTGCGTGGGTTATCGTCGGTGACAAACACCACATCAGCATGGTTCGCCGCCGCCTTGCCCATCAGAGGGCGTTTCGTGGCGTCGCGATCCCCACCTGCCCCAACGATGGCGATCAGACGCCCCATGACATGCGGGCGCAGCGCCTTGAGGGCCGTGGCCACCGCGTCGGGCGTATGCGCGTAATCCACAAAAACCGTTGCACCGTTGTCGCGCGTTGCGGCCAGTTGCATCCGTCCCCGTACCGTTGTCAGATGCGGCAGAGTTTCAAAGACCTGCTCGGGGCTGTCGCCAGCGGCGATGACCAACCCACAGGCCAGCAGGATATTTTCGGCCTGAAATCCACCAATCAGGTTTAAACGAGTCTGGTAGGTTCGGCCTTGCCACGAAAAGCGCAGGTCCTGTCCTGTGGCGTCAAACCGCTGATTGATCAGGCACAAGTCAGCATCGCCAAGACCAACGGTCAACACCGATTGGCCCCGGGATTTTGCGATCCGCTGGACCTGCGCCCCCTTAGGGTCACTCAGATTGATCACCGCCGTGCCGTCTTGCGGCAACACACGGTCGAACAACCCGGCCTTGGCGGCAAAATACGCCTCGAAGGTTTCGTGATAGTCCAGATGGTCTTGTGTGAAGTTGGAAAACCCTGCGGCAGTCAGGTGCACGCCATCCAGGCGACGTTGCTCCAGGCCGTGGGACGATGCTTCCATCGCGGCATGGGTCACACCATTTTCAGCCGCCTCTGCCAGACAGCAATGCAGGGTGATTGGTTCAGGGGTGGTGTGCGCCAACGGTGCGGTCCATGCGCCCTCAACCCCGGTGGTTCCAAGATTGACAGCAGCGTGATCCAATTCAGACCAAATCTGGCGCACAAAGGTGGCGACAGATGTTTTTCCATTGGTTCCCGTGACGGCGACGATGGTTTTTGGTTGTGCTCCAAACCACAACGCAGCCGCCCCGGCCAGCGCCTGACGCGGGTCTTCAACCACAATCAGTGCGGCGTCTGATGCAGAAAGCTCGACCTCGGCGATCTGAGCCCCTTCGGCATCGGTCAGGATCGCGGATGCACCCATGCGCAGGGCAAACTGAATGAACTCTCCGCCATGCACCCGCGTGCCGGGAAGGGCCGCGAACAGGAAGCCGTCTTTCACCTCACGGCTGTCAACAGCCAGACCTGTGATGTCAGGGTTTGCGCCCCCGCGTGCGGTCAGGGCCAGTTGGTTGAGTTTCTTTGTCCTTGTGCCCATGACCCACCTCTTGCCGGACAGCCTAGTTTGAGGTCAGCGTTATAGCAGCGCCCGCCTCAGGCTCAAGCCGAGGACGCAGGCCCAGCAAGGGTGCGACGCGACCAATAAGTTCGGCGGCTACGGGCACGGCGGTCCAGCCCGCAGTGCGGCGCTTTTCGCCATATGCCAGGATCGAAGGTTCGTCCAATGTGACGATCAGAACGTATTTCGGATCATAGGCCGGAAAGATCGTCGCGAAGGTCGCAATGACCTTGTCATCGTAATACCCACCACGCGGCTTTGGCTTATCCGCTGTGCCGGTTTTGCCAGCCACGTCATAGCCTTTGACCTCGGCAAAGCTGGCGGTGCCGTCAGTCACCACTTTGCGCAGCATATTCTGAGCCTGACGCGCCGTGCTGTCCGACATGACCCGAGGGCCGTATTGCGGACCATTTTTTCTTAGAATAGTCGGGCTGACATAATGCCCGCCATTTGCAATGGCCGCGTACCCGGCCGCCAGATGCATCGGGCTTGTTGACAGACCATGACCGTAGGAAATGGTTACAGTGCTCAGTTCACCCCATTTTTTGGGCTTCAGGGGCACCCCGCCCTTGGCCTCTACAATTTCAAACGGCGTTGGATCGAACATGCCCAACGTGTTCAGGAAATCCTGCTGCCGCTGCGCACCGATCTGCAACGCCAAACGGCCCGTACCCCGGTTCGAGCTGTGAACGATCACGTCCGCAACGCTGATCTTGCCGTAATTCTTGCCGTTGAACTCACCGATGGGAAAGCGACCAATCTTCATCGGACCTGAAGTGTCGATGATCGTATTAGAATTCACCAGCCCCAGTTGGACGGCCTGCGCTGCAGTAAAAATCTTGAAGACCGAGCCCAGTTCGTAGACGCCTTGCACATAGCGGTTGAAGAGCGGGCTGTCCGATGGATCAAACCCCGAGGTCGGCGGGCGCGGACGGTCATTTGGATCAAACGACGGCAGAGACGCGGCTGATACAACCTCACCTGTGTGCACGTTCATCAGAACGGCCGAGGCCCCCTTGGCGTTCATGATCTTCATACCGCCATAGAGCACCTGTTCCACAGCCGCCTGAATCGTCAGGTCCAGCGACAATTGCAGCGGCTTGTTGCCGTTGGCCGGGTCGCGCAGATAGTCGTCGAACTGTTTCTCGACACCTGCAACACCGATCACTTCCGCAGCGCTGACACCTTCCCGACCAAAGCCGGACCCGCCCAGAATATGCGCGGCAAGCTTGCCGTTGGGGTAAAGGCGCATTTCGCGTGGTCCAAACAGAATGCCGGGATCCCCGATGTCGTGTACGGCCTGTTTCTGTTCGGGTGAGATTCGTTTCTTGATCCACAGGAACTTACGCTTGCCCGTGAAGTCCTTGACCAGACGCTCTTTGTCCAGATCCGGAAAGATTGCCACCAACTGATCTGCGGCGGCGATCGGGTCGATCATCAGGTGCGGTTGCGCGTAGACCGAATAAGTGTCCAGATTGGTCGCCAGGATGCGCCCTTCGCGGTCAACGATATTGGCACGCTGCATGGCAATGGCCGCACCCGGCGCACTTGCCACCGGCTCCTGCGCTTCGGATGTGGCCAGCATACCCATGCGGACCCCGACAACCGAGAAGGCGCAAAAGAAGAACAGCCCCAGCACCAACAGACGCCCTTCTGCACGGGCGCGGGCGCGGTCTTTCATATCCTCGTGGCGTTTACGGATGTTTTCCCGTTCAATCGCCTTTGGGTTTTCACCTCGGGCGCGGGCATCAAGAATTCGGGCCAGAGGGCGAAGCGGCGTGCGTGTCATGGAATCTGCACCTCGCCCAACGCCTGAATGTCGGTGATGGCCTGCAACTCAATCGGATCAACGATGGGTAGATCGGGGTCTTCGGCATAGGCAATCTGATCGGCACGCCCAAACTGTTCTGCCCGCAGCGGCAACAGACCCAGACGCTCAAAATTCAAATCTGCCAATTCGCGCAGTCGGTCAGGACGATTCAGGTAAGCCCATTCCGCGTTCAGAACTGCCAGCCGAACCTGTGCCATGCCAATCTCGCGCTGGAGTTTCTGCGTTTCCTTCACCACCTGCTGGGTGCGGTAGTTTTCCTGATAGGCCCACAGCGCCAACCCAAAAACGGACAAAGCGGTCAACACATACAAAATACTCTTCATTTTGCCCTTCCCCCCAGTTGCGGCATCCCTATGGCACGGGCCTCAATTTCCCCTGCCGGTGCCTCAGTTCGGATTGCCACGCGCAGTTTGGCCGAGCGCGCGCGCGGGTTTTCCTGCAATTCCAGCTCATCCGGGCCTACGGCCTTACGGGTCTTCAGCGTGAATTGCGGCTGATCCTGTTCGATTTCAGGCGCGTAACGGTTTGCACGCCCTGTCTTGCCCGCGCGGGACTGGAAGAACCGCTTGACCATTCGATCCTCGATGGAATGGAAAGTCACGACAGCCAGTTGCCCGCCAGGTTTCAACGCGCGTTCCGCAGCCATCAAACCCTGAAACAGCTCTTCATATTCCGCGTTTACCGCGATCCGCAGACCCTGAAAGCTGCGCGTCGCGGGGTGCGATTGGCCCGGTTTCGGACGCGGCAAGCAGGACTCTATGATCTCGGCCAGGCGCAAGGTTGTCGTGATCGGTTCTTCAGCCCGTGCCTTGACAATTGCTTTGGCAATCCGACGGCTGGCACGTTCTTCGCCATAGTGGAACAGAATATCCGCCAATTGAGCCTCGGTCGCTTCATTCACCAGATCGGCGGCGCTTTCGCCTTCCTGACTCATGCGCATGTCCAAAGGGCCGTCCTTCATGAAGGAAAAACCGCGCTCAGCCTGATCCAGCTGCATCGAAGACACTCCAAGATCCAGAACAACGCCGTCCAGATCCTGAGCGTATTCGTCCATCCGTGAGAACACACCGGGCTGCATCACCAACCGGTCGCCGTACTCTCCTGCCCAATCAGCGGTCATTTCAAAGGCAAGCGGATCACGGTCGACGCCAATCACCTTGTCAGCCCCTGCATCTAGCAACCCGCGCGTATATCCGCCTGCCCCAAAGGTGCCGTCCAACCAAACACCGGATACCGGAGCCACTGCGGCCAACAGAGGGCGCAGCAGAACAGGGATATGGGGTTTATCGGAGGGAGGGACAGCGCCGGACATGCCGTCACGCGTCCCCGACGCCATCGAGATAGACCATCGGGTCGAAATCGTCGGGCAGATCGTCCATCCACTCTTCGGCCTTGGCCAGCTCCTCGACCTCATAAGTCTCGGGCTTCCAGATCTGGAAGGTGTCACCGGCGGCGATAAAGAAGGCCTCATTTTCAAGATCGATCTTGGCGCGCAGCTTGGCGGGCAAGACCAGACGACCGGTCTCATCGACATTGGTCGGAAAAGACTGACCGTGGAACATGCGTTGCAGCATCTTGCGTTCCATCGAGCCGCGCGGCAACGCGTCAATCTTGGCGTCGACCTCGTCAATCGCCTGCATGGTATAGCACTCAAGGTATTTGCGACGGTGGTCGCCATAGACAATCACAAGCTCAGGATTGTCACCGGGCTGCCAGTTGGGATCGGACGCTTCAAGCACACGGCGAAACGAGGCCGGGATCGAGACCCTGCCCTTCGTGTCCACCTTATGGTGGCTTTCACCTCTAAACCTGCGCGCCAAGACGACTGTCCCTTTCGCTTGCGCCCCACCTCAAATTCACGTTCCCCCCGGAAGAAAAACGGCGGGTTGATCTGCTGCCACTGATCAACCCGCCGCATTGACCCGCTTTGCGGGATGTCCAGCTGCACGCGCCACCTGGGGGGATGTCTGCTCGCCCGCGCGCCGGATCTCTTGGTTGATGAAAGCGAGATGCCTGTATGAAACCTGATTTGTATTTTTGGTTCGGGGTCGTTTGGCGCCCCTGCTGCCTCGTCCTCATCGGATGCATAAGGGATGACATGGGAATTCATGGAAATCAACAGGAATTTTTCCATCCGTGACACCTGAGGCACGCTATGTATATACTAAAATACAAGAGTTTTGTCATCAAAACACCACAAATAGTGCAGCCTAATCGACCGCTGCCTATATATAGAACAAATTTCTGGGGAAATTTTTCCCGCGTTTTCCCGAAAAAAATTGAATCTTTTCGTTCAGGCTGGATTTTTTGACACGCGTGAAGCAGCCAAACGCAAGAATCGACCATAAAAAGACAACAAAGATTCCGGCATTTCCCTGCCCGCACCAGGATCGCCCACGAATTCCCATAGGTCGTCACTTGGCACTATAAACGCCCTATTTCGCGCTACCGCCAACCCGAGCGGTTAGAATCGGCAAGACGACTTTGGGCCCTACAAACAGTCATTCTTTGACATACTGCGCAAATCCAGAATCCGTCCTCTGCGTTTCAAGTCGCACAAATTCTCGCCGAATGCGCTCAATTCCAAGGCAGTTCACAATGATGCGATTTCCGGGGGGCTCAAAGTGCCCTTGGGTAATACCTATATTTTTAAGGCGCATATCGTTGCCGGGAAAAAAGCGAACCAATCTATGCGCTTGCTGCATAGCAGCATTGATGACGTGACCCATTGTGCATTCGCAGCATTTGCCTATCTTCAGTCTCAAGCACGGACCGACTGATATCGGTAACGCAAGATAGACGGATGATGAAAATGGCAGTTGCAAGCACACAAACAGCACCCAAGAGCGCACCGGCGTTCGGACTGAACACACTGGTAGAAAACGCCAAGACACGCTTTGCACGCAATCGCATGTACCGCCAGACTGTGAACGAACTGTCCGGCCTGTCGAACCGCGAGCTGGCTGATCTGGGCCTGCACCGTTCGATGATCCGCCGGGTCGCCATGCAGGCGGCAGAAGACCACACCGCGCGCTGAGCGCACCAAAGATACAGAGATCAGGCCCTTCCTCCTCCCTTTAGGGTCTGTAATCAGCGGCAACGTCTCTCCTCCTCCCTGACGTTGCCGCACCCTATACCGGCCTCAAGATGCCGGAACCTGATACATCGAGGCTCTCCTCCTCCCTGCCTTGATGTTGAAAGCGCGCGGCGACGTCGTCCTCCTCCCTGACGTCGCCGCGTCTTCCCCATACCGGGCTCAAACCCGGGTTCGCATACATCGGGGCTCTCCTCCTCCCTGCTCTGATGTTGACAAGACGGCGGTTCCCCTTCCTCCTCCCTGGGAACCGCCGTTTTTTGTTTTTCGGGCTCCGGTGTAGGATGGCATCCTGATTTCTGATCCGGAGAACGCCATGGCTGCCTATTTCATCGCGCAAATCGACATACACGACCCAGACGGGTATCAAGATTATCTGGCAGGGTTCATGCCGATCTTCGACCGCCACAAAGGCCGTTTGCTCACGGTCTCATCGAAGCCGATCGAACGAATCGAAGGCAATTGGCCGGAAGGTGGAATTGTGCTGATGGAGTTTCCAGACCTAGCCACAGCGAAAGCCTGGAAAGACGACCCTGATTACGTCGAATTGGCGAAGATCCGGCAAGCCACCGCCTCGACTAATTTGGTTTTGGTGGATGGGATCTAACGCGTCAAAACGGAACGTCATCTTTGTTGGTCAGAAAACGTGACACCACCTTTTTGGTGCCCGCCTTGTCAAAGTCGACCTCAACCTTGTCGCCCTCGATACCGATGACCGCGCCATAGCCGAACTTCTGGTGAAACACACGCTCGCCCAGCGTGAAACTGGCCAAGGCGGTGGCGTCGATCACCGTGTCGCGACTTTCGCGGGGTTGCGACATGCCATATTGCCCCTGCCGCGCCTGCATCCGCTTCCAGCCCGGTGAGTTATAAACATTGGCTTCGGCTGCGCGCGTTTCGATTCCCGCTGTCTGGTGCCCGCCGCCATAGAGGCCGGGAGGAGTCAGAACCTCGACATGGTCTTCCGGCAATTCGTCGATGAAACGCGAAGGCATGGAGTTCTGCCACTGCCCAAAAACCCGCCGATTGGCGGCGAATGAAATCGTACAAACCTCTTCCGCGCGGGTGATGCCGACATAGGCCAGACGCCGTTCTTCCTCGAGACCTTTGAGGCCGGATTCGTCCATGGAACGCTGCGAGGGGAACAACCCATCCTCCCACCCCGGCAGGAAGACAACCGGAAATTCGAGCCCCTTGGCAGCGTGTAGGGTCATGATCGACACCTTTGCCCCGTCGCCGTCTTGTTCGTTGTCCATGACAAGGCTAACATGCTCCAAAAACCCTTGCAAGTTCTCGAAGTTGTCCAGTTGATTGACCAGTTCCTTAAGGTTTTCCAAACGCCCCGGCGCTTCGGGGGTCTTGTCGTTCTGCCAATGGGCCGTATAGCCGGATTCGTCTAGGACGATCTGGGCCAGTTCGATATGCGAGTGTTCGGGTGCGCCAAACCGCAGGGGCGATCCGTCATCGATCACTGAGTCGTCGTCGACCTCGATCCTTGGGCCGCGCGTCATGGCGTTCCACCGCGCCAGCCCATCAATCAACTCGCGCAGGGCTTTGCCACCCTTCCCCTTGATCAGCCCATTGTCGACGGCAATCCGTGCCCCATCGACCAGAGAAACGCCGTTTTCACGTGCGGTCATCTGAATGGTCTGCTGCGCCTTGTCACCAAGGCCGCGTTTTGGCGTGTTTACAATACGCTCAAAGGCCAGATCGTCTTCGGGGCTGATCACCAGCCGGAAATACGCCATGGCATCGCGAATCTCCATCCGCTCATAGAATCGCGGGCCGCCGATCACTTTGTAAGGCAGACCGATTGTCAGGAAGCGGTCTTCGAACGCGCGCATCTGGTGCGAGGCGCGGACAAGGATGGCGATTTCATCCAGATTCACCGGACGGATACCGCGTGTACCGCCTTGCATCGCGTCGATTTCCTCGCCGATCCAGCGGGCCTCTTCCTCGCCATCCCAATGGCCGATCAGGTTGACCTTGTGGCCTTCCTCGGCATCGGTCCAGAGCTCTTTGCCCAGCCGGTTTTCGTTCCCTCGAATGACGTTCGATGCTGCCGCCAGAATATGTGGGGTCGAGCGGTAGTTCTGCTCCAACCGCACCACATAAGCGCCCGGGAAATCTTTTTCAAAGCGCAGGATGTTGCCCACTTCGGCCCCGCGCCAGCCGTAAATCGACTGATCGTCGTCCCCCACACAACATATATTCTTGTGTCCTCCGGCCAGCAGACGCAGCCAAAGGTATTGGGCAATGTTGGTGTCCTGATACTCGTCCACCAGAATGTAGCGGAACCAGCGCTGGTATTGCTCCAAAACGTCCGGATGGGTTTGGAAGATCGTGACCATGTGCAGCAGCAGATCGCCAAAATCCACCGCATTCAATTCGCGCAGGCGCGTCTGGTACTGTGCATAAAGCTCAATACCCTTGTTGTTGTACGCCCCAGCATCGGCAGAAGGCACCTTGTCCGGTGTCAACGCACGGTTTTTCCAATCGTCGATGATACTGGCCAGCAAGCGCGCAGGCCAACGCTTGTCATCGATGTTCGCCGCCTGAGTAAGCTGTTTCAGCAGTCGCTTTTGATCATCGCTGTCCAGGATCGTGAAATTCGATTTCAGATCGACCAATTCCGCATGACGGCGCAGCAGCTTGACGCAGATCGAGTGGAACGTACCCAGCCACGGCATCCCTTCGGCAGGCTGGCCCAGCAGGCGACCGACACGCTCTTTCATCTCGCGCGCGGCTTTGTTGGTGAATGTCACCGAAAGAATCTCATTCGGACGGGCCCGCGCCGTATTGAGCAAGTGCGCGATCCGGGCCGTCAGAGCCTTGGTTTTGCCCGTCCCTGCCCCGGCCAGCATCAGAACCGGGCCATCCAGATGTTCGACCGCGTCCCGTTGCGCGGGGTTCAATTCATCCAGATAGGGTGACGGGCGCACGGCCATAGCCCGCGCCGACAGCGATGCGCCTTCAAAGGCGTCCATTTCGTCAAAACTGCTCATGGGCCCAAACTACGCCGGATAAGCCCGAAGGGAAAGAGTTTGTTCACGGCTTGTTCACAGGCTTTTTGCCTCTGTTCGCATAAATCTTAAACATTTGCTTTGGTATGTTCCGGGCTGAGTTAACGCTCTTTCAGACCCCACCGCATCCTGCCCCCACCAATGTGCGGGAGTGCGGACATGGACGGGGCTGGGACGGCAGGCATCAGCACAAGGCTTAAGACCTTCATGTTAACGACAACGCTGCTTGCGCTTACCGCGCTGGCCGGTTGGGGAATCTATGCCATCCCTGGTCCGGTCGTCGATCATATGCTGGAATCCGATTTACGCCATCGTGCCGTTCAGATGGGACGCCAAGTCGAAAGCCAACTGTATGATCTGCAGGTGAGTTTTGAACGGCACATTCTAAGTCAGCATGACCTAGCCTTTCTGGCTTTGCTGCCTGAAACCTCTGACATCTATAGATTTAAGCTATTCGACGCCTCCGGTCACGTGTTCTGGTCCACGCGCGAGTCTGATGTTGGAAGTGTGAACACAAAACCTTACTTCACTGACGTCGTCGCGATGGGTAACTTGTTCTACAAACACGCTGAAAAACCGATTGCCGAGGTCGACTCGCTGGATACCCACCAGCTAGAGGGTTTTGACACCAATACCCGTCACGTTGCTGAAATCTATGCGCCCGTGGTCCAGAATGGCCGATTTCTTGGGGCAATCGAATTCAATTCTGACATCTCAGATGTAAGAAATCTGTTTATCAGCCGCGTGCGGCTTTCTTTGATCGTCGTCAGCACAGTGGTTTTGCTCGCCCTGAGCACCGTGAGCCTTGTGGTGTATCGCACCAACCAGAGGCAATTGGGTGTGTTAGAGCTTCGGGCGCAGAAAGAACGCGCATTGATGGATGATCAACTCCGCCTGGCACGCGAGGTGCGTTTATTGGGCGAGTTGAACGAATGGCTACAGTCCAGCCGATCGCTGGACGAGCTATTCGACATGGTATCGCGGTTCATGACCCACATTCTGCCCGAGGCCGAGGGCAGTGTTTATGTCTATTCCAACTCGCGCGATGTGCTGGATGGCTGTGCAAGTTGGAATGGCGGCGCACACAAAGCGCATATTCATCCCGAAGGGTGCTGGGGTCTGCGAAGGGGGCGAACCTATGAATTTGGCGCATCCGAGATCGACTTTGTCTGCGAACACGCGGAACCGCATGACGGACGGCCCTATTTCTGCTTTCCCATTCTGGCCCACGGGGAGGCCGTTGGCCTGCTGCATCTGCGTGCGCTTGAAGGGCGCGAGGCTTGCTTCCACAAAAGCCGCAAACTGGCACAGCCTTGCGCCGAACAGATCAGCATGGCGATTGCCAATGACCGCATGCGCGATCAACTGCATGACCAATCGGTGCGCGACCCGCTGACCGGCCTGTTCAATCGACGTCACATGACCGAAACGCTGCGGAAATCCATAAGCCGCAGTCAACAGACGGGTGCCGCGCTGAGCTTGATTGCCGTGGACGTGGATCACTTCAAGAAATTCAACGACACGCATGGGCATGACGCCGGTGACATGGTCCTGCGAGCAGTTGGGGGCGCGTTGGAACAGAGTTGCGACCGGGACGAGGTTGCCTGCCGTGTCGGCGGTGAAGAATTCATGCTGATCCTGCCGGACAACACCCCCGAAGACGCCATGACGCGCGCCGAACAATTGCGTCAGGCGATTGAAGCAGTCGCGGTCCGCTATGGAGAAAAGGCGTTGCCGCGTATCACGATCTCGGTCGGCGTTGCGCATTACCCGAAACACGGAACCATGCCGCAGGATCTTATGCGCGCAGCAGATGATGCGCTTTACGTCGCCAAGGACCAAGGGCGCAACCAAGTTCAAGTTGCTGGCGAGTCGCAAATTCAACCCAAACGATCTGAAGCTGACAGTGACCCGAAAAATTCAGATGCGGCCTAACCCCTTGCCGAATCGCACGGTGGGTCGGATCAATCCGCATGGACTTGCACAGCACCTTTCCGGGCATCCCGGACCTGAAACGCCGCGCGCGCCGCCGTTTGCCGCATTTCGTGTGGGAATATGTCGAAAGCGGAACAGGTTCGGAAACCGCCCTGCTACGCAACCGCAAAGCGCTGGATGACGTTTGCCTTGCTCCTTCCATCCTGCACGGAGAGTTGGAGTTTGATACGACAAAGACGATTCTGAACCGTATTTGTGCTTTGCCCTGCGGTATCGCGCCCATTGGAATGTCCGGGTTGGTCTGGCCGAATGCAGAGCGTTTGTTGGCGCAGGCCGCCGCGCAAGCGAAGATTCCCTATAGCTTGTCGACCGTCGCAAGTCAGAGCCCCGAGGATCTGGCCCCGTATCTCGGGCCAGACGCTTGGTTTCAACTGTACCCACCGAGGGATCCAGAGATTCGCAAGGATATGCTGAACCGTGTACGTGACGCCGGTTTTCGTACGCTTGTCCTGACAGTAGACGTTCCCGTCGCATCCCGCAGGGAAAGGCAAACCCGCTCAGGCTTAAGGCAGCCGCCAAAGCTGACACCGCGCTTACTTGCACAGATCGCGATGCGCCCTGCCTGGGCGATGGGAATGCTGCGCAGCGGCGCGCCGCGCATGCGCAGTCTGGAAAAATACATTGAAAATCCGGGCAATCTGCCGCCGACGGCGCATATCGGATACTTGCTCAGGACCTCACCGGATTTGGATTATGTCTCGTGGCTGCGCGACCACTGGGATGGACCTTTGGTGATAAAGGGCATCCTTCGGCCCGAAGATACACCCAGTCTGGAACAGGTTGGGGTGGACGCGCTTTGGGTCTCGAATCACGGGGGTCGTCAGTTTGATGCAGCGCCCGCCAGCATAGAGGTTCTTCCAGCCATCAGAACCGCCACCCATCTTCCCCTGATCTTTGACAGTGGCATCGAAGGCGGGCTGGACGTTCTGCGCGCGCTATCCCTTGGAGCGGACTTTGTCATGCTGGGGCGCGCTTTTTTGTATGGGTTAGCAGCACTTGGCGCACGTGGCCCTGCCCATGTCATCGACATTTTACAACAGGATCTGCACGCGAATATGGGGCAAATGGGATTGGCAAATTTGTCTCAAATCGAGAGATAACGCTAAACATTTGATGCTGCAGCGCGGCATGACTATAAGGCTGCAGCGGCCAAAGGGCGTTTGCGAGCGGTAACATGCCGGTTCTACCCAGAAGAACGGATATACCTGCGCGTATTGTTTGCCCAATAAGACGCCCAAACACAAAAGACCGGGACCTACTATGACAGACTTCAACAAGATCCTGATCGCCAACCGCGGCGAGATTGCCATCCGCGTTATGCGCGCAGCGAACGAGATGGGCAAACGCACCGTCGCCGTCTACGCAGCGGAAGATAAGCTGGGCTTGCACCGCTTCAAGGCGGATGAGGCTTATCAGATCGGCGAGGGCATGGGTCCGGTCGCAGCCTATTTGTCGATCGACGAGATCATCCGCGTGGCCAAGCAATGCGGCGCTGACGCGATCCACCCAGGTTACGGCCTGCTGTCAGAAAACCCCGACTTCGTGGATGCCTGTGTTCAAAACGGTATCACCTTCATCGGCCCCAAAGCGGAAACCATGCGCGCCTTGGGTGACAAAGCCAGCGCACGGCGTGTCGCTATTGCGGCAGATGTTCCTGTCATTCCAGCGACCGAGGTTCTGGGCGATGACATGGACGCCATCCGCAAGGAAGCCGCCGAGATCGGCTATCCGCTGATGCTCAAGGCCAGCTGGGGCGGTGGCGGTCGGGGCATGCGCCCGATCAACTCGGAAGACGAGCTGGAAGAAAAGGTGCTGGAAGGTCGTCGCGAAGCCGAGGCTGCCTTTGGCAATGGTGAGGGCTATCTGGAAAAGATGATCACCCGCGCCCGCCATGTCGAGGTTCAGATCCTAGGCGACAAGCATGGTGAGATCTATCACCTCTATGAACGCGACTGCTCGGTCCAGCGTCGGAACCAGAAAGTGGTTGAACGCGCCCCTGCCCCATACCTGTCCGAAGAACAGCGTGCTGAAATCTGCGAGTTGGGCCGCAAAATCTGCGCTCATGTGAATTATGAATGCGCGGGCACGGTCGAGTTCCTGATGGATATGGAAACCGGCAAGTTCTATTTCATCGAAGTGAACCCGCGCGTGCAGGTGGAACACACTGTCACCGAGGAAGTCACCGGTATCGACATCGTACAGGCACAGATCCTGATTGCTGAAGGCAAGACTCTGGCTGAAGCCACCGGTGCTGCCAGCCAGGCGGACGTACATCTGAACGGGCACGCGCTGCAGACCCGGATTACGACCGAAGATCCGCAGAACAACTTTATCCCCGACTATGGCCGGATCACCGCCTATCGCTCGGCCACAGGCATGGGCATTCGTTTGGATGGTGGTACGGCATATGCGGGTGGTGTGATCACCCGGTACTACGATTCACTGCTGACCAAAGTGACGGCCTGGGCCCCAACACCGGACAAGGCGATTCACCGGATGGACCGCGCCCTGCGCGAATTCCGTATTCGCGGTGTCAGCACAAATATCGACTTTGTCATCAACCTGCTGAAACACCCGACTTTCCTGTCGAATGAATACACCACCAAATTCATCGACACGACGCCGGACCTGTTTGCGTTCAAACGCCGCCGCGACCGGGGCACCAAGGTTCTGACCTATATCGCGGACATTACGGTGAACGGGCACCCCGAGACCAAGGATCGCCCCGAGCCGCGCGCAGACCTGAAAGAGGCCAAGCCCCCCGCACAGAAGGCCGAGCCACAAATGGGCACCCGCAACCTGCTGGAACAGAAAGGCCCGCAGGCCGTTGCCGACTGGATGAAGGCGCAGCGTCAACTGCTGATCACGGACACCACCATGCGCGACGGGCACCAGTCTTTGCTGGCAACCCGGATGCGCTCAATCGATATGATCAAAGTGGCTCCGACCTATGCGGCGAACCTGCCACAGCTTTTCTCGGTCGAATGCTGGGGCGGAGCGACCTTCGATGTCGCCTATCGCTTCTTGCAGGAATGCCCGTGGCAGCGACTGCGCGACCTGCGCGAGGCGATGCCGAACCTGATGACCCAGATGCTGCTGCGTGGCGCAAATGGGGTCGGCTACACCAACTACCCCGACAACGTGGTGCAGGAGTTCGTGCGCCAGGCGTCGCAGAACATCGACGTGTTCCGTGTATTTGACTCTCTGAACTGGGTTGAAAACATGCGCGTGGCGATGGATGCGGTCGTCGAAAACGGCAAGATCTGCGAGGGCACCGTCTGTTATACCGGTGATATTCTGGACCCGGACCGCGCCAAATATGACCTGAAGTACTATGTCGGAATGGCGAAAGAGTTGCGCGACGCAGGCGCGCATATCCTTGGCCTAAAAGATATGGCGGGTCTGTTGAAACCGGCCTCGGCCAAAATCCTGATCCGCGCGCTGAAAGAAGAGGTCGGTCTGCCGATCCACTTCCACACGCACGACACGGCGGGTATCGCCAGCGCGACCATTCTGGCCGCGTCCGAGGCGGGTGTAGATGCCGTGGACTGCGCGATGGACAGCTTCTCGGGCAACACCTCGCAGGCAACCCTGGGCACTGTTGTTGAGGCCCTGCGCCACACCGACCGTGACACCGGCTTGGACATCAAGGCAATCCGTGAGATCAGCGATTATTTCGAAGCGGTTCGCGGTCAGTATGCGGCGTTTGAATCCAGCCTGCAGGCCCCGGCGTCCGAAGTGTATCTGCACGAGATGCCCGGTGGTCAGTTCACCAACCTCAAGGCGCAGGCGCGCAGCTTGGGTTTGGAAGAGCGTTGGCACGAGGTCGCCCAGATGTATGCCGACGTGAACCAGATGTTCGGTGACATCGTGAAAGTGACACCGTCTTCTAAGGTTGTCGGCGACATGGCGCTGATGATGGTCAGCCAGGGCCTGACGCGCGACGATGTGGAAAGCCCGTCGACTGACGTGGCCTTCCCCGACTCGGTCGTGGACATGATGCGTGGCAATCTGGGTCAGCCTCCGGGCGGATTCCCTGACACGATCATCAAGAAGGTTCTGAAGGACGAAGCCCCCAACACCCAGCGCCCCGGCAAGGACGTGCCTGCGGTCGATCTGGAAGCCACGCGTGCCGAACTGTCCAAGCAATTGGAAGGCAAAGACGTCGATGACGAAGATCTGAACGGCTACCTGATGTATCCCAAGGTGTTCCTGGACTACATGGGTCGCCACCGGATCTATGGCCCGGTCCGTACTCTGCCAACACGCACCTTCTTCTACGGCATGGAGCCGGGCGAGGAAATCACGGCCGAGATTGACCCGGGCAAAACGCTGGAAATCCGCTGTCAGGCGATTGGCGAAACCGATGAAAACGGCGAGGTCCGCGTGTTCTTTGAACTAAACGGCCAACCGCGCGTGATCCGGGTTCCGAACCGGATGGTTGCATCAAGCACACAAGCCCGGCCCAAAGCCGAAGTCGGCAACCCCAACCATGTCGGAGCCCCGATGCCTGGTGTTGTGGCCACCGTCGCCGTGACTGCCGGTCAACAGGTCAAGGAAGGCGACATGCTGCTGACCATCGAAGCGATGAAGATGGAAACCGGCATTCATGCCGAGCGTGATGCAACGGTCAAGGCCGTTCACATCCAGCCCGGCGGCCAGATTGACGCCAAGGACCTGCTGGTCGAACTGGAATAACCGGTTTAGCATTCTAAGGTTACAAGGGCCGCGCGGGGAACCGGGCGGCCTTTTTCATTGACGGAAAGGAGACACACCTTGCTTTCAATCACTCCGATCTATGCGGCCCTGATCGCAGTTCTTTATGTGACGCTCAGCGTCAAAGTGATTCTGCAGCGTCGCAGTGACAAAATCTCGGTCGGGGATGGCGGCAGCAAAATGATGATCAAGGCGATAAGGACCCATTCCAATTGCGCCGAATACGCGCCTATCGGCCTTTTGCTGATTGCGATGGTTGAGTTGCAGGGCGCGGGTGGCTGGCTTGTGCATCTGCTGGGCCTGACGTTGCTGGCTGGACGTCTTTTGCACGCTTACGGGTTTGGCAGAACCCCGCAAATCATCATCCTACGACAGATCGGGATGGGGCTGACTTTCACTTCGATATTGATCGCTGCCATTGCGAATCTGGTTTTGGCGCTCTGACCATCTGCGGGATCAACTTGCCAAAACTCGCGTATCGACCGCCGGAGCTTGAATCAGAACCGGCTCGATCTCTGCCACCCTGTTTTCGTCCTGCGTGCAGATCACCGTTGTCAGCACGATCAAAACAGCCAACACCGCCATTTTCAGGTCTGTTGTTTTCGCCATTTCCTTCACTTAGCCCCTCTTGTTTTGTGATGCTCTGAAAATAGAACGCGCCAGAGGCGCATTTCCGTCGAAAGATTTTTCCTCTTTTTTGTGTTTTTCCGCTTGCAGCCCCGCGTGGGAATTTATACATCCCTCCTCACTCAACGGCGCGGGCGTAGCTCAGGGGTAGAGCATAACCTTGCCAAGGTTAGGGTCGGGCGTTCGAATCGCCTCGCCCGCTCCATTGAGAGGTCTTCGGACCACATATGTATCTGATGCGGGCGTAGCTCAGGGGTAGAGCATAACCTTGCCAAGGTTAGGGTCGGGCGTTCGAATCGCCTCGCCCGCTCCAGATACCAAACTTTCTCAACATGCTGGTTCTTTACGCCACGTTGCGCCATTCTGATTGCATTACGCAATGCAGGATTACCCCATGTCTGATTATACCATTCGCCCGCTCACTGCCGCCGAAGTCCAGCACGCCGTAGATTGGGCCGGGCGCGAGGGATGGAACCCCGGCGTACATGACGCCGAGTGCTTTCGACCAACAGACCCGGACGGGTTTCTGGGCGGTTTTCTGGATGGAGTGATGATTTCCTCGGTCTCGGCGGTAAATTACAACGCCGATTTCGCGTTTCTGGGCTTTTACATCGTTAGACCCGAATTCCGGCACAATGGCCACGGGCTTGAGATTGCGCAACATGCGCTTGCTCATTGCGGCGGTCGTAACATGGGTCTGGATGGGGTTGTCGAGCAGCAGGAAAATTATCGCAAATCCGGCTTTACCTTCGCGTATAACAACTACCGATTTGCCGGAACAAAAACGCGGATGCTGGCGAAGCTGGGTACATCGTCGAATGATTGCGTCGCGAATCTGAGCAGCGCGTCAAATGAACTAAAAGCCTATGACCGCGACATGTTTCCCGCTTCACGCGATTTGTTCCTTGAAAGCTGGCTCAGCGCTTACAATCACGTATCAAAGGTCTATTCCGACAACGGCAGAATCCGAGGCTACGCGACGCTGCGCCCTTGCCTCACCGGGTACAAGGTTGGTCCGCTGTTTGCGGACAATGCCGACATTGCAAGGGCTCTGTTAGCAGCTCTGCTGACGGCGATTCCCGAAGACCACAACGAGCATGAGGTTTTTGTGGACATGCCGCAGCCCAACACATCAGCCTTCGCTTTGGCCGACGCGCTTGGGCTGGACAAAGTGTTTGAAACCGCCCGGATGTATTCCAGCCATCAGCCGGATATCGATCTGGACCGAATCTTTGGCGTGACGACGTTCGAGCTGGGCTAGAACGCCTTGAATGTCATGGTGGTCAGCGAGCGTTCGATGTTAGGGATCACCAGCAGGTGTTCGTTGATAAAATGGCCCACATCCTCGGTTTCGGGGATGTAGAGCTTGAGCAGAAGGTCATATTCGCCGCTGGTGGAATACAGCTCGGAATGAATTTCGCGCAGGGCGATTTCTTCGGCCACCTTGTAGGTGGTGCCGGGTTTGCAGCGGATCTGGATGAAAACGCAGGTGGACATGGTGTGACCCCATCGGTTCGTGTTGCTTGCAAGCTGACACGGGGCACAGCCGGGCGCAATCCCCTGCAACAGTTTGGCCTGAATGCCACCTATGGTCTGGATAAGGCTACCCAACCCCGTCTATAAGCGCGCCTGTAGCAAAAGGAATTCGCCCATGCGCAGCGCTTCGATCAGCCGCAAGACCGCCGAAACCGAGATCTCGGTCCAGGTCAATCTGGATGGCACCGGCACCTATGACAACCAGACCGGTGTTGGCTTCTTTGACCACATGCTGGATCAGCTGGCGCGCCATTCGCTGATCGACATGACGATCAGCGCCAAGGGTGATTATCACATTGACGACCATCACACGGTCGAAGATACCGGCATCGCGCTGGGTCAGGCACTGACACAAGCTTTGGGCGACAAGAAAGGTATCCGCCGTTATGGCGAATGCCATCTGCCCATGGATGACGCGCAAGTGCGCTGTGCGCTGGATCTGTCGGGCCGTCCGTTCTTGATTTGGAATGTAGACTTGCCGACGCCTAAGATTGGCTCGTTCGACACCGAACTGGTGCGGGAGTTCTTTCAGGCCCTGAGTACCCATGGTGGCATCACCCTGCACATCGACCAGTTGCACGGCTTCAACAGCCACCACATTGCCGAGGCTGCGTTCAAAGCCGTCGCGCGTGCGCTGCGTGATGCGGTCGAAACAGACCCCCGCAAGGCGGATGCAATTCCGTCGACTAAAGGCGCGCTGTAAATGCTGACTGCCATTATCGACTACGAAAGCGGCAATCTTCACTCGGCAGAAAAAGCCTTTCAGCGCATGGCGCAAGAGGTCGGCGCCGGTGAGGTTGTTGTGACCTCGGACGCTGATGTTGTCGCCCGGGCGGACCGTTTGGTTTTACCCGGAGATGGAGCCTTTCCCGCATGTGCAGCTGAACTGCGTGGGCACAAGGGCATCTATGACGCGATGGTCGAGGCGGTTGAACAGAAAGGTCGCCCGTTTCTGGGAATATGCGTTGGGATGCAGCTGATGGCCTCTAAGGGCCATGAGTACAGCGAAACCGAAGGTTTGGGCTGGGTTGCGGGCGATGTTGTCCTAATCGAGCCTTCGGATGCTACCCTGAAAGTCCCCCACATGGGCTGGAACAATCTGGTCTTGGAAAGCGATCACCCAGTGTTCAACGGGGTGAAAACTGGCGATCACACTTATTTCGTCCACTCCTACCATTTTCGTGTGAACGACCCAGCACAGCGGCTGGCTTACGTGGACTATGGGCAAGAGGTCACGGCCGTGATCGGCCGCGACACGATGGTTGGGATGCAGTTCCACCCCGAGAAAAGTCAGGATGTTGGTCTGCGTATGCTGGGCAATTTCCTGACCTGGACACCCTGAGGATTACTGGACGCGCGTCCAGGTCTGACCCCGGCAGATCAAACCGCCAGCCACACACCCCTTGACGGTCAGCTTGTTCTGGCCGTCCAGCGACATTTTCGAATTGTAAGTCTTGTCGCGGTCCGGGGCCCAGATCTTACCGCTGTCATAGCTGCCGCCACCTTCAGGGACCATGTCCCAAATTATCTGTTTGCCCAGATTTTCATATTCCAACTGCTGGTTGCCATCTGCGTCAAATGCGCTGTCGATGGTGCCGCAAATCGCGCTCCCGCATTCAGAAATCGTGACATGCAGGTAACCGCCCGTGTCGCCAGGTGCGGTCTTCCACAAACCGTCGACAGGATCTGCTGCCAAAGCGCCAGTCGCAAGAAGCGACAAGCCCGCTGCAAAAGTGAATTTCTTCATGGTTTTCTCCCTGTTTTGAGGGCAGTCTGACCCGCCAAGGACCGACGGGCAAGAATGACCCAGCGTCGCGTTGCATCCCCTGCCCTGCCTGTGCGATATCCCGCGCGTGTAACACAGATATAGGGCCGCTCGACATGATCCTCTACCCAGCCATCGATCTCAAAGACGGCCACGCCGTGCGCCTGCTGCGCGGTGAAATGGACAAGGCCACTGTGTTCAACGAAGACCCAGCCGCACAGGCTCGTGCCTTTTTCGAGGCCGGATGTGAGTGGTTGCATTTGGTGGATCTGAACGGCGCATTTGCGGGTGAGCCGGTCAATGCCGCCCCGGTTGAGGCGATTCTGAAAGCCTGCGACGTGCCTGCTCAGTTAGGCGGTGGTATCCGGGACATGGCCACGATCGAAACATGGATTGACAAGGGATTGGCGCGGGTCATTTTGGGTACAGTTGCGGTTGAAAACCCTGATCTGGTGCGCGAAGCGGCCAAAGCCTTCCCCGGCAAGGTCGCCGTGGGCATCGATGCGCGCAACGGCATGGTGGCGACCAAAGGCTGGGCCGAGGAGACTGATGTTCAGGTCACCGATCTGGCCCGCAGTTTCGAGGACGCAGGCGTCGCAGCCATCATTTATACCGACATCAACCGGGACGGCGCGATGCAGGGACCGAATGTCGAGGCCACCGCCGCGCTTGCACAGGCCGTATCCATCCCAGTTATCGCCTCGGGCGGTGTCAGCTCACTGGAAGACCTGATTGCTTTGCGCGATTGCGGTATCGAGCTGAACGGCGCGATCTCGGGCCGGGCGCTCTATGATGGCGCGATCGACCTGGCTGAGGCCATTCGCGCCCTGTCTTGATGGATTACTGCGCGGCGGCGGCAGTCAGCTTGGCCAGTGCGCCGCGCATCTTTTCGATGACGGGTGACTTTTCAACCTCATCCAGTTCATCCATCGTCTCTTTGGGGTCTTCATAGGTCAGCCAGACCTGGCCGTTGGCGTCCTCATACGCCTGAACCTTAAGCGGCAGGAACAAACCGGCGCGTGGGTCGATCTGCATCGCGGGTGTGCCCAGTGCAGGATTGCCAAAAATCAGCACCTGATTGGCGGGAATGGGCGTACCGACCTTTTCCGCACCAGCTGCGTGGTCAATGCGGGCAAACACAGTGGCACCGGCATTGCCAACCGCAGCTTCCAGCGCATCCAGCGCTTCAGAAACGGATTTATCTGTTTGTACTTTGATGATGTCGTCAGCCATGGCGGACAGCGCGCCTCCGAACGTGAGAATTGAAGCAAGTATCAGTGTTCGCATATCGGATTTCCTTTTGTGAAATTCACCCCAATTGTCTCAAGTTTCACAATTCTCACAATCACAAGTCTGGCATCGGCAAAGCTTTGCCTGATTAAGAACGTCAAATTTACCCTCAAATTCGCGAACAATCCGGGCGAAAGTCCAACATTTCACCCACTCAAGCCCCAATTCAGCCGGAATTCGCGCCTAATTTACGCCTCAAACGATCCAATTCAGGTGGCGCGCGTGAGTTTTTCCAGCATTGATGTCCCGAACACATCCAGATTCAAAACCGCAACGGTTGCGATCTTCTGTGCGGCGATCTTTACAAGCGCGAGCTTGCTGTTCTTTGTGCAGCCCCTGTTTGCGAAACTGGTTCTACCCAAGATCGGAGGCGCACCGGCAGTCTGGACAACTGCGATGCTGTTCTTCCAGATCGTCCTGATTCTCGGCTACGTCTATGCGCACCTTTTAACCAAATACCTGCCGTTGCGCTGGCAGATCATTACACATTTCGCCTTTTGGGTCGCAGCGCTGACCTTTTTGCCGCTGTCCACCAGCGATATATGGAGCTACGACGCATCAACATCTACCGCGCTGCAAACGCTCGGCTTGTTTGCCATGGGCGTTGGTGTGCCATTTGCGGTTCTGTCTGCAAACGCGCCTTTGTTGCAGGCGTGGTACGCCAAATCGGGCGGGCCGTCGGCTGATGATCCCTATTTCCTGTACAGCGCCAGTAACGTTGGGTCTTTGCTGGCCTTGTTGGCCTTCCCTCTGGTCGCTGATCCGTTCTTCGGGGCAGGTGAAATCAGCTTTGCCTGGTTGATCGGGTTCGTCCTTTTCGGGGCACTATTACTCGGTAGCGGGTTGATCGCACTGCAAGGGTCTCGACAGGCCGAGACTTCAACGCGAGCAGCGCTCAAAACCAGTTTTCCAGCTCTGAAACAGATCGCCGTCTGGGTGTTTGTTGCCTTCATCCCCTCGTCTTTGATGTTGTCCTTCACGACACGGGTCAGCACGGATCTTGGCGCACTCCCACTAATCTGGGTTGTTCCTTTGGCGGTTTACATCCTATCCTTCGTCATTGCCTTCGCCAAGTGGAAACACTTGACCCTGGATGCGTTGAACGTGCCAATGCTCGTTGCACTGGCTGTTGGCGTCGTGCTGGTGTCCAAGGTGGTCAGTGAACATGACGCACCTGTGGTCATCCTGCTCTACGTCCCCGTTCTATTCGTTGTCGCACTCTTCGCACACCGCATGCTCTACGACATGCGCCCGTCAGCCGAACAATTGACGGTGTTCTACATCGCCCTGTCCGTGGGCGGCGCAATCGGTGGGTTATTCAACTCGATTGTAGCGCCACTTGCCTTCACCCGAGAGCTTGAGGCGCCGATCACCATGATTCTGGCAGGGGGATTGTTCCTTGTTCGAGCACCCGTTTTTGCGTTGCGCCATGTCATCATTGGCGCCGCGGCCAGCGTATTCATCCTTGTCACCGCAGGTGCAACTCGCAGCATTGCGGTCCTGAGCGAAGACATTCCCCGCGCAGGCGCGCTGTTCGTGCTTATCTTTGCGGTTCTGTATCTATTCCGGGCTCAAGCCCTGCGCATCCCGGTCGTACTTGCCATCGTTTTGCTACCAGCCTTCGCAGTCAAGAACGATCCGGTTTTCGAAGATCGCAGCTTTTTTGGCGTGCATTCGGTCTATTCCAGCGCCGGCTACCGCGTCTACAAAAACGGCACTACGGTACATGGCTGGCAGCGCGAATCGGAATACGGTACACGGCCAACGCCGCTGTCTTATTATCACCCCGAAGGCCCGATGGCGCAGGTGATCACCTCTGAGTTTGGCAAACAATCTGACAGCATCGGAATTGTTGGCCTGGGCACAGGTGCGTTGGCCTGCTACCGCCAACCTAGCCAAAATTGGGATTTCTTCGAGATTGACGCAACCGTCGATCAGATCGCGCGCGATCCGTCGCTGTTCACTTACCTGTCTGAATGCACGCCCGATTCAGAAACACATCTGGGTGACGCCCGGATCGTACTGGAACAAATGCCGTTTGCCTTCGATATCCTTGTTCTGGATGCCTACAGTTCAGACGCGATCCCTCTGCACTTGATTACGCAGGAGGCGGTTGAGATGTATACGCGTCGCCTGAGTGAAGACGGAGTTCTGGTGTTTCATATCACCAACCGCTTCTACGATCTGGTTCCGCCATTGGCTCGCATTGCCGACAGCCTGAACCTGACAGCCGCGCATCAGCGGCTGGCCGTGGGCGAAGAGCAGGTTGAAACCGGGGCCGCCACCAGCAGTGTGGTAATCCTGAGCCCCGACGCGACCCGGATTAACGGTTTCGTGCAAGGTGGGAACTGGCAAATCGTCGAGACTGACGGCGCGCAACCCTGGACCGACGACAAGGCCAACCTGCTTTCAGCACTTAAGTTGCTGAAGGAAGGGGACAGCTAAAGCGGTTCTTCATGCGCCCGTGGCCCGCGCAATCCGGGCCATAGGCGTCAAAACGTCTGTGGCATCACTGGCGCTTTGCCGGTAAAGGTCCGGCAACAAAGGACGCCCACATGCTAAAAACCCGGATCATCCCCTGCCTTGATGTTGCTGACGGCCGCGTGGTCAAAGGCGTGAACTTCGTCGGCCTGCGCGATGCAGGCGACCCCGTGGAGTCAGCGAAAGCGTATGACGCCGCTGGAGCGGACGAAATCTGTTTTCTGGATATCCACGCGACGCACGAAAACCGCGGCACTATGTTTGATGTGGTGCAACGCACGGCCGAGCAATGCTTTGTGCCACTGACAGTGGGCGGTGGCGTGCGCACCAAGGATGATGTGCGTGCCCTGTTGCTGGCAGGGGCGGACAAGGTCAGTTTCAACTCGGCAGCCGTCGCCAACCCAGATGTGATCGCGGAATCGGCGGACCAGTTCGGCAGCCAATGCATCGTTTGCGCCATCGACGCCAAGACCGTCAGCCCCGGCAAGTGGGAAATTTTCACCCATGGCGGACGCAAGCCCACCGGTATTGATGCGGTCGAATTTGCCAAAACAGTTGTTGCCAAAGGGGCCGGGGAAATCCTTTTGACCTCGATGGATCGTGACGGCACCAAGGCAGGCTTCAACCTGCCCCTGACCCGCGCCATTTCCGACGCGGTGAATGTGCCGGTGATCGCCAGCGGCGGCGTCGGTAATCTGGACCATCTGGTCGAAGGTGTCACCAAAGGCGGTGCAAGCGCCGTACTGGCTGCTTCGATCTTCCATTTCGGCGAATACACCATCCGCGAGGCCAAGGAACACATGGCCGCTGCGGGCATTCCCATGAGGCTGACATGAGCATCCTGCACGATCTGGCCCGGACGATTGAAGACCGCAAAGACGCAGACCCGGACTCCAGCTGGACAGCCAAGCTGCTGGCCAAAGGTCCCGAGAAATGCGCCGAGAAGTTTGGCGAAGAAGCCGTTGAGGCGATCATCGAGGCCGTCAAGGATGACAAAGCCAAGCTGACCTCTGAGGCGGCTGATGTTCTGTATCACCTTCTGGTCATGCTGGCCGCGCGGGACGTGGCACTGGATGATGTCCTGACCGAACTGGCACGTCGTCAGGGCGTCAGCGGCATCGCAGAAAAAGCATCCCGCCCCAAGGGGTAACGCCCGGCTTCCGCGCTGCTGTTTAGGCCGCTATACTCGGACGTCAGATTGGCAGGCCGAGGGCGCGACATGATCCGAGTTTTTATGCTTTTGGCAACGCTTGCCATTGCTTCGGCCTGCTCTGCGCCACCAACCTCGACCGGGGATGAGGTCCAACGGCTGGCAACTCAAATCCAAAGCTTGGGTCCCGATGTAGATCCCGACGAAGCCCAACGCGCGGCGCAAGTCGCTTATGCCTACACCGCGCAACTTGTCGATGAATACCAGATCACCGATCCGCCATTGATCCACAATACAAAAGTCAACAAGGGACTACGCCCGCGCGGCTTATGCTGGCACTGGGCCGAAGACATTGAGCGCCGCCTGAAACAGGAAAACTTTCAAACGTTGGAGATGCACCGCGCGATCGCGAATGCCGACAATCCGTTTAGGATCGACCACAGCACGGCAATCATCAGCCGCAAGGGGGAATCGCTGTATGACGGTGTTGTGCTGGATCCGTGGCGCTATGGTGGAGTTTTGTTCTGGTCTCCACTGGTCGAGGACACCCGATACGAGTGGGTGCCGCGCGACGTGGTGCTAGAGAAACGGCGGCAGGAACAGGTGGCCGGGTTGAAACCCTATCAGCCCACAACGCCCTAAAGCTTGGACGAGATAATCCCAGTCGAAAACCCGCCCATACGCAGTTCGCCAAACAGGCGCTGATATTCGATCTTGGGACAGCGGTTCATCACCACCTCCACACCACGGGCTTCGGCGAGGGCGGCTGCTTCGGGGTGTTCGACACCGATTTGCATCCAGATCGTGCTGAGGGAAGGGAAGGCCGCCAATGCTTCGTCAACGATCGGCGGTACAGCTTCGGACCGCCGGAAAATGTCGACCATGTCCACTGGCCCGGATATCTCTGACAAACTGCCACGCACCGTCTGGCCAAACAGTTCCTTGCCCGCGTGTCCCGGATTGACGGGGATCACATCGAACCCTTTCAGCGAAAGATAGCGCGCCACGTAAAAGCTGGGCCGCACAGGGTTCATTGACACCCCAACAACGGCAACCGTCTTGGTCCGTTGCAGAATGTTCTTGAGGTGCTGATCGGAATAGTCTGACATACCCTATCCTTAACAGGGTTCCCAAAAGAAAAAAGCGCCCAAGAAACCTTGGGCGCCAGTTGTTGGAACGAGGGACAGTGAAATGACCCGCGGCAGTTCCGTTCCGCGGTCACTGTGACATTTAGGCATGAGTTGGTTAAAAAAAAGAGGGGGCGCGCATTTTTGTGATGACTTTTCACAATTAGCTGATTCTCGCCTATTTCTGATACAAGATCACCGGCCAGTTTTCTTCTGCCATTTCAATGTACTCGGCCCTGTCTTGCCGCCACATCACTTCGATCTGCGGTGAATGCGTCAGGTACAGTCGACCATCGACAACCTGCCATGCGTTGGGATCCGTGCTTTTCAGGACGCCTTTGGCCATCGCGTAAGAACAATATCCACCAAACTGCGGAGCAAAAGCGCGCGGGTTGCTTTCAAAACGCTCGCGGTTTTCGGCTGACGAAAAGTGCCACTTTGCCCCTTTCCACATCACCGCGTTTTCCGGGGCACCCATTACAGGCGTCGCGCCTTCGAAATAGGTCACGGGGTCATACCCGGCCAAGGCCACGCCTTCGGTGGCGAAATAGACGGGTTTATCCTGCGCAAACGCGACAGAAGAAAGGAAAAGGGCACTCAGCGCGCCAAGGATGGTACGTCGGATCAGCATCGTCATGTCAGAATCTGCGTTCTTGAGAGTATCAAGATGCAAGTTTTCACGGGCAACGGAAGCCCTGTTGACAAGGATGTGATCGAGTTTCAACGCCAGGGAGATCAGTCGAAAATATCCTCAATCACATCCCAAGCCTCGTCGAACACGCGCGAGAACATGCTCTTTTTCTTCTTTTTGCGTTTCGCTTTTGGAGGCACCACATGAGACACAGCAGGTCGCGCCGGTTTGGTCTTCTCAGCCTTGCGCTTTGGCAACATCTTCAAATCATGCAGCGGCGCACCGCAGCTTGAACAACTAAGCTCATGCCGCTCTTTTCCTTTCAGGACTAGGGCCGCACGGGTCCCGCAATAACAGCAGGTGGCGATTTTGGATGGGCCGGAAATAACGCTCTCCTTTGCTCAGGGACGAGATGCATATAAGGCGATTGCCGTCGCGTTTGAGACGTTCAGCGACCCAAACCCACCTGCTGCGTCAATTTTCACCAACTGATCCACGGTCTCTTTGGTTTTTTGCCGCAAGCCTGGGCCTTCCGCGCCAAGCACAAGGGCCACTGGGCGATCACGCCCCTCGCCCAGCGCGCCTTCGATCGTCACTTCGGCTTCGCCGTCCAGCCCAAGGACCAGAAAGCCCATGCCCTGAAGTTCGATGATCGCATCCGCAAGATTGCGTACCCGCAGATAAGGTTGACGCTCAAGTGCGCCGCTGGCGGTTTTGGCCAGCGCGCCCGTTTCAGGTGCAGAGTGATGGCGCGTACCAATCACGGCGCTGGCCCCCAGAACTTCGGCTGAACGCAGAATCGCCCCGACGTTATGCGGATCGGTCACGCGATCCAGCAGGATGACGCGCGGGTTTTCCCGACCGATACAGTTTTCTGCCAGACCGCCCCAATCCAACGGCTTGACCTCAAGTGCCGCACCCTGGTGAACCGATCCCGCATCGATGGGCGCAGAAAATTTGCGTGGATCAACCATCTCGGCCTCGATCCCTGCAAAATCAATAGCTTCCGCCAGCTTGTCCCGCGCGTTTCGGGTCACGATCAGGCGCAATTTCTGACGATTTGTGTTCATCAAAGCATCCCGCACCGCGTGCAAACCAAACAGCCAGACGGTTTCGGCGGCAGCAGCTTTGCGCGCCTGTTCCTTTTCGACGACCCATTTGGGTTTCTTCATTTTAGGGGCCTCCGGGCCGAGAATTCGGTTTCCTGCGTCAAAGCGGAATTTTCCTGTTGACGCTCCTTTGGTGCGCTAGTAATCACGCCTCCACGTCAGGTGCAACGCCTGACAGTGGGCGACAGGCCGCAAGGTGTGGCAGGGGACTGTAACTCCCTCGCGGAGACGCACGCCTGGTTCGATTCCAGGGTCGCCCACCATCTTCCAAAGATGTGTGATTCATTGCAACCTGCTGTTAATTCGGCAGGGTTTCCCATTCCTGTACAACCGCACCATCCCGTACAGCCAAAACCTTGCCAAATTGGTTCAACACCGCTTCGCTTTGCGTCGGGCGTAGCAAGGCAATGTCACCAGGTTGCACAATACTAGACGCCGGGCCTGTCCAGACCTCCTGATTGCTGGATCGGCCGAAGATTGAGGAATAGGAAAATCCTTCTGGATAAACCGGTTGCGCAAGAAAATGCCCGCCAAACACGGCAACATCCGTCTTGTGTCGCGGTAGGAACTCTAACCCGGGCAAAGCATTGCCGGGCATGGTCTTGAGTATTGGCGTCGCGATAAAAGCTGCAGGTTGAAAAGCCGCTGTCGAAGGATGGTCGAAATCCGAAGGCTTGACGAGAACCGAACCAAAGGCGACCTCCGTTGCGGAACCGGTTGCGCCATAAGCCTGAAAGGTCAGGCTGCCACCTGTATTTAGGCACAGCCCTGCGCCGCTGTAGGGCAGAGCTGCAACGGCTTGGCGATAGGCTTCGGCGCAGCGCCGCTCGGCTTGGGGCCTGAGTAAAGAAGGCAGCTTTGCCAGATGCGCCTCATATCCCATCACGCCGCTCAACCGCGCCAATGGGTGTGCGACAATCGTTTTTACTACACTGGCAACCTGATCCGCGCTCAGGCCACCGCGATGCAACCCAATGTCCAATTCAAGCGACAAACGCAAAGACAAGCCGGTCTGGTCCGCAAGCGTCAGATAGTCCTGCAAGCGTTCGGGGGTGTCGATCAGCCACTGCACCCGATCTGCGGCATCGGGGTTTGCCTGAAGCACACGCGCTGCAGAGCCAACGGGCAAAGGCTTGCCAATCAGGTGATCGGTGCCACCTTCGGCTTGCAACAAGGCGGTCAACATTGGTTCTGAGAACGTCATAAGCCCCGAGGTTGGGATCAGACTCCGGATTTGATCCAAAAGCGGCAAGCAGGGCAAAGATTTAGCAACCAAGCGTTTCTCAAGCCCGGTATCAACACCGGCCCTCGCCGTCGCGCAATTGGACTCGAGCCGGTTCAGGTCAATTGCGATGACCGGATGATCCACACCATAGATTCGCAGCGATTGCGACAGACGGGCGACATACGGGTCGTTCATGGCTGAAACAGCGTCGCCAAGGCAGGTGTCAGGAACTTGCCCTGCGGATCAAGCTGTTCACGCAAGGCGCAGAAGCGGTCGAAATCGGGGTAAAGGCCGGATAGTTCCCGGTATGTCAGGCTGTGCATCTTGCCCCAATGCGGGCGACCTCCGGCCTCGACAAAAAGCGGTTCCAGCGCGTTGAAGTAGCGACTGTGGTCCTCATCCGCATCCGTGTGAATAGCAACAGAGATACGCGGGCCGCTCTGAAACGGCGAAAGGCACGCAGTGTCGCCTGCGGTCTGTCGTACCTCAATGGGGAAATAGATGTCCCTGTGGTCCCGTTCGAGACGGCGGAACACCTCAGCCAACACATCGCTGGCGACCTCAGGGGGCAGGTGATACTCCATCTCTTTAAAGCGAATATGGCGGTCACTGCACAGAACCCGCCAGCTTTCGCCTACATAATCCTCATCGGATTGCGCCATCGTCAAAAGTCTAAGCAACGCTGAGCGCAAACCACCGCTGAACCGCCCTGCGTTTCGGGCAAGTTTCAGAACCTTGACCGCCAGCATATCCAGATCACGCGGGGCCTTGGTTTCGGGCGCGTCGACCACTGAATGGCGAAGTTCGACGGCCTTGCCAGTGAAAGGAATGTAGAAAAATTCGAAGTTGCGGTTCTCAGCCCAGTTCCTGTGCATGTTCGCCAGACACTCCGGCAAATCGGTCAGCGTGACCTGACGGCGCAGATTGTATTTGGGCACAACATTTATGCGAGCTTCGGTCAGAACACCCAGCAACCCAAGCGTTACTTGTGCCATGTCCAAAGGAATATCGGCCGAGGTTAAGGCCTCACCGCTTGCACCGACAAAGCGCGCATCCGTGATTTCTGCGGCAAGACAGGGCAGTTCACGTCCTGTGCCATGGGTCGCGGTCGAAACCGCCCCAGCCAGCGATTGAGTATTGATGTCGCCAAGATTGCGAAAAGCCAGCCCTCGGTCAGCCAAAGCAGGGGACAGATCGCGCAGGCGTGCGTTGGCGTTCACCCAGACCTGCCCGTCCTCAGCCGCACCGATTGTTGGGGCCTCAAGCTGCGACAGGTCCAGAATACGCTCGGCCCCTGCCACAATAGGTGTGAAAGAGTGGCCAGCGCCAACGACCCTCAGGGTCTGAGGCGACATTACAGCGCGTTGCAACGCATCCAGTGTTGTCGGACGCATGACCGCAGTATTTGTGTTTTCGTTTCCTGCCCAGTTTGACCACATTCAGCTCATCCTCCGTATTGCGAGGATTGCAGCCCGAAGTCAGCGAAACAAGGCAGGGATTCAGCGTGTTACGTGACGTGACTTGGTTTAGGCCGCGGTGGCCTGCTGCGCGTTTACGCGCTCGAACCAAGCGACGATTGCGCTCAGGTCCGAGTCCAGCTGTTCCGCATCACCACCTGTGAAGTCCTGAAACTTCTCACTGTTCAGACCGTTCACACCGACCAGTACCGGGATGTCCTGTGCCAGTGCTTCAGCGATCACCGGGCGAAACCCGCGGCCATCGGCCTCGTGCTTGCCGAACTTGTTGATGATCAACAGCTGTGGCGCGTCAGCCAGCGACGACGTTACATAGCCCACCGCCTGCTCCAGCGCCGCCGGATCCAGACGGCAACCGCGCGACTGTGTTCCCAGCGATTGCGAAATGCGGATGGTCTCTCCTTCGGGCAGCACGCGCACATCCATATCGCATTTGCTGCTGTCCGCGCATTCTGTGTTGGTCTGAACAACGCCCGCAAGTTTCGCACCCGAAGCCAGCAGGTGTTCTGCAACAGCGCTTAACAGGCGATCAGTGGCACCGCGATCGGTGGTTGTGACATAGGCCAGATTCATCTTGGACCTCTTGTTTTTCATTGCGACATTTCAAATAGCACGCTCAGGTACATCCGACCACTCCCCCAGCTACGGAAGCGGAGACAGGCCGATCACAGGTGCGTGCAGGTGAAGTAGAACCGCATAAGCGGCCAGTGCGGACAGCCACACCCAGGGGCGCGGCCAAGGACGCGGCGCGCGGAGTGAAAAGCGCGCAGTGTTTCGCGACAAACGGATCCATTCCATGCCCATTTCGCTATGTTTGCGGCGGTCGATCAAGGCCATACCCATGGCCGCGAAACCGGCAAACAGGCCAAACAGGATGACATGCGACAGGCTGCCATTGGCCAGCAAGTGGGCCAATGCCCACAGCATCAACGCGGCAAGGATCGGATGGCGGGTGGTGCGCAGGATACCGGGCTGCTCTGGATCAAAAGGGCGATCACCCAGCCCGCCAAAAGAGAACGGGTTCTGAATGATGATCCCCGCAAGGGCCAGCCAGCAGACAACCGGCATGATAAGGACAGGCACCCAACGCAAGACGGCAAACGGTGGGATGACCTCAACATAAGGGGCGTTCGCCGCCGCGACGATCAGCCAGGCCAGCACGGCGAGTGACAGGATCGAGTATCCTGTAAAATACCCGCGATGTCCCAGCGTACCGATTAACCACCCGCGCACGGCAGGCCGCACGGGAATCGCATGGCTGAGAAGAAAGGTGACAAGCGCTGCAAGGAATAGAACCCAACCGGTCATGGTGATCTCCGAACGTATTGTGACCGGTCTAGATCAGGATGGCGGTGGGTTCCTTGTCCGAAATCAAGTTTTGCGCGGGGGCGGGCATGCCGCCCCTGCCCCGTATTAAAGGCCAAGTGCCGCGCGGCGTTCTTCGGCAAAGCCCTGCACGATGCGGTCTGCGATCAGTGCCAGAATCGCCATCGCAGCCCCGGCTGAGATCCCCAGCCCGACATCCGCCTGACCCAGCGCCAGATAGATCGACTGCCCCAAGCCAGTGGTCCCGATCAATGCCGCGATGACCAGCATCGCAAAGGCATAAAGGATGGTCTGGTTCAGCCCCAGCAGTATGGTCGGTGCAGCATAAGGCGCACGAACGTCTCGCATGATCTGCCACTCGGTCGCGCCGCTGGAGATTGCGGCCTCCATCATTTCCTCTGGCGTGTTGACCAGCCCGTGCCGTGTGTAACGGATCATCGGGACAATCGCGTAGGCACAAATTGCGAGGAACGCTGAAAATTCGCCGATCTGGAACACCATCAGCACGGGGATCAGGAACACAAACAATGGAATCGTCTGCAACATATCGCAGATCGGGCGAACCACTTTCCAAACCGGCTCCCAAACAGCGCTGGCAAGGCCGATCAGACCGCCGACGACTGCGCAGGAAAACACTGCCGCACCACTGAGGTAGAGCGACAGAAGCGCCCTTTCCCAAAGACCCGAAACGAGAATGGTGCAAAGAAGCCCCACGCAAAGCGCCGCAAGACGCCACCCACCTGCGACCCAGCCCAAAGCAGCTGCGCCAGTCAGCACAAAGGGCCAAGGCAGGTTGGCAATGCCTGTTTCCAGCATGCCAATCAGGATCAGAACAATCAGCCCACCCGTTAGCCGCCCGCGCCACGCCATCAAAAGCACAATCACGGCACCTACGGCGAACAGGCCATAGCTCATGCCCGCTGTCCACTGAAAGCCCCAGGTGAAAGGCAGAACTGCCTGATCCAGCCCGATCCGCAACGGCAGCAGCACATAGAACAGCGAGTTGTTCTTAAGCGCATCAAGCCACGGGCCGTTGTTTTGCGTAAACTCCGTCAGGCCGCTGTCCACAGCTTCGGCCATTGGGTCCAGTAGGGTCAGCTCGGACGGGTTCGGCAGCCGCGCCCAGAAGGCGGCCGTGAAGACAACTGCAAAGCCCAGCATCGCCCAGACAACGCGGCTGTCATAGCGTTTGCGCTCGGTTGCCAGCGTGCCGCTCATCCGGTCGATCACCACGGCAAAGACCACGATGACCAGACCAGCCATCAGCGATTCACCGAACTGGGCCTTGCGCATGGTCAGCAGAACCTCCCACCCGATATCGTTGAAACCTCCGATAACGGCGGCAATGATGACCATCGACAGAGCGGCCATTAGACATTGGTTCACACCGACCATGATCTGCGTTGTGGCAGCAGGGATTTCGACCTGAAACAATTGCTGGAACCGGGTGCCACCAGACATGATGGCGGCTTCTTTGATCTCGGGCTCGACCCGCTCCAACCCCAACATCACATTGCGCGCCATAGGCGGCGCAGCGTAGATGGCCGAGGCGATCAGGCCAACAACAGGCCCAAAGCCGAACAGCAGCAAAAGCGGTGTCAGATACGCAAAAGTCGGCACCGTCTGCATCACATCCAGAACGGCTTGAACAAAGGTTTTAACCTTCGGCACTTCATTGGCAAGGATGCCGATACCACCCCCCAAAATAAGTGCCACCGGGACCGACACGGCAACAAGGGCCAGCGTATTCATACTCTCAGCCCAATACCCCGACGCCAGAACGAAACTAAGCCCCAGAAAACCCAACGCGGCCATGGGTAAGCCGCCCAGATACCACCCCAACGCGGTCACAATACCGATCAGAATGGGCCATGGCGTATTGCCTAACACGAAATTCGCCCAGTTCATTGGATAGGTCATCATGTCCGAGAACAGCCGCATCGCTGGTTTGATCAGGTTGAGAAACCAGTCAAGAAATGCCCCGACCCATTGGGTTGCAGGCAGTTCCCATGCTGCAGGCCATTTGACCAGCCACGGGGCGATGCCCTCAAGCGCAAGGCAAACCGCACCGACGGTGACCGTGATCAGCGCGGCTTTCGCGCCCGCTGTCACCTGCGCGCTGCGTTGCGTCGGAAGATCAGTGACAGCGGTCATGCTTCGTCCACCTGCAATGCGGCGGCCAGATCCGAGGGATGTACCGTGCCAACGACATTGCCTTTGGCATCCCGCACCGGCACGGGCTCGTACAGTTCCATGCAATGCGCAAGAGCGGCATCCAGCGTCATCGAAGTGGTCAGGCCGGGATCGTCTGGGCCACATTCCGCCTCGCTCCGCATGACCGAAGCGACCTTGGCGTGCTGACCCTTGGCCACATCCTTGGAAAACTCGCGCACATAATCGTCAACCGGTCGCAGCACGATATCAGTTGGGGTACCGATCTGAACGATCTTGCCGTCGCGCATGATCGCGATGCGGTCAGCGAGTTTCAGCGCCTCTTGAATATCGTGGGTGATGAAGACGATAGACTTCTTCAATGTCGCCTGAATGCGCAGAAACTCGTCCTGCAACTGGCGACGGATCAAGGGGTCAAGGGCCGAAAACGGCTCATCCAGAAACCAGATATCGGGGTTCACGGCCAACGACCGCGCTATACCCACACGCTGACGCTGACCCCCGGAAAGCTGGCGGGGGAAACTGTCTTCGCGACCTTCAAGTCCAACAAGTGAGATGACTTCTTGCGCTCTTGCCAGACGCTCCTTTTTGCTCACGCCCTGCACGCGCAGCGGATAAGCCACGTTTTCGGCAACAGTCATGTGCGGGAACAGGCCAAAGTGCTGGAACACCATGCCCAGCTTCTTTCGGCGCAACTCGGTCAGCGCCTTCTTTGAGGCTCCGATAACATTTTCACCGTCCACCCGAATCTCGCCACCCGTGCCGGGCAACAGTTGCGAGATACAACGGATCAAAGTGGATTTGCCCGAGCCCGACAGGCCCATGATGACGAACAACTCGCCTTCTTTGACCTCGAAATTGGCATCCTGCACCGCCGGGATGAACCCGTTTTCCCGCAGATCAGAGGCGGCTTTGTCAGCGTCATTCCCTGACCGAGACAGCGCGTCGGTCAGGGCCTTGTCAGCGCCGGGGCCAAAGACTTGCCAGAGACTCTGGCAGGCAATGGCTGGCGTCGTCGTATCAGTCACTTACGTGCTCACTGCGTCGCTGCGTCAACAACCGGACGCCACTTGCCTTCGTTCTCAGACATCCAAGCGGCAACAACTTCTTCAACCGAACCACCGTCAACGTCGATCGCGCCCATCATTGGCTGCTGGTCTTCGACCGCCAGTTGGTAGTTGGACAGGATTTCATAAGCGGCGGGCCATTTGTCTTCCATGCCGCTCCAGCTGGCTTTGAAGATGCGGGACGGCGAGAAGTCGCAATCGTTGACCGCATTGGGGTTCGGCCCCCATGCCGGATCGTTAAAGCACGCCTCTTCGCCCGCAGGCAGCTCAACGAACTGAACGTCATAGGCCGACATCGCCCAATGCGGCTGCCAGAACGTGATCAGCAGTGGCGATTTACGCTCGGTCGAGGCGCGCAGCTCGGCGATCAGGGCACCCTCGGACCCCGCCGGCACAGCTTTGAACGGCAACTCAAGCCCGGTCATACGGTCAGCGCCGGGTGTGCCCCAATCGGCCGGATAATCGACCAGGCGACCACCGGGCAGAGTTTCTGCCGTAGCAAATACCTGCGCGCAATCTTTCAACGCTTCCCATGCGGGCAGGCCCGGGCACAGATCAGCGACATGCGCGGGGTATGCTATGCCTTCCTTGGCATCCAGGCCCAGATCGCCGATTTCAACAACGGTTCCTTCGTCAACCTTCTTGGCGTACTCGTCCGACACGTTGGACGACCAGATTTCCAACGTCGCGTCGATGTCACCATCAGCCAGAGCCTGGAATTGGTTCATCATGCCCGCCGTCACGTATTCGACGTTATATCCTGCAGCCTTGAGCATCTCACCTGCCACATGAGTGGTCACGTGCTGGCCGGTCCATTCGTTGATCGCCAGTTTGATCGGCTCGTCCACGGCGCCCATATCCGCAGCTTGCACCGCGCCCGCGACGCTCAGAGCCATTAGGCTTACACTAAGTTTTTTCATGGACTTTCTCCCTGTCTTTTTTGTTTTGCCCACCCCGGCGAGGGTTATCCCGCCGGTATATTTGGTCGATGACAATACCATGTCGCAACATGCACAAATTTTGCCGGAAAAGGAAAGTGTCGCGACTATGAAAGACAGAAAGTGCTCCTCTGCCAAATCACTTTCGCCCCCCCCCGAGCGCGACGACCGCACTCAACCCGGCCCGTCGTAGTCCCACGGTCTGTGGCGCCGGACATTGACTGACGAGTCAATCAGAAACCAACTTTCGACTGTTTGTCGAGTATTTCTTTGAAAAAAGCGTACTTTTTCTTTTCCATCCAAAAAATTGGTCGCTAAATAGTCATGAACTGGCGGCTTTATTTTTTGATTGCAAAGATGGAACAAAAGGCAAACACTCAAGAGGTGATATCTGAGGCTGGGTAAATGCGCGCATTTGACGAAATCTTCGAAATTGCTGCCGAACGACATGGCGGGCCAGATGCGTTGCAAGCTATGCTGTACAAACCCAAAACCCAGGATGAACTGGTAGCCCTGCCAGAAGATCGTTGGCTGGCCATCATTACAAAATGCATCTTTCAGGCTGGGTTCAACTGGAAGGTCATCGAAAACAAATGGGATGGCTTCGAAGCCGCGTTTGACGGTTTTGATGTGGGACGATGTGCCTTTATGAATGACGAAAAATTCGATGCGTTGTTGCAGGATACGCGAATCGTGCGCAACGGCACCAAGATTTCGACGGTGCGTGACAACGCCGTTTTTCTTATGGAATTGCGTGAAGAAGGCGGCGCAGGCAAAGTGCTGGGTGGCTGGCCTTCGGAAGACTATATCAGCTTGCTGGCAATGTTGGCCAAGCGCGGCTCGCGTCTGGGCGGGGCGTCGGCGCAATATGCTATGCGGTTCATTGGGCGCGACAGTTTCATTCTGTCCCAGGACGTTACCGCCCGGCTGATTGCCGAAGGCGTGATCGACAAACCTGCCACGTCCAAAAAGGCGATGGTGGCTGTCCAGCAAGCCTTTAACACTTGGATGGATCAATCCGGGCGATCCTTGACGGAAATCAGCCGGGTTCTGGCTATGAGCGTTTGAAAACGGTTTGCTGAACGGGCGCAGCAGACTAGGATTCTTCATATGGTTCTGCGCGTTTTTCTAGTTTCTCTCTTATTTCTATCGTCCTGCGGGCGTCCGCTGACAGAACCAGAGCGCGTGTTTGCAGAGAGCATTCAAGGCGACACACTGAATTTGGATAATGTGCGATTGGTCGAAGGTGCCCCAGTCGCACCGGTCACGTATTTCCGGGAAGAACGCCCACGTTTGGCCTGCCGTGAACTTATTTTGCCGCCTGTCGAAGCGGGGTTTGTTACTGGCAAACCCGCAGCCGTCGCCCTGTTCAACAAGGTCTATTTTGCACGCGACTGGTATCTGGAAGATTACATGACCGACTTTCCCGATCAGATGAACCTGATCGCCGCGATGTTACTGGCTCATGAATTGACCCATGTATGGCAATGGCAGAATCGCGCAACCACCGGCTATCACCCTCTGCGAGCAGCGGCAGAACACGGTGGAAGACGGGATCCGTATCTGTTCGATCTGGATACCTCACCTGACTTTTTGTCCTATGGCTTCGAACAACAGGGCGCGATTGTCGAGGAATACGTGTGTTGCCGTGCGCTGGACCCTCAGGCCGAGCGCACAGCGAGGCTCCACACTATGTTGGGTGCACATTTCGACCTGTCCCCTTTGCCGGAAAAAGGGCGTGAACGAGCGGTTCTTTTGCCATGGAGCGAGGCAGAAGTGGACGGAATTTGCAGTCAGTCCTGAAGCGTTTCCAGATAGGCAACCAGATCCACAATAGGCTGACTTGTCAGGATCGGCTGGCCCTGCGGTGTTTTCATGGACGTGTCTTGCCCGTCGAAATACGGACCATAAACCGGCATCGGGCTGCCGTGGCTGACCAACGGGTCACGCCCATCGATTCGGGCAACCACACGTGCGGTTGGGAATACGCCGCCTTCGCCAGACAAGCTGGTCAGGTCACTCGGCTGCACAACCAGCACGCTGGCCATCGGCCCCTGCCCGGTCGCATCGATCCCGTGGCAGGTTGCACAATAGTGCATGTAAAGCTCCTCACCGATCTTGGCGTCTTGCGCAAAAACCGCCTGAGAGGTGGCGAGCGAAGTTGATAAAACCAGCACACCAAGTTTTGCTTTGAACATCGTATCCTCCTGCCACGATAGACATTTGCAGGGTTGCCCGGTGGACACCTTGGCGCAATGATCCAGATCAACGCAGGCGAGAGGATGCAGGACATGACACAATACGCAGCCATAATGTTGGCAGCCGGGATCGGAGTGCCAATTCTGGCCGCTTTGAACGCAGCCTTGGGCAAGCTGATCGGATCGCCGACCACTGCCGCCGTGATCCTGTTCGCAATCGCTTTTGCCGCGTCAGCGCTTGTGATGCTGCTGTTCCCGGGGTTCGAAGCGCTATCCAAGGTCGCTGAGGCCCCGAAACACCTGCTGCTGGCAGGCGTGCTGATCGCGTTCTACGTTCTGTCAATCACCCACGTCGCCCCGCATTTCGGAGTGGGCAACGCAGTGTTCTTTGTTTTGCTGGGCCAATTGATCAGCACAGCGGCCATTGACCATTTCGGCCTGTTTGGAGCTCAGATCACGCCGCTGACATGGATGCGAGCCGGGGGTATTGCCGTGATGGCCGTTGGTGTTGCAATCACTCAACTGGCCTGAGCACCCCAGCCTCAAGTCTAACCGTCCGATCCATACGCGCCGCCAGTTCAAGGTTGTGCGTCGCAATCAAGGCCGACAACCCCTCGTCCCGGACCAGTGCCATCAGCGCATCAAACACCTGATCCGAGGTTTCGGGGTCGAGATTTCCGGTCGGTTCATCCGCCAGCAAAACCCGCGGCTTGTTGGCCAGCGCCCGGCAAAAAGCCACGCGCTGTTGCTCACCACCCGACAGTGCGGCTGGGCGGTGGCTGGCGCGCGGGGCAACGCCCACCCGGTCCAGAAGATCCATGGCCCGCTTTTGCGCGGCTTTTTCGGAAATACCGTTCGCCAGCTGCGGCAGGGTGATGTTTTCGAGCGCTGTAAACTCGGGCAGCAAGTGGTGGAACTGATAAACAAACCCGACATCTTGTCGGCGCAGCGCGGTTCTGGTTCGGTCGCCCTTTCCGCTTACGTTCTGCCCTCCGATTTCAACGGTTCCGTCGTCGGGCATATCCAACAGTCCTGCAATGTGCAGAAGCGTAGATTTACCCGCACCGGACGGAGCCACCATCGCCACGGCCTCACCCGCGCGCAGGTCCAGATCGACACCGCGCAGAACCTGTACTTCACCCGGCGTACCCTTGAGGTAGGTTTTGGTCAGGCCATTCAGGCGCAATGTGACATCATTCATAGCGCAACGCCTCAACCGGGTTCAGACGCGCCGCACGACGCGCTGGAAAATAGGTGACGATGAAAGACAGACCAAGCGACAGGCCTATGGCTTTGAGCACGTCGCTCAGGTGCAGCTCGGCCGGTAAAGCATAGATGCCGCGGATCGACGGATCCCAGACGCCGCCGCCCATCACATAATTCACGAAGGAAAAGATCGGATCGATATAGATCGCAAAGAGGCATCCCAAAATGACTCCCATCGCCGTTCCAATCAGGCCGGTGAACGCCCCACAGATAAAAAAGACCCGCAGCACCGACCCTTCGCTAAGTCCAATGGTGCGCAGGATGCCAATATCGCGCCCCTTGTTTTTGACCAGCATGATCAAGCCCGAAACGATATTCATCGCAGCGATCAGGACAAGGATCGACAAGATAATGAACATCACGTTGTCTTCAACTTCCAGCGCTCGCAGAAAGCCTCCCGACGCATCCTGCCAAGTCCATATCTGGCTGCGTACGCCAGAGGCTTCGAGAATCGAGATCAGGATCGGGCCCAGTTCTTCTGGCTTTTCCACCATCACCTCAATCTCATCCGCCACACCTTCACGGTTGAAAAAACTTTGCGCCTGCGAGAACGGCATATACACGCGGGTGCGGTCGATATCATAACGACCTGCCGAGAACACATAAACGACGCGATACGCGTTCACACGCGGCGAGGTGCCAAAGGCTGTTTTGACACCATTGGGCGAGGTCAGTTTTACAACATCCCCCACGGTGGCACCGATGCTACGCGCGACGCCGGATCCAATGGCAATGACATCTTCACCGCTTTGAAACTCAGTCAGATTTCCTGCAGACTGTTCTGCCTGCGCGATACCTGGCAGGTCGCGCAGATCGTCAGGTCGGATGCCAAACACCTCAACCCCGCTGCTGCGGTCGCGGTTGGTGATCAACACCTGTCCTTTGACCAAAGGTGCTGTTCTTTCAACACCGGGCACCTGCGCGATCCGGGCCGAGCGGTCCTCGTAATCGGCCATTGTTCGGTCGACCCGGCCCTGCGCGTCGATCTCACCGGAAGAATAAACCGTCACATGTGCGTTTGCTCCCAGAATGGTGCCCACAAATTCCGAACGGAAACCCGACCGGACCGACAATGTCGCGATCAGCGCAAACACCGCGAGGGTGATCCCGATCAATGAAATCCACGTCATGACGCTGACACCACCTTCGGCCCTGCGGGCCCTCAGGTAACGCCATGCAATCTTCCATTCAAAAGGGGCAAAGGGCGGGGGTGTGTTGGCCATGCCTGCTCCGGGGTGTTTCTTGTTTGCGGCGACAGTTTCGGCATTTCACCCGATGGTCAAGCCGGTAGTCACCAAGACTTGGTTCCTCGGCCTGAATGCGTAGCAGTGATTCGGGTCACCGCTTACAAGTCGCAGCCAAACGGACGACTTCAAAACGCGGCGCTACACCGTGAGTTGTGAAGCCCTTCACAGACAAGGTGATATTGTTTCAGTTATGAAGTTAATCATCGCACTTTGTGAGTCTGTGAATCGAAAAGGCAACAATGAGGGCGAAATTTTATTACTCTTTTTGATTATTTTCAGAAACTTTGTCACCCTAACTATGGGGGAACACATTTAAAGAGCGGGGGTCGCTCAATGAATTTTCAAATCTCTAACAATGGCGTGGGCGCAATTCCAACCCGCAAGGCATCAACAGAACTGGATTGTGAGACAGCGGCACTGCTGCGCGCGGCCATTCGGCCGATCTTTGTCAGCGCAGCAAGCTGGAGCAATCTGGCTGATATCCTCAAGGAAAAAGGATACCGGCTGGCGTTCCGTCAGGGGCGTTTGTGCATCACGGATCGGACGACCGACGCACGCGTTTGCGGGCTGCGGTTTCTGGGTCTCGAGTTTCGCGAACTGGTAAGCCGTCTGGGCCGACCGATTGTGGTCGCGCGCGGTGACGGTGCCAATGGCGACGTTCTGGCAGAGCGCCCGACGGCAGACCAGGACTGAGAGCAAAGCCAGGCCACCTGAGTTGGCCGCGGTTGACGGCCAGATCAGAATGCTGGCCGCCTAGTTTGTTCTAACGAGTTCACGGTGACTGTTAATTGTGCACCTGAAGATTGCGATCAGGCGATCTTCTCATAGATTTCTGCAACCTTGGTGACTGCCGCTTCCGGGCTCAGCTCCTCGCTTTCGCCTGTACGGCGACAGGTCAGTTCAACCACACCGTTCTTCAGGCCGCGCGGTCCCACGGTAATGCGCCAGGGCAGACCAATCAGGTCCATGGTTGCAAACTTGCCCCCTGCCCGTTCGTTGCGATCATCATACAGCGGCTCCAGACACAAGGCGGTCAACGCCGAATAGATCTTGTCGCAGGCCGCATCTGCTTCTTCATCACCCTGCTTCAGGTTCACAATTCCGCAGTGGAACGGTGTTACGCCCTCGGGCCAGATGATGCCTTTGTCGTCATGACTGGCCTCGATGATCGCGCCGATCAGGCGGCTGACGCCGATACCATGGCTGCCCATATGAACAGGGACGGATTTTCCGTCAGGACCCTGAACCGTTGCGCCCATCGCTTCAGAGTACTTGGTGCCGAAGTAAAAGATCTGACCAACCTCAATACCTCGGGCCACGCGACGGCGTTCCTCGGGGATTTGGTTGAACAATGCCTCATCATGCGTCTCGTCCGTACGCGCGTATTTCGAGGTGAACTCTTCCAGAATAGCCTGGCACTGTTCGCGGTTGTCATAGTCGATCTGGCGGTCGCCAAAAGTCAGGTCAGTGACTGCGCTGTCATAAAAGACCTCGGATTCGCCGGTATCGGCCAACACAAGGAACTCATGCGTGTCATCGCCGCCGATCGGGCCTGAATCGGCGCGCATCGGAATGGCCTGCAGGCCCATGCGTTCGTAAGTGCGCAGATAGCTGACCAGATGGCGGTTATAGGCGTGCAGCGCGTCTTCCTTGGTCAGGTCGAAATTGTAGCCGTCCTTCATGTAGAACTCGCGCCCGCGCATCACGCCGAAACGCGGGCGGATTTCGTCGCGGAATTTCCACTGGATCTGATACAGCGTCAGCGGCAAGTCTTTATAGCTGTTGACGTGACCGCGAAAGATATCTGTCACCAGTTCCTCAGCGGTGGGCGTATACAGCATGTCGCGACCGTGACGGTCCTGCATGCGCAGCATTTCCTGACCGTAATCATCATAACGGCCGGATTCGCGCCACAGGTCGGCCGATTGCAGGATCGGCATCTGGATCGCGATGTGGCCCGCACGCGCCTGTTCCTCGTGCACGATGTTTTCCAGCTTGCGCAGCACTTTGAAGCCCAGCGGCAGCCACGAATAAATACCGGCGGCGGCCTGCTTGATCATACCCGCGCGCAGCATCAGCCTATGGCTGACGATCTGGGCCTCAGACGGGTTTTCCTTGAGAACGGGCAGAAAGTAACGGCTCAGGCGCATGGATGGACCTTCAAAGGTAAGAATTCGACTGCACAGGTGATTATTCCAAAGCCCCGCCGGGGGCAATCGAACATTGGCAGTTTTGCGACTTCGCGTCAGTCGGTTTTTTGATTGACCCGCCAATCGAGAGCTTCAATTGTAACAGAATTGCGAAACTCAAGAGGCGCCGATGCAAACAATTCTGGAACCCGCCCGCCAAATCCCTGTCATCCATCAGACCGACGTGTTGGTTGTTGGCTCTGGTCCCGCAGGGCTGGCCGCAGCGCTGGCAGCGGCGCGGGCCGGGGCCGAAGTATCTCTGGTCGACCGCTTTGGTTGCATGGGCGGCAACATCACTGCTGTGGGCGTCGAGGGGTTTGCCTGGTATCGCCATGAACAGACGGTCGAGGCCGGCGGTATCGGCATGGAATTCGAAACCCGTGCCAAAGACATGGGCGCGGCTGTCCCCGAAAGCCAGTCGCTGAGTTATGAGCTGGACAGCGAAGGGTTCAAACTGGTCGCCGACAAGCTGGTCGAAGAGGCAGGCGTGCATCCAATGCTGCACCGTCAGTTTGTCGCCCCTATCATGGAGGGCGACCGGATCACCGGCATCATCACCGAATCCAAAGCCGGGCGCGAGGCGATCCTGACCAAAGTGGTAATCGACGCCACCGGCGACGCGGATGTGGCGCACCGCGCAGGCGCACCGACCCACAAGACCCCGCGTGAAGACATGATGGCCGCCTCGGTCATGTTCCATCTGGCTGGCGTCGATAAACGCGCGTTCATGGAGGGCGTGAAGGCCGACCCGCAGACCTACAAGGACTGGGGCGGCGGCGGTGAGTGGAATATCGAGACTAGCGGCAAGGAAGACGACATGTTCTCGCCCTTTGTTCACAAGCCATTTCAGCAAGCCATAGATGAAGGGCTGATCCCGCCGCATCTGAACACCATCGCAGGCACCTGGGGCGCAATGCATGACACCGGTGAGCTGACGTATATGAACCTCATCCACTTGGCCGAAATCGACGGCACCGACCCCGACAGCCTGACACGCGGCGAGATCGAGGGCCGCCGCCAGTCGATGCTGGCTATTGACGCTTTGCGCCGGTTCATGCCGGGCTGTGAAAACGCGCGGCTTCGAAACTTCGGTATGACCATTGGCATCCGCGACACGCGCAAGATCGACGCGGTGTATAACATGACCGAAAACGATGCCCGCCATCAGGGTCGGTTTGAAGATACCATTGGCATCTATCCCGAATTCATTGACGGTTATGGCATTCTGATCCTGCCTACCACGGGACGGTACATGCAGGTTCCCTACCGGTCGATGCTGCCAAAGGGTATCAAGGGGTTGCTCGTTGCAGGCCGGTCGCATGGTGCAGGTCGAGTAGCGCATGCCGCCACGCGCAACATGGCCTGTTGTGCCGTTATGGGTCAGGGTGCAGGCATTGCGGCAGCGCTGTCATTGAAAAGCAATCAGGACCTGGACCAGTTGAACTTGGCACCTGTTCACACGGAACTGGAACGCCAAGGGGTCAGGATTCACTGATGGACAGCATTCCAACAATCGACATCTCGCCTTTGACCGATCCAAAAACCGATGCATACGAAGCTACGGTGCAGCACATCCTTGAGGCTTGTACCGGGATCGGGTTCCTGTCCATCACCGGAACAGGCGTGGCTCAGGAAACTGTTGATCAAGTCAGACAGACGACCAGAGAGATTTTTGCCATCGATGAGTCGCGTAAATGGGATCAGGCCATTACCCGCGAAAACTATCGCGGGTATATCCCCATGGGGTTCTTCACACCCAACGATGGCTCGGGCAACGCGGACAAATACGAAGGCTACAAGCTGCATCACGAAGTCGCGGCAAATGCCCCGATACGCTCGGTCTGTTCTTTGTACGGGCCGAATCTGTGGCCGGACGAAGTACCCGGCGCCAAAGAGATCATTCTAGGTTACTGGAGCCAACTGGATCGGGTCGCCGATCTTTTGCTTGGGGCGTTAGAGACAGGTCTGAACCTGAAGCCAAACACGCTGCGCAGTGCGTTCCAGGACCCGATGACCAACATGACCCTGCTACACTATCCGCCGCAGGCTGAGGGCGAGGCGGGCTATGGCATCCATCCCCACAAGGACACGGACGCTCTGACCATTATCGCTCCAGATCCGGTGGGCGGACTTGAAGTACAGACGCGCACTGGGGGATGGATCACACCAAACTGCCCGCCGGGCGGGTTTGTCGTCAATATCGGCGACATGCTAGAGCTTTGGTCAGGCGGCCGGTTGAAATCCACGCCGCACCGGGTGGTTAACCGGTCAGGCAAAGAGCGGTATTCTTTCCCCTACTTCGCCGTCCCCCGCCACGACGTCATCGTCGAACCATTGTTGGCTGCGCTGCCTGTTTTCGACCGCCCTGCTGTTCATTGCGGGCATTGGTCCGCAGAAATCTGGCGCACCAACTGGCCCGATGAGACCGCAGACGACAATACGCCGGAACTGGGGACACTTCAGGACTAAAGGCTGCAATTTCAGGCCAAATGAAGCGCTTGCATCACTCGCCTTGATACGCCAAGAACACCATCAAAGACCTGCAAAAGGGGATCGCGATGGCATTGCCGGTTAAGGATCAGATGAGATACTGGGGCGTCGTCGCTTTTGTTTTTGTATTGATCCTCTGGGCTTTAGGAGATGTCCTGCTGCCGTTTGTGATCGGCGGGGCCATCGCCTATTTCCTTGATCCCGTCGCTGATCGGCTTGAACGGCTTGGCCTGTCACGCATGGCGGCCACAGCAATCATTACCGTTGTTGGCATTCTGGGGTTTGTGTTGGCTATCCTGATGGTCGTGCCAGCCCTGATCACCCAGTTGCTGGATCTTGTGGACGTGATGCCTGAGCTGTTCAAGCAATTGCGTGGTTTCGTAGAAAAACAGTTCCCATCCCTGTTGGACCGGGAATCCAGCACGCACCAGATGCTCGTGTCTTTTGGCGAAACGCTCAAGTCTAAAACCGGGGACGTTTTGCAAACGGTGCTGACCTCGCTGGGGTCTGCCATCAACATCGTGGTTCTTCTGGTGATCGTGCCGGTTGTTGCAGTCTACCTTCTGTTGGACTGGGATCGCATGATCGCCCGGATTGGAGAGTTGCTGCCGCGCGATCACGCGCCAACCATCAAACGGTTAGCGAGCGAGATTGATGCCGTTCTGGCCTCTTTCGTACGCGGGATGGGTACTGTCTGTCTGATCCTTGGCACGTATTATGCGGTAGCTCTGATGCTCGCGGGTCTGCAATTCGGCCTGATCGTGGGTTTCATTGCGGGGTTGGTCACGTTCATTCCCTATCTGGGTGCTTTGATCGGTGGCACGCTGGCCATCGGACTGGCACTGTTCCAGTTCTGGGGCGACTGGGCTCATATCGGCCTGATCGCGGGTATTTTTGCCATTGGGCAAGTGACCGAGGGCAATTTTCTGACACCCAAACTGGTCGGAAACTCCGTTGGGCTTCACCCGGTTTGGCTGTTGCTAGCGCTGTCGGTCTTTGGCGCGCTCTTTGGCTTTGTCGGGATGTTGGTTGCCGTTCCGGTCGCAGCGGCCCTTGGCGTTTTGGCTCGGTTTGGAACCTCGCTCTATCTGGACAGCCGCCTGTACACCGGTCTTGAAAGCCAGGATCAGGAAACCGAGTAAATGGCCCGACAACTCAGCTTTGATCTGCCCGCCAAAACTGCGCTTGGGCGCGAGGACTTCTTTGTCTCGCCTGCCAATGCTTTGGCCGTAGCCATGATCTCGGCCACATCCTGGCCCGGAAACAAACTGGTGCTGAGCGGCCCTGCTGGCGCCGGCAAAACCCACCTGGCGCATGTCTGGGCCGCTGAAACCGGCGGTCGCATCATTCAAGCGTCTGAATTGCGCTATGACGATGTACCAGAACTGGCGCGAAAGCCGATTGCGGTCGAAGACGTGCCGATGGTTGCCGGTGATCTGGAACAGCAGAAAACGCTGTTTCACCTGCACAATCTGGTTCTGGCCGAGGGGCACGCCCTGTTGATGACCGGCAGGCTTGCGCCGAAGTTCTGGGAAATGCCGCTGGCAGATCTGCAAAGCCGGGTTGAAGGGGCCCACCACGTCGCGTTGGATCCGCCCGACGATGCGCTGCTGGGCGCAGTGCTGGCCAAGCTGTTTGTGGACCGTCAGTTGAATCCCGGCCCCGAGGTCATTGCTTATCTCGTCAAGCATATGGACCGCCGGTTTGAAACCGCCGCAAATGTTGTCAAACAGCTGGACCACCTGGCATTGACGGAAAAACGTGACATCACCCGCGCATTGGCCGTGCGGGTTTTAAACACGAGCCCGGATGAGATCGAGACGGGTGATTGACCCGCAAGCTCCAATTTCGCATCCTCTGACTGCACTATCTGGAAGACACATGGATCAGACCGTCGAAACCGACATCCCGGACTGGGGACCATTCGGAAAACCATTGTTCGACGACCCTGGCACGCGGGCTCTGTCACGGGTCGGGGTGGTCGATGTTGGGTCGAACTCGGTTCGAATGGTCATCTTCGACGGGGCGGCCCGATCACCCGCATATTTCTACAACGAAAAGGTGATGTGCGAACTGGGCGCGGGCCTGTCCGAGACAGGGAGTTTGAACCCGCGTGGGCGCGACCGCGCGCTGGCGGCACTGCGCAGGTTCCAGCATCTGGCAATGGATTTGGATCTGCCCGGGCTGCACGTGGTGGCCACAGCCGCAGTGCGAGAGGCCGAAGACGGCCCGGATTTCTGCGCGCAGGTCAAAGCGGAAACCGGGCTGCATGTGGCCGTGATCGACGGCGCTGAAGAGGCCCGCCTGTCAGCGCAAGGCGTGTTGCTGGGTTGGCCCGGTGCGTATGGCCTGATCTGCGATATTGGCGGCTCGTCCATGGAATTGGCCGAAATCGGCGACGGTCAGGTCGGCCGCCGTGTGACCTCAGCCCTCGGGCCGCTGAAGCTACGCGACATCAAGGGCGGGCGACGGGCGCGCAAGGGGCATATCAAGTCAACAATGGAGGAACTGCGCGATCAGATGGGCCCGCAGCGGGACCGTCTGTTTCTGGTCGGTGGCAGTTGGCGCGCCTTTGCGCGGTTGGACATGCTGCGGCGGGGCTATCCGCTGAACGTGCTGCACGAATACCGCATGACCACCAAACAGGTGCGTGAAACGATCAAGTTCATCGAAAAGAACGATCCCGACAAGCTGCGCAGCCAAGCTGGGGTCTCAAGCTCGCGCATGTCATTGATTCCCTATGCGATGGACGTGCTGGCGCGGCTGATCCGAACGTTCAAGCCCAAGGATATCGCGATTTCAAGCTATGGCATCCGCGAAGGCCTGCTTTACGAACAGATGTCACAGGAACTGCGCGACCGCGACCCTTTGATCGAGGCCAGTCGTTTTTCCGAAGCCAAAGATGCGCGCCTGCCCGGCTTTGGTCGCCACCTTTATGATTTTGTAATGCCCTTGTTCCGGTCAGCACCGCCCAGCCGGGTACGCCTGATCAAGGCGGCCTGCCTGTTGCACGACGTCACTTGGCGGGCCCACCCGGATTACCGGGCCGAAGCATGTTTCGACTATGTCACTCGCGCAAATCTTGGTGGCCTGAAGCATTCCGAGCGTGTTTTTATCGGGCTAGCATTGCAGCATCGGTATCGCAACAAACGTGAAGGCAACCGTTTTGCCCCGTTGTATGAATTACTGGACGAGAAAGACCAAAAACAGGCCGAGATCCTGGGCAAAGCTATGCGATTTGGCGCGATGCTGTGGATGCACAACGATGCCAATATGGGACGACTGAAACTCTATCCCAAAAAACGCGAGCTAGAGCTGTATCTGCCCGAAGCTGCGGCACCATTGTTCAGCGAAGTGGCCGAAGCGCGCTTGAATTCACTGGCAAGCGCACTGAAATCCGAAATGCGCGTGATCATCAAGAACTGAGATTGTCTCAGATATCAGTTGCGCCTTCGGGAACCTCTTCATCCTTGTCTTCAGGCTCGGGCAGGTCTTCAATCGGTTTTTTGCGGATGATAATGTCGCCGTTGGGCAGGATTTCCGGCACTTCATAAGCGCTCCAATCCTTGACCTCAGCCGCCAGTTCCGCCAGCGCAGGGCCCATCTCTTGCAGGAAAGATTGCATGGCCGGCCCAAACTCGTCCGCCATCCCAAGCAATTCATCCAGTGCCGGTTCCATTTCCTTGCGCAGCCCTTCGAAAAACAGCTCGGCCCCCTGCTCCATCAGGGATTTGCCCGTGTCTTCTTGTGCCAGTGTTGGCACCGCCAAAGACGCCCACACGACGCTGATCAAAACAATCCGTTTCATAACGTTGATATAAGCCTTCAGATGCAAGCTGCAAAGGCTACAGATCAATATCCAGAGTGACTGGGAAATGGTCCGAGGCTGCCAACAGCGCTTGCCGCAACTCTGGTTCAGACCAGCATGCAACATCCCGAAACGGGTGCCATATGCGCCAGGCTGGATCAAAGGCCCGCAAATCCTCTGAGATCATGATGTAGTCCAGCAACGCCTCAAGAAACTGGCCTTCGTCGGGGCGCGCGAAACGTGCAGTGGACGGCACTGATCCCGGCCTGAACTCATGCGCCCTGATCGCATGCGGGTCATACAGCCCCGCTTGCAACAAAATCTCAACCGACGACCGTCCGAACAGATGTTCAAACTCATCCAGACCCGGTCCGTCATTCAGATCGCCTAGCAAAACGACAGACTCATTCTGCGCCAAATGCGCCTCGACCCTTCTGGCCAGCCAAACCGCCTGCGCAAGTTGCTTGCGGCGGTTGGCAATCGAAATGCGGATCGCCTCATCCCTTGAATCTGCCCCATGCGGCGCTTTTGACTTTAGATGCGCCCCGATCAACCTGACGTCCTTGCCCGAACGAGTTGTCAGAGCCAGTTCCATTGGCGGTTTGGAAAATCGGACGATGTCTTCAGTCGCATCAACATCCAGGTCAATTTTGAATTCACCATCGAACCGAGGGGAGGACAGGTCGTCGGCGTCTCCTTTTGGGTCGTGGCGCACGTCCAGAACTGACCTGTCATACAACAATGCCAACTCCTGGTGTGTGTCATTGGCAAAACCCATCACCGCGTCAGAAGTGCGAAGATCGAATGCCTCGGCAAAGGCCTGTAATGCGCGTACCGTGTTCTGGCGTTTGCCGGTGTTCGGTGCCTCAACGATCAGAACCGCATCAGCATCTATCGCGGTCAGAACCTTGGCAATTGCCTCGACCTGCTGGGCCTTGGTGACGTCGTGCCTGCCCGACCAGCTTTCATCGACAATGAGGGCGTCGTTTTTGTCGAAAAGATTGGCGAACCATTCGATATTATAGGTCGCCAGCCGCATCTTCTCAGGCCGCCGCGCCGTTGATTTCATCCCAGGCGCGGTTGATATCGATCATCTTTTTTTCAGCCAACCGGATCGCTTCTTCCGGGACACCGCGTGCCATCATCGCATCCGGATGAGTCTCGCGTACCAGTTGACGCCAGACTTTGCGGATCTCAGTTACCGGCATGTCCCGTGATACGCCCAGCACCACGTAAGGGTCATTGGGTGCCTCAGGTACAAACCGCGCGCGCAAGGCCAGAAACTGCGCGTCGGTCTGACCAAAGATGCGACTGACCTCTTCCAGGAATTCGTTTTCATTGGGATGGTAAAACCCGTCTGCCATAGCGATGTGGAACAGCCCTTCCATCAGGTCGCAGAGGGTCGTGTTGTCTTCGGAAAACATCCGAGCGATCTTGCGGGCATAGTCCTGGTATCCGGCAACATCCGTGCGCGCCATATTGAAAACCCGCGCAGCGCCTTCTTCATCCTCGCGCGCAATCTGGAACACGTCGCGGAAGGCCGTGACCTCGTCCCGCGTCACCTGCCCGTCCGCTTTGGCCATTTTTGCGCCCAGCGCAATGACGGCAATCGTGAACGCAACCGAGCGTTCAGGCGGCGAGCGTAGCTTTTCAAAAACAGCGGTCAGGCTTTCGCCCTGTGCAAGAGCGCTGAGCGCGTCAGATATGCGGGTCCAGATCGACATGGCCGTACCCTAGCGCCACAATCCGGGACTGTCAGGTGCGATAGATCATTCCGGTGAAAGAATTTTCTGCATCAGCACAAGATCCAGCCACTGCCCCCATTTGTAACCGACTTGAGGCATATGTCCGACCTGTTCGAACCCCAACGCTGTGTGGAATGCAATGGCAGACGGGTTTGCGGACGAGATGCCAGCAACCAGCACATGGACGCCTTCGGCACGCGCGGCCTTTTCAAGTGCCGCCATCAGGGCGCGGCCAGCACCCTTGCCGCGCGCGTCGGGTGCCAGTTGGATCGAGTGTTCCGAGCTGTGGACATACCCGGGGCCTGAGCGGAAAGGCCCAAAGGTCGCAAACCCGACCACGCGGCCTTCAATTTCTGCAACCAGAAACCCGGGACCTCGGGCGAGGATATCTTCGGCGATACTCTCAACGCTGCGGGTATCGGTTGTGAACGTCACCAACGTCTCGCGAATGATCTGATTGGTGATCTCGGCAATCGCGTGTGCATCTGCAGGCTGCGCCTGTCGGACCTTCATTCCAACACACGCACGCCGTGCGGGGTTTCAAACTCGGCCCGCAAAGCGGCTGGCCCAGTGTCGAACACCACCCAGTCCAACGCGCCAAGATGCGTGGCCAGTATTAGCGCATCCGGGTGGAACACGACCAACCTGCGTAGGCGGCAGCCGCTGTCCTGCAACATCTGCGCCGGGTGCAGATCCCCCTGCCACTGAATCAGCGCGGGAAACAGGTTATCAAAGGGAAGTCGGCCGGTCGGTGGCACGGCCATGCGCCAACTCAGGGCCCCGCGTGTCAGATCAATCGGCGTTCCAACACCATCGGGAAACACCGAAAGAGACGCTTCGATATCCGGCACGCGACAAATCCAATTGGTCAGCCGCGGTTTACCTGTGAACCGGTCCAGATCGAACCAGCGGGTCCGTTCCGGCGTGGGCGCGTCGGGATCAATGGCAATTGCCTCAAGATACAGGCCGTCCTTGAGTCCCAGCAATCGATTATAGGTGCCAAACTTCTCGTGTTTGCCGCCCGCCTGCAGTGCAACGCCCAAAGCCTGTTCGACATGCGCGGATGCTTCTTCCAGCGTTTCTCCGGCGACAGCCAGATGATCGAGCAACATGCGCCCCTCCTAAAAAAATTCGACCAGACCCAATCAGGTCTGGTCGCATGTTTCCGCCATCGGCGCGCGATCACAAGATTTTTCGACGAAAAACCTTAGCCACTGTTTAGCCGCGCGCTTCACTAATCAGACGCAGGATGTCCTGCGCAGCTTCGGGGATATTGGTGCCCGGCCCAAAGATCGCTTTCACCCCATGATCGTACAGGAACTGATAATCCTGCTGCGGGATAACGCCACCGCATATGACGATGATGTCCTCGGCACCAGCTTTTTTCAGCTCTTCCACCAACTGCGGGGCCAGCGTCTTGTGCCCTGCAGCTTGCGAGGAAATCCCAACCACATGCACGTCATTGTCCACGGCATCCTGCGCGGCCTCGGCGGGTGTCTGGAACAAAGGCCCAACGTCGACGTCAAACCCAATATCGGCAAAGGCCGTGGCGATGACCTTGGCACCTCGGTCGTGACCGTCCTGCCCCATCTTGACCACCAGCAAACGGGGGCGACGCCCTTCAGCTTCGGCAAACTCCTCAATGGACTTCTGGATCGCGGCAAAACCTTCGTCACCTTCGTATGCCGCGCCATACACCCCGGCCAGGGTTTTCACCTCGGCACGGTGGCGGCCGAATTCCTTTTCCATTGCCATGCTGATCTCTCCTACGGATGCGCGGGCGCGGGCGGCCTCGACCGCAGCAGCCAGCAGGTTGCCACCCTCGCGGGCAGTTGTGGTCAGCGCGTCCAGCGCAGCCTGACACGCTGCCTCGTCGCGGGTTGCGCGGATACGTTCCAGTCGCGCGACCTGTGCTTCGCGCACCGCAACGTTGTCGACATCCAGAATGTCGATCGGGTCTTCCTGTTCTTTGCGGTATTTGTTGACACCGACGATCACCTCGTCGCCCCGGTCGATCATCGCCTGACGGCGCGCCGCGCTTTCCTCGATCCGCAGTTTGGGCATGCCGCTGGCCACGGCTTTGGTCATGCCGCCCATCTCCTCGACCTCTTGCATCAAGGCCCAGGCCTTTTTGACCAGTTCGTTGGTCAGGCTTTCGATGTAATAGGAACCGGCCAAAGGATCGACCACGTCGGTCACGCCGGTCTCTTCCTGCAACACCAACTGCGTGTTCCGCGCGATACGCGCCGAAAAGTCAGTTGGCAGTGCAATCGCCTCGTCCAACGCGTTGGTGTGCAAGCTTTGCGTTCCGCCCAGAACCGCACTCATTGCCTCATAGGCTGTGCGGATCACGTTGTTATAGGGATCTTGCTCTTGCAACGACACGCCCGAGGTCTGGCAGTGCGTCCGCAGCATCTTTGACCGCTCGGATTTTGCACCGAATTCGGTCATCACGCGATGCCATAGGGTCCGCGCGGCGCGCAGCTTGGCGATCTCCATGAAGAAGTTCATGCCGATGGCAAAGAAGAACGACAAACGCCCTGCGAACTTGTCCACGTCCATCCCGGCCTCAGTCGCAGCGCGCACATATTCGCGCCCATCAGCCAGCGTATAGGCCAATTCCTGCACCAGGTTCGCACCGGCCTCTTGCATGTGGTAGCCCGAGATCGAGATCGAGTTGAACTTGGGCATCTCGTTCGAGGTGTATTCGATGATGTCCGAAATGATCTTCATCGAAGGTTCAGGGGGATAGATATAGGTGTTACGCACCATGAACTCTTTCAGAATGTCATTCTGAATTGTGCCGGACAGGACCGATTTGTCATGGCCTTGCTCTTCGCCTGCGACGATGAAACTGGCCAAGATCGGAACCACCGCACCGTTCATGGTCATCGAGACGGAAACCTTATCCAGCGGAATGCCGTCGAACAGGATCTTCATGTCTTCCACGCTGTCGATGGCCACACCGGCCTTGCCAACATCGCCTACAACACGCGGGTGATCACTGTCATAACCACGGTGCGTGGCCAGATCGAAAGCGACCGAAACACCCTGCTGACCAGCTGCCAGGTTACGGCGGTAAAAGGCGTTTGATTCCTCGGCCGTCGAAAAGCCCGCATACTGGCGGATCGTCCACGGACGCCCGGCATACATCGTCGCCTTTACCCCGCGCGTGAACGGGCCAAAGCCCGGCAGCGAGCCCATATGCGGCAGATCTGCTGTATCTTCTTGCGTATAAAGTGGTTTGACGGCGATGCCTTCCAGCGTTTCCTTGGTCAGATCGTCCAACGGACGTCCGCGCAGCTCTTTCTCGGCCAGCGCTTTCCAGTCCTTCGTGTCGGTCATTTCAATTTCCTCTCGTCAACTCGGGTGGCGGCCGCAAAAAGCGTCCGCATTGAGGTCCTGCGCTTGACCATTGCGTCGGGGCGCAAGCGCGAAATTTTGAGTGTTCTGTGTAAATCGTCAGTCGCAATCGCGGAGACAGGGGCTATATTCGAAAGAACAGGAGGCCACATGACTCGCACGCTTGCCTTTGTTTTCTCGGCACTAATCCCTCTGGCCGCTTGGGCGGCGGACGGCACGGCGCCCTCGGATGACAGCTTTGTTCGCCCGGTCGGGGACAGCGAACTCAGCGAATTTCTATGGGTCAACCGGCCTATCGTAGTTTTTGCAGACACACCTGCCGACCCGCGCTTCCAACAACAGATCGACATGCTGCTGGACGGCGAAGAGGCCATGCGTGACCGGGATGTGGTGGTTTTGACCGATACCGACCCATCGGCGCGGTCTCCGATTCGGTCACAGTTGCGTCCACGTGGGTTCCAGATGGTGTTCGTCGACAAGGACGGTGTGGTCAAACTGCGCAAACCTGCCCCTTGGAGCGTGCGAGAAATCGGCCGGTCCATCGACAAGACCCCCCTGCGTGAGCGCGAAATCCGCGACCGGCGCGAGGGCGGTTGAGCGCTTTCGCAATACCACGCAGCTCCGGCGCAGAACGCCGGAGACCGTCGGAGGTATAGTGAAAGCACTGGCATGATCACTCGAACTCGATGATCACTTCGTCCACGGCAAGGCTGTCGCCGGGGCCAGCGTTGATCTTTGCAACCGTGCCCTTCTTCTCGGCCCGTAAGATGTTTTCCATCTTCATCGCCTCGATGGTGCACAGCGCCTGACCTTCCTGCACCTCCTGCCCCACTTCGACATCGATTTTCACGACCAGACCAGGCATCGGGCACAGCAGCATTTTCGAGGTATCCGGCGGCAGTTTTTCCGGCATCAGTTTGGCCAGCTCTGCTTGTCGCGGACGGCGCACCAGAACCTTCAGGTCGGCCCCACGGTTGCGAATGCGGAACCCGCCCGAAACCTTGCCAACCTTCAGAACCAACGGGCTGCCATCGACATCTAGTACGGCCAGCTGATCACCCGGCGTCCAGTCCGAGGCCACACGCAGGGTCGAGCCATCTTCGAACTTGACGGTCGCACCTTCTTTGTCAGCGTTCACCTGAACCGGCAATTCGTGACCTTCCAGCGATACAACCCAGCGTTTGCCGACTTTACGTTCGTGATTGTCCATCCGGCCCGACACGCGGGTCCGGCGGATCTCGGCCACGCGGTGCATTGCTGCGCAGGAGGCTGCAATCCGGCGCAGATCAGCTTCGGGCAAGGATACGCCCTCGAACCCATCGGGATATTCTTCGGCAATGAAAGCCGTGGTCATGCCACCACTGATGAACTTCGGGTGGTCCATCACAGCCGACAGGAACGGCAGGTTGTGACCAATGCCTTCAACCTCGAAACTGTCCAGGGCAACGCGCATCGCCTCAATCGCGGCTTCACGGGTCGGGGCCCAGGTGCAGAGTTTTGCGATCATCGGGTCGTAATACATGCTGATCTCGCCGCCCTCGTAGACGCCGGTATCGTTGCGTACGGCGGCCTCACCCTCAGGCGCTTCGCCCTGCCATTTGCCGTTGACCAACATCGGACCGGCCGCAGTTTCCTGCGGAGGACGATACCGGGTCAGACGGCCAATCGACGGCAGGAAGTTGCGATAGGGATCTTCCGCATACAGGCGGTTTTCAATGGCCCAACCGGTCAGCGTCACGTCGTCTTGCGTGATCGACAACGGCTCACCCGCCGCCACGCGGATCATCTGTTCCACCAGATCAACGCCGGTGATCAGCTCGGTTACAGGGTGTTCCACCTGCAGACGGGTGTTCATTTCAAGGAAGTAGAAGTTCTTTTCACCGTCAACGATGAATTCCACCGTGCCTGCGCTGGAATAGCCAACCGCCTTAGCCAAGGCCACGGCTTGTTCGCCCATCGCCTTACGCGTTGCTTCATCAAGGAATGGCGACGGCGCCTCTTCGACCACTTTCTGGTTCCGGCGCTGGATCGAGCATTCGCGCTCGCCCAGATAGATACCATTTCCATGGCTGTCACACAGAACCTGAATTTCGATGTGGCGCGGCTGGGTCACGAATTTCTCGATAAAAATCCGGTCATCCCCAAACGAGTTCGCAGCTTCGTTCTTGGACGACTGAAAGCCCTCGCGCGCCTCTTCGTCGTTCCACGCGATCCGCATGCCTTTACCACCGCCACCGGCGCTGGCTTTGATCATGACCGGATAGCCGATCTCATTCGAGATTTTGACCGCCTCATCTGCATCCTCGATCAGGCCCATATAGCCCGGAACCGTCGACACGTTTGCGTCCTGAGCGATTTTCTTCGAGGTAATCTTATCGCCCATTGCCTCGATCGCGCCCTTAGGGGGGCCGACAAACGCCACGCCTTCAGCCTCAAGCGCCTCGGCGAATTTGGCGTTTTCCGACAGGAATCCGTACCCCGGATGAACGGCCTGCGCACCGCTTTGGCGAATGGCATCCATGACCTTGTCGATCACGATGTAAGACTGGTTTGCCGGGGGCGGGCCAATATGCACGGCTTCATCCGCCATCGACACATGCAGCGCGTTCTTGTCCGCATCCGAATAAATGGCAACTGTGCCGATACCCATTTTGCGGGCGGTCTTGATGACCCGGCAGGCGATCTCGCCCCGGTTGGCGATCAGGATCTTATTGAACATGGAACGTCCTTTGGCTTGGTGTTCTGGAAACGCAAAACGCCGCCGCAGGGAGCGATCCCCACGACGGCGTGATGCGAGATGACGGACGGGGCGACAGGCGCCCCGAAAAAGATGCGTTAGTTACAGGTGTTCTGTGTTTTGCAATACAGTACGTTGCCCGCTGCGCCGACGGCCGCGCCGAAAAGTGGGTCTGCGTTGAGAACGGCTGCGCCAACAGCGCCGGCCCCGCCACCCAAGATTGCCTGTTCGCCCGTGGTGTCACCGCAAGCCGCCAAGCCCGCGCAGGCCGCTGCAACGAGGATAAGTTTTGAGATTCGCATTGTGACTGCCCTTCTGGTTGTCTTGTTTCGTTTGCGCTCTGATGCGCGAAACGCGACGTGTTATTCAATATCAGAGGGCGCACAGGCAACATTTGTGCAGGTTTTTGCCTCTTTTTGCGCGTTGCGCGCAAAAAGAAAAACGCGGACAGGTTTTTGTGGGGAACACAAGCCTGCCCGCGTAAGGAAGGGGTACGGAATAGTAGGTGCATGTGCGGCGCAGGCAAAGTAGAGCCGCACGGCCCACTCACTGTGCACGCCACAATATCACCTGCAAACACAGTATTGTTTCCACGCGATATCTCGGCTGGTTTCTGCCCACACCGAGACAGCTCACGCAAATTCGTGCCGATCCAGGATCTCTGGTAAATCGGTGACAGCCCCTGCCTACCCGTCACATTGCCGTTACATTTACCCAAACAGAGGCGGCCGTTTGCACGTGCGGCATCACGCAGCGACATTTTTCTGCACTGCAAAAGTGCATTCACATTCATATGGTTGACAGATCGGTTCACCCTGACGTGATTTTTCCAGGGCCGAGTCGCACATTTCCTTGAGATATTTGGGGTTTTTCGTCCCATTCTCGTGATTTCCGTCGTCATCGGCCGCGTGAAACGGTGCGGATGCACACTCGCACACAAGGAAACACCCACATGATGACGACACGAATGAAGGCACTCCTGCTTGCTGCCTCGGCGCTTAGTGTGACCGGCACGCTTGCCTATGCTCAGGATGCCCAGACTCAAGCCGAACTCGATGCCTTGCGCGCACGGGTTGAGGCGCTGGAATCCGCCGATAGCAGCCCCGCTGACGGAGATTTTCGGATCGGCAACACCACTTTGGACGTTTATGGCTACGTCAAGGCCGATTTCTTCTACGATTTCGACTTTGATCAGGGCGATACTGCCTTTGTGAACGTCATCGGTGAACCGTCTGCGGCAACCGATGGCACCTTTGGTGCGACAGTACGCCAATCGCGGATTGGCCTGCGGACCACCACGCCAAGTGGGATCGGCGACATCGGGGGTCAGCTGGAGCTTGATCTGTTTGGCTCGGGTGGCACTGCCGAACTGCGTATACGCCACGCAAACATCACGATCGGTGATCAGTTCCTGATCGGCCAGTACTGGACCAACTTCCAGCCGCTGGACACCTATCCCACCTCGGTGGAATTCAACGGCCCGGTCGGGATTGCCTTCGCCCGTGTCCCGCAGCTGCGATACACCGGGCAACTTGGGGGCGACGCTCAGTTCGCCGTTTCTCTGGAAGAAAATGTCAGCGGTTCGAACTCTGACGATCCGGTCTTGACGGCTTCGGCGGAATACAATGACGGCACATATATTGCGCGGGGCGCGGTGCTGTATGGCAAAGCCAATTCCGGCAGTGTGGAAGTTGACCAAACGGGTTTCACTGCCTCTGCCTCGGTTCGCCCGTGGCAAGGTGGGCTGTTCCAAGTCAACTACGTGACGGGTGAGGCCCTTGGCCCCTATCTGATCGGCCTTGGCGATGCGATTGTCGGCGGGCAAGCGAACGATGTGGATGGCTATACCGTCGAATTCAGGCAAGACCTGAGTCCAAAATGGAATGTCGGCATTGCGTACGGTCGCGAGAATTATGATCTTCCCACCTCGACCGGCACATTGTCCTTCACCGAGTTGGAGACGATCCATGTCAACGCCTTCTACAAGGCAACTGACAACCTGACGCTCAGCGCCGAGTACATCTATGGTGAGCGGAACGACGCGCCCACCGGCCGCACCTTTGACGGTAGCCGCGTTCAGCTGGCCGCTCAACTCAACTTCTGATGCCGCACACAGATCCTGCCCAGTTGCGGGCAGGATCGCCGCGACACCGGATTCAGCATACTGATATGCGGCAGCCAATAACAAAATCAGCCCACCCCGTCGATGATTTCGGGAAAAGATGCGCGGGCCACATCCACATCAATGACCAAAAGCGCGTCATAGCTGGACGGATCAAACGGGTCCTCTGCAGGCACAACTTCGCGCCCGAACAACCAGCTCAGGCGACCCGCGTCCAGATTGCCCCGCTCGAAGGGCTGATCCCCGAAATGCGCCCAAAGCGCTTCCATGAACGCGGTATCCGCACGCTTGTCGGCAGGCTTACGGTCGCGGAACCGTTCCCGACGTGTCAAAGGCGTCACGCCCTTGGGATTGGCACGGCGAATAGTAAACTGAAAATCCGTGCCAGACAGACGCCCGGGGAAGCCGCGATGCTTCAGCATGGCAATACCTCCGGCTTAACGCTGACAGACAAAGAAAAATCAAACCCGAAAAGGGATGGGATCATGTTGCGCACCTCCAAAGCCGCACCGTTGGTCTGAGATGCTCTGACGTCATGAAAGAAAGAATTCATGGTCAAAGCCCCTCCCAGATACACCGGGACTGCTCCAGCCGGTAGGCTTCAAAAAACTGCGTCGCGTCCGGGGCAGCATCGCCAAATTCTACAGGTCGGTCCGCCAATGAAATGACAACTCGCACAGGCTGCAAGTCATGCTGGGCCACATAGGGAACCGCCAGTATTTGGCACAGATGCTCCATGTCTTTGGACGCAACATCGTAAGTGATCCGTCCTACCGTCGCGCCAATTTTTGGAGCGATGAAGCGAAAGCGCACCCAAAGCTCGCCCGGATTGTTGTCGAGCAAGACATCATCCAAATGCACAGGTTGGCCAGACGGCACCGGCAACGGCGTATCTGATTGAGCAAAGACGGGTGAGCAGGCCAGGCAGATCATTAGACAAATGGCGCGATCCCGGACCCGCCAAGGGCGAGCTCCTCCTTCCGGGATCGCGCGCGCAGTGCTTGTGAACTGCGCTGTTCTATGTCTGATGGGTCGGATCATTCAACTATTTGCCGATTCTTGTCAATTCCGCCTCAATTTTGAGCGGGTTTTGCCCAGTTTTTGGCCTGACGACGCACAGGAACACCGGAGCGGCCTGACCGCCCCAGGTCGGTTACAACGGAATATTGTCGTGCTTTTTCCATGGGTTCTTCAGTTGCTTACCCCGCAAGCTGGCAAACGCTCTGGACACACGACGACGGGTCGATTGCGGCATGATCACCTCATCGACAAAGCCGCGCTCGGCCGCGACGAAGGGGTTGGCAAACCGATCTTCGTAATCTGCAACGTGCTGCGCGGTCTTTTCTGCATCCCCAAGATCTGCGCGATGGATGATTTCGGTTGCGCCTTTTGCCCCCATCACCGCAATCTCGGCTGTGGGCCAGGCATAGTTGAAATCACCACGCAGATGCTTGGACGCCATAACCACATAAGCACCGCCATATGCTTTCCGCGTAATCACGGTCACTTTGGGCACTGTGGCCTCGCCATAAGCATAAAGCAGCTTGGCACCGTGTTTAATGACACCGCTGTATTCCTGCTGCGTGCCCGGCAGGAAGCCCGGAACATCCACAAAGGTCAGGATCGGGATTTCAAAACAATCGCAGAAGCGCACAAAGCGCGCCGCCTTGCGCGAGCTGTCAATGTCCAGACATCCCGCCAGAACCATCGGCTGGTTGGCAACGACCCCAACGGTCTGACCCTCCAGACGGATAAAACCGGTGATGATGTTCTTGGCAAAGTCTTCCTGGATCTCGTAGAAATCACCTTCATCCGCCACTTTGGTGATAAGTTCCTTCATGTCGTAAGGCGTGTTGGGATTGTCGGGCACCAAGGTATCCAGCGACGGCTCAAGCCGTCCGGGCTCGTCAAAGAACGGACGGACCGGGGGTTTCTCGCGGTTGTTAAGGGGCAGGAAATCCACCAATCGGCGCACTTCGGCCAACGCCTCGACATCGTTTTCAAACGCCGCGTCCGCAACCGAAGACTTCTTGGTGTGTGTCGACGCACCACCCAGCTCCTCGGCAGTCACCACTTCGTTTGTAACCGTTTTGACCACGTCGGGACCGGTCACAAACATGTAAGACGAGTCTTTGACCATGAAGATAAAGTCGGTCATCGCCGGGCTGTAAACAGCGCCACCGGCACAGGGGCCCATGATCACACTGATCTGCGGGACAACGCCCGATGCCGTAATGTTACGCTGAAACACTTCGGCATACCCAGCCAGCGACGCAACACCCTCTTGGATTCGCGCCCCGCCCGAGTCATTGATCCCTATGACCGGCGCTCCGTTCTGCACAGCCATATCCATGATCTTGCAAATCTTCTGCGCGTGGGTTTCCGAGAGCGACCCGCCGAAAACGGTAAAGTCCTGGCTGAAAACATAGACCATACGACCGTTGATTGTGCCCCACCCGGTCACGACCCCATCACCCGCAGGCTTTTGGTTTTCCATACCGAATTCAGTGCAGCGGTGGCTGACAAACATATCGAATTCTTCGAAGCTGCCTTCATCCAGCAGCAATTCGATCCGTTCACGTGCTGTCAGTTTGCCGCGTGAATGTTGGGCATCGATCCTTCTTTGCCCACCGCCCAGTCGTGCCTCATCTCGGCGATTTTCCAACTCCGAAAGGATGTCTTTCATGACGCGTATCCCTTTTAAAATTTGACGGGACACTACCTGCTAGACAGTCTGAGCCAAAGCTCTTTTCGGCAAATTTGCAAAGTATCAGCAACAACATTCTGGATAACCGCAAATTAGCTAAGTATCGAATTGATTTTTCTCAACGACTGGCATTCCGAATTTCAATAGCTATACATGTGAACTATGCAGTTCAGCTTAGGCGCCGCGCAGCGCACACCACCCACATTGGCAACACTTGTCTTGCTCTCAGGCCTGTCCGCCCTGAGCATGAACCTGTTCCTACCCAGCCTTCCAAACATGGCCGTGTACTTCGACACCGATTACAAGGTCATGCAGCTCTCGATTGCCTTGTACTTGCTGATCAATGCCGTTTTGCAAATCGTGATTGGCCCAATTGCCGACAAGGCGGGTCGTAGACCGGTTTTGCTTTGGGGGCTCGCGCTTTTCCTACTGGCCACTTTGGGATGCATTTATGCGCCGAACGCCGAGATATTCCTGGTCTTCAGGATGTGTCAGGCAGTCATTGTCGTAGGTATCGTGCTAAGTCGCGCGGCCGTGCGGGATATGTACGATCAAGACCAGGCCGCATCCATGATCGGTTATGTGACCATGGGCATGGCCGTGGTCCCCATGATCGGACCTGCAATTGGCGGCATTCTCGAAGAGGCGTTCGGCTGGAAAGCAAACTTCTGGCTGCCATTCGCCATTGGTGCCTTGACGCTTTTCCTGACATTTACGGATTTTGGCGAAACGGCAGCAAAAAGCGGAAAATCACTCATACAGCAATTCAAAGAATACCCCGAATTGCTGACCTCGCCTCGCTTCTGGGGTTACTCACTGGCCTGCGCATTCTCGTCGGGAGCGTTCTTTGCTTATCTGGGTGGCGCACCATTTATTGGAACTGAATTATTCGGACTGAGCGCCGCGCAAGTTGGCATCTATTTTGGCGCACCTGCCGTTGGGTACTTTGCGGGGAACTTCATCAGCGGGCGCTATTCTATGCGCGTCGGCGTGAACCGCATGGTGTTTTGGGGCAGCCTGCTAAATGCTTTCGGCGTCGTCCTATCGGCAACGCTTTTTCTTGTGGGCACCGGAACGGCGCTCAGCTTCTTTGGACTCATGACCTTTGTCGGCATCGGAAACGGTATGGTCATCCCCAATGCAACTGCCGGCTCACTGTCTGTCCGCCCGCACCTGGCTGCAACCGCATCAGGCTTGAGCGGTGCCATCATGTTGGGCGGCGGCGCGGGTCTAAGCGCATTGGCGGGCGCGCTATTGACACACGAAACCGGCGCTATGCCTCTTTTATGGTTGATGCTGGCAACAGCCCTTTTGGCTATTTGTGCGATTGCAGCAGTCATCCGGCGGGAACGGCAACTTGGGCTCTAATCGGTTGCGCGGATCACTTTGCAAAGTTAGGACTCGGATTTAGGAAACTTGCAAAGGTCCCCAATGGCGACTCAAAAACTCTATGCGGGCGCAAAGCTCCGCGAGATGCGCACACGTCTGACTCTGACCCAGCGGGAATTCGCAGCCAAACTGGGTGTTTCCCTGCCTTATCTGAACCAGATGGAGAACAACAACAGACCGATTTCGACGACGGTTGTGTTAGCCTTGGCGCAGGAATTCGGCATGGACGTGACCGAACTCAGCACTGGCGACAGTGAGCGGCTTGTATCTGACATGCGTGAGGCATTGGCCGACCCGGTGTTCGCCGATGCCCAACCGCCACTGGCTGATCTGCGCCTGACCGCATCCAACGCCCCCGCATTGGCGCGTGCCTTTATCGAGTTACACAAAACCTACCGCCAAACACACGAACGCCTTGCGTCACTGGACGAAGCCTTGGGGCGCGAAGATGCGCGAATTCAGGCCAGCCCGTGGGAAGAAGTGCGCGATTTCTTTCATTATTGCGACAACTATATCGACGCTGTGGACAGGGCGGCAGAATTGTTCGCCAATCGGGCAGACGGCCCCGGAGGGATACGGCAGGCCGCCCTGAACAGCCTGTCAGAGCGCGGTATTCAGGTCGTTTTTTCAGATATGGACCCACTGCGCAGTTATGACGCCGAAAGCAAGATTCTGCGCCTGTCCTCGCGCGCTGCGCCGCAAACCCAAGTGTTCCAATTGCTGTTGCAGGTTGCATTGATCAGCCAGGACAAGCTGTTGGAAGCAACGCTGGATTTTGCAAAGTTCCAAAGCGACGAGGCCCGGTCGATTGCAAAGATCGGCCTTGCCAACTATTTCGCAGGCGCGTCTTTGATGCCTTATTCCGTCTTCCTGACCGCCGCGCAAGAAGAGCGCCACGATCTGGAACTGCTCAGCAATCGGTTCGGAGCTTCAATCGAGCAGATTGCCCATCGGCTATCGACGCTTCAGCGCCCAGGAGCAAAGGGTATTCCTTTCTTCTTTGTTCGGGTGGATCAGGCCGGCACGATTACCAAACGACACTCGGCCACGCGCCTGCAATTTGCGCGGTTTGGCGGTGCGTGCCCCTTGTGGAACGTGCACCGCGCCTTTGAAACACCGGGGCACTTTCTTCGCCAACTGGCAGAAACACCAGATGGGGTTCGTTATATTTCTCTTGCACGTGACGTATCAAAGTCCGGCGGGTCCTTCGGCGCCCCTGTCCGGCGCTATGCGATCGCTTTGGGGTGTGAAGTGCGACACGCACCTGCGCTCGTCTATGCCGATAATCTCGATATCAATAACGCCAGTGCATACGAACCGATCGGCATCTCTTGCCGCATCTGCGAACGGCAAACCTGCCACCAGCGCTCGGTTCCGCCCTTGGAACGTCGCCTAAGCATAGACACCCATCTGCGCGGCACTCTGCCCTACGAAGTCACCTGATCTTCACCTGGCCCAAAATACCTCGGGGAAGTCGCGACACAGGCCGCGACGGGGGCAGAGCCCCCATCTTTTTGCTTAGGCTTTGGACAGGATCGCCCAGATCTCATCCTTCAAGGCCGCGCGTTTTTTGCGCAGCTCAACCTCAGCCAGATCTTCCATTGGTTCGACGTTCGTTTCTGCCCGATGAACCACGCGGTTGATTTCATGGTACTCGTCGGCCAGCCGGGCAAAATGCGCGTCCGATTGCTTGAGCTGGCTCATCAATTCAACTTTGTCCGGAAATTCTTCAGCCAGTTCATGCGGGGTGTGGGACATATCCGTTCGCTCCATAATAAGTCGTTGCAAATCAGGCGTACACGCGCTCAGACGAACCCGCTTTGACCCGGATCAATTTCATACATGATTCATACAAATTTCAACGCCGTGACGCGCGCCATCCTGCGGCGCGGGCGGCAGCGACAGAATAGAACCAACGCTCGCCGCTTGATGTATTGATGCGGGTATTGGCATAGAAGGTCTGGCCAGGGATGTGGTATATCTTTTCGCCCTTGGCCGAGATGTTTCCTTTGATCCGGCACCCGTTTGATGACGCGGACTTCCTGGCGGCGCGATGCACCCAAGGCACTTGAACCTGCTGCCGATGCAGCCCGACATGCCGTGCCTTTGCCTCTTTCTCAGCGCTTTCATAGGCATGTGAATACTTGCGATAGGCAAAGGCCAAACCCAGCCGCACCAATTGATCGGCTGCATCTTGTACACCGTACATGCATCTTGCGACAACGCGGCCATATCGATCCCGGTCCACCGGCATGCAAGATGCTGTTTTTCCCTGGAATAACTGGCGAACCTCCTGCGTCACCCAAGCACCGCATGGCCAAGTTGATCCTTCGTCGTCCTGACAGGCTTGATCCAGCTCGGGCGCATCGATTCCATGCAAGCGAACTCGGATGCCGCCGACGTCCCAAGTATCTGCATCTATTACATTAACCTGGCCTGAAAGACGTTCAGCGGCCAGTGTCACAGATGGCAGGAGAAGAACAAAAACTAAACAAATCCTTAACATGCCCCCGATATGCGCCTGAAATCACGCATATTCAACCGGGGGCATGTCAAAGGGTTAACGCTGTGCCGTCGCCCAGTTCGGGTGGATCCAAGGCCGGTCATTGGCCTTGGGCAACGGGTCTTTGCCCAGCAGGGAATCCGATACTTTCTCACCCACCATGATCGACGGCGCGTTGAGGTTACCGTTGGTGATCTGAGGAAAGATCGAGCTGTCAGCAACGCGCAGCCCATCCACACCGATCACACGGCCTTCGGGATCAACCACGGCGTTTTTGTCATCCGCGCGCCCCATCCGACAGGTGCCACAGGGGTGATAAGCGCTTTCGGCATGTTCCGCGATAAAGCCGTTCAGCTCTTCATCTGATTGCACGGCGGCACCCGGTTGAATTTCCTTGCCGGCGTAGGGCTTGAATGCATTCTGACCAAAGATTTCGCGAGTCAGACGGATACAGGTGCGGAAATCTTCCCAATCCTGTTCATGGCTCATGTAGTTGAACTTGATCACTGGCGCGTCCGCAGCTTGTGCGGACCGCAGTGTCACAGCCCCACGCGACGGAGACCGCATCGGACCGACATGCGCCTGGAACCCGTGGCCTTCCGCTGCCGCCTGCCCGTCATAACGAACCGCGATGGGCAAGAAATGGTACTGAATGTCAGGGTATTCTACGCCCGGTTTCGACCGGATGAAGGCCGCGCTTTCAAATTGGTTCGACGCGCCCAGACCGGTTTTTGTGAACAGCCATTGTGCCCCGATCAGACCTTTGCTGAACAGGTTCCAATGCTTGTACAGCGTGATTGGCTGCAGCGAGGCTTGCTGGATGTAAAGCTCCAGATGATCCTGCAGGTTGGCACCAACGCCCGGTCGATCCGCAACAACGTCAATCCCGTGCTCGGCCAGATGCGCGGCCGGGCCGATGCCGGACAACATCAACAGCTTGGGCGAGTTAATCGAGGACGCTGCCAGAACAACCTCACGCCGGGCTTTGATGACCTCAGTCTTGCCACCGCGGATCAGTTCCACCCCGGTGGCGCGCCCGTTTTCCATCACAACCCGAGACGCCAGGCCCCGTACGATATCGCAATTGTCGCGCTTGAGCGCCGGCTTCAGATAGGCATTTGCCGCCGACCAACGCCGCCCTTTCCAGACGGTCTGTTCCATCGGGCCAAAGCCTTCCTGCTTTTCGCCGTTATAGTCGCCCGTGACCTCGTATCCGGCCTGCTGGCCCGCGTCGACAAACGCTTTGAACAAGGGATTTTCGCGTGGACCGCGCGAGACATGCAGCGGACCGTTCGTGCCACGCCATGCCGGATCACCACCGTGCCCCCCGTCGTGCCAGCTTTCCATGCGTTTATAGTATGGCAGGACATCAGCATAGGACCAACCATCTGCGCCCATCTCGGCCCACGTATCGAAATCACGTGCATGGCCACGAACGTAGACCATGCCATTGATCGAAGACGAGCCGCCGATCACCTTACCACGCGGACAAGCCAGACGACGGTTGTTCAGATGCGGCTCGGGCTCGGACTGATAGCCCCAGTCGTAACGCGACATGTTCATCGGATAGCTCAACGCGGCTGGCATCTGAATAAACGGTCCCGCGTCTGTCCCGCCGTGTTCAATCACCAGGACCGAGGCCCCGGCTTCGCTAAGGCGATATGCCATTGCGCAGCCTGCGGACCCTGCGCCTACGATGACAAAATCTGCTTCCATTTCCACAACTCCTGTCCCGCCGAGAAGGTTGGATGCCTCCGCCGGGAGTATTTTCGAAAAGATGAAGAGGTTATTCGCCGCGTGGGAACCGGGCGTTTTCCTCGACGATGTTCAGATCCATGTGATTGCGCATGTAGCGTTCCGATGCTTTTTGCAGCGGCTGGTAATCCCATGGGTAATATCCCCCTTGCCGCAGCGCTTCGTACACGACCCAGCGCCGCGCCTGGCTGGCGCGGACGTCGGCGTCGAAGCGGGCCAGATCCCAACGGGCTTCGGATTTAGCACGCAAGGTTTGCAGCGTACCCGCATGTTCGGGGCTGTCTGCCAGATTAGTCATCTCGTGCGGGTCGGCCTCGAGATCAAAAAGCTGGTCCGGGTCCAACGCGCAGCGGTTGTATTTCCACTTGCCATAGCGCAGCGATACCAGCGGCGCGTAGGATGCCTCGGCAGCGTATTCCATGGCCACCGGCGCGGTGCGTTCGACACCTTTCGCCAGCGGAACGAGGTTTTCGCCATCCGTCCATGGCGCGATTTCATCCATGTCGACACCTGCCAATGCCCCAAGGGTTGGCGTTACATCGATTGTGGAAACCGGCGTGTCGATCCGCCCGGCAGGCAGATCAGGGGATGAAATCATCAGCGGCACACGCGCGGAACCTTCGTAGAAGTTCATTTTGAACCACAAGCCACGTTCGCCCAGCATGTCACCGTGATCCGAGACAAACAGGATGATCGCCTCTTGACGGGTTGTTTCCAATACTTCGATGATCTCGCCGATCTTGTCGTCCAGATAGGAGATATTGGCGAAATAGGCGCGGCGGGATTTGCAAATGTCTTCTTCGGTGATGTTAAAACTGCGCCAATCATTGGCGTCGAAGATACGCTTGGCGTGCGGGTCCTGATTGTCGTAGCCGATATCAGCGACCTCGGGCAGAAGATGCTCACAATCCTCGTACAAGTCCCAATACTTGCGGCGGGCGACGTATGGGTCGTGGGGATGCGTAAAGCTGACGGTCACACACCATGGACGTTCATCCTTGCCGCGCGCCAGATCATAAAGCTTGGCCTTGGCGTTATAGGCAACCTCGTCATCGTACTCCATCTGGTTGGAGATTTCGGCAACACCCGCGCCGGTGACGGAACCCATGTTGTGATACCACCAGTCGATCCGCTCGCCCGGTTTGCGGTAATCCGGCGTCCAGCCGAAATCGGCCGGGTAGATGTCGGTGGTCAGACGATCCTCGAACCCGTGCATCTGGTCGGGGCCGACGAAATGCATTTTGCCGGACAGGCAGGTATAGTATCCCGCCCTGCGCAGGTGGTGTGCATAGGTGGGGATGTCGCTGCGGAACTCGGCTGCGTTGTCATAGACGCCGGTGCGCGAAGGCAGTTGGCCGGACATGAAGCTGGCCCGCCCCGGTGCGCATAACGGCGAGGCCGTGTAAGCGTTGGCAAACCGGGTCGACCGTTCGGCCAGCTTCTTCAGATTCGGGGCATGAAGCCAGTCTGCGGGACCGTCGGGAAAGAGGGTTCCGTTCAGCTGATCCACCATCAGGATCAGAATGTTTGGTTTTGTCATTTTTCGGCCTCGAGCAGAGTGTTGAGCACGCGCATTGCGTGGTTCACCGCCAATTGCGGCTCTTCCGGGGCGCTGAGAGCCGCTCGGATGTATAGCCCATCAATCAAGGCGATCATGTTTTCGGCCGCCTCAACCGGATCCTTCATCTTGGGGCGAAGCGCATCGATAAGGTTCGAACGGATGCGCGCTTGATAGACCTGCCAAAGGCGCAGCGCGTCATCATTGGTTTGCGCCAGAACATAAAAGGTCATCCACGCGGCAATCACGTCCGGTGTGAAACATGAGGGGGCAAAGCACGCCTGAATGATTGCTTTTGCTCGCTCCTCGGGCGCGGCCGCCTTTAACTTTGCGCGCGCCTCTTCGCCAAAATCCGTCAGGATTTGACGCATGGCTGCCAAAAATATCTGATCCTTGCCGCCAAAATAGTGATGCGCCAGTGCACTGGACATGCCTGCTCGTTTCGCAATCTGGCTGACTGTCACATCAAGGGATTTCTGCACGCCCAATTCGGCAATCGTGGCACGGACAATTGCATCCCGGCGGATCGGCTCCATTCCTACTTTAGGCATCATTCCCCCCTGAACAGGCGTTATGATCCCAAATTAGGAGTTTTTTATTGACTCGTCAATCAATGAAAGGCGCGGTAGGACCTACCTCATAGCTTCGGCGCAATACTCGGAGGCGTCAAGTCTCGGCGATTCAGCACGGCTTCGCGCCATGAGATGAAGCTGACAGCGCATAAGATCAAAGTTCCACCGGCAACGACCCAAACATCCACGCTTTCGTGAAATACAACAGCGCCCAGCAATGTGGCCCAGATTAGCTGAAGAAAAGTAATCGGCTGCGTGACGGCCACTGGTGCAGCTTGCAATGCCAAGGTCATGAAATAATGCCCGGCAGTGGCAAAACAGGCTACCAGAAACAGAACCCCGAGATCGCGAAGGCTGGGCTGAGTCCAGACCGCCACAGCAAAGGGGATCAGTGCTAATGTCACCCAAATCGAAAGATGCGCAACAACAACCGAAGGTGGCACATCGCGCACCAACAGCTTAGCCAGCAGGTACGAACCGCCCAGCGTCAAAGCTGTGCCCAGCATCGCCAGATGCCCCGGAGACACCTCTCGGAAGCCCGGTCGCAGGATGATCAACACCCCGACCAAAGCAACCAGAATTGCTGCGATCCGCCGAAAGGCCAGTTTTTCGCCCAGAAAAAGGGCTGCCCCCAAAGTCACGTAGACGGGTGTCATGTAGTTCATAGCCGTAACTTCAGCCAACGGGATCTGCGTCATGGCAAAGAACCACAGCATCACCGCAACAGCATGAACCACACCCCGCACGCCGAACAGAGTCAACAAACGGGGCGTTAGCCGTGTTGCCATGATCGACCGCAGAGCCGGAAGCAAGAAAACCAGCCCCAAAGCGTATCGCAGAAACGCTGCCTGAATCGGGTTCATGGTCGTCCCCAAGGACTTCACCAAAGCCGTCATCACAACAAAAGACAGCCCGGCGGAAAACATCCAGAACATGCCTGCTATGGGGCGGGATGAAACGGCGTGTGAAGTCATGGCTTAGGTTGAACACCGAAACCCGGTCAGGAACAACCCTTCACATGACAACAAGTTTCAGTGCGATCCCCAGCATGACAACGCCAATCCCGGCATCCAGCACCTGCCACGCCCTCGGGCGGGTAAAAACAGGCGACAGAACGCCTGCTCCGTACCCTAGCGAGAAGAAGAAAACAAAGCTGGACGTCATTGCGCCCAGTGCAAACCCCAGACGGTCGTCATACTGCGCCGAGATTGAACCGATCAGCACGACAGTGTCCAAATAGACATGCGGGTTCAGCCAGGTGAAGGCGAGCACCGTGAGAAGCGCAGTTTTCAAGCTGGTGCGCTGACCATTGCCGATCTCCATCACTGCGCCACCCTGCCAGGCCGAGCCAAGGCTACGCAGCCCATACCAGGTCAGAAACGCGGCACCGCCATAGCGCATCACGGTTTCGAACCATGGCACCGCCTGCGCCAGAGTGCCAAAACCGGCCACTCCCGCGCCGATCAAAACAGCATCGGACACAGCACAGGTCAGGCACAGAATGAAAACATGCTCGCGCCGCAGTCCCTGCCGCAGGATAAAGGCATTTTGCGCACCGATCGCAAGGATCAGGCTGAAACCCAGTGCAAAACCGGCAATCATGGATGTTGGCATGGAACCTCCTGAACCTTTCCAAGCGTTGACTAAGCCCCTTGGCTTGACCTATCAAATTAAAGATTCTGCTCTGACTTAAGAAACTCTAATGCTGCTGGATCCAAACCAACTGTCCGCATTGTCAGCCATCCTGCGCCTTGGGAGCTTTGAAGCCGCCGCTGCGGAACTGGCTGTCACGCCTTCTGCAGTTTCCCAGCGGATCAAAGCGCTGGAGGATCGGGTCGGCGCATCCTTGATCCATCGGGTTACGCCTTGCACCGGAACGCCCGCAGGGTTGCGCATCGCCCGCTATGCCGAGGATGTCGGTCTTCTTGAGGCGCAACTTGCCCGCGATTTGGCGTTGGAGCAGAACCCGCGATCCGCGCGGGTGCGCATCGCGGTACCCGCCGATGTTCTGGCCACATGGTTTATCGATGCAATGGCGCAAGTGCCCGATATGCTGTTCGATTTAGTCGTTGACGACCAGGACCATTCGGCGGACTGGCTGAAACGCGGAGAGGTCAGCGCAGCCGTCACTGTGGGCGGACGTCCCGTGACCGGATGTGACGTGACGGCGCTGGGTGTGCTGCGATACCTGCCCACAGCCAGCCCTTCCTTCATCAACACGTGGTTCAAAGATGGTGTGAACGAGGGCACGCTTAGCAAAGCGCCCTGCCTGGTTTTCAACCAAAAGGATGGTTTGCAAAAGGCATGGCTGTCGCAATACATCGCGGGCCAGATGTCGCCGCCGTTTCATTTCCTGCCATCCTCGAACGGCTTCGTGGATGCCGCGATAGCCGGGCTGGGATGGGGTATGAACCCGGCGGTCCTTGCCAAAGACGCCTTGGAACAGGGGCGATTGCTGCCACTCCTGACCAATGCTCCATTGGATGTTGCCCTCAGCTGGCAGGTTGGTCGCGTACTTGCACCTGCCCTCAAACCGCTTACACATGCGGTTCAACGTGCCGCCAAGCAGGTCCTGCTGCCGCCCAGCGCGAACTGATCGCACACCAAAGTTTCGGAGGAACCGATGTTTTCACGCGATGCCCTCAGCTATGATCCCATTCCATTGCCTGACCGGTCCGAGATCAGCGATGCTGACATGCAAGGTGCCGCACAAGAGTTCTACGACAAGATGCGCCAGCGCCATACGGTGCGAGATTTCAGCCTCCGCCCCGTGGACCGCTCTGTGATCGAAACGTGTCTGCGTACGGCAGGCACCGCGCCGTCTGGCGCCAATCATCAACCCTGGCATTTTGCTGCGATCTCGGCCCCTGACCTAAAGCAGCGCATTCGAGAAGAAGCTGAAGAAGAGGAGCGCCGGTTCTACGCAGGCGGCGCAGGTGACGAATGGATAAAAGCGTTGGAGCCCATCGGCACCAACGCTGTCAAAGAACATCTGACTATTGCACCCTGGCTGATCGTGGTGTTCGCCCAGCGCTGGGGACACTTCGAAGATGGGACGCGGTACAAGAACTACTACGTGCCGGAAAGCGTGAACATTGCCACCGGGTTTCTGCTGGCTGCGCTACACCACGCGGGCCTCAGCACTTTGACCCATACCCCAAATCCGATGCGGTTTCTGAACGATGCACTGGACCGCCCTGCATCGGAAAAACCGACAATGATCATCGCAGTAGGTCACCCTTCGGAAAACGCAACGGTACCTGCGGTGGCAAAGCTGAAGAAACCGCTTGAGGAGATTTCTTCGTTCTTCTGAAGACCCCTGGATTATTCCTGCGAAAGGGGCGCGTCCTTCTGTACGGGTGACATCATGCGATAGCATGTCGCGCAGGCCACCAGACTGGCGGCAACGATGAAGCCGACCGCCAAGGCGACCTCGTGCATATGCGCGACAGCGGCCAAGACCGCCGAAAGCAGAACCGCGAACAATCGTGTGAACGACTTGATTGCGGCTGATCCCTGCACACGTTGTTCCTTGGGCGCGACATCCAGAAAATATAGTTTGCGCGCACTGCTGATCCCTGTCACCGCGACCGTGACAACAAACAGCGCGACGGCATGCAGATGAACCTCGTGATCGATGCCCAAGTAGTGGAACGCCAAAAGAACAGCTCCGGTTGCCGCCACCATCAAGGTGCCAACCACCATGACGGCGCGATGAGACTTCATGTTCACGATTTGCCACAGCGGTCCTGAAACGAGATACCCCGAGGCGGAAGACACGATCATCGCAGTCAGACCTTTCGCCGAACTGTGATGCGCCTCGGCCGCGATGAGCGCAAAAAACGGGACAGATAACGAGACTGCCACCAAAGGCATACGCATGGCCATGTAACGCCGAAACCAGGCCTGCTCGAACATACCCAGAATACCTTGAACATTGGACCTGAGCGACAACCTTGTTTTGGTTTCAGTCGGTTTTGCCGGTGCGGCAGAGCGTGCATTCTCTGTCATCGCCAACATCAACAGACCCGATAGCAGAAAGAACGCGACAGACACGCCGATCATTGTGGAATGGCGGGAAAAGGGTGGGTTTTCCTTGGTGATCTGATGCACCAGCAATGCAAGGCCAATGGCACATAATCCACCTCCGCCAAGCTGCAGATAGTGCATCACCATGCGAGATCGGGAATGGACATGATCGCCCAGCAGATCGGTGAACATCAGGTTCTGAACCTCGTCCACCAGACCGATCACAAAAAAGACTGAAACGAAAACTACGGCGATCAAAGGGACGACGCCGGTCGCGGCTGCGGCCATTGCAAGGACAAGACAGGCACCGATAACGGCCTCGGTTATGGCAATTGCGCGCTTCTTTTGCGGTTTTGCTGCAATGGACTGCGCCAGAAAGAAATCGGAAATCATGCTTCCAACCATCCGCACCGAAACCAGCGCGCCTGCCACAAACATGGGCAGTTCGAAAGACACCGCCAGAAACGGCAATACCACCGATGGGCTGCCCAGCGTCCACGCAACCTGTGACACAATACTCTGGCCGGTCAGAACCGGTACATTGCGCTTGGCGGTATCAGGTGTTTCGGATGTCATTGGCCTTTCGGTTGCGCCTTCCCTGCGGATCAACACCCGCCCAGCCTATGCGTTTACGGGGATTCAGCCAATAACCCTCAGAATTTGTACCAAAACGAAAAACCCGACCAGATTGGCCGGGCTTCGTATTGGCGATTTGCAGCAGCTCAGAGCTGAGCCATCACTTCGTCAGTGGCTTCGAAGTTGGTTGTGACGCGCTGCACGTCGTCATCGTCTTCCAGCGCATCGACCAGCTTCATCAGCTTTTGCATGTCTTCCAGACCCAGCTCGGTCGTCGTAGTCGGTTTCCAAACCAGCTTGGTGGATTCCGATTCACCCAGTGCTTCTTCCAATGCGTTTGACACATCGTTCAGGTCCGTGTCCGCACACCAGATGATATGGCCATCTTCCGAGCTTTCGACATCTTCGGCACCGGCTTCGATCGCGGCTTCGAAAATTGTGTCTGCATCGCCAGCATCCGCCTGATAGACAACTTCGCCCTTACGGTCGAACATAAACCCGACCGAGCCCGTCTCGCCCAGATTTCCACCGTTCTTGGAAAAGGTCGAGCGCACGGTCGAAGCGGTGCGGTTGCGGTTGTCTGTCATGGTCTCGACGATCACCGCGACACCGTTCGGGCCGTAACCCTCGTAGCGGATTTCTTCGTATTCGTCGCCTTCACCTGCAACCGATTTCTTGATTGCGCGGTCGATCACGTCCTTGGGGACCGAGTTCGACTTTGCCTCTTTCACCGCCAGACGCAGGCGCGGGTTCTTGTCGGGGTCGGGGTCGCCCATTTTGGCGGCCACTGTGATTTCTTTCGATAGTTTGGAAAACAGTTTGGACCGCGCGGCGTCCTGACGTCCCTTGCGGTGCTGGATGTTGGCCCATTTGGAGTGGCCTGCCATAGTGCGTCCTCGTCATCGTGATTACGTGTTCGGCGCTCATATAGACGTTTGCAGGGGGCGGGATCAAGAGAGCGACTTGCTCCTTGCGAGGCTGGGACTATGGTGACTGTATGACGACGGATCAGATTATTCTTTTTGCGCTATTCATTACGGTTTTTGGAATGCTGCTTTGGGGTCGGTTTCGTTACGACCTTGTGGCTTTTGCCGCACTGATGATCGGTGTCGTGCTGGGTGTTGTGCCAGTGGATGACGCTTTTGCAGGGTTCGGCCACCCGGCCACCATCATCGTGGCGCTGGTTCTGGTCGTCTCTGCCGGTTTGGTCCGGTCAGGGGCGGTGTTCATGATCACCCGCACATTGGTCGATGCCTCACGTGGGCTGGGCGCGCATATTGCGCTGATGGGCGGGATCGGTGCGGTCCTGTCAGCCTTCATGAACAACGTGGCTGCGCTGGCTTTGCTGATGCCGGTGGACATCCAAACCGCGCGCAAGGCGGGGCGGTCTGTGGGTCTGTCGCTGATGCCGCTGAGCTTTGCCACCATTCTTGGGGGGATGGCAACACTGATCGGCACCCCTCCGAACATCATCATCGCATCGATCCGACAGGAAACACTGGGCGAGCCGTTTCACATGTTCGATTTTGCGCCCGTGGGCGGGATAGCCGCAATTGCTGGTCTTGCCTTTGTCGCTCTGGTCGGCTGGCGTCTGATCCCTAACCGCGGGCCGCAAACTGAAACATCGGAAGCATTGGCGGAGTATATAGCCGAGCTAACTGTCCCCCCTGAATCCGCGCATATCGGCAAACGCGTCAGCGAGCTTTATGAGGCCGCTGAAAAATCCGATGTCGCCATCATCGGCCTGATCCGCGATGGCAAGCGGCGTTATGGCCGATCCGCCCATGCCACGTTGAAAGAAGGCGACGCACTGGTTCTGGAAGCCCGGCCCGAGGCGTTGGACGAATTTCGCGCCGCGCTGAATCTCGACTTTTCTGACACGCGACGGCAAGAAGTGTTGACGGCAGAAGGTGACGGATTGGACGTCATCGAAGTGGTCGTGCCAGAAAGCGCCCGCATCACCGGGCGCACCGCACAGGGTCTTGGACTGGCCTGGCGGCAGAGTACAGTGCTGATGGGCATCTCACGTCAGGGGCGACAAATCACCCAACAGGTTCGTAAAACCGATGTTGAACCCGGCGACATTCTGCTGCTGCTCTGCCCGCGTGACCGGGCGGCGGATGTCACGGAATGGTTGGGTTGCCTGCCCCTTGCCGGACGCGGTCTGAACGTCACAGCAAACGATAAGGCGTGGATGGCCATTGGCCTTTTTGCTTCCGCTGTGTTGGCCGCAAGTATTGGATTGATATATCTACCCATTGCCCTTGGACTGGTGGTCATTGCCTATGTGCTGACCAAGATCATGCCGATTGCGGATATCTACAATCACATTGAATGGCCGGTGGTTGTCCTCCTGGGTTCGATGATCCCACTCGGCAGTGCTTTGGAGACTTCTGGCGGGACTGAATTGATCGCAAATGCGCTGATCCAGCTGACCGATGGCCTGCCCGCCTGGGCGATCCTGACTGTGCTGATGGTCGTAACCATGACTTTGTCGGATGTACTGAACAACACCGCCACCGCCATTGTCGCCGCGCCGGTCGGAATACAAATGGCCCGCACGCTCGAGGTTTCGCCCGACCCATTCCTGATGACGGTTGCCGTTGCGGCCTCGGCCGCGTTCCTCACGCCAATTGGACACAAGAACAATACGCTGGTTCTGGGTCCCGGAGGCTATCGGTTCGGCGATTACTGGCGCATGGGTCTGCCGCTTGAGGTGCTGATCATCGCGGTTTCGATCCCTGCCATCCTTGTCTTCTGGCCGCTTTGACGGGTAAAGGCAGCACATGAAACGCTTTTTAATCCTGCAACTGCGACCGGAAACGGATGCATCCGACGCCGAATATGCTTCGATTCTGGACAAGACCGGTTTGACGCCCGAGCTGACCCATCGCATCCGGCTGGATTGTGAGAACCTGCCTGACGATCTGGATGTCACGGACTATGCAGGCGTCATCGTGGGCGGAGGTCCCGGCTGTGTCAGCGACGATCCAGCAACGAAATCTGAACTGGACGCAAAGATCGAAGGCGCGGTTATGGGCCTGATGCCGCAGATCACGGCGCAGGATCACCCCTTCATGGGCTGCTGCTATGGTTTGGGCGTTCTGGCCGCGCATCTGGGCGGTGACGTGAGCAAAGACCAGTACAGCGAACCAGTCGGACCCTCAGCTTGCCACCTTACAGAAGATGGTTCCTCGGATCCGCTGACAGCCGGGCTGATCCCGGAATTCGACGCCTTCGTTGGTCACAAAGAAGCTGTTCAGGCACTGCCTGAAGGCTGCGTGCATCTTGTCGCCTCAGACCCCTGCCCGTTTCAGATGATCCGCTTTGGTCAGAACGTCTATGCCACGCAGTTTCACCCCGAAGCGGATGCAAAAGACTTCGAACAGCGCATCAACATCTACAAGCATCACGGCTATTTCCCGCCCGAAGACGCCCAGCGCCTGATCGACATCTGCAACGCCGCAGACGTCACCCAACCCGGCGAAATCCTGCGCCGCTTTGTCGAACGCTACAAGTGACCCAACGGCGCGGTTGCCTGCGCCTTTCATGCTCGCATAGGCTGATCCGAAACGACTTTGGGAGGAGTTGTTCTTGGACTTGCTCATCAATGTTGGCCTGCCGATCTCGCTGGCCATTATCATGCTGTCACTTGGCATTGGACTCGAGACCGCAGATTTCCGGCGCGTACTGAGCCGAAAATACCCGTTTGCAATCGGTGCGGTCTGTCAGGTGGTGCTTTTGCCCATCGCTGCGTTCCTCACCGTCACTCTGTTTGGCCTGCCCCCTGAAATCGCAGTTGGCTTCATGCTGCTCAGCTTTTGCCCCGGTGGTGTTACGAGCAATATTCTGACCAAATTGGCAAAGGGCGACGTGGCGCTTTCCGTCAGCCTGACTGCGGTGATCAGCATCTTATCAATCCTGACAGTGCCCTTTCTGGCCGCGTGGTCCATCACCTATTTCATGGGGGAAAACGCACCTGATGTGTCGATCAGCGGTCTGGCCATTGCCATGTTTCTGATCACCACCCTTCCCGTCGCCATCGGGGTCATAGTTCGCAGGTTTGCAACCGGGTTTGCAAACCGCATCGAGAATGGGCTTTCAACGCTCGCAACCGCTTTGTTCGTTTTGATCGTTGTGGCCGCCCTGGCCGGGAACTGGCAGATTTTTATTGATAACCTGGGCATCATGGGCACCGGTCTGATCTCGCTCAACGTTGCACTTTTACTCATCGGGTTGGGGATCGCACGGGCTGCAAATCTGTCATGGGCCGAGTGTAAAAGCATATCAATTGACACTGGCATCCAGAACTCGACACTGGGCATTACACTGGCGGCCCTTATCACAGGCACAGAGAGCGGATTTAGCCCTCTGGCCCTGCCGTCCGCAGTCTACGGGATCACGATGTATGCCGTCGTGCTGCCGTTCCTCGTTTGGTTTCGCCGACGCTGAAAGGACAGTTTATGACCAAGAACACAGCAGATGCGATTGTCGTCGGCGCGGGCCTGGCTGGATTGTCAGCAGCGGCTGAACTGGGCGACCGAGGCAAGAAGGTGATCATTGTCGATCAGGAGCCCGAGAGCTTTCTGGGTGGTCAGGCGTTCTGGAGCCTCGGTGGTTTGTTCATGGTCGACACTCCTGAACAACGGCGGATGGGCATACACGACAGCCAAGAGCTTGCCCTTCGTGACTGGATGGGCAGCGCACAGTTCGACCGCACGGAAGACGCCTGGCCCCGCAAATGGGCCGAGAGTTATGTCGAGTTTGCGGCTGGTGAAATGCGCCCGTGGTTGCACGAGATGGGTTTGCGCTGGTTTCCGGTCGTAGGTTGGGCAGAACGCGGTGGCTCTTTTGCGAACGGGCATGGCAACTCTGTCCCGCGTTTTCACATCACTTGGGGCACTGGTCCCGGCGTTCTGGAGCATTTCATCCGACGTGTGAAAGAGCATGTCAGCGCCGGTCTGATCCAATTGAAGTTCCGCCATCAGGTCAGCCACATCATTATGCAGAACGGCACTGCCAAAGGCGTATCTGGCGAGGTTTTAGCTGACGACACCGCCCAACGCGGCGGCAAGACCAACCGTGACGAAGTGGGTGAGTTCGAGGTTTATGCACCTTCGGTCATCGTTACCTCGGGCGGTATTGGCGGTAACTTTGAAATGGTTCGGCAGAACTGGCCCAAAGATCGTCTTGGTGAACCGCCAAAGGACATGGTGGCTGGTGTGCCCTTTCATGTCGACGGCCGCATGATCGGGATCAGCGAAAAAGCGGGCGGACACGTCATCAATGGCGACCGCATGTGGCATTACACCGAAGGCGTCCGCAACTGGGATCCGATCTGGCCTGCCCATGGCATTCGTATTTTACCCGGCCCCAGCTCTATGTGGTTCGACGCCAAAGGAAACCGTCTGGAACCGCCCTGCCTGCCTGGATTCGATACGTTGGGGACGTTGAAGGAAATCCTGAAAACAGGGTACGAGTACAGCTGGTTTGTTCTGACGCAGAAAGTGATCAAGAAAGAATTCGCCCTGTCCGGGTCTGAACAGAACCCGGACTTTACCTCGGGCAGTTGGAAAGAAGTCATCCGTCAGCGCATCCTGTCCGGGTCCAAGGCAACCGCCCCGGTCGAGGCGTTCAAAGAACATGGCGAGGATTTCGTCGTCGCCAACACGTTGACTGAATTGGTCAACGGGATGAACCATCTGGGCGGTGGACTAATCGAGGAAGCGCACCTGCGCGGGCAGATCGAAGCGCGCGACTCGCAGGTCGACAATCCTTTCTCCAAGGACGCCCAGATGATGGCGATTCTGGCCGCCAGAAACTATCGCGGAGACAAGTTGATCCGCACTGCCAAACCGCACAAGTTCCTCGACCCGTCCAACGGCCCGCTTATTGCGGTTAAGCTGCACGTCCTGACCCGCAAAACCCTAGGCGGGCTACAAACCAACCTTGACAGCCAGATGATCGGGGAAGATGGCAACTTGGTGCCCGGCCTGTTCGCCGCAGGCGAAGTCGCCGGTTTTGGCGGAGGCGGCTATCATGGGTACAACGCGTTGGAAGGAACCTTCCTGGGCGGATGCATCTTTTCGGGGCGCAACGCAGGGCGGTCTAGGGCCGTCGCCTGACGGCCTTGCAGCTCTATTTACGGACCAGCTTGATCACTGGCTCTCCCTCAGCATCAAGAAGAGCCAGCGCGTCCCCCTCCATCGCAAAGGATGTGATGGCCTGCATCGACTTCAGAAACGCGCGCTCAACCTCATCCAACTCGGGCGGGCAAGCCATGAGGGTAGCGGCCATGTTGTCGGGAAAGCTGATCCGGTTGCCCGAAACCTCTGCCTGACCACTGAAACGGTTGCAGCCGCCACTGCCCCCAAAGGCCCCGCCTTGCCCAAAGCTCAGTTCGGGGCGTCTTTCAGCCTGCAGCGGTGCGCCGTTTAGTGTTGCCGCGACCCATTCGGTGTTCTCAAGTGTTGCGCTTTTTTGGCTTTGAATCTGGACCAGCAACAGGTCAGCCGAGTTCCCCGCTTCGTTTGTCAGGACCGGATAAACCGTGTCTGTAGTGAACAACAGCTTTTGCCCCTGCGTGACCGTCGCGCGCACCGCATAGCTGTGCCCTTCCTTGATCAACGCGTCGTCATAGGTCAATTCAAACTGCGCGGGCACACCTGTCAAAGCGTATCTTTGCGCCGAGAGTGTTACGGCTGGTGCATCGGCCAGCGAAATATCCTGAAGCTCGACAAACAGGGTTGCGTCAGGTGGAAGCGCAAGACGCTCGCGGTAGGTTGCAGTTCCCTCAACCGTACCGGCCATTGCGGCACCACTGATCATGGTTGCAATTGCTGCGCCTGCCAATGTGGCTTGGGCTGTTGTCAGCATGGCAAATCCTCTTTGCAAATCACATTCACAAAAGATTGTGTGTCACCCGGGATTTACAAGTCTAGCAGTTTACGAGTGGCGATTTCGCGCCGACATTAGATAGGCCAGATCAACGGGATAAGCAGGGATGCCAGCAATCCGACCGTCAGGTTCAACGGGACGCCCACCTTCAAGAAATCGGTAAACCGATAGCCGCCGGGACCGTATACCATCATATTCGTCTGATAGCCGATCGGCGTTGCAAATGATGCCGAGGCCGCAACCATGACAGCGACGACAAGGGGGCGCGGGTCCATCCCAACAGCCTGAGCCAGCCCGATTGCAATCGGTGTAACAACGACGGCCACGGCATTGTTTGAGACCAGCTCGGTCAGGACCGACGTCAACAGATAAACCGCCCATATGATCAGGAACGGCGGCAAGGCACCTAGCCCGGGCGCAACGGCCTCGACGATCAGCGACACCGCGCCAGAGTTGTCCAGTGCCGCACCGATGGCGAGCATGGCAAAAATCAATGCCAACAATCGACCCTCCACAAAGGAAAACGCTTCGTCCGCGTCAATGCAGCGGGTCATCAAGACCACAGCGACTGCTACAATCGACAACAGGAGGATCGGCGCGATGCCCAGCGCGGCCAGGGCGACAATCCCGACAAGCGCACCAATTGCAATGGGTGCGTGACGACGGCGAAATGCCCGCGCGGACGGTTGTGTGACATCGACCATGTCCATTTCCGCTGCAAGGCGCTGGATGTCTGAGGGTGCACCTTCCAGCAGCAGGGTGTCACCGACGCGAACTACCAGTTCGTCCAACTGACGACCGATGTTTTGATTGCGGCGATGAACGGCCAAGACATAAACGCCATAGCGCCGGCGCAGTCGCAGCATGCCCAAAGCCCGCCCTACCATACGGCAGCCGGGCGTGATCAGCACCTCAACCGTCTTGGTTTCAACGGCAGACACCTGGTCCACGCGCTTGAGTTCCTTGTTGCTTTGCAAGCTCAACAACTCGGTCATCTCGGTCCGCAACACGACACGGTCGCCGACCCGCAGTTCGACGCCTTTCAGGTTACGCCGAAGAGATTCATCCCCTCGGAGAACATCGATCAAGCGTACACCCGGCCGCTTGAACAATTGAACACCTGTCACCTCGCGCCCAATGAGGTTGCTGTCTGGCGGAATGACGGCCTCGGTAAAGAACTTCATCTTCGACCGGTCGCTGAGCAGCGACGCCATGCTGTCGCGCTCGGGCAAAAGCTTGGGCGCAATGAAGCGCAGGTAGAACATCCCATAGATCACAAGGACGATCCCCAGTGGCGTGACTTCGAAGATTGTAAAGGGTGTCATCCCTTGAGCGCGTGCCACACCATCGACCAGCAGGTTGGTCGATGTGCCAATCAGCGTCAGTGTGCCGCCCAGAATGGCGGCATAACTCAACGGAATCAGCAGTTTGGACGCGGGCACATTCAGGGTGCGGGCGATTTGCACAAAAACCGGAATCATGACCACCACAACTGGCGTGTTCGACACCACAGCCGAGGCCACAACAACAAACCCCATGAGCAAACCAATCGCGATACGTGGGTTCACCTGCGCCTGCTTCTGCGCGGTTGAAGTGAACGAGTCCAACGCCCCCGTTCGCACCAAGGCCCCCATGATGATGAACATCGCCGCAATGGTCCACGGCGCAGGATTGGACAAAACCGCCAATGCGCTTTGATAGGGCAGGATACCAGTCACAAGCATCAGCGAGACGCCTCCAATGGCCACAACCTCGGTCGGATACACCTCGCGCAGGAACATGATGAACATGCCCGCAACAATAAGCAGCGCCAGAACTGCGCTGCCCGTGTCTGTCAGTGAAAGGAAATTCATTCGTGGTATTCTGTCCGAACCCGGGCCCAAGCGCCTGATGACATGCAGTTTCACGCATTGCGCGCAGCAGAGCAAGCCTGACGTTGATTATTCGGGCCCAGCCTGCTCCAAACGCCCGCCGACGCGCACCATTTGAACAGATTTGGCCTGACCGTCACGATCATCGGTCTCCACGAACACGCCGCTCAGCGTGGCTTCACCGTTTGCAGGGGTGAACCGCGCCTTGGGCATACCCGTGATAAATCGGCGCATCGGTTCCTGCTTGTCCATCCCGATGACCGAGTCGTAGTCACCGCACATACCGGCATCTGTCAGATACGCTGTACCGCCCGGTAGAATCTGAGAATCCGCGGTCGGAACATGGGTATGCGTCCCGACCACAAGGCTGGCACGCTTGTCGCAGTAGTGGCCCATCGCCATTTTCTCGGACGTCGCCTCGCAATGCATGTCCACGATAATGGCTTGCGCCTGCCCCCCGCGAGGATGCGACTTCAGGATCGGTTCGATGGCCGAGAACGGATCGTCAAAGGGCCGTTTCATGAAAACCTGCCCAAGCACCTGCACGACCAGAACCTTGCGCCCACCCGGTGCATTGAACAGCCGATGACCCCGCCCCGGCGCGCCTTTGGCAAAGTTCACAGGGCGCACGATGCGCTGCTCTTTCTCGATATATTGCAACATGTCCTTCTGGTCGAAGGCATGATCACCGAGCGTCAGGCAATCCGCACCCGCATCCAAAAGCAGCTTGGCGTGATCGCCGCTGAGTCCCATACCGTTCGACGCGTTTTCACCGTTGACCACAACAAAATCCAGCCGCCATTCGTCGCGCAGGCGCGGCAAGTGCTGCTGAACGGCGGCGCGACCCGCGCGCCCCATGACGTCACCAAGAAACAAAATCCTCATGATCCGGGTCGTAGGGGCTGTGCAGGGCAATAACAAGGCGGAAGCATGAAATTTGCCGCCAAGTTGAGGGTTGAATTCACATTCACCTGTGGCAATGTTTTTAAAGAGCGTTTGAATATAGAAGGAATTCTTCGTGAAATCTTTAGTTCTACTGACGGCCAGCGTCTTGTTTGCTTCGGCTGCCGTTGCCGAAGGCACCAAAACCTCCATGCCCAACCCCGCAGCAACATTTTGCATCGAAAACGACGGGACGTATCAACTTCGGAAAAACGAAGATGGCAGCGTCTACGGCGTCTGTATCCTTAAAGACGGCACCGAAGTGGATGCCTGGGATTACTTGCGCAGCCATTTCGAGCAATAACAGCTAGAAGGTCAGCACCCGACTTTCCGTGATGACCATGTCCAACGGTTGGTCTGTTGGCTCCAACGGCAGGCCCTCGGCCTCTTGCGCGTCAAAGGCGAAACCGATGGCCAGCGTCGGGCGTTTGGCGCGCAAACCTTCTAGCGTGCGATCATAGAACCCGCCGCCATAGCCCAGCCGACCGCCATTTGCATCAAACGCGACCAGCGGCACGACCAGAATCTCGGGATCGAAATAGTCATCCACCTCGGGCACTTTGGCACCAAACGGGCCATCTTTCAGCACACCTTCGGGCGTCCAGCGAGAGAATTTCAAAGGTTGACCAGCGGCCTGAATGACCGGCACGCCAACCGGCCCGTAAGCCGATGCCTCGGCCATCGCGGGCAGAGGGTCGATCTCGGTTCTGATGGGCATATAGCCTGACATGGGTACGCCCCGATGCCCCGCCAGAACCTCGGACAACCGTCCGGCTGCACCGGGCAAACGCGTATCGAATGCAGCCTTGCGGCGCGCAAAGGCCGCCTTACGGGCTGCGGCTTTGATTTCGGTCAGATCGGTCACAAGAGCACCACGCTGGCAAGGCCAAGAAAGATGAAGAACCCCATGACATCCGTTGTAGTCGTCACAAAGGTTCCGGACGCCAGCGCCGGGTCAACACCCAAACGGTCCAGCACGACAGGTACTACCGTACCCGCGAACCCGGCGATGATCATGTTCACGACCAAGGCCGATCCGATCACGACACCCAATAGCGGAGAGTCAAACCACAACATCCCCACGGTACCCAACACGATGGCAAAGCATAGCCCGTTGAGCATGCCGACCAACAATTCGCGCCGGATAACACGCATCACGTTTGCATTGGTCAGGTCTCGCGTCGCCAAAGCACGCACCGCCACCGTCAGCGATTGCGTGCCCGCATTGCCCCCCATCGAGGCCACAATCGGCATCAGTATGGCAAGTGCGACCAGTTGATCAATCGCAGCCTCGAACTGTGAAATCACCAGCGAGGCACAGATCGCGGTACATAGGTTAACCGCCAGCCAAGGCAACCGCCGCCGACTGGTCGCTGCGACACTGTCGGAAATAGAGCTTTCGTCACTGACACCGGCAAGACGCAGGATGTCTTCTTCGTGTTCTTCATCCAGAACCACCATCGCATCGTCGATGGTGATGACACCAACCAGACGTCCATCAGCATCCACAACCGGGGACGAGATCAGGTGGTACTGATTGAAGGCATACGCCACGTCCTCCTCGTCCTGATCGACAGGGATGATATGGAATTCTTCTTCCGTCAGATCATGCAACGGCACCTCACGTCGGGCCGCCATCAGCTTGCCCAAAGTAACCTGCGCCACTGGCTTCAGGCGCGGATCGACCAGCACCACGTGATAAAACTGCTCGGGCAGATCATCATTGGCGCGCATGAAATCAATCGTTTGCCCAACGGTCCAATGCTCGGGCGCCATGACGACCTCGCGCTGCATGAGACGGCCGGCCGAATTTTCAGGGTAGGACAGCGCCTGTTCGGCGGCGATCCGTTCGGAATCCTCCAGCGCATCCAGGATGGTTTCCTGCTGAAGCTCCTCAAGGTCTTCGAGCAGGTCAACGACGTCGTCGCTTTCCATCTCGCGCACAGCGTCCGCCAGAACATCAGGCTTCAGGACCGAGATCACCTCTTCCCGAACCGATTCATCCAGTTCGGATAGGATGTCGCCGTCGAATTCCTTGTCATACAGGCGGATCAGGCGGGCCCGGTCAAACGGGTTGATCTGTTCAAGAAGGTCAGCGATGTCAGCCGCGTGCAGCGGCTCCATCAACTCGATCAGCTTTTCGCGATCATCGATATCCACTGCATAGAGGATCGCAGCCACGGCTTTGGGATCCAGTGCATAAGCGTCGTCCTCCCGGGGCAGATCGTGTCCGGCTTCGTCACTGCCTGTCGTCATGCGCTGCCCCCTTTATTCGGCGATTGGCTTCTAAATAGAAGAAGCAGCTACCGGAAAACAATGACAATGCGCCGATTTACCCACTTCTTTCGTCCGCCTATGCTGATGCGTGGTTCCAAACAGGTGGAGAACAGGGCAAATGGCGCAAAAGACGCTTTTGAAAGGGCGCGTTCTGAGCTTTATCGGCTCACCCTTTGACGGAGAGCCGACCGACGCCACGCGGTTGGACGAAGCGGTTGTGATAGAAGACGGGCGCATCGCAGATGTTGGCGCCGTCGATGCTTTGGCGCTGGCTCATCCTGATGCGGTCACCAGGGATCACGGCAATCATCTGATCATGGCCGGTTTTGTTGACCCGCATGTGCATTACCCGCAGACGGCAATGATTGCCAGTTGGGGAAAGCGGCTGATTGACTGGCTGAACACCTACACTTTCCCGGAAGAGATGAAGTTTGGCGATCCCGTCTATGCAAGTGAAATCGCCAATCGCTATCTGGATCTGACCACCGCACATGGCACCACTACGATGTGCAGCTTTTGCACAATCCACCCCGAAAGTGTGGATGCATTCTTTACGGCTGCGCAGCAACGTGGACAGCGGGTGGTGGCGGGCAAGACCTGCATGGATCGCAATGCGCCAGAAGGTCTGCGAGACACAGCGCAGACTGCTTACGATCAATCAGCAGCCCTGCTGGAAAAGTGGCATCGTATCGACCGGCTGTCCTATGCCATCACCCCGCGCTTTTCGCCGACCTCAACCCCCGAACAGCTTGAGGCGATGGGCGCGCTTTGGGCAGAGCATCCTCATTGCCTGATGCAAACCCATCTGAGCGAGCAAACAGATGAAATCGAATGGGTTCAGTCTCTGTTCCCCGACGCGCGGGACTATCTGGACACTTACGAGAAGTTTGGCCTGCTGGGTCAAAACGGCCTGTACGGGCACGTCATCCATCTGGAGGACCGAGAGCGCGATCGGCTGCGCGAAGTTGATGCCTCACTGATCCACTGCCCCACTTCGAACACCTTCATCGGGTCGGGTCTGTTTGACATGAGCGGTCTGATCCATGATGGCCACCGCATCGGTCTGGCCACGGACACAGGCGGCGGGTCCAGTTTCTCGATGCTGCGCACAATGGCGGCGGCCTATGAGATCGGCCAACTGCGTGGCCGCCCGCTGCATCCGGCGCAATTGCTGTGGCTGGGCACAGTCGGGTCCGCGCGTAGCCTGCGCATGGATGACTGCATCGGAAATGTCGCACCGGGGATGGAGGCGGATCTGGTTGTGCTGGACCTCGCCTCGACCCCAGCCATCGCCCAGCGCGAGGCCCATGCAAACGATGTGTGGGAGGCAGTCTTCCCGACCATCATGATGGGTGATGATCGGGCCGTGGCCGAGGTTTGGATCGGCGGGCAACAGGCTGCTTAAGCCTGCAACGCCCGCGCAAGCGCATTCTGACGCTCGATCACACGTGGCAGATCAATCGTAGTGATATGCCCATCCCGTACAATCTGACGGCCTTCGACAAACAGATGCTTAACGGTCATCGGCCCCGCGAGAAGCAACGCGGCAGGATCCCAACTGCCTGCGCTTTCGATGCAGCCAGTGTCCCACACCGCGATGTCCGCGCGTGTGCCGGGCATAAGCCGGCCGCAATCGGTGCGACCCAGCACATCGGCCCCGCCACGCGTCGCGATCTCCAACGCTTCGCGAGCCGACATCGCATCTGCGCCATTGGCGACGCGCTGCAGCAGCATGGCCTGCCGGGCTTCCAGCATTAGGTTGCCATTGTCGTTGCTGGCTGACCCATCTGCGCCAAGGCCGACCTTGACTCCCGCGTCGCGCATCGCACGCACCGGTGCGATGCCGGAACCAAGGCGGCAATTGGAACACGGGCAGTGGGCCACGCCTGTTTTGGTGCGTGAAAACAGATCCATTTCGGCCCCGTCCAGCTTGACACAATGGGCGTGCCAGACATCGGGGCCGGTCCAGCCTAAATCTTCGGCATACTGACCGGGGCGGCACCCGAACTGCGCCAGCGAATAAGCAATGTCCTCATCATTTTCAGCCAAATGCGTATGAAGCATCACACCTTTGTCTCGCGCCAGCAAAGCTGCATCGCGCATCAGCTCACGGCTGACAGAGAACGGCGAACACGGAGCAAGGCCAACGCGGCACATCGACCCTTCAGACGGGTCATGAAACGCGTCAACAACACGGATCATGTCGTTCAGAATGGCGGTTTCGTCTTCCACCAGAATGTCCGGCGGCAGTCCACCGTCGCTCTCGCCGATGCTCATGGCGCCACGCGTTGGGTGGAACCGCATCCCCAGCTCGGACGCAGCAGAAATCGTGTCTTCGAGCCGCGCGCCGCTGGGGTAGAGATAAAGATGATCGGAGCTGAGCGTACAGCCCGAAAGCGCCAGTTCAGCCAAGCCAATCTGGGCAGAGGTGAACATCTCATCCGGTCCGAACCTTGCCCAGATCGGGTAAAGCGTTTGCAGCCACCCAAACAGCAACGCATCCTGACCGCCCGGAACGGCACGGGTCAGGGTTTGGTAAAGGTGGTGATGGGTGTTCACCAGACCAGGTGTCACCAGACAGCCCGAGGCATCGTGAACTTCGCCCTGCGCCTGCAAGCCCTTCCCGATCTGGGCAACTTGCCCATCGCGGATCAGAATGTCAGACCCGGACAATTCCCGCCGGGTGTCGTCCATCGTCAGGATATGGTCAGCGTTCTTGAGTAGGATTTCGGTCATATCGCTCTCCTGCATCTGCCCGTTTCATGCAAGGAGTGCGTTGGCCGGCGGAAAACGGGCTCAAGAACCGGCTATATCCGGTTTAACCGCCATTCTTGTGCGCGGCAACAGTGTTCAGAAATGGCGCAGGATCTCAAGGGCGGCGGCATGAATGTCCGCGTTTGCAGCTGCCAAGGCACGACCACCATCATGCGCTGGGCCACCTTGCCAATCTGTCACGATCCCGCCTGCCGCTTGAATGACCGCAATGGGCGCCTGAATGTCGTAAGAGTTCAAACCTGCTTCGATCACCAGATCCGCCTGCCCTGCCGCAAGCAGCGCATACGCATAGCAATCCATTCCATACCGCGTCAGTTGCACCTGCTCGGATACGGTCTGAAACCCTTTCCGGTCTTCCAAGGTTCCAACTTCGGGAAACGTAGTAAACAGAGTTGCCTGATCCAGTGTATTGGTATCGCGGGTTTTCATACTGCGGGTGCCCAACGGACCAGAAAAATGAGCGCCGGATGGCGATCCCACAAAGCGCTCTCCTATATAGGGCTGATCAATGACCCCCATAAACGGTCCATTCTGATCGCTCAGCGCAATCAGAACGCCCCAGGTTGGTGTGCCGCTGATAAAACCGCGCGTGCCGTCAATCGGGTCTAGAACCCAAGTTCGGCCGCTGCTGCCTTTAAGCTCACCAAACTCTTCGCCCAGAATGCCGTCTTCGGGGCGGCGCACGGCTAAAACCTCTCGCATCGCCTTTTCGGCTGCACGGTCAGCCACTGTGACCGGATCAAACCCATCGGTCAGCTTATTTGCTGTTTCCAGATTGGTTTGACGAAAAAAAGGAAGAATGGCCGCGCGCGCTGCGTCAGCCATTTCTTCGGCGATTTCGATGTCGTTCAAAGCTGTCGGTTGCATGGCCCCCAGGTGCGAGCAACGCCCAACAAAGTCAAGTCACTCAGGCGACGTCGCTGAGAACCCGCGCCAGTTCGAACAGACGGCGGCGCTGGTTTTCCGGAATCGCATAGTAAGAACGCACCAGATCCAGCGCTTCCTTGTCGCCCATAAGATCGGCAGGAACGGATTTCTTTTCCGCGTCGCTTTTTTGGGCTTCTTCCAGTCCTTCGAAGAAAAAGCTGACCGGCACTTCCAATGCCTCGGCGATGTCCCAAAGGCGGGATGCGCTGATTCGGTTGGCTCCGGTCTCATATTTTTGGATCTGCTGAAACTTGATACCAACTTGTTGCGCCAACTGCTGTTGGGTCATGCCAATCAGCCAGCGGCGATGCCGAACGCGCTTGCCCACATGGACATCGACGTGATGAGTCATTGGTATTCTCCTATACTACACAAACATCTGCGTGGGAGGTCGCGACGTCCGCTATCGCATGCATAGAGGGTTCCCCTTAATTACCCCCTAATACGGACTGTACCGCCCCCTACACAGCACTAAGCGTTTATAATGCCGGTTTTTGAATTTTTTTCAAGACGGTTGAGTCACACCCCCTTTAGAAGGGTTGTGGTTGTATAAAGAATTACCCAGCGCTCCGGATCGCAATGTTGACAAAAGACCTCTTGCTTTCCGGTACCCGCCGTCATGCTAAATTAATTGACTTTCGCCAACTCACGCGCGCCTATGACCCAAAATGCGAGGAAAGTGATGCGGGCCTATTGCGTTCAATCTGACGGAGCAGCGGCGCAGTTGTGCGACCTTGATGTCCCGGTTCCGGGCCCGGGTCAGGTGCGTGTGGCGATCAAGGCTTGTGGCCTGAACTTTGCCGATCTTCTGATGCAAAAGGGCACGTATCAGGACACGCCCCCTGCCCCGTTTACGCTGGGTATGGAAATAGCGGGTGTCGTGGATGAGGTCGGGCCGGACGTGTCAAGTTTGATGCCGGGGGACCGGATCGCAGTCTATTCTGGAAAGGACGGGCTTGCAGAATTCGGCGTTTTTGACGCGAATCGAGCCATCCTGTTGCCAGATGCCATGCGTTTCGAAGATGCCGCAGCGATACAGATCGCCTATGGCACCAGTCACATGGCGCTGGATTACAGGGCCAGATTGCAACCGGGCGAGACGCTGTTGGTCACCGGTGCGGCGGGCGGCGTTGGTTTGACGGCTGTCGAGATTGGCAAACTTATGGGTGCCCGGGTGATCGCGCAGGCGCGCGGTACGGAAAAGCTTGCCGTCGCCCAGGCCGCAGGGGCTGATCACCTGATCGACACCTCAGAAGACCTGAGGGAGCGCGTCAAAGCGTTGGGCGGTGCTGACGTGGTTTATGACGCCATCGGTGGCGACGTGTTCAAAGCCGCCTTTCGCGCCACCAACCCCGAGGGCCGTTTGCTTCCGATTGGTTTTGCCGGGGGCGAGGTTCCACAGATTCCGGCAAACCACTTATTGGTTAAGAACCTGACCGTTATCGGTTTCTATATCGGCGGATACCTGAAGTTTCGCCCCGAAGCTGTGCGCAACAGCTTCGAGACCCTTTTCCAGTGGCATACAGAAGGGCGGATCAAACCACATATCAGCCACACTCTGCCGCTTGATGATGTCGCCCAGGGAATGCAACTGCTGAAACAGCGGAAGTCGACGGGCAAGATCGTGATCACGCCCTGATCGCATTTACCCCACCACCGCACGCAGCGGTGTGCCACCCAGCATCCGAAAGTTCTGACGCACCAACTGCGCCAACGCCTCGACGACCGCGCCACGGCCCGATTCGCCGCCATAGAGGTTGATCTTGTGGGCCGGCAAGTCAGGCAATGCGCCACCAGACTCGATTTGTTCAAGGTGCGAGGCTTCGGTTCCGTCCAACATCGCGTGCACCGCAAGATCGGCACTGACCGTGGCTTCGATGGTCCGGTCATTTTCAGTTTCAACCGACAGCTCCCACGGGATTCCAGCGGCATCCAGTGCCGAGATCACCTGCGGTCGGAACAGACATCGACGCCCAAGCGCCAGTGGCAGCGGCTGTTTGCGCCACGCAGACCCGCCCGGCGCACCAATCCAGCGCAAAGGAAGCTCTGCTATGGTTTCTGAGCCCTCTGCCGTGGATGGCTCGGTTGTCAGGATCAAGTCGCATTCACCACGCTTGTACATGTCTTTCAGCTGGAGCGAATACGACGACACCAATTGCACACGCACACGCGGAAAATCCACGTTGAACCGCTGCAAAACCCGCGGGATCGCCGGATAGACGATGTCATGGGGCACACCCAGAACCACTTCGCCCTCGAATGCCTGATCCGTCAGACGGCTGATGACTTCATCATTCAGGGAAATCATCCGGCGGGCATAAGCCAGCAACTGCTCGCCTGACGCCGTCAAAGCGATAGTGCGACCGCTGCGATCCAGCAATTCCAAACCCAGCAGCTCTTCCAACCGCTTTAACTGCATGGACACTGCGGATTGCGTGAGGTGCAAAAAACCAGCGGCGCGTGTGACACCGCCCTGATCCGCAACCGCCACGAAGGATCGCAGGGTCGTAATGTCCAGATTTCGCATCTTCACGACTCCTTATGTGTGTCATCAAAAATATTCGTTTTTAAAATATGTCATATGCCTCCATATCAATCAAGGAAATTGATGCCGAATACAGAAAGCATCGAAAAACCTGGAAAGGACAAAGATCATGACCCAAATTGCACTTCATACGACTTGCAGCCCAGCCAAACTGTCCCTGATGTCGCGGTTTTTTCGGGCATTGGAACTGAACCGGCAGCGTCGTGAACTGGCACAACTGGATGATGCCGCGCTTGAGGACATCGGAGTGACCCGCGCTGAAGCCTCTGCCGAGGCGCGTCGGCTCTTCTGGGATGCGCCTGATTTCTGGAAAAGATAAGTTCAAAACTCACTTTTTAACGGCGATGGGTGGCTTTGCATCACCTGTCGCCGAATTTGTTGCGTGTTTTAGTCGGTTTTCGCCCGGAATCTCTTGAAACACAGCCTCTAGTTGCCGATATTTACGGGGAAACCGCCCCGCACTGCCGGGGCGACTAAACTTTTCGATAAGGGAGACCCTTTGATGGCACAATTCGACACGATCCGGACGGCATCCGGCGCGCGCGCCGCCGAGATTGATGAGGGCCTGCGCGCCCATATGAACAAAGTCTACGGCACAATGTCCGTGGGCATGTTGATCACGTTCGCCGTGGCCTGGGCCGTTGGTTCAAACCCTCAATTGCTTTCGGTATTCCGTGATCCGGTCACGCTGAGCCCGAACATCCTGGGTTGGATCATCATGTTTGCTCCGCTGGCCATGGTGTTTGGCTTTGGTGCTGCAATCAACCGGTTGTCGGCAGCGGGTGCCCAACTGTTCTTCTACGTCTTTGCGGCGGTCATGGGCCTGTCGCTCAGCTGGATATTTGTTGCCTTCACCGGCATTTCGATTGCTCAGGTCTTCCTGGTAACCTCAATCGCCTTCGCCGGGCTGTCGCTTTACGGCTATGTCACCAAGAAAGACCTCTCGGGCATGGGGACCTTCCTGATGATGGGCGTGATTGGTCTGGTTGTTGCAATGGTCATCAACCTTTTCCTGCAATCGCCTGCCGTTATGTTTGCCGTATCCATCCTGGGCGTTCTGATCTTTGCAGGTTTGACCGCTTATGACACTCAGAAAATCAAGACCACCTACCTTCAGATGGCTCACGCAGGCGATCAGGAGTGGTTGGGCAAAGCCGCAATCATGGGCGCGCTGAACCTGTATCTGGACTTCATCAACATGTTCATGTTCCTGCTGCAACTGCTGGGTAGCCGCGAATAACAGTTTCTTTTCTCGTCGAAAGGGCCGGTCATTGACCGGCCCTTTTCTTTTTACCCGTCATTTTTCCCGATCCCCAGAATCAAAAAAGCCCCACCAATCAGGTGAGGCCCTATTCTGGGTTCAAACCGCTCAGCTACAATTCAGAGGAACTGCAAATCCGGAACTCCGCTCGGACGTGCCTTTGCGAAACACGTTGCCCGCGGGCAGGCATCCGGTGAATCGCTCGGTCTCTTCTGCAAAGCCGATCCCAATTGAGTTGTCGACTTTCACGCTGTTGGTTGAAGTCCGCAATACACCGAACAACGTTCCGTTGACGCTGACAGTGCTGAGGAACAGGTCGGTGTCGCTGCCCTCGAGCTGAACAGCTGTATTCGGCGTCTGACCACCATTGTCGATTGCCACTGATGCAACTTTGGACGGATCGGTCTCATCGACCAGCAAAGTCACGGTCGGAAGCTCTGCCAGTTCTGCCGGCACGTTTGTGGCCTCTGGAAGAAAGGCAACAGCACCCGGTACATCAGAGATAGTGCGCGGCTCTCCATCGATTCCGGTGAATCCGACACCTTCACGGTTAAACGGATCTTCACAGGCCGAGAGGGTCAGGACGGCGAAGGTGGACAACAAGATTTTTTTCATGGCGCTCAACATTTTGTGGCGGTTTGCTGAAGCGTACTGGCAGGGTGCCGTAAAAAGCAAGCCGCAGCCGATGCGATTGCCCCGACCGCTGATGCGCCGCTGCAACGGAGGCGCATCAGATTGCCCCAGACTTATCACCACAGGGCCGCGGAACTGAACAGAAAAAAGGGGCTCTGCCAAACAGAGCCCCTTTTACAAAAATGTCCACGTGGAACGGCAGATTACTTAATCTTGCCTTCCTTGTACTCAACATGCTTACGAACGACCGGATCGTATTTACGGATGGTCATTTTCTCGGTCATGGTACGCGCGTTTTTCTTGGTCACGTAGAAGTGGCCCGTGCCCGCGGTCGAGTTCAGGCGGATCTTGATTGTCGTCGGCTTCGCCATGGTTATCTCCTGCGTCCGAAAAGGCAGGGGCCTTTCGGTTGAATTCCTATGAGCGTGCGCTTTTACGCGCTGCACCAACTATGTCAAGGCCAATCGGCCTATCCTGCAGTAGGAATCCCTCCCGAGATCAATCCGTCAGGGTCGGGGCCCCCATATACGTGTGAATCTGGTCTCTTTCCGCGTCTGAGAGGCCCAGCGCAGTGGACAATTGCCGCAGGTAAGACGCTTCGCGCGCGTTATCCAGACGAATGGCGGCAAGAGATGTGGCGTAGATTTGTGCTCTCAGCGGCGCGCCAGAATCAGCCGCCAATCCCATGACATCAATCGGTGCATTCAACTGCTCTTGTACAAACGCCCGTTCCTCGTCGCTGATGTCGTCGCCCAATTCACCCAGGATGATTTCTTTTTCGTGATCATCCAACTCGCCATCCGCCTTGGCCGCCTGAATCATGGCGCGCAGCATCAGTTTGGCTTGTGCTTCCATCGCTGCGCCAGCCGGGGTGCCACTGAACACAGTTTCCATCATGTCACCGGTCTGTTGGTTGGCCGTTTTCGCGGCCCCTTGCATTGCGTTCAACAAGCCTCCTAAACCAGCAGCTCCAGCAGCGCTGCCGCCGAGTCCCATTTTGCCCATCATGTCCTGAAGTCCTGCTGCACCTCCGGGCAAGCCAAATTGCTCGGCCATTTTGCCCAGCTGGTCCATACCAAATCCACCACCCGAGCCCTGCATCATATCCTGCAGACCCGCCATTCCACCCATTTTCTGATACTTGTCCATGCCCTTTGCCGCAGCAAACCCGATGGCCACAGACGCCAGCGTTTTCATAAAACTCATAATCAACCTCCCGGATTAAAATCTGTGCCTCAAACCTAACAGCCGAACGTAAAATCGAATACCGCATTCAACTCACGCGCGATTAGACCTCGTAGTAAAGCTTGTATCTCGCAGCTTAATCGGAGTCATGTTTGTACATATCACGGATTTGTGATACGTTCGAGCATCCAAGAAGCCAAATCCAGGCTCGATTTCCGAGGCAGCATGTGCGGGATCGCCCCGCGTTGAGCAGAGTTGTTTTAAACGACTTTTCTTGGGGGGTTATCATGACAGAATGGGTTATTCAGGCCGAAGAATTGGCCAATTGCAATTGCAACTTTGGCTGCCCTTGCCAGTTCAGCGTTTTGCCGTCTCATGGCAATTGCGAGGCGGTCGTCGTCTTCGACATTCAAAGCGGCCACTATGGCGACACTGATCTGGGGGGTCTTCGGGCGGCAGGTGTTTACCATTGGCCGGGACCTATTCATGAAGGCAACGGTCAGATGCAACTGATCATCGATGAAAGCGCCTCGGCCGATCAGCGGGCCGCCTTGCAGGCAATCATGACCGGAGAAGACACCGACGAAATGGCCACATTCTGGTACGTCTTCAGCGCGATGGCCCCGACCAAGCACGAAACACTGTTCGTTCCGATTGAGTTGGACTGGAGCCGCGAAGATCGCAGCGGGTATGCAAAGGTAACGGGTGTTTTCGACGTTGAAGTCAGCCCAATTCCCCATATCGTCTCAGGCGCGCCACATCGGGCGGCGATCCAACTGCCAAACGGGTTCGAATACCGCCAGGCCGAAGCTGCGTCGGGTTCGGCAAAAACCACCGGCAGCAAGATAAGCCTGACCTTTGATGCCACGCACGCCCATCTGGCGCATCTGAACATCTCGGGTCACGGCGTATTGGGCGCTTAAACTTGGGTGCCTCATGACAAGGCAACACTCCTCGCACCACGCCGGAGCCGTTGAACGGCTGTTGCGACAGGACACTGTGATCGTTTTGGGCAGCGTTCTGCTGATCGTTCTTGCTGCCGCGTGGTACACGGTGGCCGGGGTTGGCATGAATATGTCCGCAGTTGAAATGACGCGGATGGCGGGCCCGATTGGCGAGCCCATGACCATGGGTTCTGCCACAGCCTGGAGCATCGGTTACGCCCTGCTGATCTTTCTTATGTGGTGGGTCATGATGATTGCCATGATGACCCCAAGCGCTGCGCCTGCTGTGCTTTTGTTCACCGCGCTCAAGCGCGTAGGGCCAGACAAAGCGCGTGCCGCGACATTCAGCTTGTGCTTTCTGTCGGGCTATCTGGTGGCGTGGGCGGCCTTCAGTCTTGCCGCAACCGCCTTGCAATGGGGGTTAGAGCATATCGGACTGTCTGACGGTCCGATGATGGCAATAAGTTCCGGCGCCTTTGCAGGAATCGTTTTGCTGGCTGCGGGCGCCTATCAATTTTCGGAGCTGAAGACCGCGTGCCTGCGTCATTGCCAAAGCCCCGCCCGATTTCTGGCGGACCACAACCACCCCGGTCTTTTGGGGGCGTTCAGAACCGGCGGCCTGCATGGCACCTATTGCTTGGGGTGCTGCTGGGCTTTGATGCTGCTGCTGTTCGTCGGCGGCATCATGAACCTGTACTGGATCGTCGGCATTGCCGCCTATGTGGCGCTTGAAAAACTGCTCCCCACCGCCCGTTGGCTGGTTCCGGTCTCGGGTTTGGCACTGATCGGTGCAGGAGTTTGGTTAATCGCGGCCCCGTTTCTTACCGGCGGCTGACACCAATCGGCCCAAGGGGCCAGCCGATGCAATGGCCCCAATTGATTGTCAAAACTCGGAGGTTTCAATGCCCATTTTCATTACTTATGCATCTTACTCGCAAGCTGGCGTCAAAGGCATGTTGCAGAAGCCCGAGAACCGCACAGGCCCGGTCAAAACCTTGCTCGAGAAAGTCGGCGGCAGGTTGCTGTCTTTTTACATGACCACGGGTGGCAACGATGTTGTTGTGATCAGCGAAGCCCCCGACGGGACCGACGCCGTCGCAGTGGGCATGGCCGTTGCCGCGTCGGGTGCAGTGACGAATATCGAGACAGTCCGCGCCTGGACCGCGGATGAATTCGTCGCGGTCACCGAAAAAGCCGCCCGGCTGACCGGGGCTTACACGCCGCCCGGAGGGTAATTCAATACGCGCGGAGGGCCTGTAAGCCGGATCTTGTTCCGGGGTTACCCCCCTTCGATGACCATTCCTCTAGGCCGTGCATTGCTGCACGGCTCAAGCTGCCAACCCGGTCCCTCTCAGCCAAGACGCGCTTAGCGGTGGTATCGGCAGACGCCGACCATCCCGCGCGGGGACCCTATTTGGCATTGCTCCCGGTGGGGCTTGCCGTGCCGCCCCTGTTGCCAGCGGCGCGGTGGGCTCTTACCCCACCGTTTCACCCTTACCACATGTGTGGCGGTCTGATTTCTGTGGCGCTTTCCGTCGGGTTACCCCGCCCGGGAGTTACCCGGCACCGTTGTCTTGTGGAGTCCGGACTTTCCTCTCGGGCCTTGCGACCCCAGCGGCCATCCGGCCCTCCGCGCGGGGGATGGGTAGGCTTTGCGCCCTGCGACGTCAAGAGTGGAAAGCGGGGAAAGGGGCCAGCCCCTTCTTGGCCTGCGGCCAATTCAACCCCGAGGTATTTTTAGCCAGATGAAGAGCGGATCAGGTTATTGTGTTGGGCTGCGTTAGCGCATTCAAATCCGCAGTTTCAAGAGGGCCTTTTGCCCAAGGGCGAAACCGCAGCCGAACGGCAGCCAGCAGTTGAGTATCTTCCACCGGGGCAGTGAAACCTGCCCGTCGCGCGGCGGCGCGGAATGCCATCAGACTTGGTGGCGCTGACGGGACGTCTGAACCGCGCGGTTTTGCCAGAGCTTGCCGCTCTAGCCGTTGCCAATCAAAATGTGGACCGGGGTCTGATTTGCGACCCGGAGCCATGTCGGAATGGCCGATCACACCCGACGCCGAGATGGACCAGGTGTTCATGATCCGAGGTAGCAAAGTTTCGAGCGTCGTCATTTGTGGTTCGGAAAAAGGATGCAATCCTGTGTTATCCAATTCGATCCCGATCGACCGAGAATTTATGTCGTCCTTGCCATCCCACTCCCCTGCCCCAGCGTGCCATGCGCGGTCTTCTTCGCGCACCATCTGCCAAAGCGTTCCGTCATTGCCGATCAGGTAATGGGCTGAAACCTCGGCCTTCGGGTCACAGAGACGCTCCAGAGCTGCCTGGGCGCTGTCCATGGCTGTGTAGTGGATCACGATCAAAGACGGCGTTAGACCGTCTCGGCGTTCGCCGAAATTAGGCGACGGATGCCAAATGGGTGAGAGTTCAATTGTTGACGGCACTTCGGAACGGGCTTGGGTCCCAGCCGCAAGCATAGCCGTCTCCGTCCGGATCCAGCCCCTTGCGATCGCGCTGTGGTCCGCCATTTGACAGGAATTCTATCTGAGCCTGATCGGGGGATGGGAATTGCGCGCAGTTCCTCTGAGCCTTGGCTTGCAGGTTAAAACCTGCGCGGCTGTAGAGTTGTGTGCCGACCGGGTTCGAGGTGCTAAGGGCGTATTGCACAATGTTGGGCTGACCGCTTGCGTTGCGCTCTGGCACGGCGGTTGGGGCCACAACTTCGTAAGTTTGGCGGTTCTGCTCGATCCGCGCGGCATCGGATTCGATGCTGCGCCGTTCGGACACCGCAGCAAAGTCCTGCTCGTCGGAAATTGCGCTGTTGTTTGATGCCGGTGCTGCAGGCACAACGCCAGAGCCCTGCCCCGACGTGCTGGCCAAGGCTGCAGCGGCCTGATTGGCAATATCAGCGTTTTCACCGGTTGCGAAGCCTGCCGCACCGGGCGCGCCCAGCGGCTGCTCGGACACATCGACAGGAGCCAGCAGCGGGTTGCCTGCTGCGCCTTGCCCGGCCAACTGCGCCTCGCGCTGTGCCTGATACTCGGGCGTATTGAACCCGGTGCTGGTCAGAGGCGCGACATCGGTACAGGCCGCAACCAGCGTCAGGGCAGGGACCAAAAGCAAAACGCGCATCACTTGGCTCCGTATCTCGTGCTTCAGTTGCCTGAGGCTTACCACCATTTCCCGGGCTTGGCCACAAAACCAGCCGCGTTTTCCAGCGCATAGGCGGTGTTGAGCAGATCGCCTTCTTCCCACGGGCGTCCGATCAGCTGCAGACCTAGCGGAAGACCTTGTTTGTCGAGCCCTGCGGGCACCGAAATACCGGGCAAACCAGCCAGGTTAACGGTCACTGTGAAGACGTCGTTCAAATACATTTGAACGGGATCCGCTTCGGTCATTTCGCCCAGACCAAAGGCTGCCGAAGGGGTCGCCGGGGTCAAGATCGCGTCAACGTCTGCGGCGAAGACATCCTCGAAGTCTTTCTTGATCAGGGTACGGACGCGGCGCGCGCGGTTGTAGTAAGCATCGTAGAAACCTGCCGACAACACATAGGTACCGACCATCACGCGGCGCTGCACCTCGTGACCGAAACCTTCGGCGCGTGTCTTTTCGTACATCTCGGTGATGCCGTCGCCCTGTGCGAGCTGCGCGCGGTGACCGTAGCGAACACCGTCATAACGGGCTAGGTTCGAGGACGCCTCGGCCGGGGCAATCACATAATAGGCTGGCAGCGCGTATTTGGTGTGCGGCAGCGAGATATCGACGATCTCGGCCCCAGCAGCTTTCAGCATCTCAGCCCCTTCGGCCCAAAGCTTTTCAATCTCGCCTGGCATACCGTCCATGCGGTATTCCTTGGGGATACCGATTTTCTTACCCTTGATGTCGCCGGTCAGCATCGCCTCGAAATTCGGTACGGCCAACTCGGCGCTGGTGGAATCCTTGGGATCATGTCCGCACATGGCTTCGAGCATGATGGCGGCGTCGCGCACGTCTTTGGTCATCGGCCCAGCCTGATCCAGCGAGGATGCAAACGCAACGATGCCCCAGCGCGAGCAACGGCCATAGGTGGGTTTGATACCCGTGATGCCCACAAACGCGGCAGGCTGGCGGATCGAACCGCCCGTGTCAGTGCCGGTCGCGGCGAGGCACAGATCGGCCGCCACGGCAGAGGCTGACCCGCCCGACGATCCACCGGGTGTCAGTTGTGCATCATCATTGCCGCGTCGCCACGGGCTGACCGCATTGCCGTAGACAGAGGTTTCGTTGGACGAGCCCATGGCGAATTCGTCCATGTTCAGCTTGCCCAGCATCACCGCACCCGCATCGGCCAATTGCTGCGAGACAGTAGATTCGTATTCAGGCTTGAAGCCTTCAAGAATGCCCGATGCAGCTTGCGACGGTACGCCCTTAGTGCAGAACAGATCTTTGATGCCAATCGGCAGGCCGCACATCGACGGCGCGTCGCCACCCTTGATCCGCTCGTCCGCTGCTTTGGCACGCTCCAGCGCGATTTCGGGCGTCTTGTGGACAAAAGCGTTCAGCGCGTCAGCCTCATCAATGGCCTTCAGGCAGGATTCGGTCAGCTCAACCGAGGTCACGTCACCTTTGCGCAGCGCGTCGCGGGCCTCGGCAAGGCCCAGTTTGTTCAGATCGCTCATGTCTTACTCCACCACTTTGGGGACTGCGAAGAACCCTTCGCGCGCGTCGGGGGCATTGGCCAGAACCTTGTCCTGCTGGTTACCGTCGGTCACTTCGTCCTGACGACGCTTAAGGCGCATTGGCGTGACCGAAACCATCGGCTCAACCCCTTCGACATCCACTTCGTTCAGTTGCTCGATGAAACCCAGGATGGTGTTGAATTCGGATGCCAGCGCCGGCAGCGCGTCATCCTCGACCTTGATCCGGGCCAGTTTGGCCACTTTGGCGGCGGTGCTTTGGTCAATCGACATCGGCTTCCCTCATATACGTTATGGGGCGTTTACCCGTCTGTTGCGGCAGTCGCAAGACCACTGCGCCACGGGCGAGCCCGAGTTTCGAGCTCCGTGCCTTTGCCTGCCATTCAAATCTGAATGAGGGGTATACGAAAAAGTAAACTGATTAGTTCATTATCGACCTTGAAAACTGAACTGTACTGTTCATTTTATAAACAGCGACCCAACGCAAACCGGAGAAACAAAATGAAATCCCTGATCACAGCCGCAGTCTTGTCCGCCACGTTTTTGGCCGCGCCGGCCATGGCTTTGGGTATCGACACAAGCAACCTGACACGCACGTTGACCTTCCCGTCCCCTGTCGCGGAACCGGTCACGCAGGATCAGGTTAAACCTGCCAAATAAAGCGCAGGTCCTGGCCGGGTCGGACATCCCCTCTCTGACCCGGCCTTTTTGCATTTTCCAGGATGCGCATCCCACTGCAAGCCGTTAGCATGAGAGACAATATCCAAGACGGCTGCGAAACTTTCGTGGCGTAGGCAAGCCAGTGGAGCAAAATATGAGCGCGCAAAAGCAAGCGGTTCTGGACGCAATCGATGCAGCCAATGCACATGACCCCAACCTCGACGAGGGCCGACCCGAAGCGCTGCTTTACGGCGAACGCATGTCCGCCGAGTTGGACCGTTTGTTCCCGAACGCTTCTGACGCCCTTCAGATTGCAGCCCGTGGTCAGCATGTAGAGCGCTGGAAACTGGCCCGTAGTGAATATCCCCAAGGCCGGGCGGGTTATCTGGCCTGGCGCAAGGCGCAGGCCGTACATCACGCCGAAGTGGTCATGGGCTTGATGATCCGTGAAGGTTATGAATCAGACCAGGTCGAGGCCGCAGGGCGGATGTTGCGCAAACAGGGCATCAAGCGCGAAGAAGAGGTACAGGCACTGGAAGATGTGATCTGCTTTGTGTTCCTGAAATGGTATTTCCAGCCCTTTGCCGCGAAACACTCGGCTGAGAAAATCCAAAGCATCGTTGAAAAGACGGCCCGCAAGATGTCACCCGAGGGCCGCGCGCGGGTTTTGAATGAATTCGACTTGCCGGAAAAACTGGCCGCAGCTTTTCAGGATTGAGTCGGAACTGACGCAGTCTGGAACGCTCTTTTCTTACTTAGAGGACGATCGATAGGGACCGTCCCGTCGCCTTTCAGGCTTCAAGACCTGTTGCAAAGCGGCCCCGTATAAGGGCCGCGCGATACACTTCGATCATCCAACCCAGCATGATGGCATTCAGGATGTGCCACATGAAATGCGTGCCCAATGGCCACTGCCCGCAAACCGGCAAGTCCAGCGCACGGAAGGTGATTGAAAGGATCAGTATCAACGCTCCAACAGACATTCCTTTGGCAAGGACCGGGTCTCGGCCCCGCAGCAGTGTCGCATAGATCAGGATGAGCAGAGGAATCGGCGCATAGCCTGCCGATCCCCCCAACCCGGGAATAAGCTGAAACAGCGGAACGGTTGCTGCCGCGTAGGGAAAGAAAAGCAACGTCCCCCCGAAAGCCAATCCCGAAGACATCCGCCAGATGTTTTTGTTCACGGCAAAAATGTAAACCAGGATGAACAGAAGGATCGGAGCCACATCTGCCAGGGCCGCCCAGACTTGAGCATGCGTGTGAAACAGATAGCTGCCGATTCCGATCATCGCCAGAAGCGCAACAAGAACCATGGCGAGCGGCATGTCCTGATTGCGAACCCGCCTCCACATGATCCAAGCAGAAATCAGAAAAGCTGCGTTTGTAATCGCGTTTATTGGCTCTGCCCAATAGTCCGGAGACAGCCGTTCACAATAGCCATCAATTTCTCGAATCCAATCCATGGAAATTTACATAGCCGATGCTAGGCTGCTGCCAAGACACCATTTTGGAGGAAATTTGGAATGAACATTATTTGGCTGGGGCATGGTAGTTTCCGCATCGAAACCCGGGGAAAGGTTCTATTGATTGACCCCTGGCTAACCGGCAATCCCGTTCTAGCGGAAGATCAGCACGACGCGGTGTTGGATGGGGCCACCCATATCCTTTTGACGCACACCCATTTTGACCATGTGGCTGATGTACTGCCTCTGGCCAAACACCTGAAAATCCCCGTCGTCGGTCAGTACGATCTGATGGGATACTGGAACGAAGCCGAAAGCATCGAGACCATCGGCTTCAACAAAGGCGGCACCGTCGATCTGAACGGGGTAAAGGTCACGATGGTTCCGGCGTCTCACAGCTCGACTTTTTCGACGCCAGACGGGCTGCGTACCGGCGGCAGTGAGGTTGGTTTCATGATCGCGGCCGAGGGGCACATGCTTTATGTCTCGGGCGACACGGACATCATGGCCGATATGGATTGGATGGGAGATTATTACAAACCCGACATCGGCATATTATCAGCTGGCGGGCATTTCACGATGGACATGAAGGCCACAGCCTACGCGGCCAAACGCTACTTCAACTTCAAAACGGTTATTCCGTGCCATTACAAGACCTTCCCGATCCTGGAACAATCGGCGCAGACGCTGATCGACGGGCTGCCAGAGGTCAACGTGATAGAGCCCGTAGTGATGCAGCCCATCAAACTGTAGGCCGGGCTTCAGCCCGGCACGTCTTTGCGGCGCGAAGCAAAGAAGTCTTTCAAAAGCTCTGCTGCTTCGTCACCGGCGATCCCATCGTAAATCTCGGGTACGTGATGCGCCTGCGGGTGTGAGAACACGCGCGCGCCATGCGCCACGCCCCCTGACTTGGGATCGGCCGCGCCGTAGTAAATTCGCCGTATGCGCGCGGCTGCCATGGCCGCTGCACACATCGCACAGGGTTCCAGCGTGACGTAGAGATCATGGTCCGGCAACCGCTCGGACCCTGCACGCGCGCATGCCTCCCGTAGGGTAAGAATTTCGGCATGCGCGGTTGGGTCGTTCAATTCGCGCGTCCGGTTTCCTGCCGCTGCAACAACGGAACCGTCCGGTCCGACGATAACGGCCCCTACTGGCACCTCGCCGCGATCCGCTGCCGCGCGTGCCTCGGCCAGAGCCTGATCCATATAAGATTTGAACATCATGCCCTTGACTGCATCAGAAACCTGCCTTTCGCAAGCGCGCGGGATGCGGTATGGGCCTGACATGAACAAGACCCCTCCTCCTGGCGACCGGATCGCCAAAGTTCTGGCCCGTGCTGGCATCGCATCGCGGCGTGAGGCTGAGCGCATGATCGAAGCAGGCCGTGTGGCCGTGAATGGCAAGATCATCGATAGCCCTGCCCTGAACGTCACGGCAAAAGACAAGATCGTTGTCGATGGCAAACCCGTCTCGGAACCCGAGCCCTCGCGCCTGTGGTTGTACCACAAGCCTGCGGGATTGGTGACAACCACGCGCGACGAAAAAGGCCGCGAAACGATTTTCGACAAGCTGCCCGAAGATATGCCGCGGGTTATGAGCGTCGGACGGCTTGACCTGAACTCCGAAGGATTGCTGCTGCTGACCAATGATGGCGGGATCAAGCGCAAGCTTGAACTGCCCTCGACCGGTTGGTTGCGCAAATATCGCGTGCGGGTGAATGGTCGACCAAAGGACGAAGATTTCGAACCACTGCGCAAAGGGTTAGTGATCGAAGGCGAGCGCTTTCAGCCGATGACCGTATCGCTGGATCGCCAGCAAGGGGCTAATGCCTGGCTGACCATTGGCCTACGGGAAGGCAAGAACCGCGAAATCCGCCGCGCGATGGAAGATATCGGCTTCACTGTGAACCGCCTGTTGCGCGTGTCTTACGGCCCGTTCCAATTGGGTAGCCTGAAGCAAGGCGAGGTTGAAGAGATCCGCCGCCGGGTGATGCGCGATCAACTTGGGCTGGACGGAGACGTGAAACCCGATGCCGCACCAAAACGCACTGCCCGACCGCAAAGAAAACGGGCACCAATCGGCAAGAAACCTCGCAAGTGATGCTGGTTCGACAACCTTCCCCCTAGCGCTAAGCCCTCGCATCCCCTAAATTTTCAGTGAATGCTGCTGTTTGGGGGGCGTGATGTCCGGAAGCGGAGTGCAAAAACTCGCCTACGCTGTCTTGTTGCTGCTGTTGCTTGGTGTCTGCACCGGCCTGCTTGGGGGGCTGTAGGCCATGGCAAAGCGGTTTGGCGGCAAGTACAGCCCGCAGGGCGATACCTCGGGCGATTCACCTCTGCCAAGGGGGCAATTTGACGGCGCACGGGTTGAACCTGCTGGTGCGCGGGCGAACCTTCTGTTTCTTCCGGCCATTCCTTTGGTGTTTTTGTCGCTGAACGATGGTGCGATCGGCATGACCATCGGGCTTATCGCAGCTGGTATCTTGACAGCTGCCGCGTTCCTGCTGCGCGAAGGTCTGCGGGCCGAAGCCGCATATAACGCCCGAAAGACCGCCCGACGGCCTGCTTTTCCGCGCAAGATATTTGCAAGCATTCTGACTGGTCTGGGTGCAGGACTTGCCACGTACAGGACCGAGTTTCTGGATGCAGAAACCGCCGCACAAGCCAGCTTGTTGGCCCCGGTGCTTTTTGGAGTGGCGGCAACCGTTCTGCACTCGGTCTCATTCGGCATTGATCCGATGAAAGACAAAGGCATGGAAGGGATCGACACCTTTCAACAAGACCGCGTGGCCCGCGTTGTCGATGATGCCGAGAAACATCTGTCTGAGATGACCGACGCCATCAAACGCGCAGGCGACCGCAGGGTCGAAGCCCGCGTCGAACGGTTTCAGGACACCGCGCGGGATCTGTTCCGCACGGTCGAAGAAGACCCCCGCGATCTGGCCGGTGCCAGAAAGTACCTGACTGTCTATCTGCAGGGCGCACGGGACGCGACCGTCAAGTTTGCTGACGTCTACGCCCGAACCCGCGATGCGCAGGCGCTTGCGGATTATTCTGCGCTGCTTGACGATCTGGAACAGAATTTCGCCGCGCGTACGCGCAAAATGCTATTGGATGACCGCAGTGATCTGACGGTTGAAATTGACGTGCTGCGCGAAAGGTTGCAGCGCGAGGGCGTCCGGTTGGACTGACCGGCCACTATTTGAGCGAGGAACATCCCCATGTCCGATGAGATCAAGAACAAGGCAGTTCAGGCCGAAACTCTGGTGCAGGAAGTCACAGCCGTAGCTTTGCCTGAACCTCAGGCCGAGGTCGTGTCGCTGGAAGACGCCGACGAACCCGTCAGTGCCGAAATCCGCAAGCGGATGGATGAAATCGACATGGGCAACACCAACTCGATCGTGTCTTTCGGATCGTCCGCACAGGCCGAACTGCAGGAAATCAGTCAGGCCATGCTGGCGGATGTGCGCAACAAGGATGTGGGCCCCGCCGGGGACAGCCTACGCAATATCGTCACCACGATACGAGGGTTCTCGGTCAGTGAACTGGACGTGCGCCGCGAACGCAGCTGGTGGGAAAAACTGCTGGGCAAGGCCGCGCCGTTTGCCAAGTTCACCGCCCAGTACGAAGAAGTTCAGGGCCAGATCGACCGCATAACCGACGACCTTCTGAGCCATGAGCATACGCTGCTGAAGGACATCAAATCGCTTGATCTGCTGTATGAAAAGACGCTGGGCTTTTATGACGAACTGGCACTGTATATCGCAGCAGGCGAGGAAAAGCTGACCGAATTGGACAGCCACGACATTCCCGAGAAAGAAGCCGAAGTTGAGGCCGCGCCCGAAGATCAACAGGTTATGAAAGCGCAAGAGCTGCGCGACATGCGTGCCGCGCGCGACGATCTGGAACGCCGGGTTCATGACCTGAAGCTGACCCGCCAAGTCACGATGCAGTCGCTGCCCTCAATCCGGTTGGTGCAGGAAAACGACAAGTCGCTGGTGACCAAGATCAACTCGACGCTGGTGAACACAGTTCCTCTGTGGGAAACCCAGCTGGCGCAAGCTGTCACCATCCAGCGCAGCGCCGAGGCTGCAGCCGCCGTACGTGACGCCAATGATCTGACAAACGAACTGCTGACCTCGAATGCAGCCAACCTGCGGGAATCCAACAAGATGATCCGCGAGGAAATGGAGCGCGGCGTGTTCGACATTGAAGCCGTCAAGCAGGCCAATGCTGACCTGATCGGAACTATCAACGAAAGCTTGGCGATTGCGGACGAAGGTAAAGCGAAACGCGCGGCGGCTGAGGTCGAATTGCAAAAGATGGAGACCGAATTGCGTGACACGCTGGCCGCTGCCAAAGCGCGCCGGGACGGGATTGGTGACAATTCCGGTACGTCGGTTCCTGGCTAAAGGCGGGATCCGCGTGCGGCGCTTCAACTCTCTGAAACTTGCGTTAGGGGTGACTTCGGTGTTGGCCTTGGCCAATTGCGATGAAACCCTGACATCCACTGTTGCGCCGCAACCCCGGCCCGAACCCGCACCGACAGCGGCTAATGCGTATGTACCGCCCTCTGCCGCCAGTCAGGATCTGGCGCGTTTCTACCAGCGGGTTGAACGCGACCTTCTGGTTCGGGGGCTGTTGCGTACAGATGGCGGCGGACCGGATACGCCCTATGATGCCGACGATCTGGCCCGTAACTTCGAAGCAATCGCGTTTTACAGCGAATATCCGACGCAGAGTGTTTCGATCGGTTCTCGCCAGACAGATGGGCAGCTGAGCCGTTGGTCCGGCCCCGTGCGCATCCAGACCGAGTTTGGCCCTTCGGTTTTGCCCGAAACGCGGACTAAGGACGCGGATCAGGTTCGCGTGTTCGCAGGCCGTCTGGCCGGTTTGACCCAGCACCCGATTTCGGTTGTGTCGCGCAACGCCAACTTCCATGTCTTTTTCGCAGGCAAGGACGACAGCGCCTATGTCGCGTCGCGCCTGAAGCAATTGATCCCGAATATCAGCCAGGCTTCGCTGGATCTTGTTGCCAACCCACGCGCCAATTTCGACTGTCTGGTCTTTGCCTCTGCGACCAGGGCGTCGCCCTACAAATATGTGCGTGCAGTCGCGTTGATCCGGGCCGAACTGACCGATCTGGTACGCCGCAGTTGTATTCACGAAGAGATTGCGCAGGGACTTGGTCTGTCCAATGACAGCCCCGCAGCACGGCCTTCGATTTTCAACGATGATGATGAGTTTGCGCTGCTGACCAGCCATGACGAGAAACTGTTGACGATGCTGTATGATCAGCGCCTGCAACCTGGTGTGGGCGTGGATGATGCGCGCCCCGTCGTACGTATTATTGCCCGCGAGTTAATGGGTCAGCCGCTCTGACCCCAAGGACAGGAGAACCCAAATGGGAATTTTCGATTTTCTGACCGGAGAATTCATTGACGTTATTCATTGGGTGGATGACACCCGTGATACGATGGTCTGGCGGTTTGAGCGTGAGGGGCACGAGATCAAGTACGGTGCCAAACTGACCGTGCGCGAAGGTCAGGCGGCAGTATTTGTGCATGAAGGGCAATTGGCCGACGTGTTTACGCCGGGTCTCTATATGCTTGAGACCAACAACATGCCGATCATGACCACCCTTCAGCATTGGGATCACGGCTTTCAGTCGCCGTTCAAATCCGAGATCTATTTCGTCAACACAACTCGGTTCAACGACCTGAAATGGGGCACCAAAAACCCGATCATGCTGCGCGACCCCGAGTTCGGGCCAACCCGTATTCGGGCCTATGGCACCTACACGGTGCGTGTAAAGGACCCAGCCAAGTTCCTTGTCGAAATCGTCGGGACAGACGGCGAATTCACAATGGATGAAATCAGCTTTCAGGTGCGCAATATCATCGTGCAGGAGTTCAGCCGCGTCATCTCGGGCTCAGGCATTCCAGTGCTGGACATGGCCGCAAACACCGCCGATTTGGGCAAGCTGATCGCTGCCGAAGTTTCGCCGGTCTTGGACAGCTATGGGCTGGAAATGCCGGAATTTTACATTGAAAACATCTCGCTGCCGCCTGCGGTCGAGGCAGCGCTGGATAAGCGGACCTCGATGGGGTTGGCGGGCGATCTGGGCAAGTTCACGCAGTATTCAGCAGCAGAAGCGATGACAGCGGCAGCCAACAATCCGGGTCAAGGCGGCGGCATGGGTGCTGGTCTTGGCATGGGTATGGGCATGGCGATGGCACAGCAAATGTCGAACATGGCAGCGGGCCAGCCGAGCGGCCCGTGGGGATCGCCCGCCCCCGCTGCCCCACAACCAGCAGCACACGCGGCACCGCCTCCGCCACCACCTGTCGAGCATGTGTGGCATATCGCCGTGGATGGTCAGACAAGTGGGCCGTTTTCCAAAGCCAAGATGGGACGCATGGCCAGCGAAGGCGAACTGACACGTGACACATATGTCTGGACCGCAGGACAAGACGGTTGGAAAAAGGCAGGCGACGTGCAGGAACTTGCGCAGTTGTTCACAATCCTGCCGCCTCCTCCGCCTGGAACGTGAACAAACACGGTCTTCCTTCCTATTCATCATGACCACCGGGTAATTCATGACACACGTCACCGCCCCTGACCCGACCGAACACCGTTTCCCCTGCGACCAGTGTGGCGCTGACTACCGGTTCAACCCTGGTGATGGTACCTTAACCTGTGATCATTGCGGGCATTCCGAGCCGATCAGTGCCGGGCCGTGGGGCGGTGCAAGTCTGCGAGAGCTGGACTTTGACGCCGCCATCGCTGACCGCCTGCCGGACAGCGAGATCGAGGAAACCCGCGTTCTGTCCTGCCCAAACTGTGCCGCGCAGGTGGAGTTCGACCCGAACACGCATGCAGCAGAATGCCCGTTTTGCGCCACGCCGGTCGTGACAGATACCGGGATCAACCGGCATATCAAACCAAAAGGCGTATTGCCTTTTGCATTCGACGAACGATCAGCCCACAAGGCGATGGGCGATTGGTTGGGGCGACTGTGGTTCGCACCAAACGGGTTGAAGGAATATGCCCGCAAAGGGCGCAAGATGCAGGGTATTTACGTGCCCTATTGGACCTTCGACGCCGACACCAAGTCTTCGTATCGCGGCGAACGCGGCACTGTCTATTATGAAACCCACACCGTAATGCGAGACGGCAAGCGGGTTCAGCAACAAGTGCCAAAGGTACGCTGGACCCCCAAGTCCGGCCGCGTCGCGCGGTTTTTTGACGACGTGTTGGTGCTGGCCTCCAAATCGCTTCCAAATCGCTACACCGACGCGCTGGAGCCCTGGGATCTGCCCGCGCTGGAGCCTTATCAGCCCGAATACCTGGCCGGTTTCCGTGCTGAAGCCTACAGCGTTGAACTGCGGGAAGGATACACTGAAGCCCGTGCTCATATGGCGCGCGTGATCGAGCGGGATGTTCGTTTTGACATCGGCGGGGACCGTCAGCGCATTCATGCCGTAGATACAGATGTGCGTGATGTTACGTTCAAGCATATCCTTCTGCCGGTTTGGATGGCCGCCTATAAATACCGCGGCCAGACCTACCGATTTGTGGTCAATGGCAGAACCGGGCGGGTTCAAGGCGAACGTCCTTGGTCAGCGATCAAAATCACCATCGCTGTTGTACTAGGTTTGTTGGTGGCTGCGGGTGTCGGGTATTTGGCGGCCACAGGGCAATAGTCGGACCTGCGGACAGGCTTGTGCATCGGGCAAAGCGCAGTCATGTTCAGCGCGGAAACAAAGGGATGGGTCTGCCGTGTCGTTAGCTGAACTGAATACTCTGCTGAATGGCCGCTATTCCTGCCGGGCGTTTCTGCCTGAGCCAGTCCCCCGTGCACAGATTCAACGGATCCTAGCAAGCGCATCCCAAGTCCCTAGCTGGTGCAATGCACAACCCTGGCAGTTGGTGATCACCAGCGCAGATGAAACAGATGCGTTCCGTAAAGCAATGCTAGCTGAGGCTGTCAGCGGAACCCCAGCACCGGATCTGCCGTTTCCAACCTCCTACTCCGGCGTGTACCAGGATCGCCGCCGCGCCTGTGGTTGGGCGCTGTACGAAGCTGTTGGGGTGGAACGCGGGGACCGCGCCGGGTCGGCGCAGCAAATGATGCAGAACTTTGCCCTGTTTGGCGCACCGCATTGCGCCATCCTTTCAAGCCCGGCCGAGCTTGGCCCCTATGGCGCGATGGATTGCGGTGGTTTTGTCACGGCCTTCGCGCTGGCAGCCCAAGCGTTGGGGATCGCGACCATACCACAAGCCGCATTGGCCACTTACGGTCCATTCTTGCATCGCTATTTTCAGATCCCCGAAGACCGCTTGATCCTGTGCGCGATTTCTTTTGGCTATGCGGCCCCTGATCATCCTGCAAATAGCTTTCGCACAGAACGCGCCGCACCGAGTGACTTTGTGGAATGGCGGGATTAAACAATCCCAGAGGTTGGCTTTTGCATAACAAGGAGGAATCCCTTGCGCGCAGTATTGCAGAGGGTATCGCATGCCAAAGTGTCGGTCGATGGCACTGTCACAGGATCATGTGGACAGGGGTTGATGATTCTAGTTTGCGCCATGCAGGGCGATGGCAACGAGCAGGCCAAGAAGCTTGCCGAAAAGGCGGCCAAGATTCGTATCTTCAAAGATGATGCGGGGAAAATGAACCGCTCACTTCGGGATATTGGCGGATCGGCTTTGGTGATCAGCCAGTTTACACTCGCCGCCGATACAAAAAGCGGCAACCGGCCGGGGTTTTCAACCGCAGCCCCGCCGGATCAGGGTGAACGCCTGTATATAGAATTTGCAAATCACCTTTCCGCACAAGGTATTGCGGTGGAAACGGGGCAGTTTGGGGCTGATATGGCGGTCGAACTTGTAAACGACGGCCCTGTTACGATCTGGATTGAGAATTGATGGATATCACAAAGCAAGCCGTTTCGTTTTGGCAGGCCGGAGTTGATGCGGTCGATGGGTTCGCTGCCACCAAGGCCGCACTGCCGGATGTTCCCAAGCCCGATCGGATTCTCGCCGTTGGGAAACCTGCTGCCGCCATGGCACGTTCGGCGCTGGCTCAGTTTGGTCCGGTCCCCACTCTTGTGGTCACCAAAGACGAACACGGTCGCGATCTCCCCGAGTCGGTCGAGGTGATCGAGGCCTCTCATCCGGTGCCAGATGACCGCAGCCTTGCGGGTGGGCGCGCGCTCCGCGTTGCGATGGAGCAGATGCCGCCGGGCTCTCATGTCCTTCTGTTGGTTTCAGGCGGCGCGTCTTCGTTGGCCGAGGATCTTCTGACCGGCACGTCTTTACACGATCTGGAAGCGTTGAACCGCAGACTGCTGTCTGAGGGGATGGACATTCGGGCGATGAACGCCGAGCGGCGCAAGCTGTCACGCATCAAGGGCGGCGGTTTGCTGTCTCATTTCAAAGGTGCACACGCGACTGTTCTGGCGATTTCAGACGTGCCCGGCGACGATCTCAATGTCATTGGCTCGGGCATTGGAGCTTTACCAGATGACTACAGCTTCACGGCGACGACACAGATCGTGGCGTCAAACGCACATGCCCGAAATGCGGCTGCCTTAGCAGCAAGCGAAGCGGGTCAAACGGTACTGGCCAATGACGAAGCGCTGCACGATGACTATCTGCGAGTGGCGGCAAAGCTTGGATCGATGCTACGCGGCATGGACAAGGGTGTGATGATCTTTGGCGGTGAACCGACCGTGGTTCTCCCCGATGACCCAGGGCGCGGTGGGCGAAATCAGGCACTGGCGCTTGCATTGGCCAAAGAGATCTCAGGTCAAACGAACCTGACGGTTGTTGTTGGTGGTACAGATGGCACGGACGGCCCAACAAACGCAGCCGGAGGGATCGTGACTGGCGCAACCTGGGAGGACGCAGCCGAAACCTACCTTCAAAACGCTGACAGCGGTACTTTTCTGGATTCAGCGGGTGCGCTTTTGGTGACGGGACCAACCGGGACCAACGTAATGGACCTAATTGTCGCAATACGCGTATGATTTGACGCATTTTCCTACACTTTGTTCCATCAAGAACCGAAAATGAAAGAATATGCAGACGGTTTCTCAATATATAGATCACGAAGGCGGCGTTCGTGACGTCATCGTGAAGACCATCGTTTTCGGTGCACGCGCGAAATATCCTTGCTCGGTTGTCTGAAATGCGCCAACTTTGACTCATGCGTCAATAAAAAGTCCGCAAAGGGCTAAAACCACTCAATAGGGAGAATACTCAATGAACGAACAAATCACGCACATGGCCGGCCAGGTCACTGCCGGGAAGATGACCCGCCGCGAATTTATGGGGAAAGCAGCGGCTTTAGGTGTTTCAGCAGCAATGGCCAGCACAATGTTTGCGGACGCCGCGCGGGCGGCAGGGCCCAAAAAAGGCGGTGACCTGAAGTTTGGCCTGCAAGGTGGCGAATCAACTAACTCGCTTGACCCGGCGACCTATGCAAGCTCAGTTCCCTTCCAGAACGGCAAACAATTCGGCGATCAGTTGGTTGAAGTGGCACCCGATGGCACCATCGAACCGCGCCTGGCAGAAAGCGTAGAAGGTAGCGCAGACGCCAAAGTATGGACATTTAAGCTGCGTCAAGGCGTTGAGTTCCACAACGGAAAAACGATGACCAGCGAAGACGTGCTTAAAACGATGCAGCGTCACTCGAACGAAGACTCGAAATCTGGTGCGCTTGGCATCATGAAAGGTATCGAGTCCATGAAAGCTGACGGGGACAACTTCCAAGTCACGCTGACTGAGCCAAACGCTGACCTGCCCTATCTGATGGCCGACTATCATTTGATCGTTCAGCCTGACGGAGGGATGGAGAATCCTGGCGCAGGCATCGGAACCGGACCTTATAAGGTAGAAGTGGATGAACCCGGTGTACGCCATCTTTACACAAAGTTCGAAAACCACTGGAACTCGGATTTCGGAAATTTCGACAGTGTAGAAGTGATCGTGATCAACGATGCTACGGCCCGCACGGCCGCGCTTCAATCTGGACAAGTTCACGCAATCAACCGGGTCGAACCGAAAGTGGCCGACCTTTTGGGACGCGCGCCAAACCTGACAGTGCACTCGACCGCAGGTCGCGGGCACTATGTCTTCATCATGCACATTGACACTGCACCGTTCGACAGCAACGAACTGCGCCTCGCTCTGAAACACGCCATCAACCGAGAGGATCTGGTTGAGAAAGTGCTTCGAGGCTATGGTTCGATCGGGAACGACATGCCGATCAACGCGGCTTACCCGCTGTTTGATGAGACTATTCCGCAGCGCGAATTCAGCGTTGAAAAGGCCGCTGAGCATTATCAAAAGTCGGGCCATGACGGTTCGCCAATTATTCTGCGTGTGGCAGATGGCGCCTTCCCTGGTGCGGTAGATGCAGCGGCCCTGTTCCAACAGTCTGCAGCAGAAGCTGGAATTCCGCTTGAGATCAAGCGTGAGCCAAATGATGGCTACTGGTCGGAAGTCTGGAATGTTCAGCCATTCTGCGCGTCCTACTGGGGTGGCCGTCCGGTTCAGGATCAAATGTATGCGACTGCCTATCTGTCGACTGCGGACTGGAACGACACGCGGTTCAAGGTCCCGGCCTTCGACGACTTGCTGTTCGCCGCACGTGCTGAACTTGACCCTGAAAAGCGCAAAGGTATCTACAGCCAGATGGGCATGATGGTCCGCGATGAAGGCGGTCTGATCTGTCCGATGTTCAACGACTTTGTTGAGGGCATCAGCAACCAGTTGGACGGTTGGGAAACCGACCCGACACAAGAGCTGATGAACGGCAATATGTCCCGCAAAATGTGGTTCGTCTGATCCGGGCTACTGTATATGCATCCCATCATCAAACTGGTGTTCCAGCGCTTAGCGCTGGGACTCTTGCTTCTCTTCGGTGCATCGGCTCTGATATTCGGCCTCACTGAAGCCCTTCCCGGGGACGCGGCGCAAGCCGTCCTTGGCCAATCCGCAACCCCCGAAGCGCTGGCAAACCTGCGCGAAGAAATGGGCCTCAACCGGCCAGCCCTGACCCGCTATTTTGAATGGTTGGGTGGCATTGTTCAGGGTGATCTGGGCCAATCACTGACAAACAAGCTCGACATCGCTGAATCCGTTGGCAGCCGTCTGGGCAACACACTGTTTCTGGCGTTCTGGGCCGCTATTATTTCGGTTCCACTGGCTATCTTCCTGGGCCTTTTGGCGGTCCGCTACCGCAACCGCTGGCCCGACAAGATGATTTCGGCGGTCACACTGACCACGATCTCTATCCCCGAATTCCTGATCGGTTATGTGCTGGTCTACTTCGTTGCCGTCAAACTGGGCTTCTTCTCGCCGCTTGCAATGATCAACGACAGCATGACCCTTGGGCAAAAGCTGAACTCTATCGCTTTGCCTGTCATCGTGCTGACTCTGGTGGTTTTGGCGCACATGATGCGTATGACCCGCGCTGCAATCCTAAACGTGATGCAGTCGGCCTATGTCGAGACGGCAGAGCTTAAGGGCCTGAGCAACTTTCAGGTGATCTACCGCCACGCATTTCCGAATGCCATCGCACCTATTGTAAACGTGGTCATGCTGAACCTGGCCTACCTCGTTGTTGGCGTCGTCGTGGTCGAGGTCGTCTTCGTCTATCCCGGCATGGGGCAATATCTGGTGGATCACGTGACCAAGCGTGACGTGCCCGTTGTCCTGGCCTGCGGTGTAATCTTCGCCGCGATCTATATCGGTTTGAACATGATTGCAGACATCGTCTCGATCCTTGCCAACCCAAGGTTGAGGCATCCGAAATGAAGAACATTCCTATCTCTGCAATGATCGGTCTTGGCTTTACCGGCCTGTACTTCTTTGTTGCCATCTTTGCCCCCCTGCTGGCCCCTTATGGCATGGCCGAGGTCGTCGGCGACGTGTGGGAGCCGTCAAGCTCGCAATTCTGGCTGGGCACGGACAACATTGGCCGCGATCTTCTCAGCCGCATGATCTATGGCGGGCGCACGACGATCTTCATCGCCACGGCAGCAACGATCCTCAGCTTTGTGACCGGCTCGGTCCTGGGTTTTCTGGCGGCAGTTATGGGCGGCTGGGTCGATCAGGTCATGTCACGTACAGTTGATCTGATCATGTCGATTCCATCGCTGATCTTCGCATTGGTGGTTCTGGCCATGGTTCCGGTCACCATCCCTGTTCTGATCATTGTCATGGGCCTGCTGGATGCCACGCGCGTCTATCGTCTGGCGCGCGCTGTTGCGGTGGACATCGCAGTAATGGATTACGTCGAAGCCTCGCGCCTGCGGGGTGAAGGCCAGATCTGGGTGATCTTCCGCGAAATCCTTCCCAATGCTCTGTCGCCGCTGGTGGCTGAACTGGGTTTGCGTTTCATCTTCATGGTCCTGTTTGTCTCGACCCTGTCCTTCCTGGGTCTGGGCGTTCAGCCGCCGCTGGCGGACTGGGGCGGCATCGTGAAGGAAAACAAGGACGGCATCGTCTACGGTATCGGTGCGGCGCTGTATCCCGCTGTCGCCATCGCGACGCTGGCGATTTCGGTCAACCTGGTGGCTGACTGGGTCCTGAACCGCACCACATCACTGAAAGGAGGCCGGGGATGAGCGATCCACTTCTCAAGGTCCGCGACCTCAAGATCGGCGCAACCGTGTATCCACCGGGTGAAAAACCTCATGACATCGAGATCGTGCACGGGGTCAGCTTTGACCTCGAGCGCGGCAAGGTGCTGGGCCTGATCGGGGAATCCGGCGCCGGGAAATCCACCATCGGTCTGGCCTCAATGGCTTATGGCCGGGGCGGTGTGAAGATCACCGGTGGTGAGGTTTGGGTCAACGGGCGTGATATCCTGAAAACCTCGCACGGGGATATCCGCAAGCTGCGCGGTGGCGAAGTCACGTATGTGTCTCAGTCCGCCGCGGCATCCTTCAACCCGGCCAAGAAGATCATGGATCAGGTGGTCGAGGCTGCGGTCGAACAGAAAAAGTTCAGCCGCAAAGAGGCCGAAGGTCGGGCGCGTGAACTGTTCGCCAAGCTGGGTTTGCCCGACCCGGACAATATCGGCGAAAGGTACCCGCATCAGGTTTCGGGTGGACAGTTGCAGCGCTGCATGACGGCTCTGGCCTTGTGCCCCGAGCCTGATCTTGTGGTCTTCGATGAACCCACCACGGCGTTGGATGTGACTACCCAAATCGATGTTCTGATGGCGATCAAAGAAGCCATCGCAGACACCGGGGTTGCTGCACTTTACATCACCCATGACTTGGCAGTTGTGGCGCAGGTTAGCGATGACATCATGGTTCTGCGCATGGGCAATACGGTCGAGTACGGCAACACGGATCAGATCATCAACAATCCGCAGGAGGAATACACGCAGGCGCTGGTCTCGGTTCGCTCAATTGAGCATGAAGAAAAGCAGCCGACACCTGAACCGGTGCTCAGCGTTGACGGTATCACCGCGCGTTACAAGGGGTTGAACTTCGACGTGTTGCACAACGTCAATGTCGAGCTTCATCCGGGGCAGACACTGGCCGTTGTGGGCGAATCCGGCTCGGGTAAATCGACGCTGGCGCGGGTCATCACCGGGTTGTTGCCCCCTCGGGATGGTGAAATCACCTTTGCCGGGCGCAAACTATCGCCAGACCTCAAAGGCCGAACCCGCGAAGACCTGCGCGAATTACAGATGATCTACCAGATGGCCGACGTGGCGATGAACCCGCGTCAGACCGTAGGAACCATCATCGGCCGGCCGCTGGAGTTCTACTTCAATATGCGGGGCGCGGAAAAGCGCAAGCGGGTCATCGAACTCCTGGATGAGATCGAGTTGGGCGAAAAGTTCATCGACCGCTATCCAGCCGAGCTGTCCGGTGGTCAAAAACAGCGTGTCTGCATCGCCCGGTCACTGGCGGCAAAGCCGAAAATGATCATCTGTGATGAGGTCACCTCGGCGCTCGACCCTCTGGTGGCGGATGGCATTCTCAAGCTGCTGCTGGATCTGCAAAAGATCGAGAACGTGGCCTATCTGTTCATCACCCACGATCTGGCGACGGTCCGCGCGATCAGCGACAGCATCGCGGTGATGTATCAGGGGCGCGTGGTGCGCTACGGGCCGAAATCGCAGGTGCTGAGCCCGCCGTTTGACGACTATACCGACCTTCTGCTCAGCTCGGTGCCCGAAATGCATCTGGGTTGGCTGGAAGAGGTTGTCGCCCATCGCAAGATGGAGAGCGCAGGGAACTGATCCACGCTTGTGACAGTTCCATGAAATCTGAAAATCCCGGCGCTTTGTCAGATGACAGGTGTCGGGATTTTGCTATTGGGGGCGTGAACAGTCGCGTATAGGGCCGCGAATCTCCTAGGCTCGGCTGAAGAATTTACTGAAAGGCTCGGGCATGGACCGCAAACTTCTGCTCATCATTCTTGACGGCGTCCCCTACCGCAATTTTCGTCGTTTGTTTGGCAATCTGGAAGGCTGGGTCGACAGTGGCGACGCACGGGTTTGGAAGTTGCGGGCCGTGCTGCCTTCGACGTCGGCCAGCTGCTATGCGTCAATCCACACAGGTGTGACACCGCAGGAACATGGCTGCACCGGCAACGGCAACGTCTTTCGTTTGAGCCACAAGGACGTATTCAGTCAGGTTCGCGAAGGTGGCGGCGTAACCGGAGCAGTAACGCATAGCTACTGGTCCCAGTTCTTCAACCGCCACCCGTTCGACTATGTCCGTGACATTGAATATGACGAGCCCGAAAGCCAGACGATCAACCATGGTCGTTTCCACAGCATGACGGGATATGGCAAAGACAACCAGATGACGCCATCCGACGTGGACCTGTATGGGACACTTACCAATCTGTGCCTGCGCTTCGGGCTGGACTATGGCATCCTTCACACCTGCACGCTGGACAGTATGGGCCACCGTTTCTTCCACGATTGCGAAGAAATGGATCATGCTTGCTTTGTCGCTGACGAGATGCTGGCCCCTTTTATACCCCGCTGGCGTCAGCTGGGATATGATGTGATCGTAACCGCCGATCACGGGCAGGACGAGCGCGGCCATCACGGCGGTCGTGGCCCGTTGCAACAGGAAACAGCACTGTATTACTTCGGCGACGCAGAAGGACCTGACGCAGAGACCGTCATCAGCCAGTTGCAATTGGCACCGACAATCCTGAGCCGAATGGGTGCCCCCATTGCAGAGACGATGAAAGGCGAAGTGTTCCTGCGATAAGGCGAAAGCGTCTTTGCACCAAGATAATTTTTAGTCGTAAGACCAGATCCCTTGTCCCAGGGCTTCGACAGCGACCGAGATACGTTCGAAGCTTTCCGCAGCGCGTTTTACCGAGGTCCGTGCCCGCAGATAGCCGTGCACAAGGCCAGGCTCGTTGATCCAATGGGCCTGGCCCCCTGCTGCGGTAATTCGCTGACAGTAGTTCAGACCGTCATCACGCAACGGGTCACAATCGGCCGTCACAACCACAGTCGGGGGCAGGTTCGAAAAGTCGCTGTCCTGCAAGGGCGCGTAGGTCGGGTCGTTCTGCGGCTGTTCACCTGAACATCGGACGGTCTCATAGAACTTGATATCGTCCAATGTCAGCAATGGCGCATGGGCGTGTTCAAGATATGAACCCTGACTACGGTCGCCGCCAAGCCCCGGATAGATCAGCACTTGTCCTAAGATGCCGTCCAATCGCCCACGCGCGTGATGGGCAACGGCAGCGGAAAGGTTCCCACCGGCACTGTCTCCCGCCAGGATCAGCGGGTCACCATATTCACGCGCCGCCCAATTCACCGCCGTCCAACAGTCCTCGAACTGCGCAGGATGCACGTGTTCCGGGCACAGCCGGTAGTCAACTGAAACAACACGATACCCTGTCTGGGCGCACAGTTCGGCGCAGACATCGTCATGGCTGTCCAACCCACCCACAACGAACCCACCACCATGGAAATAGACGATAGTTCGGGTGGGTTGCCCGGCGGTGTAGATACGGACCGGAACGCCATCAGCCGCCTGATCCTGTGTTTCTACACCCGCAGGGCAAGGTTGTCGGAAATCCTGACACATGGTGTCATAGACGCGACGCTGATCCTGAATTGAAAGATCAACCGCATCATCGGGATAGCTTTCAGCCGTGCGACGTATGAACGCCCAGGTTTCCTCGTCAATCAGGCGTTCATAGTCCATTGTCCCTCCGGCTTACTCAGACCACTCCCATGGCTGGGTAAATGCGCCCAGCACTTTTGAGACATCGTCTTCCGAAGATCCGTTCGCGTCAAGCTGCGCGACAAGACCGCGCTTTTTGTCGTCGATCACTGAAACAACACGTGCCGAAACATCAGCTGCCTCAAGCGCACCATTATAGATACGTGTGATGGCCTGCTTGCGCAGATCGGGCTTAAAGACCTTACCAACCGCAGTTTTCGGCAGTTCGTCCAGAATGGTCATATGCTTGGGCTGCGCCGCACGTTCATGTACATGAACCTTGCAGTAGTCCATAAGCTCTTTTTCCGTGACCGACGCCCCGTCGACCAGTTCGACAAACGCACATGGCACTTCACCGGAATGCGCGTCTGGTTGACCGATGGCACCTGCAAACGCGACAGCTTCATGTCCCAATAGCGCTTCTTCGATCTCGGCTGGGTCGATGTTATGGCCACCGCGAATGATCAGATCCTTGGCGCGACCCGTGATCCACAGATAGCCGTCTTCGTCAAACCGCCCCAGATCACCCGTGCGCAAATACTTGTCGTAATAGTAAAGATCGACATTCTTGTCGGCCTCGGTATAGGTGTTGCCCGCATAGACACCGGGGTTCGAGATACAGATTTCTCCGATTTGATCCGTACCGCATTCGACCGGTCCATCCGGCCCGCTTTGCAGGATTTTTACATCCGTATAGGGGAACGGAATACCGATCGATCCGATCTTTTTCTCACCATCCACAGGATTGCACGACACCAGACACGTGGCCTCGGTCAGGCCATAGCCTTCAACGATCTTCACACCCGTGGCTTCTTCAAAGCGACGGAACAACTCAACCGGCAGCGGGGCCGAGCCAGAGAAGGCCGTTTTCACGCTTGAGATATCGGCATCGACCGGGCGCTGCATTTTGGCCGAAATAGCGGTGGGTACGGTGATGATAAAGCTCACCTTCCAGCGTTCGATCAGCTTCCAGAAATTGTCGAAAACGCCGTCTCCGCGATACCCGGCCGGTGTCGGGAAGATTACATGTGCGCCCGAGGACACGGCCGCCATCATAATCACGTGCACCGCAAAGACGTGGAACATGGGAAGCGGGCACATGATGACGTCGTTTTCGTCAAACAACAGCGTGTGACCCAGCCAGCCGTTATAGACGAGGCCGGAATACTTGTGCTGCGCCACTTTTGGCATACCCGTCGTACCACCCGTATGGAAGTAACAGGCAACGCGGTCTTCCTTGCTGTCTTCAAACGTCAGCGTGGTCGGCTGCTTGGCCAGCTCTTTATTAAAGTTCTTGTAGTTCGCATGGGCCAGTTTTTCCTTGTCACCCATCTTTGGGCGCAGGAACGGCACCAGCCAGGATTTGGGTGGCGTAAGATAACGATTCAGGTCGATTTCCAAAATGGTGTTGACCTTGGGGGCGTGACGCACAGCCTCTTCCACCTTCTGGGCCACATCCGTTTTTGGGAACGATTTCAGCGTCACCACAACCTTGGCGCCGGTCTCGCGAAGGATGGCCGCGATCTGTTCCGGCTCAAGCAGCGGATTGATCGGGTTCACGATCCCGGCTACCGCTCCGCCCATCATCGTGATCAGCGTCTCGTTACAGTTTGGCAGCACATAGGCCACTACATCTTTTTCGCCAACGCCCAGCGAACGGAACAGGTTCGCCGCCTGGTTAACCTTGCCCTGCAGTTGCGACCAGGTCAGGGTCTCGGCCTTGTCGGTTGGCCCCGAGAACAGTTGAAAACTGATGGCATTGTGGTTGGGAAACTTCTCTGCCGTGCGCGACAAGAGCTGATGGAAGGTGACGGGTAAATCCCGATCCTCCCACGGCATTTCCTGTTCCATGCGCGTTTTGTCTTCCAATCCCACAAAAGCCATGTGGTTCCTCCCGTATGATCTCCCGCATTTCGCGCGGGCTTGTTGTTCGCCTCCAAGATGGGATCAAAACCGACCACGCGCAAGCGAGGGCTTAGCTGTGACAACGGGTAAAATGTAGAATGACGCTACGGCGAATGGGAAAATGCCCGTGCGTCACCCTTATTCTGCGGCAACACCGTCGGTGAATTGCAACCGGGCCAGACGTGCATACAGCCCGTCCTGAGAAACCAGATCATCATGGCTGCCTTGCGCCACGATACGACCCTCTTCCAGCACGACGATACGGTCGGCTTTTTTTACGGTTGCCAATCGATGCGCGACGATCAGCGTCGTGCGCCCGGCGCGCATCTGGTCTACCGCGCCCTGCACCGCACGTTCGCTTTCTGCATCCAGAGCCGAGGTCGCCTCGTCCAGCAACAAAACCGGCGCGTCTCTCAGGATGGCACGGGCGATGGCAATGCGCTGCTTTTGCCCACCGGACAGCATCACACCGCGTTCACCGACAAAGCTGTCATACCCTTCCGGCAAGGCCGCAATGAACTCATGTGCGGCGGCTGCACGAGCCGCGGCTTCAACTTCGGCATCGGTTGCATCCAAACGCCCGAAGCGGATGTTTTCACGGGCCGAGGCGGCAAAAATCACAGGGTCCTGCGGAACCAGAGCCATATGGGCACGGAAATCTGCCCGATCCAGCTCTCGCAGGTCATGGCCATCCAACGTGACACGGCCCGAATTGGGATCATAGAAGCGTTGGATCAATTGAATGACGGTCGTCTTGCCTGCACCTGACGGTCCGACAAACGCGACAGTTTCGCCCGGATTGACCTGCAGCGACAGATGATCCAGCGCGACGGTATCGGGGCGCGCTGGATAGCGGAAGCTGACATCTTCAAACCGGATTTCACCTTTAACATCTTTGGGCAGGGTCAAGGGCTTGGCAGGATCGGTCACGGTGTCTTCGGCATTCAGAAGTTCGACCAGACGCTCGGTCGCCCCGGCCGCGCGTTGAAGTTCGCTCCAGATTTCTGACAGGGCCGCAACCGAGCCTGACATGATGATCGAATAGATCACGAACTGCACCAGAACGCCTTCGGTCATCACACCGTTTCGTACGTCATTGGCGCCCATCCAAAGGACACCGACGATGCCAGAAAAGACCAAGAAAATCACGATGACCGTCAGAATCGCACGGGTCTGAATGCGACGCAACGAGACCACATACGAGGTTTCGGTCATCTCTCCGAATTGCTTGCGGCTTTCTTTTTCATGGGTAAAAGCCTGCACGGTCTGAACAGCGCCCAATGCCTCACCTGCATTTCCGGACGAGGCTGCGATCCAATCCTGATTTTCACGACTGATCACGCGCAAACGGCGGCCCAGAACCAGGATCGGAACAACGACAATCGGGATCAACAAAAGCACCAGCCCGGTCAATTTGGCCGAGGTCAGCAGCATCAAAACCAGCCCACCAAAGAACATCAGCATGTTGCGCAACGCGATCGACACGGATGACCCGAGCACCGATTGGATCAGGGTGGTGTCCGTTGTGATCCGGCTGAGCACCTCGCCGGTCATGATGCGTTCATAGAATTCAGGGCTCATCGCGATCACGCGGTCGAACACGGCCTTGCGAATATCGGCCACTACACGTTCGCCCAGCCGCGTGACCAGCGCATACCGGATGCCGGTGCCCACAGCCAGAACAGCGGCGATACCCAGTGCCGCCAGGAAATACCAATCCAGCAGTTCGCCATCCTGAATACGGAAGTTGTCGATCACGCGCCTCACTGCAAGTGGCAGGGTCAGCGTCATGCTTGCGGTCAGAATCAACGCCAGAGTCGCGCCGATCATCAAAAGCTTGTACGGCTTCATGAAAGGCCAGAGCGAGGCCAGTACCCCAATTTTCTTTGAGCGGGCCCGCTCTTCGCTGGCACCGGGGGCAGCGGCTTGAGTTGGTATGTTGGCGGTCTGTCTTGCCATGTCGGGCCCTTATGGATTGAACGCTAGAAAGTGAACGCTTTCTTGGCCTCAGCCGCCCTTCTGGTCAAGCATCACGACATGGATCAGCCACCCGAAAGGGCCATTTGACGCAGAAAAGTAAGGGTGATTGGAGCGGGTAGACGGAATCGAACCGACATAGCCTGCTTGGAAGGCAGGGGCTTTACCATTAAGCTATACCCGCAAATGGTTTGCGTTGGTTAAGTCATGCACAGGTGCGCGTCAAGCAGGAAGTGGCAAATTTTGTGCCACCGTTTTTGCACCAAAGCGCTTAATCAGATTCGATCGTTCAATCCTGATTGCGGAATAGCCGGGTTGACGAAAAAAACTGCTCCAGTTCCTCGATCCGTTCCTTACTTTCCTCCCACCGGGCCTCTTGCACTTCTGCAATCAAAGTTTCTGAAATCAGCTGCAGCGCTATCGTCGAATCCCAACTTGAAGGGGCCTCGACCAACGCGTGGAAGGTGTAATTTGCGGTCTTTCCGATGGGTGAACCCCATTGGTCGGTAAACAGCACAACTGTTACGCCCCGGCTCGAGGCAACCTGGGCCAGCTTTTCCAGATGCGCCTCGTATCGCCGAATGTCGAAGATCACCAGGACCGAGGACGCGTCCATGTCCAAAAGGTACTGCGGCCAAACATTGGCTGAATTGCCCAGCATGGTCACGTTGGGACGGATGATTTGCATGTGATTGAACAGATAATCCGCGTTGGATCGGGTGATGCGGCCACCCACCACATAAAGATGCCGGTCCGTTTCAGCCAATAACTGGGCGACAGTGTCAAACATCTCTTTGTCCAGACGCTCCAGCGTGTGGCGCATGTTTGTCCAGACGGCCTGCGCAAAGCGCGTTGTCGGGTGTTCGGCATCGTCATCGACAACCCAGGCATCTCGTTTCGAGATCGGTTTCTTGATCTGCGCTGCCACTTCTTCGCGCAGGGCATCCTGCAGGTCCGGAAACCCATCGAACCCAAGCTTGCGGGCCATACGGATAACGGTCGGGGTCGAGACCTGCGCAGCAGCTGCCAGCTTGGTGATCGATTGCAGCCCTGCCATCGGATAATCCTGCAACAGGATAGACGCCAACTGGCGCTCTGATCGGGTCAGGTCGTCCAGTTCATCCTGAATCCGCTGTTTGACAAGTTTCACAACGGTGGCCATCGGCACCCTCGTTTCTTATGTTTGTTACAGAATATTCTCACCTGTAATTTTGTCTACAGTAATTTTCTTGACAGTTGGGAAACTGCTGTAACAAATGCTACCTATGCATCACGATTCCGAGTCATCCTTATTACAAACCGTCGAGGCACCGGCTGCACGTCTGCTCAATGCACGCGGCAGCGCCAATGCGGTTTTGGTGTGCGAACACGCCAGTCGCTTTATTCCCGCCGCTTTGCACGGCCTGGGTTTGGATGAGGAGGCGGCCCGGTCCCATGCTGCATGGGATATTGGCGCAATGGAGCTTTCGGTTGAGTTGATGGGTGCGCTGGACGCGCCATTGGTCCATTCTCGGGTCAGTCGCCTTGTCTATGATTGCAACCGCCCGCCGGAACGTGAAGACGCCATGCCGCAACTCAGCGAAGTGTTTTCAGTACCCGGAAACACGAATCTGACGGCGGCACAGCGCACCCAGCGCGTGCGGGATGTGTATGACCCATTCCGACACCTTTTGTCGTCCACCTTGAACGCAAGAAACGAGCCGCCCGTGGTCATCACGATCCACAGCTTCACCCCGATCTACAAGGGACAGACGCGCTCGGTTGAGCTGGGTATATTGCATGACAAAGACGACCGCGCGGCCCGGATCATGTTGCAACAGGCGCAAGGCACCGGGCTGAAGGTCGCGCTGAACGAACCCTACTCAGCCTCTGACGGCGTCACGCATACGTTGCAGGAACACGCGATCAAACGCGGGTTGCCCAATGTCATGATCGAGGTGCGCAATGACCTGATCGACACTCCTGCGGGTGTGAACCGAATGGCAGGGCAGCTCGCGCCGATCCTGCAATCCGTCATTTCTGCCTTTTCGAACACCGAGGCCACAGCATGACAGAGAAAGTATCTCAATGAAATTCATGCGGAGATATGTGGCGGTCATTGATCGCGCGAACCGCTGGATCGGGCGTGTGGTCATGTATGGCATCTTTGTCATGATGGGCATTCTGCTCTGGTCCTCGATCTCGAAGACGTTCTTTTTGCCGTCTCTGTGGACCCTTGAAATGGCCCAGTTTGCGATGGTGGCCTACTATGTGCTCGGCGGCCCCTATTCCATTCAGATGGGATCGAACGTCCGTATGGACCTGCTGTATAGTGAATGGTCGAACCGTCGGCGGGCCTGGACCGATGCGATCACGGTGTTCTTCCTGATCGTCTATCTGGGTGTGATGATCTATGGCGGCTACGACTCGCTGAGTTATTCGCTGCAATATGGCGAGCGCAGTCCCACCGCATGGCGTCCTTACCTGTGGCCAATCAAGGTGATCATGGTTGTGGGGCTGTTCCTGATGTTGCTTCAAGCCATCTCGGAACTCTTCAAAGATATACTACGCCTCAAGGGCGATGACATCCCGCGCGAGGTGATCTGATGTCATACGAGATGATCGCCATCCTGATGTTTTCGACCATGATGCTGATGTTGCTGACAGGGCAGCGCGTTTTTGGAGCCATCGGCTTTGTCGCCGTTATGGCAGCGCTGTTTCTTTGGGGGGATCGTGGCGGGTACGACATTGGCTTTTCCGCCGCCATGAAGCTGATGAAATGGTACCCGCTGCTGACGCTGCCGATGTTCATCTTCATGGGCTATGTGCTGGCCGAATCCAAAATCGCAGACGACTTGTACAAGATGTTCCACGTCTGGATGGGCGGGCTGAACGGCGGTCTGGCTATTGGCACGATTGGTCTGATGGTTCTGATCTCGGCCATGAACGGTCTAAGCGTTGCAGGTATGGCCATTGGCGCAACGATTGCGCTGCCTGAATTGCTGAAACGTGGGTACGACAAGAAGATGGTGACGGGGGTGATACAAGCCGGATCGTCACTGGGCATCCTTGTGCCGCCTTCGGTGGTCTTGGTTCTTTACGCAATGATCGCCCGTCAACCGGTTGGTCAGCTTTGGCTGGCGGGGCTTCTGCCCGGGCTGATGATGGCTGCGATGTTCATCCTTTACATCGTGATCCGCTGCCGGATTAACCCAGCTTTGGGTCCTGCTTTATCAGCGGAAGAACGTGATGTTCCTATGGCAGAGAAACTGCGTCTCTTGCGTGCCGGTCTGCTGCCGCTGGGCATTTTTGCCGCGATGATGGTGCCATTTGTGAACGGCTGGACCTCGCTGGTTGAAAGCTCGGCCATCGGCGCTTTGACGGCGTTTATCGCTGCGGTGCTGAAGGGCCGAATGACCCGCGAGGTTTTCGAAACCTCGGTGCGGTCAACACTGGGCATCACCTGTATGTTCATGTGGATCATCCTCGCGGCACTGGCCTTTGGCGCTGTGTTCGATGGGCTGGGCGCTGTGCGTGCGATCGAGAATCTGTTTACCGAACGTCTGGGCCTGAACCCCTGGGTGATCCTGATCTTCATGCAGCTCAGCTTTATCCTGATGGGTACTTTTCTGGACGACACCGCCATGCTGGTCATCGTTGCCCCCCTATACGTGCCGCTGGTGGGGGCATTGGGTTTCGACCTGATCTGGTATGGCGTGCTGTACACGATCACGACCCAGATCGCGTATATGACACCGCCCTTCGGCTATAATCTGTTCCTGATGCGCGCGATGGCGCCACCGGAGATTTCACTGCGTGACATTTACGGGTCGATCCTGCCCTTCGTGATTGTGATGACGCTTGCACTGGCCATTATCATGACCTTCCCGCAGATCGCGCTGTGGCTGCCGGAGTATGTTTACAACAAATGATCCCGGACCAAACCGGGGCATCGCGGGTATCCCCCGCATTGCTGAAACTGACCAACGGAGAGAGAGAATGACAAACAGACGTACATTTCTGAAAGGCGCAGCAGCCGCGCCCGCAGCAGCGCTGGCGACACCTGCACTGGCGCAATCAACGATCAGATGGCGGATGCAGACCTATGCAGGCCCGGCGCTGGCCGAACACGTGATCGATCCGGCCATCAAGATGTTCAACACCATCGCCGGTGATCGGATGCAGATTGAGCTGTTCTATGCAGACCAGCTGGTCCCGACGGGCGAGCTGTTCCGCGCCATGCAGCGCGGCACGATCGATGCAGTGCAGTCGGATGACGACTCGATGGCGTCGCCGACCGAAGTCACCGTGTTCGGCGGTTACTTCCCGTTTGCCTCGCGCTACTCGCTGGACGTGCCGGTTCTGTTCAATCAATACGGGCTGAACGAAATCTGGGACGCCGAGTATTCTAAAGTTGGCGTCAAGCACATCTCGGCAGGTGCCTGGGACCCGTGCCATTTCGCGACCAAAGACCCGATCAACAGCCTCGCTGACCTGCAGGGCAAGCGTGTCTTTACCTTCCCGACAGCGGGCCGCTTCCTGAGCCAGTTTGGCGTCGTGCCGGTGACACTGCCATGGGAAGACATCGAAGTTGCGGTTCAAACCGGCGAGCTGGACGGTATCGCGTGGTCAGGGATCACCGAAGACTACACCGTGGGTTGGGCGGATGTGACCAACTACTTCCTGACCAACAACATCTCGGGCGCATGGGCGGGCTCATTCTTCGCCAATATGGACCGCTGGAATGAGCTGCCGGAAGACCTGCAAACCTTGTTCCGCGTCTGCACCGATCAGTCGCACTATTATCGCCAGTGGTGGTATTGGGGTGGCGAGGCCAGCCTTCGCGTCAACGGCGACAAGATGCAGCTGACGTCAATTCCGGACGAAGAATGGGCAACTGTCGAAGCGGCGGCCGTTGCATTCTGGGACGAGATCGCAGCCGAGTCAGAGACGAAAGCGAAGGTCGTTGAAATCTTCAAGCAATACAACGCCGACATGCTCAAGGCTGGACGGCCTTATCGCTACGGCTAACTTGCTGCAAGCCTGACCTGCCCCTTAAGGGGCGGGTCAATCACGACGAATAGCCGAAAGTTAAACTCGGCAAAGAAAAAGGTGGCACATGCTCACGTTCGAACATCTGAAGACGCAAGTCTCTGAAGGTACGGTGGATACGGTATTGGTCTGCATGGTCGACATGCAAGGACGACTGATGGGCAAACGCTTTCATGCAGGTCACTTTGTGGCGAGCGCATGGGAAGAAACGCATTGCTGCAACTACCTTTTGGCCACTGATCTGGAAATGGCCACGCCGGACGGCTATGCGTCGACCAGTTGGGAACGCGGCTATGGCGACTATGTCATGAAGCCCGATCTGAGCACGCTGCGCCCGGTTCCGTGGCTTGAGGGCACAGTCATGGTGATGTGCGATGTGCTGGATCACCACACACATGAAGAAGTGCCGCACGCACCGCGCTCGATCCTGAAACGTCAGGTCAATCGCCTGAAGGCCATGGGTTATGACGCGATGTGTGCCACCGAGCTGGAGTTTTTCCTGTTCGAAAAAAGCTTTGATCAGATCCGCAAGGAAGGGTTCCGCGATCTGGAGCCAATCTCGGGCTACAACGAAGATTATCACATTCTTCAAACCACTAAAGAAGAACATGTGATGCGCCCGATCCGCAATCACTTGTGGGACGCGGGCATTCCGGTCGAAAACACCAAGGGCGAAGCCGAGACCGGACAGGAAGAGTTGAACATCAAATACGCGCCTGCGATGGACACGGCCGAGTATCATTCGATCGCCAAGAATGCCGTGAAAGAAATCGCCTGGCAGCATGGCCATGCCGCGACATTCCTGCCGAAATGGCACCATGAGAAGGTGGGTAGTTCTAGCCACGTCCATCAATCGCTTTGGTCAGATGGAACGCCTGCGTTTTATGACGCAGCAGATGACTTGGGTATGTCCGCTCTGATGAAGAGCTACATGGCAGGTTTGTTGAAATATGCTGCCGACTACACCTATTTCATGGCCCCTTACATTAACAGCTACAAGCGCTTTATGAAGGGCACCTTCGCACCAACGCGGATCATTTGGTCAGTGGACAATCGCACTGCCGGTTTCCGACTGTGCGGGGACGGTACCAAGGCAGTGCGGGTGGAATGCCGGATCCCGGGTTCGGACATGAACCCTTACCTGGCAATGGCCGGGATGCTGGCCGCCGGGATCGCAGGCATTGAGGAAGGGTTGGAATTGCAAGCGCCCACCACGGGCGACGTGTATCAGGGTGAAACCGGTATGATCCCAGGCAACTTGCGTGCCGCACGGGATGCGTTGCACGGCTCGGGCATGTTGCGGGCGGCCATGGGAGATGAAGTCGTCGACCACTACACACGTGCCGCTGAAGTCGAGATCGAGGAATTCGAGCGCGTGGTGACTGACTGGGAAGTCGCACGCGGTTTCGAACGCGCTTAGGGGGGCTGGCTGGGGGCTCTGCCCCCAGACCCCCGAGGTATTTTTAGCCAGATGAAGCAGGGATCCTGCTTTCTTTCTATACGGAGTGAACATGGGGCAGATGTTGAAATGTGTCTCGCCGATTGATGGATCGGTTTTCGCGGAACGAGACGTGTTGTCTCGGGATGCGGCATTTGAGGTTGCAGGCCGGGCGCGCGCCGCTCAGGCAAATTGGGCGGCGCGTCCGCTGCGGGAACGGATTGATCTTGTCATGGCAGGCGTGGCCGCTGTTGGCGCGATGAATGATGAGATCGTGCCAGAACTTGCGCATATGATGGGCCGCCCGGTGCGTTATGGTGGCGAGTTCGGCGGCTTCAACGAACGTGCCAGCCATATGGCGGAGATTGCAGAAACATCTCTGGCTGATATCGCGGTAGGCGAGGACGAAACGTTTCGGCGTTACATCAAGCGCATTCCACACGGGGTCGTGTTTGTGGTGGCGCCTTGGAACTATCCCTACATGACAGCGATCAACACTGTTGCCCCTGCACTGATCGCGGGCAATACGGTGATCCTGAAGCACGCCACGCAGACCCTGCTGGTGGGGGAACGTATGGCGCAAGCCTTCCATGCAGTCGGTGTGCCTGAAGATGTGTTCCAGAACGTGTTCCTCAGCCATGACGTTACCAATGACCTGATCGCGGGCAATGCGTTTGACTTGGTGAACTTCACCGGCTCGGTCGGTGGCGGCCAGGCGATGGAGCGCGCGGCGGCTGGTACCTTTACCGGCGTCGGCACCGAACTGGGCGGCAAGGATCCGGGCTATGTCATGGAAGATGCCGATCTGGATGCCGCCGTCGATACATTGATTGATGGCGCGATGTTCAACTCGGGCCAGTGCTGCTGCGGGATCGAGCGGATTTATGTGCACGAAAGCCTTTATGACGATTTTGTCGCCAAGGCCGTGGAGATCGTGAAGGGATATAAGCTGGGCAACCCGCTGGACGCTGAGACGACCATCGGACCCATGGCCAACGTCCGTTTCGCTGATGAAGTGCGCGCTCAGATTTCCGAGGCGGTTGAAGCAGGCGCGGTAGCGCATATCGAAACCTTACCTGAGGACGATGGCGGCGCTTATCTGACCCCTCAGATATTGACCAATGTGACCCATGACATGCGCGTTATGCGGGATGAGAGCTTTGGACCGGTTGTGGGTATCATGAAGGTCTCGTCGGATGACGAAGCAATCGCGCTGATGAATGACAGTGAATTTGGCCTGACCGCCAGCCTCTGGACGCGTGATGTAGATCGCGCAGCGCGAGTGGGCGACCAGATCGAGACCGGCACGGTATTCATGAACCGTGCGGATTATCTGGACCCTGGCCTGTGCTGGACCGGATGCAAGAATACCGGGCGCGGCGGCGGTCTGTCGGTCATTGGGTACCACAATCTCACCCGTCCCAAATCCTACCACCTTAAGAAGGTCACGGGCTAAAGACGACGGCCTGCTCGGGTCTTACGCCCTCGCCCGGACAGGTTGCACATTACAAAGGAAACCTGACATGTCACTTGTTGGAAACTGGTCTTATCCGACCGCAATCAAATTCGGTGCCGGACGCATCAAGGAATTGCCCGAAGCCTGTGCCGCAGCCGGTATGAAAAAACCTCTGCTGGTCACCGATAAGGGCTTGGCCGATCTGCCAATCACCTCTGCAACGCTGGACATTATGGAAGCTGCCGGTTTGGGCCGTGGGCTGTTCAGCGACGTAGATCCCAACCCGAACGAAAAGAACCTTGAGGCAGGTATCGCAGCATATAACGCGGGCGGCCATGACGGGGTGATCGCCTTTGGCGGGGGGTCTGGTCTGGACCTTGGTAAAATGGTTGCCTTTATGGCAGGCCAATCCCGCCCAGTTTGGGATTTTGAGGATATCGGCGACTGGTGGACCCGAGCAGACGCGGACGGGATCGCCCCAATCATTGCGGTCCCGACCACCGCCGGGACCGGATCAGAAGTGGGGCGTGCCAGCGTCATCACCAACTCGGAAACCCACGCCAAGAAAATCATCTTCCATCCCAAAGTGCTTCCGGCCGCGGTGATCTGCGACCCCGAGCTTACCGTGGGAATGCCCAAATTCATCACCGCAGGTACCGGTCTGGATGCATTTGCGCACTGCGTTGAAGCCTTCTCGAGCCCGCACTATCACCCGATGAGTCAGGGCATTGCGTTGGAAGGCATGCGCCTGGTGAAAGAGTACCTGCCGCGCGCCTATGCCGACGGCACCGACATCGAAGCCCGCGCCCAGATGATGAGCGCAGCAGCCATGGGCGCGACAGCTTTCCAGAAAGGTCTGGGTGCCATCCACGCGATGAGCCACCCGATCGGTGCGGTGTTCAACACTCATCACGGCACGACCAACGCGGTGTGTATGCCCGCTGTGTTGGAGTTCAACGCCCCCGCCATCGCCGACAGGTTCCAGCAGGCAGCGGCTTATCTGGGCATTGATGGTGGCTTTGAAGGCTTCCGCGCTTTTGTGCAGGAATTCAACGACAGCCTCGGCATCCCGCGCACTCTTTCTGATCTGGGGGTCACCGAAGCGTCAATCCCCGAGCTGGTGGAAGGCGCGGTCATTGATCCCTCTTGCGGGGGCAACCCGATTGAGTTGACGAAAGAAAACCTGACACAGCTGTTCAAAGCAGCGCTTTAAAGTCAAAGGGCCCGGCAAAACTGCCGGGCCCTTTGCGTTTGGGTTACCTAAACCGGATCAATGCCCGGTTAGAACCAGAGTATTCACCGGCATCAGGATCAGACGCAAACGCAGACCGGCCGCGTGAACGACACCGATCGTGTCCACCACATGCAAGAATGCGGCCTCCCAAAAACCGAGATCCTCATGCTCCAACCGCTCATGGTTGTCGGTGTAAACATTGGCCAGACAGTTGCTGCCAGGAGGGATGTCATCGGCCATACCTTTGTAAAGCGGTTCCATATACACCAGAATCGAGCCGGGATTGTTGTTGGCCTGCACATCCCTGAGTTCGTCCGAGGGACGAATCTGACCAGAAGGAATGACATCCTGCACTTCGACCACGACCGTAGGGATAACAGTGAACGGCTTGGTCATACAGCCCAACTCACCGATCATGCCGGGCTTGATAACCTGAGCAGACAGCTGGTTGAATGCAGCCTGGAACCGATCATGTCCGGTATGGGACGGCACCAGAATACCAGCGGGGCGCAGCAAAGGGCTGACATAGTCGCCGACTTGCAAGCTAAACTGCTCCACCCGGCCCGTCACACCGGCAAGTATCACTGTTTTGTCCAGTTCGGTCTGTGCGGCGTCCAATTGCGCGATGGCACTGGCCAGTTGCGCCGGAATCAACTCTTCGATTTGCTGTTCGACCGCTGCGCGTTTGGCTTCTGCGGCAAAAACCTGGGCCTCACGCTCGGCGACAAGGTTCTCCAGGCGCTCGATCTCGGCCAGCCGTACCGCACTTGATCCTTCGTCCCGCAAGGTTGTGTTGCGCTCCAAATCCTCAAGCGCCTGCGCCAGAGCCGCCTTGGACCCGGCAATACCTGCGTCAGCCTCGGCCAGGTCAGTTTCTGCAACCTTAAGCGAGGCTTGAACCTGCGCAATCTGAGCATTTGCCGCCTGAACCTGTGCGGTCTGAGTAAAATCCTCGATCCGGAAAATCGGCTGACCCGCTGTGACGAGTTCGTTGCTTTTGACAAATACTTCAGACACACGACCGCCCAGTTGCGGCAGGATCGTCACGGTACGGAAATAGGACGCGGCGGTTTTGCTGGCCGGGTGAAAATAGAACAGCGTGGTGATCACGGTCAGCGCCAGAATGGCGCATGTCGTCAAACCCCAACGCAATTCATACCACATGGTAAACAACGTGATCTCGTGACCGATACGTTTACCCTGAACAAACCGGCGGAACAAATAGTCGGGCAGCACCGTGATCAAGGCGCAGAGCATAGTCTCGATCATTTGCTGTGCTCCTGCACTTCGCCTGTTTCGGACACAGGTGGCGTTTGTTCTGTCACCTCGGGCACCGGTTCGGGCGCTGGGACCCGAGCAAGCGAACGAATGGCGTCAGCAATGTTTCGAAGCGGCGTGGCAAAATCCGGAAATTGAAATCCTGCGACCAGTATGGCGGCAACCCAGAAAAGGCCATTATGTGTAAACAATGCGAGCAGCGCGAGAATACCCACCAACTGGAATTGTGGGTGATTGTTTTCGTGGGCCATTTTCTCGGGAACGGAATGAAGCGTCAGATAACCAACACCGATCAGCACCACCAGAACGACAAAGAAAACAACCATCGCTGAGAATAGGTAGTCACTTCCGTCAGCTGCGACGACGTATCGGGGAATATGCCCTGTCGCCATTGGATGAAGGTCCGCAGCAGTCACATTACACTCCTGTTTATTTTGGTACGTCTTTGACCGGGTTGAAGCATAAATTCAAGGCTGCTTATAGTCCGGAAAGCCAAACGCAAAACGAACCAGAGGCGCGCGGGCAAATGTGCTCTTCCAGAAAACCGGCCTGTCTCTGATCTGTAGGGTTAACAAGAAATGATTGATTTCCTGATCATCGGAGGCGGCATCGCCGGACTTAGTGCGGGCGCACGTCTGTCGACGCACGGAAAAGTGATGGTACTCGAAGCCGAAGACGCCTTGGGCTATCACGCATCCGGGCGGTCTGCGGCATTGTTTGAAGAAAGCTATGGACCACCTTCAGTGGTCGCTTTGAACAAAGCCGGGGGTGACTTTCTGCACACACAGAATGGTGGCTATCTAATCCCACGGGGTTTGATGCTGGTCGGTGCACAAGACCAATCTCAGCAGTTCGATGCCGATTCCAACGAGCTGAACATGGCCCAGATATCAGTAGATGAGGCCATCGCGCGCGTTCCGATCCTGAACCCCGAACAGGTCGGTTTTGCAGCAGTCAGCGAGGCCGCATTTGACATCGACACGGATCGTTTGTTGCAGGACTTCGCCAGGACCATCCGGCACAACGGCGGGACGGTTTCGACCAATCACAACGTCACGGCCATCCGCAAAGACACACATTGGATCGTCACCGCCGGTCAGAGTTTTGAAGCACGCAATTTGGTTAATGCTGCAGGGGCCTGGGTCGACGAAATCGCCAGACTTGCTGACCTTCCACCTATCGGTATCACGCCTCGCCGCCGGTCTATGGCCCGACTGCCCGCCCCCGGAGGCCATGATGTGTCGTGCTGGCCCATGATGCTTGGCGTGGGTGAAACGTGGTACGCCAAACCAGATGCCGGGAAACTGTTGGTCTCGCCATCCGAAGCAGACCCAGTTCCACCTCAGGATGCCTATGCCATCGATATGGTTCTGGCAGAAGGTTTGGCACGCTACGAAGCCCTGATGACCGAAGCAGTCAAACGGGTCGAAACAAGTTGGGCCGGCCTGCGCAGTTTTGCCCCAGACGGGACTTTGGTGCTTGGACCAGACCCTCACGACCCAACATTCATCTGGAGCGCGGGCCAAGGCGGATATGGTTTCCAAACGGCACCGGCTGCCTCTCAGCTGCTTTGCGATTTGGTGGTCGGAAGCCCCCCTGCCCTTGATGCCAAGAGTGTTGCCATGCTGACCCCGGAAAGGTTGAAGCGATGACCAAACGCAAGCTTCCCCCCTCTGCCAGCGTCGCCAATACAGCCGAGGACGGCAAAATGGTGGCCCCTGCGGCATCGCGAAACTCTGACGTCTTATGCGCATTGCTGAGCGACTGGGCTCCGCCACAAGGGCGGTCGTTAGAAATCGCCAGTGGGACCGGTCAGCATATGGCGGCTTTTGCGGCCCAGTTACCCGACTTGGAGTGGCAGCCAACGGAAATCGACCCAGATCGGCGGGCCAGTATCGATGCCTACGTGCGTGAGTTTCCGAATGTCGCCTTGGCCGAAGAACTGGATGCGACCGCCGCAGGCTGGCATGCCCGGTTCGCCGGACAAAACATGATCGTGTTGATCAACCTGATACACTTGATCAGTTGGCAGGAAACACGAACTATTGTCGCAGAGGTCGCCAAGGCACTCGCACCATCCGGGCGGTTTGTTCTTTATGGACCATTTATGCGGTCGGGACTGCTCACCAGTGATGGAGACAAGAGATTTCACCAAGCTCTGACGGAACAAGACCCTGACATTGGGTACAAAAATGACACCGAAATACTTGCGTTGTTTGAAGAATTTGGTCTCAACGTACTGAAGACTGTTGATATGCCCGCCAACAACCTCGCATTTATCTCATCGCGACCAGCGGACTGATCGAGATCAAAGTCAGAGCCCTACTATCCGCCCCATATTCTGATTACGTTATATGAAAAGGCGGCTGCAATGGACTGGCAAGGAAAACTCTCTGAAACGCGCAAGAGCCTCCGCAATCTCAACGGGTCCATCCCGGAAACCACGCGCGCTTTCGGGACGCTTGGGAAGGTTGTGAAGGAAGGCGGAACACTTGACTACAAGACAAAGGAATTCATCGCTTTGGGCATGTCGGTTACGCTCCGATGCGAGCCCTGTATCTCCCTACACACAGAAGCTTTGGTCAAAGTTGGCGCGACAAGAGATGAAGTGTCGGACGTCTTGGCAATGGCCATTCAGATGGGTGGTGGACCAGCCATGATGTATGCTGCCAAAGCGTTGGAGTGTTTCGACGAATTGAATACCCAATAGTCTCTAAACCTCCCCAAAAGCCTGCTGACGCAGGCTTGCCTCCGGCGGAGGTATTTTTGAACAGAAGAAGTAACGGATCGTTAACTCTGAACGGGAATGATGATTTTGCGGTACAGGCGGAGGCGCCGATGACCGCAACAGGAGAAGGCCCCCTTGCAAAAAAGCAGGGGGGCTGAATTTTGAACCCAGCCCCCTCTTCTTCTGTTTTTAAATACATCCGCCGGAGGCATGTGCCGCCATAGGCGGCGCATTTATTGCACAGCTGATGCCATTGACTGCGGCTTATCCGTCTTTGCGGATAACCTCGTTCTTCGGATCGTAGGGGCTGTCGCATGTGACAACTGCATCCCACAGCTTGTCCTGCATTTTGACTTTCAACTTGGTACCTTCGACCGCCAGCTCTGGCTTAACGTAACCCATGCCGATGGACTTCTCAAAAGCCACCGAATACCCGCCCGAAGTCAGACGACCCACACGCTCACCCTCCGGTGTATATAGCACCTCACGGCCCCACGGGTCGGCATCGTCTGGTCCGTCGATCAGCAGGGTACAACACTTCACGCGCACACCGGTCTCTTCCAGCTTGGCCTTGCCGTAGAACTCCTTGGACAGGTCCACAAAGCGCGGTAAATCGGCCTCAAGCGGAGTTGCATCTCGTCCCAGTTCGGTACCGAAAGCGCGATAGGATTTCTCCTGGCGCAGCCAGTTCTGAGCACGGGCACCGACCAGCTTCATACCGTGCTTTTCACCGGCCTTTTCCAGCAGGTCGAACAGGTAGTTCTGCATCTCGATCGGGTGATGCAGTTCCCAACCCAACTCACCAGTGTAAGCCACACGGATCGCGTTGACCGGGCACATGCCCAGTTCGATCTGACGGGCAGACAGCCACGGGAAGCGCTTGTTGGACAAAGCGGTTTCCGGATCGGCATCTTTGATGACCTCTTTCAGAACGTCGCGGGACTTGGGTCCGGCGATGGCAAAAACTCCCCACTGAGTGGTCACGTCCTGGATTTCGATGTAACCGAACTCCTCCATCTTGTCCTCGGCCGCCTTGCGCAGGTAATCGGCATCATACTCGGTCCAGGCACCGGCAGAGACGATGTAGTAGTTGTTCTCACCATTGCGGACGATGGTGTATTCCGTGCGGGTGGTGCCGTGCGAGGTCAGCGCGTAGGTCAGGTTGATACGACCGACCTTGGGCAGCTTGTTGCAGGTGAACCAATCCAGGAACTGGGTCGCTCCGGGGCCTTTGACGACATGCTTGGTGAAGGCCGATGCGTCGATCAGGCCAACGCCTTCACGGATCGCCTTGGCTTCTTCGACGGCATGTTGCCACCAGCCACCACGGCGGAACGACCGGCTTTCCTTGTCGAAGTTTTCAGGTGCATCGACGGGGCCGAAATAGTTCGGACGTTCCCAGCCGTTGACCCAACCGAACTGTGCGCCGCGTGCTTTCTGGCGGTCATAGGCCGGAACTGTGCGCAGCGGACGGCAAGCTTCACGCTCTTCGTCGGGGTGGTGCAGGATGTAGACGTGTTCGTAGCACTCTTCGTTCTTGCGCGCCGCGAACTCGGTGGTCATCCAGTTGCTGCTGTAGCGTTTGGGGTCCAGCGAGGCCATGTCGATCTCGGCTTCTCCATCGACCATCATCTGCGCCAGATAATAACCGGTGCCGCCAGCGGCGGTGATACCGAAGCTGAAACCCTCGGCCAGCCACATGTTGCGCAGACCCGGAGCCGGGCCAACCAGCGGGTTGCCGTCGGGGGTATAGCAGATTGGGCCGTTGAAATCGTCTTTCAGGCCGGAGTCAGCGCAGGACGGCACGCGTTCAGCCATAGCCATATACTGATCCGCGATACGATCGATGTCCAAGGGGAACAGGTCGGCACGGAAGCTGTCCGGCACGCCGTATTCGAAGCGCGCAGGCGCGCCGTGCTCGTAGATACCCAGAATCCAGCCGCCGCGCTCTTCGCGCGCGTAGGATTCGTTGTCGGCGTCGCGCACAACGGGGTGCTCGGGGTTGCCGGCTTCACGCCATTTGACCAGCTCGGGGTCTTTGTCCATGACGATGAAGGTATGCTCGACCGGGATTGCAGGCATCTTGATGCCCAGCATCTTGGCGGTGCGCTGCGCATGGTTGCCCGATGCAGTCACAACGTGTTCGGCCGTGATGACGACCTGCTCGTCGGATGGGACAAGGTTGCCGCCCTGTTCGACCATCTTGGTGCAGGTGACTTCCCAATGGGTACCGTTCCAGTGGAAGGCATCAGCCTGCATTTTGCGGACGATATCCACGCCACGCTGGCGCGCGCCCTTGGCCATGGCCTGCGTGACGTCTGCGGGGTTAATATAGCCGTCCTCGGTGTGATAGATCGCACCTTTCAGATCGCCGGTTTCAATCAAAGGCCAGCGCTCTTTGATCTGATCCGGGGTCAGCCATTCGTATTTGACGTCACATGTCTCGGCCGTTGAGGCATAGAGCATGTATTCATCCATGCGATCCTGCGTCTGCGCCATGCGCAGGTTGCCAACCACCGCGAAGCCCGCGTTCAGACCGGTTTCCTCTTCCAGCGTCTTGTAGAAGTCGACCGAGTATTTGTGGATATGGGTGGTTGCGTAAGACATGTTGAACAGCGGCAAAAGGCCAGCTGCGTGCCAGGTCGAGCCAGAGGTCAACTCGTCCCGTTCGATCAGCATCACGTCATCCCAGCCAGCCTTGGCCAGATGATAGGCAATCGAGGTTCCGATGGCGCCACCGCCAACGACCAGTGCTTTGACTTGGGTTTTCATAACCGGGCGTCTCCCCTTGAATTCAGCTGACACCATATGGCGCAGTTAAGGGGCGGCGCGCGACATTCATCCGACCAGTGATAGGAAAAAAACGACCCGAACAACAAATGCAGGTCGCAGATCGATCATTCAGCCGCCGATTTCAACCACTGGAACTGCAGCGTTTACTGGTTCCGACCGTGGTGCAAACCAGCCTGCCGCCTTCGTCTGAAGGTTTCTGAGCTGCTGGTTCCTGTGGTTGGGATACCTGTGCCTCTGACTCAGCATGGTTATCTGCGAACCCAGCACGCGAAGATACTGAAGCCAGATAGCCTTTGATGCCCATACCGTCTTCCGATGCCTTGGCTTGCTGGTAAAAATCCAGCCCAGCAACAGCCAATCCGCAGATTGTAATAAAGCCTGCCAGATATTTTGCACTCATGTCGACCACCTGTCTGTCTGTGCGCCTTTCAGATCAAAACATGTGGACGATTTAAGGGCACAAAACGGACCAGATCGCGAAACCGCTAGGGCTGATCAGACAGAATTTTGCCGGGGTTCATAATGTTGAGGGGATCCAGCGCGGCCTTGATTGCGGCCATATATTGTGTGGCAACCCCAAGCTCTTTCTCAAGGTAAGGTCGCTTGCCCTGCCCTATGCCATGTTCCCCCGTGCAGGTGCCCTCCATCGAGATCGCAAGATCGTTGAGCCAGCCAACAAAGGCGTCCGCCTTGGCGACCTCTTCAGCATTTTCCATGTCGATCAGCAACAGCGTGTGAAAATTGCCATCCCCGACATGGCCCACCACAGGAGCAAGCAAGCCAAGTTCGGCTGCCTTTCTTTGGGTCTGGGTCACACATTCGGCCAAACATGAGATCGGTACACAGACATCCGTAGAAATACCGCGTGCGCCGGGGCGCAGTTGCAGACACGCCCAATACATATCATGCCGCGCCTGCCACAGCTTGTTCCGTTCCTCGGTAGTCGTGGTCGCGGCAAAATCGGTACCGCCGAATTCTTCTGCGATCTGGCCAAAGGTTTCAGCCTGTTCAACCGCGCCGCTTTCCGAGCCGTGAAATTCCAGCAGCAATAACGGCGTTTCCGGCAGGCTTAGCCCGGAATAGGCGTTAGCGGCTTGCACCGACATTTCGTCCAATAGCTCGATCCGGGCGACCGGGATACCATATTGGATCGTCATCATCACCGCGCGGCAGGCCGCGTCCACCGTTGGAAACGAACATCGCGCTGAACTGATCGCTTCGGGGATACCCTGCAGCCGCAGGGTCAGCTCCGTGATGATCCCAAGCGTACCTTCGGCCCCGACCAATAGACGGGCCAAATCATACCCGGCCGAGGATTTCTTGGCCCTTTGTCCTGTGCGGATGATCTGGCCATCAGGCATGACCGCCTCGAGGCTGAGAACATTGTCCTTCATCGTCCCGTATCGCACTGCATTGGTGCCCGAAGCGCGCGTAGCGGCCATGCCGCCCAGCGACGCATTGGCCCCGGGGTCAATCGGAAAGAACAGACCCTGATCGCGTAAATGCGTATTCAGCGCCTCGCGGGTCACGCCGGGTTGCACAACGCAGTCCAGGTCTTCGGCATGAACCGCCAGCACCTTGTCCATTTGCGTCAGATCGACCGAGATGCCGCCTGCCGGCGCATTCACATGCCCCTCCAACGATGTGCCAGTGCCGAAGGGGATAACCGGTACGCGGTGCGCCGCGCAGGTTTTAACAATGTCTGAAACTTCCTGCGTTGTATGCGGGAAAACCACGGCATCCGGGCTTTGGTTTTCAATCCAGGTCGTGGTGTGGCCGTGCTGTTCCCGGATCGCTGCGCTTGTTTGCAGCCTGTCGCCGAAACGTTGTTTGAGAATGCTGATCGCGGTTTCTATGCCTGTTTCATTTCTAGGCAACGCCTTAGCTTGTACCATCGTCATCCTCCCCTGCCCCAAAACACTGCGGGCCTTTCAGCCAATGACTAAAAGGCCCGCAAAGTTTGGGCAATACCCACTAATACCAAGGACCTACTCGCCCAGTGCAATCCCTTCACGGCGCGGGTCGGCGCCCCCGCTCAGCCCGTCACCGATTTCAATAGCGTGCAAACCCGATGTCAAATCGCGTGGGTTGACCTCAAAACCTTGCAGCACCAGCGCATCCGTGAACCCTTCTGCTGCGGTGCCTGCCTCGACGTCATAGGTTCCGAAGCGATTGACCAAGTGTGGCAAGGACAGCGCTTGCTGCACATCCATATCCCAATCGGCCCACGCGATGATCGCTTTGGCGACATAACCGATGATGCGGCTGCCACCAGGCGATCCAATCGCCAGAACCGGTGCACCATCCTGCATCACGATGGTCGGGCTCATGGACGAACGCGGGCGTTTTCCGGGTTCCAGCCGGTTGGCAATCGGCACACCGTCGCTATGGGTTTTAAACGAGAAGTCCGTCAGCTCGTTGTTCAAAAGGAACCCGTTCGTCATCAGACGCGAACCAAAGCCGTTTTCGATCGTCGTCGTCATCGACAGCACGTTGCCATAGCTGTCCACAATCGAGATATGCGAGGTCGAGGGCAGCTCGAGCGACACATCATCCGCCCAGTTCAGCGCATGGTCGAATTCGGGTTGACCCGGCGCGATTTCGGCCAGCGCACCTTCGGCATCCAACAAAGCCGCGCGCTGCGCAAGATAATCCGGATCAACCAACCCCTTTGTCGGCATGGGAACAAAATCAGTATCGGCCATGTAACGACCCCGATCCGCAAAAGCGAGGCGAGAGGCGTCTCCGATCAGCCGCCAAGCTTCCGCGCTTTCGGGGCCCATCGCTGCCAGATCATAGCTGTTCAGCATCCCCAGAATCTGCCCCACAGTCAACGCACCAGAGGATGGCGGCCCCATGCCGCAGACGTCGTATTCGCGGTATGCAGCACAAACCGGTTCGCGTTCGATCACCTGATACAATGCCAGATCAATGCCGGACAGAACACCGGGATTGCCCGGTGCGTTGCGCACCGTGCGGACAATATCCGCAGCAATCTCACCGCCATAAAACCCTGCGGCCCCTTCACTGGCCAATACACGCAAGGTATCAGCATAGGCCGGATTGGTCAGCCGTTGCCCTTGCTGCAAAGGCTCTCCGTCTGGCAGAAAGTAAGCGGCCGTCTGGGGAAAGCGCGACAGGCGCTCGGCGTCGTTTTCAACAAGGCTGGCCAAGCGCGGCGAGACCAGGAAACCTTCGTCCGCCAACCGGATGCCATCGGTGAACAGACCAGGCCAAGAGGATCGGCCCCAACGGCGGTGCGCCTCTTCCAGCAAGGCTGGTGTGCCCGGAGTGCCCACCGACAATCCCCCTACAACCGCATCGAAGAACTTCAGCGGCTCACCATTTTCGTCCTGAAACAGCGTCGGTGTGGCTGTCTGTGGGGCGGTTTCGCGCCCGTCCAGTGTTGTCATCTGCCCAGTTGCTGCGTCATACCAAACCAAAAACGCTCCGCCGCCCAAGCCCGAGGATTGCGGCTCGACCAGACCCAGCACGACCTGCACAGCCACCATTGCATCTGCAGCGGACCCGCCTGCGCGCAATACTTTTGCCCCGGCTTCAACGGCCAGTGGGTTGGCGGCGGCCACCATCCAGTTCTCGGATGTGACCGGAACACGGTCCAGCTTGGCCTCGAGCGCAGCGATGACCTCTTCGGTCAGGGCCTGCACCTGCCCTTCAGTGGCAGTTTCTGGCGCAACGGCATCAGCCGCCTCCTGAGCCAGGACCGGCGTATAAAGCGCATATGCCGAAAGTAACAAAGCGGAAACACATCTCATCTGATCAAATCCTCCAATACTTCGTTTTGTTTCAAACCTGTAAGCAATGACCGCGCTCTGCAATGGTTTGCTGTACAGGCGTGATTTAACAGCAAGGTTTCGCCTCGCCATCTAGGGCGCGGCATCGTCCCTATTCTGGTCAAACCGCTTCATTCCAGTGAACTCGGGCAACCAGTCTTCGCGCCGCGAGGCCCAGCATTCATAGGTCGGCGTCAATTGGTTGGGCTCGTCGAGACATCCCAGATGCACCTCGACCTCAGAACCGCTGCGCGCAAACACCGGAGAACCACAGGTTGGGCAAAAAAATCGATCCGCATAGCCCTGTGACGGGCCGGAAATCTCGACGGCCTCGCAGGGGAATATTGCTGCCGCATAAAACAACGCTCCATGATGCTTGCGACAGTCCAGGCAATGACAAATCCCAACCCGAAGAGGACGGACCAAAGCCGTGATGCGCAAACGTCCGCAGCGGCATCCCCCTTCAAACCGGTCCATGAAGGCTCCTTTCTGGTGGCTTACAGCATCGAGGGCACAACCTGATCTGGCGGACGGTGGCCATCTTCGAAGGTCTTGATGTTGATGATAACCTTCTCACCCATTTCGATCCGCCCTTCCAGCGTGGCCGATCCCATGTGCGGCAAGAGCACAACGTTGGGCAGCTGCCGCAGTCGAGGGTTCACATCGGTGCCTTGCTCGTAAACGTCTAGCCCCGCGCCTGCGATTTCGCCCGCACGGATCATCCGCGTCAGGGCGTTTTCGTCGACAACTTCACCGCGTGACGTGTTAACAATCACGGCTGACGGCTTCATCAGCTTCAGTCGGCGTGCGTTCATTAGGTGGAATGTCGATGGGGTCGATGGGCAGTTGACCGAGATCACATCCATTCGCGCCACCATCTGGTCAAGGCTTTCCCAATAGGTTGCCTCCAGTTCCTGCTCGGTCTCGGGACGCAGCCGGCGACGGTTATGATAGTGCACTTGCATTCCAAACGCACTTGCCCGCCGCGCAACGGCCTGCCCGATCCGGCCCATGCCCAGAATACCTAAACGCCGCCCCCCGATGCGCCCGCCCAGAAAGGCGGTTGGAGCCCAGCCGGCCCAGTCACCCTGCTGCATCACGCTTAACCCTTCGGGAATGCGGCGCGTTACGGCCAGGATCAACGCCATTGTCATGTCGGCAGTGTCATCAGTCAGTACACCCGGCGTGTTCGAAACCAGAATGCCGCGCTGTCGGGCTGTGGACACATCAATATTGTCGACACCCGCCCCATAATTGGCGATCAGCTTAAGGTTTTCACCCGCCTGCCCCAGCAGGCCACCATCGATCGTATCGGTCACCGTGGGCACCAGCACATCGGCTTCCTGTACCGCGGCCACCAGCTCATCTCTTGTCATCGGCGTGTCGTCATCGCGCAGGCGCACGTCAAATAACTCGCTCAACCGGGTTTCCACCGCTTCGGGCAACCGTCGCGTTACGACAACACTCAGACGTTCTCTTGGCACCTTGGCCCTCCCACTGCTTTGCAAACAGACGCGCGCCATGGCATCGTGGCGCAGGATAAGGCGGGGCACAAGAACCCCAGTGGCATTGAGTCGACCTTTTTTCGAAACCGGATCAACAGGCATAAGAGCAGGCAGTCAGTGAGTGGTATTCGACCGGTAAAGCGCCAATGTCTGGCGGCGATATCCGTATTTCTGGTCATGTTCAGCTCTTGGGCTGCGCATGCCGAGGACAAGCGCGGATCGGTTACCAACCTTCCCCTGCCCCGCTATGTGTCAATGAAAGCCGCCGAAGGGAACGTTCGGCGCGGGCCGTCGCTAAGCCATCGAATCGACTGGGTCTTCAAACGGCGCGGTATGCCACTGCAGGTGACGGCGGAGTACGGCAACTGGCGCAAAGTTCAGGACCGAGACGGGGCCGGTGGCTGGGTTCACTATGCTCTGTTGTCAGGTGTGCGCACGGTACTGATCGAATCTGACATGCTGCCCGTCTATACCCGCCCCGACCCCAACTCGCCCGTGAATGCACATTTCGAGACCGGCGTCGTGGCCCGCCTTGGCACGTGTTCGCTGGACTGGTGCCGGATCACGGCGGGTGGCTATCGGGGCTGGACTTTGAAGGCGAATCTTTGGGGTGTCGACCCTTCAGAGATCCGCGAATAAGACACCTGCCCAGGGTTGCGCTGATCACCTTTTGCAAAAGGTTTGAATTCACTGCCGGTTTAAGTTGTAACTGAGGCAAACGGAGGATTCCATGCGCGCAGTTACCTATTCCGCTTTCGGAGACGCAGTCAAAGTCTTGCATCTTCAAGACCTTCCCCCGGTTCCTCCCGGTCCGGGTGAAGTTACTGTCGAGTTGGCATTTTCAGGCGTCAACCCATCCGACATAAAGGCCCGCGCCGGAACCCGACCGGGCGTGACGGAACCTCCTTTCCCTTTGATCATCCCCCATAGCGACGGCTCTGGCGTGATCACAGCTGTCGGCGACAGCGTTCCCGCATCTCGGATCGGGCAGCGCGTGTGGGTCTGGAACGGGCAATGGCAACGCGCATTTGGAACAGCCGCCAGCCACATTACCTTGCCCAGCGCTCAAGCCGTTGAATTACCAGATTCAGTGTCATTCGAGACTGGTGCGGTTCTGGGTATTCCGGGACTGACGGCCTGCCACGCTGTTTTCTCAGGGGGCACTCCCAAAGGGCATACGATTCTGATTCACGGTGGTGCTGGTACGGTCGGGTATCTGGCTGTTCAGTTGGCAAAATGGGCGGGCGCACGCGTCATCGCAACCGCCAGCCGCCGCAACTTCGACCGGGTGAAATCGGCTGGCGCGGATGTGGTGCTTGACTACAACAGCCCAGATCTTGCTGATCAGATATTGGGCGCAAATGACGGGCGCACAATCAGCCGCGTCATCGATGTCGAATTCGGAGCAAATATCGAAACGAACACCGCCGTAATTGCCGAAAACGGCCGCATCAACGCCTACGGCTCAGCGCAAAACATGGCACCGGTTTTCCCTTTTGGGCCAATGATGTTCAAGGCTGTAACGCTCGAGATGATCCTGATATATCTCTTGCCAGCAAATTTACGCTCTGCCGCCATTGAGACCCTACACAATGCACTGACCGAAGGTGCCCTGACCTGCCCTGTCCAGAGAGTCTTTACACTAGAAGACTGCGCTGCCGCTCATGACATGGTTCAGGATGGGAACCGCGTCGGGGCAGTGTTGGTTGCTACCAAATGAACACGCCAAAAATTTTTCCGGCCGTCACATTTTTTTGCCAAATAGCTCTTGAACCCCGACAGCAACAATCGTAGACAGCCGCTCACCGTTGGGGTGTAGCCAAGTGGTAAGGCAGCGGTTTTTGGTACCGTGTATCGTAGGTTCGAATCCTACCACCCCAGCCACCCACTCACTAATCTTCAGCTCACGAGAGTTTGCGTCGATATTGCTGCGTGATTTCCGCACCTTGGCTCAAGCAACTTTCGACAGAGACATGGGATAGGCAGTAAAAACGGCCGATTTCGGCCCTTAATCTCGGTTTGCCAATTCGGCGGTACGAGTTTGGTAGATTTTGGAGAGGTTTTGCTCAGAGCTTAGCAAACCGTTCGCGTTGCTCAGACCAGAGAGCCGGGACGCCTGACCTGATGAGATAGTTAGACGTGAGGCCATCCGGCTGTTCGCCTAATGCGATGGAGTCGAGAATGTCCGGCGCCAGCATCGCCAGATCGACTACATCCTGAACGCGGCGCTTGGATGTGCTTTCCGTCTTTGCGATTTCGGTAAAGGTCTTTCCGCTCTTGATCATAGCCATCCACCGCTGCGCTTTGACGATGTTCTGAACCAGAGTGAGATCCGCCTCCGAGGGTGCGTCTCCCAGATGTAACTTCAGCTCGACTCCTCGTCGGCGCATCCGGAACGGAGCTTCGATGCACAGGGCAGATATGTCTAACCGATCTAGTTTGCACTCAAGCTGCTCGGCTATTTCCCTGTGGCCAAGAAGAACAGTCACCTGGCCTGGTTTGAGATCAACTCGCGCGACAAGAGCAAGGCACTGTTTCGCACTTTGAATGGATTGCAATTTCGTGGAGATGCCCGGGATCTCTGCGGCAGATACGTCCCGCAGGAGGGCTATAGCAAAATCCGGACAGCTCAGGTTTTTTCTGATGACGTCAGCGATCAAAGTTTCCAGTTCATCCGCAGGCAGACGCCAAGCATCTGGATGCTTCTGGCTGCGGCCCTTCACCAGTCGGTGGGAGATGTAGTACCGCAGGCGTGTGCCATTCTTCCTGCTGTGGCTGGGTGTCAGGCGGTCGCCGGTTTCATCGAACAGCTTGCTAGCCAATAGGGATCGCCGGGCTTTGCTTTTGGCCCCTCGCGATTTTGCGGCCCCGTCTTGCAGCATCTGCTGAACCCGGTCCCAGACGTCAGGCGCGATGATCGCAGGATGCTGACCGTTATAAACTTGGCCTTTGTGACGAATCCGCCCGGCATAAATCGGGTTGCTCAGAATATGATGGATATGCCCGCGATCAATATGAATACCGCCAGACACCAGCCCTTCCCCACGCACGCGCCGCCGAGATCTGAGGTCCGTCGCGTCTGCGCACTCTTTCACAACGCGGATGAGGCCATGCTCAAGATAGAGATCATAGAGTGCTTTAACAGTCGCCGCTTCCTCCGGCTCAATCTTCAGCGTCCGGCCATCTGCCTGATAGCCTAAAGGGACGTTGCCACCCATCCAAAGCCCCTTGCGCTTAGAAGCAGCTATTTTGTCGCGGATGCGCTCAGCCGTGACCTCTCGCTCAAATTGCGCAAAGCTGAGCAGAACATTCAATGTGAGCCGCCCCATGCTGGTCGCTGTATTGAAGCTTTGCGTGACCGACACAAACGACGCTTCGGCTTGATCCAACCGTTCCACAAGCTTTGCGAAGTCCGCCAGTGAGCGGGTCAACCGGTCGATCTTATAGACCACGATTTGATCGACGCGTTTGTCATCAACGGCTTGCATCAACCCCTGCAAGGCGGGGCGCTCGAGATGTCCGCCGGAGATCCCGCCATCGTCGTAGCGATCCGGGAGCAGCTCCCATCCTTCATGCTTCTGGCTAGCGATGTAGGCTTCGCAGGCCTCTCTTTGCGCATCCAGAGAGTTGAAGTCCTGCTCAAGCCCTTCTTCCGAGCTCTTGCGGGTATAGATCGCACAGCGGACCCGGCGCATCACTGGACCCCGAAGAAGCGCGGGCCGGACCAATGGGCGCCGGTGATATACTTGGCGATGGCTGACAGCGAACGCCAGGTTTTACCGTCCATGACGTACCCACCCTCAACGACCTCGACCTGGTAAGTCCGCCCGTTCCATTCTCGAACAAGCTGAGAACCGGGCTTGGCGGTCGTGGTCAACGTTTTCCCAGCTGCAATCTGCTTCAGTCGTCGGGTGGTTTTAACAGACACACCGCCCAGCGCCCTGTTCTGCGTTTCCCAGATTAGCACCCGCTTCATGAACTGTGGCGAAAGATACTTCGGTGGTGAGCGCCCGAAGGTCTCTCGCCATCGGTCGAGGCACGCTGCGCGATCAAGGGCTTCGATCTCTGATATTTGGATCGAAACATCTTCGTTTTGCTCCGCTTTCATTGGTTGCCCTGCATTTCGACAATTCGGTAGATCGATCCCTTGTCGGTCTCCGCCCTGTCGACCACACGTCCTGCTTTGCGCTGCGCGGATATCGCCGCCCGAGCCGTATGCGGTTGCCAGCCGAAGGTCTGTTGAAGTTGTGCGATTGTGACGCCGGACTTCCGCGTCAGCATTTTGTACAGCTGCTTTTGGCGGGTCGGCTTTTTGGCAACCTTCGTGTTTCTGTCCGAATTTTGGGTTGCCGCAATTGGTGTTGTCATCGTGTTTCTCCACTCTGAGGGCAAAGGTTTATTCCTCGCCCTGTACTGAGTGGAGCCCAGTGATCCCGGGCGTATTCGACACAGACAGTACCGCTCTGAACCGTCGTGAAGTCCAGTCCATTCAAGGAGAAAGCCCGAACTTTTTTTAGATCAGTGGGTAATGGCTTCCGTGCCCACTTTCCGACCACAAGCGGTCATCTGACGGAAAGACTCAGATGACTGCATCGAGCCCAATGTTGCCGATGCTGCGCGTCGAAAGAATGTCTGCAATAGTGATGGGATCATCTGATCCGATAATTCCGGTAGGAAACGCCATGAATTTTGTGAAACCGCTTACTCTTGTGAAAGACATAGAGAAGTCCAAGTGCTTCCGGCCTGCCTTAGTCGTATCTGCCAGCTTCTCGATGTCTCATGTCCCGGGATAAGTTTGCCGCGATGACGTCGCTCAAAATCCGACAGGCAACAGTTGCCGATGTAATTCCGCTCAGTGGGTTGATCCGACGCACAATTCGCGTTTCAAATTTCAAGGACTACGATCAAAAGTCAATCGACAGGTTGTGCACGATTTTTGAGCCGGAGCCGGTCACCAAAAGAATTGAAAACGAGTTAATTCTTCTTTGCTTCATGGGCACCGAACTCGTTGGAACGGTGGGTCTGAGAGATGACTATCTGCGTTCAATGTTTGTAGACCCTGAGTACCAGGGGCGAGGGTTGGGCAAAATGCTGGTTGCAAGAATAGAAGAGGAGGCGCGACAAAGGGCAATCCCGGAAATGATGCTTCATTCCTCACTGACCGCGCGAGAATTTTATTTGGCCCTCGGCTATGAATTTGTGGAATTCCAAACGTACCCGGAGGGACCATTCGTTTTGATGAGAAAGCCGCTCTTATAGCGATTTGCTGGAAACAAAATGAAGGCAAGAAGCGCGGTCGTCAAACAGCTCAATGAGCGCCTGAGAACGACTTTGCAGTACGAAAAGTTGGCACAAAGTTTGCCCGATGTATCGCGGCCCCCCATTTGAATCATCAGCATAGAGCAGACATTTGTTTCTGCGATGCCGACGGCTGTTTTGTCCGCATCTCGGACATTGCAAACTCGGTTTTGAAGGACCGCTTTGGGGCTGAAGCGGATACTGAACTATTAGGTCCGAAATCAGGCCCACGCCCTTCAACTTGGCATAATTTGGCTTACCGGTCACAAGGCCGAAGCCTAAGCGCCGAGGTGCTGTAAATAGTGCCCATCAACTTGTAACACCCTAATATCAATTGACGCCGGTCGCGCTAGTCACACTTGCGTTCCACACCAATCCACTTATGACAGTGCCGTCAAATGACCTGAGGGAAAGCTTGCAATGCGCATGCGCGATACGTTCATCAAACCGATGCATCCCGAAGGCATTAGGTTTGTCGCAATCTTTGCCGCCATAACGGTCGGTCTGTTTCTCTTGTCCGACATTCTGGGCTGGATTGGCGTCGGCTTCACGGTTTGGTGTTACTATTTCTTTCGCGATCCTGAACGTGTGCCACCGACAGAAGAAGGCCTGATTGTTAGCCCGGCGGACGGGGTGGTTTCGCTGATCGAACCTGCGGTACCGCCGAAAGAACTTGGGATGCCCGACACACCTCTCACCCGTGTCAGCGTGTTCATGAGTGTCTTCAACTGTCATGTGAACCGGACCCCCATTGAAGGGGAGATTACCGCAGTTGCCTACCGCCCCGGCAAGTTTTTCAATGCATCCCTGGACAAGGCCAGTGCTGATAACGAGCGCAACAGCTTGCGTATTCGTATGACAAACAATCAGGATCTGGCTGTTGTCCAGATTGCTGGTCTAGTGGCCAGACGGATCGTCTGCTTCGTAAAACCAGGCGAAGCGCTTAAAACCGGAGAGCGATTTGGATTGATCCGGTTCGGGTCTCGGCTGGATGTTTACCTTCCGGATGGCGTGGATCCACAAGTGCGTGTCGGACAAACGATGATTGCGGGTGAAACCGTCCTTGCCAGTTTATCTATGTCTAAAGAAAAATAGGTAGGCGGATCAATGGGAGACCCCCCCAAACAGGAAGAGACCGGGTTTGCGCTAATCCATTTGCTGCCCAATGCGCTGACCATAACGGCCATTTGCGCGGGCCTGTCAGCAATCAGATTTGGTGTTCAGGGTAACTACGTACTCGCGGTCCAGTTGATAATTGCTGCCTGTGTGCTTGATGGATTAGATGGGCGCATTGCGCGCCTACTCAGCAGTGACAGCAAGCTGGGGGCCGAGCTTGACTCTCTTGCAGATTTTCTGAACTTCGGAGTGGCTCCGCCGCTCGTTCTCTATTTTTGGGTCCTACAGGATATACCCAGCGCGGCGTGGATTGCGGTATTGTTCTTTGCTGTGTGCTGCGTCATGCGCCTTGCCCGGTTCAATGTGAGCAGCAAATCCGAGACATGTGATCAGGACAGTGCCTATTTCGAGGGGGTCCCCGCCCCTGCGGGGGCGCTTCTGGTCATGTTGCCAATGTATTTGTCTTTCGCTTTCGCCGATGCCCCGTTGCTGCCGAGTGTATTGATCTGCCTTTACATGGTGATCATCGGTCTTCTGCTCATCAGTCGCATACCAACATGGTCTTTCAAGGCCACGCGGATTTCTCGCGAGAACGTGAAGTTTTTGCTCATCGGTGTCGCTGTTGCGGGGGCGGCGCTGCTGACATTTGCCTGGGCCACGCTCATCGCTCTTTGTGTCGGGTATGTGGGAATGGTCGCCTGGGCATGGCTCGACAGGGAATTACCTTCTAACCGTTAAGGACTCGATATGGACATCAAGGCCGTTCAAACCTCTTACGCTCGCTGGGCGCCCGTCTATGACAGGACGTTTGGGGCTGTCACCAATGTCGGGAGACAGCACGCGGTTGAATACATCAATAGGCGTCCCGGCAAGGTTCTGGAGGTTGGCGTGGGCACCGGACTGTCCCTGGAACATTACGGGGCCGAGACGCTGGTGACAGGGATCGATTTCAGCGAAGACATGTTAGAAAAGGCCCGCGACAAGGTTCAGGCCATGTCACTAAAGCATGTCAAAGCACTGGTGCAAATGGATGCCCGAACGATAGAATTTCCCGACAACCATTTCGACACGGTTGCAGCGATGCATGTGCTGTCCGTCGTTCCGGAACCGGAAACGGTGATGGCGGAAATAGCGAGGGTCTGCAAACCGGGTGGCAGAGTGGTGATCACCAACCATTTCCAACGTAAGCGAGGGCTGCTTGCATCTATGGAACGCATATTTGCCCCGCTGGCAAATACAATCGGCTGGCATTCTGATTTCGAGATCGAGACGGTGCTGCAAGAGGATATGCTTGCCGTCGAAGAGCAAAGGCCCCTTCCACCGCTGGGGATGATGACCTTTCTGGTGCTGAGGAAATCTGAAGCCGCGTAGTACCCAGTACCTTTGGCCGCTTTTTCAGTTTCGGGCAGCCGAGCCAGTACACATATGTCAATTCATCTCGGAGCTAGATCGTTGGCCACGTCATTGCATTTCAGATGTTCTGACCACAAGAGGCGCCTTGGTCGCGTCAGAGATTTCTTCCGTCATAGATTACCTCAGGTAGGCGAAGAGCGTCCAACTCATCGATGCATCCGAGGTTAACTCGATAGTGGCCCGGGTTCAGCCGCGTCTCGACGAATGTATGAATTCCACAGCGATTGCAAAAATAGTGCCGCGCCGTTTCTGTGCCAAATTGGTAAGTTGAGAGAACACCCTGCTCACACCTGATTTTTATATCTTCAGGCGGTACCACTGTTGCACTCATCACCATGCCTTTACGGGAACATAATGAACAATCGCATCGCATTGCATGATCGATGTCCGGAACCGAAAATGTGAATTCTACAGAACCGCAATGACAGCTGCCTCGAAATTGTTTCACCTTTCACTCCACCGATTGAATGCGGAAAGAGCGCCCACAAACGATCTGTAGGCACTCAGTGACTATTCAAACTTTATTCGGCCACCATTGGGTCTGCATCCGGAACTGTAGAGGTAACACCAACTGCGTTCCGGCGGCTATCGTTGATGATTACCTTGATCAGAGCAAAGCCGATCAACACCATTGCCAGCCTCCCGGTCTTCTGGACCGGAAGGCGTAAGAGTATCAAACACTCTAGCGGAATTCGTTACCGCCCGAAGCATTTTTGATAACGTTTGTCACTACTGGAACCAACTGTCGACAACAGCCGAATTGTCTTCAACCCATTGCTTTGCAAATGCCTCGGGGTCCTTTTTCTCGACCGCCAAGGCAAAGGACATTTCCGAGAGCATCTCGGTCTCCAAATTGACATTGCTTAGCATTGCGACGGCATCAGGCTGCGCGCTTTCCAGGCTGGTCGCGTAGCTGACATGAAGATCGTCAGTATCCCAGGCGACACCGGCAGTTGATTTCTCCAACCAGCCCGGGATCGAGTTGGGCGGCACGATAATCCACTTTGAACTAACGTGTGCTGGCTCGTTCAGAACAACAAGGTCGTGCACTTCGAACATGTAGTGCGGTTGATAGCAATAGAATACGACATTCTCATTCCGCCCGGCAGCAGCCCCCAGTTCTGCCAAGGCGTCGGCTTCGTCCATGATTCGGAGGCTCATAGTCTTGTGATAGCCGTAAGAACGTGCACGGACCTGTTCGATGGAAGTGGAAGTCCAACCTTCTGCACCGATCCAGACTTCACCTTTTCCGTCTCCGTTACTATCAAATTTCTGAGCCATTTTCGGATCGGAAAGCTGCTTGATATCCGTGATACCGGTGCGTTCCGCCGTGTCCTTTGTCACGCACATTCCTTGCGCCCCCTTGGGGCCACTGGACTTTACCTGAACCGTTTTTCGGCCGTCGACATATTCCCGCCGAAGGTAGTCAAGACTGGGCAGCCAGACCTCAGGATGCACATGCAGGGTTCCGGCATCCATAGCCGCAAACATGGCTGCATTGGTGCTGTCCTGTAATTCGACGTCCAAGTCCAGCCGACTTTCCAAGGCAACCTTCAGAATATGTGCGGTGGCTTCCCCCGATGGCCAGTTCGGGACGCCAATGACCATGTCGGCCGCCGAGGCTGTGGAGGCGGCAGTTACCGCGGACGCCACACTGATAGCTGCAAAAGATTTACTCGTTTTCATCTCGAAGTCCTTTCATCACTATCAAGTTTCATTCCGCAGCAGATGCCGGGGCGGTGGTCGGAACACCTTCGGCAAGTCTTCGGCTATCGTTGTAGATCGCCTTGATCAGTGCAAAGCCCATCAGAACCATCGCCAAACTGAATGGCAAAGCTGCAATTACCATGGCGGTTTGAATGGCTCCCAGGCCCCCTATGACAAGCAGGGCTCCGACCACCAATGCCAGAGCGACACCCCAGAAATAGATGTGAGGCTTGGCTTTCGGGCCGTCGTCGCCCGCGGCGTTGATTGTATTTACGATCAAAACAGCGGAGTCTGCCGTGGTCACGAGATATGTCAAAAGAAGTACCACAACGATAACTGAGAAGACCCATGTCAGATTGTCGTTGAGAATAACGGCCAGTGTCGCAAACAGCTGGTCTGAGATTCCCGCGCCCAGAATCGAGCCCCCAGCCTCACCTGTAAGTTCAAGGTGGATGGCCGTACCGCCAACAAAGGCGAACCAGATGAAACACATCATTGCCGGGACAAGCATTGCACCCAACACGAACTCGCGCACTGTGCGCCCTCGCGAAACCCTGGCAAGAAACAGACCAACGAATGGGGTCACCGCGATCCACCAGGCCCAGTAAAAGACCGTCCAGCCGCCTTGCCAGCCGGCGAGTGCGGCGCCCGTTTCGGTTCCATCATCTGACCAGACGGTAAAGCTGATTCCCGGCAGCGCCAGCAGGTAATCCCAGATACCGACAAACATGGCCTGCAGACTAAAGAATGTTGCACCGAAAATCAGGAAGAACGCCAACAAGAAAAAGCTCAGCCCCATATTGATATTGGAGAGCCATTTGATCCCCTTGCCGACACCGGAAAGTGCGGACAGGGTCGATGCACCCATGATAACCACAAGGGCGAAGATGATGGCGGCAAAGGACGCTTTTTGTGTTCCTCCCTCACCGGTCACCAACAACCAGTCACCGAAACCAATCCGGTTAAGGCCGGCTACAAACTGCTCGACACCAAAGCCAAGGGTCTGGGCAACGCCCAGGATAGTTGCCACCACGGCTACGATATCGATGACATGACCAATCGGGCCCGAAAGCGACTTGCCGAAAAGCGGGATAAGAGCGGTGCGCACCGTAAGTGGTAGATTTCTGCGATAAGAGAAGTAGGCGAACCCCAGCCCGGCAATCGCGTAACACGCCCAGGCCGATAGCCCCCAGTGCGCAAATGACCAGATATAAGCCGACCTTACGGTCTCTACCGATTGCGCGGAAACCTCTCCCATAATTACGTGGGGGTTGTTCTGAAAGTGGTAAATCGGTTCGGCCGTCGCAAAGGTCAGCATCCCAATGCCGATCCCGGCGCTGAACATCATTGAAAACCATGAGAAATTCGAAAATTCAGGCCTTTCATCGTCCTGGCCCAGCCGAAGTCTGCCGGAAGCCGGCAATGCCGCAAGAACAAGGCATAGTATCAGGAAAAACGCTACCGCGTAGATGTACCAAGAGTTAAAGCTCGCCAGAATTAAGCCATTCAATGCTCCTAGTGTCTCTGCAGCACTCTCCGGAAAGGCCACGGCCCACACGATGAGCAAACCCACCAAGATTTTCGCGGACACGGCAACGTTCTTTGAGAACCCTGCGTAAAAGCCGCTCTCTGAAACTGGAATGTCCAACTCGCCTAAAGGTGGTTTCATACTTTCCTCCATTGTATGCTAATTTCGAACCGTCAGCGGACCGTGTCATGGGTTTGCTGGCGGGCTTTGGATATTGCGAATGCCAGCTAGGCCGTTTCTCCCATCAGGCGCTTATCGAGCGGGTAGGTCGAAATCGTTTCGAACCCGCTTTCAGTCACAACTCCCTGATCCTCCAGCTTGACCATGTGGTCGCCGCCGACCTCACCCACCAGCGCTTCGACACACAGCGTCAGCCCGGGTTCGAGAATGGCGTCGAAGGCGCCGTCCACCAGTCGGTCGGGATAGGCGATCAATGGCCATTCGTCGCACAGGCCCACACCATGCATCGGAGAGGAATATTTCAGCGCCTGATACTTGTCCTGCAGCACATGCAATGAGCGTGTCAGCTCCTCCATGTGGAGGCCGGGGCGCAGGAGCGCCGTGTTGTAGCGGATGTGCTCGACGGCCTCGGCGTAACTCTCGCACATATGTTTCGGCGCCAGTTCGTCACCGATCCACCATGTACGGCTGAGGTCCGCGCAAATGCCATATGGCCCGATCAGATCAGTGTCGAAGGCGAGGATCTCGTTCTCGGCGATGACCCGGGGCCCACATTCCTGAAACCACGGGTTCGTGCGTGGCCCCGAGGTGAGCAGCCGTGTTTCGATCCATTCGCCGCCACGCTTGATGTTCTCGGCATGGAGCACGGCCCAGACATCGTCCTCGGTCACCCCGCCGTTTGGAATTTCTGCGCGCGCGAACTCTTCCATGGCGGCCATCGAACGCTCGCAGGAATGAATGGCGCAGCGCATGGCGCGTAACTCGTGCTCGGTCTTGATGCCCCGTGTGCGTTCGGTGACTTCCTCGCCGTCGCGATACTCCAGCCCCGCTCGGCGGATCGCGTCCAGTCCCGCAGGCTGGATCTTGTCTATCCCGATCTGTGTATAGCCCGGCGCATGGGTGGCCAGCAGGTCCGCCACCTCAGCAGCGAAGGCGTCGGCCGCTGGCCCAATCCGGTCGCCACGGGCGAAATAGAACATGTCAGCGCCAGATCGGCTCTCGCGGACGAGCGGATTATACTCGGCGAGGAACGGCGCGTTCTTGTAATCCCAAAGCACCATGTATCCGTCGGCACAGAGCAGGCAGGCCCGGAACGGGTTGTGGGTGTTCCACAATTGCATGTTCGTCGTGTCGGTCGCATAGCGGATGTTCAGCGGATCGAACATCAGCAGACCCCCATAGCCGCGGGCCACGATGGCGTCGGTCAGGCGCTTGTGGCGGGCCTTGCGCATCTCGGTCAAATCGGGCAGCGCCAACCCCGCCTCGCGCCATTCAGCATGGGCAAGTGCGGTCGGCCCAATCTCGACCCGGTCGCCGTCATTTGCCGTCCCATCGCCAAGACGAACGCCCTGGCTAGGGTCAATCTTGCGCCGATCACTGTAATGGGTGTTCATTTTGTGCTTTCCTTTCAGACGCTTGATTGCGCGCAAAAAAAGCCGCGTCCCGACTTGCGCGGCCTTTCATTCAAGCTGCGTTCATAGCTTGATCTGCGAAGTCCCCCCATTGTCGTAAGCGGGGTGCGATTTTCTGCGGTATTGTTGATCGGGACACCGAAGGCATAAGAGATCGTTCTGTGTTCTGCTTTGCCGCCGACACAGTTTAGTTCCGTAGTGACCAGTGTTGTCTGAGTTGATTGCAACGCCGTTCTCCGAAGCTAGTGCGCAAGCACAACCTTTTCTTCTCGAGGCGCTATGCCGAAGTGCCTTCTGTAGTGTTTGGAGAACACGCTTTGTGTTGAGAATCCGCAGGCCGTAGCAACGTCGATCACGCGCATCTGGGTTTGCTGCAGCAATACGCGTGCCCTCTCGAGCCTTAGAACCATCATGTAGGTTTTTGGGGTCATTCCCAGATATCGGCTAAACAACCTTTCAAGTTGCCGTGTCGATATCCCAACCTGACGAGCGATAACCGACGGTGAAACAGGCTCTTCCCAGGTTTCCTGCATATAGCTCAGTGCTTTGGACAACTTTTCGTTCCGGTGTTTCGAACCGTAAAGGCTGGACATACTCTGACGACAATTTCCATCACGCATAGAGCCACAAAGGAGTTGGTCAGCGACCTGACTGGATGTTTCCGGGCCCGCCTTTTCGCGGATCACGGAAGAAAAAAGGTCCAGAGTAGCGGCTCCCCCCCCACAGGAGACGATGTTGGATGTCTCTTCAAAAATTGTGCAGGCAGGCTCCAGATCCAGATAGCCTTCCTCAAAGACAGGCTTCATTCTCCAGTGCGCGCTGATGCGCCCCTCGTTCGCTATGCCGATCCGGGCGAGAAACAGTGCGCCACCTCCCAGTCCGAAAAACCGTGCTCCAAGTCGTGCGGCTTGCCGTAGCCAGGCCGCAGTCTTCCCGGATTTGGGGTAGTCTTGGGAATTAAAGGCGCAGCAAACAACGATGCAATCCCCACGTCGTACATCAGGCAAGGCGCCATCGGCTGTCACTGTCAGCCCTGAAGAAGATTCTATGCTATCCCCTGTTTCGCTGGCTGTTTTCCATTGAAAGAAAGCCTTACCCAATGCTTCGTTGGCGGCGGCCAGAGAGTCGATACCGGATCCCAGTTCCAATGCAGAGAACCCGGGCATCAATAAGAATACGAAGCGGTTCACCTCAACAAGTTCACTTAGAACCACATCTATGTCTTTCTCTGGCCGCCCCATGGTTTTTCTCCTGATCAAGAACGCATGTTTGCGCCGTTGGCGTCGTAGATTGGTCCTGCCAGAACCAGCGCATCGTAGAAGTTGCCCAGAATTTCCACTTGAAGCGTCGTTCCCGGCGTTGCGAACTCGGCTGCGACGTAACCCATCGCCATCGACTTGCCGACATGGTGCGCATAGCCGCCCGAGCTGACGTAGCCGACCGGTTCACCATCTTTCAGGATCGCCTCGTCATGGGCCACGTCGATCCCCTCGACGTCGATGGTCATTGTCACCAACTTCTGCGAGACGCCTTCATCGCGGGCTTTCAGCGTTGCTTCTTTGCCGACGAAGTCCTTCTTCCAGTTGATGAAGTCATCCATGCCGGATTCGACAGCGTCGAAGTCGGGACGGTATTCCATCGTCCAGACACCCCAGCCCTTCTCGAGTCGCATCGACAGCAACGCACGCGCGCCGTACCAGCGATAGCCCAGATCGGCGCCGGCCTCTTCGATGGCGTCTGCCAGACGCATCAGGTATTGCGGTTTGCAATAGATTTCGTAGCCCAATTCGCCAGAGAAGCTGATCCGGTTGATGATCACCGGCACGCCGCCGACAAAGGTCTGGCGCAGGTCACGGAACTTGAAGGCTTCGGCTGAAACATCGTCACGGGTGATCCGGGCCAGCAGGTCCCGCGATTTCGGGCCGGACAGGGCAATCCCGTGCCAGTCGTCCGAAACGTTGGCATAAGAAATGCCTGCGGGCAGGTCTTTTTCGAACCAGCGGCGGTGTGCTTCCTGCATTGCGCCGGAACCGAACAGCATAAAGTGATCCTCGGCCAGGCAGGCAACCGTCAGATCGCCGTAAAGCTTGCCCTTGGGCGTCAGCATCGGCGTCAGCGCCAGGCGTCCGGGCTTGGGAACAAAGCCGGCTAGGATATGGTTCAGGTATTCGCGAACACCATCACCCTTGAACTCATGCTTGGCAAAGTTGGCGATCTCAATGCCGCCGACAGCTTCGCGCACGGCCTTGATTTCCCGGGCGACATAGTCGTGCGACCGGTTGCGTTCAAAGGTTGGAACCTCGTGCGCATCTTCCGGGCCGTCGGCATACCAGAGTACGTTTTCGAGGCCGAAACCCTGATCCATCACCGCACCCTTGGCGATCATGCGATCATAAAGCGCGGTCGTCTTCTGCTTGCGGCCCTTGGGCAGGGTTTCGTTCGGGAAGGTCATCACGAACCGGCGTTCGTAGTTTTCCGACGACTTGATTGTGCCCCAGTCCGGTGTCGCGAATTCACCAAAACGCGCCACGTCCATCGCCCAGACATCGATGGATGGCTCGCCGTCGATCATCCATTCCGCAAGGGTTAGGCCCACGCCGCCGCCCTGGCAGAAGCCTGCCATGACACCAACCGCCACCCAGTAGTTCTTCATGCCCGGAACAGGACCGATCAGCGGGTTGCCATCAGGACCAAACGTGAACGGACCGTTGATCACATCCTTGATCCCGGCATTGGCCATGGCCGGAAGACGCTCGAACGCGGTTTCCAGACGATCCGCCACACGATCCAGATCCGGTGGCAGCAGTTCATGACCGAAGTCCCAAGGTGTCCCGCCGACTTTCCACGGGGTCGCCTGGGCCTCATAGGTACCCAGCAACATGCCCTGCCCTTCCTGACGGCAGTACACGTTGGCCTCAAAGTCGATGCCGTGCGGTAGCTGCTGACCAAAGTTCACGACCTCGTCCATGCGCTCGGTGATCAGGTAATGGTGCTCCATCGGCTGAACCGGCAGATGAAGGCCCGCCATATGGCCCACCTCACGCGCCCACAGACCGCCGCAGTTCACGACGTGCTCGGCATTGATCGTGCCTTTGGGGGTGACAATGTCCCAGCTGCCGTCGGGGCGCTGTGTCATATCGGTGGCGCCACAGTGGGTGAAATACTGGGCGCCATGCGCCTTGGCCGCCTTGGCAAAAGCGTAGGTCGTGCCAGACGGGTCCAGATGGCCGTCCTGCGCGTCCCACAGAACCGCGTGATAGTGGTCCGGATCGATCAGCGGATGACGCTCAGCCAGTTCCTTGGGCGAGATGAATTCCTGATCCAGGCCCATGTAACGCGCTTTCGAACGCTCGCCCTTCAGGTAGTCATACCATTCCTTGGTAGAAGCGGCGTAGAAGCCACCGGTCTGATGCAGACCAACAGATTGGCCGGACAGTTCTTCGATCTCTTTGTAAAGATTGATCGTATATGATTGCAGGCGCGAGATATTCGGATCCGAGCTGATGGTGTGAATACCGCCGGCCGCGTGCCAGGATGAGCCGGATGTCAGCTCGTCACGTTCAAGCAGGACCGCATCCTTCCAACCGAACTTGGCCAGGTGGAACAGGATCGAGCAACCAACAACGCCGCCGCCAATAACAACGACTTTGGCGTGCGACGGCAGTTTCTTTCCGCCTGTGGACTCGTCGGTCTGAATAGTAGGCATATTTCGTTTTTCCTCAGGAATTCAGCTTTCACTCTGACTGCATTTGGGTGCACACTCCTCGTTTTGACCCAAAGCATCTATCTCGGTGAAAAGGGGTTCTCTTCTTTGCAGTGGATTGCTGGTCGGCAGAACGATCCCGGTCATCGCGATCGTCCTGCCGAACCTGCAAATGTCAGAAATCCGTGGCAGCGCCACCCTCGGCCTTGCGTTTGGCAACAAAGGCGTCAAGCTCGTCTTTTATCGCCGGATCCAGGGCTGGGGCTTCGTAGGAGGCAAGGCGGTTTTTCCACTCTGCGTTGGCACGCTCGATCGCAATCGGCGATCCGGCCTCCTGCCAGGTCTCAAAGTTGCGCCAGTCACTCAGGATTGGCGAATAGAAGGCGTCGCGATAACGCGCCTGGGTGTGTTCAGTGCCAAAGAAGTGACCCGCTGGCCCGACCTCATTGATGGCTTCCAGCGCCAGGTCTTCCGGGCTGGTCGAAACCGGCTGAAGGAATTCCGTGATCATCTGCAGCAGGTCGATATCAAGCATCACCTTCTCATACGAGCAGCACAGCCCTCCTTCGAGCCACCCTGCCCCGTGCATCAGCATGTTGGCGCCGCCATTGATGGCACCCCAAAGCGAGAAGACCGCCTCGTATGCCGCTTGCGAGTCAACCGTATTGGCCGCGCACACATTCGAAGAGCGATACGGAATGCCGTAGCGCCGCGCCAGCTGTCCGCCGATATGCTGCGCTTTCATGTATTCCGGCGTACCAAACGCGGGCGAGCCGGTCTTCATATCCACGTTCGACGTGAAGCCGCCATACATCACCGGCGCGCCTGGCCGCACCATCTGGGTAAAGGCCACACCCGCCAGAGCTTCGGCGTTTTGCAGGGTTACGGCACCGGCAATCGTAACGGGCGCCATCGCCCCTGCCAGCGTGAAGGGTGTGATTACAACAGGCTGGCCCATCTCGGACAACGCCATCACGCCCTGCATCATCGGAATATCGAGCTGCAGAGGAGAGTTCGTGTTGATGATCGAGAACATGCAGGCCTGATCACGCATCTGGTCATGGGTCAGACCATGGGCAATCCGCGTCATCTCGATTGCATCGGAGACACGCTCCTCACCAAGTGAGTAGATGCAATAGGCCTTGTCGGTCAGCGTGATGTAATCCTGAATACAATCAAGATGGCGGATAGACGCGTGAATATCGACGGGTTCCACCGGATATCCACCTGTCACATGCAGAACATTGTGCATCTGGGCCAATCGCAGGAAGTTGCGAAAATCTTCCTGATTGCCCGCGCGCCGACCCCGATCCGTATCCGAGCAATTCGGCGCGCTTGCCATCATGTTGAATACAATGTTGTTTCCGCCCATGGTCACGTTGTGCTGGGCGTTTCGCGCGTGCAACATGAATTCAGACGGCACGCTTGCAATGGCTTCGTTGATCAAATCGGGATCGAAGCGCACACGCTCTTCACCGTCCCGGACATCGGCACCTGCCTTTTTCATCACGGCGCGCGCGTCATCATGCAACACGTCCAGACCGGTTTCTGAAAGCAGTTTCAGGGATGCCTGGTGAATATGCTCAACCTGATCATCAGAAATCAGCTCAACGGTCGGATAGGAACGCTTAAGCTGCGCGAACGGGCGCTGTACAATTGCCGGGGCTGGTGCCCCGCCATCACGGCGACGCCCTCGGCGTCCGCGCGCCTTTTGGGCCAGTTGATCAGTAGTCATCCGATAGTACCTTCATTGCCGGAGTTAAGCCTGAGAACGAGTGGTTTGGGCGTTACGCCTCAAGTCATTTACCGCTTAGGGCGGCAGGCAGAGAAACCTGACCGCGATTCGTCGCTCAATCCTGCGTGGGCCCGCGAACGGAAAAGTCCGCTATTACTTGGAGGTACCAGTCGCTGTTTCATTTTTGGTTTTCCAATATGCCGCACGAGATGCGGTATATTGGAATAATGCCATGATTCAGTCAATACGTTTTATAGGCCTTCTCAGACTGACGCTGTAGGTTCCTGATATTGAGTCGGCTGAGCCACGAGAAGGATGGCCTCCGTTTCTCCATCCGCCTCGTTGTTAATGCGATGATTGCAGTCACTGCGGTATCGCAATGTATCGCCTGCCTCAGCCCGAACAGTTCGTCCAGCGACCGTTACCGACAGTGAGCCGGACAGGCAGGTCAGGTGCTCGAAGGTTCCAGGCGCATGGGGCTTTGAATCAAGCTCTGCTCCGACCTTCATGAGAAGCCTGTGCCACTCTACGGGAAGAACAGTGCGTCGCGGGCTCAGCATATAAATCTCGCATTTACCGTCCGCACTTCGCTGCATCGGCGTGGAATAGTGATGAAGATGCTCGATTGGATCCTCGCCACCAGGCGTGCCCTCAAGCAAGCTAAGGTCAACGCCAAGTGCCTGAGAAAGGGCCCAGACTATTGAAAAGGTCGGGTTGGTGGCACCCCTCTCAATGGCGGATAGCATCGATCGGGACACCCCTGTACGCTCAGAGAGTCGCTCAAGGGTCAGGCCCAGCGATTTCCTGGCTTCCTTCATAATTCTCCCGATTTCAGGTGTAGGTGAAGGTGTGTTCATTCCGTATTTCCATTATATTAGATTTCTGTTTACGAACGATAGAGGTCTTGCTAAATCCACAATATTAGAAATCTTGGAAAATGCCATGCTCTACTCAAGTACTCGCGGGAACGCACCCGCTCGATCTCTCCGAGAGTTGCTAAGCCGTGGAACTGCCGAAGATGGCGGTCTTTACGTGCCTGAGGCCTGGCCCGAACTTACATCCAGCAAATTGGCCACGCTGGGCAGACGGGCCTACGACCAGATTGCATCGGATGTTTTGGCACTGTTTGGCGGAGCTGAGTGGCAACAGTGCAACTTCACCGCAGGCATAAGAAAAGCGCTGGCCGGTTTCGAACGCAATGATGGCCCACCCCTCTCTCGCCTGAATGACCAGCTGTGGAGCATGGAGCTTTTCCATGGCCCCACACTCGCTTTCAAGGACTACGCCCTCGCCCCTTTGGCGGAAGCGATCGATCGGGAACTCACAATCACTGACAAACGCGCGACCGTACTCTGCGCAACGTCGGGAGATACTGGCGCAGCCACCGCAAATGCCTTTGCGGGACGTTCGCGAGCCAATGCAGTAATTCTGTTTCCGGAGGGCCGCGTCTCTGATGTTCAACGCAAGCAGATGACCTGCCTGGGAGCCGCAAACGTTCAGGCAATTTCCGTTCGAGGCGACTTTGATGACTGCCAAAGCATAGTCAAAAACCTGTATCAAAGCGAAGTTGCCAAAGAATATAGCTATACGGCTGTGAATTCGATCAACCTGGCCCGGATCCTCCTTCAGACGTCCTACTACATTTACGCTTCGGTCAAAATCCACAACGATTACGGCCAACCCGTGAACTTTGCTGTCCCCAGCGGGAATTTTGGAAATGTCTTTGCGGGCTATATCGCGAAGCAAATGGGCGCTCCCATCGGGAAGTTGATCGTCACGTCGAACGAAAATGATGTCCTTCCCCGGCTGTTCGAGACTGGTATGATGTCGAAGGCAGAGACAATACCGACGATCTCGCCGAGCATGGATATTCAGGTTTCCAGCAACTTTGAACGAATGCTGTGGATTCTGAAAGGACGCGACGGGAACGCAACGCGGGACATGCAAACGCAGCTCGCTGAGAGGTCTTTTTACGAACTTTCGCAATCCGAGCATTCAAGACTGACCAAAGACTTCGACGCGATGAAGTGCGGCAAAGACGATGCCTTAAACACCATGCGCCAGATCCATAAGCAGTTCGGCAAGATCATTTGCCCACATTCGGCAACCGGCTACTTCGCGGCGGATCAGCTGAGGGCAACGCTTAACGGACCCATTGTTGTCGCTGAAACAGCCCATCCGGCAAAATTCCCGACGGCAGTTGAAGAAGCGCTTGGAACACTCCCAGAAACTCCGGCGCGGCTGGAAGACTTGTTTGCCCGCGAAGAAGAGTTCGCAACTGTCGATCCGACGGTTGAAGCGGTGCAAAGTGTGATTGATGGAAAATTCGCAACACCATGAAGCTGACGTGTGTAACCCCGGAAGTTCAATCTCTTCTGAGTGAACCGCGTGACATCCTCCTGATCGGGATGTCGGGAATTGGAAAGACGCTCCTTTCGAGCTTTTTGAACCAATCCGGGGCGTGGCGCTATGTGTCGATAGACGCCCAAATCCAGGGGCAGTATTTGCGCAAGCAGATACTTGATGCATTCAATGCCGAGGTCAGCAAGGGAGCTATGCTGTCCAAGTTGCAGGAATTGGGCATACTCAACTTGGACGACGAATTGTGCAAGGACACTCTTGCGCCATTGACTTCCTATTTGGGGATGCCTGGAGACCCAGACAGAGGCGGGATTGAATTCAACGAATATGTGAAACGGCAGAACTTTCATAGGCAGGCTGAACTCACCGCAGTCGAAGACCTTCTTAGCCTGGATTCCAGTCAGCCAGTTCTGGCTGATTCAAGCGGGTCGTTCTGCGAATTGTTTGCGGCTGGTGACCCCACATTTTCTGCTTTGAAAGAAAGGTTCCTTATCGTTTCGCTGAGGGAGAACGACGAACTCGTCCAGAACTTGATAGCGAGGTACGTTGAGAAACCAAAGCCAATCTACTATTCTCCGGACCTGCTTTCGGAATATTGGCGCGACTATACGGCAAAGGCTGGAGACCGGGATAAAGATGTCGACCCAAAGAAATTCGCGCTTTGGTCGTATCAGAAGCTAATTTCGGTCAGGCGAGATAAATTTGCGGCACTAGCTAAGCACAGCGACATATCTATTAGTGCCGCAGATTTGCGATACGCCTAAGTCTTCATCGACGAACCTGCTAACACCACCAAGACGACGCCTCTGTAGGGGCGATCCGCGCGCGGCACCCACAGGCAAGCGGACGCGCTCAGCGAGGCGCCTGCGCCCAAACGCAATCTGGAACGAGACCTAAGTGCGGCCGCAGTGTTTGACCCGGACCGATCTCCCAACTGGAAGCCAATGCTGGAAAAGCCTGCTTTGCGGTTGGAATCCGCCCAAACCGCCCACGTATGAGCCCGGATGCAACATGCACGAGAAGTTTGCCTGCCTCCAAGCGCCTAGCGGCATCGCTGCGATTACCCAATGAGCTTCGAACGCATAACTTCCGTCTTTAAGGTTACTAAAAGTATACTGGTTGATAGATTGCCCCTGCGAGATGTAGGTAACCACTAAAGGCGACCCCCCAGGCGCTGTAAACCTGAAGCTCTGCTGAAAATCTTGACGACAAGCCAAAAAGAGGACCTCCCCAAAATGACGGACCTGACCATCAACGGAAAGGACGTGTCGCTCGACGTACCGGGTGACACACCTTTGCTATGGGCGTTACGCGACAACCTGCGCCTGACCGGAACGAAATTTGGCTGCGGCGTGGCCCAGTGCGGTGCCTGCACCGTCATGGTCGATGGCATGCCGGTCCGCTCGTGCATCACCCCGGTCGAAGATCTGGAAGGCTCGGATGTAACAACGATCGAAGCGCTGGAAGGCCCCGAGGCTGATGCGGTGCGCAAGGCCTGGGTTGATCTGGATGTGCCACAATGCGGGTACTGTCAGTCCGGTCAGATCATTGCCGCTGCTACATTGCTGACTGAGATTCCTCAGCCGACGGATGAAGATATCGATTTTGCGATGGCTGGAAACGCCTGCCGCTGCGCCACCTACGTGCGCATCCGCAAGGCGATCCACAATGCTGCCAAGATGCTGGAGGCCTGATCCATGACCGCATTCTCTCCCACCCGTCGCGGCTTTCTGGCCGGTGGTGCCGCGCTGATTATTGGGGCGCATCTGCCGATGGGCAACAAGATGGCCGCAAAAGCCGCGACCGGCCCCGTTGACCTCAACGCCTTTGTCCGCATCGGCGAAGACAACACGGTTACCGTTATCGTCAAACACATCGAATTCGGCCAAGGCCCATTCACCGGATTCGCCACTTTGGTAGCCGAAGAGTTGGACGCCGACTGGTCGCAGATGCGTGCCGAACATGCGCCTGCCGACACCGCTATCTATCAGAACTTTGCATTCGGCATTCAGGGCACCGGCGCTTCAACCGCCGTGCGCAACGCCTTTACCCAGATGCGCCAGGCCGGCGCTGCCGCCCGCGCCATGCTGGTTGATGCGGCTGCCCGTGAATGGGGTGTTTCGGCTGATGAGATCACCGTCGCAAACGGCGTGATCAGCCACACTGGCAGCGGCAAGACTGCGCAATTCGGTGAACTGGTCGCTGCGGCCAGCGAAAGCACACCTCCTGCCGAGCCCAAGCTGAAAGATCCGGCCAAGTTCAAACTGATCGGCAAGGAAGAAATCCGTCGTCTCGACAGCGCCATCAAGACCACGGGCGAGGCCCAGTTCACGCTGGACGTCTATCGCGACGGCATGCTGACGGTCGTCGTGGCGCATTCGCCCTGGATCAACGGAAAAGTTGCATCGGTGGACAGTTCGGCCGCTCTGGCGGTCGACGGCGTTGAAAAAGTAGAACAAATCCCGACCGGCGTCGCGGTCTATGCCAGAAACACTTATTCAGCCCTCAAGGGGCGCGATGCGCTGCTGATCGACTGGGACCTGAGCGAGGCGGAAACCCGCTCGGCCGAAGAACAACTGGAAGAGGTCGCCACGGCGGCTCGCGATGGTGAAGGCGTCGTTGCCGATACCTATGGCGACCTGAACGCGGCATTCGAAAACGCCGCTCAGGTGATCGAAGCCGAATACCGCCTGCCCTTCCTTGCCCACGCACCGCTCGAAGCTCTGGACGGTGTGATCGAGAACCGCGGCGACGCTGTGGAAATCTGGATGGGCAGCCAGATGCAGAGTGTCGACCAAATGGTCACCTCGGACATCTTCGGCATTCCGCTGGAAAATGTTGAGATCAACACCCTTCTGGGCGGCGGCAGCTTTGGACGGCGCGCGCAGTATGACGGGCAATTCGCGCAGGAACTGGCACATGTTGCCAAGGCCGGGGGCGAAGGCACTTATAAGCTGGTCTGGACTCGCAGCGATGACATTCAGGGCGGGTATTACCGGCCGCAGGTCGTTCACCGCCACCGTGCCGCACTGGACGAAACTGGCCGCATTATCGGATGGGACAACAAATTCGCCACCGAAAGCATCATGGGCGGTTCCGCCTTCGAGGCGGTAATCCAGAACGGCGTTGACCCGTTCTCGATCGAAGGTTCGGTCCACAAGCCCTATGATTTTGGTGCGTTCGAGGCGCGTTGGGTCCGCACCGACAGCAAGGTGCCGCATCTGTGGTGGCGCTCGGTCGGCCATTCGCACACTGCCTTCGCGAACGAAGTGTTCCTGGACGAGGTGCTGCAGGGCCAGGGCAAGGACCCGGTTCAGGGTCGCTTGGAGCTGCTGGGCGACAAGTCCCCGCGCGACCGCCGGGTGCTGGAGCGCGTCGCCGAGATGGCGAACTGGCAGGGCATTCAGGGCGCCGACGGCAAGGCCTATGGCGTTGCGCTGCATCCCAGCTATGACGCCCACTTCGCCTATATCGCCGAGGTCTCCGAGGTCGATGGCGAACCGCGCGTACACAAGGTCTGGGTCGCTGCCGACGTAGGCATTGCAATCAACCCGGATGTGGTCAAGGCACAGATCGAAGGCGGGCTAGGCTATGGCCTCAACGCAGCGCTGTTCAACGAGATCACCTTTGCCGAGGATGGCCGCATTGAGCAGGAAAACTTTGACACCTATCGCCTGCTGCGGATCAACGAAATGCCCGAGGTCGAAATTGATCTTGCGGTGAACACCGAAAAGCCCGGCGGCATTGGTGAGGCTGGTACCCCGCCCATCGCCCCCGCCGTCAGCAACGCCTGGCGTATCCTCAAGGGTGAGCCCGTCCGCCGCCTGCCGCTTGTGCGCGTTTGACAGGAGATCGAGCTATGAAATTCGACATTCGTGCCACGGCGCTGACCGCTGCAATCGCGCTGACCGGGCTGCTGCCCGGTAGCGCGGCGCAGGCCGAGGAAGTCAACGGCCTGAAAACCGCGGCGAGCTTTGAAAGCATCGAATCCGAGCAAGCCCGCTCGGTCGCGATCTTCGAGGAAATGGCCAAGGTCATCACTCATGCGCGCTGCGTCAACTGCCATCCGGTCACCGGTGGCCCGCTGCAAGGCGAAAACCAGAAACCGCACTCGCCGCCGATTCCGCGGACCGAGGACAATTTCGGTGTGGTCGCAATGCGCTGCACCACCTGTCACGGCGAGGAAAACCGCCCGTTTCTGGGTGAAACCGGCTCGGTGCCCGGCAACGGTCACTGGCAACTGGCCCCGCAGAGCATGGGTTGGGTCGGCCTGACCGTACCCGAGATCTGCGCCCAGTTGAAAGACCCCGAACGCAATGGTGGCCGAACCCTGGAAGAGGTCGCGCATCATATGGGGCATGACACTCTGGTCGGCTGGGCCTGGACCCCCGGCGAAGGCCGCGAGCCCGCGCCCGGATCCTGGGAAGGGTTTTCGGAACTGGCCGTAAACTGGATCGAAACCGGCGCGGCCTGCCCGGGCTGAGGCGCGTTGATCTGACACGAAATAATCCGGAGGCTTCTGTTAAGCTGCCTCCGGTTCATCTATGGCCAGCATGGTCTGGATCGTGTTTCAAACAATCAAATTCCGGCTGTCGAACGCGGTTTGAACCGAAAACTGACTTTCAGTTTTGCCCAACCTAAATCTGAAGGGCAGAGGCCAATTCAGTAAAGCTGTCCACTTCGATGTCATAAGTGCCGGTTTCACCCCGATCCGGCGTCTCGGAAGGCTTGTTGCCCCACTCCAGCGGTCGCCGAACCAGCGCCGTGCGGAACCCTACCTGACTTGCAGCGTCGAGGTCATAGGGGTGACACGCGACCATCAGGCATTGATCGGGCTGCAGTTGCAAACGTTCAGCGGCCCGCCGATACGCCTCGGGCAGCAGCTTGTAGACGCCAAGCCCTTCGCAGGACAGGACCCCGTCCCAAACCAGCCCGTTCCTGCGCGAGGTGTCGATAATCAGCCGATAGGACAGCAGCGTGAACGAGGTCACTATGAACCGCTCGCGCAGCGCTGCCAATCCGGGCCGCACATCCGGCCAGGCGGCAAAGCTATGCGGCGCATCCCACGAGATCGCGCGCCGGTCCTGCGAGTCGAAAACATCCAGCCCTTCTTCGGTCAGCAGGGCATCCAAACAAAAGCGGTGCGCGTCGTCGAAATTATATTCCGGCGGGCCGCTCTCACCCAGATTAAGCATCGCCTGCATCGTCCGGCGACGAAGGTCATTCGCCAGCGCGGCCCAGGCACGGCCGATCCCATGACGCTGCCCCGACGCTGCAAATGCATCACGGAAACCGCTGTGCCAGTCCAGCACGGTGCCGCCGGTGTCAAAGGTCAGAGCCTTGATGCCAGAAAGGCTCATGGGATCAACACCGTCGCGCCCAGCGTTGTGCCGGATTCGATGGCTTCATGGGCCTTCACCGCATCTTTCAGCGCATATTCGTAGTTGATGTTGGCATCCAGAATACCGTCACCGATAGCCTTGAACAGATCGCGCGCGGTCCATTCGAGGTCAGACCGTTTGGCGACGTAATGCATGATTGCCGGGCGCGTGATAAACAACGACCCCCGGCGCCCGAGATCCTGGATCACGTCAATGGGATCAGGCGGACCCGAGACGTGACCATAGGCAGCGCAGACGCCCATCAAGCGCAAGGAGTCCAGCGAGTCCTGCAATGTGTCTTTGCCGATCGCCTCGTACACAACGGCGCAGCCCTCGCCATCAGTCACGTCGCGCACAACGTCTACAAAGCTCTGCTCTGAGCGCACGACCGGGTGGTCGCAACCCGCTGCATGTGCGACGTCGGCCTTTTCCGGTGTCGAAACAGTGCCCACAATGGTCGCCCCAAGGGCCTTGGCCCATTGGCACAGGATCAATCCCATACCGCCAGCGGCCGCATGAACGAGAATAGTGTCGCCGGGCTGCACCGCATACGTACGGTGCAACAGGTAGTGCGCGGTCATGCCTTTCATAAGCAAGGCCGCAACCTGCTTGTCGTCCAGCCGGTCCGGCAGGTGCAATAGCTTGTCAGCGGGATAGTTGCGGACCTCAGAGTAGCTGCCCAGGGGCGGGATGCCATAAGCGACACGGTCGCCAGTCTTGAACTCGGTCACACCCTCTCCGACACCTTCGACGATCCCGACGCCCTCGAAACCGATCACCACCGGTTCGTCTGGCACTGGCCACGGATGAGAGATGCCGGCGCGGTGGTAAGTGTCGGCGTAGTTCACGCCTACTGCTGTATGGCGCAGGCGTACCTCGCCCGGGGCCGGGTCGGGCACATGCCAGTCTTCCCATCGCATACAGCTGGGCGGTCCTTTCTTGTGGATCACTTGTGCTTTGCTCATCGTCCCCTCCTTCGATGTTAGTGTGTGATAGGTTTGGGTTTCAGATTTTGAAAACAGTCCTGAGCACCCGCAAATTCCCGGCAATTCGATTGCCTCCAAGGTCTTTGGCCAAACGTTGCAGAACATCCGGAAAACCATAATCCGGGATCGCGTTCTCGACTCTCGACACTTGTGCCTTGCTCAGCCCCTTGCGGATCATCCCTCCGGATGCGTCTATCCAGTCACCCTTGCGGACAGCATTCACGACATCCGCGCCGGGGCCGGAATAAGGTGTGATCTTGTGGTGCCAGTGGATTGCGGCACGCAGAATCTCGGGATCGAGGCCAAGCCCAAGCTTGTCGTTGTCGCGCAGCGCCAGCGTCTGGGAAGGATCGAGATAGGCAAGATTCTTCTCAGACCAGAGCCCGATGTCATGATAGACCAGCGCAGTTTCGACCATGGGGCGATGGACGTCCGCATTTCCAAGAAAATGCATGGCGTAGGTGATCACGCGATACACATGCCCCCGGTATGCCGGAAAATCGTCGCCAATAGTGTCGCGATATGGGTCAAAGAGCCCTTCGACCCGATCGCAATAGTCTATGATTTCAATCATGCCACGACTGTCCTCAGCTGCTTGAGCATATTGGCATAATTCCCTTCACCCTGCGCGCCGGTGACAAGGTGCTGACGTTCAAAGATCATCGCGGGAACACCCTGAACACCACGGCTGGTCCAGAACTGTTCTTTCTCGCGAACCTTTTCGCCACGTTCGCCGCTATCCAGCATCGCGCGGGCGGCATCGCGATCCAGCCCAATCTGACCAGCGACCTCGACCAGCACGTCGATATCCGCCACATTCTCGCGCCGGGTGAAGAAAGCGGCGAACAGCGCCAGCTTGGCCTCATGCGCCTTGCCCTTCTCCTCGGCCCAGTCGATCAGCTGATGGGCGCGAAAGGTGTTGTACATGCGCATGTCGTCGGCATAGTTGAAGGTGAAGCCAAGCGCGGCCCCCATCTCAGTCAGACGCGCGCGCGCCTTGATCGAGCCTTCCAGCGTGGTGCCGTATTTCGCGGCAAGGTGTTCGCGCAAGTTCTCACCTTCCTGCACCATATGCGGGTTCAGCTCGAACGGGTGCCAGTGGATATCGACGTCGATGCCGGTCTCCTGAACTGCACGGGCCAGTTGGTAATAGCCGATAGCGCACCATGGGCAGACAACGTCCGAGACGATGTCAACGCGAATAGGCTGGGATTGGTCGGACATCGGGTTACTCCTTGTAATTAGCGGCATTTTCGGCGGCAGCGGCCTCGGTATCGCCTGCGCCAAAGACGGATGGTCTGGGTTTCGGCAGTTGCAGCGCTGCCTGCGTGGCCGGACGTGCATCAATCCGCTCAAACCAGGCGTTCAGATGGTCCAGGCCCGCGACATCAACCCCGGCCCAGAAATGCGAGCGCGCCCAGGGATAGGTCGCAATATCGGCGATGGACATGGCATCGCCCACCAGCCAGTCACGCCCGTTCAGTCGGGAATCCAACACCTCGAGCAGGCGGCGGGATTCATCGACATAGCGCTTGATGGCATAGGGATCGTCATGACCGTTGGGTCGCGCGATACGCTGGAAGAACATCGCCTGCCCCATCATCGGCCCGATGCCGCCCATCTGGAACATCAGCCACTGGATCGTCTCGGACCGCTCTTTGGGATCATGGCTCAGGAACCTGTCATATTTCTCGGCCAGATAAAGCAGGATCGCACCGCTTTCGAACACCGCAAAATCGTTGTTGCCACGATCAACGATGGTTGGGATGCGACCGTTTGGATTCAGCGTCAGATAATCCGGCGCCTTCTGTTCCTTTTTCGAAAAATCGACCGGCACCAGTTCATAGGGCAGATCAGCCTCGTGGAGGAAGATCAGTGGCTTCCATCCATTCATCGTAGGGGCGGTATAAAGCAGAATATCGGGCCGGTCGGTCTTCAAGAATTCAACCTCACACGGTGGCGCCGTATCGCGAGCGGGCCCAGCGGACGACCTCTGTCCCCTCTTCGCTGTCGATGACGCGGGCATATCCCGGTTGGGCAAAGCACCGGTTAAGCCAGCGTTGAATCGAGGGCCAGCGTTCGGCATCCAGCGCGAACCCGGCCAGTTCCGCCCCGCGCAGCCAGCTTGACATCGCGATGTCAGCAACGCTGAACGACCCAGCGGCGTAGTCGGCATCGCCCAGCAGGTTGCCAATGGCGTCCAGCAATTGCGGCGCGTAGTCGGTCATGGCCTGAGCGACCATATCCTCTTTTCCGTGGTCCTTGCCAAAGTAATAAGGCACCACGATCCGCTGACCGAACATCATACCGCCAAAGACCTGCGCCATCTGGCTATCGGCGAATTGCTGAATCTGCAACGCGCGTTGGCGCAGTTCTGGTTGTGGTGGGATAAGGCCGGGCAAAGGCACGGTCTCTTCCGCCCAGGCGACGATGTCCGCGCTTTCTGTGATGGGTGCCTGCCCCTCAGCGGGCAGCAGAACCGGCACGGTTCCAGCCGGGTTGATCGGCAGAACTTTTTCTCGCTCGGTATAGGGGACGACCGGGTCCAGATCGTACCCGATACCTTTCAATTCCAGCGCCACCCGAACCTTGCGGACAAAGGGCGACACCGGGTAACCGACAAGTTTCACAGTCATCGCCTCAAGCCTTTTTCACGTCGCCGGCGAAGCGCGCGGCGTTTTCCTTGAGGAAGGCATCAGCATCTGCGTTTTCGTCCCAGAATTGCGGCTGCGCCTTGGGGATGGTCAGCGCCTTCTGCACGGCCGGGCGCGCGTCGATCCGGTCGAACCAGGCCTTGAGGTTCGGCAGATCGTCAACCTCGACCCGTGCCCAGGGGTAAGCCCGCGCCCAGGGGTAGATCATCATATCGACGATGGAGTAGTCGCCTACGATATAGTCACGTCCGTCCAACTGGGTGTTCAGAACTTCCATCAGGCGGCGGGATTCGTCGACATAACGCTTGATCGAGAACGGCTCCTCATGCCCGTTGGGCGCTGCGATACGCTGGAAGTACATCGCCTGCCCCATCATCGGACCCACATGGCCGACCTGAAAGAACAGCCATTGCAGCGTTTCCGACCGGGTAAGCGGATCGTCTGACAGGAACTTGCCGTATTTCTCGGCCAGATGCCAAAGGATTGCGCCGGATTCGAAAATGGCCCGCCCCTCGGCCCGGTCATAGATCGTGGGGATCTTGCCGTTCGGGTTCAGGTTGAGGAACTCGGGGGCCTTCTGTTCCTGTTTCGAAAAATCAATGAAGGTCAGGTCATAGGGTACACCGGCTTCTTCCAGAAAAATGACCGGTTTGTAACCGTTCATGGTGGCGGCGGTGTAAAGGTGAATGTCCGGTTGGCTCATGGCTGTCTCCTCAGGGGCAAAGTTCGGGCCCGCGCGGTGTCGCGCAGGCCCGGTTGGTTCAGATTTCCAGCGTCCAGTGTTTCTGCTGGTAGTCCAGCACGTCCTTGATCGCCTCTTCCGGGAACACCGTGCGGAACTTGTGGTTATCGGCAGCAATGACCTCGGCCATTTTGTCGATCATCGGCTGCGGGTCCATCTGTAGCTCGTCGCCGGCGAACAGGGCGCGGACCTTGCGGATCGCTTCCGGCGGCGTAATGCTGGTCGCCGGATCGTACCACTCGTCCATCTTGTCATACATCCGGTCATTGAACCCGGTCCGGTACGCGCCCGGATTGAGGGTCGCGACCTGAACACCCATCGGTTCCAGTTCCTCGCGCATCAGTTCCGCGATGGCCTCCAGCGCGTGCTTGGACGCGGTATAGGGGGCCAGATAGGGGAAGGTCAGGAACCCGGCGATCGACGAGACGAACACCACCTTGCCGCGGCCACCGCGGGCAAAAGCCTGCGCATAGGGCTGCACGAATTCGACGGTCGAGAACACATTGGTTTCGAACACGTTCCGGATGCGGTTCACGTCAACCTCAGCAATCGGTCCGGTATCTCCGATGGCGGCGTTTGCCACCACGACATCCACATCGGCACCGAAGCGGTCAAAGGCGGCCTGACGGTCCTCGGCGCTGGTAATGTCCAGCTTGACTGTTTCCAGCGTCAGACCCAGCGCGTCCGCTTCTGCCTTGAGCGTTTCCGCCCCTTCCGCGCCGTGGGTCGTCGCGATCACGCGATGGCCCTGTTTCGCCAGTTCGAACGCCGCACCTTTGCCAAGCCCGGTGCCCGCACCCGTAATCAGGATAGTTTTGCTCATTTGTCGTTTCTCGCCTCAGTCCTTCAGTTCCACGTCATTGTCCAGACGCTCGAACAGCACGGCCTCAACCGTAGTCGTTCCGACATTGCTGACCTGATGGGTCCAGGGGCCGTTATGCATGTAATCGCCATCCGCCACCTCTTTCACGACAGTCGAACCGTCTTCGAGCTTGATGGACAGCGTGCCGCCCTTGATGAAATAGACGATTTCCTCGGGGTGGCGGTGCGGCTCATCCGTCGCACCAGGGGGCATTTTCATGCGGACCAGACGCGTGATGCCGGTGTTCACCAGCTCTTCATACATGTCGGGCGATGCCTCGTCGGCCAGCGGTGCACGCTGGCCTTCGGTGATCAGGGGAGAGTTGCTCATCTCATGAGCCTCCATTTTTGGAATGATTTCCGCAGGCGCCGATCAGGCTACTTCCGAAACGGAATTGGCACCGAAGACACGGGCCAGATGCGCGTCAAAACGGGCGAAATCCGATTCTACATCGGCGTTCTTCATCACATCAAAGGCGCCATAGGTCGGCAGCTGCGACATGCCAAAGAACTTGGCGTTCAAGTGCATCGGGCGCAGCAGATCGTCCAGCGATGCGCCTTCAAAGAACGGCTCGGCGGGGTTGTCGAAAGATTCGGCTGGTGCGTTCAACGTGACGGACAGCATGTAGTTGGTGCCGGTCAGGGCGCCGCCCATACCGTAGTTTTCTTTCGGGGCTTCAGCCACGCGGCCATCACCATTGGTCAAACGACCATCCATGCCGACCGTGTAAACCTCGTCCATGTACTTCTTGAACGACCACGGGACACCCATCCAGTTTACCGGGAACTGCATGATAACGGTGTCGGCCCATTGGTGGTTGGCGATTTCCTGCTCGACGTCATAACCTTCGGCGATCTTTGTCACACGCACGTCATGTCCGGCGGCTTTCAGGAACTCGGCTGCCCGGTTAATCAGCGCTGCGTTCAGCTCGCCCTTGGCGAAGGGATAAGGCTGGTGGCCGTTCAGAATAAAAATGTTGCTCATGGTCTCGTCCTTGCGGTTTTCAGTGATTCAGCGGGCCTTTCCGCTGTTCAGGTGACAACTTGCTCACTGTGGAGGAAAAGACAATTAGTATACTTTTTGTAACCTACTACTTGGGTGGACCTGCGACCCACTCGCTTGCGTGCAAGGGAGCCGTGCCAATAACCTCAATGATCCCGGACCGCACGCTAATCAGCGTTGGAATTGAAAAGATCGAAAAACCCCTGAAACCAACGTATTCCTGCCCCAGGAACACACCGCCCGTATGGCGCAGCCGGCGACCGCAAAACACGCTTCGAGCCTATATCGTTCTGGATGATTGGGCCACGAAAGGTCAGGCCATGCATTTTGGAATGATCGAATATGCCTCGTCGTCATAGCGGCGGGAATTGTGGCACTCACAAAGGTTCGGAGAGTACTTTTCCGCAATGAGGGCAATGTCCCCGTCTGGCCTCAGCTTCAGCGTGGATGCGATCCCGGATCTGATCTGCAGCCCGGCGTGACAGGCCCAGTTGCTTGCGCAGCGCCTCGATCTCGGCCTCTTCGGCCTCACAGATCGTGCCATCCTCTAACGCTTTGCGGAATTCGCGCTCCAGACTGGCACGCCGACGGTGCAATTGATCGTTGAGACCGCTGGCGATGATACCGGCAGGCAAGGCAGCCATTCCGATGCCGATGACCGTGATAACAGCTCCGAACATCTTTCCGGCCACCGTCACAGGCGTCACGTCGCCATATCCTACGGTTGTCAACGTCGCCATCGCCCACCACATGGCCGCCGGGATCGAGCCGAACGCGTCGGGCTGAACTTCGTGCTCGGCCAGCCAGGCGCCGCTGGCGGCAAAGATCAGCATTACCATCAGGATGAAAAACCCGGCAAAGAAAGCGCCTGCCTCTTCCTCGAACACGGCAAGCAACATGCCAAGCGCGGGTGAATACCGGGTAAGCTTGAGCAGGCGCAGCATCCGGAACGCGCGCAGAATGCGCAGATCGATGGGAATGAACAGGTACAGCAGAGCGGGCAATATCGCCAGCAGGTCGATCAGTGCCAATGGAGACGTCGCCCAGGACAGCCTGGACTCATATTCAGGATTTTCCGGCGCTGCCCACAGTCTTGCCGCGTATTCCACAACGAACACGGTCAGCGAGAAGCTTTCGAACAGCTCAAACGCTGCATTCCATTCGAAATAGATGGAATCTACCGTTTCCAGAATGACCGCCGCGACATTCAGCGTAATCAGGACGATCAGGGCAATGTCCAGAAACCGGGGGCCGTCTGCGTCCCGGTTGGGACGCTCCAGCCACCAATAGACCCCGGCGCGCAGACTTTTCAGGTCCTGTACAAAGCTACTCATGGCGGAATGTCAGCCAGGCCCGGGAAACGGGCACAACAATCTGCGACAGCAGCGCCGTGCCCCAGATCAGGTTGGCCACCAGAGCCGGGACGTGCGGAACAATGAAGAAACAGGCGATTGCCAACACAATGCCAAACAGGCGCACATCCCCTCGTCCGAAGTCGGAGGCAACACGATGCTCAATGATTGACCTCAGCACCCAGAGCATGGCGATATAGCCTGCGAGGCCGAAACATCCGATGGCGGCGTATTCGGTCGGATAAGGATCCCAGAATCCGATTTTGACCTCTGCGGCCAGTGCCACACCGACCAACACACCGCATACCATCAGAACAAGATGGGCCAACCACCAGATCACCAGGGTCGCGGGTTTCCTGTCCTTCGGCTTGGCATTGCCGGCAAAGTCGAAATAGATCCAGCACATGACAAACATCGACACTCCACCGATGACGAAATTGACCAGAACGTCCGGGGATACCTTGTAGATGCCCTTTTCCGACAGTGTGACGACGAGCTTGAAGAACCCCTCGCCCAGCACGATCAGTGTCAGCAGTGCAAAACGCTCGGACATATGCCCCAGTCGTGGCGCGAACCGCTCAAACCGCAGGACAGATATGCCCGGGATCATGTAGATCGCCTGTGTTGCCACCATTGCGATGCCAAACGCCCAATAGGCCAGCGGTTTCGGCAAAAATGCGATGATGGCAAAAACGATGGCGAAGAACGAGAAGTTACGGACTTTCTCGGACGTCATTGAGCGACCGGTAATATTCACCCGCCGCGCCCTGAAATACAGCGCCGCCAACATGGCCCGGTTGGCCGCAAAACCTAGTACGAAGAATGTCCAGCCTTTTCCTTCGATGGCTGGAATGGACGCCGCCATGAACATCACCGTACAGATCATCACGCACATGATCACACGGTGCCAGACATCGGTGCTCACATAGATCGAGTTGAAGATGCTAAGCTCGCCCCACGCGTACCAAAGCGCAATGAACACCCCCGTAAACACCAGGAATCCGTGCCAATCCAGGTGATGCGAGAGGTAGTTCCCAAGCAGGAATATGGTCACGACGTGAATCAGGTCATAGAATAGCTCGGCCCAGTGAACATGTTCATGCGCGTGGTCGAGGTCGTGATGATGCTGCGGCTTGCGCCACATCGGGTGGTCTTGCAGTGCCATGAGGGTATCATTCTTTCTTCTGGGATCTTTCCGCGCGCCGCACGGGACATATTTGCTTGTAGCCCGAAAGCTTCGATTTAATTGTCATCGGTGCCGGGGCTTTCCACACCCTCCATCGCTGCTTCCCTGAACTACTTGACATGCTGGCGGTTTGCGGCCACTTAAGTTAGTAGGGGCAATAGATCAACCAGTATACTTTAGGTAACCTACTGTTGAAATAAATGGAGGCGACAGATGCGAGCACGCGTGGAACAAGACGAAAAAGGCCGTCGCACCGCACATGATGCATGTGTCGAGCCGTGCGCAATTGAACGTGGCATGCGGATTATTGGTGGCAAATGGACCGGCTCTATCCTGTGGCACCTGAAGGACGAGCCCGTTCGCTTCAATGACTTGGCGCGCATGGTCGGCGGCGCCAGCAAAAAGATGATCACAGAACGACTGCGTCAATTGGAATCTCAGGGCCTGGTCCAGCGTCAGGTTCTCGACACAGCACCGGTATCGGTCCAGTATGAGATTACCGAGCTTGGCTGCACTGCTCTGGGTTTCCTCGACGAATTGCGCAAATGGAGCGAAGGCTTGCCAAAGAGTGTCACTGTTGACGCCTGATCAATTGCAACGACTGAAACCGAACTCCATTCCACCTATACGTCCGGTGCCCGAACGGGCTGCGACGGCAGATTTGGCGCGAGTTTATGATCGCACCAAACGCGGCTTCGGCGTACCGTGGATGGGCGTCGTTGCCATGGCGTTTGCCCACTATCCCGAATTCTACCAGCGCCTATGGTCTTCGATCGAACCCGTCGTAGCGACAAACGCCTTTGGTGATGCTTGCCGCGAGCTCCGCGACTGCGTCGAGGCGCAGGCGGGTGTTTTTGCGCCACCTGCGATCAGCGCACGGCTGGCTGCGATCGGATATGACACCACCGAGGTCACGCAGATCACTACCTGCAACGAGGTGTTCTCCGCCGGAAACATGCCCTATTTGCTGTTGGCGTCACTGGCCCGGGCGCTGCTAGAAGGTCATGAATGGACTGGTCGAGGCCACGGCTCCACGCTGCCCCGCCCGGCTGATGACATGACACATCCGGTTCTGATGGAACCGCATCATGCTGACCCGGAAACGGCGGCGCTCTATGATGACATTCGTGAAACACTGGGGCTGCCCTTCGTCAATACGGACTATCGGGCATTTGCGCGCTGGCCAAGTTACTTCAATTTGGCATGGCACGATCTGAAGCCTGTGATCCAGTCTACCGCCTACGAACCAGCGGTTTCGCTAATCCATAGCCGCTCGGTTGCACTGGCTGTCGCTTTGCCAAATGTTACCAGTTTGTCATCCGAAGACCTGATCGAAGCCGCCGCCCGCGACGCAGATCCGGCAGAAGTTCTGGCTGTTGTGCAGCTGTTTCAATGGCTGCTTCCGGGTTTGGCGTTCAATGTTGCTTATTTCCGCGCTCAGCTCATCCGCTCAACTTTGTAAGCCGGGCGAGCGTAACCGCCTCCAGGATATCTCGGCTCGACCGGTCTCCTTTTTCCAGTTAACGGCCTCGCGCTCCTAAGTCCTCGAGGCTTCGAAAGCCGCCCATGCTTTTTCGAAGGCGTCGAAATCGAACCCTGATGCGCGGGCGGGATCCAGGATCAGTTTTTCGGTTTCAAGCAGCTTGATGATCGCCCGTTCAAACTCGTCCACCACCTCGGGCGGGATCACCAGAGCGCCATGCCGGTCGGCATGAACAAGGTCACCGTCCTTGATCGACAGGCCGAAGATCGTAACCGGCGTTCCAACCTCTTTCACGTGCACGAACCCGTGGCTTGGCCCAACAGACCCGGAAAAATTCGACCCACTTTCCACTGCGACCGACCTCAGGATCGGCGCGTTCGATTACGAACTGACGAGTGTGATACCAAAGCTTGTTGCCGAAATGTGCAACCTCAGCCCAAACATTGATGTACAGGCCTATCCATTCGTCTATAGCGAGGCGCTCGACGCTCTTGTGCATGGACGGATCGACCTCGCCATTGGATACTTTGATATTCCACAAAAAAGCGGGGCGTCTTTTGTTGTCGAGGACCTCTATACAGAGCACTACGTTCTGGCTGGTCGCCGCGACCACCCTCTCTTGACTGCAAACCCGACACTCGATGACATGGCGCAAGTGGACCACCTGCTTGTGTCGCCCCATGGTCTGATCAGAAACAGGGTGGACGAAGCGTTGCGAATTCAAGGCTACAAAAGAAATATTCGCACGGTCGTTCCCTCGCTTTTTTCGGCGCTCTCGATCATCGAAAAACCGGATCTTTTCGTAACGCTGCCCGAGCGTGTCGCCCAAACCAATGGACAACATTTCGATATCGTCCACAGACCATTGCCGATTGAGGTCGGCGGTTTTCAACTGCAAGCTGTTCGACACGCACGCAATGCCAACAGTCCGCTCCACTTTTGGCTGCTCGAAAACATGCGCCGGGTTGCGTCCCTTTAGGTGTTCGGGACTGCGACCAGAACAGCCCTATCTTAACCTTTTGTCTCTCAAGGCGTCTCGGAACTTGTCGCTACCAAAGTGCGGTCCCCCAGCAAGCAGTCAGCTTTTGGTAAGCCGCTGAGAAGTGCCCGCGCGCCAATGCGATCGCTAATTCTCCAAATTTACACCCACTCCCGGGAAAATCTCGATGTAATCATTTTTCCGGCTTCTAAGCTTTGTGCACTGCGTTCAAAGTCCGTGCTGCTGCTTGCAGCGCATGCAGCACATCACTGACCACTGAAACAGGTCCAATGATTTCATATTCAATTGCTTTTTGGCGACATAGGACAAAGCAGCCAGTATGCTCAATCAAAGTTTTGACGACCTGCCCTTGCACCAAAGCAGAAACATCAACAGTGCAAAGGAACTGAAAAATTTCAACGCTTCGTGGGCCACTTAACCGGAAGCGACACCAGCCATCTGTCTGATCTGTCACAGACGCCGCGTCATCGACAATCTCTTTTATCTTATCGGCAAGGCAACTTTTTGCATCATGCGGTGCGTCAAACATCCACTGATCCGAGGCAGTCCAGAATGCGCCGAAGTCCCCATTCTCGATAAACTCCGAAACGCCGGGCAACTTTAGGTCCAGCTTTTCGGACAGGCACGACATCAAATCCTGATTTCGGCCATGGCGGCTGCTGATCGATACCATTGCCCGGTCAAAGACTTCGCCGATCATAAGGCCTTCGTACTGCTCTTGATGCAGAGTTGTTGCCCCCAAAGGGGTGATTGGGTTCAGGTCAAGCACGGAGACGGTCTCCTTCTGGATCCACGAAATGGGCGCTTACGACTTCGACTTCGATTTCGCTATCTTGCAGTGGGTTTACTGCCCGAACCAGCTCACCGATCCGCCCGGATCCGTTTTTCAGGAACCCGATCGCAATCGAGTGCCCCAAGGTCGCCGAGAAACCGGCTGAGGTGATGTAACCCTGATCGTTTTTGATGTCAGTCGGTTCGTCCTTGTTCATCAAGTGCGCGCCCCCAACAATATTGTCAGTGCGATTGACGGGTTTGAACCCAACCAATCGCAGCCCTTCAGGGTCAGCCAATTCTTCGCGGGTACTTAGAACCTGGCCTATACAGTCCTTTTTCCTGTTCACCATTTTCCCCAGACCGAGGTTCAGCGCGGTAGTGGTTCCGTTCAATTCGTTGCCGATGGCATGACCTTTTTCGATCCGAAGAACGTCAAGCGCCTCGGTGCCATAGGGTGCAACGCCAAACTCTTCTCCGGCGGCCATCAGGGCGCGGATCAGCGCGTCACCATATCGGCGGGGAACCGCAATTTCATAAGCCAGCTCGCCGCTGAACGAGATCCGGAACAAACGGGCCTTGAAACCGCCGCACACCGTAATTTCGCCACATGCCATGAACGGAAATGCTTCATTCGAAATATCAAACTCGGCATCCACGATCTTTCGCAACAGATCACGTGACCGGGGACCAGCGACGGCGTATTGAGCCCAGGCTTCCGTGGTCGAAATGAGCTGCACATCCAGTTCCGGCCACAGGCATTGCCGGGCAAATTCCATGTTTCGGTATACAAGCACAGCATTTGCCGTGGTTGTCGTTACGACAAAATGATCCTCTGCAAGTCGCGCGGCTGTGCCGTCGTCATAGACGATACCATCTTCGCGCAACATCAAGCCATAGCGCGTCTTACCTACCGGCAGTTTGGCGAATGCGTTTGCGTATACTTTGTTCAAGAACTCTGCGGCGTCGGTACCCTGCACGTCAATCTTGCCAAGGGTCGAAACATCGCAGAGACCTACCCGAGATCGGACGGTCGTGACTTCCCGGTTCACAGTTTCGTGCCAGGTCTTTTCGCCGGGCTTCTTGAACCAACGCGCGCGCAGCCAATTTCCGGCCTCAACAAACTCGGCACCAAGCTCTTGCGCCCAGACATGACTAGGTGTTTTGCGCGTTGGCGCCAGATGCCTGCCTGTTGTGCTTCCGGCCAATGTGCCAAGAGCGATTGGCGTATAAGGCGGACGGAAGATCGTTGTCCCAGTTTCCGGGATCGACGCCCCGGTCATCTCTGACATAACCGCCAGCCCTAGAACATTGGCCGTTTTCCCTTGATCCGTCGCCATACCAAGGGTGGTGTAGCGTTTCAGATGCTCAGGGGATTTGTAACCTTCCTGATGCGCCAGTCGCACATCCTTGACTGTCACATCATTCTGATAATCTAGCCATGCCCGTCCACGCCCCTCTTTGACAAACCAGAAGGGCTTGAGGTTCATGACCGAATCCTCGGCCTCGGGCAGAGCAATCGTGGGTGCCTGAATATCAAGATCTAAAAGCACTTTCTGCGCGGTTTTCTTACCAGTTTCCAGCGCAGCAGCGGTCGAGAAGACACCATTGGCTGCACCCGCCACCGACAACCCAACCGGCAACTTTGTATCGGGTACGAAGGCGGCTATTTCGTCATCCCATATAGGTCGGCCGCGTTGATGACAGGTCAGATGAACGTTAGGGTTCCACCCTCCTGACACAGCCAGAGCGCCACAGTCGATGGTTCTGGTTTCACCGTTGGATAGGCGCAGTTTGACACTTTCGAGCCCCAACTTGCCCGTGCTGTCGACGACCTGAGCCCCCTTGAACAGTTCGGCACCATCCACATCGGGCGCGTCGTGACGCACATCGATAACTGCTGAAACATTGACACCTTTGGCAAGCAGGTCTTTTGCCGTGCGGTGGCCATCGTCATTATTGGTAAAAACCGCAACGGTTTGAGCCGGTGCAGCAGCCCATCGGTTGACGTAGGCCCGCACCGCACCAGCCAGCATAATCCCTGGTCGATCATTGTTTTCGAACGCAATGGGTCGCTCTGTTGCACCCGCACATAGCACCGCCTTTCGGGCATAGATGCGCCAGTGGATTTGCCGGGGTGTCCCGGCGGGTGGTTCTGCCAAATGGTCTGCCACACGCTCGACAACGCCATAGGTACCATGGTCATAAGCACCGTGAACGGTTGCACGCTTCATCAAACGCACGTTTGGCAGGGCACCCAGTTCTTCCAGAACCCCGGCGACCCATTCGGCGCCGGACTGGTTGACGAAAGAAGAACTTTCAGCAATCAGTCGCCCTCCCATCTCAAAATCTTCTTCCACAAGAACCACGCGCGCGCCCGCGCGCGCAGCTGTCAGCGCCGCCGCCAGACCCGCAGGGCCCGACCCAATAATCAGCAAATCGCAGTGCAGATAACCATGCTCATACGTATCCGGGTCAGGATCAAGCGACACGCTCCCGAGACCTGCGGCTTTGCGGATGATCGGCTCGTAAAGCTTTTCCCACAAGGGGGCCGGCCACATGAATGTCTTGTAATAGAAACCTGCCGACAGAAAATTGCTAAGCCGATCATTGATCGCCATAAAGTCATGCTTCAACGACGGAAATCGGTTCTGCGAACGGGCGGAAAGGCCGCCAAACAGCTCGGTAACAGTTGCACGTGTATTCGGTTCCTGCCGTCCCCGAGTGCGGAGTTCGACCAAAGCGTTCGGCTCTTCAGACCCAGACGCAATAACACCGCGAGGCCGGTGATACTTGAACGATCGTCCCATGAGCCGGACGCCATTGGCCAAAAGTGCGGACGCAAGGGTATCTCCTTGGTATCCGGCGTACTCTTTTCCATCAAAGGTGAAGTTCAGGGGGCTGCCGCGACTAATCAGGCCACCGTTCAAACGATTCAACTGAGTCATTTCTTGTGATCTTTCCGAACAGCGACGTCCTGCGCCAGCTCGACCTTGGAGATTTCGTGGGTAAGTGTGTTGCGCGTCACCACCAGCCACGAACGATCCCCGGCTTCGTGATACCACAACTCTCTGTGCTCGCCGGCCGGATTGTCACGCAGATAAAGATAGTCGTGGAATTTCTGCAGAGCACTCTCGTCCTGCCAATCCGGACGATCCAACAGACTCGCATCGCCCAGATAGGTGAATTCCTGAGAATCCCGCGGCCCCAAAAGCGGATGATTTATAATCATGATACGCCCCCCGTCAGTGCAAGTTTGGTTGGGCGCCCTGGCCCGCCTCATCTATCATCCGGCCGCTCATGAAGCGATCCAAACGATAAGCTTGTGCATTCGCATGTGGTCTGCCGGTACTGAGAAGATGCGCAAAGCACATACCCGATGCAGGGGTTGCTTTGAAACCGCCGTAGCACCAGCCACCATTGAAGTAGAGGCCGTCTATGGGAGTGCGATCAATGAACGGCGACCCGTCCATTGACATGTCCATGATGCCACCCCATGACCGAAGCATCCTCACTCGGCTGAGTGCCGGGAACAAGGACGCGCCGATTGCGGCAACATGCTCTACAATAGGCATATTTCCGCGTTGAGCGTAAGAGTTGTAGCCATCAAGATCTCCGCCAAACACCAAGCCACCCTTATCCGACTGGGTTGCATAGAAATGCCCGACACCAAAGGTGATAACGCCAGGCAGGACCGGCTTCAGACCTTCCGAAACAAAGGCCTGCAATACATGGCTTTCGATCGGAAGTCGCATGCCAGCCATCTGCATCACACGGCTGGAAGACCCGGCCACGACACACCCGACCTTTCGGGCACCAATATATCCGCGCGAGGTCTCAACGCCGAGGACCTTGCCGTTTTCAATCTTGAAGCCCGTGACCTCACAGTTCTGGATGATATCGACGCCACGCTGATCGGCACCACGCGCATACCCCCACGCAACCGCGTCGTGACGCACTGTACCGCCGCGACGATGAAGCAAACCGCCATAGATCGGAAAGCGCTGATTTTCAAAATCCAGGAATGGATACAGCTTGCGCACACCTTCAGGTGTCAAAAGCTCTGCGTCGGACCCATTCAGGATCATTGCATTGCCGCGCCGGCGTGCTGCATCGACCTGTGAGTCAGAGTGCAAAAGATTCAATAGCCCGCGCTGGGATACCATCGCGTTGAAATTGAAATCCTGCTCCAACCCTTCCCAAAGCTTGAGGGACATTTCATAGAAAGGTTCGTTCCCATCTAGCAGGTAGTTCGAACGGATCATCGTGGTGTTACGCCCAACGTTCCCACCGCCGATCCAACCCTTTTCGAGCACCGCAATACGGCTCTCGCCGAACTCTTTGGCAAGGTAATAGGCTGTTGCAAGCCCATGACCCCCGCCACCTATGATGACGAAGTCATAGTCCTTTTGAGGGGATGGATCCCGCCAGGCAGGTTTCCAGCCTTTATGCCCGCCGAAGGCTTCTTTGATTACTCGGAAACCAGAATAGCGCATGAGAGTCTCGCAGTAAGTTCGACAGACTTCTTGCGAGTTTCTGTGCCTAAGAGATACATACTCATTCGACAAAAAAGCCACAAAGACGACACGAACTGCAGAAAGTTCGCTGCGTTGCTGTCAAACGTCCGATTTGCGGACAAACCCGCCGTTCTCCACGAAAACGGATAGGCATACCTTTTGAATAATCGCCTCCACACGTCTTCCGACAATTCGAGACCTTAGCTACTGATCTTTCCACCGCACGTTCACAGGTATTAGGCAAGTTGCCGGTTCTAACAATTTATGAAAGTGGTAGTGTCTTCGAGCCATCTTGCGAGAAGTAACTATGAGCCAACGTCGCCTTGCTGCAATCGTGTCTCTCGATGTCGTCGGCTTCAGTCGGATGATGCAGGGCGGCTCCAAGCTACTTCTCAAAACACTGAACACCTTGTACCGCGATTTGGTTACGCCGATCGTTGAACAAAAATCTGGCAGGGTGGTCAAGCTGTTGGGCGATGGAGCATTGATTGAATTTCCGTCAGCAGGGAACGCTTTAGAAGCGGCAATTGCGATTCAAACCGAACTAAGAGATCCAGACCATCACTATTTGGTTCCGGAACGTATTCAGCTTAGAGCGGGTTTGCATGTCGGCGACGTTACCGTCGATGGCGAAGATATCTTCGGAGACGGCGTTAACATCGCTGCGCGGCTCCAATCGGCAGCAGACCCCGGGGGCATTTTGGCCTCAAAGGTACTTTGTGATCTTGCCGGAGCGGATTACGCCAAACGTTTGCGCCGAGAAGGGCTACACACGTTCAAAGGGATTGAAAAGCCGATCGAAGTGTTGTCGATCAACTTCACCGATGAACGTGTGTCCAAATCGCGTGCCAACTTCGCCAAAACACAGGAAATTCGTTATTGTAAAACTGACGACAACATTAGTCTGGCCTGGAGCTCAGTTGGAGACGGTCCTCCAGTCGTGAAGGCGCCAAGTTGGATTGGACACTTGGAACTTGACTGGCGCAATCCTGGGAAAGCTCCAATTTACACTTCCATCGCTCAAAGGCATCGCTTGGTTCGTTTTGACGCCAGGCTCAACGGTCTATCCGACTGGGACGCCGAAACTTGTACGTTCGAACGGTTCGTTGATGACTTGGAAACCGTTTTCGACGCAGCGGGTATAAGGCGCGCGCCGATACTTGCGATATCGCAGGGGTCCGCAGTGGCAGCCGCCTTCGCAGCGCGCCGACCTGACCGCGTGTCTGCGATCGTAATGATAGGTGGGTTCCCCGTTGGTCGGGCAAAAAGAACATCGCAAAAAGATGTGGAACGCGCCAACGCAATTAAGCAAATGATGACTGCCGGGTGGGACGATGATTATCCGTCTCTGCGTGATTTGATGGCGCAAATCATCGTGCCAGGCGCGAGCCAAGAAGAACGGCGGCAATATGCCGAAGACATGCGCAAGATGATTTCACCCGAAAACATGGGGCGGTATCGCGGCGTGATTGATAACATCGATATCTCACCGATATTGTCCAAGGTCGAGGTGCCGTGCCTTGTTTGTCATGGGAACAGTGACAGGATGCAACCGGTCGAACAAGGACGATTGTTTGCAAAGGGATTACCCAACGCGAAATTCATCGCCTACGAAAGCTCGAACCATACCATCCCGGACAACGACCCGGAATGGCCACGATTTGAGAGGGATGCCCTGGCTTTCTTGGCTGAACACAGCTGAACTATTGCTCCAAGTGCCTTCGGGTTCGGCGCTATATCTCTCAAAACAAATGCTACAAGATTGCCTCGCCAGAGCAATGGAACACAGAGTTTCGATAAGTGCAGTCAGGCCAAAGTAGCCGTTTGGTTTCGCCACTCGCTGACTACCTTTCGTTGAAATGTAACTAAGACCTTTCGAAGAGCACTTTTCCATAAGTTGGGGGATGGCCCACTCACAAACCACCCCCCAGCCGCACTGGACTGCAATTGTCCAGGACGGTTGACTAAAAGCCTTCAATTGCGGTTTCGACCTGGCCACAAAACTTATCAATATCGCGCTCAAGCATATCGCTTTCTCGGGTCTCATCTCTGACCGCAGATAGTTCATCTACAACAGCCAGCAAATCTTCTTCTGGAGCTGCCTCTGCGATGCGCACCAAAGCGCGAATAAGGGCGGCCGTTACGAGGCCATTACCCCGGGCAGCGCGTCTTAGAGCTGGCATCGAGTCGTGAAACAGTGCCTCAGCCGTGATGGACGGGTAAATCACCCGCACGTTTCCGTCATCATCCCGATACACACCCGTGCAGAGCTTTGACGACCACGCTCGAGCCAGAGACGCCGACAGTCGGTCGATGCAGACTATTGCGGTAAACGTGTCGTTGACACCCGGTGACAACGCCCGAAGTGCGATTTCAACGAGAAGATGGACAGAAAAGCGGATATCGCCATTAGGATCTCGCGCGGAGATTAACGGAGCTGCCGCTTGCACCAGATCATTAAGACTTTCGTCACTATCACCATAAACATTGGCCAAAGTGTCCGTTGGAACCATGAAGTCACCTGGCTGCACATCAAAAGCGACGACTGCTCCTGCCTTCTTGGCCGCACTCACCAGACCTTCGGTATTGATGGAGTTCACATATCCAGTGCCCGAAGACAAGACTTGGCGCTTGTCTCCCACCTCAGGGACTGCCACTGAAGATGGGATATCTGCACTGTTTTCGATTGCGGTGCTCACTTGGCGATCCAAGGCTTCCGAAATCCGCGCCGCCTCCTGATCAATGGTTACGCGCGTCGATACTGTATGAACGAAGAGCAACAGCAAAAGAACTGAGATGATCGAATAGACTATTCCAATTGCAACGGCCAAATTTACGGATGTGTCATCGCGTATCAGCCACAAGACCAACAAGCTGTATAAAAACGTCGCTCCAAGTGAGCCAACTGCAATCTGATTTACCCTGTCTTCGCCAAAGCGCTGCAAGAGCCTGGGCCCAATTGATCCGGCTGCTAAGGTGTAGACCAGCAAAACAATGGAATAGACCATGACCAACGCGGACATGGATGCTGCCGAGATTGCGCTTAGTACATCGCTCGCAGTACGATTAGAAACGCTCAGCCAATCGGAAGCGGACCAACCCCAACTCGCGAGCGCTTGCTCCGTCTTGAAGACAATCCCAGCCACCAAAAGCCCTGAAAGACTAATGGCGGCAGGGATAGTTAGGAACCCGCGAAAGTACCTCACTAATTCTCTAGGTGTTTGCATTCCGGTCCCCATTTACGACACGAGCTTTGTTCACAAACACAGCTCTACGAGAACCGGTCGGCTGCTTTTTTCAAAGCACTCTGCATATCGCTCCATGCAGCCTCGTAGCCCTTTTTGACATCTTCCCAGGCCTCGTCGCTAGTCGACTTCAAATCATTCAGTTGAGCCTCTGCGTCAGATCTTGCCTTGTAGAGCTTGCTGAGCTGCTCCTCGAGCTCGAGTTTGGCGTCCGCTTCGGCCACCTTCAGCTTGGCTTCGAGAACATCAATCTGGGCATTCCAACTATCCAGTTGCAGCTGTGCCTTTTTCTCGTACCCAACACGTGTCATCGTTTTTCCTTTCTTCGCAAACCTTGGTTCAAATCGAGGGGAGCCGCCAATTAGGCCGCAACAATTGCCTTGAGCATCCAGACAGCTTCCTCATGCTTCGCCATCCTGGCGTTCATCAGATCCTCTGTAGCTCCATCGCCATAACGGGCTGCGGTCGCGGCAGTCTCACGCAGGTTCCGAGCAATCGCTTCGTTGTCTGCGACCAATTGTTTGATCATGCCCTCTGCATCTTTAACCGTCTCTTCTTCGGTCAGCTTGGCTTGGCTAACCATGTCCGTGAACGAGATCGGTGCCACCTGACCCAACGCACGAACACGCTCGGCCAATTCATCCGCAGCTTCGAACAGGTCGCGATACTGACGCTCTGTTAGTTCATGGATCGGCAGGAATAGCGGGCCCACGACGTTCCAATGTGTGCCTTGTGTTTTCACCATCAGAACCATGGTATCGGCCAGTACTTCCGTCACCGCGTTGGCGATCCAGGCGTTTTTGTCGATGCCTGTGTCGTTCGTTTCTTCCTGAACTTCAGACTTCAAAACTTGCTGTATCATTTTCACTCCGTTTCGTTGCTTGTGGAGTAACACCTAAGAGTAACTCATAAAATTTCAAATAAAATCATATACTTAATATAGGTATCCGACACATCATGGGGCGCTTCATGATCCTGGGTATCCGGCACAACATGCCAAGATTGATGTAGACACGCAGGCCCATTGGCATACATGCTTGGAGTAACTGACGTAAGCTACTGAGGTCATGCCAGTGTCTGATCCAAATCGACCGCCAAAACGCACGGAAAAACTGCAACTGATGCTCGACCTCGAAGAGCTTAAAGCCATAGATGATTGGCGGTTCGAGAACAGACTGCCATCCAGAGCGGCCGCCATTCGAGAACTCATCCGTCGTGGTCTGATTTCCAATGAGTTTGAAGAACCACCAACTGACGCGCCTTCTGGTGAGTTTCGTGTTGTGGACGAGTGACAAGAACATCCATAGAGCATTCGACTAAAGCCCCGAGACGTTTCGCAGTGCCGCGCTCAGCTGGCTGTTAAGCAGAATTCAGTGAATGTCTGCATTGTGGACACTTCTACCATTCGCGAAAAAGCTTGGTGAATTTGAGGCTTGAACGATTGCGTTGAGACCAGAGAGTAACTCCAGCGACAAGCCTGACTTGCTTTCAATAAACTACTCGCGCAACATCTGTGAATGTCCTGAACCAACTGGGGGGGTGGCATGGCAGAGCTACGCGAAATTGGCAAGACTGGGATACGGGTTCCTCGCATCGGGTTTGGATCGACGGGGTTGGGAAGTATCCCGGAAATCTATGGGTATGAAGTTGAGGAAGACCGCGCGATTGATACAATTCGGGCAATTCTTTCGCAGCCAAATGCGTTCCTGGACACTTCCCGTTGCTATGCCATGGGACGAAGTGAAGAGCGCATAGGCAAAGTCATTCGTGAGCTTGGTGGTTGGCCGGAAGGGCGAGTGCTTTCCACCAAAATCGACCGGGACATGGAAACCGGTGCTTTTGATGGTTCTCAGGCACGTAGATCATTCGAGGAAAGTCTTACGGCCTTAAGCGTCGACAGCGTTGATATACTCCACGTCCATGATTTCGAATATGCAAGTGACCTATCTGAGGTCAAAGGGCGGGGTGGCGCGATTGAAGAGTTGTTCCGTATCAAGGAGGAAGGTCTGGCCAAGGCGGTCGGAATCGCGGCGGGACGTATCGACTTGATGATGCCAATTTTGGAGAGTTGGGATTTTGACGTGGTCCTAACACACAACAGGCATACTGTGGTAAACGATAACGCGGCACCTCTAATAAAACTCGCGAAATCACGAGGCGTTTCGATATTGAACGCGGCACCGTATTCCGGAGGTGCACTGGCCCGAGGCAGCGCGATCCATCGCTTTTATGTCTATCGACCTGCAGATGATGAAGTACTTGCGCCAATACGTGCTGTTGAAGAGGTATGCGGGCACTACGATGTCCCAGTCGGAGCGGTCGCGTTGCAATACTCTTTAAAAAACGACGACATTACTTCGACGGTTTGCGGAGTGACATGGCCTCAGCATGTTCAACAGGCAATGGAATGGGCAGAGTGGCCCATCCCTGAAGGCGTTTGGGACGACCTCGCCAAGCTCGGGAGTTCTTCGGAGAATCCTGAGGCTTAGAGTCGATTTTCGGAAAGGATACTGTTCTACCAATTGACCGCTTTGGGCTCCAAGCAGCCATTCGCTGCATACGATGTGAGCGACTGCTTTGCGGACATTGTGCCCTTGACAGGAAGAGCCTAAATGTCGGCTAACTGCGGTCTCCCTAGGCTGGGCGTATTCCATTCAATGGCGGATATCTGCTTTTCTGACCTTTCTCGATTTTGCAGATGACAGAGCTCCGTCGCTGCTGGTATCAGGATAAAGGCGTGCGCATCACAAATAGGAGAACCGTCAATGTACTGCGCAGGTTGGCTCATTGGCTGAGAATAGGCACTGGCACCCCAAGACTTATCCGGTCACGCAATTGCTCATTCGGAGTTGAGAATGTCAGGTTTCGCACAGACAACCCCATCGGTTCTTGGAAACGCGAACGCACCTTGGGTGTTGGACGGTAGAGCGGTCGCCGAAAACCTCGGCGTGAACCCTGAGACGGGATTGAATCCGGACGAGGTGGCCAAGCGGCTTTCAACACACGGTCCAAACCGCTTGGAAGAGACTGCAACAGTTCCGCCATGGAAGATGCTCCTGCGGCAATTCGCAAGCCCGCTGCTGATCATCCTGATAGCAGGTGCTCTTGTCTCGGCCTATACGGGGCATTGGGTTGATGCGATTGCGATATTCGCGATCGCCGTCTTTAACGCCTTCATATCCTTCTGGCAGGAATATAAGGCCGAGCAGTCCTTGGCAGCCCTGCGGGAGATGTCTGCACCGCAGGCCTTCGTGCGCCGCGGCCGCGAGATCGTCGAGGTACCGGCGGCGGATCTCGTGCCGGGCGATATTCTGCGAGTAAAAGCCGGTGACATTCTGGCCGCCGACATTCGCTTTGTCACCGCCAGCCGGATGCAGGTCGACGAGGCCGCGTTGACGGGAGAATCCGAACCGGTCGACAAACATGCCGATCCGATCGAGGACGAAGACGTCGTTTTGGCCGATCGTCTGAATATGGGCTTCATGAGCACGCAGGTCACTGGCGGCGCTGGTGAAGGCATTGTCGTGGGCACCGGAATGGAGACCGAGGTCGGTCACATCGCTGCCCTCATGTCCTCTGCGAAAGAGCCAAAGACCCCGCTGCAACTCAAGATCGAGGGCCTTTCCAAGGTGCTGATCATGGCGGCCCTGATCGTGGTCGCCATCGTGATCGGCATTGGCGTGGTCAATGGAATGGATGCGGCTGAGATGCTGAACACGGCAATCTCGCTGTCGGTCGCGGCGATCCCGGAGGGCCTGCCGACAGTAGTCACCATCGTTCTGACGCTGGGATCACAAAACATGGCTGCCAGCAACGCCTTGGCGCGACGGCTTTCCTCTGTAGAAACGCTCGGCGCGACCTCGGTGATCTGTTCAGACAAGACCGGCACACTCACGCAGAACCAAATGCAGGTGATGCAATGCTGGGCCGGTGGCAAGGACTGGGAAGTGACCGGCGAGGGGTTCGATCCGCATGGCGAGTTCCGTTCCGAAGACGGCAGCGTGGCCGAGATCGAGGCCGAAACGGATCTTCGGCAGATGCTGGCCGTCTCCGCCTATTGCAACGATGCGCGTATGGTCGAGGCTGACGGGCGCCCGGCGATCCAGGGCAACCCGACTGAGGGCGCTCTGGTCGTGGCCGCGGCCAAGGTCGGGATTTCCCGCGAGAAGTTGACAGAAGCGCGGGTCGAGGCGCTTCAGCAATTCCCCTTCGATTCAACGCGCAAGATGATGTCTGTCTTCGCTCGATTGCCGGATGGGCGCACTGTGCTCGGCGCCAAGGGGGCGCCTGATGTGATCCTGTCAAGGGCGAGCCATGTCCGCATGGCCGGGGAAACGCTTGAGATCTCCCCGGCTTTGCGGGAAGAGATCGAGGCGGTGATCGACAGTTTCGGCGAGAAGGCGCTCCGGACCCTCGCCGTGGCTTATCGGGAGGTGGCAGAAGAGGATCTGGACCATGCCGATCCCGAGCAGCGGATCGTACTGCTTGGCATTCACGGCATCATGGACCCGCCGCGCAGCGAAGTACCCATCGCCGTTTCGGAGGCAACCGGGGCCGGCATCCGAACGGTGATGATCACCGGCGACCACGCCGTGACCGCCCAAGCGATTGCGGAACAGATCGGTATTCGCACCAGCGACGCGCAGACGGTTCATACCGGGGTCGAGCTCGACCAGATGAGCGATCAGGATTTGAAAGAGATGGTGCAGCACGCGGCCGTCTTTGCCCGGGTGACCCCGGAGCACAAGCTGCGCATCGTCAATGCCATGCAGGAGAATGGCGAGGTGGCGGCAATGACCGGGGATGGCGTCAACGACGCGCCCGCTCTGCGAGCGGCGGATATTGGTGTCGCCATGGGCATCACCGGCACGCAGGTCGCCAAGGACAGCGCTGCCCTCGTGCTGCTCGATGACAATTTCTCCACCATCGTGACGGCAGTCCGCGAAGGCCGGCGCATCTTCGACAATCTGTTGAAATTCATTCGGCAGGCGCTCACCGCCAACGTGGCCGAGGTCTCAACGATCCTGTTCGCCTTCCTACTGATGGGGGCAGACCCACTCCTGCCGATCACACCGCTGATGATCCTCTGGGTGAATCTTGTATCGGATGGGCTACCGGCTCTGACACTCGGCTTCGAGAAAGCGGAACCCGACCTGATGCAGCGCCCACCGCGCCCGCGCGACGATAATTTGTTCGGCGGCGGAATGAAGGAGCGGATCCTGATCCGGGGAACGCTGCTCGGCCTGCTGACCTTTTATGTCTTCCAGGAGTTTCTCGAACGAGGCGCCTCCTTGGAACACGCCCAGACAGCAGCCTTCATGACACTGATCTTTGCCCAGATCTGGCATATTTTCGACGCCCGAACGACCTCCACGCTCTACCGCAAGTCGCCGCTCGGCAACCGCACCTTGCTTGGAGCGGTGAGCATTTCCATATTGCTGTCTCTCCTCGCCATTTATACCGGCGCTGGACATTTCGTGCTTGGAACAGTTTCCCTGCCTCTGTCGCATTTGCTCGGAGTGTTCTTCATCGCCGCACTGCCCACGCTTCTGTTGTCTGCGCTGAAGGAAATGTTCGGAATAATATGGCTCTGACGCTACCTTTGCTTAGAACGGCACTGAAGGTGCTAGAATGGACATCCTGAAGCACCCATTCGTTGTCAACTTCTTGGCAGAGGGTCTGCATCGTGCCTGGCCAGCATTCTGCCCACAAGAATGTCAGAGGAAGTTAAATTTTATGACCTGATAACCCATACGCACAATCTAGTGACGCGCAGCGCGCAGTGTCGACCTCGGTGTCCCATAGAAGGCTTTGTACAGGCGTTCCAGGCAATAGCAACCTAGTGAAACTGTGTTTCCCCCGCCTCCAGCGATACGGTTGTCCCTTTTTCACCGCGAACGGCTGCAGGAACATCGGCTAGGGCGCAAATGATCGCGCGACCGCCCGAGGATCGCACAAAGTCCTGGGCGGCCTGCACCTTGGGACCCATTGATCCAGCGGGGAAGTCGTACTCATCCAACGCGTCGGGGGTGATCGACCGAATGCCTTTTTGGTCAGGCGTTCCCCAGTTCTGGAAAACGGCCGCAGCATCCGTGGCGATGACAAAGAAATCTGCGCCAAGATTCTGCGCCAGAAGGCAAGAGGCAAAGTCCTTGTCGATGACGGCTTCGACCCCGACCAGTTTCCGTTCGGCGCCTGCCTCGTACATCGTCGGGATGCCGCCTCCGCCAGCAGCGATCACGGTCGCGCCCTTTTCCAGGATCCAACGGATCGGTTCGACCTGAAAGATACGTTTCGGGCGGGGCGATGGCACAACGCGTCGCCAGTACTCGCCATCCGGTTTCACCGTCCAGCCCTTGTCAGCCGCCTCTTTCTTGGCGTCCGCTTCGGAATAAACCTGCCCGATGAACTTGGTCGGGTTGTCGAAGGCCGGGTCGCTCGGATCGACCTCGATCATGGTCAAGAGGGTGGCGATGTGATGCTCAAAAGGCAGGATGTTACCAAGCTCCTGCTCGATCATGTAGCCGATCATGCCCATCGTTTCGCCGACCAAAACGTCCAGCGGGTATTCTTCGACATCCGTATACATAATCTCTTGCAGGGCCAGCATCCCGACCTGCGGGCCATTGCCATGAGTGATGACGGTTTCGTGCGCTTCGCAGAGCGGGGCGAGGGCTTCGGCGGCAATCTTCGCGTTCTTGCGCTGATTGTCCGCCGTCATCGCCTCACCCCGTTTTAGAAGCGCGTTGCCGCCAAGTGCTACAACAACGCGTCCCATGGTTCAGGCTCCCAATGTGGCGACGAGGATCGCCTTGATCGTGTGCATCCGGTTTTCGGCTTGCTCGAACGCGATGTTCATATCACTTTCGAACACTTCCTCGGTCACTTCCATCTCGGTGATGCCAAACTGTTCGTGAATGTCCTGACCGACCTTGGTCTCCAGGTTGTGGAAGGCGGGCAGGCAGTGCATGAACTTGACGGATGGATTCCCGGTTTTCTTCATCAGATCCATGTTGACCTGATAAGGGCTCAGCAGCTTGATCCGCTCGGCCCAGACTTCTTTAGGCTCGCCCATCGACACCCAGACATCGGTATGAATGAAGTCCGCGCCCTCTACGGCCGAGGTATCGTCGGTGATGGTCACACGTGCGCCGGTCTTTTCAGCCCGCTCCATCGCCAATTCGCGCACATCGTCATGGGGCTGGGTTTCCTTTGGCGAGATCATTCGGACATCGCAGCCCATAATCGCGCCCAGCATCAGCAGTGAGTTGCCCATGTTCGACCGGCAATCGCCCGAGTAGGCATAAACGATGTCCTTGCGGGGCTTGTCGGCGTGCTCAATCATGGTTTGCATATCCGCGAGCATCTGGGTCGGATGCCAATCGTCCGTCAGACCGTTGTAAATCGGGACACCTGCATATTCTGACAACGTCTCGACCATATCCTGACCCGCGCCGCGGAATTCGATCCCGTCGAACATGCGACCCAATACGCGGGCTGTGTCTTTCATCGACTCCTTATGCCCGATCTGGGACCCCGATGGATCGAGATAGGTGATATTCGCACCCTGATCGTAGGCGGCCACTTCAAAGGCGCAACGAGTTCGCGTCGAAGTTTTCTCGAAGATCAGGCAAATATTCTTTCCGGTCAAAGACGGTTGTTCTGCACGGGCGTATTTCGCGCGTTTCAGGTCGCGGGCCAGATCCAGCAGGTACAGCATTTCACGCTGGCTGAAATCGGCAATTTTCAGATAGCTACGGCCTTTGAGATTGAATGCCATTTTGTCTCTCCCTAACAAAAATCAGCGGGCGCAGGGTGCTGCACCCATGGTAAATTCAATAGGCGGGGTCGCGGTCGATCGGGCAGGTCATGCAGTGGCCACCGCCGCGACCACGCCCCAGTTCCTGACCCGAGATTTCGATCACCTCGACGCCGGCTGCGCGCATCTTGCCATTCGTAAACGTGTTGCGCGCATAACCGACGACCACACCGGGCGAGAGAGCCACGACGTTATTGCCGTCATCCCACTGTTCGCGCTCGGCCTGGAACTCGTTGCCACCGGTCGAGATGACCTCCAGCGAGTTCAGCCCCAGGGCTTCTTTGTAGACGTCGAAAAGGTGCCCTTTTTCCACGTGGATATCCAAGTCCCCGCGGTCACCCGGGCGGATCGAGATACAGGTGATCTGGTCCGCGACTTCCGAGAATGCAGTGACCTTGTCGTGGTCAAGACAAGTGAACACCGTATCCAGATGCATGGCCGCGCGGCTTTTGGGCATCGCACAGGCGACGACACGCTCGGCACCGCCTTTCCTGAACAATGCTTCCGCTACCTGTGCGACGGCCTGCCGGGTTGTGCGTTCGCCCATTCCAATGAAGACAGTGCCGTTTCCCACCGGCTGAACGTCGCCACCCTCGACCGAGGCGAGGCCGAAATCGTCGTCGCTATCGCCCCACCAGAACTCGAACTCGGCGTCCTTGAACATCTTATGGTGGCGATACACCGTACGCATGATCAGGGTTTCTGGCTTACGAGCAGGCCAGAACATCGGGTTCGTCGTCACGCCATCGAAAATCCAGCAGGAGGGGTCGCGCTGGAACTGCGCGTTGGGGATGGCGGGCAGGATGAAGTCGCCCAGAGAAACCAGATCACCGAACTGTTCGTCGATCATACCCTTGGGCAGGTCTGCAAAGATGATGCCGCCAAGCATATGGCGAGCAAGCAGCTTGGCATCCATCTCGTCCAACCAGGCACGCATTTCTACGGAAAAGCCCAGGCCGACCATGTTGGGCGTGATCAGACGGTCCAGCAGGAAGGCGCGTGCTGCGGCGTCGTCTGCGATAGCTTGGGCGAGCAGATCCTGAATATCGTAGACCTCGACCCCGCGTTCCCGCATCAGGGAACAGAATTCTGCGTGGTCCTTGCGGGCCTGCTCGACCCAGATCACGTCATCGAACAAAAGCTCTTCGCAGTTTCGTGGTGTCAGACGATCATGCGCCAGTGAAGGGCGCGAGACGATCACCTTGTTGAGCTTTCCGATCTCGGAATGAACACCGAGCTTCATTGCAACTCTCCTTTCGAACTATCCGTTTTCTGAATGTCTTCAATATCATTGGCCTGACTCCAGCGGACCCAGACATGGATTGGCACGCCCATAAGCAACAGGACGGAGCCAACCAAAACGGTTTCAGCGCCTGAGCCGATGAAGGCCCAGACCGAATAAATGAACCCAAGCGCGCCCAGCACGATGACCTTGGCCAATTCCGGGCCGTGCAGGACCTGCCCGCCTTTCAGCCGGATCATAATCTCCGCCACAGAGCAGATGGCATAGGGCAACAGGCTGGCGACAACGGCGAGCAAAATGACAAAGTTGAAAGCTGCGACCAGCCCTTGCGCATAGTTCATGATAATCAAAACCGAGGCCAACGCGTTCGATAGGATTAACGCATTAGCAGGCGTTCCAAATTTGGATTTTTGGCCCAAGGCTGCAGGGAAGACGCGATCCAAAGCGGCACCGTAAGGGACCTGGCCACTGAGCAGTGTGAAGCCGTTTAAAGTGCCAAAGGTCGAAATCACCGCGCCCACAGCAACAAGAACGCCGCCAACGGGACCAAACATCACCTCACCGACGGCAGCCAGAGGTGCGGCGGAAACAGCAAGCAGCTCGGCAGGAATGACGCCCATCGAAACGGCGGTTACCGAAATATAGACGCTTGCGGCGATAATCACGCCGATCACGGTGGCGCGCGGGATGGTCTTTTCCGGTTCGATAACATCGCCAGAGGGAACCGTTGCAGATTCAAGGCCCAGGTAGGCCCAAAGCGTCAGAGCAGCCGCGGTAGAAATCGCCGTGAACGCCGTGGTGCCACTTTGGTTGACCGGTACATAGTTGTCGGCGTTGATCCAGAAGATACCCAATGTGCCAATCAATATTAGCGGCGCGAGTTTGAGCACGGTGGTCACGATCTGAACCAAACCAGCGCCTTCAACCCCTCGGATGTTGACCAGGGTGAGCGTCCAAATCGCGACCAACGCGGTCGATAAGCCGTACATTGGCACTTCGATGATAATCGGGAAGAGGAATCCCAGATATCCCACCAACGCGACAGCGACTGCGGCGTTCCCGGTCCAAAGTGCGATCCAATACCCCCAAGCAATTATGAAGCCTGCAAAGTCTCCGAATGCTTCTTGCGAATAGGCATAGGGACCACCGGGTTTCGAAACGACGCGTGACAGCCTTCCGAATATGATCGCAAGAACAAGCGCCCCTGCCGAAGTCAGGATCCACCCACCGATTGCAATTGGCCCGAACGGTGCAAGTGACGCTGGTAGAAGGAACACTCCCGACCCGATCATGTTTCCGACAACCAAAGCGATACAGGCCGTCAGCCCTAGCGCACCCGATGTCGAAGTCGTCTCTGGAGCGGAGCGATCGGTCATTGCTACGGCTCAGTTCGATGTTGTGTCTGAAGTCTCGGTTGTGGGCCCGTCGATCCCCGGATCAGTTATGGCCCCAACGGTAAGTGCGGCGCAGATGATCACGGCCAGAATTACGAGCAGCGGGAAAACAAAACGTAGCCACCGGTCATAGGAGACACGGCCAATGGCTAGCCCACCCATGACGACGGCAAATGTCGGGTTGAACAGGTTCACCCATCCGTTTGCTGACTGGTACGCTGTAACCACAAGATCACGACCGACGCCTGCAAAGTCTGCCAGTGGCGCCATGATCGGCATCGAAAGCGTGGCCAGCCCAGACGAGGACGGCACCAGGAATGACATCAAGATCTGAATGCCAAACATCGCGTTGATAAAGGCGAACTCGCTCAGCCCCGAGACAAACCCCTCAGCTCCGGCGAGGATTGTGTCAGTGATTTTGCCCGCGTCCATAATCACGACCACGCCGCGCGCGACGCCAATGATCAGGGCCACGCCCAGCAAATCGCGCGCTCCGTCGACGAAGGTTTCCACAAAAGTCCCTTCGTCCATTCTAGACCCTTCATCCGTTTTCCCGACCCACCAAACGATGATGGCCATCACCAGGAAGAGACCGGACATTTCCGCCATCCACCACCCCAGCGCGACAACACCATAGATCATAATGGCGAAGGTAATCCCGAAAAGAACAAGAATGATCGAACGCGTCTTGGTCATCTCGGGGAACGTATCATTGCCTTCCGAACCCTTTAGGAAATGCGCCCGGTTTTCCTCGGCCTGATCGGCCACCACGGACAATGACGGGTCGGCTTTCACGCGTGATGCGTATCGCATGACGAATGCGATGCCTGCAGCTAGACAAAGGACAAGGATAATGAACCTCAGAACGATCCCGTTCGTGAACGGAATACCCGCACCTTGCGAGGCAACAACTGTCGCAAATGCGTTGAAGGTTGAGCCCAGGGTCCCAATGCCTGCGCCCAGCATGATCACCGCGACCCCGGTCAACGAGTCGTACCCTGCCCGAATAAAGACCGGAATGATCAGAGCGTAGAACGCCAGGGATTCTTCGGCCATGCCATAGCTTGTCCCACCAAAGGCAAAGGCGATCATCAGTATCGGGATCATCAGGATTTCCCGCCCGGCCAACCTGTGCAGCAACCAACCAATACCGGCGTCGATAGCTCCTGTCTTGGTGACAACCATCAGGAAACCGCCGATGACTAAAACAAACAAAGCGACATCAATTGCCGCGCTTGACGAACTTCCCAGAAGCCCGGGATCATACATACCTGCAATCGGGGCAAGGATGACCGCCGTAAGTCCTTGGGGGTTCGGCTCGACTTCGTGGTAGGTGCCCGGGACAGGCGCTTCGCTGCCCAGAGCTTCGTTCATCTGACGGTCGTACTCACCGGCCGGAATAACCCATGTAAGGGCCGCCACGACGGCAATCAAAATGAACAGAATGGTAAAGGCGGTAGGAAATTTGAACTTGGACATATGAAACTCGCGCTGGGTGAAGCTGAGAAACTGAGCAGTCAAATATTTGAATATTTATGCCTCAACTTAATACTAAGTCGGCGACTTGTCACTTTCGTAAAACGTGAGGTTGTCGAACACATTGGACAATGTCTGCCATGGGCTCGGTATCTCCATTCGCTGCATACGATGTGAGCGACTGCTTTGCGGACATAGCCGCTGTTTGATCGACTTGCCCAAATGTCTGCTTTTTTTGATTTCGAGGCGGAGTAAGATTAGCGTACTGCCGCATGATGTGTTTCGAGGAGCGAAGCTATGTCTGATCCATATTCTAATCTAGGAGCGCAAGATCCTGCGATTCAAGAACGGATTGCAGCAGCGATGGAAGCCCGCTGTCTTGAGCCTGCACAGGTAGCAATCCGCAGAGCTTATCTGAATGATTTAGAGCTACCGAGCAATGCAAGTGCGTTGGAATTGGGGTCCGGCACTGGCCATGTAACTAAAGACCTGTTGGACCTTGCTGGCGCATCAACCGCGCACGGGCTCGAACCCTCGCCGATTATGGTGGCCCGGGCAAGAAAGAGCTTTGGCGATGATACGCGTCTCAATTTCGAAATCGGCGACGCCAAGAAAACCGGTTTTGAAGACGCATCATTCGACCTTGTTTTGATGCACACCTTGCTCTGCCATGTGCCTGACCCCGAAGACGTAGTTCAGGAAGCATTCCGCATCCTGAAGCCGGGCGGTGTGTTGGCAGTCTGTGACGGCGACTACGACACCGCGACGGCGCAGATTGCAGATTTTGACCCGCTCGATCAGCTCATCCGTTTCATGATTAATCAAAACGTCACCAATCTTTGGATAATGCGACAAATCTCCGGCATGCTTGCCAAGACTGGTTTTCAACTTGGGGCGCGCAGGGGGCATGGATACGTCGCCGAAGGAGAGGCGACATATTTCCTGACTGTTATTGACCGAGGCGCGGATCGCATGGTCGAAGAGCGTTTACTATTCCCTGAAACAGCGGAGGCACTGAAGACAGAGGCAAGACGTCGGGTGTCCGAAAAGACCTTCTTCGGCTTTATGTCTTATGTGAGCCAGATTTCGACAAAGCCTTAGGAAACTAAGCAATCTCGTAGCCCGGACATTCCTTTGCCGCGCAGCATCGGTCACTCAGGGCTCAGAGCGGACATCTGACAACTTCGGTCGGCCATCACAGGTCTCCCATTGTGCTTTAGGTCAGCTTTGCGGACTAAGCTGACATGCTTTTTCCTGTGGCAAAATCATAAGCGTTGGGGCTTGGTCCCTCAGATCTTAGCTGGAGCAGCTTGGCTTTTCCCTCGGTAAGGCTTGGAATATGGCCTCGCTCGATTGGCCAAATAACATAACTAGGCTGATTCACATGCTCAAACCATTCAGTTCGGCGATCAATGAATTGAGCGTGGACAGTCTTGTGAACAAAATGATCAAAGTCCTGGTAACTTTCCCATGTGGACAATGTTGCTAGTGCTACTTCGGGCCGACCAAACAATGCCCCGGTATTGTTTTCAGGTAGGCCGTAGCCTTCTCCTTGCAGCCTCCAGATAAATCCTTTTGAACGATCGGCCAATGCGTTCACGCGATCAGAATTGTCTTCGAACCCTGCGATCCGGGGATCACCATGTGGGTGGAGTAAATACCCCATGTTCATCTGAGCAATATGTCCCACGCAAGCTCTCCTCGTTAATTTGCTTGAAATTTAGCAAGCCGCTCCTGACCAGACTAACGCATTAGATTTAAATTGTTCAAGGCAAATCCTGAGTCCGCTGTGGGCTCAAAGCAGTCTTTCGTCGCGTAATGCATCAATGACCGCTGTGCGGGACATTGCAGTCATTGACCTAAAGTTACATGATCACCACCTGACGGGATCAAGTGGAGACACCATGGCAGACGAGAGAGTGAGCCACTGGGAGGAGGTCTACCGCGAGAAAGACGATACCCAGCTGAGTTGGCATCAGGATGATCCCTCGATCTCGTTGGAGCTCTGCGACGTGGTCGGCGTCGATAATGCCTCTTCTGTGATAGACATAGGCGGAGGCACTTCACGCTTCGCAGAACGCCTGATCGAAAGAGGACTGAGCGACGTTTCTGTGCTCGATGTATCCAAAGCTGCGCTTGATCGATCTCGTGGACAACTTGGCGCCGTAGGCGAGCAGATTGAATGGATCGCAGCCGATGTCACAACCTGGAGCCCGGAGAGAAGCTATGATCTATGGCACGATCGCGCCGTATTTCATTTCCTTGTCGATGAGGACGACCGTTCCGCCTACCGGGACCAGTTGTACCGCTGCCTTCTCCCAGGTAGCCATGCGATTATCGCAACGTTTGCACTCGATGGTCCGAAGAAGTGCAGCGGTTTGCCAATCGTTCGCTATGATCCAGAGGGGCTATGCGAGGTATTAGGCGATCGTATTTCCCTGGTCACGCATCGGAAGCACACACACCATACTCCTTGGGGAAGCTCTCAGTCCTTCCAATTCAGCTTGTTACGCGTGGGCCAGTAGCGCTGCTGTTGCGCTGCTAATGCGCTTCGGCACGACTGTGACATCCAATGGCCTTGCTCATGCCTTCGCTGCAACTTTACTCATCCGGCGGCCGTCTTGCGGGCGAAGTCGCCCTTCGGTTTCTTTCCAAGCCTGCGCATGATAATCTTTGATAATTACACTTTGCTCGGAGGAGGATGACCTCTGAAACGCAGGCTGACCGCCATACTAGCAGCCGATCTGGTTGGGTATTCCCGCCTTATGAACTCGGATCAAAGCGGAACGCTCAGCGCGTTGCGAGAGTTTCGATCTGGGCTTTTTGACCCTTCTGTAGTCGCGCATCGCGGCAATTTAGTGAAATGCATGGGGGATGGTTGGATAGTCGAGTTTCCATCAGTCTCTGACGCTGTGACCTGTGCTGTCGCCATTCAGAACTCTTTGGCCAGCCAGAATACACTGAAGTTGAGAATTGGGATACACACAGGTGAAGTCGTTTTCGAGGAGGATGATGTATTTGGTAACGGCGTTAACGTCGCCGCTCGTTTGGAAGCGCTTGCCGAAGCCGGGCAGGTTCTCATCTCCGGCTCCGCCTATGAATGCCTGGACAGCAAAACGGCTTGCGCGTTCCAAGGCGGAGAAAACCGTGAGCTTAAGAACATTGATCGACCGGTGCCTGTCTGGTGGTGGGGGGACGCCGAGTCTGTAGGTCCGCTTTTTGATTCTGAACCGCCCGGGTCCCCTGACGGAACTGCGATCGCCGTATTACCATTTGACAACATTTCAGGCGACCCTGAACAGGAATATTTTTCGGACGGGTTGTCCGAAGACATAATTACGGCTCTGTCGAAACACCACTGGCTCGAGGTCGTCGCGCGCAACACGACCTTTGCCTACAAGGGAAAATCCCCGAATGTTCGGCAGCTCGCCGATGACTTGGACGCCGACTACGTTGTCGAAGGCTCGGTCAGAAAAGCGGGTGCGCGCATTCGAGTCACGGTTCAGCTGATTGACGCATCGACTGGCAACCACGTGTGGGCGGAAAAATATGACCGTCAGTTGGAAGACATCTTCGATGTTCAGGACGAGATCACGGAAACAATTGTTGGCAGACTGGAGCCCGAGGTCGGAAATGCGATCCGGCGCAAGTTAGAAGATACGCCGCGCCGAAACCCCCATGCCTGGGACTGCTATCATCTTGGGCTTGCGCACTTTTACAAGTTTACTGCCGTAAGCAACCGTGAAGCTCAGAGGTTGTTTCTCCAAAGCCGCGAACTGGACCCCAGTTTTCCCGAGGCACACGCCTGGTGGGCCTATGCCACGATTCTCGGGATGGTGTATTGGGACACGGAACCGGATTCTGCCCTTATGGACGAAGCGCTGGCTGCCGCACGCACCGCCGTTTCAATGGATAACCAGAATGCGCTGCTCTACATGCTGATGGGCAGAGTCCAACTGGCCCGCCGGGAATACCGCAGCGCGCTGGCTGAGAATGAAACTGCAATCAAATTGAACCCGACGCTGGCTCCAGCATATTGCGGATTGGGAGACTCACTTTCCTATGAGGGACGATACGAAGAGGCGATTGCCAATTTCGAGAAAGCCGTGGAGATGAGCCCTAACCATCCACAGCTTTGGGCCTTTCTGAGCTATGGCGCGCTGACTCTGCTTTTCGATCACCAGTTCGAGAAAGCTCTGGACTGGGCAGAGCGGGCTCGCGATGTGCCAAATTGCCAATACTGGGCCACTGCGCATGCAGTCGTGGCGCTTGCCAATCTCGGGCGGGACAAAGATCTGGCGAAGATGGTGCATAACCTAATGGTGGAAGAGCCGAAATTCTCGCGGTCATTCGCAAAAAATAAGCTGTTCTATCTGAAGCGGGACGATCAAATGGAACTTTACCTTGCAGGGCTTGCAAAGGCAGGTATCCCGGCCTGATTTTTCCTGTGATCGGCCCTTGCTTTGCCGCTTGTCTTGAATGCTTGCGTCAGGTCAAGCCGAATGACCGCAAAGGGCTCAGAGCAGCCGTTTGCTGGGCTCTGTTTGAGTGACCGCTACGCGGACGAAGCAGCCGTTCGATTTAACCGCTTTATCCAATTGCCTAAAAAATGAAAGTCTTCGGCTGACGTAGCCCAAGGGTATCATCTCAGCTCGACTGGAACTTTAGGTGTGCGGTGTATAAGTTTGCTGGATGGTATCGAGTTCATCTGAAGTAGATCAGGGCAATTGTTTTGCAGTCGGCGCATCCGGTAAAATAGTTGAAATCGGCGAGGTTGACCCGAGGGACAGATATGCACTTGGCCCGTTCAAATGCATAGAATGCGGCTGTGTGATGGTGCCTCACATGGGCCGCGTACGCGCGCATCACTTCAAGCATCATGGTCCGCGAACGCCTGCCTGTGCGGACGAGACCTACTTGCACTTTGTGGCGAAAACGAAGCTATACGAGACTATCCGCAACGCGATGGCGACAGGGACGCCGTACAAGATCGAATTCACGCGCCCTTTGGTTTGCGACCGATATGAACGTGAGTTTGGTCATACCTGCCGTTCCGAGAGCGAGATCGAAACGTGGGACATCACTCGTTCATTCGACAAGGTCGAACTAGAAACGCCCTACGCCGAGTTTATCCCCGATGTATTACTGTCGAGCAGCAGACATGAAGAGGTGCTCTTCTTGGAAATCAAGGTCACTCACGGTTGCGAGGAAGAAAAGATAAATAGCGGTGTTCGGATCATCGAAGTCGTGATTTTTGAGAAAAAGGACATTTGCCGGTTGCAAAAGGGTATTTCTCTTAATGACGAGTACACACTTTCCTACGGTCTAAGGGACGTCGAACCTAGGGAGATACGGTGCCAAAAGCCCTGCGACGCGACCGGGATCGCCTTTGTTGCGTTTGAGAGCGGCAAGACCATAGTAAAATCCGCTCGGTTTGAAGAACTGAGGAAAATGAAATCTTGGCCCGCCACAAAGTTCTTCAAATACATCGGTTTGGACAATGGTTATATTCCCATAGATTTCATCCAGGTCTACTTTGAGAACAGTGTTGAAGCCCGGTTTGAGAAAAGCATTGACGTGCGGTCGTGCCTGCTTTGCCGCAAAGGCGGTTTGGGTAAGCACCAAAAGCCGATCTTCTGCTTTGAGCAAGGCATCGAAACTGAAATCAATGCGGCGTATGACTGTAAGTTTTATAGGCCCGTAACCGACGCAGAAGAAGCCCGTCGTCGGTTTGAGCGAAGCGTTCGTTATTTGGAGCAAGGCAGCTTAAACTGGCGTTCGCGCTCAAGCAACTTTGATTGGCTTTCAAACCCGATCAACCGTCAGTGGCGACCTGAATGGTGGGCGTCTGACGACGAAACTGAGCTGGTGGAAGACTAGAGAAAAGATTTAGCGCCTTCGGGAGTTTCGCGGACGACTTCTTCGGGGCTCGACGCGGTCACTCGCCGAGCTTTCTTGAATGACCGCATTCGGTCAATTACCGGGTAACAATTTAAGTCGAAAGCAAAATTCGCGGACGGTTGCATGGAGCGTGGCACACTAAAAAAACGACATTCAGCTTGTTGGTTTTGGTCCAAGAGCTAAAAGGCCATGGGCGTCAACAGTTTGGGTTTCTTGGACGGCTCTGTTTTTGTTGTCGGCCAAAGTCAGTTTAGCGTTATCTTCATAAATATTTAGTCGAAGTGATGTCGCTAGAGATTGCAGCTGCTTAACCAACTGCAACTGGGCTTGAACCAAGGGATGAACTTTCGCGCTTCCGGAATTGGTGACCGTGGTAAAACCTGATCGTGCAAGCAAAGCAGACACAACATCCAATTGGTGCACAATGCGTGCGTACTGAACACAAAGATTGATGATGTTGCGTTTGCCTCTGTAGCGGTAGGGAATTTGAAGTTGAACCCGAGCATACTCTTCGTAAACAGGGCTAGGAAGCGGTCTCCCTGCTTCAAAAACCGTATTGGCGTTTGAACGTTCCTCTTTATCATCGCTAAAACCAAAGACATTACTCATCTAGTTTTACCCTTTCCTCAGTTGTTTAAGTGGAAACTGATACGAGCACAGTTGGCGAGCTGAAGTGGTCGCTGCTCGAGACTGCTTTCGGCTGTGATATTTCGGTTTTCACTTACAAATCTATGGAGGCACGGTCAGCAGGCTGTGTTGGGGTTTTTTTGTCCCTCCCCCCTACCGAGGCATTTATCAAGCTGTGTGAGTTAGGTTTCCATTTGTTACGTTACCGTCCCACACCAAACAGCATCGGCTCAACGAAAAAAAGTTGATGGCTGCAAGCGCAACTTTCCACCTATTTCATCAAGCACAGTTGCTTAGTTCTTTGGTGCAAACAGGCGGTCGGTAATTCAGTAAAGTTCGGTAGGTTAAATTACCGAACCCATCACCTACCTTAACCCTTTGTTTACACACACATATTATGTAGAGTGTGTGTGTTATTCGGTAATTCGGTAACTTTCTAAGTATTTCCCTGTTGAGTGTTTGTTTTTGTGTTTATTAGGGGGGGTTACCGAACTACCGACCAACAAAATATTCGTGTTATTTACACAATAAAAACAACAAGTTAAAGTTCGATAGATGGGTTTACCGAACACCTACCGAACATCTACAATAGTTCCGCGTCTATTAGATACACATCACCTTTTGATTTAAGAACGAAGTCACCATCACTACCTTGAACTGGAGGTTTCTCGTTTGGTTTGTATACCGTGATTATACCAGCCGAGATTAGATCTTTTATTGCACTCAACAGGAAACGCTTCTCCGGGAACCGTTTTGTCTTACCAACGTTTGCCTTCTGCCGTAGATATTCAAAAGGTAGGATGTGCGGCACGTCTTTGTAACGTCCAAAATGGTGTCCCGTTCTCGGGTGCTGTTTCTTACGCGTCCATTCCCGAATTTTGGTTTTCAAGAACTCAATACGTTCGTCGTCATTAACATTGCCGCCGATGCTACCAGTATCCACCATGTGCTTGACATTGGTTATACTTGCATCCGCGATCTCTGACGCCCATTCCAAATCCCTGGAGTGAACAATCGGGTTTTCAGGGTCACGGCACACCGCCGCAATTGTTGATATTTTGACGACGTGTTGCATGTACCGTTTGATGCAGGCGGCAAGTAACAAGTCATCACGAGATTGTCGTTGCCACTGATCCGTATTGGTTCTCTTCTCATTGAACCAAATGCGCGCTTCCGGTGTGATGCCGACTTTACGTGGTTTACCTGTTTGCTCAATTTGTTTGGCAACTTTGAACAGGTGTTCTACGTGTTCCACGGCATAGTATTCTACTTCCTGATCGTTGTAGATTGGATCTGCATCCGGGTTTGCTGGAACAAAGTAAATATATCTGGATGTGGTACCGTCCGCGAAGTTCTCGGGGTCCACCTTTTCGAAGTCAGTCGGTGTTGCTTCCCCAATTATGGACAGACACGGACGCTCCACCGCACCAACACTTTTGTCCTGATCCCGGACTTCGTGGGCGTCTATACGTCCACCCAATCTAGACTCGGTGTACGCGATGGTTTGAAACGCCATTATTTCACTCTGGTATCTGTTACCACCACGTGACAAGGCGTGCTTAATTACTTTGCCGAACTCATGTAACCAGAGAACCATGGACGGGTTCTTTTGCAGACGAGATTGGAATTGTTGTTTGGAACCGAACTGAGGTGACATCCTGTCATCCAGACCATAGATCAGTTCCTGACCCGTTGCGTTCATCCGTTTTGACGCTTCATAGATGACGTCCCGGGCGGGACCAATGGCGGTATCCTTCCCAAATCCGGAAGGTGCCACCACGGACACATATACGTTGATCCCGTCATTACGATTAAACGTTACGTACGCCCCACCAATCACCGCCGCGATATGTGCCAAGGACGTTGCCAGTGCCGCCTCTGGAAACCGGAGGTAAGCGTTGTAACAACAATGATTGTAGAGGGCAGTAAGAGCACCATACTCGGCAGGCACAGTTAGATCGGTCGGTACCACAACGGGCGTTTCCTCTTGTTGTTGGTTGAGTTTTTCTACTGCCGCCCGTGTTTCTTTTAGTCGTTCCTCTAGTTCCTGTTGCCGCTGGTGAACGTTACTCCACGCAAATGCAAGAGTGCGATCCACGTAACTTTGACCACGCCGCCCCGTTTCTTTCTTCGCAATACGATCCGGGGTCCAATGCGCACCGCGTTCAAATATGATCCTGGATTTTTGGACGTCACTTGTGTGGTACAGGATCAACTCGGCAATCTGGGCGTCTACGTCACTACGGTTACAGTTTGCAGGGTACCCGTGTTGCCACGCCTGTTGACCTTCTGTGTTTCCACCTGCTGCCAACATCTTTTCTATGATCGCCTCTACCGACCGAATATCCTCAACGGATGGCAGGTCTACCAGCGCCGTTTGTTCCGGCATGGCGGCAACGATCTGTGCGATTGTCTCATCGGTATCCGGGGCAAGGTCCAAACCATTACTAACCCCGGTCATGATTATGAAACGGTCCCGGTCATAAATTTCGGTACCAACATCATCTTTGCGCCGACCTCCTTGGACCAAACTACCGTCAAAGAAAATGTGATGACCTGTACCGGATTGACTGGTCTCCACGTAGGTCTTGTCCCAATATTTGGAGACCAGTTCATTATGAGCCTCGGCAATCTTTGGATCGTTAGCCTTGTTGTCTAGGTCCAAGACAGTTGAATTCAGATCCTCGTGTAAGATTGGACCAAGCACATTGTATTTCCAACCGTCCACGACTTGCCCAACACATTGTTCAAAAGTTGCCCATGTGCTTGGGTCTGTTACGTCAATTGGTTTGTTGGTTATTGGATGAAACGGGCGTTTGTGATCTGGATGTTTTGGGTCGGGATAAATCTTTGCAACCGCCCAACAAGTTGAATTCCTAAGTTTTGCCGGAATGGTTTTTAGGGTGTCAAACTTTTGATCTTCTGTCAGGGACAGGAAACGTTTCGGGTTCATCGGTCATGCTCCCCAAGGTGGCACGTCCACCCAATTGTCATCTTGTGTTTGCTTTGGTTCCGGCCTCGGTTCCGTCTGTCTGGTTCTCGGTTGCCATTCTTGGGACACGAATGCGCCATCCCCGATGTGTTCTACAGACCCATCAGGGTATTCCACGACTTTCACCACGGACGGGTTTAGAGACCGCTCAAAGTCGGTTGGTGGTCTTAGACGAAATTTCCGGTGGTTACTTATGTTCACGTTTCGTTCCCCTTTTCTGTTGAGGGACAAACCGAAACTGGGTAAACTTTGTTTATACCTCGTCGGTGTGTCCTTTCTAAGACGACAGGTTTCTAAGGTTCGGGGGATGCGACCCCCGGACCTTTACTTTTTCAGTGTAACCAACGGTTTAATGACGTCTCAAGGGGGTAAAATACCCCTCAAGTACCTGTTTTTATAGGCACTCTAGACTTCTGGGGGTTTCAATGGGGGTTCGTGACCCCATAAGATGTTAAATTTAAATAAGATTTTGGTGCGGGCGGTGGGACTCGAACCCACACGGGCATACGCCCTTCAGATTTTAAGTCTGATATGTCTACCATTCCATCACGCCCGCACGGCGCGGCCCATTTGGGCTATGCAGTTTCCTTACAATCACTACAGGACGAGAACAATGCGCTTTGATGCAGATGAGGTCGGAAATATGGTCGGCGGTCCAATCCCAAGCCATACTCGCCCTTTGGCCTGACAAGGGAGAGGCACCGCCCCTCCTTGCCGGAAGGTCTCACATACCAAGTGCTTCTTTGTACATCTCCAACACGGCCTCTTCTTCGGCAATGTCGTCCTTGTCACGCTTGCGCAGCGCGATCACTTTGCGCATGACCTTGGTGTCGTAGCCCCGGGCTTTGGCTTCGGCCATGACTTCTTTCTGCTGTTCGGCCAGGTCCTTTTTCTCGGCATCCAGACGTTCGAACCGTTCGATGAACTGGCGCAGCTCGCCTGCGGTCACGCGGTAATTGGCGGCGGCCTGATCTTCGGTGATGTCTTCCATATGCGTCTCTCCCAAAGGCTGAAAATCTGATGCAAGATGCCGGATACAGTGCTGTAGCCCGGGTCGCAAGCACCCAATCCTCAGACGCACTTGTGCCACCTGATCCGATCCGTTAAGCGCGGGGTCAGTTCACGATGAGATGTGGGGAACCATGTTTGAATTCATCACGTGGGGCGGAGCAGCCCTGTCCCTTGCCGGGCTTTGCGGTCTTGTCTGGTGTATTCTTCGCGTGATGAAAGCGCGCAAGGCCGGTTTGTCGGATGACGAATTGCGTGCGGTTGTTCAGGGCGTACTGCCCTGGAACCTGGCCTCTTTGTTCTTGTCGGTTATTGGATTGATGATGGTCATCCTCGGGATATCCTTCGGATGACCGCCTAGGTCAGATCGGCAGGTTATCGAACTGCGCTTCCATCGCGTCTTCGCACAAAGCCGCATCCAGTCGCCGCAATCGCGACGGCACGTGCATACCCTGCTGTCGCATTCGATCAACAACCTTGCTCACACTCGGTTGCAGCGCCAATCGCGTGTCCAGACACGCGCCTTGAAGCTTTTGTTCAAGCTGTTCTGCTTCGGAATACAGATTAGTTGCTGTCATAACCATCCTCCCAAGTGTTGCCAGTATCCCTCATATAGGTAACGGGAATAAGACCCGCAGATGTTAACCTGAATATGTGCGGGTTTTTGCCTGACGTAATCGTAATTTCGGCAATTCGGCGCAGATGGGTTAAAGTTTAAGCCATTTTAATCGAACCTGCCTTGACGGGCATCAAATTCAGATTGGCAGTTGTGTCACATTCCGAAATACATATATGAATTAAGCAACCGAAATGGAGGACAATATGACGCCCGCAGTGAAAGCGTTTTTCGACGATCAAACCTTTACGGTGTCTTACGTCGTCTACGAACCACAAGGGCGCGCCTGCGCCATTATCGACAGCGTTTTGGATTTTGATCACGCCTCGGGTCGAACAACGACCGCTTCGGCTGATCAGATCATCGACTATGTGCGCAGTCACGACCTTAGGGTTGAATGGATTCTGGAAAGCCACGTTCACGCCGATCATCTGTCTGCGGCCCCCTATCTGCAACAGGAACTGGGCGGCAAAATCGGGATTGGTGCTCAGATCGTCACCGTTCAGGACACGTTCGGCAAGGTTTTCAACGAAGGAACCGAGTTCCAGCGCGATGGCAGCCAGTTCGACGCGTTGTTTTCGGAAGGCGACAGTTTCCACATCGGCCAGATGCGCGGAGACGTGCTGCACACCCCAGGTCACACACCTGCCTGCCTGACCTATGTGATCGGCGACGCAGCTTTTGTTGGAGACACGCTGTTCATGCCCGATTTCGGAACGGCACGATGCGATTTCCCCGGCGGCTCCTCGGCGACCCTCTACGCGTCGATCCAGAAAATTCTGACCCTGCCAGATGAGACGCGAATCTACGTGGGCCACGACTACAAGGCCCCAGGCCGCGACGAATACGCGTGGGAAACGACGGTGGGCGAGCAAAAGGCCCTGAACGTCCATATCGGACAAGGCCGCAGCATCGAAGAGTTTGTGGAAATGCGCGACGCACGCGATGCGACACTGGCTATGCCGCGCCTGATTTTGCCGTCCTTGCAGGTCAATATGCGCGCAGGACAGATGCCGCCTGCAGATGAGGAAGGTGATGTCTTTCTGAAACTGCCGATCAACAAACTCTGACACGGGTAAACAAAGGGATAAACCTCATGAATATAGAGTGGGTCATGGGCCTGTTCGGCGGTTTACTGATTGGTCTGGGCGGGGCTGTTTATCTGCTTGGCAACGGTCGGATCATGGGCGCAAGCGGCATCCTGGGCGGCCTTGTTGATGGCAGCGCCCGCGATACGATGGCCGAGAAGTTGGCCTTTGTTGCTGGCCTGATCGGTACGCCGTTTCTATTGCGCCCGCTGATTGCGCCCGAAGTTCAGACACATCTTACCAGCAACTTGATCCTTGTCGTCATCGCCGGGTTGCTGGTTGGCGTTGGCACACGTATCGCCAATGGCTGCACGTCTGGTCACGGGGTTTGCGGCATTTCCCGGTTTTCACTGCGCGGGATCGTGGCCACCGTCTTTTATATTCTAGCCGGGGGCGTGACCCTGGTTTTCTTGCGTCACTTGTGGGGCCTGATCTGATGCGCCATTTCATTGCTTTACTTGCCGGATCACTTTTCGGTGCCGGATTGTTGATTTCGGGCATGACCGATACGACAAAGGTTCAAGGGTGGCTGGATGTTTTCGGCAACTGGGACCCGACTTTGGCCTTCGTGATGGGTGGAGCGATTTTGCCTATGCTGATCGCATGGCGTTTGACAGCAGGACGCAAGTCTTTGACCGGGAACGCATTTCCGCCAGCTGCAAAACCCGAAGTAGACCGAAAGTTGGTCGTAGGATCAGTACTGTTTGGAATGGGTTGGGGGCTGGTTGGTCTTTGCCCCGGACCAGCGATGGCGTCGTTGAGTTACGGAGGGCTTGGCGGTGTGGTCTTTCTGATTTCGATGGCGGCAGGCATGTTCGTTGCCCCAACATTTGGCGCGCAACTGGACAGAGCGGCAAACGCGGCCTAAGGAATTGGCATGGAGATTCGACCCATCACCCCCCGCTATGCCGTATCGCCGCAGATCACAGTTGAGGATGTGCCTGCAATAGCCGCTGCCGGCTTTGTGAAGGTGATCTGCAACCGCCCCAATGTCGAGGTCCCGCCCGTGATGCAATCCGATGCAATCGGCGATGCCGTGCGTGCTGCGGGCATGGAATATGAGGTGCTGGAGCTGACGCATCAGACGATGACACCCGAGAACGTGAAACTGCAACGTGAGATGGCAGAGAGATGCGGCGGACCGGTCTTGGCCTACTGTGCGTCGGGCACGCGATGTTCCGTTGTTTGGGCTTTGGGGCAATGCGACCAAATGAGTACAGATGAAATCCTGAACGCAACGACAAATGCAGGATATCAGTTGGAAAATTTGCGCCCTGCTTTGGACAGTCTTCGCACCAAAATGGGTTAAACACTCTGCGTTACGAGCTGCCGTTCTCTGGTTCGGGTGTATTCAGCCCGGCCAGTTGAGAGATTTCGGCCACCATCCGATCAGAGTCGTCCAGGATCAGATCTTCTGAAAGGCTCCCCTCAAAGTCCGTCATGGGCACCGGGGGTGTGATTTCTACCACGTTGGCCATTGGTTCGTCCAAACTGTCCTGCGGGTGAATCCCTCCGCGGCTTTCAATAAACTCCTGGGCTTCAGTTCCGCTTAGCGCTGGTAGCGCAGCATGTTCGTTCAAGCGTACAGCGCGCAACCCTCCGCACTGGCCCAAGCGACCAACACCTGCCCGCGTGCGTTCGATCGTCAGGATCTCGGTTCGGTCCAAACGCGCCCCACGCAGGGGCAGGATGTCGCCAATTTGCATAGCGGTCAGCATAGACAACGGCACGGTCATCCGACACAAAGCCGCGTTCAAATCGGCCTTCACCACACCCGAGGAATGCTCAAGTCGCGGACCTGAATGATCCGATGCCTCATCAGCTATGTCAGACACGATTGGGGATTCTGGCACAAAGACCGAGATATGCCCTTGCTTTATCCCATTGGCCAAATCGACGGTCAGATCAAAGACCCGATATGCTTCATCTGTCAGAGCCAGCGACAGTTCCCGAAGGTTCGCAGCGCGCGATGCATACTCATGACCAACAAGGCAAACCTGTTCTGCTGTCGGGTCAATCAGACCGGCGGATCGGGTCAGAGCAGCTTCGATCAGAAGCGCAGACATGGCGGCGTCCGTGTCTGTAAATGCACGAGGAGCCGGATCGTCCTGCAAGACCTCTCCAATCGTTTGGGGTTGAACGATGGCAGACACCAGATGCGGGTCAAGGCAAGCCGCCAAACGCCCCCCAGGCCCGTCAAATACCAGCAACAGCCAATCCGGACCAATCGCTTCGACCAGATCCTCGGCAGAGCGGCTGGATTGCTTAGCCCCAATTATTGCAAGCGATAGATTCACGCGGTCGTTTGCGGCCCGCGCAAACCCCAGACGCAGCGCCCGCAGAACCGAGCGCGGACGGTCACCCAGATCTTTCTGACCAACGGTCAGTTTCCGCGCCAAGGCGGCATTGACGGTTTCTGACATGACGCCGATCACCAATTGTTCCAGCAACTGGTAATAGGTTTACATCGCCGAACGTTACAAAGTTCTTTATGACCGCATCACTGAGCAGCTTGCCGATGAGCCAAAGGCAAGCTCACTCGAAACGCCGCTCCGCCCTGTCCCGGCAGATAGGTGATCTCACCCCCAAGTCGCTGCATGATCTCGCGGCAGATGGCCAGACCCAGCCCTGCCCCGCCGGCCTTGTCGACGCCAACGCGCGCAAATTTCTCGAACACCATCGAGCGCGCGCCGGGCGGAATACCACTGCCGTTGTCTATGAAATCAATGATAACCCGCCCGCCAACGTCATATGCTGAAATTGTCAGCACTGGCTCGACCGCATCGCAGTATTTCTGTGCGTTTGAGATCAGGTTTATGAACACCTGCCCCAGCCTGTCCAAATCCGTGTGCAAAACAATCCGCTCAGCAGCTCGTGCGCGCCGTACAGTTATCTTGCGGCCTGCTCCGGCCAATGCGCTGGACACGGCACGATCCAGAACCGAACGCAAACTGTCATCACTGATGTTGAGGTTGACCTGACCGTTTTCCAGAACACTCAGATCCAGCAGATCGTCCAGCAGGCGAGTCAATCGCAGCGCCTCATCGTGGATGATTGTGGCGTATCGGGTTTGTTCCTCACGGCTCAGACCTTCAGTGTCACGCATGATTTCAGAAAACGCCCGGATCGAGGTCATGGGCGTCCGCAATTCATGACTGACCTGACTAAGGAAGTTGTCCTTTTGCGCCGACACCTGTGTAAGTTTGGAATTAGCCTCGCGCAGTTGCCGCGCCGTTCGGCTAAGCTCGGATGACTTCACCTCAAGCTGGCTGGAGTATTCCAGCAATTGCGCGGATTCATCCGCCACAGCCAGCAGATCTTCGACCGAAACTGACGAGCCGCCCACGATCTGGCCGATCATGGCATGGGCCGTGGCCGTCCCAACGGACCCGCTCAATTCGCGTTCCAAACGGCTGAGAAATCCGGGGGTAGGTTCCGGCAGTTGCGACCGCCCGCCCTGCTTCTCGGCTTCGGCCTGAAAGAACTCCTGCGCGGGACCGGTGCCCAAAATACGCTGGGTCATGATCATCAGGTCTTCGCTTTGCGCGACCGAGCCCGACCAGCCGCGCGGAGCGACCGAATGATCGAACACGTTGACAAATTGCGCCCCCTGCAACCGCTCAAGCGGGCTGGGAAAACTGAGCAAAGAGGCCACGCAGAACGCGATTGTGTTCAGCAACAGCGACCACATCACGGAATGGACGATCGGATCTATCCCCTCAATCCCAAACAGGGCCTGTGGACGCAGCCAGCCGATTCCGAACAACCCGTTCTGCAGCACGCCATCGGGCATTGATGCGCCGCCCATTCCAGGCAGCAGCAAGGTGTAAATCCACAGAAGAAACCCAACCGTCAGCCCGACAAGTGCACCGGTTCGTGTGGCCCCGCGCCAAAACAGACCACCAACCAAAGCAGGCAAGATCTGAGAAATTCCGGCAAAGGCGATCAAACCGATCGAGGCCAGCGCTGCTCCACCGCCCGACGCCCGATAATAGAAATAGCCCAGCGCCATAACAACGGCGATAGACACGCGGCGGGCCATCAGAACGATATTGCGAACATCGCCCGAGACTGAGCCCGTGCCTTCCTGTGTGTTCAGCCAGATGGGCATGACGACATGGTTTGAAACCATGGTCGATAGCGCCATAGCGGTCACGATTACCATTGATGTCGCAGATGAAAATCCACCGATAAAGGACAGCATCGCCAGCCAATCGTTACCCTGTGACAGGGGCACAGTCAGAACGAACAAATCTGGATTGGCGCCTTCGGGCAGCAGGTCCAGGCCCACGACGGCAATCGGGACGACAAACAGGCTCATCAATAGAAGATAGAGCGGGAAAGCCCAGGCTGCGGTTCTCAGATGGCTTTCGTCGTCATTCTCGACCACCATCACCTGGAACATGCGCGGCAAGCAGATAAAGGCTGCAGCAGACAAGAAAATGAAGGTCGTCCAACGCCCGGCGTCGACGTTCCACTGCCCAATTTCCGACGCATCGATCCGCTCCATCATGGGTGCGATACCACCGGCGATGCCCCAGACGACAAAAACGCCGACTGCGATGAGTGCAAACAGCTTAACAACGGCTTCGACCGCAATCGCCGTGACCACCCCGTGATGGCGCTCATTTACATCCAGATTGCGTGTGCCAAAGAGAATGGCAAACACGGCCAAGCCAGCCGCAACCCAAAACACACTCGAGCCTTCGCGATACAGGCCCGACGGGTCGGCCTCGGCAAAGATCGAGAAAGACAGCGTAATCGATTGTAATTGCAGCGCGATATATGGCGTTCCGCCCAACACCGCCAGAATGGTGACGCAGACCGCCAGTGTGTTTGACTTGCCATAGCGCGACGACAGCAGGTCCGCGATCGAAGTCACCCTTTGACTGCGCCCCACACGCACAAGTTTACGCAGCCCCCACCACCAGCTGACCATAACCAGCGTGGGACCAAGGTAGATGGTGACAAACTCTAACCCCGATCGCGCGGCGTTGCCCACAGCACCGTAGAACGTCCAAGCAGTGCAATAGATCGACAAAGACAGCGTATAGATCAGTGGAGAGCGCAGCCATTTCCCACGCCCAGCCGCAGCCATGCGATCTGCTGCGAAGGCTACAGCAAACAGAAATACGACGTAGCCCAAACAAACGAGAATCAGAACGTTCACAGTGGTCATCATTCAACCCCTGTGTCTTGATCCTCGGGCGTGGGTATGCGGCGGGCAGCAAAGCCAAAGATCAGACCGATCACGATCAGTGCGCCCCAGCAAACGAAGACGTAGAAGATTGCCGATGACAGTGGCACTGCGGCATCCCCGTTGGAGCGATCTGGCCACAGAAGCGGTAGTGCGAACAAGAGAGCCCCAAGAAATGGCAGCAGTCGGGCAGCGTCTGTCAACCTGCGACGGCGATAGCTTTGACGTTCCAGGAAAACCGAAGGTCGTGCGCCCGGCGGCTGATTTTTGTTACTCTCGCCTGACATTATAGTCGCGTCGCCTGCGCATGAAGGTCACGCACAGCCGTCAGCACTTCGGCGTTGGAAAACGGTTTCGTCATAAATCGGCTGACACCTGCATTTTCCGCCATTTCCCGGTCGCGCGACTGTCCGCGCGCCGTCAGCATAAGTACAGGAAGACCAGACAGCTCTTCCATCTCTCTCAGATCACGCAGAACATCCATGCCGCTTTTGCCCGGCAGCATGACATCCAGAATGACCAGATCAGGCTGTGCGCCCTGAATTACCTGAAGCGCGTCGGCACCGTCGCCGTGAATCTCGACCTGCCAACCCTCGCGGGTCAGCAGGAACCGGATTGCCTCGGCGATATTCGGCTCGTCCTCGATCAACAGAACCTTACGGCTCATATTTTCAGTTCCTCCCAAGACCGGTCGCCCATCCCTTGGCCGGTCGTAGCCAGATTAAGCGTTCTGTCAGGAAAGTGTCAAAAACCTTCGCTCAAAATCGACGGCTCGCGGCGTGCTGTGCAATCATTGCGGGGGCAGACCCGACAATTAGGTCCAACCTCGGTAACTGCTGGTTCGAAAGCTGTTTCCGGCTCGGGGCGCACCAACATGACAGATCGATAGGCTGGATCTTGATCGTACCCGGCCACAGAATGCGGCCAGGCATACGCGAAACACTCAAACGTGGCCGAGGCCCGTCCAGTCTGCACAACGCGCTTGCGCACCGGTACCAGGGGGCGGTTCAAAGCAGTAAAAACTGGCCAAAGGGGGCAAGCCTCGCCATGTCTTGGCATGGCAAATCCCGGAACCGGCTTGAGGAACAAGATGCTGCCGGACGCATCGCACAGCACCAAGCCGATCGGGCCAGACACAACACTTTCGGGCAAACATGCCAAGCGTCTAAGGACCGTTGCCATGTCCACAGAAAAGTGGCGCGCAAGGTTAATCGGATCCGGGCCAGCGTCCTGAACAAACGAAGCAACCGCATCCATTGGCATGGCTTGTGCGTCAGCGCTCAGTGTTTCCAACATATCACGTGCGACGGCTCGGGCCGCCGCAGTGTTAAGGTCACTCAGGTCAACGATATCAGCCTCACCTCGACCCTCCAATTCCGGGAAAGTGTAATCACGCGCCTGAAAGAACGCTTCGACCTCTTCCAAAGGTACACCGCGCGGGTCGACTGCCGTATCGCTTTCGTCCAGAAACGTCACCAGCGCCTTGGAACTGCCTGCCAATCTTTCGGCATCCTGGTGCAGGTTCTTATGAAACCGTTCACGCCATTCAGCCTCGATATCCTCGGTGTCTGCAAGAATCGCGGCCGTAGATCGAATCGCTGCTGCTGTTGACAAGACCTCGTGCATCGAGGCCGCCAGCTGAGGATCATGGGTCAGCCGGTCAGACAGCATCTCGACATTGCGTTCCAACGAGACGACACGGCGATGCATCTGTGCCAGCACCCCGGCCCAGCCTGGAAAGCGTCCGGCGAACTCTTCCAGAGCGTCCAATTCGGCGGTCTGACCAACCGCATCATCCGCTGCTTCGCGCAGGGCCGACACCAATGTGGCTTCGATCCCCTTTGTCAGCACCGAAGGCTCTACCGACAAGGCCGCTGCGATGTCCACCAGCAGCTTGCCCCCGATCCGACGCCGATTATGTTCGATCAAGTTCAGGTAAGAGGCCGAAATCCCAGCCAACCGCGCCAATTCAGCTTGCCTGAGCCCGGCAATCTGCCGCCTCTCTCGGATACGGCTTCCCGTCAAAGTATCTCGCATGCTTGCATCCTCCTGGCTAAGGTTAAGCCGAGATTGCGAAAATTATTATCGAAACATGTTATATATTTCTGAGGTTTAGTTCAAAGTTTTCAATCCTGATTTACAATTTTAACAAAGCCAGCGTGGTCACCACACAGGGATGACTTGTCGTTATCACACGATAAAGCCCTTCCCCCCTTCTCTTCTGCGCAGTTTCCCGGCACGATACCCGTATGAGCGACCCAGCCTTCGAATATGCGCCCATCGGCCTTGTAGAGCTTGAAAACCGGATTATCCGGCGCTGCAATCTGCAATTCGCGCGCACGTTCGGTGGCGAAGAAGCTGACTATCGCAACATGCCACTGCTGCACCTTTATCCTTCAGTCGCCGATTGGGAACGGATCGGAGAGCGCAGCCTGCAGGTCATGCGCGACACCGGCTATTACACTGACGAACGCGTCATGAGACGGCGCGATGGCGATCTGTTCTGGTGTCGCGCGCGCGGTCGATCACTGACCCCCGATGATCCGTTTCGGCACGGCATCTGGAGTTTTTCGGATATCTCAGAAGAACGACCTCTGGTTGAATTGACAGTGCGTGAACGCGAAGTGGCCATCTTGTCCTGCCGCGGTTTGTCGGCCAAGGAAATCGGCGCAGAATTGGGGCTGAGCTATCGCACGATCGAAGCCTATCGCGCCCGGTTGCTTGAAAAATTTGGCGCACGAAAGCTGTCTGAACTGGTCGCGAAGCTGTCGGGGATGCCCCTGTAAGTCAATCGGCCCTTTAAATTAAGCGGCAAACCAGTTCGTGATGGTGCGAGTCGGCGCTTTTCATGCACCGCTGCTTGGCCTATAACGCTGCGTAATTTGATCAGAGCCCGCAAAAACAGACGGGCCAAAGGGGAACCGTCGAGGACACTCATGACAGATACCAAACACGAAGCGGATGTGGCATTCATCAAGGCTCTGGCTGAATTGCTGCGCGAAAACGACCTGACCGAGTTGCAGGTCAAACGCGAATACGGCGAAGAAGACAGCCTGAACGTACGCGTCAGCCGTATGACACAGGCCGCTGCCGCTCCGGTTCAGGTCGCGGTGCCCGCCGCAGCCCCTGCTCCAGTTGTCGCCCCTGCGGCCGCCCCTGCCGCTGCCGAAGCTCCAGCGGCGCAGGAAGACCCTGCCAGCCATCCCGGTGCTGTGACCTCACCCATGGTTGGAACGGTCTATATGCAGCCTGAACCCGGTGCGCCTGCATTTATCTCCGTTGGCGCTGCGGTCTCGGAAGGCGACACGCTGCTGATCGTCGAAGCGATGAAAACCATGAACCACATCCACGCCCCAAAATCGGGCACGATCAAACGCATTCTGGTCGGTGATGGCGACGCTGTGGAATTCGGCACTCCTTTGGTCATCATCGAGTAAGGCGGGCCCATGTTCGACAAGATCCTGATTGCCAACCGAGGCGAGATCGCCCTGCGCGTCATCCGCGCTGCCCGCGAGATGGGGATAAAGACGGTCGCCGTCCATTCCACCGCCGACAGCGACGCGATGCATGTACGCATGGCGGACGAATCGGTCTGCATTGGTCCTCCGCCCAGCCCGCAAAGTTATCTGTCCGTGCCTGCCATCATTTCGGCATGCGAGATCACTGGTGCACAGGCCATACACCCCGGCTATGGCTTCTTGTCCGAGAATGCCGAATTCGTGCAGATTGTCGAAGATCACGACATCACGTTTATCGGCCCCACCGCCGAGCATATCCGCGTGATGGGCGACAAGATCACCGCTAAAGACACGATGAAAGCACTGGGCGTGCCTTGCGTGCCCGGATCTGACGGTGGCGTACCCACATTGGAAGACGCCAAGCGCATCGGTGAGGAATTCGGCTATCCGGTCATCATCAAAGCCACCGCCGGTGGCGGCGGTCGCGGCATGAAGGTCGCGATGAATGCGGATGAAATGGAAAGCGCCTTTATGACCGCGCGTGCAGAAGGCAAGGCCGCCTTTGGCAATGACGAGGTCTATATCGAGAAATACCTGACCACGCCGCGCCATATCGAAATTCAGGTCTTCGGCGACGGCAAGGGTAAAGCGGTGCATTTGGGTGAACGCGACTGCTCGTTGCAGCGCCGGCACCAGAAAGTGTTTGAAGAGGCCCCCGGCCCCTGCATCACCCCCAAAGAACGGGCCAGGATCGGCAAGATCTGTGCCGACGCCGTGGCCAAGATCAACTATATCGGCGCTGGCACCATCGAGTTCCTCTATGAGAATGGCGAGTTCTATTTCATCGAAATGAACACCCGCCTTCAGGTGGAGCATCCGGTAACAGAAGGCATCTTTGGCGTCGATCTGGTGCGCGAGCAAATCCGCGTGGCTGCAGGCGAGCCGATGTCATTTGGGCAAGATGATCTGGAAATCAAAGGCCACGCCATTGAGGTGCGGATCAACGCGGAAAAGCTGCCGAATTTCTCGCCTTGTCCGGGTAAAATTACCGCATATCACGCGCCGGGTGGTCTGGGCGTGCGGATGGATTCAGCGCTTTATGACGGATATTCAATCCCGCCCTACTATGACTCGCTGATCGCTAAGCTGATCGTTCAAGGCCGCGACCGGGCCGAAGCGCTGGCGCGGCTGGAACGCGCATTGGGAGAGTTGATCGTGGACGGAATCGATACCACAGTGCCTCTGTTCCATGCCCTGCTGCAGGAACCCGACCTGCACAGCGGCGACTACAACATCCACTGGCTGGAGCGCTGGCTTGCGGAGAATATGAAATAGTAACCTCCAAGAACCGGAGGGCGCACGCCTTCCGGTTCCCTCTTACCCAAAATGAGCCTATCCGCTGAACTTTTGCTGCACGGGTACTCCATCGGCATTTTCCCGATGGCCGAACACCGCGATGACCCCGAGCTGTTCTGGGTCGATCCAAAATTTCGCGGCGTCTTTCCGTTGGACGGGTTCCATGTCTCCCGTAGTCTTTCACGCCGCATCCGCAATTGCGGGTTCGAAATCACGATAGATCAGGACTTTTCCGGCGTCGTGGATGGCTGTGCCGACCGGGCCGACACCTGGATCAACGCAGAGCTGCACGATCTGTACCGCCAATTGCATCAAACAGGCTATGCCCATTCTCTCGAAGTCTGGGACGGAGCCGCACTTGTGGGCGGTGTCTATGGTGTAACCTTGGGGGCTGCATTCTTCGGGGAAAGCATGTTCTCACGCCGCACCGATGCGTCGAAAATCGCCCTTGCCTATCTTGTGGACCGCCTGCGACAAACCGGATTCCACCTGTTCGATACGCAGTTTCTGACTGCGCATCTGGCGTCCCTTGGCGCTATCGAAATCCCGCGCAGCGCTTACAAAAGAGAACTTGAAGAGGCTCTGAATCTCGGCGCCGATTTCAAGGCGTCAATCGATCAGTCCGCAGCGGGTGTGATACAGCGGATCACCCAGACATCATAACGCGCATGGTCCAGCGCGTTCAGGGCTGGGGATGTCGCAATCATCCAGCCGTCAAACAACTGATCAGCTTTCCCCGTTTCCCAAATCGTAAGATAGGCAAACGCGTCACCCGTCGGGTTATCAACTGGATAGCGGCAATCCCCCAACGCAACATCCAAGCCGAAAACAGCTTCGGTCTCACCGCTTTGCATTTCAACATCAACGGTCTGACCGCTGACTTTGTCCAGCCCGCGCAGCATGGCCCCCGGACCGGACTGGACCTTTTGCTGAGCAACAACACTGGTTCCGACCAAAAGAAGGGCAATCAAAGCAGCACGGATCATTCGCTGCCATCTCCGGCCACAAACTTGACCAGCAGAGAGATCAGGCTGACCGCGCCTTGTGTATCTTCGATCTCGTCTCCGGGTTCGAAATAGAATGGCGACCCGCCGGGCATAACTTCGACGAAATTGCCACCCAGCAGCCCCTCGGACGAGATCACAATAGCGCTGTCATCCGGCACTAGGATGCCATCGGCAATGGTGAAGGTCGTGTCTGCACGATAGGTATCCGCGTTCAGCGTCACACCGGTTACCGTTCCAATCTTGACGCCTGCAAGACGGACATCCGTGCCAACACCAACCCCTTCCAGCGACCTGAAAGACGCACCAAGTTCGTACCCGGCCGCGCCTTGCGACAAGCCCGTCGATTGGCTGGCGTAAACGCCAAATGCCAGAGCGCCGGCCAACACGACGCCACCGACAAATACTTCGGTCCAATTATGGCTCGACATGTTCGCCTCGCTTATTCTGGGCTCCAGGCCTCATAATCCTTGCGTTCTACCGGCTCGGCCCGACGCAGCGAACCTGCTGGCGCATAAGCCATAGCAGTACCGGTCAGGTTTTCCTGATGCGGCTTTTCCCAGGATTTATGCGGCAAAGGCTTATCCGTCGGAGGCTCATCCCAGGTGCGATGCAACCAACCGTGCCATTCGGGATCAACTCGGCTGGCTTCAGCCTCACCGTTGAAGATCACCCAGCGTTTGCTGTCGTCCGCTGTGCGATAAAAAACATTGCCTTCATTGTCTTCGCCGACTTTGACGCCTTTTCGCGAAGTGTAAATCTGCGTGTTCAGAGTGGACCCATTCCACCAGGTTACGGCTCGCAAAAGACTGTTCAGGATTCCCATCGGGTGCCTCCGGCATTTCGGTCGAGAAAAGGTATGGACCAAAGGCTCGCCAAGGTCCAGTGCCCCTGGTGCCGCAAGCGTCACTCCGGCAGAAACGCGGTCACTTCGATCTCGATCCTGTATTTCGGATAGATCAATCCACATTCAATCATGGTCGCAGCCGGAGGATTTGCGCCGAAGGTGTCCGCCAGAATGGGCCAGCAAGGCTCAAACTCTGTGCGATCCGGCAACATGTATGTCACCCGAACCACATCCTCGAATCCTGCGCCTGCCTTTTGCAGAGCAGTTTCAATGATGCTCAGCGCGGAGCGACACTGCGCCACAATATCTTCACCCTGCCCCACTGTTCCGGCCACGTGAACCCAGCCGCCCGCGACAACCGCACGGCAGTATCCAACTTTTGCTTCGAATTCACCGCCGGATGAGATCCGCTGAATCGCCATGCCGCTTCCTCTTCGTTGATCGCAAGCCCAAGACCACTGCAACAAACGAAAAAAGGCAATCGCCAGTTCTCAGGCCGCAACTGTCTCGGGGACACTGGTAAAACGACAGCGGGGGCAGAGCCCCCTACTGTCTTGTCAAATCCAACACCCGTGAATTGCTATTAACCTGCGGATGCAGATTCCGGCGCTGCGTCTGCATAGATGAACAGTGGTTGTGACTCGGACGATACCGCCTCTTCGTTCACGACAACTTCACTGACGTTCTTCATGCCCGGCAGTTCGAACATGGTATCCAGCAGAATGTCTTCCAGGATCGACCGCAAGCCTCGTGCACCGGTTTTGCGCTCAATCGCCTTCTTGGCTATAGATTTCAGCGCATCATCCGTGAAGTCGAGTTCGACATCTTCCAATTCGAACAAGCGCTGATACTGCTTGACCAAAGCGTTCTTGGGCTTGGTCAGGATCGTGACCAATGCGTCTTCGTCCAGATCTTCCAAAGTTGCCAGAACCGGCAAACGTCCCACAAACTCGGGGATCAAGCCGAATTTCAGCAAATCTTCTGGCTCAAGATCCTTGAAAATCTCGCCTACGCCGCGGTCGTCATTGTCACGCACATCGGCACCAAAACCCATGGCCGAGCCTTTGCCGCGCTGCGCGATGATCTTGTCCAGACCAGCAAAGGCACCACCGCAGATGAACAGAATGTTGGTGGTATCCACCTGCAGAAATTCCTGCTGCGGATGTTTGCGTCCGCCTTGCGGAGGAACGCTGGCCACGGTGCCTTCCATCAGTTTCAGCAAGGCTTGCTGCACGCCCTCGCCCGAAACGTCCCGTGTGATCGACGGGTTTTCAGACTTGCGCGTGATCTTGTCGACCTCGTCGATATAGACGATGCCGCGTTGCGCGCGTTCGACGTTGTATTCGCTGGCCTGAAGCAGCTTGAGGATGATGTTTTCGACATCTTCGCCCACATAGCCCGCTTCAGTCAGCGTCGTTGCATCAGCCATGGTGAATGGCACGTCCAGAATACGGGCCAGTGTCTGCGCCAGAAGGGTCTTACCGCACCCTGTTGGGCCAATCAGCAGGATATTGGATTTCGCCAGTTCAATGTCGCTGCCGGCTTTCTGAGCATGGTTCAGACGTTTGTAATGGTTGTGAACCGCAACGGACAGAACGCGCTTAGCGGTTGCCTGCCCGATCACGTAGTCGTCCAGAACCTCGCAGATGTCTTTGGGCGTGGGCACACCATCAGACGACTTCAGCCCGCTGGCCTTGGTCTCTTCACGGATGATGTCCATGCATAGTTCGACGCATTCATCGCAGATGAACACGGTCGGGCCCGCGATCAGTTTTCGCACCTCATGCTGGCTTTTCCCGCAGAAACTGCAGTAGAGCGTGTTCTTCCCGTCGCCGCCTGAATTCGTCGCCATGATATACCTTTCGGGCCTCGTCCCTGCACCCCGGCAGGGATGCGCTTACGCCTGTTTGTGCAGCTTAGGCCAGCACTCTGGCGGCTACAATCTCAAAATGACCCCCGCGCCGATGGCGCGGAGCACTGGCCTTAGGCCTCTTCCGTGTCCATTTTTGCACGGTTTTCGACGATTTCATCGATGTGGCCCCAGTCTTTCGCTTCTTCCGGGCTCATGAAGTTGTCACGGTCCAGCGCCTTTTCAACCGCCTTTTTAGTCTGCCCGGTATGACGCACGTAAATGTCATACAGGCGATCCTTCAGCTTTTGTGTTTCGGCCGCATGGATCATGATATCGCTTGCCTGACCCTGATAGCCACCACTGGGCTGGTGAACCATGATCCGGCTGTTGGGCAGCGAAAAGCGCATCCCTTTCTCACCACCAGCCAATAGAACCGACCCCATCGATGCCGCCTGACCGATCACCAATGTGGAACATTTCGGCTTAATGTACTGCATTGTATCGTAAATCGATAAACCGCTTGTCACCACACCACCAGGGGAATTGATGTAGATCGAAATTTCCTTATTCGGATTCTCGGCCTCAAGGTGCAACAGCTGCGCAACGACCAAATGGCTCATACCATCGTGAATTGGGCCGTTGATGAAGATGATCCGCTCTTTCAAAAGACGCGAGAAAATATCGTAAGCGCGTTCGCCCCGGCTGGTCTGCTCGACGACCATGGGAACGAGCGTATTCATGTAAGTATCTACGGGATCGAACATTCTGAACCTGCCTGCTTTGCTATGGATCGGGACACTACCCCAACAAGTATTACCCGAGTCTTAGTATCGGCTCGGGGGGGCTGCAAGGGGGGCAGGTGAGAACGACGCAGGAATGTGTGCTGTGATCAAATACGCGCAAGGCAGCACCCGATGTTCACATTCAAAAACGGCTGATGGAACGCAACCGACGCCCTTTGGTTGCGGTAGGGGGGAAAGGTGGCTTCTGTTTCCCTTTCACGCATCACGGTATTTTGATTTATACATATAGAGCAAAATGACCGAAACATGTATGTGGATGCAACGCGGCAAAGGTTCGTTGTAATGTAATAACGTGACCCACTTGATGGGTTAGCAAGGAAAAAGAACAATGGCACTTCCCCAACTGTCACAAGACATGTCCCAAGAAGACTTTGACCGCATGGTCGGCAACGCGACACGTGCGTCGAATTTTCTAAAGGCGATCAGCCATGAAGGGCGCTTGATGATCTTGTGCCACCTGGTATCGGGTGAGAAATCTGTGACAGAATTGGAAGAGCTTTTGTCCGCAAGGCAAGCCGCGGTGTCTCAGCAATTGTCGCGCCTTCGATTGGAAGGTTTGGTCATCCCAAGACGGGAAGGTAAAGCAATCTACTACCGTTTGGCGGACGATCGTCCAAAACGGATGTTAGAAGTGATATATGAGTTGTTTTGCGGCGATGGTGCCTCTTAACGGCTGGTTTCATTAGCGGAAAGCTGCTACCGAACCTCCATCGAGCACCAAGGAGACGACAATGATCCGTGTTATTCTGATTGGCCTGAGCCTGTTTGCCCTGACAGCCTGCGAAACTGCAAAAGGCGCTGGGAAAGACATTGAAAAGGCCGGGGACGCCATCCAGGACGCTGCGACAGACGTGCAGGAAAACCTGTAAGGTTTTCCGAACTTGCGCGGTGCGTTCGTCTTCAAACCAAGTAGACGGATTGCTGCGCCCGATCCCAATACCCACATTGCCGGGGCGCGGCCTCTTGGCTTTATTTTCCAGAACCACATCGGGGCTCTTTTGCACGCGCGAAAGAGCCCCGTTCCCGTTCAGCTGGGGGTGAGTGGTAGCCTGTATAAAACCGTAAACCGGCAAAGGAAAAGGCGTCAGGTGCGCAGACGTTGTCTTTGCGAGTACCCTTTCGGATACGCCTGACGCCTTACCGGGTCGATGCGCCCCAAGGGGTGCCCCGATCCTTTTGCCTCAGCCCACTGAGGGGCCGTGACAACTGCTTTGACCCCAAAGGGTCGCGCAGCATGCATCGGCCATCAAAGAGGACAGTCAACTGAAACAAGCGCGATGCCTGCCCACAACTGACCTTAACGGTAAGTCTTTGAAGCTCTAAGAAAATCCCAAGACCCTCTCAAACCCTCAAACCTCTGGACCTTTGCTTACCACCGTCGGTTCCGAGGACCCTAGGCAGTGATCAGACTGTTACATTCCGGTCCTCGCCCGGCAAGAAAATAGCACTGCAGCATGAAAAATAGACGGGGATAAAATGTTGATATCCGGCGGGACATTTCTGTGGATAATCCGAGAAAGCTCGACACCGCGCTGAGTTGATCGGATGTTCAGGCAGCCGTCGACTAAATGCCACTTTTTTATGAAATGCTGCAGGTGCAAAGGCAGGAGTTCGGCCATTTCGGTGAAAACCACTGGGTTTGTTCAACTCTCAGGCGCCAATTCCATCGAATCGGCGACCTGAACAGCTCTTATTAGGTCACTTCGTTACCCACGGCAGTGCCTGGCCCCCAGCTGAAATAGGGCGTGAAAAACTCTTGTCGGTAATTCATCAAGAACCGGATGGCGAAGACTCACCACTTGCGAGTCCCAACTGGCCCCGATCATGGAACACCGCATTCCAACCGAAACGCTTTGATTCCTGTAGCACACAGTGACATCGCCAACCGGTCTCCTCCCCTTGGCAAAGGCAATGGCTTTAATTCTGAGAAGCAGTCCGACCCGGACGACGACCGGCCACTCTGCCGCATAGGCGGCGGGCGGCGGTCTATACCCCCTACGGTCCGACCGGGCCGGAACCGCTTCAGTTCACCTGACGTTCCAGAACGGTGCTGTAAGTCGTTCCGTTTCGCAGGCTACGGAAATCCGCATAGATCTTGCCGTCTTCATACCGCGCATCGATCAGCGCATTGGCGCCAATCACCAGCGGTGAGGTTTCAACGATGCCGATGGCGCCAGAGCCGTCCAGACTGATGGTTCCGGTCGCCTCGTATTCATTCCATTCGGTGTCGCCATCGCGCCGCCATTTGCTGGGACCCCAGAAAACATTATCCTCCTGAATCTGCACATCCAGCATCCATTCCGCCTGGTTGAACCGAGGCTCGTCGCCTTTGTAGTAATGGCTGGGCTGGACGGTCGTGTAAGTCCCCAACCACGTGCCGCGCAAGTCGGGCGTAGTTTCAGCCATCGCGGCTGTTCCAAGGGTGAGTGTCGTGGCCAAAGCAGCTGCTCCGGCAGTCATGTATCTGGTCATGGGCTCTCTCCTTCTGTGTGCCCAACAGATTGGGAGAGCGCATAGCGGTTACAACTTACCTAAAGTAAACTTCACACACCGTTCAGGTTGCCGGGCGCATGAAGCGATCGGAACCTGCTGATGGTGCGCCTTTTTCCTTCCCACAGCAGTCAACGCAACTTAAAGACTGGGTGCGATACACCCGCCCGACGGACAGAAACGCGAAAAGGTACAAATGCACTTTCCCAAAAGACACCATCGCGCCTTCAAAAGCGCTGTCCGACGCTTCCGAAGCGAGTTTTCGCAATTTGTACTGGAACAAAGCGGCTCTGAAGTGCTGTGCGGGCCGATGAAAGGCTTTCGCTTTACCGAAAACGCCTTTTGGGGCGGGCACTCTGATACCGCCACAAAGATCTTTGGCCTGTATGAGCAGCAGAATCTTGGCATCCTGAGCAACTCGGACAAGCCCGTGCTGGTGGATATCGGCGCGGCCGATGGCTTTTGGGGCGTTGGCCTTGTCTCGACCGGTAACTTCGAGAAAAGCGTGTGTTTTGAAGTATCGGCAAAGGGCCGCGAGGTCATCCGCGAGACGGCCGAGCACAACGGTGTCGGTGACCGCGTGACCGTATTTGGCGACGCGTTGGATAACACCGCCGAGAATATCGCAAGTGTTGCCCCCGACCCCGGTGACATTTTCTTTCTGATCGACATCGAGGGCGTGGAATTCAGCCTGCTGACCGAAGAATTTCTGACGCAGTATCGCCAGTCGGAATTCCTGATCGAACTGCATCCTCAGATGGTCGAGAACGGCGCTGCCAAATTGAGGGCCATCGAAGATTTTTGCGGTCAGTATTTCCAGATCACCTATGTGGACGGCAGCGTCCGCGACACGTCAGAGATGGATAAAATCCTTAAGCTGGGGGATGATTTCAAATGGCCGATCATCTCGGAAGGGCGCGGGTTTCCGATGCAATGGCTGCATCTGGTGCCGCGCGGATAAGGCATTTGGCCTGAGCGAAAAGAGAAAGCGTCAGGCCCAGGCCAGCGCTGTGCCGATCAGAACCAGAACGATCCCCGCAACTTCCCGGCATGAGAAGTTCTCGCCAAACAGAAAGAATGAGGCGATGGCGATCAGCACGACCTCGGCCCCCAGAATACCGGTGTAGATGATGCCCAACCGCTCTTCACGCAGCGCGGCGAGTTCCAGCGTTGCGGCGGCCAGCAATGTGGCGACGATCAGTAGGGTCAGGCCAACACCGGGGATCTTCCACCAGAACTTCATCGAGATCATGGCCACGGAATAGAGACCCGCCGACCCAAGGGCGATGAGGGGGATCATGGATGTAGACATCTGGGCCTCCTGCCGAGGTTGCCGTTGGGTCAAGTGTAGCAGGTGGGCGGCTTTGAGGCTGTGAGGTTGGTCACAGTGGGGTTATGGATTATAGACCCATCCTAAGTAGGGTGGGTCAGTCCAACCCTCGTGGAGGGCTTCGGCCCGCCCTACGAGGCTAATCGTCTAAAGGTGCCGCTGAGTTTTTTATGTCCGCAACCAGAATAAGATTACCGGCCGCAGCAAGACCTGCGAGCAATGAATAGGTAAACAGCCAGAAGCCAACACCAGAAAGAAGCAGAGTGTCATAGGCCTCAACTGCCAGAGCAAATATTATTGCTAGTATTTGCAGCAGAACAAAATGAAAGAAAACTGCCACCAACTGCATGAACATTGAGTCTTCGGCACCGTCTTTGTGCAGTAGTTTGACGTACGCGCCGGACGTCATCGCAAAAACGATCGCCATTGCTCCCAGAGAGAAAGAAACCATTGAGGGCAGGATTGAAAGGGCAAGGCTCGCCCATTCCCGCTGGCCGTCGCAATTCACTGGCAACCAGAGCCCATGCAACAGCCAGGTCAAGGCGAACGAAAGATACAAATAAGGAGACTTCCGGAGAGCTTGGAAACCTCCATAACCTCGCCAATAGATTTTGAATGGCTTAGGAATTATCCTACTCAAGGACGTTAAACTCATCTGGATTATCGCCATTAAATCGATAGAGCTCTCTGCCTTCAAAAGCCACACGCCTTATGGCACCGTAACTGCTTTCGTCTTGCTCGAGTTCAATCTCGATTTCGGCGGGTACCTCCTTCGTCGATCTGGTGACACGCTTTTCATCGGTGTCAAACCCGGATACTTCCACTTGTCCATTGTCTTTTGCAAGGCTTGTGTAGATTCGCATGCGAGGTGTTAACACTAGTGTGTCCTGACCGGAGGCCTTTGTCGCAGTTGTTTGAAGCCTCTTGATTTTCATTGCTTCTATTTCTTCGAGAACTTCGCGATGTTCGTCACTCAAGTCATCAGGATTTGGCACGAAAAGATCTATGTCAATCTTGGTGATAGAGTCGACATCAAGGACATACTCCAGAGCGTCAGATTTTGATGCAACATGAACGAAAACGTCATCACAAATTGATCCTTTCGCATTTCGCAATATGTCCTCGAACGCCTTGCGAGCTACGTTTGGCGAGATCGTACTGCCTTCGTCATTGTTCAACTCCACATACAACGCATGCTTGTCTTCGCGAAATGAAAAATAGAAAATTCTAGAGTTAAACCCAATGTCGTCTGGAAACTGAATTCCGGCTTCTTCCAAAGATTTTTCCTCCAAAGAGGACTTGCTAACCGCTGGCGCCGTTGGGTCAATTTCTGACCAAGTAGCAATACGGCCCCGGAAAATACCGTCTTCTGAGGCTGTTATTGGTGAAATCCGTGCATAGCGTTCACCCCGGTGTTTAATCGGATTCGACTTAGATGCCGCTTCAAACAAATCTCTATAGGCATTTTCAGGATGGGGTTGAGCAACTACGTTCAGCAGTACGTAGGATTTTCTCATTCAATTTTTCCTATAATCTTATAAGTTGTAGAATCCGCGCGCCAACGGCTAGGTCGCACAACCTTGATCATCAGTCAACGCGCTAAAATAATTGCGAACTGTCTATAATCTCCCGTGGGAACGCAGTTGACTGCGCCACCCGCTTTAACCCACCCGTCGTAATAATGCTCAGCCTGCAGCTGTCTAACAGCACTATTACTGCACCGGGTGCCGCACGCGTTTGGCTTTGCCAAACGCTTCCGCGCACTCGCACTTAAAATGGACTAAGAATCCATTTTAAGTGCGGAAATAAACGCCTCCTGCGGGATATCAACCTTCCCGAACTGGCGCATCTTCTTTTTACCCGCCTTCTGCTTGTCCAACAGTTTGCGTTTCCGCGTGGCATCGCCGCCGTAACATTTCGCAGTCACGTCCTTGCGCAGGGCGCTCAGGGTCTCGCGGGCGATGACCTTGCCTCCGATGGCGGCCTGGATCGGGATTTTGAACATGTGGCGCGGGATCAGGTCCTTGAGCTTTTCGCACATCGCCCGGCCCCGCATCTCGGCCCGGTCGCGGTGAACCATGGTCGACAGCGCGTCCACCGGCTCGTCATTCACCAGCACCGACATCTTGACCAGATTGTCCTCGGTATAGCCAGTCATCTGGTAGTCGAATGAGGCATAGCCCTTGGTCACCGATTTCAGGCGGTCATAGAAGTCAAAGACAACCTCGTTCAGCGGCAGGTCATAAACGACCATGGCACGGCTGCCCGCATAGGTCAGGTCCAGCTGGATGCCGCGGCGGTCCTGGCAGAGTTTCAGCACATCGCCGAGGTATTCGTCTGGCACAAGGATAGTCGCCTTGATGCGCGGCTCCTCGATATGGTCGACCTTGGACGGGTCGGGCATGTCCGCGGGGTTGTGCAGCTCGATCATCTCGCCGTCCTTCATGTAGACGTGATAGATCACCGAGGGCGCGGTGGTGATAAGCTCGATATCGTATTCGCGTTCGATGCGGTCGCGGATGACCTCAAGGTGCAACAGGCCAAGGAAGCCGCAGCGGAAGCCAAAGCCCAGCGCGGCTGAGGTTTCCATTTCAAAGCTGAAGCTGGCGTCGTTTAGGGCCAGCTTGTCGATCGCATCCCGCAGGTCTTCAAATTCGGCCGAGTCCACGGGGAAGAGGCCACAGAACACCACCGGCTGCGCGGGTTTGAAGCCGTCCAGTGCGTCTTCGGTCCCGTTGCGGTCATTGGTGATGGTGTCACCGACGCGGGTGTCGCGGACCTGTTTGATCGAAGCGGTCAGGAAGCCGATTTCACCGGGGCCGAGGCTGTCGACCATCTCCATCTCGGGCCGGAAAACGCCGACGCGGTCGACGTGGTGCAGGGTGTTGTTCGACATGAACTTGACCCGCATCCCCTTTTTCAGCGTGCCGTCCATGATGCGGACCAGAACGATGACGCCCAGATACGCGTCGTACCAAGAATCCACCAGCATTGCCTTGAGCGGCGCGTCCAGATTGCCCTGCGGAGCGGGCAGTTGCTGCACAATGGCTTCCAGCGTTTCGTGGATGCCCTGCCCCGTTTTGGCGCTGACCTGAATGGCATCAGTCGCGTCGATGCCGATCACATCCTCGATCTGTTCGGCCACGCGGTCGCAGTCGGACGCGGGTAGGTCGATTTTGTTCAGCACCGGCACGATTTCGTGGTCGGCATCAATGGCCTGATACACGTTGGCCAGCGTCTGCGCTTCGACCCCTTGGGTCGAGTCCACAACCAGCAGCGAGCCTTCGACCGCGCGCATCGACCGGCTGACCTCATAGGCAAAGTCCACGTGGCCGGGGGTGTCGATCAGGTTCAGCACATAGTGCTCGCCGTCATCCGCCGTATAGTCGATGCGAACCGTGTTGGCCTTGATTGTGATGCCGCGTTCCCGCTCGATATCCATGCTGTCGAGCAGCTGTTCTTTCATGTCGCGATCCTTGACGGTTCCGGTCTCTTGGATGAGCCGGTCAGCAAGGGTGGATTTGCCATGGTCGATATGCGCGACGATGGAGAAATTGCGGATATGAGCGAGGTCTGTCATGGGTTGGGGATATGCGTCGGAAATGGGCTGCGGTCAAGGTGGCAAGACGCGCTGCTAAATCCCCTATTTGCGATGCCTCAGTCCGGTCAGACCAGTCCGTTTTTGACCAGTTGCGCGTTCATCCAGTGTATCTCACTTTGCACATGACCCTCACGCACATATTTCGCGAGATGAGTAGGCATGTCTTCTTCCTTGAATGCCACTGTTGTTCAGACGCCAAACCCCTCTTGTGTGTCGAGATTCAGGCCAGCAATCACATCTGTCAGGACCTGCGTGTTGAACCGCCCGCGATACAGTACAGGAACAGATGTGATCCCAAGCTCGGTAAAGCGCGAAAGCGTCGCATTCCAAGATTGGATCACATCCCCTTTGACTCAAGCAAAACCCAGAAAGTAAGTCATTAACGCTGAATACGCGATGGAGTGACGCGCAAACAAGTACTCGCCAACAATGCGTTCATCCTCGGCAAGTTGAGGTGCGATACCGGCGGCAAACGCCTTCATCCAATCACGCGACGGGTGGTATCTGGCGTTGATACTACGAGGGTGACAGCCTTGGCTATGAATGGTCGTGTTCTCGCCGTCCATCTTTTCGGTGAAAACCACTTCGTCAGCCGATGCCAGTTCATCGACACAGGACATAATTTTGTCATCGCCGGTAGCGCCGGGAGATTGAGGCAGGTGAAAAGTGCGCCCGTATTTCTTAAGCATCTCGGTCTAACTTAACTTTCTACCCTAATGTTGTGCCAGAAAACGCGACATGCCAGCAGTGTGCAATCACTTTTTCGCAACGTATGATTGATCCGTTAACCACTTTGCTTCATACTCCCGCTCAGACCGAGAGGGGCACAAGATCCCTCAGGGCAGGCAAAAACGAGGCATGAGCATGAAACAGTTCCTCTTTATCGCATTCTGTGCCGCAACGATGACGGCCATCGCTCCGCAGGTTGAGGCCGCGCAGATCAAGCGCGCCTGTCTGGCGTCGGATCGGGCCGCCGCTACACGGGACCGGTGCAGCTGCATTCAGCGCGTGGCCGATCAGGCGCTGACGCGCAGTGACCAGAAGACCGTCTCGAAATGGTTCGAAGACCCCCATCAGGCGCAGCAGTTGAAGATGTCGAAGACCGCGCGTGATGATGCGCTGTGGGATCGGTATCAGAACTTTGGCCAGATGGCGCAGGCGATCTGCAGCTAACACACCGCAAATCCTTGACCTGATGCAAGCTGCGCCTCAGAAAAGGCGCAGCGAAAGGTGTGTGCGATGGTAATGAAAGGGCTGACCCTGCGGGGCCTTGAGGTGTTCGAGGCTTTGGCGCGGACGGGATCGGTAGCGCAGGCCGCCGAGATCACCGGGCTTAGCCAGCCATCCGTTTCTCAGCAATTGCGCAATCTGGAAAAGGCGCTGGGCACCGATCTGGTCGATCACGGGCGGCGCCCGATGCGACTGACGCAAGCCGGGCGCAGTTTTCTGGAACGGGCCGAGGCCGTATTGGCCGAGTTGCAGATGGCACAAAGCGAGCTGTCGGTCATGGAGCTGGGGCACCTGACCACGCTTTCCATCGGGTTGATCGACGATTTCGACAACGATCTGACCCCACGGTTGGCCACGCTGCTGGCGGACAGCCTGACGCGGTCGAATTTCAAATTGATCACCCTGTCCAGCCTGGATCTGTTCGAGGCACTGGCCGAACAACGGCTTCATATGGCTGTCACCGCCCATAGCGGCGAAGTGTTAGAGGGTGTGGTCGAATATCCTCTGGTGCGCGATCCATTCATTCTGGTGGCCCCGAAGGGGTCTGGCGGCGTGGCGGCGGTGCAAGACGGTTTACCGTTTCTACGCTATGCCCGCGAGCAACTGATCAGTCGCCAGATCGAAGTGCATATGGCGCGTGAGGCGCAGGAGTTCGAGGAACGGTTTGAGATCGGGTCGCATATGGCGCTGATGGCCATGGTCGCGCGTGGCCTGGGCTGGGCGATCACGACGCCGTTGGGTTTCATGCGTGCAACACGGTTCCATGATGGCTTAGAGGCCCACCCTGCCCCTTTCGGAGATTTCTCTCGCACGATATCGCTTTTGGCCCGCACCGATTGGTCGGATCAGGTGCCGCAGGAGGTCGCGGGAATGACACGTCGGCTAATGCAGAACCAAATCATCGAACCGGCCCTGAACAAACTGCCCTGGCTGAACGGTCAGTTGAAGGTGATCGGCGGCTAGCGCTCAAGATGGGCGGCCAGTCCGGCCACTGCTGCTTCGATCAGATCCAGCGCACCATCGAAATCCCGCGTGTAGTAGGGGTCAGGCACATGGTCCGACTGGGATTCATGGGCAAAGTCCGTCAACAAGCGCACAGGCGTGTTATTGCCTGCAGGGCGCAGATCTTCGATATCCGCCATGTTGTTTGCATCCATGCCTATGATCAGATCGAAACGTTCGAAATCGGCCGCCGTGAACTGACGGGCACGCAGGTCGCTGAGGTCATAGCCCCTGGCTTCGGCGGCGGCCTGCATCGGGCCATAGGGCGGTTTACCCGCGTGCCAACCCATTGTTCCGGCACTGTCGGTTGAATGATGCGGCGCGCGAGTGCGAAAGACGCCCTCGGCCGCGGGGGATCGGCAAATGTTGCCGAGACAGACAAAGAGGATACGGTGTGTCATGGCCAAGCTGTACCGCGTGGAGGGGATATGGAAAAGATCGTCATTCTGACCGGAGCCGGAATTTCCGCCGAAAGCGGGCTCAGCACCTTTCGCGATGAGGGCGGGCTATGGGCGCAGCACAGGATTGAGGATGTGGCCACACCCGAAGGATTCGCCCGCAACCCGGCCTTGGTGCAGGGATTTTACAATGCGCGTCGCACTCAGGCGGCGGGCGTAGAACCGAATGCCGCTCACAAAGCACTGGCACGTCTGCAACGGGACTGGCCCGGAGAAGTGGTGATCGTCACTCAGAACGTCGACAGCCTGCACGAAACTGGTGGCGCGCGAAATGTCATTCACATGCACGGGACATTGGCAGGTGCGTTGTGTTCGGCCTGTGGGCATCGCTGGATCGCTCCACCTGAGATGGCCGTGGGCGAACCCTGCCCATCCTGCAACCGGCCAACGGCCCGTCCCGATGTGGTCTGGTTCGGAGAGATGCCGTACCACATGGATGAGATTTACGACCATTTGGCCAGCGCATCGCTTTTCGCCGCCATCGGAACATCAGGTCAAGTCTATCCGGCCGCGGCGTTTGTACACGAAGCACAGGCAGCGGGCGCACAAACCGTCGAGATTAATCTGGAGCCGACGCTTGGGGCCACGGGATTTGACACATATATCCTTGGCAAGGCGTCAGAAACGGTGCCGCATTGGGTTGAGCAATTGCTGGCGCGACCCTCATAAGGTGCAGACAACGCTTGATTTATTTGCTTAGATTGCAACCAAAACGATTGGAGGATCAGCCATGACCGACCAAGAACCCAAAACCGGCGAAATTCTTGAGGATGGCAGCATGGCCCAACGCGACCTGCTGGGCGCGCAATTGTCCAATCTCTGGTGGACCTTCTTGCTGCGCGGCGTTCTTGCGGGAATTGTGGGCATCGCTGCGCTGTTCTGGCCGTCTGGCAGCATCGCCGTGCTGTTGCAACTGGTCGGTGTACTGTTGATTTTAGATGGCGGCCTGACACTTTTGGGGATCGGACGTAGCGGGGTGTTGGGAGGCGCTGCAATCGGCGCACTTCTGATCGGTTTGATCCTGTTGATCTGGCCCGAAGGCACGGTCAAGCTTGCCTTTTTCCTTTTGGGCGCATGGGCATTGATTATCGGAATCGGTTCACTGGCAGCGGCTCAACAGATGCATGAGCGGGACCCACAGCGTGGCTCCATGAGGGTCTCGGGCTTTGTGGCTTTGGTTATCGGGTTGGTTCTTATGATCTGGCCAGCAGTAGCGCTGGTGGCGTTGGGCTGGGGTATCGCCTTCTCAGCGCTTGCAATTTCTGCCGTCATGTTCTGGCTGGCTTCCCGATTCCGCAAAGCGGGTGACAGGGTCGGATTGAAGACCGTCAATAAGTAGAGCGGCCATTGACCAAAAGCGTTTCAGGCCGGGCAGTGCCCGGCCTGACGTTATTCAAAGGTCGTCGGACTGTCCGAAGACTCGCGCTTTAATCTGAATGCGATCCGTGATCGTGTGACCCGTGTCCGCCTTTGTCCTGACGTTCAAGGTCGACGGGGATCTCGATCTCAACCTCACCAGCATTCTCGAAAATCAGTGTCACCGGGACCGTAGCATCTTGCTCAAACGGTGCAGTCAGACCCATGAACATAACGTGGTCACCACCGCGTTTCAGCATGTGGGTTTCGCCTGCAGGAATCACAAAGCCTTCTTCGACATGCACCATCTTGGCCACACCATTGTCATCAACCTTGTGCGTGTGCAGCTCAACGCGCGCCGCAGCATCTGACGTTGCGCCAATCAGGCGGTCGTCCGTGTCACCCTGGTTCTGGATCATCATGAACGCGGCACCAGCCTTGGCGGTTTTACCCGAGGATCTGGCATAAGCGTCATCCACAGAAATGGTACCATCAGCCAATGCAGGAACGGCCAGGGTCATCGCGGCCAGGGTTGCGAGCAGATTTGATTTGAAAGACATCGCGTGTCTCCTTGTTGTTTGATTTCTCGAAAAAAGATGGAGTTTCAAACAACAACTGGCGGTGCACGGGCCGGGGTGTGGGGAACTGGCAATGCAATCTGATTACCGACATCCCGTAACGGCGCGGGCTGCGACAGTTCCGGCGGTGCGGGCATCGGGGGATAGGCCGCAGCAATCGCACCCATAAGGGACAACGCGTAATCCGGGCAATAATGCGGTGGCGCCGTGGGCCGACCACTTTCGTCCATATAGACAACAACCGGGCCAGTACCGGTGCACAGCACCATCTGACCCACAGCAGTGTCCATACCACGTGACATGGCAACGCCCTGCCCGGTCAGCATCAGCAGCAGGGAAACGACGAAAGGTAGGAATCTGGTAGTCTTAGGTCTCATCCTGACCTTGGTATAGGTCAGCGCCCGAAGGCGCTTCAAGCGCAAAAGGGTCGCGCTTGAAGCAGGTCTTAGTAGTCCAGTCCGGTCCGTTTCACCTGGCTTGCGGTGAAGCTGGTATGGGTCCGGTTCACCCTGCGCTGCATCTGTGAACAGGCTGCAATTGCCTTACGAAACACAGCGGCCAGAAACAAAAAAATGTAGAAACTTTTTAACGACATTATAGGGCCCCCGCCTGATGAATGCCCTGACGTTAGGTTAGATTCGAACCTCTGTATGTGAAGAAATTCACCAATCGAGAAAAATAATTTCGAAATTGGGAACAATGCCAGCCACTCATCGGAGGCCGCGACAAAAAAAGCCCCGCACTTAAAGGTGCAGGACTTTGAATTTCATAAGGAAAAAGGCTTAGGCCGATGCTTGCGCCTTGGCAATTTCCTTTTTCACTTTCAGTGCGTTTGCCGACAGCTCTTCGTCCTTGGCTTTGGCCAGGAACGCGTCCAGACCACCGCGGTGGTCGACCGAGCGCAGTGCAGCTGCCGAGATGCGCAGCTTGACGCCACGGCCCAGAGTCTCGGACTGCAGGGTGACGTCGTTCAGGTTCGGCAGGAAACGACGTTTGGTTTTGTTGTTGGCGTGGCTGACATTGTTGCCAGTCATCGGGCCTTTTCCGGTCAGTTCGCAACGGCGCGACATGGTTTCTTCCTTTGTTTCTGGAGGCCGGGCTTCAGACCCTTGGCCAAATCACAAGGGGCGCAACCCGAAGTCGCGCCCGAAAACTGGTTGGATGCGTGTAGTGGGAATCGCCGGGAGGGTCAAGACAGGCCGCGCGAAATCTTTCATTTTGCTCGGCCATCACGATCCTCGCCCGCGCCCAACCATCAGGTCAGCGTGCTGAGCAGTTCTTCCGCCGCTTTGGCCGGGTTCAAATGGCCCGCTGAGACTTCGGCGTTCAAACGCTCCATCTCGGCCCTGGCTTGCGGCGTGTCAAGGCGCGCAAGCAGAGCATGACGAACCTCTTGATCGAACCAGTAGCGCGCCTGTGCGGAACGGTTTGCGTCCCATATGCCATTGTCACGACGCCATCGGGTCAAGGATTGGATTTCGTCCCATGCCTGCTCCAGGCCCTGCTCTTCAACCGCTGAAACAGTCATGGCCTTGGGAAAGCCTTCCGGGTCTTGTGGACGCTTGCGCAGCAGCCGCAATGCACCTGCATAGTCAGCGCAGGTACGCGTTGCGGTCGCCTTCAAGTCACCATCGGCTTTATTGATCAGGATGATGTCGGCCATTTCCATGATGCCGCGCTTCACACCCTGCAATTCGTCTCCGCCCGCAGGGGCCAACAACAGCAGGAACAGATCCGACAGCTCGGACACAACCGTTTCCGACTGACCGACCCCCACGGTTTCGGTCAGCACCACATCATAGCCCGCAGCCTCGCACAGGGCGATGGCCTCACGGGTGCGGCGTGCAACGCCACCGAGGTGGCTTTGACTGGGAGAAGGACGGATAAAGGCGTTTTTTTCACGGCTCAAGCGCTCCATCCGGGTCTTGTCACCCAGAATCGAGCCACCCGAACGGGCCGAGCTGGGATCAACCGCCAATACCGCCACGCGCAGCCCCTGCCCTGTCAGCATCATGCCAAAGCTTTCGATGAAAGTGGACTTACCCACACCGGGCGTCCCCGACAGACCAATCCGCAACGCCTGACGTCCGGATCCTGCCAGTTGGGCCAAAAGATCGCTGGCCTGTGCCCGGTGATCAGCACGGTTACTTTCGACCAGAGTAATCGCACGCGCCAGCGCCCGACGCTCACCATTCAAAATCCTGTCGCTTAAACTGTCTGTCTGCATTCTTGTCCCGATCCATGAGGCAGGAATAGTTGCCGTGGTCAGGGGGCGTTTGTCCAGACCAGAGAACGCGTGAAATGCATTCCAAACAAAACCTGCGTCATTTCGTTCTGGGAAAGGTGCCGATGGGCGTGCGGGAACTAGACGGCATCGAAACGATGGCGGATAAGGTCCGCATGATAACAAGCCTGCCGATAGATGACGCCGTTCCCGACTTGCTGGAAGCCCTAAGCAAACATGGGCGAGCAGTTTTGCAAGCACCACCGGGCGCAGGCAAAACCACGCGGGTGCCATTGGCGATGCTGGAAGCAGGCCTGCGCGACGGTAAGATCGTGATGTTGGAGCCCCGCCGCCTGGCGGCGCGGGCGGCAGCCGAGCGGATGGCCGAAACTCTGGGCGAACGCGCGGGGCAAACCGTGGGTTACCGCGTGCGCGGCGACACGAAAGTGTCTAAAGTCACGCGGATCGAGGTCGTTACCGAAGGCATCCTGACCCGGATGCTGCAATCCGACCCTGATCTGCCTGGCATTGGCGCGGTGATTTTTGACGAGTTCCACGAACGCTCTCTGAACGCCGATCTCGGACTGGCGCTGTGTCTTGAGGTGGCGGGTGCGCTGCGGGATGATCTGATCCTGCTGGCCATGTCCGCCACATTGGACGCTGAACCCGTGGGCCGGTTGATGAACGCCCCGCTGATCACGTCCGAAGGGCGCAGCTTTCCGGTCGAGACCCGCTGGCTGGATCGCCCTCTTGCGCCTCAGGCTCGGCGTCTGGATGCACTGGTTGAACTGGTGGTACAGGCCGAGCGTGAAACGCGCGCAACAGGGGGTGGTCTTTTGGTTTTTCTGCCCGGCGAGGGCGAGATCCGTCGGGCTGAAGGCGCGTTGAAGTCCCGGCTGCCCGAAGCCTGCGCCATGCATCCGCTGTTCGGAGCAATGCCCTTTGCCGCCCAGCGCGCGGCAATTGCCCCCGCTAAAAGCGGGCGCAAAGTGGTTCTGGCGACGTCGATTGCCGAAACGTCGCTGACCATCCCAGATATCCGGGTGGTCGTGGACATGGGCCAAGCACGGCGGGCGCGGTTTGATCCGGGCTCGGGCATGTCGCGGCTGGTCACAGACCGCGTGACACGCGCCGAAGCGACGCAACGCGCAGGCCGCGCAGGCCGTGTGGCCGAAGGCGTTTGTTATCGGCTCTGGTCAAAAGGTGAGGAAGGCGCGCTGGCTGCCTACCCGCCAGCCGAGATTGAGGCAGCCGATTTGACCGGGTTGGCGTTAGAGCTGGCTCTTTGGGGCGCGGATGCCAGCGACCTGGCTTTCCTAACCCCACCACCGGACGGAACCATGTCCGAGGCGCGGGCTTTGCTAAGAATGCTGGGCGCATTGGACAGCAACGGCCGGATCACGGATCACGGGCGCGCCTTGGCGGCGCTGCCTCTGCACCCCAGGCTGGGTCACATGTTAGACCGCGCAGGCGTGCAGGCCGCATCACTGGCAGCACTGATGGCCGAACGCGATCCTCTGCGCGGTGCTCCGGTCGATATCGCGCTGCGGCAAGAGGCGCTGCGGGATGTGCGGGCGTTTCAACGCAACCGCGTCTGGCAGGTGAATATGGGTGCCCTGGACCGAATAAAGGCCGAGGCCAAACGGTTGCGGGCGCAAGTCACAGACGGATCCGAGCCGCAAAGCACGGCTGCCATGGCCGCCCTCGCCTATCCAGATCGCATAGGACAAAGGCGCAAGGGGGAAGCACCACGCTATGTGTTGTCGGGCGGCAAGGGCGTTGTTCTGGACAACGGCGACACGCTGGCAGGCGCGCCTTACTTGGTTGTGACCGATACGGATGGCAACCCGCGCGAAGCAAAGGTGCGACTGGCCACGCAGATCTCGGAACAAGAGATCCGGGATTTGTTCTCGGATCAAATCGCATGGATAGACAGCTGTACATGGTCGAAACGCGAACGCCGGGTTGTGTCCCGACGGCAGGAGCGGTTCGGCTCGATCACGCTGGATGATCGTATCTGGAAGGATGTCCCGGATGATGTTGTCGCCAGGACAATGTTGGACGGGGTACGTGATCTGGGCTTACGATTGGATGGGGCTGCCGCCCGCCTGGCGGCTCGGGTCGAACTGGTTCGCGCGGACGGGGTCGACTTGCCCGATTTCTCGGTCGAGGGTCTGATGGCCAGTTTGGAGGGCTGGCTCCTGCCGATGCTCTCAGGTGTCAAAAGTGCAGAAGATTGGAAGCGGTTCGATCTATTGCCCGCCTTGCGCGCCAGATTGGATTGGTCCCAAACGCAAGAGCTGGACCGGCGCGCGCCGGGGTCGTTTGAAACACCGCTGGGGCGCAAGGTGCCGATTGATTACAGTGCTGCGGTCCCAGAAATCTCGGTCCGGTTGCAGGAGTTGTTTGGCGTGTCCCGTCATCCGGTTGTCGGGGGCACGCCGCTGAAGATCACCCTTCTGTCCCCTGCGCAGCGCCCAATCCAGATCACACGCGATCTGCCTGGATTTTGGGCTGGCTCTTACGCGGACGTCCGTAAGGACATGAGGGCGCAATACCCCAAACATCCCTGGCCCGAGGACCCAACCCAAGCCGACCCCACGCTAAGAGCCAAACGCAGGCGCGATTAGACTCGCCCCAAAAGCTCAAAACACACAGTACTTCCGCAATCCGCCCCTAAAACCGCTCGCGAACTGAGAATTCCTGAAGATTTAATTGAAATTCAACATTTCCACTGTTACGTCCCTTCAATTCCGATGACAGCATATGGGTAAACCGCTTCTAATGGGCTCAAAACTGGGAAATCTATGGGAAGAGGTCGGCAGACCTCTGATCCTGCGCCCTCGGCGGGTGCAGTTCGCGGCCCTATGCACCCGAAAGAAGAAAGGCCAGGACGAAGTTCTGTTGATCACAAGCCGTGACACAGGTCGCTGGATCATTCCGAAAGGTTGGCCCATCGACGGTCTGGACGGGGCTGAAACAGCACTGCAGGAAGCTTGGGAAGAGGCCGGAGTGCGCGCGGAAACCGTTGATAAGACGCCGGTAGGCCACTTTACCTATGACAAAATCCTCAAGGACGGGTCTGCTCAGCCGGTGCTGACCAGTGTCTACCGGATTGCTGTCAGCAAGCTGGTCGAAGATTTCCCCGAAGCTCATCAGCGAACACGCAAATGGTTTTCCCCGGCTGAGGCGGCTTCGCACGTGCAGGAACCTGAGTTGCGGGCGTTGTTGCGCAAAATGTAACGTTTACACAACAATTTCATGACACGTGGCTTGCTCTTGCAATAGCGAACCGTTAGCTGCGGGCGGTCTTTGAAAAACTGATCAAGCCCATGTCTGATACAAACCCAAAACCACGCTGGCAGGCGCTAGATACCGATCTGCATCGCATTTCTCGCGTTGAAAACGCCAGCATACACGTGTCGCGCCCCATGCTAGCACCCGGCATCGCGTTGGCGTTCATGGTCGTTGCAGGACTGCTGGCAGCCGTTCTGTTTGGCCAAGCAGAGGGCAGCTATATCGTGGTGGCTGCTGCCGCTTTCGGGGCCTATATGGCGATCAATATCGGCGCCAATGATGTGGCCAACAACATGGGCCCGGCAGTTGGTGCAAACGCGCTGACCATGGGCGGGGCCATTGTGATTGCCGCCATTGCCGAAAGCGCGGGCGCGTTGCTGGCAGGTGGCGATGTGGTCTCGACCATCTCGAAGGGCATTATCGACCCTACTTCGGTTCAGAACAGCAATGTGTTCATCTGGGCCATGATGGCGGCTCTGATTTCTTCAGCCATGTGGGTCAATCTGGCGACCTGGGTCGGTGCGCCGGTATCGACCACGCACTCGGTTGTCGGCGGGGTTATGGGGGCCGGAGTCGCAGCTGCGGGGCTGAGCGCAGTCAGCTGGGGCACGATGAGCGCGATTGCAGCCAGTTGGGTGATCTCGCCCGTGCTGGGCGGTGTGATTGCCGCGTGTTTTCTGGCGCTCATCAAGGCCAAGATCCAGTATCAGGACGACAAGATTGCAGCTGCCCGAAAATGGGTGCCTATTCTTGTGGCGATGATGGCAGGGGCTTTTGCAACCTACCTCGCGGTCAAAGGTCTGAAACGCATCGTGAAAATCGAACTTGAGATGGCTCTTGTGATCGGCTTCGGCGCGGGTCTGCTGGCCTGGTCCGCCGCCGTACCTTGGGTGCGGCGCAAGTCCGAAGGTCTTGAAAACCGGACACGATCGCTGAAAACCCTCTTTGGCCTGCCTCTGATCATTTCGGCCACGTTCCTGAGTTTCGCCCATGGTGCCAATGACGTGGCCAACGCGGTCGGTCCTTTGGCTGCGATTGTGCACGCGGCGGAATTCGGAGATTTCGCTTCAAAAGTTACAATCCCGCTTTGGGTGATGATCATCGGCGCGTTTGGCATTTCGTTCGGCCTGTTCCTGTTCGGCCCCAAGCTCATCCGTATGGTCGGCAGCCAGATCACCAAGCTGAACCCCATGCGAGCCTTCTGCGTTGCCCTTTCGGCAGCGATTACCGTGATCGTAGCCAGCTGGCTTGGCCTTCCGGTCAGCTCAACACATATTGCAGTGGGTGCGGTCTTTGGCGTCGGCTTTTACCGTGAATGGCACTCTGAACGGCGGCGCAAGCAAGTCAGTTTTCAACGTGCAGCGACCCAAAGTCTGGCCCCAGAGGAGTACCGTCGTCGCAAGCTGGTACGACGCTCACACTTCATGACCATTGTGGCGGCATGGGTGATCACCGTACCTGCTGCTGCAACCATGTCGGCCGTTATCTATTGGATGTTGACTGCCTTCGTGTAACCGGAGTGGTTACAGCCTGATCTGATCCGGCGTCAACGGATGATCGGGCGCGTGTTTGATCAGATCAGACACTTGCGTGCAGATGGGTGTCGGCACGCCGGTTTCTCGACCCAGTCGTATGATATGACCTTGCAAGCTATCGATTTCCGTTTGCCGTTCAGCCATCAAATCGTAGGCCATCGAGGTTCGGGCGCTGGGATCAATGGTCAGCATCCTGGCCGCAATGCGGGTGAATAAGGGCGTCGGCAGCCGCAGGATATGCGGGGTCATCCAGGCGGGAAGCGGCGTGGTAGAGGCCACAGGGTGCCCCGCTGCTTTTAGAACGGAAAGCGCTTCTGCCATCTGATCTGCAACGAGGATGCGCCAGTCGCGGTTTGTCAGTTGATCCACAATCGTAAGGCCTGACAACGCATTCAGCGCGTTGTTCAGGTTGATCAGCAACTTGCCCCATTGCACGGCTTCGATCTGGTCGCTCGCCAAAACAGGCAGATCCGGGCTGCTGAGGCGGGACGCCAGATCGCCCGGACCGCTTTCAATAACAATCTCGCCCGATGTCGCCCGGTGATAGGTGCCAGGGCCATTTGGCACAACGTTGAAAGGCACCATTCCGGCGCGCACATCACGCCCGGGCAGGGTTGCGCGCAAGGTCGCTGCGTTTTCGATCCCGTTCTGCCAGGACAGAACCGGCACGTCTGGCAAAGCCTCGGTGCTGATCTGGTCGGCGATATCCGCCGTAGCCCCCGATTTCACGGTAACGATGATCAGTTCCGCATGCCCCAGACAGGTTGGATCCTGGCTGAGAGCCAACGACCCTGCTGGTGCGGTATAATCGAGCCCGCCAAAATCCGTGACCGTCAACCCGTTTTCGCGGATCGGATCCAGCACATACGCACGGCCCAGTAAGGTGACGGAACGGCCCGCTCGGGCCAACAGTGCTCCGCAATAACAGCCAATACTGCCTGCACCCGCAATAACAACTTTCATAATACCCCCTCAGAAATACCTGAAAGGATCACCGCAAACCGTCGGTTACACAACCCCGCCCCACTAGGGACGGCCCGTTATCGCGCCAGACGTGGCTTGGTTCGCTCAAGTTCCTCAGAAATCGGAATAAATTCCTGGTCGTCACCGGGCGGAAGATGAAAGGCACCATTGGCCCAATCGGCGCTTTTCCACTCACGCGTTGCGGTTTCGATCTTTTCTTTCGAAGACGAAACGAAGTTCCACCAGATATAACGGTCTTCGTTCAGTGTCGCGCCGCCCAGCAGCATCAGCCGCGCCCCCAAAGGGCCCGCCTTGACCGACAGTTTGTCTCCGGGGCGGAACACCATCATGCGGCCTTCGTCAAACGTGTCGCCCGCGATCTCGACTGAACCCTGCGTCACATAGACACCGCGATCCTCGTGATCGTCTGGCAGCGGGAAGGACGCGCCGGGCTCAAGCTGTACATCCAGATAGAACGTCTCAGACAGCATGGTGACCGGGCTGGACTCACCATAGGCTGAGCCCAGGATTAGCCGCGCGCTGACACCCGCATCCTGAATGTGCGGCAGCGCGCCTTGTTTGTGGTGCTCAAAGTCGGGCGCCATGTCCTCATGCGCTTCGGGCAAGGCGATCCAGGTCTGGATGCCAAACAGACTGTGTTTCTTACTACGAGTTTCATCGCTGGTGCGTTCGGAATGGGTCACGCCGCGCCCTGCTACCATCCAGTTGACCTCACCCGGATAGATCATCTGGTGGGTGCCAAGGCTATCGCGGTGCTCAAACTCGCCCTGATAGAGGTACGTGACCGTGCCCAACCCGATATGCGGGTGGGGCCGCACGTCTATGCCACCTTCGGTGATGAATTCAGCCGGACCCATTTGATCGAAGAAGATGAACGGGCCCACCAATTGCCGTTGGACCGAAGGCAAAGCGCGGCGCACCTCGAAACCTCCCAGATCTCGGGCGCGCGGAATAATCAACGTATCCAGCGCCGGATTTTCCGAGACGCAATCTGGATTGTGGGTCGGGTTCCAACTCATTCCTTTTCTCCCTAAATCTCAGATGGCCGGGCTGGCACATCGTTCGCTGATAACAGAGATAACCCTAACCACGTCCTGATAAAGTGCATCTTCGCACATACTGGGTGCGAAACGAGCGTCCTCATCTTGGCCAAAGTTGAGGGAAGAATGCGCCGTCGATCCGATCCCCTTCGCCATATCCAGCGGCCTCGAACTGCGCACGCTCGCCCTTGGCCCAGTCGCCGCGGTATCGAATGACGCCATCCGGAGCGGTCATGCGGAGGGTAAAACGGCGAACCGTTTCCGTCGGGGTCGTTGCCGATAGCCCGCCATGCAAGGTTCGCATATCGAAAAAGATGCAGTCCCCAAGCTCCAGATCCCATTGCAACAGGTCATACGCATCGGGGTCCGCGTTTACATCAGGTGGCGGGTGATAGGTTTGCCCGGCAACCTCAGTCGGTTCATAACTTGGATGCCCATCAGCAAAGCGCACCCGCATGAACAGCTTGTTCCACAGGTGCGAACCTTTGACGAATGCGATGCCGTTTTCCTTCGTCACCGGCTCCAGCGGCAACCACAGCACGCACATAGTGCCTTCGAAATCGAAATAGGACAAATCCTGATGAAACGGCGGGCGCGATGTTGATCCGGCTTCACGAAGGAACCAGTTGTCCATAACAAGGTTGATGGACGGTGCGCCGAGCAACCCGGCAGCAAGTGACGCGCAAGGTGAGTTGCGCACGAACTCGGTGAATTGGGGGATCTTGTTCCAGGCCCAGTAATCCTCGAAATAGCCGGGGGCATTGGGGTCCTTGGTATGGCGCGTGAAATTGTTAGTCGGATTTTCAAGGTCGGCGTCGATGCCTTCACGCAACAACGACAGCCAGTCGCGCGAGAATTTGGACCTCAGAATAACTGCACCGTCGTGTCGGAATGCAGCTATATCCTCGGCTGAGACCTGATCCGCTTGTGTCATGGCACGACCTTTCGTTTCAAACACAATGTCCGTAAGCATCGCACCTTGTAAAACGAAACGTCAAAAAGATTCGGTGCCGCCTCCCCTGTCCGCCTCACAGAACCGTGAGAGTAAGATTTTGTGATCCGGTGTGCCTCGGAATCCACCGGAACCATGCTATCTTGAGTATCGATATCGGACCGTAAGGGGTCGCGGATTGGAGGTTTCTCAATGGCTGACGCGTTGCTCTCCCGTCGTTTACTGATCACCCAAGGTGCCGCTGTTGTGGCAACTGGGGCCTCGGGGCTTTTGTTACCGGCACGTGCGAGCGGGCTTGCACCAACGCCGTCGATGCGGGGTGGATCGAACAATTACCGTCCCGGAGCACCTATTGTGAACCGGATCGGTGGCGGTGGGTTCTGGATGACCGGCACGGTGCGGCGTGCAGGCGACGGAGCTCCCCTGCCCGGCCAGCGCATTCAGATCTGGGCGCACACGACCGAGGGGCACGAACGCGATCCGCACAGCCATGGCGCGACGTTGACGGATGCGAAGGGTGAGTTTCGGCTGGAGATGCCGCAAATCGTGCCCGCCTTCGGTCAACCTCACGGGCATTTGGCCTATGACAGCGGGGAGTTCGAGACCGTTTTCCTGCGCCCTGTGATGTCGAGCGCAAAGGACAAGACGCTCGCCGCGCATTTTGTATTGCAGCCTCTCTGAGTGGTGCTGAGGCGCAGCCTGATCTGGGTGCTGTTGAGTGCAGCCCTAGCAATCCCGGTCATCGCAGCGGCCCACAGCCCCTATCTGGCGTGGCGTGATCCGATCTACATTCTCTCCGGATTTGCGGGCATTATCGGAATGTGCCTTTTGCTGCTGCAACCGCTGCTGGCCGGGCGCTGGTTGCCTGGACTTTCCCCTGTGTCCAGCCGCCATTGGCACAGGCGGTGTGGATTGGCCCTGATCGTGGCCATATTGATCCATGTGGGAGGTCTATGGATTACCAGCCCGCCAGACGTAGTCGACGCCTTGCTTTTTGTTTCAGCCACCCCGTTTTCGAATTGGGGTGTCATCGCGTTGTGGTCAGCTTTTGCAGCGGCTCTTTTGGGTGTCATGCGCCAACGTTTGAACCTGCGGTTTCGCCTTTGGCGACTTAGCCATACCGGTCTAGCAATGGTGACAATTATCGGCAGCGTTGTTCACGCGATGCTGATCGAGGGAACAATGGAAATCATGACCAAGACCACGTTATGCGTTCTGGTTCTCTTGGCGAGCGTACGGACGCTCGCCAAGCTAAAGGTTTGGGATATCCGTCGACGAGCCTAAACGCCGAGGCACCAGCGCATGACCGCTTTTTGCGCGTGAAGACGATTTTCTGCTTCATCGAAAATGACGGAGTTCGGGCCGTCCATCACCTCGGACGTAGCTTCTTCTTCACGGTGCGCGGGCAGGCAGTGCATGAACAACGCATCCGGTTTGGCGTGGGACATAAGTTCCGTGTTGACCTGATAGGGGCGCAGCAGGTTGTGGCGACGTTCTTTGGCCGATTGGGAATCATGCATGGAAACCCAGGTGTCTGCGACCACAAGATCAGCCCCTTCAACGGCTTTGAACGGGTCGCGTTCCACCACGATTTGCGAGCCCTTCTGGCGGGCAAAACCCATGAATTCTTCTTCGGGATCAAATTGCGCCGGACCTGTGAACGTCAGATCGAACCCGAACTGGCCCGCTGCGTGCAGGAACGAGGCGCAGACGTTATTCCCATCTCCGGTCCAGACCACTTTTTTACCTGCGATGGGGCCGCGATGTTCTTCGAACGTCAGCACGTCGGCCATGATCTGGCAGGGATGCGTGCGGTCGGTCAGGCCATTGATCACCGGCACGTCCGAGTATTCTGCCATCTCGGTCAGGATCGTTTCATCAAAGGTCCTGATCATGATCATGTCGACATAACGGGACAGCACGCGGGCTGTGTCGGCAATCGTCTCGCCATGGCCCAGTTGCATGTCCTTGCCCGAAAGCACCATGGTCTGCCCACCCATCTGGCGCACGCCAACGTCAAAGGATACGCGCGTCCGGGTCGAAGGCTTTTCAAAGATCAACGCGACCATCCGGTCTTTCAGAGGTTGTTCCTGATCAAGTGCTGCCTTGGGTCGACCCAGACGCGCCTGCTTCATTGCACCTGCCTGATCAATCATGGCCCTCAGGTCGGCGGCGTCGGTTTTATGGATGTCGAGGAAATGGTTCATTTTACTTCGCTTTTTGGCTGATGACGTGTGGGGGCAAGCCCCCACACCCCCGGAGTATTTGGGAAAAGATGAAGCTTAGGCCGTTGCAAGCTGGGTTTCGATTTGTATTGCGGCCTTGTCGAGGCGGATCATGGCCTGTGCGATGTCATCCTCGGTCAATGTCAGTGGTGGCAGGAGACGGATTACGTTGTCGGCGGCAGGGACAGTAATGACTTCGTGGTCATACCCCGCATTCACTACATCGATATTGAGTGCCTTGCACTTGAGGCCAAGCATCAGGCCAGAGCCGCGAACTTCTTCGAACACATCAGGGTGGTCGGCGATCAGGCCTTCGAGCTTTTGCCGCAGAAGACCAGCCTTGCGGTTTACGCCTTCGAGGAACGCAGGCGTTGCGACCTGATCGATCACAGCGCAGCCCACAGCGCAGCCCAACGGGTTGCCGCCATAGGTCGAGCCATGGGTGCCAGCCGTCATGCCCGAGGCGGCATCTTCGGTTGCCAGCACCGCGCCAAGAGGGAAACCGCCGCCAATGCCTTTGGCGACCATCATGATATCTGGAGTGATCCCGGCCCATTCATGCGCAAAGAGCTTGCCGGTACGGCCAACACCACATTGGACCTCATCAAGGATCAACAGTAGACCGTTGTCGTCGCAAATTTGACGCAGAGCTTTGAGTTCAGCATCAGGCACCGGGCGGATGCCGCCTTCGCCCTGAACCGGCTCGATCAGGATCGCTGCGGTTTTATCGGTTATAGCGTTGGTGACGCCGTCAAGATCGCCGAAGGCAAGATGAACGAAGCCGGGCAGCAACGGGCCGAAGCCTTTGGTCATCTTTTCAGAACCAGCGGCGGCGATACCAGCCGAGGACCGGCCATGAAATGAGCCGTCAAAGGTTATGATCTCGACCCGCTCGGGCTGACCTTTGTCGTAGAAATACTTACGAGCCATTTTCACGGCCAACTCGCAGGATTCAGTGCCCGAGTTCGTAAAGAACACCGTATCGGCAAAGGTGTGTTCCACCAGTTTGTCGGCCAGCGCCTGCTGCTGTGGGATGTTGTACAAGTTCGAGACATGCCAAACGGCGTGCGCCTGTTCGGTCAGTGCGGCCACCAGTGCCGGATGCGCGTGGCCCAGCGCATTCACTGCGATCCCCGCCCCGAGGTCCAAGAAACGTCGGCCATCCGCCTCGGTCAGCCAGGCGCCTTCGCCCTTCACAAATGTCAGGGGCGCACGGTTATAGGTCGGCAGAACGGACGGGATCATCGGATCATCCTTTTCGAATAGCTTGAGCCCTGTGAGTGATACACGAGAGCCTTGGTCGTCAACAGATTTGGTGGGGTTTGCGCAGATTTTGAACGCGCAATAGATCAAACGGGCCGGTTACGCGGTCAGGCGTCGGCGTCGGAGTCGCAGGATATGTGCGGTTTTGATCATGGCGGCCCGTATAACGAGGCTGGTTCGATCTGGAAACCCTTTATTTGCGATGCTTCGAAAATTCGCTCGGAAGTAATAACGGCGAGATTTCCTACTTGTCATTCGCGTCCGCGTGTCGCACCGCTGGGGCATGACACCCGCACGCCAGAATCCAGCCCTCGCGGCCTTGTTTATCTTTGCCGCCAGCGCTCTTCTGGCTGGCACGACCTTGCTGGCCAAGGCGCTTGGCACGGATACGCTGGGCCCGCCGCTGCATCCGATGCAGATCAGCCATGGTCGATTTTTGTTTGCGTTTCTTGTGATTGTCTCAGCCGTTGCTGTAATGCGCCCGACCCTTAGACGCCCGCATTGGAGGCTGCATATCGGGCGTACCAGTTTTGGGTGGCTGGGTATCACACTGATGTTTGCTTCGGTCGCTTACATTCCGATGGCAGATGCTACTGCGATTTCATTCCTAAACCCGGTTTTTGCCATGGTTCTGGCGATCCCGCTATTGAAAGAAGGGGTTGGGCCCTGGCGCTGGCTGGCGGCGGCCGTTGCCCTTATCGGCGCATTGATTCTGTTGCGCCCGACCCCGGCCAGTTTTCAAGCTGCGGCTTTGCTGGCTTTGACCGCAGCCGCGGTCATTGGAATGGAGTTAATTTTCATCAAAAAGCTGTCTGGCCGCGAAATTCCGATTCAGATCTTATTGGTGAACAACTCCATGGGATTGGCAATCGCCACTGTTGCAGTGATTGCGGTGTGGCAGACGCCAACTTCGGCGCAATGGGCAGCGTTGGCTGGAATCGGCGTTTTGATGGCCTGCGCGCAAGCCTGTTTCGTCAATGGCATGGCGCGGGCGGATGCTTCTTTTGTAGCACCGATCAGCTATGCGACACTGATCTTTGCTGCGTTTTACGATTTCGTCGTGTTCGATGTGATCCCGGATCGGACAAGCCTGATCGGGTCCGCCATTATTCTGGCGGGAGGGCTGATTTTGGTCTGGCGTGAAGCGCGGGTGGTTAAACGCCCTTCAGTGCGCAGTGATCGATAAGTTCCGAATCTGTGTCTCGCCTGACCGTAACCACTCTGAAATCCTGTGCGGGTGAATGGGGGACACGGGATTTACGACATAGTGCCCAAGTTCGGCATCCGACTGCGTGTTTCTAAGATCGGTGAGCGCGACTTCACGGTACTCATTCACCATCAAATCGACGACTTTAAGAACCTGAGCCAATTCAATTGACCCGTCTTTCTTGAGCTTGGCCCAGAATTCGTACTCGGCCCCATACTCCGCCTCGGCAGCCCGGACATAGGCCGCTTCGATTTCCCGCGATGCGGTTTCCTGTGGGATCTGCTGCTGACGGATCAGGACGTTTGCCAGGACGAGCAGGTTTCGCTCGCCTTTCAGATTCAGCTCTTCAGGAAGGTCCAGAAATATATCATCTGTCATGCAGACGCTTCCACCACGGGTTTTTTGTTCTGAATCAGGCGTTGGCACAATCGGTTGATGTGCTTTCCGTGGGCATGAAAAGGTCGCGCGGGTGTGGGACTGGTTGTTTCATCGAGAAGGTCGGGAAACAGACATTCCAGTTCTTCGATTGCATCGGCGCTCAGCATTTTCATGGCTTCGGGGCCGATGTAGAGAGATTCGGCATAGGCACCATCCGCGACCACAATTGAGTGGTCTTCGAGTGCAAAATGGAAATACTCGACCTCTTCACAGGCTTCGACTCTCTCAATCCCCTGCAACCCGGTAAGTTTCTTGGCGGGAACTAGTATTTCAGCCTCTCCCAGAACCCGTTGCGCTACTTTTGAGCGCACCAACAGACGGTGCTGAGGGGAAACAGTCAGATCGGTTGCTGGCATGCCCAGACCAAGCGCGCCTTTCCGAATGCGTATCGGCCGTATTTTGGGATTGGCGATCAAGTCCAGACGGCTGAGTTTCTTGGACCCGATCCAACGGATAGCCTGCGGCTCACCGTCCAGAGTTGAAACCAAGTCGCCCGCTGAAAGGTCATCGATGTCCACTTCACCATCCGGTGTCTTAATCCGGGTGCCAGATGTGAAACAAACCATCAACGAGACATTATCGAGTATCGTCCCAAGACTGTTGTTTGGACCCTGCTCGGTAAAGCGAAGCGTGTACGTCCCTTCGGCACCGAAATTGAAGTTCAGGGAAACGTTCGTGAAACTTCCCACAGTGGTCGGTGTCACGACTTGCTGAAAAATCACGGTGTTGCTGGAATCCACAACCTCAACAAGAACCGGGTCTGCAAACACCCCGCCCGTGTTTCGGGCACCGATGTCGAAACTCAGCGTGGCACCTCGGTTGTCAACGGCCACCACAAAACTCTGCTGAACAACCGAAGTCGGGCCGGCGTTGCCATCAAGTTCAAGGACAAGATCTGACGGATCTCCGCCGGTGAAGAAGAGTGATTCCTGGCCAATCTCGATTTCGTTGCCGAACCACGCACCATAGGTGCTGAAGATCTGAAACGGACCCGTGATGCCGGGTGATTGAAAATCCCCACCGACAATAAGTTCTGTAAGAGCCATAAGAATATCGCCTGTCGTTCTTCGGTGTCCAAATACCCTACTCGGCCCTCGCCGCCAACATAACAGTCGGAAAACGCATCAACTTTACGTGACGTCGCCTGCGCAGCACTACGCCTTGAGGCGATACCCTGTGCGCAACATCTGCCAGGTGATGAGGCCGATCAATACCGTAGCAAAGGAACAGACAGCCATACCCACCCAAGGCGAACTGTCCGAGACACCGATCATCCCGTAGCGCAAACCGTCGATCAGATAGAACACCGGATTCAGATGGGTCAGACGGTTCAAAACCGGGGGGAGCGCCTGAACCGAATAGAACGTGCCCGACAGGAAGGCCAGCGGTGTGACGATGAAATTGGTAATGGCTGCCATTTGGTCAAACTTATTGGCAAAAATTCCGGCAAACAGACCAAGTGCTCCCATAAAAGCGCCGCCCAAAACGACGAAGATCGTCGCGATAATGAAGTTTTGAGGCACGATGCCAAGTACCAGGGCCAGCGCAACAGCGACAACACACGCAATCAGGATGCCTCGGGCGATTCCCCCCGCCAGATAGCCAAGCAGGATTTCAAGCGGCGACAGCGGCGGCATCAGGGTATCCACGATATTGCCCTGTACTTTGGAAATGACCATGGAAGACGATGTGTTGGCAAAAGCATTCTGGATCACCGTCATCATCATGATCCCCGGTGCCAGAAAGACCAGGAACGGCACCCCCATGACATCCGGGCGGCTGGGCCCTATGGCAATGTTAAAGATCAGCAGAAACAGCCCCGCCGTTACCAACGGCGCTAAAAGGGTTTGCGTCCAAACCGCCAGAAAGCGCAGAGTTTCGCGCTGCGCCAGCGTGTAAAGGCCCATCCAGTTGACTGCTTCGAAGCGGTGCGCGGTCTGTTCTGCGGAATTCTCCATGGTTTACCCTCAACCTGATTCGAAGACAGCTTGTAACTCGGGCTGCAGTGTTTAGAATAGGGGGCTGAGACGATTTCCCAAGGCGGCCCGAATCCGGGGCCGCTTTCCGCTTTTGAAAGGCTAACGATGTCCTGGACAGACGAGCGCGTAGAACTGCTGAAGAAGATGTGGGGCGAAGGCCAGTCGGCCAGCCAGATTGCCAAGGAACTGGGCGGCGTGACCCGCAACGCGGTGATCGGTAAAGTGCATCGCCTGGGCCTGTCCAACCGGGCAGCGGGCGCTTCTCCGGCCAAGTCAGAGCCAAAGGAAAAACCAGCTCCGGCACCCAAGGCCGAGGCCAAGCCAAAGCCTGCGCCCAAGACCGAACCCGCACGTCCGGCCCCTGCCCCTGCGGCCGAGGCCAAACCGGCCGTGCCTGCCCGCCGTCAGATCATCCCTGCCGGTCAACCGTTGCCTCCACAGCCGTCGGCCAACGAGATCAGCCCCGAGGCGTTGGCAAAGGTCAACGAGGTCGAAAAGAAGGCTAAGAAGCTGACGCTTATGGAACTGACCGAGAAAACCTGCAAGTGGCCGGTCGGCGATCCAGCGACAGAAGATTTCTGGTTCTGCGGTTTGCCCGTTGAAGCCGGCAAACCCTATTGCGAGGCGCATGTGGGCGTGGCCTTCCAACCCATGAGCGCGCGTCGCGACCGACGCCGGTGACACAGATGCGCCAGGATCCGACAGCAATGGAGGATACCTGGCTAGCCCGTGCAAAGCGCCTGCTGGCCCTGTCTGAAACCGGCCAGCATTTCACCAAAGACCCTTTTGACCGGGAACGTTACGACGAGATCGCCGCCATGGCCCGCGCCATGCTGGCTGATCTCGGTCAGGTACCGATTTCGCGGATTGAAGGGTTGATCACAGATCACGCGGGTGGCTACGCCACGCCCAGTATCGATATTCGCGGTGCGGTGATCCGGGACGACCGCATCCTTCTGGTGCGCGAACGTAGTGACGGGTGTTGGTCGATGCCCGGCGGCTTTGCCGATATCGGCAGCTCTCCGGCAGAAAATATCGAGCGTGAGGTCTGGGAAGAGGCCGGGCTGCGCGTTCGGGCGCAGCGTTTGTACGCCCTACGCCACAAAGCGCGGCATCCCTACCCGGCAGATGCACGGGATTTCTATAAGTTCTTCTTCTTGTGTGACGAAGTTGGGCAGGCTGACCCCAAAGCGGGAAGCGAAACCAGCGATGTTGGTTTCTTCCCAATGGCAAATCTGCCAGACTTGTCCCTTGCCCGAAATATTGAGAGGGACATTGCAGAAGCGTTTGAAGCGCAATCTACCTCGACGGCAACAGCGCTGTTTGACTGATCTCTACTGCGCGGGATGTGACGGCAGGTTCGGCATCGCCACCCAACCGGGCAATTCGTCAGGTGAAACCGAGACGTGCAGACGCTCGGATTGATCGCGGCCTACTTTGCGGTGTTTGCGCAGCAGGAAAATCTTGCCCCAGCCGCGCCACGTCCCAACCGAACGCGCGTGCGGATCGGTGGGGAAGCGGTCACGCCAGCCTTCAGGTAACGGCAATCCGTGCATCTCGGCCTTGTCCAGCATCCAAATCAAGGAAATGTTGCTGAGCGGCCGTGCCTCTTCATACCCGTTCAACTGCCCGCCGATGTCACCATGTGTGCCCCGGAACCAGACTTGTTCCACATGCCCTTTGAATTCGGGCGTGCATTTCCACAGAACCGGATCGAACACCTCGCGCGTCTCGTCCAATGCCATCGCGTGATAGCCGTGGCGGGTCGAGGGGCCCAACTGATGGTTGTGGAAGGCGTGGCGTTCTTCGGCCCAGCGCCACAACAGCGGCAGTCGCAGGCCCAACGCCTTGACGGTGTCCCAGACCCCGATCATCTCGATCTCAACCTCGTCGTGACAAAACTTGCGGCGGAAATCGCGCGCGGCGGTGCCGCTGGGATTGCATTCATAGTGGCGATAGGCTTGCTGGATGTTGCGCTCGGTCGCGTGTTCGGCCTTGAGCAAGCCGATCATGTCGATCACTCCGGCCAGACTGCGCACGCCGTACGCCCCACGCGAATAGCCAATGAAATAAATCCGATCCCCGGGTTTGTAGCGTGAGGCAAGATAGCCATAGGCACGGCGGATCTGGCGATTGATACCCCGCCCCATCATCACATCCAGCGAGGACTTCCAGCTCTCCCACTGCACGCCCGCCTCATAAAACACCGAAACCTTGCTGCCCATCTCGCAACACAGGCGCAAGGTTTGCCCTGCATGGGTCTCGAACCCCGGTTCGAGCGTCGACATGGTACCGTCAAGGATGATGACATGGCTGAGCGGTTCGCGGTGAAGAACCTCGGCAGAATGTTCGGACCGCAAAGGCCGTCCGAGCCATCCAAGAACCTTTCTACTCAGCCGCGACAGATTCATGCGTCAGCAATTCCCATACTCTTTGAGGTGTGAAAGGCATATCCGCCTGCCGCACCCCGTGATCCCAAAGCGCATCCTGAACCGCGTTTGCCACTGCGGCCAGCGCGCCCACTGTACCGGCCTCGCCGCACCCTTTCATGCCCATCGGGTTCGAGGTTGACGGAACCGGCACCGAGGTAAACTTAATCATGGGTATGTCGGCTGCACGGGGCAAGGCGTAATCCATAAACGAAGCCGTGAGCAGTTGCCCGTGTGCATCGTGCACAACATGCTCGCTCAGCGCCTGTCCGATGCCTTGCACCACCCCGCCGTGCACCTGCCCTTCGGCCAGCATCGGGTTGATAAGGTTGCCAAAATCATCAACAACCGTATAGCGATCAACCCACGTTTCCCCGGTGTAAGAATCGATCACGACTTCGGCAACATGCGCGCCGTTGGGATAGCTGCGGGCATCCAGGTTGGCACGCGCTTCATGCTGTAGCAAATCCATACGTCCATCGATGCGCGCCATCTCGGCCGCTTCGGTCAGGGTCGGCGTCAGGTTGGACCCCGGCGCGCGGAATGTCTCGTGGTCAAAACTCACATCGTTTTCCTCGACCCCCATCTTATCGGCCAGATAAGGCGTGAATGCGGCGATCATCTTGTCAATCGTGGCGAGCGTTGCCGTGCTTTGCACCGTGACCGAGCGTGATCCGCCCGTGCCGCCGCCATGGCCAAGCCTATCAGTGTCGCCTTGAATGACAGTGATCTTGTCCATGGGAATACCGGTCTGGTCTGACAAGAAATGGGCGTAAACCGTCTCATGCCCTTGCCCGTTCGACTGCGTGCCCACGTAAAGGTTCACTCTGCCATCCTCGCAAAACTCGACCTTTGAGTTCTCGGAAGGATCACCCAAAATACTTTCGATATAGTAACAAAGGCCCCGCCCCCGGATCAGGCCGCGCTCGGCATCTGCCGTTTTGCGGGCCTCAAAGCCGATGGTCTGGCTGGCTGCGCGACTGAGGATCATGTCGAAATCGCCAACATCATAGGTTTCGCCAGTGGCCGAGGTGTAAGGAAAATCGTTGGGGCGGATAAAGTTCTTGCGCCGCAGCTCCCACGGATCAACCCCCAGCTCGCGTGCTGCACGGTCCATCGCGCGTTCCAGCACATAGATCGCTTCGGGGCGGCCTGCACCGCGGTACGCATCGACTTGCGTCGTGTTTGTGTAAAACCCCTCGACCCGCAGATAGGTGGTTTGCACGTCATAAACACCCATCAGCACCTTGCTGAACAGGCTTGTCTGAATTGCCTGCCCGAAATGGCTGTTATAGGCACCAAGATTGACCTCGCTGTGGACACGGTAGGCCGTGATCTTGTGATCAGCATCAAAGGCCAGTTCAGCCAACGAGTGCAGATCGCGGCCATGGTGATCGGACAGCATCGCCTCGGACCGGTCCGACATCCAGTGCACCGGTTGGCCCAGCTTTATCGCAGCGACAGCGACGCAGAAATATTCGGGATATGGCATCACTTTCATGCCGAAGCCGCCGCCCACATCCGGCGTGGTGACCCGGATATCCTCAGCATCAAGCTTCAGCTTTTGAACCAGTTGCGCCTTCATCGCCCAGACGCCCTGCCCGCCATAAGAAAAATGCAGACGACCTTCGAACCAGTCGGCCTGACATCCGCGCGGTTCCAGCGAGCTGATGATGACCCGGTTGTCCTGCACGTTCAGCGACACGGTATGAGCTGCGTCCTGAAAAGCGGCCTCGGTGGCGGCTTCGTCACCCAGCCCCCAATCAAAGGCCCGATTGTCGGGGGCTTCTGGGTGCAGAATCTCACCGCCTGCCTTCACGTCCAGCTTGGCAGGGCGTTCTTCCGTGTCCATCCAGATCAACTCGACCGCGTCCTGCGCCTGTGCCAGCGTGTCCGCGATAACAACCGCCACCGGCTCGCCGACAAAGCGCACGCGGTCCTTGGCCAGCATGTGCCGCTCCGGAGCCGCAGCCTTCGATCCATCGCGGTTTTGTAAAACGGCGGCGTTTAGCACCGTGTCGATGCCCGAAGCTGCCAGATCATCCAACGTCATCACCAGTCGCACACCTTCGGCAGAGCGCGCATCCTCAAGATCTAAACTTGTAATTTCCCCATGGGCAACCTGGCTGCGGAAGAAGGCAGCAAACAGCGCATTTTCAGGCACGGCATCATCCATGTAACGCCCCTGCCCAGTCAGGAACCGCTGATCTTCGGTCCGTTTGACGGGCTGGCTCTTGCCGAATTTTTCCATGGGCGGTCCTCCTTATGGATCTTGCGGCCGAGCCTAGCCCGTGCCCCGACGATGTCCAGCGGGGCTCACGGAAATTCGTTTGTGCCTGCCAGATGTTGGAGTAGGTTTGGTCATGACCTGGACCCACGACATCGTTTTTCCTTTTTCCGCTCCGCTAACTGGCGGTCAGAGCGTGACACATGACGTCTATGTCGGCGGAGAGGGGCCACCGATCCTGATCCTTCAGGAATTGCCCGGAATCGGACCAGAGACTTTGGCGCTGGCAGTAAAGCTGAACGCATCCGGTTTTCGTGTCTACCTGCCACATCTTTTCGGCACTTACGGCAAGGTCGAGATGGCCAAAAACACCGCCCGTCTATTTTGCGTTCGGAAAGAGTTCAACATCTTCGCCAGAGGCAAACAAAGCCCTATCGCAGGGTGGATGCGCGCCCTGACCCACGAGATCAAGCAGCGCGAAAGTAGCGCCGGTGTAGGTGTCATCGGCATGTGCCTGACAGGCAGTTTTGCCCTGACTTTGATGGCCGAAGACGCCGTTGTCGGCGGGGTCGCCAGCCAACCTGCATTGCCAGTTTTAGGTGGCAAGCATCTGCACATGAGCGCGCAGGATATCGGCGCAGCATCGGCAGGAATGGCCGCGAAGGGGCCCGGGCTGGCAATGCGGTATTCCGAAGACAAACTGGCACCTAACAAACTGATGCAAGCGTTGGAGCGGGCTTTCGGCGATCTGTTGGAGACAGTGGAATATCCCGGCAAGGATCACTCGCTGCTGACGCTGGATTTCCACGAACCTGCCTATCAACGCGTGGACGCCTATTTCAAAGCCCGCTTTGGCATGAGCTAAGCGCGCAAGGCCTTCCCCTTCCTGCCTCCATTCGCTATTGCAGGCGCTGACCCGAATTTGTTGACGCAGGACGCACCCCATGGCGATGGAAAAGACATTCAACGCGGCCGAGGCCGAGGCCCGCATCTATGAAGCCTGGGAACAGGCCGGAGCCTTCAAGGCAGGCGCGAACAAATCGCGCGACGAAAGCTTTACCATCATGATCCCGCCGCCCAACGTCACGGGCGCGTTGCATGTGGGCCACGCTTTCAACAACACGTTGCAGGACATCCAGATCCGCTGGCACCGAATGCGCGGGTTCGACACGCTCTGGCAGCCCGGTCAGGACCACGCGGGCATCGCCACGCAGATGCAGGTCGAGAAGATGCTGGCCGCCACGCAACAGCCGGGTCGGAGCGAGTTGGGCCGTGAGAAGTTCCTGGAGAAAGTCTGGGAATGGAAAGGCGAGTATGGCGGTACAATCATCGAACAACTGAAACGCCTGGGCTCCTCCTGCGACTGGTCGCGCAACGCCTTCACCATGGCCGGTGCAGCTGGTGATCCTCGCACGGGGCATGAGAACTCGGCCAATTTCCATGACGCCGTGATCAAGGTCTTCGTCGATATGTACGAAAAAGGTCTGATCTATCGTGGCAAGCGTCTGGTCAACTGGGACCCGCATTTCGAGACCGCGATCTCGGACCTTGAGGTCGAGAATATCGAGGTCGCCGGGCATATGTGGCACTTCAAGTACCCCTTGGCCGGCGGTGAGACATATGAGTATTTGGAAAAAGATGAAGATGGGAATGTGATCTTCCGCGAGGAGCGGGATTATATTTCCATTGCCACGACTCGCCCCGAAACCATGCTGGGCGACGGCGCAGTTGCGGTCCATCCCTCGGACGAGCGTTACGCGCCAATCATTGGGAAACTTTGCGAAATCCCGGTTGGTCCGAAAGAGCATCGCCGTCAAATCCCGATCATCACCGATGACTACCCGGATCCCGATTTCGGCTCAGGCGCAGTGAAGATCACAGGCGCGCATGACTTCAACGACAATATGGTCGCCAAGCGTGGCGGCATTCCAATGTACCGCCTGATGGACACCAAAGGCGCGATGCGGGCCGATGGTGCCCCTTACGCCGACGAGGCCGACAAGGCGCAGGAATACGCACGTGGCAAAGAGTTCACCGAAAACGAGATCGATGCGATCAACCTGATCCCCGATCACCTGCGTGGACTCGACCGATTCGAGGCGCGCGCGAAAGTGGTTGAAGAGATCACCGCCGACGGTCTGGCCGTGATGACCCGCGCCGATGACGCGCGTCTGGGCTCAACCGCTTTGAAGCCCGATCACGAAGGTGCCGACAAGATGGTGCCGCTGGTCGAGAGCAAGCCAATCATGCAACCCTTCGGTGACCGCTCGAAGGTTGTCATTGAGCCGATGTTCACCGACCAGTGGTTCGTCGACGCCGAAAAGGTCGTCGGCCCCGCGCTGGATGTGGTCAAGGACGGCACGGTCAAGATCATTCCCGAGTCGGGCGAGAAGACCTATTACCACTGGCTGGAAAACATCGAGCCCTGGTGCATCTCGCGCCAGCTGTGGTGGGGGCATCAGATTCCGGTTTGGTATGGCCTTGATCTCTCGGCTGAGAACTTCAAGGACGACGAAAATGACGGCGACCTTGATCTGGTCGAACTGGGCCGTTTGTTGAACGAAGGTGGAATGCTGCACCGTGGCAACGTCATGGAATGCGCTGCGAGCCTTGAGGCTGTGACGGAGAAATTCCTCGACGACAACGCAAACATTCCAAGTCCACTGAGCCACGCGACGGTTATCGAAGTCGCTGACAAGCAGGAAGCCATCCATCAGTTTGCGGAAAGCCTGGCTCAATATGCCGTCGAACAGGATCCAACCAAGCTGGTCTACCCTGTTTGGCGCGACCCCGACGTCCTCGACACATGGTTCTCCTCCGGCCTCTGGCCCATCGGCACGCTGGGCTGGCCCGAACAGACCGAGGAGCTGGAGCGTTACTTCCCCACGGACGTTCTGATCACCGGCTTCGACATCCTGTTCTTCTGGGTCGCCCGGATGATGATGATGCAACTGGCCGTGGTCGATCAGATCCCGTTCCACACCGTTTACCTGCACCAGCTCGTCCGCGACGAGAAGGGCAAGAAGATGTCTAAGACCACCGGCAACGTAATCGACCCGCTGGAGATCGTGGACGAATTCGGCGCCGACGCGCTGCGATTCACCAACGCCTCGATGGCGGCGATTGGCGGCGTGCTGAAACTGTCCCGCGAGCGCATCACCGGCTACCGCAACTTCGGCACCAAACTATGGAACGCCGTCCGCTTTGCCGAGATGAACGAGGTCTTCACCGACACCGTTCCGCAACTGGACGTGGCCGACCTGAAACCCAATGCTGCAGTGAACCGCTGGATCATCGGCGAAACCGCCCGCGTTCGCGAAGAGGTGGACGCGGCATTGGAAAGCTATCGCTTCAATGACGCAGCCAACGGGCTTTACGCCTTTGTCTGGGGCAAGGTCTGCGATTGGTACGTGGAACTGTCCAAACCACTGCTGCAAGGCGACGATGCCGAAGCGCAAGCCGAGACCCGCGCCACCATGCGCTGGGTTTTGGATCAATGCATGGTCTTGCTTCACCCAATCATGCCCTTCATCACCGAAGAGCTATGGGGCCTGACCGGCACGCGACCCAAGATGGTCGTCCACGCCGACTGGCCCACCTACGCCGCTGCCGACCTGATCGACGCTGACGCGGATCGTGAAATGAACTGGGTAATCTCGGTGATCGAAAACACCCGTTCGGCCCGTGCGCAGATGCGGGTGCCGGCTGGCCTCTACGTACCAATGCTGGTGACCGAGATCGACACCAACGGCCAAGCCGCCTGGGACCGCAACGAGGCGCTGATCAAGCGCCTGGCGAGGATCGACAGTCTGACATCGGCGGATGAGCTGCCCAAAGGCACCATCTCCATCGCCGCCCCCGGAGCCTCCTTTGGCCTGCCGCTCGCCGACATCATCGACATCGGCGCTGAAAAGGAACGGCTTGAGAAAGCCAAGGGCAAATTGGCCAAAGAGTTGGGCGGCCTGCGCGGGCGCTTGAACAACCCCAAATTCGTGGCCTCGGCCCCGGAAGAGGTGGTCGAAGAAGCCAAAGCCAACCTCGCCGCCCGCGAAGAAGAAGAGGCGAAGCTGAACGAGGCGCTCGCCCGCCTCGCTGAGATTGCCTGACTTTCATCTTTTCAAAAATACTCAAGTCCCAACCCCTGCGCCCATACCGACGCAGGGGTTTTTCTTTACCCTCAAAGCTTTCCCCTTGTTCGCCCCACCTGCCAGTTGTTAGCAATCAAGCAAAACAACGCCCGAGGCTCTGATGGCGCAGCCCTTTCCCCCGATGCAAACCGTCTCGACCGGACTGGTCGTGGCTGTCGTTGGGTTCTTCAGCTCGTTCCCCATTGTCCTGCAAGGGCTCGCCGCCATGGGCGCATCCAAGGCCGAAGCCGCCTCGGGTCTAATGAGCGCCGCCATCGCCATGGGGCTGGCCGCGATCTTTCTCAGCTTGCGTTACAGGCAGCCGATCAGCGTGGCCTGGTCCACCCCCGGCGCGGCGCTGCTGGCCGTTTCCGCCACCCCGGTCGAGGGCTTCTCGGGCGCGATCGGAGCATTCCTCTGCGCCGGCGCGTTGACGGTTTTGGCCGGACTCTGGAAACCGCTCGGCCGTTTGGCTGCTGCAATCCCGACGACGCTGGCCCAAGCCATGTTGGGGGGCGTTCTACTACCGCTGTGTATCGTCCCCTTCAAGGCCGCGGTCGAACTGCCTTGGCAAGCTCTGCCTGTCATCCTGACATGGTTTTTTGCCGGGCGCTTCAACAAGCTATTCGCCGTGCCCGCTGCCGTTGTGGCCGCCGCACTGGTCGTCGTATTCAGCGCCGACGGTACATCAGTACGACCCGAGAGTTACCTGGCTGCTCCGGTCTGGACAATGCCCACATTCTCGCTGGCCTCTGCCATCGGCATTGGCTTGCCCTTATTTGTCGTGACAATGGCCACCCAGAATATACCGGGCATCGCGGTCATGCGCAGTTTTGGCTACACGCCCGAACCGGGCAAGCTGTTCTCGTCAGTGGGTGGCGCAAGCCTGTTGTCCGCCCCATTCGGGGCACCCGCCACCTGTCTTGCAGCCATTACGGCCGCCATGTGCTCCAACGAAGACAGCCACCCGGATCGCACCTTACGCTATTGGTCAGCGATCATGGCGGGGGTGTTTTATTGCCTGTTTGGTATTTTCGCCGTAGCGATTACCGGATTTGCCGCCCATGCCGACCCGTTGTTGATGGGGACGCTGACCGGTGTCGCTTTGATCGGCGTGATGGCCAACGCCACCTTCGCCGCGCTGGAAGTTCCTGCAGAGCGCGAAGCAGCCATCCTGACCTTTGCAATCACAGCTTCGGGCATCACTGCGTTTGGTTTCGGCGCGGCTGTTTGGGGTCTGCTGGCGGGCGGGGTCGCCTACCTGATCTCGCAACGGATCAGATAGATGGTTTTTCTGACACTCCAGATCGCCTAAACTGAACCCATGTTTGGAGCATTGGCAAAACTGGTCGAACGCCAGATCAAGAAGGCTCAGTCCGAAGGCCAATTACAGGGGTTGGAGGGTGAAGGCGAACCGCTGCCTGACAGGTCATCAGAAGCGATGACTGATCCGGCCATCGCCGCAGGTCACCGGATCATGGCGCAAGCCGGTGTTTTACCGGAAGAGTTCCACATCAAGAAACAGCTCGAAACAGCGCGGCAGACCTATGCCGACCTGAATGACCCGACCAAGCGCAAAGCCGCGATGGCCCGCATTGCCGATTTGGAGATGCGCTACAATATGGCCCGCGACGCACGCCGGGCCTTTATGCGTTAGCACTTGTTCAGGAAAGCGCGGCTCGAGACGGAAACAGAGTTTTTGGAGGGGTCTTTGGTATTTGCAAACTGATACCCGTCGGCCTGATGAATCGGCCCAAATACCAAGCCGCGCTCAGCTGCCTGAGCGCAGAACTCTGCAACATCCGGTACGTCAAAAACCAGCTTCACAGCGGCTTGCCCCTCCCGGGTACCTTTGACCGCCGGATGCAGAAGAAGATGCACGCCATTTGATTTTGGAACCAGTTCAACAATTCGATCACCCGGGTTCCGCTGAACAACATAGCCAAAGTGGGTTTCGTAGAAGGTCACCATTTGGTCCATTCGTTTGGTGTACAGCACCAACCGGCTGATCGCGGGAAAAGCGGTCATTTGAACTCGGGCTTGCGGCCCTGCATCTGCGCCATCACAACCTCCATCTGGTCGGGCTTGCCGATCAGTTCCACCTGCTCGGCGGATTCCGCCATCAGAACATCAGTGCGCCCCTGCGTTTCGGCGACTTCGATTAAACGCTTCGCAGCGCGGATGGCCGAGGGGCTTTGACCGGCGATATTCTCGGCAAGGGCCAGTGCTTCGGTCAACGGATCATCGGAAAGCTGCGTGACCAGACCCCAATCCGCCGCTTGCTGCGCACCAATTGGACGCGCGGTGTAGGTCAACAACCGAAGCACATCCGAACGGACCAAGCGCGGCAACAAAACCATGCCGCCCATATCCGGAATGATACCCCATTTCATCTCCATCACAGCCAGTTTGGTCTCGGGATGCGCAATCCGAATGTCCGCGCCCAGCGCAATTTGAAGCCCGCCCCCGTAAGCCACACCTTGCAAGGCGCAAATCACCGGCACCGGGACACGGCGCCAGATAAGGGCCAGTTCCTGCATCTCGTTGGCGTCTTCGTGGCTGCGGGTCATCAGCCATTCAGTTGGGTCCATGTGGGCCATCTTCGCAAAGCTGGCCATGTCCAGCCCTGCGCAAAAGCTTTTTCCTTCCCCGGACAAGACCACGGCGCGCGCATCCGAGGCCGCAACCTCTTTCCCGGCTGACAACAGCGCTTTGATCATCGCGTCATCCAGCGCGTTCATCTTGTCGCCTCGTGTCAGCGTGACATGGGCAACATGATCTTGGTAAGTGACGGATACACGTGACATAGGCGGCCTCTCGAAGTTCCAGTGTTGCAAACATGCCCGCCCCGGCGGCCGAATACCACCACGACGTCAGGGCAGATCGCTGATAGGCATCCGCCCAAACCATGGGGAATCGAGGGTCATGACATAGAACTGATCGTCCACGATCTTGCCCCCGGTTGTGATACCCAAGCGGCCCTGCGGGTCCTGTAACGTGCGTAGAATTGCGCCCTCGCCATCGAATTGCACGACCATACCTCGATGAATTGGTGCCGGTCGAACCGCCGGACCCAACCGCCAGATCACCTTCCGCAGGAACGGGTAAGGCATCAGCGCTTCGGACGGTACGCGCGGGCTGGCAAAGGCCAACCAATAAGTGCCATCTCCCTGCGCCTCGATATTGTCGGGATACCCAGGCAGGTTTTCCATCAGAATCTCTTGTTGTCCGGCCTTGGAACCGGTCAGCCAAAGCTTATGCACCCGTGCGCGACCCGTTTCTGCGATCAACAGAAAGTCCTCATCAGGTGAAAGGGCGACACCGTTGGTATAGACGAACCCCTCGGCGATCTTCTCGGTCGTGCCATCCGGTGCGCGACGCGCGACATAGCCTGTGTCGGACTGTTCCCAGATGGTCAGGACCGAGGTGGGTTTGGTCCCCCCCATGGTTTCCGGGTCGAAGCGGTCTGTTGAATTGGAAAAATAGATCGTGCCATCCTGCGCCACGTCCAGTTGGTTGGCATAGATCACTGGCGCACCGTCGACGTCAGCAACGACAGTTTCCAAGGTGCCCTGCCCGGTCCATCGCATCACACCGCGAAAACTGTCAGCAATATAAAGTGCGCCATCCGGCCCGGCCTTAAGGCCAAGAGGTCGCCCACCCAGACGATCAACCTCGACAGGCTCAGCTCCATCAACGCGGTAAAGTATGCCTGACAGGCTTGTCGTATACACCGTACCATCAGACATAACGGCGATGTCTTCGGGGCCAACCTCTTCTCCGGGCAAGCGGACAAGCTGCGCGGCGTCCAGCGCTGTATTTTCCGCGAAATCCCCAGAGAATCCAGCGTCCTCCGGAAACTCGACGGCGACGGGTGCAACCGGTACAGGCCAGAACAGAAGATAAGCGACACCCAGAAGAAAAACCGCGAAAAGAATGCGCATTTGCGTTCCCTTGTTAAAGTCCGCCACAGCGCGACTAACCGCGTTGTGAGCTTGCTCAATAAGCGGGCTTGAGGTTATCTGCCCACATGACCGGACCTCGATACACACCGCTTGCCCAATCCCTGCCCGCCACCGTGCCCTTTGTCGGCCCCGAAACGCAAGAGCGGCAACGGGGTGCGCCGTTCGCGGCACGTCTTGGGGCAAATGAAAGCGTGTTTGGCCCTTCACCACAGGCTATCGAGGCCATGGCGCAGGCCGCATCTGAAATCTGGATGTATGGCGACCCCGAAAACCATGACCTGCGCAATGCATTGGCAGATCATCATGGTGTGATGCCAGAGAATATCGTTGTGGGCGAAGGGATTGACGGGCTTTTGGGGTATCTGGTGCGTCTGATCATAGGTCCCGGAGACGCGGTGGTGACCTCAGACGGGGCCTATCCGACCTTTAACTATCACGTGGCCGGGTTCGGCGGCGATCTGCACAAAGTATCTTACACCGGGGATCACGAGGATCCAGGTGCCCTGTTTGCCAAAGCAACCGAGGTCGGCGCCAGGCTGGTTTATTTGGCCAACCCAGACAACCCAATGGGCAGTTGGCACTCGGGCGCAGAGATCGTGACAGCATTGGATGCCATGCCAGAAGACTGCCTGTTGGTTCTGGATGAGGCCTACGTGGAATGCGCCCCTGATGGGACCGCTGCGCCTGTTGATATAGATGACCCCCGAGTGATCAGGATGCGAACCTTTTCAAAAGTTTACGGTTTGGCAGGCGCACGGGTTGGCTATGCGTTGGGAGCGCCGGATCTGATCGCCGCCTTCAACAAGGTGCGTAACCATTTCGGCATGAACCGCGCCGCGCAAGCCGGTGCCTTGGCGGCGCTGCAGGATCAAGCCTGGTTGTCGCACATTCAGGCCCGGATCACGGAAGCACGAGATCGTATCGCTGCAATAGCGCGCGAGAACGGGTTGGAGCCCCTGCCTTCAGCGACCAACTTTGTCGCGATTGACTGCGGGCGGGATGGAGACTTTGCGAAAGCGGTTTTGGACTCTTTGGTTGCGCAGGGGATTTTTGTGCGGATGCCGTTTGCTGCACCTCAGAACAGGTGCATACGGGTCAGTTGTGGAGAGGCCGCGGATTTGGATGCATTTGCCGCAGCCCTGCCAAAAGCGCTTGCCGAAGCGCAGGAACGCGTCGGCTGAAATTTAATCGCTTGGCTCAGTTTGTGTCGCAAGCGTCGTTGCGGCGGCCTCAAGCGCTCCTGCGCCTCGGGGGATGTCCAGCGCAGCCATTGCGGTTTCCATGCCCCCCAGCATCGCCATGATCATTTGCCCGTTCACATGCCCCATGTGGCCGAGACGGAAACAGCCGTCGTAGTCCTCCATCCCCAAACCGATACCAAGCGTCAAACCCAATTGGTTTTCGGTGTAGGCGCGCAAAGGGGTACCCCTGCCGTCACTCAGGCGCAAAGACGTGACGGCACGGCTGCGGTGGGCACGGTCGGTAACGTTGAGATGCAAAGCCCCGCCTTGCGCCCAAGTTTCGCACGCGGCCCAGATCGCTTTGGCCAGATGTTCATGCCGGGCCCAAACGTGTTCGATCCCCTCGGCATGGATCAGATCCAGCGCGGCGCGCAATCCATAAAGATGATGCGTCGGCGCTGTGCCATTGAAATACTGGTAGAAAAGGTCTGGGTTTGCGCGCGGCTGCCAGTCCCAATACTGCGACACGCGCGGCATTGTGGCCCGCTTGGCCTGAGCTTTTTCGTTAAAGAAAACAAACCCCAAACCGGCTGGAGTCATCAGACCCTTTTGGCAGGCACTGACCGTTACGTCTACGCCCCAGTCATCCATCTCAAACCGGTCGCATCCCAAAGAGGCAATACAATCAGCCATCAGCAATGCCGGGTGACCGAGATCATCCAGAAGTCGGCGAAGCGTGGGGATGTCGTTGCGGATCGAGCTGGACGTGTCCACATGAACCGCTAGCACGGCTTTGATCTGATGGTCTTTATCCGAGCGCAACGCGTCGTCGATTTGATCGAAATCCCACGCTGAGGCGGTTCCAAAGTCGAGCAGTTGAACCTTGGCCCCCACCCCTTCAGCCATTTCAGCCCATCCGTGGGTGAATCGACCAGATGCCGGGGCAAGCACCGTTTCACCCGGCGCGATCACATTGGAAAGTGCTGCTTCCCAAGTACCGTGACCGTTGGCAATGTAGATTGCCACATTATGTCGTGTCCGTGCGATGCGCTTTAGATCAGTGATCAGCGCGGGCATCATCTCGACCAGTTCACCGTCATAAATATTTGGCGACGGGCGGTGCATGGCTTGTAATACGGCGTCGGGCATGACCGACGGGCCGGGAATGGCCAAATACTCGCGCCCTTGCACGAGCGAAATTTGGTTTGTCATAAGATCAACCTGTCTGAATTGATGCACACCCTAGCAAGGGTTTTGGCGGCGTCAATCCATCAGCTTCGAGGCTTCGCTCGCCAGCGCTTCGATACCCGCCCAATCCCCGGCTTTGACCAGATCCTTTGGCGCGACCCAGCTGCCGCCAGCACAGACCACGTTGGACAATGTCAGGTAATCGCGGGCGTTAGAAGGGGACACACCACCTGTAGGGCAGAAACTGATCTGCGGCAGAGGCGCACCGATTGCTTTCAATGCCGGTGCCCCGCCCGAAGCCTCGGCCGGGAAGAATTTCAGCATGTCGTAGCCTTTTCCCAACAACTCCATCGCTTCGGTTGCTGTGGCAGCGCCGGGCAACAGCGGCAGGCCCTCTGCCTCGCACGCTGCGATCAGCGCGTCAGTTGCGCCCGGAGAGACACCAAACTGAGCACCCGCTTCTTTGGCCGCACGTACATCCTCGGGTGTGACCAGCGTACCTGCGCCTACAACACCGCCGGGCACTTCAGCCATGGCCCGGATTGCATCCAAGGCAGCCGGTGTGCGCAATGTGACTTCAAGCGCGGGTAAGCCTCCAGCGACCAGCGCTTCAGCCAAAGGGCGCGCATGCGCTGCGTCGTCGACGACCAGGACAGGCACAATAGGCGCAAGAGCGCAGATTTCGCGGGTGCGTTGGGATTTCGTCATCACTTATGCTCCGAATATGCTTGCGCCTGTGTCGGCAGATCCGACATTCAGCCGGAACGCACCAAAAAGGTCACGCCCGACACCGTGTTGATTTGCTGACAGGTCGACGGTGGCAACGGGGCGGTCCAGCACGCCTTCGGTCAGGATTTCCAACTGACCCTGCACCGCATCAACACGCAGAATGTCGCCATCCTGCAGGCGCGCAATGGCACCACCGTCCAGCGCCTCAGGACAGACATGGATGGCTGCGGGAACTTTGCCCGACGCACCGGACATACGGCCATCAGTGACAAGCGCCACCTTTTGACCCCGGCCTTGCAGGATCGACAGAATAGGAGTCAGCGAATGAAGCTCGGGCATCCCGTTCGCCTTTGGGCCTTGGAAACGCACGACAACGATTACGTCATCCGTGAATTCTCCGGCCTTGAAGGCCGCTTTGACGTCATCCTGATCATGGAACACACGTACAGGTGCTTCGACCACCTGATGTTCGGGGGCAACGGCTGAAACCTTCATAACACCGGTGCCCAAGTTGCCCGTCAGGCGCGACAGACCTCCGGTTGGTTGGAACGGATCATTGGCCGGGCGCAAAATCTTTTCGTTCAGGCTGTGGTCGGTCCCGTCGTGCCAGACAAGGTCTCCGTCCATCAGTTTGGGTTCCTTGGTGTAATTGTGCAGGCCCTGTCCTGCCACGGTCAGAGTATCGGGGTGTAGTAGACCGTTCTCAAGCAGAGTGCCGATGGTATACCCAAGCCCTCCAGCGGCATGGTAGTGGTTCACGTCAGCCAGACCGTTGGGATAAACCCGCGCAACCAAAGGCACCACGGCAGAGATTTCGGAAAAATCTTCCCAATCCAAAACGATACCGCCTGCCCGCGCCATAGCGATCAGGTGGATCAGCAGGTTGGTCGATCCACCTGTTGCCATCAGACCCACGATGCCGTTCACAAAGGCACGTTCGTCAAGGATCTGGCACACAGGTGTGTAGTGGTTGCCTAGCGCGCTGAGAGACAGGGCGCGGCGCGCACCTTCCTCGGTCAGGGCATCACGCAAGGGCGTGTTTGGGTTGACAAAGCTAGAGCCCGGCAGGTGCAGGCCCATGAACTCCATCAGCATCTGGTTCGTGTTGGCCGTGCCATAAAAGGTGCAGGTGCCGGGGCCATGATACGCGGCCATTTCCGCCTTCATGAGCGCATCGCGACCCACCTCTCCGGCCGCGAATTGTTGGCGGACCTTGGCTTTTTCGTCGTTCGGCAACCCGCTGGTCATCGGACCTGCGGGCAGGAAAACGGCTGGCAGGTGGCCAAAAGCCTGCGCGCCGATGATCAGTCCGGGGACGATCTTGTCGCAGACCCCAAGGAAGACCGCGGCGTCATACGTGTTGTGACTAAGGGCAACCCCGGTCGCCAATGCGATCACGTCGCGTGAGAACAGCGACAGCTCCATCCCCGCCTCACCTTGCGTGACGCCATCGCACATCGCCGGAACCCCACCTGCGACCTGCGCGGTGCCGCCTGCGGCGCGGATCGCCTGACGGATCAGTTCGGGATAACGCTCAAACGGCTGATGCGCCGACAGCATGTCGTTATAGGCGGTGACAATTCCCAGATTGCCTGCCATACTGGTTGCCATGGACTGCTGGTCGTCCCCGGCGCCTGCGTAAGCATGAGCCTGACCGCTGCAAGACAAATGCGCGCGGGCCGGGCCCTTGGATTTGGCCTGTTCCATACGTTCCAGATGCGGACCGCGCAGATCGGCGCTGCGGTCTATGATCCGTTTTGTGACGTCGGCAATAACTGAATGTACCATGATTACCCTCCGATCTGACGCCAGCGGCGTCCATCGCGATGCATCAGCATCAGTGCTTCTTCGGGGCCGGAACTGCCCTGATCGTAGCGAGACGGGCGGTCTCCGCGCTGTTCCCAGCCCTGAATGATGGGATCGACCCAGGCCCAAGCGGCCTCGGCCTCGTCGCCACGCATGAACAGCGTCTGATCGCCTCGGATGACATCCATGATCAGCCGCTCATAGGCATCTGGGGCTTGCGCTTCGGCGCCAAGCGCATCGGCAAAGCTCATGTCCAGTGCCACGTCCGACAGGCGGAACCCACCGGGACCCGGATCCTTGATCGTGGTGCGCAGGGTAATGCCTTCGTCGGGTTGCAGACGGATTACAAGCACGTTTCCGTGCAGGGGGCCGACATTGGGGAAAATGGTATGTGGCGGATCCCGGAAGAACACCGCAATCTCGGATTCGCGCGCGCGCAGACGTTTGCCGGTGCGCAGATAGAAAGGCACACCCGCCCAACGCCAGTTACCAATATGAACCTTTAGGGCAATGAAGCTTTCGGTTCGACTGGCGGGGTTGCCGACATGATCGACATAGCCGCCTTCACCCTTGTCCGCCCGGTATTGGCCACGTGCGATATCCTTGGGCTCGACCGGCTCCAGCGCTTCGATGACTTTGACCTTTTCGTCACGCACGGCGTTTGGTGCGTATTTCGAAGGCGGCTCCATCGCTGTAAGGCACAGCAATTGCACCAGATGGTTCTGGATCATGTCCCGCATTGCACCGGATTGATCGTAATAGGCCCCGCGCCCTTCGACGCCCACGGTCTCGGCCACGGTGATCTGAACGTGATCGACATGGGTGGAATTCCAAAGCGGCTCGAACAGCGAGTTCGCAAAGCGCAGCGCCATCAGGTTCTGCACGGTTTCCTTGCCCAGATAATGGTCGATCCGATAAATCTGATGCTCTTCGAAACAGGCGCGCAAACCCTCGTTAAGTGCCTTAGCCGAGGCCAGATCATGACCAAACGGCTTTTCGACGACGATGCGACTGTCGGGTGTCGCCAAGCCAGTGTCATGCAAGCGCTGCGCAATGCCAGCAAACAGACTTGGCCCAACGGAAAGATAAAAGGCCCGCACAACATCATCACGCACCAGCTTTTTTAGATCGGGCCACCCGGCTTCACCCAAAGCGTCCACAGGCACATATTCGACATGTGCCAGAAACCGATCCAGCGTCTCGGACGAAAAGTCTGGTGCAAATTTCTGCATCGAGGCGCGGACCTGATCGCGGAACCCGTCGCTGTCGATCTCTGACCGCGCCGTGCCGATGATACGCGCGCCCTCGGGCATTTGACCAATCGCAAAACGATGGCACAGGCCCGGCAGGATCTTGCGTTGCGCCAGATCGCCGGTCGCCCCAAACAGCACCAGATCAAATGGTTCTACCGGAATTACGCGTGAAACCATCACGGGCTCCTTCTGAGTGTGCCGATATCAACCTCGCATGGCACGAAACCGCACAATACAAAGACTGTTATCGCTAACATTGCCAGTCAAATAGAAAGCTCCAGCAAAAAAATCAAGCAGAGTTTCCCAAACTGGATCGTTTTGCGCCCTACCCCTGATTGCGCAACCATTCCATCACAGCCGGGCGCACGCTTTGCTCGCCGCGATGGCGGGCGTCGGCAATGATTTTACGCACCTCCGACAGGTCACAGCGCAACAACAGGCTTTTAACCGGGCCAATTGAGGCTGGACGCATCGACAATGTCCGTATGCCAATCGCCGCCAGACACAGAGCCTCTACCGGGCGGCCTGCGTCTTCGCCACAGAAGCTGAGGGGGGGTGTCCGATATATCGCAGCGCTCGACAATCCGCTCCATCAAACTCAGGAAACTGACATTTAGCGTGTCATATCGCCGGCGGACCAGCTCGTTTTCACGGTCGGCCGCGAAGAAAAACTGTTTGAGGTCATTGCCGCCGATCGAGATGAAATCCACCTCGTCAAAGAACTTCTGGGGGGCAAAAGCCAGCGATGGCGTTTCCAGCATCGCGCCGACCTCAAGCATTTCCGGCAGGACGTGGCCCAACCGTTTCTCACGCTCGATGGTTTTGTTCACCTCCCACCGGGCTTCGCGGAACTCGTCGGCCTGCGCGACAAAGGGGAACATGATGGTCAGCGGACGACCATTTGCAGCCCGCAGAAGCGCTTGCAACTGCATCCGCATAACGCCGCGTTTGTCCAGGCCCACGCGAATGGCGCGCCAGCCCAGCGCAGGGTTTGGTTCGGCCACGTGTTTCATGTAGGGCAACACTTTGTCCGACCCGATATCGAGGGTGCGGAACACCACCCGTTTGTCGCCTGCCGCGTCCAGAACACGTTGATATTGCGTGACAAGCTCGGAACGCTTTGGCATCTTGTTACGGATCAGGAATTGCAGTTCCGTGCGGAACAGGCCCACGCCTTCTGCGCCCGACGTACCCAGCGACGGCAGGTCAGCCATCAGACCCGCATTCATCACCAGATTGATGCGCGCGCCATCACGGGAAACACACGGGGTTTCTCGGATCGAGGCATAGCGTTCCTGCGCCTTGGCCTGCATGGCGATCTTGTCACGAAAGGCACTGACCACGGTATCTTCGGGGCGCAAATGCACAACGCCCTGATCCCCATCGACCAGAATATGATCACCGTTCAACGCTTCGGTCGTAATCCGACCCACATGCACCACAAGCGGAATCGCCAGTGCCCGCGCCACGATGGTTGCATGACTGCCGACCGAGCCTTCCTCGAGCACGATCCCTTTCAGCGCCCGTCCGTATTCCAACAGGTCTCCGGGGCCGATATTGCGGGCGATCAGGATCGGATCAGGTGGCAAATCGGCACTGTCGGTCTTGCCCTGCCCGGTCAGAATGCGCAGCAGGCGGTTGCTGAGGTCATCCAGATCCGCCAGTCGTTCGCGCAGATAGGGGTCCGTGACCTGCCCCATGCGCGCCCGCGCTTGCGATTGCTCTTTCTCGACTGCAGCTTCGGCGCTGAGGCCAAGTGCAATGTCCTCTTCCATCCGGCGCATCCAGCCCTTGGAATTGGCAAACATGCGATAGGCTTCCAGCACTTTAAGCTGTTCGGTGTCGCCGTTCTGAGAAATCTCGAGCATCTTGTCGACACCGACACGCAGTTCGTCGACCGCTTCGACCAGCCGCTCACGCTCTCGGTGGGGGTCTTCGGCAATCGGGTTTGTGACAACGACGCGGGGCTCATGAAGCCAGACATGTCCTTCCGCAGACCCTTCCTGTGCTTGACCACCACGCAGCAGAACCGATTGCTGGTGCAACGGTGACAGTGCCGCGCCCTCGCCCACAAAAGCACCAAGCTCGGCCATTTCGGCCAGAACCATAGCAACCACTTCCAAAGCATACACTTCGTCGGCGGAAAATTCGCGCGCTTCACGAGACTGGACCACCAAAACGCCCAGCTTTTCCCCTAGGCGCTGAACCGGGACGCCCAGGAAGGACGAATACCGTTCCTCGCCGGTTTCCGGCATGTACCGGAATCCCTTTTCGGACGGTGCATCCGCCGTATTCACGATTTTTCCGAACTTGGCGACGCGCCCCACAAGACCTTCGCCCATGCGCATCCGCGTTTTATGAACCGATTCAGGTGAGAGACCTTCGGTCGCGCACAGCTCCAGCGTCTCTTCATCGCGGAACAGGTAGACCGAGCACACCTCGGCCCGGATGCTGTCAGCAATCAGGTGGGTAATCCGGTCAAGGCGTTCCTGACCGGCGGCTTCGCTCGCCATTTCTTCGCGCAACCGCCGCAGCAGCTTACGGGATTCTGTTTCGGTGCCGTCCGCCATGGCCCACCCAGTTTAGTGTGTCAGGCGAGACCCTTGGCTGAAAAGCTCAGGCCGCCTTGTCCAGTTCAAAGGCATCATGCAGCGCCTGAACAGCAAGTTCCATGTATTTCCTGTCGACCAGAACGGAAATTTTGATCTCAGAGGTTGTAATGACCTTGATATTGATCCCCTCATCCGAGAGCACCTTGAACATTTTGGCCGCAACACCCGACTGCGAGCGCATGCCGATTCCCACAACCGAGACCTTGCAGACGTCATTGTCGGCGACCAGCTCAGCATAGTTCAACTCGCCCGCATCTTTGATCGCAAGCAACGCTTTTTCTGCGCGTGCCACCTGATCGGTCGGGCAGGAGAATGTCATATCCGTGCGGCCCTCGTCCGAGATGTTCTGAACGATCATGTCCACATTCACACCCTCGTCGCTGAGCGCAGTGAAGATGATCGAGGCGATACCAGGGCGGTCGGCCACGGATACAACGGTCATCTTGGCTTCGTCACGGGAATAGGCCACACCGGCCACAACATTGGATTCCATGATATCCTCCTCGTCGCAGACCAAAGTACCGGCCTCGTCGGATTGTTCTTCGAAACTTGAGAGAACGCGCAGTTTCACTTTATAGCGCATCGCCAGCTCGACCGAGCGGGTTTGCAGCACTTTCGCACCCAGCGATGCCAGTTCAAGCATTTCTTCGAACGAAATGCGGTCCAGCTTGCGCGCCTTTTCGCAGATGCGTGGATCGGTGGTGTAGACCCCATCCACATCTGTGTAGATGTCACAGCGCTCGGCACCGAACGCCGCTGCGAAAGCCACGGCTGTGGTGTCCGAGCCGCCGCGACCCAACGTGGTGATACGACCCTCGGGACTAAGACCCTGGAAGCCCGCAACAACAGCAACTTTCATGCCTTCCCCGAACTTCTGGTTCAGGTTCTCGGTCGGGATCTCTTCGATCCGGGCCTGGCTGTGGGCGCTGGTGGTCAGCAGCGGCACCTGCCAGCCCTGCCAACTGCGGGCGGGAATATCCATTTCCTGCAAGGTCAGCGCCATCAGACCAGCAGTGACGTTTTCACCCGAAGACACAACAGCATCGTATTCACGCGCGTCAAACAGGGGCGATGTCTCATTCACCCAGCCCACCAGCTCGTTGGTTTTGCCGGACATGGCCGAGACGATGACGATTACGTCATAACCTTTGGCAACTTCAACACCAATGCGCTTGGCGGCACGGCGGATGCGGTCCAGATTGGCGACAGATGTGCCACCGAATTTCATAACGAGTAAGGGCATGGGGGCAAAAGTCTCCGCGCCGTGGATTAGAGGTTCCGTGCCTCATATGCGAGGGACATCCCAAGAGCAAGGGCGCAAAAGGCGTCTGCCTGCGGCGCAGGGCCGCTTTACTTTGTAAGGGCGTGGTGTCAGCCTAAGGACAACAACCAAATCAAGAGGTTCTACATGTTTCGCCTAGCCCTTGCAGTTGCTCTCCTTTCATCGCCTGCCCTGGCCCAAGTCGCAAGCGTCGCGGGGACTGATGGCCAGAACGCATTGGGGACTGTGCCCTGCGCAGCCAATGCAGGTGATCCGCTGCAAAGCTGTAATGCAGAGCTGCGCCGCCACGATGACGGCACAATAACGCTTGCAGTCGGTTTGGGCGGCGGACAAGTGCGCAATATTTATTTCAAAGATGGCGTACCTGAATCCAGCAGCTCAACCTCGAAAATGTCTTATGAAACGCGTGGCGATCTGATGGTGATCTATATCGATCCAGGCGAGGTCTACGAGATCCCCAAGGCCGCACTGGTTGCTCAGTAAGCGTGCGGCTGCCCGTCATAGGTTTCAAAACAACCTGAGGTGGACAGTGACAAGTCATCAAAACGGTCCATCAGGCCGGACACGGCCTGGTCGACATGAATGTCAGCCGCGACACCGCCCATATCGGTTTGAACCCAGCCCGGGTGATAGATACCAACGGCAATACCGTCTTGCTTGAGGTCTGTCGCCAGGTTGCGACCCAAGTTCAACACCGCCGCCTTGGACGCGCGGTAAATATAGCTGCCACCCGGCGCGCGGGTATGCGAGGCCATTTGCGACGACAGGATCGCCACCTTGCCGCCTGACGCGCGAAGATTGGGCAATAGGGCCTGAATGGTCAGGAACACTCCGGTAACGTTGGTCGCAAAGCTTTGCGCCCACATGTCGACCGGGTAGTCGTTGATCGTGTGGCCCTTGTCCAGATACACGCCTGCATTGCAGATCAAAAGGTCAATGGGCTGATCCTTCAACCGTTCAGCCATTGCCGCTTGCTGCACCGGATCCGTTACGTCCAGACGCAATTGCGCGCTGTCGTCGCGCGACGTTCCGGTAACAGCTTCGCCCCTGTCGCTGTAGCGCTGAGACAGAGCGCGTCCGATGCCGCGATTGGCGCCGGTGATCACGACGTGCATGTGTCAGTTCGTCTTTCTGCTGGGGACAAAGGGCAACGGAGCGACCGGCACGCCATCTTCGATAAGCGATTTGGCCTCGTCTGGCTTGGCCTCTCCGTATATGGCGCGATCCGGGGCCTCGCCCAGATGGATCTTGCGCGCCTCGCTGGCAAAATCCTTGCCTACGTAATCCGAGTTTTCTTCGACATGCCGCCGCATCTCGGCCAAAACCTTCTCAATTTCCGGCGACGGGGTGGCAACATCGATTTTCTCTTCCGCAGCAGGCGCTGGCTGAAGTTTCGGTTGCGCGTTTCGCGCCGGACGAACGCGTGGCGTCATGATCGCCTTTTCAACCCGCTCACATCCGCAGACCGCGCAGGTTACCATCCCTGCCGCAGCCAGTTTGTCGTAGGCTTCGGCGGATTGGAACCAACTGTCGAACGTGTGGCCTTCACTGCATTTCAACGCGTATTGAATCATGTTCAGTCCAAAAAATCGATTGGCGAATAGATACCGACCAAAATGACAATAGCAAGCCTCTCGGGCCTGATCTTAATGTGCGTATGGCTTAAAGTCTCGTAACAGATTGGACAGTCCGGGTGAATGCACCTTAAGAGCTGCCTTTTTGAGCGGGTACCACTTGCGCTTGCGCATCCCTTGTTCCGGGAATTCCTGCGAAATGGACCGCACGTGAACCGGGAACACATCCACCAGAATCAACACGGGCGGTCGATTCGGCTGGTGTTTGTGATGAAGAAACTGCCCCTGTCGAACCCCGCTGCTTTGACCGGAGACTCCTGCTTCTTCCCACGCCTCCTGCAAGGCCGTTTCAGCCGGGGACAAACCCGGGATGAACCAGCCTTTGGGAATAATCCAATGCTGCGCCTTGCGTGTTGTGATCAGCAACACCTCGGGCCGGTTGTTCTTGATCCGGTAACACAGTGCAGCGGCCTGCTGCAAAACGGGCTGTTCCGCAGCGTTAAGATCTTCAAGACGCAGCAGCGTTTGTTTCATGACCTGGCGGTTCCTTAGGTCAAAATTCAGCCCTTTCGCACATAGGATCAAAACGAACCCATTTGGTGTAAGGCATGCTACAAGATACCATATAATGTGTTCATCGCCAAGTCAGGCGCGGGTTTGACGGGAAAATTACATTCGGGCCGAAAGCTGCCGCACCAGTTCGTCGTGGGGAATATCAGCGTCGATTGCCAGACGTCTCAATCCAAAATGTACGCGTGCAATCTGCTGGTAGTACCGCGTGTAGACATAGTTCGTCCCACCGCCGGCTAAGGCTCCGAGTACGGGTACGGACTGGGCCGCCAGCTTTTGGCCCAACACAATCGAAAAGCGCGGTGCAACTGCTGCAATCAGGCGCTGCATAGCGGGCCCCGTCAGGGTCAAGCGAACCGAGAAAAAGCCAAGATCCGCACCATCGTCATGGGAAAGCGGCCCCGAGGCGGACAGAACCCGCACACAGTCGAATTTCACGTTCTCTGCTGTAGGGTCAAAGCCTTCGCGCGCCGCAGCCCCTTGAATGGCGCGTAGCAGCATAGCGGTTGTTGCGGGTAATTCCATCAAAGCTGTCGAAACCCCACCCAGCCCGCCAGCCGCACCCATGGCCGTCGTGACAGCGGTATTCACCCAGGGTTTCTGATCGGGAACGGCGCGCCGTGAACCTTGCGCGGCGTGCATCGCCAGCCACAAAGCCTGCTCGGTTGCTCCGGTCAAGCCATGCCGCACCGGTTCCGGCAACTGCTCCAGCAAAGACTCGGCTGATCCGCCCAGCTTGTTCAAGAGTTTCACACCAGCACCACCGGCAGATCGGTAGTGATCCGCCAGACGATCCAGTTCGGCCTCGGCATCCACGTTTTCAACAAGAACCACGTTCTGCATCTACGCCCTCCTGCCCATAAACATCGGCGTTGCGCGGCGTGGATTCAATAGGTCAGCGGCTCCAACGGGTAACTGCACCCACTACCCCGGACCAGACGCCGGGTTTCAATTCCAATCCCAAAACCCTGTCAGGATTGGTGGGCGGCGGCATCTCGACCCCACTCAAACGCGCGAATCCGAACCGTTTGTAATAGGGTTCATCACCCACCAGCATGACACGCTGCCACCCGCGCGTGCGCCCCGCCTCAACACCTGCGTGGATCAGATACCCGCCCAGCCCCTCGCCCTGATGAGTAGGGTGTACGGCGACGGGCCCCAACAGTAACGCATCGTGATCGCCGACATGAACGGGCCAGAACCGGATTGCACCGGCCAGAATGCCCTGACCATCCCGCGCGACCAAAGACAGCCCCGTGACCGGCGGCACGTCATCGCGCAATCGATAAGACGACAAAGCCTCACGACCCGGCGCAAAGCACAGGTCATAGAGGGCCTCAACCTCCCACCAATCGTCCGGCTCTTCCGGCCTGATCCCGAATTGCTGCACCCTGCCCTCTTTTCCTTGCTGGAATTCGCCCTAGCACTTCGGTACGCCTTGGGCAAACGCTTGGAGATCAGATGTTCTATCGCCCCGAAGACGGCCACGGCCTGCCGCACAACCCGTTCAACGCCATTATCACACCGCGCCCGATCGGCTGGATTTCAACCCGGGATGCAAATGGGATCAACAATCTGGCACCTTATTCCTTTTTCAATGGCGTCGCCTACACGCCACCGCAAGTGATGTTCGCCACAACCGGCACCAAGCACGATCAGAACGGAGGCAAGGACAGCATCGCCAATATCGAAGCGACCGGCGTTTTCTGTGTAAACGTGGTGGCCCATGCTCATCGGGACGCGATGAACGCCAGTTCGGCCGGTCTGCCGAAAGACGTTGATGAGTTTGAACATGCCGGGTTGTCACCCGTCGAATGCGAAACGATTCCATGTTCCCGGATTGCAGGGGCACCCGCTGCACTGGAATGCAAGCTCACCCAGATCGTCACTCTACCCGGTGAAGCCAATCGGGTTGTATTTGGCGAAGTAATCGGCGTGCATCTGCACGATGATCACATCCGGGACGGTAAGTTTGATGTGACATCGTTTCAACCGCTGGCACGGCTTGGATACCGGGACTATGCCGTTGTGTCCGAGTTGTTCAGCCTATCAAGGCCAGATGATTGATGCCCCTACCCAAAGCCTCTCACCGCTACCCGGTGACCCTGCCTGACGGAACCGAACACCTGGGGACGGTGCTCCTCAATCAAGCCATCGATCACCCTCGCTTTCAGGCGGGCGATTACAGCTATGCGTCTGATTTCGAAGCGCCAACGGATTGGGCCTCTCGCTTGGCCCCATATCTTTATCCGTCTTCGCGCGAACGTCTTGTGATTGGTAAGTTCTGTCAAATCGCCCACGGCGTTCGGTTCATCACGTCATCGGCCAACCACGCCATGGATGGAGCGACGTGCTTCCCGTTCCCGGTTTTCGATCCTGCAAAGCTGTTGGAATATCAGCCGGACACGCGTGACACTGTGATCGGAAACGACGTTTGGATCGCCTATGGTGCTTTGATCATGCCGGGGGCAAAAATTGGCGACGGCACAATAGTCGGAGCAGGCTCTGTCGTACGTGGTACGATCCCACCTTATGCGGTCGTTACAGGTAATCCAGCCGAGGTGCGTCGATTCAGGTTTGACCAAGACACCATTGATCGATTGCTTGCCTTAAAATGGTGGGATTGGCCTGCCGATAGGATATCTGAGGCCGAGGAAGCACTACTGTCGGGCAATATCGAACTGCTGGAACAAATGGCTTCGTGAAAAAAGGCGGCCTGTAAAGCCGCTTTTCGAACTTAGTGCCCGCCAAGAATACCGGTGCGGACGGAATAGTCGACCGCCAGTTCGTAATCCGGGTCGTCATCGCTGTCGACCATCAGGTGTCCTGCCTTGTTCAACAGCTTATGACAATCGCGGCTCAGGTGGCGCAGCATGACACGTTTTCCCGCAGCTTCGTATTTAGCAGCGATGTTTTCGATGGCCTGCAAAGCAGACTGATCCACGACCCGGCTTTCTGCAAAATCGACGATCACGGTTTCAGGGTCGTTCGGGACGTCGAACAGTTCGATGAAACCATCAGAAGACCCAAAGAACAGCGGTCCTTGAATTTCGTAGACCTTTGCGCCCTTTTCGGTCTCAGAGTCGCGCGTGACCGCGTGAATGCGTTTGGCGTTGTTCCAGGCATAAGCCAGGGCCGAGACGATGACGCCGACCACAACGGCAACCGCAAGGTCCTCCATCACGGTCACGACGGTCACCAGAACGATGACAAAAGCATCTGTCATGGGGACCTTGCGCATGATCTTGAACGAGTTCCACGCAAAGGTGCCGATCACCACCATGAACATCACACCGACCAAAGCGGCCAGCGGGATTTGTTCGATCAGGGGCGAGGCAAACAGGATAAAGACCAGCAGGAACAGCGCTGCCGCGATACCGGCGATACGAGTTCGGCCGCCGGATTTCACGTTGATCATCGACTGACCAATCATTGCGCAGCCGCCCATGCCGCCAAAGAACCCGGTCACGATATTCGATGCGCCCTGCGCGATGCATTCCTGAGACGCGCCACCGCGTTTTCCGGTGATCTCGCCCACAAGGTTCAGGGTCAGCAGGGATTCGATCAGACCAATGGCCGCCAGAATGACAGCATAAGGCAGAATGATTTCGAACGTTTCCCAGTTCAGCGGCACCATCGGGATGTGGAACGCAGGGAGACCGCCTTCGATCGAGGCAAGATCGCCAACGCGTGGCACGTCCAGTCCCAGGCCGATAACCAGAGCCGCGACCACCAGAATTCCGGCCAGAGGCGCAGGAATGATGCGCGTGACACGTGGCATGACCCAGATCACCGCCATTGTCAGCGCCACAAGACCCAACATGGTGTAAAGCTGCATTCCCGACAGCCATTCCCCTCCGCTCATGCCATGGCCGGTGTTTTCCATGGTTCCGGGCACTTTGAACTGCCCCATCTGGGCCAGAAAGATCACGATGGCCAAACCGTTCACAAAGCCCAGCATCACCGGGTGCGGCACCAGACGGATAAAGCGCCCCCAATGCATCGCCCCGGCTATGACTTGGAGAATTCCCATAAGAACAACGGTCGCGAAAAGGTATTCGACCCCGTGTTCGGCCACCAGCGCCACCATGACAACCGCCAGAGCGCCGGTCGCGCCCGAGATCATACCGGGCCGCCCGCCGATCAGTGCCGTGATCAGGCCAACCAGGAACGCCGCATAGAGACCAACCAGCGGGTGCACGCCTGCGACAAAGGCAAAAGCCACAGCCTCGGGCACCAACGCAAGGGCCACGGTCAGGCCGGACAAGAGTTCGATCCGCAGGCGAGAGAAGGTCAACCCCTCATCAGGCACCCAGCGCAGATCGGGCATGGCAACGCGGTTGGCAAAACTTGCCAGCAAGGCTCGGGGCATTGGTCAGTCCTATAGGGTTTTATGTTCGCGCGAAGGCGCCTATGTAGCGGACACAAGGGTGTTGAGCTACCGCATCAAGCGGGATGCAGCCATGTGCTTGATGCATACCTCGGCCTCGCGGCAACGTGACTTGCAGGTCTACGGTTCACCAACCAACAGTGTGGTCATGCGTTGGATCATGCTCTTTCTCGTCTCAGCCCTGCCCGCTTTGGCCCAGGATCTGGAAGGTAACGACACGGCCGGGAATTGGCGGGTCACCCACCATGAGATTTTCGGGATATGGAATTCGATCTGCGACGAACGCGAAGAACACGGGGCGTTGAAGCAGCGGTGTTACATCCGACGGGCAGAGGTGTTTTCGCAAAGACCGAAATTTGCGGCACAGTTCGTTTTCATCACGCCAGAGGCCCAAGGCTTCAAGGTGGAATTCGGGATGGAACCCGGCACCCTTTTCAATCCGTCCGGGTTTCGCATCGACAAGGGTAATGAAACCATCTGGCGCACGCGGCGTCCCGGTTGCCTGATCGGGCTTGGCTGCACCTTCGAAGATCAGCGTGCCGAAGACCTGTTAGATGCCTTGCTGGCCGGGGACGAGTATCGCTTTGTATTTCGTGACAGGCATGGGCAACCGCAGAACTTAACCTGGCCACTGGACACGTTCGGCACAGCCTGGGCTGATTTCAAGACACAGTCTCATCTGCGTAACCTGCTGCCGAAACAGGATTAGACCCCTTGTCAAAAGCACCCCCAGCCCGCACAAATCCGACAGCAATTCAATACGTGGAGCAGGACTGTGACCCAAACCAAGATTGCCGTTATTGGCGGATCAGGCATCTATGAGATCGACGGGCTGGAAAATGCGGAATTGGTCGAGGTTGAGAGTCCATGGGGAACGCCATCGGACCAGATCCTGACCGGTTCATTAGACGGTGTCGATATGGCCTTTCTGCCGCGTCATGGGCGCGGCCACGTGCATTCGCCAACCGATGTGCCCTATCGCGCCAATATCGACGCGTTAAAGCGGCTGGGCGTGACGGACGTGATCTCGGTTTCAGCCTGTGGATCGCTTCGCGAGCATATGGCACCCGGCGACTTCGTGATTGTCGATCAGTTCATCGACCGGACTTTTGCACGGGATAAGAGCTTTTTCGGAAGTGGCTGTGTGGCTCATGTCAGCGTGGCGCATCCGACTTGTCCGCGCCTGTCAGACGCCTGCGAAACAGCAGGGAAAGCCGCGGGCATCAATATCCTTCGTGGCGGCACCTATCTGGCGATGGAGGGGCCTCAGTTCTCATCCCTCGCAGAATCCAAGATGTATCGCGAGCAATGGGGCTGTGATGTGATTGGCATGACCAACATGCCCGAAGCCAAACTCGCCCGCGAAGCCGAGCTTTGTTACGCCTCGGTCGCGATGGTCACGGATTATGACAGCTGGCACCCGGACCATGGTGAGGTTGACGTGACCGCCATCATCGCAACGCTGACCGGCAACGCTGACAAGGGTCGCGCATTGGTCAAGGGGCTGCCCGCGTTACTGGGGGCTGAACGTGAACCTTGCCCGCATGGCTGTGACAGGGCCTTGGAATACGCGATCCTGACTGCCCCTGAAAAACGCAACCCTGCGCTGTTGGCCAAGCTGGACGCAGTGGCAGGACGCATTCTCTGACGTTACCTTTGTGGCAAACGGTCCTGAACAGTTTGCCACAGACCATGTGACCACAAGTCATTGTGGGTTCCGTCTTGAACCGAGAAGAACTCCACCCCTTCGCCGCCCATGTCGGCAAGGCGTTCTCCGTGATGTACGGGAACGGTCTGATCGTCGGTACCGTGGAAGATCAATGTCGGCACCTCGATAGCGTCTATGATGTCTCGGGTGGCGAACTGGTCGCGCATCAGTGCCGATACGGGCAACCAAGGGTAACGTTCAGCTGCCACATCCACGGTCGCTGTAAACGGCGCTTCCAGCACCAGCATCTCGGCCTCGGGCCGTTGCGCTGCAACCGCCGCAGCCACTCCTGTACCAAGGCTTTGGCCGTGTAGAACAACTTGCTCTCCGGCGCTGCGCAATTGGTCAAACAACTCTAATCCGTCCGAGATCAAACCCGCTTGGGACGGCGCGCCTGCACTGCCTGGAAAGCCGCGATAGCTGGGCGCTAGTAGCCCGTAGCCGCTGTTCAGTATCTCTCGGAACCGATCCGCGCGATCGCTCAGATTGCCGCTCTGGCCATGAAAAAACAATACGGTCGGGGCACCTTCGACGGCTGCCGGCGCGGCCCAAGCCGTCAGAACCGTACCATCGGACATAGGCATTGAACGCACATCGATATCCGCCAAAGAAACCGAGGCTGGATCAGGCAATTCACCGTCTGGCTTGTAAAGCAGCGATTGCTGGTTGAAGTACATGTATCCGACGATGACCCCATACACGACGCCCCCGGCCAGCAAGAGGCCAAGCAGCAACCGTTTGATGCGATTGATCCGCCTCAACGTATTAGTATCTGCACTTTGGATCTGCACCTTTGCCTCCTGCGAAGTTATTTCCTTTAGTCTGGGGAGGTTCAGGACCGTTTCAAGATGAATGAGCAAAGCTTCATCTAAACTTCAAGCCGTTGCCACACTGCTTAAATCCATCAGCTTTGCGATTCAGATGCGAGAAACGCACAGGTGCTTGATCTTGCCGCCTCAAAAACAGCCAAACGATCAAGGCAGAGACTTGACGTTGGCATCATACAAGGGCTTGGTGTGACGACACCTTTACAGGAGACCCCATGTCGCTTGAACTCTGGCTGGCTTTTGTCGCCGCGTCCACCGCTTTGCTGCTGATCCCCGGCCCGACCGTGTTGCTTGTGCTTAGCTATGCGCTGTCCAAGGGCCGCAGCGTTGCTGTGGCCTCGGCAACCGGAGTCGCGGTGGGGGATCTTATCGCGATGACCGCCTCACTGTTGGGGTTGGGCGCGCTGGTGCTGGCATCCGCCACCTTGTTTTCAGTGCTAAAGTGGATCGGGGCAGCCTATCTGGTCTGGCTTGGGATCAAACTGCTGCGAAGCGCACCGTCCGGCGGGCTGAACGCGGTCGATACCGACAACGATGTAACGGCACGCAACGTGTTTGGGCACGCCGCTGCGGTGACCGCACTGAACCCGAAATCCATCGCCTTTTTCATCGCCTTTGTTCCGCAGTTCCTGCGTCCAGCCGATCCGCTGGGCCCCCAATTCGTCATCCTGATCGCGACATTTGTGGGTCTGGCTTGGCTGAACGCGTTGGCTTATGCGCTGCTGGCCGACCGGCTGCGGCGCGTAATTGGCCGTGCCAGCGTTATTACAGCAATGACGCGATTTGGTGGGCTGACTTTGATCGGAATGGGGGTCGCGACGGCTGTTCTGCGCCGCCCGGCCTGAGGCGCGCTTAGTCCTCGGCGTGTTCTTTCATGAAACCGCGAATAAACCGGCGGATTTCGCGCGCGGCTGACGTGTCCAGCTCTTTGCACAGTTCGACAAAAGCGTCGCGCTCATCCTTGTCCAAGCGCAGGACCAGTTGACTGTTTTTCTTGGTCGATCCCTTGCCGTCTTTCTTAGCCACGCGCACTGTCCCCAACATCATCTTGCAATTTTAGGCGATGCATTGTATATACATAGCATAGTGATTGTCGTTATCGGGCACTTAACAACAATAAAAGGAATATGGCAATGAACCTTCATACTGCTCAGGCATTTCTATTGCGAGATCAACGCAATTGGCGCAAACCGCACCTGTCTTGGTTGCCCGCCACGCTGTACCGCTACAAAAGCCTGCCGAAAGCTATTGTGACCCGCCGCTCCTGACAGTGCGCCGGAATGGCACCTTGCATGGTGCCCTATGATGGGCCAAACAGCCTTGCGTGTTTTGACGCTAAAAGGGTTGGCCCATGTCCAGAAATAAAACTGTCAAAGATTACATCCGAACCATCGTCGATTTCCCCCACGAAGGGATCATGTTTCGCGATGTAACAACCCTTTTTGCCGACCCGCGCGGGTTTCGGATGGCTATCGACCAGATGCTGCACCCATACGCCGGTGAGCGGATCGACAAGGTGGTCGGGCTTGAAGCGCGGGGATTTATCCTGGGCGGTGCGATTGCACATCAGCTAAGCGTTGGCTTTGTGCCGATCCGCAAAAAAGGCAAACTGCCCGGAACCACAATCAGCCAAGACTACAAGCTTGAATACGGTGAGGCGATTGTCGAACTCCACGACGATGCCATCCAACCCGGCGAAAAGATACTGGTGGTCGATGATCTGCTGGCCACAGGCGGCACGGCGGCGGCCGGTATCAAGCTGATCGAGCGGCTTGGCGGCGAAATAATCTCATGCGCCTTCATCATCGACCTTCCAGAGTTGGGAGGCCGTAAAGTTCTTGAAGACATGGGCATGGATGTGCACGTTCTGTGCGAATTTGAAGGGCTCTGATCGAAAGAACTTCACAAAAACGTGACTGGAAACCAAAAGCCGCGCTGGCTTAGCGCGGCTTGTTTGTTGATCAAGTCGCAAGTTGGAACAAAACAAGTGATCTTGCTGTGAGGCTACCGCGTAACTCGGGTGATGCTGCTTGAAGCATTCCAACCTAGGGAGATTAGCATATGTTCCGCAAATTCGCCGCCGCTGGTGTCGCCTCAATCCTGTTCAGCACAACTGCTTTGGCCGATGGTCACGGCAAAGACATCGTTGACACAGCTGTTGCCGCTGGCAGCTTTGAAACACTTGTTGCCGCTGTGCAGGCCGCCGAACTGGTGGACACGCTGAAAGGCGAAGGTCCGTTCACAGTGTTTGCCCCAACCGACGACGCGTTCGCGGCTTTGCCTGAAGGCACTGTTGAAAACCTGCTGAAGCCTGAAAACAAGGATCAACTGGTTGCCATCCTGACCTATCATGTTGTGCCAGGTAAGGTCATGTCAGGTGATCTAAGCGACGACATGACCGCCGCAACCGTACAGGGCGGCGATATCACAATCGATCTGGACTCTGGTGTTATGGTCAATGACGCGAACGTCGTTCAGGCCGACATCGAAACCAAGAACGGCGTGATCCATGTGATCGACAAGGTGATCCTGCCTGCGTCGTAAAGAAATCGTCGGGCACGGCCCCTGATGTGGGCCGTGTTCACACTTTCAGAACCGCACCGGGGTTCATGATACCCTGCGGATCCAAAGCTGCCTTGATGGCCCGCATCGCACTCAGCTTGACCGGATCGCCATAACGCTCCAGATCGTCGGTCTTCAGACGCCCCACCCCATGTTCCGCACTGACCGAGCCGTCATAGGCGTCAACCAGATCATGCACCGCTTGTTTGATGACACCGCGTTGATCTTCAAATTCTGATCGGCTGTGCCCATTGGGTGGAAATACATTGTAATGCAGGTTGCCATCCCCAAGGTGCCCAAAGCAATTGATCCGGTACGGGCCAAGTTCAGCGATCATCTTTCCACCTTCGCGAATGAAGTCAGGAATTCTGGAAATCGGAACCGAAATATCGTGGCTCGAAACCGAACCAATCAGCCGATTGGCCTCGGGGATGCGTTCGCGTACCGCCCAAAGATCGGCACGTTGGGCTTCGCTTTGCGCAATCACTCCGTCCAGAACTTGCCCACGATCTTCGGCGGCAACATAGAGAGTCTCCAAAGCATCTGAAGATGATTGACCAGCGGCCAGACCCAGCTCGATCAATACGCACCACTCTGGCCGTGTACTGAACGGTCGGCGGACGTCTGGAAGAACCTCTGACAGGAAATCAAACCCTTGCCGGTGGATCAGTTCAAAAGTGCTGACAGTCTCGCCCACCTGATCCCGTGCCAGCGCCAGCAGGTCAATGGCCGCTTCAGGTGAAGCCACCTGAAACATGGCCGTGCCCTGAACTGCAGGCTTTGGAAACAGCTTGAGGGACGCGGCCGTGATGATGCCCAATGTGCCCTCGGCCCCGATTAGAAGATCGCGCAGGTCGTAGCCGGTGTTGTCCTTCCGCAAGCGGCTGAGCCCATGCCAAATCTCGCCATTGGGCAGCACCGCCTCAAGCCCCAGACACAGATCGCGCGCGTTGCCGTAGCGGAGTACGTTGACGCCCCCGGCATTGGTCGACAGATTGCCCCCGATCCGGCAGGACCCCTGCGCCGCCAATGACAGTGGAAACAGCCGATCCACTTCCTCAGCCGCCACTTGAACGTCTTGCAGAATGGCACCGGCTTCGGCGATCAGAATGTTTTCAGTCGGAAACACAGACCGAATAGCTGTCATGCGCTCCAAAGAGATCAGCAAAGGTGGCGGGCCGTCTGAGATCACCTGCCCGCCTACCAGACCTGTGCCGCCGCCATAAGGGACAACCGGCACCCGCTCCTCTGCAGCCAACCGCACCAACGCGGCAACCTCTTCGGTGTTTCGGGGAACAGCCAACACACCGATCTGGCCAGCGAACCGCCCGCGCGGTTCTTCCAGATACCGATCTTCTACGGGGCGCAGGATATCTTCGCCCAATGTCGAACGGATCAGCGCAGCAAAACGGGCATCGGCGGGGTTCAAACTCATACGTTTTCAATGCCCAAGTAACGCGGCTGCGGCAAGCCCTATTCCAGATCAATCAGATATTGCGGCTCCAGAACAATTACCGTCGGCCTGTCTGGCAGATCCCTGAGGGAAACGGTGAGTTCTGACACCCCCTGGCGGTCAACTGGAAATGTATCACGAATATCGACCAGAAACCGATCCAGCGAGAACCCCGAGAACCAATGCATCGGAATAATCACCGAACTCTTCAGCCGCTTCAAAACCGAGATCATATCCGGCAAGGGCATCGTGGTCCCCCCATCAACCGCAGCCATGACCACATCCAGCCGCCCCAAAGCGGCAAACTGTTCGTCTGATGGCACATGATGCAGATGACCCAGATGACCAATACACAAACCCTCAACCTCGAATACAAAGATCGAGTTCCCGCGCTCCTCGACCCCGCCATAGGCTGACCGGATATCGGTCGAAACATTCCTCACAAGCATCTCACCCAGATCAAGATGATGCTCAATGCCCTGCCCGAACTCTCCCCATCCCGGCAGAACATTCGGGATCGCCGGGTCGGGGTGGGCGGTCCAATGGGTGCTGTGGGCATGGTTCATCGTCACAACATCGGGGATCAAATCTGCGCTGCCGATGAACCCTGTAAAATCCGTGACGGCATTCAACCCACCCCGCGTCTGGATCAGAAACGACGCGTGCGCGATGTAGCTGATCCGCACGGAAAATTCCGGCACTGGATCCTGCCAAGCCGCTTTGTGAAGGTATTCAATACCCGGCGCTGCATCTGCGATAGCAATGCAATGGCTCGGCCGCCGCTCCTGCGCTAAAGCCCCGCCCGAAATCACCATCAATGCCGCAACCAACCAGCGCATAATCCAAGTGTAGCGCAGAACGCGCCCGAGTCATGCCCCCTTGTTCATCTGGCCAAAAATACCTCGGGGGAGGCGCGGCGAGCCGCGACGGGGGCAGCGCCCCCTAACCCGCGTCGGTTTTCCCGCGCCTGTCGGATCGTAGGCTGGCATACAAAACGTGTGTCCGCCACCGCCCGTTGATCTGCAGGTAAGATTGCGCCACACCTTCGTATTTGAAGCCCGAGCTTTCCAACAACCCGCGCGAAGCCCGGTTTTCCGGTAAGCAGGCCGCTTCGATCCGGCTCAGATCCAGTCGGGTAAAGGCGTGATGAACCATCGCACCAATTGCTTCACGCATGTATCCCTGCCGGGCAAAAGCCTGACCGGTCCAATATCCCAGAGTACCCGCCTGCGCGGGACCACGCCTTATATTGTCAAGCGTGATGGCCCCCACCAGAACGTCATCCTCGCGGCGAAACAGGAACAGCGGTATCGCAGTACCACTGGCGACTGAACGCTGTGCCCAATACACCCGATTGGTAAAGGATTTGCGGCTTAGATGATCGCTGGCCCAGACAGGCTCCCACGGCGTCAGATAGTCTTTTGAAGACCGCCGCAACGCGGACCAGTTATTGAAATCGGAATGTACAGGCGGGCGCATGCTAAGCCGCGCTGTTTCGAGTTTCAGCTTGCGTCTGCCCAACAGCATCACGCCGCCCGCCTCTCCTGCAGTTCGGTCAAGCTCGGCGCACCGGACACAGGCCCATAAAGCGCCAGAGCTGCCGGAGCCTGTACAGCCATGGTTTCTGCAAAGGCTCTCACATCTTCAGTGCCAACCGCATCGATCTTGGCAACAGTATCCTCAAGCGAGGGCACCCTACCCCAAATCTGCACCAGCCGCGCCAAACGTTCGGCCCGGTTCGATGGGCTTTCCAGTCCCATCAACATCCCAGCCTTCATCTGGGCGCGGGCCCGGGCGACCTCCTCTGCGCTCATGTCCTCGGCCGCGCGTTTCATCTCATCAATGGTGATCGTCGCCAACTCACCAACCTGATCCGCCGAGGTTCCCGCATAAATCGTGGTTGTACCAGTATCAGCGTAAGCACCGGTCTGAGCAAAGATTGTGTAGCACAGCCCGCGCGTTTCCCTCACCTCCTGGAACAAGCGTGAGGACATGCCGCCGCCCAAAGCCGTCGAATAAATCTGCGCCGTATAAATCGCGTCGTCGCGGTACCCGGGGCTTTCCAGCGCCAGGGCAAAGTGCGCCTGCTCCAACTCTTTCTCTTGCCGTGCCTCACCTCCGGTGAACCGTGCGGCGTCCGGGATCAGGCCCTTGCGTGGTTGCAGATGCCCGAACATCTCTTCGGCCATTTTCATCAGCGCATCGTGATCCACGGCACCGGCAGCCGACAGGATCATCTGCTCGGGGCCGTAATGCTCGGCTACAAAGCCCGACAGATCCTCGCGTGAAAACGCACTGACCTTTTCAGTTGGCCCCAGAATAGTGCGACCCAAGGGTTGGTCGTGATAGCTCTGCTCTTGCAGCCAGTCAAAGATCACATCGTCCGGCGTATCATAGGCCTGACCGATTTCTTGCAGGATCACCCCACGCTCAACTTCGATCTCACGCGGATCGAAAACCGGGTTCAGAACAATGTCACCGATCACGTCCATCGCCAGCGCGACGTCGTCCTTGAGAACACGCGCGTAGTAGGCCGTCACCTCGCGCGAGGTATAGGCGTTGATATAGCCGCCCACATCCTCAATCGCTTCAGCGATTTGCAGCGCAGAACGACGCTCGGTTCCCTTGAACGCCATATGTTCAAGGAAATGCGCGATGCCGTTTTGCTCGATCCGCTCATGCCGCCCACCGGCGGTCACCCAGATGCCGATGGCCGCTGATTGCAGCCCCGGCATATGTTCACTGACGATACGAAAGCCGTTCTTCAGTTGGTCTTGTCTGACAGTCACTCGGCGATATGCCCTTTGATATGATCCTCGAGGGCACCCAGATCATTTGCAATGCGGGTCACCCGTTCCGGACGTTCATACAGATCAGACATGCGGGATGGAAGAGGCGGATGCACGTCGCTCGCCTTCTCGACCGCAGCAGGGAATTTCGCAGGGTGCGCAGTCGCCAGGGTAATCATCGGCACGTCAGCCGCTCGGTGCTCTTCCGCAACCTTGATACCAATGGCGGTATGCGGACAAACCAGTTCCGCACTATGCGCCAGCGTGTGCTTGATCGTCTCCAGCGTCTCGTCTTCAGATACGCGGCCCGAGTCGAAACTCTCACGCAGCGCCTCCATCGCGCCCTGGCTGACGTTGAAGCCGCCATTCTTGAGCTCGTCCATCAACTGAGCGACCGCGCTGCCATCCTCGCCATAAGCGTAGTACAATGCACGCTCAAAGTTCGAGCTGACCTGAATGTCCATCGAGGGGCTGATCGAGGGAATGGTATCTCCCTTGAAATACCCCTCGCCCGACAGACAACGATGCAGAATGTCGTTCTGGTTGGTTGCCACCACCAAACGGTCGATGGGCAGGCCCATACGTTTGGCCAGATAACCCGCGAAAATATCTCCAAAGTTCCCGGTCGGCACGGTGAAGCTGACCTTGCGATGCGGCGCGCCGAGACTGACGGCGGCAGAGAAATAATAGACAATCTGCGCCAGAACGCGGGCAAAGTTGATCGAGTTCACACCCGCCAGTTTCACGCTGTCGCGGAAGTCGAAGTCGTTGAACATGTCCTTCAGCGCAGCCTGGCAATCGTCAAAATCACCATCCACGGCCAAAGCGTGCACATTGCTGTCCGCAGGCGTGGTCATTTGACGGCGCTGCACCTCGGATACGCGGCCGTGCGGAAACAGGATGAACACGTCCACCGCGTCCAGCCCACGGAAAGCTTCGATGGCGGCGGAACCTGTATCACCACTGGTTGCACCTACGATGGTCACGCGATCCCCGCGTCGTTTCAAGGCAACTTGGAAAAGCTGACCAATCAACTGCATCGCGAAATCCTTGAAGGCCAGCGTTGGCCCATGGAACAGCTCCAGCAGGAAGTGATTCTCGTTCAACTGCTTCAACGGCGCGCGGGCGTCGTGGCCAAAGCCTTCATAGGCGCGGTCTATGATTTCCTTGAACTCACCTTCGGCAAACGAACCGCTGACATAGGGCCACATCACCCGGAACGCGATTTCCTCATAGGGCAGACCGGCCAAAGCGGCGATCTCGTCTTGGCTCATCACCGGGATCTCGGCGGGCAGGTACAGGCCGCCGTCGCGGGCCAGACCGGTCAGCATCGCCTCTTCAAATGTCAGTTCGGGCGCTTGGCCACGGGTCGAGATGTATTTCATGTCGCGTCACTCTCAGAATTGGCGCGGCTGCGCCACAGGAAGTATCCGGTCATAGCGGCCCAGACCAGAGCCAGACCAAACCAGGTGATTGCATATTGCAGGTGATCATTAGGGATGCCCGCCGTATCGACCGGTAAGGGCGCCACATTCGGGTCGGTTTGTGACCGGGCGATCAACAGAACTGGTTCGGCCCCCAAAGCAGCGGCCAAGTTCTGTACGTCACGTGCGAACCAGATATTGGCGTCGATATCCGCCTCAGGCGTGTAACCGTCGATCTCATCCGGCCAGTGAAGATTCCCGGCAATCTCCATTGGGCCGGTCAAACGCTCGGTGTCTTTGGCAGTCGTAGGAACAAAGCCCCGATCCACAAGGATCGTGCGATCCCCTGTGTTGAAAGACTGGATGATGCGATAGCCCGCCCCTACCTGTTTCACAGAGACCAGCACGTGAATTTCCCCGGGGACCATTTCACCTGACACGATCACCGGCAGATACTTATCCGCATCCTCTGACACCTGCGCTGGCAGATCCACAGGATCCGCCGAAATTCGATCCTCAATCTCGGCCAGCACCTCTTGTTTCCATGACAGACGCTGCACTTGCCAAATGCCAAGCGACAGCAACACGCCCAGACCGGCGAGACCGAAGATCAGCAGGAAAAGAATGCGGCGCATGGTGGGATCAGACCTCGTTGCAGGAACCGGCGTCTTGTTAAGGGTGGAGCAGACGAAAATGCAACCACGCAATTGTATCGGGCGCAATCTTGTACCCAGAACAGAGAAAAAGCCGCCCCAAAGGACGGCTTTTCCAATTGGATTACCTGATCGGCATTACATCAGCGGGGCTTGGCCCCAAATGTAGACGGCGAAGAACAGGAACAGCCAGACAACGTCAACGAAGTGCCAGTACCAGGCCGCCGCCTCAAAACCCACATGCTTCTCGGGGGTAAAGTCGCCCTTAAGAGCACGGATCAGACAGACCGTCAGGAAGATTGTCCCGATGATCACGTGAGCGCCGTGGAAACCGGTTGCCATGAAGAAGTTCGAATAGAACTGATCGCCGCCGAATTCCCAGCCTTCGTGGGCCAGCAGCTCGTAGTATTCGTAGGCCTGCAAGAAGGTGAACAGCAGACCCAGTACGATACCGATGGCCAGACCGTTGATCAGCGCCTTGCGGTCATTATCATGCACCAGCGCGTGGTGTGCCCAGGTGATCGCACAGCCCGACAGCAGCAGGACCAGAGTGTTGATCAGCGGCAGGTGGAAGGGGTCAACCGCATGAATATCCGGCTGGATGTATTCAGTGCCCGCATAGTCGTACATCGGATACATGCGATGCTTGAAGAACGACCAGAACCAAGCGAAGAAGAACATCACTTCGGACATCACAAACAGGATGAAACCATAACGCAAACCGATGCGGACGACGGGCGTGTGATCGCCTTGACGGCTTTCAACAACCACTTCTGACCACCATGCGAACATGGTGTACAGCACCGCGACCAGACCGGCCCAGAACATCCACGGCGTAAGGCCATGCATCCAAAGGACGGCCCCGAACAGCATCACAAAGCCACCAACGGCTCCGATCAGAGGCCAGATCGACGGGGCCAGAATGTGATAATCGTGGTTTTTAGCGTGTGCCATCAGCGTCCCTCACCTACAGGCGTTAGTTCGTGTTTGTATCTGCCTGCGTTTCAAGGGCGGCATAGCCCTCGGGCAGGTCAATTTCGTAGAATGTATACGACAGCGTGATCGTATGAACATACTTTGCTTCAAGATCGTCGACCAGTTCCGGGTCGACGAAGAAGGTCACCGGCATCTCTACACGTTCGCCGGGTTGCAGCACCTGCTCTTCAAAGCAGAAACAGGCGATTTTCTGGAAATACCCACCCGCCGAATAGGGGGCGACGTTGTAAGAGGCTTGGCCCGCAATCGGCCGGTCGGTTGGGTTGTATGCTTCGTAGAAGGCAAGCCCGGTTTCGCCGATGCGCACTTCCATCTCACGCTCAATCGGTTTGAACTCCCAAGCCATGCCCTTGGCCTTAGAGGCGTCAAACCGGACGGTGATGGTGCGATCCAGAATGTCTTCGGGCGCTGACTCAGCTACACCCGTAGTGCCGCCAAAACCCGTTACCCGGCAGAACCAGTCATAAAATGGCACAGCCGCCCAAGCCAGACTGCCCATAAGGATGACAACGCCAACAGTCTGTGCAACCGTTTTCTGCGGACCTGTCAAAGCCATCAGTTCTGAACCTCCTGTGTTGCCATACCGAAATCCGTGCCCGAGACCTTTACGACCGTCAGCCCAAAAATGATTACGATAAATGCGGCCAGTGTCAGACCAACACCCAGATTGCGGCTGAAGCGGCGCTGATGCAGCTCATGGTTCTTGCGCAGGCTCATGACCAACCTCCCAGGCCATAAGGTTTCAGCAAAGCTTCAACCAGAATGGCACCGAAATGCAGGAAGAGATAGAGCAGCGACAGTTTGAAAAAGCTGCGCTCAACCTTGAAATTATCGGCTTCGGAATCCTCTTCGGTCCGCCGCGAGATTTGCCAGGCTCCGCGCAGGAACAGGGCGTTCAGCACCAGCGCAACCGCTAGGTAAACCGGGCCACCGATATTCGAAAACGCCGTGCCGACAGCCAGCACCGCAAGCAGCGCTGTGTAGACCAGAATATGAAACCGTGTGGCGCGGCGGCCATGTGTAACCGTCAGCATCGGAACACCCGCATCATCATAATCCGAGCGCATGAACAGAGCCAACGCCCAGAAATGCGGTGGAGTCCACATGAAGGTCAGGGCGAACATCAGCCAGGGCTCAACCGTCATCGAGCCGGTGGCAGCAACCCAGCCGATAACGGGCGGGAACGCACCAGCGGCACCGCCGATGACGATGTTCTGCGGCGTCGAACGCTTGAGCCACATTGTGTAGACAACAACGTAGAAAAAGATCGTGAAGCCCAGAAACGCGCCTGCAAACCAGTTTGTTGCAAGACCCAGCATGATCACGGACAGGCCCGAAAGAGCCAGCCCAAGCGCCAGCGCCTCACCCTCTTCCACCTTGCCGGAAGGGATCGGGCGAGCCTTGGTGCGTTTCATCACGCGGTCGATATCTGCGTCCCACCACATGTTCAAAGCGCCAGACGCTCCACCGCCGATCGCGATGAACAAAATGGCGCAAAAGCCAACGAAAGGATGCACAGAAACGGGTGCCGCCAGCAGTCCGACAAGCGCGGTGAAGACAACCAGAGACATAACACGCGGCTTCAGCAGAGCGAAGTAATCGCCAAAGCTGGCCTCGTCCGCATGGGCGGTCGCAGTGCTGGCATTGATGCTTGCGTCGGTCATTTCCGGTCCTTCTGGGGCGAAAGCTGCGCGATCACCCGCGCAGCCTGCGTCATGTCCAAGGAGGGGTTATCCCCGCCCATGTCGCTCAGTTAGTTCGAGGCGACCTGATAGCTTTGCGGCAGACCCGCATATTCGTCGATCGCGCCCTGAAGCCATGCGTCGTAAGCTTCCTGGCTGACTACTTTGACGGTGATCGGCATATAGGCATGGTCCTTGCCGCAGAGTTCGGAACACTGACCGAAGTAAACGCCTTCTTTCTCGGCTTCGAACCACAGTTCAGCCAAACGTCCGGGCACGCCGTCCTGTTTCACGCCAAAGGACGGGATGGTCCACGAATGGATCACGTCGGATGCGGTCACTTGCATCACGATAACCTTGCCAACCGGTACGACCACTGCGGTATCGGTGGCCAGCAGCCATTCGTCGTCGCTGTAACCCGCATCTGCCAGCTTGGCGCGCATGGCGTCATCCAGAACAAACGGGGTCACGTCCGCATCTGCAGGGCGCGCACCTTCGTCCAATGTGGCCGGGTGGCCCAGCAAGTAGCTGTCGAACGCAAAGTCGTGATCGACATATTCGTAGGTCCAGTACCACTGGTTGCCCACAACTTTGATGGTGATGTCACCTTCGGGAATTTCCTGTTGCTTGAACAGAACCGGCAGCGAGAAAGCGCCAATGAAGACCAGAATCAGGATCGGACCCAGGGTCCAGGCAATCTCGACCGGGGTATAGTGCGAGAATCGCGCCGGGGTCGGGTTTGCACGCTGGTTGTAACGTACGATGCAGTAAAGCAGCAGGCCCGCAACAAACAGACAGATCACGGTGATGATCACCAGAATCATTGTGTCCAGCCGCTGAATACCATCGGCCAAGCTTGTGGCCGCAGGCTGGAAGCCCATACCGCCATCGACCGGCTTGCCAATAATCTCAAGCTCCTGAGCCATGGCGGGAAGGCTGGAGAGGGCTGTCATAAACCCTGAAAGCATCAAAGCATTCTTCATGTTCTGTCCTGATCGTTTGATCTTTGCGTCCCTGGCGAAAAGGTGTGAATCGGTCGCACCTCTCCCGTTGTCTTTGGCCGCGTTAAAAACCATATTCCGTCGGGTAGATAAAGCAAAATGCTTGCGTCAAACAGACGCTATTTTTGATCTGGATCAAACCCGAAAGGTCACAACCCATGTCCGACGCCCCTTTTCGCCCGTTTGAAAGCGCCCTTCCGCATGATGAGGCGTTGTCTATTCTGCAATCGGCGACCGCCGGGGCCGAAGACGGAGAACTGTATGTCGAGCGTCGCAAATCCGAGTCCTTGGTGTTTGATGACGGGCGTCTGCGCACCGCGTCTTACGATGCGTCCGAGGGATTCGGGCTGCGCGCAGTTCAAGGCGAAGTGGCCGGTTACGCCCATTCCACAGATGTGTCGATTCCCGCGCTGAAACGCGCGGCCGAGACTGCACGGCTGGCCGTTGGGGACGGCGGTGGGACGCTGGCCGAGGCACCCCGGTCCACCAACACGCGGCTCTACACCGACGAAGATCCCATCGACTCTGCCGCGTTTCCGGTCAAGATCGAAACCCTGCGCGAGATCGATGCCTTTGCCCGCGATATGGACCCGCGTGTGGTGCAGGTCAGCGCTATGATCTCAGCCGCTGTTCAAGAGGTCGAGATTCTGCGCCCTGACGGCGTGATGGTGCGGGATGTGCGCCCGATGACGCGTGTGAATGTTTCGGTGATCGTTGAACAGAACGGACGCCGCGAAAGTGGTTCGGCAGGTGGCGGTGGCCGCGTTGGCCTGAGCGGGTTGATCGATCCGAAGGACTGGCAGGCCAAAGCCCGTGAAGCGTTGCGCATTGCGGTGGTCAATCTTGATGCGGTTCCAGCCCCTGCAGGGGTGATGGAGGTCGCGCTAGGCCCAGGCTGGCCGGGTATTCTGCTGCACGAGGCCATCGGCCACGGGTTGGAGGGGGATTTCAATCGCAAGGGCAGCTCGGCCTTTGCCGGTCTCATGGGACAGCAGATCGCCTCAAAAGGTGTAACCGTAGTCGATGACGGCACGATTGCTGACCGCCGAGGCTCGATCAGCGTGGATGATGAAGGCACGCCCAGTTCGCGCACAGTGCTGATCGAGGATGGCATTTTGACTGGCTACATGCAGGACCGTCAGAACGCGCGTCTGATGGGCGTTGCGCCTACTGGCAACGGGCGGCGGCAGAGCTACGCGCACAAACCCATGCCGCGTATGACCAATACGATCATGCTGGGAGGGGAGGCTGACCCTGCGGCCTTGGTCGCGGATATAAAGGACGGCATCTGGGCCGTGGGTTTCGGCGGCGGACAGGTGGACATCACCAACGGCAAGTTCGTCTTCTCCTGCACCGAAGCGTATCGGGTGGAGAACGGCAAGATCGGCGCCCCTGTGAAAGGGGCCACTCTGATTGGCGATGGGCCGTCCGCTTTGAAACGGATCCGGGGGCTTGGCAACGACATGGCACTGGATCCCGGCATGGGCACTTGCGGCAAGGATGGACAATGGGTGCCTGTGGGGGTCGGACAGCCAACTGTGCTGATGGACGGTCTGACCGTAGGCGGCTCAGCGGCCTGAGTCGGAAAAGTACGGAAAACACAGGTGCAGGGTTAACCTTGCACCCGTACGCCTTACCCTCTGACCGCAAACCTTATTCTGCGCTGGAGTATCCGTACTTATTTTAATGTATATTTTCCAACGCGTTAGGGAGTTTTTGATAGCACGTTCGAAAAAATAAGCCTCTAATTTTCTACGATTTACAGGCTGTTAACCCGCCCTCTTGTAAACCAGTTTTGCAACAAGGCGGAGCACCGGATGACCGAAGAGCAGCTTTCTTCCAATCACCCCCCACTCCCACCCACCACGGAAGAGGACAGGTTTTCGTGGCTTCGCCTTTTGCGTTCTCGCAAGGTTGGTCCGGCGACGTTTCGCCGGCTTCTGCGGGAACATGGCTCGGCGCAGAACGCGCTGGCTGCGCTGCCCGAAATGGCACGCGCCGCCGGAATAGATGGGTATGAAATCTGCCCCCCTGGCGTGATCGAGGCGGAACTCAAGGCCGCAAAAGCCGCCAAAGCGCGGCTTTTGTGCCTTGGGTCCGCTGATTTCCCAGCAGCCTTGAATGATCTGAACGATGCGCCCCCGATGCTGTGGGCGATCGGTAACGTATCTCTGCTGCAGCAGCCAGCTATTGCAATGGTCGGCGCGCGAAACTGTTCCTCGCTTGGCGCACGGATGGCCCGAGGGCTGGCGACCGATTTAGGCGGCAAAGGACATGTCATTGTCTCTGGCTTGGCCCGAGGAATAGATACGGCAGCGCATATTGCAGCCCTGACTTCCGGCACCATTGCTGTCATGGCGGGCGGCGTGGATGTGATTTACCCGGCAGAGAATACAGAACTGGCCCATGACATCGCCTCCAACGGGCTGCGCCTGTCGGAACAACCGATGGGCGTGACACCTCAGGCCCGGCACTTCCCTCGTCGGAATCGGATCATCTCGGGCCTTGCGCAGGCCGTAATCGTGGTCGAGGCTGCAGCCAAGTCCGGCAGTCTGATCACGGCGCGCGATGCGTTGGATCAGGGGCGCGAGGTTCTGGCCGTTCCTGGCCACCCGTTCGATGCGCGGGCCGCCGGGTGCAATCTGTTGATTCGGGATGGTGCTACTCTGGTGCGGTCGGCAGAGGACGTGATTGAAGCCCTGCCGCAAAAGGACGACCTGTTTTCACGTAAGCCTGATCAGCCCCCTGCCCCCGCCGCACCAAGGTCCCAAGACTTGCACGTTCAAATCCTCGAACGGCTCGGCCCCTCACCTATCGCAGAAGACCAATTGCTGCGCGACATTGCGGCTTCGGCTGGTGAGCTTGGCCCCGCATTGGTCGATCTGGAACTGGATGGACGAATCCAGCGCCAGCCCGGAGGTCTGCTGTCGCTGGCAGGCTGATCGAACCGCCCACCGAGACCGTGGCATCGGCCTATCTAACGGCACGAGAGCTGTAATAGTTGCCTGAAATCACGTTGCTTTTCAGCCTGCAAAAGGAACGCATTGACAATTCCCGCTTGCCCCACACATTTTGCACCACCATAGAAGGCGCCAAATTCGTCGAGCGAGGTTTCCCCTTAAATGCCTGTAGTTGTTGTAGAATCTCCGGCCAAAGCAAAAACAATCAATAAATATCTCGGCCCCGGCTACACCGTTTTGGCCTCTTACGGCCATGTGCGGGACCTTCCTCCGAAGGATGGATCGGTTGATCCCGAACATGAATTTTCCATGAAGTGGGAAGTTGGCAATGACAGCCGCAAGCATGTCAAAGCCATCGCTGACGCGCTGAAAGAAGACAACGCGCTGATCCTTGCAACCGACCCTGATCGTGAAGGCGAGGCGATCAGCTGGCACTTGCAAGAAGCTCTGACCAAGCGCCGTTCGATCAAGAAAGATACGCCGGTCAGCCGCGTAACCTTCAACGCCATCACCAAAGAAGCCGTCACCCAGGCGATGCAGAACCCGCGTGAGGTCGATATGCCGCTGGTCGAGGCCTATCTGGCACGCCGTGCGCTGGACTATCTGGTGGGCTTCAACCTTTCTCCCGTCCTTTGGCGCAAGCTGCCCGGAGCAAAGTCCGCCGGTCGCGTGCAATCCGTCTGTCTGCGCCTGATCGTCGAACGCGAGATGGAGATCGAGGCGTTCAAGCCGGTTGAATACTGGTCGGTTAAGGCGCTTTTCGAAACACCGCGCGGCCAGACCTATGAGACGCGGCTGGTTACGCTAGCCGGGAAAAAGCTGGATAAACACGATCTGGCCAACGCCACGCAGGCGGAACTGGCGGTGCAGGCGATCACCAGTCGTGCGCTGAGCGTCACATCGGTCGAAGCGAAACCGGCAGCCCGCAACCCCAGCGCGCCGTTCATGACGTCAACCTTACAACAAGAGGCCAGCCGCAAGTTCGGCATGGGTGCGCGCCACGCGATGCAGGTGGCCCAGCGGCTGTATGAGGCTGGATACATTACCTATATGCGGACCGACGGCATCGATATGGCCCCCGAGGCCGTGGCCGCCACCCGTGATACAATCGCGGACCGCTATGGCGCCGAATATGTGCCGGACAGCCCGCGCATGTATAAGAACAAGGCCAAGAACGCACAGGAAGCGCACGAATGTATCCGCCCAACGGATATGTCACGCGACGCAAAGGCGCTGAAGGTCACGGATGAGGATCAGCGCAAGCTTTATGACCTTATCTGGAAACGCACAATTGCTTGTCAGATGGCCGCCGCCCGACTGGAGCGGACCACCGTCGAGATCGGCAGCGACGACGGTCAGGTCGGCCTGCGCGCCACTGGTCAGGTAGTTCTGTTTGATGGCTTCATGCGCGTTTATGAAGAAGGTCGCGACGATGTAGCCGATGACGACGAAAAGCGCTTGCCGCAGATCATGCAAGGCGATCCGGCACGTTTTGCCAAAACCTCACTGAAAGATCAGTTCGCGAAAGCCGAAGAAAAAGCCGCGATCCTGTCCGAAAACGAATCCGTTCTGGCGTTGCAACACCACACCCAACCGCCGCCCCGCTATACCGAAGCGACCTTGGTTAAGCGGATGGAAGAGCTTGGGATCGGGCGTCCGTCAACCTATGCCTCGATCGTTACGACGATTCAGGACCGGGAATATGTGCGCAAGGACAAGAACCGGTTGATCCCCGAAGAAAAGGGCCGGATCGTCACGATCTTTCTGCTGAACTTCTTCCGTCAATATGTGGGTTATGAATTCACAGCCAATCTGGAAGAAGAACTGGACGACGTCAGCGCCGGAGACCGCGATTATAAGGACCTGCTGGGCAAGTTCTGGCGCGATTTCTCGGCCGCTATCGGAGAGACATCCGAGCTGCGGATATCCGAAGTTCTGGACAAGTTGGACGAAGCGCTGGCGCCGCAGCTGTACCCGCCGCGTGAGGATGGATCGGACCCGCGCATCTGCCCGAAATGCGGTACCGGCCAACTGCATCTCAAAACCTCGCGCACGGGCGGTTTCGTCGGTTGCGGCAACTATCCCGAATGTACCTATACGCGCCCAATCGCAGGTGAAGGTGCCGAAGGGGATGAACGTTTGCTGGGCGAAGATGCGGGGGACGAGATCTGGCTGAAATCCGGTCGTTTCGGTCCTTACGTTCAGCGCGGCGAACCCACGCCCGAGAACAAGAAGCCACCGCGCGCCTCTCTGCCGCGTGGTTGGAGCAAGGATGACATGGATCTGGACAAGGCACTGACGCTGTTGTCCCTGCCACGTCAGATCGGCGAACACCCGGAAGGTGGCATGATCAGCTCGAATTTCGGGCGTTTTGGCCCTTACCTGATGCATCAACTGCCGGAAGAGGCAAAGCCGGTTTACGCCAATCTCAAAGACCCAAACGATGTGTTCGAGATCGGCATGAACCGCGCCGTTGAACTGCTGGCCGAAAAACGCGCCAATCCAGGGCGCGGGCGTCGGGCCGCTGCCAAACCGCTAAAAGATTTGGGTGAACATCCCGACGGCGGCGCGATGCAGGTTCTGGACGGGCGTTACGGGCCTTATGTGAAGTGGGAGAAGGTCAATGCAACCATCCCCAAGGACATCAAGCCCGAAGACGTGACGCAGGAAATGGCCATCGAACTGGTGAACGAACGCGCTGCCAAGAAGGGCACCAAGAAAAAGGCAGCCCCAAAGAAGAAGGCGGCAGCCAAGAAGACAACCAAGAAGGCGGCGGAATAGGTAGAAATACCAACACCCCCTTGGTTTCATTGACTTCCCCATGACGTGGCGGCACAACCTGCCCATCACCATGTCATTGGGGGAGTTTTCCATGAAGAAAGTCTATGCCAATGCCTCTGAAGCGCTCGACGGAGTGCTGTCGGATGGCATGCTGATTGCCGCAGGCGGGTTTGGCCTGTGCGGCATACCGGAGTTGTTGCTTGAGGCCATCAAGGATTCGGGCGTCAAAGACCTGAGCTTTGCATCGAACAATGCCGGTGTGGACGATTTCGGAATCGGCATCCTGCTGCAGACCAAGCAGGTCAAAAAGATGATCAGCTCATATGTCGGCGAAAATGCAGAATTCATGCGCCAGTATCTGAGCGGTGAGTTGGAACTGGAATTTAACCCGCAAGGTACTCTGGCTGAACGGATGCGCGCCGGCGGCGCTGGTATTCCGGGCTTTTACACCAAAACCGGTGTGGGCACCGTTATCGCCGATGGCAAGGAACACAAAGACTTCAACGGCGAGACCTACATCCTTGAAGAAGGCATCTTCGCCGATTTGGCCATCGTCAAGGCGTGGAAGGCGGATGACACCGGAAACCTCGTGTTCCGCAAGACCGCCCGAAATTTCAATGTGCCCGCGGCGACCTGCGGTAAAATTTGCGTGGCCGAAGTAGAAGAGATCGTTCCGCGCGGCTCATTGGATCCGGACTCAATTCACCTGCCCGGCATCTATGTGCATCGCATCATTCAGGGCGATCACGAAAAGCGCATCGAACAACGAACCACCCGCAAGAAGGAGGACGCATAATGCCCTGGGACCGCAATCAGATGGCCGCGCGCGCGGCAGAGGAACTGGAAGACGGCATGTATGTGAACCTCGGCATCGGGATCCCGACGCTGGTGGCGAACTATGTGGGTGACAAGGACATCACCCTGCAATCCGAAAACGGCATGCTGGGCATGGGCCCCTTCCCGTTTGAAGGCGAAGAAGACCCGGACCTGATCAATGCGGGCAAACAGACGATCACGGAACTTTCCCGCACCGCCTATTTCGACAGCGCCACATCCTTTGCCATGATCCGTGGCGGCAAGATCGCTGCGGCGATCCTGGGCGCAATGGAAGTGGATGAAAAAGGCGACCTGGCAAACTGGATGATTCCCGGCAAGCTGGTGAAAGGCATGGGCGGCGCGATGGACCTGGTCGCTGGTGTCGGCCGTGTCATCGTTGTGATGGATCACACCAACAAGCACGGCGACAGCAAGGTACTGAAAGAATGCACCCTACCCCTGACAGGTAAAGGCGTGGTCGATCGCATTATCACCAATCTGGGTGTGCTGGATGTGGTCGAAGGTGGGCTGAAGATCGTCGAATTGGCCGATGGGGTCAGCGAAGACGAGATGCGCGCTTCGACCCAAGCGACACTTGTTTCTTAAAAGAACAAAGGTCCGCCGAATCAAGGCGGGCCTTATTCAGTTTGAGGTCTGGAACACGCAACCGTCAGAAATCAGATCGGGCGGCGTGGCACACAAGGCCTTTGCGATCTGGAATGCCGCCAGAACCTTGGGCACGTAGTCGCGGGTTTCAGTGTAAGGCGGAACGCCACTATGTTTGCGCACGGCCCCTTCACCCGCGTTATACCCGGCCAAAACCAGAATCGGATCATTCCCGAACTCTTCCATCAGCCAATTGAGGTATTTCACACCCCCGGCGATGTTCTGGTCTGGCTGAAGGCTGTCTTTCACACCAAAACGAGCTGCCGTGGCGGGCATGAGCTGCATAAGGCCCTGCGCGCCTGCGGAACTGATCGCATCTACCCGTCCTGCCGACTCGACCGAGATCACTGCCAGGACAAGTGCGGGCGAAACATTCGTTCCAACAGTTGAACGCAGAATCTCTTTGCCCTGCTGCTGCGCAATGTTCTGGAGTGTTTGCAGGCGGGGCGACCGGACATTGGTCGCAGCAAGGGCGGAAATAGCCGCATCCAGGCGCCCGGCCCCACCTTGGGCGATCTCGGGCGAGATCCTGTCCCAAAACGCCTTGTACGACCCTTTAGGATCACGCTTGGGTTTTAGGTCCGGCTGAACAGGCGGGGCAACTTCGGTGCGCGCAATAACGTCCGGCACCGAAATCTCAGCCCCTGTACTGGGTGCTGAGGGCTGCGTCGCATGTTCTTCTGCAGTAATCTGTACAGTCACCCGAGGGCGCTGCCCCGGTTGGGGCGCCTTGATCCGTTTGTACACGCCGCGCGGTTCAACCTCGGTCGCATCTACAGATGTGACACCCGATACGAGAAACGCCAGTACACCGGCGCATTGGAGTGCGGTCCGGAGATTCATTTGCCTGCCTCTTGTTTTCTTTTTAGGCGATTTGAACCCCGAATCTTCGCGCAAGGCCAGAAAAACAAAGCGAAATGGGGCAATTTCGCCTCATTTGACGCAATTTTGCACCGCCCATGATAGGAAGAACTCACCCAATCGAATTTTTAATTATTAATTTTCAATATGTTACAGATTTTCTAACCAAAAAGTTAAGTTGCACGGAAAAAAATCTGCGTTTGGCCCAATTCCTGCCACGCCCCACAGGCAAACATAGATGCATACCGAGACGGACGGGAGCGGACTGAGAGAGAAAGCTCTGGAAGACGCCGAGGTTCATTAGACTTATTTAGATCCTTTAGGAGGGACGTAACATGATCAAGTTCATCAAGAACTTCCGCAAAGACGAAGACGGCGCAGTAACAGTTGACTGGGTTGTTCTGACCGCAGCAGTCATCGGCCTGGCAGCAGTTGCATACCAGCAGATCGAAGATGGCGCCACTGGCCTGGCAACCGGCGTGAACGAAGCGCTGAACGCCGCATCGCTGAGCACCGGTAGCAATAGCACCTCCGGTGGTATCACTAGCGAAGGTAAAAGCAACTAAGCTTTTAACCTAGCAGAATTCAGAGGCCGCGCCGCATTGGCGCGGCCTTTTTCATTTAAGGTGATATGCGCGTACCCCATGTCCCGCCACAACGATACGCAGACTGAATCTTGGAGTTGGACCAGGAAACTCTGAGCGATAACCACCACCTGCCTGATGAAGGCCAGAGCAAAAAAGAAATCTGCCCAAATTCAAGCCAATAAAACCTACGTTTCGCCCAATTTCCGCCATTCCCGCGCAATCATTTTTGTCAAAACTATTGCAAACACTGTGAAAAGAAATTGGAGACACAGACATGTTCAGGTTCCTTGACCGATTCAAGTCGGACGAAGCAGGAGCGGTGACAGTTGACTGGGTGGTGCTGACGGCAGTGCTCATTGGATTGTCTGGCGCGACTTACCTTGTGATTAGCTCCAGCGTTGACAGCCTCGGCGGCAATGCCAACGAAGCCATGAACGCTGCCGTTGTCAGCACCGGCTCGAATAGCGCGCCCGGCGGTATTGTGACAGAAGGCACGGCAGGCGGCGGAGGCTAAGCCCGGTCGCATCTTGCCTGCACCTGCCTAAGCTGGATAGGGTTATCGGCGTGCTAAAAAAACGCGACGTCCTTTGGGACGTGGCGTTTTTTTTTGCGTACACTGCGAACCAAGTTCGCTCCTATAGCCCAATATCCCGAGCAGAAAATTGTACGAATTTTGGCGTAGAAACTGACAAACAGACATATTTGTCCCACATTTCGACACAATTTGCTTTTAAGAATTAGGCTGTTTCAAAGCGACCTATTGGCCGTTTAGTGTTCGACCAAACAAAATAAAGAGGTACTCGCATGCGAGCGGTATTCGGACTTGTCCTGATTGTCGGCGTAGCTCTGGCCGGTGGCGCAGTCTATATGGCGCGCAACTATATCTCGGCCTACCAGAACGAGCTGGCGCGTCAAAGGCTGGCCGCAGAAGAAGCTCTGGCCAACGCCCAGGTCGAGGTGATTCCAACGGTAACTGTCTTTGTCTCGAAACGCGCACTGAGATATGGCGAACGTCTGACCCAAGAAGACATCCGTGCTGTGGATTGGCCGGAAAACGCGATTCCGGAAGGCACGTTCTCGGAGCTCACCGCATTGTTCCCTGAAAGTGGCCCCACTGAGCGTTTCGTGCTGAGAACGATGGAAAAAGACGAAGCAATCATGGCTGTCAAAATCACCGAGCCCGGTGAAAAGGCGGGGCTGACTTCACGCTTGGAAAAGGGAATGCGGGCATTCGCAATCAGTGTTGACGTTGCCTCGGGTGTTTCGGGCTTTTTGCGTCCAGGTGACAATGTTGACATTTACTGGACCGGCACCAGCGGCACCCTTGAAGGAAGTAGCAATGGTGGGATTACCAGATTGATCGAAGCCAATGTACAGCTGATCGCAGTCGACCAGACAGCAGGTTCCGACGTAACCAGCACGACAATCGCCCGAACGGTCACAGTTGCAGCAACACCTCAGCAGGTTGCAGCACTGGCGCAAGCCCAGAACTCTGGACGACTGTCTTTGGCACTTGTTGGTGTCGCCGATGAATCTGTCGCGTCAACGATTGAAGTCGACCAGCGCACGTTGCTTGGTATTCAAGCTGCTGCTCCGGAACCAGAAAAAAAAGTTGAAGAGGTTTGCACAACCCGCATCAGGCGCGGCGGTGAGATCGTCAACGTGCCAATTCCCTGCACAAACTGACGCCAATTCAGAACCTTACAAGATCAGAGCCGCACCTTGGGTGCGGTTCTTTTTTTATGATTGTTGCCAATTCTCCACATAAGGAACAATCCAGAAACCATTGATTATTGCAATAAATTTGGAATTCGCGCAGTCTGTTTACCTATAGGGCATAAGACCCAAAAAAACGAGGCGTGATCGGAGAGGCAGGTCACATGACAATACGTTCCTGGATCAGCGCAACCCTGCTGGGGTTGTCGCTTGTTGTTAGTCCGGTTGGCGACGCCGCCTGGGCTGAAACTTTGCGCGTGGTAAAAAAGGGTACAGTGGAAACGCTGGATGTCCCTATGAACCGCGCAATCGTCGTTGAAAGCGAGCAACCCTTTGCAGAGCTCAGCATTGCAAATGCGGGCATCGCGGACATCTCGTCGTTGTCGGACCGGACAATTTATGTTCTGGGCAAGGCCCCTGGCCTAACGACACTGACGCTGTTTGACGGGGCCGGCAACTTGCTGGCCAACGTGCGCGTACGTGTTTCACCAGATGTTACAGAGTTTAAAGAACGCTTGCGTCAGATTCTGCCGGATGAACCCATTGAAGTTCGGACAGCAAATGACGGCATCGTCTTGTCCGGGACAGTTTCAGGCTCGGCCAAACTGGCGCGTGCTCTGGAACTGGCCGAACGCTACGCACCAGAACGCGTCTCGAATCTGATGTCGGTCGGTGGCGTTCAGCAGGTAATGCTGAAGGTTCGGTTTGCAGAAATGAACCGGTCTGTGGCGAAAAGTCTTACAGCTTCACTTGGATTTGGCGGTGGCGACACGACTGGTGGCTTCAATACGCTCAACAACCAGTTCGCTCTGACAAACGCCTTGAACAACAACATTCCGGCACTTCAGGCGAACACCGGTGCGATTCTGTTTGGCTTTGGCGCAGGCTCGACACAGGTTCGTCTGTTGCTGGAAGCCCTTGAAACCAAAGGTCTTGCCCGCAGCCTGGCGGAACCCAACCTGTCGGCCCTGTCTGGGCAAGAGGCATCCTTCCTCGCCGGTGGTGAGGTTCCAATTCCGGTCCCGCAGGAAGAAGGTGTGGTGACCATCGAGTTTAAACCCTTCGGTGTTGAGATGGACTTTATCCCCCGCGTGGTGGATGGCGACCTGATCAACCTGGAAATGGCCACTGCGGTCTCAAGCATCGATAGCAGCTCGGACTTCACCATCAACGGTGACTCGGTTCCTAGCTTCATCACGCGCCGCGCAAAAACCACGATTGAACTGCGTGACGGTGAGAGCTTTGCCATTGCGGGTCTGATCCAAGACGACTTTGCGGATCTAAGTAACCAAGTTCCGTGGCTGGGTGATGTCCCGATACTGGGCGCCCTGTTCCGCAGCGCCGACTATCGGCGCGAGCAGAGCGAGCTTGTGGTCATCATCACTGCGCACTTGGTCACGCCTACACGCGGCGAAGCACTGGCGCTTCCAACCGACCGGGTCAAACCGCCCAGCGAATTTGACCTGTTCGTTAACGGCCAAGTTGCGCGCACACAGCGTGCCGGAGCTGGAGGCGCATCCGAGGTTGCCCGTCAGGACTTCGGTAGCTCCTACGGCTATGTCCTAGATTGATCAGGAGGATCGGACCAATGCAGAAGTGGATAATCACACTGGGTCTTACGGTCGCTGTTGCCGCATGTACGCGTGAAGCAGGATACGAGATCGATGCTGGAACCTTCGGAAACGCGACATTGAACAATATCCAGGTTCAGAACGGCGAACTGACATACGCCCAGATCCTCAGCCGTCGATTTGCTGCGGATGTACCAAGCCAAGTGAACTTTGCCTTTAATAGCTCACAACTGGACGCATCCGCCCAGCGGATTCTGTTGCAACAGGCCGACTGGATCAAACAGTTCCCCGAAGCCCGGTTCCGAGTCTATGGTCACACCGACGCCGTAGGCTCGACCAGCTACAACAAAAGTCTGGGTATGCGCCGGGCTCAGGCCGTCGTGAGCTTCCTTGAACGGCAAGGGATTTCACGATCCCGCTTGGAAGCCGTCGTGTCCTTTGGCAAGGCTCAGCCTTTGATCGCCACCCAGGAACGTGATCGCCGTAACCGCCGGACTGTGACAGAAGTTTCGGGCTTTGTTGATGGCAACCGACAGCTTCTGGACGGTAAATACGCCGAAGTCATTTACCGCGAGTATGTAGAAAGCGCGACCGCAAGAAGCTTGGTCGAAGACGTGACTGCAGAAGACGGTGAAGGTGGATAATTCACTCGAAATGGGCGGCATCGTCGCCCATTTCCCTACAATTGGTTCTTTTGCGCCCAATTCTCGCCCAACTTCAAAGCAACATTGTGAACAATAGGGTGACCTGCGGCCAAATTTGACCGTATTGGGGCGACAGCACATCAATCTGGCGGATTTCGTTCATATGACATGCTGAGCCCTCACGACGAGGATAGTGTTTATGACCAGCGCGACGCCGCAAGATGACAATTCAGCAATTTTGGCCTGCACCATAAGCCGGGATGTCCAGAATTTCGACCTTTTGATCGAAGACATGGAGGCCATTCTTGGAGAGCGTTGGGGTGATCTGGGCTTTGCCGAGGCGCTGGCCTTTTTCAGCCAACCAGAAGCTGAAACTCTTGAATTTGTGGCATTGGCTATCGACGGAGAGGATGAGGACAATCTCTCGCTGATGGGTGAGATCATCACCCAGGCCAAGGAAAAGAAGATCAAAGTTGTCCTGATCGCCGAGGATGTAACTCCCGCCTCGCTGCATCAACTGCTGCGTAAGGGCGCTGACGAATTCGTCCCCTACCCACTTCCGGAAGGTGAATTGCAGGAAGCGATTGAGCGCATGAAGCAGCCCGACCCAGTCGCAGTCGCACAGGCCGCCGCAGTGCCTTTGGCCAAAGGGGACTCAAAAGAGGGGGCGTTGTTCGTTGTACACGGACTGGCTGGCGGTGTGGGCGCGACCACTATGGCCGTCAACCTGGCCTGGGAGCTTGCCTGCGCGTCGGACAAAGATGCACCGTCTGTTTGCCTAATCGATCTGGATCTGCAGTACGGGACCGTGTCCACCTATCTGGACCTTCCGCGGCGCGAAACGGTCTTTGAGATGTTGTCAGACACAGAGTCGATGGACAACGAAGTTTTTTCGCAAGCCCTTCAAACATATGAAGAAAAGCTGCAAGTACTGACAGCGCCGTCCGATATGGTGCCATTGGATCTGATTACGCCAGACGATATTCAGCGTGTCATCGACATGGCCCGTGCGCATTTTGACTATGTCATCGTAGATATGCCCAAAACGCTGGTCCTGTGGTCAGAAACTGTGTTGCAGGCAGCACATGTGTACTTCGCTATGATCGAACTGGACATGCGTTCCGCTCAGAATGCATTGCGTTTGAAACGCGCCTTGCAAGCAGAAGAGCTGCCGTTCAACAAACTGCGCTTTGCGCTGAACCGCGCGCCCAAGTTTACCGATCTCAACGGTAAGAGCCGGGTAAAGCGTATGGGCGAAAGCCTTGGTATCTCAATTGATCTGCAATTGCCCGACGGGGGCAAACCAGTCATGCAAAGCGGTGACCACGGTCTCCCGCTGGCAAACTCGGCCGCCAAAAATCCATTGCGCCGGGAAATCGCGAAACTGGCGAAATCGCTTCACAGCCTTGGTAGCAGCAGCGCCGAAGAAGCTGCGTAACAACTTACCAAAGAGGTACCTGCCGTGTTTTCAAGATATAAAAAACCGTCCGCTGCACAGCCCGTGAAAACGCCGGCACAAACTGCCGAGCCGGCAGCGCCCGTTGCAGAGGCCCCCGCGACTACGACTGCGGTTGCACGCAAACCCCAAAAGAAGAAACCCGGCGAGGTTGCGGGTTCTGATCGTGATCGCAAACGCAAGGAACGGCTGGGCGAGATCAAAATCGAACTGCACCGGGAACTGCTGGAGAACCTGAACCTTGCCGCGTTGGAAAACGCGGGCGAAGCTGAATTGCGTGCTGAAATCAGCGCAATTGCCAGTGAGGTGCTGGAAACCAGGAATATTGTTCTGAACCGCGAAGACCGGTCGCAGTTGAACAAGGAACTATATGACGAGGTGACGGGCCTCGGCCCGCTCGAAACTCTGCTGCAGGACGATACGGTCAACGATATTCTGGTGAACGGCCCCCAACAGATTTTCGTGGAACGCGCCGGTAAGCTGGAACTCAGCGACATTACGTTCAAGGACGAAAAACACCTGATGCGGATCATCGACAAGATCGTGTCCGCTGTGGGCCGTCGTGTCGACGAATCAAACCCTTACGTTGACGCCCGACTGGCGGATGGATCGCGTTTTAACGCCATGGTTCCACCAATTGCCGTGGATGGATCGCTGGTTTCGATTCGTAAGTTCAAGAAAGACAAGCTTGGCATCGACGATCTGGTCAATTTCGGCGCGTTCACCGAAGAAATGGCCGCATATTTGCAAGCCGCAGTGTCAACCCGCCTGAACGTGATTGTTTCCGGCGGTACCGGTTCGGGTAAAACCACGACGCTGAACGCGCTTTCCAGTTTTATCGATGATGCCGAGCGTATTCTGACCATCGAGGATACGGCAGAACTTCAGCTGCAACAGACTCATGTGGGTCGGATGGAAAGCCGCCCGCCCAACGTGGAAGGCAAAGGCGAAGTCAGCCCGCGCGACTGTCTGAAAAACGCCCTGCGTATGCGCCCTGACCGCATCATCGTGGGTGAGACGCGTGGCGCGGAAGTGATCGACATGTTGCAGGCGATGAACACCGGACACGATGGATCAATGACCACGATCCACGCCAACTCGGCCCGTGACGGGATTTCGCGTCTGGAAAACATGATCGCCATGGCCGGGATCGAAATGCCGATCAAGGCCGTCCGCAGCCAGATTTCGTCCGCTGTGAACTTGATCGTACAGGCAAGCCGTCTGCAGGACGGTTCGCGACGCATGACCTCAATCACCGAGATTACGGGCATGGAAGGCGATGTGATTTCGATGCAGGAAATCTTTCGTTTTCAACGCGTTGGCCTGACACCCGACAACAAGATCATCGGGCATTTCACCGCAACCGGCGTGCGCAGCCACTATTCGGAACGCTTCCGTCTATGGGGCTTTGATCTGCCTGCGTCGATCTACGACCCAACCACAATGTAGGAGAACCGGGTATGCAATTGCCTATGGAGGCGATCATTTATGTCGCCATCTTTGTGGGGGTTCTTGCCCTGGTTGAAGGGATTTATCTTGTCGCCTTTGGCAAGTCCATCAGCCTGAACAGCCGAGTAAATCGCCGCCTGGACATGTTGGAAAAGGGTGCTGGTCGCGAACAGGTGCTGGAACAGCTGCGCAAAGAAATGCAGCAGCATATGAAATCGCAAAGCATCCCCTTGTACTCCCTGCTCGCGGACAAGGCTCAGAAGGCGGCGATTGCATTTTCACCTCGCCAGTTGATCATGATCATGGCTTTGGTGTCCGGCGTCGCTTTTGTCGGGCTGAGCATCGGTACAGCCACAGATACCGCGCTGCGGGCAGCAATCTCGATCGCGATTGGTATCGGCGGCGTTTACGCGTGGGTCAATCACAAGGCCAAGAAACGTATGAGTATGATCGAAGAACAACTGCCTGACGCGGTTGAACTGATGGTCCGCTCGCTGCGCGTCGGCAACCCATTTGTTTCGACCATTCAAGTAGTTTCAAACGAAGTCCAGGATCCGCTTGGCACCGAATTTGGGGTCATTGCAGACGAATGCGCCTATGGCCGCGACGTTGGCGAGGCGTTGAAAGATATGGCCGAGCGCTTGGACATGCAGGATCTACGCTTTTTGGCCGTAGCTGTTGGCATTCAGCAGCAATCAGGGGGTAACTTGGCTGAAATTCTGGCCGGCCTCGCCCAAGTGATCCGGGCTCGCTTCCGCCTCTTCCGCCGTGTGAAGGCCATCACCGCCGAGGCCCAGTGGTCCGGCAAGTTTCTGTCAGGCTTCCCGCTTGCCTGCTTGGTTTTCATCCTGGTCAAAGACCCGGGCTATTATGACGACGTATTGGACCATCCCTGGTTCATTCCCGCCTGTTTCGTTGTCGCCATTATGCTGACATTGAACCTGATCGTCATGAAGATCATCACAAACATCAAGGTCTGAGGGCGCATCATGGAATTTCTGACCAGCATCAATGACCTGTTGACCCAGCATCTGGGCGAGTTCGGGCCACTTATCGTTGTCGGCATCCTGGGTCTGATAATGATCCTCGTGGCAGTTTCTCTGATGATGAATCAGCCGGAAGACCCGTTGAAGAAACTGCAAAGATCAAACGCAGCCCCCAAAAAGCAAACAAAGGACAAAAAGGAACGGCTTCGCAACTCAAGCCGCAATGAGCAGCTTGAGAAATTTGCAACGTTCCTTGAGCCGAAAAACGAAGAAGAATACTCGGCCGTTGAACTGAAACTGCGCCAGGCCGGTTATCGGTCGAAAGACTCGGTGCGTTTCTTCCATTTCGCGCAGTTTTCGCTGGGTATTATTGGTATCCTGGTCGGAGTTCTTTTGATTACGGTGTTTTCCGGCGGTCAGGAATTCACCGGCCAACAGATGATTATCCGGATCTTTGTTCCAGGCGCGATTGGTTACTTCGCACCCAAGTATTGGATCACGCGTCGGGTAGAAGAACGGAAAGAGGCCATTACCGCAGGCTTTCCTGACACGCTTGACCTGATGCTGGTTTGCGTGGAAGCCGGACAATCACTGGATCAGGCCATCGTTCGAGTGTCGAGCGAAATGAGCGCCTCCTACCCCGACATCGCGCAGGAGTTCGAAATCGTCGCCCACGAGATGAAAGCCGGTAAGGACAAAGACACTGTTCTACGTGACTTCGGCACGCGGTGTGGTGTGCAGGATGTGAACTCGTTTGTGACTGTGATGATCCAGTCGGCGACTTTTGGTACATCCATTGCCGAAGCTCTGCGGGTTTACGCTGGTGAGATGCGTGACAAGCGCGTCATGCGCGCCGAAGAAGCTGCGAACAAGTTGCCGACAAAGATGACTCTTGTCACAATGATGCTGACCGTACCGCCGCTGCTGATTATTCTGATTGGTCCGTCGGTAAGGGTCATTTCGAGTTTTGGACGCGCGGGCGGATAGAACCCTATGAAAGCTGAATTCAGGTGCTTCCCTCTCGGGGTTCGCCGAATACTCTGGGCCACCACAGTTTGCGCTGTGGTGGCTTCCTGCACGGAAGGGCCGTCATCGAACGGTCTGGATGCACCGGGTGTTGATCACAATGCCCAAGCAGAAGACAGCATAACGGTTGGCAACAGGTTAATGGCCGCCGGAGAATATGAACTGGCATTGGAATCCTTTTCCCGCGCGGCTTTGGATCAGGGTATGACAACTCAGATCCTGACGTCTCTGGGTACAGCCAATCTTGGCTTGCGACGACTGGGCCAGGCTGAAACGCTGCTGCGCCGCGCCGTTGAGGACGATCCTGACTGGCCGGTTGCCTGGAACAATCTGGGCGTTCTGCTGATGGAAAAACAGGAATACCCCGAGGCCGCACAGGTGTTTCAACGGGCGTTTGCTTTGGACAATGGCGAAAGTGACGCAATCCGAGACAATCTGCGCTTAGCACTCGCAAAAATGGAAAATCCTGTTAATACTACTGTTCAAGAACAAGAATACACACTGGAACAGCAGGGCGATGGGCAATTTACGCTCCGCAAGATCCAGTAATTGAGGCAAGAGCAGTAAAGGACGCAAAAAATGCGCCAGCAATTCTTGATTCCGACTGTCATTATCAGCGGTCTGATCCTTTCGGCCTGTGCAAAGGAAACCGAAGAGGAAAAGGTTGAACGCACCTTTCAAGAGGTGAACGTCATTGACGAAACAAACTTGAACGATGTGCTTCTGAACGCAGCAGACCCCAATGAGGCTGTGACCTATTTCCATGGTGCCGCGAGCAAGAACCCTGACCGGATTGATCTTCAGCGCGGACTGGCTATTTCACTGGGCCGGGCCAAACGCACGACCGAAGCCGCCACCGCCTGGAAACGCGTGACGACTATGAAGGGCACGAACGCCGCTGACAAAGTCGAATACGCAGACGCATTGGTTCGCAACGGCGACTGGGCACAAGCCAAGACGGTGCTGGATTCCGTTCCACCGACCTTTGAAACCTTCAAACGGTACCGCCTTGAAGCAGTGGTTGCGGATTCACGCAAAGAATGGAAGCGGGCAGATCACTTTTATGAAACCGCTGTAGGTCTGACCACTCGGCCAGGCAGTGTGATGAACAACTGGGGTTATTCAAAACTGACCCGTGGGCAATATGCCGAGGCCGAACGCCTGTTCACTGACGCTATCCGTCAGGACAGTTCTTTGTTCACTGCCAAGAACAATCTTGTCCTCGCTCGGTCGGCGCAGGGAAATTATAGCTTGCCGGTCGTTCCGATGAGCCAGATCGAACGCGCACGGCTGTTGAACACGATGGCCATTTCAGCGGTCAAGCAAGGCGACGTTACCACCGCCAAGAACCTGTTCCGCGAAGCGATCGCAACGCATCCGCAGCATTTTGACGAAGCGGTCCGCTCGCTTCGTGCGCTTGAAGGGACCTGATACATGCACATCCCCGCAGCCGCCGCGGCTTGGTTTTTGCCGTTTGTGCTGCCGATCTGTTTTTACGTCGCCTTCACCGATATGCGTGACATGCGGATCAAAAACCACGCAGTTTACGCGCTGGCGCTCGTCTTTGTGGTGGTTGGTCTGATCGCGCTTCCACCCTGGTCCTCGGAATGGCTGAGCGGAAGTCTGGGGCCTCTGTCTGTGTCGTTGCCGGTATATGGCTGGCAACTGCTTCATATCGTTGTGATTTTGCTTTTAGGTATCGTTCTGAATGCCGCAGGAGCCATGGGCGCTGGTGACGCCAAGTTCATGGCGGCAGCATCAGCATTTCTTTGGTCAGACGACTTCAGGGTGATCGTATTGATCCTGATGGCCTGTATTCTGGCCGCTGTTGTTACACATCGGTTAGCCAAGCACACACCGCTGCGAGCCATAGCGCCGCATTGGGAAAGTTGGGATCGTGGCAAACAGTTTCCAATGGGGCTGGCTCTGGCCGGATCTTTGGCCATGTATCTGATTTTGGGCACTGTTCTCGGATCGTAAACTATCATCAGCACGCCTTGCGATTGCCTTTGTCCCGCCACAAAGCTGGGTCACTTTTTCTCCAAACCGCCCCCATTCGGGCATTTGGCGTGACAATTTGACGAACGAGCAACGCGCATGAATATGCAGACTTCCACAGTTATGGCCCCCCCTACCCCTAAGGGATTGGGTGAAATGAGACTTCCGCTGGTGATGATGCGGGACATCCTGCTGAAAACCGTCTTCCGCAAAAATGCCAGCACAGTTTCCGAAATCGCAGCGGCCATCTGTCTGCCCGGTTCCGTAACGCAAGAATTGGTCGACATAGCACGTGAACAGAAGCTGCTGGAAGCGACCGGAACGCTGAATGCCAACAGTGGTAACGAGATGGGGTATCAGCTGACCGATGCCGGCAAGGCCCGTGCATTGGACGCGCTCAGCCAATCAGAGTATTTCGGCGCAATGCCTGTTCCGCTGGACGTGTATCGCGAGCAGGTCAAACGCCAGTCTATCCGCAACATCCAAGTCACCCGAGAGCAACTGGTTGGTGCAATGGGTCATCTGGTTCTGCCCGACAGTCTGCTGGACCACTTGGGCCCTGCGGTCAGCGCGGGCCGGTCGATCCTTATGTACGGCCCTCCGGGTAACGGTAAATCCTCGATTTCGAACGGTATCCGCGACGCGCTTGGGGACAACGTCTATGTGCCTTACGCCATCGAATATGCCGGTCAGGTGATCACCGTCTATGATCCGATCGTACACACTGCGATCGAGCAAGAGCCAGACGACCCCAACAGCCTGCGTCGCCGCAAACGATTTGATTCGCGCTACGTCCAATGTGAACGACCCACCGTTGTGACCGGTGGTGAACTGTCGCTGAGCATGCTGGATCTAGTCTACAACCCGACTGCGCGCACATATCAGGCCCCACTGCAGCTGAAATCGACCGGCGGCATCTTCATCGTGGATGACCTTGGCCGTCAGGCCGAACCACCACAGGCGCTGGTGAACCGTTGGATCGTTCCGCTGGAAGAGAACAAGGATATCCTTGGCCTGCAATCGGGTGAGAAATTCGAAGTGCCGTTTGACACGCTGGTCATCTTCTCGACCAACTTCCACCCGAACGAGATCTTCGACCAAGCGGCGTTGCGCCGGATCTTCTTCAAAATCAAAATCGACGGTCCGAACCAGGAAAACTTCCTGAAAATCTTTGCCATGGTGGCCCGCAAACGCGGAATGCCGCTGGATGAGGCAGCGCTGGTGCATCTGCTGAAGGTCAAATACCCGACCATCAACAACATCTACGCCAACTATCAACCGATCTTCCTGATCGATCAGATGATCTCGATCTGCGAGTTCGAAGGCATCCCCTATCAGATGAGCCCCGAACTGATCGACCGCGCTTGGGCCAACATGTTCGTAAAAGACGAAAAAATCGTCAAATAACGCCATGCCAATTCCTCCGCCGGGCGGGTAATCTGTGTTCATGACGCAGATTCCCGCTCGGATTGGCACATGGTTTTCCGCCAAAGGCTGGTCCATTCACCCGCATCAGCATGAGATGTTCAACCGGGCGCAAGACCCCGCGACCTTGCTGATCGCGCCGACGGGTGGCGGAAAGACCATGGCCGGGTTTCTGCCAACATTGGCAGAGCTTTCTGACGGCCTTCATCGCGGGCTGCATACGATTTATGTTTCACCCCTCAAGGCACTGGCGGCGGACATTAAACGTAATCTGCGTACGCCTGTGGACGAAGTCGGCCTGCCCATCCGTATCGAAGATCGCACAGGCGACACCTCAGCCACTCAAAAGAAACGCCAACGCGTAGATCCGCCTCATATCCTGCTGACAACGCCCGAAAGTCTGGCCCTGTTGACCTCTTACGAGGATGCGCCATGTATGTTTGATGGGGTGCAGCGGATCATCGTTGATGAAATTCACGCGTTGGCAGAAAGCAAACGCGGTGATCAGCTTATGCTGGCCTTGGCGCGTCTGCAGCGCCTCAACCCCGATCTGCGCCGCGTTGGTTTGTCGGCCACGGTCGAGGACCCTGGTACAATTGCCCGTTTTCTGGCCCGCCATCCTGACCCATGCCAAATCGTACAGGCAGATCCCGGCCCGGACCCGGACATCCGAATGTTGGAAACGGTCGAGATGCCGCCTTGGTCTGGTGGTGGCGCGGCTTATGCGATCCCCGCCGTGCTCGAACAGGTCCGGCAACACAAAACTACGCTGATCTTTCACAACACCCGCGCGCAGGCCGAAATCTTCTTTCACAACCTTTGGCTGGCAAACGACGACGGCCTGCCGATTGGCATCCATCACGGCAGCCTGGACCGGCAACAGCGTGAGAGGGTTGAGGCTGCGATGGTCCGGGGCGATCTGCGCGCCATCGTTTGCACAGGCTCTTTGGATCTGGGCATTGATTGGGGCGATGTGGATCTGGTGATCCAGATCGGCGCACCCAAGAATGTCAAACGTCTGGTTCAACGGATCGGACGCGCCAACCACCGCTATAACGCGCCTTCCAAGGCCCTTTTGGTGCCTGCCAACCGGTTTGAGGTGGTCGAATGCATCGCCGCGCTGGAGGCCGCAAAAGCCCATGATCTGGATGGTGAACCGCGCGGTCCCGGCCCTCGCGATGTCTTGTGCCAGCACATCCTGATTGCCGCCTGTGCCGGACCGTTCGACGCCGATGACCTTTACACCGAGATGACATCTGCCGGGCCTTTTGCAGGATTGGCCCGGCCCGCGTTTGACGCGTGTCTCGATTTCTGTGCCACCGGCGGCTACGCACTCAGGGCCTACGACCGCTGGCAGCGGTTGCAACAGCGTGCCGACGGGCAATGGCAGTTGCGTGATCCCCGCGCAGCTTCGCGCATTCGTATGAATTTGGGGACGATTCAAGACACAGACACTCTGAAGGTGCGCCTTAAGCGCAGCCGGGGCGGCAAGCCGTTGGGAGAGGTTGAGGAAGCTTTTGCAGCCTCATTAACGCCCGGCGACACCTTTTTGATTGGCGGGCAAATCGTGCGATATGAGGGCCTTCGCGCAATGGTGGTCGAGGTCAGCCGCCGCGCTGATCGCAAGCCTAAGATCGCGACCTTCTCGGGCACAAAATTCGCGACCTCTACCCAGCTCAGCGACCGCATTCTGCGCATGTTTGCCCAAAGGGACTGGCCGCAACTGCCTTCTCATACTGCGGACTGGTTAGCCTTGCAGCGGCAGATCTCGCGCCTGCCTCAGCGCGACCGCTTGCTGATCGAAAGCTTTCCAAGCGACGGCCGGGAACATCTATGCGTTTATGGTTTCGCCGGCCGCAACGCCCAGCAAACACTCGGCCTGCTACTAACCAAACGGATGGAAGATACCGGCTTGGCCCCGATGGGCTTTGTTGCGACTGACTACGCCACGCTTATCTGGGGTCTGGATGCTGTCACCGACCCTACCCCGTTGCTTCAACGCGACGCGCTGCGCGCCGGGTTGGACACCTGGCTGGCTGGCAATGCCGTGATGAAACGCACCTTTCGGGCCTCTGCCACCATAGCGGGCCTGATCGAACGTAATACGTTGGGACAAAGGAAAAGCGGGCGGCAGGCGACGTTTTCGTCGGACATTCTTTACGATACCCTGATGAAATACGATCCTGACCACCTGCTGATGCAGATCACCCGTGAAGAAGCCATGCGTGGGCTGGTTGATTTTGGCCGGATCGAAGCGATGCTGGACCGGATCGGAGACCGCGTGGATCTGCTCCGGCTGGATCGTGTATCCCCTTTGTCTGCTCCGTTGTTTCTGGAGGTCGGGAAAGTGCCTGTCAAAGGCGCGGCAGAGGAGCGTTTGCTGGCCGAGGAAAGCGCTCGTCTGATGCAGGCGGCCGGGCTTGATCAGCTTTGATCCCCTTGCGCCGGATGCAAAAACGCGTCAAGAACGTATCATGAACATATGCGAGTTTTCTTTAGCAGGACAGCGTCTCGTCGCGTTGCCATCGGGCGCACTGTGGTGGCCCGAGCGCCAACTACTGTGTGTCTCAGACCTGCACCTTGGTAAGTCCGAACGAATGCTGCGGCGCGGTGGACCCGCATTGCCCCCTTATGACACAAGCGAAACACTGGATCGGTTGGCAGGTGACTTGGAACGCACCAACGCGGAAACTGTTATATGCTTGGGCGACAGCTTTGACGACCTTGATGCCGCGCAGGCGTTGCCTTCAGCCGAAAGGCTTCGGATTTCTACATTGCAGGCCGGACGCAAATGGATATGGATCGAAGGCAACCACGATCCTGGGCCGATTGAGCTGGGTGGCGCACACTTGTTCGAATGGCGCTGCGATCCGCTGGTCTTTCGCCATATCGCAGAGGACCATCCGCAAGGAGAAGTCTCTGGCCATTACCATCCAAAAGCGCAAATTCGTGTGAAAGGAAGACATATCTCTCGGCCCGCTTTTCTGTTGGACAGCAACCGGCTGATCCTGCCAGCTTACGGTGTTTTCACGGGTGGGTTGCGCAGCTCAGACCGGGTTCTGGCCGACCTCATGGACCAGAACGCAACAGCAATCCTGACCGGCCCGCACCCGCACATGATACCGATGCCGCGCTGAAGTCAGATCAAACCGTCCTGTTCCAGCATTGGTTTATACTTGCGGCTGACCGGCACCAGATCGCCGTTGACCAGCTTTAGAAAAGTCTTGCCGCCTGTTTTCTCTACACCAGTGATGGAGTCATCAGTCACCCAATGTGAGCGGTGCGAGCAGTGACCGGGAACCGGTTCCATCTCGGCAATGGCATCCGTAAACCGCGACCGAAGCGTAAAGACACCTTCTGAGGTCACGACATCCACATTGTGATCCCGAACAGTCAGGCGATAGATCTGCCCATCGAAATCAGGTGGCAGACGATTGACAAGTCGCGGCTTTTCTTCATCGGACGTGGGTGTCACTGCAGCCTGCAATTCATGACGCTGCACAAAAACCAGACCTGTGGCCAACAACACCCCATAAACAGCTACGGTTTGCGCCCCCGGTGCCATTTGGCCACCACAAGTGAACAAGATCCACGCCAAAAGCCAAAGCGAAGGTGTAAACAAAGACAGGATCAGAGCAGCGAAGGCTAAATCACGGGCTGGAATGTTTAACAGCAGAGGGCTGTTTAGCATCAGTTTCCGAACCAGCCCGGTTACAGAAAGCGCCAGAACCATCACTCCGGCCCAAAACAACAGACGCAAACCAAAATTTAGCTCGGATACAAGAAAAGGTGGAAACGCATAGGCCAGCAAAGGAAGAAAAACCACACCCGCTGTAACTCTCTGCGGAGTACATGCATTTCGAATTAAACTTAACTTAGACGTCATACTGCTTTTGTACGTACATTGCCCGAGTGCAATACACACAAGGGAAACTCAACCTGTAAACAACTGGGAATACAGGCTTATCACGATTTTTCAAGCTGGGGAAGTCATTCAAAATCCGATCGCCCCTGACGCTTTGGTGCAGTCCGATCTTATATTGCACTCAAGGGAGGGGTGTCGGGCCGCTTAGCACGGCCCGACCCACAATTCGAACTTAAGCAGTCAGACCTTCAGGCTCTGGCAGACCGTTGGACCGGCAACAGGCGGTCAGAGTGTTGGCCAGTAGGCACGCGATGGTCATCGGACCCACGCCACCCGGAACCGGGGTGATTGCGCCCGCACGTTCAGCCGCGCTTGCGTAATCCACATCGCCAACCAGCTTGTTCTTGCCATCGCGCTCGATACGGTTGATGCCCACGTCGATAACCGTGGCGCCTTCCTTGATCCAATCGCCCGGCACCATCTCGGGACGGCCGACAGCGGCCACAACGATGTCCGCGCGGCGTACAACGTCCGGCAGGTCTTTGGTGCGCGAATGCGCGATGGTCACGGTGCAGCTGTCGCCCAGCAGCAACTGCGCCATCGGTTTACCCACGATGTTCGAACGGCCAATCACCACGGCATCCATGCCCGACAACGAGCCATGATAATCGCGCAGCATCATAAGGCATCCCAGCGGCGTACAAGGCACCATCGACTTCTGACCAGTACCCAGCAGGCCCACGTTCGAGATGTGAAAACCATCGACATCCTTGGCAGGGTCAATCGAGTTGATCACCAGATCTTCGTTCAGGTGCTTCGGCAGCGGCAGCTGAACCAGAATACCGTGTACGGTAGGATCGTTATTCAGCTTGTCGATCAGGGCCAGAAGATCTTCTTCCGAGGTTTCGGCATCCAACTTGTGTTCGTACGAGTTCATGCCAACCTCAACGGTCTGCTTGCCCTTTGAGCGGACATAGACCTGACTGGCCGGGTCTTCACCGACCAGAACCACCGCCAATCCGGGGGTGATGCCGTTTTCTTCTTTCAGCTTAGCAACCTGATCAGCCACTTGCGCGCGCACTTTGGCCGCAAATGCCTTACCGTCGATAACCTGCGCTACCATCCTTTGATCCCTTCTTTCAAAAACGGATCGGGCGCAAAATGCGCCCGGTCAGTCAGTCAGAGCCGAGCACACGCTCTTCGCGGGCAATCGACCAGTCTATCAAAATTCGCCAGAGTTCTTCGGCAAGATCGGGGTCCATACCCAGTTCATCGGAACTCTTGCGCACGCGCTGCACCACCTCTTCGACACGGTCCGGGATTCGGGCGGGCAGCCCTTCGCCGGGTTTCAACTGGGACGCTCGGTCGATGTAACTGGCGCGTTTCACCAGCATATCGATCAGTTGGCGGTCCAGCCTGTCGATCTGAACGCGCAATTCCTGCATCGTGCTACAGTCTTGCGGCGGTGTCAGAGTGGGCATCGCGGTCTCCTCATGGCCCGGGGAAGTCCCCGGACCACGAGATGGTTCAAAATGCGGCTTAGAACAAGCCCTCGATCTCACCTGCGTCGTTAAGGCAGATGGTTTCAGCAGCCGGTTTGCGGGGCAGACCGGGCATTGTCATGATCTCACCGCAGACAACGACGATGAAGCCAGCACCTGCGGACAGGCGAACCTCACGTACCGGAACCGAGTGACCGGTCGGCGCGCCGCGCAGCGTCGGATCGGTCGAGAACGAGTACTGGGTTTTCGCCATGCAGACCGGCAGGTTACCGTAACCGGCTTCTTCCCACTCGCGCAGCTGGTTGCGGATCTTGTTGTCGGCCAGAACCTCGTCCGCGCGGTAGATGCGTTTGGCGATGGTTTCGATCTTCTCGAACAGCGGCATGTCGTCGGGGTAGATCGGCGCGAAGTTCGCGGAACCACCTTCAACGATTTCGACAACCTTTTCGGCCAGCGGTGCCGACCCTTCCGAACCCAGTTCCCAGTGACGCGACAGAACCGCCTCGACCCCGTGCTCGCCGCAATAGTCTTTCACGGCCTGAACTTCGGCGTCGGTGTCGGTGACGAAGTGGTTGATGGCAACGACGACCGGCACACCAAACGACTTCACGTTCTCGATGTGACGACCCAGGTTGGCACAGCCCGACTGAACTGCGTCGACGTTTTCGGCACCCAGATCGGCTTTCGCAACGCCGCCGTTCATTTTCATCGCCCTTACAGTGGCAACCAGTACAACTGCCGACGGGGCGATGCCCGCCTTGCGGCATTTGATGTTCATGAACTTTTCAGCGCCCAGATCCGCACCAAAGCCCGCTTCGGTCACGACGTAGTCAGCGACTTTCAGAGCGGTCTTGGTCGCGATGACCGAGTTACAGCCATGCGCGATGTTCGCGAACGGGCCACCGTGAACAAAGGCCGGGTTGTTTTCCAGCGTTTGCACCAGGTTCGGCTGCATCGCGTCTTTCAGCAGAACGGTCATCGCGCCTTCTGCCTTGATGTCGCGGCAGTAGACCGGTGTCTTGTCGCGGCGATACGCAACGATGATATCACCCAGACGCTTTTCCAGGTCTTTCAGGTCGTTGGCGAGGCACAGGATCGCCATGACCTCGGACGCCACGGTGATGTCGAAACCAGCCTCACGCGGATAGCCATTCGACACGCCGCCCAAGCTGGCGGTGATCTGACGCAGCGCACGGTCGTTCATGTCGACCACACGGCGCCATGCGACACGGCGAGTGTCAATCTCACACTCGTTGCCCCAATAGATATGGTTGTCGATCATCGCCGACAGCAGCGAGTGGGCCGAGGTGATGGCGTGGAAATCGCCGGTGAAGTGGAGGTTCATTTCCTCCATCGGAACAACCTGCGCGTAACCGCCACCTGCAGCGCCACCCTTCATGCCGAAGTTCGGACCAAGCGAGGCTTCGCGGATACAAATCATGGCGTTCTTGCCAATGCGGTTCAGGCCGTCACCCAGACCAACAGTCGTGGTGGTTTTGCCTTCACCTGCAGGGGTCGGGTTGATCGCAGTCACCAGAATCAGTTTGCCGTCTTCGCGGCCCTGAACCGAGTTGATGAAGTCCTGGCTGACCTTGGCTTTATCGTGGCCGTAGGGCAGCAGATCCGCAGAGTCGATGCCAATTTTGGCACCGATTTCCTGAATCGGCTTTTTGTTCGCTTCACGTGCGATTTCGATATCGGATTTGTAGCTCATTGGCCGGGGTCCTTAATTGAATACCGTGCAAAGCCGACGCAAAACGTCGGCGCTGCGCATTCCATACCCTTGTGTACAATCTCAATAGCCATGGATTCCGACATTCTGGTGTCGCGAAGCGTCGTAAGGTCATTTCGTGGGTTTCTAATCGGAAACCCGACCCGTTTATGGCGCCCAGTTGGGTTGATCCGGAACAAACAAAGCCAAGCGATCGCCAAGCTCAATCCGCCCCGGGCGCTCGACCCATCCTGTTATGCCGCGCCGCCCCACCGCCGCCGGTTTGAACGCGGCGCCATGCCCGGGTTGATCCGCCTCGATCTCGCGCCCCGGCAAAACGCAAGGCGCGTTCTCCATGTCTACAGTTATCGTCAAACCACCCCCCGCCTGTAGCCGAGAGGACGGGGGAACGTGCGAGAAATCGGGGATACCCTTCAGCACGATCGATGCACCAAGGTAAGCCGGATCAAGCGCATCGAGATCCATCTCAAGCGCAATCTGTTCAAGCTCTTCCACAGAAAGCACCGACAATTGACGGACATTGCGAATCTCTGTGCCTTGAGAATAGAGGTTCTTGACCCGCACACAGGATGCACGGTTGACGCCTGCGTGTCGTTCACCCTTCACGCCATCGAAGCCCAGGTTCAGCGCCTGGACCGCTTCGGCGCGCAGCGATTGCCCAGCAGGGACATAGCCGAGCCAAACCACTTCGGCTGCGTATTCAGTTTCCCGCAAAAACGGCATGTTGTTTCCCTGTTCCTTGGCACTTACGGGCGCACATTGCCCGGCAAGGACCTGAAGAAAAGAAAAGAGACCCGGGCCTCGGCCCGGGTCTTTGGTGATTATGTGGTGGGTTCAGGCTCCATCCCGCCCTCGGGCGGGGACTTCTTTGCCTTCGTCTTGGGAATGGCCGTAACGCTGGGTGCATTGCCTTCGTCCGGCTTGTCGCCTTCGTCATCGCCTTCGGTCGGCGATTCACCATTCATGACGCGCTTGATCTCGTCGCCGGTCAGGGTTTCGTATTCCAGCAGACCTTGGGCCAAACGCTCCCATTCTTCGTTCTTGTCTGTCAGGATCTTGTGAGCGCGCTCATAGCCTTGCTGAATCAGGCGCTTCACCTCTTCCTCGATCAGCTCTTTGGTATGCGCGGACACCGAGAACCCGGCAGTGTTGCCCTGATAGCCCTCATGCGCCTCGGCATAGTCAATATTGCCGACCTTGTCAGACATACCCCAGCGCATCACCATCGCGCGGGCCAACTGGCTGGCTTGCATGATGTCACCGGCGGGACCGTTCGAGACGTGGTCTTCACCGTATTTAATGACCTCAGCGGCCTTACCAGCCATGGTCATGGCCAGCTTCTGCTCGCACTCATCGCGGTGATAGTTCAGGCGGTCCATTTCCGGCAGAGAGACGACCATACCCAGCGCACCGCCGCGCGGAATGATCGTCGCCTTGTAGACCGGGTCACACAGCGGCAGTTCCAGACCAACAACGGCATGACCGGCCTCGTGATAGGCGGTCTTTTCCTTCTGGTCCTGGGTCAGCACCATCGAGCGACGCTCGGCCCCCATCATCACCTTGTCTTTGGCGTTCTCAAAGTCTTCCATTGTGACAAAGCGACGACCCACACGTGCCGCCATCAGCGCAGCCTCGTTCACAAGGTTCGCCAGATCAGCACCCGAAAAGCCTGGCGTGCCTCGCGCGATGATGCGCAGATCAACATCGGGGCCCAGAGGTGTTTTGCGCGCGTGCACGCCCAAAATCTTCTCGCGGCCTTTGATGTCGGGGTTGCCGACGGTCACGTTGCGGTCGAACCGGCCCGGACGCAGCAGCGCGGGGTCCAGAACATCTTTACGGTTGGTCGCCGCCAGGATGATCACACCTTCGTTTGCCTCAAACCCGTCCATTTCAACCAGCAACTGGTTGAGGGTCTGTTCGCGTTCGTCGTTACCGCCGCCGTAACCGGCACCACGGTGGCGGCCCACAGCGTCGATCTCGTCGATGAACACAATACAAGGCGCGTTCTTCTTTGCCTGTTCGAACATGTCGCGCACGCGGGATGCACCAACACCCACGAACATCTCAACAAAGTCCGAACCGGAAATGGTGAAGAACGGAACACCCGCCTCACCTGCAATCGCGCGGGCCAGAAGTGTTTTACCTGTACCCGGAGGGCCAACCAGCAACGCGCCTTTTGGAATCTTGCCACCGAGGCGGCTGAACTTCTGCGGGTTGCGCAGGAATTCAACGATCTCTTCCAGTTCTTCCTTGGCTTCGTCGATGCCAGCCACGTCATCAAATGTCACACGGCCATGCTTTTCAGTCAGCATCTTGGCCTTGGACTTGCCAAAGCCCATCGCACCGCCTTTGCCGCCGCCCTGCATCCGGTTCATGAAGTAAACCCAAACGCCGATCAGCAGTAGGAAGGGCAGCAGCGTGATCAGGAACGACTGGAACCCAGACTGCTGTTGTTTGACCGCTTGAACCGGAATGTTCTCATCGATCAGCAGCTTTGTTACCTCGGCGTCGCCGGGCTTGATGGTGACATAGGTCGCGCCGCTTTCGGTGGTATAACGAATCTGCTCGCCATCCAGCGTCACGTTTTTGACTTCACCGCTTTGGACGGCACCGACAAAGTCGGAATATGTTCTCTCATTGCTCTGAAGCGTTCCACCCGGTCCACTGAACAGATTGAACAGTGCCAGAATAAGCAGGAACAGAACGACCCAAAACGCGATATTGCGAGCGTTGCCCAAGGAAAATCTCCCAAAAGTTTCGGCAGGTGAGGAACTGCCAAGTTGTCACTTAAAATAGAGAGGATTGTTCTATGTTCAATGCGATAAAAAAGATGCGTCAAACGCGGGCCAATCCGAGACCGGATCAGCCTGCCATCCATTGGCAAATCCCGCAAGTGGTGCTGCAAGAACCGTTTCACCCGCCCAAACGGCAGGCGTTGCGGTCAAAGCAAGCCTGGGACGCCCGGTTGCGCGCCAATCCGGAACCTGCAGCAACCCTTTTTCGCCCAACGCCCGGATTTCCACGCCTGGGATTTCCGGCCCGGTCAGCACCCATTTTCCATCCCAGACAGCGCCAGATGCGGCAATTTGGCCCTCTACGGCCTTAAATTCCCTGCAAATCCAAACACTCGCGCCTTTTGGCACGAGCAGACATCCGGCAATTGACACGGCTTGACCGTGAACTACCGCATCCATAGCCTGCTCCAAAGCCGACTGGCGCGGGGGATAGCCCTGCCCCGCAATCCATTGAAGTGATCCCAGCAACACGCGTCTCTGGATTTCCCGCGGCAACGCGGCAAAGCCAGCCTGGTCCACCCTCACATCGCTGTGGTCAACCTGTGCCACATTCCGCGCGGATTCCTGCGCAAACACGGCCAACGCCCTATGCGCCTGAGCCAAATTTTCCGCCACACGAGATAAAGACAGCGCATCGATTCCCAAGGACGAAAGGCTTTGCAAGGCATCGCGGGCTTTGATCCGGTCAAATCGCATGTCCTGATTCGATGGATCCTCAACCCAACTCGCTCCGATTTCAGTTAGGTAGGCGCGCAGCCTGTCGCGAGTGATCCCCAGCATTGGGCGCAGCAACGTTACCCCATCCCTTTGCCGCACGGGCGACATACCTGACAGACCCGTCACGCCAGAGGATCGACCCAACCGCATCAGCAGTGTTTCGGCCTGATCGTCTGCTGTGTGTCCCAAGGCAATTGCACCGATATCACGGGCCTTCGCCCAGTTTATCATCAGACTGTACCGCGCTTGTCGCGCTTGATCCTGAAGATTGCCTTTTTCGTCCCAACCCGACCACCTCAAAATGTCATGCTGCACTCCAAGAGCCGCCGCCTCACCGGCAACGGCCTCGGCCTCCTGCGCGGCTTCCGGGCGCAAACCATGATCAACTGTGACGGCGTAAAGAGTGATTGCCTCGGTTTGCGCAATTGCGTGCAACAGATGCATCAAGGCGATGGAATCTCCACCGCCTGAGACTGCGATCCCCAATTCGCTGGGCAAATTGTCCGGCAACCGATTCCGAAGATTGGAAATCAGGCTGTCTGGCTGAGTGCTCAAGAACACCCCAGCGCGGTCATCTCTTGCGTGGCGTTCGACAAAGCGGGCGCAGAGGGGAAACGCACCCCGACCTCGTTCAGCGTGATACAGGCCTGATCGGTTTGTCCCAATCGGCCCAATGCCGCGCCCAGCTCATACAGAGCCTCGGGGGCAAAGGCCCCCTCGGAATCACCGGTAAAGCTGGCCAAAAAGGCACGGGCCGCTTCGCGGGTGTCGCCCAGACCTTCAAGGGCGTGGCCTCGTTTAAGGTTCGCTTCAGGGGCCAGAGGGCTGCCGGGATAGTTTGCCTCGAACTGCGCAAACATGGTAGCGGCGGTCTGGAAATCCCCATCGGTCAAAGCTTGCGACGCCGTATCGAAATCTGCGCGCTCGCCCACGGCAAGCTCGGTTTGGTCAGTTGCAGGTGGCGTTGCAACGTTCGCCGAGCCCGTTTCTGACACCGTGTCACCGCCCAGTGTTGATGTTTCCTCAAGCGCGGACAGGTCTCCGCCTTCCAGTTCGACCAGCCGAAACTCCAGATCCCCGATGCGGTTTGTGCCGTCAGTGACGATATTCTGCACCCGTTGGTTCAATTGCTCGGTCTGGCGCGTCAGACGCTGCAGCTCTGCTTCAATCGCGTCGACACGCTCAAGCACCGAACTGCCGGAAAGGTTGGGCGCAGGCGATCCTGTGGTGGAAAACTCGCGCTTCAGGCGCTGTATCTCGACATGCAGCACAGTCAGCTCCTGACGAATATCCGCCAAGGTCTGCTGATCCTGTCCCTTTGCCACGCCCGCCGTTGCCACGACGGCTGCCAAAACCCATCCTGCAATACGCATCGTCTTACCCCAAAGTTGACCCGGTCAGCACCGTCACCGCGCGTCGGTTTTTGGAATAGCAGTCCTCGGTGCTGCAAATCTCGATCGGGCGTTCCTTGCCGTAGCTGACTGTTTTAAGTCGATTACCTGCCACACCGCGGGAAATCAGATATTCGCGTGCAGCGTTAGCCCGGCGCGCACCCAGTGCAAGGTTGTACTCCCGCGTACCCTGTTCATCCGCGTGCCCTTCAATCGTGGCGACAAAATCAGGGTTGGCCAGCAGCCATTCAGCCTGCCCTTGCAGCACTGTTTGTGCCTGCGGCGTAAGGGTGGACTGATCAACAGCGAAAAGGACACGGTCGCCAACCGTCTGCTGGAAATACGCCGGCGAACGTGGGTCGCTTGGCGAGCCCGGCACGATTGCGCCAGTGCCACCTGCGCCACCGCCCCCCAACGCAGAAGGGTCGTTATTTGTACAGGCGGCAATCACACTCAGTGCGCCCAGCGCCAGAACTTTGCTCAATACGTTCATTTCAAGTGCCTCGTGTTTTGATTATTGCCGCCTGTCTACCACAGGCGCGATTCGTTGTGAACTTTGCTGCGATCAATTCTGCAATGGGCCCCATGACGGGTCGCTGCCACCATCCGGAGTGCGTACCGGGCGCAGGTTGCGGCCCGATATATCCACTGAATACAGCGAGGCCCTACCGCTTGCCCCCTGCGTTTCGCGGGTGAACATAATAACGCGACCATTGGGCGACCAGGTAGGGCCTTCGTCCAGGAATGACGCCGTCAGCAACCGCTCTTCCGACCCGTCTGTGCGCATGACGCCAATGTGGAACCGGCCTTTGTTTTGCTTGGTAAAAGCAATCAAATCGCCGCGCGGCGACCAAACCGGGGTGCCATAGCGCCCCGCGCCAAAGCTGATCCGCGTTGCCTCTCCCCCGTTTGCGGGCATCACGTAGAGCTGCGGCGTGCCCGACCGGTCGCTTTCAAAAACGATGCGGCTGCCATCCGGTGAATAGCTGGGTGCCGTTTCGATTGCAGGCGTGTTGGTCAGGCGTGTACTTTGACCCGAGGCCAGATCCATCTTCCACAAATCCGTGTTACCGCCCTGAATCAGCGAATACACGATCGACCGACCATCTGGCGAGAAGCGGGGCGAGAAGCTCATGGTGCCGTCCTGGGTCTTGAGTTCCTGCCGTTTCACGCGTCCGACATCCAGAACATAGATGCGCGGGCTGCCGCTTTCGTAGCTGGTGTAAAGCAACCGGTCACCTGTGGGTGAAAAGCGCGGTGCCAGTACGATGGCGGAACTGTCGGTCAGGTACTGCACATTTGCGCCGTCGTAATCCATGATCGCCAACCGCTTGAGGCGTTGATCCTTGGGTCCACTTTCCGACACGAAAGCCACGCGACTGTCGAAATACCCCCCTTCGCCCGTGATCCGGCTATAGACCTGATCAGCCACCTTATGCGCCATGCGACGCCAACCATCGGTCGTACCTGCCAGTTGCAGGCCGGTGCCAAGTTCCTGACCCGAGAACACATCCCAGACACGGAACCGAACCGTCAATCGTTTCCCCGAAACATTGACTGCCCCGGTGACCAGTGCATCAGCGTTGATTGCTTTCCAGTCAGCAAATTGTACTGGCGCTTCAAAACTGCTGACCCGGCTGATGAACGCATCCGATGAGATTTCGCGAAACAGGCCCGTCCCGGTCAAATCCGCTGCCACCACACGCGAAATATCCTGCGCGTATTGCGCGGCAGAGGGGCCATCGGGCACGAAATTGGGAACCGCAAAGGGCAAGGGCTCGATTATGCCCTGGTCCAATTCCAGCCGCAGGGGGCCGTTTTGTGCGTAAACCGGCGCGGACATTAGGGTCAGGCCGACAAAGAGGCTGGTCAGAAGTTTCATCATTTGATCCGCATCCTCTCGGGATTGAATGTAATCTCAACATCCTGCCACTGAGCGTATTTGTCAGCAGGCAAGTCATATCCTTTGGCTCCACAGCGCAAAATCGCGCGTCGGGCAGCCTGGTAAGCCTGATTGGCGGCACCGGCAGACCCGCCCGAGCTGTCCAGCATCCGAATACTACCGCCTACAACTGTACCATCACGGTTCAGCGAAAACGCAACAACAACCACCGTGTTCAGTGCATCTGTAGACAGTGAACCTACGTTCCAGCATCTGGAGACAGCCAGTCGCATCGCATCTTTCTCACCGCTGGTGAGCGGCGGACCCGAGGGCTCGGTGCCTGCGCCCAGGGCTTCAGCCAAGGCATCGTTTATCGCAGTTTCGTCTGCCTGCGCTTCAGATTCCGGGGTCGCGTCGGGCGTTTCAGCAACTTCCGGTTCGGGCGGCGGACTGGGCCGATTGGGGCGCGTGCGCGGACGAGGTGAACTGAGCAGCGGTTCCTTGGTCTCTTCCGCCTCGGTCACGATCTCTGGCGCGGCCTCATCCGGGGCGGTCTGATCTTGCTGTTCCTGCTGCACCTCAGCGCCCTCATCTAATGACACCGGTGGAGTTTCAAACTCATCCGGTGTCGCTTCGGGCGGCGGCGGCGCTATCGCCTCGGGCGCAACGCGATCAGCAGGGCGTGGCTGCGCCTCAGGCTCGGGCTGCACGGGCTGTGCAACGGTTTCAACCTCAGGCTCGGCCAACGAAGGTGGCTCTTCCGGCAGATCGGGCTCTGGCGGGGCCTCAACGATAACGGGCGCAGGTTCAGGGTCAGGTTCAGCAGGAACCACGGGTTCGGGGCGCGACTGTTCCTCAACCACCGCCTCCGGAGCAGTGGTTTCGGTCTGCTCAGGTTCGGGTGGTTGCTGAAGAGCAGCCGGTACTTCGGAAACGTCAGGCGCGTCGCGCTGCGCAGTCATGGCCGCAAACTGTTCAGCGGTAATCACGGAAACATCCTGCACGGCCATCGGCAACGGCTCGGACCGGAAGGTGCCGCCAAAAAGCGCGACGCCAATCAGGCTGACATGCGCAATCGCCGAAATCTTGGTGCCGGTATCCACCGTGCGACCTCACTCTCCACCTTCATCCAGCGTCGGCCCGCCCGTATCGGTCACAAGGCCAACGTTGGAAAACCCACCCGCATTCAGCGCGCCCATGACCTGCATCACCTGCGCGTAGGGAATTGCACCATCAGCGCGCAGGAACACACGGTCACTGCTCCGCTCTGCCGCAATCGCGCGCAGCTTGCCAATCAACTCTTCGCGCAAGACATCCGTCGTCTGGATTTGTACGCGCCCATCTGCGGTGAGCGTCACGGTCAATGGTTCCTCGTTGTCACCGGGCAAAGCGCTTGCCGCAGTCTTAGGCAGATCGACAGGAACACCCACGGTCAGCAGCGGTGCCGCGACCATGAATATGATCAGCAACACCAACATGACGTCCACAAACGGGGTCACGTTGATCTCGGCCATGGGCTGAGCGCGCCCGCGACGCCGTCCGCGCCTGCGCCCGTTACCACCCGAAGATTGCTGAACTGCCGCGCCCATGGTCAGCTGTCCAACTGACGCGACAGAATAGTGGCGAACTCATCGGCAAAAGCCTCATACCCTCCAACGATCCGATCACTATCCGCGCTGAGCTTGTTGTAGAAAATAACCGCCGGGATCGCGGCCAATAGACCCAGACCCGTCGCCAACAGCGCTTCGGCGATACCTGGGGCGACAACGGCCAGATTGGTGTTCTGCTGCTCAGCGATCTCGATAAAGGCATTCATGATGCCCCAGACGGTACCGAACAGGCCAATAAACGGCGCGGTTGATCCCACCGTGGCCAAAATGGGCAACCCTTTCTGCAAGGTCTCCGCCTCTTTTGCGATGGCAACATCCATCGATCGGTCGATCCGCGCAGTTGCACCGGCGATCAGCCCACCATCATTTCGGTGTGACCTTCGCCATTCGATCATACCTGCGGCAAAGATCTTTTCAGAACTGCCGTCCGGTTGTGTTCCGATCTGCTCAAACAGCTCATCCAATGGGTTGCCCGACCAAAAGCTTTCGTCGAACACCTGCGCCTCACGACGCGCGGCCCGATAGTTGATCAGCTTTTGGATGATAATGCCCCAGGACCAGATCGATGCGCCGATCAGCATCAACATCACCAATTTGACGATAAAGGTCGCGCGGGCATACAGCCCCCACATGGAGAAATCGATCTCCTGCGCCAGCGCCAGCGTTTCAGCTTCCATGAACCTGCTCTTTGTTTTTGCCTGACGGCCGTTTGCTTGGCCTTGTTTTGCCAAACGCTAACGCAGTTGGGGTTGAAAAGCCAATAGAACCACCCTTCGTCCGCAAATTGTTACATCAATGCGCGAATCTCTGCCGGAAGGCGGATCGGCTTGCCATCCTTGTTGATGCACACGGCCGTGACCGAAGCGCGAAAAATCTCGGTTTCCCCCCGCCGAACCAGCTGCGCCATCGTCAGGCGCACGCCGGAAATCTCAGTCACTTCGGTTTCAACAATCAACTCGTCATCAAACTTGGCAGGCGAAAGGTAATCGGCCTCAACCCGCCGCACGACCCAAACAATACCTTCCTCACGCATTGCGTTCTGATCATTGCCCAGATTGCGCACCCAATCTGATCGGGCACGCTCAATGTACCGCAGGTAATTCGCGTGATAGACGACACCGCCCATGTCAGTGTCTTCATAGTAAACGCGAACCGGGTACACGTGTTTCATTGTGGCAGCTCCAGCCGGGCAAACAGCCTGAGCGCATGAGACGCATCCAGGGCCGCCCCGGGCAGGACCGGATCATAGGCGGCCCGGATCAATGCAGCAATGTCAGGGCGCAGGATCGTTGCCTCGCCTGCGACAGCCAGCGGTGATTGCGTGCGAAACGCAGTATCGGACCAAAGCAAGACAGTCTGCACCACCTGGCTAAGGGCAAGCGTTTCCGCCGGAACCTCGGACAACTCCTTATCCATTCGCAGAAATACAAAGGCTGCGCGAATTGTGCCGTCTTCCTCAAACCGGAATATGCGATACTGATTGGCATCCGCAGCCACCAGGCGTTCCACCAACGGCCCAAGGTCCGGGATCAGTCGATCAAGATCCGGCACTTCCAGCAATTCCTGCCAGTCCCGAAAAAAGAAGACCATGCAGTTGGCACCAAGTTCTGGATCGGTTTCTGCCATCTGATGCCCAGCCAAAGTGACAACGGCCTCAAACGCACCTTTCACCGTGGCTAGCGTCTCGTCTTCAACACCAAACACGATTGGCACAATCGGCCGCCCCCAGCGGGCAAACAGAAACTCACCGCTTTCGCGCGTGAACAGCGCCTCGATCTCTTCCGGTGTCACACCCAACCCTTCATCTTTTCAAAAATACTCTCGCCGAAGGCTTAGAATCTCTGCGCCCGGGCTTCAACCAAACAGATCGCTCTGCCGCTTAGGTGCAGCCATACCCAAATGGGTCCACGCCTTTTGCGCCAACATCCGTCCACGCGGGGTGCGTTGAATCAATCCCTGCTGCAACAGAAAGGGTTCGATAACTTCTTCCAGCGAGTCGCGGCTTTCAGACAAGGCCGCCGACATCGTCTCGATCCCAACGGGACCGCCACCATAGTTTTCAGCGATCAGCTTCAGATACCGACGGTCCGCGCCATCCAGTCCCAAATGATCCACGCCCAGCCGTGTCAAGGCTCCGTCCGCCAGTTCGCGCGTGATCCGCCCATCGCCTTCAACGATGGCAAAGTCCACAACCCGCCGCAGCAACCGCCCCGCAATCCGAGGGGTGCCACGAGACCTGCGCGCAATCTCTCGTGCGCCATCGTCATCTGCAGGCGCGCCCAGCTTCCGCGCGTTGCGCGTGACGATCTCATGCAATTCATCGACTGTGTAAAACTGCAATCGCGTCGGGATGCCGAAACGGTCGCGCAAAGGGGTTGTCAGCAAACCCATTCGCGTCGTGGCCCCCACCAGCGTGAACGGCTGCAACTCGATCCGCACGGTTCTCGCCGCAGGTCCTTCGCCGATCACCAGATCCAGCTCGAAATCCTCCATCGCGGGATACAGCACCTCTTCCACCGCCGGGTTCAAACGGTGGATTTCATCGATGAACAGCACATCGCGTGCTTCCAGATTGGTCAGGATCGCCGCCAGATCACCCGCCTTGGCCAGGACCGGGCCAGAGGTCATACGAAAGTTGACACCCAATTCACGCGCCATGATCTGCGCCAGAGTCGTCTTCCCCAATCCCGGCGGGCCATGGAACAAGGTATGATCCATCGCCTCGCCCCGTTGCTTGGCGGATTGAATAAAGATACGCAGGTTGGCCCGCGCCTCGGCCTGACCGATGAATTCGTTCAGCCCCTGTGGGCGCAAGGCGCGGTCGTTGTCCTCGGGCAGAGGGTCCGGGCGCAGGGTGGGATCAGCGTCTACCATTCACTTACCCTTTCGGAGCTAACAGTCTAAGCGCCGCGCGGATCAATTCGGCCTCGCCCGCTTCGGGCTGGCTTGCCGCTGCTTCAGCCACAGCCGCTGCTGCGTCGGAGGGACCATACCCAAGATTTGCCAAAGCCGACAACGCCCCGGCAGACGCCGCAGCAGCCCCCGATGGCGGTTTAGACGACCGCTTGGGCGCGGGCGCAGGTTCGGCCAATTCGACAACTTCAAGCGCTGGCCCATCCAGCGCCTCGGCAACCGTGCCGCCCATGGCCATGACACCCGGCGCCTTGTCTTTGAGGTCCAGCACAATCCTCTGCGCCGTTTTAGGCCCAACACCCTTGGCCGCTTTGACCGCACCCCAATCACCCAGGGCAATGGCGCGGCTTACACCATCCGGCCCCAAAGCGCTGAGGATGGCCAAAGACACCTTTGCGCCAACGCCCTGAACCGAGCACAAAAGGCGATGCCATTCCTTTTCGACCAAGGACAGAAATCCATAAAGCTGCATCAGATCTTCGCGCACGACCATGTCGGTATAGATCGAGACTGCCTCGCCCACGCCTGGCAACGCCGCCATGGTCCGGTCAGAACAATAGACGATATAGCCAACACCCCGAACATCGATCAGAACGTGATCTGCTGCGCGATAATCCAGCCGCCCTGTCAGTTTGCCAATCATGCCCGAACCTCTTTCACACCCGCCTGCTGCGTCTTTCCGTAATAAGCGTGACAGATCGCAATCGCCAGCGCATCAGCAGCATCGGCTCCTTTTGGCAGACAGCCCGGCAACTGTAGCTTGACCATGTGGAGCACCTGTTCTTTCTCGGCGTGACCCACACCCACGACGGTCTTCTTGACCCGATTGGGAGCGTATTCGCCAACTGGCAATCCAGCCTGCGCCAATGTCAGCAACGCAACGCCCCGCGCCTGACCCAGTTTGAGCGTCCCCGCCCCATCCTTGTTCACAAATGTTTGTTCGATCGCAGCCTGGTCCGGTTGATGATCGGCGATCACCTCAACAATCTGGTTGTGCAGCGACAGCAGACGCTCACCCAGATCATCCCCATCTGACTTGCACAATCCATTGGCAATATGGCTCAGACGGCTGCCATTTGATTCGATGACGCCCCACCCCAGGGTCCTAAGCCCCGGATCAATGCCCAGAATTCGCATGTTGTGCCTCGGCCTGCTCGGGTTTTGTGATCTTTTTTCAACGCCTAGCACGAAGCGTGAACATTTTCCAAGCGAATTGACCTGAAGTCTGAAAGCGACACCTGTATCTCAGTCGCGACCCCAAAGCAGATTTACGACGTCGAAAAGGTCTGAAAACGTCACCTTTGTTAACGCAAATTTACCAATAAATTAAGGGGGTTTCAGCATTTCAGAGCATTGCAAAAAATGCATAGGACACATGCAAAAACTGTACTTGTGCACACGAATTGGCAGCACTAGATGCCGCTCAGATCGCAAGATTGAAAATTGAACACAAACCAGAAGGAAACAGGATATGGCTGCACTGGACACTACCCGCATCGCCACCACTGGCTCGTTCGGCCTCGTTGGCCGTATCGGCGCATATTTCGTATCGGCCGTGAACGCCGCAATCGAATGGAATGACGCCCGCGTAACCCGCAACGCGCTGATCGTTCTGAGCGACCGCGAGCTGGAAGACATCGGCCTGTGCCGTGGCGACATTGACGCCATCGCCGAAGGCCGTCGGTGATCCCGACCACCACTTACACGCTCCTGGCTTTTTCGTCATGAGGGCAGAAAGAAACACCGCGCGCCCGGACGGCACGCGGTGTTTTTTTGATTAGAGCATAGAATTCAGAAGAGAAGCTTGTTCATTTGCTGGGACAGCGCCTGTGACACCGGATCGATCTGCATCACCCAAGCCCCTGCCTGTTCGACTTTGGTGCCTTCGCTCAGGCTGTCGATTCTGTATTGATATCCCGTCGGCCCAAGGTGAGACAAAAGAAACGCTTTGAACACAAAGAACGCAACAAGCGTGAATAGCAGGACCCGCACTGGCACGGCAGAACTGACCCGTTGCGGCTTCATGACCACCAGACCATCCTTGCGCATCGTTGCGCGATAGCCCCGGCTCATCTTCTGATGCTTCTTGTTCAGGCGATTAACGCGCTGATTGAACTCCAGTTGTTTACCCGTCATGGCAGCCTCCAAAAACCGCCCCCCTCGACTTTGATCAGAAAACGGTAATTAGAGATTGCGACAAAAGCGTGGCAAAATTCCACAAAACTCCTGCAAATGGCCTAATTCGCGCCCTGTTTGCTTAAAATTAGGGTCGTCCATTCACCAATCTCACCCCTGTGCGTAAGATTGAACTCGTTTTGAGAATAAACGGAAACCACATCATCTGCCTGCTCGTTAAGGATTCCCGACAATATCGCATACCCTCCGGGGCGCAGATTCGCGGAGATTTCAGGCGATAGCGCCACCAGCGGACCCTTCAGAATATTGGCAAAGATCAGATCATACGGGGCGTGTGCTTTGAGGTCAGGATGATCGAAGCCAGCGGCCTCGACGCATTTCACCGCACCTGACATACCGTTTGCCTTCAGGTTCGCCTCGGCCACGTCAACGGCGACTTCGTCGATATCGCTGGCGATGATGTCACCATCCCAGACCCGAGCGGCGGCCATGGCCAAAACAGCCGTACCACAGCCAATATCCGCCACTTTCGATGCAGTAAATCCTTCGTCCAACAAGCAATCCAGTGCTTTCAAGCAGCCCAATGTTGTGCCGTGATGCCCGGTGCCAAAGGCCATTGCAGCCTCGATCAGCAACGGAATGCGGCCTTCGGGCATCTTGTCGGCATCATGGCTGCCGTAGACAAAGAACCGACCTGCTTCGACGGGCGCAAGCTCGCGGCGCACATGTGCGACCCAGTCGGTTTCAGGCAGCTCAGACACGACAAAGGGCTTCGCCTCGAACGCAGCCGCAAGGACCGCCAGCGCGGTTTCGTCCGGGGCTTCAGTGAAATAACCGCCCACTTCCCACAGGCCCGAACCATCCTCGACCTCGAACACACCAACACCGGTGGGTTCCGGCTCCAAACGCTCCATGGCTTCGCCCAGACCTTCGGCGGCCTTCTTACCTGTCAGCGTAGTCAGCGCGGTGAATGTGGGCATCTGGGCCTCCTGTCTCAGTTGGCACAGCGCCTAGGACGCCGCGCCGAGAAGGTCAAGCCGCCCAGCCTATTCCGCAGGTGCCGGAGCGTATTTGGTCAGGGTTGTCTCATTGCCCGGTTCGGGATGGCGCGGGATCAACAGCGACAACAGAAGTGAAACAATCGCCATAGCCGCCGCCAAACCAAACACTGCGCCCGGCGAAACCACCCACAAAAGCCCCAGCAAAGCAGGCAGGAACACAGCGGCGATGTGGTTGATCGTGAAAGCCACGGCCGCTGTCGGAGCAATGTCCGCAGGGTCCGCGATTTTCTGAAAATAGGTTTTCAGCGCCAGCGCCAGTGCGAAGAGCACATGGTCGATCACATAAAGGATCGCCGCCAGCAGCACCCCCCAGCCGAACCAGTAGATACCGCCATAAGCCGCAAACACGATAGCCAGCCCGGCATATTCGAAGATCAGGGTCCGCCGCTCGCCAAACTTTGCCACAGCTTTCCCCAGCAAAGGCGCGGCCATCATGTTGATCATCAGGTTGATCAGGTAAAGGCTGGTCAGTTCATGCACTTTGAAACCGAACTTTTCGACCATCATGAACCCGGCAAACACAATAAAAATCTGCCGCCGTGCGCCGGCCATGAATTGTAACGCGTAGTAGAGCCAGTACCGGCGACGCAGGATCAGCTTTTTGGTCTGCGGTGTTGGGGCATCAAACTGAGGATAGGCGATCAGGCTGAACAGGGCCAACAAGACCGTCACGCCGCCTGCAGCCATGAAAACGAAGTTGTAGGACAGATCAAAGCGCTCCCAGGTCAGAACGATCAACCCGTAGACCACCGCCGTTGCTGCCGAGCCCATCGCAACCAGCCATCCCAGAATTTGCGGCGCGCGATCCTTGGGCAGCCATTGCAGCTGCAGCGACTGATTTACCGTTTCATAGTAGTGAAACCCGATCGAGCTGAACAGGGTCACAAACAACAACCCACCCAAGCTGGGGAACCAGGCTGTTACAGCGGTTGCCACCCCAAGCATCATCAGCGAAATCATCGCCAGAACCTGCTCGCGGATGAAAATGATGACGGCGATCACGCCAATCGCCAGAAAGCCCGGAATTTCACGTACCGTATGCAGCAGGCCAATATCGGCCCCATCAAAATTCGCCACCTCAATGACGAAATTGTTCAGCAAAGCACTCCACGCGTTAAACGCGATGGGCATGGTCATGGCCATCACAAACAAGAGCGTGACAGGACGACGCCAGAACGGAAGGCTCTGCGCCTCGTTGAGGGGCATGGGATTTAGCATATTGGTCCTCTACGCACATTTCGTCGTCTTGGCGAGAGGGAAGCCGTTGGCGCACAGCCGCCCTGCGCTGATGCAGAGGTCAGTAAAAGCTCTGCGGGTCGATATCGACAGTCAGGCGGATGTCACCTTTCAGACGCAAAGGCGCGATCCAGCGGGCAATCGCGTCCTGAATAGGGGCCCCTTTTGGGGCTTTGACCAGAAGGCGCACACGGTGCCGTCCGCGAATACGCGCAATCGGCGCTGGTGCAGGGCCAAAAACTTGCCCCCCCACATCGCGCACAGGGGTATCATTGCGGGCCATCGCGTTGCCGATATCGAAGACCGGGCCGACCTCCGGCCCCGACAACACAATTCCGGCCATGCGCCCATAAGGGGGAACCCCCGCCGCCTGCCGCCCAGCGGCTTCGGCTTTCCAGAAACCTTCCTCATCACCGGACAGGATCGCCCGGATCACGGGGTGTTCTGGTTGGAACGTCTGCAACAACGCCTGCCCCGGCTTATCCGCCCTGCCAGCACGCCCGGCAACCTGCCGCATCAATTGAAACGTTCGTTCTGCTGCGCGCAGATCGGCACCGTGCAGTGACAGGTCCGCATCAATAACGCCGACCAAGGTGAGTTTGGGGAAGTTATGCCCCTTGGCGACCAACTGAGTGCCGATGATGATGTCCGCATCTCCTGCGGCAATCTCTTCGATCTTGGCTTTCAGCGCACGGGCCGAGCCGAAAAGATCGGAACTCAGCATCGCAATCTTGGCATCCGGAAAGGTCGCTTCGGCCTCTTCTGCCAGCCGCTCGATCCCCGGCCCAACCGGGGCCAGTTTGCCTTCTACGCCGCAGGACGGACAGATTTCGGGCATCGGCTTGGTCTCACCGCATTGGTGGCACATCAGGCGTTTCAGAAACCGATGTTCAACCATGCGCGCGTCACAATAGTCGCAGGCGATCTGTTCACCGCAAGCCCGGCACAGAGTTACCGGCGCATATCCACGACGGTTTATAAACAGCAGCGATTGTTCACCCTTTTCAACCCGCTGCCGCACCGCCTGCCGCAGGGACGGAGAAATCCATGTTCCGGGCTGCATCTGCTCAGCGCGCATATCAATGGGCTTCATCTCAGGCAGAACCGCCGCGCCGAAGCGCGAAGTCAGGTCGATCCGGTCATACTTTCCTGCTTCAGCGTTTGCCCAGCTTTCCAGCGACGGCGTCGCACTGGCCAGAATCACCCGCGCGCCGCAAATGGCCGAACGCAAAACTGCCATATCCCGCGCGCTGTAGTGCACGCCGTCTTCCTGTTTGTAAGAGGTGTCGTGTTCCTCATCGACCACCACAAGCCCCAAATCGCGGAACGGCAAAAACAATGCAGATCGTGCACCTACAACCAGCTGTGCATCCCCCTGCCCAACCATCCGCCAGACCCGGCGGCGTTCCGTCATTGTCGCGCCCGAGTGCCATTCGGCCGGTCGCGCACCGAACCGCGCCTCGACACGGGTCAGGAATTCAGCGGTCAGCGCAATTTCCGGCAGCAAGACCAAAGCCTGGCGTCCCATCCGCAAGGCTTCGGCGACGGCTTCCAGATACACTTCGGTCTTGCCCGAACCCGTGACACCTTTCAGGAGTGTTGTGCCATAGTCGCCTGTCTGCTGCCCGGCCCGCAATCGCGCCACAGCCGCCGCCTGATCTTCGGTCAGGTCTTTACCCGGCAGGTTCGGATCAAGATGCGGGTACGGCAGATCGCGCGGGCTGTCCTCTTCCCGGACAGCACCTTGTTTGACCAACCCTTTGACAACAGAGGAGGTTACACCTGCCTGCTCGGCCAGTTCCTTCAATGTAAAGGCGAGGCCACCATAGTCTCGCAAAACCTCCAGCACACGGGATCGCGCATCGGTCATCCTGTCCGGTTCGCCACTGCCAAGGCGATACACTTTGCGCATTGACGGAGGGTCCCCCAGCCCCGGCGCACGGGTTGCCAAACGCAGCATCGCTGGCATCGGTGTCAGCGTGTAGTCGGCGACCTTGCCCAGAAACACCTGCATCTCTTCGCGCATCGGTGCAACCTCAAGTACCCGGATCACGGACCGAGCCTTGCTCAGATCAAACCCGCCCTGCCCAGGGCCCCAGACCACGCCAAGAACCTTGCGTGGCCCCAAAGGCACTTCGACAAACGCACCTAGAAAACACCCGCCTTCGGGCGCTTTGTAATCCAACGTCCGGTCCAGCGGCTGCGTTGTCAGCACCGCAATCAGCTCTCCTTGGTCGAAAAATCCGTTAGCGCTCACAGCATATCCTTAGCAGGGGGTTCCAGCATGGCTCACTTTGAGGTAAAGCCATCCGCGACCAAGGCCAACCCATCAAAGGACTGCCCTCATGAAATTCTTCGTAGACACCGCCGAGATCGACGCCATCGCCGAACTGAACGATCTTGGCATGGTGGACGGCGTAACCACCAACCCTTCGCTGATCCTAAAGTCGGGTCGCGACATTCTGGAAGTAACCAAAGAGATCTGTGATCTGGTCGACGGTCCGGTTTCGGCCGAGGTTGTCGCCACCGAAGCTGAGGACATGATCGCCGAAGGCCGCAAGCTGGCCAAGATCGCGCCGAACATCGCAGTGAAAGTGCCGCTGACATGGGCGGGCCTGAAAACCTGCAAAACGCTCAGCGACGAAGGTCAGATGGTCAACGTGACGCTTTGTTTCTCGACCAATCAGGCCATCCTTGCTGCCAAAGCAGGTGCAACTTTCATCTCGCCTTTCATTGGTCGCCTCGACGACATCAACCTCGACGGCATGGATCTGATTGCCGACATCCGCCAAGTCTATGACAATTACGGGTTCGAGACTGAAATCCTGGCCGCCTCGATCCGCACCGTGAACCATGTGACCGACAGCGCCCGCATTGGTGCTGATGTCATCACTGCTCCGCCAGCCGTGATCAAAAAGCTCGCTGACCACCCGTTGACCGACAAAGGTCTGGAAACCTTCCTGGCCGATTGGGCCAAGACAGGTCAGAAAATCCTCTGACCTTTTGCAAGACCGCGCGGTGCTTTCAGGCACCGCGCCCGGCCCAACGACCCTTTGCTTGATCTGTGATCAGGCATGGCGGGCGAGAGCCCCTTCGCCACAGCACTCAAGGAAATCCACCTTTGCGTGCATTTTTCCCAAGGCAAAACCGGTCTGGCATGTTATAAGCCGCTCAACAAAAAAAGACCGGACGGGACATGAGCAGCAACCCCAAACTCGAGGATAACCTCCGCGCGGCGATTCTGGCCGAGCCTGACGTCGTGTTGGATGACAAGGATCTGATGCAGGCGCTGGTCAGTGCCAATGAACGCGCACGCGGCGACAATGTAATCGATTTGCGCGGCATCGCCATGCAACGGCTCGAAGCGCGGCTGGACCGGTTGGAAGACACCCATCGGTCTGTGATAGCAGCAGCCTACGAGAATCTGGCGGGCACAAACCAAGTGCATCGCGCAATTCTGCGTCTGTTGGAGCCGGTCGAATTCGAAGATTTCCTGCGCGCGCTTGGCGCGGACGTTGCCGATATTTTGCGTGTTGATCACATCACTTTGGTTCTGGAAACAACCGTGGTTCAGGACGATCCAGCAGTTGATACGTTGGGGGGCGTTCTAACCATTGCCGAACCCGGCTTTATCGACCAGTACCTGACCATTGATCGCGGCGGACCGGCCCGCGACGTCACACTGCGCGAGGTGCATCATCCCAACCGCCGCATTTTTGGCGCGCTTGCAGATCAATTGCGGTCCGAAGCCTGCCTGAAGCTTGACCTCGGCCCCGGTCGTTTGCCGGGAATGATTGTCATGGGTGCGCGGGATCCGCGGCATTTCACGCCGCAGCTTGGCACCGACCTTTTAAGCTTTTTTGCTGGCGTGTTCGAACGCTCGATGCGCCACTGGCTGTCGTGAGCCTGATCTCACCCGCCTGCCGCGATGCGCTGCAGCATTGGCTGGACAGCTTAGGTGCGCTGGCGGGTAGATCGCAGAACACGCAAACCGCCTATCGCGGGGATGTGACGGATTTTCTGTCCTTTATGACGCTGCACCACGCTGAACGGCAGGGGTTGAAAGCGCTGGAACGGATCACTGTGTCAGATATGCGTGCCTGGATGGCGGACCAACGCAGTGCAGACGTAAGCGCACGATCACTGGCGCGCAAACTCTCAGCCGTCAAAAGCTTTTACCGCTGGCTGGCCGAACGTGAAGGCTTTGAACCCACTGCTGTCTTGTCCACACGCGCACCAAAATTCACCAAGAAACTGCCCCGCCCCCTGGCCGAAGACGCCGCCCGCGCCATGATCGACACGGTCGAGTTGCAATCCAGTTCGGATTGGGTCGCCGCGCGGGATGTGGCCGTGGTCACGTTGCTCTATGGGTGCGGACTGCGCATATCCGAGGCGCTGTCATTGACTGGTGCAGACGTACCTTTACCCGCCACCTTGCGCATCGTTGGCAAGGGCGACAAAGAGAGGGTCGTACCGGTTCTTCCTGCTGCCCGTGAAGCCGTCGACCGGTACGTGCAACTCTGCCCTCACCCGAAGGCACAGGGCGCACCATTGTTCCGCGGTGTCCGCGGCGGGGCGTTGAATCCACGTGCGATACAGGGCGTTATGGCCAAAGCGCGGATGCAACTGGGCCTGCCTGCAACCGCAACACCCCACGCCATGCGGCACAGTTTCGCCACGCACCTTCTGTCGGCCGGAGGCGACTTGCGCGCCATTCAGGAGCTCCTGGGACATGCGTCGCTTTCAACCACCCAAGCCTATACTGCCGTGGACACGGCGCGGTTGATGGAGGTCTACAACCGTGCGCACCCCAAGGCCTGACACACACATCCATCAAAATCGCACGGCTTTTGGTTTGCATCTCAGGCGTGCATCAGTCATGACGCGTGCATGACACTCAGATTCAAAGCTCTTTCCGTCCATCTCTTCACTGCTACCGGCGCTGTTTTTGCCATGCTCGCCATGCTGGCCGCCGTCGAAGAGAAATGGAGCCTGATGTATCTTTGGCTGGTTGTTTCTTTTGTCGTGGACGGAATCGATGGCCCTCTGGCGCGTCATTACCACGTCAAAAAGAACGCCCCGGAATTTGATGGTGTTCTGCTGGATCTGATCATCGATTACCTGACCTATGTGTTCATACCGGCCTTTGCCCTGTTCAAGTCCGGGCTGATGGACGGCTGGACGGGATGGTTTGCGATCATCGTCATAACTTTTGCCAGCGCGATGTATTTTGCGGACACCCGGATGAAGACCAAGGACAATTCCTTTTCCGGTTTTCCGGGATGCTGGAACATGTTCGTTATCGTGATCTTCGCGCTCGAACCGAATTTCTGGATTATTCTGCTGCTGGTCACACTGCTGTCGCTGGCGATGTTCCTGCCGCTCAAGTTTGTCCATCCCGTACGTACCGAGCGTTGGCGCAGCCTGACCCTGCCTATGGCTCTGGCATGGACGTTCTTTGCCGGTTGGGCGGCCTGGGTCGATTTTCACCCTGAAAGCTGGGCGCATTGGGGGCTGGTGATCACCAGCCTATACCTGACATTTGCAGGCATCGCGCAGCAAATCATACCGCAGCGCCGCGCCTGACGCAGCGCTGCCGACAGTCGAGCTACATGACGTCCTGCACCTCGAACTCGGTGCCGTTATGGGTAAAGACATCACCCTCTTGCAGGCCCACCATGGCCAAGTAAATCGGGCTTTGTGTTGAAATGCCCATATACGTTTTTCCATCCACCTCGAACCGGGTGGTCGAGACGCAAACGACAAATCTGCGATTGTTGAATTTGATCACTGCGCCGGGTTGAACTGTGTCAGTCAGACCGAAATCGGTGTTTTCAATCACGTCGATCTTGGCGTGGTGTGCATGCACAGGGGCGTCAAACGCAGCCGCCAAGTCAGCGTTTTCGCGTGAGGCGGCAAGGTCATCCTTGTCGTGACCTTCCCGATCATCCAGTTGAGCGTCCTTCAAAAACGCATCGTAATGCGCCTGCGCCGTTGCAAGCTCTTGCGCTTCAAGTGACATCAACCTGTCAATAATGGCCTTCTTTCGGGCGGCGCGATCTTGATCCGTGGTCATGCAATGCGGTCCTTCAAATTCAACAACATATATATGGTGTGCCCGCCGCAGACAGATTGCAACCGAATTTCACAGGTCAGATCAAAAGCCCGGCGGCGCTCTCATGGCGCAACAGGGCCACTTTGGTCTCGACCCCGCCGGCGCCGGAGAAGCCACCAAGACCATTTGCTGAGAGCACCCTGTGGCAGGGAATGATCACCGGAATGGGGTTTGCACCGCAAGCCTGCCCTACGGGTTGCGCGGGCTGCCCAAGCTCTTTGGCGATATCTCCGTAAGTACGCGTTTCGCCCAGAGGAATCGCATACATCAGATCGCAGACCTGTCGCTGGAAGTCAGACCCTGCGACGCGGTAAGGAAGGTCAAACCGGTCCAGATGCCCGGCGTCATACGCTTTCAATTGCGCGGCGGCTTCACGCAACAAATCCGTCGGCTCTCCCACATCCTGGCCATCCCAGACCAGGCGCGTGAGGGCTCCGTCTGTTTCTTCGACACCCAGACATCCAAATTGGGTTTCTACGGCAATCATCGGCATAGGCGCAGCGTTTCAGATCACCAAAGCTGTTGCAAGCAGGGAAAGAAAAACCCCCAGCCGATGGGCTGGGGGTAAGTGTTAACCAAGCGCGTCGTTACAGCGGCTGCACACACCCGGATGCGTGTGGCGTCCGACGTCTGGCAAGATTTTCCAGCAGCGCTGACACTTGTCGCCTTCGGCTTTTTCAAAGACCACCGCAACGCCTTCGATTTCAGGCACGCGGAACGCCTCGGCAGGGGCAGGATCACCCGAAACCGCCAATCCGGAAGTGATGCACAGATCATCTACGTCAAAGGTTGCCAGCAGGTCACGGGTCTCCTGATCTTCGACATGCACGATCGGCGCGGCTTCGAGGCTCGATCCGATGACCTTGTCCTGACGCTGAACTTCCAGCGCAGCGGTCACCGCGCGGCGAACGCGACGCACTTTGGCTACGGCCTCTTCCAACTCGGCGTGACGCCAGTCGGCAGGTGTGTCCGGGAAATCCACCAGATGGACCGAGCTGTCATCGCCCGGGAAGCGTTCCAGCCACACCTCTTCCATGGTGAACACCAGAACCGGAGCCAACCAGGTTGTCAGGCGGTGGAACAGAATGTCCAGAACAGTGCGCGACGCACGACGGCGCAGGCTGTCGCCATCGCAGTACAGCGCATCCTTGCGGACGTCGAAGTAGAAAGACGACAGATCAACTGTGGCGAACGTGAACACGGCGCTGAACACGCCCTGAAAGTCGAAGGACGCGTAGCCCTTGCGCACCTGCTCATCCAGTTCGGCCAGACGGCTGAGTACCCAGCGTTCCAGACGCGGCATATCCTCGGGCGCGACCCGATCCGCTTCGGTGAAATCAGCCAGTGAGCCCAGCATGAACCGCATGGTATTGCGCAGGCGACGATAGCTGTCGGCCGTGCCTTTCAGGATCTCAGGCCCGATCCGCTGGTCGGCGGTATAGTCGGTCTGCGCCACCCACAGACGCAGGATATCGGCGCCGTATTGCTTGACGACTTCTTCCGGCACAATCGTGTTGCCCAGCGATTTGGACATTTTGTTGCCTTTGGCGTCCAGCGTGAATCCGTGGGTGACAACGTTCCGATAAGGCGCGCGGCCCTTGGTGCCGCAGGCCTGCAGCATGGACGAATGGAACCACCCGCGGTGCTGGTCGGTGCCTTCCATGTAGACGTCTGCGATGCCGTCCTCGGTCCCGTCCTCGCGGTCACGCAGAACGAAGGCGTGGGTCGAGCCCGAGTCGAACCACACGTCCAGCACGTCGAACACCTGATCGTAGTCGTCCGGGTTGGCGATGCCGTCGAGGATCCTTTCTTTGAAGCCGTCGGTGTACCAGACGTCTGCACCGTCTTTCTCGAACGCAGCCTTGATGCGCGCGTTGAGGCCTGCGTTGCGCAGCAGGTAATCCGCGTCGGTGGGTAAGGCCCCCTTCTTGGTAAAGCAGGTCAGCGGTACACCCCAGGCGCGCTGGCGGGACAGAACCCAGTCCGGGCGGGCTTCGATCATCGAATAGAGGCGGTTGCGTCCGGTCTGCGGCGTCCATTTCACCAGTTCGTCGATGGATCGCAGGGCGCGTTCGCGGATCGTGTCGCCCATCTCGCCCATGCCGTCGTCCAGCTTGCGGTCGACGGATGCAAACCACTGCGGCGTGTTACGATAGATGATCGGTGCCTTCGAGCGCCATGAATGCGGATAGCTGTGCTTGATCTTGCCACGCGCCAGCAGCCCGCCGACCTCGACCAGCTTATCGATGACGGCTTTGTTCGCGTCGCCCTCGCCGCCCTTACGGGACAGGATGTATTTGCCGCCAAAGAACGGCAGATCAGCGCGGAAGCTACCGTCGTCCATCACGTTATAAGTGATGACCTGCTCGAGCATCCCCAAGTCACGATACAGCTCGAATTCTTCCATCCCGTGCGACGGCGCGCAGTGAACGAAGCCGGTCCCTTCGGTGTCGGTCACGAACTCAGCAGCGCGGAAATCGCGGATGTCGTCCCATTCGCCATTGCCGCCTTCGGCTCCGGCCAGCGGGTGGGTCAGCCCCGTGATCACACTTGGGTCAACATCCCTGACACGGGTCCATTGATCATCATTAAGTCGAGCACGACCCAAAACGTCTGCGGCAAGATTATCCGCCAGCAAAAACTTGTCGCCCACATTGGCCCAGCATTCATCCGGTGTGCCAGTAACTTCGTACAGACCGTAGGAAATGTCTTTGCCGTAAACGACAGCTTTGTTCGACGGCATGGTCCATGGAGTCGTCGTCCATATGACAACGTAAGCGCCAACCAAATCCCGATTTTCCAGCTGTTGGCCATCTCCGCCAATTGGGTCGACAACCTTGAACTTCACCCAGATGGTGAAGCTTTCCTTGTCGTGATACTCGACCTCGGCCTCGGCCAGAGCGGTTTTTTCGATGGGTGACCACATCACGGGTTTCGAGCCCTGATAAAGCGTGCCGTTCATCAGAAACTTCATGAACTCATCCGCGATCACAGCCTCGGCGTGATAGTCCATGGTGATGTAGGGATCGGGCCAGTTGCCGGTGATGCCCAGGCGCTTGAACTCTTCGCGCTGGATATCGATCCAGCCCTCGGCGAACTTGCGGCATTCCTGACGGAAATCGACGATGTTCACCTCGTCCTTGTTCTTGCCCTTCTTGCGGTATTGTTCTTCGATCTTCCATTCGATCGGCAGGCCGTGGCAGTCCCAGCCGGGCACGTAACGCGCGTCAAAACCCATCATCTGATGGCTGCGCACGATCATGTCCTTGATGGTCTTATTCAGCGCGTGGCCGATATGCAGGTGGCCGTTCGCGTAAGGAGGGCCATCGTGCAGGGTAAAGGGTGTGCGGCCTTGTTTCTCGCGCAGGCGGTCATAGACGCCGATGGTTTCCCAGCGCTCCAGCCATGCGGGTTCGCGCTTGGGCAGGCCAGCGCGCATGGGGAAGTCGGTTTTGGGCAGGTTCAGCGTGTCTTTGTAATCAGGTGTCTGGATCGTGTCGGCGCACATTGGGGGCGTCCTTTGGATGATCTGGTCGTACTAGGATCGAAGCGGTCGGTGCGAGTTCTCAAACACCTTTGCCCGGCGTCTCAGAGGGTCAGAGCGCCGGGGATATAATTCGAATAATGATGGCCAAACGGTCATGCATGGCGGGCTTATAAGACGCCCGCGCCTAATGGTCCAGAGGTTCTGCCCCATGCGGCGAATGGCGCAGTTTGGCCCAGCGGTTCAGCCATGCCAGACCAGCCAGCGCAAGGCCAAGCGCCAGCAGCGAGAAGACCCGGATCAACCCGCCCAGTCCTGCGATGTCGATCAGAAAGACCTTGGCCACAGCCAACCCGATTACCAGCAGCCCGGCCTTGCGCATCAGGTCGGACCCGCGCGCCAGCGACTGATAGAACAGCGCAGCCCCCATCAACAGCAGGGCCATGGTATAGGTATAAAGCTCGGGCTGGGTGACGCCACTGCCGACATGCATTCCTTTGGCCCCCTTCCAGAAATGACGGATCGTCAGGGCCAGCCAAAACGCGGCGAGCGCTCCGGCAAAGCCATAACAGACCAGCCGCAATTTCAAGTGCATCGACCGAATACGACGTGCGGAAAACCCGATGACCACGGCAGGCAACAAGTAGGCCACGGCAAGTGTGTTCAAAACGGGCGGGCCCAAAACCGGATCGGAGAACTGGTTTGCCAATGGGTTTTGCTCGGCCAACGACTCGACAAGCCGGAACACGCCATGTGCGGCGAAAAATGCCGCGAGCAGATAGCGAACAAAATTCAGTTTTCCGCCCAGCTCGAACCGCTGCACCTGAGCAAAGGCCAGCAGCAGCCAGATAACCGCCAACAACCCCAGCCCCCAGTGGCTGCTATAGGCACCACCTTCGCCAAACCCTTCAAGCCAGCGCAACAACAACAGGGACAGCAGTATCCCCACCGTCGCCCAGGCAGCGCTCTCCAGCAACAACGACGCCACAGGGCGCTGCAAAGGGCGCAACATCCACCAGCCGACGACAAAGCCAATCGTGGCCGCACCGTATACCAATGTCATCTCGGGCACCGGAGCCGTGTTTGCCCAGTCCAGCCCCGGATCAAGCACCAGTCGAACGGTGACGGTGAAGACACCGGCCCATATGAACCAGCTCATCGGGGGCAAAGCGAACCTGCGGTCCAGAGCCGCCGCCACCACGACGCTTGCCACCAGCGCCACCGTCAGCGCCGCCGCGCTGAGCACGATGACGCAGGCAAAGACCAGACAAGACAGCGCAGACAAAGTGGCCAGCGCAGCACGCATCCGATCCTCTCCGTCGACACGGGCAAAACGTTCCGCAAGAACCACCATAAGGACGGCCAGCGCCACAGCGTGTAATGCCCAGGGGTATGCGCCAATTACAGAAGCTGGATGCCAGCCGACCTCCAGCCCGATCGCCATTGCCGGGGCAAACAGAGCGGCCCCTCCGGCCCAGATCGCGCGAAACTGGCTTGCCTGTGCAGACCGCCATGCCATCAGGATTGAGATCAAAGCTCCCAACGCGACCAACACCGTGACGACCATTGGATAGTCGGCCTCAACCGTTTCCGCATAAGTGACAGCAAAGTCACGAAGAACCGCGCCCTGATCAAGCCCATGCGACAAGACATAGAATACAAGCCCAACCGCCGGCAGGACGGTCAAATCCTGAAGCGCGGGCGCATCCTTGGCCCAAAGCAACAGGGCCAGCACAAGGACGGTCAACAAGGTGACACCCAGCCAGAACTCTGCCGCCGAATCCGCCCAATGCCAGGACAAGATCGCCGAACTGACTGCAACGGCGCCTGCCGCCAGTCTGGTTGGAAAGTCAGGCCAAGGGTGGGACTTTGGATGGCGGATCATTTGAGAGATCATGGGGCCCGCGTGATCCGGCCATATGCGACGCGCGGGAATAGCCATCACCAAAACCGCCAGTATCAAAGCAGCGACCAGATAACTCGGTTCTGTGTTCGGCGCGCCTGCCACCAGCAGCAGGTTCGCCGAATAGGCCCCAAACACGGTCAGAACAGACACCCACGCCCAACGCCGAACCGTGTCGATACCAAGCCCCAAAACGGCAACCAGCAGGAAATAGGCATAAAGCCACGAAGGATCCTCGGACGAACCACCGACCATGAAGGGGGCCGCGAATGCTCCGACCAATCCGACCGCCGCCAACAAGGGGCCATGAAACCAACCCAGTACAAGACCAATCAGAGCGACGGCAACCATCCCTGCCAGCGCCGCTTCGGCACCAATCAGGTTGTACAATTGGCGCGCGGCCAGAATTGCCCCGAAAAGGGTAACAAGCCCGGCCCCGGAAAAGACGGAAGGCAAATAGGCTGTGGACGCATCCTCATCATCTCCGAACTTCCGGCGCAGAACTTCACCCGCAACGATCAGAAGTGCCCCGAACCCAAGTGCCGCGAATACGCGGGCCGCCGGAGGCAGCAATCCGTTTTCAACACCGTATTGCACAAGGAAAATCCCGGCCAACGCCAGCGACAAGGCTGAGACCACATAGAACCAGTTTTCGCGTAACCAAGCGCCCAGCTCGGTAAACCGGTCAGAATTGAATACGACGGCAGGAGAAGGCACCTCCGCCTCTTCAACAGGAGTATCTTCTTTCTGCCGTTTCGGCGCGGCCCACGGGCCGGGTCTGCGCGCTTCTTTTGCAACGTCTGTCTGTAGATCAGGCTCCTTTACCTCGTGGGTTTCAGAACCCACGTTGTCACCTGCCGAGAGATTCGAAATCCGCGCCTCCAGCTCTGCCACTCGGCGGCGCAATCGGGTTTGTCCGACCATCAGCGCGACCAGCGTGACCGGGATTGCCAGAACAATCAGGCCGACAAGAACAAGTAGCGATTCCAAAGCAATCTCCGATCTAAGTCTCGCGGCAAGGCTATCTTGGGGCGATGGCCAATAACAGTCAGGAAAGCTGCAGACCTTCCTAAAACACAGAAATCGCCGGGCGCGCGATCATCAACCACAGGATGACCAACACCGCAAGAAAGGCAGGCACGCCACACGCGAACCAAAACCGAAACAAACGGTAATAGTCTTGCGGCAAAGACGACCCCTGCTCTGCCGCTGTTCTGGCATAATCCCGCATTCGAAGTTGCACCCAAACCACCGGCAACCAGAAAAGACCGGTCAGCACGTAAAGCACCAGGGACAATGCAATCCATCCTTCGCTTAACGACCACCCAATACGCCAAGCTAACAGAGTGCCAGTAATGGGTTGCAGGATGACTGCTGTTGTCGTGAACAAAAGGTCGGCCAGCGCGACGATACCCGCAGTATGCGCGATGATTTTCGGATCATTGCTGCGATGTGCCATGAGCATGAAAAAGGCAATCCCTGCTCCGGTCCCCAGCAGGACACAGGCGCCAATGACGTGCAACCAGCGCAGGATCAGATCAGGGTCCGTCATCGACTTGCCAACATGGGCAACGCGACAAGGGATAAGACCATCGCGGGCAGGATTTTCACCAGTGGGCCCAACGGGTCGGTCCACAATTCCGGTGACGTGATTGTGGCGGCACCCATGTAGATAACGGCCACGCCAAACTGAGCCAAACAGGCCCGCACAGCCCATTTACGCCACAAGATGGCCAACCCCAGCACGACGTCGACCAGAGACCAGAAAACGACGGCGACCATGGCTGCAGGCGCTGACCAACCGGCTCCTGTCAGTACGCCCGAGGCTTTGGACAGGCCCGACAACCCGAACAGGCCCGACAGAACCCAAAACAGGCTGAGCGTTGCAACAACCATCGGCATCAACAGCGTCATTCGTGCAGTAAGGCGGTGTTCCCGGGCACAGGGAAGCGATGCGTAGATGTCGGGCAAAGGTGAAAACCCGCGCCCCGAGGCAGCCCTGTAAGGCGCGGGATCTCCGATCACGCCGTCCGCCATGACCGTCATCGCCGTGCTGCGTAGAGGTGATCGCCAGCCAAACCAGGCCAAACCATCGGCTAACGCCGCAACGGCTTTGGTCATAACCGGCGGTAAACTTACTGAGAAACGCGCCGCAGGAAACCCTAGCCATTGCCGGGTGTGGCGCACCACGTCCGACAGGCTGTGCGGGCTGTCCTCGACAAGGTCAAACGTGCCTTGCGGCAAATCCCCCGCAATAGCATCGACGACCGTGGCGCAAAGGTCAGGCATCCCCACGCACTGCACTGGCGTATTGGGATAGGCCAAGGGTTGAACCCAAGGCACAGCGGCCAACATGCGCAGCAGTGCTGTGCCGCCAAAATCCGTCTGTCCGATAACAAGCCCGGGCTTCAGCACCCAAAGCGGAACGCCCGACGCACGCAGAGCCTGATCTCCGGCCGCTTTGGTGCGCAGGAAATGCGTGCTTGCCGCAGGTTCCGCGCCGATGGCGGAAATCTGGACAATACTGATCTTCTGTTCCGCGCAAGCGTTGGCCAGGGCCGCGATCGCTGTGTGGTGCACGGTTTCCAGATTGTCTTCGGCATTATCCTGCAATGCACCGGCGCAATTCACGACGACATCGACGTTTTCTAACAGATCCGGCCAGTCTTGCGTGTGAAGAAGATCGCGCATGTCAGCCTGCTTGAGCGGAACACCCGGCAAGATCCGTGCCCCTTGCACAAGGTCGCGTACCGCGCCTTGAACCGAGGCACCTTCGGCTTGTAACGCACGCGTGACTGCCGCGCCAATGAAGCCGTAAGCGCCCAGAACCAATACACGTTGGTCAGACAATTTGAGACGTGGCATCGGTTTTCGCACCCGTTTTTTGCCACTCTACCCAAGCGCGGAATATTGGCCAGCCGCCACAGCCGCGCTGCGACAATTAAGGATGGAACAGAGACCCGACCAGATACGCGATCAGCGCAGCCAACCCTCCGATCAGCAGCGTTTCTATCCCTGATCGCCACCATGGGGACAGAGACCAACGACTTTTTAGCGCACCGATCGCAAAAAAGACTCCCATGGTCATCCAGGCCGACATCGCAAATGCGTTCGGAACCGAAGCCAGAAAGGGCAGCAAGGGGATCATACCTGCCACCAGGAAGGCAAAGAATGTGGCCAGCGCCGCCTTCAACGGATGCGGGTCAACACTGCCCAAGCCATACTCTCCTTCGATCATCAGGTTGATCCAGTTTTCGTGGCTCGAGGTGATCTCGGCCGTTGCTTCGGTCAAAACGTCGCCCGACAACCCCTTTTGCGCAAGGATCTCGCGCACCTCTTCCCGCTCGCCATCCGGATACAAAGCTATGTGGCGTTCCTCGACCGCACGGATGCGCCGAATGTTGTCCAGTTCCGCCTTGGTGCCCGAGTAATTGCCCGCAGCCATGGAAAACCCGTCAGCCAGCACATTCGCCAAACCCAACGCAACGATCACAAACGGGGAAAGCCCTGCCCCCGCGACCCCTGCCACGATGGCAAAGGTGGTAACAGAACCGTCGATGCCGCCATAGACAACATCGCGCAACACACCACGACCAGGCGGTGCATTGATCCGTTCGGCGATTTCCTGCGGGCTGTGACCGTGATCCGTCATGGCTGGCTCCTCCGACACTCCTAGTGTGACGAAGGGTGGGCTATGACGCTTTGCTTTGGATCAACCCTTGGAAAACAGGCCCTGCAAGGCGCGTTTGATGATACCGCGCGTTGACGGTTTGTGCCGTTCAGAGAATGGCAGCGGGCGACACACCTCCATCGCGGCCACTCCCACACGTGCGCTGAGCGCCCCGTTGACCAACCCCTCTCCGAACCGGCGAGACAGTTTGCTGAGAACGGATCCGCCCAGAACAGGCTCCAGCAGATCGTCGCCGACGGCCACCGCGCCTGTGGCGACCAGATGTACAAACACGGCACGGGTCAAACGCCAACTGCCTAGCGTACCGGCCCGACCGCCGTAGATTTCCGCGATCCGGCGGATCATCCGAAGCGACGCGGCCAGCGCTGTCACAACATCTGCCAAGGCCAATGGGACTAAGGCGGTTACGGTTGCGACCTGCCGGGCCGCAGCCTCAACTTCTCGGCTGGCCGCTTCGTCTAGCGGAGCCAGCAGCTCATCTTCGGCAAGGCTCAGCAACGCCGAGGCATCAAATTGATCCCCCATACGCTCTGCCAGTCGGTCGCGGCCCCAGCGGGTCTCTTCCCGGCCTTTGTAAAAGGTGATCAGACGATTGGTAACAACACGGGCCTGTGCCAGATCGGCATCCGCCAAGGCCGTATCCGCCGCGCGGCGCATTCCGTCGACCCGCGACAATCGCCCCAAAGCCGCCAATTCGCGGATCGCAATGATCAATCCAACCAGCACCAATGCCGACAGCAGGCCAACTACGACCCACCCCAGAACTGGCGTCCGCGCCACTAGTGAAGTTGCAAAATCCCAAGCTGCAACAGAGATTGCCGCGCCGATGACGGCCAAGGCCAGCCCCCAAAACCAACGCGCCAAGGCGGATGGTTTTCGGGCGGCGAGCCTCGCAGCGCTCTGCATCGCTTGCCCTTGAGGCTGCGCCACATCTGGCACCGGAGGGGCCTGCGCAACATCAGCGGCGGGCTCATCCGCTTCAAGATCGATCAGAACCGGGCCTTTAGCCATGGGTCATACCTTTGCTGCGCCAGACAAACCTAATGTCCGGCAGGTTTTCGTCATTTTCCGCGCCATTGCTGCGCGCTGCTTCGGCAAAGCCGTTGCGCTCGTAAAATTTACAAGCGCCTGTGTTGGCCTGAAACGCATACAAGCTAAGCCGGGTTTGGCGAGATTTCGCGTGGTCCAGCAGTTGCCGCCCGATCCCTCGCCCTCGTTCATGTGCATCCAGATAAAGCGAGTGGATTTCGGTACCGTTGAGCGCCAGAAACCCGACCACGCCCACGTCACTTTCCGCAACAGTCACCCAATCCTGATCGATCATTTTACCGCAAAAGGCGATGGTTTCAGCGCAACTGTGCAGATTTGGCATCCAGTCGTTTTCCAAGGTGAAACCGTGCAGGATTGTCCCGATGGTACCAGCATCTGTGGTACGGGCAGGGCGTAAGGTAACAGTCACAACCTGTCTCCGATCAGAAACTGAGCTGCGCGATCCAAGCGGATATGCGGCGGTCCATCGCCTGGTTTCAGGGTCAGATGCGCGGGTGCAAATGCCATGAACCCATAATCCTCATCCAACCAACTGTCCGCCCCATTTCGGGCCGGACCCAAAAGATGCGCTGGGTCTTCAGGCAATTCGCCGGGATAGAACGCAGCCTGTTTCCCGCTGTCCAACAGAGTGCCCCTCACACATGGCAATTCCACCCCATTGTGACGGCGCATCTCTTCTGTCGTAGCGCGCAACGAAGCCAACGACAGAGCTGCCGTTTGCGCCCCTGCGAAATTCGCCCGGTCTCGTGCCTCGCGTGTCAACGCTTCGATGATCGCCGTCATGCGGGGATGTTGTGTGTGGTGCAAATGGTCGGCTTTAGTCGCCGCAAACAGGATGCGTTCGACCCGCTTGCCCAACAGCAACTGGCTGAGCCACGCGTTCCTGCCCGGACGAAAAGCCGACAGGATATCGGCCATCGCGCGGCGCATATCCTCAACCGCCTGCGGGCCTTTGTGGATCGCGCCCAGCGCGTCGACCAAAACCACCTGCCGGTCGATGCGCGAAAAGTGGTCGCGAAAAAAGGGTTTCACCACTTGAGACTTATAAGCCTCAAATCGCCGCTCCATCTCACGCTGAAGAGTTTTACGGCGTGATGGTCCGGACAGAACCAAAGGCGCAAAGGTCAGCACCGGTGAGCCCGCCAGATCACCCGGCAACAAGAAACGCCCCGGGGTGCAGTCATAAAAACCAGCTTCACGCGCCTGATTGAGATAAGCCGTGAACGATGACGCCAGAGCTTGCGCTGTCGGCTCGTCATGCGCACCAGACGGGTCTGTGGCCTTGACCTGCGCCAGATACTCGGCTGCCTCGGCACGGGTCTCGATGCGAGTCAGTGTTTCTTGCGACCAATCTTCGTAAGATTTGTCCAGCAAAGCCAGATCCAGCAGCCACTCACCGGGATAGTCCACGATGTCCAAATGCACTGTTCGCGGCCCCTGCAACCCGGCAAGTAACCCTGCGGGGCGCGCCTTGAACGACAAACGCAATTCGGACACAGCGCGGGTGCTGTCGGGCCAATTTGGCGTGGGGCCGGTCAGAGCGGACAGGTGGGTTTCATAGTCGAACCGGGGCACCGTATCGTCCGGCTGCGGTTGCAAATAGGCGGCGTTGATCCGCCCTTCTTGCTGCGCGGTCAGGCCGGTCATGCGGCCCCGATCCAACAGGTTTGCCACCAGCGAGGTGATGAAAACCGTCTTGCCCGATCGCGCCAGCCCGGTGACACCCAGACGGATGACCGGCTCGAAAAACGTCTCGGACACGGTATCGCCGATGGTTTCGACGCCACGCACAAGACTGTCTGCCAGTGATGAGATGACCAAACTGTCGCCCCGCAATTATCGTTTTACCCAAGATAGGTAGAGGGTGCGGCACATACCAGCGCTTTCGCCCCCTTGCCCGTTCCGGCCTCGCGCGCTACCAGCGGCGCATGCCCAGATATGCGTTAAAAGTCGAATACCAAGGGGAACCGTTTGCCGGATGGCAGCGGCAAAAGGATCAGCCGTCCGTTCAGGGGGCCATTGAAGAGGCTCTGTCGCGTATTCAGCCGGGTGCGCATACAATCGCCGCCGCAGGTCGCACCGATGCCGGGGTTCACGCGCTTGGTCAGGTTGCCCATTGCGACATGGCCAAGGACTGGGACCCGTTTCGCCTGTCCGAGGCGCTGAACTATCACCTCAAACCGCAGCCTGTGGCGATTGTGAAGGCCGCTCGGGTCGATGAGGATTGGCATGCACGCTTTTCAGCGGTTGAACGGCAATATCTGTTCCGCATCCTGATGCGCCGCGCCCCGGCAACGCATGACCGGGGGCAGGTCTGGCAGATCAACCATCAGTTGGATGTTGATGCGATACAGGACGGGGCAAACATGCTGCTGGGACGGCATGATTTCACCACGTTCCGGTCTTCGATCTGTCAAGCGGCGAGCCCTGTTAAAACTCTGGATGAGCTGCGGGTCGAGCAGGTTCCGGGTTTTTCCGGCCCCGAGATCCATTTCCACGTGCGCGCCCGATCTTTCCTGCACAACCAGGTCCGCAGTTTCGTGGGCACTTTGGAACGTGTCGGCGCCGGTGCCTGGACGCCCGAGGATGTGCGCGACGCGTTGAACGCTGCTGACCGTGCGGCTTGTGGGCCGGTCTGCCCGCCGCAGGGGCTGTATCTGGCGCGGGTCGGTTACCCTAAACCGGTTTTCGACTAAATCGCGCGCATCAGCAGACCACCGGCAATCACTGCAATGACAAGCCCCGCGACCAGTTCGATGGTTGGGGCCAGCACGGACGCAAAGCGTGTGGCCGAGGCTGAAGCCAACAACCCACCGCGCAGGCCGAAAGATGTCCAGCCGACCAGCGTTGTGACTGTAGCCGTGCCCAGCGCCATAGCAAAAGCCCCGGCGACACCAACCATTGCGATGCCCATCTGCCAGGTCAGGATCAGCACGAACAAAGCACCCGTACAGGGCCGCGCGGCAATACCAGCGATCAGGATCATAGCCTCGCGCAGTGTGCCCACATTTGCGACCTCTTCCGCCGTTGGTCCATGCCGATGGCCACAATCCGAGCAGACATCGTCATCATGGTGATGGTGATGCGCATGATCGTGGTGGTCATGATGATGGTCGTGATCGTGTTGGTGCGCGTTGGCGTGGTGATCGTGAGCATGGTCATGATCATGCGCCGGTTGGCTTTTTTGCCGCCGCGCAAAACTGCGCAAAGCACGGAACACCAGCCACAACCCGATCAAAGCAATCGCGCCATAGCTTATGGGGGCCATGACCTGCTCGGTCGCGCCGACAAGGCTTTGGCGGGACATCTGAAACGCCAATACCCCGGCATAGACCAGAACGATGGCCGTTACGGCCTGTCCCAGGCTGGACAGCACGCTGATCGCTGACAGCCGCCAGAAAGCCACGCGCCGACCCAGCCCGTACCCGCCGATCAGAACCTTACCGTGACCCGGGCCGATGGCATGAAAGAAGCCATAGGCAAAACATACGGTCAGCAGCGTGGCAACGGCCTGCGGCTGCTCGGCGCGTGCGGCGCGCAGCGAGCGGGCGATCTGGTTCTGAAACTCGCGTTGCTCACCCGCCGCCCAGGCTGCAAGAGAGTCAAACCCGCCACTGCCCCAGAACCAAAGCAGCAGTCCACAGGCAAGGGCAACCGGAACTATCAGGTAGCGGGACATGAAATGCGAATCTCGGTGGCAAAGTTCTCTCCGACCAGAGGAATGTCGTTTTCCTCAAGGTCGTAATCTGCATCCAGCGTTAACAGAAACGCCTGCATCTGGGCCAATTGACCGTCAATATCCGGATCGAAACGTTCCATCTGGCAGGTAGCGGGGCCTGTGACGATGACAGGGCGTGTCACTTCGTAGGCTGTGTAATAGGTCTCATCGAACGCCTTCGCCGACAAGGCGCTGGCGGGCACTGAACCCCCTTCGACCGCGCGCAGATGCGTTGTGACGATGCGGCCATCTTCGGTTGTGGCATGAGGAGACATCGGGCCCGAAAGGTCAACTTGCACTCCTCCGGCCGTAACAACCAGATCGCCGTTATACCCTTCGATCCATTGCGCATCGAACCCGGTAAGGATCGCTTCTTCGCCTTCGGTCAGCGCGCCATCACCGTCCTGATCCAGCCGCATGTCTTCCAGTTGCAGTAAGGAAAACAGCTCATCATAGGCCCAGGTCACTCGGACATGAGTCAAGTTACCACTTTCATCCACGATGAACTCAAGCCCAGTGTCGATAAAGACGTGCGGGTGAGCCAAGGCCGGGATAGGCAGGCAACAGGTTATAGCGGCAAGCATCCAACGCATGATTGCAAGATAGGTCTGCCGATCTGCGGCGGCAACGGCTTTTACAGTCAGGATGCAAAAACCGGCCGAGTGTCAGCCGGGCGGGAACAAAACCAGTGTTTGCAATGCGGTTCCAACCGGACCTTGCGTGTCATACAACACCGACTGTGACATCCCGATACCTGACGGCTGCCAATGCGAGACAGAGTCTGAGGCCAACCAATCGGAAACCGGCTCTCGATGGATGTTCACTGTCAGGTCGGTATTCATGAATCCCATTTCCGAGGTTGGCGCGTTCCATGAGATGCCATTGCCGCAATCTGCCAACGGACACAGGGCCTGAATGGGCGATTGTACCTCACCCTGCAAAAGTCGCGGTGTCCGCATCCAAACCGTTTTGGGTCCGGCCCCCTGCCTGCCGCCTTTCGGGTACCGAATATCGCTGTAATGGGCAAAACCGGGCAACTCGTGGCGAATCTCGCCAATTGGAAACGGGCCGTCGACGGCATCCTCGATCCGAGGGGCGGTGCTTTCGACATTTGCAACCGATCCAAGATCGCGACGCACCAGATGCATGGTCGAGGCCGTTGCACATAGCGCGTCGTTCAAATCGTGAACCGTAACGCGCGTGGTCGCCAACGTCTTGGTGTGGCGCGTTGTTTCTGCCGCAACCCGCAAACCGGCCAGCGGTAAAGGGCGTAACAGGTCGACGGTCAGACGGGTCAGCATCTTTTCCGGGCCGACTTCGGTTTCCGCCGCCCGCACGATCAGACCACTCACAGGCCCCGCATGGCAGTGATCAGCAGACCACGGGCCACGTGCGGGATCGTTGCCGACAAATGCCCCGTTTTCTCGTTGACTAAAATAGGCTTTGTCGGCGAAATCGAGCGCTGCTGCCATAGGCCCCCTCAGATCTTTTCCTGCGTGTATTTCTTTAGCTCGGCCCGCGCCACCTGACGGCGATGCACCGCATCTGGCCCATCGGCCAATCGCAGGGTCCGCACATGGGTCCAGGCCGTCGCAAGTGGTGTATCCTGACTGATGCCCTGCGCACCGAACATCTGCACTGCTTCGTCGATCACCTTCAGCGCAACTTGTGGTGCGACGACCTTGATCTGGCTGATCCAAGGAGCGGCTGCCCGCGCGTCGCCCTGATCCATGTACCAAGCGGCTTTCAGGCACAGCAGCCGGGCCATTTCGATCTCCATCCGGCATTCGGCAATGATGTCGTAATTGGCCCCAAGCTGCGCCAGTTTCTTGCCAAACGCCTCGCGTTGCAGCGATCGTTTGCACATCTGCTCCAGCGCACTTTCGGCCTGCCCGATGGCGCGCATACAGTGGTGGATGCGGCCCGGCCCAAGGCGACCTTGCGCAATCTCGAACCCGCGCCCTTCGCCCAGCAGGATGTTTTCGGCCGGAACGCGAACGTTGGTGAACCGGATATGCATGTGGCCGTGAGGTGCATCATCGTGGCCATAGACCTGCATGGGGCGCAGAACTTCGATCCCTTCTGCATCCGCAGGCACCACAATCATCGACTGACGCTTGTGTTTGGGTTGTTCATCGCCGCCGGTTTTGACCATGACGATATAAACCTTGCATCGCGGGTCGCCCGCGCCCGAAGACCACCATTTTTCACCATTTAGGACATAGTCATCCCCGTCCCGAACACAGGACATCGACACATTGGTTGCGTCAGAAGAGGCCACGTCAGGTTCGGTCATCAGATAGGCAGATCGGATTTCACCTTCGAGCAGTGGTTTCAGCCATTTTTCCTTCATCTTCGCGGAACCGTAGCGCTCGAAAACTTCCATGTTGCCGGTATCCGGGGCCGAGCAGTTGAACACTTCGGCCCCAAGCGGGGTCTTGCCCATTTCTTCGGCGAAATAGGCGTATTCCACGGTGGTCAGGCCAAACCCCTTGTCGCTGTCGGTCAGCCAGAAATTCCACAGCCCCGCTGCCTTGGCCTTGGCCTTCAGCCCTTCAAGAATTTCGGCTTGGCGCTGTGTGTACTGCCAGCGGTCGCCCTTGTCGATTTCCGCGTGGTATTCTTCCTCCAGCGGCATGATCTCATCCCGGATCATTTCCGAAACACGTTCCAGAAGAACGCGGTTTTCCTCGCGCAGGGTAAATGACATGTTCACGGAAACATCCTCCTCAGGCGTCGGAACCGGGCTATACTTTTGCTGCAAGGATGGCTTAACTGCCCCGAGCCTGTCCACCACAGTGACGGGACGTCACCACACCAAATTCTACGCAGGAGCCGCGCATGGCGTTGTTGATCGAAACCGGGTTGTCCGATTGGATAGGCGATGAAGAAATTGCTGCCAAATTGAAGGCCACAGCGCCTGATGCAGATATCCGCACGCCCCAAACGCTTGGCAACCCGGAAGACATCACGATGCTGGCGCTGGTCGGCATGCAAAGCGACCACCCCGCGCGACTGCCCAACTTGAAACTGGTTCAGAAGTTGGGGGCTGGCGTGGAAACCATTGTCAGCCATCCAGACCTTCCGGCCCATGTCCGCATCGCGCGCCTGAAACCGGATGCCCCTGCACAAGGCATCGCCGAGTGGTTTGTGGCTTACATCCTGCGCCAACAACGGCATATGGCGTTCCATGAGGCCGCCCAATCCCTGGCGGAGTGGTCGCCGCGAGAGCCGATCTTTACACCAGACACAGTCGTAGGTGTTCTGGGTCTGGGCCATATCGGTGCCCGCACCGCCCTGATGCTGCGGGCCATCGGATTTCAGGTCATGGGTTGGAGCCGTACAGCCAAATCCATAGAAGGTGTGACCTGTCTGCATGGGCAAGACACCCTGCCTGACCTTTTGGGGCAATGCGACCATGTATGTGCGATTTTGCCGTCGACACCTCAAACGGTTGGTTTGTTCGACGCAAAAACACTGGCCACGATGAAACCCGGTAGCCAGTTGCTGAACGCCGGGCGCGGGGATCTGATTGACGAAGCCGCCCTGATCGAAGCGCTGGATAAAGGCACACCGGGTCATGCCGTGCTGGACGTTACATCAGTGGAACCACTGCCGCAGGACAGCCCGTTATGGGCCCATCCCGGCGTGACGATCACACCGCACGTCTCGGGCTGGCATCTGGGTGACGCGCTTTCAGATGTTGCCGAGAACTTTAAACGGCTCAACTCTGGCGCGCCCTTGCTGCATGAGGTGGATCGGGCTCAGGGCTATTGAGGCCCGTACCGCAGATCAGGGCGTGAGAATCCAGTTGCCATTGCCGTCATCGCACCGGCGGGTTCTGATCTCGCGGCTCTGATCCCCACCTTCCGGCTGAATTATGTGTTGAAGGCTGACGCAGTTGCCCTGCACATTTTGCACCCGGATCGTGCCTTTCGATCCGGTATCGTCGTTTTTCCAGGCCCGCTCCTGACCAACAGATGGCGTACCGCTGGTCAGCATCGTGTTCGCGGTTGCGTTGACCACTTCGAAATCCGCAGGCGACAAGCCCATCTCTGCAATGATTCGCGACAGTGGCTTGGCGTCTGCCAAACTGGTCATCAAAAGAAAACCACAAGCGGCGATTGCGGGCAAAAACTGGGCTTTCATAGCGGCCTCACAGAACTGAAATCATTTGTGTCCAAGGATATACCGCTGCCGCTGCCGGGCCAAGCCCCTGACGTCGACCTTCAAATTATCCCGAACAAACCTATCGCGCCGGTGGACCTATCTGCGCCCGGTCTTTGCGTTCATAGTGCCGTATAAACGACCCCGAGGCTCATGATGACCAACCCAACCTATTTTGCCCCGACCGGGGGCCATCCCGGTCAGGACCAACTGTTGACTGACCGCGCTATGTTCACGGACGCTTATGCGGTCATCCCCAAAGGCACGATGCGCGACATCGTCACCAGTTCCCTACCTTTCTGGGAAGGCACGCGCCTGTGGGTTCTGTCGCGTCCGCTTAGTGGATTCGCCGAGACATTCTCGCAATACATCATGGAGGTACAACCCGGCGGTGGCAGCGACCAGCCTGAAACCGAAGCGCAGGCCCAGGCCGTTCTCTTTGTGGTCGAGGGGGCTGTCACCTTAACCCTGAATGCCGAAAAACATGTATTGGAAACAGGGGGTTATGCCTATATTCCACCAGGAAGCGACTGGACATTGCACAACACGGGTGACGCAGTCGCCCGGTTCCATTGGGTCCGCAAAGCCTATCAGTCGGTGCCCGGGCTGCCTTTGCCCGATCCGATCATAACCAACGAGCGAGACGTGACACCAGTGGAAATGCCGGGAACACAGGGCCGCTGGTCGACCACGCGGTTTGCCGACCCTCAGGACCTGCGCCATGACATGCATGTGAACATCGTCAATTTCGAACCCGGCGGGGTCATCCCGTTTGCCGAGACCCATGTGATGGAGCACGGGCTTTATGTGCTGGAAGGCAAAGCTGTCTATCGCCTCAATCAGGACTGGGTCGAGGTCGAAGCGGGCGATTACATGTGGTTACGCGCCTTCTGCCCGCAAGCCTGTTATGCGGGTGGTCCGGGGCGGTTCCGGTATCTGCTGTATAAGGACGTCAATCGGCACATGCCCTTGTCTTTGCCCTAAGGTAAACAGGTGGCTCGCAAAGGTGTGCCGTGAATTTGTGGCTTCGGGGCTTCACACGCGCGCCGGAATTTGCTGAAATCCAAGCAAATTCTGATTTTAAGCATTGGAGATTGTTCCATGAAACTGCGCCCTGCCCTGCTGGCCATTGCCGCACTCGCCGCATCTGCGACCCTTTTCACCTCGCCCCTTTCCGCCAAGGAAGAGACCAAATCCGTACTTGTCATGAGCCGCACCTGGGCAGTGACGCAAGTCTCGGACACGCCGGTTGTGTACCGCGCCACGCGTGACAACAACAACCTCAACCCGTTTGGCCCCCCGCCACGTTTGCGCACGCTTCAGGCCATCGCCGCAATTCAGCAGGCAACCGGGTGCAAACCGATCGTGGCCAGCATGTATCAGAACATATCGGGCCAGTTCTTCTCGCAGGTCAGCTGCAACTGACAGTACGTTAGTTAAGGCATTGAGGTCGCCTGAACGGCCTGCCATAGCTTGCGCATGAAACTCGCGATTAACGGATTCGGCCGTATCGGCCGTACGATCCTGCGGCAGGTTCTGGCCCTGCCGCAGGGGTCGGATATCGAGCTGGTGCTGATCAATGACATCGCACCGCTGGAAACCTGCGCCTACCTGTTCAAATACGACAGCACGTTCGGCCCCTACCCTGGCGATGTGTCCGAAGGGGCTGCCGCGCTGATTGTGGATGGGCGGACGATTCCGATGACCCACAGTGCCGATCTGACCCGCGTTGATTTGTCGGGTGTTGACGTGATGCTGGACTGCACGGGCATTGCCCGCAGCTCTGACGTTGCGCGTCGCGGTCTTACCGCGGGCGCGGGCAAGGTGCTGATATCTGGCCCTTCGCCTGCAGCGGATGTGACCATTGTTCTGGGCGCAAACGAGGATCAACTGGGCAGCGCGAGGATCGTGTCCAACGCCTCGTGCACCACCAACGGGTTGGCACCGCTGGTCAAGATGATCGACGACATCGCAGGCATTGCCTCTGGTCATATGACAACCATTCACTGCTATACCAATAGCCAACCGATGGTGGACGCGCCGCGCGGCGACCTTGCCCGTTCGCGGGCCGGTGCGCTGTCAATGGTCCCCACGACGTCAAGCGCCATGCATCTGATCGATGTGGTTCTGCCGCATCTGGCCGGACGCGTTTCCGGCGCGGCGGTTCGTGTGCCGACGGCCAGTGTTTCCGCCGTGGACCTAATCGTGACACTTGAGCGGGGCCTCAGCATAAGTGCTTTTGACCAAGCGCTGAAAGAGGCTGTTTCTGCCTCGCCCGTGCTTGGCTGGACAGATATGCCGCTGGTCTCGTCTGACCTGCGCGCCCGCCCGGAATCATTGGTCATCGCCGGGCCGGAAACCCGCATGGTTGGGGAAAATCAGGTTCGGATTTTTGGCTGGTACGACAATGAATGGGGCTTTTCAGCCCGGATGCTGGACGTCGCCCGCCTTATGGCGACGGAGTAGCCGGATCGCGGCCCTGACGGATGGCACGTGATCCGGCGGGGAACAGGTTACTTATGTCCAGGCAAGCTGCCTGCACCATGCCCGGACATTCCACCCGATACTTCTTCGGTGGCTTCGTCAGTCAATTCTTCCGGCAGGATGAGGTTGAGCACGATCGCAATAACTGCTGCTGGCAGAAGTCCACTTTTCATCAGGATACCCAGCGTGTCCGGCAAGTGCTGAACCGCGTCTGGTTCAAGCTGTAAACCGAATCCGATGGAAAGCGAGATCGCAAAAATCACCATGTTGCGCCTGTTCCAGTCTACATCTGACAGCATCGAAATACCCGCAGCCACAACCATCCCGAACATGACGATGACGCCCCCGCCCAACACCTCAATTGGAATGGTCCGGATGATTGCACCGACCTTGGGAACCAACCCGCACAGGATCAGGAACAAGGCACCAATGGTTACGACATGGCGGCTCATCACGCCTGTCATCGCGATCAAACCGACATTCTGACTGAAGGATGTGTTGGGCAAGCCACCAAAGACACCGGCCAGTGCCGAACCGAAACCGTCAGCATAGGTCGCACCGGCTATCTCTTCATCCGTTGCCTCACGTCCTGCACCACCCTTGGTCACACCCGAAACGTCGCCTACGGTTTCGATGGCCGAGACAAAGGCCATGAGGCAGAAACCGATCACGGCGGCAAATGAGAATTCAAACCCGTATTTGAACGGAACAGGCAGTGCAAACGCCGAAGCGCGACCCCAGCTTGTACCAATCGCTTCAAAGGTCACCATCCCGACCATCAATGCATAAAGGTATCCAACCGCCAGACCAATCAGGACAGCTGAAACTGAAAGCATGCCCCTGGCGAAGAATTTCAACGCAAGCGTTACAACAACAACGACCATCGCTGCTGACCAGTTCAGCATTGACCCGTATTCTGGCGTACCGATTGCCGGAACTCCTCCGGCAGCGTACTGGATACCAACTTTGACCAACGCCAGACCGATCATCGTGACTACAAGACCGGTCACAAGTGGTGGCAAAGCGAAACGTATCTTCCCGATGACAGCCCCCAGACAGGCATGGAACACACCACCGATGATCACACCCCCGAACAAAGCTGCCAACCCGTCGACCCCTTTACCCGCCACAAGTGGGATCATAATTGGCAGAAAGGCGAAACTTGTCCCCTGAACAATCGGCAACGCAGCCCCAACCGGACCCAGAGTGACCGTCTGCAACAACGTTGCCACGCCAGCGAACAGCATCGACATCTGGATCAAGTACAAAAGCTCTGGGAAATCGGGCGAGTTCGAACCAAACCCAAACCCAGCCGCACCTGCGACAATGATTGCAGGTGTCACGTTTGAGACGAACATCGCCAGAACGTGCTGAATACCCAGTGGAATCGCCTTGTGCAGCGCGGGTGTGAAATTCGGATCCCGAAGTTGTTCGGGTGTTCCAATTGAAGTTTCGGCCATGGGCACTGTCCTCTCAGTCAGAGTTCACGGGGGTATTGCCGCTTATCCCGCGGCTTCATTGGGTTTCGGCACCACCTCATAGGGTGTGTCGAACCAGTGTTCTTCCAGATTTGAGCCGGTGCCGATCCTGTCCACCACCGCAAACAGACCCGGGCCACGCAGAGGTGTCAGAACGCCATGCCACGTTCCGCGGTGGTAATTCACCATCTGGCCCGGCTTGGTTATGAACGCGCGCGGGACGCCCGGTTCCCCGACATTGTCGGTCGCGACGATCACCAGAAAAGGCTGATGCGTCATGGGAATGAAAGCCTGACTGCCGTCAGGATGGCGCTCCACCATCTCAAGCGTGTAGGGCAGTGAACGGGGGTTGGCATTGAACAGGCTCAGCCCAGCCCGGCCATCAGAAAAATCCAACTGCGCGCGGTCATGAAACCGCCCGCATTGTTCCTGGTTGATGATCTTGTCGGGCGGCCCAGACGCCTCGATCAAATCTCCAAATGGGGCAAATGCGTCTGCCGAGATTATTTCTGTCACGATCTGCCGGGTCATGCGGGCAATACATCCCGCAACCGGAACTCGGCGATCCGTTCAACCTGACGGCAGGCTTCGGCAAATTCCGTCGTGCGATCCTGTTCAATACGTCGCTGGAAGGCTTCGAGGATCGACGCTTTGTTATGGTCCCGTACCGCAATTATGAAGGGGAACCCGAAGGTCTGCGTGTAGCGCTGGTTCAGATCAGTAAACGTCTCGCGCTCGGCATCGGTCAGCGCGTCCAACCCGGCCGAGGCTTGCTCTGACGTGCTTTCCTGTGTCAGCCGTTTGGCCTGCGCCAGCTTACCCGCCAAATCCGGATGTGCGGTCAGAACGCCCAAACGCTCGTCTTCTGAAGCCGAACGGAACATGCGCGTCAACGCGTTGTGCAGCCCACCAGCAGTGTCATGTGCCGGGCCCAGCTCCAGATCAAAGGCGCGTTCAGCAATCCAGGCCGAATGCTCAAAAATACCGCCAAATGCCTCGACAAACGCGGTGCGGTCCATCTGTGACGGACGCACGCGATGCACCGGCGGATGGGTGGTTGCCCAATGTTGCGCGATTTGCAATCGCGTTGTGAACCAGACATCGGCAAATCCCCGTGCATAGTCCAAGAACCGTTTCAGCGCCATCACACGCCCCGGTCGGCCAATCAGGCGGCAATGCAAACCGATCGAGAGCATCTTGGGAACGCCCGCCTCACCCTCAGCGTACAGTGCGTCAAAACTGTCTTTCAGGTACGCGAAGAACTGATCACCCGAATTGAACCCCTGCGGGGTGGCAAAACGCATGTCGTTGCAATCCAGCGTGTAAGGCACGATCAACTGATCCCGCCCTCCGGTCTGCATCCAATAGGGAAGGTCGTCCGCATAGGTGTCTGCAACATAGGCAAACCCGCCCTCTTCCGCGACCAGACGCACTGTGTTTTCGGAACAGCGCCCCGTGTACCAGCCGCGCGGGCGTTCACCGACAACTTCTGTGTGCAGACGTATGGCCTCGGCTATTTGTGCACGTTCTTCGTCTGGGGTCATATCTTTGTGTTCGACCCATTTGAGGCCGTGGCTGGCAATTTCCCAACCAGCGGATTTCATCGCCGCCACTTGATCGGGCGAACGCGCCAGAGATGTGGCCACGCCATAAACCGTGATCGGAAGATCCTTCATCAGCCGATGCAAACGCCAGAAACCGGCGCGCGCGCCGTATTCATAGATCGATTCCATATTCCAATGCCGCTGACCCGGCCATTGCGCGGCCCCCACGATCTCGGACAAAAACGCCTCGGACGCGTCATCGCCGTGCAGCACGCAGTTTTCGCCGCCTTCCTCATAATTCAGCACGATCTGCACAGCCAACTTGGCCCCGCCCGGCCACTTCGCCTGCGGAGGGTGTGCTCCGTATCCGATCATGTCCCGGGGGTAACGCGGCGGCTGCATGGTATGGTCCATTTCTATTTCTGTTTCCAACAGACTTACCCCAGAACACAGCCTTTGATTATCAAATCAATCCGAACGCTGTTTCCGGTTCTTTCGGCATTTCAACTGTTTCGAACTTTGCGCCAGACTGTCAAAAATCAAAAGGCACATGATAGGAGAGACCGGTGGCAGGCTATTTGACAACCCATGTTCTGGATACCGCACGTGGCTGCCCTGCTGAGGGGCTGAAAATCGCGCTTTACCGCGTTTCCGGCAACTCTCATCGCAAACTAGTTGAGATGGTAACCAACGCGGATGGCCGAACCGACAGCCCAATATTGCCGCAGGACGCATTTAAAACAGGCACTTACGAACTGATTTTCTTTGCAGGCGACTACCTGCGTGCAACAGGTCAGGACGGAGACGATCCCTTGTTTCTGGATCAGGTACCCATCCGGTTCGGCATGTCCGATGCAGAGGCGCATTACCATGTCCCGCTTCTGCTTTCGCCCTACGGCTATTCGACCTATCGCGGAAGCTGACTGAGAGCCGGGGGGCTTAAGCGGGTAGCTCGGCACTGCGGACGATTTTTCCGATCCGTTCGATCATGAAATCCATGAACAAACGCGCCTTCGGGTCTTGATGTCGCCGGTGCGTGTAAAGACATGCCATCTGCACGGGAACCGGTGGTGTTGCGGTTGCAACCGGAACAAGACGCCCGGATTTGAGGTGTTCGGCGACCTCAAAAACGGGTTTCATTGCAATCCCTTGCCCTGACAAAGCCCAATCCGTCAACACGTCTCCGTCATCACATTCAAACCGACCCGACACCGCAAAACGTTTCGGTCCCTCGGGGGTTTCCAGCATCCATTGAAACTCAGCCGCCCCCGGAAAGCGCAGGTTCAGGCATTCATGTTTGTCGGCGACCAGATCAGCCCCGCTTGATGGCATTCCGCGCCGCAACACATAGTCGGGGGCGGCACAAAGCACCCGCTGACAGTCTGCGATCTTACGGATGCGCAGGGTGCTGTCTTCGGGTTGGCCGATAAAGAACGCCAGATCCAGCCCTTCGGTTGTCAGGTCGACAGACCGGTCCGTCAGGCGCAAGCGCACGTCTACTTCTGGGTACGCAGCCAGAAAATCAGGAACATGCGGTGCCAGCAGACGGCGACCCACCCCCAGCGGCGCCGCCGCAAACAATGATCCACGTGGGGCTTCGGTCAGATGGGTCACCTTAGCCTCGGCATCATCCACCGCATCCAGAACCGCGACAGCTCCGGGATAAAACGCTTTGCCTTGCTCGGTCGGAGACAGATTGCGGGTCGTGCGCTGAAAAAGGCGTACGCCTAAGTGATCCTCAAGCTGAGAAATCCGCGCTGAAGTCACAGCCGGAGAAATTCGCAGGTCTCGCCCCGCGGCGGACATGCTGCCCAGATCGTAGACCCTGACAAAGGTGCGGATGTTATCGAGATAGGACATCTTTTCGTTTTTTTTGATACAGTTTGACAATATACGGGAATACCGAAGAAAAGCCTGTTTGCCTAGTGTGGTGGCAACCAATCGGAGACCTCTGAAATGTACGACTTTGCCGTGTTCTGGGACTGGATGGCGTTTGCCGTGCGCTGGTTGCACGTTATCACCGCCATGGCCTGGATCGGATCCTCATTTTACTTCATCGCGCTCGACCTGGGTCTGAACCGCAACATTCCGGGTCCGGCGGATGGCGAGGAATGGCAGGTGCATGGCGGCGGCTTCTACCATATCCAAAAGTATCTGGTGGCCCCCGAACGGATGCCGGATCACCTGACCTGGTTCAAATGGGAAAGTTATTCGACATGGCTCAGCGGTGCCGCGCTGCTGATGATCGTTTATTGGGTCGGTGGAGAGCTGTATCTGATCGATGCGGAAAAGGCTGATCTGGCGCTATGGCAAGGCATTCTGATCTCGGCCGCCTCGCTGACCGTTGGATGGCTTGTTTATGATTTCCTGTGCAAATCAGGACTTGGAGAACGCCCCACTTTGCTGATGGTTTTGCTGTTCGTGCTGCTGGTGGCCATGGGTTGGGGGTACAACCAGATCTTCACGGGGCGTGCGATGATGCTTCATCTGGGCGCGTTCACAGCCACGATCATGACGGCAAACGTGTTCTTCATCATCATGCCCAATCAACGCATCGTGGTGGATGATCTGAAAAATGGGCGCACGCCGGATCCGAAATACGGCAAGATCGCCAAGCTGCGCTCGACCCACAACAACTACCTGACGTTGCCCGTCCTGTTCCTGATGCTGTCGAACCATTTCCCGCTGGCTTTCGCGACGGAATACAACTGGATCATCGCTGCGCTGGTTTTCCTGATGGGCGTGACCATCCGGCACTATTTCAACACCCGCCATGCCCGCGCCGGTAATCCCACCTGGACGTGGCTGGCCACCGCACTGCTGTTCATTGCCATCATGTGGCTGTCGACAGCCCCCATGTACCAGCCGCTGGAAGAGGCAGAGGCACAGCCGCTAACACCATATGAACAGAAATTTGCTGATGCGGACGGGTTCGAAGACGCCCATGACATTGTTCTTGGGCGCTGCTCGATGTGTCACGCGCGCGAGCCGGTATGGGAAGGCATTCTCTGGGCCCCGAAAGGTGTGCTATTGGAAACCGAGGCCGATATTGCCCGAAACGCGCAGCAAATCTATCTGCAGGCTGGTGTGACGCATGCGATGCCTCCGGCAAACGTAACCTATATGGAACCTGAAGACCGCCAAGCCATCATCAGATGGGTGCGCAACGCCGGACTGTAGCACAAACGCAATTTACCCTAAATTTTCGCGTCAGGCGCATAATCTCTTTCCCAGATCGCATTCAGATGCTCTAACCTGAATGCAAAGGACCGTGGCAAACGCGGTGTATGATATTTGGAACTGGGACATTTGGGGCAATTCATGCAAGGGAGCAAGCCGCAAGGCCGTCTGAGGCGCTGGCTGAGTGTCGCTGTTGTGGCGTTGGCCCCAAACATGTCACTGGCATTGGAAACCTCCCTGACAGCGCCGGGTGCGTCCAAAGAACTGGTGGAGCGCCTGAAAGAGACGTCATCCGTCACCACCGCCGAAGAGCGCGGCCTGGATACCCCGCTTGAAATCCTGTCCGCCGCATTGTCGGATTACCGCACGATTGTGCAGATCCTGTATGACGAGGGGTATTTCAGCCCGGTTGTCAGCATCAAACTGGACGGCCAGGAAGCTGCGGAAATGAGTTCGCTGACTGTTCCGGCAAAGATCGACCGGGCGGTGATTAACGTTGAAACCGGGCCCAGCTTTAAATTCGGCACCGCCACTGTACAGCCGTTGGCGCCTGACACCGTTCTGCCGGAAGAGTTCGCAACCGGCAAACTGGCAACAACCGGCGCTATTCAACAGGCCACTTCAGCTGGCGTGCAAGGGTGGCGGGATGCAGGCCATGCCAAGGCTGGGGTCGCGGGGCAGAAAGTCATCGCACGGCATTCTCAGGCGCAGTTGGACGCTCAGGTCACGCTGGAACCGGGGCGCAGGCTGACATTCGGTAAAATGTTCATCAAGGGCGACACGGATGTGCGCCACAGATCCATCGAAAAGATCGCTGGGTTTCCAAGTGGAGAGGTGTATTCGCCTGAAAAGATTCAAAAGGTCGGAACACGTCTGCGCCGCACCGGCACGTTCAACGTCGTTTCACTGCAAGAGCGTGAGACACCAAATCCAGATGGCACGTTAGACTTTGATGCCACTTTCGAAGACCTACCCAAACGTCGCATAACCTTTGGTGTTGAGCTTGCCTCGCGCGATGGTGTTGACGTGACAGCGACCTGGGCCCATCGCAATATGTTCAAACGCGCGGAACGTTTGCGTTTTGAAGCCGCGATACGCAACATCGGCGGGGCCGAGAACATCGACGGCCGGATCGGCTTGCGCCTGGATCAACCGGATCGCCTCGGCCCGGACGACAACACATTCTGGAGCGCGCTGCTGGAACGGCGCAACACTGAAAACTACAACGTGTCGGTTGCGTCGCTGGCTTACGGTGCGCGTCGCACCTTCTCGGACAACCTCTATGCCGAAGCCTCTGCCGGTTTTCAGTGGTCGGATGCCGATGATGCGTATGGAAGCGGTCGCAAGTTCAGGTATTTCATCGTGCCGTTCCGCTCGGAATGGGACGAACGCGACAGTAAAGTCAGTGCTACACGCGGCTTTTACCTTGATTCACAAGTCATGCCCTTTGTTGGTATTTCCGGTACTGACACGGGTATCCGCCTTTTCTTTGATGGTCGGGCTTATACCAGCTTGGGGACTGGGGGCCGGATCGTTTTGGCCGGGCGCGCGCAGCTGGGTTCCGTAATTGGCCCCCCTGCCGATGGCGTCACGCCTGACTTCCTTTTCTTCTCGGGCGGTGCGGGAACCGTTCGCGGGCAGCCCTATGAAAGTCTTGGCATTCCGGTTGGAACCGGCATCGCAGGCGGCAAGTCGTTTATCGGCTTGTCAGGTGAAATCCGCGGCAAGGTCACCGATAGCCTGTCACTGGTCGGATTTTATGACTACGGTGTTGTCGACACGTCTTCGTTCATTGGCAGTGGTGCCGAAGACCACGCTGGCGCCGGTATTGGTGTAAGATACGATCTGGGCGGATTTGGGCCTTTGCGATTTGATCTCGCCTATCCGGTGAGTGGTCCCACCGGCGACGGTCTGCAGTTTTACATCGGGATCGGACAGGCGTTTTGAGACGGTTTCTTTCATACCCTCTGCTGATCGGCACTCTGCTGCTTGCACCAACGGCCGGGCAAGCGCAGGAGGACGAAGGCGGCAGCATGATCGAGCGGTTCCTGCAGGATACGCTGTCAGGTGACGATCAGAACGTAACCGTCACGGGCCTTCAAGGCGCGCTAAGTTCACGGGCCACCATCGCCGAGATTACGGTTGCCGACGATGACGGGGTCTGGCTGACCATTAAGGATGCGGTGCTGGACTGGAACCGTCTGGCGCTTATCCGTGGCCGGTTTTCCGTCAACGCCCTGACCGCAGAGGAAATTGACATCGCCCGCACCCCGGGCACCACCACCAAAGATACGCCGCCCCCCGCAGCGGAAACGCAAGCCTTTCAACTGCCCGAACTTCCTGTTTCCATCGAAATCGGTGAAATCAGCATCAGCGAACTGTCTCTGGGCGAGCCACTGATCGGCGTTGCGGCAGAGTTGGCAGTGACCGGAAACCTGTCACTGGCGGATGGCACGCTGGATACAAATCTCGACATCACACGCCTGGACCGCGCCGGGGATGAAATCAAGCTGAGCGCTGGGTTTCAGAACTCTGACAGTCAAATCGATCTTGATCTTCAGGTGACCGAGGCGGCGGGCGGCCTGATATCTACGGCTCTTAAAATCCCGGATAGCCCACCCATTGGGCTGACCGCAAGAGGGTCCGGGCCGGTGAGCGATTTCACGGCGGATATTGGCCTCAGCAGTGATGGCCAACCACGCGTGACCGGGCAGGTGCGCCTGCGTTCGGCCCCGACCGCAGCGGCAAGCGCCGACGAGGGCATCGCCTTTACAGCCGATCTCGGTGGGGATCTGACGCCCTTTGTAGCCGAAAACATGGATACGTTCTTTGGCACCAAGACACAGTTGTTTGTGGACGGGCGAACCGAACCCGATGGCGCGCTGACCATCAGTGATCTTGAGCTGACCTCTCAAGCGCTGAACCTCAAGGGTGAGCTGCAACTGGCCGCCGGTGGGCAACTGCAACTGGCCGCCTTGCAAGGGCGGATCACACCGCCGGACGGGCAAAACGTGGTACTGCCGGTTTCGGGCGGCAACACGTCCATCGAAGTGGCACAGATTTCGGCGTTGTTTGACGAGAAAAACGGCAATCTTTGGGACCTGAGCCTTACGGCCAACGGAATAAAGACGCCGCAGATCGATTTGCAACGTGCGCAAATCTCGGGGCAGGGAACGCTGGAACAAGGGACGGCCCTGCAACTGGATGGCGATCTTCAGGCTGCTCTGGACGGGATCGACCTGGCTGACGATGCGCTGAACGCAGCCGTGGGCGAGCGCGTCACGCTGGATGGTGTGTTCGCCTATGGCAGTGATCAAACGGTCAATCTGTCCGGCGTGGAGCTGGTTGGTTCTGATTACGAACTGGGGCTGGACGCGGTGATCAGCGGCCTGTCCACAGGTCTGGCCGTAGATGGCACGGCCACGTTGCAGGCGACGGACTTGTCGCGGTTTTCGGATCTGGCAAAGATGGATCTTGGGGGCCAGGTGTCTGCACGGCTTGTGGGGCAAGGCTCTCCGCTGGAAGGCAGCTTTGACGGCAAGCTAGAGGTCGAAGGAAATGACCTGTCCACCGGACGCGACGACATCGACCCGGTCATTCGCGGCAACACCACAATCACTGTAGACGTCAAGCGGGGTGCAGATGGCGTAACGATCCGGGATTTCACACTGATCGGGGACACCCTGCGTGCACAGGCTGACGGCACAGTTACCACGCCCGGTGGCAATCTGACCATCGACGGGCAGGCCACGGTCAATGCTCAGGACCTCTCTATCTTCTCGGGCCTTGCAAATCGCGAGCTTGGCGGTGCCTTACAAGCACAGCTCAACGGTAAGGGCGCGGTTCAGACGCTGGAATTCGATGGGACCGCCAGCGTGACGAGCCGGGACATCAAAACCGGCATGTCTGAAATCGACCCCCTGGTTTCGGGTCGGACCGAGATCACCTTTGACGGTGCGCTCAGCCAGGATCAAATCGTGATCCGCGACGCCAAGGTGAACGGAACCGCCGTTACGGCACAAGCGGCAGCCACAATCGACGATCCGACAAGTGCGCTGGCTGTGGATGGCGAAGCCAGCCTGAACATCCCCGATCTGTCTCTGTTCTCGGGCCTTGCCAAACGCGACCTTGCCGGGTCAATCAAAACCGATGTTTCGGGCAAAGGTGCGTTAGGAAGCAAAAGCTTTGATGTGAAAGGCAAACTGGATGCGAACGACATCCAGACTGGAATCGACGCTGTCGACAAACTGATCCAAGGGCGCACCACCCTGACCGTGGACGCGCAAAATGGCGATGAAGGGCTTGATATCCGCGGTTTCCGGTTGAAGGGAACCGCCCTGTCGGCTGAGGCGTCTGGGAAACTCGATCGGGATGCCGGGGGGTTGAGCTTTACTGCTGCGCTGGACGACTTGGGCCGACTGTCTGACACTCTGACAGGGCCATTGAAACTGGATGGAAACGTCGCGCCCACAAGCACAGGCTTTGAAGGCACAGCCAATCTGCAAGGACCGGACAGCTCTTATGCCAAAGTCGCGGGCTCAGTGGATACGAACGGCTCAGCCGACTTGGACTTCGACGCAAAATTCAACCGCATTGAGCGGTTCGTCCCTGATTTCCCGGGCACCATCGCAGCGACGGGCAATGCAAAGCGGGACAATGGGCTTTGGACCATCGACGCCAAAGCAGAAGGGCCTGCCGACATCACCAGCACTGTTGCAGGAACCTTCGATGAAACCAGCACTGAAGCCGATCTTAAGGCGCAAGGCGGCGTCAACCTTGGGATAGCAAATATCTTTATTACACCCAACAAGATCGACGGGTCGGCACGTTTCAATCTGGCCCTGAAAGGGGCACCTGCACTGGCGTCGCTCAGCGGATCTGTCACGACCTCTGGCACATCTCTTGCCATTCCCGGTGCAGGCCAAACGATCACCGGTATCAGCGGCCAGATCGATCTGGCGCAAAGTCGTGCAACCATCAACCTCAGTGGTGGAGTGCGCGCCGGCGGCGGCTTTACCGTTACCGGACCTGTTGACCTTACACCGCCTTTCAACGCACAGATTACGACAGCGTTGAACAGCCTCGTGCTGACGGATCAGCTGCTCTATGAGACTACCTTGAATGGCCAGATCGCAATGACCGGGGCGCTGGCCGGAGACAGTTCGATTGCCGGGCAAATCACATTCGATGAAACCAATATCAATCTCGCGGCCGCTTCCGGCGCGGTCGGGGCGGCACCGATCCCCGAGATTGAACATGTCAATGAAAGCCGCCCGGCCTTTGTCACCCGAGAACGCGCGGGGCTGGTTGTTACAGAAGAGGCCAGCCAAAGCAATTCCAGAATTGCGCTGGACATCAGCCTGCTGGCCCCCAAGGCCGTGTTCGTCCGAGGACGGGGCGTAAACGCAGAGTTGGGTGGCCGGATCTTCATCGGCGGCACCACCACTGCCGTTGTTCCGTCCGGCCAGATCGAACTAATCCGAGGCAATTTCGACATTCTGGGCCGCCGGTTGGCCCTGACGAAAGGCATCGTTACCCTCCAAGGCGACCTGACGCCTTATATCGAGTTTGAGTCTTCGGCCAGTACGTCGGACGGAACTGCCACAATCGAAATTGCGGGGCCTTTGGATTCGCCCGAGGTCAACGTGTTCTCTGACCCCGAACGCCCGGCCGAAGAAGCGCTTGCGATGCTGCTGTTCGGGAATCGGTTCTCGGAGATTTCACCATTCCTGATTGCGCAGATGGCCGCCTCGCTGGCCCAACTCAGCGGCGCGGGTGGTGATGTCACCAAGGGGCTGCGGGAATCCACCGGCGTGGATACAATCGACGTCGGCGCTTCGGAAAGTGGCGCGGGCCGGTTGGGGGCTGGCGCCTATCTGGGTGAAAACCTGTACACCGACTTCACGGTCAATACGGAAGGCGATACCGAGGTGAACCTGAACCTGGATGTGACAGACAATTTCACGGTCAAGGGCACGGTTGATGGCCGCGGCGAAACTGGCATCGGGGTGTTTTTCGAACGCGACTATTAAAGCGTCATTTGCGGCGAATACCAATCGGCTGCCCAATCTGGGGCGTGGGTGGCAAAGACGCGTGATCCGACACCATCCGTGCCAACCGAGTGACCGCCCAATCCGGATAGGGTTCGGACCGACCTGTTCTGTGGCTGACATTCATGAACAGCACTTCTTGCGTGGCGCATACAGTCTGGTCGGGGGCCGAGATCATTTGACCGAAATAGTGCCCCCGTTTGTGATCTGCATCCAACAATCGAAACTGGAAATAGATCGTCATGTCGTCGGTCACTTCGCGCAGAAACTGCATGTGGGATTGCAGGACGTACGGCCCCTGCCCCAACGCCTGGACCTGAGGCTCGCCAAGGCCAAGATGATCGACAAGCAACCGTTCAAAAGCCATATCGAACGCGACGCCGTAATAGCCCACGTTCATATGCCCGTTGTAGTCGATCCAGTCTGGATGCAGCGCAAACTCGTGAATTTCAACAGGCGCATCGTACGGACCATCATGGCCACCTAAGGGCTGTGTTTCCTGTAGCATGGCAATAGTCCTCACTCGTCCGGATCTTCAAAGATCGCAACGGCGCGGATGAACCCGGCCGACGCACCTTTGATCTTGAAGGGAAAACAGGAAATCTCAAACCCTGTCGGTGGAAGCGTTTCCAGATTGGTCAGCTTTTCCATGTGGCAATACCCGATCTCCATCGAGGCACGGTGCCCTTCCCAGATGATCGAGGGGTCTTTGGTCTCCGCATATTCCTGCGCGGTCAGCGGAAAGGGCGCATCCCAACTCCAGGCATCTGTTCCGGTCACCCGCACCCCGCGTTCTGTCAGGTACAAAGTCGCCTCACGGCCCATACCGCACCCCTTCATCAGATAGTCGGGTTGACCGTACTGCGTCCCTGCCGAGGTGTTGACCACCACGATATCCAACGGGTTCAGCGTATGACCGATCCGCTTCAGCTCGGCTTCTACGTCTGCTGCGGTGACCACATAGCCATCCTCGAAATGACGGAAATCCAGTTTAACACCGGGGTTCATGCACCATTCCAAAGGAACCTCATCAATGGTGATAGCCCGCTCGCCTTTGTTCATTGTGGAATGGTGGTGGTAGGGCGCGTCCAGGTGGGTGCCGTTGTGGGTCGCGATTTGCAAACGTTCCAGCGCCCAGCCCTCGCCACCCGGCAGGTCTTCTTTGGCAAGACCGGGAAAAAAGGACATGACCTGCTCGGCAGTTTGGTCATGGGTCAGGTATTCGATCTCGGGCAGCATGATCGGCGGGTCCGATACAATGCCGGTTTCCAGCGGGACGGACAGGTCCACAAAACGCCGCGCCATAGCATTCTCCGTTTGTGATCGTTGGCACAGGGTTGGCCGCGCGTAAGCTGCTGTCAAGACGCGAAAAAGGCGGTCCATTAAGACCGCCAATTCGAAAGAGTGACTGGCGCAGAGGTTATTCCGCTGCGATGGCGTCTTCGATCTTTTCGACCTTTATCGCCGAGAACTTGAACTCGGGGATCTTGCCATAGGGGTCGATGGCCGAATTGGTCAGCATGTTCGCAGCCGCCTCGACATAGGCAAACGGGATGAACACCATGTCTTCGGCGATCGCCCGGTCGGCACGCACCATGATCTCGATGGAACCGCGACGGGTGGTCAAGCGGATCATCTCGCCCGGTTCGATCCCCATCAGCTTGAGCGTGCGCGGGTTCATCGAGCAGTTCGCTTCCGGCTCTACGGCATCCAGAACAGTGGCGCGGCGGGTCATTGAACCTGTGTGCCAATGCTCCAACTGGCGACCTGTTGTGGCGATCATCGGGTACTCTTCATCCGGGGCCTCATCCGGTGGGATGATGCTGGCCGGAGTAAACTTGGCCTTGCCGTCGGCCCGCGGGAAGCCGTCGCCGAACACGATGGACTGGCCCGGGTCGGTCTCGCTGAGCGACGGGTAAGTGATCGTCTCGGTTTCCAGACGTTCCCACGTGATGTTGTCCAGCGACTCCATGGTCAGCTTCATCTCGGCAAAGACCTGAGATACATCGGTGTACTCCCAGTTCAGACCGATGCGCTGCGCCAACTCAACCGTAATTGCCCAATCCTCGCGCGCCTCACCCGGAGGTGCCACGGCCGGGCGTACACGCTGTACCTGGCGGTTGGTGTTCGACACCGTGCCGTTCTTTTCATAGAGCGCCGAGGCAGGCAGGATGATGTCGGCATAGTTCGCCGTTTCAGTCAGGAAAATGTCCTGCACGATCATCAGATCCAGCTTGGCCAAAGCATCACGGGCGTGGTTTACATCCGGGTCGGACATGGCCGGGTTTTCGCCCAGAATGTACATACCCTTGATGTTGCGCGCATAGATCTGATCAATGATCTCGGTAACGGTCAGGCCCTTCTCGTTCGAGAAATCGTCCGAACCCCAGACATCGGTGAACTGAGCCCGGATGTTTTCATCCGTGACGGTCTTGTAGTCCGGCAGGAACATCGGGATCAGACCCGCATCCGAGGCACCTTGAACGTTGTTCTGGCCACGCAGAGGGTGCAGACCCGCGCCGGGTTTACCGACGTTTCCTGTCATCAGCGCCAGGCTGATCAGGCAGCGCGAGTTGTCGGTGCCGTGGATATGCTGGCTGACGCCCATGCCCCAGAAGATCAGACCGGCCTTGGCCTGCGCAAATGTGCGGGCCACGCGGCGCAACTGATCTGGTTCGATGCCACAGATCGGTGCCATCGCCTCGGGCGTGAACTGGCGCAGATGTTCTTTCTCGGCCTCCCAGTTCTCGGTCCAGCGGTGGATGTACTGGCTGTCGTAGAGTTCCTCTTCGACAATCACGTTCATGATCGCGTTGAGCATCGAGACATCAGCACCCGGGCGGAATTGCAGCATCTCATCCGCGAATTTGCGCATCCCGACGCCGCGCGGATCCATCACAATCAGTTTGCCGCCGCGTTTGGTGAATTGCTTGAAGTAGGTCGCAGCAACGGGGTGGTTTTCAATCGGGTTGGCCCCGATGATGATTGCCACATCCGCGTTTTCGATCTCGTTGAAGGTCGCGGTCACAGCGCCCGATCCCACGTTCTCGATCAACGCTGCAACGGACGACGCGTGGCACAAACGGGTGCAGTGGTCGACGTTGTTGTGCTTGAATCCCTGACGGATGAACTTCTGGAACAGATAGGCTTCTTCGTTGGTACACTTGGCCGAGCCAAAACCCGCAACGCTGCGCGGGTCTTCGTCGCGCAAGGCTTTTAGCTTGGTGGCGGCCAGATCCATCGCCTCTTCCCACGTTGCTTCGCGGAAATGAGTCGACAGGTCCGAAGGATCGACGTTCAGACCCTTTTCAGGGGCATCTTCGCGCCGGATCAACGGCTTGGTCAGGCGGTGCGGGTGGTGGATGTAGTCAAAGCCAAAGCGGCCTTTGACACACAGACGGCCTTCGTTAGCGGGGCCGTTGATGCCCTCGACATATTTGACCTTGCCGTCTTTGACCTTCAGCGAGACTTTACAGCCCACACCGCAGAACGGGCAGACGCTTTCGGTCTCGGAATCGTAGTCCTTGCTGTCGCCCAGTTGCTGATCATCCAGCACGGTGGCGGGCATCAGCGCACCGGTCGGGCAAGCCTGAACACATTCACCACAGGCCACGCAAGTTGATGCGCCCATTGGGTCGTTCTGGTCGAACACCACCTGCGCGGTGTGGCCGCGACCAGCCATGCCGATCACGTCATTCACCTGCACGTCACGGCAGGCACGGACGCAAAGGTTGCAGTTGATGCAGGCGTCCAGATTGACACGCATCGCAACGTGGCTGTCATCCAGCAGAGGGATTTTCTCGGCCTCTTTTGCAGGAAATCGGCTGTCGCTGACATCGTTCAGCTTGGCCATGTCCCAGAAATGGCTTGAGGCATCATGCGGTTGCTCGGGCTGGTCGGCCACCAGCAGTTCCAGGACCATGGCACGAGATTTCTCGGCGCGGTCGGTGTCGGTCTTAACGACCATCCCTTCGGCCGCCGGACGAATGCATGAGGCGACCAGAGTGCGCTCGCCTTCGACTTCGACCATGCACGCGCGGCAGTTGCCGTCTGGTTTGTAGCCGGGTGCCGGTTTGTGGCACAGGTGGGGGATCACCAGTCCACGGCCATTGGCCGCTTCCCAGATCGTGGTGCCCTCGGGCACAGTGACGTCATCGCCGTTCAGGTTGAAGGTGACGGTCTTGGTTGGGCTTGCGTCAAGCATGGCTCTGTCTCCCTCAGATTTCGTCAGCGAAATGTTTCATGACCAGGCGGATCGGGTTTGGGGCCGCCTGCCCCAGACCGCAGATCGAGGCATCACCCATGACCTGACACAGATCTTCCAACAGTTCGGTATCCCATTTATCGGCCTGCATCAGCTTCACCGCTTTTTCGCAGCCTGCGCGGCAAGGCGTACACTGACCGCAGCTTTCATCTTCGAAGAACCGCAGCATGTTCAGCGCAGCGTCGCGAGCGGTGTCCTGATTTGACAGAACCACAACCGCAGCGGAGCCGATGAAGGTGCCCAGTGGTTGCAAAGTGTCAAAGTCGAGCGGGACGTCGTCGATGCTGGAAGGGAGAAGACCTGACGACGGCCCGCCCGGTTGATACGCCTTGAACACATGGCCTTCGGCCATGCCGCCGGCGGCATCAATCACATCAAGAATGGTCGATCCTGCGGGCAGCAGGTACACACCAGGCTTTGCCACCCGGCCCGAGACCGAATAGCTTCGTAGGCCGGTGCGGCCATTCTTTTCGGTGCTGTTTAGGCATTCCGGCCCTTCACGGCACACTTTGGTGACCCAATACAGTGTTTCGACATTGTGCACCAAGGTCGGGCGGTTAAAGACACCAACTTGCGCCACGAACGGAGGACGGTGACGCGGCAGGCCCTTCTTGCCTTCAATCGACTCGATCATCGCGGATTCCTCACCGCAGATGTAAGCACCAGCACCCCGGCGCAGGTCGATGTAACCTTTGTCGACAATACCCGCCTGTTCCAAGGCAGCAATTTCACGGCGCAGAATCTCCAGCACTGCCGGATATTCGTCGCGCATGTAGATAAAGCAGGTTTCAGCCTCCACCGCCCATGCGGCGATCAACATGCCCTCAAGGAAGACATGCGGAGTGCGTTCCAGATAGTAACGGTCCTTGAACGTGCCCGGCTCGCCCTCATCTCCGTTTACGGCCAGATAGCGTGGACCTTCGTTCATGCGAACAAAGCCCCATTTCTTACCCGACGGGAAACCGGCGCCACCCAGACCACGCAGGCCCGAGGACAGCACGTCTTCTTGCACCTTTTCCCAATCACCGCCGTCGCGCAGCTCTTTTAGCTTGGCGTAACCGCCATTGGCTTCATAGGCGGCGAAGGCTTCATAATCGGGCAGATGGGCGTGGGTGTCGCCCGCTGCAATCGCAGCCTGTACCTTTTCGGGTGTCGCATGATCGATATGGTTGTGACCGATCTCCAACACCGGAGCGGTATCACAACGGCCCATGCACGGCGCACGAACAACGCGGACCTCAGCCGGATCCAAGCCGTCTTCCAGAGCTTTCTGCAGCTGCTGGGCACCAGCCATTTCACAAGACAGGGAATCACAGACCCGGATCGTCAGCGCGGGCGGAGGCGTCTCGTCCTCTTTCACCACATCGAAATGAGCATAGAAGGTGGCGGTCTCATAGATCTCAGCCTGTCCGACACGCATCTCAACAGCCAGCGCAGCGATGTGATCGGCGCTGATATGGCCGTGTGCGTCCTGAATCAAATGCAGAAATTCGATCAACAGGTCACGGCGGCGCGGGCGGTCACCCAACAGGCGATGAATTTCAGCCTGCGCCTCATCCGTGAATTGACGGCCTTTAGGCGTGTGCCGCCCCTTGCCTTTACCTGACTTCCAGACGCCCTTGGGTGCGCCTGATGGCTTGGTATCTAATGGTGCCATGATGCCCTCCGATTGAGGCTCCGTGTCTCATCAGAATAGCATATCGTCAAATCTCTTGTCGCTATCGCACGATAACGACAGCTTATCACCGCAAAGACGTCACCACAGCACGTAAAGCCTGAACCGTCGGCAGTTCCGGATCACGGTTGAGGGTCGCCAGACAAATCGGTTTGCTGACAATGGGATCGACCAAGGGCAGCACCTTGGTCCCCCTCAAATCGCCCAGCGCGCGCACCAGAACGCGGGGGACAACGGTGGCCGCCAGCCCCTCACGCGCCATCACCATCGAGGCCGTGAACCCGCTGGTTTCGGCCACAACGTCTGGATGAAGTCCCTGTTCGGCGAATATCCGGTCCAGAATTCTCCGGTTCTGCATCTGCGGCTCCAGCAGGCTGAGCGGGAATTCTGCCACCTGCGCCCAAGGGATCGGGCCGGTCTCGTCGGTCATATGTGACGGAATCAGCAGGACATAGGTTTCTTCGTACAGAGGCTGCACCTGCCGCAGATCGGTGCCGATACTGTCGCCATAGGTGATGCCTGCATCCAGACTGCCCTCGTCCAGGCGGTGCTGAATTGCCGTAGCGGACATGGTCTCGATCCGCGTTACGATGCGAGGATGCGCGTCGCGCAGCCGTTTGATCAGGCGACCGGTGAAGGCGATCGCGGTGGGGATCACGCCAAGGATCAGCGTACCGGTGATCTCACCTTTGGCGGCCAGCACCTGCTGTTCCAGCGCTTTGGTATCATCAAGAATACGCCGCGCCCGCTGGACGATCATCTCGCCCTCTTCGGTTAGGCCCTGAAACCGGTTGGCGCGACGGACGATTGAGACGCCCAGCCGGTCCTCAAGGTTGCGGATACGCATCGAGAAGGCAGGCTGCGAAATCCCGCATTCCTCGGCCGCTTTGGCAAAGTGGCGATGCCGCGCCAAGGCGCTGAGGAGTTGGAGGTCGCGGATTTCGATCATTTAGGATATTCTCGAACGGCATGCTAAGAAATTACTCTAGCGAGGTTTTCAATGCGTAGAAACGCGTGATCTGACTAGAATCTCTGCCCAATACGAGTACGCAAGCAAAACACGAGCAGGCAAACTCCCCGAGATGGTATCTGAATGTCAGAGAAGCGGGACAAAACCGACATTCAGGCGTCGTGAAGAATCCAAGCTAGGCGACCTAATTCAAGTAGCGTCATTAAACGACGTGAAGAGGGTTGGTCTCACAAATGAAAAAATACGAAGGAAGCTGCCACTGCGGAGCTATTGCATTCGCCTTCGTGTGCCCTGAGGTGAAACGCATCATGCGATGCGACTGCTCTTTGTGCGCACGCAAAGGGATCGCGATGACAACAACTACAATTGCGCCCAACGATATTGAGATTTGTGATCCAGAAGGTGTCCTCGCGACTTACCAGTTTGGCACAATGACAGCGCGACATCACTTTTGCAGCCGTTGTGGCATCCACGCATTTGTCGAGACACGACTGAACCCTGGGCACTATCGCGTAAACCTCGGTTGCGTCGATGAACTTGATGCCATGAGATTGCCTGAGGAACTGTACGACGGGAATTCGCTCTGAGCCGAAAGAGCGCATGCTATGTGGCTTAGGGCTCAAAGCGGTCATGGCTCGGGTGCTCGCGCAATGACATCCCAGAATTGAAGCAAAGAAGGTGCCGCGGCTTAAGTGTTAAACAAAAAATGCATCACATCGCCATCCTTGACGATGTAGCCCTTGCCCTCGGCCCGCATCTTTCCCGCTTCTTTGGCACCTTGCTCACCATTGGCGGCGATGTAGTCGTCAAAGGCGATGGTCTCGGCGCGGATGAAACCCTTTTCGAAATCACCATGGATGACACCAGCCGCTTGTGGCGCGGCGGTGCCGGTGCGGATGGTCCAAGCGCGGGCCTCTTTCGGGCCGACGGTGAAATAGGTTTCCAGCTTCAGCAGGTCGTAGCCCGCGCGGATCAGGCGGTCGAGGCCGGGTTCTTCCAACCCCATTTCCTCAAGGAACATCTGGGCTTCGTCTTCTTCCAACAGGCTGATCTCTTCTTCGATCTTGGCGCTGATGATGACGTGAGAATTACCCTGCGCGGCAGCCATCTCGGCCACTTTCGCTGAATACTCGTTGCCCTCAGCCGCCTCTTCCTCGGATACATTGCAGACATAAAGCACCGGTTTGGTGGTCAGCAGTTGCAGCATCTTCCATGCCTTGGCGTCTTCGTCGCTCACTTCGACCAATCGCGCAGGCTTGCCGTTTTCCAGCATAGCCTGTGCCTCGGCCAACAGGCGATCCTGCTGCTGTGCTTCTTTGTCATTGCCCTTCAGCTTGCGCACCAGATTGGCGCGGCGCTTTTCGATGCTTTCCAGATCGGCCAGCATCAGCTCTGTCTCGATGGTGTCGGCGTCCGCAACGGGATCGACGCGGCCATCCACGTGGGTCACGTCGCCGTCTTCGAAACAGCGCAGCACATGTGCAATGGCGTCGGTTTCACGAATGTTGGCCAGAAACTGGTTACCCAGACCCTCACCCTTTGAGGCACCTTTGACCAGGCCGGCAATATCCACGAACGTCATCCGCGTTGGAATAATCTGTTTCGACGCAGCAATCGCGGCCAGCTTGTCCAGACGGTCATCCGGCACGGCCACGTCGCCCACGTTTGGCTCGATGGTGCAAAACGGGAAGTTCGCCGCCTGCGCGGCTGCGGTTTTGGTCAACGCGTTGAACAGGGTCGATTTGCCCACATTCGGCAGACCCACGATTCCCATTTTAAAGCCCATCACGGCCTCCTGCATAGAATACGAACGCAGCTTCTATGCAGGTCAGCCTCAATGCGCAAGCCATTGCTGGACTTGCCACGGCTGAGTCCAAATCGTCACATCACAAAAACGTTCCAAAAACGTGTTCTTGGCTGAATTGAAAAAATGCCCCTACGATAACCAACTAGCATTGAACGACGAGAATTCACTGGCAAAATAAAATGAAACAGCTTTTACTTGCGACCGCGTTGACAGTTTCCACATATGCGACAGCCCAAGCCCAACAAGTCATATTTGGCGCTGGATATGCAGACTTCTCTGACAATGCATCCGAGGACCAAGCGCTTTTCTCCCTTGAATACCACCATAAGCCGTTTCACGAGGCGACCCGGTTCAGCGTGGGTTGGGGAACGGCATTGTCTCTACATGAGAATGGCGATTTTCACATCGGCCTGGGGGTGGTCGGACTGTATGCGCTGAACGAACGCTGGTTTGTGGAAGGCAGCGTCATGCCAGGGTATTTTAACCCAAGTATTGATCTGAACGACTTGGGGGGTGACTTTCAGATCCGCAGTCTCCTTGGCCTGGGCTATGCACTGGACAACGGAAACAGTGTGTCGTTCGCGATCACACATAAATCCAACGCCAGCACAAACGACGATAACCCTGGCGTAAACGCGGTGCTGCTGCGCTATCATCTTGGCTTCTGATCTATTCCTGCCATGGCGGGATTGATTTTCGGGCAAACTTTCTGCACACGGGTCCAAACCCGAGTGCAAGGACATCCGATGACCCGTATCGACGCAAAGTTTGCCGCCCTGAAAGCCGAAGGAAAGAAGGCTTTTGTTGCCTATGTCATGGCCGGAGACCCCGACTATGATACTTCACTTGAAGTGGTCAAAGGTCTGCCGGGCGCAGGCGTTGACGTCATCGAACTGGGCCTGCCGTTTACCGACCCGATGGCCGATGGGCCGACAATTCAGGCAGCGGGTCAACGCGCTTTGGATGGCGGCATGACGTTGCAACGCACATTGGATCTGGCCCGCACATTCCGGGAAATGGACGATACGACTCCGATTGTCCTGATGGGGTATTACAACCCAATTTACAGCCGGGGTGTAGACGCATTTCTGGCCGATGCAAAAGAAGCCGGGATTGACGGTTTGATCGTTGTGGACCTGCCGCCGGAAGAAGACGAAGAACTGTGCCTGCCCGCTCAGGCGGCGGGTCTGAATTTCATCCGTCTGGCAACTCCGACCACTGACGACAAGCGTCTGCCGCGCGTTCTGCAGAACACATCCGGTTTCGTGTATTACGTCTCGATCACCGGGATCACCGGCGCGGCCGAAGCTCAGGCAACGGATGTTGGCCCCGAAGTCGCTCGCATCAAAGCCGCGACAGATTTGCCGGTGATCGTGGGTTTTGGCATCAACACGCCCGAGAAGTCCCGCAATATCGCATCAGTGTCCGACGGTGCCGTTGTCGGATCGGCGATCGTGAGCCAGATCGGCGCAGGCAAACCGGTAGCCGAAGTGCTGGATTTTGTTAAATCTCTGTCAGATGGGGCGCATAGCGTCTGATTTAAAGAGCGCATTACAACAACCAAAAAACCGCCGTAGAAAGCTCTGCGGCGGTTTTTTTGACGGCCGGTCACGTGGTCAATCCATTGCAGGCTTTGGAAGGGATTGGTAAGGAAAATTAACCAGAAAAGCCGGAGGTCCTCAGCCATGCCCGTGATTACCAATATCGAAGACCTCAGGCGCATATATGAACGTCGTGTACCACGGATGTTCTATGACTACGCCGAAAGCGGCAGTTGGACGGAACAGACGTTTCGCGAAAACAGCAGCGATTTTGAAGAAATCCGTCTGCGCCAACGGGTAGCGGTTGATATGTCCGGGCGTTCGACAGCCTCGCAGATGATTGGCGAGGATGTTTCGATGCCGGTCGCACTGGCTCCGGTCGGGCTGACAGGGATGCAACACGCGGATGGCGAAATGAAAGCGGCCAAAGCGGCCGAGGAATTCGGCGTACCTTTCACCCTGTCCACCATGTCGATCAACTCGATCGAGGACGTGGAAGAACACACCAACAAGCCATTCTGGTTCCAGCTTTATACGATGAAGGATACGGATTACGTCAATCGACTGATCCAGCGCGCCAAAGACGCCAAATGTTCAGCGCTGGTAATCACTCTGGATCTGCAAATTCTTGGGCAACGCCACAAGGACCTGAAAAATGGCCTTTCTGCCCCTCCGAAACTGACGGCAAAAACCATCGCCAACCTGATGACCAAATGGACTTGGGGTGTCCAAATGCTGCGCGCGCAAAGACGCGAATTCGGCAACATCGTAGGGCATGTAGAAGGCATCTCAGACGCTTCGTCGTTAGGTGCCTGGACCGCCGAGCAGTTCGATCCCAGCCTGGATTGGGCCAAAGTCGAAAAACTGATGGAACAATGGGGCGGCAAGGTCATCCTGAAAGGGATACTGGATGCCGAAGACGCCAAGATCGCTGCCAAGCTAGGCGCAGACGCCATTGTTGTGTCCAACCACGGGGGGCGTCAACTGGACGGTGCCCTGAGTTCGATCCGCATGCTACCTGAAATCATGGATGCTGTCGGTGGAGATATCGAAGTGCATTTGGACAGCGGCATCAGATCCGGGCAGGACGTTTTAAAGGCATTGGCCTTGGGCGCGAAAGGCACCTACATTGGGCGCGCTTTTGTGTATGGTCTTGGGGCCATGGGGCAAAAGGGCGTAACCACAGCGCTGGAAGTAATCCAAAAAGAACTGGACACCACAATGGCACTTTGCGGTGAGCGTAAAGTGACCGATCTTGGCCGCCATAACCTTCTTGTGCCCGAAGATTTTGGCGGTCGCTGGCAAGACTGAACCGGTTGTTAATGGGGGGCTCTGCCCCCGGTCGCCCGATGGGCGCCTCCCCCGAGATATTAATAGCTAGATGAACAGAGGATCCTTGCTTCATCTGGCTATAAATACCTCGGAGCGCGAGGCAGAGCCTCGCAAAAAGGAAAACGGCTAAAAACCTCTTTCCAAACTCAATGAATCAAGCTAAGGACGCGGCTTCACGCGGGCATACAGCCTTGGAGGATGCCCGCCCTAACATTGGAGAATTATCATGGCTGGAGAGATTCCTGATCTCGTAGCTCTGGAACGGATGGGGACAGGCAAGGGCGCCGCTCGTCAGGCACGCCGCGAAGGCATGGTTCCGGGCATTGTTTTTGGTGGCGATAAAGAGCCGCTGCCGATTCAGATTCCGTTCAACGAGTTGTTCAAGCGCCTGAAAGCGGGCCGCTTCAAATCGACACTGTGGAACCTGAAAGTTGACGGCCACGAAGACGTCCGCGTCATCTGCCGCGATGTCCAGCGTGACATCGTCAAAGACCTGCCGACCCACCTGGACCTGATGCGCCTGCGTCGGACCACCAAGATCGCGCTGTTTATCCCCGTTGAGTTCATCAACGAAGACGAAGCGCCCGGCATCAAGAAGGGCGGCGTTCTGACAGTTGTCCGTCCGGAAGTCGAACTGGTCTGCACCGCAGGTGATATCCCTGAGAAGATCACCGTTGATGTGACCGGTCTGAACATCAACGACGTTGTCACCATTTCGTCGGTTGACCTGCCCGCAGGCACCAAACCTACCATCGACCGTGACTTCGTGATTGCTAACATTTCGGCACCAACAGGTCTGTCCACAAGCGACGACGAAGAAGGTGAAGAAGTGGCAGCTGACGAGGTTGAAATCGTCGGTCAGGATGCGGAAGAAGAATAAGCTCGAACTTAAAGAGTTCGGATTTTGGAAACGGGGCCCTGTCGGGCCCCGTTTTCTTTTGCCGCTCGGGCTGGAAACAGGTGGCATTCCGTGCCATCAACCACCTGCTTCGCACAAGGATGAGATTATGAAACTGTTTGTCGGATTGGGGAACCCGGGGTCGAAATACGCCCGCAACCGGCACAATATTGGCTTCATGGCCGTGGAACGGATCGCCGAGGATCACGGCTTTGGCCCATGGAAATCCAAATTCCAGGCCGAAATCGCCGAGGGGCGTTTGGGCGATGAAAAAGTTCTGCTGATCAAACCGCAGACCTTCATGAACCGGTCGGGTCAGTCGGTAGGAGAAGCGATGCGGTTCTACAAACTGGGTTCAACCGATGTGACCATCTTTCACGACGAGCTGGACCTCGCCCCCGGCAAAGTCCGCGTGAAAGCGGGTGGCGGCCATGCCGGGCATAATGGCCTGCGCTCGATCCATGATCATATCAGCCCGGCTTATGACCGCGTGCGGTTGGGGATCGGGCATCCGGGGCGGAAAGAGATGGTCTCGCCCTATGTTCTGGGCGATTTTTCCAAGGCAGATGCCGACTGGCTGGATGATGTTCTGCGCGGGGTTTCAGATGGCGCGGCATATTTGGTAAACGGAGATGGTGGCAAATTCATGAATGCGGTCGCGCTGCGCACTGCTCCACCGCGATCTTCAAAGACCCCTGCCCCGAAGAGCCAGGCAAAGCCTGATACACCACTAGAACCAGTGGTTGATGACCGCTCTGCCATGCAGAAGCTGTTGGACAAATTCAAATAGCAGGTCCAAAACCTTCCGTTACGTAGCCATTGCAGAATGAAAGCGGCCGCGATCCAATACCGTGGACCAAGGGAGGCTAAGGGATGAGAACCTTCTTGAAATGGGTGCTGCGCATCGGTGTAGCGCTGACTTTGGCAGCTGTTGCCGTAGGGTTGTGGAAACGTGAAGAGCTGCAGCGCCTGATGGCTGTGAACTCGCTGTTTTCCGAAGAAAAGATCGTTCACAATTTTTCGCATATGGACGCGGCTTTTTTAACTGTTGATCTGCCCAGTGGCGACGCTCCGGCATGGGAGCTGCCTTATGGCGACGGGTTTGATTTGCCGGACGGCACCGACGCCTGGATCGATGAACGCTCTGTCACCTCGTTGCTGGTGATGCAGGACGGCGATATCCGGTTCGAGGAATACTATCTGGGCACCGGACCGGATGACCGCAGGATCTCGTGGTCGGTGGCCAAGAGTTATTTGTCAGCTCTGTTTGGGATTTTACTGGATGAGGGCGCAATCGAGTCGCTTGATGACCCGGTGATAAAATACGCGCCAAAACTCAAGGGCAGCGCGTATGAAGGCGCGACAATCCGCAATGTGTTGAACATGGCCAGCGGGGTCACCTTTGACGAGGATTATCTGGACCCGAATTCCGACATCAACAGGATGGGGCGCGTCATAGCCTTAGGTGGTGAGCTGGACGATTTCGCGGCATCCTTGCAGGACAGCTTCGCGACGCCGGGCGAAACCTGGCAATACGTCTCAATCGACACACACGTCCTGGGTATGGTGATACGCGGCGCGACCGGGCAGAGCGTTGCAGATCTGCTGACTGAAAAAATCATTCAACCCTTGGGCCTGGAACGCGACGGATACTACGTTACCGACGGTACCGGTGTTGCTTTTGTTTTGGGCGGCCTGAACTTCACCACGCGTGACTTTGCACGGTTCGGGCAAATGATCCTGCAAGACGGCGAAGTGAATGGGCAGCAACTGGTCCCCGCCGAATGGATATTCGAGGCCACGCAACCCAGCGCCCCGACGGCACAGGGCAAAATCGGGTATGGCTATCAATGGTGGATACCCCGCGGCGCACATGAGGGAGAGTTTCTGGCCCGTGGCGTTTACGGTCAGTATATCTATTTCAATCAGCCCCGCGGTGTTCTTATCGTCTCGACCGGTGCAGACCGTCTGTTCCGTGAACCCGGCGTAAATGATCAGAATATCGAAATGTTCCGAAAGATCGCAGAAAGCCTGTAAGGTAGCCTCATGCAAAAGCAAGACAGTATCAATGTGCTGGGTGGTGTCCTCGCCCCCTGCTCAAGAGATCCCCTAACCGGCTTTTTCCGGGACGGCGCTTGTAACACCTGCCCTGAAGATCAGGGCAGCCATACCGTTTGCGCGGTGATGACAGCCGAGTTTCTGGCCTTCTCGAAATATGTCGGAAATGATCTGAGCACTGCGCGGCCCGAATTCGACTTTCCCGGTCTCAAGCCCGGTGACAGCTGGTGCCTTTGCGCCAGTCGCTTTCTACAAGCCCATGACGAAGGATGTGCGCCTCAGGTCCATCTTGAGGCCACGCATCAACGCGCGTTAGAGATCGTGCCCCTTGAAGTTTTGCGACAGCACAAAGCGGAAAAGTGAAAGCCTCAGAAGAGCCATGTCTGATCCACTCAGAATGGTTCAGAAGGACATTTGCCAGAGCAGGTTAACGCTGTAGTTCTCGAACCCGCTTTCACCAATGCCGTCATAAAACACGTTAGCCGCAAGCAAACTGTTATTCTCTAGTCGGTAGTCAAAGCCCAAATCCGCACGGGCACGGGCCGTATCGCCAATCGGTGTCACGCCGGGGACAGTGCCGGTGCCCGAGGTTGTACTCCAGATCCCTGACAATCCACCGGTTAGCTCCATGGCACCACGCGACACCTGGATAGGGTGACTGAAATCCATACCCAACCGCGCCGTAGTGAGGCTGAAGTCCTGCTGTGGAATGAGGTTCCCCAAACTGTCAGTGTACGCCTTCTGATCATCGCTGGCATAGCTGACATCCAGCAATGGCATCAAAGTCAGGGCTCCTCGCTTGATTTCGCCAGTGACGCGCGATTGCACCAACCAGCGATCGCTGTCGAAACTATCAGTATAGGTCCCAAGTGGAGAGATGTCGTTGTCAGCCTGTCCATACAGAGCGCGCCCTTCAAAAAACACCGGCTGGCTGGGCAACTTGGCGACCACGTAAGGGCCAATCAGCCACCCCGTGCCGTCAACGCTGGCCGGACCGTTTTCTGTTTCGGCATAGTCGAGTTGCAGCATAGCGCCGATCAGAAGGTTCGAATTGACCTGACGATGCGCGCCCAGAACAGCCAACGCATAAGAGCTGTCGAAATTGTCCTGTGAACTCCAGTTGCCGGTCAGATTGAACCAGACAGGGTTGGATGGATCTGAGGCAAAGTTCAGATAACCCGAACCTTGCGTCACCGAGGTGTCCAACACGCCAGAACCCGAACGCTGCAAGAACCGGGTCAATCCCGGTTGGTTGGTCGCAAGGCTAGTGGCCCGCGCATTCTGAAAAGCCTGTATCAGACGCTGCGTATTTGTCACCGCCTGTACAGTCGTCACAGTGTTGGAGGCCAGGTTCAGATTGCCCGCCGCATCAGTAAATACACCGGCCGGAATGAACAGCTCGATAGTACCGTTGTTCTGCGGTGTCAGCGTTGCAACATAGTTGGTGCCGGACCCAGTTAGAGTGGCTGTAGCGTTTGTCACCGACAGGTCACCCACCGTGAAATCAGTACTGGGTTCGCTGAGTGTGATCGTCGCTTGAAACGTACCATTTCCTGTGGCCGTCAATGCTCCGATTGTGGCCGTTGGCTGGGTTGTATCCACCAGTGTTCGCGTGTTGATAACTTGAGTGGTCGTGACGCCAGATAATGCGATCTCATAGCGATACAGTGGGCCGCCAACGGTTTCCTGAGCTGTGAAAACCACGCCAAGAAACCCATCCGCCGCATAGGTGGAATCTGCACCATTCTGACTGATGATGGTTGCGTTAAGGTATCCCAACGCCGCCAATCCGCCGGGTGTGACCGCGCTTGCAGGCAATGTTCCAGAATTGAAATAAAAAGATCCTCCCGGAACTTCCCCGGAACCACTCAAAGACATAAACGCCGTTTCGCTCGCTTGGAGGTTGCTAAAAAAAATCTGCCCACCATTCGGGGTCGTTACGGTCTGGGATGGAAAGGAAGGGCCCCCAAATGCAAGACCTTCTTTAGCGTTTGCAGCAATAAGCGCCGAAACCAGGAAAACCAGGCTCAACAACCTTACTATCGCGACCCTTACCATACTACCTCCTACAACACCGCATGGGCGCCGAACACAGGGGCGCTCAGGTTCGACAAGCAACCCACGCGTGTTGTCACTGGTCCAAACATCGCAGAGACATCCCCTAAAACCGGCCCCCATAAACCAGTTTACAAAACGTTAAATCAATTCTGAGAAGTTGTATAGAATGCGAGATTGCTCAACTGAGCGCCAACAACGGCGGATTTGTCTTGCGTTTTTTGCGGTTTGGTTATGCTACACTAAGGAACCACTAGCTTTTCAAGGTTTTTAGCGCAGAACTGGCGCGCAAAAGCAGATGGCAGAGCAGGTGATTTGAAGAAACGGAACCCGCGCAAAATCAACAAAAATGCAACAGTTCACGCGACTGCTTGAGACTGTTGTTAGCCAAGAAACACAATGCTTCTTGGCCAAAGAGTAAGCCTAAAGCTCTGCGATTCATCGGCTCTGACCACTCAACTGATTGGCGAGTACTTGAAAATACAAGCTTCAAAGTGAAAACCGGGGCACAGCGCCCAGGTTTTACTTCAATCGGCCGTTCGACCTTCGGTGTCTGACATGTCGAAATTCAGATATTTCGCCACGGTCTGAACGTCTTTGTCGCCGCGCCCGCACATGTTCATGCAGATCAGGTGATCCTTGGGTAGATCCGGCGCAATCTTCATCACATGAGCCAGCGCGTGAGACGGCTCCAGCGCGGGGATGATGCCTTCGGTCGCACAACACAGTTGGAACGCCTCAAGCGCCTCTTTATCGGTGATCGAGACATAGTTGGCGCGGCCAATGTCGTTCAGCCAGGAATGCTCGGGCCCAATGCCCGGGTAATCCAGACCAGCCGAGATCGAATAGCCCTCAAGAATCTGACCGTCATCATCCTGCAACAGATAAGTACGGTTGCCGTGCAGAACGCCCGGACGGCCTCCGGTCAGTGAGGCGCAATGCTCCATCTTCTCATTCACGCCTTTGCCACCGGCCTCGACGCCGATGATGTTGACGTCTTTGTCGTCGAGGAACGGGTAGAACAAGCCCATCGCATTCGACCCACCGCCGATGGCAGCGATGATCGTATCGGGCAGACGGCCTTCGGCATTCATCATTTGCTCTTTCGCTTCCTTGCCGATGATCGACTGGAAGTCACGCACCATCGCCGGGTACGGGTGCGGACCGGCCACGGTGCCGATGCAGTAGAACGTGTCGCGCACATTGGTCACCCAATCGCGCAGCGCGTCGTTCATCGCGTCTTTCAGCGTCCCACGGCCAGACGTGACCGGGATCACTTCGGCACCCAACAGGCGCATGCGGAATACGTTCGGGGCCTGACGCTGAACGTCATGCGCACCCATGTAGACGATGCATTTCAGGCCGAACTTGGCGCAGACGGTGGCGGTGGCCACGCCATGCTGCCCTGCCCCGGTTTCAGCAATGATCCGGGTCTTGCCCATACGCCGCGCCAGAATGATCTGGCCCAGCACGTTGTTGATCTTGTGCGCGCCGGTATGGTTCAGTTCATCACGTTTCAGGTAAATCTTTGCACCGCCCAAATGCTCGGTCAGGCGTTCAGCGAAATACAGCGGTGAGGGGCGGCCCACATAGTTGGCCCATAGATCGTCCATCTCAGCCCAGAAGGTGGGGTCATCCTTGGCTTTGTTATATTCCTCTTCCAGCGACAGGATCAGCGGCATCAGCGTCTCACTGACAAACCGTCCACCGAAAATGCCAAAACGCCCCTGCTCGTCAGGGCCGGACATGAAAGAGTTGAAAAGATCGTTGGCCATGGGTGTCTCCACTCGTCGTACCCGTTGTTCATAGGAGGTGGCGGCGGGATTTGCCATGGGCAAAACGCATCATTCCGCAACCTGCGTGTTTTGGCGCCAGACTTGAATTGCCTGATCCGAGGTTGGGACACCGATGCAGGTAAAATGATAAAACCGGTTCACGTTTGCCAATCGATCAGCCGCCATCATGACGCGACGATGAGGGCCGGATTGCGCGAAGATCAGCATCGCCTCGATATCGTGCCAAACGCTAAGTGAGAAATAGAGACCGTCCTGCCGAAAAACTGCCGCATGAAGGCACAAGGGATCACCTTTCGCTTGATGATATGCCTGCCGCGCGCGCCAGAAAAACTCGGGCGCGTTGTACCAGTGTTTTAACGAGATTCCGCCGATTGCTGCTAACATTTTCCATCCCTCCGTATCGGGGGATACGCAGCGAATTCGAAATCAGATCACACCAGAGCAGCAGCAAACGCGCGGATCAGCGTGTCATCCTTTTGGCCCGGCGCGCTTTCGACACCGGAAGAAACATCAACCTGCCGCGCGCCGGTCATCCTGGCGGCTTCAGCAACGTTTTGCGGAGTCAGGCCGCCAGCCAGCATCCATGGGCGTCGCCAGTATTTCCGACCCGCCAGCAAGCGCCAATCGAATGCTAACCCATTTCCACCGGGCAATTCCGATTCCCTCGGCGGCTTTGCATCAATGAGCAATTGGTCTGCCACCTCGGAGTACAGATCTATTGCAGTCAGATCCTCAGCTTCGGCCACACCGATTGCCTTCATCACCGGCAATCCGAAACGGTCACGAACCTCAGTCACCCTATGGGGGGATTCCTTGCCGTGCAATTGAAGCATGTCCAGCGGAACTGCGGACACGATACTGTCCAGTTCTTCGTCAGTCGCATTTACGACCAATGCCACCTTCGCCACGCCCGGCGGTACCAATTGCGTCAATGCCGCAGCTTGCGCGGTCTCCAGATGGCGCGGCGACTTCGGAAAGAAAACAAAACCCACATACCCTGCTCCGGCGTCAACAGCCGCGCGCACGTGGTCAGGTGCGGTCAGGCCGCAGATTTTGAACCTAACATCTGACATGGGGTGGGCTCAGCTTGCCTCATCCAAAAGGGCCAGAACATCATCTTTGCCCTCGTTTTGCTTGTTCTTGAGCTTCTTGACCTCTCGCTCAAGCTTGCGCACTTCGCTTTTCTTCGCCGTTGCGTCACGGCGATGCTTGTGTTCACGCATCCATTCCCAAATGAATCCGATGATCAGACCGGCTACAACACCGCCCAGAACCACAAGGAACAAGGGAAGCGAAGCGGTCAGGTTGAACCCCAGCAATTCAGCCAATGGATCTGGCATCAGTTTAAGTTCAACCGACTCAACATTAGCCAAGGACACCGAAATCAGGATGATCCCAAGAGTCCCAAGAAAAGCGTATCGAATATAGCGCATCATAGGGTCAGGCTTTACCGTTCAATCGGTCCCTTAGCAACTTGCCAGTTTTGAAAAACGGTACACATTTTTCCTCGACCTGAACCGTCTCACCCGTGCGAGGGTTCCGGCCCACACGTGCATCGCGCTTTTTGACCGAAAACGCGCCGAAACCACGCAATTCGACACGGTCGCCTCGAGACATGGCATCGGTGACTTCTTCGAACACGGTATTCACGATCCGCTCAACATCACGCTGATAGAGATGCGGGTTTTCGTCAGCGATTTTCTGAATCAATTCTGAACGGATCATGCGTGATACCCTCCCAGGCAGCCGGTGTGTCAGGTCTACTGATTTGACAGTATAGGAAAAAATCCGGTTTGGGGGAACGCATACTCTGCGCGCTGAGGCTTTATTTTGCCATATTCTCACGCGAATTTTTGCCGGACAGCGGATTTTGCACACTTAAAGCGCGAACAATACCGCGAATAAGCAAGCCATTTGGAACATATTGATTCGCAACAAAAACGGCCCCGCGCTGATGCGCGAGGCCGAAATTCTTTCTTGGGATGCGCCCGGGGCTTAGTCGCCCGACTTCAGCGCTGCACCCAGGATATCGCCCAGCGACGCGCCCGAGTCGGAAGAACCGTACTGTTCCACGGCCTCTTTCTCTTCGGCGATCTCGCGTGCCTTGATCGACAGGCCCAGACGGCGGGTCTTGCTGTCGACGTTGGTGACGCGGACGTCGACCTTGTCACCGACCGAGAAACGCTCGGGGCGCTGTTCGGAACGGTCACGCGACAGGTCCGAACGACGGATGAACGACTTCATGCCTTCGTATTCGACCTCGATGCCGCCATCTTCGATAGCGGTCACTTCAACGGTGATGACCGAGCCACGCTTCACGCCGCCCACGGCTTCGGCGAACTTGTCACCGCCCAGGGCTTTGATCGACAGCGAGATACGCTCTTTTTCAACGTCAACTTCCGAGACAACGGCCGAAACCATGTCGCCTTTGCGGTAGTTCTGGATCGCATCCTCGCCACGCTCGTCCCAGGACAGGTCGGACAGGTGAACCATGCCGTCGATGTCGCCTTCGAGGCCAATGAACAGACCGAATTCGGTGATGTTCTTGACTTCGCCTTCGACCTCGGTGCCCTCGGGGTGTGTTTCTGCAAACACTTCCCATGGGTTGCGCTGAGTCTGCTTCAGGCCAAGAGACACGCGACGCTTGGCGCCGTCGATTTCCAGAACCATGACGTCGACTTCCTGGCTGGTCGAAACGATCTTGCCGGGGTGGACGTTTTTCTTGGTCCAGGACATCTCGGACACGTGCACCAGACCTTCGACACCGGCTTCCAGCTCGACGAACGCGCCGTAATCAGTGATGTTGGTGACGCGACCCTGATGGACCGAGCCCAGCGGGTATTTCGCAGCAACCAGATCCCACGGATCTTCTTGCAGCTGCTTCATGCCCAGGCTGATGCGGTGGGTTTCTTTGTTGATCTTGATGACCTGAACCTTGATGGTTTCGCCGATCGTCAGGATCTCGGACGGGTGGTTCACACGACGCCATGCCATGTCGGTGACGTGCAGCAGGCCGTCAACGCCGCCCAGGTCAACGAATGCACCGTATTCGGTGATGTTCTTGACAACACCCTCGACGGTCTGACCTTCGGACAGGTTGCCGATAACTTCGGCACGCTGTTCGGCACGCGATTCTTCCAGAATGGCGCGGCGCGACACAACGATGTTGCCACGGCGGCGGTCCATTTTCAGGATCTGGAACGGCTGCTTCAGACCCATCAGCGGGCCAGCGTCGCGCACGGGGCGGACGTCAACCTGCGAACCGGGCAGGAACGCAACTGCGCCACCCAGATCGACGGTGAAGCCACCTTTGACGCGACCAAAGATAGCACCTTCGACGCGCTGGTCGTCGGCATATGCTTTTTCCAGACGGTCCCATGCCTCTTCACGACGGGCCATCTCGCGCGAGATAACGGCTTCGCCGCGGGCGTTTTCTGCGGCGCGCAGGTAAACTTCTACCTCGTCACCAACAGCGATTTCAGGGGCTTCGCCGGGATTTGCGAATTCTTTCAGATCAACGCGGCCTTCCATTTTGTAGCCTACGTCGATGATGGCTTGGCCGGCTTCGATCGCCAGAACCTTGCCTTTGACAACAGAACCCTCTTCGGGCGTGTCCATTTCGAAGCTTTCGTTAAGGAGGGCTTCGAATTCCTCCATGGATGCGTTAGCCATGTGGCGTTGTTTTCCTTTACAGTACGTTTTTGCTGGCCGAGCGGTTGTCTCCGCCGGTCTTGTTTCATGATGCCGTCTGGCGTGACCCGGTGCGCCCCTAAGCAAACAAACACAAAGGGCCGAGGTAACCCGGCCCTGCTCAGAAACGTCATCCGGACGTTGACCGCCCTTGTATCGACAGCGCGCGTATAGGCGGATTCCCTGATATGTGCAAGGGCAAAGCCCATGTTTTCAAGGTTCGGCAGGTCCTTGCTGCTGCAATTCGCTTATCTGTTCGCGCCCCACACTTGAGCGTCGCGTTGCAACATGGCCCGTTCTACCGTCTCCAGACGACCAATTGCGACCAACGGGTCGTGACCACCCCCGGCCTTGTTCCATATCTTCAAAGCCGAGCTTGGGCTCCAAGGCAGACAGGCTTGCGCCAACCATTGCCGCAACTCCTGAGGTAGCGCGTCATAAGCCTGCATCGGTGGGACGTTCCGCCTGCGGCGCTTGAGGGTACTGCGCAGGTTGCGATTGGATTCGCCCATTGGGAAAGCCCGTTGCTGGGTTCTGCTCAAGTTCATGCTCTTTGCGGTCCAATTTTTGTGATGATATTACATCTCAAAGAGCCAAGTGCAAGATGACCAGAGCCATAAGGAACCCACCTAATGCCGGATCACTCACATTCCGTTGATAACGCTGCGGGTTTGTTGAATCACCGCTTGCAACAAGGCACCAGTGGGGCTGCTCAGAGACGCACCGGAGATGTCAGATCATGGAAGAGTTCAACCTCATCGTCGCCCAACAGCCTCAGTGGATTCAGATTTGGTTAAACGTCCTGAGCTTTGGGGCCTTCCTCCTCCCGATCTCTCTTTTGATCTGGAAACAAACGCGCCTGACAGCGATCATCACCGTCGTTGGCAGTGTGCTCGCTGCGGTCGGGGTTTTGCTGATCTTCAACCAGCTTGGCTATGTCCGGCTAATGGGGCTGGGCCATGTCGTGTTCTGGACGCCAGTTGCCTGGTATCTGTGGAGGCAACAGGCAAGTGAAGACATGCCCGTTATCCCCGGATGGATCATCCGCGCGGTCTTATTGACCATCGCGATTTCATTGGTCTTCGACTATGTGGACGTGATCCGGTACCTGATGGGAGATCGAACGCCGGTTCCAGTACCGGCGTAAGGCGCACCCCCATCAAGACATCTGCACAATCGGCAGCCGTTCTTTAGAACAGTTGCAAGTCCTTGGCACCGCTTTGGATTTCGGCAAAGTTGGGCATGTTCTGGATCCTGACCGGAGCCGGAGCAGTGCCCGGCATCGCTACAGTTGGCTGCGCAACCTTCGCCTTGCCAAAGGCCGGACGCTCTAGCTCGCCACGGATATCGCGCAGCAGCGTTTTGTGATCGGGCATTGTTCTAATGATCTGCGCAAGATCCTCTTTCGCGCGCTGCATACCCTGATACCAGATCACCTTCTTCAATGGTCTCACCTGATCCCGGATACCCGGCCCATAGCCTGTGTCATAGACCTGTTTGCCCAACAGAACTGTCTGATACACGCGATGATCAAACAGCGTTGCGAACTCGACATCGTGATCCATTGGCAGGCGGTGCTGCCACAGCTCCAGGTTCTCGGCCAACCGGTCCGGCACCTTCATCTGTGTCCGCGCATCGATCCAATAGGGATCATCCGTGCGATTGCCCAAGCGATAGTGCAGGCAGATAAACTCCAGCACCTCGTTGTACATCTTGTCCATCTGCCGGTTGTATCTTGCCCGCAGCGATGGCTCGATGGCGCGCGTTGGCAAATGTTCGGCGAACCAGCGCACCGCATGATCAATCATGTGGATCGCGGTACTTTCCAGCGGTTCGATGAATCCGCCGGACAGACCAATGGCGACACAGTTTTTGACCCAGGCATTGCGCACGCGCCCGACGCGCATTGGAATAACGCGCGGTGTCAAACCCTTGCCGCTGTCCCCCAGCCATTCAAGATACTCATCTGCCGCCTGATCATCCGTGCGATGCGCCGATGAGAACACATATCCCGTGCCCACGCGGTTGTAGAGTGGCACCCGCCACGTCCAGCCTGCGCCAAGTGCAGTGGATCGTGTCAGGCTCTCGATTTTCTTCGGATTGGGATGCTCGACTTGCAACGCCATGGCGCGATCGTTGGGCAGGTAGTCAGAATAGTCCAGAAACGGCTCGCCCAGCGCTTTGTTGATGATCAACCCACGGAAGCCGGTGCAATCAACTACCATCTCGATGTCATAGCGACCCCTGCGTTCCAGCATCAAATGGCTGACGTTACCCTGTTCATCCAGTTCAACCGATTGAACCTCATCCCGAATATGCTCCACACCGTTTTGGGTGCAGACCTTGGTCAGCATTCCAGCAAACTTCACTGCATCCAGGTGGTAAGCATAGCCAAAGCGCTGTTCGAATTCGGGTTGCCCCAGTTGCCGCGCGCCTTTGCAAAGACGGCCCAGATCGTCATGAGGCGAGATAGACTGCGTAAAATCCCGATCCCCGTTGCCAAAGCGTAGGAAGTACTCGGCGGCATCCAAGCCTTCCAACATCTGCCCATGGGCAAAAGGGTTCACATAATCGATGCGTTTTCCCTTGCTGTCCTTGTTCCAGTTGCAAAACTTTACACCCAGCTTGAAAGACGCGTTGGTCTCGCGGAAAAAATCTCGCTCGGAAATGCCTGCCTGGCGCAGCGTGACCGGCATACGGGGCACCGTGGCCTCACCCACACCCACGGTCGAGATATTGGGACTTTCAATCAGACAGATGCGCGGGCGATCCTTTTGCGAGGACGTCCTGGAAAACACCATGTCCAGGATCAACGCGGTCATCCACCCCGCCGTGCCGCCGCCCACGATGGTGATTTGGTTCAAACGATTATTCATATGGTTTTGTCCCTGTTGGCTTTGGGGATATTACGGCTGCCTCCCTTTTTTTCGGGTTATGTGGCAGCTCTCCCTTTTCGCTTGGGGGAAACTATAACAGCTTTCCTGCGTCCATCTAGGGCTTTAACCGCAATTTACGCACACATATGGGCTGGTCAGATTTCTTCGCCCTTTTTCAAAAGTTCTTCAATCAAAGCACGCTGAAGATCGGTGCTGTCACCCCCACCAAACTCTGCAGCCCCACCGGTGTACAACGTGCCATACGTCTTTGCGATATTCACAGTCTGGGCCAGCCCCGAAATCAACTGATCTTTTTCCAGCAAAGACAGCGGGTGAATGAACGCAGCCCACAGGATACCATTGGCAATTGCGTAACGCGCATCCAGCGTACTGTCGAAATTTGCCTGCATCACGCGGATCAAATCCTCTTCCGAAAGGTCTGCGGCATTGCCGATGGCGATCATGGCGCGCATTCGGTCCGCATTAACGTCGGTGATCACCAAAACCTGCTGGTCAGCCACGGTCATCTGGAAGCCGGGACCAAACGGCTCGGCCTTGGGATCCAACGCAAAGAGGATGTTACCCAGCCGCTCATATGTCATCGGCGGCTCAGCCTCCGGGACCTTCGGCTCAACTTCCTGAGCGGCAAGGCTTCCAGAGATGAAAATCAGAATGAGGGCTAAGCGAAACATGTGGTCACTCCTGCAGACACCCTTTGACCATACGAACCGCGATACGAACTGGCCAAACAAAGCTTAGTGATCTGGGGCACCATATCATTCAGCGGATTGTACGATCTGCAAAATTAAGTGTCTCTTCTGCGATTACACGTTCAAGCGCCGCGCCTTAACTGTGTGTCATCGGCCAGCACAGTGCTTGGCCCGAAACCGAAACCAAAAGGAAACACACGATGAAATACATTGTTCTGACTGCCTTGACGACGGCTATTGCCCTGTCCACTCCGGCCTTTGCGGCCGACGAGATCAACGTATCAAACGGCATTTCTGCCGCAGGGGCACCGCTGGCCGCACATGGGGTGGATCTGGTTGCGTTGGTCAACGACGGCAATCCGGTCGAAGGCTTTGCCACACACTCGGCAACCTATGACGGCGCCTCCTACTACTTCACGACCGCTGCGAACCGCGAAGCCTTTGAGGCAAACCCCGCTGCGTATTTGCCGCAGCATGGCGGGTTCTGTTCGTTCGGCGTGTCAGTTGGCAAGAAGTTCGATGGTGATCCCGATCAGTATCTGGTTGCCGACGGCAAACTGTACCTGTTCCTTAACGCTGAAACCCGAGCGGCCTTTCTTAAGGACGTTGCCGGCACAGCAAAAACAGCTGACGATCAGTGGGCAAACATTAAAAGCGTCGCCGTGGACGAGCTTTAAATCCCTACCCTTTGCCTGCGGCGCTAGCGTGTCGCGGGCAATTTTGCGTTGATGACCTCAAGCGCTTTTGCCAATGCGGCCTCGATGCTCAGATCGGTTGTGTCCAACTGAACCGCATCCTCAGCAGGTTTCATCGGCGCTGTACTACGCTCTGCATCCCGCGCGTCGCGCTCTTTGACATCTGCCAGAACCTGATCGCGTGTCACATTGGCGCCTTTGGCGCTAAGCTCAAGATACCGGCGTTCGGCGCGCACTTCGGCGCTTGCCGTGACGAACAGTTTCACCTCTGCATGCGGGCAAATCACTGTCCCGATGTCGCGTCCGTCCAGAACGGCCCCCCCGGCCCTGCGGGCAAAGGCGCGTTGGAAATCCACCAACGCGGCACGAACCTCGGGGATGACCGCCACTTTGGACGCGGCCTGTGCGATATCGGCGGTACGCAGGTCGCCTTGCTCCAACTCCTCGGCGGTCAATGCCTTTGCTGCGTCGATCGGATCGGCGCCCTTCAAAACACTTCGACCCACCGCACGGTAGAGCAGACCTGTGTCCAGATGGGCAAACCCAAAATGCGTCGCAACGGCTTTTGAGATCGTGCCTTTACCCGCTGCCGCAGGCCCGTCAATCGCGACTGTGAAGCTCACGAGCGTTCGACCTTAGCACCCAGCGATGCCATCAACGGTTCAAAAATCGGGAACGACGTTGCAATCGGGCCGCCATCGTCAACTCTTACTGGCTTCTGCGCGCCCATGCCCATCACCATGAACGACATGGCAATGCGGTGATCCAGAAAGCTCTCGCAGGTGCCGGCCCCGGGAACGTTGCCGATACCCAGCCCTTCAACCGACCACCAATCGTCACCTTCGTTTACCGTCACACCGTTTGCGCGCAGGCCACGCGCCATGGCGTCGATACGGTCGCTTTCCTTGACGCGCAGCTCTTTCACACCGCCCATCATCATGGTGCCGGTGGCGTTGGCCGCAACCACGGACAGCACAGGATATTCATCGATCATCGAAGCCGCGCGTTCCGGCGGCACGGTGATCCCCTTCATGTTCGGCGAATATTTTGCACGCAGATCGGCAACAGGCTCGCCACCCTCCTCGCGCTCATTCTCGTAAGTCAGGTCTGCACCCATCTCACGCAGTGTGGTGAACAGGCCAGCGCGGGTCGGGTTCAGGCCAATGCCGGGCACCAGCACATCCGAGCCGGGTGTGATCAGCGCAGCGCACACCGGGAAGGCCGCGCTGGACGGATCCCGCGGCACGGCGATGACCTGCGGCTTCAATTCAGGGCGTCCTGTCAGGGTAATAACGCGGCCTTCTTCGGTATCTTCAACCGTAATCTCAGCGCCGAACCCGGCCAGCATCCGCTCGGAATGGTCGCGTGTCGCTTCTTTTTCGATCACAACGGTTTTGCCGGGGGCATTCAATCCCGCCAGCAAGACGGCTGATTTGACCTGAGCCGAGGGTACGGGCACTTCATACCGCACAGGGGTCGGGTCCGCTGCACCCACGATGGTCATCGGCAAACGCCCACCGGACCGACCAACTGATTGCGTGCCAAACAGGGCCAGAGGGTCAGTCACCCGCGCCATCGGACGTTTGTTCAGGCTTGCATCTCCGGTAAACGTCGCCGTGATCGGAGAGGTTGCCATAGCGCCCATGATCAATCGCACACCGGTGCCTGAGTTGCCGCAATCGATCACCTGATCCGGTTCGGCAAACCCACCAACGCCCACGCCATGCACGGTCCATTCCCCGCCACCGTGATCCGTGACCTCAGCCCCAAAGGCCCGCATTGCCTTGGCGGTATCCAGAACGTCTTCGCCCTCCAGTAGGCCCGAGATCCTGGTCTCACCTACAGCCATCGCCCCAAGGATCAGCGACCGGTGCGAGATCGACTTGTCACCCGGCACCTCGACCGTGCCGGTCAGCGGGCCGCAGGGATGCGAAGTCATCGGGATGGGCGTGCCGTGTCCGGACATGGGGGCTCCTTTTGCGCTATCAGTTCAAGGCGGATTAGCGAATTGGAGCGGGTTGGTCCAGCGGCAATGAGCGCAAAGCGACCTCTCAGGCTTCCCCCAGCCATTTCACCGGGTTTTCTTCAGCGATCTGCCGGAAAATCTCCTCACCCAAGATGTTGCGCAACCGAAAACAGACCGCCTTTTCTGACAGCGCTTCTTGCCGGGTCATGTAGTAATCTGATCCAAACAGGACACGCGACCTAAGGCGCTCACCTTCTTCATCCTCGCCGGTTAGAAAAATGCGCAAGAAGGGGGCGTAATCTTCGAACTGGAACAATGTGTAAGAGATATCCGTCCAGAGGCCGGGGTAGTTTCCACTGCCGATCATGCGCCGGATTGCCACCTGCCAGTTCCTGTAGAAGGCGTCGTCCAGCGGGTTCTTTCGATCCGGATTGACATAGGCATCCCAGTCGCGCTGCCCGCCAAAATGCGCCAGGCAAATCCGTAGCTTGGGATGAGCACGCATTACGGGAACAAACGCCTCGGGCTCGGTATAGCGGTCGGCCCAATAGTCTGAAAGATAGCGCCCCTGAACGCCGCCGCGTGAGCAATGGGACATGACCGGCAGGTTCAGTTCCTCTAGTCGCGGGTAAACATGCTGCATAAGAACCGGATCGTCCGGCGCGAACCCCAGACGCGGATAGAGCTTCAGGCCCCGAAACTTCAGACCATCTATGGCCCGCCAGAGTTCCGTCGCCTGAGGATCGGCACGCGGGTCAATCGTTGCAAAGGGTATTACGGACCTGCCGACATCCGGGTCGCCAGCCAGCTTTGCCAGTTCGTTGTGTTGCGCGCTCAGCGGAACCTCCGGCGCGCCGAACCCAAAGGCTGACATCTCCATTGGCAACACAACAAAACGGGTATCACTGGGATAGTGTCGCCGCATGTTGTCCAGAATATCGCGCTGGCTGTCCGCGTCCGTTTCCTGCTGAAAGCGGTAAAGCCTGTCCAGTTTTTCGGCGGCGGAATGCTGACCAATCAGGCGTGCACCAAAGGCCAGAGCCTTGATCAGCCAAGGCATCTTTTTGAATGGCTTGAGTGCCGGATAGGGGTAATCCTCTGGCACATGGCGCGCGTGAAACAGGTGCGTGTGGCAGTTCGTGATCCGAATATCAGACATGGCAATCCCGGACAAAAGGCTGTGCTAAAATAAGGGCGTCACGCACATTCTAGCATAGCGTTCAGGATTGCAGAAATCTGGCGGTGATCAGGATTCCGTCCTTCGGAAGGTCAAATAATGCGGCACCCGCCCTTCCCGCAGGGCCTTTTGCTCATAGCGGGTGGAAATCCAGTCGTCCCAAGGCTCACGCCAGTCGGCAGGACGTTCCGCCATCCATTCAAAACCGGCGCGAGGAACTTCTTCCAGCGTCTGGCGCACATAGTCGGGAATGTCGGTAGCGACGCGAAAGATCGACCCGGGTTTCAGCACCTTCGCCAACGGCTCCAGATGTTCGGGCGTCACAAAACGGCGGCGATGATGACGGGTCTTGGGCCATGGGTCCGGATAGAGCAGAAACGCGCGCGAGATACTGGCTTCGGGCAGGACATCGAACAAATCACGCGCATCGCCGGGATGCACGGCAAGATTTTCGACCCCCGCTTGCCGGATTTTACCAAGCAGCATCGCAACGCCGTTGATGTAAGGCTCTGCCCCGATGATGCCGATATCCGGGTTGCTTTGCGCCTGATGCACCAGATGTTCACCGCCGCCAAAGCCCACCTCAAGCCAAACCGGCTTGCCGCCAAACAGACCATCCAGGTCTAAGGGCTTGCGTTCGGGGTTCGTCTCCCAATCCACTGAACCCGGCGACAGCGCGGCAAGATCTTCGTTCAGATAGGTCTTTTGGCTGGGCTTCAGGGTCTTACCTTTGAAGCGGCCATAAAAATTTCTGCGCGGGCGTTGTGGGGTCTCGGTGCTCATGGCGGTGGCCATACTGCGCCGGCCTTAGTGTTGCAAGTGCGCGCCGCCCCTGCAAAGAAAAAGCGCGCCCTACAGGCGCGCTTTCTTTCTGTTTGGATCAGACTGCCGCTTTCAGTGCGTCAACCAGATCGGTACGTTCCCAGCTAAAGCCACCGTCTGCATCGGGTTCGCGCCCGAAATGGCCATAAGCAGCGGTGCGCTGATAGATCGGCTTGTTCATCTGCAGGTGCTCACGAATGCCACGCGGGGTCAGATCCATGACCTGCCCAACGGCTTTTTCGATCTCGGCGTCTGAAACGTGACCCGTTCCATGCGTATCGGCATAGATGGACAGCGGTTTGGAGACACCAATCGCATAGCTCAGCTGGATCGTGCAACGCTCTGCCATGCCAGCAGCGACAACGTTCTTGGCAAGGTAACGCGCGGCATACGCAGCCGAACGGTCCACCTTGGTCGGGTCTTTGCCCGAGAACGCGCCGCCGCCATGCGGGGCCGCGCCACCATAGGTGTCCACGATGATCTTGCGACCGGTCAGACCTGCGTCGCCATCCGGACCGCCAATCACAAATTTGCCCGTTGGGTTTACGTGCCATTCGGTGTCAGCAGACAACCAGCCTTCGGGCAGAGTTTCGCGAATGTAGGGTTCGACGATTTCGCGGATGTCATCTGATGTCAGCGCTTCATCCAAGTGCTGCGTGGACAAAACGACCGAGCTGACGCCAACCGGTTTGCCATCACGATAGGTGACGGACAATTGCGACTTGGCATCAGGACCCAGCGCAGGTTCGGCACCGCTTTTGCGCACTTCGGCTAGACGACGCAGGATAGCGTGCGAGTACTGGATCGGTGCGGGCATAAGCGCGGGGGTTTCTGTCGTGGCGTAGCCGAACATGATGCCCTGGTCGCCTGCCCCTTCATCTTTGTTGTCAGCCGCATCAACCCCCTGCGCGATGTGAGCGGATTGTTCGTGCAACAGGTTGGTCACCTCGACCGTTTCGTGGTGAAACTTGTCCTGCTCGTAGCCGATATCTTTGATACAATCGCGAGCAATCCTTTCGATACGCCCCATGTAGTCATGCAGCTTGTCTTGATCCGACAGACCAACTTCACCGCCAATAACGACGCGGTTGGTTGTGGCAAAGGTTTCGCAAGCCACGCGTGCTTCGGGTTCTTCATTCAGAAATGCGTCAAGGACGGCATCCGAAATGCGGTCACAGACCTTGTCTGGGTGCCCTTCGGAAACGGACTCCGAAGTAAATGTATAGTTCTGTCGGGACATAAATGTGCTCCATTAGGGTTTCTCTGCCACGCCAGGAAGCCGTTGTAACAGGTCAGAGACGCATACGCCCACCCGAAGATGGGGTCAATCGCTAATAGTTCGCGCGCCAGCGGGCACTAAAGCGGATAATGGCGCCGAGAAACAAAAGGGTCAAAAAAATGACACTGTCGCCTGTTCGCGAATAGATCGTCGGCTGTAGCGGCAGTGGCAGAATGGCATCGACATATCCAGCCTCGCCCAAAGGCAAAGAGGCCGTGACACGGCCCAGAGGGTCGATCATAGCCGATATGCCGGTATTTGCTGCACGGATCATCGGCAGGCCCTGCTCAATCGCCCTCATCCGAGCTTGAACCATGTGCTGATACGGGCCTGATCGGGTTCCGAACCAAGCGTCATTGGTGATCTGCAACAGGAAATCCGCCCGCCCCGGTGCACCATTCACATCCTGCGAGAACACGGCCTCGTAGCAGATCAACGGCAAGGCTTGCCCCAAGCGCCCCAGATCCATCAACTGCGGGCCCGGTCCCGCGCTGAACCCGTGGCCCGTTGTGGACGCTAATCCGTGAATGCCAAATCGCCCCATCAAATCGCCGAAGGGAACGTACTCTCCGAAAGGCGCGAGATGGTGCTTGTCGTACAGACCAGCCTGGTTCCCGCTTTCGTCCAGGTAGACCATCGAATTGAAAATCCTCGGGCCATCTCCGCGCTGAATACCCAGGATCACCGGAGTGCCCTGCGCTGCATCCGCTATTGTGGCCAAAATCGGTTGCGCACTGCCGAGCCAGGCGGGCACTGCAGTTTCGGGCCATACGATCAGATCAGGTCGCGGCTGGGCAGCTGTGTAGTCAATCTGGCGCGAAAAGAACAAAGGGGCGTAGGCCGGATCCCATTTTTGATTCTGAGGTGCATTTGGTTGTACAACCCGCACGACATGAGGACCATCGTGAACTGTTGGCCGCATCGCGGCATAGCTCAACGCGACAATGGCCAATCCGGATGTAAATACCGTTGATTGCACCAGCCCTCGAAAAGGTCTGGGGTGCATCGATGCCGAACCGATTGGGAATGTCGCTGCGAACGTTAGGGCGTTTAACCCAAATGGCCCGAACAAAGACAACATTTGCGCCACCGGGGTATCGATCCAAATCTGCGAAACCCCCGCCCAAGGGAAACCGGTTAGCACATAGCCTCGGGCCAGCTCAGCCAAGGACAGGGTAACGATCAAGAGCAGGCATTGGCGAAAAGAAGACGCGCCCGGGCGGCGAGACATCCAAAAGGCAACGGCCCAAAACAGCGCGAGGCCACCTGCCATAAACACCAGCGCAAACGGCGCCATCCAGGCGTGGCGTTCGGCGTCCACCTGAAACGGTTCGACAAGCCAGCTGAGAGCGTGCACAAAGTAACCGGTGGCAAAAACCCATCCAATCCAACCAGCCCGCGCGCGGGTTTCGCTGGACAGGAACAGCGGCACGATCAGGACCAGAGACAGGATCGTCAGCGCCCAATAGCCATAAGGCGCAAAACCAAACCCTGCGACTCCGCCCAGTATGGCGGCGGCCAGTAGTCTCAGCGGGAAAGGCAAGCCCCGCAGGGGGGTCATGCAGCGATTTCCGGCAGCATGACGCGAAGCCTTTTTATGCGACGCGGATCGGCGTCGAGGACTTCAAATTCAGGACCTTCAGGGTGGATCACAACTTCTCCTCGTGCAGGCACACGACCCGACAGCATGAACACCAAGCCGCCCAAAGTATCGATTTCCTCTTCATCCACGTCTTCATGGCTGGTCAACGAGCGGCCAATCTCGGCTTCGAAATCCTCAAGCGGGACACGGGCTTGCACGACATAACAGCCGGGTTTCTCCTGCACCCACAACTGATCTTCATCAGCGTCGTGCTCATCAGCGATTTCACCAACGACTTGTTCGATCAGGTCTTCGATGGTCAGCAAGCCATCAACACCGCCATATTCATCAATCACCAACGCCATGTGGCGCCGCTCTGTCTGCATCTTAGTCAGCAATATTCCGATTGGCATTGACGGCGGTACAAACAACAGCGTGCGCAGCATCGAGACAAGATCGAAGCTACTGCCCCCGCCGTTGAACCCATGGGTCAACGCAAAGTCTTTGAGATGGACAAAACCCAAAGGCGTATCCAGGGTGCCTTCATAAACCGGTATTCTGGACAGGCCACTCTCACGGAATACATCCGCAAGCTCGTCTTTGGTGATCGTAGAAGGCACCGATACGATTTCGGCAGTCGGGATAGCGACGTCTTCAACACGCATCCGCCGCAGGTTAATCATCCCACGGGACTGAGACGCCGTTGCATCCTGTCCGTTCGCCACCGGCTGCGGTTGAGCCTCATCGCCCGAAAACGCATCAAAAATTCGAGAAAAAAATCCGCTTTTCTCTTCGGTCGTATTGCTGCTGTCCTGTGGTTGCGCGCTGTGCGCCGCCCTAGAACTGCCGTCTGTCTCGCCCATTATCCTGTTCCAATTGATCGGGTCATCTGACCCCTTCATACCTTATATGGGTCATCGATACCTAATTTGCCAAGTATCTCGACCTCAATCCTTTCCATCAGGGTGGCATCGGGATCACGAATGTGATCATACCCGAGCAAATGCAACGTTCCGTGAACAAGCAAATGGATCACGTGATCGTCCATGGCTTTACCCGCGTCAGTTGCCTCACGTGCGCAGGTGTCGAAAGAAATCGCGATATCACCTAAGGGGATTTCACCTGTAAAGTCCGGCTCTGGCGAAACCGGCACCTGCCCTGGTTCTTCCGGGGCCAGATCCTCGGCTGGCCAACTCAGAACATTGGTGGCACTTGGCTTGCCGCGAAACTCTGTATTCAGGTCTGCAATCCGTGCGTCATCGCAGCCCAAAACGCTGACTTCACAAACCTCAGAATCCAGTTCGACAAACGCCAAAACAGCAGAAATCGCCTTTTGCGACAAGGCCTCGAGACCTTGCCACCGATTGTCTTCGACAGTGAGTTCCAGGTTCATCTTACCGCACATCAGCCCTTGCATAGGGCCTTGCACTTAACTGGTATCGCGGCCCGCATCGGCCTCATACGCCTCGATGATGGCGGCGACAAGCGGGTGACGAACGACGTCTTTTGACGTGAAATAGTTGAAGCTGATATTTGGTATCGTTTTCAATAACCTTTCAGCATCCGCCAGGCCGGATTGCACCCCGCGCGGCAGGTCCACCTGAGACCTGTCGCCGGTGATGACCATTCGGCTGCCTTCACCCAGACGGGTCAGGAACATCTTCATCTGCATGGTCGTCGCGTTCTGGGCTTCGTCCAGAACAACGAAGGCATTAGCCAGAGTTCGACCGCGCATAAATGCCAGCGGGGCGATTTCGATTCGTTTTTCCTCGATCAGCTTGGCCAGTTGCTTACCCGGCAGAAAATCGTTCAGCGCGTCATAAAGCGGCTGCATATACGGATCGACCTTGTCCTTCATGTCACCAGGCAAATAGCCCAGCTTTTCACCCGCCTCGACCGCCGGGCGGCTCAGGATGATTCGATCCACATGGCCGCCAATAAACATCGAAACACCAACGGCAACCGCCAGATAGGTTTTACCTGTTCCCGCAGGGCCAATGCCAAAGGCCAATTCGTTCTGAAACAACGACTGAACATAGGCTTTCTGAGCATCTGTACGCGGTTCGACCAGTTTCTTGCGGGTCTTGATCTCGACCGAGCCACCCTTGAACATCTCAAGCTGATCGCCGTCGCGCGTGCCCGTACCTTGTTCCGAAGCACCCATTCGCAACTCGCGATCCACATCTGCGGCTTCGACCTCGCGCCCCCCTTCCAGGCGGGTATAAAGCGATTGCAGCACTTCTACGGCTTGTTTCTGAGCATCTTCGTCGCCCATGACAACCAGCTGGTTGCCACGGCGTACAATCTGGACCGAAAGCTTGCTTTCTATATCGGTCAGATTGCGGTCGTACTCGCCGCATAGGTCAATCAACAATCGGTTGTCGGGAAATTCTACAAACGCCTCACGCTGGGGCATTTCATCTTGCGGTGGGGTCAGGGCACCGATGGCCAATCCGTTCTCCTGTCTTGGCTGTTCACCCTGAGCGTAGACAACAAAACTCGGTGGGCGCAAGCCACAGATTCAAAATTTAGTGCGGGGATGACAAAACAGCCGAAAAATGCCGTTCCAGTTGGCATCAGAACGTATAGTTCAGCCCAAATCTGAGACCGCCGTATTTTGGCGTCGACTTTGTAGAAAAACCTGAACTGAACTGGACGGTCTTCGAGTCGAACTGGACGTATTCATATTCACCGGTAATCGACCAATTGTCGGTAAGTTTATGTTCAGCCCCAATGCTGGCAGAGTATCCGTTCCGCCGATCAGTAACCGCGAAATTCTGCGTCGAACCGCCAGATGTGATGCTGTTGGTCGTTTCAATATCACCCCACAAATAGCCGACACTAACGAAATACAGGATTCGGCCGCTGCGGTTGGTCAGACCATTTTTAAACCGGATCGCCAGTACATCGGACACCTCGGTGCCACCTTGAACATCGACGCCGCCAATCTGGGTGCCAACGCTGTCATCAAAGGATCCGAACTGGTACCCGATTTCCAAACCATAAACGTAGTCACGGCCACCTCTGGCAGGCAAGATACCACGCCAGCCGCCACGAATCTCACCGTAAGAACCAGACAGATCCTGTTCGCCGACATCGAACAACCCGGCGGGTGTTCTTAGACCGAAGCGATCATCGCCCCCCGAGCCATAACCGCCGGCCAATCCCAGATAAAAGGCGCTGACATCGCTGCCGAAACTAGTCGGGCTGATCACTTCAGGCTCGTTCACTGTGCCCTTCAGATCACCTGCAATTGTTGTACTAGCCAGAAGAGTAGCAAGTGACGCTGCGGGAAGTGTTCTGCCAAGTATTGAAATCCTGAAGTTCTTAAGGGTCGTCACTCGTGCCTCCATCACTCCGGTCGCAACACCGGCCAAAAACCGTCTTTTAACGCATAACTTCACGCCCGGAAAAACTTGGCTCTTCTCCGAACATAGTTCCAAGCAATAAATCAAGGGTAAATTTTGGAAACAAACACCAACTATGGTGGCTGACCGGTGGATACTTGCCGATCTACAGCAGCTCTCCGGCCAGCGAGTTGGCGCCCGACTCGGTGATCCGAACCTCTTTCAAATCTCCAGTCTCGATCTCGGGGCCTTTGACGTGGACCGAATGAAGATACTCAGACTTTCCGACCATTTGACCCGTCAAGCGTCCCGGCTTTTCGAACAGAACACGCACGGTTCGGCCCACCATGCTATCCTGTATTTCCCGCTGATGCTGGGTGATCAGAGCCTGAAGTCTTTGTAACCGTTCATCCGCCGCCGCAGGGTCAACCTGTGCCCTCTCGGCTGCGGGCGTTCCGGGGCGGGTGGAGTATTTGAAGGAATACGCGTAGCCGTATTTGACCTCTTCGACCAAATCCATCGTTGCCTGGAAATCCTCTTCGGTTTCCTCGGGGAACCCGACAATGAAATCGCCAGACATCACAATATCCGGGCGCGCCGCGCGGATTTTTTCGATCAGGCGCAGATAGCTTTCGGCTGTATGGCTGCGGTTCATCCGTTTGAGAATGCGGTCCGAACCCGACTGCACCGGCAGGTGAAGATAAGGCATCAGCTTGTCGCAAGTGCCATGCGCCTCGATCAGGTCATCGGCCATGTCATTGGGGTGCGACGTGGTAAAGCGAATCCGCTCCAGACCGTCGACCTTGTTCAGCTCCCAGATCAGACCTGCCAGAGTCGTGTCCCCGTTAGGGCCCGCGCCATGATAGGCATTCACATTCTGCCCCAGCAAAGTGATCTCGCGCACCCCGCGTTCGACCAGATCATGCGCTTCACGAATAATGCGGTCGGCCGGGCGGCTGACTTCGGCACCACGAGTATAGGGCACAACGCAGAAGGCGCAGAACTTGTCACAGCCTTCCTGAACAGTCAGAAACGCCGTCGGGCCACGCTTGGCCTTGGGGCGGTTTTTTAGCTTCTCGAACTTGTCCTCTTCAGGAAAATCCGTATCCAGCGCCTTTTCACCAGCGCGGGTCTTGGCTTCCATCTCGGGTAAGCGATGATAGCTTTGCGGGCCAACAACCAAGTCGACCAGAGGCTGGCGGCGCATGATCTCTTCGCCTTCAGCCTGAGCGACACAGCCTGCAACTCCGATTTTCAGATCCGGTTTCTCGGCCTTCAGACCCTTGAACCGGCCCAGTTCAGAATACACCTTTTCCGCGGCCTTTTCGCGAATATGACAGGTGTTCAGCAGGATCATATCCGCATCATCAGGTGTCTTGGTTTCGACATAGCCCTGCCCGCCCAGTGCCTCGGACATGCGCTCGCTGTCATAGACATTCATCTGACAGCCATAGGTCTTGATAAACAGCTTCTTCGGTTCGGACATGGATCGGGCCTTTGCATTCGCGGGACCGGCGTCATCTATATGCTTCGAACGCCGCTTGCAATGCGGGCGCAATTACCCGAATTTGGCGGGACTTTCCAGCAAGGCAAAACCGAAAACACGCGATGAAGTACGAATCCCCGGACCATTTTCTGAAATCGGGTCAGACTGCATTGGCCAAAGGGCCCATCGCATTGATTTTTGCCGAAGACGAGGTCGAGCTGGACAGCACCGTGCGGCATCACCTGCAGTTGGGGTTCAAGTCGGTGCTTGTGTTCATGCCTCAGGACCTCGCTCTCGACCCGGAACTGGCCGATCACGTGCATCGGATCACACTGAAATGCACGCCCCGAACCATGGTGTTTGACACCATAAACAGGATTATCCAGGCCGCGCCGGGCGTTTGGATGTATTACTGTTACAACGCCGAATACCTGTTCTTTCCTTTCTGCGAAACGCGCAGCGTTGGTGAAATGCTGGCCTTTCACAGCGAAGAAAGGCGCAATGCCATGCTCAGCTATGTCATTGACCTTTATGCCGATGATCTAAGCACCAACCCCAACGGAGTCGCGCCCGATCACGCCCTCTTCGACAGCACGGGCTACTATGCTCATACCCGCCACGACCCAAGCGGTCAGCCTTTAGATCGGCAGTTGGATATTTCGGGTGGTTTACGCTGGCGGTTTGAAGAACACGTTCCATACGAACGCCGCCGCATTGACCGCATCGCCCTGTTCAAATCGGAAAAAGGGCTGGTCTTGCAGCCCGACCACACATTCAATGAACCGGAATACAACACCTATTCCTGTCCATGGCATCACAACATGACTGCGGCCGTATGCTCATTTCGGGCGGCAAAAGCCCTGAAGGCAAATGCAGGGTCTACTTTTGACATCCCCAGCTTTCGCTGGCGGAACTCAGTGCCGTTTAAATGGCAGTCCCGCCAGTTGCTAGATCTGGGTCTGATCGAATCAGGTCAGTGGTTCTGAGTCGCCTCAGCGCTGCAACAGCATAGGAAACCAGTCCTCGCGCAGGCGCTGACCCGGTGTCATGTCGTGACCGGGAAACGGGGGCGAGGTGCGGCCCGGGCGTTCAACATAGCGTGCATCATCCCCAACCAGGCGCAGCGAGAACGCGCGGCGACGGCTGTCCGACTGGTTGCCTCGTGCTCCATGCAAAGTGCGATAGTTGAACGCCACGGCGTCACCCGGCTCCATTTCGAACTCAACAACCCGCATCCCTTCGGCATCCGGGTCCGGAACTTGAATGTACTGACCTTCATCCGGGAAGAAGCCTTCCTCTGACACCCAACGGGTCGGCAGAACCTCTTTCTCCCACCGATGCGATCCGGCGACACAGCGCAGCGTTGCCTGGCGGACTGGATCCAGCGGAGACCAGAAGCTGATGGTTTGCTGTCCCTCCACGAAGTAATACGGCCCGTCCTGATGCCAGGGGGTGGCCATCGATGTGCCCGGCTCTTTGACCAGCACGTGATCGTGGAACATCTGAACACTTTGCGATTGCATCAGATCGGCGGCCACCTCGGCAGCCGGTGAGTTTTCGATAACCTCGCGGAACTGAGGAATTCGGGTCCAGTTGCAATAGTCGTCGAAAAACCGCCCGGTTTCGCCCGACTTTTTGTTTTCCGAGGCAAAGGGGCCGGGCTCAGCCATATTTGCTGCCACGCCCTCGCGTAGCTGTTCCACGTGATCCGCGAACAGTCCCTTGATAAGAACAACACCATCTTGCTGATAAGTGTCGATCATCGCTTGTGATACGAGTGGGTGTGGCATCCGGGTCTCCTTTGGCTTTGCCCCGTTTTGCTTTGAATATGTATTCTGTTCAAATCATATCTTTCGAAGCTATAAATAACTTCATGTTATATATTTCCCTTCGCCAATACGAATATGTCTGCGCGGTTGGACGCCATGGGAGCTTGTCCGCAGCAGCGCAGTATTTGAATGTATCGCAACCGGCCCTGTCCACCGCGCTGACACGGGTTGAAGAACATCTTGGGCACCCACTGTTCATTCGCCGCCGGGGTGCGGCCATGGCCCTGACCCCTCAGGGTCGGAGGTTTATTGAACAGGCCGAGGCTTTGCTGAACGCCGCTGCGCGAATCGAAACCTCAGAATCACCCAAGCCGGGAATGACGCAATTCACATTGGGCTGCTTCACAGACCTCGCCCCGTTCCTATTGGCCCCTGCCCTGCATCATTTGCGCGTCGCTTTCCCAAATGTCGCGATTTCCTATGTCGCCGCGTCTTTCGAAGGGCTTCTTAACGGCTTGATCGACGGCCAGATCGACATTGCGATCACCTACGATTTGACCATGGACGCCGGGTTTACCCGAACAAAGTTGTTTGACAGCAGGCCAAAGGCGTTGATGCCGCCAGATCATCCGCTTGCGTCAACGGATGGCGTTGCCCTGACCGACATCGCAGCGCACCCTCTGATCCTGTCGACCGAAGGGCTTTCGGCGCAGCACATCCTGGGTCTGTTTCGCCGCATGGGTCTGCGCCCTACAGTCGCGCACCGGGCAGCGTCGCTGGAAATTCAACGCAGTCTTGCCGCGCATGGCGAGGGAATCGGAATCAGTTACGCCAGCCCGCCCAGCCCTGTAAGTTATGACAACCGGCGATTGGTCGGCGTTCCGATCACCGACCCGGACGCCGCCGAATCCGTGGTTATGGCACGACACGGCACAGGCCCGGCTGACCCAACAGTTAATCAGGCCGAACGCGTTTTAAAGGAAGGATTGAAACAGGTTTGACGCCCTATTTCTTGCGCAGCCGGATAACAACGTCGACCGACGCAATCTCAACGCCCTCGGGCGCTTCAGGTAAGCGCTGAATCACAAGCTGATCCGACGGAGCATCACTCAGGCGCGCTTCGTCTTCCCAATAAAAATGGGGGTGATCGTGGGTATTGGTGTCGAAATAGCTTTTTGAACCGTCCACTGTGATTTCCTGCAGAACACCCGCGTCACAAAAGGCGCGAAGGGTGTTGTAAACCGTAGCCAAAGACACAGCGTCCCCGTTTGCCTTGGCAGACTCAAACAGGCTTTCTGCGGTGACATGGCGATGGCGGCCGTCGCCCACAAGAAGCTCAGCCAGCGCCACACGCTGACGCGTAGGTCGCAAGCCGGCGTTTACCAGCCAACCCGTCGCTATTTCATGGCTCTGAGGTGTCATCGATCCGATACCCATTGTTGCTGGTTTATATATAGGGGCGCATAGTTGGCAATTTCAAATGAAATTCATTCGCAAAGTTAGGTGCGTACACAACATGATGTGGGCCACCACTCTTGCAGGACCTTGCAAACGGGTGATAGACGAGGCCAGATGTAAAGACAGACCCCCGGCAGGAAAGGCGGCAGAATGGCCCAGTTCCCTAGCAGTTTTGACAAAGATGATCTGCTCAAATGCGCCCGCGGCGAATTATTCGGTCCCGGCAACGCGCAGTTGCCTGCCCCGCCGATGCTGATGATGGACCGGATCACCGATATCTCAGGCGATGGCGGTGCGCATGGGAAAGGCCATGTTGTGGCCGAGTTCGACATCACGCCTGACCTTTGGTTCTTTGACTGCCATTTCCCGGGCAACCCGATCATGCCCGGTTGTTTAGGCCTTGACGGCCTTTGGCAGTTGACCGGCTTCAATCTGGGCTGGCGCGGCTGGCAGGGACGCGGCTATGCGCTGGGCGTGGGCGAAGTCAAACTGACCGGAATGGTCCGCCCGGATCGCAAGATGCTGACATATTATGTCGACTTCACCAAAGCCGTTCAAACCCGCCGCCTGACCATGGGTGTGGCGGATGGCCGGGTCGAAGCCGACGGCGAAGTAATTTATCAGGTAAAAGATATGAAGGTTGCACTGTCGGAAAGCTAACCCCAGCTATCGGACACGTCACTGAAAACGAAATACAGGAGTACGCTTATGCGTCGCGTCGTCGTCACCGGTCTGGGGGTCGTCTCCTCCATCGGGAACAATGCCGAAGAGGTTCTGGCCTCGCTCAAAGCAGGCAAATCCGGGATCGAGGCCAACGAGCAGATGGTCGAACATGGTTTTCGCAGCCAGATTGCCGGAACGCTCAAGATCGACGTGACCCAGCATGTGGACAAGCGTACTTTGCGCTTTATGGGCCCGGGCGCCGCTTATGCCCACATCGCCATGAGCCAGGCGATTGCAGACGCTGGCCTGACCGAAGAACAGGTTGTGAACCCACGCACCGGTCTGGTCGCTGGTTCGGGCGGCCCGTCGACCAGTGCGATGCTGACGGCACATCAAACCGTTCTGAAAACTGGTGCAACCAAGCGGATTGGGCCGTTTGCAGTGCCGAAATGCATGTGCTCGACGATTTCGGCAAACCTGGCTACGGCGTTCAAGATCAAGGGCATCAACTATTCGATCACTTCGGCCTGCTCGACGTCTCTGCATTGCATCGGCAATGCGGCGGAACAGATCATGTTGGGCAAGCAGGACGTGATGTTTGCTGGCGGCGGCGAAGAACTGGACTGGACACTCTCGTGCCTGTTTGACGCGATGGGCGCGATGTCCTCGAAATACAACGACACTCCGGACAAAGCCTCGCGCGCGTTTGATGAAAACCGCGATGGGTTTGTGATTTCAGGCGGCGGCGGCATCGTCGTGCTGGAGGATCTAGAGCACGCGCTGGCGCGTGGCGCAAAGATCTACGCCGAGGTCACCGGATACGCGGCAACTTCGGACGGCCATGACATGGTGGCCCCGTCCGGTGAAGGCGGTGAGCGTGCAATGCGTCTGGCGCTTGGCACTCTGCCCGAAGGCCGCAAAGTGGACTACATCAATGCCCACGGCACCTCGACCCCTGTCGGCGACGTGGGTGAGGTTGAAGCCGTGCGCCGCATCTTTGGCGAAGGTAGCGTGCCACCTATTTCGTCAACAAAGTCGATGACTGGCCACGCGCAAGGGGCGGCGGGCGCGCTCGAAGCGATCTTCTGCCTGCTGATGTTGGATCATGATTTCATTACGCCGTCGATCAATGTCGACACGCTTGCCGAGGGCATCCAGCCCGGTGAAATTGCGACCGAAGTGGTTGAAAACGCAGGACTGGACAGTGTCATGACCAACAGCTTCGGCTTTGGCGGCACCAACGGGTCCATGATTCTGTCAAAGTATAACGGGTGAAAGTGATGTCGGATCTTCTTAAGGGTAAACGCGGCCTGATCATGGGCGTGGCCAATGACCGCTCAATCGCGTGGGGCATTGCCAAGGCCATGCACGAGGCGGGCGCAGAACTGGCATTCACCTACCAGGGCGAGGCATTCGGTAAACGGCTCGAGCCTTTGGCCCAAAGCCTTGGCAGCGACTTCATGGTCGACGCAGATGTTACCGATGACGATTCGCTGGATCGTGCATTCGGCGAGCTGGCCCAGCGCTGGCCCACCATCGATTTCGTTGTCCATGCCATCGCATATTCGGACAAGTCCGAGCTGACCGGCCGGTTTCTGAATACCACACGGGCGAATTTTAAACATTCAATGGACGTCTCGGCATATTCTTTCATCGAAGTGGCGCGCCGCGCCTATCCGATGATGAAGGACAATGGCGGCTCGCTGCTGACCCTGACCTATCAAGGATCAAACCGCGTTGTACCTAATTACAACGTCATGGGGGTTGCCAAGGCGGCTCTGGAATCGGCAACGCGCTATCTGGCCAACGACCTTGGCCCTGACGGGATCCGTGTGAACGCTATTTCTCCGGGACCAATGAGAACTCTTGCCGGAGCAGCCATCGGCGGTGCGCGCAAGACCTACAAATTTTGCGACCAGAACGCTCCAATGCGTTCTAATGCGACGTTGGAGGCCGTGGGCGGAACTGCGGTTTACCTCACATCTGATGCGGGCGCTTGCACGTCGGGTGAAATCATCCGCGTCGATGGTGGTTTCCACGTTCTTGGGATGCCTCAGCCCGAATCCATGTGACCATATCTTTCCCTGCCGCTGCCAAGATTTCACCATCTTTGGGCGGCAGGAATTCGATATGAGCAAGCTAGATCAAATCATTGCGAATAACGCACGTGCGACGCAAACCCGGAAGAAAACCGGTTTTCTCAGCCAACGTGCCAGAGTTCTGCTGCTGACGCTGACATGTCTTTTGGTCGCGTTCATATTTTTCACACAACCGCAGGTGCGCACAGCACTTGAAGCACTGATCGGGTAAGGGCCGAGCCGGCATACCGGCCCGAACCGTGCGTCAGTTGATCGACATGACCTCGATATCAAAAATCAAATCCTGACCAGCCAACGGGTGATTGGCGTCCAGAGTTACAGTCGCTTCATTCGCACCGACCACAGTGACTGGTACGGCTTGACCATCCGGTGACTGCATTTGCAATTGCGTTCCAGGCTCAAGCGGGATGTCATCGGGAATGCCTTCGCGAGGAATTTCCTGACGCATCGCCGGATTAATGGGGCCATAGGCATCCACACAGGCAATCTCGACCCGCTTTTTGTCCCCCACGGACAGGCCGGGCATAGCACTGTCTAAGCCAGGAATAATCTGGCCAGACCCGACCACAAACTCCAAAGGATCGCGCCCCTCTGAGCTGTCAAAGGTTTGGCCGTCCAGCAGCGTCCCGGTGTAGTGGATGCGAACCGTGTCGCCTTGTTTGATTTCGGTCATCGTGGCCTCCGGCCGTTTTACAGGATTGAGCGGCCAACCCTAGAGCCTGACACAATGTTGTAAACCCTTGGCTCTTTCACCCCCCTCGTTGTTGTGCCAAACTCCGCGCGATCAGAGGAGGATCACATGCCGATCACCACCTGTGTCTTCGATGCTTACGGAACACTTTTTGACGTTGCAGCCGCTGCCCGCCAGGCTGCCGACGAACCGGGATTTGAAGCCCTCAAGGACAAATGGCCAACAGTCGCGGGGCATTGGCGCCTGAAGCAATTGCAATACACCTGGCTGCGCGCAGTGGCGGATGCCCATACCGATTTTTGGGATGTCACTCAGGACGGGCTGGATTGGGCGCTGGACGCCGCTGGACTGCAAGGCGACCAGAAACTACGCCAACGTCTGCTTGATCTTTATTGGGAGTTGCAAGCCTACCCCGAAGTTCCCGACATGTTGAAAGCGCTCAAAGAAGGCGGGTTGCAAACGGCGATCCTGTCCAACGGTTCGCCCCCCATGCTGGACGGCGCTGTGCAGTCTGCGGGAATCGGCGATGTGCTGGACGATGTTCTGTCGGTTGAGAGTGTAGGTGTCTTCAAACCCCATGCCCGCGTGTATGATCTGGTCCAGAAACGGTTTGACTGCGCCCGTGACGAGGTTCTGTTCGTCAGCTCAAACGGTTGGGATGCGGCAGGTGCCAGCGGGTACGGTTTCGTCACTGCGTGGGTCAACCGGATCGGTGAACCGATGGACCGCCTGCCCTGGACACCAGCCCATGTGCTGTCCGATTTAACCACAATCCCAAAACTCGCAGGGCTTTGATGTCAAACTTCACAACCACGGACGGCAAGCGCATCTACTTTGAGGAAACGGGCACGGGCACGCCGCTTTTGTGTCTGGCCGGGCTGACCCGAAACAGCCGCGACTTTTCGTTTTTTGCCCCTCATGCCGCTGACCTGCGCATGATTGCGACGGATTACAGAGGGCGTGGCCGGTCGGACTATGATCCCGATTTCATGAACTACAACATCCTTCGTGAATCGCATGACGCGATCGAACTGCTGGATGTACTGGGGATCGAGAAGACATTCGTTCTGGGCACCTCGCGGGGTGGTCTGATCGCCATGGCCCTGGCCGCAAGCCATCCCGAGCGGCTGGCCGGGGTGATCCTGAACGATGTTGGACCTGTCATCGAAACATCCGGTATTGCCAAGATCATGGCCTATGTGGGCACGCAACCGACTGCGCAAACCTATGATGAGGCCGCTTTGACACTGAAACAGGTAATGGAGCCTCAATTCCCCGGCGTTTCCCTGGAAACCTGGCGGATGCAGGCCGAAATTCAGTACGAAAAACACGAGGATGGGTTGGCGCTACGCTACGATCCGGCACTGCGAAAGGCACTGATCGAACAGGCCGCAAGCGGGGCGACACCTGATCTTTGGATGTTCTTTGAAGCCCTGCGCGACATTCCGACGGGCGTTATCCGAGGGGCGAACTCGGACGTTCTGAGCACCGAAACGGTAGCTGAAATGCACGACCGCCATCCGGGCTTGATCTCAACCGAAGTTCCCGATCGTGGGCATGTTCCGTTTCTGAACGAACCCCAATCTTTGGATCTCATACAAAAGGTATTGAAGAACGCCGCATGAGCACAATCGAGATGATCGAAGCCGCAGCAGAACGGCTGAACGGACACATCCGAAAGACACCGATCTTGTCTTCTCCATTTCTCGACAATCTCGCCGGACGTCGGATTTTGGTCAAACCGGAATGTCTGCAACATACCGGCAGCTTCAAGTTTCGCGGGGCCTGGTCCGCGATTTCGGCACTGGAAGAAGCCGAACGTCAGCGCGGTGTGATTGCGTATTCCTCGGGCAACCACGCACAAAGCGTTGCAATGGCGGCATCAAAGCACGGCATTTCTTCGGTTATCGTTATGCCGTCGGACGCCCCTCAGTTGAAGATCGAAAACACCCGCGCGCTTGGGGCCGAAGTTGTTCTGTATGACCGTGCGAATGAAAAGCGCGAAGAAATTGGCGAAGCCATCGCGGCGGAGCGCGGACTGACCCTGATCCGACCTTTTGACGAACCTCTGGTTATTGCAGGCCAAGGCACCACCGGCCTTGAAATCGCCGGTCAGGCAGCGGATCTGGGCGTCACTCAGGCAGACGTGCTGGTCTGTTGCGGCGGGGGCGGCCTGACCTCGGGCATCGCTCTGGCCCTGGAAAAACATGCGCCGAACCTGCGCGCGCGCCCTTGTGAGCCAGAGGGGTTCGATGACGTCAAACGCTCGCTGGCCTCAGGGCAGATTGGAAACAACAACGCAGCTTCAGGCAACATCTGCGACGCCATTCTGACACCGCAACCCGGAAACATCACGTTTCCGATTCTCAACCGCCTGTGCGGTCCAGGCTTGTCTGTCACCGAAGAAGAAGCCTTGCGCGCCATGGCGCTTGCCTTCCTGCGTCTCAAGATCGTACTGGAACCCGGCGGCGCGGTGGCCCTGGCCTCGGCCCTGTTCCGGGGCGACCAGATCGAAGGCGATGACGTGATCGTTGTTGCATCTGGCGGCAATGTCGATCCGGCAGTATTTTCCAGGGCGTTGGAATTCCTGACCTGACAGGGCTGCACTAGATGTGCATGTTGCACCCCAAAAGGTCATGGCGACAAGGAAGCCAGTCATGAAGATCGTTGATCTGGGCGACGTGAAACTGAATTACCGCATCGACGGCCCAACAGACGGTGCGCCCTTGGTCTTTGCCAATTCTTTGGGTACCAACCTGCACTTGTGGGACGCGGTGTTGCCGCTTTTGCCACAAGGGCTGCGCATCATCCGATACGACAAACGTGGTCACGGGCAATCATCGGTGCCGCCCGCGCCGTATTCGATGGGCGCATTGATACGCGATGCAGAGGCGTTGTTGGATCACCTGCAAGTCCGCGACTGTGTTTTCGTGGGCCTGTCCATCGGTGGGATGATTGCTCAGGGTCTTGCCGTGAAACGCATGGACCAGATCCGTGGTCTGGTTCTTTCGAACACGGCGGCCAAAATCGCCACTCCTTCGGTCTGGCAGGATCGGATTGAGGCCGTGCGCAAAGGCGGGATCGAAGCATTGGCCGACGCAACGATGGAGCGTTGGTTTTCGCGTGATTTCCGCGCCGCACAAAACCACCTGCCTTGGCGCGACATGATGGTGGGCCAGCCGGCTGAAGGGTATCTGGGCTGCTGCTCGGCCATTGTTGGCACCGATTTCTATACCCCAACGAGTGGGCTGCGCCTCCCGACCTTGGGCATTGCAGGCAGCGAAGACGGATCAACACCCCCCGATCTAGTGCGAGAGACCGTCGATCTGATCCCGGGGTCCCGGTTCCAGCTGATGCGCCGGGCCGGGCATTTGCCCTGCGTTGAAAAACCAGCGGAATATGCAGAAATCCTGACTGGTTTTCTGAACGAAATCGGACATATCTGAAGGAGAACGGCAATGGCGTCTTTCCTGTTGGTCCACGGCTCTTGCCACGGCGCATGGTGCTGGCGCGACCTGATCCCCGCGCTTGAAGCTCTGGGGCATTCTGCCAAAGCAATCGACATGCCCAGCCATGGTGCTGACCCCACGCCCGTAGCCGAGGTCACGCTGGACAGTTGCCGCGACGCCGTGCTGCATGCCAGCACATCAGATACAATCATCGTTGGCCATTCTTGGGGCGGCTACCCGATCAGCGCCGCCGCCGAGGCGCAACCTGATGCAATGCGCGCGCTGATCTATCTGTGCGCCTATGTGCCCAAAGACGGTCTTTCCATGGCCGAGATGCGCAGGCTTGGCCCAAGGCAGACTATTGCACACGCGGTTGAGAAATCCCCGGATGGGCTGTCATACACTGTGTCTGCCGAGGCTATTCCCCAGCTATTCTACCATGACTGCCCCGACAACATCCTGCCTTATGCCTACGCGCGCCTGTGCCCCCAGGCCATTCGACCACAAGAAACGCCCCTTCCAACGGGTGCGAATTTCGACAATGTGCCCAAGGCGTATATCCGCACCACGGACGATCACACGGTACCAACCGAATACCAGGCCGAGATGAGCGCCCTTATCCCCGAAGATATGCGCCGCACCATCGACAGTTCGCATTCCCCGTTCTTCTCGCATCCGCGCGAGCTTGCGCAAATCCTGTCAGAACTGGCAGACAAACTGCCCTGACCTGTCGCAACGGCAGTTCGACCCGCAATCAACTCTCGCTTTTCTCGGTTACCATCTGTGCTTAGGGTGCGTTGAACTGATCACTTGCCGGGTCCTATGCGTCTGCCGTTTTTCTTTATCCTCTGCATCGTCATGATCGACGCCATGGGCATCGGTCTGGTGATGCCGATCATGCCGGAGCTGATCGTCGAGGTTCAGGGCGGCTCGCTTGCCAATGCAGCGATCTGGGGCGGTGTCCTAAGCACCGCCTTCGCCGCGATGCAGTTTATCTTTGGGCCCATACTTGGAAACCTGTCAGACGCGTACGGACGCAGAACCGTCCTGTTGGTGTCCCTATTTGTAATGGCGCTGGATTATGTTGTCATGGCTGTTGCGGGCAGCATTTGGTTGTTGCTGATCGGCCGGATCGTCGGCGGCATAACCGCAGCCACCCACGCCACCGCTGCGGCGTTTATGGCGGATGTGTCCGAGCCCAAGGATAAGGTTGCAAACTTTGGCCTGCTGGGCGCCGCCTTTGGCATGGGCTTCGTCCTTGGTCCTGTCATCGGTGGATTGCTCAGTGAATATGGCACGCGCGCACCGTTCTGGGCTGCCGCCGGGTTGGCCGCACTGACCTTTTGCATCGGCTATTTCGTGATGCCCGAGACCGTGACCGACAAGAACCGCCGCGCCTTTAGCCTGAAACGCGCAAATCCTCTCAATTCGCTGAACGCCATCGCATCTTTGCCCGGTATCCGGCCGCTGCTTTGGGTGTATTTCCTGTATTCAGTGTCCATCTACGTCTACCCCGCTATCTGGTCTTATTTCACGACCGAGCGATTCGGATGGTCCCCACAGATGATTGGCCTATCCCTGGGTGTCTACGGTATAGGCATGGCCATTGTGCAGGGTGGTTTGATCCGACCTGCTATCCGGTTTCTGGGCGAGAGGGGTACAATCATCTATGGAATGGGTTTTGAGATCATCAGCTTCGCATTTCTGGCCTTCCTCACCAACGGCCTCATCGCGCTGCTTCTCATTCCAATAACGGCCATCGGGGCGGTCATCACACCTGCTCTTCAGGCCATGATGTCCAAGGCCACGCCAGATTCGCAGCAAGGCGAATTGCAAGGCGTTCTGACCGCACTACACGCGTTGTCGATGGTGATCTCACCTTTGCTGATGACATCGATTTTTGCGCAGTTCATTCGGCCCGACACGCCGCTCTACCTGCCCGGCGCTCCCTTCCTGCTGGCACTTGCGCTCATGCTGGCGGGCTTCCTTTTGTTCCGCAGATCCAGCCCTGTCGTGGCGTAACAACGACATGCAAATGGCGGTTTCTGCCTTGCGAGTTGCCGTTTCCCGGGCCACCGTGAACGCAACGGGAGAGAGAGAAAACATGCAAACAATCAAAGCCGCAGTCTGCCGGGCATTTGGCGAACCTTTGGTGATCGAAGAGGTTCAACTCGCAGCCCCCGGCACGGGCGAGGTCGAGGTAACACTGGACGCCGTGGCCATCTGCCATTCGGATATATCCTACGCCGAAGGCGCGTGGGGCGGATTCCTGCCCGCAGTATACGGTCACGAGGCCGCAGGCGTGATCAGCGCTGTTGGCGATGCTGCAGGGGGGTTCAAAGTTGGCGACCCTGTGGTTGTAACACTGATCCGTGCCTGTGGAACGTGCCCCAGCTGTGCGGGCGGAAAACCAACAATCTGCGAAACACCATACGATACGGTCAAAGGTCCGTTGAAGACCGGTGATGGAGGTCCACTCGAACAGGCCATGGCGTGCGGAGCCTTTGCTGAAAAAGTTGTGGTGAGCCACCGCCAGATCGTCAAAATTCCAGAAACCCTGCCCAAGGATCTGGCCAGCCTGCTTTCATGCGGCGTGATCACCGGAGTCGGTGCTGCGGTCAATGCCGCTGGTCTACGGCCTGGTCAAGACGTTGTGGTCATTGGTGCGGGCGGCGTTGGCCTGAACGCCGTTCAAGGCGCGCGGATTGCAGGCGCGCGGCGGATCGTGGCCGTGGATATGACCGAAGAAAAGCTTGAGATCGCCAAGGAATTCGGCGCAACCCACGGCGTGTTGGCCAGTTTGGACCAGCCCTGGAAAGCCGCTTACAAGGCGTTAGGCGGGCGTGGTGCGGATGCGGTTCTGATCACGGTTGGCGCGATCCCTGCTTATGATCAGGCGCCGCGCTATCTTGGCCTTGGCGGCAAGGCGATCATGATCGGGATGCCGCATTCGGGTGACATGGCCAGTTATGAGCCCGTTGTTCTGGCAGCCCTGGGCCAGGGCGTTGTTGGGTCGAAGATGGGAGATGTGGTGATTCAGCGGGACATTCCGTGGATGGTGGACCTTTATCAACAAGGGCGGCTGAAGCTGGATGAGTTGATCTCGGGCCGCTGGTCCCTTGATCAGATCAACGAGGCTATTGCTGACACCAAAACCGGATCGGCCAAGCGCAACGTGATCCTGTTCAACAGGACCTGACCCACCGAAAGGATTTGGGATGAAACTGCAGGATCTCGACATTATCGTAACCGCCCCGCCTGCGCCGGGCTGGGGTGGGCGCTATTGGATACTGGTCAAGGTGACGACAGACACCGGTATCACCGGCTGGGGCGAATGCTATGCCTCCTCTGTCGGACCAGAGGCGATGCGCCATGTCATTCAGGACGTGTTCGAGCGGCACATGCAGGGTGAAAACCCAGAAAACATCGAACTGATGTTCCGCCGCGCCTATTCCAGCGGCTTCACCCAGCGACCGGACCTGACCGTGATGGGCGCGTTTTCAGGGTTGGAGATCGCCTGCTGGGACATTCTGGGCAAGGATCGCGACCGCCCGGTATATGCTTTGCTGGGCGGAAAGATGAACAACCAGATCAGGGCCTATACGTATCTTTACCCCCTGCCCCAGCATAATCTGACTGATTTCTGGACATCTGCTGAGCAAGCTGGCGAAACGGCGGCTGAAATGGTGCGGCGTGGTTATACTGCCGTCAAATTCGACCCCGCAGGCCCCTACACGATCCGGGGCGGCCACATGCCCGCCATGAGCGACATTTCCATGTCAGTTGCCTTCTGCAAGGCAATCCGCGAAGCGGTGGGCGACAAGGCCGATTTGCTGTTCGGCACACATGGTCAATTCAATACCGCCGGGGCCATCCGGCTGGGGCAAGCGTTGGAGCCTTATCAACCGCTTTGGTTCGAAGAACCCACGCCGCCAGACATGATCGAAGACATGGCCCGCGTCGCCCGCAATGTCCGTATCCCCGTCGCCACCGGCGAACGCATGACAACCAAGGCCGAATTCGGCGCCGTTTTGCGCGCCGGGGCCGCGGAAATCCTGCAACCGGCGTTGGGACGCGCGGGCGGGATCTGGGAGATGAAGAAAGTTGCCGCAATGGCTGAGGTCTTTAACGCACAGATGGCACCGCATCTCTATGCAGGGCCGGTGGAATGGGCCGCCAATGTCCATCTGGCCGCGTCGATCCCTAATTTGCTGTTGCTGGAAAGCATCGAAACACCGTTCCATGACCAACTGATCAAAGGGTCTATTCGGGTCGAGGACGGGTTCGTAACCGCGCCAAAAGCGCCGGGCCTAGGTATCGATGTCGACGAAGCCCTGGCCCGCGCGCATCCTTATGAGGGCCGCGACCTACATCTGCAAATGCAGGAAGAGCCCTGTGATTACGTCAATGGCAACGCTTTTCAAGGCGGCGCACCGGCAACCGAGGGGTGACAACACCAGCGTGTTTGAGGCATATTGTTCCGATAATAATCGGAACAACGGTCAAAACGTGGCACTCAAACAAACCGATCCTCAGGCGCGCAGCACAGACACTCTGCCGGATATGAAAGACAATGCTGCCCGCGCGGCTGCGTACCTTAAAACATTGGCCCATGAAGGGCGGTTGATGATCTTGTGCCACCTTGGTGACGGTGAAAAATCCGTGGGTGAACTTGAGAATTTGCTTGAGTTGCGACAGGCCGCTGTCAGCCAGATGTTGGCCCGCCTGCGCGAAGAAGGGCTTGTTTCGACCCGCCGGGAAGGCAAGGCGATCTACTATTCCTTGCGGGATGGGAACACGGAACAGGTGATTGGTCTGCTCTACAAACTGTTCTGCGCAGAAGACAGCTGATCGCTTAACTGGAGACGTAGCCTGCGATCACCTGAAGCAGCTTGAAGGCGGTTGCAGCGTCGTTCTCGACAACGGCAAGGAATTCCTCTTCACCGATGCGCAGGCAGGAAAGCTGAGTTTCTGCCACCATGCTCAACGCGCGCGGCTCTTTGCGGATCAATCCCAGCTCTCCGACCAAAGCACCCGGCCCTACTGTGGTAATCAGCTGATCCGGTCCTTGGTCCTGTGGCAGGTACAGACCGGCCTCACCTTCAAGCACAACATAGGCGCCATCGGTTGGTTGATCGTCTTTCAGGAATACCACCTGCCCCGGCTCGGCTTCGAACCAGCGTGCACCAAAGGCCAGCAGACGCAACTGCCGCCGGTCCAGACCCGAAAACAAGGGGGTCTGTTCCAAGGCTCGCAATTTTCGCGCCAGGTCTGCTGATGCTGCGCTGTCTTCCTCCACGTCGACCGGTCCTCCGTCCGAGACCACACGACCTTGCCGGATTTCCACGTACATGTCGAATACATCGGGATTTTCGAACTGATCGTTCAGGTAGATGACAGTTGTTTCAGGCAGCAACTCTCGGAGTTTCTTGTAGACGGCCACCTGCGTTTTCATGTCATAGCTGGCCAAAGCGCTTTCCAGGATCAGGATGTCCGGTTTTTTGATCGTGGCCCGGGTAAACGCCAATGGCTCGGCAAACACTGCGGGCAGGTTCTGACCACCCAAGGCCACCGGCACGTCATAAATCAGTTCCGTCACCAATGGCCGCGCACCGTTTTCGGCCAGCACATCAACAATCAGCTTACGCGCCTCATCGGAACGGGCACCGCCAATCTGACTGACTTTTCCGAACAGCGCATTTTCCATGACTGTCAGCCCCGGCGCGTAAACTTCGGGGTCCAAAGGAACAAAGACATCCTTCAAACGCTCCATCAGCTTCTCAGAGTGGCTGTGCCGCAGTTCGAGGATACGGTTCTTCAGTTCATCAGTGAACGCAGGCCCGATCTGTTCGGCCGAAATTACAAACGGTACCGCCAGCATATTGGCCAGCTGTTCATCATCCAGCCCCGCCGAGCCTTCCTTGCGCGTGTGTTCCACCAAATCCACGGCGGCTTCATAAGTCTGTGCATCCAACCCAAGCTTGCGGAACAATGGGTGATCCGTTCCGTCAAGGCCAAAGATCTGGCGCAACATCTCGATCACGTCGCGGGTCAATGCGATCAGTGTTTCATCCAGGCCCAACTCTCGCAATTGGCCCAGAAAGACCTTCTGTTCCACCAGTAAGGCGTGGTTCACCGGCACACAGGGCGTGGCAAACAGCAGGTTCTCGGCCACAGGCAGGGCCGGGTTGTACAGGTTACGATCAAAAATCAACGCTTGTTGTTCAAGCCCCGCATCCTGAACAGCCTGACGCACAGTCGGTCGCAGCTGGACCAGTTTCTGAGCCAGTTCACAATGCTCGGCTGCGTTGAAGGTTTGTTCAGCACCGCGTTGAAACAGGGCCGCGCCCGAGCCCATGCCGTCGATCAGTTGCAACCACCAATCGCGCAGAGCTGCCGCGTCCTGAAGTCCGGCCAAAGACGGATCAAGCCAATCCGCCTTGAACGGATCGGAACTGTTCCCCGCCCGCAAGGTTTCTGCGAAATCGGGATCATCTGTACTATTTGCCAAAGGACGGAACCGCATCGGCATCATCACATTGTCACCCAGTGTGCCCTGAAACATGACGGGGCGTGAGGTGGCATACCCGATACGTGCGGCTACGACGCCTTGATGCAATTCGGCCAGATTGACCTCGCCAATCCGAACCTTGCCGCCAGTTGGCAAGATTTCACGCGTCAACAGTTCCGCAATCGCCCGTCTGTCTTCTTCGCTGGGTGCCGAAATGCCGACTGTCTTCCCGCCGGGAAAGCTGAGGTTCAGATCGTCCAACACCTGATTGCCGTCCATGTCCCGAACCGAAACATGATCCAGCACTATGTCGCCGTTCAGATGAGGGCGTGCGTCAGCTTCGCCCTCAAACAGGGCTTCGTCCTGCATCCCACCTGGCGCAAAGCGGTCAATCACCACGTCCCAACGCAAAGACATATCCTGCGTCTGGTTGTAGTAAGTCAAAAGCTCTTTCCAAGGTGAGCTCAGGTCCTTGTAGGCTGCAAGCGCTGCAACCAGCGCTCCCAACGAAACCGAGCCTTGCAGCACCAGCAGACCACCGATCAGGTAGAACATGAATGGCGTCAGTTGAGAGATGAAGTTGTTTATGAATTTCATAAAAAACTTCTTCTGGTAGATCTCGAACCGGATGCCGAACAACCGCCCCAATTGGTCGGAGATCATCGCACGGCGATACCGCCAGCCGCCATTTGTGCGAAGCGTCGACGCCCCTGCAGCGTTTTCACCGATTTGGGCCGCAAGCACCCGCACTTCCTGAATACGCTTTTTGTTCAGCAGGTTGATCTGGCGTTGCAGCTTAGGGATCAGCCACGCTTGCACCGGGATCAACGCCACAGCGGCCAAACCAAACCAAAAACTCTGCAAAAACAGAAAGGTCAGGATCGTGATCATCTGACCGGCCTGCAAAACAGGCTGGCTGATCGCGTCCCCCATCAACCCGCCCATCGGCTCGCTTTCAGCGGTGATCATCGACACCATCTCACCCTGGCTGACTCGCTCGAAATAGGGTTGCGGAAAGCGCAATGCGCGGCTGATCAACTGATAGCGAAAGCGTCGCAGCATCCGCTCGCTCAGCACACCTTTCATGGTGTTGATGCGCATTTTCATCAGGCCATGCCCCAACACGGCCGCTAAAAACGCAAAGCACAGAATGACCAGAAAATTCGTCTGCGACATCGTATAGCCCAAGATGGTCACTTCCGGGTTGGGTGCACCAATCGCGTCGTTGATAATGCGCTTTGGCAGTTCCAGCGTCAGGTACAGCAGCGGGAACAAGGTTGCTGTCACGGCCAGCAAGATCAGCTGGTCGCGTTTGGAGTACTTCCAGATAAAGCGGAAAATCGTGCGTTCTATGGAACCTGCCCCTGCTGCTGACCGACGACGCGGTTCAGATGTTATCCACGCAAATTCAACAGCATGACTCTACTGCCATCCAGACACAATTAGCAATTTTTTTCCCGATTACGCGAATTCTTAAGCTTATGTGAACTAGTTCATTTACGTATGCCCATCTAATTGCCTAGAGTGGTCAGCAGGACGATATCGGGAGGGTTCTTTTGACTGCCAGTTTTGGCGCAGTGTTCCTTATGCTTTGCTTGCTGCTTGTAAAGCATATGTTCGCTGACTTTTACCTCCAGACACCGAAGATGCTTGCTGGACGTGGTGAGTATTTTCACTTGGGACGCGCGCAACATGCTGCTGTGCATGTCGCGGGCTCTGTCATTGTGTTTGCTGTGTTTGGTGCGCCCCTGACCTTCATTTTAATCGTCGCCGCGCTGGAATGGATCATCCACTTCAATATCGATTTCGTTAAAGCCAGTTATTCCGACAAGAATCGCCTGGAACCTTCCCAAGCCGCATTTTGGCGCGCAGCCGGGTTGGATCAATTGATGCACAACCTGACATATGTGGCGATGGTCTGGGCCTGGGTAACTTTCGCGGCGACCTGAGTCAGACTACGCCGCGTTTTCTAACGCGCCCGCCCGATAGGCCTGCAACCACATTCTGTCCAGCGCATCGATCTTTACCGGGTCGAACTTGTGTTCAACCTCCCAATACCGGCCCGACTCGACAGAATAACCCAAGTCTTGCTCGGCCTGCTGAGCTGCACGCATTCCGATTGTATCGACAAGGGGCAACGCAGAAAGGTTCGATAGACCGGTTGAGGGGAATACCAAACGGCTAGGCCCACTGGACAGCCTTACAGTTCTGCACCCTTGTGCAGCGGCGAACAGCCCAAGGCGTGCGGATTTGGCTTCAAGCGAACGCAGTGTCACATCATCTCGCAGCGGGTCTGCGGCTCCGGTTCCGTAGAAATGGGTCTGTCCTGAACCCGAATACACCATATCACATCCAAAGAATGCCATTACAGCCGGGTTCAAAGCCGACAACGCCCAATACCCAGCGGTAAAGGCCATGGTTCCACCTGCATAAACGAATCCACCATATTCATTCTGTCGTGGGACGTAATCCTCCGCCGTGACGATGCGTTGAGTGGGGCCGATATCCGTTGGGCGTCTTTCAATTGGAAAGTCTTCGGGATGGATCAGGAAGTCCCAATCCTTGCGAATGCGCCAAGCGTTATTGATTGCGACGACATGCGTGAAAGGCTTGCGAGACCAAGCCCGTGCCTCTAACGCAGAAGGGGCACTTCCCAGGATCAAAACTTTGGTCTGTTTGTCGGTCATAGCGGGGCCACCTTCGTTGCCAGCCCCGCATGACGTAGAGCATTTGTGGCCCGCGACTAGCCCAGCACCGAGAAACTGCTTTCTTCGTTGATCGGGCGTTTGCGGGAATAGAAGCCCACATCAATGTTCCGCTTGATATAGGGCAGCTCGAACTGCAGCGGCTCTGCGTCGTGGTCGGCACCACCTTCACAATACGAGATCAGAGCCGTCATCATCTTACCCGCAATCGGCGCGTTCTTATACTGGTTCCCGCTGGAACCGCACGCCATGTAGAACCCCGGAAGACTGGATTTGTCATAGATCGGAATCCAGTCGGTGGACGCATCATACAGGTCAACAACTCCCCGCGTTTTCGATGGGATGCCAAGACTGGGGACGCGTTGCGCATAGCGCATCGCCTGCGTAGTCCATTGGTCAGTGAACTCATGGTTATAGTTCACATCGTCCTCGCACCACTGATGCGGATCACATTCCGGGTCTTCTGATCCGACAAGGATATGGTTTCCATGTTCCGGGCGACAATAACAGGCAATGTCGCTGTCCGAGACGATGGTTCCGTCATTTTCAAAGTCGAACCCTTCTGGTGCCGGAACATGTACCACCTCTTGCCGCAAGGGACGGGTTTTGATGGTCATGTCGTTCAGAACACCGGCCATCTCGTTGATGATCGCCGAACCCGGCCCCGCTACGTTGACCACGACCTTGGCGTGGATTTCCTCGCCCGACGCCAGTTTGACACCGGAAACGCGCCCGCCCTCGGTCAGTATTTCGGTGACTTCAGCTCCAGTGCGCACTTCGGCCCCATGCTGTTTCGCGGCATCCATCAGGTTCTGCGCAGACAAGGCCGGGTCGGTGACGTATCCCGCTTGCGGCCAATACACACCCCCGGTCATCTTCCGCCCGTTGGACTGGCCGAATTCCGGATCATCCATACGACGCGCCGGGGCAAAGCTATCCAACGAATAAACCGGCAGACGCTCGACGACTTTCTCAGCCGACCATTCCTCAAAGGGGCAGTCCAAATCCGACGAATTGCGCATGTGCTTTTCCAACATGCCGTTTGCGTCGGTCTTCATGACCAGACATCCCGTTTCACGGAACTGGGCCAGATTGGCATCTTCGGGCAGACCCAAGTAGTCGGCCCAGTCCCGCCAATAATGGTAGCCTTCCCACGCAAATGCGGTCCCGTCGAAGGTCGAGTAGTGCATCCGGATAATGGCGCAGGACCCTGCGGTAGATCCGTGACCGACCTGAGTGTTACGGTCCAGTGACAACGTTTTCCAACCTGCTTTGGACATCTCGAACGCGATTGCTGCGCCGATCACCCCGGTGCCGATAATGATAGCGTCTGGTTGACTCATGTCAGTTCTCCTTTCCAATAGCGCATTGAATACACGCTGAATTCTTCGACTTCTTCAGGTTTCGGCTTAACGCCCGTGAAGGCATAGAGGTAATGCGGAACCATAGAAACTCGCGTCTCTATGGGTTCGTTCAACTGCGCCAGATCGTAACCAATCTGCATGTAATACAACACGCGTGCGCGCGTCTCAGATTCGATGTCGGAATAGCCATAGCGGGCAAACATAGCGTGCAGCGCCTCAAGCCTCCGTGCATCGGATTGGTCCAGCGCCCGCCGCACCTTACCGGATTTGCGCGCCCAGTCACGAACGGCAAAGTCCAGCGCAGTATCGAACAGTTCTGTATTCACCACACATCGATGCACATTGCAAACGGCTGCCGTGATCGTCTCGGCCGAGGCTTCGGCTTGTGCGACCAATGCTGCGGTGTTGGTCGCCTGCCAACGGGCCAGGAGTGCATCCAACAACTCCTGCCGGGACTTGAAATACCAATAGAAAGATGATCGCGATACAGCCATCCGCTCGGCCAGGTTCAGAACCTTGATCTGGTCCACGCCGTCCGAAATCAGCACATCCATCGCCACGTTCAGCCAGTCGTCACGCGTGACCTTGATGTTGCCGACCAGAGGTTCGGCTTCGGGGTCGTCGCGATGCAGGATGGGTTTGGAATTCATTCAACTCTCCGGCGGTGCACCGCCTTCGGCGGTTCGGCGATTGATGAAATCGTGCAAGGCACCCAATTTGTCACCATCAACTGTTGGAGCTTTGAAGTCATTCAGAATGCCCTTCCAAACGCCAGCCGCCCGATGGTTGGCATCTACTGCACCTCGCTCGGTCCAGGTGCCAAAGTTTGCATAATCGTGCAGATGCGGTTGATAGAACTCGGTGTTATAGCGTTCCATGGTCTGGCTTGAGGCAAAGAAGTGACCGCTGGGTTCTACTTCACGCAAGGCAGTATCAAATCCGATCTCGACCGCGCCCGCTTGCGCGCCCGCGCAAAGTTCGGCCACCATGTTCAGGACCTCAGCATCGCAGACCAGTTTTTCGAAAGATACGGTCAGACCACCTTCCAGCCAGCCAGCAGAGTGGATGATCACGGTCGCCCCGGCCATCAAGCACCCCCACAAACCAAACTGGTTCTCGTTCGCGGCCTGCACATCGTTGATGTTTGACGCTGATCCTGCAGCAGACCGCCAGGGCAGCCCAAGATGCCGCGCCAGTTGCCCCGCCGCCAGGGACGCTTGGAAATGTGACGGAGTACCGAATGCAGGCGCACCGGATTTCATGTCTACATTGCTTGTGAACGTTCCATAACAGACCGGAGCACCGGGCTTGGCCAACTGCGTCAGGGTCAAAGCTGCAAGCGCCTCGGCATGGGACAAAGTGATCGCCCCCGCCACCGTAATCGGTGCCATCGCCCCCATCAGGGTAAACGGTGTGATGATCGACATCTGACCATGACGTGCAAAGTCGATCAGACCTTGCGCCATCGGAATGTCCAACGTGCGCGGGCTGTTGGTGTTGATGATTGTGTAGCAATGCGCATTGCCCCGGAATTCATCATCCGCAAGGCCACGGGCTGTGGACAGCATCTCAAAGCAATCCATCACCTGCGGCGTGCCACGCGAGAAAAAGAACGGGAACTTGTCCGTTAGTTCCATCTGTGCCTGTGTCGTAAAATAGTGGCGCAAATGGGTTGGAACGTCCTGCGGCTCGACCTGAGGCGAAATCATCTGGAACACATCGAAATGATGCGTAAGCTTCAGAAACTCCAGATAATCCTGCCCTGTCGCGGGGCGACGACCGCGTTCAAGATCGGTTGCGTTCGGCGCGCCCGCGCCTGGTTGAAACACCAGCGAACCCAGTTCAAGCGTGAAGTCCCTCCGCCGCGCGCCGGCTCGGCAATCAATAGAATTGGGGGCCGAGGCCACCGCGGCCTCGATCATTTCGCGCCCAATGAAGACCATTTCACTGTCTTCGTCTACGCGCGCGCCGCCTTGTTTGAAAAGCTTGCGCGCCTCGGGCAGCAGTACCTTTACGCCCAATTCTTCCAACGTACGCAACGCGGTTTCATGCATGTCCGCAATTTGCTCCGCCGGAAACACCTCCATTTGCGGGAAAGGGTTCTTGAGCTGGCGATAGTTCACGTCGCGGCTGGGTGGCGGGGCGGCCTCAGCCCCCCGTCCGCGCCGCCTGCGTCCTCGGTCCTGAGCGCTCATGATCAGCCTCGCATCGCTTTGCCTTGCGGGTCATAAGGCGACGGCGCAACCACGCGTGCCGACCGTTCCACGCCAACAACGTGGACGGACAATTCCGTGCCCGGTTCAGCTTTGTCGCGGTCGATCAGCGCCATTGCCAGCGATTTGCCGGTGTAATGCCCATAGCCACCCGAGGTCACAAAACCAACGCGTTCACCATTGGCCCAGATCGGCTCGTACCCGCTGGCATCCGCATCAACCGCATCGATTTCCAGCGTCGCCTGCACCTGTGCCGGACCATTGCCATCACGTTCGGCCAGCGCGGCCTCTTTACCGACAAACTCTTTTTCCCAATCGATCCAGCGATCCATGCCGGTCATGCCGGGTGTATAGGCTTGCGTGAACTCCGCTGACCAAATGCCAAAGCTCTTTTCCAACCGGGTCGACCCCATGGCGTTGAAACCAACCTCGCGAATGCCTTCTTCGGCACCGGCCTCCAACAAGATACGGCGCAGCTTGATGTGGTCACCATAGCGGCAGTTGATCTCGTACCCTTTTTCGCCGGTCACCGACATACGCGCCACGCGAGCCCGAACAAGGCCGATGTCAAAATCGCCGCAGCCCATGAACTTGAGGCCAGAGATGTCCTGTTCCGCCAGCTTCTCGACCACGGCCTGCGATTTCGGCCCAACCACGGCAAAGCCGCAATATTCCTCACCTAGATCACGCAGCTCGACACCTTCAATCATGTGATCGTCGAACCAGCGCATGTGCCAGGCGCGCAGATAATAGCTGCCCATGATCCACCAGGTACCGTCGCCCCAGTTCAACACGGTCAGGTCACCCTTGAGCCGCCCGTCCTCACCCAGCATTGGGGCCAGTTTCGCGCGCCCCGGGGCAGGCAGTTTCGAGGCCATCACCCTGTCGAGCCACGCTTGGGCATTCGGGCCGGTGACTTCAAACCGCGAGAAGCCCGAAATATCCATCAGGCCCACACCTTCGCGGATGGCCTTGCACTCTTCAGCCACGATGTCATGTGCGTTGGACCTTTTGAGCGTCGGCGTTTCTTCGAACCCTTTCTCTGCGAAATACAGCGGCACTTCCAGATCCCAACTGACGCCCCATTTGCAGCCTGCTTCTGTCATTGCGTCATGTGCCGGGGCCATCTTGAGTGGACGGCCTGCGGGCAGCTGTTCGTTCGGATAGGTCATCACAAAACGACGGGAATAGAATTGCCCAGTGGTTTCGCGGATATAGCGTTTGTTCTGTGCATAATCGCCATAACGGGCCACATCCATGGACCAGGCGTCGGCCTCGGGCTCACCATGGATCATCCATTCGGCCAGCGTCTTGCCAACGCCACCCCCTTGAAGGAAGCCCGCCATCACAGCGCAAGCCGACCAATAGCCACGCTTGCCGGGGACAGGCCCGACCAAAGGATTACCATCAGGTGAGAACGTAAAGGCCCCATTCACCCATGTCTTGATGCCAACATTTTGGATTGAGGGGTAACGCTCAAAGCCCAGGGTCAATTCGTTCTCGATCCGGTCGAGCTGTTCCTGGAACAATTCTTCACCGTAGTTCCAGGGCGCGCCATCCATGGCCCAGTGCTCGTGATCGACCTCGTAAATGCCGACCAGAACACCTTTCTGGTCCTGCCGCATATAGGTGAACCCTTCAAGATCCACGGTCATCGGCATCTCAAAATCGGCGGAAGCAACTTCTGGCACCGTGTCGGTGATCAGATAGTGGTGCTTAAGCGGCGACACCGGCAGCTCGACACCAGCCATGCGCCCGACCTGCTTGGCCCAAAGACCCGCAGCGTTCACAACGTGTTCGCAAGTGATCGTGCCTTTGTCGGTCACAACCTGCCAGCCATCATCGGTCTGGATCAGTTCTTCGACCTTGGTTTCCTCGTAATACTCAGCGCCACGTTTCTTGGCTGCTGTTGCATAAGCCTGCACGGTGCCGGTTGTGTCGATATACCCTTCACGATCCGCCCACATGGCCCCGATAACGCCATCCGTCGACATGATCGGGCAGCGTTTCTGTGCCTCTTGCGGGGTCAGCAATTCACAATCATCGATGCCGATGGACTGGAAAATACGGTAATTGGCCTGCAACCACTCCCACCGTTCAGGCGTTCCGGCAAGGGTCAAACCACCTGTCATGTGCAGACCGATATTCTGGCCCGACTCCTTTTCGATCTCGCTGAGAAGGTCGATGGTATAGGCCTGCAATGTCGCCATGTTCGGGTCAGCGTTCAGTGCATGGATGCCACCCGCCGCGTGCCAAGAAGACCCGGACGCCAATCGCCGCCGTTCGAGCATAACAACATCGGACCAGCCGAACTTGGCAAGGTGATACAGAACCGAGGCGCCGACAACTCCGCCCCCGATGACCACAACGCGATACTGAGATTTCATCCGAACCTCTCCCAAAACAGAATCTGCGGAGACGCTAGTGACACTGTTCACTTCTGTCTAGACATTTCTGTACAGTCTGGGTCAGCAGGAAACCGCACCCAAAAATCCGTTTACTACAGGCTGGCGCTGGGGCGGGATTTTATGTTTTCAAACCATGCAGTTGTGGCGACGTTACCCTCGGGAATTCGCATTTTGATCACCCGCGCAAAATCCACAAACACAAAGGCCGAAATATCGGCGAGCGTAAATTCATCCCCTGCAAGGAACCGGCTTTCCGTCAATCGCGCTTCCAAAAGATCGTAAAACCGCGCCACACGATCTTTTCCCCGCTGCGCCAGTTCCGGGATCTGAGCATAGTTGGACGGGCCAGGAATGGCGCGGTCTTTGAAAGCCGGATGACTGTTGCGAAGTGTTTCGGCGATGGGCAAACCACCCTGCTGCTCGACGATCGCATTCCACATCAGAACCAAACCTTTTTCATCCGGGTTTCGCCCCATCAAAGGTGGTTCGGGGCAACGCGCTTCAAGATATCCGGCAATTCCCATGTTTTCGGTCAGAACTGTGCCTTCATCGGTGACCAGTACAGGCACAGTGGCGCGCGGATTGATGGCGCGAAACGCCGCGCTCAATTGCTCGCCCTTGGCGATCGAGACTTCGCGGGTCTCGATCTCAAGCCCTTTTTCCGCAATGAACATGCGGGCACGCCTGGGGTTTGGGGCTGTTGAGCAGTCGTAGAAAATCATGCTGGCGTCCCTTTTTGGTCAGCGACGGTAAATGAAACAGCGCCCCTCGACAGCGCCTGCGGGCAGCGGCATCTCCGTCAGCCCTTCGAAATACATACGGTCACTTGACACCATCAGGCCACCCGGGGCCAGTAATGGCTCGATCAGCGGCGACACGAAACGTGCAAATTTATCGTTCTTTTCGCGGTTGTGCCCGCCCAAATCCGCATGGATCAAGCTTGCGGTCGCACCAAAACGGTCAACCGATGACGGCAACGTCTCGCGCACATCGCCCAGAATTACTCGATCCTCGGGTGGGGTCGAATCTGGGTGCGAGGCGACCGCGCGTTCGAAAACGTAAACTGGACGCTCATCCATATGCTGCACCAGATGGTGATAAGTGCGCCCATTGCCCAGACCCAGTTCGAACACCGGACCGGCCATGCCGCGGGTATGCGCAATGGCAAAATCCAGACAGGCACGCTGCGACATCATGCGGTCGATGAACAGATCCAGACGGCTTTGATTCTCGGACACCGGTAAATATCTCCTTGATACCAATCGAAAGCATAGATGCGTCCGATGCGGCCCTAGATGACAAATTCTCAAGACTTTGTGTAGCGATGAAGCCCAAAGTTTCACATTTCCGCGACATTTCAGCATAAGAACGGGTTTGACTAGACGGGCGGAACCGCGCGACACTGATGAAAAAATCACGGGGAGTTGAAACAACCGATGTTACCTATTGGCCAAACGGGTAGAAAACCCGCATGAGCGCGTTGTTGTCCGTCAGAAACCTGAGCATTGGCTTTGGTACGGGCAATTCCGTGGTCACGGATGTGAACTTCGACGTCGAGGCCGGCCAGACGCTTGCACTGGTGGGTGAATCCGGATCGGGCAAAACAATCACATGCCGGGCCGCTTTACGTATTCTACCCCGCTCTGCACAAATCCGCAGCGGCACAATAACTCTGAACGATTCCAAAGGGATGTCGGAACTGACATCGATCTCTGAACGCGAGATGCGCAACATTCGCGGTAATCGGGTTTCGATGATCTTTCAGGAACCCATGCGCTCGCTCTCGCCTTTGCACAAGATCGGCAATCAGGTCAGCGAAGTCCTTTGGCTGCATCGCGGGTTGTCCGAGGCTGAAGCCCGGAAACAGGTTATGACCCAGTTTGACCGCGTGGGCTTTCCAGATCCGCAGCGTGCCTATGACTCGTACCCGTTCGAGCTGTCAGGTGGCATGCGTCAGCGCGCCATGATCGCCATGGCAATGGTATCCAAGCCCGAACTTCTGATTGCGGACGAGCCGACCACTGCGCTTGACGTAACGACACAGGCACAGGTGCTTGGCCTAATTAAAGAGTTGCAACGCGAGACCGGCATGGCGCTGATCCTTGTCACCCATGACCTCGGCGTGGTTGCCAATATGGCCGAGCAGGTGGTGGTCATGCACAAGGGCCGCATTATGGAATCTGGCCCCGCCGCACCGATCCTGACCGCTCCAGCGCATCCCTATACTAAACAGTTGTTCGACGCCGCTCCCGCAATACCGGATCAGGATGCCGTAGGGATTCCCATGCCTGACGAAGATCTGATCCTTCAAATGAAGGGTGTGTCCAAGACCTATACGATGAGGTCCAGCAAGGGGTGGCAGGCCGACAAGGCAATTTATGCCTGCCGCGGCGTGGACCTTAATCTGTCGCGCGGAAAAACGCTTGCCATTGTTGGGGAAAGCGGATCAGGCAAGACAACGGCCGCCCGCATTGCTCTGGGGGCAGAACTTCCGGACCCCGGCGGCGAAGTTCTTTTCCGCACCGCGCCTGACGCTGACCCAATCACGGTACACAGCATGACGCGTGCCCAGCGCACGGCGTTTCAGCGAAAAGCGCAGATGGTGTTTCAGGACCCTTACAGCTCGCTGAGCCCCCGCATGCGTATCCAAGACGCAATGACCGAGCCGCTTGAGATCCACAAGATCGGCACCGTGGCTGAACAGCGCGAGAAGGCGGCCGAGATGCTGCAACGCGTTGGCCTGACAGAAGACATGCTGAAACGCTATCCCCACGCTTTCTCCGGCGGGCAGCGGCAGCGCCTTTCAGTGGCCCGCGCCATGATGCTGGACCCGCAGCTGATTGTTTGTGACGAACCTACGTCGGCTCTGGACGTCTCGGTTCAGGAGCAAATCCTGACCTTGTTGGAACACCTGCAAGACAGTCTGAACCTGTCTTATCTGTTTATCTCGCACGATCTGGCCGTTGTCGCCCGGATCGCTGATGAAGTTGCCGTCATGCGGCGCGGCCTGATTGTCGAACAGGCCCCGCCCGAAACGCTTTTCTACAATCCGCGTCACCCTTACACCAAGGCGCTGATTGCCGCTCAACCCGAACCCGACATCAACCGTCCGATTGACCTGCAAATGGTCTCTCTGGGCGCCGGCGCGCCGGACAGTTGGGAAGAAGCCTTCCGTTTCTCGGACACCGTGATACCTTCATTGGTGGAATTGGAACCGGGCCATAAGGTACGTTGCCATGTTTAAGACCACTCGCCCCCTGATCCTGGCCGCAATGCTGGCCCTTTCGGGGATGCTGCCCGCGACGGCAGAAACCCTTCCTGCTCCTCAGGAAAGCACCTTCTGGAGCTCTGAGGTTGAGGCCGGCAATCTTCCGCCTGTTGAAGAACGTCTTCCCAAGGAACCGCTGGTTGTTGATCTGGCCGCCAAAGGTCGCGAATTCGGAACGCAAGGTGGCACCCTACGCACGATGGTGACGCGGTCGAAAGATATCCGCCAAATGGTCGTCTATGGCTATGCTCGCCTTGTCGGGTTTAACCAGGACTATGAAATTGTGCCCGACCTGCTGGCCTCGTTCGAGAACGAAGACAATCGCAAGTTCACGCTGAAACTGCGGGAAGGGCATAAATGGTCGGATGGCTCACCCTTTACGTCAGAAGACTTCCGCTATTGGTGGGAAGAGGTCGCCAATAACGAACTGCTCAGCCCCTCGGGCCCGCTTGAGTTTCTGATCGTCGAAGGAAAGTCACCCACTGTCACCTTCCCTGATGAAACCACGGTGATCTTCGAATGGGAGGATCCAAACCCGGACTTCCTGCAAACGCTGGCGAATGCCCGGCCGCCCTTTATCTACCGACCGTCCGCCTTCCTCAAACAGTATCACGAGAAATACGCCGATCCCGAGGAATTGGCGTTTCTGGTTGAGGACGCAAGGGTCAAAAGCTGGGCCGCGTTGCACAACAAGCTGGACAACCTTTACAAGTTCGACAACCACGAACTGCCGACATTGCAACCTTGGCTGAACGCAAGCTCGGGTAAAAAGATCCGCCACAACTTCGTGCGCAACCCCTATTATCACCGTATCGACAGCAACGGGGTGCAACTGCCTTATATCGATGTGGTCGAGATGGAGATTGTGGCCCCCGGCCTAGTTGCCGCCAAGACCAACGCAGGTGAAAGCGATCTGCAAGGTCGCGGGTTGGCCTTCCGGGACGCGTCGATCCTTAAAAAAGGCGAAGCTCAAGGCGGCTACAAAACACTGCTCTGGAAAACCGGCGTAGCGTCCCAAGTCGCGATCTATCCGAACCTCAACTTTGCAGATGACGTCTGGCGCGACGTGTTGCGTGACGTTCGCGTGCGACGCGCTTTGTCGCTGGCCATAGACCGCAACACAATCAATCAGGCTCTGTATTTCAAACTGGCGCGTCCCGCGGCGATGTCCGTGCTGCCCGCATCGCCTTTCTACAGTGAAGAGAACGCCGCAGCCTGGGCGCAATACGATATTGATCAGGCCAATGCCCTGCTGGACGAAGCCGGTCTGACTCAGCGCGACAAGAATGGCATCCGCCTGTTACCCGATGGCCGCCCGATGGAGTTGATCATCGAAACCGCCGGTGAACGACAAGAGGTCGAGAACGCGCTGCAAATCGTCACCGACAACTGGCGCGAGATCGGGGTCAAACTGGTGATGCGTCCGCTGGACCGCGACATTCTGCGCAACCGCGTGTTTGCGGGCAACTCGATGGCGTCAGTTTGGTTTGGATGGGATGATGGCATCCCGCAGGCACATACGTCCCCTGCCTATCTGGCGCCCACCGATCAGGTGTTTCTGGCCTGGCCCAAATGGGGTCAATATTACCAGACAAAAGGCGAAGCTGGCGAAGCCCCCGACATGCCCGAAGCTGAACGCCTGATGGAGCTGGCCCATGATTGGGAAATCGCCACAAGCGATGAAGAACGCATGGCTGCCTGGACGGAAATGCTGAAAATTCATGCGGACCAACTATATGCGATTGGTATCCTGAACGGCGCGCCCCAGCCTGTCGTTGTGTCAAACCGTCTGCGCAACGTACCGGAACAGGCTATGTGGGCATGGGAGCCCGGCGCGCATTTCGGTATCCATCGCCCGGACGAGTTCTTTTTCGCCGACTAAGCAGGAGCAGCAAAATGGTCATGCTGCGCTATGCGGTGTATCGATTCTTCACGATGCTGCTGACGCTGTTGGTGGTCTCTGTTCTGATTTTCACAATCATCAACCTGCCGCCCGGTGACTACCTGAGCAACCAGATTGCCGAGCTTCAGGCCTCGGGCCAATCTGCCGGTGTCGCCAAAGCCGAGTTTCTTCGCACGGAATACGCTCTGGATCGTCCCATCTGGGAGCAATACCTGATCTGGATGGGGTTCTGGCCCGGACCGCACGGCTTTTCTGGATTGATTCAAGGGAACTATGGCTGGTCATTTGAATTTGACCGACCTGTTTCAGAAATTGTTGGCGATACGCTTTGGCTGACGGTCGTCGTCAATCTGGCCGCAATTCTGTTCGTCTATGCAGTTGCGCTTCCATTGGGCGTTATAGCGGCTGCACGGTCGCGGACGTGGATCGACTATACCTCGGCCTTTGTCGGATATTTGGGTCTGGCCACACCGAACTTCCTTCTGGCTCTGATCTTGTTCTACTACGGACACCAGTATTTCAACCTGCCCATCGGCGGCCTTATGGATCCCAAATTCGAAGGCGAGCCGATGAGTTGGGACAAGCTGAAATCCATCCTCGTTCACTTGATCGTGCCAACCTTTGTGATCGGCACGTCGGGGGCCTCGGCCATGATGCAGCGCCTGCGGGCAAATATGCTGGATGAGCTTGGCAAGCCTTATGTCGAAACTGCGATTGCCAAAGGTATGGCCCCGTCGCGGATGCTGACCAAATACCCACTGCGCGTAGCGTTCAACCCTTTCGTGGCCGATATCGGCAACCTGCTTCCGTCAATGGTGTCAGGCTCGGTTCTGGTTTCTGTTGTTCTGGGCCTACAAACCATTGGCCCGACCCTGCTGACGGCTTTGAAAACACAGGATCAGTTCCTTTCGGCCTTCATCCTGATGTTTGTCGCCTTGCTGACGCTGATCGGTACGATGATCTCGGACATTCTGCTGGTGATGCTCGATCCGCGCATCCGTTATGAGGGGCGCGAAGCATGACCGAACGTCCCGATGACCGCTTTGTCGATGACGCGCCTTTTGACCCACAGGCGTCTGTTCAACAGCTCGAACGCGCCGATCTGGACGCACCAAACTGGGTGCTGGTCTGGCGCAAGTTCCGCACCCACAAGCTTGGATTGATCTCAGGCATCTTCCTGCTGTTGTGCTATCTGATGTTGCCCTTTGCCGGGTTCATCGCACCCTATGGACCCAACGACCGCAATGGCGAGCACCTTTATGCCCCGCCCCAATCGGTTCACTGGTTCCATGAGGGTGAGTTTATTGGTCCTCATGTATATCCCATCGTTGCCGAAGCGGATCTTGAGACATTCCAGTGGAAATTTGTGCCCGACACAGACGACCCACGCCCCATCAGGTTCTTTTGCGAAGCGTCAGACTACCGTCTGGCCGGGTTCATACCATCCGACACCCACCTGTTTTGCGCCCCCGAAGGCGCCACCCTGTTCCTGTGGGGGTCTGACCGACTGGGGCGCGACATATTCAGCCGCATCCTCTATGGCGCTCAGCTTTCGTTGACAGTGGGTTTGATCGGTATCTCAGTGTCGTTCTTCCTGGGCATCTTGTTCGGCTCGATGGCGGGTTATTTCGGCGGGCGCATCGACTGGACGATCAACCGCGTCATCGAAATTCTGCGTTCGTTGCCGGAACTTCCTTTGTGGCTGGCGCTGTCCGCCGCCGTGCCATCGAACTGGAGCCCTGTTGCGGTCTTCTTCATCATCTCGATCATTCTGGGTATACTCGACTGGCCTGGCCTGGCGCGTTCTGTTCGCGCCAAGTTTCTGTCACTGCGTGAGGAAGAATATGTGCGTGCGGCTGAAATGATGGGCGCGAGCTCGGGCCGGGTGATCCGCAAGCACCTGCTGCCAAACTTCATGTCGCACCTGATCGCATCGGCCACGTTGTCGATACCAGCCATGATCCTGGGTGAAACAGCACTTAGTTTCCTTGGGTTGGGCCTGCGAGCGCCTGCCGTCAGTTGGGGTGTCATGCTGAATGATGCGCAAAACCTCGCCTCGATCGAGATTTACCCGTGGACGGCCATCCCGATGCTGCCGATCATCGTGGTCGTGCTGGCTTTCAACTTCCTCGGTGACGGGCTGCGCGACAGTCTGGACCCCTATCAGCAATGAGCCTGCTCGCCACCCTTCCTGCTGCAGACAGCTATCGCAGAACGGGTGACGGCGCGCTGCCAAGTGCTTTCGCGGTATCTGAGATGGCGACAGCCAGCTTTGCGGCGGTTGGTCACGAAATGGCCCGGTTGATGCAAGCGCTCAACCTGTCGTCTGCTACGCCTGAAATCAAAGTCGATCACCGGCTGGCATCCCTTTGGTTCGGCTATTCTTTCAAACCAGACGGTTGGGAAATGCCGAGCCTCTGGGATGCGGTCGCGGGCGACTATAAAGCCTCGGACGGATGGATACGCCTGCACACCAACTTACCTCGCCACCGGGCGGCTGCGCTGAAGGTTCTTGGTACTCCGCCTGATCGCGAGGCCGTGGCAACTGCCGTCAAGTCATGGTCTATAGCGGATCTCGAAACCGCAGTGGTGGCAGAAGGTGGCGTTGCCGCTGCCATGCGCAGTCGAACCGAGTGGCTGGAACATCCGCAAGGCCGCGCCGTGTCACGTGATCCACTGATTGGCTGGCAAGGGCCGCGCTATGTCAAACTACGCGACAGGCCGCAGGCAACTGCCGAACGGCCCCTGGCAGGACTACGCGTGCTTGACCTGACACGTGTTCTGGCCGGTCCGGTCTCGACCCGAACTCTGGCCGGTTTCGGCGCCGAGGTTCTGCGCATCGATCCTCCGGATTGGGATGAACCGGGTGTGATCCCTGACATCTCGCTCGGGAAACACTGCGCTTATCTGGACCTCAAATCAGACGATGGCCTGGAGCTACTGCAAGAATTGCTGTCTCAGGCGGACGTATTTGTGCACGGGTATCGACCGGGCGCATTGGAGGCTTTGGGTCTGACGCGCGCCAAACGCGACGAATTGGCTCCGAACCGGATCGAGGTCACTCTGGACGCATATGGCTGGCAGGGACCATGGTCCTCCCGACGCGGCTTTGACAGCCTTGTGCAGATGAGCGCGGGCATTGCCCATACCGGCATGGGCTGGGCGCAGGCGGACAAACCAACCCCCTTGCCGGTTCAGGCTTTGGATCACGCGACAGGGTATTTGATGGCAGCCGCTGTTCTGTCCGCCCTGTCAGAGGCCGCCGCAGGTAATTCGATCATGCACGCCCACCTGTCCCTTGCACGCACTGCCGAGCTTTTGGCCGTGCTCGGCAAGGACGATGCCGAAGCTGCACCCATCAGCCCAACAACCGCAGACTACAATACAGACCCCGAACCCTCCGGCTGGGGGCCCGGCCAGCGGCTCAAACCAGCGCTCCAAGTCGGTGGGGCATCTATGCGTTGGGATCTGCCAGCATCAAAACTGGGCACATCCAAGCCTGTTTGGCCCTTTACCGCCTAGGCACCCAACCGTCGCGCGGAACGCGCGGCCCACGCTTTGTGTCGCGTCTTGCCATAGACGCATTCCGAAGCGGCGGGAGAGTCCCTAGCGGTCGTCGCCACCCGGCCCGATGTCGTCCAGATAATCCTCGTCGATTGCAGTCTGTACTGCTCCAGTCACGGCCTCTCGCTGCTTAGGCGTCAGGTCCTCGGCTTCTTTGCCGTCCGCCAATCTCACAGTGACTTCACGGTGTGCAAATTTGATTCCCTCACGAGCAAACAATTCACGAATGTCCTGGTAGACCTTTTTACGCACCAACCACTGATCGCCCGGTTTGGTCATGAACTTGACCCGGATAATCATAGCAGAATCCTGCATCTCAATCACACCCTGCGATTTCAGCGGTTGGATAAAGTTATCTCCGATCACAGGATCGCTCAGCAGTTGCTGACCCAGTTTCTTGATCAGCTTGCGCACCTTCTCGACATCCGTGTCATAGGTGACGCGCAAGGGCAGTTTCATGATGACCCAATCGCGCGAATAGTTCGTCAGCACCTTGATCTCACCAAAGGGGATAGTGTTCAGCGCACCCAGATGGTGCCGCAGTTGCATGGACCGGACCGAGATCTTCTCGACCGTGCCTTTGACATCGCCGATGTCGATATATTCGCCTTTGCGGAACGCATCATCCAGCAGGAAGAACGCACCGGAAAAGATATCACGCACCAATGTCTGCGAGCCAAAGCCAACGGCCAGACCCACCACACCGGCGCCGGCAAACAGTGGGCTGACATTGATGCCCAGCTCCATCAGAGCAATCAGCACAATCGTTACGACAACAACGGCCAGAATCGCGCCTCGGAATAGGGGCAGCAACGTTGCCAGACGACTTTGTCCGCCCTCACCACCTTCATCACCCAGTTCGGCTTCACTCCCGTCATCGACCTCTTCCGCGATTTTACTGTCGATCCAGATGCGGAAGAAGTGAAACAGGATGTAGCCGATGAAGATGATGACCATCACATCCAGCGCGCGCTCGACCGGCAAATCCTGGCTCCAGTCCGCATCCGGGTACCAGATGACGACAAGCGCATAAGCCCCGATCACAAAGGCCAGAATGCCGGCCACGCGGCGCGCCAGATCTTCGTAGGTCAGGAGATATTGCTGGCGCTGCTCGGCCTCGGGCGTTTCCGCCGGGGCGATCTCGTCATCCTCTGCCGCCGCTTCTTCGTTGATTTCGTCAATCATACGGGACCGGTCGAAATACCGTTCCAGCAGATAGTTCATCGCCCCATAGGCGATGACGACGGACATGAAGATCAGATAGCTGCTGGCAATCAGGGGAATTGGCGTTGGATTCTCCAGCGCCAGATCAACGGCCAAACGGAACCAGCTAAACACGACGTAGACGATGAGGACCGGCGCCCAACCATAGGACACAACCCGCAACAACCAGGATACCTGATCCCCAGCCCGTCCGCCGCGGATCGCGTTCGAGATGGCCCGTGCGTTGAACAGGATCATCAGAACGTTGCCCAACGCGCCAATCATCGTCAGCCCACCATAGACCATGGCATAAACGTTGTAGTTCAGGCCAAAATCCGCGACCCAGGTCGCAAACAATACAACCGAGATGTCATAGGTTGCTAAGGCCGATGCCCAGATGTAAAGCCTGCGGGCGTTTTTGTCCGAGAAAGGTGGCAGTCTGTATTGGCTCAGATAGGGCGACAGAACCATCCGCCACAGATCGGATACAGTACGCGCGAGGAAGAACGCCGTGAAAATAGCCGTGACTGTAAACTGGATCGAGATGTCCTCGGCCTCGCCGAAGAACAGGTATCCAACAATCAGCGCCATCAGCATGGCAAAGATCGTGCCTCCAATCCCCATCACAAAGCGGAAGACAAGGAAAGGCATCTTTTCGCGGTATCCAACAGGGTCGTCTTTGACCCGGGCCACAACCCAGCGCCGAGCAAAGCGTTTGCCGTAAATCTCGATCGACAGCCAACGCCCCAACAGCAAGAACAGGACGTTCCAGCCCAAGACCTCAACATAAGTCTGGATGCGCCCGTCAGGGCTGGTCTGACGTAGAATATACTGCACTTCGAACACTGAATAGGGCAGCGCCTCGAGCCTCGATTGCATCGAATCGCGGAATTTCGAGAACCGCTCCTGCGCCTTCATCAGCTGCGATCCGTCGCTCATGGGGTTGTTTGCCCCACCGCCGCCTTCGGCTGAGCCTGCCTCTGCTCCGCCCGCCGTTGTCACGACCTGACCGGCGCTGTCTATGACAATCACACTTGCACCGGCTTCGCTGGCAGCGCGGATCGCGGCGGCAAGATCGTTTTCGGGCACCGTATCGGATGTGCTGCTCGATCCCGAACCGTAACCGGGAATCAACGATGTCTGCGCCGAAACACTGACCGGAAAAGCCAGAACGAAAGCCCACAAAGCCAGGACTATTGCGGCCAGAAAGGTATGTTTCATAGGGTCTTGCATCCAGTTTTTCCGATGCAGGTCAGATTAAACAAGCGTTGAAGGCAGTTCAAACACTCGCACGTCTCTGTCTCAATATCGTGTAGAGGCGTGGTATTGGCGCACAGGCGTGTTGCAGCTATTTTCAATCTGGCAAAAATTGAATATGACTTAGCACAGGTTGCGGGCGCCCTTATGTCAGCGATTTCTTTGATGCTTTTGCAATCCTATCCAAGCTTTGGTGCGATATGTCGCTAACTCGTCAATATGCTGTTGCCAAATCGCAATGCTTGGAACATTTGCAGGGGCGCATTTCCGCCTTTGGCAAGCACGACAAAAAAATATACGATAACGCTTGCGAACGCGCGGATTTCGCATCGAGATCAAGAAGACGGGCAACTCTATGAGCCTTGGCACCACCACCTCAAAACCGGACCGCGCGCCGCGTATCCTGTTTTACAGCCACGACACGTTTGGCCTTGGCCACTTACGCCGGTCGCGGGCTTTGGCCGCTGCAATCACGCAGGCCGACCCCAGCGCGTCTGCGCTTATCCTGACCGGTTCTCCGGTGGCAGGAAGGTTTACCTTTCCCCGCCGCGTCGATCACGTGAGATTGCCCGGTGTGACCAAGCGCGCCGATGGCTCTTACGCGGCACGTACGATCGGAATGGGCATCGATGAAGTGACCGAGCTTCGCTCGGGCCTGATCCAGACGGCCGTTCAGCAATTCGACCCCGACGTACTGATCGTCGACAAAGAACCAACCGGGTTTCGCGGTGAACTGCTGCCAACGCTGAATTATCTGGAGCGGAACTGTGGCACAAAACTGGTGCTGGGGTTACGGGATGTTCTGGATGAACCCGAAGTTCTGGCCGCCGAATGGGCACGCAAAGAAGCTGTTGAGGCGACCGAGCGGTTTTATCACGAAATCTGGGTCTATGGCTTGAAGTCGATCTATGACCCAACTCAAGGCTTGCCGCTGAGCCCCGCCGCGCAATCCCGCATTCATTGGACAGGTTATCTGCGGCGGGATCTTGGCCCGGTGGGTGAGCCGCCTGAGCAACCCTATATCCTGATCACCCCTGGCGGGGGCGGAGATGGCAAAGCGATGGTGAACCTGGTTCTTTCTGCTTACGAGAAAGACCCAGACCTGTCCCCACGTGCAATGCTGGTCTATGGCCCCTTCCTGTCAGGCGAACTGCGCGAGGAATTCGAAACACGTGTTGCCGCCTTGAACGGGCGCGTGACGGCAGTTGGCTTTGAATCTCAGATCGAAACGCTGTTTGCGGGGGCCGAGGGCGTTGTGTGCATGGGCGGTTACAACACTTTTTGCGAGGTTCTGTCCTTCGACAAGCGCGCCGTCATCGTTCCGCGCACCACGCCCCGGCTGGAACAGTGGATTCGCGCCTCACGCGCGGAAGAGCTGGGCTTGGTCAAAATGCTGGACGAACACCGTGACGGCCTGACCCCCGAGGCGATGATCGCAGCGATCCGTAACCTGCCCAAACAAACCCTGCCATCCCAGGCCATCCAGACCGGTTTGCTCGACGGGCTGGACTACGTCACCGACCGCATCGACGACCTGCTGACCTGGGAACAGGAACGAGCCACCGGATGACCTCAGAAACGCCTACGCTGGCGGTTGTGGTCAAAGGCTGGCCGCGACTGTCTGAAACATTTATTGCGCAGGAGCTTGTCGCCTTGCAGGACGCGGGCCATCGGTTCGACATCTGGTCGCTGCGCCACCCGACCGACACCAAGCGCCATCCCTTGCACGACCGTTTCACCGGGCAGGTGCATTATTTGCCCGAATACCTGTATCAGGAGCCGCAGCGAGTCTGGGCCGCGCGTGCGATTGCGCAAACCCTGCCCGGCTATGCCGAGGCTTACCGGATCTGGCGGCAGGACTTGCGTCGCGATCCAACACCAAATCGCATTCGGCGCTTTGGCCAAGCTTGTGTTCTGGCCGCAGAACTACCCCCCGAAGTTCTGGGGCTTTACGCGCATTTCATGCACACACCGTCGTCTGTTGCCCGCTATGCGGCCATCATGCGCGGCTTGCCATGGAGCTTTTCGGCCCACGCCAAGGACATCTGGACGTCGCCCGAATGGGAAAAGCGTGAAAAGCTGCAGGCCGCAACACATGGCGCCACGTTCGGTGCCACTTGCACAGCCATTGGGGCTGAGCATTTGCGTGGACTGGCAGACGATCCCAATCGATTGGACCTGATCTATCACGGGCTCGACTTGTCGCGGTTTCCGAACCCGCCGACCCGCATATTGCGCTCAGTTGAAAGCCCATTTCATATGATCTCGGTTGGGCGCTTGGTTGAGAAAAAGGGATTCGACCGGCTGATCGCGGCTTTTGCCTTGTTGCCCGATAATCTGGACTGGCATTGGACCCATATTGGCGGCGGCGCTTTAGGCGATACGTTGAGCGCAAAGGCGAACGCCGCTGGCATTGGGGATCGCATCACGTGGAGAGGTGCCTGCGATCAGCCCGAGGTGATCGATGCGATGCGAAAGGCCGATCTCTTTGTTTTGCCCAGCCGTATTGCGGCAGATGGCGACCGTGATGGGCTGCCGAATGTGTTGATGGAAGCTGCCTCTCAGCTGTTGCCCATCCTGTCGACCCCGGTGTCAGCAATCCCGGAGTTCATCGAAACCGGGACACATGGCATCTTGTCCGCGGACGATCCGGCCGCGTTGGCAGCAGCCATCGAAGCATTGGCCAACGATCCGCAACAGGCGTTTCAGATGGCGCGCGCCGCCTATAATCGGCTGATCGCCGAGTTTCGGATGGACCCAGGGATCGCTCAACTCTCCAAGCGCCTGAACGCCATGTGCCTGGAAGACGCATGATGGCGCGGGTCGCATTTTATGCACCAATGAAATCCCCCGACAGCCCGACCCCATCGGGCGACCGCGAAATGGCACGGAACCTGATCAAGGCGCTGGCCGCTGAAGGCGACAGGGTTGATCTGGTGTCGGACCTTAGAATCTATGACAAAAGCGGCGATCCGGACCTGCAACGTACCCTGCGCGGCGCGGCAGTAGAAGAAGCACAGAGGTTAATTTCCGACCTGCCTTCGGACACGGCTCTGTGGGTGACATATCACAACTACTACAAAGCCCCCGATTTGTTGGGGCCGCAAGTCTGCAAGGCGCGCGGCATTCCTTATGTTCAGTTGGAAAGCACCCGCGCATCCAGCAGGCTAAATGGCCCCTGGGCCGGTTTCGCCGCCGCTGCACATCAAGCCTGCGACACCGCCGATGTTATATTTTATCACACCGCCAACGACCTGATCACATTGGAACGTGATCGCTTTGGCGATCAGGCTTTGGTCGAGCTGCCGCCATTTCTGCCCCAATCCGAGCTACCCCCCGAAACCAATGGGGAAGGCCCCATGCTGACCGTTGGCATGATGCGCCACGGGGACAAGATGGCCTCCTACCAGATCTTGGCCGAAACGCTTTCGCATCTGACAGGTGAGTGGCTTCTGAACATTGCCGGGGATGGGCCTGCACGATCAGAAGTCGAGGCATTGATGGCCCCGTTCGGAGAAAAGGTCAGCTTTCTGGGTCAACTCGACCGCGATGCGCTGCAAGCAACCTACGAACACGCATCACTGCTGGTTTGGCCCGGTGTGAACGAAGCCTATGGCATGATCTACCTCGAGGCACAGGCTGCAGGCGTACCGTTGCTTGCACAAGATCGACCGGGCGTGCGGGATGTGCTGGCCCCTGCGACTTACCCTTCGGTCGACACAGGGGCGCGAGGCTTTGCCATCCGTCTGCAAACTCTGCTGGAGGACGCATCGCTGCGACACTCCCTCGGCGCGGCTGCGCGCAGCTATGTGGCTGACCGTCATCTTATGCCACAAGCCACTGCCCGCCTTTGGGCAACCCTCCGCCCCTTGCTGAAGGACGTGCCATGACCAAGCTTGCGCTGCTTCGCCACGGGCACACACACTGGAACCGCGCTGGTCAGATACAGGGCCGAAGCGACATTCCCCTGGACGATGACGCACGAACGGAATTGGCTGGCTATCGCCTGCCGGACAACTGGGCACAGGCTGACATCTGGTCCAGCCCGCTACAACGCGCCCATGAGACCGCCCAAATCGTCTCGGGTCGCATCCCGCAAACGTCAGGCGCGCTGACCGAGATGAACTGGGGCGATTGGGAGGGTCAACGCGGCGTTGATCTGATCGCGGACACAACAAGCGGTTACAAGCATATCGAAGATTGGGGGTGGGATTTCCGACCGCCAAATGGCGAAAGTCCGGCAGATGTTCGTGACAGGTTGCGCCCTTGGCTGTCCGCGCTGCAAAACGATGCGGTGGCTGTCTGCCATATCGGCATCATGCGGGTCATACTGGCCCAAGCCTGGGGTTGGAATTTTGTTGGCCCTGCCCCCTTCAAGATCAAACGCAATCGGCTGTATATCGTTGATGTGAATACCATGACCGCTGACCCCGATCCCATACGCTTGCCAAAACGAGAGACCTTGCCATGAAGGTGATGATCATCGTCACACACCTGTTGGGAACAGGGCATCTCAGCCGCGCTTTGACCCTTGGTCGTGCATTTCGGGATGACGGGCACGAGGTCATGGTGGTGACGGGCGGAATGCCTGCACCGCAGCTGGACAGCAGTGGAATGACGTTGTTTGGCCTGCCCCCTTTAAGGTCGGACGGCACCAATTTCACCCGCTTGCTGACCGAAACCGGCGAAGAGGCTGATGCCGCCTATCATGAGGCGCGTGTGACGGCTCTGGTACAGGCTGTAAAAACGTTCCAGCCACAGGTGCTGATCACCGAGCTTTATCCTTTTGGTCGCAGATCGCTGACCGCCGAGTTCGACGCAGCGTTGAGCACAGCAACAGAGCTGCCGGTACGTCCGGTTGTTCTGGGGTCGATCCGAGATATTCTGGCCCCGCCCTCAAAACCCGCCAAGGCCGAGCGCGCAGACGATATTGTGACCCGGTACTATGACGGCGTACTGGTTCATTCGACCGAAAGCGTGACGCCCCTATCCGTCAGTTGGCCGGTTTCAGATCAACTGGCGGGCCGGTTGCACTATACAGGCTTTGTTGCGCCGGAATTGCCCCAACCTCACCCGGATTTGGTGGGTGAAGGTGAAATTCTGGTCAGCGCCGGTGGCGGCTCTGTCGGGCAGCCGATCTTTCGCGCGGCCATCGAGGCCGCCCACCAGATGCCCAACACGCATTGGCGCCTGTTAGTCGGCGGGACGGATGCAAAGGCGCGGATTGCCGAACTGTCGGAACAGGGCAAAGGAGCCTCGGTCATCCTTGAACCTGTGCGCCCTGATTTTCGCCAGATGTTGCCACTTGCGGCTGCGTCGGTCAGCATGTGCGGCTACAACACCGCCATGGATATTCTGCAAAGCGGCACACCTGCGGTTTTTATCCCCTTCGATGACGGCAAAGAGGTTGAACAAGGTCTGCGCGGGCAGAGCCTGTCTGGCCTGTCCGCTATCGAAGTACTGGAAAGTCGGAACCTGAGCGGGGCCGCACTTGCCCAAGCGGTCGAACACATCATTGCTGATGGTCCTCGCGCAAAACAGGATTTCGGATTTGACGGCGCTGCCCAAAGCGTACGCATCGCTAAACGCCTGTTGGAGCTGCGTGCATGACCCCCGACTGGCACCCTCTGGACGCCGAGCTGGATCACTGGCGTGCATCGGGTATGTCATTTCCGCTCTGGTGGCGTGACGATGACGCCGTCGCTCCAACTCCTCAATTGGACCAATTGGCTGATCTGTCTGCGGAATTGGGCCTACCTGTTCATCTGGCTGTCATCCCCCACGACGCGACCCCGGCGTTGGCCGAATATGGCGCGGATCGACCCTCTTTGATCCCTGTGGTGCATGGCTGGGCGCACAAAAACCGCGCGCCTGTGGGAGAGAAGAAGGCTGAGTTCCGACTCAATCGACCGCTGGACCAGATGGTTGATGATGCAAAGGCAGGGATGGCCCGTCTTAGTGATCTGCTCGGTGATAACGTGCGACCCATGTTTGTTCCCCCGTGGAACCGCATCACGCCCGAGATGGTCGCGCAGCTTCCCGGTCTGGGCTTTCGTGTCCTGTCCACAGCGACGCCGCGCAAAACACCTTTTCCCGCACCGGGGCTGGAACAAATCAACACCCATCTTGACCCGATTGACTGGCGTGGCACACGCAGTCTGATCAACCCCGACATCCTGATCGCGCAGACAGTTGATCTGTTGCGCGACCGGCGCGAAGGACGCGCAGACAACGCTGAACCATTTGGCATATTGACCCATCATCTGGTCCATGATCAGGACATTTGGACCTTTACCGAGGCCCTGCTGCGAAAATTGTTGAAAGGCCCGGCCACGATCTGGGTCGCGCCTAAGAACGAATAAGGACACCACCATGAGCCGACTGGATTCCATGCTGCGCCGACTGACGGCTCAACGCGACGGTTTGAACTGGGCTGCCCGGTGCATCAGCGGACAGCCAGGCGATGTGCTGGACATGGGTTTGGGCAATGGCCGCACCTATGATCACCTGCGCGAAATCCTACCGGAACGCCGGATCTGGGTGATGGACCGGGTCCTGCAATGCCACCCGGACAGCACCCCTCCGGCCAAAGATTTCCTGCAAGGTGAGGCCGAGCCGATGCTGAAGAAGCTGGCGGCAGACGGGCATAAGATCGCGTTGGCTCATTACGATTTTGGTCGCGGGATCAAACAGGACGATGTGGCTGAAGCCGCGCGGCTCAGCCCATTGATCACGCAGGTCATGCAACCTGGCGGTTTGCTGATTTCCGGCCAGCCCCTTGTCGGCTTTAACCAGATCAAAGGGCCCGAAACGATCGCCCCAGACCGATACCTGTTCTACACCGCCTGATCAGGCGACACGCCGACCACGCGCCCAGACCGAGCTCAGGGCCGGTACTCCAGCCCGCATCCGGAAACGGATGACATCGGCTCGGGCATTGGCGCGCAATTCCCCCCGATCTTCCAGTCCCGCGGCCAGCGCAGGGGCCAGAGTGACCGTTTTCATCCCACGCGCCATATCATCCCACATCTCGCCCAGGATGGCCGCCGACAACAACAGGGCCGACGGCACATAGTCCGATGACATGATGTCCAGATGCCCAAGTTCGGCCAAATCGCGCGCCGCGACGTTGCCCGAATGCGAGCCACCGCGAATGATGTTGGGTGCCCCCATCATGACCTTGATATCGTGATCGTGACAGGCACGCGCTGCCTCGACCGTGGTCGGAAACTCAGCCAGTCGGATACCGTGACCTGCCGAGACTTTCACCTGATCTTCCGTCGTATCGTCATGACTGGCCAAAACCGCCCCAAAACGGCGCGCGGCCTTAACGGTCTCAAGCTCATGCACATCGCCATTACGGTCGCGAAGACCCTTTAGCTGGGCCACATGCTGCAGGAACGTATCATCGTCCATCGCATGTTTGCCTTTCATATACGCCTCAAGCTTGGTCATGTCGCGGAACTGCCGCTGCCCGGGAGTGTGATCCATGATGGACACAAGACCAACCCGGTCCTCTGGCCCAAACTCTTCCAGCTCTTCTACCAGTGTCTCGGAACACACCTCGGCCCGCAGATGCAGGAAATGGCTGATCTTCAGCGCATCCTGTTCCCGCAGATCCCACAATTCCTGCGATAGGCCACGGGCGTACTTTCCATAACGTGCCGCACCCGACGGGATCGAGCCCACCCGCATGGCGTCAAAAACGGTCGTGATACCAGTGCTGGCCAATTCCGCGTCATGCGCAAGGATCGCAGCGGCATGAGGCCAATCCACCCGTGGCCTGGGTTGAATGTGACGCTCCAGGTTATCTGTGTGCAATTCGACCAGACCTGGGCTGACATAATCGCCTTCGCAATCGATTGCACCAGACGGAACCGCGTTTCCGGTATCAATCTCGGCGATGGTCTCGCCCACAATCCGGACGCTGCCGGTTACGGTTTCATTCGGCAACACAAGCGTGGCATTGGCAAGGATCAAGTCTTCTGTCATCTGAACTTCACGCAGTTTGAGGTAGTGGAAGGCCACGCAATAGGAGGCCAATGTGACATTCACGCGATACGCGATCTATTTTGCGCCACCCGCTAAGGCGGAGTGGACGAAATTTGCAACCAGCTGGCTGGGTTGGGACATGGAAACCGGATCTTTGGTCGCGCATCCGGTAGTCGGAGACATCGACGTTGCCGCAGTCACGGAAGTGCCACGTAAATACGGGCTGCACGCGACGATGAAACCCCCCTTCCGACTGCGCGCAGTCCAGACCTTCGACGCCTTGCACGCAGCTTGCGGTTCGTTCGCCTCCAACCAACCTCCTGTCACGCTGGATGGCCTCGAGATCGCGCGGCTTGGCCGCTTTCTGGCCCTGCGCCCCATGGGTGAGACGCAAGCATTGAACACCCTGGCCGCCGCTTGTGTTCAGCAATTGGACAATTTTCGCGAAGCCGCAACCGAGGCTGAACTGGCCCGCCGCCGCGCCGCTGGCCTGACACCGGAACAGGAGGCCAATCTGGTTCAATGGGGCTATCCTTATGTGCTGGACGGTTTTCGCTTTCACATCACGCTCAGCGGCAAGCTGGACAAACCGACCCTTCGGGCCACCCAAGAGGCGCTGCAAGCCCATCTGGCCCCGTTGCTGCCGCAGCCCTTCCAGATCACCGATCTGGCGCTGATGGGCGAGGCTGAGGATGGTCGGTTTCACCTGATCCATCGCTACGCGCTTTCCGGTTGAAGTCGCGCAAGGATCTCGGCGACGGTGTCTTCCAGCGCACCGGAGTTGTCGACTTCGATGACCCGTTTCAAACCATCAGGCAAAGGCGCTTTGGCACGACCCAGCCGCCGCGCCTGTTCTGCTGCGCTTTCCCGCCCTCTTGCGGAGAGGCGCTGCGCCAAAACATCAGCTTCGGCCGTCAGGGAAATCACGATCAGGTCCCCAAACACCTCCTGCGCCTGCACCAACACGGCACGAGACAGGTTGACCAGAACAGCGTCAGCTATCTGCCGCTGCTGTGTGATCTTGTTCGGCACACCGTAAAACAGCCCATGTGCAGGCCAGCTCAGCGCAAAAGCCCCGGCCTGCTCCATCTGTTGAAACGTCGCGACGGAAACCCGGTCGAAATCCTCACCCTCTTCCCCTTCGGGACGGGTAATCACTCGGCGCAAGCGCTGGATACCGGGCGCATGGGCCACCAACGCCCCCATGACGCTGTCTTTGCCGACCCCCGAAGGTCCGACAACGGCTATGACCGGGGCAAGCGTCATGCAGCCAGCCCCGGTGTAAAGTCCGAGACATTGACTTCACGATCACAGACTCGCTCGCGGGCTTCAAGATCGTGGAAAATCCCAACAATCGCCGCACCACGTTGCTTTGCCTCTTCAATCAGAGACAAAACGGTTTCCCGGTTCTGCGCATCCAGGCTCGCCGTCGGCTCATCCAGTAACATCGCAGGATATTCATGCGCAAAGCCACGCGCAATGTTCACCCGCTGCTGCTCTCCGCCAGAGAATGTCGTTGGACTCAGGGTCCACAAACGCTCGGGAATATTCAGCCGTTTCAGCAACCCAGCTGCCTTATCCAACGCAACTTGTTTGTCCGTGCCTACGGCCAGCAGCGGCTCTGCCACAACCTCCAGCGTCGGCACCCGAGGCACAACCCGCAGGAACTGGCTGACATAACCCAAAGTATCGCGACGCAGCGACAGGATCTGGCGCGGCTCGGCTTTCGCAACGTCCAGCCCCCCGACCAGCACCTGACCAGAAGCGGCCAGATAGTTGCCATAGATCACCCGCATGAGTGTGGACTTACCTGCACCGGACGCCCCCGTCAGGGCGACACATTCCCCCGGCACTACTTTCAACGACGCGCCTTCCATAACCGGGATCACGGCGCTGCCTTGATTATGAAGGGTGAAGCTCTTGCTCACATCGATCAGTTCAATCATCGCTTCATCTTTTCCTAAATAATCAAACCTGCAATACGCTGGACACAAGCAACTGCGTGTAGGCATGCTGCGGGTCGTCCAGCACCTGATCGGTCAGCCCAGCTTCGACCACATGACCGCTTTTCATCACCATCAGCCGATCCGCCAGCAAGCGCACCACGGCCAGATCATGCGTCACGATGATGGCGCTCAGCCCCATTTCACGCACTAGACCGCGCAACAAATCCAGCAAGCGCGCCTGCACGGATACGTCCAGCCCTCCAGTCGGTTCGTCCATGAACACCAGCCGAGGGCCCGTCACCAGATTGCGCGCGATTTGCAGACGCTGCTGCATCCCGCCAGAAAACGCGCTGGGGCGATCATCCACACGGGCTGCTTCAATCTCGACCCGGCCCAGCCAGTCGACGGCCTTGTCCCGAATCTCGCCATAGTGCCGGTCGCCAACGGCCATCAGCCGCTCACCAATATTGCCCCCCGCGCTGACAGACATCCGCAGCCCGTCGCGTGCGTGCTGATGCACAAAGGCCCAGTCAGTGCGGCCGAGCATTCGACGTTCCGGCTCGGACATGGTGACTGTGTCTACCGGTCCATCCACTCGGGTATCAAAGATCACTTGCCCGGCGTCCGGTTCCAGGTGCCCGGCCAGACAATTCAGCAAGGTCGACTTACCTGAACCACTTTCACCGACGATCCCCATCACTTCTCCGGGGTAGAGATCGAAGCTCACATCCGCGCATCCGATCCGCGCGCCATAGCGCTTTTCGATGCCCTTGACTTGCAACAGGGGGGTCATGCCGCGTCCTCCTCAGCCAGTCGGCCCACGTGGCCTGCCTCACGGCGCGACCGGCAATAATCGGTGTCCGAGCAGACAAACATTCGGTTGCCTGCGTCATCCATGATAACCTCATCCAGATAGCTGTCCTCGGCCCCACACAGATCGCAGGGATGGTTGGCTTTGGTGGCCTCAAACGGGTAATCCTCGAAATCGAGGCTCACGACCTTGGTATGCGGGGGCACTGCATAGATACGCTGTTCGCGCCCTGCACCAAAAAGCTGGATCGCGTCCATCTCAAGCTTTGGGTTGTCGAATTTCGGGATCGGAGACGGGTCCATCACATACCGGCCTGATACTTTGACCGGATAGGCATAAGCGGTTGAGATCGCCCCGTGCTGACTGATGTCCTCGTACAGTTTCACATGCATTAGCCCGTATTCTTCAAGGCTGTGCATTTTGCGCGTCTCGGTCTCGCGCGGCTCCAAAAAGCGCAGAGGTTCCGGGATCGGCACCTGATAGACGATGATCTGGTCTTCGCGCAGTTTCGCCTCGGGGATGCGGTGGCGAGTCTGGATGACAGTTGCTTTTTTCGTCTCCTCCGTGGTGGCAACTCCGGCGGTGTTCTCAAAGAACTTGCGGATCGACACTGCGTTGGTGGTGTCGTCTGCGCCTTGGTCGATCACTTTGAACGTATCCTCGGGCGTCAGTGTCGCCGCCGAGACCTGAACGCCACCCGTCCCCCAGCCATAGGGCATGGGCATCTCGCGGCTGGCAAAGGGAACCTGATACCCAGGCACAGCCAGACCTTTCAGGATCGCCCGGCGGATCATCCGCTTGGTTTGTTCGTCCAGGTAGGCGAAGTTGTACTCGCTCATAGGAGACCTCTTTCAATCAACGCGCTTTCCAGCGCTTGAGGCGTCGTAAAGTGGATGCCATCCATGCCAACGGCGCGCGCGCCGTCGACGTTGTGCAGCCCGTCGTCGATGAAAATGCAGTTTTCAGGCGCAAGCCCGGCCCGCTCACACAAGCGATGAAAAATCTCAGGCTGCGGTTTCAACAGCTTTTCCTGACCGGACACGATGGTCACATCGAAGACGTCGCCCAACTCGGGATGCGCGCCAACACCAACCGGCCATGTTTCCGCCGACCAGTTTGTAATTGCGTGAACCTGCGTGCCTTGCTCCTTCAATCGATAGAGCAGTTGCCAGGTTCCTTCGATCTTTTGCGGAACAGTCATGGCATAGCGCTCAACATACACACTCAGGCGTTGCCGGTCTTCGGCGTCATCCAGTTCTGACGCCAGATCGGCGAAATTCTCTCCGCCATCCGCCCTCAGATTGCGATCTTGAAAATCGATGCGGGTCAGGAACTCGGCCACGGCCTCGCGGCTGCCCATCTCGCCCAACCAGGCCAGATGCGGATCCCATCGGATCAGCACATTTCCGATGTCAAAAACGACGGCCTTCATTCCGCGGCCTCCTTTGGCATAATGCGTTCTTCAGCCTCGCGACGCAGTTTGCGGACCAGCTCCAGCTCAGACTGGAAGTCGACGTAATGCGGCAGTTTGATATGTTCGAGGAAACCTGTGGCCTGAATGTTATCCGCATGGCTCAGGACAAATTCTTCGTCCTGCGCCGGTGCACCCAGATTGTCTTCGCCCAGTTCTTCCCAACGCAGCGCGCGATCGACCAGAGCCATCGCGATGGATTTTCTTTCGGACTGACCAAAGACCAGACCATAGCCACGTGTGAACTGTGGCGGTTCTGTCTTCGAGCCCGTGAACTGGTTGACCGTCTCACATTCAGTCAGCTCGACTTCACCAATATCAATGGCGAAACCCAGCTCGGGGATGTCCATTTCGACCGCGACCTTGCCGATGCGCAGTTCGCCGACAAACGCATGGTTGCGGGCGTAGCCGCGCTGGGTGGAATAGGCCATGCCCAGTACAAAGCCCTCGTCCCCGCGGGTCAGCGACTGTAAGCGCAAGGGACGGTTTGACGGAAACTCCATCGGCTCGCGGGTCAGGTCGCCCGGGGTGTCATCGCTGGCGGATTCATCCTGAATGATGTCCTCACCTTTCAGGAACTCGGTGATATGGGGCGTCGGCTCCTGACGTGCCGCGCCTTCGGGTGCCTTAGGGGCTTCACCATCAGCAGCCAGTTTGAAGTCCAGCAAACGGTGGGTGTAGTCGAAAGTCGGACCGAGAACCTGCCCGCCGGGCGCATCCTTGAACGTGGCCGAGATCCGGCGGTCACACGCCATCTGAGAGGTCTCGACCGGGTTGGAATAGCCAAAGCGCGGCAGAGTCGTACGGTAAGCACGGACCAGAAAGATCGCCTCAATCAGATCACCACGCGCTTGCTTGATTGCCAGCGCCGCAAGGTCGGGGTCGAACAACGACCCTTCAGCCATGACCCGGTTTACGGCAAGGCTCAGTTGTTCGCGGATCTGCGCAAGGCTCAGTTCCGCCACATCAGTCGCGCCCCGGCGTTCTTCGGCCAGCCACGTATGGGCGTTCTCGATGGCTTTTTCGCCCCCTTTGACAGCTACATACATCGCTTAGCCCTCTGTCCTGATCTGCGTGCTGCGCGGCAGAGCCGCGATCCTGTCACCGCAGGTAAAGAAGAAATCGCACCCCAGCGGATACAGCATCGCATTGCCTTGAAGCGCTGGAACATCCGGCAGAGACAACCGCGCGGTGTCCTTGATCCCAGGGCCGCTCAGTATGGCACCGCTTTGCTCAAGCTGGTCGCATTCTACAATTAGGGTCGCAGACCGGTCCGGGTATTCCGGCGTCCCGATACGATAGGCGTTCAAAGGACCTAACGCGCCCCACGTACCAACGGCAAAATCCGCCTGATCCGCTGACACAATCGGCGCGCCCGTGTGGAAGGTCAGCCATTTGCGAACCGCATCGGTATCAGCGTCACTGGCCAGATGCACCTTCGTTTCGGGGTCGCACAGCGTCAGCAACAGCGTACCTGCTGCCACGGACAAAGGCGCAGGGGGTTCACTGCCCGTTAGGGTGCGAATATCACCCGGGCGCGCCATGACGGTCATGGCCGCACGAAACGCGTGGGCGGCCTGGACAGGCGCGTTTTGAAAGCCCCCGGAAAACTGTGTTTGCGCAGCCATCAGTCTTCCCCCCGGACCAGTGTGAAAAACTCGACCTTCGTTGCAGCTGCCTTGGCGGCGCGCGCGGTTTTGGTCTTCTGCATTTGCGTCCGCAGCGGGTTGATCAGCTTTGCCTTCAACTCATCCGCGGAAGTCGTCTGCATCATGGCATCAATCAACGCTGCGGCTTTGGCCTTGGGCTTGGACCTGCCCTGCACATATCCGTGACCAACCGTGCCATCCTGCAGCACGACCGAACAGCGCGTGATGGTCATTTCGCCCAGATTGAACGGCGCTCCGGTAGCTCCGGTGCGACCTCTCACCATGACGCCGCCCACTTCAGGGCTGCGCAGCCATTCAAAACTTGGGCGGTCCTGAATGCCATCCCATAGCCTCATCAAAGCATCGTCCGGCGCACGGGCCAGCAGACCCATCCATTCCTTCCGCGCCTGCGTCGCGATTTCTGTCTGATTTGTCATCAAAGCCTCTTGGCCGGGTTGTCTACATGAACTATACAACTAGACAAATATTACCCTTTAGGCATCCGAGTCGCAATCCGCGATGGTGTGAAGATTTGATGACATGAGCAAAACGCCGATCTGGAAAAGCATCGCCCTGCGCCTGACCTCGGACATCGCCGAAGGGCGCTATCAAACCGGAGATCGCCTGCCGACCGAAGCACAATTGGCCGCCACTTATGGCGTCAATCGCCACACTGTGCGGCGCGCGTTGGCAGACATGTCGCAACAAGGTCTGGTCCACGCCAGGCGCGGCGCAGGCGTGTTCGTGGCAGCACGACCAACTGACTATCCAATCGGCAAAAGAGTTCGGTATCACAAAAACATCTCGGCCAGCGGTAAGATGCCGGGCAAAAAAATCCTCGCGCTGACCACACGCGCGGCAGATGAAGCAGAAGCCGAAGCCTTGGGTTTGGACAAAGGTGATCCGGTGCATGTCTATGACGGTCTGTCATTGGCGGACCGGCAGCCTGTGGCCGTGTTTCAAAGCGTTTTTCCAGCCGCGCGTTTTCCCGACCTGTTGCAGACGCTGACTGAAACGCAATCGGTTACAAAAGCTCTGCAAGCCAACGGCATCGCGGATTACACACGCATCTCGACCCGTTTGACAGCACGCGGGGCAACGGCAACACAAGCCCTGCAGCTTCAACTGTCCGAGGGGGCTCCGGTTCTATTCTCGGTCGGCGTGAACGCCGATCCAGATGGCCAGCCGGTTGAATATGGGCGAACCGTTTTCGCGGGTGAGCGGGTCACGCTGACCCTGAACGAAGAATAGACCCCCAAAAGGGGTTTTCGGCTCTTGGATCTGCGAGAACAGAGTTACGCGTGCTTTTCCAAAAACGCTTCGGCACTTAGGGTGCGAAAATCCGGCAAAGCCGCGCGAAGCTTGGCGTTTTCCCAATCCCACCACGCAAGTTGTTCCATCCTGTCCGCGACGCCCTCGGGGAACCTGTTGCGCAGCACCTGAGCCGTGACACCTGCAACAATCGTATAAGGCGGTACGTCTTTGGTAACCACCGCACCTGAAGCGACCACGGCACCATTGCCGATCGTGACCTCGGGCTTGATGATCGCGGCATGTCCGATCCAGGTATCATGCCCGATCCGGGCGGTGCGACTGGCGCGATGCGCGAACCAATCCGCATCATCTTCGGCATCGTCCCAATAGTCGGCGGAACGATAGTGAAAATGATGCAGCGAGGCCTTGTCCATCGGGTGATCTGTCGCTCCGATGCGAGTAAAGCTTGCTATGTTTGCGAACTTTCCAATTTCGGCATTGGCGATATCACAAGTCCGGTCGCAATAGGAATAGTCGCCCCAAACCGAGTTTGCCACTCGGCTGCCAGCACCAATCTCGACATATGCACCAAAGCCGCTGTTGGTGATCTGACAATCATTATGAATATACGGCTGATCAGCGCGCAGTCGTGCCATTGAATGTCCCCATCTTTGTTCAGGGTAACAGGAATGTCTTGCGTGCAGCATCGCGCGGCTTGCGTTTTTTACCCGTTTCGCCCTGGATCAATCGTTTGCGCAGCCAACCCGAGAACCAGTCCATCAACATGACCATCAGGATGATCAGGATGATGTAGTATGCGACCTCTTCCCAATCCTTTTGCGTGATGATTGCCTGCGTCAGCAGAAGGCCAATGCCACCGCCTGTGATTGCACCAATCACCGTCGCGCTGCGGGTGTTGGATTCCAGAAAATACAACAGCTGGCTCAGCAACACAGGCGTGACCTGCGGAATGACCCCAAAACGATATCTCTGCGGCGCATTTGCGCCTGTGGACTGAACGCCCTCGATTTGCTTCTGGTCCACATTCTCCAACGCTTCCGAGAAAATCTTACCGAAGGTCCCGGTGTCAGTCACCAGAATGGCCAGCGCGCCTGTCAAAGGTCCGGGGCCAAAGGCACGGGCCAGCACCACGGTCCAGATCAAGGCGTCCACACCGCGCACAAAATCGAACACGCGACGCGTTGCAAAGCGGATGGATTTCATCGGATTGAAATTGCGCGTCGCAAGGAAGGCCAGTGGCAACGCCACCATGGCCGCGCCCAGCGTGCCCAGAAACGCCATCAGAATCGTCTCGAAGATCGCCCACGCCACGTCCTGATGCCGCCACATCTTGTTGGTCCAGAAGTCATTGAAAATTGCACCCGCCTCACCCGACGCCGCCCGCCCGGCCAGTTCGGGGAAGGACTTGCCGTAATAGGGGCTGTCGAGCGTGAACCAGAACAGCTCCCACCCGGTGAAGTAGCGAAACACTTCCGACCGATTGCGTGTGACGGTCAGACGGCCAGCATCCGTCTTGATTGCCAAGCGGTTCTTCGAAACGTTGATCCACTCTGGCACGTCACCCGCAGGCAACTCTGCCTGTACGCCAGCCGAGCGGCTGGGCGTCGCCCGAACAGTTCCATAACCGGGGATGTCATACTCGACCGTTTCCGGTCCGAACCGCACCACGTGGCCGTCTTCCAGATCGATCACGGTTGTCTCACCCAGCGTCACCCAGTCCGGGGCCTGACCTTCAGGATACGCGCCCTTGCGTTCGCCTTCGATCGCGGCCGAGACTTCGCCGGTTCGATTGTCACGCTCGACATGCGTCTTGTAGCTGTAGCTGTCCGATACCAGTGTCTTACCGTTTTCCCAATTCGCGCGCGCCGCAAGCCCCGGGACGTCAAACGCGAAGAAGACGTAGACCAGATAAGCCAGCACCAGCGCGGGTAGCCCGAAATTGACCAGCCTTTTTCGGCTGAACAGACGATCCGCTTCAGTTTTCAGCTCATCGACGGTCAGATTGGTTGCGAAGGTGCTCATACCGAGGCTCCTTTTTCCGACCCATGAGTCAGGCGGTCGCGCAGGACACCGGACAGCTGGTCCACGACGACGATTGTTACAAAAAGCAGAAGGAAAATGGCTGCGGCCTCATCGTACCGCCCCTGTCCCCAGGACATGGCGTTGCGCAGCTCATAGCCCAGACCACCAGCGCCAACAAAACCCAGGATGGCCGAGGCGCGAATGTTGATTTCAAACCGCAACAACGCGTAGCTGACATAGTTGGGACCGACCTGTGGGATCACGCCCAGATACATGCGTTGCGACCAGTTCGCACCCACCGAATGCAGGCCCTCGACCGGCTTGAGCGGGGCGTTTTCGTTGACCTCGGAAAACAACTTGCCCAGCGCACCTGCTGTGTGAATGGCAATGGCGATCATTGCCGGCACCGGACCACCGCCCAAGATGAAAATCAGTACAAGTGCGATCACAATCTCGGGGACCGCGCGGCACACATCTGCAATTCGGCGAAACAAAGGGATCAAGGCGGGCCAAAGTGCCATGCCGCGCGTCGACATCAAGGCCAGAAACGTACCTGCAATCGCACCGATCAAGGTCGAAGCGGCAGCGATATTCAGTGTTTCGATCAGTGCGGGGAAAAACTTGGCCAGGTTTTCCGGCAGCGCACCGATTTTTTCCCACGCCTCGGCCAAAACCTCAGCGGGGTAGTCGAAAATATGCGTCCAGCCATCGCGGAAACTGCCAGCGTTGCGGTCGTCAGCAACACGAAAGCCCGAGGCCATAACGGCAACGAACAGGATCAGGAGGATACCACCATAGACCCGTTTGCGGCGCGTCATCGCCGTATAGTCATCGCGGATCTGGTCGACGGTCGGGGACCCAGCGGTCAGGTCTGTCATGGAATGCTCCTGGGTGGAAAAACGGGGCCCGGATCTTCACCGGACCCCGATCATTGGGTATGCAGGCTTAGTTGGACTTCAGCTTGCGTGCTTCGATGATGACTTCGTAGGCATCATGCGTGATCGGCTCGAACGCTTTCGCCTCACCTGCGGCAACGCCGTAGAAGCAATCACGGTCTTTCTCGTGCAGGCCAGCCATCAGGACTGTCATCTTCTCTTTGACATCCGCAGGCAGCGCTGTACGCAGAACAACCGGACCTTCCGGGATCGGCTTGGATTTCCAGATTTCAACCATGTCGTTCATGTCGACCAGACCGGCATCAACTGCGCGGCGCAGCGCGCCCGAGTTGTATCCGTCTTCCCAGTTGCCAAGACCATCGGCCCAGGTAACACCACCATCAACGTCACCATTGTTGACCGCGACGATGGTCTGCTCGTGACCGCCGGTGAACTTCACTTCACCAAAGTAGTCGCCTGAGTCCATGGTGGCACCGGTGGCCTGCGGGATTTCGATGGACGGGATCAGGTAGCCCGAGGTCGAGTTCGGATCGCCAAAACCAAAGGTCTTGCCTTTCATATCTTCCAACGAGGTGATGCCGCTGTCCTTGCGGGCAAAACCAACCGAGTAATACCCGTGACCGCCGTCGACGTTCACCTTAACCAGAACCGGCTCAACCGCTTCGGGATCGCTCAGATAAGTTTTGGCGTAACCCGACGCGCCCAACCATGCCATGTCGATGGTACCGCCCAGCAGACCCTGGATCACACCGTTATAATCGGCAGGCGCAAACAGCTTGGTCTCAACACCCAGCGTTTCTTCGGTGTATTCACGCAGGCATTCGTTGTTGTTCAGACGGTCCTGAGCGTTCTCACCGCCCAGAATGCCTATGCGGAATTCGCTGATGTCCTGTGCCATGGCCGGTACAGCCAACGCAGTTGTCGCCGCAAAGGCAGCAATCAGTTTTTTCATCTGTCTCTCTCCAGTTTGATTGCCCCGGCCTTTCATCGGGCCGGGCGATGAAAGGGGGTTGGTGGCTCAGATGGTCGCTTCCGCTTCCATCAGGGCCTTCTGGGTGGCGTCCAGAGTTTCGATCTCGGTTGATGTCGCCTCTTCCGAGAAGCTGGTATCGGCACCATAAATTTCACGGGCAACACCGGTCGTCAGTTGTTCAGGCAGCCCGTCAAAGACGATGCGTCCGTCACGCATACCGACAACGCGGTCGCAATAGCGGCGCGCGGTGTCCAGCGTGTGCAGGTTGGCGATGACGGTGCGACCGTCCTCTTCGTGGATACGGCGCAGCGCCTGCATCACCACCTGAGCGTTCATTGGGTCCAGCGAGGCGATGGGCTCGTCCGCCAAAATGATCCTGGGGTCCTGCATCAGGGCGCGTGCGATAGCGACGCGCTGTTGCTGGCCGCCTGACAGGGCCTCCGCGCGCTTCGGTGCGTGCTCGGCAATACCCAGACGATCCAAGATGTCGATAGCGCGATGGATGTCTTCCATCGGGAACAGGTTGAACATGGTGGCCAGGGTCGAATGGCGGTTCAGCGTGCCATGCAGAACGTTCGACACAACATCCATACGCGGCACCAGATTGAACTGCTGAAAGATCATGGCGCAGTCAGCTTGCCAGGCGCGCTTTTCGCGGCCCTTCAGTTGGGTAACGTCACGACCTTCGAACAGGATCTGACCATCGCTGGAGTCCGTCAGTCGGTTGATCATCCGCAGCAGGGTCGACTTGCCTGCACCAGACCGTCCGATAATCCCGATCATGCAAGGCTTATCCACATCCAGCGTCGCAGCGTCCACAGCAACGTTGTCGCCAAAGCGTTTGGTCAGTTTCTTGATATGCAGCACGTGCCACCCCCAAATGATGTTGGCGGTCAGCTACAGATGCCATTCAACGGATATGTGTCAGCGTGGTGAAAGTTTTGTAACGGACCAGCCGTTGCGGGGGCTATCCATCCCCCTGCCCCACAGGTATACGCTTCGGCGACTCTTTTTCTGATACGAGGCCATCATGAGCTTTGACCGCACCATCAAGATTGCTCCATCGATCCTGTCTGCCGATTTCGCCAACTTCGGAGCAGAGATTCAGGCCATCGAGGCACAAGGCGCGGATTGGGTCCACGTGGATGTCATGGATGGTCATTTCGTTCCGAACCTGACCTTTGGCCCACCCGCCGTCAAAGCCTTCCGCCCGCACGTGAAAACCGTGATGGATGTGCACCTGATGATCACCCCTGTTGATCCTTACATCCAGGCGTATGCCGATGCCGGAGCGGACATTCTGACCGCACATGTCGAGGCGGGGCCTCATACACATCGCACCCTGCAAGCGATCCGCGCGGCAGGTATGAAAGCAGGCGTCGCCCTGAACCCCGGAACGCCGGCAGAAGCGGTCGAGCACCTGCTGGATCTTACCGATCTGGTTTGTGTGATGACGGTGAACCCCGGATTCGGAGGTCAGAAATTCATCGATATGACCGGCAAGGTGCGCAAGCTGCGCGAAATGATTGGTGACCGTCCGGTACATATCGAAATCGATGGTGGCGTGGATCCAAAAACTGCCCCGTTGGTCGCAGCTGCAGGTGCCGACGTACTGGTGGCCGGTTCGGCTGTTTTCAAAGGTGGATCGGTGGACCAGCCGGACGTGTACGGTGAGAACATCCGTGCTGTACGCGCAGCAGCACAATCAGCGTTGTCCTAGTTTCGAGACTGACATTACCGGCCAGTAGCTCAGCTCTTTACCGACGGTGAAAGGAGCCCTTCACAAAAAGGGCTCCTTTCCATCTATCAATCCGCGCCGAACGACCCGATATGCGATACGCCGTTGGCGCCGGACGCTTGGAACGTCCCACCAACTTCTTCGGCGTTCGGGCCATAAAACACTCCGTAAGCTTCGCCATTTGTCCCTGGCCCGGAAATCGTCGCGGTAAAACCAGAATTCGAGACGCTTCCTGCCCCGGTAAAGTCTAGCTCGGGTGCGGCCCGATCTGGAACACCCACCACCAGACTGTTCGCATTTGTGTCAGAGCTGGCGATTGTAGCAGTTGAAAAATCAGTGGTTACCGTGATTTCAGAACTCGTTTGATACTGGAAACCATCGCTTAGGCGGGCAACGCCCGTACTGATACCCTGATATGAGGCAGAACGACCGGTGGGCATGTCAGCGGTTGGCGTCACCGAACCGTACGACCCTGCAGCTGCGCTTCCCGAAGTTTGTTCGCGCCCTTCGATCCACGTCCCGAAGGTTTGATATTCAAAACGCGTGCGAGACGGATCAATCAGCAAAGCACCTTTATCGCGGTCAGGCGAGTTAAAAACCGCGGTTACAGCACCCTGCTGAACAGTATCGCCCGTGCGGCTGTCCAAGGTTACATTTGACCCGGTTGCAGAGCCGGTAAAAGCAATAATGTTGCCCCCGCTTGTGTCCACTGTCACCGTTGAATTCGAAGGTATCGATTGGTTTTGGACGGCCACTTCGCGCGTGGACTGATTGGTCGTGAAGGTCTGAACAACGGCTCGGCCGTTTAATGTTGCTGTCCCGTTCTGCGGCAGAACCAATCTCTCAGCTGGTTGTGTGGAAATCGGCCCTTGCACGCCCGATCCACCAGAGGAAGACCCGCCACCCCCGTCGTCTCCATCCAGATCGAAATCAATTCCGGCGACGCCACCGCAGGCACCCAGCAATACAATGGGAAATAATGCTGCAATCCTGCAACTAATCTTCGTTTTCATAACTGCTCCGTAGTCAATACTTTGGCGAAACAGTACTCATTCACCCATGCCGTGCAAGCAGAGTTATTAATTCAATCTAAAGGACTTTTCAGTGTTGCCTCAAATGCGACAGGTGCGATTTGCAAGGCGATACCAACAGCTTGTCCAGAAACGGCCGCGCTGTGGCTCGGCCTTTCTTCTTTCACATCCTGTTTCGATCTACAACCCTGACGAGAGCCCGATTTGAAACCCGTTCGCGTTTTTTACTTCATCCTGATGTCCGCCTGCGCATTTGTTCTCGCAAGTGCTGTCGTCCCGTATCAGGCCGCTGCTGAGACAAACCATCAGGTGGCGCAAAGCGCCGCTCAGTTTGAAATCGAAGCCATCTTTCTGAGCGGCCTCGCCGATCTGCAAAATGGCCGCCCCGAAGATGCGATCGAAAAGTTCTCGGCCATTCTGGCGGCAAACCCGAATCTGACCAGGGTGCGACTGGAACTGGCCCGCGCCTATTTCATGGCCCGCCAATGGAACCGGGCACGCAATGAATTTTTCACCGTCCTGTCTGGTGATCTGCCCGATCCTGTTCGCACTCGTGTTTTGGCATTCATCCGGGAAATCGACGCGCGCCGGGGATTTGACTGGGATTTAAGTCTCAGGTTCACAACCGTCGGCAATCCCAGAAAATATGAAACAGACCAAATCACGCTGAATTTCGCCGGTGTCAACCTGCCCTTTACGTTAAATCGGGACACATCGACCGAGGTCGGGATCCGAGCTACAGGCGCGGCGAACTTTCGGAGACCGGTAGATCTTGGATTCTCCGACCTGCAAACCGTTGCCTATGCATCATTTAACTTCGACGTGACTGAGGCCCGGACCTCGCGCTACGATGACTATATCTTCGTGGGCCGCTTCGGCCTGCGCACCTTGTCTCAAAACACCACAAGCTCGTTCGGGCCTGCGATCGGAACGCGACTGATCGGAGGGAGAGTTTATGAGAACCGCATAGCACTGGAGGCCGCCTTCGAGCGGCGCAACCTGCTGGGGAACTCCATGTTTGGGGCTTTGACCGGCTCAAAACTCTACAGCCCACGCTCCAGCCTGCTTGACGGCCACTCTTTTGAAGGAGAGCTTGGCGTGCGGCGCTCTATCCGTGGTCGCGGTGTGGTCGGAATCAGCGCCTTTTTTCAGGACAAATCCGTTGACGACACGCTTGAGAATTACACGCGCAAAAGACTGACCGTGTTTGGTCAGTACGACACCCGTGGCGGCTTTACGTTCCGGCCTTCGGTCTATCTGGAAAACAAGTCTTTCAAAACCCCCAGCCCTCTTCTGACAGGAAACCCAAACGAAACTTCTTGGGGGTCGCGTTTACGGATTGAAAAGAACGACCTGTTCATTGGAAACGGGTTTTCCCCGTTTGGTTTGATTGAGTACAGCCGAACGGAGTCCGACATCCCGGCCTATAGTTTTACTGAGACCAATTTCGAGCTCGGGCTAGAACGACGCTTCTGACAAAGCAACCTCGGTTTGTTCGTTTTTTTACCGGTGCCCGCACCTCTGGTTTCGTCGGGCTGTTCACTCAAGCTCCTTTCCTAAAAGCCATGGGTCTTCAACTTTCATGCCCTGATAAACCGCATGCAAAAAAAGATGAGCAATCACCGGGTCGTTTGAAAATGGCGAGAACTGCAAGTTACCCTCTCTGACGCCTTCATCTGCTTCATAGACGACCTCGTCGCCTTTTACAGTTACAAGCACTTCAAGCTCTGCCAGCGTTTCGGGGTCGACCGCTGTGGGGTCATCCGACAGGATCACAAAATCCGCAACTTTTCCAACTTCGATAGAGCCCTTTTCATCTTCTTCGAAATGCTGCCAGGCGGGCCAAATTGTCATGGCTTTCAGGGCAGTTATGACGTCGACCCTCTGATGCGGTCCCAAAATGTCGCCCGACCGTGTGCGACGCGTGACGGTCGCGGCAAGTACACGCATACTGTCGGGAAAGGCGACCGGGGCATCGTGATGTGTCCCGAACATCATGTCACGTTCTCGCAGCCATCCCGTGGGTGAGATGTTGTCAGCGTTGACCGGCCCCACAGTATGATCCCGGTGCCAATCACCCCAATAGAATGTATGCATCGGGAACAGCGATGGAAAAACGCCCAGCCGTTTAAAACTGGCGACCTGATCCTCTCTTAGAAATTGGCCGTGGATCAAAACAGGGCGATTGCCCGGGTCACCATATTTGATCTGCGCCTCTTCAAGGGCCGCGATCAACATGTCAGATGCCCCTTCGCCGTTGGAATGCACGAGGATCTGGAAGCCGTTTTCGTAACACCAGTTTACCGCATCCTGAAGCTGCTCCATCGTTATTGCTGCATATCCGGCATACCCGGCGGCGTAGTTTCCAACCGGGTTGTAATAGGGTCGGTCCCGCAACGCCGTGAAACCTTGCGGCGAGCCGTCGATTGTAAGCTTGCAGCCGCCAACCCGGACGCGGTCACCGTAATCCGCTGAGGTGTTTTCTCCGATATAGTCCCTCGACTCCAACACATCTGGAAAAGCGACCACGTCTATGGGCAGACCATCTTCGGCAGCAACTTTCTTGAGGACTTCGACAATCTCACCCGAAGATCGGCCTTCTTGTCCGGTCGTATATCCAAACTTTGCCCAAAGTTCAGTTCCGGCTCTGGCAAAGGCGGCCAAGCCCTCCTCGCCCAGATTTCCAAGTATGGGAACGAGCACCGAAAAGAACGCGTATTCTTCCAAAACACCATTGGGTTCTCCGGCTTCATCGCGCTGAATGACCCCGCCGGGAGGCGCCTCTGAAGCGGCAGTGATGCCTGCCAACTCCAGAGCTTTTGAATTTGCGACACCAAGATGCCCGGATTGATGAATGATGATCACAGGCAAATCCTCGGACACCATGTCCAGATCTTGCCGTGTCGGGTGACGCAGTTCCTTCAGTTGCGCATTGTCATAGCCAAAGCCGATGATCATTTTCACCTGCTCAACGGCTTCCGCGTTCTCAGCGGCCCAGTTGGACAGTGTTGATTGCAGGGTCGCAATATCTACGACGTCCCCATCCGGCGGCGCGAGGAGGTTGGCGGACAAAGCCTGCAATCCACCCATGACGACATGACCGTGGCTGTCCACAAAGCCCGGCAGCATCGCGCGTCCGTTCAGGTTGAAGGTTTCCGTTCCATCACCTTGATGTGTGGACAGATCAGATAGTGAACCGACGGCCAGTATGCGTCCGTCTTTGACTGCGACCGCTTCGGCAGTGGGGCTTTTGTCATTCATCGTGACAATTGGACCCCCGAGATAGATGCGATCCGCAACTTGTTGGGACGCCGCCGAAGAAGACGAAAACGCGAGTGCCGCGACAAGACAGAGTGAACGAGCCGATACGTGCATCTTGTGACCTCTTTCGAATTGCAATGTCTCAATATGAAAGAAGGTAGCATTTTGGCGGGCGTTTCCGAAAAAGAAAAAGGCCGCCCCCTGTTGGACGGCCTTCTTTAGTTCTTTACCGAGTTGCTCCCGGCAGATTTTCCTGAGGAAAATCGCCTGCCGCAACCAGGCGCGACAAGCGCGCCTTACTCGATGATTTTCGACACAACGCCGGCGCCGACGGTGCGGCCGCCTTCGCGGATCGCGAAGCGCAGGCCCTGCTCCATCGCGATCGGTGCGATCAGCTCAACGCCGAACGACACGTTGTCGCCAGGCATGACCATCTCGGTGCCTTCGGCCAGGGTCACGGTGCCGGTCACGTCAGTTGTACGGAAGTAGAACTGCGGACGGTAGTTCGCGAAGAACGGGGTGTGACGACCGCCTTCTTCCTTGGTCAGGATGTAGGCTTCGGCTTCGAACTTGGTGTGCGGTGTAACCGAACCCGGCTTACACAGAACCTGGCCACGCTCAACGCCGTCACGGTCAACACCACGCAGCAGCGCGCCGATGTTGTCGCCTGCTTCACCGCGGTCCAGCAGCTTGCGGAACATTTCAACGCCGGTGCAGGTGGTTTTCGAAGTGTCGCGGATGCCGACGATTTCGATCTCGTCGCCAACGTTGATCACGCCACGCTCAACACGGCCGGTCACAACGGTACCACGGCCCGAGATCGAGAACACGTCTTCGATCGGCATCAGGAACGGCTGGTCAACAGCACGCTCAGGGGTGTCGATGTAGTCATCAACAGCCGCCATCAGTTCCTTGATCTTCTCTTCGCCGATTTCCGGGTTGTTGCCTTCCATCGCGGCCAGAGCCGAACCTGCAATGATCGGAATATCGTCGCCGGGGTATTCATACGAAGACAGCAGCTCGCGGATTTCCATTTCCACCAGTTCCAGCAGCTCTTCGTCGTCAACCTGGTCAACTTTGTTCATGAACACGACCATCTTCGGGATGCCAACCTGGCGGCCCAGCAGGATGTGCTCACGCGTTTGCGGCATCGGGCCGTCAGCGGCGTTCACAACCAGGATCGCGCCGTCCATCTGGGCAGCACCGGTGATCATGTTCTTGACGTAGTCGGCGTGGCCGGGGCAGTCAACGTGCGCATAGTGGCGGTTGTCGGTCTCGTATTCCACGTGGGCGGTCGAGATGGTGATGCCGCGCGCTTTTTCTTCCGGCGCACCGTCAATCTGGTCATACGCTTTGAAGTCACCGAAATACTTGGTGATTGCTGCGGTCAGCGTCGTTTTACCATGGTCAACGTGGCCAATCGTGCCGATGTTGACGTGCGGTTTTGTACGCTCAAACTTTTCCTTTGCCATTCCTCAGGCGCCCTTTTGCGATTTGGGGGACCCTTGGTCCCGTGGTTACATCTGCGCGCGCGAGATATTTGGTTCAGGGGGGAAAATCAAGCACATCCTGAGGGAAATACGCCGATCACGCCGGATTTTGCGTGACCTCGACAGATTCCAGCGGTTGGATCAGGTCAGGCCGCTTGTCGAACCACCCTTGCTCAAGGTGTTCTTCGGCTAGCCATTCCTCGACGCGATCAGCAACTTTCAGTGCCAGACCGCTCATTTGTTCTTCTTTGGTGCGCTCATGCCCCGACCCTTTCAGCGCACTTCCACCTGTCGTGTCTTCCAACACCTGAAATTGCTTTCCTTTGGCAAGGAACTCTTTTTTCTTAACATCATAGACATTGACCAACACAATCGCCGTGCTTTTGGGATTGTAGATCACGGGTATGCCGGGTGGGGCCAGCATATAGCCTTCCAGACTGATGCCGATGTCGTATTCCTGAGCCCCTTCATAACGTCCCAGGCGAATATCGACCGCATTCTGAATCGCCGCGGTCCATTCGTCCGGGGTGGCGTCCCGGCTGACCGGTCCCTGAACGGCCTTATCAGCGAACGCGTAGTTGACGCGCAGCTTGAATTCGCCCAACGACTCGGGCTCTTCGTATAACTGCGTCTGCGTGCAAGCGCCCATCAGGGCCAATCCGGTGATCAAGGTCAGAATGCGCAACATGGTCTCGTCTCGATAGGCCTGTTTTTCTTTGATCTAGCGCACCGATGCGGCTTGTGCCAACCCGTATCGGCAGATTTCCACTTTTGCGATCACGAGAACTTGTAATCCCGCGGGAAGCCATAGGGCGGTTTTTTACCAACGCTGGCACGTTTCGACAGCCATTGGGACATGTCGGCCTCGTGCCGGGTTTTGTCGCCACCCATGGACCATTTCAGCCCCTCTTCCCAGTTGAAGGTGGTAATGTCGGACAACCCTCCATCCAGCTCCAGCGTACCCTGACGCCCGCGCGCCATGTTGTATTTCTGCAAGCGCACACCTTTGCCACGGGTCATCTCGGGAAGCTCTTCTGTTGGGAACACGAGAAATTTGCCGTTCTGAGACACGACAGCCACGTGATCTCCTGCGACCGGCTTGCAGATCATCGCCGTCTCGTCGCCTTTTACATTCAATACCTGTTTGCCGTTACGGGTCTGTGCCAGCACGTCATCTTCGGGCACCATGAATCCGTTGCCCGCATCCGAGGCCACCAGCAGCTTACGCCCCGGCTTATGGATCAGGATATCGATGATCTGCGCCTCGTTCGGAAGATCGACCATCAGGCGCAGCGGTTCGCCCATGCCCCGTCCACCGGGCAGATTGGCCGCACTGACAGTGTAGAAGCGCCCATTCGAGGCAAACACCAGCAGGCGATCTGTGGTTTCCGCGTGGAAAATGAAACGCGGGCCATCACCATCTTTGAACTTCAATTCGCGCTTCAGGTCGATATGGCCTGTCATGGCGCGAATCCAGCCCATCTGAGAACAGACGACCGTGATCGGCTCCTTATCGATCATTGCCTCAAGCGGAACTTCTTCGACTTGTCCGGCCTCGGCGAACATCGTGCGACGCGCGCCGCCTTCGTAATCCTTGCCGAAAGTTTTCTTGGTCTCTTTCAACTGCTCGGCAATCTTGGCCCATTGCAGGGCGGGATCTGCCAGCAGGTCTTCAAGATTGGCGCGTTCCAGCATCAGCTCGTCGCGTTCGCGGACCAACTCCATCTCTTCCAGACGGCGCAAGCTGCGCAAGCGCATGTTCAGGATGGCGTCGACCTGAACCTCGGACAGTTCGCCCTCACCCAGCTTGGGCGTGACGTAGTCAGACTCATCGGTGGCGCGGACGTGGTCGATGCCCCAATCCTCGCGCATCAGCGCGGCTTTGGGGTCGTCGTCATAGCGGATAATGTCGATCACACGATCAAGGTTCAGGAAAGCGACGATAAAGCCCTCCAAGACCTCCAACCGATGGTCGATCTTCGCCATGCGGTGACGTGAGCGTCGGATTAGCACCTCTTGTCTGTGATCGAGGAAGGCACGCAGCACTTCCTTCATCGAACAGACCTTGGGCGTTACGCCGTCGATCAGCACGTTCATGTTCAGACTGAACCGCACCTCAAGGTCCGAGTTGCGATAGAGCATGCCCATCAGCACCTCGGGGTCCACGTTTTTAGATCGAGGCTCAAGGATCAACCGGATGTCATCGGCAGATTCGTCGCGCACATCGGCGAGAATCGGGATTTTCTTGGTCTGGATCAGCTCTGCGATCTTTTCGATCAGCTTGGATTTCTGAACCTGATACGGAATTTCAGTGACGATGATCTGCCACTGGCCGCGCCCCAGATCTTCGACCTCGTATTTGCAACGCAGACGGAATGAGCCGCGCCCGGTGCGATAGGCCTGCGCGATGTTCTCGGGCGGCTCGACAATCACGCCACCAGTCGGGAAGTCCGGTCCAGGCACGTAGTTCAGCAACGTATCGTCGCGGGCATCCGGCGTCTTGATCAGATGCAGGCAGGCATCGCACAGCTCGGCAATATTGTGCGGCGGAATGTTCGTCGCCATACCCACAGCGATACCGCTGGCACCATTGGCCAAAAGGTTGGGGAATTGCGCAGGCAACACCACCGGTTCGGTCAACGTGCCGTCATAGTTGTCGCGGAAATCGACAGCGTCTTCGTTCAACCCTTCAAGCAGCGCTTCGGCGACGATGGTCATCCGCGCCTCGGTGTATCGCGAAGCAGCCGGGTTATCCCCGTCGATATTGCCAAAGTTCCCTTGCCCGTCGACCAACGGGTAACGGACGTTGAAGTCCTGCGCCAATCGCGCCATCGCGTCGTAGATCGCAGCGTCGCCATGTGGGTGATAGTTACCCATCACATCGCCCGAGATCTTGGCGGACTTCCGAAAACCTCCGGTTGCACTGAGTCGCAATTCCCTCATCGCATAGAGGATTCGCCGGTGAACCGGCTTCAGCCCGTCGCGCGCGTCAGGCAGGGCGCGATGCATGATGGTAGAGAGCGCATAGGTCAGATAGCGCTCACCTATCGCGCGGCGCAGCGGTTCGGCTACCTCGCCCCCACCTTCGGGGGCCTCCATGTTGGGGTCGTCGATGGTATCGTTCATATATGATGTGATACGACGCAAGCGCGCCTTGGTAAAGCAAGCAGCAAGTATTTTGCTGGGGACAAGTCGCGCTTTTTGCAACAGGGGGAGGCAAGTGTGTGTTTTCCCCGAATTTTCGACTCGGCGTTACAATTATGCTACCATTCCAACAATTGAATAATTGCTGCCTAATATTGTTGTTACGATTACCTTGGGGGACGGCCACTATGCGCCTGATACTTGTTACTTTTGCCGCTCTCGGCTGGACCTTTTACGTGATGAGCGGAGGTCCGGACTTTGAACCGCGCGGTGTGCGCGAAGCTAAACCTGAACGCGTTGCTGTTGCACCAAAACCGGCTGCGCCGGCGATCGAACCTGCGCCTGTTGAAAACCTTGTCACACAAGCGGCCATCAAATCTGAACCTGTCGTGCCGGTGACTGCCGAGGTGGTGCAAGTGACTGCCGAACCTGTCGCCGAGCTGGGCGAAGAAGAAACCAAAGCGCTGCTATCGCAGGTGGCTGCGGGTCTAAAGGCAAACCCATCGTTGTTTAGCGACGAGAATGTTACTCTTACCTTGGCGTCGCTGGAACAAGGCGTCGCCTCGCTTGAACAGGTCACCACAGATGCCGAACTGCCAACAGTGGACCTGTCCTCAACCGTTGAAACACCTAAGGACATCCGCGAGATTTCGGGCACCCGCGTCAACCTGCGGGACGGCCCCGGAACTATCTATCCGATCATTGGCAAAGCCGGTCTTGGCCAGCAAGTCGAGGTATTGAGCGAATCGGGCACCGGCTGGCTGCGCCTGCGCGTGTTGCCGGGGCAACAGGTTGGGTGGATTTCCGCATCACTGGTCCGGAAAACAACAAACTGACGCCAGAGTGTCATTGCCCTGCCGCAAACCCCGCCATAGCTATTGGCGGTGTAAAGGTGCGGAAGGCTTATGCAGAAATCGATTCTAATTACGGGATGCTCTTCGGGCATCGGCCTGGATGCGGCACACGGAATGCGTGCACGTGGATGGCGTGTCTTCGCATCTTGTCGCCAGCAGCGCGATTGTGATCGTTTGCGCGCACAAGGCTTTGAAAGTCCGAGAATCGACTATACCGACCACCAGAGCATAACATCAGGTGTGTCATCCATACTTGAGGAGACGGGTGGTACTCTGGATGCGCTGTTCAACAACGGTGCCCACGGCCTGCCCGGGGCAGTCGAAGACGTGCCGACCGATGGATTGCGCCATATCTTCGAAACCAATGTCTTCGGATGGCATGAGCTGACGCGCCAAGTAATTCCCGTTATGCGGGAACAAGGTCACGGCCGAATTGTTCAATGCTCTTCGGTTTTGGGCCTTGTCGCCTTTCCCTGGAGAGGCGCTTATGTTGCAACTAAATATGCCATCGAGGGTCTGACCGATACGATGCGGCTGGAATTGCGCGACACCGACATCCATGTGGTTCTGATCGAGCCCGGACCCATTACGTCGAAGCTGCGGGAAAAGGCGATTCCGATGTTCGAAAAGTACATCGACTGGGAAAACTCGGCTCTGCGGTCAAAGTACGAAGCCTCTTTGCTGAAACGTCTTTATGAAAGCAGCGGGCCCGACAAGTTCGAGCTACCGGCCTCTGCTGTGACAAACAAACTGGCCCACGCGGTCGAAGCGCGACGCCCCAAACCGCGTTATTACGTGACGACGCCCACATATGTGGCCGGAGTTCTGCGGCGGATTTTGCCCACAAAAGCCACTGACCGGATCCTCTCAGATATCTGAGGTGAAATTTCCCGTTCGCTTTTTGACCTCTCAACGCTAGATGGGTCATAATCGAAAAAACCGGACGGTGACTTAAAATGGACCTTTTGATGGTCGTACTGCTTTTGGCTATGGCGGCGGTTGTCGTTGTGCTGACCTTGGGCATTGCGAATTTCGGCAAAAGCGGCATGGAAGCCGCAAAGAAAAGCAACAAGATGATGCGGCTGCGTATCCTCTTTCAGTTCATTGCCGTGGTGCTGATCGTTCTATTCGTCTATCTGCGCGGACAAGGGGTGCAATAAATGGTCGTTCTCAACAAGATTTACACTCGCACGGGCGACGACGGCAAAACGGCTCTGGGCAATGGCGAGCGCGTTGCCAAATACGCAGGCCGCGTTGCCGCATATGGCACGGTAGACGAATTGAACGCCTTTGTCGGTGTAGCCAGAAGCGAGGCTGAGGGCGAAACGGATGCAGCACTTTCGCGCATTCAGAATGACCTGTTCGACCTGGGTGCAGATTTCTGCCGCCCGGACATGGATAAGGACGCCGAGGCCGACTACCCGCCTCTGCGTATTGTGCCATCTCAGATCGATCGGCTCGAAGCCGAAATCGATGTAATGAACGAAAATCTTGAACCGCTGCGCAGCTTCATCCTGCCAGGCGGATCGCGTCTGGCTGCACATTTGCACGTGTGCCGTACCGTGTCGCGCCGCGCAGAACGGCTGGCAGTTGAATTGACGAATATGGAGCCGGTCAACGACGTTGCGGTCAAATACCTCAACCGCCTGAGCGACTGGTTCTTTGTCGCCGCACGTTGCGCAAATAACAACGGCAAAGATGACGTTTTGTGGGTTCCCGGCGCGAACCGCTGATCCCGAATTGCAGAGGATTCAGGCGGCAGCGCCCGCCCCTCTGCGAAAAAAACCGCAAAACGCGACGTCCCAACGCCATGACGTGACGATTTTGCTCTGTTGTGCCACTGCCGCAGGCGCTATCTAGTCCGTCGAGAGCATTGGTGGAGTCGCCACAGCGGCTTGCCGTTTTTTTGAGGAGCATACGCAAAAATGAAGGTACTGGTGCCTGTCAAGCGCGTGATTGACTACAACGTTAAGGTCCGCGTGAAAGCGGATGGGAGCGGTGTTGATCTCGCCAATGTGAAAATGTCGATGAACCCGTTTGACGAGATTGCTGTCGAAGAAGCAATTCGTCTGAAAGAAGCGGGCAAAGCCGACGAAGTTGTTGCCGTTTCGATCGGCGTCAAGCAAGCACAGGAAACGCTGCGCACCGCGCTGGCGATGGGCGCAGACCGCGCGATCCTGGTTGTGGCTGCCGATGACGTGCACACCGACATCGAACCGCTGGCCGTTGCCAAGATCCTGGCCAAAGTGGTCGAGGAAGAGCAGCCGGGCATCGTTCTGGCGGGCAAGCAGGCGATCGACAACGACATGAACGCCACCGGTCAGATGCTGTCGGCTCTGCTGGGCTGGTCGCAAGGTACCTTCGCGTCCGAGCTGGACATCGAAGGCGACAGCGCCAAGATCACCCGTGAAGTGGACGGCGGTCTGCAGACTATCAGCGTCAAGATGCCGACCATCGTAACCGTTGACCTGCGCCTGAACGAGCCGCGCTATGCGTCGCTGCCGAACATCATGAAGGCGAAGAAAAAGCCGCTGGATGAAAAAACCGCCGCCGATTACGGCGTCGACGTCACCCCGCGTCTGGAGATTGTCAAAACTGACGAGCCGCCGGCACGTGCCGCTGGTATCGTCGTGGGCTCGGTCGACGAGCTGGTCGAGAAACTCAAAGAAGCGGGGGCTGTGTAATGGCTGTACTTCTGCTGGCTGAAGTTAACAATGGTGAGCTGTCGATGGACGCCACCGCCAAGGCCGTCAACGCTGCGAAAGCTCTGGGCGATGTGACCGTTCTGGCCGCAGGCGGTTCCGCCGCCGCTGCTGGTGAGGCCGCCGCCAAGATCGACGGTGTGTCGAAGGTTCTGGTCGCCGAAGATGCCTCGCTGGGTCACCGCCTGGCGGAATCGACTGCGGCGCTGATCGTGTCGCTGGCTGATGGATACGAGCACATCGTTGCCCCTGCGACCACCGACGCCAAGAATGTGATGCCGCGCGTTGCTGCGCTGCTGGACGTGATGGTGATCTCGGATGCGTCCGGCGTAGTTGACGGCTCGACCTTCGAGCGTCCGATCTATGCGGGCAACGCGATCCAGACCGTGAAATCCTCCGACGCTAAGAAGGTTGTCACCCTGCGGACCGCCAGCTTTGATGCAGCGGGCGAAGGCGGCTCGGCCCCGGTCGAAACCATCTCGGTCCCGGCCTCCGAAGGTCTGTCGTCGTGGGTCGAGGACAAGGTTGCCGAGAGCGATCGTCCTGAATTGACCTCGGCAGGTGTTGTTGTCTCGGGCGGCCGTGGCGTCGGCTCGGAAGAGGACTTCAAACTGATCGAAACCCTGGCCGACAAGCTGGGCGCGGCAGTTGGCGCCTCGCGCGCGGCTGTGGACTCGGGCTATGCCCCGAACGACTGGCAGGTGGGTCAGACCGGTAAGGTTGTTGCCCCCGATCTGTATGTCGCTGTCGGCATCTCGGGCGCGATCCAGCACCTTGCTGGTATGAAAGACTCGAAGGTCATCGTTGCGATCAACAAGGACGAAGAAGCCCCGATCTTCCAGGTCGCCGACTTCGGACTGGTCGCAGACCTTTTCCAGGCCGTCCCGGAACTGACAGAGAAACTCGGCTAAAGCCAAAGTTTTTCGTCGACACATCTTTGAAGGCCCGCCAATACGCGGGCCTTTTTCAGTTCAAGTCCCGCAAAACAGGCAATAGTTTCCCGGCAATCTCTCTGTGCGCGGACGGGCCAATGACATGCTCGGCCATCGGCTGCTGCAACGTCCCAAACAACACATCCTCTAACGTGTCTGACACTGCCGTCACGCAAACCGAACATTCAACGACGCCGCTACAGAAGGGTCGAAGCCGTTCGATCATCGCGGCATCCGGCAAGACAGGATCGCTATGCAGACCGGCCTGCCTTTGCACATGAAGCCAAAGCAGTATGACTGGCGGCTCTATGCGGCGAACCAGCTTTGAACAAGCGCGCAACCAAGCTTCTTGCAGCTCTTGCACGACAATTTCGAAACGGGCGCCCTGTTCGGCGCGCAGCCGATCCAACAGATGCCGCACGAAGTGGATTTCCGTGAAATCGACCTCTGGATATAACTGTACCAGATCGAGCGTAGGTTCCACGAAACGATCATTGCGGCGCGGATGCACCCGGTAGAATCGGTTCGACTGGTACGGCAGATCGGGGACCTGCAATACGCAAAATTCCGACGCATTCACCAGTTCCGAAAGCACCGGGTCACCCAGCATGGCCTCAAAACCACAAAATAGGCTGCCGAAATTGATGCAGGGCAGCTTTAAACGCTGGCCAAGCTCAACTGGAAACGGATTCTCAACAAACCGGCCAAAGGTCTCCTCTCCGCCCAGACAGGCCACATAGGGCTTGCTCAGATCGCCCGGCGGGCCTCGAAACCACAGTTTGGACCCCATGTATTGACAGGCGGCGTCTCCACCACCGCCAGATTGATGAAAGCTCATATCAAGCCCCCCATTTTCTCACCCGGTTGCCATCTTGCGGCCGCAGATGTTGAGAAATTCCTAATGCGCGCATTTGAAGCAAAATTGACAGGTTCGATCCCCTTGCCGCCTGCCCCGCTCTGCCGATACTGTCGCGATAACCTTCAGGGCAGAGGCAGCTGGACATGGAAATCAAATCGGTCGGAGTTATTGGCGCGGGTCAGATGGGAAATGGGATTGCCCATGTCCTGGCCTTGGCGGGATACGAGGTCTTGCTGAACGATGTCAGCCAGGACGCGCTGACTAAAGCTGTGTCTGTTATCGAAGGCAACTTGGCGCGTCAGGCTTCTCGCGGCAAGATCAGCGACGACGATATGCAGGGTGCACTGACACGTATTACGACAACGTTGGAACTGCCCCGTCTTGGTCAAACCGATCTGGTCATCGAAGCCGCAACCGAGCGGGAGACGATCAAGCAGGCTATCTTTGAGGACCTGCAGCCGCATCTGCTGCCGCATACAATCTTGACGTCGAATACGTCATCCATCTCGATTACGCGCCTGGCCAGCCGCACCGACCGGCCAGAGCGGTTTATGGGCTTTCACTTCATGAACCCGGTGCCGGTCATGCAGCTGGTGGAACTGATCCGGGGCATCGCCACGGACGAAGAGACATTCAGCGCTTGCAAGGCAGTGGTCGATCGCCTTGGTAAAACCGCCGCAAGCGCCGAAGATTTCCCGGCCTTTATCGTTAACCGGATCTTGATGCCGATGATCAACGAAGCCGTTTATACCCTGTATGAAGGCGTCGGCAGCGTTCAATCCATCGACCAGTCGATGAAGCTGGGCGCGAATCATCCGATGGGGCCGCTGGAACTGGCGGACTTTATCGGGCTGGATACCTGCCTGGCGATCATGAACGTCTTGCACGACGGTCTGGCAGACACCAAATACCGCCCCTGCCCGCTGTTGACGAAATATGTCGAGGCTGGCTGGCTGGGCCGCAAGACCGAGCGCGGGTTCTATGACTATCGCGGAGAGGTTCCGGTACCAACACGTTGAAAGGGGGCCAGCCCCCTCGCCCGGATTTCATCCGGGCTCACCCCCGAGGTACTTTTGGCCAGATGAAGACGCGGATCAGGCTTTGTTTGACTGGCCCAAGGACATTGTGCGATCCCGTAGCCATGCCATGAAGCCGCGTGGGTCGCGCTCGAGCAGTTCCATGTCTTCATCACCGATCGGCTCGCCGATAACCGGCGATTGCGGTTTGTTGCAGGATCGGACGATTTCATGCAGCAGCAAACCCTGGCGCAGGATCGGCGACAGTTTATTGGCAATCTGGTACCAGCGCGAGTTGCTGCCCGGAAAGAAAATCGGCAACACTTGCGCGCCCGAGCGACGGATCATTTTGGCGGTGAAAACGTTCCATTCCCGCTCGATAGCTGGACCAAACCAGTCATCCGATGACATCACCACGCCTGACGGGAACAAGGCCACTACACCGCCATTCTTCAGGTGCTCCATGGCCTTGCCGCGCATCTCCAGCATCTTGGCTTGCGCCTCGGGGTCGTGCGGGAAAGGCACCGGGATCATGAAGGATGTCGCGGCCTCATCCAGCCCGGTTAGAACTGAGCGGGTTAGAATGCGGTAATCGCTGCGGACCCGTCCAATCAGCTCGGCCAGGATCATACCATCGACCATACCGTGCGGATGGTTGGCAACCACAACGACGGGACCGGTTTTGGGAATCCGGGCAATCTGTTCCTGAGGTGTGGTCAGGTCGATTCCCATAGTCGTAAGGGCACCGCCCCAGAACCGCTGGCCGCGATAGTATTCGTTCTTTTTTTCGAATTTGTTGACCATGCGCAGGATGGTCAGCTTGCCAGTGCACCATTCGATGGCCCGAATGGCGGTCGAAGTCCAGGCATCGTCAAACGAGTTCGCATAGGTCAGGGTTCTACGGTCGTAGATTTCGCCCTCATCCGCGGTCCCATCCACCACAGGGCTTGTCTTGGTTTCGTGCGTCGTTTCCGCCAATTCCTGGTCTTCCCGTTTTCATGTCCCGGCGGGGCGGATTAGAACCCCTCTCCGAACTTGTCATTCACAAGCGCTTCCAGAGCTTCCGCCAATGCCTCAGCATCCGGCCCCGACGTCTCGACGTCAATAGTTGTTCCGCGCGAAGCTGCCAACATCAAAAGACCCATAATACTGTCGCCTGAGGCAGAAAGTCCGTCTTTTGACACCTCGGCGCGAGCATCGAACCCTTCTACGACCTCGACCAGCTTTGCCGAGGCGCGGGCATGCAGGCCCTTTTCATTGATAATTTTAAGGCTTCGGTTGGTCATAGTCGTCAATCCGGTCTTATTCCAATGTCACATTTTGTGCATTTATGTATTTCCGTCCAGCCTCCATCGCCTGTCGCACGGCATCGCCGATAGGCAGGTGGCGGCTTTTGGCCAATTTGATCAGCATAGGAAGGTTGGCGCCATAAAGAATGCGCCGGTCCTGAGGCGCACAGGCCCTCAGGCTGAGATTCGACGGGCTTCCGCCGAACAGATCGGTGACAACAACGACACCATCGCCCATGTCTACGCTGTCCGCTGCCTGGCAGATCTCGGCCTGTTTGGCATCACGATCGTGTTCAGCTTCGATTGCAATGGCCACCAGACCGGGTTGCGGCCCGACGACATGCTGTGTGGCTGACAGGTATTCCTGAGCCAACCCCCCATGCGCAACGATCACAATTCCGATCAATCCGACCTCACATTCAACGTCCGGCGTTCCATTTCGCGATGCCTAATTGCCACTTGCTGGCCACCTTCGGCAAGGGCCTTTGCCACGGCTTCGGCCATTGCAACAGAGCGGTGTTGCCCCCCGGTACATCCAAAGGCCACAGACAGGTGCGCTTTACCTTCGGCCCGAAATGCGGGCAACAAAAGATTTAGCAGATCCATGACACGTTCATAAAACGGCAAATAGGTCGTGTCCGATTGCACATAGTGCGCGACATCCGGGTGTCGACCATCCGCTGCACGCAACTCGGGGCGCCAGTAGGGATTGGCAAGGAACCGGCAGTCGAACACCATATCCAGCCCGCGCGGCAGCCCGCGTTTATACGAGAAAGATTCAATCGAAACCGCAAGGTGCCGCCCATCCTTGGGGGCAAACCAGGTTTCAACCTCTTCGCGTAACTGATGCACGTTCAAAAGACTGGTGTCGATCAGCGTATCGGCAATCTCGCGGATCGGGGCCAGAAGTTCCTTTTCACGCCGGATGCCGGTTTCTGGGCTGGCATCTCTTGCGACCGGGTGACGGCGACGGGTTTCCGAAAACCGACGCAGCAGAACGTCATCACTACAATCCAGATACAGAACCGTCAGATCCACTTGCGCCATACGACCCAGTTTTTCGGCCAACTCGATAAATCTGATTGTCGAAAAATCCCGATTGCGGGCATCAACGCCCAACGCCATTGGACGATCGCTATCGGCGCTATCGAGCAGGCGCAGCAACAACCCCATCGGCAGGTTATCAATCGCCTCGAAGCCAAGATCTTCCAGTACGTGGATCGCGGTGGACCGGCCTGCGCCTGACGGGCCAGTGACCAATACGATCCGCCGTTGTGAAGTCATGTGTTCGGCCATTCCGCGTCTACACGCCCATACTTTAGCAACTGCACTAATGCTGCTGCCAAATTGGGGACGCCAGCGCCCCGAAGCAAGGGAACAGTTTGCCTCAGGACTTGAACGGTGATCTGTTCGGGAAAACGCGCGGGCTCGCTCTGCGACAGATCCACGACATAGGTTACCGGAGTTGATTCGACCGCCGGGGTCTTGAGCAGGCCGATGTGGCGTGCTTCGATCAAGCCGCGCAGGTGTGGAACGGCGGACGCAATGACCCGCTCTTCGACCATTTCAAGGATCACACGATCATCTGCAACCAAATCTGTCCCAACGGCCATCATCTGCAATGCCAACCCGGATTTACCTGTGCCAGAGGCACCGATGATCAACACGCCGCGCCCTTCAACCGAAACACAGGAGGCATGAACGCACGCCTTGTCCAGGTTTTTGGCGTCTGACAGAAAATTGGTTTGCATCGGTTAAACGGGCAGCCCCACCACGAAACGCGCGCCCAGAGGATCCGAGGTGATGTCGGCCTCGGTCGGGCGTATATTTTCAGCCCAGATTACACCGCCATGGGCCTCGACAATCTGCTTTGAGATCGCAAGACCAAGGCCCGAGTTATTGCCGAAATGCTCGGCCGGGCGCTGCGAATAGAAACGCTTGAACACTTTGGTCAGTGCCTGTTCGGGAATGCCAGGGCCTGTATCCTCAACTACGACCAAAACGCGATTATCGCGCTGACGAACCCAGACGCGAATGGCGTCGCTTTCCTCGCAGAAGGAAATGGCGTTGGTGATGAGGTTGACGAAAACCTGCGCCAGTCGGGCTTCGAGACCGTTGATGATGATCGGTTCAGGTGGAAGATCGGTGATGTAATCGATGCCTTTGGAACGTGCATCCTCGCCCAAATACTGACCCAGATTGCCCAGCAGCTTGAGAAGGTCAAAGGGTTGCTCTTCTTCTTTGACCAGCTCCGCATCCAGACGCGAGGCGTTCGAGATATCGCTGACCAGACGGTCCAGACGCCGGACGTCATGTTCAATCACATCCAGCAACTTGTCGCGCTGATCCTCGCGTTTGACCATACGCAGCGTGCCAACGGCGGATTGCAGGCTGGCCAAGGGGTTTTTGATTTCATGGGCCACGTCGGCAGCGAACTGTTCATTCGCGTCGATCCGATTGTAGAGCGCTGTCACCATACCCCGCAGCGCACGGCTGAGACGCCCAATTTCGTCCGGGCGCGCACTAAGATCCGGAATGCGGATACGACCGGGGTTGACCCCTGTACCGCGGTCCTTGCCCATTTCAGCAGCCGCCGCCAGATCCGCCAGAGGGTTGGCGATTGTCGAGGCCAGCACAAGGCTCAGACCTACGGAAACCAGAAGGGCCACCACAAACATCTGAAGAATGCGTTCCTGTTCGCGACGGGCCAGCGCGTCGATTTCCCCGGCTGGGCCGGTAATGGCAACCGCACCGGCTGGACTATCCGCATACAGGATCGGTGCGGCAGCAACGATCACCGTGTCCCCCGCGCTGTCTTGCACCGCTTGGACCTGCGCTTGCCCTTCCAGCGCTTGCGGAATAATCGCCTGAACCCGTTGCGCCAGCGTCGGAGATTCCGTCTCGGTCGACCAGTTGAACAGGTTGGACAGGCCAATCCACACCGCATTCAGCGTATCGCTGATGACAGTGCTGCCAGTTTGCACTTCGGACTCCGAACGAAGAAGCACGGGCATGTCAGAGATTTGCGGCGCGCCACGCGTCCAACCGATCAGAGTGCCACTTGCGTCATAGACAAAGACTTCGCCGCCTTCGGGAAGTGTTAGCCCTGAAAGCGTATCCTTGACGTCCAAGTTACCAGCATTTTGCGCCGAGGTTTGAGCGCCCTGTCGCAGCTGAGTTTCAAAGACATTGCTGACTAGCTGCGCGTCGCCCAGCAGATTGCGCGCGGTTTGCTGCACCTTTTCTTTACGCGAATCGTCCAGATACAGCAGCCCGGTGACCAGGATCACCAAGGCAATCAGATTGAAGGTGATGATCTTGCGGGCCAAGGGCGATCCACGCAGAGAAAACAGGTTCCTCCGGGATCGCTTTTCTCTCAGCTCGGCAGACTCGGGATCCTGGGGGATGACCCAGTCATCCCCAAGAACGACGTCACCGTCGCGCAGTTCTCTGGCTTCTTCGGTGTCGCGCACGAGAGCCCATTACCTCTTGCAGGCGTCGCGCCTATTCTTCGTTGTACCGGTAACCGATACCATACAGGGTTTCGATCGCCGAGAACTCGGGGTCGGCTGCGCGCATTTTCTTGCGTAGGCGTTTAATGTGGCTGTCGATTGTCCTGTCGTCCACATAAACTTGATCGTCGTAAGCCACATCCATCAGCTGATCACGGCTTTTGACAAAGCCCGGACGCTGGGCAAGCGCTTGTAACAACAAGAACTCTGTTACGGTCAGGGACACGTCATTCCCCTTCCAGCTTACGGCATGGCGCAGAGGATCCATCCGCAGGTCACCGCGTTCCATAACCTTGGTGTCACTGCTGTTGGCGGCCACTGCGTCGCCGCTTGTTGCCTCTTGCCGGCGCAGCAACGCGCGGATGCGTTCCACCAGCAACCGCTGCGAGAACGGCTTTTTTACATAGTCATCTGCGCCCATGCGCAGGCCAAGAACCTCGTCGATCTCGTCATCTTTCGAGGTCAGGAAGATCACTGGCATCTGCGTTTTCTGACGCAGCCGCTGCAGCAAATCCATGCCATCCATCCGAGGCATTTTTATATCGAGAACAGCCATATCCGGCAGCTTTTTGTTGAACGCATCCAACGCGGCCTGGCCATCATTATAAGTTTCAACCTCGAAACCTTCGGCTTCAAGAGTCATGGATACAGACGTCAGAATGTTTCTATCGTCATCCACCAGTGCAATCTTTGACATCGGGCTCACCCCTATTCCTGCTCACTCGCGCAATAATTCGCTTATTTGTAAGGCATTGTTGGCGGTTTTAAGACGCCGAATCAATCCGTAACCTCGAATCGTGCCTTTGTTGCGGCAGGTCTGCGGCAAATTTGCCTTTATGCCCGCAAAAATCTGCCTGCTTTTCGAACATTGAATTTGTGGTGGCGCTAAACTCGGACTTGGTTGCGCTAACTGCGTCAACCCGCCTGTTCATGCCCCAAATGACCGTGATAAGACGCGCCCAGCCGCCGGTTTGCCCGGCTCACTGCCCCAATGGCGCTAACGGCCAAAGCCACGCGCCGCCACAGGAGAAGACACACATGACATCTGGACGGGTTAACCCGCAATTCCGCCTCGAAGATCAGGGCATCGAGGGTCTGGGCAATGTCTATTACAACTTCATGGAACCGGCGCTGATCGAAGAGGCGCTGAAGCGCGGCGAAGGGACACTTGGCAACGGCGGTGCGTTTCTGGTCACCACTGGCAAGTTCACCGGCCGCTCACCCAAGGACAAGCACGTCGTCAAAACCGACAGTGTCGTCGACACCATCTGGTGGGAAAACAACGCCGAAATGAGCCCCGAAGGCTTTGAAGCGCTGTACCAAGACATGCTGGCCCATATGAAAGGCCGCGACTACTTCGTGCAGGATCTCGTCGGCGGTGCTGACCCCGCATACGCGATCAACGTGCGTATGGTCACCGAGCTCGCCTGGCACAATCTTTTCATCCGCCACTTGCTGCGCCGCCCGGATCGCGAGGATCTGGATGATTTCACAGCCGACTTCACCATTATCAACTGCCCCAGTTTCCAGGCCGACCCGGCCAAGCACGGCTGCCGCAGTGAAACGGTGATTGCGCTGAACTTTGATCGTAAGCTGATTCTGATCGGTGGAACCGAATACGCGGGCGAGAACAAGAAATCCGTCTTCACTCTGCTGAACTACATGTTGCCGGAAAAAGGTGTGATGCCGATGCACTGCTCGGCCAACCATGCCGTTGGCAACCCGGTTGATACCGCCGTGTTCTTCGGGCTGTCAGGTACCGGCAAGACAACTTTGTCCGCTGACCCGGCCCGCGTTCTGATCGGGGACGACGAGCACGGTTGGTCAGATCGCGGCACCTTCAATTTTGAAGGCGGCTGTTATGCCAAGACAATCAACCTCAATGCCGAGGCCGAGCCGGAAATCTACGCGACCACCAGTAAATTCGGCACTGTCATCGAAAACATGGTTTTCGACCCCGAGACCAAAGAGCTGGATTTCGACGACGATTCACTGACTGCCAACATGCGTTGCGCCTATCCGTTGGAGTATATCTCGAACGCATCCGGCAGCGCTTTGGGTGGTCACCCGAAGAACATCATCATGCTGACCTGTGATGCCTTTGGTGTTCTGCCTCCGATCGCGCGGCTGACCCCGGCGCAGGCGATGTATCACTTCCTGTCGGGCTTCACTTCGAAGGTTGCGGGGACCGAACGTGGTGTGACTGAGCCTCAGCCCACGTTCTCGACCTGCTTTGGCGCGCCGTTCATGCCGCGCCGTCCGGAAGAATACGGTAATCTGTTGCGGGATAAGATCGCCCAGCATGGCGCGACCTGCTGGCTGGTGAACACCGGCTGGACCGGTGGTGCTTATGGCGTAGGAAGCCGGATGCCGATCAAGGCGACCCGCGCATTGCTGACGGCAGCCCTGGATGGTTCGCTGCGCGATGCTGAATTCCGCAAGGACGCCAATTTCGGCTTTGATGTACCGGTTTCCGTGCCCGGTGTCGCCGAGGTTCTGCTGGACCCGCGCCGCACTTGGGACGATCAGGCCGCGTTCGACAAACAAGCCGAGAAACTGGTTCAAATGTTTGCCGAAAACTTCGAACAATACCTGCCGTTCATCGACGACGATATCAAAGCCGTAGCGATTGGCTAACGTGGTACCAGATACAGAAACAAGGGGCCTGCGGGCCCCTTTTTCAATTCAGAAACCGCTCGTATAATCCACCCTTAGTTGTATGTCACAAAAAGCACATACAAGTGCGTTGTTTCAAAATGCGATCTGGGGTACCTGTTAGTCTCGATGAGACGAAAAAGCCCGGCACATCAGCGCCGGGCATTGACTGAAAGGACTTTGTGGCAGCTCAGAAGCGTACACTCACAACGCTGGATTGAGCAACCTAATCAGGCACCTAGTCTAGGTAAAAGGGGATGAGTGTCAACATGGGACTCGCTGGTTTCTTAAAGGACCGGTGTGGCTCAAATAGTCGCAGACCGGCGGCAGTTGGCTCAGGAAATTGCAGGTAAGAACATGACAGAAATCTCGAAACTCACCGAACTTCGCAAATTGATGCAAAGCATGGAGCGGACGCTTGGCCTGGAAAAACTATCTCCGGTTGAGCGCGACATTTATTACGCAGCGGAAGAACTCTCAAAATCTGATCAAGAAGTACGCACATTCGGTTTGATCGAACACACATTGGTCCAAAGCGTGTCGCGCCCGACCTTTTTCCGCGCGCTGAAGTCACTGGTTCAAAAAGGCTATCTTTCGCAAAGCGGCAGCGCCAACCGGGGGCGGTATATCGTTAATGCTCCCAGATGACGCCAGTTCAACACGCACGGCCCAATAATGTCCGTGCGCGCTTGGGCAATTGATACGTTTGCGGCCTCATCGGCCTATGTGGTGGCGTCATTCCTGACATTCGCCGTTCTGATGCCTCTTCAGAATATGTATTTCCCGGAATATCCAAGCCGGGCAAGCCTGCTGTTTCTGCCTCATGGCGTGCGGGTTCTTTCTGCATGGCTATTAGGGTGGCGGGCGATCTTTGCCCTGTTACCAGGGGTATTCATAGTCTTTGTTTATCTGGGAGGCGCTGACGTTTTCCTACCCAGCCGCCTATTGGCCATTGCCATAGCTGTCACCACAGTTCCGGCAGTGTTCTATCTGTTCAAGGCCGTCGGATGGGACCTGTTCCCGCGTCCTGATCGCAAACCCTGCTGGGCCTGCGTCATGGGTGTCGGCATCATCACATCTTTTCTGGTCTCGGGCCTGACCAATCTGGCTTTCGGCAGTGCAACTGTCGAATACATTGCCTTTTTGATCGGCGATATCTCGGGCTTGTTCTTCCTGATGCTGGGACTCTACTTTGCGTTTCGCTTCGCCGACAAACGTCGCGGCTGAGACATCAGCCCATCAGCCCGCGTCGCAGCAGGTTTAGTCCAGCCACCAACAACACAAACAGGGTCGCCTTGCGAAAGCTGGCCTGATCGATTCGGTCCTGCAGCCTGATGCCGACCCACATCCCCACCAAGGCAGGAAGGATCAGGATAGCGGAAAACGGAAGCGTTTCTGCCCGCAAGATACCTGACCCCAAATGAGCGGCCAGCAACAGCACTGCCCCAAGCCCATAAATAACGCCCTGAATGCGGATCTGTTCCTTTTTGGGTGTGTTCAAAGCCATCAGATAAGCAACAGTTGGCGGACCCCAAACACCGGACATACCGCCAGCGAAACCTGCAACTCCGCCCATAGCAGCCTCTATACGCGCGGATGGCTGGTTCAATACCAGCCGAACCCCCAAAACCTGAAACAAACAAAAAACCGAAACCAAACCACCGATCAGAAGCAACGAAACCGAACTAGGGATCATGGTGACAAGCTGCGCGCTGAGAACCAACATGAGGCCCCCGACGATCAGAAAAACCCGAAAGCGCAGGATTGAAGAATACGCGGCCGTTGCGCCGCCGCGCAAAGCTTGAAGCCCGTTTGTCACGAGAGTCGGCAGGATAAGTCCGGCCAGGGTCAACTCGGGAGTCAGGAATGAATTCAACCCTGACACCATGACCATAGGCATGGCGAAACCAACAATGCCCTTGATCCAACCGGCAGCAAAAGCCACGGCCATAGCAAGCATGAGGTCTTGCGGAGAAAGAATGGAAAACAGGGACATACCCTCTAAATACCATTTAAGATTCCTTCTGCATTGCAAAAATGATCAGGTAATTTTTGAACTTTTTCGTAGCGTAATAAGTATTTTTGTTGCGCTGCACGTGCAGCATGATATGACCAGACGACCGAGGAAAGGACGCGATTCATGGCCCACGACGGACAAGATATGACCGAGATGACAAAAGCTGCAGTATTGCCCGATCTTCTGGAATTGACCCGTACCGCTGTGCCTGCGGTGGAGGCGGTATTTGAAAAAGCCCGCGAGTCCGTACGCTCTATGGTTACTGCAGATGGGCGCGTCTCTGGCGCCCTGATCGAAGCGAACCAAACGGCTGCTCATGGCTTGGCTTGGCTGGCAACCTACGCTCAATCGCTGCAACAGATGCAACGCTGGGCAGAAGCGCTGCAAGCCGAAGGTAAGTTCGGCGAGGTTGAGCAGCTGCTGCACCAGATCGCTTTTGGCGAATATCTGCATCAGGTCGCTGGCGGCATTCCGATGAACCAGGGCGAAGTTGTACGCCTTCAGGATATGGGGCTGGGCTGGGACGCGCTGTCGGGCTTTCAATCGACCGAAGTTCAAACCCTGATGGCGCAGGCCAATTCTCAGGCTGCGCGCAGCCGCCTGGTTGAACTGATGCAGGACCAGGCCGGTGCCACCATGTTCGGTGCCTCTGGTCTGGACGAAGAACTTGAGATGATCCGCGATCAATTCCGCCGCTATGCGCAGGAAAAGGTCGAACCGCATGCCCATGAATGGCACCTGAAGGATGAGCTGATCCCGCTGGAGATCATCGAGGAACTGGCAGAAATGGGCGTTTTTGGCCTGACCATCCCCGAGGAATTCGGCGGGTTCGGCCTGTCCAAAGCCTCAATGTGCGTGGTGTCCGAAGAACTGTCACGCGGTTATATCGGCGTGGGCTCGCTGGGCACCCGGTCCGAGATCGCGGCTGAGCTGATCATCGCAGGCGGCACGGACGAGCAGAAAGCCAACTGGCTGCCTAGACTGGCCAGCGCCGAGATCCTGCCCACTGCCGTCTTCACAGAGCCCAACACCGGGTCGGACCTTGGCAGCCTGCGCACGCGTGCTGTGAAGGATGAAAACGGTGACTATAAGATCACCGGCAACAAAACCTGGATCACACACGCAGCGCGGACGCATGTGATGACTCTGCTGGCGCGGACGAATCCCGACAGCACCGACCACCGCGGCCTGTCGATGTTCCTGGCAGAAAAGACCCCGGGCACCGACGAGAACCCATTCCCCACTCCCGGTATGACTGGCGGAGAGATCGAAGTTCTGGGTTATCGCGGCATGAAAGAATACGAGCTGGGCTTTGATGGCTTCCACGTCAAAGGTGAGAACCTGTTGGGCGGCGAAGAGGGCAAAGGTTTCAAGCAGTTGATGGAAACCTTCGAATCTGCCCGCATCCAAACCGCTGCCCGCGCCATCGGCGTGGCGCAAAGCGCGCTGGATATCGCCATGCAATACGCGATCGACCGCAAACAGTTCGGCAAGTCTCTGATCAACTTCCCGCGCGTCTCGGGCAAGCTGGCAATGATGGCGGTGGAAATCATGATTGCACGTCAGCTGACCTATTTCAGCGCGTGGGAAAAAGACCACGGCCAGCGTTGTGACCTGGAAGCTGGTATGGCCAAGCTTCTGGGCGCCCGTGTGGCCTGGGCCGCTGCCGATAACGGGCTGCAGATTCATGGCGGCAACGGTTTTGCACTGGAATACAAGATCAGTCGCGTTCTGTGTGACGCGCGCATTCTGAATATTTTCGAAGGGGCTGCCGAGATTCAAGCGCAGGTCATCGCACGCCGGCTGCTTGGCTAACGGTTTACGGCACCCCGTTTCCCCAACTGACCCGGCCATTGTGCCGGGTCTTTTTCTTTGAGTGGTGACTTTCCTGACGACACCGTCCACAATTCTTCAATGAGCACAAAACGGAATGCATACGGCGCACCACCGCGCACAGGTTCACAACTCTGCAAACTTCCCCTTTGCATCTGTTTTGGTCGCCAGTAGAGCACCGATCGAAACCAAACCCATCCGAGTGAGAGTGAACAAAAAATGACCCAACGGATTTTTGCGCTTTGGGCGATCCTAGCGGCGCTTGTGCTGGGTGGTTGCACCGTCAGTCAGCCAACCGCCACCCAGAGCGATATCGATGCGCTGGCAGAAGTCATCCTTTCACTCGGGCCTCAGGTTAGTCCCGTCGAAGCGCAACAGGCCGCCGCGATCTCGTACATCTATTCTCAGCAGTTGGCGCGGGAATGGAATATCACGGATCCAGCCATCATCCACAACGCCAAGATCGCAAACGGCTTTCGCGAGTATGGCTTGTGCAATGACTGGGCGCAGGCCATGACCGCGCGGTTGCGGCAGGAAAATTTCGACTCGCTTGATTTGCATTGGGTCACGTCTCCGCCGACGCAGTTTCGCATTATACACCATTCGGCGTTGATCAGCGCCAAGGGGGATTCGATGCATGACGGGATCATCCTGGATCCCTGGCGAAACAGCGGCGCGCTGTATTGGGCACCCGTGCGTGAGGACACTAAATACAACTGGAGGCCACGCCTTGAGGTGCGACAGGAATTGTTGAGCGGCGCGATCCCCTATTGAGGTTTTCCCACCCAATAAAATTGATTAAGACCCCATAATGACCCGCCTTATCCTTACGTTGCCCCTGCTCGCCTTGTTCCAATGCGAAAAGGATGAAACTGTCGCCGCCTATGGCGCGGCGGGGCAAACATGGGTCCTGCAGGAAATCGATGGGCAGCCCTATGAAGCCAGCGCGTTGCTCCGGTTTCCCGAAGAAGGGAAAATCAACGGAAACGCACCCTGCAATAGTTACAACGGCACACTGAATGCGCCCTACCCTTGGTTCGAGATCCAAGACCTGAGCGCTACGCGGGCCGCTTGTGCCGGGCTTGAAGCCGAAGGTATCTATTTTGCCGCCCTGATGGCTATGACCCAGTCCGAAGTATCGGGCAACGTGCTGATCCTACGTAATGAGGCGGGGCACGAAATGGTTTTCACAGCCGCCGAGTGACCTGATCCACAAACCGCGCCCTGGCTTCGGGCAAAGGATTATGCCCAAGCGACGGTGCAACACGATGTTCCAGGAAATAGCCCGTCGTGCGCAGGGCTTCCTCGACCTCAAGATCGGGTGCCATACCCTCGCCCCTTAGGCAGGGTGGCAGCGGCAAAAGCTTGTCTGCCCACTCCCCGGCCCCATTTGCACTCACAGCGCGGCCCGTCTTAGGTGACACGTAGACCAGACCTTCGGTCGCGCCAGTCACGGCACAGGTCGTCAGATCAAGGCCAAAACCCAGTTCGTCCAGCAACGCCAATTCCCATCGCAGATATGCCAATGGCCAGATCTCATCCTGACCCAGCAGGTCCATCAACTGTTCCGTCCTCGCATAAAGCGCCGGATGTGGTTCGCGTTCAGGCAGACAAAATGACAATAGTGAAACAACTGCATTGAGCCCGGACAAGGCTAGCCGCCCTGAAAACGCCGCTGCGGCGCGGGACCGCAGGGGTTCGACTTGAAAGGTGCCGATATGTTCTTCCAAACGAGCGCGCCACAGTACGTCCAGTTGCGCACCAGGTTGCAGGATGGGCGCGATCTTGCGACTGGTTCCGCCGCGCACCACACCGGCGTGACGACCGTGCGCCTCGGTGAAGACTTCGATTATCGCCGCTGTTTCACCATGGCGTCGAGAATTCAGGAGTATGCCGTGATCGCGCCAGTCCAAAAATCGACCTTCCTTCTGGTTAAGTTGGACCGCAGAAAATCCGAAGCGGGACAGGCACGCAAGGGCGTAAACTCTTCTAAATCTCCTGAGACGGATGTTCTTTTTTTCAAACCGCCATAGTTTTGCGACTTCGCGCCAGACGGCTTGTACGTGATCACCCACGCCCCACTTGCAGTTCAAACAGAAGGGGCCGCGCTATGACTGATGACGAACCACAACCCGTCGCCTTTTACGACGAACACAAAATCTGGACGCCTGATCCAACAGCTGCCGATATGCAGGTCTATGACACCTTTGCCTCGGCTGTTGTGGATCTATTGCAGGTGTTGGATGACAACAAACCCATGTTGTCGAGGGACGTCTACGCACGCTTTTTTGCGTCTCTGCTGCATCTGTCCAGAGTGTTGGGCGAATATGAAGATGGATGGAGCCGGGGAAAATAGCTCAGTCAGTGACTGTGAATAAACTGTTGGGCTAATACCCAAGGTCGTACTGCGCCTGTGGCATTTCAAGAAACACGTTGCACCAGCGTAACTCGGGCATTAATGTTCTCTATATGTTCCATTAGAGAATTTCAGAAATGTCACTTAACTATGTCATGATCGGTTCAAACGACGTTGTTAACGCGCGCACGTATTATGACGCGGTTGTGTCCAGTATAGGCGGCAAAGTCGTCGCCGAATATATGCCTCATGCCGTCTGCTACGAGCTGCGAGGCGGTGGATGCATGTGGGTAGCGACGCCGTTCAACCAAGAGGCCGCCACAGTTGGAAATGGCAATATGGTTGGCCTTGCATGCCAAAGCAAAGAAGAAGTGAAAGAAGCACATGCAGCCGCTTTGGCCAATGGCGGAACAAACGAGGGTGATCCGGGTGATCGCCCGCAATATGGTCCCAATTTCTTCGGCGCCTACGCGCGCGACCCGGACGGAAATAAGATGAGTTTTGTTTACCTTGGTGAAGACGGCTGACTGCTGAAACCAAGCTTTGCATCGACTTTACAGTCTGGCAGGGAGTTTACTCCAACCCCTCTTCATCCAGCAAATGTCGCCCTTGCCGGTCCTCGACCTCGATCACCCAGAGGTCAGGATCAAAGCTGCGTTGTTTGGTAATTGCGGTGTCCACATCCGTCTCAGTCCCGCTGGACAGTTCGACCCATTTGCGCGCGCCGGACATTAGGTCAAAGCTGCGTTGAAAAGCAATTGCCTGCCCGTCCAGAGTATTGAGCTTCACCAGAACGGCCCCAGCCGTGTCGTCACCATGGGCCACAACAAACGCCGGGATTTCCTGAAACCGAAGCCGCGCCAGATAGGCATGGACCCAGAATTCAGCAGTTAGCCGGGTCATGCGTTGCCGTCTTTGAAGTCCAGACCCATCTCTGAATACCGCTCGGATTCTTCCAGCCAGTTCGGCCGGACTTTGACCTGTAGGAACAGATGGATCTTGCGGTCCAGGAATTCTTCCAACTCGGCCCGCGCCGCTTGACTGACCGCTTTGATTGTCTCTCCGCGCTTGCCAAGAACGATGCCCTTGTGGCCGTCGCGCATGACGTAAATGACCTGATCGATCTTTGCGGAACCGTCTTTACGCTCTTCCCAGTTTTCAGTCTCGACAGTCAGCTGGTACGGCAGTTCCTGATGCAGGCGCAGGGTCAGTTTTTCGCGCGTCATTTCAGCCGCGATCATGCGCAAAGGCAGATCGGCGATCTGATCTTCGGGATAAAGCCACGGACCTTCGGGCAGCTCCCCGGCCAGCCATTTGCGCAAATCGTCTACACCATGGCCCTTTTCGGCCGAGATCATGAAGGTCTCGGCAAACGGATAGCGGGCGTTCAGGTCGCTGGTCAGCGCCAGCAGTTTTTCAGACGGCACCTTGTCGATCTTGTTGATCGCCAACGCGATGGTCCGGCCTTGCCCGATCTCGTCCAGCCCCTCAAGGATGCGTTCAACCCCTTCGGTGATACCGCGATGCGCCTCGATCATCAGCACAACAACATCTGCATCTGCGGCCCCACCCCATGCGGCCGCGACCATGGCGCGGTCCAAGCGGCGGCGGGGCTTGAACAGGCCCGGCGTGTCGACAAACACCAGCTGCGCGTCACCCTCCATCGCCACGCCACGAATGCGCGCACGCGTGGTTTGCACCTTATGCGTCACGATCGAGACCTTGGCCCCGACCATGCGGTTCAAAAGGGTGGATTTGCCCGCATTGGGCTCTCCGATCAGGGCGATAAATCCGGCGCGTGTGGTCATATATTGGCGTTCCTGTGTGCAATTGCGCTCTGCTATAGCAGAAAGGGCCTGCGGGCCAGAGGGATTTGTCGCATTGCAGCCATGCATCAGCAGTGGCAGGACTTGCAAAGACACCCAGCCGTTCCCAGCCCGGTGACACATCCGTTCAGTGAGGTCCTTATGAAACGTCGCGAGTTTCTTCTTGGAAGCGGTGCTGCCGCTGGCGTGGTCGGCTTAGGCGGTTTGACCATGGCAGCTACTGGGTCCGCGCAAGAGCTGGTGCTGCAGCCTGCCAGCTACAGGTTGCGCGATCAACTGACCACCGGGATGGTCAGCCTGTCGCCGGACGCACCGCCACAGGTTCTTTATGGGAAGCAGGGTCAGAGGATGCGGCTGGCGGTGCGCAACACTTTGCCCGACTATACCGCGATGCACTGGCATGGATTGCGCATCGCCAACGAAATGGACGGCGTGCCCTACCTGACCCAAATGCCCATCGGCGAGGGCGAGAACTTTGCCTATGAATTCACGCCACCGGATGCCGGGACATACTGGTATCACCCCCATTGCATGACGATGGACCAGATGGCCCACGGCCTGACCGGTGTCATGGTGATTGCCGAGCCCGAAAACCCCGGCTTTGACAGTGAGCAAGTGATCAATCTGCGCGATTTCCGGCTGGATGAAGAGGATGCGTTTCTGCCCGCTTACACCGCGCGCGGCGCGGCGCGTAGCGGTACGTTTGGCAATATACAGACTGCAAACTGGCTGACCGAAGCCGTGTATGATCATACGGCGGGCAGCCTTGTGCGGCTGCGCGTGGTCAACACTGACACGACCCGCATCTATAAACTGCATCTTGAAGGTGCCGAGGTCCGGATCATCGCATGGGACGGGCATCCGGTTGAGGTTGACCTGGCTCTACCCACAGCGGACGCGCCCCTTTGGATGGGGCCCGGACAGCGTGTGGATCTAGCGGTTCGGATGCCTGATGGAGAAGGTCGATCTGCAGCCTTGATGGCGAAGTTTCCCGGACAAAAACCCCGAGCCATGGCGCGTTTGCGGGCAACAGGGCAATCAGAAGCCCGCACCTTGAAGGAGCTGCATCCTTTGCCTGTAAACCCTGTACAACGACCCAATCTGGATCAAGCAGAGCTGCACGAGTTCGTATTCGGTTGGACGCCCGAAGGAGGTGCCCCAAACGACGGGTTTTGCGGGTCGCTGGGTTATAGCTTTTGGTCAATCAACCGCGCACCGTGGCCCGGAGATGCAGCACAGGGGACCGGACCGTTGGCCGTGCTGAAGCAGGGTAAAAGTTATGTTCTGCGAATGCGCAATGAATCACCGAACCTGCATCCGATCCACCTGCACGGGTTGGCGTTTGTGCCGTTGAAGTCGAACCTACGCAAGCTGCCGCCATTGATGACCGATACGTTTCTTCTGTTGAAAGATGAAGTGGTCGAGATTGCGCTGGTTGCCGACAATCTTGGCGACTGGGCGTTTCATTGCCATGTGATCGAGCATCAGAAAACCGGGCTGGCCGGGTTCATCCGGGTGGTTTAAAGACAGGAAAACGTTGCTACTCCGAAAGAAAAGGGGGCCAGCCCCCTCGCCCGGATTTCATCCGGGCTCACCCCTGAGATATTTTTAGCCAGATGAAGTGGATCTGGTCAGGTGCACCAGATCACTGCGGCAGGGAGGACAGCAAAGCCTTTGCCGCCGCCTGCTCGGCTTGTCGTTTGGATCCCGCAGTGGCTTGTGCCTCGGTTCCGTCCTGAAGACGGGCAGCAATGGTGAAGATCGGCGCATGGTCAGGGCCGCTGCGTTTGATCTCGACATATGAGGGCGGTTTTTGACCACGGGCCTGCGCCCATTCCTGCAACGACGTTTTGGCGTCGCGCGCGTCAGCCTCGACCGTGTGGATCCGGTCGCCCCAAAGGGCCAGGATGACATCGCGCGCGGCCTCGAACCCTGCGTCGCGGTAAATTGCGGCAATCACGGCTTCCATTGCGTCGCCCAACAGGGCCTGTTTGCGGCGGCCACCGGATAACATCTCGGACCGGCCCAGCTTCAGCACCCCGCCAAGATCGATCTGGCGGGCCACATCGGCGCAGGCCTCTTTCCGGACCAGCGCGTTGAACCGGGGGGCCAATTGGCCTTCGGATGCCGTTTTGTCGGCCTCAAGCAAAGCCGTTGCCATGACAAGGCCCAGAACGCGGTCGCCCAGAAATTCGAGCCGTTGATTATCGGGCCGAGTGGACGACGAGACCGAACCATGTGTCAGCGCACGTACCAGCAATTCAGGATTGGCGAACTCATACCCCAAACGCTGCTGGAATGCCTTTATTTCAGCCGAAAGCTTCAATTGACCGCCTTGAAGAACCGGTCACCGCGCCAGGTCCAGAAGAACAGCATCGACCGGCCAGCAGATGAGAACATGATGCGATCAGCCCGACCAATCAGGTTTTCGTAAGGCACGTAGCCTACGCCACCCGCAGATTGGGGAAGGCGGCTGTCGGCAGAGTTGTCGCGGTTGTCACCCATAAAGAAGTAGTGGCCTTCGGGCACGTTGTAGATGCCGGTGTTGTCCGACCCCTGATTCCCGATATTCAGCACGTCATACGAGACGCCGTTGGGCAAAGTTTCAATCAGGCGCGATTTTTCGCATGCGCCACCAATGCCAACGGGCCCATTTTCACAGCGCGGACGCAGACGTTGCGGGCCTTGCGGCTCGGCAACTTCAGTGAAGACGCCATCGGGCTGCTGTGGAACCGGAACATCGTTCAGTATGATCTGACCTTCCCGAACCTGGATACGATCACCCGGCAGACCAATCAGACGCTTGATATAGTCGCGGCCCGTGACCGGATGGCGGAAAACGATGACATCGCCGCGCTCGGGCTCACCGCCCCAAATGCGGCTGTCACCGTCACCCTGCATCCAACCGCAGATATCTTCGGCATCCACATTCAGACCCACGCTGGGGATGATCAAGCTGGGACAGGACGCGTAGGAATAACCATAGGTCATTTTGTTGACGAAAAGGAAATCACCGATCAGCAGCGTTTCCTTCATCGAGCCCGAGGGGATCCAGAAAGGTTGAAAGAAGAGGGTGCGGAATACGCCCGCAATCAGCAGAGCATAGACGATGGTTTTAATCGTCTCCCAAACGGGATTTCCGGTTTTGGCTTCCTCGGCCATACTGCTCTCTCCAGTCTATGCGTGGTTGGGGTGCTACATGCGGGTCAGGTGGGGGCAAGTCAAGGCTACGTGGGCGCTTCTTGAAGCGGACGGGCCTCGATCACCACAAAGGCGTGTGCCCAGGGATGGTCATCGGTCAGCGTCACGTGGATGATCGCCTCGTGCCCGTCTGGGGTCATTTCCTTAAGGCGCTCGGCGGCCCAGCCGGTGACATGCATGACCGGCTGGCCGGTACGTAGATTGGTGACAGCCATATCCTTCCATGCGATGCCCATGCGCAGTCCGGTGCCCAGCGCCTTAGAGCACGCCTCTTTCGCCGCCCATCGCTTGGCATAGGTGCCAGCTGTATCGTGGCGGCGCTCGGCTTTGCGCTGTTCGGTATCAGTAAAGACACGATTGCGGAACCGGTCGCCGAAGCGATCAAGCGTGCCCTGGATGCGGTCGATGTTTGCAAGGTCTGTGCCGATGCCGAGGATCATGAAAACCGCACCGTCAATATCTTGTAGCTCGCAACGCCAAAGAACCCGGCAAAGGCGAAATCGAACCAGCGGCGGGCGCGGCGGTAGGTGCGGACCATGCGTTCGGATGAAAACAAAAACGCGTACCCGATGAAAATCAGCAACGATCCGGCATAAAGCATGGCGAAATAGCCCAACAGCATCGACAGGCTGGCATCGTTGGGCGCGACAATGGCATAGATCGAGCCCCAGCTAAGGATCGCTTTGGGATTGGTCAGGTGGATCGCAGCGCCTTTGGCAAAGATCGTCGGCAGTGAACCCGTGACAGGTTTGCCCAGTGCAACCTCGTCCGAGGTCATCGCGCGGCGCAGGGCCTTGAAGGCCAGCCAGCCAAGATAGGCGACACCGATGTACCGGATCACCTCGAACACCCAGACATTGGCCAGCATGATTGCTGACAGTCCCAGCGCTGCGGCAATGCCCCAGGCTGCGGACCCGGCGCAGATGCCCAGCGCAAAGACCAGACCGGCGCGGCGGCCTTCGTTCATCGCAGTTCCGGCAATACCCATCGTGGCAGGCCCCGGAGAGCCGCCAGCCATCAGCCAGGCCAGCCAGATGGCGACAAAGCCGGGCGTGATCACGCCCGGGCCTCGTCCATCAGGCGGCGCATTTCCTGAATGGCAGGGGTGAGGCCCAGAAAGATCGATTCACCAATCAAGAAGTGACCGATATTCAGCTCTTTCACCTCGGGGAAGGCAGCAATCGGTTGTACGGTGTCATAGGTCAGGCCGTGACCCGCATGAACCTCAAGCCCCAGAGAATGGGCAAATGTGGACATTTGGCGCAGCGCATCAAGCTCGCGGGCGGCGTCTTCCATACGGCCTTCTGCATGCGCATCGCAATAAGCGCCTGTGTGCAGCTCAATCACCTCTGCACCAATGCGATGTGCAGCCTCGATCTGACGTTGATCGGCGGCAATAAAGATAGACACGCGGCAGCCGACGTCGCGCAGGGGCGCGATGAAATGGGCGAGTTTGTTTTCCTCGCGCGCAACTTCCAGACCGCCTTCTGTGGTGCGCTCCTCTCGCTTTTCCGGGACGATGCACACTGCATGGGGTTTGTGGCGCAGAGCAATTTTCTGCATCTCGTCTGTTGCGGCCATTTCAAAGTTCAATGGCACCGACAGAACCTCTATCAGCCCGTCGATGTCAGCGTCCGAGATATGGCGACGGTCTTCGCGCAGGTGGGCGGTGATGCCGTCGGCTCCTGCCTCTTCCGCCAGTTTGGCGGCGCGCAGCGGATCGGGATAAGCCCCACCCCGTGCATTTCGCACGGTGGCGACGTGATCGATGTTCACACCCAGACGCAGATCGTTCTCAGACATCTCTCGATTCCTTTTTCAGTTTCGCGGCGGAGCCTAGTGGCTTTGCCTCAGGAACGGCAGTCGATTTTTCAGCCAAACGTTTGATTTCCTCAAACTTCGCTTTGATCCTGGCGCGGCGGCGTTGTTGATAGGTGAGGATCAGCGGCAGGCTGAGGTAATAGCAGATCACACCGGCCACAATGCCGGGAATGATGCCGCCAATCATATAGGGGAAAAAGACGTCGTCGTAGAACTGGTCCAGCCCACGCCAATCAGCCACGCGGTCGGTGAACAAGGCCAGAAAGTTGTTCTTGAGGTCACCGATTGCATCGGCGAACTTCCCCATCAGCCCCTGAGTGTCACCCTCTTCGTATTTGGTGCCCAAAAGAAAATGCCCGGTTTGAAGGCAGATGACACCGATTGGCACGTAAGTGAGTGGATTTCCAAAAAACGTACCGCTGAGCGCGGCCAGGATATTCCCCTTGATCAGGCGCGCACCAATGGCCGCGACCAGAAAATGCAGTCCGTAGAACGGGGTAAAGGCTGCAAAGACTCCCGCGCCGATACCGCGCGCAATTCGGTCAGGGGTGTCCGGCAAACGGCGGACACGATGTTTGACATAGTGAAAAGCGCGGGTCCACCCGCCACGCGGATAGACAAACTCCGACGCGACTTGGACGGCAGAGCGTCGGTCTCGGCGCTTGAATACCACGCGTGATCACCCCTTCTCAGCCAGCCGCGGTTGCGGTCTTGGTCCGGTCTCTGTGCCGTTCGACGGCTGCAACGTCGCTTTCTGCCTCGAGCATCAGCATCAGCGAGTGCAGCTGTTCAAGGTCGCGCAGTTCGACATTGATCAACAGACGGTAAAAATCCGGTTTGCGGTCAACAAATTCCAGGTTCGAAATATTGGCCTTTTTCTCACCGATCAATGTGCAAATTCGCCCCAGAACCCCGGCATCGTTGCCGATGGTCAGATCCAGCGTTGCGCCGTACACGGCTGGGTGGGTGCCCGAATGCCAGTGCAGATCGACCCAGCGGTCGGGTTCACCTTCGAATTCGCTCAGCCGGTCGCAGTCGATGGCATGTACCACCACGCCTTTGCCCCGGTAGGTGATGCCAACGATCCGCTCGCCAGGCAGAGGCTGACAACACGGCGCACGGTCGAATTTCTGCCCCGGCTCAAGGCCGATCACGGCACGACGCAGCGGAATGGCGTCACCGTCGTCCTTGGCCAGTTCTGGATAGACGGCTTCGACCACCTCATGCGCCGTCAATTCCGCGCTGCCCAGACGGGCCAACAGCTCGTGCCGATCTTTCAGACGCAAGTGTTTGGCAGCCGTATCCAGCGCCTTGTCCGTTGCCTTGCGGCCAACATGTTCGAAGCCAGAACGGGCCAGTTCCTTGCCCAGCTTGATGAACCGCTCTCTGTCGACCTCCCGCAGAGCACGGCGGATCGCAGTACGGGCCTTGCCGGTGACAGCGATCTCAAGCCAGGTGACCTGCGGTGTCTGACCATCAGCGGTAATAATGTCCACTGACTGACCGTTCTTTAGCCGTGTCCACAGCGGCACACGAATGCCGTCTACCTTGGCCCCGACACAGGCATGGCCGATCCGGGTGTGGATGGCATAGGCAAAATCAATCGGTGTTGCCCCACGGGGCAGCTTCACCACATCCCCTTTGGGCGTGAAGCAGAACACCTGGTCGGAGTACATTTCCAGCTTGACCGCTTCGAGGAAGTCTTCGTGATCTTCCTCGTTGTCGAACTGCTCAGTCAGGTTCGAAATCCACTTGGCCGGGTCGACCGCAAAAGGGTTCTCGGTCCGTACACCGTCGCGATAGGACCAATGCGCCGCAACGCCGGTTTCAGCCACGTCGTGCATCTGGCGAGTGCGGATCTGAACTTCGACCCGTTTACCATCGCGCCCCGACACAGTGGTGTGAATCGAGCGGTAGCCATTTGATTTTGGCTGACTGATGTAATCCTTGAACCGCCCCGGCACCGCGCGCCAGCGTTGGTGGATGGCACCAAGCGTGCGATAGCAGTCCTCTTCGGTCTGGGTGATGATGCGAAAGCCGTAAATGTCCGACAGGCGTGAAAAGCCCTGATCCTTTTCCTGCATCTTACGCCAGATCGAATATGGCTTCTTGGCGCGGCCAAAGACCTCGGCCTCGATGCCCGCCTTTTCCAGCTCGTGTCGCATGTCGCCGGTGATGCGGTGGATCACGTCACCGGTTTCGCGTTGCAGCGTGATAAAACGCCGGATGATCGACTGGCGGCCTTCGGGGTTCAGCACGCGGAAGGCAAGGTCTTCCAGCTCTTCGCGCATCCATTGCATACCCATTCGGCCAGCGAGTGGAGCGTAGATGTCCATCGTCTCGCGCGCTTTGACCACCTGCTTTTCGGGGCGCATCGCCTTGATCGTGCGCATATTGTGCAGACGGTCCGCCAACTTGACCAAAATGACCCGCAGGTCCTTGGACATGGCCATGAACAACTTGCGGAAGTTTTCAGCCTGCTTGGTTTCGCGGCTGGACAGTTGCAGGTTGGTCAGCTTGGTGACGCCATCGACCAGCTTGGCGACCTCATCCCCAAACAGTTCGGCAACCTTGCCATAGTTGGCTTTGGTATCTTCGATCGTGTCGTGCAGAAGCGCTGTTATGATAGTCGCGTCATCCAAACGCTGTTCGGTCAGGATGGCGGCAACTGCAACGGGGTGGGTAAAATAAGGCTCGCCGGAATGACGGAACTGCCCCTCATGCATCTGCTGGCCGAACTCATAGGCCAGCGTAATGCGATCAGCATTTGTCTTGGGATTGTAGTTGCGGACCAGCGCAATCAGGTCGTCTTCAGAAATCATCCGGTCCGCACCTTCGTTATTAGGGCTTACCCCTGTCCCTGAGCCTCCATCAGAGCGCGCAGGAGTTTTTCTTCGGACATGTCGTCCATGGCTGGCTTGTCCGATTCGGCACCCATCAGCAGCGCCATCTGGTCTTCTTCCGGCTCATCGACCTCGATCTGGGTCTGGTTGGCCTCGATCAGACGCTCGCGCAGGTCATCCGCGCTTTGCGTTTCGTCGGCGATTTCGCGCAGGGATACGACAGGGTTTTTGTCGTTGTCACGGTCAACGGTAATCGCAGCACCAGCGGAGATTTCGCGCGCCCGATGGGCGGCAAGCATCACCAGCTCGAACCGGTTTGGAACCTTATCTACGCAATCTTCAACCGTCACGCGGGCCATGGGGCGCTCTCCGTTTCTGAATCCATGTCAGGAAGAGGTTTATCTAAGCGCGAATCCGCGCCTTGACAAGCAGGAAATGCTGCATTTGCAAGGATCACAGCGGCGTGACCGCCTCAACCTCAGCTAAAGGCAAGTCAGCGACCATCTGCGTAACCGAGCGCTCCAGAACCGGATGGCACCAATCCGGCGCGATATCTGCCATGGGAACCAATACGAAAGCACGGTCCTGCAGGCGTGGATGGGGCAGTATCAGTTGATCGGGCGCCTCATTCTGCTGTGCGTCAGAGGGTAATGTCAGCCAGCGATCAAACACAGCCTGATCTGGCAACACCAGATCGTCAAAGCACACAAGATCCAGATCCAGTGTCCGCATACCCCAGCGTTGGATCCGTTCGCGCCCGAACTCATGCTCAACTGCATGCAACACGCGCAAAAGCTCGGTCGGTGACTTTTCGGTTGCGATCAGAGCCGCCGCATTCACATAGTCAGGACCCGCACCCACGGGGAAACAGGGAGTTGCAAAAAATCGGCTGACTGACCGAATCACCACCTCCTGACGCGCAATAGCGTCAAGTGCATTTCGAAGTGTCATTGCGGGCTCATTTCCTCTCAAGTTGAGATTTGCACCCAGCGCAACAACGGCATTTGACAACGAATTGCTCATCTAGCACCCTATATTCGACACATTGCATACTTGCGATAACCGGCAAAAGTTCTAATTATAGACCGACAGAACGCGCCAATTCATCACTCACTCACTCATCTAGCGGTGCGGTCTGTATTATACCGGAAGGGACTATTTATGTTTTATAAGGACGAACGGCTAGCGCTGTTCATCGACGGCTCGAATCTTTATGCCGCGGCAAAAGCACTCGGTTTCGACATAGACTACAAACTTCTGCGGCAGGAATTCATGCGCCGCGGCAAGTTGCTTCGGGCTTTCTATTACACAGCGCTCCTGGAAAACGACGAGTATTCGCCAATACGCCCATTGGTCGACTGGCTGCATTACAACGGCTTCACCATGGTCACGAAACCGGCCAAGGAATACACCGACAGCATGGGGCGTCGGAAAGTCAAAGGAAACATGGACATCGAACTTACAGTCGATGCCATGGAACTTGCGCCGCGTGTGGATCATATCGTGCTGTTCTCGGGCGATGGGGATTTCCGCCCGTTGATCGCCAGCCTGCAACGCCAAGGCGTGCGTGTTTCCGTTGTGTCGACCATCCGCAGTCAGCCACCGATGATTTCGGACGAACTGCGTCGTCAGGCCGACAACTTCATCGAGCTGGAAGATCTGCGTGACGTGATCGGACGCCCGCCACGTGAAATGCCGGCCGAGCCGCGCAACGTTGCGATGGCTGGCAACAGCTGATCAGGCATACGCCTTTTTTGATGGGGAAAAATTAGCGCGGTCAGGACCAGGGTCCTGGCCGCGCTTCTTTAACAATGAACAGGTGCTGAAACATAACTTGGCTAGCATCGATTCGTGTCAGTTGAATGACGATCTCCTGTCTGGACCAAGGCCGGGAAAAGACTTACCTGTGCCCTAAGGAGACAGCCTAATGACAAAGCCACCACTGACACTTTACCTTGCCGCTCCCCGGGGTTTCTGCGCCGGTGTGGATCGCGCCATCAAAATCGTTGAAATGGCCCTGCAGAAATGGGGCGCTCCGGTTTACGTGCGCCACGAGATTGTCCACAACAAGTTTGTCGTCGACGGGCTGCGGGCAAAAGGGGCCGTTTTTGTCGAAGAACTGCACGAATGCCCCGATGATCGTCCGGTGATCTTTTCCGCCCATGGCGTACCGAAATCGGTTCCTGCCGAGGCCGCCAAGCGCGAAATGATCTATGTCGACGCGACCTGCCCACTGGTCTCTAAAGTGCATGTCGAAGCACAGCGCCATGCGGATGCAGGGTTGCAGATGATCATGATCGGCCACAAGGGTCATCCCGAAACCGTTGGCACTATGGGACAGTTGCCCGAAGGCGATGTTCTGTTGGTTGAAACCGTCGAAGATGTGGCCACGGTTGATGTGCGTGACCCCGAAAAGCTTGCCTTTGTCACCCAGACAACCCTGTCGGTTGATGACACCAAAGACATCATAGCTGCGCTTCAGGCCAGGTTCCCGGCCATTGTCGGGCCGCATAAGGAAGACATCTGCTATGCCACCACGAACCGGCAAGAGGCCGTCAAGGCCGTGGCCCCCAAGGCAGACGCCCTGCTGGTTGTAGGCGCGCCGAACTCATCAAACTCGCGCCGTCTGGTTGAGGTCGCCTCGCGCGAGGGCTGCAAATACGCGCAACTGGTACAGCGCGCCACCGAGATCGACTGGCGTGCGCTCAAGGGCATCTCATCCGTGGCCGTCACCGCCGGCGCATCGGCCCCCGAGCTTTTGGTTGACGAAGTGATCGACGCCTTCCGCGCGCATTACGATGTCACTGTGGAATTGGTTGAAACCGCCACCGAAAACGTCGAGTTCAAAGTGCCGCGTGTCCTGAGGCAACCAGCGTGATCGGAGTACCAAAGGCACCGCTTTATCTGGGGTTGGCAGGGCTGATCCCTTTTGTCTGGGGTGCGTTGACCTATCTGAACGGCGACCTGAACGCTTGGGGCGCACAGAACCTTGGCGCGCGGTTTGTGGGTCCATACGTGCAGCTGTTCTATGGCTCGGTGATCCTGAGTTTCATGTCCGGTGTTCTTTGGGGGTTTGCCACTAAGACCTCGGGCAGCAAGGCAGGTCTGTGTTACACACTGTCGGTCCTGCCCGCGCTTTGGGCCTTTTTCATGACGGGCGGCGGGCCGGTGCAGGCGGGCACAAACCTGATATACGGGTTTGCCGGCCTGTTGGTGCTGGATGCCCTGTTTTCTTATTGGCGGCTGACACCGGTTTGGTGGATGCGGTTACGCGTCCTGCTGACCGCCGTTGTTTTGGCCAGCCTTGCCGTCGGAGTATACCTGTGACCGATAAACGCACGATCGACGCATATACCAACAGGGTGGCCGAGTACCTGAACATTCCCCTGCCCGAAGCACAGCTTGAGGCCAGACAAGCATTTGTAGATGCAGTCGTCGCAGGTGGATATGTTCTGGATCTAGGATCCGGGCCGGGTTCAGATAGCAGTTTCCTGATGCGTCAAGGATTGACGGTAAAGGCGCTGGACGCGACGCCTGCCTTCGTGGATCACGCCCTGCAGAACGGAGTGGACGCGTATCTGGGCACGTTCGATGACGTCACCGAAACCGCTATCTATGACGGTGTCTACGCCAGCTTTTCCCTGCTGCACGCGCCACGCGCAGATTTCCCGCGACACCTGAAGGCGATTCACTCTGCTCTGAAGCCTAAGGGGCAGCTTTTTCTCGGCATGAAGCTGGGTACAGGTGAGCACAGGGACGAGTTGGATCGGTATTACACCTATTATACCGAAGCCGAGATCGAAGACGCGCTGACCCAAACCGGGTTCACAATTGATCGCTCGGTCAAAGGGATGGGAACAGGTCTGGCCGGGTCTTACGAGGGTTTTATTCTGGTGTTCGCCCATGCCTGACTTGTTTGCCTATACCGATGGTGCCTGTTCCGGCAATCCCGGACCCGGAGGCTGGGGTGTTTTGCTACGCGCGATGGACGGGGACACCGTTTTGAAAGAGCGTGAGCTGAATGGCGGCGAGGCCGAGACAACCAACAACCGAATGGAACTGCTGGCCGCTATTTCCGCGTTAGAGACGCTGGAGCGCCCGTCGAAAATCACCATCGTGACCGACAGCGCCTATGTAAAGAACGGCGTCACCGGCTGGATTTTTGGTTGGAAGCGCAATGGCTGGAAAACCTCGAACAAGAAGCCGGTCAAGAATGTCGATCTGTGGCAACGTCTGGACGAAGCACAGGGGCGACATGATGTGACCTGGGAATGGGTCAAAGGACATGCGGGCCATCCGGAGAATGAAAAGGCCGACGAACTGGCCCGCGCCGGGATGGCCCCATTCAAACCTAAAAAGGCGCAGGCGTGACCGCGCTGACGTTGCTGGATTATGCCTCGGTCCTGATCTTTGCACTGACCGGAGCCTTGGTGGCAAGCCGCGCGCAGCTGGATCTGGTAGGGTTTGCCTTCATGGCCTGCCTGACGGCAGTCGGGGGCGGCACCGTGCGTGATCTGTTGTTGGACCGGCACCCGATCTTTTGGGTCGGTCAGCCGGATTACATTCTGATCGCCGTCGCCGCTGCGGTATTGGTTTTCTTTACCGCACATCTGATGGAAAGCCGTTACAACTGGCTGATCTGGCTGGACAGTTTCGCCTTGTCGGTGGCAGTCGCCGCCGGTACCGGCGCGGCACTGTCGTTGGATCAATCCGGCGTCATAGTTGTGTTGATGGGCGTGACGACCGGATGTCTGGGCGGGTTGATGCGCGATGTCGTCTGCAACGAGGTTCCGCTGGTGCTGAAACAGGGCGAACTTTATGTTTCATGCGCATTTACCGGCGCGCTGACAGCTGTGATTGCTGTCCGGCTGGGGTTGGAACCCTCGCTCTCACTAGCTCTTTGTGCGCTGGTTTGCTGGGCGTTGCGGGCCGGTTCTTTGACGTTTGGATGGCAGCTGCCCGTTTACAAAAGCCGCCCGCCGCGCAGCTAAGCCAGCCGGTGGACGCAACAGAACTGTGCTGATACCTCTTTGGGCAGTACAGTTCGGCGAGGCACGCGATGACCTTCAGATTCACATCCATATCAGCTTGTCTGGCTCTGCTCGCCTCGTGTGGCGAGTACTATACACCTGTCAGTTTCGTTGCACAGGGCGACCAGATCATTGCGTCAGGCACGATTGATGAAACGACGCTATCGGCATTTGAGGAAGTCGTCGCCGAAAACCCCGAGACCCGAACTCTGGTTCTGCAATACATCGAAGGATCGGTGGATGACGATGCCAATGTCATCTTCAGCCGCGAGGTGCACAAGGCCGGATTCGATACAGTCGTACCCTCAGATGGTCTGGTTGCCAGCGGGGGCACCGATCTGTTTCTGGCCGGAAACCGCCGCATCTTGCAACCGGGGGCCTGTGTCGGCGTTCACAGCTGGGCCGGATCGGGACTGGTGGCGACCGAGTTGCCCGAAGACGACCCGGAACATGACCGATACCTGGACTATTTCAAAGACATCGGCGTGGATGAGGAATTTTACTGGTACACCCTCTTCGCAGCCCCGGCTGAAAGCATGCACTGGATGACCGCCGCTGAAGCGAACCGGTACGATATGACCACCAGGGGTGCCCCGGCCCTTGGTTCGGCCACGGTGTGCGACGCGCGGTGAATCAACGCGACAGCAAGCGCGCACCAATCTCTTTGACGAATTTTGCGGCCACCATCGCGGTCATACCGTAAGGGTCGCGATGCGGGTTCAGTTCGACAATATCCGCGCCGACCAATTGACCTTCGAAGCGATGGATCAGGTTGATGACCTCGCGCGTGCTCAGCCCGCCGGGTTCGTGATGTGAGACGCCGGGGGCAAAGGCCGGGTCCAGCGCATCGAGATCCAGTGACAGATAGACGGGGCCATCAAAAGAAATCTGCAGATCGGCACTCCAGTTGCGCATGTCGATCACTTCGACTCCGAACCTGTCGGCTTGCGCGCGCTGATGGGCGTTCATGGTTCGGATTCCGACCTGTACCAATCGCTTGACCGGGCAGTTCTCCATCACCCGCGCAAAGGGACAGCCATGGCCCAATGGGCCGATATCCTGCTCGTCATACAGATCGGGATGGCTGTCGATATGCAGAATGTTCAGGCCTTCGTATCGGTCCGCATGGGCTTTGATCAGCGGATAGGCTACAGAATGATCCCCGCCCAGAGACAACAGGCGCGCGCCGGTTGCGATCCGCTTGGCTGCTTCGGTTTCGATCCGGTCAATCGGCTCCTGACCGCGCATTTCGAACACGTCCAAATCGCCGGTATCACGAAACCGCTCGGTCGCGCCCAGATCAGTGCCGTCCTCGGCCGTCAGATTGGCAGCACCCGAATGCAGCGCCTCGCGAATTCGTCCGGGCGCGAAAGCCGGACCTTGCAGGAAAGAGGAATGCAGGTCCAGGGGCACACCCATCAGGGCGACATCACCCGGTTTCAGTTCGTGCAGCATCGGCATCCTCCCAAATCGTTTGGACGCGATCTGGACGGACAAAAGACCTAAGGTCAAGCGGTTATCGGCGCAGATAGGTTTGCCAGATCCAGATCACCAGTAACGCGCCAAGAACTGCGCCAACAAAGCCAGACAGCCAGCCCATGACTGTTACCAAAAACCGCAGCAGGAACCCTCCGATCAGAGCGCCAACAATCCCAATCAACATGGTCGTCGGGATATCTGCCTCGATCCGCATCAGCCGGGTGGCCAAAAACCCAGCAGCTGCTCCAATGATGATCAGGGCGACGACGGGCATCTTACTTCCTCCAATGGGTCGGCACGATGATCAAGGCCCCGACAGATGAAATCACCGCGTCCAATCCCGGCGGGCCAAAGCTGATCCCAAACATGATGCGGACAAAATAAAACAAGAACGCTCCGCCCACGCAAATGATGATCGAGGGCAGATAGCCGTTATGAGCAAAACCGGATTTCTCGGACAGGTACCCCACAATCCCGGCAATCACGACGGTGCCCATCATCACCATGAACATATGGCTTTACTCCGAAGACAGCCGAGTGCCGGTCGGTATCGCCCAGCCCCGCAGAAACGTTTCCCTATCCTGCGCGCCTTTGCCTGCCCTTTGCAAGCGCAGCAGTTCGACGGCACCCTGCCCGCAGGCCACGTGCAGATCGTCATTCAAAACTTCGCCAGGGGCGCCCTGCCCGTCTGCGACGCACGACGCAACCACCTTGATCCGCTCACCGTCCATTTCGGTCCAGGCCCCGGGAAAGGGCGACAGGCCGCGGATCTGCCGATCAACCTCGACCGCCGGGCGTTTCCAGTCAATGCGCGCCTCGGACTTGTCGATCTTAGCGGCATAAGTCACGCCGTCCTCGGGCTGAGGTTCAGGTGCAAGGTTCGGCAGATTGGCCAGTGCATCGACGATCAACGCGGCCCCCATGATCGACAGGCGATCGTGTAGCTTCGCAGTGGTTTCTTCGGGCTCGATCGCAGTTACCTGCCGCAACAGAACGGGGCCAGTGTCCAGACCTGCCTCCATCTGCATAATGCAGATCCCGGTCTCGGCGTCGCCGGACATGATCGCCCGATGGATCGGCGCGGCCCCGCGCCAACGCGGCAACAGGCTGGCATGGATGTTCAGGCAACCCTGTTTGGGCGCATCTAGTATGGGTTGCGGTAGGATCAGGCCGTAAGCCACGACAACAGCCACATCCGCGTTTAACTCGGCAAAGGCGTCTTGTTCTTCGGCTGATTTCAACGAAACCGGATGGCGGACGGGAAGGCCCAGCCCCTCGGCCCGGGCGTGAACGGGCGTGGGGCGGTCTTTCTTGCCGCGACCGGCAGGGCGCGGCGGCTGACAATAGACGGCAGCAATTTCGTGCCCAGCCTCAACCAGCGCATCCAACACCGGGACTGAGAATTCGGGGGTTCCCATGAAGATGACACGCATGCTCGTCTCCGGAGTTTTTCAGGTGCCGGGCTGAAACCCGACTTACGTCAGTTTCTTTGCTTTACGCAGCAGCATGTCGCGTTTGACCTTACTGAGCCGGTCGAAATACATCTTCCCGTTCAGATGATCGATCTGATGCTGCACGCTGGTGGCGTCGATCCCGACAAAGTCGCGACGGTCCACCATGCCCTGTTCGTTCACGTATTTCACAGTCACTGCACGCGGGCGTTTGATCTTGGCTGACACACCGGGCAAGTTCGGGCTGGCTTCTTCATGTTCGCGCAGCTCAATCGAGCTGTGCAGGATTTCCGGGTTGGCCAGACGCACGGCCTTGCCCCGCTCAGCCGATCCATCAACCACGGCCAGACGCAACATCACACCAATCTGCGTCGCAGCAAGGCCAACACCGGGCATTGCCTCCATCGTGTCGATCATATCGTCCCAGATCGTCCGAATTTCATCGGTGATTTCTGCCACCTCATCCGCTTCGGTTCGCAGACGTTTGTCAGGCCAGGGCAAGCAGGTGCGCACGGTCATGAGCGTGCTTTCTCGCGTTTCAGCTTTTGCATCTTGCGCGTGATCATCTGCCGTTTCAGCGGTTTGAGATAGTCGATGAACAGCTTGCCGTTCAAATGATCGATCTCATGTTGCACGCAAGTGGCCCAAAGCCCATCAAAGGTTTCCTGCTGCAGATTGCCATTCTGATCCATCCAGGTGACGTCCACCACCTTGGGGCGGGTCACTTCGGCGTATTGATCGGGGATGGACAGGCACCCTTCCTCATAGACATTGGTTTCATCCGATGATGCGATGACCTCGGGGTTGAACATGATCAGAGGGCGCGGGGTTTCACCTTCTTCCTTGACACAATCCAGAACAATCAAACGATCCAGCACACCGATCTGCGGCGCGGCCAGGCCGATGCCGGGCGCGTCATACATGGTTTCCAGCATGTCGTCAGCCAGTTTGCGCAGCTCGTCCGTAAGGTCGCCTACGGGCGCGCAGACCTTCTTCAGGCGGGGGTCGGGATGGATCAGGATATTGCGTTTCATGAGGCTGATTTAGGCCATCCCGCCCCGCGCCGCAACGCCCCCCTTGCACCTGCCCGATTTGCGGTTAGCTTTCGACCAACAGAACGGAGCAGACATGACTTTCAACGACCTGATCGACCGCCGGGGCACCAACAGTTCCAAATGGGACAAGATGGAGATGTTGTACGGCGTCTCACCCAATGACGGGCTGGCCATGTGGACGGCCGATTCCGATTACCAAACAGCGCCTTGCGTAATCGACGCGGTACGCAAAGCCGCTGATCATGGCGTGTTCGGGTATTCCTGGATGCACCCGGATTATCTGGCTTCCGTCCAGTGGTGGATGAAAACCCGCCATGACTGGGAAATCGATACAGATTGGATTCTGACAACCCAAGGTCTGGGCAATGCAATCGCGCTGTCGCTGGATGTCTGGACCGAACCCGACGATGGCATCGTGATTTTCACCCCCGTCTATCATGAGTTTGCGCATAAGGTGAACAAATCAGGCCGCCGGGTCGTCGAATACCCGCTAGTGCGGGAAGGCGACAGCTATGGACTTGATCTGGACGACGCACAGTCGCGGCTGGACGGGTCCGAGAAGATGTTGCTGTGGTGTTCGCCACAGAACCCGTCGGGGCGTGTCTGGACGCCAGATGAACTGCGTGCCGTGGCCGCGTTTGCCGAGCGGAACGGTTTGATCCTTGTGTCGGACGAGATTCACCACGATCTGGTCTATCCCGGTGTCAAGTTCGTGCCGATGGACGTGGCTGCCCCGGATGCGCGACCCTGGACAGTGACGCTGACCGCTGCGTCAAAGACCTTCAACATCGCCGGGCAGCGGACCGGCAACATGATCATCCCTGATCCCAAACTGCGCGCGGCCATGAAGCATCGGTTGCAGACACTGGACTATGACCCCAGCGCTTTGGGTGTGGCGATGATCACCGCAGCCTACAGCCCTGAGGGGGCCAAATGGGTGGATGCGCAAATTACACATCTGGAAGGCAATAAGCGTTTGTTCGATCAGACCATCGCCGAAATTCCAGGTCTGTGGTCGATGCCTTTACAAGCAACCTATCTGGCCTGGGTCGATTTCTCGGGCACGGGCATGGACCACGCAGAATTTGTCCGTCGCCTGCGCGAAGACGCGCGGATCGCCACATCTTCTGGCCCCGGCTTTGGCAAAGGTGGAGAGACGTTCGAACGCTTCAACCTCGCCACGCAGCGCGCGCGGGTAGAGGAAGCTTGTACCCGACTGAAACGGGCTTTTGGCGACTTGCAGTAAGGCATGCGGCGGCTGGGGCTGATAGGTCTCGCTCTGTTGATCGCGGGTGCCGGCTGGGTTGGCTGGGACCGTTTTGGCCCTCGCCCGCCTGCGCCGCCAATGGCACCTGAAGCCACGCGCATCGACCATATCCTGATCGAGAAATCTGCCCGCCGCCTGACGGCCACGCTGGACGGGGCAGTGGTGATGCAGGCTGACATTGCACTGGGCTTTGCTCCGGATGGGAACAAAGAGATCGAAGGGGACGGTAAAACGCCCGTCGGGCTGTTCAGGATCGATCGGCGCAATCCAAACAGCGCCTTTCATCTGTCGCTGGGCATTGACTACCCACAACCCGACGACATCAAACGCGCACGCCAGCAGGGTACGGACCCCGGAGGAGACATCTTCATCCATGGCCAACCCAATGGGGTGGCCGGTTTTACGCTGCCCGGAGACTGGACCTTGGGCTGTATTGCGCTGTCAAACGCCGAAATGGCGCAGCTTTGGACTCTGACTGAAACCGGAACGACCGTCGAAATCCGGCCCTAGTCCTCGCGCCCCAACAGGGCAATCGGTGCATCCGGCGCGCGATAGAAATCCAGCGGAGCCTTGTCATGGGCCGCAGTGCTGCGCTTGAACTCATACCGCATCTCACCGCCCTCATCCTCATCCGCGACGATCAGGCATTGGTAGAGGTGGTTGGCCCCATCGTAGATATCGACCAGCCCACGCAGGCGGGGTGTCGTTTCGGCCTCAACAGTGAAGCCGTCCTTCCACAATTTGAGGATTTTATAGGTATTGTTGCCCATTTCCACCCGCAAACGGCTGGCTTTCTTCAACGTGGCGATTCGGGCCGCGTCCAACTCGGCGCGTATTTCCTTTGAAACATAGGTACTCATTAATCCGTTCCCCCGTGAATGACATCTATTGTGCGGGAACAGTTGTAAAAATCCAGTGAACCACATCACAGAATTCAGCGCGGTTGCGAATTGTTGCACAGAAATCCCAGCCCCGATTGTGCGCGAATGCAGAGCAGTTGCGCGGGCGTTCGGATAGGCACAGGGCAGGCTTGGACCTATCTTTGGTCAAACGCCTACGCGGAGGAAAAGAAATGGGCCTGCTGGTCGACGGAACATGGCATGACACTTGGTATGACACAAAGTCTACGGGAGGCGCGTTCAAACGCAGCGCGGCGCAATTTCGCAACTGGTTATCGGCTGATGGAAGCGCGGGGCCGTCCGGCAAGGGCGGATTCAAGGCTGAACCCGGGCGCTATCATCTCTATGTCAGTCACGCCTGCCCCTGGGCGCACCGCACCCTGATCTTTCGCGAATTGAAAGAGCTAACTGACCTGATCTCTGTCTCAGTTGTGCACCCTGACATGCTGGACAAAGGCTGGACCTTTGTGACCGACGATCATGGCGCAACAGGTGACGATCTTTACGGCATGGACTTCGCGCATCAAATCTATACCAAGGCCGATCCGTCCTATTCCGGTCGGGTCACGGTGCCGATCCTGTGGGACAAGCAGCAGGAAACCATTGTCTCGAACGAGAGTTCGGAAATCATCCGCATGTTCAATTCGGCCTTCAACGGGATCACCGGCAACACCGATGACTACTGGCCCGAGGCGATGCGGGACGAGATCGAAGAGGTCAACGCCCGCATCTATTCAGACGTGAACAACGGCGTCTACAAATCGGGCTTTGCCACCTCGCAAGAAGCCTATGACGCAGCGGTGGGCCCGCTGTTCAACACACTGGACTGGCTGGAGGACCGCCTGTCCCGCAATCGGTATTTGATGGGAGACCGGATCACCGAGGCTGACTGGCGTCTGTTCACGACATTGATCCGCTTTGATCCGGTCTATCACTTGCATTTCAAGTGCAACAAACGTCGCCTTATCGATTGCCCCAATCTTTGGGCCTATACCCGCGAGTTGTATCAATGGCCGAGTGTCGCGCCCACGGTCAACATGAACCATATCGTGCGCCACTATCACTACAGCCATGACAGCATCAATCCGCACCGGATCATCCCGACCAATCCGGTTCTGGAATACATGGAACCGCACGGACGCGGTCAACGCCCTGCTGCGTAATGCTCCACCATCGCCGCCAGATCTTCTGGCGGCGTTTCACTTTGTACATAGGCACAGGCATTCGGGCTGTGGGCAAAGATCGAGCCGTCCGAAAAGAAGGTGGTGTTGGTGACAAAGATCACCCGCGCCTCGGGGCGACGATAGCTGGCAAAATCAGCCACAGCCAACGCACTGCCGCTTTCCAAAACCAGATCCAGCACGATGATTTCAAAATCCGTGCCATACAGCGCCAGAATGGCGGCCTCCTGCGTCTCGACCAGCGTGACCTCGGCGCCTTGCCGCTCCAGATGCCTTTTCCAGACCCGACCAAGGTCGGGGTTACTCTCAACAATCAGAACTTTCATTTGCAACAACCTCGGCACTTGATATGGTGAGTGGTGCCGACCCCCGTGGTCCGTGATCTCGTTATTTCCTTAACAAAGTGTTAACAGCGGCCCCACAGGTCCGTGATCACACGGATTTGCTTGTGTAAGAGGCGAAAATCCGCTTGAAACGCGCCAAAACCGGTCATTTCCCACAGAGAGAACAGATGAGCACATTGGATCACGGTCTGGACCCTCGCGCCGTGCGCGACCACGGCGGCGGACTGGACAGGGCGATTGTCAAATATGGCGGTCAACGCGCCAACTGGATCGATCTGTCGACCGGCATCAACCCGCACCCGTATGAGATATCTGGGCTTACAGCAGAGGATTGGACGGAACTGCCAGACCACGGGGCTTTTGAACGCCTGAGCGAGGCCGCGCGCCGGTTTTGGAACGTGCCAAAGGGCGCGGCGATCCTTCCCGCACCAGGAGCATCCGCCATCATCGCCCGTATCCCAGCGCTGGCCACATCCGGCACGGTTCAGATCACGCCACCCACCTATAACGAACACGCGGCCGCCTTTTCAGCTCAGGGTTGGAATGTTCAGGCCGACACAGCTGGAGACGCCCGTGTGATCGTGCATCCGAACAACCCCGACGGACGGATCTGGCGGGAAAGCGATGTCACTGCGCCGTTAACCGTAATTGATGAAAGCTTCTGCGACGTCACGCCGGATGCGTCTCTGATACATCTGGCGGACCGCCCCGGTGTGATCGTGCTAAAAAGCTTTGGCAAGTTCTGGGGACTGGCTGGAATGCGTCTGGGATTTGCCATCGGACGGCCAGACCTGATCAACCGGCTAAACGATTTGACCGGTCCGTGGTCCGTGTCGGGCCCTGCCCTGCGCATTGGAACCCAAGCCTTGTCAGACAACGGTTGGGCTGACGCCACACGCGAGCGTCTGACTGAAGAGGCCGCGCGGCTGGATGCGCTGGTTACTACCAAGGGTGCTCAGATCGTTGGTGGCACCAGCCTGTTTCGCCTGTACAAAGTCGACGACGCCGCCAATTGGCAGGACAGGCTGGCACAGAACCATATCTGGAGCCGCATTTTCCCCTATTCAACCATCTATCTGCGCCTGGGCCTGCCACCCAAGGACGGATGGGACAGATTGGAGGCCGCGCTGTGAGCGTTGGCCTGATGCTGGTCTGCGCCATGTGCCTGGACGCCGCACTGGGAGAGCCTGACTGGCTCTGGTCTCGCGTCAAACACCCCGCAGTGATGATCGGCAATCTGATTGGCTGGTTGGACAAACGGCTGAATCACGGAAATACGCGACGATTGAAAGGCGTTTTCGTGCTGATCCTGTTGCTTTGCGGCGCATGGGGGCTTGGCTGGGCGCTTTCGTTGCTGGGACCGGTGGTCGAGATTCTGGTTTGCGCGATCCTGCTGGCACAGAAATCTCTGGTCACGCATGTGCGTGCTGTGGGTGACGGGCTGTTGACTTCGCTGACCGAGGGGCGGGCACAGGTGGCGATGATCGTCTCACGCGATACCCGCGACATGACCGAGGCGCAGGTGGCACGGTCGGCCATCGAAAGCGCGGCAGAAAACCTCAGCGACGGGGTCATTGCGCCTGCTTTCTGGTTTCTCGTCGCCGGGTTGCCGGGGCTCTTGGTCTACAAAGCCGCGAACACTGCCGACAGCATGATCGGGTATCGCAATGAAAAGTACAGCGAATTTGGCTGGGCTTCGGCCCGGTTCGATGACTTGCTGAACCTGATCCCCGCCCGGCTGACTTGTGTGCTGGTCGTGGCGCTCTCAGGCCAACGGTCGCGCTGGCGCGAAATTGTTGGGGATGCGCGCCGCCATATCTCACCCAATGCAGGCTGGCCCGAGGCCGCGATGGCCCGCGCGCTGAACGTCGCCCTTGCCGGGCCACGCAGCTATGATGGAAAGCTGCGGGACCTGGCCTGGGTCAATGGCGACGCGCCGCGCGAGATCGGGGCGGCGGAGGTTTTCCGCGCATGTCACATGTTGTGGAGCGTTTGGGGGCTTGCGCTTGGGCTCGTGTCGGTGTGGGTTGGGGTCAATCTGGTTTTCTGACGGGTCCCTTCATGCGTTTTCTTTCCGGCCTAGTTGCCGCCGCTTTGCTTGCTTCTCCTGCCTTTGCCCAATGTGGGGGTGGGTTCAATTCCTTTGTCAAAGGCTTGAAGACCGAAGCCATGCAACAAGGCTTTGACAAATCCACCGTGAACGCATTTTTCAAAGGTGTGCAGCAAGACAATGCGGTGCTCAGGGCCGACCGGGCGCAAGGGGTGTTTCAGAAACCGTTCATTGAGTTTTCGCGCCGCCTGATTTCAGCCAACCGGATAGAGCGCGGGCAAGCCATGTCGCGTAAATATGATGCGGTCTTTGACCGGATCGAACAGGAATACGGTATCTCACGCGGGGTGCTGCTGGCCTTCTGGGCGTTCGAGACTGACTATGGCTCGTTCCAGGGGGACTTCAACACCCGCAACGCGCTGGTGACTTTGGCGCACGACTGCCGCAGGCCCGAATTGTTTCGCCCGCAAATCTTCGCCGCTATCGAACTGTATCAAAACGGCGATTTCGACCCGGCCCGCACGACTGGTGCATGGGCCGGAGAGATTGGCATGGTCCAAATGCTGCCGCGCGACATTTTGGAAAACGGCGTCGATGGTGATGGTGACGGGCATGTCCGTCTGAAAACCTCGGCCGCTGATGCGCTGATGTCCGGGGGCAAAATGCTGTCGCATCTGGGCTGGCGCGCGGGCGAGCCATGGTTGCAAGAGGTCACGGTGCCCGCTCAAATGGACTGGTCCCTGTCCGGCCCGGGTAAACCCCGCTCGGTGGCCGATTGGCAAGCCATGGGCGTACAGGCGCGTAGCGGGTCGTTGGCCAACCTGCCAGCCTCGCTAATCCTGCCGCAAGGGCGCAATGGTCCGGCATTTTTAGCCTACCCGAATTTCGACGTCTATTTCGAATGGAATCAAAGCTTTGTCTACGTTCTGACCGCCGCCTATTTTGGTACAAGACTGGAAGGCGCGCAGATCTATGACGTAGGCAATCCGGCGCAAGGTTTGAACGGAGCGCAGATGAAAGAGCTGCAAACCAAACTGCAAGCCAAAGGGTATAATGTGGGCAAGATCGACGGGATTCTGGGGGCCGGAACACGCGCTGCGGTGCAGGCCGAACAGGTCCGCTTGGGCCTGCCCGCCGATGCCTGGCCAACGGTCGACTTACTGAACCGGCTTTAGCCTGACACGCCGCGCTTAACTGTCGTCGAACACCGGGCGCGGCGCACCGTTTTCGTCCAAAGCGACGAACACGAACTCGGCTTCTGTAACCTTTTTTCCATTCTGCGATTGCCTCGGGCGTGCCCAGACATCCACGTGAACACGAATGGATGTGCGCCCAACATGCGTCAGCGTCGTATACAGCGTCACTTCGTCCCCAACCTTGACCGGGTGCAGGAACTGCATCGCCTCGACGGAAACGGTCGCTGTTCGCCCCTGCGCCACGCGCGCCGCCATATTGCCTGCCGCCAAATCCATTTGCGACATCAGCCAACCGCCAAAAATGTCACCGGCCGGATTGGTGTCTGCAGGCATCGCTATCGTGCGAATAACCAGAACACCCTCGTCCTGTTGGCGGCCATGCGACCCGCGGTTTTTACCCAAAGCGAGCCGGTCGTCGGTGTCTTCTGCCACAGGTTCAATCCCCTCCTAAGCCATTGACTGGAATGGTCGTCGGTTCAGTGTGGCAAGATTTCCCACCAAAATGAAGAGAACACCAGCTTTGCGCTTAGGTTATGTATCTCAATTCAGAAAAGATTTACTCAGGCCGGACGGGATAGCGGTCTCCTTTCTGATCAATCAGGATCAGCCGCTCACCGCTTCTTACATAAAGATCACACCGGCTGAATCCGTTGCGATAGGCGATACAGACGCTGCCGTCCTCGGCGATGGAATATGTGCCAAAAGCCGAGTCTCCGCTGGCATACGTGTAGGAATAGGCCCCACCGGCCGAGAATTTGGCCTGACCGTCATCGTAGAAGGTGAATGTTTGGCCTGCCAAAGCGTCAAGCTCTGCTGATGTCAGGGGAATGTCCCCGGACTTTAAAGGCCAGTCTGCAGCATAAGCTGAACTGGCTACGAACAGGGCGGGGATTAGAAATCGTGTCATGCGCCCAAGTTAGCGCGATCCAAGCGCAAACGTCATAAACTTGCAGTGAACGGTCACGCGACCATCTGTTCGGCCTTTTTCAGATCAACCGAGACCAACTGGCTTACGCCTTGTTCCTGCATCGTGACACCGAACAATCGGTCCATCCGCGCCATTGTCACTGCGTGGTGCGTGATGATCAGGAACCGCGTATCGGTCTGGCGGCACATCTCGTCCAGCAGATCGCAGAAGCGCGTGACGTTGGCGTCGTCCAGCGGCGCGTCGACCTCGTCCAAAACACAGATCGGTGCGGGATTGGCCAAGAACACACCAAAGATCAACGCGGTCGCGGTAAGGGTCTGTTCCCCGCCAGATAACAGGCTGAGGGTCGACAGTTTCTTGCCCGGCGGCTGGCACATGATCTCAAGACCCGCATCCAGCGGATCGTCGCTTTCGACCATGACCAGATTGGCCTCACCACCCCCAAACAGGTGCTTGAACAACATAGCGAAGTTCGAATTCACCTGTTCAAAAGCGGTCAACAACCGTTCGCGTCCTTCGCGGTTGAGGCTGGCGATGCCGCTGCGCAGGGCTTTGATCGCCTCTTCCAGATCGGCCTTTTCGCTGCTGAGCGTGTCGAACTCTTCCTGAACTTCTTTGCTGTCTTCTTCCGCCCGCAGGTTCACCGCACCCATGGCGTCGCGTTGGCGCTTGTGGCGGTTCACCTCGGATTCCAGAGCATCTGCAGCAGGCATCTGGTCGGGGTTCACATCCAGCTGATTCAGCAACTGGTTCGGGGTTAGCTGTTGATCCTCGGCGATCCGTTCTGCTGCAGCGACCACACTTTCCTTTGCCGCATCACAGCGCGCCTCGGCCGCCGCGCGGCTTTCGCGCGCTTCCGACGCAAGGCGTTCCGCTTCACGTTCAGCCAGAACAACCTCACGCTGCTGGGTCTCAGCCTCGGCCAGCTTGTCTGCAGCCTCTGCCCGGCGCGCTTCGGCGGCTTCGATCAATTCGTTCAGCTCTTCCCGCGCTTCAGCAATCTCACCGGGGGCGGCCATGGCGTCGGCCAGCTCCTCTTCCGAGCTTTCCTTGCGCTCAGCCAGTTCCGAGATCCGTTTTTCAGCGGTTTCCAATCTATGCCGCCACCCGCTGAGGTCTTTTGTGACCTCCTGCGAGCGGCGGGTGCGCGCGTCCCCCTCACGACGCAGCTCATCATGGGTCGAGCGGTGGGTCAGCATCGTGATCCGGGCCGCCTCGACAGTTTGTTTGATGTCCTCGACCTCAGCACGTGCACTGTCGAGATCGCCCAAGCCGCTCAATGCGCCCTCGGCTTCGCGCAGTTGTGCGCGGGCCGCCATAGCGTCTTCTTTGTGGCGATCTACGGCAAGGGTCAGGGTCTCCAGTTTACCCTGCGCCAGATTACGATCCGCTTCGGCGCGGCTAAGCAAGCGCGCAGTTTCGGCCATGCGCTGATCCGCAGCACGGCGGGCTTCTCGCGCACGGCGGTCTGCCTCGGTCACATCCGCCAATTGCCTGGACAGCGCTTCATGCGCGGCACGGGCGCCATCTGCCTGCGCCTCGGTGCGTGTCAGTTCCTGCTTGAGTGCTTCCAGCTTGTTGAGTTGCTCTAAACGCAGTGCAGCTGCGCTTGGGGCATCCTCGGCCCATGCACGGAAGCCGTCCCAGCGCCACAAATCACCCGAACGGGACACCAACCGTTGGCCCGGTTTCAGCGCTGCTTGCAAACGCGCGCCCTGATCGGCATCCACAAGACCGATCTGTGCAATCCGACGGCTGAGACGATCCGGACCCGAGACGTGAAGCGCCAGCGGTTCGACCCCATCCGACAAAGGCTGATCGCTGTCATATCCTGCCACCTGCACCCAGCCAGAAGGGCCATCGCCCTCAACCAAGGGCGCGCGTAGATCATCGGCCAGGGCCGCGCCCAGAGCCTTTTCAAAGCCCGGCGCGACGCGCAGCAGATCCAGCACTTGACCACCTTCGGCAGTGTCACGTTCCACCAGCTTGGCCAGCGCCGTGGTTTCAGCCCGGATCGCGCCAAGCTCACCTTCGGCCTCAGAACGCTGCGCGCGTGCTTCGGCCTCGCGCGCTTGCGTTTCATTGCGCAGCTCATCCGCAGCTGCCAGAGCCTCTTCGGCGGCTTCCGCGGCTTCGCGGGCTTTTTCCTCACCTTCCTGGGCGGCTTCAAACGCCTCGCTTGCGCGGGTCAAGGCAGTTTTGGCCTCATCCACTGCCTGCCGTGCCTTTTCCTCCTCACCCTCAGACCGGGCCAATGTCTTACGGCTGTCTTCGACCAAACGTTGGGCTGACTGGTGCCGGGCGACCAGACGGGCCATGTCCTCGGTTTGTTGTGACAGGTGGTCTTCGCGGTTTTGCAGGATCGAGGCTGCCTCACGCGCGATTTCTGCCGCCTCAGCCACTTTCTCGTCATGGCCTTCAGCGGCCTTTGCCAGCTCGCGCGCTTCCCATTCCAGGCGCTCAATCATTTGACCTGCGTCTCGGTTCAGACCGGCTTCACGCTCAATATCGTGGCCAAGCTGCTGAATACGGTTTGTCAGCGTCTCAATGGTCTGCCGCGCGCGGGTTTCCTGATCCGATAGTTGATCGCGCTGCACCTGCTGACGTTGCAGAACCGCAGCTGCGATTGCCTCTTCTTCACGAAGTGGCGGCAAAGTTTCTTCGATCTCGGCACGTTTTGCAGCGGCAGCGCGCGCCTCGGCCTCGGCACGGGAAGCTTCGGTGATACGTTCGCGCAGCTTTTCCTCTGCCTGCTGGCGGGCCATATCAGCCTCTTTCCAGCGTCGATACAGCAGCATCCCTTCGGCCTGACGCAGTTGTTCGCCGATTTCACGGTATCGCGCGGCCTGACGGGCTTGGCGCGCCAGTTGAGCCAATTGCCCACCAAGCTGTTCCAGAACGTCATCGACGCGGGTCAGGTTCGCCTCGGTGCCTTTCAGCTTTAGCTCGGCTTCGTGCCGACGCTGATACAGGCCCGAGATCCCAGCAGCTTCTTCCAGAATGCGGCGGCGAGCGCGGGGTTTGGCGTTGATCAATTCGGCGATGCGGTTCTGCCCGACCAGCGCAGGCGAATGCGCCCCCGTCGAAGCATCGGCGAACAGCATCTGTACATCGCGCGCGCGCACATCCTTGCCGTTGGTCTTGTATGCGCTGCCAACGTCGCGGGTGATGCGCCTTACGATCTCCAACTGATCGCTGTCGTTGAACCCAGATGGCGCAAGACGTTCCGAGTTGTCCATGGTCAGGACGACCTCGGCAAAATTGCGTGCAGGACGCGTGGCCGCACCCGCGAAGATCACGTCTTCCATCGCGCCACCACGCATGGATTTGGGCCGGTTTTCACCCATCACCCAACGCAATGCTTCCAGAAGATTGGACTTGCCACAGCCATTAGGCCCCACCACACCGGTCAGCCCGTCTGCGATGATCAGATCGGTCGGATCAACAAAGCTTTTGAAGCCGGTCAGTTTGAGCTTGCTGAAACGCAATGGCAGCGTGTCCCTTGATTCCTATGAGTTCAAAGTCTGCGCAAGGGATAGGGTCCGAGTCAACGGAGTTGCGCAGGATATGGGATATCATTTTGACTTATCCACAATATCTTGCCGAAATACCCAAGAACACGCGTATATCAATATGGGGTGCACTCAAAGACCTGATAGCCGTAGTCATCCCCAACGTTTTCGTAGATGCCATAGTCGATGCATTCATAGTTGGGCGTAGAAACAGCAGTCAGCAGCAACCGCTCGCCCGCGTCTCGATCACAGCCCAAAACACCAACCGTTACCGCCGCATCGCCCAGCACATCCAGAATCGGACAACCCGAAACCTGAGCCATCGCAAGGGCGGCCCGGTCTCGGACCGGACCCAGCCGTGGTGCGTATTGCGCGTTGACCCGAACCGCTTCGGCCAGCTCACCGCGCACGCGCACGTCGAATACGCTGCCATTCACCGCCACCCGCGTGGCAGGCACTTCGCGGAAATGAGGGGTTCCGGCCGCACATGCGGCCAACAACAAAGGGGCAAGACACCGGATCATGCCGCAGAGTTGCAGCATTTTGGTTAACAGATCCTTTCTGCGTATCAGGCCCGCAGTACTTCACCCAACCGACGAATACCTTCGCGGATTGCTGCCTCGTCAGAATTTGAAAAGCTAAGTCGAATGGTATTGGCGCCGCTGCCATCCGGGAAGAATGCCTGACCCGGCACAAACGCCACTTTCACCGTGTCCAACGCACGCGCCAGCAATTCAGACCCACTGACCCCTGCAGGCAGCGTGACCCAGATGAACATACCGCCCTCGGGCCGGGTCCACTCGACCCCGTTGGGCATATGCTGTTCCAACGCGTCCAGCATCACATCGCGACGGTTTTGATAAACCGCACGCACTTGGGGAATATGGCTGTCAAAACACGCTTGCGCCACGTCATGAACGGCCATTTGGTTTATGGTCGCCGAATGCAGGTCCGCCGCCTGCTTCAACAAAACCAACTGAGATATGATCGGCTTGGGCGCCACGACCCAGCCCATGCGCAGCCCAGGAGACAGGGTTTTTGAAAAGCTGCCACAATAGATCGTCCGGCAGTCTTCAATTGATCCTTTGCGGGCCAGCTCCAAAGACAGGATCGGTGGGATCGGATCCCCGTCATAGCGCAACGCCTGATAGGCCCCGTCTTCGATTATGGCGCAATCCAACTCTTCTGCCAGATCCAACAAAGCCTCCCTGCCTTGCAGATCCAGAGTTTCGCCGGTTGGGTTGGCAAAATCCGCCGACAGGTAAGCGAATTTCACCGCCCCGTCCCCGGCTGCTGCCTTGTATTCTGCGGCCCCGCTGTTGCCGTTCAGCCGATCAAACCGGGGTTCATACGCATTGAACGCTGCAAGCGCGCCCAGATAGGTGGGCCAACCAACCAGGGCGGTGTCGCCGGGCGACAAAAACAGCTTGCCAAGATAATCCAGCGCCTGCTGCGATCCCGACGTGATCAGAATGTTGTCGATGTCACACGCCACTCCGATTTCACGCATGTGCTGCGCCAGCCATTTGCGCAGCGGGACATAACCTTCGCTGACCGAATATTGCAGTGCCTGCGCTTGTGTCTCTGGCCCCAGCGCTGCCTGAAACGCCTGTGCAAACGCGTCGGCTGGGAAAAATGCTGGATCCGGAATGCCGCCCGCAAACGAAATGATCCCTGGTTGGTCGAGCAGTTTCAGCAGCTCTCGGATTTCTGATGCCTTCATCCGGGAAGCCCGGGTGGCAAACAAGGGATGTTGGGACATGAGGCTCCTCCGATCTCAGTTTCGGGCAGCCTATTGCCAGATGATTTAAAGTCAATAATGCTGACCTATTATTTCAGCCGATGTGAACAGGTGTTCTTGAACGTGCCCCATGTCCGTGGTCAAATGACTTGACCAATTGCGGAAACAACATGCCCTTTCACAAAGTTGAAACCGAAAAACTCTCGCTTGCCGTCGTTCGCCAGATCGAGCTTCTGATCCTGCGCGGCATCCTGCGCCCTGGCGAACGTCTACCCTCGGAACGTGAACTGGCCGAGCGGATGGGTGTGTCCCGCCCGTCCCTACGCGACGCAATATCTGAGCTTCAGGCGCAAGGATTGCTGACCGCCAAGGCTGGATCTGGGATCTACGTGGCCGAGGTTCTGGGATCGGCCTTTTCCCCTGCGCTGATCCGTTTGTTCGGCAGTCATGACGAAGCGGTGTTTGATTACCTGTCTTTTCGCCGCGACATGGAAGGGTTGGCAGCGGAAAGGGCTGCGCGCCAAGGATCCGAAAGCGACCTGAAAGTGGTACAGGCGATCTTTGACAAGATGCAAGCGGCCCACGACCGGAATGCAGCGGATGACGAGGCGCAACTGGATGCTGAATTCCATATGGCCATCATCGAGGCCAGCCATAATGTCATCATGTTGCATATGATGCGCTCGATGTATGATTTGTTGGTGCAGGGCGTGTTCTACAACCGTCAGACGATGTTCCAACAGCGCGCCACGCGCGAAGCGATTTTGGACCAGCATCGGGCCATCAATGACGCGTTACAGGCGCGCAGTCCTTTAGCCGCGCGCACCGCAATTGAACAGCACCTTGATTTTGTCGAACGTTGCATGGCCGATCAAAGGAAGACGGATCGAAACGAATCTATTGCGCAGCAACGTTTGCAACATGAAACCGGGCGGGCCTAAGCGCCACCATTATTTGCCGGTCGAATGTGGAAAACGCCGCGACTAAGCGGCCCCTGTTGCAGCGGGGAGCAGGTGGCGCGGAAAGGGTTTTCCACTGCCTTCTCCCAAATGACGATCAAGGGCCACTGTTGTCAGGGCCGGGTCAATTAACAGCCTTGCGCCACGGTCCCGAAGCCGTTTGTGAAGCATCACATGTTCGCACACCCGCTGCCCCTTTTCGTCGCGGCAAGAATAGCGCAAGCCCCGGAGCGCACGGGTTTTGTACAACCCGGCACCTCCAAACGCGCTGTCGACCGGTATAAGCGGGGTTTCGGTTGGAATATGGAATTGGCGGTCATAAACCGCTGACTTCAGCAACGCCCGGCGCCATTTCCGGCGCCCGAACAAAGGCCTGCGCGTGCTCTGAATGCGCTGCCAGACGTCTTCATCACACCAGCCGGGGCAGCGCAGAGCATAAATGTCGTAATATGCAGGTTTGGAATTGGCAAAGACGCCTTCCCACAAAGGAGTGACCCTTTTTGCGGCGGTCAGAACCGCCTGAACGTCCAGGCACGTATTCGGACCATTCAGATCCAGCACCAGGGTCAACTCGTTGTCATCGTCTTTTGCTTCCAGCCTGTTGAGTATGGCATTTCTTGCCGCAGTGATGCGCTCAATCCGGTCAGGAAATCTAGAAACAAGCCCGTCCAGCTGAATGATGTCGACATGCCGGTTTCTTTCGGCGTAGTCGTTCAATACACGGTTCGTATCGTCCGAATTGTCGTTGGTCGCAATGATGACCGAATACCGGTGCAACTGAGCAGACAGGTTTTGAACCCTGTTGATCGTGTCGATCAACGCCGCGCCACCATTTCTGACCACGCCTACAATATTCATCGAAACTGCGTCGCCCGACACGGTCTGTCTTTCCCTGTATTTTCACGCTAGCTGCAAAGTTTCCCTGTCGACCAGTTCCCCAACGGTTGGCAGGATTCGGAGTATGCTTCAAATCAAGCAGAACTCGCCACAAAACAAAAGACCCGAAAGCGAAACGCCCCCGGGTCAACTGTATCATTTGTCTGGCGGGTCAACCGTCAGTGCAGCTTGGTGCCTACATCTGCAATCGACGCGTCGATCAGTTTGTTGGCTTGTGCTGCGGTCATTTGCTTGGCCAGAACCGAACCCGCCGCAGCAACTGCGACCGAAACGGCCTGATCACGCACTTCTTTCACAGCAGACGCTTCAGCCGAAGCGATCTGATCCTGAGCTGCAGCCAGGCGGCGTTCAATCGACTTTTCAAGGTCAACCTTCGCCTGTTCCGCTGCCAGAGCCGCGTCTTCCTTGGCCGCGGCAACGATGGCATCGGCCTGCCCCTGAACTTCGCGCTGCTTGCGCTCGTACGATGCTAGCAAACTGCGTGCTTCTTCGTGCAGGGCGCGTGCTTCGTCCAGCTCGGACTTGATGCCTTCGGCACGATTGTCCAGCGCCCCACCGATCATGCCGGGGACCTTGAAGTAGAACAGAACCGCAATGAAGACGATGAAGCCCAGAAGGACGACAAAGTCCGTGTTGCCAAGCGAGAAGAACGGGCCTTTGGCCGCAAAGGCCGGGCTGGCCGCACCAAATGTCAGGATAAGAGCAAGAGTGTTCCGCATGTCACTTATCCTTTCGTCTGCGCATCTACGGCACCGGCAATGGCATCCGCATCCGCTTCGCCGCCAAGTGCTGTGACCAGTTCGGCAGCCGTGTCCTTGGCAACCACTTGAATGCTTTCCAGCGCACCGGCTCGGATTTCGGCAATTGCCTTTTCCGATTCAGCCGCTTTTGCAGCGATTTCCGCGTCCGCCTTTGCAATCGCGTCATCCAGACCAGCCTGAATTTCGGCGCGGGCTTCCGCTGCGATACGCTGTGCCTCAGAACGGGCATCGGCCAGGGATTTGTTGTAGGCTTCTTCAGCCTCGACCGCCTTGGCCTTCAGATCTTCGGCCGCAGCCAGGTCGTTGGTAATGGTCCCCTGACGTTCAGCCAGGATTGCCGCGATGCGAGGCAGAGCCACGCGGGACAGGACCAGAAAGATGACGACCAGCGTAATGACCAGCCAGAAAATCTGGTTGGGGAACCAATCGAAGCAGAGCTGCGGCATACCGATGGCAGAGCCATAGGAGTCAACGCACGAGCCAGCTACTTCTTTCGTAATGGGTTCAGTCGCCATGATGTCCTCCGTCGGAACGTTGTCTTTACAACAGGTGGGCCGCTATGGCTTGGGCCCACCTGCGCGTAAGGATCAGGTTCCGCAGATTAGACGGCGAACATCAGCAGCAGCGAGACCAGGAATGCGAAGATCCCCAGGGCTTCTGCGAACGCGATACCGATGAAGAGGGTTGCGGTCTGCGAAGCAGCCGCCGAAGGGTTGCGCAGGGCGCCGGCCAGGAAGTTGCCTGCAACGTTGCCCACCCCGATTGCGGCTGCGCCGGAACCGATTGCTGCCAGGCCTGCGCCGATGTGTGCGAGATCGCCTTCCATGATGTATCTCCTTACGAATTGGAAGTTTCGATGTTTGGGTATCGGACCTTAGTGCGAAGGATGCAGCGCATCTTTCAGGTAAACACAGGTCAGAATGGTGAAAACGTAGGCCTGAATGAAGGACACAAGGACCTCAAGACCATACATTGCAGTAATCGCCAGAACGGACACGGGCGAGATCACGGCAATCGCAGCAAAGCCTGCGAAAACCTTGATAACCGCGTGGCCCGCCATGACGTTACCGGCAAGACGAATAGAGTGGCTGACAGGACGTACGAAGTACGAGATCAGCTCGATGATCGCCAGGATCGGACGCAGTGCCATCGGTGCGCTGGACACCCAGAACAGACCCAGGAACGCGGCGCCGTTTTTGACGAAGCCCAGAACCGTCACGGTCAGGAACACGGCCAACGCCAGCGGGATGGTCACGGCGAAATGCGATGTGGTGGTGAACGATGTCGGGATCAGGCCCAGGAAGTTCGCGCAGACGATGAACATGAACAGAGTCATGACATAAGGGAAGAACTTAACGCCTTCCTTGCCGCAGATGTCTTCCAGCATTTTGTAGATGAAGCCATAAGTCAGCTCTGCAACAGACTGCATCCGCGTGGGGACAATCGCGCGTTTGGACGTCGGCAGCACCAGCAGGGCGATTACCGCCAGGATCGCGAAGAACAGCCACAGGGTCACGTTGGTCACAGTGAACATGCCGACCGCACCGTCGCCGAACAACGGTTTCACGATGAACTGATCCATCGGGTGGAAAACCAGGCTGCTGCCTTCTGCTGCGGTGGTCTCAGTTGCCACGTTCAGTCCCTCTCGTCCTTCTCGGCAGCCGTTGCCGCCGTTTGTTTTTCTTGAACCTCCTTCGCGCTGCGGAGCATAACCTTCACGCCCGCGACAAGGCCCAGCAATGTGAACAGCACCAGAAAGATCGGGATCGTCCCGAGCAGGCTGTCCAGCCCGTATCCGATGCCAAATCCGATCCCCAGACCGGATACCATTTCGATGACCATCCTCCAGGCAAGCTCGCCCCCGGACACGTCAGCATCTGCACGAGGCTTGGGCGCTTTGGCCTTTTTCGCCGCTTCGATCTTGGCCTCCAGCTGCGCCATACGCTGCTTTTGGTCGTCATCGGTCACGGGCGTTTCCCTCGTACAGTCTTGGGCATGGTGCTAAGGCGCGACGGGCGCAGAGTCAACGCTCTTGAACGCGCCGATTGACGCATTTTAAGATATTGTTTTTAAATTACTTTTTCGACACCGACATGATGTCGGAGAGACACCGAAACCTTCCGAAGCCTCAAAATGCATTGAATCTGCATATTCAACCAAAGAGTTGATTATTCCCGCAGGATGGGTTGGCCGCGCAGGTTTGCACTTTCATCCAGCAACCACGTTCGGAACGCCTGTACCGTTCTGCGGCGCACCGCACCAGCGCCCAGAACCAGCCGGAAACTGCCCTCTCGGAATCCGATGGGAAAGCACCGGATCAAGCGCCCAGCTTGCAGATCACTCAGAACGCAGTCCTCTGATCCGAGAAAAACGCCCAGCCCGCTAACGGCTGCCGTCAGAGACAGATCCGTTTCCATCCGCCAACCGTTCATGCCGGACTGTGGCATTTCAAACCCGGCCACTTCTGCCCAGCGCGGCCAGACTTCTCCGATCCGATCGCGATACAAACGATAGTTCAGCACCTGTTCGGGGCTGTCCCATCCCTCGGGCCTCAGATCCGGCGTGGCATAGGTAAAAAGTGGTTCATCACTGATCAGGTCGGACGGAATATCCAGCACACCGCGATGCGCAAACCGGATCGCCAGATCCGCATCATGTCGTTCGACATCCGCCAGCGCGCGTGAGGCCTCCAGCCTTAGCTGGACCCCTGGGAAGGCTGAATAGAAACCCGGCAGCCGGGGGATAAGGTATTTCATGGCGAACAGCGGCTCACAACTGATGGTGAGTGTGCCTTCTGGCCTTTGACGAACGATCTCAGTGGCCTCGGCGATTTCATCAAGCGCACTCATCACCCGCAACAGCAAGCCTCGCCCTTCCAAGGTCAGTTCGACCCCACGGGGCAAATCCCGAAACAACGAGACGCCAAGCCGGTCCTCTAACCCACGCACATGGCGGCTAATGGCCGAATGGCTGACGTTCAACTCGTCGGCTGCACGGCTGAAGCTTTCGTGCCGTCCGGCCGCTTCAAATGCTTTCAGTGCGTTCAGTGGAGGTAATACACGGGCCATCCCAAATATGTGCTTTTTTAGCACATAATAAGTCAAGTAATTGATTTTGATTGGCTGCTCGAATTCACGCATTTTTTCGTAAATACAGTGACAAAGGAGCAATCATGGAAAAGACTCAAAGAAGTTTCTCCATAGTTTCGCATCAGTTTATTAAACGTATACTGCAGAAGTGTCGCCCAGCTTCGCGCTCTCGTACTAATGCGACACCTTTGCCCCCAAACGCGCGTATGGCCCGCGACATCGGCCTGACCGCAAGCGCGACAGAGCAGCTAAACCTGCGGTTCCCCACCTACGACTATCGCCATCCGATGCTGTAACGCCCTTTCCGCCCTTGCCCCAAGCGGTTATGACAGGGCAATGACTGATCCGCTCGACATTGTGTTTGCTGCCCTGGCCGACCCCACGCGCCGTGCAATTCTGGCAATGCTGCTAGAGGACGACATGGCCGTGACAGATGTCGCCGAACCTTTTGAGATGTCATTGGCCGCGATCTCAAAACATTTGGTTATCCTGACCAAGGCCGGATTGATTTCTCAGGAAAAACGCGGACGGGTGAAATGGTGCAAGCTGGAGCCCGACGCCCTGCGCGCCGCTTCGGTTTGGATGCAGGGGTTCGGACAATTCGAACCCGTCAATCTGGACGCGTTCGAACGGTTTTTGGAAGTTGAGCTTCCGACGTCGGACGACGCTTAACGCACCACAAAAACCGACATGCTGGCATGTTTGGCCAGATAACCCGCGTGACTTGAAAAGATATAGTCGGTGATCCGAGGAGCGTGGGTTCCCACGATGATCAGATCAGCGCCCAGCTCTTCTGCGGCCCGGGTCAGGTCGCTGTCCACTTCGGCGGCGACGTCGACAGAATGAATTTTGCGAGTGGCAACTTTAGCACCGCTTTCGGCGGCGAGCGTTTCAGTAAACTTCGCAAGATCCTTGTCGATCTCGGCTTCGGTTGTTGTGGATTCACCCAAATGGGCGCCGGTGACGCTGACCAGAGTGATTTTAGCACCTTGCCATTTCGCAACTTGCGCCGCGATATCAGCAGCTTTACGGACTTCGGGCGGCAGGTGCCGGTCTATCGGCAGCATGATATGCTTAAACATAATCTCCTCCTCTCACCTAAATCTCAGTGTATTGGAGGGACCTGCCCCGAACCTTGATCTGGCTCAACAAATTCTACATTTGGAATGCATTTGAGGCTGGAAGCACCTTCTAGCGAAAGTGCAGCGCTATTCTGCGGTCCTTCGCACCGGCATTGCACGCGGCGCTTCCTCTTTCAACAGCATCAGCAGAGCGATGACTGTCAGCGCAACACCGCCCAATATCAAGCCTGTGGGTACAGCTTTGCCCAAAGCGATTTCCCAAAGAATTACCCAACTTGGTACCAAGTAGGTATAAGCCATGACCTTCGCTGACGGCAGCCTCAAAGACGAGAACTGCACCAATACAAAGCTGGCAGCCGTTGCAAAGAACGAGATGTAAAGCAAACCAATCCAAACGATGGCCGGCAGCGCACTCCAGTGGGTTGCCTTCAGATCAGACCAACCAAACACGGTCAGAAGCAGGCATCCGGCGACCAAAGTGCCAAAGGTGAACACCACGGCCGGTTCACCACGATTCAGTTTGCGAACCATCGGCGTATAGATTGCGTGGGCGACACATCCCCAGAAATAGATGATCTCACCACCCCCTATCTCAAAGGCGCGGAACATCTGCCAGTCGGCTCGAAAGATCACCCAAAGTGCCCCTACGGCCCCAATGGTTAAAGCCAGCGCCATACGCGGCGTGGTGATCTGTCGTAACAAAACCCATCCCGCGACCGCTGAAACAACCGGTGTAAGGGTGAACACCGCAGCAGCGCTGACCGGTGGGGCAGTTTGCAATCCGTAGAACATCAGGACGAAATAGGTGGCAAATAACCCACCTAACACCAGGTAACGCCACGGGGCTTGCGCAGCGCTGCGCGGCAAACCAGTTGTGGCCAAAGCCGCCACGCCGATCACCACAGCGGCAATCGCAAATCGGACTGCATTCAGCGCGGCAGGCGCAATCTCGTTCGCGATCATGGATCCCAGCGAAAAGCTGCCCGCAACAAGGGCTGAAAAGGTCAGCATGGCCAGATGACCACGGGCCTGAGGGCTCATGGCTGCCAACCTTTGGCTTCTTCTTTGAGATAACTGAGGAACGCCTGCACCTTGGTAGTGCGGTGTAAATCCACGTGGGTCACGAGCCACAGGTTCCCGAACCACTCAGGAAGCGGGTCCATCACCTCGACCAGATTGTCGTGGCGGGCCGCTTCCCAGCGGGCCATGAAACCTATACCCGCCCCGGCCAGGACAGCCTCGCGCATACAGAAGTTGTTTGTACAGCGGAAGGTTATGCGACCCGCGGGAACAGTCGCACGCAGCCAACGGGTGAACGGCGCGCGGCTGCTTTCGTCGTCAGAACTGACGAAGTGATGGTTGCCGAAATCCTCAATACCTGACGGTTTACCAAAGCGTTCGACATATGCGGTGCTGGCGTAAAGGCCCACTTCTTCTTGTCGAAATGGTTGTACAACGTTGTCCGGCTGATCCGGGGCTGATCCCGCGCGGATCGCCACATGCGCCTCGCCGTATTCCAGTCGGAAAAGCCGGTCGCCGGTCAGGTAGCGCACGATAAGATCCGGGTGCATCTTTTGAAACGCTGTGAGTGTGGGCACAACCAACGGCGCAAGTGATCCAAGCGATGTCACCACCAATTCGCCTGAAACGTCATCGCCCCGGCCCTTCATCCGACCAACAAGCTGGTTGAACTGATCTTCGGTGGCCTGTGCGACGCGCAACAGATCGTCGCCCGCCTCGGTCGGTGTGTATCCGCGTGCGTGACGCTGGAACAATTTTACACCCAGCCGAGCCTCGATCGCATCAATATGGCGGATCACGGTGGCGTGGTGAACACCAAGAACCTCGGCCGCGCCGCTGACTGTCCCCATACGCGCCACCTGATAGGCGGTCCTCACTTCGTCCCAATTGTCCATGGTAATAACGTCACTGTGCAATTTCCAACAATAACTGTTGATGTATCCGAGTTTTGTTCACAAACGCAATATTCATATTGGGAGCAGGACAAGATTTCCCTGACCCAAAGGACCTGAACAATGCCCAAAACTATCCTTCACATCGACTCATCCGCCCGCCGCGTAGACTCGACGACCCGCGATCTGTCGGGCCGTGTGGTCCAGCAGCTGGGTGCAGAGCGCATCATCCGCCGCGACCTGGCCACACCCCTGCCGCTTTTGACCGAGGACTGGATCGCCGCCAACTTCACCCCGGCCGATCAGCGCGACGATGTACAGCGTGACCGACTGGCCCTGTCCGACGAACTGGTGTCCGAACTGCAAGACGCTGACACCATCGTCATTGGGCTTCCGATCTACAACTTTTCGGTTCCTGCTGCATTCAAAGCCTGGGTAGACTTGGTTGCGCGCGCGGGTTTGACCTTTTCCTATACTGAAAACGGCCCCAAAGGTTTGCTGGAAGGCAAACGCGCCATTCTGGCGATTGCCTCTGGTGGTGTCCCCGTCGGGTCCGAGGCGGATTTTGCCACCAACTATGCCCGCCACGTTCTGGGCTTTATCGGCATTCATGACGTAGAGGTCATCGCTGCGGATCAGATGGCGGTGAACCCCGAAGCTGCATTGGAAAGCGCCCGGAAGGCCGTTGCCGAACTCGCAGCCTGATTGGCTCTGGTCAAAAAGAATAGAAACGTCCAGTCTGCCGTTCATGAAAATGAGCAGGCTGGGCGTTACTTATGAAGAAAATCGGCATTCTGGGCGGTGTGGGCTGGGCTTCGACCGTCGATTATTACCGGGCCATTGCAGAAGGCGCAGGGCGCCACTTCGCGCAACTGGGTCACGGCTCTCCTTTACCAGTCCCGCCCATGACCATTGAATCCGTCACTCAGGCCAAGACACGCGCTTTGCGCGGTGTCGCCGGGGATGAAGCAAGCTGGGCGGAATTTGACAACGTGTTCCGCGATGCTCTGCTGACTTTGGAACGCGCGGGCTGCGACTTCGGAATCATCGCCTCAAATACGCCGCACGCCCGGCTGCACGCAATCCGGCAAGGCGTTTCCATGCCTATTCTCAGTATCTTTGACGCAACCGCTGAAACCACGGCAAGCACCGGCGCATCCAACGCTCTGGTCTTGGGAACTTCCGTGACGATGCAGGCCACGAACTATGCAGATCGGTTGGCCGCCGAGGGTATCGCTGCAAATGATCGCCTGCCCGAACCTGAAATAGCCGAGATGCAGGCTATGATTGACAGCAACTTCTATGGCGGCGCGTCCGAAACGGCGCGTACGAGATTGCTTACTTTTTGCAACAAACACGCAACCAAAGGAACGGCAATTCTGCTGGCCTGTACCGAGCTGCCATTGGCTTTTCCGGCCCACCTTGATGATCCGGTTTTCGAGGCGGACGGGCACCTGTTCGTCAACCCGTCAGCCGCACATGTTTCTGCCGCGGTGAAAGAGGCGCTCGGGTGATCAGGACAGCCAGTTAACCTCGCATCCTATGCGATCAAAGAAGGCCATCACGTCAGGTTGCTTGAGGGCCACCGTGCGGTCATTGACCAGCGGGTGCATGTAGATCACTTCGGCTTGCCTGGCGGCCGCGTCCATAAAGAACCGTACATTGTTTTGAACCCCGTTGATCATCGCCAGCGGACTGACCGCCCCGGGACGAATGCCGAGATTCTGCATCAGCCGGTCTGCCGACCCGAAAGACAGGTTTCCGACACCCAGTTCCGCACCCAGCGCCTTGAGATCGATTTCGCGGTTCTGCTCGAGCGTTACTAAATAGTTGCGCTTTTTCTTGTCGCGCAAATACAGGTTCTTAACCCGTAACGCATTTTCGCCTGGAACCATGAACTGATCTTCGACTGCTTTCGAATCCTCAACCGTGCGCAGCGGCACATGCGTATGCAGACGATAGGCCAAACCCCAATCATCCAACTGCGCCAGCAACGCATCAGAGGTCAAAGGCAACGTGTCCTGAAAAGCAGATGAGGCGTCCATCCCGGTCTCCTTGCACTGAATTTTCCGCGCTGTGCCACAGAATGCCCCTGCCTGCAATTAACGATATGGAAGACCACATGTATCCATTGCCGCAGGAATTGTCTGTCGCGTGCGCGCACTTTTATTAAAGGCGCAAGCGTTGCGCTTTGCTTCAACAGCCCCGGAAAGTGCTGTAGCGTTCCGCCATGAAAGTCACGCGCAACACCCCTGACCAACTGATCCTGTCGAACGCGCCATGGTTCATCGGCATCACACTGGTCCTCTTCATACTCGCTTTTGTAGGTGCTGGCCTGTTCATGGCCAGTGAAGGCGGCGAGGACATCTGGTTTGGCCTCTTCTTCGCTGTTTTTGGGGGCGGAATGGGCCTGGGTGCTTTCTGCGCGTTTGTTCGACGCGTTCAGGTCGTGTTGGATCGTCGTGACAACAGCATCCTGATCCGCCGCCAATCCGTATTTGGCTATGAGGCCGTCGAACATAAGCTGTCCAGCCTGTCTCATGCCGAGGTCGAAAGCACAAAGTCCAGAAACGGCAAGCGCACGTCGACGATGTATCGCCCAGTGCTGATCCTGGACGAGGGAATGAGCGCTGGCCGCCATCCCATTGTTGAGGCATATGTCAGCGGGTCAGGCTCACATCGGCTGGCTGAGGCTGTGAATGGCTGGCTGCCCGCATCCAATCACGGCGACCAAGACGTCAGCGTGGGCTAGAAGCTAAACCGCGTTCCAACCACAGGCGTTCTTCAGGTGAAACCAGCTTGGATATGCTGTCGTCGTACCTGGTCATATCTTCAGACGTCAATTTGCCTTCCCACTTGTTGCTGCTGCCCGAAGAAAAGAACTGTGCAAAGTCGTGAAACCCACTGGTGAAACCGGGTGTTTGCTCCAGACGCTGCGCATTGTTCTTCATCGACCCGAAACTGCCCGCCTCGGCGATGTCATTGACCAGCTGCGGGCTGATCTCGGTGTCCATGATGTTGGCCAGGCGCGAGACTTGTCCGGGTAGATCGCGGCTAAGCTCTGCGTAGTGCAGGAAATGAATATTGGGCAATTCACGGAAGGTCCAAAAGGATCGGAAGTGATGGATAAATGATCCAAGTGTCAGATCGTCGGTGCCTTTTGATGAAGCCGGTCGATCCAGAAACATGGAAAAGGCTTCTGAAAGATCATCGGGAAAGAGGTAATCCAACCAATCGGCCTTCATATTCTCGACATGACTACGCATTGACAAATGCACATCGACGGGATGGCGGTGCACAACAAGATACTGCGCATCAGGCGAAAAGGTAACTCCATCCAGCGGCGTATGTGTCTTTATGCAGCGCCGATGGCTTTGCGCGTTCAGCGTTTTTGCCTGCTCCTCCCTGTCGCGAAAGCCGCAATCCAGCCATGGTGAAATCTTGTTGTCGTATACGCCGGGATCAGCGGTTTGCGTGATCAACATTCGCACCAAGGTCTGCGTCCACGTCGTGCCGCATTTAGGCGGCGTGCACACAAAGATATCGTCCGGCCGTATCTCGAAACCAGACCAGATATCGGTGTTGGTCACCTCGCCAACATAATCCGTTGTCTTTTGCGGAAGATCGTCCTTCATCGCCCCCTCCCCGAGCTTGTTTTGATCAGAGTACCCTACACCAGCCACCTTGACACAGCTTGTCTTGACTCACCCTCCTCCAAGGCGTAAGTGACCGCCAAACATCCGGAAGCCTTTCGATCTTCCGGTCCCTTGAGTCGTTCAGGGATCGCCCCCCACCAGCGAGTTTCGCCCGTGGGGGCGTTTGTGCATTTAACCGGCGCATCCTATGTAGGGCACGCCATCAGATAACCGGCTAAGGAGGCCGAAGGCATGTTTGAAAATCTATCCGAACGCCTCTCTGGCGTCTTTGACCGGCTGACCAAACAGGGCGCTCTGTCAGAAGAAGACGTCAAGACCGCCCTGCGCGAGGTCCGGGTTGCGCTGCTTGAGGCCGACGTCTCGCTGCCAGTAGCCCGCGCTTTCGTCAAAAAGGTTCAGGAACAGGCGACAGGTCAGGCTGTTACTAAGTCGATTACCCCCGGCCAGCAGGTCGTCAAGATCGTGCATGACGCGCTGGTCGATACCCTGCGCGGCGAAGAAGACCCCGGCAAGCTGAAGATCGACAACCCGCCTGCCCCGATCCTGATGGTGGGTCTGCAGGGCTCGGGTAAGACGACCACCACCGGTAAGCTGGCGAAACGCCTGAAAGAGAAAGAGGGCAAGAAGGTCCTGATGGCCTCGCTCGACGTTTATCGTCCGGCGGCGATGGATCAGCTGGCTGTTCTGGGCACGCAGGTCGGCGTCGATACGCTGCCGATCGTGCCCGGTCAGAAACCCGTCGATATCGCCAAGCGTGCCAAGCAACAAGCGACGCTGGGTGGATATGACGTCTACATGCTCGACACCGCGGGCCGTCTGCATATCGACGAAGTCCTGATGGACGAGGTCGAGCAGGTCCGCAACGCGGTCGACCCGCGCGAGACTCTGCTGGTCGTCGACGGCCTGACCGGTCAGGTCGCCGTTGAAGTGGCCGAGGAATTCGACGCCAAGGTCGGCATCTCCGGCGTGGTCCTGACGCGGATGGACGGCGACGGGCGTGGTGGTGCGGCGCTGTCGATGCGCGCGGTCACCGGCAAGCCCATTCGCTTTGTCGGTCTGGGCGAAAAGATGGACGCGCTCGAAACCTTCGAGCCGGACCGGATCGCCGGTCGTATTCTGGGCATGGGCGACATTGTTGCCTTGGTCGAAAAGGCCCAGGAAACGATGGAGATGGAACAGACCGAGCGCATGATGAAGCGCATGGTCAAAGGTCAGTTCAACATGAACGACCTGAAAATGCAGCTGGAACAGATGATCCAGATGGGCGGTATGCAGGGCATGATGGGCATGATGCCCGGCATGGGCAAAATGGCCAAACAGATGGACCAGGCAGGACTGGACGACAAAATCCTGCGTCAGCAGATCGCCATGATCCAGTCGATGACCAAACGCGAACGCGCCAACCCTCAGCTATTGCAGGCGAGCCGTAAAAAGCGGATCGCGGCAGGCTCGGGCATGGAGGTCAGCGACCTGAACAAGCTGCTCAAGATGCACCGACAGATGTCGGACATGATGAAAAAGATGGGCAAGATGGGCAAAGGCAAGATGCTGAAACAGGCCATGAAAGGCATGTTCGGCAAAGGCGGCCCCTCGCCCGAGGAAATGGCTGCAGGCATGGACCCCAAGGCGTTGGAACAAGCGGCTAAGGCGATGGGCGGCAAGATGCCCGGCGGCCTGCCCGGATTAGGCGGCGGCATGGGCCTGCCTCAGGGCCTCAGCGGGTTCGGCAAGAAAAAGTAAATGAGCACCGCGCCCACCATAACCACAACGCGCCTTACACTGCGCCATCACCGGCTCGAAGACTTCGAGCCGATGGCAGCGCTTTTTGCGACGGAGTGGGCGAAATATATGGATGGGCCGTACTCGGCGCAGGACCTGTGGTCAATGCTGGGCTCGGACGTAGCCAGTTGGCAGTTTCTCGGATTTGGTGCATGGGCCGTCGACTTGACGGAAACCGGTGAGTTCATTGGCCAGGTCGGGATCAACAAACCCCCGAAATTCCCCGAGACGGAAATCGGCTGGTGCATCTTCCCCGACTATGAGGGCAAGGGTTTTGCATTCGAAGCGGCATGCGCCGCGCGCGACTGGGCTTTTCAAAACGCCGGTTTGGCAACACTGGTCAGCTATATTGATGCGCCCAACACGCGTTCAATCGCCTTGGCACAGAGGCTCGGCGCAATTGAGGATCAAAACGCAGCGCGCCCGTCTCCCGAGGATGTCGTTTATCGCCACCCGCACCCAGATGAACTACAAGGCGGGATGGAGGCATACGCATGACCTCGTTCACCATCCCTACCATCGAGACCGAGCGTCTGATCTTGCGCGCGCCACATCTGGACGATCTACCTGCGATGACAGCATTCTTCGCGACTGAGCGCAGCCATATGGTCGGCGGACCCAAGGATGAGCTTGGCAGCTGGGACTCGCTCGTGAAACGCCTTGGACATTGGGCTCTGAAGGGCTTTGGCCTGTGGCACCTGACCGAAATGTCCAGCGGCGCGTTTGTTGGATGGGCCGGTATGATCGATGCCCCCGGCTGGGCCGAGCCCGAGCTGGGCTGGACCCTTATGGCCGAGGCCGAAGGCAAAGGGCTGGGATTTGAGGCGGCGCAAGCGGCACGCCACTATGCAGCGCGGCAACAGGGGCTGAACGGCGTGATCTCGTACATCGCCCATGCCAACGACCGCTCGCGCGCTTTGGCAGAACGCCTTGGAGCCACGCTGGAGCTTGAAAATGCCGAGCTACTGGGCAAGCACGCTCAAATCTGGCGCCACCCGCAGATTGACCTGACCACCGAAAGGACCAGCCAATGACCAACCCCGTGACACAGGCTGCCACGCTGTTGAAAGAGCATCGCGAAAGCATCGATCGGCTGGATGCGATCCTTGTCTATACGCTGGGCGAGCGGTTCAAGCACACGCAAGCCGTTGGCAAGCTCAAGGCCGAACACGACCTTCCCCCGTCCGATCCATCGCGCGAAGCGGCGCAGATCGCACGGCTAGAAGACCTGGCGAAAGAGGCCGATCTGGACCCCGATTTCGCCAAGGCTTTCCTGAATTTCATCATTCAGGAAGTCATCCGACACCATAAGAAACACCAGAACTAACCGGCACCTACGCCGGCTCAACAAAAGACACGCCTCCGGCGTGATGCCATTCAAAGGAGATACCACCATGGCAATGAAAATTCGTCTCGCCCGCGGCGGCTCGAAAAAGCGTCCCTTCTATCGCATCGTGGCTGCTGACAGCCGCATGCCCCGTGACGGCCGTTTCATCGAGAAACTGGGCACCTACAACCCGCTGCTGCCGAAAGACAGCGAAGAGCGCGTGAAAATGAACATGGAGCGCATCCAGTACTGGCTGGATCAGGGCGCTCAGCCCACCGACCGTATCGCGCGTATGCTGGAAGCTGCCGGCACCCGTGAAAAAGCCGAGCGTAACAACCCCAACAAGGGCACCCCGGGCAAGAAAGCTCAGGAACGCGCAGAAGAAAAAGCGGCCAAGGCTGCTGAAGCTGCCGAAGCGGCGGCTGCACCGGCTGAAGAAGCGGCTGCAGAAGAGTAAGAAGGGTAACGCGTGCGGGATCAGACTTTCACCGACGATTTTCGCACGCAGTTTGACCTGTTGTTGCGGCTCCGGCGTGATGTGCGCCGGTTCCGCACCGACACCGTGGACGAGGCAGTGCTGTTGCGCTGCCTCGACGCATTTCAACTGGCCCCTTCGGTGGGGCTCAGCGAACCCTGGCGCGTGATCCGCGTCGAAAGCGAAGCAGCCCGCGCTGCCGCGCTGAAGAATTTCCAAACTGCCAACGATGATGCGCTGGCGGGGTATTCCGGCGACAAGGCGCAGCTTTACAGCCGCCTGAAACTGTCCGGGATGCAAGAGGCCCCCGTGCAACTGGCTGTATTCTGCGACGACAGCACCGACAAAGGCATGGGGCTGGGTGCGGGCACAATGCCCGAGATGCGGCGTTACTCTGTTGTTTCGGCAATCACACTGTTCTGGCTGGCCTTGCGGGCCGAGGGGTTGGGACTGGGTTGGGTGTCGATCCTGGATCCCGAGCAAATGATACGCGATCTGAGCGTGCCGGAAGACTGGCGACTGATCGGATACTTCTGCGTCGGATGGCCTGAACAGGTATCAGACACACCGGAACTGGAACAGGTAGGCTGGGAAAACCGTGCCCAATCCCTGGCGGTCGAAACACGGTAAGGTCCCATGTTCGGATTGATTCGACTTCCCATTTTGCTGCTGATCGCCTTTATTGTCGGCGTGTTCTTCGAACGCAACAATCAACGCGAAGCCTGCGAAGGCCTTGGCGAATGGAGAAACGGGATTTGTTTGACAACAGGCGCGTCCAATGAGTGATCTGATCTGCGTCGGCAGCGTTGCGGGGTCTTACGGCGTACGCGGCGAAGTGCGCCTGAAAAGCTTTTGCGCCGTGCCCGAAGATATTGAACACTACTCTCCACTGACAGATGAGACCGGCGAACAGCGCTTTCCGGTTGTTTTGACGCGCACCATCAAAAACGGGTTTGCGGCACGTCTGGGCGGGGTCGAAACCAAGGAAGAAGCCGATGCGCTGAACGGTCTGCGCCTGTTTGCGCGGCGCGATCAGTTGCCTTCGCTTCCCGATGATGAGTTTTATCACACCGACCTGATCGGACTGGATGTCTATGACACCGGCGGCACGCTGCTGGGCAAAGTCAAATCCGTACAGAACCATGGCGCTGCGGACTTGCTGGAACTGCATGGGCCGGGTTTGAAATCCACCGTTCTGCTGCCTTTTACGCTGCAAGTGGTGCCAACGGTGGATCTTGAGCAAGGCCGTATCGTGGCTGACCCGCCCGAAGGTCTGATCTGATGCGGCGCATATTGCTGCATCTGGGCCTGCACAAGACAGGCATGACCGCAGTACAGTCGTTTCTGCATGAAAACCGTGAATTGATCTGGCCCCGCTTTGCATTGGTTCTACCCTACAAAACCCGCAAGTCCGGGCTGAGCGAGGTCGCAACGCGCCATTCAATCTATCGGCTGGACGCGACGCTGGCCGGGTTTGGCGGACAAGTTCAAACCTTTTTGGACGGTTTGGATTTTGGCGAACGCCGGGGCCTGATCCTGAGCGAAGAAAACTTCCTGGGCCTGCGCCCCAGCAGAAACCGCGAGGAAGGTTATGGGGCCGCACCCGAACTGGCCGAGACGCTGGTCAGTGTGCTGCGCCGACGATTTCTGGGCGACGAGGTCGATATCACTGTCTACCTGTCTCTGCGCCAGCGCGAGGCGTGGCTGCGCAGCCTGTGGGCTCATGATCTGCACCAAACTCGGATCGTGCAGGATCTGGACGGTTTCTGCTCTGATTTGGCGCATCTGCCCACGTTGAAAGAAACTGCAGACACGATCAGGGATCGGCTACCGACCATCACCGTCCAGACTGCGTTTTTGGAACAGGTGCAGAACCATCCCCTCGGAGCAGGTGCGCCGTTTGCCAATTTCCTGGATCTGCCGCCCGAGAAAGCTGCGCTGCTTCGAGGTCCTGCACGCGTAAGCCCCAGCTTTTCTGACGAGGTGTTGCAGGAAATGCTGTCTTTGAACCGTTCATCACTGGACGAAGCCGCTTTGATCACCCAGAAGAAGGCTTTGATTCAAACTGCCCAGACCGAACTGGCCCGCCAGACATGACAGACAAACCCAGCAAATCCCACGGCCGAAAAGCGATCCGGCCGACTTTGAAACCGCGTGAACTGATGACGCCGACGCCGGATTTGCACGGGGTCTGGAAATCAAAGATCATCACGCTGTTTCCGACAGCCTTTCCCGGAGTGCTGGGCGAAAGCCTGACTGGCAAGGCTTTGCAGGAAGGCTTGTGGCAGCTCGAGACGGTGGACCTGCGGCAGTTCGGCGTTGGCAAGCACCGCAACGTCGATGACACGCCAGCCGGTGGCGGTGCTGGCATGGTGCTGCGCGCGGATGTTCTTGGTGAAGCTATTGAACATACGATGGCGGGTGTTCATGGCAATTGGCCTCTTATCTACCTTAGTCCGCGCGGGCGACGCATGGACCAGCGCATGATGCAGAACCTCGCTCGATGCGATGGCATGACCTTGTTGTGCGGCCGCTTCGAAGGTGTGGACGAGCGGGTATTGGAGCACTACGGGGTACAGGAAGTATCGCTGGGTGACTTTGTAATGACCGGCGGGGAAATCGCGGCGCAAGCTCTGATCGACGCGACCGTTCGTCTGATCCCCGGCGTTCTGGGCAATCAGGCTTCTACCGAGGAAGAAAGCTTTTCCTCGGGCCTGCTGGAACACCCGCAATACACACGCCCCGCAGACTGGAAAGGGCACCCAATCCCTGAGGTTTTGATGTCAGGTCACCATGGTCGCATTGCGGAATGGCGTCACAAAATGGCAGAAGATATCACCCGCGATCGACGTCCCGACATCTGGGCAGAGTATGTAAAATCCAAGCCCGGAAGACAGGACTAAAGGACAGGGATGTGGCGGCGATGCCGCAGACTAATTCTTTGTCGGATTGCCATTTGAAGTTGAGCGCGCCTCAATTTATTCACTTTCTAGGCCCATAGGATTCGTGGGCGAGAAAGATTGAAGTGAGACTGACTACATTATGAAAAAGCTATTGCTTGGCACGTTGTTGGCTGCTTCGGCCTGCACCACAAAACCACTTGGGATGTCTGTTCCCACACAAGCGGGCCATAATCTGCACTCTGCGCGGGTTGCGGTAGATTCCTGTTCTCAAGAAGCAGACGAAGGTGGTAGCAGCGCGGTCATCGGCGGCTATGCGACCAATATTCTTCTTTGGGGAATCATTATCGGGCCAGCCGTAACCGCCCCGTTTCAAGACGAACTGCGTGTGCAGGGCGAAATTGATCAGGTGGACCGCTGCCTGCGTGAACGCGGCTTTGAACGTCGCGAGCTTAGCACGGGTGAGTCCTTTTGGCTGCGCAACGCATTTGGGGAAGAACGCGAGCGGCGATTGGATCATCTGGTCAGCGGCGGTACGATTGAAACTTACGGAACGCCGAAGATCTAAGGCCTGGCCTTCCATCTGGCCCAGTTTTCCGGCGTGCCGTTGAAGGCGTTGATGTCCACCCTGCCCTGAACCCCCGGCACCAACCCTGTGCCGGTATACTGCCAAAACCGCCATACGGTGCGCGGATAAACCTCACGCGGATGACCGGCGACCGAACGCAACCAGAACTCGGTCTTTGGCAGGCGAGCGATGTCGGTATCTTCAAAGAAGTCTACTGTTGTATAGACAATGGGACGACGACCATAGTGCCGTTCTAAAATGTCCAGGAACCGTTGCGCCTCGGCGCGAACGGTTTTGCCGTCGGGACGCAAGGTGCAGGTCTTCGAATGCGGCGTCCATTCCATGTCCAACACATGCGGTAAGTCCGCGCCTTTGGGAACGTTGCGGATGAACCAACGGGCCTGTTCGCGGGCCGAACGACAGAAATAGTAGTAGTGGTAAGCCCCCCAAGGCACACCGGCGGCCTGTGCGCCGCGTCGATGGTCATCGAACATCGGATCGGCCACATCCCCGCCCTCGGTTGCTTTCATGAACACAAAGCTCACACCCGAAGCTTTGGCCCTGCGCCAGTCTATTGCCCCCTGCCAACGAGAAACGTCAAGACCATGGATAGGATACAGGCCGGGATGACGGCCCTCCCAATCATGCGGATCAGCGTCACCAAAATCGGGGTAAATCACCGACGGCGCTGTCCGGTCCACGCCCGGCACAGGCTCGACCGCCTGAGGCTTCGGGCCACCGCGTCCGCATGACACAAGCAAAGCAGCCGAAACTGCCAGCACAAATGCAATTCGCATCCTTGAAGTCCTGTCTTAAATTCTGCTCTTTCAATTTGCCTCAGAATGCCTGATCTGAGAGGCAAGGCAACGCTGCAGTTTGCGACTGGCGGAATCCCACCAGTATTGCCCGGTAATTCGATGCGATTTGCTCTTGATCCCTGCGTACAATCCCCTTAAACGACCGCAATCCGGTGCCGCAATCTGCGACTCCGGTGTTTTGGTTTGCATCATGGCGTAACGCCCAGCTTTCTTCGGCAGGGAGGTGTCAGATGGAACCGGACTTAAGGAACAGTCGATCTGACCTCTGGCGGGCTGCGTGCAGGACCCGATGAAGACCAAGAGCTCTCAGGCCGTGCCCAAACTTCGTGGACCAACCACGAGCAGATAGGAGTACCTGCGATGGACCTGATCGCACAGCTTGAGGCGGAACAGATTGCCGCCCTGGGGAAAGACATCCCCGACTTCAAAGCCGGTGACACCATCCGTGTCGGCTATAAGGTGACCGAAGGGTCGCGCACCCGTGTGCAGAACTATGAAGGCGTCTGCATCGCGCGCAACAACGGCAATGGCATTGCCGGTTCGTTCACCGTTCGCAAAATTTCGTTTGGCGAAGGCGTGGAACGTGTGTTCCCGCTGTACTCGACCAACATTGACAGCATCACCGTTGTCCGCCGTGGCCGCGTCCGTCGCGCCAAACTGTACTATCTGCGCACCCGTCGCGGTAAATCTGCACGTATCGCAGAAGTCACCAACTACAAGCCCAAGGCTGGCGCCGAGGCGTAAGGAGCGGAAAGATGAAAAAAGACATCCATCCCGATTATCACGTCATCAACGTCAAAATGACCGATGGCACCGTGGTTCAGATGAAATCCACCTGGGGCGCAGAAGGCGACCAGCTGGCTCTGGAAATCGACCCCTCTTCGCACCCGGCATGGACCGGTGGCTCGTCGCGCCTGATGGACGCCGGCGGCCGTGTGTCGAAGTTCAAAAAGAAATACGAAGGTCTGGGCTTCTAAGCTTGACCGAAATGAAATGCGAAAGGCCGCCCCATCGGGCGGCCTTTTTTCTTGCCTGGGCTTAATCCGGCTTCAACCGAAGACATAAAAACAAAGCTTGTTGCCGTCAGGGTCCCGCACATATGCACCATAAAACCGGTCCGGCACGCGTTGCCCGGGCTCGCCTTCGTCTGTCGCGCCAAGGCTGATCGCTTTGTCATACATTGCGGAAACGGACTCTTTGGTGTCGGCAGGAAAAGATATCATATTGCCATTTCCGGACGCGCAGTCATTGCCATCATATGGTTCGCATACGGCCAGCATCGGTGCCGTCGGGTCATTTCCGATAAATACGATACGGCCCGCATCGATCAGAACCTGCGCGCCTATGTCTTCGAACAGTGAAGTGTAAAATGTTTTGGCGGCGTCCATGTTGGAAACGCCGATGGTTACATATCCGATCATAAGTGGAGCCCTTTTGAATACTGTATGATTTACCGGGCATAGTCGGTCAGGCGTCAAAGGGTTACAAGTCACGAAAATGGCATTGCCGAGTGTCAGATCCAGTAGGACAGCGCCACCGGAAGCACCAGTATTGTCGCCAATGTCGAGACCAGAATGAAGCCTGCCACATCTGGCCCGTATTCCGGTACATGCTGATCGATGAAGAGATAGGTCGCCACAGACGACGGCATCAGGCAGCACAGAATCAAAGCGCCCCGTTCCGATCCCGTAAACCCGAACAGCCATATCAAAGAGCTGGCGATGACAACGGCCATCACTAGGTGCATCAGCGTTAATGTGATCGCCCGTCCCAGGCTTTTGACCTGCAATGTCGCCAAGGTATGACCCAATGTCAGCAACATCAGCGGAATCGACAGTCCTCCCAGAATATCAAAAGATTTTGCAATCGGCTGCGGCAGGCTGGTTCCTGTCGCCATCAGGATCAGTGAAAGCGCTACGGCATAAATAATCGGTGAAGAAACCAGTTTCCGGGGCGAGAACTCTCCGGCCGGGATCCACATCCCAACGGTAAAGATGCTGATCAGCACAACCACCACAAACGCCATCGTGTAAGCCATACCTGCATCACCCAGTGCCAACAGGGTGATTGGCAAACCTATGTTGCCAACATTTCCGTGCATCAACGGCGTCAGAAACGCCCTGACCGGCAGGCGCAGGGCCTTTAGGGCGACGAAACCCAACACACCGAACCCTGCCACCGCCAAAGCAGCAGCGGTCATCATGTCCAGAAAAGTACCTACAGCTAAATTGGTCGTCGAAAGGTGCGAAATAATCAGCGTAGGATAGCCCACCTTTGAGACGATCCCACCGATCACCTTGTTGTCAAAGGGCGCGTGAATCAGCGCAAGGCCATAGCCAATCCCGGCGCAGATCAGGACCGGCAAAACCACGTTCAAGACGTTCAGGAACAGGTGTTCCAAGCTGCTTTCTCCCTGCTCAACCTGCATGCTGACTGTGAATCAGGTCCGGCACATTGGCAAGCGCGCGCCCGTAACCCGCGCACCGCGCAGGGTTTTCCAAAATAGGGTCTGATATTGCCCGAAACCGCCGCTTGAGGTTCTTTCCTTCCAACGCGACACAACATATAGTGGGTGCCAACAACGTGTAGCGAAGCACGGCGGGACTTGGGAATACAAGCATGGCACATATCATCGTGGTCGGGAACGAAAAGGGTGGCGCAGGCAAATCGACCGTGTCGATGCATGTGGCAACCGCGCTGGCCCGATTGGGGCACAAGGTCAGCACGCTGGATCTGGACTTGCGCCAGCGCAGTCTGGGGCGCTATTTCGAGAACCGGAACAACTTCCTCAAAAGCTCGGACCTGACCCTGCCCAGCCCGCGTCATCACGACCTGCCCGAGATCGATGCCGCCACGCTGAAACCCGGCGAGAACATCTATGACCACCGCCTGTCCGCCGCTGTATCGCAACTGGAAAGCGACAGCGACTTCATCCTGATCGACTGCCCGGGCTCTCACACCCGTCTCAGCCAGGTGGCGCACTCGTTGGCCGACACGCTGATCACGCCGCTGAACGACAGCTTCATCGACTTCGACCTTTTGGCGCGGATCGACTCGAAGGGGGAAAAGATCCTCGGCCCATCGGTCTATTCCGAAATGGTCTGGAACGCGCGTCAGTTACGGGCCCAAGCTGGGCTGAAACCCATCGACTGGGTCGTGGTCCGCAACCGGGTCGGCACGCAGCGTATGGTCAACAAGGAAAAGATGCAGCGCGCGATCGAGATGCTGTCTCAGCGCATCGGCTTTCGCGTCGCTTCGGGCTTTTCCGAACGGGTTATCTTCCGCGAACTGTTCCCCCGTGGCCTGACCCTGCTGGATCTCAAGGATATCGGCGTAAAGCAGTTGAACATCTCGAACATCGCCGCCCGTCAGGAACTGCGCGACATGATGAAAGAGCTGAGCTTGCCGGGCGTGGAGATCGATTTCTGATCCAAGGCCCTGTCGGACGCTGTGTAAACAAATCCAGCAGTTGGATTCCAGCACTGAGTGGCTGCTCTAGGCGCTTTGCGTTGGCAGCCAGGATGCAATAGAATCGAGGATCCGGTGAACCAACCGTACAGCGCACTTCAACCCCGCCCCTAGCCGCGTTAGTCTCTGATCCAAACAAGCTGAAAGGAGCTGGTCCATGTCACTCTTCTCAAAACTCTTTGGTGGCGGCGAAAAGTCGGGTCCTGAGCCGGTCGCATACAAAGGGTTCGAAATCTTCCCAGACCTGATTGCCGAGGGTGGCAAGTATCGCCTTTCGGCCCGAATCGAAAAGACCATCGACGGAGAACGAAGAACACAAGCGGTGATCCGGGCAGATGTCTTTGAAAGCCGGGATCAGGCCGAGAGCTTCAGCATCACCAAGGCGAAGCAGGTGATTGACGAGCAGGGCGAACGCATATTCGATGCTGGAAACCGATAGCTTTTTGCCCGAGATGCGATCGACGATTACCATGTGACCTGCGCTTGCCGAACGACACACCCTCGGCCTTGTTCATGCAGCCAATAGCGTCAATGTAGGGTACGACCGCAGAAGGAAGGAACCAAGACGTTCTGCAAGGTCCATCAACTTAGGAACAGGCTCAGTTTCAATCGGTTACGGATTGCCCACTGGGACTGTACACCGTAAACAACTCTTTCGGTTCGTTCACTCCGCGCAGCATGTAACGACCCACTGACACAAGCTCTTGCACGCAGGGTTGTGCGGCGCGGGCGACGTCGTCTGAGATCAGGATCCTCTGTCCCAGTGACCGGTGCATCCCCGCAATACGGGCGGCCTGATTGACGGCCGGGCCGATGACTGTGAAATCCAACCGCGTCTCGGAACCGATATTGCCATAGAGAATTTCGCCTGAATGCAGAGCCAGCGTGTAATTGGCCACTGGCAGGCCTTGCTCCTGTCGTTGAGCGTTCAACGCATCCATACGCGACTGCAAAAGGGGAACCGCGCTCAGCGCGGCGCGGGCGTCTTCGTCGATTTCGCCGACATCGAACATGGCCATCAGACCATCGCCCATGAATTTCAGGATATTACCGCCCCTGTCATGCACCACGCCCACTGCCACGGCCAGATAGTCGTTTAGCATGTCAATAATCTCGTGCCCCGGTAGATCCTCTGACAGGGTGGTGAAGCCTTCGAGGTCGAAATTCCAAATTACCGCATCGATCTGCTGCAAAGACCCGCGCTGGATTTCACCAGACAGAACCCGACGACCGGCATCGCGGCCCAGGTAAACACGCATCAGATCTTTGGTCAGGTTCTGGTTCTTGGCGGACTTAAGCGCCAGACCCAAATGCGGCAGAACGGTGTGGATTTGGTTCAGATCGCCGTCGTCAAAACCGGTTGGTGCGTCACTGGTCCAGGACATCAGAACGCCATCGCTGACCTTCTTTGCGCCATTGGGGCGCAACTGCTTAGCCCCTTCAAAAGACAAGCCCGTGGCATAATAATCGGTTGCCCCGATTTCCCGCAGGTCGTTCAACAGCGGAAAGCGACTGGGTTCATTATGTTCGACCAGTTTGACCCGGATTTCATCCAGATCCTCATGCAACAGGGCATACAGCGGACTTTGCTGCCAAACCTCGCTGGGTTCATCGGTATTTTCAAACCGCTCGAATTCACCGCCTGTGCCGTTGTACCAACTGTAACCCATACCGCCGTAAACTGGGTGCAAAGTGGACTGGGCTGCGTGAAAGCGCATCAACGGGATGCCCATATCGACCAGCCGGGTGCAAAAGCCTTCCAGCAATTCTTCCTGCCCGGCCCCTTCAAGCCCCTTATTGACCAACCAATCGATCAGCTTGTGTGTGGGCACCGACGAAGAGTCTAACGAGGTCATATTTGTGTCCGTATCAAGCATGTATCCCATCTGGGGATCATGCACATCAATTGCCAGTGGTCAGTCCAAACCAGCCAATCTTTGCAGCATTTTACGCAGCAGAGCGGCTTCCTCCGCTTCAAACAGGCCCGACAGTTTCGCATCATAGTCTGCGGCGACGCCATGCAAGTCACGATACACGGTTTGCCCAGCCGGTGTTAGTGTCAGCCATTCTGCACGCCGGTCCGCTTCATCGCGTGTGCGTTTCAAGTAACGACGCTGTTCCAGCTTGGCGACCGCGCGGCTGATCTTGGTCTTGTGCATTCTGGCACGTTCGCAAATCTCTTTCGCGGTCATCTCGCCAAATAGCCCGAGATGAAACAGCACCCGCCATTCGGTTCTGAGCATCCCATAACGGCCTTTGTATACGCTCTGAAATTCCAATGACGCCTGTTCAGCCGCCTGGTTCAGCAGGAAGGGCAGAAAATTTTGCAGATCAAACTCATCATTTTTTTTGGATTCTACGTGTGACATGCTTGTTAGTTACAAAATCAACTATTACCCGACAAGCAGCAAACGGAGGAAACCATCATGAATCGTCCGAGTGATCCGCATATGCTGACGCAGGCTGCAACGCCGGTCGGCACACATGCCGGCTATATGCCCGGCTTTGGAAACGACTTTGAGACCGAGGCCCTGCCCGACGCGCTGCCACAAGGGATGAACAGCCCACAGCGGTGCAACTATGGCCTTTACGGAGAGCAGCTGAGCGGCACCGCTTTCACTGCGAACCCGCCCGAACGCACTTGGTGTTATCGTATTCGCCCATCGGTGAAGCATTCACATCGTTACGAAAAAATCGACCTCCCCTATTGGAAATCGGCACCGTGCATCGACCCGGATGTGATCAGCCTGGGTCAGTATCGCTGGGATCCCGTCCCACATTCTGATGAAGGTCTGAACTGGATGACCGGGATGCGGACCATGACCACGGCGGGGGATGTGAACACGCAAGTGGGCATGGCCAGCCACATCTATCTGGTCACCGAATCCATGGTGGATGACTACTTCTTCTCGGCCGATTCCGAGCTGTTGGTTGTTCCGCAGGAAGGACGCCTGCGTTTTGCGACCGAGCTGGGTATCATCGATCTGGAACCCAAAGAGATCGCGATCATTCCGCGTGGTCTGCTGTACCGGGTCGAGGTTCTGGAAGGCCCCGCGCGCGGTTTTGTCTGCGAAAACTACGGGCAAAAGTTCGAGCTGCCGGGCCGCGGCCCGATTGGCGCAAACTGCATGGCCAACCCGCGCGACTTCAAAGCGCCCGTAGCTGCGTTTGAAGATCGCGAAACGCCGTCGACCGTGACGATCAAATGGTGCGGCCAGTTCCACACCACCAAGATCGGGCACAGCCCGCTGGATGTGGTTGCGTGGCACGGCAACTATGCGCCCTACAAATATGACTTGCGAAATTATTGCCCGGTTGGCGCGATCCTGTTCGACCATCCCGACCCGTCGATCTTTACGGTTCTGACGGCACCGTCTGGCCAGCCCGGCACGGCCAATATCGACTTTGTTCTGTTCCGCGAACGCTGGATGGTGATGGAGGACACGTTCCGCCCGCCGTGGTACCACAAAAACATCATGTCCGAGCTCATGGGCAACATTTACGGCCAGTATGACGCAAAACCACAGGGCTTCGTGCCCGGTGGCACCAGTCTGCACAACATGATGATCCCGCATGGTCCCGACAGGGAAGCCTTTGACAAGGCTTCATATTCCAACCTGGGACCGGACAAGCTGGACAAGACAATGTCGTTCATGTTCGAAACCCGCTTCCCGCAGCATCTGACGCCATTTGCCGCCACCGAAGCGCCGTTGCAGGATGACTATATCGACTGCTGGACATCGCTCGAGAAAAAGTTCGACGGAACACCGGGTAAGAAATGAGCTTGGATTTCTGGTTCACCTATGTGGCAACCGTCCTGCTGCTGATGAGCACACCGGGACCCAGCCAATTGCTGATGTTGTCAAACTCAGCCACCAACGGGCTTCGGCGCGGGCTATTCACCGCTGTCGGAGATCTGACGGCGAACTTTCTGCAGATGTTGGCGGCGGGGCTTGGCCTGGCCGCCCTGATTGCCACATCCGCAACCGCGCTGACAGTCATCAAATGGCTTGGTGTGGCCTATCTGGTTTATCTTGGGGTTAAACAGATCCTCAAAGCGCGCGTGTCTGATACGCAAACCGCGCCCAAGACAAGTCGTAAATCGCTTTGGATGCAGGGGTTTATTACCTCTGCCGCGAATCCCAAAGCCGTGGTCTTTTTTGCAGCGCTGTTCCCACTGTTCATTGACGGAGCACTGCCTTTCTGGCCGCAATTCGCCATTCTTTCGGCCACCTATCTGGTCATGGACGGGATGTTTCTGACCGCATATGGCGGCAGCGCAAGCTGGCTGGCCCGCCGTTTGCAAGGTCCTGCAAAGCTGTGGCTTGACCGCATTGGCGGCAGCTTCATGATCCTGGCTGCTATCTTGTTGGGGCTGAAATCCCTTCGCCCCTCAACTTAACCAACAAAACAGGGACATCGTATGCCTCTAATGACATCCTGGGTGACGTCGGCCAATGACGCGGCACATCCGTTCCCACTGAACAACCTGCCTTATGGCGTCTTCTCGACCGAGGGCGACGATCCGCGCTGCGGCGTGGCCATTGGGGATATGATCCTCGACGTCACCGCCGCCGAATCCGAAGGGTTGATCACCCTATGCGATGAGCCCCTGTTCGACATGCCGTTCTGGAACCCACTAATGGAGGAAGGTCCCGCTGTCTGGGCCGCCCTGCGGGAACGTCTGATCAGCCTTCTGACCGAGGGCTCGGACGAGCAAAGCAAGGTTGAACCATTGCTTGTCAAACAAGACGACGCCGAGATGCACCTGCCCTTCGCGGTCAGCGAATACACCGATTTCTACGCAGGCCGGAACCACGCCTTCAACGTGGGCACGATGTTCCGGGGGCCGGAAAACGCATTGCCGCCGAACTGGCTGCATATTCCCATTGGGTACAACGGACGCGCGTCTTCGGTCGTTGTTTCGGGTACGGATATTCGCCGCCCTTGGGGACAGCTAAAAGCGCCAGAACAAGAGCTGCCTGCCTTTCTGCCCAGCCGTCGTTTTGACATCGAGCTTGAGATGGGCGCGATTGTCGGCACCCCTTCGGAGGGTCCGATCTCGGTGCAAGAGGCGGACGACAATATATTTGGCTACGTCCTGCTGAACGACTGGTCTGCGCGCGACATCCAGGCTTGGGAATACCAGCCACTCGGTCCGTTTCAGGCCAAAGCCACCGCAACATCAATCAGCCCCTGGATTGTCACCAAGGCAGCGCTGGAGCCTTTCCGCTGTGACACGCCGGCCCGTGAGTTCGAGTTGCTGGATCACCTGAAAGACTGCGGCCCGATGCTCTATGACATTGATCTGTCGATCACCATGGCACCTGCCGGGCAGCCTGCCACGACAATTGCACAGACCAACTACAACCAGATGTACTATTCCGCCGCGCAGCAACTGGCCCATCACACGACGTCCGGCTGTCCGATGAATGCAGGTGATTTGCTGGGGTCGGGCACCATTTCCGGACCAACCAAACCCGAACGCGGTTCGTTGCTGGAACTCAGCTGGGGCGGCAAGGAACCTCTGACGCTGGACAGCGGCGAAACCCGCAGCTTCATCGAGGACGGCGACACACTCACCTTGACCGGTGCGGCCAAAGGCGACGGCTATACAATCGGCTTCGGTGACTGTGTTGGCACCGTTCTGCCTGCCCTTACTTCCCCTTTCGAACGATGACGCACTGACTTCATCTTTTTCCAAATACTCCCGCCGGAGGCTTCCAACCGCAGCCTTCCGCGCAAACGCAAAAGGACAATACCAAGATGGCCAAAGCATTCGCGTCCCAGGGGGACATGTCGGAGAAAAAGATCAGCTTCACCGAGGTGGGCCAAGGGCTCTATGCCTTTACGGCCGAAGGCGACCCGAACTCGGGCGTCATCATCGGCGATGACAGCGTGATGATTGTCGAGGCGCAGGCGACACCGCGTCTGGCCAACAAGGTGATCGAGTGCGTTCGATCAGTTACAGACAAGCCGATCACGCATGTGGCACTGACCCACTACCACGCCGTTCGCGTTCTGGGCGCAAGCGCGTTTGGCGCACAGCAAGTCCTGATGTCAGACATGGCCCGCGCCATGGTCGTGGAACGCGGGCAAGAGGATTGGGACAGCGAATTCCAACGGTTTCCTCGCCTGTTCGAAGGGCACGAAAGCATCCCGGGCCTGACCTGGCCCACCACCACGTTCAGCGACACGATGACCGTCTATCTGGGCAACCGTCGCGTGGATCTGATGCATCTGGGCCGTGCGCACACTGCCGGTGATATCGTAATTCATGTGCCAGACCAGAACGTGATGTTTACCGGTGACATCGTCGAATACCATTCGGCCTGCTATTGCGGCGATGGGCACTTCAGCGACTGGGGTGACACGCTGGATGCGATCAAATGGTTCGATGTCGACGCCATCGCTCCGGGTCGCGGCGACGCGCTGGTTGGTAAGGATATGGTCAATGCGGCCATTGAAAATACCCGCGATTTCGTCAGCAGCACCTACCGTCCTGCCGCCAAGGTGGCGGCGCGTGGAGGATCTCTGAAAGAAGCCTGGGACGCCGTACGCGCCGAGTGTGATCCGAAATTCGCTGACTACGCGATCTACGAACACTGCCTGCCGTTCAACGTGGCGCGCGCCTATGACGAGGCACGCGGCATCGACACACCGCGTATCTGGACCGCCCAGCGCGACCTTGAGATGTGGGAAGCCCTGCAAGGATGACAAAACGACCCGGTTTGATCCAGATCGTTTTACGCGGCGGGATTCGATGAAACCATAAGCCAAGGCCTCCGGCGCCTGTCGCCGGGGGACAGGATATGCAGCACTTTGGTGCATCTGCTTGGGGGGGAGCCCATGAACAAGATCTTTGAAACACCGCTTTACGGCTATGAACGCAGCCCGGATCAGGACAGCCCCACGCCCGTCAGGCGCAAGGTCATCGTGATTGGTGCCGGTCCGGTTGGTTTGGCCGCCGCCATCGATCTGGCCCAACAAGGGATCGAGGTTGTGGTTCTGGACGAGAACGACAAGGTCAGTTTCGGCAGTCGCGCCATTTGTTTTTCTCAGCGCACTTTAGAAATTGCCGACCGCCTGGGATGTGGACACCGCTTGGTCGACAAAGGCGTGTTGTGGGATCGCGGCAAGGTCTTTTTCGATGATCGCCAGGTCTATGACTTCAACCTGCAACCGGATGAAGGATATGCCAATCCGGCTTTCATCAACCTGCAGCAATACCATTTCGAAGATTACTTCGTTCAACGGGTTCGCGAGCTGCAGGCAGAAGGCGCACCGATTGAAATTCGTGGGTGCAACAAGGTCGAGGCCATTGGCACGCACGAGGATCACGTTCGGATGGAGGTCGAGACCCCTGAAGGCCCCTATACGCTTGAGGCTGAATGGCTGATCGCTTGCGACGGAGCCACCTCTCCCACCCGCCGGATGCTGGGCATTGATTTCGAAGGGCGCGTGTTCGAAGACAACTTCCTGATCGCGGATGTGATCATGGATGCCGATTTCCCATCAGAACGCTGGTTCTGGTTCGATCCGCCATTCAATCGGGGGCAGTCTGCGCTGTTGCACAAGCAGCCTGACAACGTCTGGCGCATCGACCTGCAATTAGGCTGGGACATCGACAAGGAGCGTGAAAAGCGCCCCGAGAATGTCATCCCCCGCCTCAAGGCGATGTTGGGCGAAGACGTCGAGTTCCAGCTGGAATGGGTCTCAATCTATACCTTCCAGTGTCGCCGCATGGAAAGCTTCCGCAAAGGGCGCGTCCTGTTTGCAGGCGACAGCGCGCATCAGGTCAGCCCCTTTGGCGCACGCGGGGCAAATTCGGGTTTGCAAGATACCGACAATCTGTGCTGGAAACTGAAGCTTGTGCTCGAGGGCAAAGCCCCTGAAAGCCTGTTGGACACCTACAACGCGGAACGCGTGCAGGGGGCCGACGAAAATATCCAGAAATCCAGCCGGTCGACCGATTTCATCACGCCAAAATCCGAGATGTCGCGGCTTCTGCGCGATGCGGTTCTGGATCTAAGCGAACAGTATGAATTTGCCCGACCATTGGTGAACTCCGGGCGCTTGAGCCAACCCTGCACGTATGACGGGTCTTCGTTGAACTCGGCCGATGCGCTGAACGGCCCAGCCTGCACACGCCCGGGGTCGGCCTGCCCGGATGCCCCACTGGGCGATGAATTCCTGCTGCCCAAGCTGGCGGGCAAATTTACCTTGCTGACCATTGATGCCGATGCCCCAGACACTCTGGAAGAGGATGGGATTGAGGTCACTCGGCTGGCGTTGACGGTCAAAGACGACCTGACGCTGGCTCTCAAACGTCGTTACTTGGGTAATGCAACCAGCGCTGTGTATCTGATCCGCCCGGATCAGCACGTAGCCGCTCGGCGGGACAGCTTTGAAGAAAACAGTTTCCGTCATGCGATCCGCAGAGCTTGCGGTAAGGAGTAAGCGACATGTCAGACTTGATCCTAACCCCCAATTTCGACAACGCCGACGACTTTTACGCCACCCTTTTGGCGGCGCATGAAGGGCTTGAAAAAGCCGACAGCGACGCGCTGAACGCCCGACTGGTGTTGGTTCTTGCCAATCACATCGGCGACGGAACGGTGTTGTCCGACGCCATTCGCGCAGCCGCTTTGACCGAAAACTGACGGGTTTTAACGTGAACAAACCCGTTCTTTTCGACTATTGGCGGTCCTCAGCCAGCTATCGTGTGCGGATCGCCCTGAATCTGGCCGCAATCGACTATGACGCCGTTGTTGTCGATCTGGTGGGCGGCGAACACAAAGGCGCTGAGCATTTGGCACGCAATCCGCAAGGGTTTGTGCCGGTACTGGATGTCGACGGGCACCGCCTGACACAGTCTTTGGCCATCCTCGACTATCTGGACCGAACGCGCCAACTTAATTTACTACCCAACGACGCGGTCGAGCGCGCGCGTGTACAGGCACTTGCATATGCAATTGCGGTGGATATTCACCCGGTCTGCAACTTGTCTGTCGCACGTCACGCGACGTCGTTAAGCAAAGAAGCAACCGACATGCCCGGAGATTGGATGCGGCACTTCATCCGGCCCGGCTTGCAAGCCTTTGAGACCATGTTGGGCACGTTTGAACAGGCCCCGTATTGTACCGGTTCGCAGCCAAGCCTCGCCGACATCTGCCTGATCCCTCAACTCTACAATGCACGCCGCTGGCAGGTGGAACTGTCGGACATGCCACGTGTTCTGGGGGTTGAAGCAGCCTGCGCTAGTCATCCGGCCTTTGTTGCAGCGCATCCCGACGCGCATGCACCCCAATAACCCTGCACAGGCCCTGTGTGCCTGTGCGCCTAGGCGTATGCCCCGTTTGACCTTAGCTTTGATAAATCAAAGAAATGAGGTCCCCCATGCCCGAGATCACCGGCTACCACGCCCATGTCTATTTCGATGCCGACACGCAGGATACGGCGCAACAGGTCTGTGAAGAGGCCGCGCGGCTATTCCCGGTTCAGATGGGGCGTATGCATGCCCGCAACGTCGGTCCTCATCCGCGCTGGAGTTGCCAGTTAGGCTTTGCCGCCGACGCTTTTGATCAGGTCATGCCATGGCTGATGTTGAACCGGCAGGGCCTGACCGTGTTCACCCATCCCGAAACCGGTGAGCATCTGGAAGATCACCGCGATCGGGCAATCTGGATGGGTGAGATGCTGGATCTGAACCTTTCGATCTTCGACAAGCTTTAGTCCAGCGACCGCGCCTGATCCCGCAGGACAAATTTTTGCACCTTGCCCGTAGATGTCTTCGGCAGGGTGCCAAACACGACGGTCTTAGGTGCTTTGAAATGGGCCATGTTGTCCCGACAGAAGGCAATCAGCTCTGCTTCGGTCGCGGTTGCTTCGGGTTTCAGCTCGACAAAGGCACAAGGCGTTTCGCCCCATTTTTCGTCTGGACGCGCAACCACAGCCGCCTCCATCACCGCCGGGTGTTTATAAAGGATACCCTCGACCTCAACGGACGAGATATTCTCGCCACCTGAAATTATGATGTCCTTGGATCGATCCTTGAGGGCGATATATCCATCGGGATGCATAACACCCAGATCGCCGGACGCAAACCAGCCGCCTTTAAAGGCCCCGTCCGTGGCGTCCGGGTTCTTAAGATACCCTTTCATCACCACGTTGCCCTGCATGAAAATCTCACCCATAGTTTCGCCATCAGAAGGCACGGGTTCCATCGTTTCGGGATCGGCCACCATCAGGCCAGACAGCGCCGTGTACCGCACACCCTGCCGTACTTTCAGAGCAGCGCGATCTTCTGGCCCTTTCTCATTCCACTCGTCTTTCCAGGCACACACGACCGAGGGCCCGTACGTCTCGGTCAGGCCGTAGACATGGGTGACTTCGACGCCCATCGCCTCCATCGCTTCGATCACTGCCGCAGGCGGTGGGGCACCTGCGGTCATTACCTTGATCTGGTGATCAAAGTCTTTCAGCTCATCCGGTGCATGGGCCAGCATGTTCAAAACGATGGGCGCACCGCAGAAATGGGTGACTTTCTCATCGCGGAACGCCGCATAGATCGGCTCGGCCCGCACGGCGCGCAGACAGACAGACACACCCGCATTTGCCGCCATGGCCCAAGGGAAACACCAGCCATTGCAGTGAAACATCGGCAGTGTCCACAAGTAGACGGAATGTTTGGGCATATCCCAATCCAGCAAGTCCGACTGCGCGTTCAGGGTTGCGCCCCGGTGATGATAAACAACCCCTTTCGGGTTGCCTGTTGTACCAGAGGTATAGTTCAGCGTGATTGCGTCCCACTCATCGTTTGGCAAGGACCAATTGAATTCCGGGTCACCTTCGCTCAGCAAAGCATCATATGTCAGACTGCCCAGTGTCTCACCGCCCTCAAAGCTCGGGTCTTCGATATTGATAATCAAAATGTCACGCTCGACCTGCTTCAGCGCCTCTTTCACAACACCTGAAAACTCCGGGTCAACCAGCAGCACCTTGGCTTCGGCGTGATTTAGAATGAAAGCGACGATTGGTGCATCCAGGCGCGTATTGATGGCGTTCAAAACAGCGCCTGCCATCGGCACGCCAAAATGAGCCTCATACATCTCGGGAATATTCGCTGCGATGATTGAAACGGTATCGCCCTTGCCGATGCCACGCGCGGTCAGCGCACCCGCCAGTTGTCGGCACCGGGCATAGGTTTCAGCCCAACAATACCGGCGGTCCCCATACACCACCGAAGGGTAATCCGGATAGACCTGCGCCGTTCGCTCAAGGAACGTCAGCGGCGACAAAGGCGTGTAGTTGGCCCGGCTTTTGTCCAAATGACGCTCGTAGATGTTTGTGGCTGTCATCTGCTGATCCTCCCAAATCACAGTTCGCGCGACTTGAGCATAATCTTGGTGCTCTGACAAATCCGTAGTAATACGATAGGCCCAACTTCTGGCAATATGGGATGGCGCGATCTGGCCCTACTTACAACGGGCCTTTCGCGGTGATCTGAAGCATCTTAAACACAGGCGGGGGTGTGGCCTGACCAATAGCCCCTCAAGCGCATCTCAGTGAAAGGACTTGTCATGGACGGCACGTTCAACGAAAACGATCTTTCCCGCGTGGTCGAGGCCGACCGCGCTCATATCTGGCACCACCTGATTCAGCATAAACCCTTTGAAACCAATGACCCGCGCATCATTGTCGAAGGCAAAGGCATGCGCGTCTGGGACCAGAAGGGCAAAGAACACCTGGACGCTGTTTCCGGTGGAGTGTGGACCGTGAACGTTGGCTATGGCCGCGAATCGATCTGCAAGGCCGTCTATGATCAGTTGATGAAACTATGCTATTTCGCCAACTCGGCAGGCTCGATCCCCGGCGCAATCTTTGCCGAACAGCTGATCGACAAGATGCCGGGAATGAGCCGCGTCTACTACACCAACTCCGGCTCTGAAGCGAACGAGAAAGCCTTCAAGATGGTCCGTCAGATCGCGCATAAGCGCTACGGCGGCAAGAAGACCAAGATTCTGTACCGCGACCGCGACTATCACGGCTCGACGTTGGCAACCATGTCGGCCGGCGGTCAGGATGAACGGACTGCGCAATACGGACCTTTCGCGCCTGACTTCGTACGCGTGCCGCACTGCATGGAATACCGCAAGCACGAACTGGACGGCGCACCGGAAGAGAATTTCGGCGAATGGGCGGCGGATCAGATCGAAGAGGTCATCCTGCGCGAAGGCCCCGACACAGTTGGTGCCCTGTGCCTTGAACCGGTAACGGCTGGCGGCGGCGTAATCGAAGCGCCCGAAGGGTATTGGCAGCGCGTGCAGGAGATCTGCAAGAAATACGACGTGCTGCTGCATATCGACGAGGTTGTCTGCGGTGTTGGCCGGACCGGCACATGGTTCGGATACCAGCAATACGGCATTAAACCTGACTTCGTGACCATGGCCAAGGGCGTGGCCTCGGGCTATGCGGCGATTGCCTGCATGGTCACCACCGAAGAAGTCTTTGACATGTTCAAGGACGACGCGTCGGATCCGCTGAACTATTTCCGTGACATCTCGACCTTTGGCGGCTGCACGGCCGGTCCGGCGGCAGCGATTGAGAACATGCGCATCATCGAAGATGAGAACCTGCTGGGCAATTGCACCGACATGGGCGACCGCATGATGGGCAACCTGCAAGCGTTGATGGAAAAGCACAAAGTCATTGGTGACGTACGCGGCAAGGGCCTGTTCCTGGGGGCCGAACTGGTCACTGACCGTGCGACCAAAGACCCGATGGACGAAAAGCGGGTTCAAGCCGTTGTCGCCGATTGTATGGCGCAGGGCGTCATCATCGGTGCCACCAACCGCTCGATCCCCAGCCGTAACAACACGCTGTGCTTCTCGCCCGCACTGATCGCAACGGCGGACGACATCGACCAGATCACCGACGCGGTCGATGGCGCGCTGGGGCGTGTTTTCGGGTAAGCTGACCGAATATTAAAAAAAGAAAAACCGGCACATCGAGTGTCGGTTTTTTTTGTGAATAGTCGAAGTGCGGACAAAGCGGTCATTTTCTTGCGCCGAATCTTGTCATCCGTATGCTCATATTCACGACTGAACAAACGGAGCATTCTCCTAAATGAAGTTTTTCTCCCGCAGATATTTCTGGTCACTCTCAATGGCTTTGGTTTCGTTGACGACTGTACCAAGCCCTTCATTCGCACAAGTTTCGGAGAGTGTAACATCTCAAGTCATCTATGTTCCCTCCTACTCGCGAGTATTCACGCAGGAGGGGCGCAGCGAACCGCTCGCGTCTACCCTCGTTGTGCACAACATTAGTCTTCAATCAGAGATCAAAGTTGAGCGCGTCGAATATTACGACAGAGCGGGGCAGCTTCTGGAAACCCTCATAAATGAGCCCGTTCAACTGATGCCATTTGGGTCAATGAATGCGCTTGTACCTATTGGTAGCGTCGGAGACGGCATTGGCGCGAATTTCGTAGTCACATGGTCGGCAGAAGTTCCGGTGTCACCCCCTATCGTAGAAGCAATCATGGTCGGTGGAAGCGGCACTCAAGGGATCTCGTTTACAAGCCGAGGTCAGGTGTTGTCACAAGAACCGTAACACCGACCACTACTTTGCTTCTATGTGACCAGCTCGACCATTAAGCCAATACCTAAGCAACAGTGACTGGTTCTTTGCCACTGCGACTGGAGCTAAATTTGGGCTCAGAGCCGACATTCTCTACGTTCAAAAAAGGCCGCTCCAATCGGGACGGCCTTGAACTCGAAATCTCTCGAAAGAGGATCAGGCAGTCAGAGCGGCCAGCGTTTGGGCCACTCTCTGCTTTGCGTTTTGCCCAAAGCGTTTCGTCAATGCTTCAGGCTGTTCCTGCTATTTCAACATGACGCTGTTCCAGCTCGATTTGCCTATGCACCGCCACAGGATCAAGATCGCTTTCAGCGGGAGTGTCGATTCCAAAATGGCCGAAATTGTCTTCTCCGCGCACCAGCATTGCCGTATCGAGATCATGTTTGGTCTGACGTACATGCGCCGCAAGATACTGGATATTCAGCCCAATTCGGCGATCCTTACTTTTGTTCGGCATCGAGGCATGAAGCGTCCAACCATGGTGAAAACTCGCCTCGCCCGGACGCAGCGGACAAAGCTTAGCCTTGCTCTCATCAACTCCAAGAACAGTCTGCCCCTGCAAAAGAACGTTATCGTCATCTTCCGTTGTTTCATGGCTCATCACACCATTCGCGTGACTTCCCGGGAGCATTCGCATGCAACCGCTTTCCTCGTCCGCTGGCGACAAGGCGAGCCAAGCGGATACCTGGTCGTCATGACTCAGGCCCCAATACGTCAGATCCTGATGCCAACTGACATGCGAGGTCGAGCCAGGTTCTTTGATGATGTAGGTAACATTGTACAACAGAATGTCGGGCCCGATCAGCGCTTCGATGAGATCGAGCATCAGGGGGTGCGTAGCAAGCTTGTACGGCGAAGTTAGAATTGTGTGCGCTTTGGACTTATAATGCATGGACGCACCTAGTTGGTTTTCGGCCCATTCCATTGCGGCACGGTGTTCTTGCGCTTCGGATTCAGTCAGGATCGGAACACCACCTACATAACCGTCCCGATTGTAAGCGTTCGCCCAAGTTCGTACCCTTTGGTCGATTCCCATCGTCGCCTCCCACGAAATGACTAAGCAATCGTTAGTGGAAAAATATGACCTGCCAAGCCTGTTTCGGCTTTGGTTTGCGTCGGCGCCAATGAAAATTGAAACATACCGTACCGAATGCGCGCTTGGAGCTTTTCAACCCATGATGCAAAAAAGCCGCCCCAAACCGGGACGGCTTTTCTTTCACTGTCTCTTTTCAGAAGATCAGGCAGTCAGAGCGGCCTGAGCTTTGGCGACGATCGCGCCGAACGCTTCCGGTTCGTGCACGGCCAGGTCGGCCAGAACTTTGCGGTCCACTTCGATACCGGCCAGGTTCAGGCCGTTGATGAAGCGGGAATATGTCAGAGCTTCGTCATGCGAACGGACAGCAGCGTTGATACGCTGGATCCACAGCGCGCGGAAGTTGCGCTTGCGGTTCTTACGGTCGCGGGTTGCATACTGGTTGGCCTTGTCGACGGCCTGACGGGCAACCTTGAAGGTGCTCTTGCGGCGACCATAATAACCTTTGGCAGCCTTAATGACCTTCTTGTGACGGGCGTGAGTTACGGTTCCACCTTTAACGCGGGACATCTCTTAATCTCCTCTTAGCGGTCGTAGGGCATGTAGCCCTTGACGATCTTGGCGTCGGGGGCGGACAGGGTGGTGGTGCCACGGGCGTCGCGGATGAACTTCTTGGTCCGCTTGATCATGCCGTGCCGCTTGCCGGCCTGGCCTGCCATGACCTTACCGGTCGCAGTCACCTTGAAGCGCTTTTTGGCGCTCGACTTGGTCTTCATCTTAGGCATTTCCGTCTCCTTTTTCGGGTTCGGTTTCAAACGCGACTCGGCATGCCATCTCGGCCGGTCACGCGATCAGAAGCGCCATTTACGCAAGTTCCGTCATACTGGCAAGGGGGATTCGATCAGAATCTGCGCTTTGTGCGCGGTTGGTCTGACACCGGGGCGACGGTTGCCGCCCCGGTGGTTTGTGTTAATGGCCGAACTTGCGGATTTCACCGCTTTTCAGCCGTTCTGCATAAGATGCCAGTTCCTGACGCACCACTTTCATCAGGAAGTAGAGCGCAAAGACGTTCACCACAGCCATCGCAAAGATCGCCGCGTCCGAGAAGTCGATGACAGGACCAAGATTGGCCGCCGCACCGATGACAACGAAGACGCAGAAGATGATCTTGAACACCAGCTCTTTGGTGTGACCTTCGCCGAACAGGTAAGTCCAGGCTTTCAGGCCGTAGTAGGACCAACTGATCATGGTCGAGAAGGCAAACAGAACCACGGCAATCGCCAGGATGAAGGGGAACCAGCTGAACGCGCTGCCGAAGGCGGCAGAGGTCAGGCTGACGCCGGAGTTGCCATCAACGGTGGCAATGGCGTTACCCGCCTCGTTCAGCATGTAGTTGCCCGTCGCCGGATCGACGATCAGCTGCTGCGTGATAATGATTACCAGCGCTGTCATGGTACAAATCACAACGGTGTCGATGAACGGTTCAAGCAACGATACAAAGCCTTCGGTGATCGGTTCCTTGGTCCGAACAGCCGAGTGTGCAATGGCGGCCGAGCCCACACCCGCTTCGTTCGAAAACGCCGCTCGGCGGAAGCCCTGGATCAGCGCACCGACCATGCCGCCCGCAACACCGAGACCCGTGAAGGCACCCGCGAAGATCTGGCCAAAGGCCCAGCCGATCTGATCAGCGTGCATAATGATGATGACCAGCGCTGCCAGCACATACATCACGCCCATGAACGGTACGACCTTTTCAGTCACACGCGCAATCGACTTCAGACCACCTACGATTACCGCAAAGACAATGGCCGCAAAGACCAGACCAGTGATCCAACCGGGGTAATCCCCGACGATTCCTGCGATCTGCTGGTGCGCCTGATTGGCCTGGAACATGTTGCCCCCGCCCAGCGCACCAAGGATACAGAAGATCGAGAAAAGAACCGCGAGGATCTTACCGCCAGGCAATCCAAGCTCGGCAAAGCCCTTGGACATATAATACATCGGGCCGCCCGAGACGGTGCCATCGTCATATTCATTGCGGTATTTCACGCCCAGTGTACATTCGGTGAATTTTGAAGCCATGCCCAACAGGCCCGCGACGATCATCCAGAACGTGGCCCCCGGCCCACCGATCCCGATGGCAACCGCCACACCGGCAATATTACCAAGACCAACAGTACCAGACAGCGCTGTGGCCAGAGCCTGAAAGTGGCTGACCTCACCGGCATCATTGGGGTCGGAATAGTCGCCTTTGACAAGGCTGATCGAGTGCCCAAAAAAGCGGAACTGCACGAAAGCGAAATACAGCGTGAAAACCGTGGCTGCGACGACCAGCCAACCCACGATCCACGGAAATCCGGTTCCCGGAAACGGAGCGAAGATAAAGCTGACAAAGGGCCCGGTTGCATCAGCAAAGGCCTGATTAATCTTGTCATCCAGACCCGGAGCCTCTTGCGCCGAAGCGGCAGTGGCCATGAAGGCGGCAATCGCCGCAAGATACAGGTGTTGTAGCGTTTTCATTTTCCTGCCCACCTCAATTTACAACTGTGACCGGGACGTCGGCATGCATCACAAGGTTCTGTGTCGAGCTGCCGAAGATGCGTTTCTTGATACCATCTGCCGAAGCCCGACCCACAACGATTTGGGAGCCGCCGTTTTCGACCGTGATGGCATTCAGAGTTTCCGCCACATCGCCATGTCGAACGACGCCATGCGCTTCGAAACCAGCTGCCTTGAGGGCGTCAACGGCAGGTGTCACGATACGTGACGACGCCAAAGCGACCTCTTCCTCGCGCCGTTTGTGGCGCAGGGCGTTTTCTTCCGGTGTTTGAAATGTGTAAGGGGACCATTCTATCACATAGGCAACCAGCAATTCGCATGTTCCGATCAGCTTTGCCAGATCTTTGGCAAAGGCAATCGCGCGTTCGCCGGTCTCTGTCCCGTCGAGTCCTATGACAATCTTTGTTGTCATCTTGTTCCTCCATTATTGTTGTTCAGTCCGGGGCCCGTGCCCCCGGCAGGGCAGCCGGAACTTGGAACTTTGGCTAAGACTGCCCCTAGGTCATTTATCTGGAAATTCTACCCACGAATGAAGCCCATTGTGCCAAATTCACCTGTACGGGTCAAATTTCGCTTATAAATCAAGTTTTTCGCGTACAAAAAAGGAAACGGCCGCTTTGCCAGCGGCCGCTAACTAAATTCCGGGACTATCCGGGGAAAAGCCTATTCAGGATCGGTGCTGTAGATCAGGCGTTCGTCGCAGGGGGCCACGCGCAGGATGTTCGTGGTACCCGGAACGTTGAAAGGCACGCCCGCCGTGACGACAATCTGATCCGCCTCGGACGCAAATCCCCCAGCACGTGCAGCGCGGGCCGCGTTGACCACTGCACCCTTGAAGCGTTGCAGTTCAGGCGTCATCACGCAGTTACAGCCCCAGCTCAGACACAACCGACGCGCCGTGCCGCGTTGCGAGGTCATGGCAATGATCGGCACCCCTGGACGTTCGCGCGCAGTCAGAGAGGCCGTTGTGCCGCTTTGGGTGAAACAACAGATGGCCTTGATGTCGGTCTTTTCTGCAATCTCACGGGCTGCCGCTACGATGCCGTCGGCAACAGTGGTACCCTTGGCAGTGCGCGAGGCGGAGATGATCTGGGTATAAGTCGGGTCGGCCTCAACCTCGATGGCGACCTTGTTCATGGTCTGCACAGCCTCAACCGGATAGGCTCCAGCGGCCGATTCCGCGCTAAGCATGATGGCGTCCGTTCCTTCATAGATCGCCGTCGCCACATCCGATACTTCGGCGCGGGTGGGCATCGGGCTTTCGATCATGCTTTCCAACATCTGGGTCGCCACAATGACCGGTTTGGCAGCGCCACGGCACCTACGGACCAGACGTTTCTGGATTGGCGGCACAGCAGAGACCGGCAGTTCCACGCCCAGATCACCCCGCGCCACCATGATCCCATCTGACGCATCGAGAATATCGTCAAACGCCTCAACCGCAGCGGGCTTTTCAATCTTTGACAGGATCGCAGCACGACCGTCAGCCAAAGACCGGGCCTCGAACACATCCTTGGCACGCTGTACGAAGCTCAGCGCCAGCCAGTCGACACCCAGCTGACAGACAAACTCCAGATCGTCGCGGTCCTTGGCCGACAACGCCGCCAGCGGCAGCACAACATCCGGGACATTCACACCCTTGCGGTTCGAGATGGTGCCGCCAACCTCGACCGTGCAGTTGGCGAAATCCTGACCGCAGTCCTGAACCGTCAGGCGGATCTTGCCATCATTCACCAACAGGCGCGCACCCGGCTCAAGCGCCGCAAAAATCTCGGGATGCGGCAGGCATACCCTGTTTATGTCTCCGGCGGTGGGATCAAGATCAAGGCGGAAGGCCGCGCCTTCCTCCAACTCTTCCGCCTCATTGGCAAAGACGCCAACGCGCAGCTTTGGCCCCTGAAGGTCAGCCAGAATGGCAATCGGGCTGTCCAGATCCTTTTCGACCTGCCGAATAATCTTGTGCCGCTCGCGGATCTCATCGTGGCTGCCGTGGCTCATGTTGAGTCGAAACACATCGGCCCCTGCCTCATGCAAAGCACGAATGGTGTCATAGTCACTCGACGCCGGTCCCAGCGTCGCCACGATTTTTACATTTCTCAGGCGTCGCATTGGTCTTGATCTCCTTACGTCGTCTTACTTGCTGATTAGGGTACAGCAAAATGTTACCGCAAACATCGGCTGAGTGCTTATTGCGCAATTCCCTTTTCAAAGCAACTGCCCTACACCTGCGACAAACTAGATGACAGGCTCATGACGTACACCCCATTTTTTGTTCACGGCGCGGATCGCCCGTCGCGCTGGTTGATTACATGTGATCACGCAACCAATACCGTTCCCCCCGAAGTAAACGGCGGCGACCTTGGTTTGCCACGTGAAGATATGGAACGCCACATTGCCTATGATGTCGGCGCATATGAAGTCTCCAAGCATCTCGGAGAGATTTTGGATGCACCAGTGATTGCCGCCAATTTCTCGCGCCTTGTCATTGACCCCAACCGTGGCGAGGACGACCCGACCCTGTTGATGAAGCTCTATGACGGTTCGATCATCCCCGGCAATCGCCACGCGGACGCCGCCGAGCGCGTAAGGCGGCTGAACATGTGCTATCGCCCCTATCACGAGGCGCTGGCGCAGATGGCCGCCCTGCCCCATGCGGTGGTCGTTTCAATGCATTCCTTCACCCGCCAGCTTCGCGGACGTGATCCTCGCCCCTGGCACATCGGCGTCTTGCACACCCCGGACAAACGTTTTTCACGCCCCCTGATCGAACGTCTTCAGGCCGAAGGTGATCTGTGTGTTGGCGTCAACGAACCTTACACTGGCGTGTTGCCGGGTGACGCGATTGACAAGCACTGCACCGCTTTTGGCCGTCCTAACGCTTTGATCGAGTTGCGCAATGACCTGATTGCAGATCACGCTGGGCAAAGGGAATGGGCCGAACGTTTGGCAGTTGTCTTGCAAGACGCACTGGATTCCAGTGACCTTTGAAGACGCAGGTCGCGGTTTGCGATCCGTACTTCACGCTGTTGTGAGCGCACAGCTTGATCCCCATATAGTAGGGGAAAGGGGATCGTCGTGACACATGAGTTTCTGACAACTTTTTTCGGCTGGATGGCCGCCCTCAATATCGCGGTTCTTCTGTTCACCACTGTCATGGTCCTGCTGCTGCAGGATTGGATTGCGGGCATTCATGGCAAGCTGTTCCAAATGGAGCAGCCAGACGTGAAACGTGCGTATTTCAGATATCTTGCCAATTACAAGATTCTAACCCTTGTCTTTTGCATTGTGCCCTGGCTGGCTTTGAAACTGATGTAGGTGGGCCAGCCGGCTTATTGTAACAAGGCTGCGGGGTTGTTAGGTCAAGCACAGCACACAAAGCCACCCGGAGCAGCCTTATGGACAAGCAAACCGAAATCGAACTTCAGGCCGCCGCGTTTCGTCGGCTGCAAAAACACCTGATGGAAGACCGCACCGACGTTCAGAACATCGACATGATGAATCTGGCCGGATTCTGCCGCAATTGCCTGTCGCGCTGGTATCAGGAAGCCGCCAATGAAAAAGGCATCGAGATGGGCAAGGACGAGGCCCGCGAGGTGTTTTACGGCATGACCATGGATGAATGGAAAGCCAACTATCAGACCGACGCCAGCCCCGAGAAACAGGCAGCCTTCAAAGTTGCTTTCGAAGAAAATGTAACGAAAAAGGGCTGAGCCCAAATAAAAAGCCCGCCAAATCGGCGGGCCTTTTCTTTAGATCGCTGCCTTGCGGCTTTCGTCCAGATAAATTTCGCGCAGCCGTTTGGCAATCGGCCCCGGTGTGCCGTCGCCCAGCGCAACCCCGTCGATCTCGACCACCGGCATGACAAAAGCACTGGCCGAGGTTGTGAAGGCTTCATCCGCTTCTTTGGCCTCGTCGATTGTAAACAAACGCTCTTCGATTTCCATCTGCGCTTCGGCTGCCATGCGCAATACAGCCTTACGCGTGATTCCGTGCAAAATATCGTTGGACAGCGGGCGGGTGACGATTTTGCCGTTTTTGACGAAATAAGCGTTGTTGCTGGTGCCTTCGGTCACATAACCGTCTTCGACCATCCAGGCATCGTCGCAGCCTGCTTTTTTGGCCATCATCTTGCCCATCGACGGATAGAGCAGCTGGACGGTTTTGATATCGCGGCGGCCCCAGCGGATATCTTCAATCGAGATGATTTTGGCGCCTTTCTGTGCAGCCGGACTATCAGCCAGCCCGGGCTTGTTCTGCGTAAACAGAACAAGGCTGGGTTTGGTATCTGCGGATGGGAAAACAAAATCCCGGTCGCCATCGCTGCCGCGTGAAACCTGCAGGTAAACCAGACCTTCTTCGATTTCGTTCAGCTCAACCAGCTTGCGGTGAATCTCAAGCAACTCGTCCTTGGTGCAGGGTTCGGCCATCTCCAACTCGTCCAGCGATCGTTTCAGGCGAACCGCATGACCTTCGAAGTCGATCAGCTTGCCATCCAAAACGCTGGTGACTTCGTAAACCGCGTCTGCAAACAGGAAGCCACGGTCAAAGATGGATACCTTGGCTTCGGTCTCGGGCAGGTATTCGCCATTTACGTATACGGTTCGGGTCATGTTTGTCTCCTCAGCCCCAGAGCGCGGACACCGGCGGGTGCACTCCGGCGTCGTCAAAAATCAGCGGGGTGTCGCGGTCTTCGGCCAACAAAAGCGGCCCGTCAAGGTCTGTCACCATCGCACCCTGCGCCAGAAGTGTCGCAGGGGCCATGGCAAGTGAACTGCCAACCATGCAACCCACCATGATGTCATAGCCTTCGGCAATTGCGGCCTTGCGCAGCTCCAGCGCCTCGGTCAGACCGCCGGTTTTGTCGAGCTTGATGTTAATGACATCATATTTGCCCTTCAGCTTGGGCAGGCTGGCGCGGTCATGGCAGGATTCGTCTGCGCACACCGGCACGGGACGGTGCATACCAATCAGCGCATCGTCGTCCCCCGCAGGCAAAGGTTGCTCAACCAACGCCACACCCAAACGTACCAGATGCGGGGCGAGGTCGGCGTAAACCTCGGCAGACCACCCTTCGTTCGCGTCTACGATAATCTTGGATTTAGGCGCTCCAGCACGCACAGCCTCAAGCCGAGGCATATCATCAGGCGTACCCAGTTTGATCTTCAGCAGCGGGCGATGTGCATTCACAGCCGCCTGTTTCTGCATCGCCTCCGGCGTGTCCAGCGACAATGTGTAGGCCGTGATCTCGGGGCCGGGTACCGGCAGGCCAGCCAGATCCCAAGCACGCTTGCCAGCGCGTTTGCATTCCAGATCCCACAACGCGCAATCCACGGCGTTCCGGGCAGCTCCCGCAGGCAGCAGGTCCATCAGCGACTGTCGGCTAAAGTCCACAGGCAGACCGGCAATCTCGGCCTCAACCGACTCGAGCGTTTCATCATAGCGCGCGTAAGGAACGCACTCGCCCCAGCCCTGATGCGTCCCATCCGAAACCCGAACCGTCAGCACTTTTGCTTCGGTTCGCGACCCGCGCGAGATGGTAAAAACCTGCGCCAGCCGAAACACATCGCGAGAGACCTCTATCTGCACGCAACCGCTCCTTCATCTTTTTCCAAATACTCCCGCCGGAGGCGGAAGAACCCGCCACCGGCACGTGTCTCAGATCATATCGCAGCCAGCGCGTCCACCAGCTTGCCGGATCCAAAGCGGAACGGGTCGGTTGCAGGCAGGCCCATGTCGGCTTCGATCTTGGCCAAATAAGCCGTCGCATCCTCTTCAGACATATGCTGCGTGTTCACCGAAACGCCGACAACCTGACAATCCGGGTTCGCCACTTTGGCCAGCGCCAGCGCGGTGTCGCGCAGGGCTTCCAACGATGGCTGCTGATAAGTCGGCAGACCACGCATATGTTCACGGGTGGGTTCGTGGCTCAGGATCAGGGCGTCCGGCTGACCCCCATGGATCAGTGCCATCGTCACGCCGGAATAAGACACGTGGAACAGCGAACCCTGCCCTTCGATCAGGTCCCAGTGGTCCTCATCATTGTCGGGCGTCAGCCATTCGATTGAACCGGCCATGAAATCCGCAATCACCGCGTCAAGCGGCACACCATCGCCGGTGATCAGGATGCCGGTCTGACCAGTCGCCCGGAACGTTGACTTCATACCACGCTTGCGCATTTCCGCGTCCATCGCCATCGCAGTGTACATCTTGCCGACCGAACAATCGGTGCCCACAGCCAGACAACGCTTGCCCTTGCGCTTGATTCCGTTGGCAATTGGGTAATCCACCTCAGGCACACGCACGTCGTGCAGCTTTTGACCGGTTGCTTCGGCGACGGCCACCAGATCGGGTTCGTCGCGCAGAAGGTTGTGCAGGCCCGAGGCCAGGTCGAATCCTTCCTCCAGCGCCATAACCAGAACCTTTTTCCAGTCCTGGCTGATGACACCGCCACGATTGGCCACGCCGATAACCAAAGTCTTTGCACCGGCTTCTTTTGCCTCGGTCAGGGTCATATCCGTCAGACCCAGGTCAGCCTTGCACCCTTCCATGCGGTATTGGCCGACGGCGTTTTCGGGACGCCAATCTTTGATGCCCACAGCCACTTTGGCCGCCAATTGGTCGGGCGCATCGCCCAAAAACAGCAGGTACGGTGTCTCGATCATTGCGGTCACTCCTTTGATTCCGGCCTAAGCTAGAGAAGCGGCAAAACGAGCGTTTCGCGTTTTTGTCCGCCCAGAATGGTCGGGGCGCGATTATCGTGCGCAGATTTGCCAAGAAGCGCAAAAATCTTCGAAGTTTTCAAAGTGACTAAACTTTAATCACCTTCTTCAACTTGCTCCATTGCTGCATTCTGCAACCGCATTGCCGCAGGTGCACAAACGCTCTTGCGCCGCCATGCGCAATTTAATACCTCATTGAGCAGGAAAATCGCAATTTCATTACTCACACGAGGTCCAGATGAGTTTTCGCATCCAACCTGCCGCACCGGCGCGTCCAAACCGTTGTCAGCTTTTTGGCCCCGGGTCGAACACCAAGCTGTTCCCCAAAATGGCCGCTTCGGCTGCGGATGTGATCAACCTTGACCTCGAGGATTCGGTTGCGCCTTCGGACAAGGATGTTGCACGCACCAATGTCATTGAAGCGCTGAATACCGTTGATTGGGGCAACAAATACATGTCCGTCCGGATCAACGGGTTGGACACGCCCTACTGGTACCGCGATGTTGTCGACGTTCTTGAGCAGGCAGGCGACCGTTTGGACCAGATCATGATCCCCAAAGTCGGATGCGCGGCGGATGTCTATGCGGTGGACGCGCTGGTCACTGCCATCGAACGCGCCAAGGGCCGCACAAAACCAATCAGCTTTGAGGTCATCATCGAATCTTCTGCCGGCATCGCGCATGTCGAAGAAATCGCGGCCTCATCCCCCCGCCTTCAGGCCATGAGTCTTGGGGCAGCGGATTTCGCAGCCTCGATGGGAATGCAGACCACCGGCATCGGCGGCACGCAGGAAAACTACTATATGCTGCGCGATGGTGAAAAACACTGGTCTGATCCGTGGCACTGGGCGCAAGCCGCCATCGTTGCTGCTTGCCGAACTCATGGCGTGTTGCCGGTGGATGGGCCGTTCGGTGATTTCAGCGACGACGAAGGCTATATCGCGCAGGCCAAACGGTCGGCAACTTTGGGTATGGTCGGTAAATGGGCGATCCATCCCAAGCAAATCGCATTGGCCAATCAGGTCTTTACCCCATCGGACGAAGCCGTTTCCGAGGCGCGCGAAATTCTTGCGGCCATGGAGCAGGCCAAGGCAAATGGCGAAGGCGCGACTGTTTATAAAGGGCGTTTGGTCGACATCGCCTCAATCAAGCAGGCCGAAGTCATTGTGGCTCAGGCTGAACTGATTGCGGCAGGCAGCTAAGTTAAAAAAGGGCGCTCAATCGAGCGCCCTTTTTTTGCGGATACTTCAACGACCAAATACTTCATTGGGTGTCCACGTAAAGCGTTCACCCTTTTTTCCTGACTTCATCATCAGGCAAGAGGTTCCCAGCTTCTGGAAGTAAACGATCTTCAACGGATACCAGCCCGCCTTGGGCACTTCTACTTCGGTGCGCTGATTGGCTTCACAGCCTTGAATGCCGGATACACGGCCAATCTGTTGGCCTCCTACCCAAGCCTCGATCCCGTCATTGGACCACGTTTCCAACTCGTAAACCCCGGGCGAGTTGAACCGCATATAGCCTGTCACTTCGGCGGCAACGTTATAAGCCTGGTCGAACGTCATAACGTCTTCGCCCTTGCTTGTGTCCCTGTAATCCAACCCCCGCAGCGGTTGTCCGGGCTTCGCTTTAGACAATAGGCTTTTTGCCTGACTCAAATCCCGGATCTTCTTGTGCTGGTTGCCCGTACCAAAGTACTTTACGTTCAACCCTGCCTTCGGGCTGGGTTGCGGACTGGCGGGTTGTAGTTTCAGCGGTGCAGACCAAGCAGCCCCGGCAACCACCGACACGGCAATTGCGGCTGCCAATGTTTGAACAAGTTTCATCGTTATCTCCCTGTTTGCGTGCCGTTTTGGCTAGGCTTATCCCCTGGCAACGTCATTACAGTGACACTAGGCCGTGAATTTTTACCCTGCAAGAGAGTGAAGCTTCACAATTTCAGACGTTACGCGCGCAAGTCCTTGGGCGATCCCATAACCACATAAGATGTGATCGACGTAACATGGGGCAGTGTTCCCAACACCTCGGTATGAAAAGTCTTGTAGGACGGCAGGTCGGCGCATTCGACCCGAAGTAAGTATTCGATAGTGCCAGTGATGTTGTGGCATTCGACAACCTCGGGGGCTTGTTGCAGGGCGCGTTCAAACCCCTCTTGCGCGGCTTTTGTGTGCTCACCCAAGCCAACACCGATATAGGCAACAAAGCCCACCCCCATGGCGGCTGGGTCCAGAACCGCGCGATAGCCAGTGATAACCCCAGCCTTTTCAAGCTCTTGCACGCGGCGCAGACAGGCCGAGGGCGACAGACCGACCCGTTCGGCCAATTCCAGGTTACTGATCCGCCCATCACGTGTTAATTCACGCAATATCTGGCGGTTTATTTGATCATTCTTCATCATATGTTGCGAACTTACCGAAAAGACGCACGAAAAAGCAATTTCATTCTTTCAGACCCGGGCAATACTGCGCGCAATGACCTATGACATCCTGATGGCCCTGATCGTCTTTGCCTTCGTGACCTCGATCACCCCGGGGCCAAACAACCTGATGCTGATGGCATCAGGCGCGAATTTTGGTTTTCGACGCTCGATCCCGCATATGTTGGGCATTGGCCTGGGGTTCACGGTCATGGTGCTGCTGGTTGGTGCAGGGTTGGTGCAGGTGTTCGACAGATACCCGATCAGCCACACAGCGTTGAAAATCGTTTCCGTCGTCTATCTGCTGTATCTGGCTTGGAAGATTGCCCATGCCGCACCAGCCCAAGGATCCGAGGCGTCGGGTGTCCCGATGACATTTCTGCAAGCGGCCGCCTTTCAATGGGTGAATCCCAAGGCGTGGGCCATGGCCCTGACGGCCACGACGGCATATGCCCCCAATCAGACACTGTACGCGATCCTGCTGGTGGCCCTTGTTTTTGGGGCGATCAATCTGCCCTCGGTCAGCACCTGGACGGTCCTTGGTCAGCAGATGGCGCGCGTGCTGACAAATCCGCGCAGGCTGGTGGCCTTCAACTGGACTATGGCAGCGCTGCTTATTGCCTCGCTCTACCCTGTGCTTTGGCCGCATTGAGTTATGATGACAAGCCGTGGTTCTTGGGCTATCCCGCATAGCATCTGACACGCTATGCGGCATACAAGAAAGGTATCCCTGATGGCCAACCCACTTTACGATGGTTTGTTCGGCGTTCACGCAGGAAAAGACACAACTTTTTTGTATTTGCCTGATGGTGAAACCCTCAGCTATCAGGCGTTTTTGAACACCGCGGCTCAAATCGCGCATGTATCGGCAAAGCTGGGTCTGAAACCCGGGGATCGCGTGGCCGCGCAGATCGAAAAATCGCCCGAGGCGCTGGCGCTTTTTGCCGCCTGCGCGCAAGCGGGCCTTGTGTTTCTGCCGCTCAACACCGCCTATACTGCGGATGAGCTGACCTATTTCATCGAAAACAGCGGTGCGTCGTTAGTTGTTTGTGACAGCGGCGCCCTAGACAACCTTTCGCCTATTGCAGCCCGGCTTGACGCACAGGTTGAGACCCTGAGCGCCGATGGCACAGGCTCTTTGATGGATCAGGCGAAAGATATGCCTGTGCATTTCGAGACCGTTGACCGGGACGGAGAGGACCTGGCCGCGTTCCTCTATACATCCGGAACTACGGGGCGGTCGAAGGGCGCGATGCTATCGCAGAACAACTTGTTGTCCAACGCGCAAACATTGGTCGAGGAATGGCGCTTTACCTCAGACGATGTGCTGCTGCACGCCTTACCGATCTTTCACACCCATGGGCTCTTTGTGGCGACTAACGTCATGCTGGCAGTCGGGGGCAGCATGATCTGGCTGCCCAAATTCGATCTGGACCAGATCATCGACTGGATGCCGCGCGCCACGTCAATGATGGGCGTTCCAACCTTCTACACCCGCCTTCTGGGCGACGCGCGTTTCACCAAGGACCTGTCGGCCCATATGCGGTTGTTTGTGTCCGGCTCTGCCCCTTTGCTGGCCGACACCCATGTGCAGTTCGAGGATCGTACCGGCCACCGTATCCTGGAACGCTACGGCATGACCGAAACAAATATGAACACGTCAAACCCCTATGACGGAGAGCGCCGCGCCGGAACGGTCGGCTTCCCGTTGCCCGATGTCGAGCTGAAGGTTTGCGACGCTGACGGCAACACCCTCCCGCAAGGAGAAATCGGTGTCCTAGAGGTACGTGGCCCCAATGTCTTCAAAGGCTATTGGCAGATGCCCGAGAAGACCGCTGCGGAACTGCGCGCGGATGGGTTCTTCATCACCGGCGATCTGGGGCGCATAGATGAGGACGGGTATGTCCATATCGTTGGCCGAAACAAAGACCTGATTATCTCGGGCGGCTACAACATTTACCCCAAAGAGATCGAATTGGTTCTGGACGACCAACCCGGTGTGCTGGAAAGCGCGGTGATCGGTGTGCCGCACCCGGACTTCGGCGAAACCGTCCTGGGTGTGATCGTGGCCGAGCCCGGAGAAAGCCCCGATTTGAACCAGATACAAACCTCAGTGTGTGAAAGCCTGGCGCGGTTCAAACATCCGCGCAAATTAATCGTGATGGATGAACTGCCCCGCAATACCATGGGCAAAGTTCAGAAAAACCTGTTACGTGATCAGTACAAGGACATGTTCTCAAACGCCTAAGGCTGAGCGTCTTTACACCCTGCCTTGGGATTTCCATCCAAGGATGCTGAGGCAGGCAAACAGAACTGCCGCCACACAGACAATCGATGGTCCCGCAGGGGTGTCAAAAACATAAGCCGCTCTCAGCCCAGCAACGGCTGAAAACGCGCCGATCCCGGCGGCAATCAGGGCCATGGACTCGGGTGAGCGCGCCAGATTGCGGGCCGCTGCAGCCGGAATGATTAGCATCGCTGCAATAAGCAGAACGCCCACAACTTTGATCGCTACGGCCACGGTGACAGCTAGGGATAATGTCAGGATCAACTGCTCTCGCTTAGGATCAAAGCCGCTGGCATAGGCCAGTTCTTCGTTCAGCGTTGCCGTCAACAGCTGCGACCAACGCCAGGTGATCAGCGCGACAACCAACGCCGCACCGCCCCAGATCACGATGAGGTCCGAACGGGAGACTGCAAGAATGTCCCCGAACAGATATGCCATCAAATCAATGCGCACGCCGGACAGGAACGACACAGCCACCAATCCAAACGCCAGGGCAGAATGCGCCAGAACGCCCAATAGGGTATCCATCGCATAGCCGCGACCGGCCAACAGGGTCACGGTCAGCGCCATGATCAACGCAACGGCCAGTGCGCCGGTGAAGATCGACATCTGAAAGGTCAGCGACAACGCCACGCCAAGAATCGCGGCATGTGCCGTTGCATCCCCGAAATACGCCATGCGCCGCCAAACGACGAAACACCCAAGAGGGGCCGCTGCAAAGGCCACGCCGACACCGGCGAGCGTCGCGCGAGTCATGAAATCATCAAGCATTATTCTGCCGCTTCTTTGGGTGGGTGGTCATGATCATGATCGTGATTGTGGTCATGCTCGTGCCGGTACAGCGCCAGCGCACCACCGGTGCCCGTGCCAAACAGGGCCCGGTATTCCGGTGCCGACGCCACAACTGCCGGAGAGCCTTCGCAACAGACATGTCCATTGAGGCAAATCACCCTGTCCGAGGCGCTCATGACCACGTGCAATTCGTGGCTGATCATCAGGATGGCACATCCGGTTTCACGGCGCACCGACTCAATCTGTTGATAGAAGCTGGCTGACCCACGTTGATCCAGCCCCTGGGTCGCCTCGTCCAGCAACAGAATATCAGGCCGGTTGATCAACGCCCGTGCCAACAGCACCCTTTGGAACTGTCCACCGGACAACTGCGACATCTGGCGGTGTAACAGATCCGGCACACCGGCAGTTTCCAGCGCTGCAACACACTGCTTGCGCGACACACGGTCGGTCAGGCGCATAAACCGTTCGACGGAAATGGGCAAAGTCGGGTCGACATGCAGTTTCTGAGGTACATACCCAATCTTCAGACCTGACTTCAGGGAAACTCGTCCCGCGGATGGCCGTGTTGCTCCGATAATGGCCCGCAGCAGGCTGGTCTTACCTGACCCGTTGGGACCGACGATGGTGACGATCTCACCCGGTTCAACTGCCATGTCAACGTGGCTCAGCACAGTATGCGCACCATAGCGCACACTGAGGTTTTCAACGGTGATCAAGGCCATCTTTATGCCTTTTCGGTGCAGTCGGGGCAGAGACCCTCGGCTTCTACAACCGTACGTTCAATCTCGAAACCCGCCGCGCGTGCGGCGGCGCCCAGAACACCTTTGGCGGGGGCCGATTGCGCTTCGGCCACGGCATCACACTTTCTACAGATCATGAACGCCGGAGAATGCGACTGACCCGGATGCGAGCACGCCACAAACGCATTCAACCGCTCGATCTTGTGGACAAATCCGTTGTGCACCAGAAAATCCAACGCGCGATACGCAACGGGCGGCTGTGAGCCAAAACCTTCATCGCGAAGCCGGTCCAGAATTCCGTAAGCGCCAATCGCGCGATGCTCTTGCAGCAGCATTTCAAGAACCTTGCGGCGCACTGGCGTCAGGCGCAGCCCTTCAGCCGCACACCGGGCTTCGGCCGAGGCCAGGGCCGTCTCGACGCATGTCTGATGGTCATGTTCTTGAAACCCTACCGGAGCCGTGTCTTTGGCCGGTACAGGGCGTGCATCACTTGTCATGTTATTTCATATCATGTATTGCCACTCGCAACGTTATAAAATCACACAGAGGGTCTGATGTCCAGAAAGCTTCTTCCATTGTCGATCACAGCTGCATTGATGGGTGGAACGGCCCTTGCGGACGCACCAAATGTTGCAGTTGATATTGCACCGGTCCATTCGCTGGTCGCCCGTGTTATGGACGGTGTTGGAACCCCGGACCTGATCGTTGCGCCGGGCGCATCGCCGCATGAATACAACCTTCGCCCGTCTGAAGCCGCTGCGCTGCAAGAGGCCGATCTTGTGTTCTGGATGGGCGAAGATCTGACGCCATGGATGGAGAATGCGATCGATACGCTGGCCGACGGTGCAACCGTCACATCCATGCTGGAGGCCGACGGTACTGTTCTTCTTGATTTCCGCGAAAACGCACTGTTCGAGGCGCATGATCACGGGGACGAAGATGGCCATGACGACCACGCCGAAGACAAGGATCACGACGATCACGACCACGGCGATGATCACGACCATGAAGATCACGCCAAAGAAGATGGGCACGATCATGACGAGCACGATCATGACGATCATGCCAAAGATGACGACCATGATCACGAAGAACATGCGGACCACGACGGGCATGATGATCACGACGATCACGACCACGAAGATCATGCCGAAGAAGATGGGCATGATCACGACGATCATGAGGAGCACGATCATGACGATCACGCCAAGGATGACCATGATGATCACGACGACCATGGCCACGAAGGGCACGCCCATGGCGACCATGACCCCCATGCCTGGCTGTCACCGGCAAATGCAGAAACCTGGCTGAATGTGATCGCGGCGCAGCTGTCTGCGGCGGACCCTGAAAATGCTGGCACCTATTTTGCCAACGCCGCAGCTGCGCGCGACGAAATGGCTGCGCTGTCTGCTGAAGTGGCCGAAACACTGGACCCCGTACGCGGCGGCAGTTTCATCGTGTTCCACGACGCCTACCAGTATTTTGAGGACGCCTTCGACTTCCCCGCCTCAGGCGCAATTTCGATCGGTGATGCGTCCGACCCAAGCCCAGCGCGCATAGCAGAAATTCAAGGGCGTATCCGCGATGAAGGTATTGACTGCGTCTTGGCAGAACCACAGTTCGACCCGGGGATCGTAGAAAGCGTAATGGGTGGCGTCGAAGCAAAAACCAGCGTGATTGATCCGCTGGGATCCAATCTGGAACCGGGTGTCGATCTTTATCCAAATGTCATTCGTAGTCTGGCGAAATCCCTGGCCGAGTGCCTCTGAATCTGTCTTTTCAGCCCGGCCAAGGTCGGGCTGCTTGCAGCCCGGGGCAACGCTTTTTGCGAGTATTTCAGTTGGGTGGCAGTGTTACCCCGGGCGCTCAAATAATCACGTCAACACCCGGTTCAAAAAAGGCGCGCAATCAATCGCTGTCGGTCTTTGCTGCAACACAAACCGCGCAAAAGTCAGCTTGTGTTGCGATCCGATTGCACAATCCAGTCCAAAAACTGTGCGGCGCCAGCCTTGCCAGAGCCCGATGGGGTAACCGAACAAAAGTACCCTCGTGACGTCTCGCGCTCGTGATCGCAGGCGCGTAACAGCGATCCATTTGTAAGGTATTCACGCATCAAGGGAGACCAGCCGATTCCGACACCGAGCCCGTTCAAAATCGCACGCAGGTAAACCATGTAACTGACATACGTGTCATGAGGTGGCGGTTGCGAAATAACAAGCCCAGTTCCGGCGAAGAAACGATTCCAGTCGCCACGATGATCTGCGCTGTTGAGGTGCAGTAGTTTCTGTTCCGACAGCGATTGCAAATCGAAGGGCGCACGGTTGTCCAACAGATCAGGATGGCACACAGCGATCATGCCTTCCTTGAAAATCAAACCGCTTACGGTTTGCGCAAGCCCCCCTTCCCCGAACAGAATAACGACATCGCAGGCGTTTGGATCGAAATCGTCGTTCTGATCTCGCGTCATGACCTGAAGTTTGACATCCGGAAAGGTGGCCTGAAACTCGGCCAGCCTTGGCAGCAGATAGTGGCTAGTGAAGCCGATACTTGCACTGACCTTCAAGGTGTCAACCGCGTGACGGCTTTGCAACGCTTCAAACCCGTCTCGGATCGCCTCGAAACCTGCGCCTACGGCTTTGGCCAGAAGGGTTCCCTCTTCGGTTAAAGTCAGTTTCGGCTTACTTCGAAGGAATAGCTGCGTACCCAGCTCTGCTTCAAGGGCGGCGATCTGACGGCTGATCGCTGGCTGCTGGACGTTCAGTTCCCGCGCGGCCCGCGAAAAACTCAGATGTCGCGCTGATGCATCGAATGCATTGATCTGGTGAAGAGGGATCGGCCGCGTCACAATCATTCCTAAGGTGAATGTATTCCATTCATCGTTTCCGTCTTTCCTCAAATTTTCAACCGCGAAATGATGCTGGGGACAACGCGAGGGGAACAGGTCTTGCAGAAACGTATTCTGGCGCTTGGTGGAGATGGCATTGGCCCGGAAATCCTGACCTACGGGTTGCAGACCGTTCAGCAGCTTGCAGCCCTTGCCGGGATCGAGGTTGAGGTCACACACGGGCTGCTTCACGACGCGGCGTGGGAAGCGCATCAGACATATTGTACCGACGACGTTCTACAGCAGGCACGCATATCAGATGCTGTTCTGATCGGCGCTGTAGGCGGACCCCAATGGGATAACATCCGCGTCCCCGGAGGTGCCGAATGCCAGGACGGGCTGATGTATTTGCGTCATCATTTGCAAACCTATCTGGGTTTGCGCCCGGTACGTGCCTGGGCACCTTTGTTGGGCAGAACCCCGTTTCGCGAAAATCTGGCACACCAGACAGATGTCCTGATCCTGCGTGAAATGTGTGGCGGCGCCATGTTTGCAACCGAACGTGGACGACGCGACGTAGGGGGTCTGCGGCAAGGCTATGACCTGACCGCCTATGACGAGGCCGAAGTGGCGCGCTTCGCGCATGGGGGATTTCAGCTGGCCCGGCAAAGGCGCGGCAGACTTGTCAGCTGCGACAAATCCAACGTCATGGAAAGCTACAAACTCTGGCGCGAGGTCGTGACGGAAGTGTCCCGCAACTATCCGGATGTCGTGTTCAAGAACATGTTTGCGGACAATTGCGCCTATCAGCTGATGATGCGGCCACATGATTTCGACGTGATCCTGAGCTGCAACCAACTGGGCGACATTCTCAGCGACCTGTCGGCAGTTTATGCCGGTTCGTTGGGAATGCTGCCTTCCGCCTGCCTGTCGGCCAACCCGGATCAAGGACCGGTCTTTGGAATTTACGAAAGCACCGCCGGATCAGCCCCTGATATAGCAGGCCAGGGCATCGCAAACCCAATAGGGACAATCTTGTCTGTCGCGATGATGTTCACCTACAGTTTTGGACTTCCTGAGTTCGAAACCAAAGTGGAAGCGGCAATAGACGCCACCCTGAAAGACGGCATCAGGACGCCCGATATTGGCGGTTCCGCCACTGGGTCCGAGGTGACGCGAGCGATCCTTGAAAGGCTCACCGGATGAGCGCGTTCGACTATGTGATCGCCGGGGGAGGTTCGGCCGGGTGCGTGCTGGCTGCGCGACTGGCCGAAGAGCGCGACGTGTCGGTCTGTCTGGTTGAGGCAGGCGGTCGCGGACGTGATCTTTTTATTCAAATGCCCGCAGGAAACGGGTTTGTCTTTGGCAATCCCAAACTCGATTGGGGATATGTGTCGGTCCCTCAGGTGGGTTTGAACGGTCGTTCAATTTACTATCCACGCGGCAAAGCGCTTGGCGGGTCGTCGATTGTCAACGGCATGATCTATATGCGTGGTGTTGCCGCCGATTATGATACCTGGCAACAACCCGGTTGGAGTTTCGCCGAGGTTCTTCCTTATTTTCGTCGGTCCGAAGGGTCACGTGACCGGCGTGATGCCTGGCATGGCACAGACGGACCTCTCAAGACCGAACCCGCGCGCAATTTTGGCCCAATGGACCAAGCCTTTATCGACGCAGCGATCTGCGCAGGGCACCGTGAAACCAGTGACTTCAACGGGTCTGAAAGGACTGGTGTAGCCCGGAATGACAGCACGGTCAGCAACGGCGTCAGGCAATCTGCAGCTATATCCTACCTTCGAAAAACGCCGCCAAACCTGACAATTCGAACCGGAACTCATATCGCGCGGATCGTGACACGAGGCGGCAGGGCAACAGGGATTGAAACGCTTGCGGGTGAAGTAATCGAAGCCGAACGCGAAGTGATCTGTTGTCAGGGTGCTTTTGGGACACCGCAGCTTTTGATGCTGTCGGGGATCGGTCCGGCCGATCACTTGCGCTCTCATGGGGTCAAGGTGGTGGCCGACTTGCCTTCGGTCGGTGCGCATTTGTCTGACCACCCGGATGTTTCAATGCAATGGGGATCAACGCGGCATGACCTGAGCCACGCTAGATATCAGCGCTTCGATCACGCCATGAAATTGATGCTCCACTGGCTGGTGAATGGCGGTGGCCCCGGAGGTGGTGCGTTCTTCTCTACGGTTTTGTTCCACGCTTTTGAGGATCCGATGTTACCCGAGCTCGAGGTTTTCATGACGCCAATGGTTGTCGAGGAAAACCTGGGAAACGGCGCGCGGGAAGATGTGCCCTTGCTGCAGCGCTTGGGTCGCAGGTTGTTGGTACGGGGGCGAAAGATGGCGCGGTCCGGCGTTCAGATCGACGTCAATCTCGAACGTCCGCGATCAGAAGGATCTGTTCGATTGGCCGGTGCTGATCCTCGGAGGCATCCGGTAATCGACCCCAACTATTTTTCCGACCCCCACGATATCGACGTCCTGCGGCGGGGCGTTGAGGTCATGCGCGAGATCATGGGGCAAAACCCGATTGCCAAACTCGTAACAGAAGAGCTCGGCGTCTGGAAAAACGCTAAAACCGATGCCGAGATCGAACGGGCAATTCGAAACACCGCTTACACAGGCCACCATCCTGCATGCACATCCCGAATGGGCGAGGTTTTAGATAATGAGCTGCGCGTGCACGGGATCGAGGGACTGCGTGTTTGCGATGCCTCTGCCATGCCACGCCAGATCACAGGCAATCTTTATGCAACGGTCGTTATGATGGCCGAGAAAGCTGCCGACATGATCCTTGGCCGCCCCCCGCTTGCGGCCGAATACCCGATGGAGCATGACCTATGAGTGACATCCGAACCTTCAAATTCTTTGCTGGCAATACATGGCATGAGCCATTCGGTGGCAGCTATATCGACAGCGAAAACCCAGCCACTGGCAAGGTCTGGGCCAGAGTACCCGATTGTCGTCAGATGGACGTGGAGCTTGCAGTCGCCGCCGCGAAATCGGCCTATTACGATGGGCCTTGGGGGCGGATGCAACCTGCAGAGCGGGGTCGCATTTTACGGAGAATGGGAGACGTGATTTCCCGCCATGCCGACAGGTTGGGTCAGGTCGAAACCCGCGACAACGGCAAATTGCCTTCGATGATCACGCCCGGTTTACGAGAGGGTGCGTGGCTGGTGGACAGTTTCCATTACTACGCTGGAATGTGCGACAAATTCGAAGGCCGCGTTACCCCGGCCGAGGCTTCGAACATCCACAATTATGTAAAATATGAACCGTTCGGCGTCGTGGCGCAGGTGCTGCCCTGGAATTCGCCTCTGGGCACTCTGCTCTGGAAACTCGCCCCGTGTCTGGCGGCAGGCAATACGGTGGTGATGAAGCCATCCGAGCAATCCAGTTGCTCGACCCTGGAATTGATGGCGGTTTTACTGGAAGCGGATTTGCCGCCCGGCGTGTTGAATGTCGTCACAGGATATGGTGCGACAACGGCCCAAACCATGATCGAACATCCTGACGTGCGCATGGTCAGCTTTACAGGCGGCACATCCGGCGGGAGCGCGGCCGCCGTTGCCGCAGCCAAGGGCGTAAAACCGGTGGTGATGGAATTGGGAGGAAAGTCACCTCAGATCGTGTTGCCGGATGCCGATCTTGATCTGGCCGTCCATGGGGTGGCGTCGGGGATTTTCCCACCGGCGGGGCAAAGCTGCATAGCAGGATCACGCCTTTTGGTGCATCGGGATATCATTGATGCGTTCTCGGAAAAGCTAGTTGAAACGGTCGCAAAAGCCCGTGTCGGCGATCCGCTAGATCCAGCCACACAGATCGGCCCCATAGCCAACAAACCTCATTACCAGCGCGTTCTGCAGCACATTGCAGATGCTGAAATCGCCGGGCACAGGCTGTTGCTTGACGGCAGAACGGCCTGTCGATCCGAAGGTTACTACATCGGCCCAACCATTTTTGCCGACGTACCGAACGACGCGAAACTTGCGCAGTCCGAGGTATTTGGACCTGTCGTCAGCACCGAGAGCTGGGAAAACGAAAAAGATGTGATCCGAACCGCCAACGATACGCCCTACGGTCTTGCTGCGGGCATCTGGACCCGCGACGTGGCCAAAGCGATGCGGATGGCCGACCGAGTCGAAGCCGGCACTGTGTACATCAACAACTACTTCAATGCGGCGACCCAATCTCCAGTCGGGGGGTACAAACAGTCCGGCTATGGGCGCGAAAACGGCTGGGACGGGATGCGGTGCTTCTTACAAACCAAATCTGTCTGGCTCTCCACAGACCCCCATCAGCCTGATCCGTTTGCGTGAACGGCAGTGTTGCACAGCAGAGGAAGAATGACATGAAAGGCATTTTCGGTGACGGCAGCAGATTAACACAACATATCCGTGCCGCTGCGGTTCTTGGGCCGCTGCTCACCATGCGGATATGTGCGGGGGAAAAGGCTAGGTTTCAGGCTACTCTGGGTGCGGTTTCATGACCGCAATTTCCCGGCTGGCGCAGTTTGCAGTCCATGCAGTTCCCCCGCTTGATCTACGCGAAGTGATTGCCCCGGCAATCGCCGACTGCTTTGGATGCATCCTCGCCGGGTCGACAAGCGAAGTTGCCATGCGCGCGACCCGGGCCCTGGGCGGGTTTGGCGCAGGCCCCTGCCCACTATTTGGCACGAACCAGACCCTGAGCGCGCTCTTTGCCGCTCAGATCAATGCGATCGCTGGTCATGCCTGGGATCTGGATGATTGGGAGGAGCCGGGGAACTCGCATCCTACCGTGGTGTTGCTGCCCGCCCTTCTCGCGGCCAGTACGTTTCGCCGCACCACCGGGGCAGAGCTGTTGGCGGCTTATGCAGTTGGCACCGAAATCATCATGCGCCTTGGCGAAGCCGTGAGCTTGGATCACTATGCGCGTGGGTTCCATTCCACGGCTACATTGGGCACGATCGGCGTTGCCGGGGCGGTATCGCGCCTGCTGGCCCTATCGGCGGATCAGACTGCGCACGCCCTGTCGTTGGCAACCTCGACTGCGTCAGGATACACGCTGCAATTCGGGTCAAACACAAAACCGTTGCAAGCCGGATGGGCGGCACGGAATGGCTTGGAAGCAGCTGTGTTGGCAGCGCAAGGCGTCACGGGGCAACCGCACGTTCTGGATCATGCGCGAGGCTTCGCCGGGCTTCAAGGAAACTACGATCCATCTGTATTTAACGCCGCGATGGGCAAAATGGGATCGCCTTGGGCTTTGGGTGAATATGGCCTTGTCCTTAAACCCTGGCCCTCTTGCGGGTATACACATCGGCTGATGACCGCTGCGATAAACCTGCGCCCGGCGGTTAACGGAAGGTTTGGGGGCATCACCGCGATTGATACCCGCTTGCCTGACTTCCACGCCGAGATATTGCCGTTCAATCACCCCAAGTCACGCGCGGAAGCCTTGTTCTCAATCCCAGCCTGCGTCGGTCAAATTCTGGCCTCAGGGAACCTTACGCTATCAGACAGCGAAGACGCGTTCTGGAAATCACCTGCTGTTTCAAGGTTGATCCAACTAACGCGTGTGACAGCCGAACCCGCACGAAACCCGAACCTCAACTATGACCCCGATCAACCCGACTTGCTGCGCATAGAATTTAATGACGGGAGCGCAGTTTCGGAAGCCTGCGCTTTCCCGCTTGGCGCATCGCAGAACCCGATGACCAACGCCCAACTGGCCTCAAAATACACCGCGCTCACAGGACAACCGGAACGCGCATTCAGCGACCTTCTTGCATGGCCTGATGCACAGGACAGTGCCACGTTCTTTAAGGGATATTCAAATGAACCAGCGTAGACGATCAGGTGGCCGTGCGGCGCGACACCAAGCGAGAAACGATGGGGCCGGGTCTGGGCCGACACGCGCGATCTGGCCTGGAATTGAGGGCGGGCAATATGCGCCCCTCGCCCAGGCCGAGATTGAAATGGTCGATCACACTGCCATGCGTATTCTCGAGGAAATTGGCGTGAAAGGCGCGACGCCGCGATGCATCGAAACACTATGCTCAGCAGGTGGATCCCTGACAGATGACGGGCGTTTGTTGTTTCCTGAAGCAATGGTTCGAAAGACCCTTCAGATCGCAGGCCGTGGCTTCAAACTCTGCGGTCTGGATCCCGAAAATGACATCGACCCCTCTTCGTCGCGCACGCATTTCGGCACATCGGGTGCTGCCGTCCACATCATCGACAGTCAAACAGGCAAAATACGCGACACAACTCTGCGCGACCTATACGACATGGCGCGTTTGGCTGAACAACTGCCGAACATCCATATGTTCCAACGCACTGTTGTCGCGCGTGACATTGCGGACCCGCGTGAAATGGACCTCAATACGCTCTACGCCTGTCTGAAAGGAACAAGCAAACCCACAGGTACGTCTTTTGGATCGCCGGACGTCATGGAAGAGGCTGTCAGAATGCTTGCCCTTCTCATGGGCGGGCCCGATGCCTTGCGTGCACGACCGCCGGTTTGCGTGTCCACCTGCTTTGTCGTCCCGCCGCTGACATTCGCCGAAGAAGCACTTGGTGTGATCGAATGTGCGGCACGGCACGGTATTCCGCTCAAGCTTGTCTCGGCCGGTCAGGCTGGTGCGACCAGCCCGGCCCCATTGGCCGGGGCCGTGGCGCAACAAACCGCCGAGGTCCTGGCCGGGATTGTCTATGTCAACCTACTGAACCCCGGTCACCCAGCCACTTTCGGAGCGTTGCCATTTGTCAGTGATCTGCGGACCGGGGCCATGTCCGGAGGGTCCGCCGAGCAAGGTTTGCTGATGGCCGCCTGCGCACAAATGGCACGCCATTATGATGTCCCATGCGCTGTCAGCGCTGGCATGACCGACAGCAAACTCCCTGATTTTCAGGCTGGGTACGAAAAGGGATACACGGAACTTCTGGCCTCACTTGCTGGCGCAAATCTGGTCTACGAAGCGGCAGGAATGTACGGTTCGCTTCTTGGCGCATCGCTCGAAAGTTTCGTATTGGACAATGACCTCATTGGTTCAGTGATGCGGGCGACCCGCGGGTTCGAAGTATCGGAAGACACATTGTCACTTGAAACCATCCGCGATGTTTGCGTCGGAGGACCGGGGCATTTTTTGGGTCACGCGCAGACCATAAACCGAATGGAAAGCGACTATTTCTACCCGGCGATGGCGGACCGCAGAACACCGCAGGAGTGGTCTGAGGCACCTGATAAAGATGTCCTAGAACGGGCCCGACTGCGCACCCAAGAACTGCTTGCCAATCCAAGCCCTACACATATCCCCAAAGACATAGACAAGGCGATACGGCAACATTTTCCCATAAGGGACCTGCGGTAACGTTAGTGAAACTCTTAGGCCCAACTTAAAGGTCGAGGTATTTGCAGCGCTATATCAAACGCGGTTGAAACGCGGCGCATCCGATTTAAGAAAGCCGCGCCACAGGGGCCGTTCGACCGCACGTCACAGAAATTTTGATATCTTGTCGAGTGTAGCTTTGCTGACTGCGACGCCCGATTTACGAGCGATCTGGCGCTTCGCACTGCGGCCGTCACCGGGCAAATGCGCAGCCTCTTGAGCACGGATCGCGTCGACCAGTTCGGCAACCCCAGTCTCAAACCCACTCGACGCCGTCGCGCTTGGATCAATTGCAATGAAGAACTGACCTGTCTTCGGGGGGCCGCCCACAGTTCCTGAAAACGGGGATGCGTTGATGCCCAAACTGGCACCTGTCATAGCCGCCGCCATAAGCTCTACCATCAGAGCCACACCGACACCCTTGTATCCACCCGACGGTGCCATGGATCCCTTCAATCCAACCTCAGGATCGGTTGTTGGATTGCCGTCTGCGTCCAAGGCCCATCCCACCGGGATTGGCTTGCCTTCACGCGCATGTTTCATGACCTCGCTTTTGGCGATGGTACTGGCGCTCTGGTCGATCAGCAGGGCGGGTTCACCATCGGGACCGGGCGCGGCAATGGAAAAAGGATTGGTGCCCACCACAGGCTTCGACCCGCCGGACGGTGCGATCGAGGCGGGGGCGTTGGTGAACCCCAGCCCCACCAGCCCTGCCTGGGCCAGCCGATAGGTGTGGTAGCCCAAAACGCCACAGTTATAGCTGTTTTTAATAGCCAAAACCGCGACGCCCTGTTCTCGGGCCGCCGGGATCAGGACCTCAAACCCTGTGTCGATGGCCGAATGCGCAAAGCCGGTTGCGGCGTCAACCGCCACGACACCGGGTTTGGGGCGTGACAGAACGGGAACCGCTAAACCATCGACCTTGCCGCATTGCACATGCTCGCAATAGATCGGGATATAGGCGAGCCCGTGACTTGCAACGCCATCGGCCTCGGTTGCCGCTGTGGCCTGCGCCAGCGGGCGGGCATTTTCTTCGGATGTGCCAGCCGCTACGAGCGCGCGGAAAGACAGGTCTTCGATCTCAGCAAGGGTCAGGGTTTGTGTATCGGTCACTTTGGCGTCTCTTCAATCATTGTCAGAAAGCCCGGACCCTGCACCCAGCAGGCGGGATTCCTCGGTTGCGGGGGCATAGGTGCGGTGGGCAAAGCGGTTCAGTGTGTCCCAATCCTGTGGGTCAGGATAGGCGCGCGTCTCTTGTTCACGTGTTGTGATCGGCGCACCGCCTCGGGAAACCACGACCGTGTGGGCCGTTTTTGGCAAACTGTCCGGGGCCATGAGCCAATCCTCGCCCACGACACCCTGAACCGTGTCGATCTCAATCGTCAGCGCTTCATTCAAAATGCGCGCGGCATGACGCGCAAACGGCAGCATCAAGGCGGGCACTGCGACGTTCCGCATCTCAATTGGGCCCGTTTTCAGAAAGTGGGCCGCATCAGACAACAAAGGCCCCGCAGACAAGGGACACAACGCTTCTTTGCCTTGCCAGAGGCAATTAATCTGCCCAGGGCGATGCGCTGCCGGATCCGAAGCCAGCCCCTGCTCCAACAACAAGGACAAAATCCCCGCCCCGTCCAGCCCCTGCACGCACAGCCAGCGGGCCGCCTTCGACGCCTCCTCGGCCTGGCCCCAGGAATAGCCCGCGCCACGGGTGGCCCGTTTTGCGGTTGCTTCCATCTCGTTGAGCGAAAAATTCATGTTGGTTCCTGCGGGTATACCCAAAGATCCGCGTTTTCAGAAGTCAGCTCCTCCGGGTACGGCGCACCGGAATACATGCAGATTCGCACCCATCGATCCGAACGGGGGTCAAAATGGGTTGCCCCAAAGAATGACAGCTTTGCACGCAGCATGTCGATAGGCAGCACCTTTGACCCAATCGTGTTATCCCGGATTTCGCCATAGGGTGCGGATGGGGTCATTTGAACGCGCCGGATCGTGTGGCGATGTTCCGGGTGGCGCAGCAGAAATTCGGCCACGGGCTTGGTGTCTTCCCACCCGCCCAGCGCGTCATAGGCAGCCGCTGCATCCCGCGCCGGGGCCAGAGGTTGTTCATAGTCAGAAATGGGTTCATCAAACCGTTCCCCCATGCGGGGTTCCAGCTTTTCTTCAGAAACATACCACGCCCGCGCGCAATTCTCGCGGACGTCCCAATCCAGATCCAAAGCCCAGGCATATGTTTCCCGGATAAGATCACGGACTGCCCCGATAGGCATGGTTCCATCTATCACAAACGCCTGCGAGCGGGTATCTGCCATGCACGAAGCCAGCCCGTCCACCAAATCGCCATAAGGCTCCAGGATCAGCGACGCCAGCAACTCCTGACCTTCCTCGCTAAGCGCGGTTTCTGACCAGTCCACCAGTCGATTCCACGGTCGATCTGCGGTCAAATCATCTTGGCTCAGATACTCGGAGATCAACAACAGGTCGGCCTTCAACGCCTCGAGCTTTTTGACCTGTATCTGATGTTCAGATCGCCACCACGAAACCGACAGTCGGCTGCGTTCGAAAACTTCGCGGAACCGCGCGATCTCGGCGTCGCTGGCAACTTCCGCAGACCGAACCCGCGCAATCGCTTCTTCCCGTACCATGATCCAGTTGTTGAACAGAACCGGGTGGTTGACGATGAACGGTGCCATGCCAAGCCCGGTGGAGTTACCAATCCCCAGCCAGCGGGAAATTTCTGGGTCCAAAGTCGCCGCTTTATCGCCGCCTTGGACATTCGCCATGTGTTGCACCAGATCCCGCACAAACGCTCGGGTCAGAAAGACCGATAGCATCTCGACCTGAAACGGGGCCTGCGTCTCGGGCCGGTCAGCAACTTTTTCCCGATCCGCCGCGCCAAATTTGCCCGAGCCATATACAGCAGTTGTCCGCATCAGGTACCCAACTTGATAGATCTGCTCTACATCCGGCTGCTGGCCTGCGGCCAAGGATTTCACAACATGGTCCCAAAGGCGGACCGAGCGATTGGCACGAGACAAGGACAGCTCGCTTTCGCTCACCCGCCCGGCCTCTTGCAGGGGTACGTTTTGGGAAAGGCGGTCAATGTCGGCCTCGGTCGGGATGCCGTCGAACAAAGCAAAGGTGGCATCCCACGCTTCGGCAATCACCCGATCCGACCGTTGTTCCGGTGGCAAGTCATGAGCAAAGGCCACCAGCGAATAAGTCCGATCCGGCCCTTGAGCGGTATAGACCGCCCGACCAACACCATTGGCGTCAATGTCAAAGACAGGCCGTGTGAACGACCAGTTTTCCCGCGCCATTCGGCGGGTCAATTGCCGCATGAAACTCAGCCGACACTGATGCAAAGAACCCAACCGCGACAGCCGCATAACTGTGGCCGGGTCTCGTCTTTCGATCTGTGTCTGCGTCAGTTTTTCCATTCATCTACCCTTGAGGCCCGAAGTTCTCGGCAAAGAACCTGTACCAGTTTTCACCCATGATACCGGCCACTTCTTCATCGTTCAGACCGGTCGCTCGCAACCCGGATTCGATGTTTCCAAAGTCCCGATTGTCCTGAAACCAGGACGGCATCGGGGGGAATCCGGGGTTACTTGCCGACCCCTCGCCATAGTCGATCTGCTTCGACCAACGGCCAACCCGCATCCATTCGACAACGCTGTCGGGCTGATCCTGACACAGATCCGTACCGATCCCCAGATGTTCCGCTCCGTATTTCTCAGCCGTCCGCGCAATCATCTCGCAGAAGCTTTCAAGAGTGCAGTCCGACTTGTCCTTCAGGTGATGAGGATAGACCGAAAACCCCAACATCCCACCGTTTTCAGTCACCGCACGTATCACTTCGTAGCGTTTGTTACGCAGGGCCGGGGCCCAATCAAACGGGTTAGCGTGGGTGATCGTAATCGGACGCTCGGACAGCTCGGCCGCCTCGATCGTGGACCGGTCGGCTGAATGGCTCATGTCAACGACAAGCCCGACCCGGTTCATTTCCTTGATCACCTGACGCCCCATGCGGGTGATCCCAGTGTCTTCGGCCTCGTAGCAGCCTGTCGCCAAAAGCGATTGGTTGTTGTAGGTCAGCTGCATGAATCGCGCGCCCAGTGTATGCACGATTTCGACCAAGCCGATGTCATCTTCGATGGGCGATGGGTTCTGAAACCCAAAGAACACTGCTGTGCGCCCGGTTTCCCGCGCCGTGTCAATGTCGCTGGCCCATTGACCCTTCATGATCAGGTCCGGGTATTGTTCGAACCAGCGGTTCCATTTCTCAAAGTTCAGAACCGTCTCGCGGAAATTCTCGTGATAGGCGATGGTGACGTGGATCGCGTCCACGCCCCCTTCGCGCAATTGCCGAAAGATCTTTTCGGACCAGTTGGCGTATTGCAGCCCGTCGATCCGCATCAGATCGGCTTTCCGGCGCTGATATATGCGGTTTTGACCGTCGTGTAGAACTCGGCCGCAGCCTTGCCCTGTTCACGTGGGCCATAAGAGCTGTCACCACACCCGCCAAAGGGTACATGATAATCCGTGCCCGCTGTGGGCAGGTTTACCGTCACAACCCCGGTGCGTGCATTGCGCCGGAAATGTGTGGCGCGGGCCAGATTTTGCGTGACGATGCCCGAGGTCAGACCGAAATAGGTATCGTTGACCGTTGCCAAAGCCTCATCATAGCTGTCGACCTTGATGACCGAGGTCAATGGCGCGAACATCTCTTCCCGGTTGATGCGCATGTCGTTGGTGGTGTTCAGGAACACGCCGGGGCTCATGTAATACCCATCATGCGGCATCTCCAAACGCTGTCCACCGCAAGCCAGTTCAGCCCCTTCAGATTTGCCCAGATCGACATAGGCCAGGTTCTCGGCCAGTTGCTGCGCGCTGACGACAGGGCCCATCTGAGTCCCCTCTTCCAGCGCGTGACCGACTTTCATCGCCTGAGCACCAGAGACCAGTTTCTCGACAAACGCGTCATGCACAGCAGCATGAACCACCAGCCGCGATGAGGCGGTACATTTCTGACCGGTTCCCCCAAATGCGCCACCCAATGCCAACGAAACGGCAAGGTCGAGGTCGGCGTCGTCCATCACGGCCAGCGCATTTTTCGAACCCATCTCCATCTGCACCTTGGTCAGGTTCTGGATGGCAGCTGCTGCAATGCCCTTGCCCACCGGCACCGATCCGGTGAACGAGATGGCGTTCACCTTCGGGCTTTCCGCCAGCCGTTGCCCAATGGATCGACCCGAGCCCATGACAAGACTAAACAGGCCCTTGGGAATATCCTGACGGTTGATGATCTCGGTCAGGGCCACGGCAGAGGCAGGCGTGATGTTGGCGGGTTTCCAGACTACCGCATTGCCATAGCAGAGCGCCGGCGCGATTTTCCACGAAGCCGTCGCGGTCGGGAAGTTCCACGGGCTGATAACGGCCACAACGCCAACCGCCTCGCGGCGCACGTCAATCTCGATATCAGGACGTACGGAATCCGCGTTCTCGCCGATCTGACGCAGGCATTCAGCTGCATAATAGGTAAAGAACTGACCGGCGCGATAGACCTCGCCCTTCCCTTCTGCAAAGGGTTTACCTTCTTCACGGCTGAGCAAAGTGCCCAGCTCTTCGGCGCGGGCCATCAGTTCGTTGCCAATGTTCATCAACACGGCCTGCTTGCGTTCCAGCCCATAAGCGGCCCATTCGGCTTGCGCGATGCGCGCCTGGTCCAGTGTCGCCTCAAGCTGATCCGCACTGGCTTGTGCGAAATGGCCGATCAGGTCGCTCAGATCAGACGGATTGCGGTTTTCGATTTCACTTTCACCGGCAAGCCATTCGCCAGCGATGAGATTCAGGTTGGTCACGACGGGCCTCAAGTTCAAGAAAGTTTGCCCGAGAATGGACTTTTGGGGCCATATCAGTCAAATTCAAATAAATTTACCAAACTTCAGGAAAACTGAAATTTGACAATCAAGATTGAAATGCTGCGTTGCTTTTGCGTTGTCGCACAAACCGGCAACCTGTCGGAGGCTGCCGACCGGCTGGGACGTACCCAATCCGCTGTCTCGATGACCCTTAAGCAATTTGAAGATCACCTGGGGAAAAAGCTGTTTGTCGGCGAACGTAAAAACCATCTGTCCGCTTTGGGTGAGCAGGTGTTTGAGTTATCCCTCAAACAGGTGCGCCAGTTTGATGAGACAGTGCAATCCATCGAAGCTGCGGCCCACGCTGCCAATGGGTTGATCCGAATAGCGTCCGTCCCCTCGGTCGCCGCGTTGATTTTCCCGTCCGTGCTTGAACACATGACACAATGTTTTCCTGGCGTTAAAGTTGAGCTTCGGGATGCTGATACGCGACAGGTTCTGGACGCGCTTGCAGACGGGAAAGCCGACATTGGAATTGCGTCTGGCTTTCATCCAGTCAAGGGCGTCAAAGCCTATCCCTTTTTCGAAGATCAATTCGGTCTGGTCTGTACGGCTGACCATCCGCTGAATAAAATGGCCGATCCGCCGACCGTGGATGAGGTGGTAACACCCACATTTGTTCGAAATGCCCTGTGTGATCTCATTGAGGCACAGGAATATGTTGAAGCGCTGGAAGGGACCAACGTTACGATTCACAACACCCAGTCCCTGATAGCAATGGTGGCAACTGGAAAGTGGATCACCATCCTTCCCCAAACCGTTGCTCGCATTATCCCTGAAAGCATGGCCTTTCGCACGTTGTCCGATCTACCCGACAGGCGACAGGTCTATTTGTATGTCAAGGAAAAGCCCCGCTTCAAAGCATTGGCAGACGCGTGTAGCACGTTCATTCTTTCCAGCGACCTGACCTAAGGGCTGCAAGTTATCACCTCAGCACCGAACATCAACCGTTCTGGCCCGCTTCTTGCACAATCCAATCCCGAAAAGCTTTTAGCTGCGGCTGTTCAATTGCATCGGATGGGTAAACCAGATGGTAGGATCTTGAAGGCGCAAAATCGTTGTCGAACGGTCGGATCAACTGGCCGGATTGCAATTCGACTTCAATCAACGGCAATAACCCAAGTGATACACCCTGACCCGACAACACCGCCCGGAGCAGAACACTCGAATCGTCTATAATCACACCGGGAAGGTGGTCGCCGGTTTCCACCCCGTGTGCATCGAACCACTCCAGCCAGTCGACTTGATCCTTCCAGTGCAACAGAGGTAGGCGCAGCAGATCCGCAGGCTTCAAAGGGCGCGCACTCTCGGCGATCAGAGTTGGGCTGATGACGGGCGACGTTGGAAATCGCAGCAGCGGTTCCGATGTCAATCTCGGCCAATCTCCGTCCCCCCATGCCAGCATCATGTCGGTCTGACCGTCCGAAAACTCCACCCCGCCCGGGGAATACTGAAGATGCAGGCCCGTTTCGGGAAAGCGTTGCCAAAAGCTGAACAGGCGGCGGGATAACCATTGCGACCCGATCAGCGCGCCGACGCCAACCGTTATAGACGATCTATTCGCTGTCTGGCGTACGTCCTGCACGGCCCGGTCAAGCCGCGCAAATACCGCCTCGCAGGCTTCGGAAAACTGCTGCCCTGCTTCGTTCAAAACAACCGACTGCGCGTGGCGTTCGAACAGGGGACAGCCCAGATGAGCCTCGAGCGATTTGATCTGCGAACTCACGGCTGTGGGCGTCACGCCCAGCTCTGTCGCTGCGCGTTTGAAGTTTCCATACCGCGCGGCAATCCAAAAGACACGAACCGCCCCGAGCGGTGGAACGTCAACGGTGTTTTGGGTCATGAGGGCAATCTGAAGTTATCCTAGATGTAAAGATTCTATATCTGTGCAAAGGGATCAGTGCAATGCAGGCTAATGCTGAACAACATCCCCGCGATGCGGCGCCACTTGGGCAAGCCAGCCAGGAGAGACCCCAGATGCCACGAGATTTGCCTTTGCAGGCCAAATATTACACTCAGCCGGACTGGTTCGAGGTTGATAAGGAAAAAATCTTCTTCCGAAGCTGGCAATGCGTATGCCATGTGTCCGAAATTGCCGATCCGGGCGATTTCAAGACCTTTGCCATTGTGGATGAGGACATCTTTATCATTCGCGCGCAGGATGGTGGTATCAATGCGTACTACAATATCTGTCGCCACCGTGGTCACCCTCTGGTCGAAGGGACAGGCAAGGGCAAGAGGGTTTTGGTCTGCCCTTATCATGCGTGGACGTATGAAATTAACGGCCGACTGCGCCGCGCACCCGGCTCGGTCGAAAGTGATGGCCTAAGCTGCGACCAAATCAATCTGCGTAAAATCCGGGTCGAAGAGTTTTGCGGATTTATCTTTGTCAATCTGGACGAAAATGCCGAACCCATGGGCCCCGATCTAGAAGAATACCGCCAGAACCTGCTGAGCTTTCACGCCGACCCCGGCCAGCTGAAATTCGTTTGCGAAACCGAGATCACGCACGATAGCAACTGGAAGCTTACGGTCGAAAACTACAACGAATGCTACCATTGCCCGACCGTGCACGCGAGCTCGCTGACCCATGGCGTTCTTGAGATGGATGGATACACTACGGTCCCGCATGGCAAGACAATCTGGCATGATGGCAAGGCACAGACGAAGAACGAAAAGCAGTATGACTATGATCTGAATGCCAGCCCACGCGCAGATGATTATGGTGCTTATTGGATCTTTCCCAATGTATCGATGTGCTGTTACCCCGGAGGGTACTTTACGATCCGTCAGTTTTTGCCTGTGGCCTGGAACAAGACGATCTATCGCTATCGATGGTTCTCGAGCGGCAACATCGCGGACGAGGATGTGATCGCATTGATGCACAAGCACAAGGAAACAACCGGGGCCGAAGACGAAGTGGTTGTGTCGAAAATCCAGAAAGGCATGCAAAGCCGCGCGTTCGAGCCGGGGCCTTATGTTATCGGTGACGGCTGCGGCGCGATGAGTGAGGTCGGACTACGACATTTCCACAATTTGTACCGCGAAGCGCTGGGAGAGACGTGATGAGTAACGTGATCCGTCAGGACTTGGCCGCGCTTTATCGCCTTGCTCATCATTACGGCTGGACCGACCTGACATCGACCCATATCTCGGCGCGTCTGCCAGAAGACCCTGACCATTACCTGTTGAACTCTCATGATTTGATGTTCGACGAAATCACGGCTTCGACCCTGACCCGCATGTCGTTCGACGGGCAGGCCGTCGATGACGGGCCGGACAGCGGTAAGATCGTCAATCTGGCCGGACACATCATCCACTCGGGCATCCTGTTGGCCCGGCCTGACGTGAATTACGTGATCCACAGCCACACGCGTGCTGGCGTTGCCGTTTCGGCCATGCCCAATGGGCTGTTGGCCTTGTCCCAACATGCAGGGTTTGTATTAGGCACACTGTCGAGCCATCCCTATCAGGACTCTACAGCAGTTGAGGACGAAGGTGCCCTGTTGGCGCGCGACCTTGGCAACAACTTTGCCATGTTGTTACAGAACCACGGGCTATTGGTGGTCGGACGCACGGCGGCAGAAGCCTTCATTTATCACTACTACCTTGAGATGGCCTGCAAAATTCAGGTCGATATTCTGAGTGCGACGGACAAGCCGATCACGATCACAGACGATGCGATGGATGCCTTGCACGACTGGGGCGCGCCGCAAAACGGACCACATGGGGGCGTCCAGTGGCCAGCACTGATGCGTATGCTGGATCGAAGCGTGCCGGAGTTCCGGTCATGAGTGACAACGACCTAGTCCAAACCCAACGCGAAGGTGCCTGTCTGACTGTTACAATCAACAGACCAGTGAAGGCTAACTCACTGACACACTCGATGCTGGTCTCTCTGCGTGACATCTTCCTTGAAGCCGCCAGTGACACAGGGCTGCGTGCCGTGATTATTACTGGCGCGGGCGGGCGCGTTTTCTGCGCTGGTGCGGATCTCAACACACTTTCAACCCACGTGAACGGCCCAGACCCCTGGGACGAAATGGCCCAAGCGCTCAGAGCTATCCCGGTGCTGACCCTGGCTGCCATTAACGGACCTTGCATCGGCGGGGGTATGACCCTGGCCCTTGCGTGCGACATCCGGGTTTGTGTGACCGAAACACGGTTTTCCTACCCGGTGCTCAAGAACAATGTTTTGCCCGGTCAATACGATGTAAACAGGCTACAAGCGCTAATTGGCCCGGGTCGGAGCGCAGCGATCCTTTTGGGGGGCGATGCCGTCAACGCAGAAGATGCAGCCATGTGGGGTCTGGTCGACCGAATGGTGACGCAAGAGGATTTAGCAGACACCTGCCAAGCATTGTGCGCCCCAGCCATAGCCTCTGCCGACGGGCATCTGAAAACCCTAAAATCCATGCTCGGAAGGAGTTCTTGATGAAAGGTATCCGAATTGTCGACATGACATCCGTCCTGTCCGGGCCGTTCTGCACGTGGTTGATGGCCAGCCTGGGCGCCGACGTCATCAAGGTGGAAAACCCGGCTGGCGACATTGCCCGCACAACTCCGCCGTTCGAGAATGACATCAGCCTCTATTTTGCGTCCCTGAACCGCAACAAGCGCTCGGTCGTTCTGGACCTGAAGACGGAACAGGGCAAAGAAGCCCTGCACAAGCTGCTGGCCACGGCAGATGTGTTTGTCGAGAACATGCGGCCCGGTGTGCGCGACCGGTTGGGATGCAGCGACGCCGATCTGAAACGGATCAACCCGCGCCTGATCTCGGCCTCGATCAGCGGCTTTGGGCAAACCGGAAGCCTTTCGCACCGCCCTGCCTATGACATCGTGGTCCAGGCAATGAGCGGCATGATGAGCATAAACGGAGAGTTGGACGGTGACCCCACCCGCGTCGGCTTTTCGATAGGCGACATCTCGGCCGCGCTGTTCACCACCATCGGCATTCTGCAACGTCTGTATGAGCGCGACGCAAATGGGGTTCAAGACACCAGCCATCTGGACGTGTCCATGCTGGCCTGTCAGTGGGTCTGCCTGGAAAACGCGTTTGCACGCTATCTCAATGCCGGGATCGTTCCAAATCCCATCGGCTCACGCCACCCGTCGATGACCCCTTTTGAGCCCTATCCGACAGCGGACCGGGATATCGTCATAGGTCTGGGCAGCGACAAGGACTGGCCCCGGTTCTGCGAGGCCATCGGGTATCTTGACCTGCTGGATGACCCTCGTTTTCAGGGGGATGAGGCCCGGCTGGCCAATCGCGACGCCTTGGATCAGGTCTTGGGCGCGCATCTGAAGCAGCATACGGCATCTCATTGGATACAGATTTTGATCGACAACAGCATTCCGTGCTCGGTGGTCGAGAACATCCAAACAATTGCAGACAATCCTATCGCAGAAGAATACGCCGCCTTTTCCACCGTAAGCTCTGAAGGGAAAGATATGCGTTTTGCGCGCAACCCCATTGCTGATCGCGGCCTTCAGGAAAACCCGGCACCCCGCCTGGGGCAACATACAAGCGAAGTTCTGTCAGAACTGGGATATGACGATGCAGCCATCGCATCTTTGACACGCTGAACTCAAAACCCTCGGACCAAAACAGGACTATTCGAATGCCCGTGCTTCAAACGCCAGACGGCACAACGCTTTATCACGAGGTGACCGGAAAAGGCGACCCGATTGTGTTTGTTCACGAATTCGGTGGCGACTATCGCAGCTGGTATCGACAGATATCAGAGCTGTCGCGGTCATTTTGCTGCATCACATTTTCGGCGCGCGGGTTTCTTCCGTCTGATATCCCTTCGAACCGTTCCCAATATGGGCAAGAGCAATCGACCGGCGATCTGTTGGCCCTGCTCGATCATCTTAACATAGAAGCCGCGCATCTTGTCGGAACGTCAATGGGCAGCTTCACCAGTCTGGACTTTTCGCTGAACCATCCCGATCGCGTACTCAGCGTGACGCTGGTAGGCAACAGCTCGGGACCCCGGGACGCGGACGAACGGGAAAACTATCGGAAAACCTGGGTCGGGCACGAACTCCAACTGCGCGAAGACCGGGGCGGTGATGGAGCCGTTGCTGTGCTGGAGGATGACACCGCCTATCAGAGTTTTCAGAAAGATGACCCCGAAGGATGGTCAACATATGCCGCAAACCTGCGCGATCAGTCCCCCGAAGGGGCGGTGCATGTGCTGTCCACACTGCATTGGAACCGGCGCTCATTGTTTGACGACGTGGCCCGGCTAAAAGCGTTCGACAAACCCGTTATGCTCGTGACCGGTGATGACGACTACTATCTGGTCGGCGAAACAAATGCCTTTCTCAACGACGTCCTTTCCGATGTCAGATGGCATCGCTTTCCAGCAACCGGTCATTTGGTCAACATCGAACGGGCGGAGGCATTCAACAGCCAACTGGCCGAGTTTGTCGGGAAACAGGAATAGCGGACCTAAACCACTCCGGGGTTCCAGCGTACAATCCAAGCCCATATCGACTATGTGGGCTTGGGTCATCAGTGTAGCAATTGCGTCGAGATATGAGAAATGGCTAGTACTGCAGAAACATTGGCAAACTCCGCTGTTCATTCTTTGAGTGCGCTCAGAGCTACCCTCGTCTACGCAACAGTCGGCAGCAGTGGGCTAACCTTGACCGAATTGACGTTTTGAACGACCGTCCGGTGTGAGACGTTGCAGGAAGGGGCAGCCCCATGAGCGATCAATCCAACGAGGCAGACAAAACACAGCGTCGCGAAAGATCAAACATTCTGATCATCATCTCTGACGAGCATCGCAAGGACGCGATGGGATGCATGGGGCACCCAATCGTCAAGACGCCAAACCTGGACGCATTGGCTGCTCGAGGTACGCTTTTTACCAATGCCTACACGCCATCGCCCATGTGTGTGCCAACCCGCGCCGCGATTGCAACCGGTGATCACGTTCACAAGACCCGACACTGGGATAGCGCCTCGCCCTATGATGGACGGATCCGAAGCTGGATGCGTCATTTACGCGATCGGGGAATTCAAACTGTGTCTATCGGCAAGCTTCACTTTCGGTCGACCAAGGACGACAACGGATTCTCTGAAGAAATCCTGCCAATGCACGTCGTGGGCGGCGTCGGATGGCCCATCGGCCTCCTTCGCGAAACCCCTCAACCTTATGATGCGGCGGCCGAATTGGCCGCCGACGTTGGTGTTGGAAACAGCGCTTATACCGACTACGACCGAGAGATCACGAAAGCTGCCGAAGCGTGGCTGCACAAACAAACAGGCTCGGATCAACCTTGGGCCGCGTTCGTGTCACTGGTCAGCCCCCATTACCCGCTCACGTGCCCGGAAGAGTATTATACCATGTATTACCCGGCACAAATCGACTTGCCGGTAGGCTATGAGGATCGCTTCCGGCCAGAGCACACCGAATTGCGCAATGTCGCTGAGTTCTTCGATTACGAGAAGTACTTTGATGAGCAAAAAATGCGTGAAGCGAAAGCCGCCTACTATGGCCTTACGAGTTTCATGGATGATTGCGTCGGCCGCATTCTGAGCGCTCTGGAAAAAAGTGGTCAGGCAGACGACACAGTTGTGGTTTATGTCTCGGACCATGGGGACATGATGGGTGATCAGGGATTTTGGACAAAACAGGTGATGTACGAACAATCCGCCGGTGTGCCCATGATCCTCGCAGGGCCTGGCGTTCCTAAAAGGCGCAAGGTGACCACTGGAGCTTCACTGGTGGACCTGGCCGCGACTGCGGTAGACGTCACAGGTGTATCCCATGACGAAACAAGCCGTGATTTGCCAGGTATTTCTCTGCGCGAACTGGCTCTTGAAGCAGACAATCCCGACCGCACGATCCTGAGCGAATACCATGATGGTGGGTCAACCACCGGGACATTCATGATACGGTGGCAGCGTTGGAAATACGTTCACTATGTCGGCCATGATCCGCAACTTTTCGATCTTACAAACGATCCTAATGAACTTCGGGATCTTGTGGCTCTGCAAGCAGATGACCCGCAGACAATAGCTGCATTAGCGGAAGGCGAACATCGTTTGAGAAAGATTTGCGACCCGGAAACCGTCAACACATTGTGCTTCGCGGACCAGAAAGCACGCATAGCCGAACTGGGCGGAAAGGAAGCTTGCCTGACAGCTTATTGCTTCAACCACACGCCCACGCCACGCGAGCAGGAAAAGATGCGCGAAGCAAGCGCTTTGTGAGATTGTCTATTGGAATATTCGCAACGGAAACCGACCGCCGCTAACCCAAGAAAAAGAAGATGCGATGGTAAAACGTGCAAAAGAACCACCAAGGGAAAACAGTTGTTTAAGCTGTGGATCGACAAACTTTCGGAGCGCTGATGCAATTCGGATTATCTTGATAAAGCGATCACTAGGCGGTCAAATATGTCAAAGTTGACGTTTCCGCTATTTGAACCTCTGACCTTTTGGTTTTGAACCTGAGGAGGTTTGATCGTTAAGCCCACAGTCCAGTGGACTGTTTGTAGATCGACTGGTCTGTGTTGGGATTTTCCGACGCTGGTTGCGGGAGTAGGATTTGAACCTACGACCTTCAGGTTATGAGCCTGACGAGCTACCGGGCTGCTCCATCCCGCGTCAGGGTCGGAAAGTGTTTGATCGTATTAGAGAGATTGTTGGGCTTTTTCTAGGTTTGGCGGTGACCTACTCTCCCGGGGCTTAAGCCCAAGTACCATTGGCGCGGCAGTGCTTAACTTCCGGGTTCGGTATGGGACCGGGTGTTTCACTTGCGCTATGACCACCAAACCGAGGAAAAGCCCATGTCGACTTTCTTGCGGAGCAAGAAAGCGACGGGTGGCAGGCAGCGTATTCGCTTGCGAATGCGCGGTGCCACTCGGTTGTGTTTATCAACCAACAGTGCCGCTTGGTGCGACACGGTTATCCAAACCAAGGTCGGTGTATGCTTTTGGTTTGATTTGTCTTTCTGTTACTGGATCAAATCAAGCCTATCGGGCGATTAGTACCGGTCAACTGAACGCATTACTGCGCTTACATCTCCGGCCTATTGACGTGGTGGTCTTCCACGGCCCTCAGGGAGACCTTGTTTTGAGGGGGGCTTCCCGCTTAGATGCCTTCAGCGGTTATCCTGTCCGATCATAGCTACCCAGCACTGCCGTTGGCACGACAACTGGTCCACCAGTGGATCGTTCACCCCGGTCCTCTCGTACTAGGGGCAACTCCTCTCAAGTCTCCTACACCCACGGCAGATAGGGACCGAACTGTCTCACGACGTTCTAAACCCAGCTCACGTACCTCTTTAAACGGCGAACAGCCGTACCCTTGGGACCTGCTCCAGCCCCAGGATGAGATGAGCCGACATCGAGGTGCCAAACACTGCCGTCGATATGGACTCTTGGGCAGTATCAGCCTGTTATCCCCGGCGTACCTTTTATCCGTTGAGCGATGGCCCTTCCACTCGGGACCACCGGATCACTATGGCCGTCTTTCGACTCTGCTCGACTTGTCAGTCTTGCAGTCAGGCTGGCTTCTGCCATTGCACTCAACGAGCGATTTCCGACCGCTCTGAGCCAACCTTCGCGCGCCTCCGTTACGCTTTAGGAGGCGACCGCCCCAGTCAAACTACCCGCCACGCAGGGTCCCGGATCCGGATAACGGACCGCGGTTAGACATCAAGAGTGCGAAGGGTGGTATCTCAAGGGAGGCTCCACGGATACTTGCGTTTCCGCTTCAAAGCCTACCACCTATCCTGCACATCACAATCCTGATGCCAGTGCGAAGCTGTAGTAAAGGTGCACGGGGTCTTTCCGTCTAACCGCGGGAAGCCTGCATCTTGACAGGCAATTCAATTTCGCTGAGTCGATGTTGGAGACAGCGGGGAAGTCGTTACGCCATTCGTGCAGGTCGGAACTTACCCGACAAGGAATTTCGCTACCTTAGGACCGTTATAGTTACGGCCGCCGTTTACCTGGGCTTCAATTCAAGGCTCTCACCTCTCCTTTTAACCTTCAGGCACCGGGCAGGCGTCAGACCCTATACGTCGTCTTGCGACTTCGCAGAGCCCTGTGTTTTTAATAAACAGTCGCCACCCCCTGGTTTGTGCCCCCAGCCCCTAGTTGCCTAGGAACCGGGCCTCCTTCTCGCGAACTTACGGAGGTATTTTGCCGAGTTCCTTCAACATCGTTCTCTCAAGCGCCTTGGTATGCTCTACCAGTCCACCTGTGTCGGTTTAGGGTACGGTCTGATGGAGGGCTATTTCCAGGAACCACTCAGCAGCCCAATCAATCCGATAAGATTGAACTACACCTGTGATCCGTCACATCCTCCTGGCCTAGGAATATTAACCTAGTTCCCATCGCCTACGCCTTTCGGCCTCGGCTTAGGGGCCGGCTTACCCTGCTCAGATTAGCTTTAAGCAGGAACCCTTGGACTTTCGGCGAGAGTGTCTCTCACACTCTTTGTCGCTACTCATGTCATCATTCTCACTAGTGATCTCTCCACCGGATCGCTCACGCGCCGGCTTCATCGAAAGAACTCTATCCTGCGCTACCGCCTATTCGGCTACTTGAGCGCGCTTACGCGCACCACATAACCGGCGGCAATACAGGATGAGTTCTATGTCACACTACGCTCTGCTACCATGCCTTACGGCATCCTAAGCTTCGGCTCATGGCTTGAGCCCCGTTACATCTTCGCCGCAGGACAACTTATTTAGACCAGTGAGCTGTTACGCTATCTTTAAAGGATGGCTGCTTCTAAGCCAACCTCCTGGTTGTTTTGGTCGTCC
>NZ_JBQFIU010000001.1:1472500-1857500 GCF_056535685.1 Ruegeria sp. BG7
TGATTGTCCGTCGGATCGGCCCCTCATGCACAATACAAGATCAGGGGCGCATTGGGTATCTGGATCAGGGTTTGTCCCGCTCTGGCGCTGCCGACATATTCGCTTTGCATGAAGGGGCTGCGTTGCTGGGGCAGAGCCCGGACCTTGCGGCGCTGGAAATGGCCGGGATGGGAGGCGAATTCGAAGCCGCGCAAGATATGCACATCGCTTTGACCGGTGCACCAATGCAGGTGACCGTTGATGGTAGCCCTGTGGCCTGGAATGCGTCGCATCATTTGGTCGCCGGGCAAAGACTGGTCATCGGGGCCGCTGTGAAAGGGAATTACGGCTATCTTCATTTAGGGGGTGGAATAGAGTCTGAGGTTTTTCTGGGATCGCGGGCGGCGCATTTAACGGCGCGGATCGGTCAAGCGATACAACAGGGCGACAGGCTGAGCTGTGGCCCTCATGCGGGTAAGAGCGGGTTGAAACTGCAGCCCGCTGATCGGTTTTCAGGTGGCACGTTGCGTGTGGTGGCCAGCTTTCAAACACCGCTGTTCGATCAGGCGACGTTGGATCGGTTTGCTGCGACCACATTCCGACGCGGTGCACGCGCAAACCGGATGGGGATGCAAGTGGACAGTAACGGCGACGGGTTCGCGGCATCGGGGCAGTTGAACATATTGTCCGAAGTAATCACCCCAGGCGATATTCAAATGACCGGCACAGGTGATCCGTTCATTCTGTTGCCAGAGTGCCAGACCACTGGAGGTTATCCTCGTATCGCAACCGTTTTGCCCTGCGATATGCCCTGTGCGGCACAGACACCTGCGGGCGGTTCCATCCATTTCGAATTTGTCAGCATGGAAGAGGCCAACGCGTTACACACAGCCTTCCTGTCAGATCTTGCGCGCCTGCCTTCGCGGGTTGAACCTCTGGTACGTGACCCGCATGACATACCGGACCTGTTGTCCTACCAATTGATCGGCGGAGTGATCTCTGCCACCGATTAAGGAGATATGCCAATGCCAAGCGTCGATCTGAACGCTGATATGGGGGAAAGCTTTGGCCCCTGGAAGATGGGCGATGACGAAAGCTTGTTGAAAATCATCACCTCTGCCAACATCGCCTGTGGGTTTCACGCAGGCGACCCGGATGTGATGGCTACGACAATGCAATTGGCAGCTGAGAACAATGTGGGCATTGGTGCGCATCCCGGCTTTCCCGATCTGCAAGGCTTTGGTCGCCGGAACATGAAAGTGCCCCATGACGCGTTGCGCAATCTGGTCCGGTACCAGCTGGGTGCCGCGATGGGCATGGCAAAGGCGGTCGGCACAAAAGTTCGGCATCTCAAGCTGCACGGCGCGTTGGCCAATATGTGCTCGGTCGATATTGATATGGCGCGGGCCTGCTATCAGGGCGCTTTGGATGTGGACCCCGACATCATTGTCATGGTGCTTGCGGTCACAAAGCAGGAAGACGCAGTGCGCGAACTTGGCTGCAAATGGGTGGGCGAGATCTTTGCCGACCGCGCCTACAATGACGATGGCACCTTGGTCGACCGAAGCCTGCCCGGTGCCGTGATCCATGACGCTGATGTGGCTGGTCCACGTATTCTTAACATGGTCCGCGAAGGCGCGATCATAACGGAAAGCGGCAAACGGCTAGAGACCTCCATCGACACGATTTGTCTGCATGGGGACGGACCAACTGCGGTTCAGATCGCCCGTTCCGTCAGGGAAAGCCTGATCAGCGGCGGCGTCGAGGTGACGAAGTTCGTCCGGTAATCTTACATACCTTTAGTGCTGCGTTGTCATGAAAAAAGGGCTGTGGAGAACCACAGCCCAGACCCAACAGGAGAGTATTTGCCGGACCTTATGATGGTCCGATCATGAAACAGGTCACATTGCGGGCCTGTAACCGACGACACGCCAGATCGGCCTGCTCGCGGGTCATGCCCTGAAAAGTTGCGTCAAACCCGCGCGAGCTTTGGTTCACCTTGCGCAGCGTGCCCTCCAGCGTCGTCATTTCTGACAAAGCGGTTTTCAGCAGAACCTTCTCGGCCTCATACCGTGTGGTGTAACGCCCCACATTGACGCCCCACAGATGCCCGCCAGACGAAGAAAGCCGGGTGACAACTTCCTGCTCGGGCTCGGGTTGCTTCGCCGTTTCGGTTGAGGCCAGCACCAGATCGGACGGGCGTTGCGCCGGGCGTGTACCCGTTGCTTGTTCAGGCGTGGTGGTCGACGCGATATCTGCCTGGGCGATTGCCGCTGCGATACCGTTGGTGATCCGGTCGCGATTCTGATCTGCTGTCGCCGCCACTGCATTTGCAACCTGTGTCGAAGCGCTTGGGCGCACAACCGGACGCAGGCTGGTTTTGGGAGGCCCACTCAGGCGTGCAACCTGTGTGCCCAATCCTGCATTCCCCGCATAAGCCGGGCGTGCCGGTTTGCGAATAGGTGCACGCGACGGGGCACGACGGAAACCCAGATCCAAAAGCTCGGCAACTTTGGCATTGCGCGATGCGCCCGACTTTCCACCAAAAACGGTCGCTATGATCCGTTCATTTTTGCGCTTGGCTGACGCCACCAGGTTGAACCCAGCAGCGCGCGTATACCCGGTTTTGATGCCATCTGCACCTTTGTAAGCGGCCAGCAGGCGACGATTGGTATTTGGTACAGTCTTGATCCCGGCATGTGTCGATTGACGCGAGAACAGGTTATAATACTGCGGGTAATCATACAGCAGGTGCCGTCCCAGCGTGGTCATGTCACGCGCGGTGGACAAATGCCCCGACTCGGTCAGACCATGCGCGTTCTTGAAAGTGGTACGGCTCATCCCCATGGCTTTCGCGGTGCGGGTCATACGGCGGGCAAAAGCTGCCTCGGACCCGCTGATGGCGATCCCGATAGCAGTTGCCGCGTCATTGGCTGATTTCACCGCAGACGCTCGGATCAGATACCGGAAAGCAATCGTCTGTCCTGTCCGCAGGCCCAGCTTGGACGGCGGCTCAGCCGCAGCTTTCTTGGTGATCCGAACGGGGGTATCCAGCGTGATCTCACCGTTTCGCACCGCTTCGAACGCAATATAAAGCGTCATCATCTTGGTCAGCGATGCCGGATGCAGCCGCGTATCGGCATTGCGCGAATGCAAAACCTCACCGGTGCGGGCGTCAATTACCATTGCCGCGTAGGGTGCCGCCATGGGCTTGAGCGGCGCAAACGCCAGCGCACATAGCATCGCTATAAGGAATAAGCCCATTCGGGCCGGAACTGTCCGCCGAATCTGCACGATCTTTGCCTCTGTCTGCCTCGCGCCGCCGGGTTTTCCCGGTCGGCAAAATATATTTTATTGCGTTAAAGGCTAACACAGGGGGGGCATAAAAGAAACTGAAAGCTGCGCTTTTCGCGATTTCGTCATATGCGCCACAAAGCGCTATATGTAGATAAACCAATCGCGCAGACCCACCAAATGCGCGATTGTGGCATCGCTTTGCCAGAGCACAACAAGGTTTTTCCGGGACTGCGGCCAAAAGGCAACATCATCTCAAACTGCACACCAGATCGGCCAAGTCGCCCAAATCGCGCAGCTCGCGGAATCGCGGGCTGTCAACCGGGGCGTCAGCGTGCTCAACCTCCCACACCAGACCGTGTGGCACATAAACCCCCCAGCATCCGGCCTGAATCGGGGCCACCACATCCGAGCGCATGGAATTGCCGACCATCATCGCAGACGCCGGACCATCCCCGTGGGATTCGAAAATCGTCTGATAAGTTTCTGCGGTCTTTTCCGACACAATCTCGACCCCATCGAACAAGTCGCCAAGCCCGGATTGGGCCAGTTTACGCTCTTGATCGATCAGGTCGCCTTTGGTGATGAGTATGACCCGGTACGCGTCGGACACGCTCTCAATCGCATCACGGGCATGCGGCAACAGCTCGATCGGATGTGCCAGCATCTCTTGCCCGGCATCGATCAATTGCCGAATAACCGAGGCCGGAACACGATCTTCTGTCACTTCGATGGCGGTTTCGATCATCGACAGAACGAATCCCTTTATCCCATACCCATAGTGACGAATGTTGCGCTTTTCCGCGGCCAGAAGACGCTCCATCAGGTGATCCCGGTCAGCGTGATCCGCCAGCAATTCAGCAAAATGGGCCTGCGTCAGCTGGAAAAACCGTTCGTTGTGCCAAAGGGTATCATCTGCATCAAACCCGATTGTGGTCAGTTTTTCCGTCATCTTATTTACGTCCGCTTGCTCTTTTCACCGGCCATGCCCACGTTATATAAGCGCCAAGATAAACCCCAAGCCTGAATCGGACAGTTACACACGATGCTGGAAAAGACCTGGATGATGTCTGACACACCGGACGACGACGGAGACGCGTCAGTCCTGCTGCAGACGCGCCCAAAAACCAAGCGTCCGCCCCTGTACAAGGTGCTGTTGCTGAACGACGATTACACGCCGATGGAATTTGTCGTGCACGTGCTGGAGCGTTTTTTTGGCATGACCCACGCCCAAGCGTTCGAAATCATGCTGACCGTTCACAAAAAGGGCGTGGCCGTTGTCGGCGTCTTCAGCCATGAGATTGCCGAGACCAAAGTTGGCCAGGTGATGGATTTTGCCCGCAGGCACCAGCACCCGCTGCAATGCACCATGGAACGCGAAGAATAAGGCGCCCCGCCTGTCGCGCCCTCTCCTTTCTCTGCCGGAATTGCCCATGTCCCCTCGCCTGGTACTTGCATTGCAAAACGGTTTGTCGCTGTCGCAACCGCTAACTGTGATCGGCCCGGTGCCAGACCACAACCTGTCAGCGCTCCCCGCTGACGCGCAGGTGGTGCAACCGTTCAAACCTTTTCACGATCATTTTGCGGCGCAAGGCTTTGACACGGTGCCCGAAGCGGACGCACCCTGTCAGGACGCTATCGTGTTTTTGCCACGTGCCAAGGCGCTGGCGCGCGCGATGATCCAGCGGGCGTGTTCACGGGCTGCTGGGGTTGTCGTGGTCGATGGTGCCAAGACTGATGGGGTGGACAGCATATTGAAAGATGTGCGCAAGCGGGTTGATGTCGTGGGCCCCCTGTCCAAAGCACATGGCAAGATTTTCTGGTTTCAGGCTGATGCTTCTGCTTTCGAAGACTGGGCCGCGCCTACGGCGCAGATGGTCGGCGGTTTTCATACAGCGCCGGGGGTGTTTTCGGCAGATGGGATCGACCCGGCCTCGGCCATGTTGTTGAAGTCGCTGCCTTCCAAACTGGGCGCTCGCGTGGCTGATCTGGGCGCGGGTTGGGGTTTTTTGTCCGCAGACGTATTGAAGCGCGATGACGTCAAGTCTTTGCATCTGGTAGAGGCGGATCAGACCGCTCTGACATGCGCGCGCAAGAACGCTTCTGACCCAAGGGCTCAGTTCTATTGGGCAGATGCCGTCACTTGGACAGCACCCGAACCCATCGACACCGTTGTCATGAACCCCCCGTTTCACACCTCGCGCAACGCGGACCCGGCTCTGGGTCAGGGATTTATCGTCTCAGCCGCACGCAATCTAACCCGCAACGGAACCCTTTGGATGGTGGCCAATCGCCACCTGCCCTACGAGACCACACTGAACGAACATTTCGCTCAGGTCACTGAAATTGCCGGAGACAACCGGTTCAAGGTGCTTCAGGCCTCTCGCCCTCGGCGTTAAGGCTCGCTAACCTGCCCCCAATTCAGGAGGATTCGGATGTCCTTTTCCATCGCTGGCAAGACAGCAATCGTAACGGGCGGAGCCAATGGCATCGGGCTGGCCATCGGACGCCATTTCGCGGATGCAGGTGCAAATGTCATGTTCGCCGACATGGACGAAAAGCGCCTGGTCGATGAATTGGGCGAACAGGCAGAAGACGGAAATATCCGTTATTTCGCGGGCGATCTGCGCGAAAAACTGACCATAGCAAACCTGCTATCGGCCACTTTGGATGCTTTTGATCAGGTTGACATCCTGATCAATGGAGCGCGGCAAGTGATCCCTTCGGACCCATTGGACCCTGATGACGACTCGGTGCGCACCCTGCTGAACCAGAACCTGATGCCGGCCCTACGGCTGAGCCAATTGGTTGCGAAACGCATGATCAAACAGGCGGACGGGGACGAGGAAAACCTTGCCGGGTCGATCATCAACCTTTCGTCCATCGCAGCCCGCCGAACACATCCCGACCTGATGGCCTATTCCGTGTCGACTGCGGCGCTGGATCAAATGACCCGATCTCTTGCAGTTGCGCTTGCACCGAACCGTATTCGGGTCAACTCGATCGCATTGGGTTCGGTCATGAGCGCATCGCTACAATCGACCCTCAAGGAAAACCGGGACTTCCGAGACGATATCGAAAAGCACACGCCGCTGGCCCGTATCGCTTCGGCAACAGAGCTGACTGAAACCGCGCAGTTTCTGGCATCCGATGCAGCCGGTTTCATCACAGGTCAGATCCTGACAATCGACGGCGGGCGTACATTGCTTGACCCCGTAGCTGCCCCAGCCCACTAAGACACATGTTCGATACAGAAAAATCCACTGCCTCCGCCTGGTTCCGACAACTGCGCGACGATATTGTCTCTGCGTTTGAAGCCCTTGAAGACAGCCACGACACTGGACCGTTTTCCGATGCAAAACCCAGTCGGTTCGAGGTCAAAGAAACCAAGCGCCAGTCTGAGGATGGCTTGGATGCAGGGGGCGGGTTGATGTCTGTGATGCGTGGCGGTCGCGTGTTCGAGAAAGTTGGCGTCAACATCTCGACCGTCTACGGCACATTGGGTGAACGCGCGCAGCACGCAATGGCGGCGCGCAAGGGCATCCCCGGCATGACCGAGGATCCCCGTTTCTGGGCCTCGGGGATCAGCCTGGTGGCGCATATGCAAAACCCTCATGTCCCTGCGGTGCACATGAACACACGCATGTTCTGGACCCCACACGCCTGGTGGTTCGGTGGCGGATCGGACCTGAACCCCTGCATTGAATATGATGATGACACACGCCATTTCCACGCCACCCAAAAATACCATCTGGATCCGCATGGCGTCGCGCATTATCCGCGCCTGAAAGACTGGGCAGACGAGTATTTCTATATCCCTCACCGCAAACGTGCACGAGGCGTGGGTGGAATTTTCATGGATGACTACTGCACCGGTGACTGGCAGGCCGACTTTGCCCTGACTCAGGACATCGGTCGTGCCTTCCTGCCTGCCTTCCTGCCATTGGTTGAAAAACGGCGCGTTCAGGGTTTTTCGAACGCGGACAAGAACACCCAGCTGGTGCATCGCGGCCTTTATGCCGAATACAACCTGGTCTACGACCGTGGCACCAAGTTCGGGCTGGAAACCGGACATGACCCGGATGCGGTTCTGATGAGCCTGCCGCCGATGGCAAAGTGGGTCTGACGCTCAGAACGTATCCATGATGAAATTGTCATAGCAGTAATTCTGTGCCGACGACGCCGACATGTTTTCCCCAACCCGGCTAACCGTGATCGAATAACCTGGATTGGTATCGGCACCCGGAGGTGGGGTCAGCGAAAATTGCACGGTTCTGACGCCCTTTTCGTAAGCGCGCCAAATGTAGATACGCTGCGAATTTGGCACGCCCAGTGTACGAATCGCATAGTCGCCAATCCCGCACCAGTAAGTTACGGGTGCCGACGATCCAAGAGCTTTGACCTCATAGACCCCATCCGGAAGCGCTGTAATCTCGGTTCGAAATTGTGGCCGGATGTCCAGCCCGAAGCCTACCGCGTCGGCCATTGCGGGCATCAAAGCAAGCGCAGTTGGGGCGAAAATCCTTACAAATTGCATAACTTGAATATCCCGAGAATTGATCATGAGTACTTTGAACATAGCGGCAGCAGTCTTTGAGTAAAGTGGTGCAAACCTGCCTCGACGGTGACTGGGTGGCGCAAGGAATTTTTTCTACCCTTATTGCGCAGAGACGGTACAATAGACCTAAGTTTATGGTTTTAATCATATAATGGCGATCCTGTGAGCAAGAGCTTTCCAAAGGACTGGTTCGATTTCCCGCCCGAGAAATACGCTGACCTTGGCGCGATGTTCTATCTGGCGGGACTTACAAAAACTCATCAGAAACGCACCCTTGCACAGGTGCTGTATGCGTTCGAGACGCCGTTCCGCCTTGGTCAGTATCACATCTTCCGGCAAAACGGATTTCCCCGTGGCTTTGTCACCTTTGCCGGGCTTAGCACTGAGGCCGAGTACCGCTATGCAGTGCAGGAAAAACCGTTGAAGGAAGCGGATTTTACCGGTGGGCCTTCCTTTTGGATCGTTGATCTGGTCGCCCCTTTTGGACAGACGAGCCAGATTGTTGATATCCTCAAGCAAGAGATCCCTCATCCGCGTGTGCGGACAAACCGGATGGACAGCGACATGACGCGAAACCGGATTGTCGAGTGGACTCGGGATCAGGCAGGCGAAGTTCATATGCGCCTGTATCGGAAACGAGAGTTTGAACAGGTGTTGCAGCAGGGCGAAGAATAGGTGGTCTCGGTTACAATCACAGGCGAATTGACCGGCGACGTGACCGGTTCCCCACCCAACGTGGCGATGGGGCAACCGACGTTGGACAATGGCACGTTTACACCCGCAACCCAGACCTGGACCATTGCAACGCCGCCCGCCAACGGCACCGCTTCGATCGACCCGAATACAGGCGAGTGGACCTATACGGTAGACCCAGCCTTTTTTGACAGTCTGGACAACGGGCAGGTGGTTTTCGATACCTTCTTCATCAGTGTAACGGGCACCACGCTGATTGGGCCGTTCACCGTGCCGTTTTCCAACGATCCGGACCCTGTGGCTGTCACGATCAGGATCGAAGGTGTGTGCTTTGCCGCCGGTACGTTGATCGAAACCGAGGACGGCCCGCAGGCCATTGAAACACTGCGCGTGGGCCACAAGGTGGCAACCGCAGATCACGGGCTGCAACCTATTCGCTGGATTGAAAGCAGTGTGCTTGCGCCCGAACGATTATGCACAGAACCTGCAATGCAGCCGGTTCGAATCTCGGCAGGAAGTCTGGGGCCAAACACACCGTGCCGGGACCTTCTGGTTTCGCAACAACACCGCATTCTGGTGAAAGGGCCAAAGGTGGATTTGCTGTTTGGCGCTGCCGAGGCGCTGGTGGCTGCAAAACATTTATGCGACTGGCCGGGCATTTTTGTGGATGCCTCTGTGGAGGCGGTAGAGTACCTGCATATCTTGTTGGATCGGCACGAAATTCTGAATGCGGAAGGGGCGCAAGCTGAAAGCCTGTTTCTGGGGGAAGAAGCGCTTTACACTCTGTCCTCCGACGCGCTTCGGGAACTCGCTGCAATCTTTCCGGACCAGCCAGCCTCGGGTCACACCGGATTTGGCCGCGCCGCGCGTTTGATCCTGCGCGAACATGAGGCGCGCGCGCTTGCCTGAATTTACTGGCCCGCCCCGATACGCCCGCCAACATCCTGCGGCGCCAAGGCAACCGTCTTGATCACCGCGTGACATGGGCTGCCCACCTGCAAGTTTAGCGCCGCAACTGATCGACGTGTGACGCGTGCCAGAACACTACCTGCCGGGGTTGTGACGGAAACAATTGCACCAGGCCCCTCACCCGACCGGATCGAGGCCACCGAACCGCTGAGCACGTTCAACGCAGACAATCCCTCGGGCTTTTGGTTAGACAAGATCACCTCTTGCGCCGGGATACGGATGCGCAATTGCGCCCCGACGTCATGCGCAATGCGCGGCAGGAACAATCGTGCGCCGTTGGCATTCAACTCTGTCAGCCCGTCAGCGTGGTGCTGCGCGACCTGAACTTCCAAAACGGCCCCAACTGCGCGCACCCCTGCGGGGGCCACCGAAGGATCGGCTAAAACCTCGGAAGCGGGCCCATGACGCACGGCTTTTCCGTCTTGAAGCGCAACAACCGAGGTCGCCAGACGCGCGACCTCAGCCGCCGAGTGGGTTACATAGAGAATAGGAACCGACACCTCGTCCCTGAGACGTTCGAAATACGGCAGAATTTCCGCTTTCCGCGCTTCGTCCAGCGCAGCCAGAGGCTCGTCCGCAAGAATAAGGCGGGGACTTGCCAGTAGCGCCCGCCCGATAGCCACGCGTTGTTTCTCGCCCCCAGACAACCCGGCTGGACGGCGATCCAGCAGGTGGCCAATGCCCAGCATAGCAATGACCTTCTCAGGATCTTCCCGCTGCGCCCTTTTCGGAGCAAACCAGCGACCGTAAGCCAGATTTTGCCGTACGGTCAGATGGGGAAATAACCGCCCTTCCTGAAAAATATACCCCAAACGCCGACGGTGCGGCGGCAGCCATTGTCCGCGATCTGTGTCGAACAAAACCCAATCCTCGACCGCCACGCGGCCCGCCTCGGGCCGCAGCAGCCCAGCCACTGCATTGACGATGGTCGTCTTGCCCGACCCCGACCGCCCAAACAAAACGGTCACTCCGGGCGGTGCCTCAAAGCGGACATCCAGATCGAGATCCGGCAAACGATGTTGCAACCGAACGGAAAGGCTCATGACCCGGCCACCCGTGCAGCAGCGCGCCGTCCGACGTATTCTGACAAAAGAAGCGCGCTCATCGCGATAACGATTGAGATAAGAACCAGTCGCGTTGCCGCCGCCTCCCCGCCCGGCACCTGCAGGAATGCATAGACCGCGGACGGAAGCGTTTGGGTCTGGCCGGGGATGTTAGACACAAACGTGATGGTGGCCCCGAATTCGCCCATTGCCTTGGCAAAGGCAAGAATTGCACCGGCAATGACCCCCGGCAGGATCATCGGCAAGGTCACTGTCAGAAAAACCATCGGGCGTGACGCCCCCAGCGTGGCCCCTGCCTGTTCCAGCTTTTGATCCACCGCTTCGATGGACAAGCGTATGGCCCGGACCATCAACGGGAATGCCATGATCCCGGCAGCCAGCGCTGCCCCGGTCCAGCGAAACGCGACAACGATCCCGAACTCTGCCAGAACACGCCCAAGCGGCCCTTGAATGCCAAATGTCAGCAACAACAGATACCCCGTGACGACAGGTGGCAGGATCAGGGGCAAATGCACCAGACCATTCAACACCTGACGGCCGGGAAACCGCCAGCGGGCCAGCGCGTAGGCTACGAATATGCCAAACGGCAATGTCGCCAGCGTCGCCCAGAACGACACGCGCAGAGACAGCTTTAACGCTTCAACTTCGGCAGGGCCCAACCAGTCCACGAGGATCACCCGCCCGGCAGGGAAAACCCCTGCTCTTGAAAAACGGACAACGCCGCATCGCCGCGCAAATGATCCAGAAAGGCCTGTGCTCTACCCTGTGCAGATGATGTGACGGCCGCTGGATATATGATCTCAGGATGCAGGTCGTCGGGAAACGTCGCCAAAACACTGACCCGTGTTTCCACCTGTGCATCTGATCGATACACAATACCCAAGGGCGCAGCCCCTGCCGCCACAAGTGCCAGAGCTGAGCGCACATTGTCGGTCTGCGCCACATGGTCCTGTAATGCGTCCCATTGATTCAGGTTTTGCAACGCGGCTTTGCCGTAGATACCTGCTGGCACGGCATCAACCAGGGCCATCGCCAGAAAACCGCCATTCAATTCAGCCTTTAGGTCGTGACCAGGTTGGATCTCTCCCCAACTTTCTCGACCTGTCGCACCAATCACAACCAGACCATTGCCCAGCAAATCCACCCGTGAATTCGCCCGGATCAAACCGTCCTGCTCCAGTATGTCCATCCAGTCAGGATTCGCCGAGATGAACACGTCCGCAGGCGCGCCCTGCTGAATTTGTCTCGCCAGTACCGACGATGCCGCGTAAGAAACCGTGACACGGTGCCCCGTTTCCGTTTCATAGCTTTCAGCAATCTCGTCCAGCGCTGTCTTCAGACTCGCCGCTGCAAAAACCAAAACACCTTCGGCCCCGGCGCGGACTGGCGCCAACGCCAATACACCTAAGACCAGTGCCACCATCCAGAAACGGCGGGTGAAGGTTAGGGTCATGTACACTCCCGACCAGAAAATTGCAGTCCCTTCGGAAATATCGGAGGGTACAGCCCCCACGCAAGCGCCTTTGAGAAATTACCGAGTTCCGTGCCTCTGCGTTGCAGAAAGTCCAAAAGGGTCAAGGCGTCGATTAGACATGACCATCATCACACCGCGAATATTCAGATTTGCGGCAGCACGGGATTATTCAGTGTTCGGAACTCCAGACGGACAGGGCAACACGGATCGGCCAAACTATAGAATTCAAGAAAATCACTCAGACCCTCTTGCACCCGCCCTCAGGCTTGGCTACATGCAGCGTCACGGGTGATTAGCTCAGTTGGTAGAGCGCTTCGTTTACACCGAAGATGTCGGGAGTTCGAGTCTCTCATCACCCACCATCCTTTCCCCACATTGTATCAAAGTCTTACGCGACTAGCAGCTATAGCTGTGATGCGTATGAAGCTGTGTCCGCTGCGCCTCCGCTGCACTTAGACAGAAAAGATGTCTCCAAAACAGGAGATATGGGCCATGGCAACAATCGTAAAACGGCCTAGCGGAAAGTGGCAGGCGACGGTTAGGAAGGATGGGCAATCCCGATCTAAGTCCTTTCTAAAGCGTGCTGATGCGGCGAAGTGGGCGCGAGAGACGGAGTTGAGCGCGGACAGAGGATTGCTTACCCCAGCCCTCAGTGTGAGCGCATCCGAGATGACACTCGGTGAGTGTGCTGCGAAAATACCGAGATAACGTCACTAGCGAGAAACGGTGTGCGGACAATGAAAGCTATGCAATAAATGGGTTCCTGCGGAAGTACTCCAAGCTAGCCAACAGGAAGGTCAACAAGCTGCGATCCGCTGACTTTGTCCACTATCGTGACCAGCGCATTAAATCCATGAAGGCGGCGACTGTGGTGAGGGAACTGGGTTGGCTGCAGCACGCCCTTGATGTCGCCTGCGAGGATTGGGGGCAGAACCTGCCACAGGGGAACCTGGTCAAGCCTGTCCGGCGACCCAAGATCGACAACCGCCGCGAGAGGCGATTGCAGGAGGGAGAATGGCAGGCTTTGTTGGGTGCCGTGAACCAAGCTCGGTCTCCTTTTATGAAGCCGTTGCTGACGCTGGCTTTGGAGACCGGGATGCGACGCGGTGAATTGCTGTCGATACAATGGAGGCATGTAGGCATTGAGCGTCGGACAGTGTTCTTGCCGCAAACAAAAAACGGTCGCGCCCGTACAGTGCCTCTCAGCCCGAATGCCGTTGCCGTATTGATGGGCCTGCCACGCGGAGAGGACCGTTGTTTCCCCCTGTCTGGTAACTCTGTGCGATTGGCCTTTGAACGCCTCAGACAACGTGCAGGTGTGGTTGACCTTACATTTCATGATATTCGGCACGAGGCCGTGTCCCGCTTTGTGGAAAGCGGTTTATCGTTGGTGCAGGTCCAAATGATCAGCGGACATCGGGATTTGCGGATGCTGATGCGTTACACCCACCTGCAGGCCGATGACATCGTGGCAAAGTTGGCAGCCGTCGAACATGTCTAAATCGGCGTGATGCTGTTCAGGGTGGTCGTAGTCTCTCGATGCGTCAGTTTTTGACCACCCTTCTCCCTATCAAGCGACAACACTGCCCCCCTAGCCTTTTGGCTGTCCGGTGGCTGGCTTTCTGTCCCGCACACATTTGGAAATGACATTAACCCTTCCTCTTTGGAACACACAGGCGCTAACCCTCCGTCTTGTGAACTAACAAGCGTTACCACTCCTTCAGTTGAGCGAAACCCCTCCCTCAGTTGAGCATACAGGTTTCGCTTGGTCAGTGTTGATCGGGTCGCTTAGACGGCTTGGCCTTCCTTCACTCCAATGCGAGTGGAGAAAGTGGTAATTAAGCATAAGTAAATAAACACTAAATCACGCTGACCCGTAAGCAAAGGTACTAAAAAGTAGGCTATTGATCCCTCTAGTTTAGCCATTGCGTGTTCACCGGGATTTTCTCCCAATCGCCCTAACGGGGCAAATCCATCTGCTCGGCATCAGTCAGAGCGTTTTCCAAAAAATGGGTCCAATGGACCAAACACAGGAGACTTTAAGCCCCTCGGTCTATACAAGAAAGGGCCTATACGTCGCCGATCTGGTACTCACCTCAGGGATGAGTGATATTAGCTTAAGACTAAAACTCACTAAGTCTGATCTGGGCTCGATGCGGACCTTCGCTGCAGTACATCCGAACGACCACTCTGCGGACAAAGCGAACGCTCAATCGTTTGACTTTCGCCCCAATCTGTATTCTGGAAGTTTGGCCAAGGCCGATTTCAACGCGTCACCCCATCCATCGGAAACACTGCGAAAGTACTGGTCATCAGCTTCGAATCTTGACCGCGTACCGCCGTCAAGGCTGTCTTCATCGTAGAGAAGCATGTCAAGCGGAGCCCCGACAGACAGATTGGCCTTAATCGTGGAGTCAAAACTGACGAGCAAGAGTTTTACGGTTTCTGAAAAACTCATTTCCGGATCATAGGCTCGCACCAAAATAGGGCGACCATATTTTGTCTCACCAATCTGAAAGAACGGGGTGTCGTCGCCGGCTTCGATAAAATTGCCTTCAGGGTAGATCAAAAACAGGCGAGACGGGCCGCCCTTGATCTGACCTCCAACAATGAGTGTCGCGTGAAAAGCGCTGTCAGCTTGCTGACCGGATCTGGCATGTTCCTCGATGACGTCGTTCAGTGTAGCCGCGACCAGTTGCGCGACTTGAAACATTGTCGGCGCTTCCAGGATCGATGGCGAACGATCTGCGGGCGCTTTTGTACGCTCTTCCAGAAGGCTTATTGTGGCCTGAGTAGTCGCGAGGTTCCCGGCCGTCAGGATCGTGATCGACCGGTCACCTTCGACTGTCCAATTGAACATCTTGTTGAAGGTCGAAACATTGTCGACGCCAGCATTCGTGCGCGTATCGGACATGAATACCAATCCGCAATTCAACCGCATGCCCACAGCATAGGTCATCAAACTCTCCGTTACTGCTGTGCGACTTGCAATTGCACTGTCAATTGCTCGCCCGCTGTCCCAAATCTGTTCCCTATTACCGGGGCAGCTTGGGCATAGTCCAGACCAGTTGCGACACGTACGTATCGATCGTCAGGTGAGATCCCGTTAGAAACATCAAACCCGACCCAGCCAAGCCCGTCCAAATGAACTTCGGCCCAGGCATGGGTTGCGTCCTGTAGCTCCGTTTCGTTCATCATCAGGTAACCCGATACATAGCGCGCTGGCACTCCGATCTGTCGTGCGCAAGCAATGAAAACATGCGTATGGTCCTGACACACGCCGCACCCAGCTTTAAGAGCGTCCTCTGCGCTCCAGCCCGGTTGCGAACTTCCAATTTCGTACGCGACCAGAGTTCGAACGCTTTCAGACAGGTCATGCATCTGCTCCAGCGGTTCACCTTTGGGCAATGCACCAACTACACCGGCGACCCCTTTCCCTGGTGCTGTCTGAGGTGTGCTTCTTTGGAACAACCACAAAGGCGTCGACCCTTCGTGACGCCCGAGAACGCCGTGTGTGTCTTCCACCTCAACGACGCCTTCAGAAATCAACGAGATGTTTTGGGTATTGGTTTCGAAACTGATCAATTCCACCGTATTGCGGTGGTAGTCTTCAAATGTCAGTTCTTTGCGCCCGCCGGTGATTTGGGTGTTCCAACTCACTATGCTCTGATTGCGAAATGACTTTGGTGTTTTCCTCAGTTGCTGCAGCCCGAAGGGAACCGGCGCGTCGAAGTCGTATCGTGTCTCGTGTCGAATGTGCAGTTTCATTTGGCTACTCGTAGAACCGGTAATCAATCTCGATTTGACGGCTTAAGTTGCCGAGATCCGTCAAAAAATCCTGAATGTACTCATGGAGCCCAAATTCAAAGATATCGGAAATCTTCTGGTCCAGGTATTTTTCGTAGAGAGCATTTGACGCCTCGCATGACGGTCCGGCAAAACCATAGTCCTTCTTCAGGTAAGACAGGTTCTCTTGAATCTTTCTGCAGCAGAAGTGAAGACTGCGCGGCATCCGCTGATCCAGGATCAGGAACCGGGCAATATCTGACGGTCGGGTTTTTTCGCCATGGGTCATTCGATACCCCCCGCCTGCGCCGACGGACCGGAGGATGCTTTCCCATTGGATGTTGTCCAAGGACGAGCCGACCGAGAAGGCTGTGGGCAGAAGTACATAGTATTTCACGTCCAGAATGCGCCCGGTATTGTCGGCCCGCTCGACAAATGTGCCAATGCGGGTGAAGTCGAAAATGTCATTTCGCAGCATTGTTCCCAATGTGGCACCACGGACCAAAGCCGCCTGTTGCCGAATAAGCTCCAGCGTCGCTGGCAGGTCCCGCTCATTCACACGCCGCTTCATGACCTCATCAATCTGCATCCAAGTCGCATTTACAGCACTCCAGACATCGTGGGTCAGCGCGGTTCGAACGAGGCGCGCGTTGTCTCGTGCTTGCTTGATAACCGACTTGATCGAGGACGGGTTGTCAGCGTCACGCAGCATCCAATCGACGGCATTCTCTTTTGAGATGTCATCGTATTTGGCGTGATACCCGTCCAGAACCCCGGCCGTTTTCAGAACAGAGCCCCATTCTTCGGCGGAGTTCTTAGTACGGGTCAACGCCATCCTCTGACCTGTTTCCAGCAGCCTGGCCGTGTTTTCCGCTCGCTCCAGGTACCGGGACATCCAGAACAACCCACCAGCAGTTTTTCCCAGCATGGTCAGTCCTCCAGAACCCAAGTGTCTTTGGTCCCGCCACCCTGGCTCGAGTTCACGACCAGTGACCCTTTCTTCAGCGCTACGCGGGTCAGGCCGCCGGGTGTGATATTGATCCCTTCAGGTGACACCAAAACGAACGGACGCAAATCGACATGTCTGGGGGCAAGGCCCGAACGCGCGAAAATCGGCACCGTCGAGAGCGATAAGGTCGGTTGAGCAATATAGTTGGCTGGCCGCGATTTGAGCTTATCGCGGAAAGCCAAAATCTCCTTCTTGCTGGCAGTCGGGCCGATCAACATCCCGTAGCCGCCAGACCCGTGCACTTCTTTCACAACAAGCTCGGAAAGATTGTCCAGTACATAAGACAAAGAGTCGGGGTCACTGCACCGCCAGGTAGGAACATTCTGAAGCAGAGGCTTCTCGCCCGTGTAGAACTCAACGATCTCGGGCATGTAGGAATAGATCGCCTTGTCATCGGCAATACCCGTTCCGGGCGCATTGGCGATTGTGATGCCGCCTGCGCGGTAAACGTCCAGAATGCCAGGCACGCCCAATGCGCTATCAGGGTTGAAATTCAGCGGATCCAGGAAGTCGTCATCAACCCGGCGATAAAGCACGTCGATGGGAGTATAGCCTCTGGTGGTGCGCATGCAGACGCGTCCGTCGACAACCCGCAGGTCGTGACCTTCAACCAATTCCACGGCCATCTGATCAGCAAGAAACGCATGTTCGTAATAGGCCGAATTATAGATGCCGGGGGTTAAAACCGCGACAGTGGGTTCCCCGTTTGCGCAAGCCGGTGCACAGGCCGCCAGCGACCGTCGTAGATTGCGGGGGTAGTCAGAAACATTCCGAACATTGGTCGCGCTAAAAAGCTCAGGGAACATCTTCAGCATCGTCTCCCGGTTCTCCAGCATATAGCTGACCCCGGATGGCGTTCGGGCGTTGTCTTCCAGTACGAAAAACTCGTCTGGGCCGGTTCGCACCAGATCGACGCCGACAATGTGCGTATAAACCTGACCGGGCGGTGAGACACCAAGCATCTGCGGCAGGAACGCTTCATTTCCGGCAATCATCTCAGCCGGCACACGCCCGGCCCGGACTATTTCCTGACGGTGATAAATGTCGTGTAGAAATGCGTTGATTGCCCGCACCCGCTGTTCGATACCGCGTTCCAGCCGCTGCCATTCGCGCGTTGAAATGACTCGTGGCACGATATCAAACGGTATCAGGCGTTCCTCGGCCTCGGCTTTGCCGTAGACGTTAAAAGTTATACCCGTCAGCCTGAAAACCTCTTCGGCTTCGCGCTGTTTCGCCCTCAGTCGTGATGCGTCTTCCGCATTGAACCAGCGGCCGATCTCTTCGTATGGACCTCTGAGCGATCCATCGCCGTTGAACATTTCATCAAAATACACACTCATGCTTTGAGTTTTACGCATAGATCAGATTTTTCAAGTCATTCAGGCTTGGTTGGAAGCTGCCTTTAGAAGGAGCGTCTAATTTTCAGGCTAACTGGATAATTTCGTGAACTTAACAACGTGGCGTTCTTCGTGTCTCTAATTGAAGTCACATTCAGTGTTTTGAGTTCAACAGTATCTGGTTTTGTACTGCATCCGAACGTCCGCATTGGGCTCAACTCGGTCATTCGCTACCGATCTTAAAAACGTCCGCTTTGGGACCGGACGAGAATTTGCGGCACATTTTTTTGGGAGGGTATCTTACTTAAATGTGTAGCCAATTGCCCCCATACCCCCCACGGCAGGTGACGACCGCTGCGCCTCCGCTGCAAACGCGTTACTGCTCTTAATGAAATTCAGCTTTTAGGTTGAACCAAAACACACTTGCAGCATTGCATTGCTTTGTCGATTGTGAGAGCGTCAAGCTACTGGCAACGCAAGACATCTTTCAATGGGGTGTCGGTGGCGGCAGTGGAAAACAGCACCTTGTTGCACGTGCGGGTTGGGTTAGAGCGCTTCGTTTACACCGAAGATGTCGGGAGTTCGAGTCTCTCATCACCCACCATCCGTTCCAGAAAAACTTCGACACAGACACACCCCTCGGGGCCTAACTCCGTTGTTACATGTCTTGAAAACCTATCGCGAATAGAACCCATCTCGAAGTTCTTTTCTCAAAAGCAGACGCTCAGGGTATTCCTTCAGAAACTGTTCGGGTGGCTTGCCTTCCCATACCTGCGCGTAGACCCGCATCTTGTTACCGCCATATATCTTTGCAAGGTCTTCGTTGGAATAGCCACGGGCCCAAAGGTCATCGGTAATTGCCGCAAGGATTTTGGCCAGTTCGCCGTTACCGGTCGCTCCTTTGTTGAACGCATCGATCATATAGCCGCCATCGTCGTACATACTCGCGTTTGCGGTCGCCCATTGCACGACAAGTTCAAGCGAGAACATGTCATCCGTTGCAATTCCAACGTGGTCAACACCCACAAGCTGGACATAATAGTCGATCATATCAGCGGCCTGCTTAGGTGAGATATCCTCGGGCCAGACACCGTCCATCATCCATTCTGTGAACGTTGGGGAAACGTAGCCACCGGACTTGGCCGCGCGCAGCGCCTCATCGTCGGGAATGGCCCGATAACACCCTTTTAGCGTCGCATTGGGCCCATTCGCGTACAACCCTGCAGGAACTGAGTGCGTGTAAACATAGGGCACGCCGGGATAGTTCTCATCCATGTAGTCCATGGCGTCATTGGCCGTTTTCGAGCCCGTATGGCTTAGGTCCAGGAGGATGCCAAACCTGACCATTTCATCGATGACCGACTTCCCCCAGGGGGTCAGACCAATGTCGCGGCCGTTATAGGCCGCCAACTGCCCAGAACCAGTTCGGAAAATGTCATTGTAAGCCAGGATCATACTTTTGATCCCTATGTCCTTGAGCACGGCCATCTTCCTCAGGTCGCCGTCCAAAATCGTGGCCGTTTGGCTGTTCCAGATCACCGCCGTCTTGCCCTGTATGTGGGCAGCTTCAATATCACGGGTTTCATTCACGATGAGATAGTTTTCCGGTTGCTGGGCCATGGCAGCACGGAAGTGGTAATGTTGATCAAGAAAGGTGTCGAAAGACATATCCGCAGCGGCAAGCGTCATCTCATGCCCGGTGATACCGTTTTCCCGCGCACGCGCGAAGTAAGTGTGCAGCTGCTCGTCTTCAGTCCAGCCAGTGCCATAGGGGCTGGCCAACATGCCGAGGACAATTGTGTCCTGCACAAACTGCTTCGCCTCTTCTGACGCCTCCCACGTCTTGCTTTCCTCGCTCGCATGTAACGCGCCACCAAAAGTGATCGCTATGGCGCTTACGGCCAACAGGGTCTTCATGACAGAGCCTCCTAAGTTGATATGTTTTGCCGCCGCATGAACCCCCTTCAAAAAACGACCCGGGTTCTTAGGCCGAACAGCGTAATGCTGTCCTGAGTGGGGTTCAGCAGCGGGTTGGAAATGAACTGCACCGATGGTGTGATCTGCAATCCCGGTGAGATTGAAAACCGGTAGAAAGCTTCAAGCGTGAACTGTGTCCCGTCTATGCCCCTGGCTTCGGCCCAGTTCAGGCCAACACCAGCCAAATCGGTATTGCGACCGTAATATCCCAGACCGGCAGATATCGACCGATCGTAAAGAGCTGCTGTTCCTTTTGAGGCCCCTGCCCGAAAGAACGGCATCCACTTATTGTCGACAAACCATGCCGCAGAAAATGCAGCGCCATAGTCTTCCGCTCGGCTGCCATCATCAGCCGCATCCGCATGCCAGAGGGTCAAATGGATATTGTCGAAATAGATACGATCAAAGCCGGAAGTGTACCCAAGTTCGAGTGATTTGAAGAGATTGCCGTCGCTGAACACATCGAAATTTGGGTCAGACGGGTCTGCGTTCGCGTCCGACACGCTCGCAACTGCGTAGAGTTTTTCGCTTAGCTTAACCCCACCCGCGATCCCCAATCCTTGATTGGGTGTATTGATCGTCGGGTTGGTGTTGAAGGACAGGTTCTGGAATCCGCTGTAGGGACTGACCAACCCATAGATGTCCACGAAGTCCGTGACATCAATCTGCCCAACTTGCAGCGTCCACGACCCGTTCTCGGCCCTTTGGGTCCAAAACAGGTTGGTAAGTAACAAACCGTTGTCGTTGAACGCTGTCCCCGTGATAGAGAGGGCACCACCATCAAGCCCGAGAAATTGGGGGGCAACGCCGGTATAACTGTGTCGCTGCTCGATCTTGAATGTCACAGAACCACGCTCGGTTGCCTGCCAACTGCCATAGAACCGAGCAATTCCACCGGCCGCTTCACCGGTGCCCAGATCAGCATTTGTGGTTTGGCCAAGCGCCAAGTAATCAATGTTGAATCGAAACCCGTCCTCGGCCAGCCGGTCTTTCCACGTAAACCAACCCGGGGCTACGTTGCGCGGAAAATCTGAACGGTATTGCGGATCGGTCAATCCGTCGCCGGGTTCAAGCTCGGCTTGCACCGAAGAAGGGCCGGACAATCCTTGGGCCGAGGCCGTGCCAGCAGATGAAATTACCAAGGCAGTAAGCAGGTTCTTTATCATTCGGACGCTCTTGCCCCGCCCGTCTTGCGATCACCCGCCGCGCGGATGCGATCAGCGGCACGCCGTTTCCACTCCAACCTGTCCGCCTCGGTTTCTAGGGTTTCAACACTGTCCGTTTCCAGTTGGAATGTCGCGCTCATGGGCATCAGGCCATCCACGACCATCATGCTCTGAACGGACGGGTCAATTGTCAGCCTGCCCGTCAGTCTTACCGGTTCATGATAATAGCTGGGTGCCCAATCGTCGTTCAACCGCACACGGATCATCTGGTTAGGAGGAGGCGGAGGCATGTGGCTGCACATCCCACGCTCTGGCACCAAGTAGGCCACAGGTCGCCCGTCAGGATCACTTGGGGCTGGAATGGCAAAGCCGGCCAGTGTGACGGTCTGGCCGTTATGTTGCGGATTTCCATCCGTTGCTGCTTTTCTTCGGCGTTCTGTCACGACCTCTCGCTGATCGAGCAGCCAGTCGATATCAATGTCCTCTGCGGCCAAAGCATCCTCAGTCTCAGCCAGCAGTTCTTGCCATTTCTGCCGTTCTTCTTCGCTGCCATTGCCCTGCTCCATCCTGCCGCGCAGTCGGACAACAAACAGAACATCGTCGAACTGTTCCGGGCTGAGATCTCGATAAGGGTCTTCAAACACCTGCGCGGATGGGTCTGGAAGGTCCGCCCAGTCCACCGCAACCCCATTCGCGGCCAACGCGGGGGGAGCACACCAAACCAACCCTGCGACTATTATGGATCGTAACCAATTGCGCATGAACACCCTCCGGCTGCGGTATCAATCAGTCCAGCGTATTTTTGTATATCACGCCATCCTTCATAATCAGGCGGATAGTTTCAGGGCTTTCCGGCCTGGGGTCCGCACCGAACCATTGATCGCCCGTCCCAACGACAGAGAAGTCTTCGAGAGGATTTCCATCAATCAAAAGGATGTCGGCATAAGCGCCAGCTTCGATCACACCAAGCTTTCCAGCCGTATACGGGTTCATAAAGTCACCCGACAAAGCGACCACCTCACCACCTGTCGATGTCAGCGTCACCAACGAGGTGAACGGGCCGAAAAATTCATTGTTCAGGTGTTTTTCGTAGGCAATCTGGATATTGCACGCCTCCACCGACCCTACACAGTCTGTCTGGAACCCTCGCTTCACCGGGCATTCCTTCATGTTGTCGATATAGCCCGCAAACGTGGCCGAGGCAGATTTTGCCTTGGCAAGGCTCGACGGGACGTTTGCCACCGCAGGAATATCAAGCAAACCGGGATCAAAGGCCGTTAGGTTGGTCGTGATGTATGCCCCCTTTTCGTTCATGACCTCAGCGATTTCACAATCGAACGAGAACCCATGTTCGATCGACATCACACCTGCATCCAGCGCATTCAAGATTGCTTCTTTTCGGTAAGAATGCGCCATGACGTAGCTGCCATATTCATTTGCGACTTGCACGGCTGCTTTGATTTCCTCTGGCGATCCAGCCAGCAATTGCCATGGATCAAAGGCAGAAACCACGCCGCCGGATTGCATGAATTTCAACTGCGTGGCGCCCATGCGAAAGTTGTTGCGCGCAAACTTATAGACGTCATCGACACCGCTGATCTCTTGCGCCAGGTTCAGACGGCTCATGTTCGTTTCAGCGCCCGGTGGAGCAGTGAAATTTGCGAAGTCTGCATGACCACCCCGTGTTCCAATAAATGCCCCGGAAGGATAGTACCGGGGGCCGTCGATTTGCCCTGCATCAATGGCCCTTCGCAGCCCGCCATTGGCGCCACCCGCATCCCTGACTGTGGTGAAACCCTGCATCAAATACATCTCGGCCATCCGTGCACCGTGAATGGCAAAGTCCTCCCATGTCGTGTTGGCCTCCATCGCCGGCAGCGTCGGACCCATCAGCATAAGGTGAGCGTGAAGTTCAATGAAGCCGGGCGTCAGCGTTCGCCCACCACCGTCAATGACAGTTGCGTTGGGTGCATCGATCGCGTCGACGGAAACCGCCTTGATCAGATTGCCTTCAACAAGAACACTCGCATTTTCGATACGCTGCTCATTTACGCCATCAAAGACATGGACGTTGGTGAACAACGTTTGCGGCTCGTCCTGATCCTGAGCCGACGCAAACATAGGAAAAGTCAAAACCGCTACTGCAGTCACTGACGCGTAAAAGGACATTCGTGAGCCAGACATAAGGTCCCTCCTCATATTCATGTTTTTATAACTGTAGAGTGGAAACTTTTAGGTCGGTTGCCACTTTTGCATTAAGATGTTCGAATATGAAGGCTAAAGTGGCCACCGAGTAAAACTGCTGGTCCAACCAAAGGTGACAAGCTTGCCGTTCAACTCAACCTCTCAAGAACACAGCGAAGGCTTTATCCGCCTTGCTTTAGCGGCCCCGTTTTTGCAGTTTCTCACCACCCGAGGGATCAATCCACAACCAGCTTTGGATCAGGTCGGATTGAAAGCTGAACTGTTGTCCGACCCTTCTGTCTATGTCCACTCAGAGTTGGTCTATGGTCTGTTGAATGCCTTCTCTGAACTGTCGGGCGATCGATTTCTTGGACTGAATGTAGGGGAAACATTCGATCTGCAAGGATGGCCTCCGTTCGCTGATGCCTTGCAATCGACAACAACGCTTTTCGAATTTTTTGCGCGTTTTGTTGGGCTTGTTCCGCAGGAATCCAACTCTGTGCGGCACAGTCTCGTCATAGAAGCCGACAAAGCGATTTATCGGATCGAGAGACAACAGGAACCAACGGTTCAACCTATTCAGGTCACAGGTTTTGGGGCCGCAATATACGTGCGTCTGTTGCAAACCGTTGTCGGAAGTTCCTGGGACCCCGCGCAAGTGCGTTGGGAAAGCAGATACATCAATGGCCTGCCACTCGACTACAAAGGGATCGAGGTCGGCCTTGGAACCGATCCCGGGATGCAAATCAGCTTTCCCGTGGAATGGCTGTTCCTGAACCACGTTTCAAATGCATCGGCTGCGCCTGTCGCCTCAGTTCGGGAAAAGGAAGAAGTGACCGTGGTCGCTGCATTGCGATCTGTCTTGCGCGACAAGTTGGATGAAACCGATTTAGGGCCAGAAGTGGTGGCCGGGTTGCTGGGTATACCACCAGAACGATTTTCCCGAGCGCTTCAGCAGCAAGGCACAACGCTGCCCCGCGAGATCAAGCGGCTGCGCGTTGATGTCGCCAAAGAACATCTGAAAAAGAGTGCGATGACAATTGCAGAGATTGGACTAACGCTCGGCTATTCGGACAAGTCCCATTTCACCCGGTTTTTCCGCGGGCAAACCGGCACAACGCCGACGCAGTACCGACTGGAACAGAAGTCAAAGTAAACTTCGCAAGATCCCGCGCTGCATCCGCTTACGTTCCGTTTGCGCGAATATCGCCTGAGCAATTGCCGGACTTTTGGTAAACCCGGTTTACCTCGGAAGGTCACTGAGCTGCGCGTTGCTTTCTTTCCGGCCAGAACTCATCAACAACGACATATGCCGCAATGACAAAGAAAGCGGCGCTGGCGACTTGAAAAACGCGCGTGATGCTTTTGACGTCCGCCTCATCCGAAAACGGAGAAATCGACCCGCCATAAACGATAAGCACCGTCGTTAACGCCGAACCTGCCGCTGCAGCCAGCGGGATCTGAGTTTTTCCAAGGGCCCCGAGTGACAGGCAGAAAAACAGGCATACCAGGATCGGTGTCAGAATGACTGGCGCGATGACGTTTAGCTCATAGCAGATGATGGATATTGCCGCTCCGAGAAGGTTTGCTGTCAGCATGGCTTTGGCAACCGTTTTGCCCATCGATGGCATTGCAGCAAGTTGCTGGCTCAGAAGCGCAACAAAGAACAGGACCAACAACGCAGACGCGCCTGAGATAAAAAACGCCATGGCAAACGGCACCGTTACAAGCGACATTCTTACAATCCGCCGATTGGGATCAAAGTCCGAAGACGCCGCGGCTTTCTTCTGAGCGCCAGTCTGAGGTTCGGCGGGTAACAACACAAACATCAGGGTCGATACGAAACCTGCAAATAGCAGGTTCAACGGTATCCAGAACACCAGCACCAACGCCAAATCCTGTGATTGCAAAACAAGATTTGGAATCATCAATGCACCCATCAGGGCGATGACACCGGGCAGAACTCCTGCTCCTGAAACTGACCACATGAAGGACAGGATAATCCCGATGGCCACCAGAATGAGAAACACAACAGGATATGGAGCAAAGACCGACGACAGAAGGAAGGAAATGAACATCAATCCAATCGAAAAGACGAACAGTTTCGCGAAGGCCGCCAAGGGTAAAGCAGCAGGTGCCTGAAGGAACAGGGCGGTGAACACAGCCCCAACCACGGCAAGCGGCCACCCCAGAAACAGACCCAAGGCGAAGACACCGGTCACACCCAGTGCAAGCCGGATAACGGAGTTCCGATCCTCAGTACGCATAGGACAGGATGGACACCAAGCGAATGTAGGTCCGACCGACCATATTCAGCAGCGAGTTGTCGCTCAGATACATGATCACATCAGCCTGGCCGTTTAGTTGGAAGCGAAGATCATCTTCGGCGTTTCCGGCCTCATATCCTGGCAGAACGATCCGCACCGGAAATCGTTCCGGTTCACGCAGAAAGCCTTTGGTGCTGGGCGGGCTTGCCAATTGTCCCGGCTCATCCCCACCACTCAGGGATACGGCCGCGCTAAAACTCTCAATCACGCCCGGAACAATTTTGCCGGGGTGCATGTCCAGCACGACGTCAACCGGCGATCCCACCGAAGCGCGGCCAAGGTTGTTCTCGGTAAAGTAAGCCTCAACCCAGACATCCGTTGCATCCAAAAACGTCAACAGGTCCTGACCGGATCTGGCATATGTACCGGGGGCGATCAAAAGATTGGATATCACGCCCGTCGCCGGGGCACGTAATTCCGTCCATTCAAGGTTCAGCTCTGCATCTGCCAAAGCCGCCAAAGCGCGCTGAATTTTTGGGTTTTCGATACCGTCATCACCCAGCCTTTGCTTGGCTTTTTCCAAATCCGCTTTGGCATTTTCGAAATTCGCTTCAGATTCTGCAAGCTGCCCGCGAGCGTCATCGGCCTTTGAAACGGCGATCAACCCTTTCTTTTCAAGCGCAAACACGCGCTCGGTTTGAATGCGCATCGTATCAAGATCACTTTGCGCCCTGGCCAGTTTGGCTTGTGCAGCGCTTACCTCGGCCGAGGAGGCCCCCACTTCCTGTGTGGCCGCTTCCAGATCAGCTTCAGCCTTGTCGCGGTCGATTTCATAAGGTCTTGGGTCAATCCGAACCAGAACATCTCCTGCCGAGACGACCTGACCGTTTTCAACAAGAACCTCGGTCACTGTCCCAGTGACCTGCGGTACGATCTGGGTCGCGATGGCCTTTACCCTGGCGTTTCCGGTGAACGGTGTTTTTCGGTCAGCGACGAGGTACCAGACCAGAAAGATCAGAATGACGGCCAGCGTTGTCCAAATCGTCTTCCTCATTTTGCTTCTCCGTCCGCAACACCTTCAGTTGCGGGTGGGGAGTCGATCCAGACTTTGAACAACTCATAAAAGACGGCGAACAGAACCGGCCCCATAAATATGCCGATCAGACCGTAAGCCATCATGCCTCCGAGAACACCGATCAGGATAACCAGCATGGGTGTCTCAAGACCCTTTGAGATGAACACTGGTCTCAGGAAGCTGTCCATTATGGCAACGGGAATGGCCAATATTGTGAAGATCAAAGCCGCACCCCCGGACATCGAACTCCATGCGTAGATGATAACTGGCAAAAGAACCAAACCGGGCCCAATCTGAATGATCGAGAGTATCAGGCAGATAAATGCCAACGTTGCAGCCGATGAAATCCCAAAGAGAACCAGCAATATCCAAACAACGACGGCCTGAATGGCCGCCACGCCGATCACGCCTTTGGTCACGTTTCGGATTGTTGCTCCGGCCAGTGTAATGAATTCGCCGCCACGCGGAGCGAAAACACGGTTCGCAAAACGCTGCAAACCTTGAACCAGAGTTGGTCCGGGGCTGAACAAGGCCCCCATGATCAACACGGACAAAGCAAGACCGAGTAGTCCGATACCGATCCCCAGAACCTTACCAAAAAGCGACTTGGTGATCTCAAGGATTTGCGCACCGTATTTTGCCAACGCGCCGTCCAGATTGCGCTCAAACATGCCCCAAACTTCGGAAATTTTGTTTCCGACCAACGGCAGTTCCTTAAGGCCTTCTGGTGCCGGTGGGATTTTCAACTCACCTCTGTCGGCCTGCTCGGCAAAATCTGACCCAAGTTCTGCGGCACCGGATACAGCCGTTGCGACCGGCCCCAGGGTTAACACCAGGCCCAATAAAACCAGGATTGTCGCAGCAAGCTTTTTCCGCCCTCCCATCTTGGATTGCAGCCAATCAAACACAGGGTAAAGCGCGACGCACAGGATCGTGGCCCAGATGACCACACTGGCAAGCGGGGCCACCATGACCAAAGCGCTGTAGAGGAACAATCCGAGAAAGAGCAACCGTATCGCGAGGTCGACAATCTTCGCATCTTGAGTCTTTTCCATACCATCCCTCCAAAAACTTGTTTTGTGTACATTATACTCAAAAAACGTAATATGTATATTTTTTAACCCGCAAAAGACGTTAGCAAGTTGAAGAGTTTAAGAAGCCCGGCCGCGATTTAATTTCATGAAGCGCATTGCGGTCTACGCCAGAGAAGAACCGGCTAAACTTGGCGCTGCTTATTTTTGATTTTTGTCATCGTCCTGCGACAGGATCGTATCCGCCACAGTGGTCGCTGCGGTCACAAAGATACCGAGGCCAACAATGATATACACCATCGTAAAAATCTTCCCCGCCGCGGTTTCAGGAGAAAAGTCACCGAACCCAACCGTGGAGATTGTAACAACAGAAAAGTAGATAGAATCCAGCCAGCTCCAACCTTCGACATAATGGTAAAACACCGATGCCCACAGGATCATACCGGTAGTGAAGGCAAGCAGGCCCTTCACCCTGCCATCCTTAAAGGCGACGCCTATCCCTCGTGTTATTCTGGTTAACGAATTCATAACACCACAATACCTATAAATGCATTTCTACATAGTGTTTTTTGAATTTAACGTCTGAGCGATCATTTTTAGGTCGCTCTTTCCTTCCAGGATCGCATGTTGGTTGGGGTCGAGATTCAACTCAGAAAAATCAATACGCTGCAATCTGTGCGCTTCCCAGATCACCCAGCTCGAAGCAAATGGTGGCGACGCCGTCCGGTTCGCAAACAGAAAAGCCACCGCCCTCAGGGAGCGATGGCGATCTTTTGTGTTCAGAACTTCAATCTGCAACTGGTTAAGTTGCAGATTGATGCGCGCGTTCACGACATCAAGTTAATCCGGCAGGCGACGGTCTAACCACACTTGGAATGCCCGCAACTGCGGCAGGTCATGCAACCCTCGATCATCACCATGTCATACTGACCGCAGGATGGGCAGGCTTTGCCGCGTGGTGCGTCCATGTTGACGACTTGTGCCTGTGGGTCGGATTTCAGACCCATCCCCTCGCCTTCCAGAAAACCGATATTGATCATGTGCTGCTCGATCACACCGCCAATCGCGGCCAATATCGACGGGATGTATTTCCCCTGCACCCAGGCCCCACCACGCGGGTCGAACACGGCTTTCAGCTCTTCGACGACAAAGGACACATCCCCACCGCGACGGAAAACGGCCGAGATCATGCGGGTCAGTGCCAGCGTCCAGGCATAATGCTCCATGTTCTTCGAATTGATGAACACCTCGAAGGGGCGGCGGCGACCTCCGATGACGATATCGTTGATGGTCAGGTAAATCGCATGCTCGCTGTCGGGCCACTTCAGCTTGTATGTGGACCCTTCCAACGCCTGCGGACGGTCCAGCGGTTCGGACATGTAAATCACGTCTCCACCATCGACCTCATGCGGCGCATCTGCGCTTTCTCCCGGCACTTTGTCATCGCTTTCCGAAACGGTCAGGACCGAGCCGGTCACATCATTCGGACGGTAGGTGGTGCAGCCTTTGCAACCCTTATCCCAGGCTTGCATATAGACATCCTTGAACGCATCAAAGCCGATATCTTCAGGGCAGTTGATCGTCTTGGAAATCGAACTGTCGATCCATTTCTGCGCCGCCGCTTGCATCTTGACGTGATCGGACGGGGACAGGGTTTGCGCGTTGACGAAATAGTCCGGCAGTTCTGTGTCACCGAACTTGTCGCGCCACATCTGCACCGCGTAATCCACGACCTCTTCTTCGGTCCGCGAACCGTCTTTCTGCAAAACCTTGCGCGTGTAAGCGTAGGCAAAAACCGGCTCGATACCCGACGACACGTTGCCCGCGTACAATGAGATCGTACCGGTCGGCGCAATCGAAGTCAGAAGCGCATTGCGGATACCATGGTCTCGGATCGCGTCACGCACATCCTCATCCATCTGAAGCATCGTGCCGCTGGCCAGGTATTTCTCGGCGTCGAACAGGGGGAACGCCCCTTTTTCCTTCGCCAAGTCGACCGACGCCAGATACGCGGCGCGGGCGATTGCGTGCAACCAGCGCTCGGTCTGACGCGCCGCGTCGTCTGAGCCATAGCGCAAGCCCAACATCAGCAGCGCATCCGCCAGACCGGTTACGCCAAGACCGATGCGGCGTTTGTCCTGCGCCTCGGCCTCTTGTTCGGCCAGCGGAAATTTCGAGGCATCCACCACGTTGTCCATCATCCGAACAGCGGTGGCGACAAGCTTTTGCAAAGCCTCCTCGTCCAGATGGGCTGCGTCCTCAAACGGGTCCGCGACCAGACGCGCCAGGTTGATCGAGCCCAACAGACACGCGCCATAAGGCGGCAGAGGTTGTTCGCCGCACGGATTGGTGGCGGCAATGGTTTCAACGTAGCTGAGGTTATTGGCCTGATTGATGCGGTCGATGAAGATTACACCCGGCTCGGCATAGTCATAGGTCGCCTGCATGATCTTGTTCCACAGATCACGCGCCTGAACGGTGTGATAGACCTTGTCGCCAAACACCAGCTCCCACGGGCCATCGGCTTTGACGGCCTCCATGAACGGATCAGTTACAAGCACCGACATGTTGAACATGCGCAGACGGGCCGGGTCGGACTTGGCGGTGATAAACTGTTCGATATCGGGGTGGTCACAGCGCATGGTCGCCATCATCGCCCCACGGCGCGAGCCTGCGGACATGATCGTGCGGCACATCGCATCCCAGACATCCATAAAGCTCAGCGGGCCCGAGGCATCTGCCGCGACGCCTTTAACGTCTGCACCGCGCGGTCGGATGGTCGAGAAGTCATACCCGATCCCGCCGCCCTGCTGCATGGTCAACGCAGCCTCTTTCAGCATGTCGAAAATGCCGCCCATACTGTCGGGCACTGTGCCCATGACAAAGCAGTTGAACAGTGTCACCTGTCGCGCGGTACCCGCACCCGCTGTGATCCGCCCCGCAGGCAGGTATTTGAAGTCCTCCAGCGCCTGATAGAACTCTTTTTCCCAATGCGAAGGGTCTTTTTCGACCCGCGCCAGATCGCGGGCAATACGCCGCCAACTGTCTTCGACCGTCTGATCGATGGGTGTGCCGTCCGCTTGTTTAAAGCGGTATTTCATGTCCCAGATCTGCTCGGCGATGGGGGCGGCAAAGCGGCTCATTGGTGATTCCCTGTTCTGAAAGAGGTATCCAGAGTACCCTAAATCACACCCAGACCACAACACCTTGATGACTGCGTACTGTGAGCTACAATATAAAGATCGGCCTTGGGACGACTCTGTGGGAAAGCTGTGGATAAGTACGTAAACCTCATAAAACTGTCTGTCGGGTCAGAAAGCGTCGATACGCTGATAGCCTGGCAGGACAGCAGAAAGCCCCTGTATCATGACGGCTGTCCGCGCCACGTGACCCGCATGTGGCCCAAGCGCGAGGCTGAGATTCTGAATGGCGGCTCAATCTATTGGGTTATCAAAGGCGTGATCCAGTGTCGTCAGCGCATCCTGCGATTGGATGAGGTGATCGAAGAGGACGGCATCCGCCGGTGTGCCATTGTGCTAGACCCCGAGGTCCATCGGACTCAGAACGCCCTGAAGCGCCCGTTTCAGGGATGGCGTTATCTCAAGCCTGAGGACACACCAGCTGATTTGCCCAAAAACCGCGAGCAGGACGATGCCCTGCCGGATGACCTCAACCGCGCGCTGGCAGAGATAGGGGTGCTTTAACGCAGCCGATCCAGCAGGTCAGACAGAACCGCCTTCTCCGTCGCGTCGTATTTAGCAACCCGGCTACGCCACAGCGTGGCCTGCGATTGCAGGATCAGACCGTCAGACAGGATTTTCAGGTGGTTGGCCCGCAGCGTTTCGCCAGTCGAGGTGATGTCGGCGATCGCCTCAGCGGTTTCGTTCATTACCGTGCCTTCGGTCGCGCCCTGGCTGTCGACCAGAGTGTAATCGGCCACACCTGCATCGGTCAGGAACTCTCGGACCAGCCGGTGATACTTGGTCGCAATCCGAAGGCGGTGGCCATGGGTCTTGCGAAACGCCGCCGCCGCGGCATCCAGATCGTCAAGCGTATCGACATCGACCCAACAGGCCGGCGTTGCAATGATCAGATCCGCCTTGCCAAAGCCCAGCTGCGAGATCTCTTCCAACTGCTGTTCCCAACGCGGCAGTTTCTCGTGCACCAGATCAATACCGGTGACACCCATGTGGATCCGCCCCGCCGCCAGTTCGCGCGGGATTTCCCCGGCAGACAGCAGAACCAGCGAGACCCCATCAATCCCTTCGACCTTGCCCGCATATTCCCGATCTGATCCGCTGCGGGACAAAGCAATGCCGCGCTTCTCGAACCACGAGAAGGTCTTTTCCATCAACCGGCCCTTCGAGGGCACGCCCAGTTTCAGGCTCATTGCGCGCCCTCCTCGATCTCGAGCATCAGGTCGGGCCTCAGCACGCCACCAACGGCAGGGATTTCGGCCCCGTTGCCCAATTGCCGGGTCAGCGCATCATAGCGCCCGCCGGTCGCGATCGGAGGCAGATCGGGGCGGCCTTCGGCATAAAAACCGAAAACAAACCCGTCGTAGTATTCCATCGAGGTCCGGCCATACGCGGCTTCAAAATCCAAACGCGCGACATCGACACCACGCGCCTGCAACGCGGCCACGCGGGCCTCCAGCCGGTCCAGCGCCGGGGAGATCTGTGGCAAATCCACCGCGACGTCGCGCAGTTGCTCCATCGCAAAGGGCATGGTCTCACGCACATTCAGCAGCGTTTCCAAGCCGACAAGCTCACTGTCAGAAATCGGCGGGGTATCACGATCCTCGCGCAAAGCTTCGATCCGCGCCTCGATTTCCGAGGCCCGACGTTTTCCGATCATAGGCGCGTCAAATACCATCGGTTCGGTGGCGTTCAGCAGATCAGACCGCAGCTCGGGCTCTGGCGTCCTGCCCGCGTAACGATCCAGCAGAACACGGAATCGGCGTGGCCGCCACAGGTGGCGCATCAGCGCGGCTTTGCGACGCTCGGTCGTACGCAACCCGGCCACAGCGGCCGTCAGGATACCGATATCCCCGGTGGCTGCACGCAACGGCAAACCGCGCAGTTGTAGCGCAAAAAGCGAGAAGACCTCGGCATCGGCCCCGGCAGGATCGTTCCGGTCAAACACCTCATAGCCGACCTGAATGTATTCATTGGCCCGGTCCGGGTCGTGTTCCTGCCGCCTGAAAACCTCACCCGAATAGGTATAGCGCGCGGGCTCGGCCCCGTCGCTCATATGCATCTGCACTACGGGCAACGTGAAATCCGGGCGCAGCATCTGTTCGCCGCGCAGGGCGTCCGACGTCACATAGGCGCGGGCGCGGATGTCTTCGCCGTAAAGATCCAGCAAAGTTTCCGCCGGCTGCAACAGGGGCGTATCCACGACCTGAGCGCCAGCCGCCTCGAACCGGACACGCATCATTGCGGCGCGGGCCTGTATCTGGGAACGGTTGGGCATGGGTCAGTCCTGACTTTCCAGAATTTCGCGCACCTTCGCGACCAGATCACCGCGTGGCACTTCGAACTGGCTGGGGCGCTCTTTCCATTCCTCCAGCGTGGCGCTTTCGGCGATCTTGGCACCAAGGATCAGGTCCTTGATCTGCACGATGCCATTGGCTTTTTCGTCACCGCCTTCAATCACTGCTATTGGAGAATTCCGCTTGTCCGCGTATTTTAGCTGATTGCCGAAGTTCTTGGGATTGCCCAGATAGACCTCGGCGCGAATGCCCGCGTTACGCAGCTCCGCCACCATTGCCTGATAGTCGGCCATCCGGTCGCGATCCATGACCGTGACAACCACAGGACCTGTTGCTTGGGCAGCGATCCGCCCCTTTTCACGCAGAGCAGCCAGTAGACGGTCAACGCCGATCGAGATACCGGTCGCAGGCACTTCCTGCCCGGTGAAGCGTTTGACCAGATCGTCATAGCGCCCTCCACCCGAGACCGACCCGAACTGCCGCTTGCGGCCTTTCTCGTCGAAAATCTCAAAGGTCAGTTCAGCCTCATAGACCGGGCCGGTGTAGTAACCGAGACCGCGTACAACGGACGGATCTATCTCGATCCGGTCCGAACGGTAACCGCCTGCATCCAGCAGCGCGCCAATCTGTTCCAACTCGGCGATGCCATCCGCACCGATCTTGCTGTTGCCCACGGCCGCACGCAGGTTGGCCAGCGTTCCGGCAGTATCCGCAGCCTTTGAGGTCAAAAACGCAATCACCGGCTCGGCTTGGTCATCGCTCAGGCCCACGCCGTCGATAAATGCGCCTGAGGCATCCAACCGGCCTTTGGTCAGCAGTTCACGCACACCAGCCTCGCCCACCTTGTCGAACTTGTCGATGGTGCGCAGAACGTTGTCGCGCGCGGCGGCGTCCTCGCCCAGGCCCATCGCCTCGAGCACGCCGTTTAGAACCTTGCGGTTGTTGACCCGGACCAGATAGTCGCCACGCGGAATACCCACGGTCTCCAACGTATCCGACAACATCGCGCAGATCTCGGCGTCTGCAGCCATCGAGGCCGTGCCGACCGTATCCGCATCACACTGATAAAACTGACGATACCGCCCCGGCCCTGGCTTTTCGTTGCGCCAGACCGGACCCATCGCATAGCGGCGATAGGGTGTCGGAAGGTCGTTGCGGTGTTGCGCATAAACCCGCGCCAAAGGCGCAGTCAGGTCATAGCGCAAGGCCATCCAATCGCCATTGCCGCCTTCGTCGAATTCCTGCCAGGCAAAGACGCCTTCGTTTGGGCGATCCACGTCGGGCAGGAACTTGCCCAGCGCCTCGACTGTCTCAACCGCGCTGCTTTCCAACGCGTCAAACCCGTAACGATGATAGACACCCGCAATCGTCCGCAGCATCTCGGTGCGCTGCGTGACTTCCTCGCCGAAATAGTCGCGGAACCCTTTTGGCGTTACGGCCTTGGGGCGGGGCTGTTTCTTGGGCTTGGCCATGTGGGGCGTCCTCGGGAGTGTCCTTGTTCCGCGCGCGGTCTATCCCATGGCCCGCATCGGGGCAAGGCGCGCTTTCTCTGGCCATGGCGGCACAGGGTCGCTATGACCGGCACATCAAGGAGAGCACCATGCAGCATCTGGAAGAACAGATCGCCCATCTGACTCGTACGGTCGAAGAACTGAACACGGTTGTCACCCGTCAGCAAGGTGAGATCGACCGCCTGACGCGTCGGGTCGAAATGCTGCTGCAACGAGAGGCAGAACGCGCGCAGGAAGGATCAGGCGGTGTTGTCTTTGGTGACGAACGCCCACCACATTACTGAGGCGCTACAGCCCTAGCGTTGATTTCACCGCATTGTCGACGACACCACCCAAAAGGGCGTTCTTGTCTGCTGCGCACCCCTCGGACAAAGCAGCGATGAAGGTTTCGCGCAGCTGGGTTTTTTCCTCATCAGTCGTCGCGTGGTCTTCGATGTTGATTTGCCGGTTGTAGAGTGAAAGAGCCGTCATCTTCTCAACAACGGACACAACAAAAGCTTCGTCGCCATCTGCCTCTTCCGCAATCGAGGCGCAGGTGTAGTGCATAACAGGTAGTGCGTCCTGCACCATCTGCTCCGCCGCCTCATCAGCCAGCGCAGCGCCGGATAGAGACACGCAAATCCCTGCAACAAAGGTCTTGGTTAGGGTCATACGCATGGCGATCACTTCCAGTTATGTCCGATAATTGCACCGGCTACACCGCCGATGGCCGCCCCTTTGCCGTCACCGATCAAAGCGCCTACGCCAGCACCGATCAAAGCACCTTCAATCGTCTGCTTTTTCTTCTTGTCATCCTTGTCATCCGCCAGACCCGCTGAGGCGGACACCAAAGCCAGCGATGCTGCCGCACCAAATAGAACTGTTCTGAACGTGAGACCTGCAAACGTCATATCAATGCCCTCCCATGGCATGACCTAAAGACATTTCTATCAGATCAGCCTAACGAGGCGCTAACTGTCTGGCAACAAAGCGGTGTCAGATCTCTTCGACGCTCATCACACCTTCCAGCGATTTGATCGCCCCCTTGATCTGCGGGTTGATCGGAAACTCGCGCCCAAGATCCATTTCAACGTCACCCGGCAGGCTTGGGTCCAACAGCAGCAGTTGGATCGGACCTCGCGCTGCGCCTTTGGCAGCAGTCGCGGCGTCTTCCAGCACTTTGGCGACGGTTGACACCGCCTGCGCCTCATCAACGAAAATACGCAGCCCGGTTGCCCCGGCTTCGGCCACCAGCGAATCCGCCGGTCCAACCGACCGACCCAGCAGCTTGAGCTGGTCGGCCTCCATCGTTGCCTCAGCCGTCAGCACAACCTGCGCGCCGGTTTCAAGAAACTCGCGGCATTTCTCCAATGTATCTGAAAACAGCGTGACCTCATAAGCGCCTGTTGGGTCCGAGAGCTGGGCAAATGCAAAACGGTTGCCCTTGGCCGATTTCCGTTCCTGCCGTCCGGCGACAACACCAGCCATCTTGGCGATCAGTGGGCCAGAGCGGGCCTTTTCCATCACCTCATCCAACGTCAGGACCTGTTTGCGTTTAAGCGCAGGCATGTAATCGTCTAGCGGATGGCCGGAGAGGTAGAAACCGATCGCCTTGAACTCTTCGCTCAACCGTTCAGCAGGCAGCCAATCCGGCGTCGGCGACAGGCGAGGTTCAGGTAGGTCATCACCGGCTTCACCAAAAAGAGACACTTGGTTCGAGTTCTTTTGTTCATGAATCGCCGCCGAATACTGCACCAGACGATCAAGGCTTTCGAACACACGGCGGCGGTTTTTGTCGAGCTCGTCAAACGCCCCGGCCCGCGCCAACATTTCCAACGGGCGTTTGCCGACTTTCTTCAGATCCACACGACGCGCAAAGTCAAACAAGTTGACGAACGGTTTTTTCGCGCGCCCTTCAACCACAAGGTTCATCGCCTCGACGCCCACGTTTTTCAGCGCGCCCAGCGCATAAACCAGTTCACCGTTCACTACATCGAACGTCGCGATGGAACGATTCACACACGGCGGCACGTAGGGCAGTTCCAGCCCTTTGCGAACTTCTTCGAAATAGACCGCCAGCTTGTCGGTCAGATGAATATCGCAGTTCATGACACCCGCCATGAACTCGACCGGGTGGTTCGCCTTCAGCCAGCCGGTCTGATAGCTGACCACCGCATAGGCGGCCGCATGGGACTTGTTGAAGCCATAGTTGGCGAATTTCTCCAGCAGGTCGAAAACCTCGCTGGCCTTCTTGGCATCCACGCCATTCTCGCCCGCGCCTTTTTCAAACTTGGGGCGCTCAGCGTCCATCGCCTCCTTGATCTTCTTACCCATCGCACGGCGCAACAGGTCAGCACCGCCAAGGCTGTATCCCGCCATGACCTGTGCAATCTGCATCACCTGTTCCTGGTAAACGATGATGCCCTGCGTTTCCTCAAGGATATGGTCGATCAGTGGATGAACCGAGGTGATCTCGCGAAGACCGTTTTTCACCTCACAATAGGTCGGGATGTTTTCCATCGGACCCGGACGGTACAGCGCCACAAGGGCCACGATATCCTCGATACAGGTCGGCTTCATGCGCTTGAGCGCGTCCATCATGCCCGAGGATTCCACCTGGAACACCGCCACCGTCTTTGCTGCCGAGTAGAGCTTATATGTCGCCTCATCGTCCAGCGGGATGGCGTTGATCTGGTTCTCAGCCCCTTCAGCGGGTTCGTAAAGCTCGGTGCCATCAGCAGCGATGTGCAGTGCGCGACCGGACTTGAAGATCAGGTCCATGGCGTTCTGGATGACGGTCAGGGTTTTCAGGCCCAAAAAGTCGAATTTGACCAGCCCGGCCTGTTCCACCCATTTCATGTTGAACTGAGTCGCAGGCATGTCCGAGCGTGGGTCCTGATACAGAGGCACCAGTGCGTCCAAAGGCCGGTCCCCGATCACCACCCCCGCAGCGTGGGTTGATGCGTTGCGTAGCAATCCTTCGACCTGTTGGCCGTAGGTCAGAAGGCGATCCACCACCTCTTCGTTCCGCGCCTCTTCCCGCAGGCGTGGCTCGTCTTTCAGCGCTTTTTCAATGGAAACAGGTTTGACGCCCTCAACCGGGATCATCTTGGACAAACGGTCCACCTGCCCGTAAGGCATCTGCAAAACCCGCCCGATATCGCGCACGGCGGCCTTCGACAATAACGCACCAAAGGTGATAATCTGCCCCACCTTGTCGCGCCCGTATTTCTGCTGAACGTACCGGATCACCTCTTCGCGGCGGTCCATGCAGAAGTCGATATCGAAATCCGGCATCGAGACCCGCTCGGGGTTCAGGAAACGTTCGAACAGCAGCGAATAGCGCAGCGGATCAAGGTCGGTGATTGTGAGCGCATAGGCCACCAGCGAACCCGCACCCGAACCCCGCCCCGGTCCCACCGGGATATCCTCATCCTTGGCCCATTGGATAAAATCCGCAACGATCAGGAAGTAGCCCGGGAACCCCATTCCTTCGATAATGCCCAGTTCGAAATCCAACCGTTCCTGATATTCCTCGGGCGTCACCGCGTGTGGGATCACAGCCAGACGTTTCTGCAACCCCTCGTTGGCGATACGGCGCAGTTCTGCGACCTCGTCATCGGCGAATTTCGGCAGGATCGGATCTCGGCGATAGGCCATAAAGGCGCAGCGTTTGGCGATCTCGACCGTGTTCTCAATGGCTTCTGGCAGGTCGGCAAACAGCGTCACCATCTCCTGCTGCGACTTGAAGTAATGCTGTGCGGTCAGGCGGCGGCGGCCATCTTGCTGGTCAACATAAGCCCCTTCGGCGATACAGATCAGCGCATCATGCGCTTCATACATGTCCGAGGTCGGAAAATAGACGTCATTGGTGGCAACCAACGGCAAGTTCTTTGCATACGCCATCTCAACATGGCCGCGCTCGGTCAGGCGTTCCGCTTCTGGCTGGCCATCCTCACCCGGATGGCGCTGAAGCTCAATGTAAAGGCGATCCGGGAACATGCCCGCCAGCCGATCCACCAACGCCTCAGCTGCGGGACGTTGACCTTGTTGCAGCAGCATCCCAACCGGCCCGTCTGGACCGCCGGTCAAGCAAATCAAACCTTCCGACCGATCCGCCAGCTCGTCCAAAGTGACCTGCGGCAACTGCTCGCCCTTGTCCACGTAAAGGCAGGAACTCAGCTTCATAAGGTTTTCATACCCAACCTCGGATTGCGCCAGTAACACCAAAGGCGCGGGCGCTTTGGGTTTCTCACCCGGTTGCGCCTGCACATAGGTCAGATCAACCTGACACCCCATGATCGGCTGCACACCCGCCCCACTCGCCGTGACCGAGAACTCCAATGCCGAGAACATCGAGTTGGTGTCCGTCACGGCTACGGCGGGCATCTCCATCTTCTCGCACAATGCGGGCAGCTTTTTCAGCCGCACAGCGCCTTCCAACAGTGAATATTCGGTGTGAACGCGGAGGTGAATGAATCGAAGATTACTGCTCATGCGGGGTAAGCTACCCCAGCCTGTCGCGTTGCAAAAGCGCGAACCGCAGCTTTGGAATGCACAAAAAATCGGCGTTGATTATTCGGCTTTTTCAGAAGGTGCTTCGGGATTGAACGGGCTGCGCATTCAAAAAGCGCTTTATTTACAAGTGCCTGCCTTCTACACAAAAGCAGGAAAAGCATGCTGTGCGTTCGTAATGGTACATCATATAGGCAGTTTTTCTTGCCAGATAAGCCGCGCTGTTTCTAACATCTTACGGCAAGCACTTCGCCCGCCGCTCTTTCTACGTCGCATCGAAGGAGGGCCTAAGGGGCGCAACAGGGTAACGCGACGGGTTTCTCGAATGAATATCACGTTTCTTCTGAACGGAGAGACAGTGGAGCTGGCGGATGTCAATCCAACGGCGACCCTGCTGGATTGGCTGCGCGAGGATCGCGGCCTGACTGGCACCAAAGAAGGCTGCAACGAAGGCGATTGCGGGGCCTGCACCGTTATGGTCACGGATGAAGACGGCCACAAGGCACTGAATTCCTGCATCCTGTTCCTGCCCCAATTGCATGGTAAAGCCGTCCGCACCGTCGAAGGCGCCAGGGGCCCGAGTGGCGAAGCCCACCCGGTGCAACAGGCGATGGTGGATCTGCACGGATCTCAGTGCGGGTTCTGCACACCCGGCTTTGTGATGTCGATGGTCGCCAGTCATGCAAATGGCGCAACAGATCACGACACCCAGCTTGCAGGGAACCTGTGCCGCTGCACTGGTTACGCCCCAATTATCCGCGCCGCCAAAACCGCCGAGGCTGAACCAACCCCAAAATGGATCAACGACGACCGGTCCTTCTCTTGTTCACAAATACCTCGGAGGGAGGCCGCAGGCCGGGGGGCAGAGCCCCCCTTCCTCCCCAACAGCGCTGACGAACTGGCGTCTCTTTTTGCCGAGCACCCTAGCGCCACTCTGGTTGCTGGCGCAACCGATGTAGGTCTTTGGGTCACCAAGCAGCTGCGTGATCTGGACCCGGTCATATTCCTCAACCGTTGTGATGACTTGAAAGAAATCAAGATCACCGATACCGAAGCCCGCTTCGGTGCAATGGTCGACATGAACCGCATGGGAGAGGCCCTGGCCGACCTTCACCCGTCCTACGCCGAGATGATCCGCCGCTATGCCAGCGTTCAGGTCCGCCATGCAGCGACCGTTGGGGGCAACATCGCCAATGGCTCTCCTATCGGAGACAACCCACCTGCCCTGATTGCTTTGGATGCAAAACTACATCTGCGCAAAGGGGATGCGCGCCGCTCGATCCAGTTGGAAGAGTTCTTCATTGACTATGGCAAGCAGGATCGTGCCCCGGGTGAATTCGTCGAAGCCGTCAGCTTCCCGCGTCAGCCTGACAGGCTGAAGGCATACAAGCTCAGCAAACGGTTCGATCAGGATATCTCGGCCGTTTGCGGCTGTTTCAATGTGACCGTTTCGGACGGCACCGTCACACAGGCGCGTATTGCGTTTGGCGGCATGGCCGGTATCCCGAAACGGGCAACCCATGTCGAGGCCGCGCTGATCGGCAAACCCTGGACACGCGAGACCGTTGCGGCCGCGCTGCCCGCTTTTGCCGAGGACTATTCACCACTCACGGACATGCGCGCCTCGGCAACTTATCGTCTGGAAACGGCCAAAGCGATGCTGGAACGCTATTTCCTCGAAGACCAGGGCGAGATCACCAATGTGCTGGAGGTGTCGGCATGAGCGTGACCAAACCCCTCCCCCACGACGCGGCACCGCTGCATGTGTCCGGCTCGGCGCGTTATGTGGACGACATCCCGACACCAAAAGGCACGCTGCATCTGGCATTTGGTATCAGCCCGATTGCCAAGGGTAAGATTACCGCGATGGATCTTTCAGATGTGAAGGCCGCCGAAGGTGTCGTGATGGTGATGACGGCCGAGGACCTGCCTTTCGCCAATGACGTCTCGCCCTCGATCCATGATGAACCATTGCTGTCGGACGGCACGGTTCACTATATCGGCCAGCCCGTATTTCTGGTCGTCGCCACCAGCCATCTGGCCGCGCGCAAGGCCGCACGTCTGGGCAAGATCGATTATGCCCAAGAAACCCCAATTCTGACGGTCGAAGAAGCGCTTGCCGCAGACAGCCGGTTCGAGGATGGCCCGCGTATTTACGCCAAGGGCGATGCGGATGCCGCCATTGCAGGCGCGGCACATGTGATCGAAGGCACGTTCGAACTGGGCGGACAGGAGCATTTCTACCTGGAAGGTCAGGCCGCCTTGGCAGAGCCAAATGAAGGCGCAGATATGCTGGTGCACAGCTCGACCCAGCATCCGACTGAAATTCAGCACAAGGTGGCGGACGCGTTGGGCGTTCCGATGCATGCTGTCCGGGTCGAAACCCGGCGCATGGGCGGCGGCTTTGGCGGCAAGGAAAGCCAAGGCAACGCGCTGGCCGTCGCTTGCGCCGTTGCCGCGCGTGCCACAGGCAAAGCCTGCAAGATGCGCTATGACCGCGACGATGACATGATCATCACCGGCAAGCGCCACGCGTTCCGCATTTCCTACAAGGCTGGGTTCGATGAGCATGGGCATATTCAGGGCGTTTCGTTCCTTCACTACGCCATCTGCGGTTGGGCGCAGGACCTGTCCCTGCCCGTCGCCGACCGCGCCATGTTGCATTCGGACAATGCTTATCTGCTGCCCAATGCGCGGATCGAAAGCCACCGGTTGAAAACGAACACCCAATCCGCCACCGCCTATCGCGGCTTTGGCGGACCGCAGGGGATGGTTGGGATCGAGCGCGTGATGGATCACGCCGCGCATGAACTGGGGCTGGACCCGGTCGAGCTGCGTCGTCGGAACTACTATGAACCTGTACATGCAGTTGCTGAAGTCGCGCCTCGGGAGAAACCTCTGGGCCACCCCGACCCGCATGAGGACCTGACCAGCCGCGGCGCGGTGGAAACCGGGAACGCGCCGGTGCGCGCCCTTCCTGCCGGTGGCAACACGACGCCCTACGGCATGGAGGTCAGCGATTTCGAACTGCACGGAATGACCGATGCACTGCTGAAATCCAGCGACTACGCCGCGCGAAAAGCCGCCATTGCGGAATGGAACGCAAAAAATAGCGTGATCAAGAAAGGCATTGCCTTCTCTCCGGTCAAGTTCGGGATTTCCTTCACGCTGACCCACCTCAATCAGGCAGGTGCGCTGGTGCATGTGTACCAAGACGGCTCGGTCCACCTGAACCATGGCGGCACGGAAATGGGACAGGGCCTGTTCCAGAAAGTCGCGCAAGTCGCCGCGTCGCGCTTCGGCATTCCGCTTGAGATGGTGAAAATCACCGCCACGGATACAGCCAAGGTGCCCAATACCTCAGCCACGGCGGCGTCCTCGGGCAGTGACCTGAACGGCATGGCAGTGAAAGCCGCTTGTGATACGATCCGCGACCGGATGGCAGACTATCTGGCGGAACGGCATCAGGCTGATCCATCGATGGTCAGTTTCTCCGATGGTCACGTTATGGTTGGGGAAGAGAAATACACATTCGCCGAAGCCGCAGCGTTGACCTATCAGGGCCGGATCAGCTTGTCGGCGACTGGATTCTATAAAACGCCCAAGATCGAATGGGACCGGATCGCAGGGCGGGGGCGCCCGTTCTTCTACTTCGCCTATGGCGCGTCGGTCTCCGAGGTCGCTGTGGATATGCTGACGGGCGAAAATCGCATTCTACGCACGGACATCCTGCATGACGCGGGCGCATCGCTGAACCCCGCATTGGATATCGGGCAGGTCGAAGGCGGTTACGTGCAAGGCGCAGGCTGGCTGACAACCGAGGAACTGGTCTGGGATGGCAAGGGCAACCTGCGCACACATGCGCCCTCGACCTACAAGATCCCTGCCTGCTCTGACCGGCCTGACATTTTCAATGTCGCGCTTTGGGATGGCGCGAACCGCGAAGACACGATCTATCGCTCGAAAGCGGTTGGCGAACCGCCCTTCATGTTGGGCATCTCAGCATGGCTGGCCCTGTCGAACGCGGTCGCGGCCTGTGGCGATACCTACCCCGCGCTCGACGCGCCTGCCACGGCCGAAGAAGTCTGGCGCGGTGTTCAAAGGATGAAGGGAGGCATCTGATGGGATTTGACCTGGAGGCTTTGAGGGAGGCGGTCGAAACCCATGGACGAGTGGTCCGGGTGGTTATTGCCGGGATCAAAGGATCGTCTCCGCGCGAGGTTGGCGCAGCCATGCTTGTCTGGAAGGACAGTCAAAGCGGCACCATCGGCGGAGGGACGCTGGAATATCAAGCAGCCAAGGCGGCGCGGGCACAGACCCAGGCTTCGCTCCTGACACATCACGCGCTTGGACCCGAGATGGGTCAATGTTGTGGTGGCGCGGTATCGTTGCTCAGCGAGGTCTATGACCGCGCGGCGCTGGAAACGCTGGATGAAACTCTCATCGCGCGCGCCACATCAGGCGAAGAGATGCCGCTGTCGGTCAAACGATTGCTGGCAACTGCGCGTGGTCAGGGGATCACACCTGAACCCCAGATGGTTGACGGCTGGATGATCGAGCCAGTGCACAAACCAAACCGGAACCTTTGGATTTGGGGTGCCGGTCATGTTGGACGGGCTTTGGTGGATGTTCTCTCACCGCTGCCCGACCTTGCGATCACCTGGATCGACACTGGCTTGGATCGGTTTCCCGACACGATTGCCGCCGGAGTTACCACGGTTCCAGTTACCAAACCGGCCGAACTGGTTCGACACGCACCGACCGATGCCGAGCATCTTGTGCTGACCTATTCACACAATTTGGACCTGGAGCTGTGCAACAGGCTGCTTTTACATGATTTCGGCTTTGCGGGACTGATCGGCTCGGCTACGAAATGGGCGCGATTCCGGTCGCGGCTGGCGGCCCTTGGGCATTCGCCCGAGCGGATCAGCCGGATCACCTGTCCAATTGGTGATCCGAACCTGGGCAAACACCCGCAGATGATCGCCGTCGGCGTTGCCGCGCAGCTGTTGCGCCCGGCCCGGCAGAACGAGTTGAAGAAGGACCTGAGCGCGTGACCACTCCACTTCTGAGCCTGCAAGGGCTGACCAAAGCCTATCCCGGTGTCGTGGCCAATGATCAGGTGTCTTTTGACATCGGCGAGGGTGAAGTTCACGCCCTGCTGGGGGAAAACGGCGCGGGCAAATCCACGCTGGTCAAGATGATCTACGGGCTGGTGAAGCCCGACAGCGGCACGATGCTGCTGCGAGGTCAGCCTTTTGCGCCGCCCGAGCCGCGCGCCGCGCGGGCGGACGGGATCGCGATGGTGTTCCAGCATTTCTCGTTGTTCGACGCTTTGAACGTGGCCGAGAATATTGCGTTGGGGATGGAGAACCCGCCACCGATGGGCGATCTGGCCTCGCGCATCCGCGAAGTGTCCGAGACCTACGGATTGCCTTTGGACCCATATCGCACGGTTGGCGATCTGTCGGCGGGTGAGCGGCAGCGGGTCGAGATCATCCGTTGCCTGTTGCAGGACCCCAAACTGTTGATCATGGACGAACCGACGAGCGTGCTGACCCCGCAAGAGGTCGAAATCCTGTTTGAAACGCTGAACAAGCTGCGATCCGAAGGGACGTCGATCCTGTACATCTCGCACAAGCTGGAAGAAATCCGCACGCTGTGTGATCACGCGACGATCCTGCGGCTGGGCAAGAATGTGGGCGAATGCGTGCCTGCTGAAACTTCCGCGCGGGACATGGCCGAGATGATGGTGGGATCAACCCTGCAAACGCCTGAACGGTCGGGGCGCGAATTTGGTGAAATTGCGCTGGATGTCAGTGGACTGTCCGTCCCGTCGCCCTCGGAATTCGGTACAGCGCTGAAGAACATCCACATGACTGTCCGCAAGGGTGAGGTTTTGGGCATCGGTGGCGTTGCCGGGAATGGGCAGGATGAATTGCTGGGCGTGTTGTCCGGTGAAATTCTGACCGCCGCGGATGCGATCAAGTTCAACGGCCAGCGGATCGGCAAGCTCGGCCCCACCGCGCGGCGCAAGCTGGGTGTGCTGACGGCCCCCGAAGAGCGGCTGGGTCATGCGGCAGCCCCGGATATGAGCCTGACGGAAAACGCCTTGCTGACCGGATCGGTGCGGGAAGGGCTGGAAAGCAACGGTTTCCTCAAGTGGGCCGAAACCAAGAGCTTTGCCGAAAAGATCATCAGCGCTTTTGACGTCCGCACGCCGGGTCCAGAGAATGCCGCCCGGTCTTTGTCTGGCGGGAACCTGCAGAAATTCGTGATCGGTCGTGAAGTGCTGCAAAACCCCGATGTTCTGGTTGTAAACCAGCCCACCTGGGGCGTGGATGCTGCTGCTGCGGCATCTATCCGGCAGGCCATTCTGGATCTGGCCGCCAAAGGGACTGCCGTGGTCTGCATCAGCCAGGATCTGGATGAGCTGATGGAAATCTCGGACAGCTTTGCGGCGTTGAATGAAGGACGGCTAAGCGCACCGCGCCCGACTACAGGACTAACCGTGGACGAGATCGGCCTGATGATGGGCGGCGCCCACGGAATGGAGGTGGCGCATGTGTGAACCGTGGCGTCGCCTTCGGCGAGAGTATTTTAAAAAAGATGAAGAACGCAGGGGGATGTGCAGGTGATTGTGTTGGAAAAACGGCCACAGCCGTCCAAGGCGTGGTCCTATGCGACCCCTCTGGTGGCGGTTCTGGCGACAATGGTGTTTGGAGGGGTGTTGTTTGCCATTCTGGGCAAGAACCCGATCGAAGCCATTGGCACCATTTTCTGGGAACCGCTGTTTGGCGAGTTTGCTTTCTACTATCGCCCACAATTGTTGGTCAAAGGCGCGCCACTGGTTTTGATTGCTATTGGCCTGTCTTTGGGCTTTCGGGCTGGTATCTGGAACATCGGGGCTGAAGGTCAGTACATCATGGGTGCCATCTTTGGTGCAGGTGCTGGACTGACCTTTTATCCTTTGGATGCGTTTTACATCTTCCCGATCATGGTGATCGCAGGCGCGTTCGGCGGCTGGCTTTGGGCGATGATACCGGCCTTTCTGAAGGTGCGTTTTGGCACCAATGAAATCCTGGTGTCGCTTATGCTGGTCTATGTGGCCGAGCAGATGCTAGCCTCGGTTTCGCTGGGTCTGCTGAAGAACCCAGAAGGTTTTGGCTTTCCCGGATCGCGCAACCTGCAGCAATATGACAGCGCGCATAATGCCGAGTTGATCGCCGGGTCTGGGATGCATTGGGGCGTGGTTACAGCACTGATTGCTGTGATCTTTGCCTATGTGCTGCTGAACCGGCACATGCTGGGTTTTCACATCCGTTTGACAGGTGAAGCGCCACGTGCGGCGAAATTTGCAGGCGTGAACCCGGCGCGGCTAATCCTGTTCTGTCTGGGCCTGTCCGGGGCACTGGCCGGGCTGGCAGGGATGTTCGAGGTCTCAGGGCCTTCGGGCGTGGTCAGCATAGACTTTAACGTTGGCTATGGCTTCACCGCGATCATCGTTGCCTTTCTGGGCCGCCTGCATCCGGTGGGCATCCTGCTGGCCGGAGGCCTGATGGCGCTGACTTATATTGGCGGGGAAATCGCGCAGTCTCAGCTGGGTCTGCCCGCTGCTGCGATCCAAGTCTTCCAGGGGATGCTTTTGTTCTTCCTTCTGGCTTTCGATCTTCTGACAAACTACCGCATCCGTGCGGCGCGTAGCGAGGTGGCATAATGGACCTTGGTGAAATCAATCCCGTCCTTCTGGTTGCCTCGCTGATGGTGGCCGCAACCCCCCTGCTGCTGGCCGCGATCGGAGAGCTGGTCGTTGAAAAAGCAGGCGTTCTGAACCTTGGCGTCGAAGGCATGATGATTGTGGGTGCGATCAGCGGCTTTGCAATCTCGGTCGAGACCGGGTCGCCCTGGTTGGGCTTTGTCGCGGCGGCCATTGGGGGGGCGGTGCTGTCACTGCTGTTTGTTTTGCTGACACAGGTGGCCTTGGCCAATCAGGTGGCAAGTGGTCTTGCCTTGACCCTGTTCGGGCTGGGATTCAGCGCGTTGATGGGGCAAAGCTATGTGGGTGTCAAACCCCCGAGCATGGGCGACATCCATATCCCGGTGATCAGCGATATCCCGGTCATCGGCCCGATCCTGTTCCAGCATGACCCGATCCTTTATGTTGGTATCGCTTTGACCGCAGCGGTCTGGGCGACGCTGAAATACACCCGCGTCGGCCTGATCCTGCGCGCGGTTGGCGAAAACCACGATGCCGCACACGCGCTGGGCTACAAGGTCATCAAGATCCGCATCATGGCAATCCTGTTCGGCGGGGCCTGTGCGGGTCTGGGCGGTGCCTATATCAGCCTGATCCGCGTGCCGCAGTGGACCGAAGGCATGACAGCCGGTGTGGGCTGGATCGCTCTGGCCTTGGTGGTGTTTGCCAGCTGGAAACCGTGGCGCGCCTTGTTGGGTGCCTATTTGTTCGGCGGCATCACCGTGTTGCAGCTTAATTTGCAGGCAGCGGGCGTTGCCATTCCTGTCGAGTATCTGGCAATGTCGCCTTACATCATCACGATCCTTGTGCTTGTGATCCTTTCGGCCGACAAGAGCAGCGCACCTGCCTCACTGGGCCGGACCTTCCATGCCTCGAACTAGGGGCCAACTGAACCAACTTGGGGAGTAACACATGAAATTCACTACACTTCTGGCAAGTGCCGCCATGGCACTGGGCCTGGCCTCGGGGGCCATGGCCGAAGACAAAACCAAGGTCGGCTTCGTCTATGTCGGCCCCGTGGGTGACGGTGGCTGGACCTATGAGCACAACAAGGGCCGTCTGGCTGTCGAGGACCACTTTGGCGACAAGGTTGAAACCGTCTTTGTGGAGTCGGTTCCAGAAGGTCCGGACGCTGAGCGTGTGATGACCCAGATGGCGCTGGAAGGCGCTGACCTGATCTTCACCACCTCGTTCGGCTACATGGATCCAACCATCAACGTGGCCAAGAAATTCCCGGATGTTAAATTCGAGCACGCAACCGGCTATAAGACAGCAGACAACGTCTCGGTCTATTCAGCACGTTTCTACGAAGGTCGCGCCGTCCAGGGCCATATCGCGGGCAACATGACCAAGTCGAATATCATCGGCTATATCGGGTCCTACCCGATCCCCGAAGTTATCCGTGGCATCAACTCGGCCTATATCCACGCCAAGAAGGTGAACCCGGATGTCGAGTTCAAGATCGTTTGGGCCTACACTTGGTTTGATCCGGCAAAAGAGGCTGACGCCGCCACCGTTCTGATCGAACAGGGTGCAGACGTGATCCTGCAACACACCGACTCGACCGCGCCGCAGGCTGCTGCACAAGAGGCTGGCAATGTTGTCACCTTTGGTCAGGCGTCTGACATGAGCGAATACGCTCCGTTCCCGCGCGTCTCGTCGATCATCGATGATTGGGCTCCCTACTATATTGCCCGGACCCAAGCCGTCATGGATGGCACTTGGGAAAGCGCCAACACTTGGGATGGCATCCGCGAAGGCATGGTTGCAATTGGCGAGATTTCAGACGCCGTTCCGGCTGATGTGAAGGAAGAAGCCCTGGCACTGAAAGCCGCCATGGCTGCGGGCGAGTACCACCCCTTCACCGGTCCGCTGAAAAAGCAGGACGGCAGCGACTGGCTGGCTGAAGGCGAAGTGGCTGATGACGGCACGCTGGCCGGCATGAACTTCTATGTCGAAGGGCTGGAAGGCGAAATCCCGCAGTAAGTTGCTCGGAAAGTACCATGAAAAGGTCCGCAGGTTTTCTGCGGGCCTTTTCGTTTGCCTCGAAGAACCGGCGCCTGGAGATTCAGAGGTTCTGCTCTGCAACGTGATGCAGGCTGAGGCCCTCAATTTCGCAAGGTGGTGCTTCATTTGTCACCATGGTGTCGATCCTGTCGAAACCCGCGACCTGAAACTTCGGCGATCTGTTCCACTTGCCCACGTCAGCCACCAACAGCGCTTGACGGGATTGCTGCAGGATCATGCGACTGACATCCGCGTCAATGGCCTTGTAGTCCAGCAGCCCATGGTTCGGTGACAAGCCACCTGCCCCGATTACACCAAAATCTGCGCGGAACCTTTGGTAATCCAGCAATGTTTGCCCGCCAACCACATCGCGATCTTCAGGCCGCAGGACACCTGCAGTGAAATGGACCTCGGCCGTGACCGAACCGCAAAAGATGGTTGCGACTTCAAGGTTGTTGGTGACAACAGTCAGATCGGAATGCTCCAGCAAGGCCTCGGCCACGTATTGCACGGTGGTTCCGATGCCCAGCATCACCGTTGCCCCCTGCGGGATCAATTGAGCGGCGGCCTGACCGATGGCGCGCTTGGCCCCTTCGTTCATAACTCGGCGCGATCTGAAGTTCAGATTGACCGGATTGCTGGGGGCCACCACCCCGCCATGTACCCGACGCGCAAGACCCTCGTCGCACAGCGCATTGATGTCGCGTCGAATGGTCTGTGTGGCCACGTCGAATTGCCGGGACAAGTCCGTAATCGATTGCAGACCCGACTGACGGATCAGATCCAGGATCGTCCTTTGCCTGTCGTTCAAGTCCAAGACCCCGCCCCTTTCAGATGTTTGGTGCGATCCAATCCGGGTACAACCCGCTGTCATCAATGTATTTTTGCACGCGTTGGCCGGCAAAAAGGCCGTGATTGGTGATCAGAACTGATCTCCAGCCATGCGATTGCGCCCCCAGAATGTCGGTATGCAACGTATCCCCGACCATGACAATACGACGCAGGTCGACCGCGCCCGACCTGCGTTCGACCTCATGATACACGGATGCAAAGGGTTTGCCGTGAAACTGCGGCTTCAGCCCAAGCCGGGATTGCAAGTCATGTGCGTAAAATCCGGGCTCGCGCGTCAGGCAGGTTTCACGCGGCGCAACCAGATCCGGGTTCGCCACAACAACGGGCCGGGGGTTGCGGGCCAGACTGTCGAGCAACAGCGCCTGACGATCGCTGTTCCAATCCAGCGTGCTCAGAAACAGGATGCCGCCCGCCCGATCGTAGACTTCAATATCGTCCAGCAGTTGAAATGTGGGCACATCGACCTCATCCCCGGCCCAATCAGCAGGGGCGGCAACACCCCAACTCTGACCGCTTGGCAGATGCGGTAAATGTCGCTCGCACACCATTCTGCTGGAAACGATCTCTTCCAACGTAATATCAAAGCCCAGATCCCGGAAAACTTCGCGCGCTTGGGTGGCCGCGTAACTGGCAGCATTGGTCAGCACAAACACTGATTTACCAGCCGCGCGCAGGTCAGAGACGCGCCGGGCCGCACCCGGTATCGGGATCGTTCCCGTATTGAGCACACCATACGCATCAAAGACGAACACGTCGGCGTGATCTGCAATTTCCCCCAGATCGGGGATATGTTGCAACGCGCCCGTTTGGCTTGGCGCTGCGGGCAGGCGATCGCGAATGTCTTCGTACCAGCGAAACGCCATATCCGGCGTGACGGCACGCGAGATGTCGTCCCATATGGGTCCCGATGGCTCTATATTTGGGATCGATGACCGCGTGCTTGTGTCAGCGCTCATGTATTCAAACGACGCCCAGAGGCCGCATCAAATAGATGCAGATCTGACAAAGCCGCCCCAAGTTCCAGTTCACTGCCAGGTTCAGGCATGTGAACACCCTGAAGACGAACACCCAGAGGCGAAGGCGTGCCGTTGGTAGACACTTCGCCATGCACGATCGTGTCCGCGCCAAGCTGTTCGACAAAACCGGTTGTGAGCTTCACGTGCATCGCATGGCCGTGCCCACGGTGAAGATGTTCCGGGCGAATGCCAACATTCACCGATGTGCCTGCCGGTGCCTGAATGGGCGCGTCGGACGCAATCATTTGCTCTCCGATCTGCAAAGAATGCCCATCAGACCCAACCGTTGCGTCGATGAAGTTCATCGCCGGTGTGCCGATAAACTCTGCGACAAAGCGCGTTGCAGGGCGCAGATACAGGTCCATCGGTGTGCCGATTTGTTCGATCTGACCCTCGCTCATGATCACGATGCGGTCTGCCAGCGACATCGCTTCGACCTGATCGTGGGTCACATAGATAAAGGTGCCGTTCAGCCGGGCATGGAGGGCTTTCAGCTCGGCCCGCAATTGGGTACGCAGCTTGGCGTCGAGGTTAGACAGCGGTTCATCGAACAAGAACACTTTCGGTTTGCGTACGATGGCACGCCCCATGGCAACGCGCTGGCGTTGCCCGCCCGAAAGCTGGCGCGGTTTGCGATCCAGATAATCCGACAGGCGCAACGTACGCGATGCCTCGGCAATGCGCTCGGCAATCTCGTCTTTCGGCAGACCTTCGTTTTTCAGGCCATATTCCATATTCGCGCGCACGGTCATGTGCGGGTAAAGCGCATAGTTCTGGAACACCATTGCAATGTCCCGATCTCCGGGTTCCAGATCATTCACACGGCGACCATCAATATCCAGATCACCCGTCGTGATGGTTTCAAGTCCTGCAATCATCCGCAGGATAGTCGACTTGCCACAGCCCGATGGGCCGACCAGTACGATGAACTCACCATCCTGGATCTCGACATTGACGTCGCGCACAGCCGACACGCCGCCGGGATAGGTTTTGCCCAGGGATCTGATGCTCAGATTGGCCATATTATTTCTCGCTTTCCACAAGCCCTTTGACAAAGAGCTTTTGCATTGCAATCACAACCAGAACCGGCGGGATCATCGCCAGAACGGCCGTACCCATGATCAGATGCCAGACCGGCAGGCTTTCACCCGAATTCACCATGCGCTGAATGCCCATAACGATGGTGTAGAGCCCTTCGTCCGTGGTCACCAAAAGCGGCCACAGGTATTGGTTCCAGCCAAAGATGAAAAGGATAATGAACAGCGCCGCGATGTTTGTGCGGCTCAGCGGCAGCAGGATGTCCCAGAAAAAGCGCAATGGTCCGGCGCGATCAATCCGCGCGGCCTCGATCAGCTCATCAGGGATGGTCAGAAAGAACTGACGGAACAGAAGCGTTGCTGTAGCCGAGGCAATCAACGGCACGATCAGCCCTGCATAGCTGTTGAGCAGCCCCATTTTGGTGACCACATCAAAAGTGGGCAGAATGCGCACCTCGACCGGCAGCATCAGGGTGATGAAGATCATCCAGAAAAAGACCATGCGGAACGGAAACTTGAAATAAACCACAGCATAGGCCGAGATGATCGAGATGGCGATTTTGCCGAAGGTGATCCCAAACGCCATAATCGCACTGTTCAGCATCATGCGGCCCAGCGGTACTCCGCCCGCTTCGGGCAGGCCCTGGCTGATCAACAGGGAATAGTTCTGCCAGCCCTGATCGCCAAACCACATCGGGATGGGGGACGAGGACAGCGCACCTGCACTGTGTGTTGATGCCACCAGCGCCATCCAGACCGGAAAGCACAGGAACAGAACACCGGTGATCAGCGCAGCATGGGTCAAGAAGGTCAGGAAGGGGCGATTTTCGACCATCAGTAGTTCACCTTACGCTCGATATAGCGGAATTGGATGAAGGTCATGCCAACCACCAGTGCCATCAGAATAACCGACTGAGCAGCTGAACTGCCGTAATCCTGACCGACGAAGCCGGTGGAATAAACGCGATAGACAAGGATCGAGGTCGCATCGACCGGGCCGCCTTCTGTTGTCGCGTGGATCAGGGCAAAGGTGTCAAAGAAGGCATAGACAAGGTTGACCACAAGCAGAAAGAATGTGGTGGGCGTCAGCAGCGGGAACACAATCGTCCAGAACCGCCGCGCCGGGCTGGCACGGTCAATGGCAGCAGCCTCGATCAGCGATTTCGGGATGCTTTGCAAACCGGCCAAGAAGAACAGGAAGTTATAGCTGATCTGCTTCCACGCCGCCGCGACAATCACCAGCAACAGCGCCTGATCACCATTCACATAATGGTTCCAGTTCACCCCCAAGCCTTTCAGCCAATAGGCGACAATGCCAAGGCTTGGGTTCATCAGAAAATACCAGATCACCCCGGCCAAAGCGGGCGCGACTGCATAGGGCCAGATAAGCAGGGTACGATACGCGGTCGCGGCGCGGATCACACGGTTGGCCGCAACGGCCAAACCCAGCGAGATGCTCATGGCGAGGGCGGCAACCGAAACGCTGAAAATCAGCGTGGTTTTGAATGATCTGAGATAACCGGGGTCGGCAAACAGTTCTGCATAATTCTGCATTCCAACCCAGTTGCGGGAAAACCCAAACGCGTCTTCAACAAAGAAAGAGCTTTCTAAAGCCTGATAGGATGGCCAGAAAAAGAAGATCAGCGTGATGGCGATCTGTGGTGCCACCAGAAGGTAAGGCAGCAGCTTGGATCGGAAGACGACGCGTTTCTGCATGTCGGATCTCAGTAGTCAGTAGGATCGAGAGGATCGAGAACGCGGCCCCCTCAAACCAAAGGGGACCGCGCCATGAGGGGGTATTTTAGCTGTTTGCGTCCTGGAATTTACGCAACAGGGCGTTACCACGTTCAACAGCGTCATCCATTGCGGTCTGAGCGTCTTTTTCACCCGACCAGACAGCTTCCAGCTCTTCGTTGATCACGTCGCGGATCTGAACGAAGTTGCCAAAGCGCAGACCTTTCGAAGCCGGTGTGGGCTCGTTCAGGCTCAGCTGTTTGATGGCGGTATCGGTGCCCGGATCGGTCTCATAGAAACCCTGTTCCTTTGACAGCTCATACGCAGCTGTGGTGATGGGAACGTAACCCGTGGTCTGATGCCAATTGGCTTGCTGCTCAGGCTCTGACAGGAACTGGAAGAACTCGGCCGCGCACTTGTATTCGGGCTGTTCGTGTCCGTTCAGAACCCAAAGGGTCGCGCCACCGATGATCGAGTTTTGCGGGGCATCAGCCAGAGCGGAATCCAACGGCAACATGGTTTGACCGAACTCGAAATCCTTGATGTCGTTCTTGAAGCCGCCATAGTAAGCCGACGAGTTGATCCAAAGCGCGGTTTCACCGTTCACGAACTGACCGCGGCTGTCACCCCGACGACCGCCATAGACAAACAGCCCCTCTTTGCCCATGTCGGCGATACGTTGGATATGGTTTACAACCGCGTCGTTGTTGAAGGTGAATTCGGTCGACAGGCCGGCAAAGCCATTTTCTTCTGAGCCAAAGTCAATGTTATGCCAAGCCGAATAGTTTTCGAGGTTCGACCACGACTGCCAGCCGAAAGAAAACGGCTTTTCAACACCGTTGGCCTTTAGTGCGCGCGCCACCTCTTCCACTTCATCCCATGTCGTCGGAACGGCAACACCCGCCGCGTCCAGAGCGGTCTTGTTGTACCACAGAACCGGGGTCGACGAGTTGAAAGGCAGCGACAGCAGGTTGCCGTCGGTGTCCGTGTAATATGAAATCACAGCCGGCAGATATTTCGACTGATCGAATTCGATGCCCGCGTCTTCCATCAGCTTGTAGACAGGATAGATCGCACCCTTGTCGCCTGCGGCCATCATGGTTGCAGTGCCAACTTCAAAAACCTGAACGATATGCGGCTGCTCGTTGGCGCGGAAGGCGGCGATGGCGGCGGTCATGTTCTCGGTGTAGTTGCCTTTGTAAGTCGAGTTGATCACACAGCTGTCCGACTGTGCGTTGAAATCATCGGCAAACTTGTCGGTGATTTCGCCCAACTGGCCGCCCATGGCGTGCCAGAACTGAACTTCTGCCTTATCGGCGGCAAAGGCGGTAGGCGCAGCGAAAATCGCAGCGGTCGCAGCAGCGTATTTCGTCGTTGTTTTCATTGGATCCTCCAGGCTGGGTCACAAAGCAATGTTGGGGCAGGTCGTGTCAAGATTGACGCCTGACCGCCCTGTAAAGCGATTCTGTAACGTTCACATGAAGTACCACAGTGTTCAAATGAACCAAAACGAAGATTTTCTTCTGACCTTGACGGAAAATACCAAGAGTTCTGTTTCAATTGAACACACAGCGCCCATTTCCGCGAAATAGACCTTTTTGATCACTGGGTGCTGAGCGCAGTTGCATTTGCGTCCGTTTCCAGTGTGTCTTAGGCCAAGGCAACTGAACCTAAAGGCAGAGTCTTGGCGTCCGAGCTGTTTCGGAACACATAATTCACATTTCGATGAAGATTTTACGACTGAAGATCTGTCTTTTGATGTTTTGCAACCGGTTGCGGGAATTGGTCGATAATGCATAATGAACTTACAATGACAATCGCCTCAATGCCCCTTCCCTTTTGCCCTTGGAGCCACCCTTGAGCGTGACACTCAAAGACGTCGCTGCCCTTGCCGGTGTTTCGCGATCTGCTGTCTCTCGCACCTTCACCGAAGGCGCTTCGGTTTCGGCAAAAACACGCAGCAAAGTCGAAAAAGCGGCGCGCGAATTGGGTTACAGCCCCAACGCACTTGCTTCGTCTTTGACGACGGGGCGGACAAAGCTGATCGGCTTGATTTCGAACAACTTCCACAACCCCATTTTCCTTGAGGTCTTCGATCAATTCACACGCGCCTTGCAGGAACGCGGCCTGCGCCCATTGATCGTGAACCTAACGGATGAGACCGAGCCCGCCAATTCCGTCCGCATGTTGCGGCAATACTCGGTGGATGCTGCCATCGTGGCGTCGTCAACGCTGCCGCCGAGCTTTGCCAAAGCTTTTCACGACGCGGGCGTGCCCGTGGTGCATACATTTGGACGTTCGGCCACTTCACCCGAAGTGCATGTCGTCGGCATCGACAACGTGGAATGCGGGCGTATGGCCGCCCGTGAACTTTTGGCACGCGGGTACACACGCGTCGGCTATCTGGGCGGGCCCAAAGACGCGACCTCGGCCCTGGATCGACATCGCGGCTTTATGGAAGAGATGGCTGAGCACCCGGAGATTGAAGTAAACCATTGTTTTGCTGGGGCTTACTCTTTCGAGGCAGGGCGGGTCGAGATGCTGGGCCTTTTGACCAACAACCCAGCCCAGGCTTATTTCTGCGGTGACGACATCCTGTCGATTGGCGCACTTTCAGCGCTGAAGGATCACGGTTTGCAGCCGGGCAAAGATGTTGGAATCATTGGGTTGAACGACATGGAAATGTCGCGCTGGGAAAGCATCGACCTGACGACGATCCACCAGCCGATCAAGCAGATCATTACCTCATCCGTCGATCTAGTTGTCGAGATGTTGAAAGAGCCCCAGCGCTATCCCGAGGCCCGTATTTTCCCCTGCCGGGTGATTGAGCGGGGCACGTTGCGGCCCCGCCCCTGATCAGCGAAACATTGGCGGGCGGGCATCCTGCCACGCACCATCCGCTTTGCCCGAAGCAACAGCCGCATGGACAGCGGCGATGGAGCGGACCCCATCAGCCGCCCCCGGCAGCCCATCCCGGCTTTCACCACGAATTGCATCGGCCAGATCGCAATAGATATTGGCAACAGCCAGCGGGAACCCTTCGGGGTGCGCGATTGCGACCCGAGACAAGCGCTGAACCTCGTCGTGAAGTCCGCCCTCACCCTTTTCGATGATCTGAGTGCGCCCACCCACCGGGGTATAGATTAACTGGTTGGGTTGCTCGGACGCCCAGCGTAACCCGCCGGTTTCGCCAAAGACCTGAATGTCAAAGCCGTGTTGCCGCCCGATTGCCACCGATGACGTCCAAAGGCGTCCAACCGTGCCGCCCTCCATCCGGAAGTTGATCATTGCATCGTCTTCCAGTTCACGGCTCGCGATGGTCGAAGCCATATCGGCGGAAAGGGTCTTCACCTCGTCATCGCAGATAAAGCTGGCCATATGCAGCGCGTGGATACCGCAATCTGCGAACTGCCCCGAGACACCTGCCATCGCAGGATCATAGCGCCAGCGTACACGCGGGTTGTCTGCGTCGGTCGCATCGCCATGGTGGCCATGGCTGAAGTTCGTCACAACCAACCGCACCTTGCCGATGTCGCCTGCACGCACCATCGCACGCGCCTGACGCACCATCGGGTAAGCGGAATAGCAATAGTTCACCGCGCAGATCTTGCCCGAAGCTTCAGCGACGCGGACGATCTCTTCGCCCTCTTCAACCGTCATGGTCATCGGCTTTTCGCACAACACGTTAAAGCCCGCCTCAAGATACGCCTTGGCGATCTCGAAATGAGTCGAGTTTGGCGTGGCGATGGTCACCAGATCAATTCGATCATCCCGGTCTTTCTCGCCCGCCAGCATCTCTTGCCAGTTGCCATATGCACGGTCGGCAGCAACACCCAGTCGTTGCGCGTATTCGCGGCCCGCTTCGGGCCGGTGGTCCAGCGCGCCAGCAGCAAACTCAAACAGCCCGTCAGCCTGCGCGCCCAATCGATGGGCAGGCCCAATCTGGCTGCCTTCACCGCCTCCGATCATGCCCCATCTCAACTTAGCCATGGTCATCGTCTCTCTTTAGAATTTCATAGATTGAGCGATCAGAAATCGCTGATGTCTTTCCATTGTCGCTGGTCTGACGACGCCAAGGCGGCGGCCAGCACGCGGTTGACCTCGTGCCCGACACGGAAGGTCGGCCAGATCGCTTCTCCGGTGTGTATGGCCTGCAGAAAGTCCTTGGCCTCGATGATGATCTGGTCCTGATAGCCGGTGCCGTGACCCGGGCCCTGACAGAAGGGTTCATAATCCGGGTGCGCGGGACCTGTCAGAATCTTGGTGAACCCACGCGCGGCTTCGGGCCCTTCCCGCTTATACAGCCACAGCGCGTTCTGATCCTCCTGATCGAACCGGATTGCGCCCTTTGTGCCTGATATTTCATACGCATAGCCCATTTTACGACCCGTCGCGACGCGGCTGAAATACAGGTTGCCCATAACGCCGTTTTCGAACCGGCACATCATCTGGGCATGGTCGTCATTCGTGACTTCACCTCCGGGCCGAGTTTTATGCACGGTTTCCACATCGGCCATCACCTGAGCAATCGGTCCAACCAGGGCCATCGCTCCGTTCACCATATGCGGGGCCAAGTCGCCGATTGTGCCATTGGCCATGCCCGTTGTGCGCCACGTGGCGGGGGCCTGCGGATCAGCGTAAAAGTCCTCGGTGTGCTCACCCCGGAACCACGTGATGTCGCCGATCTCTCCATCGGCGATCAGTTGGCGGGCAAACTGGCTGGCGGGCGTGCGAATATAGTTGAACCCAACCATGTTCACAGCGCCTGCGGCTTCGGCCGCCGCAACCATTGCCTGACTGTCTTCCAGCGATGCACCCAAGGGCTTTTCACACAACACGGGCTTGCCCAGACCAAAAGCTGCTTCGGCAATCTGACGATGCGTGGATTGCGGTGAGGCGATCACAATGGCTTCGACCATGGGGTCTTTAACCAGCACACGCCAATCGTCAGTCGCGCGTTCAAAACCATAGGCCAGGCGGTAACGTTCAGCGCTTTCGGGGCTGGACGCACAAATGACTTCAAGCCGGGGCCTTAATGCGGTGTTGAAAACCGCGCCAACGGCCGACATGGCAACGGAATGAGCCTTGCCCATATAGCCGCCACCCACAATTCCAATTCCGATTTCAGGCATCTGCAACGGCTCCGAACATATCATTTGCAACCGGTTGCAAAATCAGTATCGTGTGAATCGATTCAGCGCAAGGTCCAAACTTTGCACACCCCACTTTGCCGGAGGACATGACTTGAGCGCTTTGATAGACGGTATCAAAGGAAACCGCTTCGCCGTTTTCGGGCGTGCTGGCATGGATATGTATGCGGACCCGATCGGTGTCAAAAGCGAGGACGCCGACACCTTCCATGCTGATCTGGGTGGTTCTTCAGCAAATATTTGCGCCGGGTTGGTCAAATTGGGCAGTCAGGCCTCTCTGATCACGTCAGTCTCAGACGATGCGGTCGGTCGCTTCTGCCTGAACCGCTTGCGCCACTATGGCGTAGACACCACCTATATCCGCGTTTTGGGCGGTGAATACCGTATGTCGCTGGCCGTCTACGAAAGCCGGACCGAAAACTTTCAGAATGTCATCTACCGCAACGGTGCCGTCGATTTTCAGGTCACCGAAGAGGACATGGACAAGGTCGATTATTCGTCCTTTTCGGCAGTCATTTCGGCGGGCACGGTCTTTGCATCCGAACCATCACGCAGCGCCACATTCCGTGCGTTCGAAAACGCGCGAGCTGTTGGCCTGCCAATCATATTCGATATCGACTACCGCCCCTACAGCTGGCCTTCGCCCGAGGTAGCCGCCGAAGTCTTGTCGCGGGCCGGTGAAGCCAGCGACCTGATCGTCGGCAATGACGAAGAGTTCGGGTTCATGGCTGGCGGTATCGACAAGGGCTTTGCCAAGGCCAAGCAGCTGGCAGAAAAACCCGGTCGGATCGTCATCTACAAAATGGGCGAAAAAGGTGCCGTCACGCTGCTGGACGGGCAAGAGATCGAAACCGGCATCTATCCGGTCACGGCCGTCAAACCCAATGGGGCAGGAGACAGTTTCATGGCGGGTCTATTGGCCTCAATTGCTGCGGGCCATGACTTGAGGGATGCTGTCATGCGCGGCTCGGCCTGCGCATCGATCGTTGTATCCCAGCCAGGATGCGCGCCAGCCATGCCCACGACCTCGGAATTAGACGCGTTCCTCGCCTCACACTCCGGCCCGACCACATAGGAGACACCCATGCACATCGCGCCCTATGACAATCAGAACAAGCCCATCGTCGATGCCGATGACCCAACGGTTCCGCTGAATTATTTCAACATCGTTAAGCTGAAAAAGGGTGAGGCGTTCGAATACCAGGTTCCCGGCTATGAAACCTGCATCGTACCAGCCACCGGCAGTGTCGATGTGGACGTTGAAGGCGTTGCCTTCCCGAAACTGGGTAACCGGGGCGAAGATGTCTGGGATGGCGAACCCGAAGGCGTCTATGTGCCTGTCGGCGCGAAAGTGCAAATGGTTTGCGTGTCAGATGAAACCGAAGTGTTCATTGCCGGCGCCAAATACGACAAGGTGCTGGACCCGTTTGATGTGCGCCAGCACGACCTTGTTCAATACGGCAGCGACGACACCAAAACCCATCGAAAGATCAAGCATATCCTCGGGCAAAAACAGCACGACAAAGTCGGCCGCCTGTTGGTGAGCGAGCTGTTTACAGTTGGTCAGGGCGGCTGGTCGGGCTTTCCCAGCCACAAGCACGACACCAACCGCCTGCCGGACGAAACGCGCCACGACGAGACCTATAATTTCCGCTTCAAACCCAACTGGGGCTCGGGGCTACAGATGTTGCAACGCGATGATAACGAACCCGGTGACGCCTATCACATCGTCGATGGCTCAACGATCTGCATCGACAAGGGCTATCATCCATGCTGCGTTCTGCCGGGCTATGAGATGTATTATTTCACCATCCTCGGCGGGCTGAGCCAACGCTCGCTGGTGCAGTATTTCCAACCCACACATGCCTATCAGATCGAAACGATCCCGGGCATCAAAGACATGATCGCGAAGTTCAAATGACCCTCGTCACACTGAAAGACGTCCTGCAACCAGCCTATGAACAGGGTTACGCCGTTGGCGGGCTGGTTACCCTCGGTTGGGAAGACATGCGCGCTTATGTGGCCGCTGCAGAAGCCGAGAATGCGCCTGTGATTTTGCAGGCCGGACCCAGCTGTCGCGAACACACACCACTTCCCATTTTAGGCAAGATGTTCCGTTATCTGGCCGAAAATGCCTCAGTCCCGGTCGTGGCTCATCTGGATCACGGGTACACGTTCGAAGACTGCAAGATCGCGCTGGACAGCGGGTTTACCTCTTTGATGTTCGACGGGTCCCGCAAGCCATTGCAACAGAATATTGACGAGACCGCCGCAATTGCCGAAATGGCCCACGCAGCAGGGATTTCCTGCGAAGGCGAAATCGGCTTTGTCGGATATTCGGGCGGCGAAGGATCGAACGGAACGGACCCAGAGGAAGCCGCTAAATTCGCACGTGAAAGCGGGGTGGACGCGATGGCGATTTCGGTTGGCAATGTTCACTTGCAGCAGAACAAAGAAGGTGGCCTGGACGAGGCGCGCATCGCCGAGATTGATGCCTTGACCGAGGTGCCTTTGGTCATTCACGGCGGGTCAGGCGTGCCGGTAGAACAGCGCAGCAAACTGGCACGAGAGACCTCGATCTGCAAGTTCAACATCGGGACGGAACTGCGTATGGCGTTTGGTCACGCCATGCGAGACGCCGTCAATCGTGATCCTGAAAGGTTTGATCGGGTCACCATACTGAAGGAAACCCACGACCCGGTCGAGGCCGCTGCCCGCACCGTAATCCGTGCCTTTGGCGCGCCACCCCAACGATAACGTCCGCGAGCGCCTTTAAATCGTAAAAGCAACCCGGAAGGCCTCAAGCGCCGTTTCCGGGTTGTCTGCTGCGAAAGCCTCCAGACCGACAGGTCCATGATACCCCATGTCATCCAGCGCCCTTGCAACGGCGGCATAATTGATCTCACCGGTTCCGGGTTCACACCGGCCGGGATTGTCAGCAACCTGAACTTCTCCGATCCATGGCAGGCATTTCTTGCACCAACGGACCAGATCCCCTTCACCGATTTGCGTGTGATATAGATCCAGATTGATGCGCAGACGTGGATGATTGACAGACGAAACCAGAGCCAGAACGTCTTCGGTCGACCCAAAGGGACAGCCGGGATGGTCCAGCAGGTTTAGGTTTTCCAACGTGAAAACAACATCTTCCTGTTCCGCCAGATCACAGATACGTTGCAGCGTGTCGCGCGCTGTCAGCCACATGTCACCGGTCACGACGTCATGTTGCCAGATGGGAATTCCACCATCGCCCAAACCAGTACCGTGTAGGTTCAGACGATCCACACCCAAGCGCTTGCCAACCTGCGCTGTCTCGCGCGCAGATCGCAGCAACATTTCAGCCCCTTCATCATCCGCAAGACGCCCCTGAAGATACCCGTTCATGATCGTGTAGTTCGCGCCAACGCTTTCGAGCTTGCCCAGATCCCACGAAGGCCAGTTCCAAAGGCCCACACCAAACCCCATTTCGGTCAGCCGCGCGGCACGCCAGTCTATGGGTTTGTCTAGCCAAAGCATTTCAGCGCACGCCGCAAGCTGAAAGGGTCTAGGCATGTCAGCTCTCCAGATGTTTCGACGTTCTCAGATCGAACCACCTTCGACCATGAAGTTCCCGGCGCTGCACATAGCGGCGTCGTCCGAGGCTAAAAACAGCACCATTCGGGCGACATAAACCGGTTCAATCGGGTCCGGCAGGCATTGCCGGTCCACCTGCTTGGCCAGCGCTTCGGGCGTGACCCACAAGTCTTTCTGACGGTCGGTCATGATCCAGCCGGGCACGACCGCATTCACACGGATTCGATAATCGCCCAACTCGCGCGCCATCGTGCGGGTCAGGCCGTGGACTGCTGACTTGGCCGTAGCATAAGCCGGGAAACCCGCCCCAGCCTCCCACCATGAGTTTGACCCGATATTGACGATCGAGCCTGCACCCTTCGCGATCATGCCGGGAGCCACCGACTGAATGGCAAAAAACATGTGGCGAATATTGGTCGCCATACGCTCATCCCAATACTCAGGCGTCACATCGCGCCAGTCGTGGCGGTCATCATGGGCGGCATTGTTGACCAACACATCCGCTTCACCCAACTCTTCAACCAACTGCCCCATTGCGGCGTTCATCGCCTCAATGTCGCGCAAATCGCATTGGGCAAACGCGTGCTCGCCTTCCAAGTCCGACAGCAGCGCAAGCCCAGCCTCAGCATTGAGGTCTAGGAACCCGACCTTGGCCCCCTGATTGGCAAAGGCCCTTACAGTTTCCGCACCAATTCCTCCGGCCCCGCCTGTAATGAGAACCGTCTTGCCTGCAAGGCATGGGTAATTGGCGAAATCTTTGCTCATCCGTCTCGCTCCATGATCCATTCGACCTCAGGGGCCGGTACAAAACGCCATTTTCGCAAAGGTCCGGCCATGACGTTCAAGTAGTACATCTCAAACCCATAGGGTGCGCCGCAAGGGTGATGACCGCGCGGGACAGTCACAACATCGCCATCGGATACGGCCATCGTTTCATCCAGTTGACCGTCATCGGTATAGACACGCTGAATTCCAAACCCATTGGCAGGGTTGAGTCGATGGTAATATGTCTCTTCCAGGTAGGTGATCCGGGGGAAGTCATCCTCGTCATGGCGATGACTGGGGTATGAAGACCAATGCCCGTTTGGTGTGAAGACCTCTGTCACCATAAGGCTATCGGCATAGTCCTCGTTCTCCATCGCGATGTTATTGATGTATCGCGTGTTCACACCCTTGCCGCGTTCGGTGAGTGTGATGCCATCAGGCCCGATCCGGCGCGCTTCATGACCGCCTTTGCCCGGCGCCGAACACACGGCCATTACGCAATCGGTCTCGGCGACAGCTTCCCATTCGGTGCCGTTGGGCAGGTACAAGCAATGCGGCGGCGTCTTTTCGAACACGTTCATCCTGTCGCCCAACACGCCCCAATCCTGCCCGGCACCAGTGATTTTCGCCTTGCCTTCGACCATCACTAGAATGACTTCCCGGTCTCCTGTGACTTCAGCCGCCCGATCCCCGGCCTTTAGGTGATAAAGCCCAAACCCTACATAACGCCATCCGGCGCTGGCCGGGGTTATGTCATGCACCTTGCCACGGGTGCCAAAGGGTTTTTTGAGCAGGTGTGCCATAGTTCTTCTCCGATTGGGGCGGGCTCAACGACCCGCCCGATTGGGCCTTATGCGGCCTGTCTGTTACGCAAGGCTGACAAAGCATCGGCCAATTCCGACTCGCTCCATCCCTCTGACACAGCGCGGCGCAGGATATCGGCCTGGCTGTCCGGCGCATTGCCACCAACCGGCGGGTCGGTGTCGAGGTTGGTTGGAAAGGGATAGCCCTCGGCGGTTGCTCCGATCGTAGCTTCGATTTCCAAGGCACTCAGATCACCACGTTGTTTCAAGGCCGCAAGTGCAGGAAACACGGCTTGAGACATGGCGGCACGGTCGACGGCTTCCATCGCGCGCCCGAACGCTGACGACACCTGAAGCAGATTGGCCATCCTGTGAATGTCGCTGCTGCTGTTTTCCCCCGCTGCGTGGAAAAGCGCGGGGTTGAAGAACACCGCATCGCCCTTGTTCAGTGGCAACTGGATGTAGGCCTGCTCGAAATGGTCCCTGTGCGCGGGGTCGTGGAAGGCGAGGTATCCGGGCGCGTAAAGCTGCGAAAAAGGTAGCAGCTTGGTTGGCCCGCTTTCGACCGGCATATCGCAATGCGCCACTGCCCCTTGCAAGGTTAGCGCAGCCGTCAGGTGATGGGCATGCGCCGGATACCGCGCTGCGCTGTCCGCAGTCTGGAACCCAAGATGGTAATCCCGATGCGCTTGCTGTGCTTTGCCGCCCGGACGCACCTGATTGACCTGCGCGGTCATCTGGTAATTCGGCCCCAGCCACGCCTCACACGCCGCTGCAACTGCAGCATTGCCGAAATAGAGTGCGAACCCTTCCGGATCACGCAGGCACTGTTTTTGCAGCGCATTCCAGATCCGGTCATTGGCACCTGACGCAACAAAGTGATCGCCCTCGCCGCCAGCGCCCTCGCGCTCTTCTTCGATGATCTCGCGGAAGACGTCGCTTGCCCGGTCGATCACCGAAGTATCTGCATAGGCACCTTTCAGAACGATCACGCCAGCAGATTTGCCCAGAACCCTTGCCCATTCTGCCAGAAGGGACTTTCGCTGATCGGCATCTGTCAACGCAGTGCGCAACACGTCCATGTCATATACTGGCACGTTCTTTTCCACCGCTACGGCATAAGGAACCGCATCGGCTGTCAGGTTTTGCGAGGTCAACACCTTGAATTCATCCAGATCACAGGATTCCCGGTCGAAATACCCGACATACCCAAGTTCCTGTTGGACCATGACATACTCCTCTCTCATGGCTTCGGTGTTGCCCCGTGGGGCGGTGATTTAAGTGCTGATCTCCAAACCTGCCTTGCCGCAAACTTCGACGATGTGGTCGTAGCCCATTTTGGAGTACTCGTAGGGCGGCGCCTTGGCGGGGTCCTGTTCTGCCTCGACCACGATCCAACCGTTGTAATCCATCGCTTTCAATGCATTTGCGACGGCCTGAAAATCGATGCAGCCATCGCCAGGCACGGTGAAGGCTCCTGCGATCACTGCATCCAGGAAGCTGCGGTTGTTCTCACGCGTGTCTTGCACAACATCAGGGCGGATGTCCTTGAAGTGAACGTGATGTACGCGATCACCCCAGCGGTTCAGCGTGGCCATCACATCGCCACCACCGAACAGCAAATGGCCGGTATCGAAACACAGCTTCAGTTCGGGGCCTGACCCCTCCATCAGCCAGTTCACCTCATCCTCGCTTTCGATGATTGTGCCCATGTGATGGTGATACGCCATCGGCATACCTTGATCAGCCTTCCACTTGGCCAACTCGCTCAGCTTGGCGGCATAGGCCAGAACCTCGTCTTTGGACAATTTGGGGCGGGCATTGACCGGCGTGCCGATCTGCCCCTGAACGGTATTGGAGCATTCGGCATAAACGATGCACGGGCTGTTCAGCGCAACAAACTGCTCTACTTGCTCACGAACAGCAGCCACCTCGGCGTCAAAGTCGTTGACCAAGGTTGCTCCCGAACACCAACCGCCACAAAGCGCGATATCGTTGGCGTCCAGATAGGCACGCAAGCCTTCGGTGTCGCCGGGCATCCGCTGGCCACGCTCGACGCCGGTATAGCCAATCTCGCGCGCTTCTTTCAGCGCCTGTTCCATCGTATAGGCCGCAGTCAAATCCGGCAGGTCGTCATTCTGCCACGCAATCGGAGAGATACCGATCTTCACGCTCATTTCGTGTTTCTTTCCTTGATGGCGACTTCATAAGCCGCGCGTTTTTCATTCACTTCCGGACGGATGCTGACCTCGGGCACAGCCACTTCCCACCACGTTCCGCCATACTCGGTCGAGGGGTACGGGTCGGTGTCGATCACCACAACGTATGGGCCTTTGATGTCACCGCGTTTGGCCAGCGCGTCCTCAAGCTCGGCAATTGAGCTGACCTTGACAGAGGTGGCCCCCATCGCTGCCGCATGGGCCGCAAAGTCGATGGCAGAAGCCGTTTCGTGGACTGTGTGATCGAGAAGGTTGTTAAACTCGGCCCCGCCCGTGCCCATCTGCAAGCGGTTGATGCAGCCGAAACCGCGGTTGTCGGTGACAACAACGGTGAAGGATATCCCCATCATCGCTGCCGTCGCCATTTCGGAATTCGCCATCATGTAAGTGCCGTCACCGGTAAAGCAGATCACATCCCGGTCCGGCTGGGCCATTTTGATCCCCATCGCGCCCGCGATCTCATAGCCCATACAGCTGAAACCGTATTCCATGTGATAGGCCCCTGGGCGCGGTGCTTTCCACAGCTTGTGCAGCTCGCCCGGCATCGTGCCTGCGGCACACATCGCCACGGTGTTTTCATTGGCGGCCCGCTGCACCGCACCGATCACTTGCATATCCGTCGGCAGCGCATTGCTGTCTTTTGGCGCATCGGTCAGCGCATCAACCTTGCCAAACCAGTCGGACTTCAACGTCGCAGGCAGGTCCGGCGCACGATGGTTACCCAACGCTTCAGTGAGTTCTCCCAAACCAACGCGCGCGTCGGATTGCAACGGCATTGCGCCATGCTTTTCGGCATCATAAGCGGCGGTATTCAGGCTGATCAGTTTACGTTCGGGGTTGGCAAACAGACCCCAGGACCCGGTGGTGAAATCCTGAAATCGAGTGCCAACGCCCAGCACAAGATCAGCCTCGGCGCAGATGTCGTTGGCGGGTTCGCCACCAGTCACACCAATGGGCCCCAGGTTCAGCGGATGATCCCATGCCAATGCGGATTTCCCCGCCTGTGTTTCGGCCACCGGGATGTTGTGCGCCTCGGCAAAGCTTTGCAGCGCGGGGGTTGCGTCCGAATAATGCACGCCGCCACCCGCGACGATCACAGGGCGTTTGGCCGCCTTGATTGCCGCCACAGCCCGCGCCAGCTCACCCTCATCCGGGCGAATGCGACGCTGATACCAGACGCGAGGCTCAAAGAAGCTTTCGGGATAATCATATGCCTCGGCCTGTACATCCTGGCAAAAGGCCAAGGTGGCCGGACCGCAGTCCGCCGGGTCCGTCATGGTACGGAAGGCGCGCGGCAAAGCCGTCAGCAGGTGTTCCGGGCGCGTGATGCGGTCGAAATAGCGGCTGACCGGTCTGAAACAGTCATTTGCACTGATGGTTCCATCCGAGAACACTTCGGGTTGCTGCAAAACCGGATCAGGACCACGCGTTGCGAACACATCTCCGGGCAGTAGCAAAACAGGCAGGCGGTTCACATGGGCCAGAGCGGCAGCGGTAACCATATTGGTGGCCCCCGGCCCGATCGACGAGGTCACAGCCATCGCTCGCTTGCGGCCCAGTTGCTTGGCATAGGCAATCGCACAATGCGCCATGGTCTGTTCGTTATGGCCACGATAGGTGGGCAGGCTGTCTTTCACACCATGCAGCGCCTCACCCAAACCGGCAACGTTGCCATGGCCGAAAATGGCCCAGACACCTGCGATAAAGGGCTCTCCGGCCTCGTTCATCTGCGCCCCAAGATAACGCACCAGAGCCTGCGCCGCTGTCAGTCGGACTGTCTTGCTCATCATGATCCCTTTCAACTTGAAACCGCTGCCAGCGGCCCACAGGTTGCTTTTTTACGAAGATGTCAGGCCAATGCCTCAAGCCTGAATTGAGTGTGAGCTCAGGTGTCACCGCCCGTTCGGATGCCCTCGAAAGGGCATCCGGGTGTTCAAAGTTTAGACTGTACCGCCCAAAGACCCTTCCAGCTCGGCCATTTCCTGACCACCGGCCATCAGGTCCTGCAACTGTTCAGGGGTAATCTCACCACGGGTCGCCGTACCCAGCGTTTTGCCTCGATTAAGCACCGTAAACCGGTCACCCACTGCCAAAGCGTGGCGCACGTTATGGCTGATGAAGACCACGCCAACCCCCTGACTGCGTACCTTGTCGATAGTCGCCAGAACGTTCGAGGTTTGACGTACGCCAAGGGCCGAGGTCGGTTCGTCCAAGATCAGAATCTTGGCACCAAAATACACGGCACGAGCAATGGCGACGGTCTGCCGCTCGCCACCTGACAAGGTGCCCACGGCCTGATCCGGCCCGCGCAGGTTGATGCCCATTTTGCGCATCTCTTCCATGCAGACATCATTCGCCTGTTCGACATCGAAGCGCTTCATCAGGCCCTTACCTTTGGTCGGTTCGCGCCCCATGAAGAAATTGCGCGTGACGCTCATCAGCGGGATCATCGCCAGATCCTGGAACACGGTCGCAATGCCCGCCTCCATCGCATCCCGAGGCGTGTCGAAATGCAGCGGTTTGCCTTCGAAGAAGATCTCGCCCTTGGTGGGTTTGTGCACGCCCGACATGGTCTTGATAAAGGTCGATTTCCCTGCACCGTTGTCGCCCAGCAGGCAATGACATTCACCCGGTTTGACGTCAAAGCTGACGCCCGCCAAAGCGATGATGTTGCCAAAGTGCTTTTCGATGTTCTTCATTTCCACGATGGGCGCCACATCAGTCGCCGCATCGCCGTGGTGGAACTTGGTATCTTCGGTCATATCAACGCTCCCCGGTTACGCGTTTACGGATCGCGTTGTTGAACAGAACCGCAATCAACAGCATCGCGCCAAGGAAAACCTGGAACCAGTCCTGATCGAAGTCCGTATACGTCAGTCCGATGACAACCATACCGAAGATGATCGCACCAAAGAACGCGCCAATGGCCGAGCCATAACCACCGGTCAGCAGACAGCCGCCGATTACGGCTGCGATGATCGCCTCAAACTCTTTCTGGAACCCACGACGTGCGTCGGTCGAACCAGCGTCGATTACGGTAATGATGGCGACCAGTGCGGCACAGCAGGCGGTCAGCATGAACAGCGAAACTTTGACCCGGTTCACCGGCACACCAGAGTTTGACGCCGCCGTGCTGTCACCGCCCGACGCGAAAATCCAGTTCCCTGCCGGGGTACGCAACAGCACGTAAGTGGCTGCAAGCGCCAGCACGATGAACCACAGGATTTCGACCGGAATTCCGGGCACTTTAGGCGCACCGCTTTTGAAGGTTTCGATCATGCCTTTCTCGGCCAACCAGGTAAACAGGCCGCCGAAAGCCTCGCCTGAAAAGAACGGAGCCAGCCAGTCGTTCTCAACCACGTCACGAACGCCACGCAACTGCGTCGATCCTCCGGTGGCGGCCTTCAGGCCAACCAACGACAGACCGCGTAGAATGAACAGGAAAGCCAGGGTCACGATGAAGGATGGCAGACCTGACCGGATCACGATGTTTCCGTTTATCGCCCCGACAAATGCTGCGAAAACAAAAGTCATTGGGATCGCGACGATCAGAGGCAACTGCCAGGTGACCACACAGACGCCAAAGAACAGGCCCGCAAACGCCACCATCGAGCCGATGGACAGGTCAAACTCCCCCCCGATCATCAACAGCGCGGCACCGATGGCCAGAATTCCCAACTGTGCGGCAGGTGTCATGAAATTCATGATCCCGGCCAGGGTAAACATCGAGTCGTCTGCTGTGATGGCAAAAAAGATTACCACCAGCACGACACCGGCCATCGCACCGAGTTCGGGCCGCTTCATGAGTTTGGTCATGAAAGGCTCTTTTTTGACCCTTTCGTCCCCGGCGACTTGAGCTGAGTCACTCATCGTTTCCTCCCATTTGGGTTGGAACGGCGCTGCTGCGCCGTCCCAGTTTATTCAGGTTCCGGAATGGATCAGCGAATGCCCTGCGAGGACAGTTCGATCACCTGAGCGGCCTTCTCCTGAGTCACCAGGTTGGGACCTGAAGGAACATTACCACCGGGCATCAGGCCGTATTTGGCGTGCAGGCCCATAAAGTTCACCGACAAGTACCCTTGCAGATACTGTTGCTGATCAATGGCAAAGGCGGCGTCACCGTCCGCGATCGACTGCAGGAAGTTGGCCGACAGGTCAAAGGACGCAACATTCACATCCCGGCCCGAGCCCTTGACGGCAGCAACAGTCGGCTCACCGGCCGAGCTTGCACCCAATGCCATCACAGTATCGACCGCTTCGTTTGCAGCCAGAGCAGCGGCAACTTTCGACTCGATTTCCGACGGGTCATTCGAGGTCGGAAGAACTTCGACATCACCACCGAAACCTTCCGCAAAACCTGCACACCGCAGGTCCAGCGCAACGTTGCCCACTTCGTGGTTCACACAGATCGCCGTTTTGCCACCCATTGCTGCCAGTTCTTCACCAGCGGCCTTGCCGGCGTCAAATTCGTCCTGACCCACATGCAGCAGCGCACCCAGTTCTTTCGAGACGTCCGAACCCGAGTTGATCGAGATCACCGGGATTCCGGCAGCTACGGCACGTTCAATTGACGGGCCAAGCGCATCCGCATCCGGGATCGAGACGATCAGGCCGTCGGGCTCCTGGTTCACGGCAGCATCAATCAACTGCGACATCGCCACCATGTCAAAAGTTTCTGGTGCACGGTATTCGACGTTCACGCCGACATCCTTACCAGCCTGCTCGACGCCGTTTTTCACAACGTTCCAGAATGCGTCGTTGGCCTGGCCGTGCGATACGACCACGATTTCCTGTGCAAACGCAGGTGTCGCCAGGGCCAAAGCCCCTGCAGCTAGCGCGCCTTTCACAAATTTCTTCATTTCAGTTTCCTCCCATGATTTCAGTCTGATCTTAAGTCGAGGGACCAACCCCGATCATCCGGCTGTGCCGAATCTGATTGGCTGCGGCACAAAAACCGAGCTGACGTAAGTTTGAAGAATTTCGATCATTTTGCAACCGGTTTCAAAATTTCTTCCATCCGAACCGGTTGTCCGGATTGCATCGACAGTGTCGCGGCCTCGGCCATGGCAAGCGCGGCAACACCGTCTTTCAACGAAACAGGAACCTTTGAACCGTTCACAACAGCGTCGACAAACGCGGCCCATTCCACCTTGTAAGCGGGCATGTAACGTTCGAGAAAGAAATAGGTTGGCTTTGCCCCGACAACGCCCTCTGCCGTCGATTTGACCACCGTATTTTCCAGCATGTTCTGCGCTTGCAGCAATCCGCCTGAACCCAGCAACTCGACCCGCTGGTCATAACCATAGGCCGCACGGCGCGAGTTCTTGATAACAGCAATACGACCATCTGCATAAGTCATTGTCACCGCAGCGGTATCCACATCACCAGCCGCGCCAATCTCGGCATCTACAAGAGACGACCCGACGGCAGTAATGACAACCGGAACCTCGCCCATAAGATAGTTTGCCATGTCGAAATCGTGGATCATCATGTCCCGAAACAGCCCGCCCGACACTTTGACATAGCTGACTGGAGGCGGTGCCGGGTCAAACGAGGTGATCGACAGCAGCTCTGCTTTGCCGATTTCACCCGCCTCTAAACCTGCTTTCAATGCCGAAAAATTGGGGTCGAACCGGCGGTTAAACCCAATCATCACAGGCTTACTCCGCCCAGACACAGCATGAAGACATTGCGCAGCACGTTCCAAGCTCAGATCAACCGGCTTTTCACACAACACGGCTTTGCCTGCGGCTGTGGCAGCTTCAATCAAGTCAGAATGCGTATCGGTTGGCGTTGCGATCAGAACAGCATCAATTTGGGTGTCTGCAATGATCTCGTCCGACCCACGCGCCTGCGCCCCGTATTCGCCGGCAAGGCTTTCTGCCGCTTCTGGCACGGCGTCTGAAACAGCACAGAGCTTGCTGCTTGGGTGGGCCGAAATGGCCTGCGCATGTACCCGTCCGATGCGTCCGGCGCCCAGCAAACCAACCTTCAACATGCAGCTCTCCCGAATCTAGTTGTTGGACGTAACAATGATTCTGTTTGCAACCGGTTGCAATATCTTTTTTCAACGGATCAGTAATCTTTGCGACGCCCCCTGCGAAGGGGTCTCCAAACAAGGTCTACCGTGGTCTTCCGATGATACACCACGCGCCGAATTCCGCGCATTTGCGCGTCTACGGGAATCCCCCAATTTCCGAACGCGGTGAAACAGGGTAGGTTTCAATTAAGGAACACACACACTACCACTCTGTGACCCCTTAAAAGGGGCTGGCATGACCCCCTCGTCCAGCCCCTTAAACTTTCCGATACCTGTACTGATCAACCCGCCGCATGGTGGCTTCAGAAACATGTCCGCACCCAACGAAACAACGAGTCGTTTTGGCGACAGAGCAAAACGAGACTGCGCGCTTCATTGGTTTCAAGTGTTTCGTATGAAGATGGCGATCCCTGAAGGACTCGAACCCTCAACCTGCTGATTAGAAGTCAGCTGCTCTATCCAGTTGAGCTAAGGGACCGCTGCGCCCTTCTTGCGGTTTTTATTGTCCGGGTTCAAGGGCCAAGCGCATGAAGGCGCTGTTTGGGTCGTCCTGATAGCCAAAGATCGGGCCGCAATAGGAATATCCCAATGTCTCATAAAGCTTGCGGGCGGCTTCATATTCGGAAAGATGGGCTGCTCCGGTCTCCAGAACCAGGGCCTCAATCCCCTCGGCACGTGCCAAGTCTGCCAAGTGCTGCATCATCAGCCGCGCCAAACCACGGCCCCGCGCCTGCGCTAGAATATGCACTGACTTCACCTCGGCGGTTCCGTCGGGCAGCATCTTCATCGCGCCACACCCTAAAGGTTGCTGACCCTCATAAATCGCCCAGAACTGAATCCCCGGCCCGGCCAGCGACTCGGCGTCCATTGTATGGTTGCTTTCGGCAGGACCTGCCGTTTCGCTATGAGCAAAATGCGCGTCCACCACGGCGCGAAGTGCGTCCGAGGTTGGATCGGCCCTGCGAATCTCAATCATTCAGTGGGTCCAGGGGCCGCGCCGGTCGGTGGCGAAATTCTCGCCATAGCCACGGGCGCGCAGATTTGGTTTGCGCTTGTGCGGTTCGCTGACCTGCACTTCGATACCGTTGTCCTTGGCGTAGTCCAACGCCTCTTCCTTGGTGTCGAATTTCAGGCGCACCTGTGTCTGCGTGTCATTGGACGACGTCCAGCCCATCAGCGGATCGACCTCACGCGCCGAGGCCGGGGCGTATTCAAGAACCCATTTGCGGGTTTTGGCCATCCCCGAAGTCATCGCGTTTCGCGAAGGCTGGTAAATCCGTGCGCGCATGTCGCCTCTCCGTACTCACTTGGCTCAGCCGTTTATGCGTCAGAGAGCGTCCGGGGGCAAGATTGCAATTGTCGCGGCTGTTGCCCGCAAACTAATGTCAGAAATTGTCATTGGCCCGGGATAAATCAGAGACACATCAAACGTCGGGACATCACAATGATTCACCAACCGCATGGCATCCGACTGTGTTGAGCGCAATGAATCCGGATCAGCCCTTGCAGACGGACAAAATAAGAACAAATGTAGGGGCCTGACTGCGGAGCCTGCCGATGCCTTACGCCCATTCCGACAAGACCCAACTGACCGCCGACGACGTGCGCGCCCGCCTGAAACTGGAAGGCGGCAAGCAGTTTGTGATGCACACCGAGTTCAACCCGGCAGGTGACCAACCGACGGCCATCAGGGAACTGGCTGGCGGCGTATTGGACGGCGAGCGCGATCAGGTTCTGCTAGGTGCGACGGGGACGGGTAAAACATTCACCATGGCCAAGGTGATCGAGGAAACCCAGCGCCCAGCCATCATCCTTGCACCGAACAAAACACTGGCCGCGCAGCTTTACGGAGAGTTCAAAGGCTTCTTCCCCGAAAACTCAGTGGAATACTTCGTCTCGTATTACGACTACTACCAACCCGAAGCTTATGTGCCGCGCTCGGACACGTACATTGAGAAAGAATCCCAGATCAACGAACAGATCGACCGGATGCGCCACTCGGCCACGCGGGCGCTGCTGGAACGTGACGATGTGATCATCGTGGCGTCAGTATCTTGCATCTATGGTATCGGTTCGGTCGAGACCTATGGGGCGATGACGCAGGATCTGAAGGTCGGCAACGAATACGACCAGCGGCAAGTAATGGCCGATCTGGTCGCCCAGCAATACCGCCGAAACGATCAGGCATTTCAGCGTGGATCGTTCCGGGTGCGGGGCGATTCACTGGAAATCTGGCCCGCCCACCTTGAGGACCGCGCCTGGAAGCTGTCCTTCTTCGGCGAGGAACTGGAACAGATCACCGAGTTCGACCCTCTGACCGGGGAACGCGCCGCGACGATGGAGCAGGTGCGCGTTTATGCGAACTCGCACTACGTGACGCCTAAACCCACGATGCAGCAGGCGATCATCGGGATCAAAAAGGAACTACGCATCCGGCTGGACCAACTGGTGGGCGAAGGCAAATTGCTGGAGGCTCAACGGCTGGAACAGCGCACCAATTTCGATTTGGAAATGCTCGAGGCTACTGGCGTCTGCAACGGGATCGAGAACTATTCGCGCTACCTCACGGGCCGCGCTCCGGGTGAACCGCCCCCGACCCTGTTCGAATTCATTCCCGACAACGCCATTGTCTTTGCCGACGAATCCCACGTCAGCGTTCCGCAGATCGGCGGCATGTACCGGGGAGACTATCGGCGCAAATTCACGCTGGCCGAACACGGGTTCCGCCTGCCGTCCTGCATGGATAACCGACCCCTGAAGTTCGAAGAATGGGACGCCATGCGCCCGCAATCCGTCTTCGTCTCGGCCACGCCGGCCAAGTGGGAGATCGAACAGACCGGCGGCGTCTTCACCGAACAGGTGATCCGCCCCACCGGCCTGCTGGACCCCGAGGTCGAGATCCGCCCTGTCTCCATGCAGGTCGACGACCTGCTGGACGAGGTGCGCAAGGTCGCCGCCAACGGCTTCCGCACGCTGGTCACCACCCTGACCAAGCGCATGGCCGAGGATCTGACCGAATACCTGCACGAACAGGGCATCAAAGTCCGCTACATGCATTCCGACATCGACACGCTGGAACGCATCGAAATCCTGCGCGACCTGCGGTTGGGGGCATTCGATGTGCTGGTCGGCATCAACCTGCTGCGCGAGGGGCTCGACATCCCCGAATGCGGCCTGGTCGCCATTCTGGATGCGGATAAAGAGGGCTTTTTGCGGTCCGAGACCTCTCTGGTGCAAACCATCGGCCGCGCTGCGCGTAACGCTGATGGTCGGGTGATCATGTATGCCGACAAGATCACCGGTTCGATGGAGCGCGCGCTGAACGAGACCAACCGCCGCCGTGCCAAACAGCTCGCCTATAACGAGGAACACGGCATCACCCCCGAGACGGTGAAAAAGAATGTCGAGGACGTTCTGGCAGGTCTCTACGAAGGCGACGTCGACATGAACCGCGTCACCGCCACCATCGACAAACCGATGCACGGCGCGAATTTGGAAGCGCATCTGGACGGGTTGCGCGAGAAGATGCGCAAGGCCGCCGAGAACCTGGAATTCGAAGAGGCCGCCAATATCCGGGACGAGATCAAACGTCTGGAAGCGGTCGATCTGGCCGTCGCCGACGACCCCATGGCGCGGCAATGGGCGGTCGAGAAAGCCTCGGAAGACGCAGTGAAGTCGCGCGGACGGTCAACGGCTGGCAGGCCGGGGCAGCGGGGTGGGAATGTGAAGCGGCGGAAAAGGTAATCTTTTCAACTATTCTTTGGGTTGAATTACCGCAGCGATCATAACATCGTGCGGCAAGGTAAGTCTCGGAAAAATAATGAAGTACCTTTGGTTTCATCTTTTTATTGCTACAACCTTAGCGCTAACGGCGTGTGGTGAAATCCAGGATCACTCAAAAATTAGAACTACTTCTAAATCAATTAACGGCGAGTACATTGCTGGTGTCGGAGATACCGTACTCACCATAGAAAACACTGAAAGCCTACCGAATGCATTTGGGGCAGCCGATATTTTGGGACGAACGCGACCAACAGGGACTACCACTGTGTACTTCAATGGATACTCAAATGGGAAAGCTCAGTTTGTGCGCAGGGACGTTTTGATTCACAGCTCAAAAACTACGGTAAATAGCACGCCGCTAATTGTTAACCCAAGTAGTCAGAGTACTTTCTCAGGAAACATCGGCGGTATTCCTTATTATGGATCCATCAGTACGAGTACCTATCCTATTATTGTTCCTCCGAATACACCTCAGGACCAAGTTGCAGGTATTCGCGACATCAACATTGCGGCCCAAGTTGGTGATCAAATTTTCGTAGCTGGCAGGGATATAATAATCACGGCCGCATCTCCCAACCAGGTTAAGTACACAATTCAGTAATCCAAGAGCGCGTAATCCACCCCAACACCCTGCCCAGCAAGCATATGATCCAATGCACTATTCACCGTGCGCACAGCCCGCTATTCACCTGAACCCGATGGGCCTTTCACCCCACAACTTTGATCCCAATCAATACCGAAGAAAAAAATGTCGGCATGCTGGAGTGCATGAAAGTGCAAAACCCAACCGGCGTGGACGCCTATAAACCGGCCCAAATCGCCGAGCTGGTCGAAACCGCAGGCGTTGCCAAGGCGCATCTGTCAGTCGGCCAGACATTGACGCTGGCCATTCTTGCGGGCGTTTTCATCGGCTTTGGCGGCGCGGCCTATACCATGGTCATGACCGGTGTCGATCCGGGCTTCGGACCGGCCCGGTTTCTGGGTGGCGTCGTGTTCTCGCTGGGCCTGATCCTGGTGGTAGTCGGCGGGGCCGAGCTGTTCACTGGCAACGCTCTGATGACCATTGCGGCGGTGGACCGGAAAATTTCACTGCGTGACCTGCTGCGGAACTGGGGGCTCGTGTATCTCGGGAATTTGGTCGGAGCTATTGCACTGGCCCTGGCATTTGCTGCAACCGGATTGCTCGAAGGTCCCACGGGCGCCACAGCATCTGCGATCGCAAATGGCAAAATCGACCTCACTCAGACACAGGCCTTTGCGCGTGGCATTTTGTGCAACGCGTTGGTCTGCCTTGCCGTTTGGCTGAGCTTCGCCGCCAGATCGGTCGTGGGAAAGGTGATGGCAATACTCTGGCCGATTGCGGCGTTTGTTCTGATGGGGTTGGAACACTCGGTCGCCAATATGTACCTGTTGCCGCAAGGCGCACTTGCAGGTGCCGACCTTGGTTGGGGCGCCGTCTTTGGAAACCTGTTTTGGGTTACGATTGGCAATGTTGTCGGCGGTGCGGGTGGCGTTGCGCTTGCTTATCGCCTTGCCTATCTGCACAATACGTCCGGCTGAAAGCGCTGTTCTCGCAGATCAAAAGAAAGGGCGGGTCTGACCCCGCCCTAAGCTTTACCCCTTATCCCAATGTGCAATCACATCATATCCGACCGGTGAGGGCGGGCCTTCCATGAATTCGGCGAAATGGCCCCACAGCTCGGCCACTTTGGGCGCGTTTGCGTTCGAGGTCTCTTCGCTTTCCACCACCGAGATCACATAACCCGATCCGTCCTCGTTCATCACGTTGGTAAAGCAATGCATGCCGGGCATGCCCATGATCTCGGATTTCAATTCGTTCATTTTTGCCGTGGCGGCCTCTCGCGTGCCGGGCTTCATTTTGAATTGGGTAATACGTGCAAACATTACTTTCCTCCCTCACGTGACGGAACTGTCATGTGGCGCAGCCAGGACAGCCGCGCCGCGCGCATCTTAGCACAGGGGCTTGAAATCTCAGATTGATACGTGGGATTTTCGGCCATTTTCAACCACGCACCTCACTGCGCGCAAGCCTCTGACACTTCAGGGTTGCAACCCAGCGTTCCGGGGCCTTGTCTTGCCCTGTTCGGCGGCTACATCCCCTCTCATGCGTGCAATCCTGACTTCTCTGATCCTGGCCACCCCGGCTTTCGCGTGGGAGGCGACGGTGGGCGATATCTGCACGCTTTCGCATGACACAGGTGCCGCGACGATTTTCCTGACCTATGACCCGTCCGCGCCGCTCTATACGCTGACGGTTACTCGGAAAGATCAGGTCTGGGCTCAATCGCCGTGGTTTGCAATGCGGTTCGAAGGACGAAACCCCATCGAAATCGCCACCCCACGCCATGTCTTGTCCGACGGAGGATCTGCGTTGACGGTGACAGATACCGGCTTTGGGAACGTGCTGGATGGGTTGGAGTACAACCAGGCCGCCTATGCGTTCACGCAAGACGGGATTGCAGAGTTTCCCCTGATCGATGCAGCGCCGCAGGTGCGTATCTTTCGCACCTGTGCTGGCGCGCATTTGTCCTGAACGGGTTCCCTTTGCCCGCTATGGGCGCACGAATTTGGCGTTACCGACCGAACGTTGTTGGGGCTCTGCGCGGCTTTCTGATTGCGCGGCCCGCGGTACAGGCGTCTCGACAAACCCGCAGGCAACGCCGTCTCCATCAGGGTCATTGCGCGTGTGGTAACCCGGCTGACCTTCGCGGAACGGCCCGATTCCCATGGCTTGCGTCGCGTCACACCCTGCCAGCGCGATCAGGTGGATCACGGCCTCATCCCTATTATACTCGGACACCCGAATGAAAACGCCCACCGCGATCAGCACAGTCGTGAGGGGCAGTAACAGCACCATGACAAGAATACGCACCGGGGACAGTGCCTGTCGGCGCGTGGCCTCGGCCCGCTGGTGCCGACGGGTTGATCTTGGGTTCAGGTCAGGCGCGTCCTGCGTGGGTTTCTTGAACAGCATGACTGGGTCTTACGATGGATATGTGGCAAAGCCGAGGCAATCGGATCGAAAGGTTGGCGGGCCGCCTACTTACGCTCTAGTGTCACTGCGAAACCCTGATTGTGAGGTCTAGCCAAACCGTGACAAGTCCCTACCAAACCCCAGACGAAACGGTCCGCGCGCAAGCCGGAGAGCTTTTGGAGCAGGCCCGTTTCGCTGCGTTGGCTGTTTTGCACCCTCAAACGGGTTTGCCAACACTGTCCCGTATCGCATTGGCCACGGACACGGATGGCTGCACTGTCACGCTGATCTCGTCACTGGCCGAACACACCCAAGCCCTGAACGCCAACCCGAATTGCGCCCTTCTGGTCGGAGAGCCCGAAGACAAAGGCGACCCGCTGACCCATCCCCGTCTGACACTTCACGCTGTGGCGCATTGGGTATACCGGGACATGCCAGAGTATGCCCCGCTGCGCGAGCGGTATCTGAGCCTTAGGCCCAAGGCAAAACTGTATGTCGATTTCACCGATTTCAGTTTTGTCAGGTTTACGATCCGGGATGGGTTGCTGAACAGCGGATTTGGCAAAGCCTACCGCATGACAGCAGAAGATTTTTGACGGTCAGCGCACTACGTGCACAGCGCATCCAGCATGTCGCACGACGTGGGAAGCCGTCGAGCCCAGCAGCAGATCCTGCATTCCCGGTCGGTGCGACGCCATGATGATCAGGTCGGGCTTGTTGGCTTCGGCCCAATCCAGAATCGTGCGACCAGAGTGTCCTTCGATCACCAATCCACGCGCATTTGGCAACTGCGATGCCAATTCATCCAATTCCGTCTGAATCGCCTTGCGTGCTTCGGTCAGGTATTCGGGCGGCATATACGAAATCGCATAGTTCGGAATATGCTCGACCACATGCAGCAATGTCACCTGCGCGTCTGGTGTAGCCAACAGCTGAGCCAGCTTCAAAGGCCCGGAGGTGTCTCTTTCAGCATCGAATGAGATAGGAACAAGAATGTTGTGATACATAGCGTGAGCCTCCGTTTTGCAGGCTCACTTTGAAACATATTAATATTGCAGACTTTGATTCAGGTCAGGAATTTCAGAATGTCTCGGCCACGTCATACATGACCGGCTCAAAGCTTTTGCATAGTTCGTTGATCTTGCGGTTGCGGTCGCGCATCTCAGGCGTCCGCAACATGGCCAGAAAATCTTCGCGCCGTTCCCATTGCGAGTAGTTGGCGATTCGGGTTTGCGCGTCGTTCACATGCAGCCCTGCGGAAACAAAACCCGGCTGCTTGGAAATGAATTCGGCATAAGCGTCGGTCAAGGCTTCCAAAAGGTCCTGACAAGTGCCCGGCGTCATTTCGAAGGTTGTGATAACAGTTTGAACACTGGCGTCTTTGGCGATTTTCGGCATCGGGATTCTCCATTTGCTTTCCTCAGCCTAGCACACCCAACAAAAACGTCGCCTATTTCCTGTCAGCACCGCAAAGCAACTCGAGGTGTTCCTGGCATAACCCGAAGAATTGGCCGCCCTATTTAGAGCGGCCAGTGCTGCTATTATTTTTCCATCCGAATCAACGCAGATACTTCGCCCTTAACCTGCTCAGGCCATCTCAGGGTCAGGCTAGCACCCGGCGACCCCTGCTCGGGCAAAACGTGAGGTGCCGCAAAAACCTGGTTATTGAAGACCCCCGTAAGCCCTCCGAGCACGGTAACGCTATCGCAACTGCGCGCTTTACCATTGAACGGCAGTTCTCCATTCGACGAAATTGGCCAAAACTTGCGACTGAGTTCTGCTGACGCCGGACTCTCAGCGGATGCGCGGTCTTTATTGTGACGCCGTGGTAGGTGTTGTTCTGGAACGTCACATTCGTGTGCCTGTTGTTGTTGAGATCTGCAAAAGATGTGTTCACCCTTTCCACCCGATTTATCGAACCACTGGTGGCCCGAAACTTGTTTCCAGTCACAGCCAAACCATTCAGGAAATGCCCGGCCCCATAAGGACGAATAATGATAAAGCTGAACCAGGACGGCGCCTGACTTGAATAGAAGATATTGTCCGTGATGCTCATTACGCTGAACGAGAATCCGCTGGTGAAAGCGGGTGAGGCATCCCGTTCATTGGTCCATTCGATGAAACAATTGTCGACGTAGTTTTCGGCAATAGTGGAACTGTTATACGTGCCGATCATGATCAACCCAGCGGTGCGTACGCCTTGCGGAATGCCATCACCTTGGAAAAAATGATTGCCGAGAACCATGTTGTTGTCACCGCCCAGAACGGCAAAGTGTTTAAAGCGCACGGCCTGGTTGTGGCGCAGTTTCACGTCGTTCGAATTGGTGTTCAGCCCGATTGACGATCGATCCGCAACAGGCAAGGACTCTTCCGCCGACAGGAACTGACAATTGTCAATCAGCATCCCCTTGCACCCTGTCGCAATCGAGGTGATCCCCCGGTCTTTTGGGCGGCTGACAAAACAATCCTTCAACTGGAATGTGCCGCCCGACGTGGCCAGCCGAATGGCGCGGCACCTGCTGTTGCACTGAAATTCTATCTGCTCCATGCCGAACTTACGCAGTGTGTTGAAGCCGCTGAAGTCCAGAAGGTATTTGAACGCATGGAACGTGAAGGTTTGCGTACCCGACGCGTCATAGATTGGCGCGTTCAGGATGATCTCACCAGCACCAACGTTTTTTGACCGCACATAGATTTCGCGGCCCACACCACTGCCCTGCACCAACGAACCTACAGGAATATTCGCCACATTGGCCACATTGGTCAGTCGCGTTCTGTCCGAAGGATCATAGGTTGCCACCGATGTGAAGGTCTCGGTATCCCAGGCCGTGCTGCTCTTGACATCGAACTGACCGTTGCGGATCACGCGGCGGGTGGAAAAGCCTTGTTTGTTCGGAACCGCTGCGGCCATATCAATTCGGAGCCGTTACCGAGATTTTGCGACCGCCCAGGTCAAGCGATTCATGATCCGCGTTATTCAGCAACGCCTGAAACGCCTTTTTGAAAGCAAGCTCTTCATCACCGAAGGCCGCAATGTAACTTGGCAGATGGAAATCTTTGGTCAGCAACAGCATCTTGTCATCCGGCATCGTAACGGTGCCTTCAAACTCCATCTCCGAGGTCATGCTGGTGTTTTCCCCAAGATAGTAGTTTCCCTGCGGAACATAGACGCGACGCCCGCCAGCGGCCTGATCTGCGGCCTCAAACGCGGTGGAGTCGTCCGTAACACCATCACCGACCGCGCCATAATCCCGAACATCCACCAGACTGATCATTTCACGAAGGAAGACATTGGTGACGTCGGATATCTCAAGATCATCCACGCGCACCAGGGCACCGTTGGCCCCTTCGATGTCCAAGCCGAAATGGCCATACAACGCGGCAAGACCCCAAGGCATATCCACCCCCGGACGTTGGCCGGTGCCAACTATCGCCGTAATTTCATGCACTGAACCATAACCCGATAGCTGAGTTGCCGGACCCTGCTCCACAACGCCTGCAACATGTGCATCCACTGCACCCCCGGCCCAAGCGGCAATCCGCACCGAAGGCAATGGCCCGCTAATCGCTTTGACACGCGCTTTGATCTGCAGGTAACAACCGGGCAATATCGGCGTCTGCCCCATATAGCGCAGCTGCTGTGTTGTGTTCACTTTCAGAATCTCAAGACAGCCACCAAAATCCGCATCCGAAGGCGCAAAAACCCCTGTGCCGGACCCGCCATAGGTCGGCGAGCCCGGAGTCCCGTCCCCGGCAGACCAGACGGTCAGGCCATTCGCGAATTGAGGTGGCATGAACACGATGCCGTCAGTGATTGCCTTGTTCATTGAAATCCCTTTCTCAATCGCGTCGCGCAGGTCATGCGACGCGTCCAAACCCCGTGTTCAGGTCCACCCCGAACGCGAAAGTCTGGATACCGAAAGGGAATTAACTACGGCTCATCTCACCGTGACGGTGGTGTTGCCTCAAGCCGCAGGGTCAGCGTTACCCAACAATTGAACGCCATTTATTTTCCAACCACCTTCCAAAGGGATCATTTGGTAGTCCAAAATGTGAACGCGCCCATCGCCGTCGGTGATCATGACTTTCTGCCACAATGACCCGGCAATCTCGCGCAGTTCTAGAAAGCGTACATCAGCAGGTCGCCAAACCATGGGATACCCATTGCGGACCATTGCTCCAAAGTTGTCCGGATTTTGGAAGAGCCGCTGAATGTTTGGGCTGGCGAAAGTAAAGGCCGTCGCGAAATCATCGGCCTTGAAGGCTTGTATCTGCGCCGCGATGTTCGCTTCGATTTCAGAACTTTGGGCATACGCCCCCGACACCAGTCCGGCACTCAAGGAAAGAGCAAGCAATAATCGACGCATGGGGCCACCTCCTGCAGATAGGGTAGCCCCAGACCTGTTCAGGTCAAATCAGACCAGCTCTCCGGCCAGTGCTTTGTCGATCAGAGCAATTGTTTCCGGCACACCATACAGCGCGATGAACCCCCCGAAACGCGGGCCTTGCGACGCGCCAAGAAGCACTTCGTAAAGGGCTGTGAACCAGCCGCGCATCGGGTCAAACCGCTCGCGCCCGATCGAATAGACCACCGACTGCAGCGCCTCATCCTCGGTGGGGCCATCATAGGCTTCAAGCGCAGCCTTCAGTGCCTCCAGTGCCTCGCGTTCCTGATCCGTCGGTGCGCGGTGCTTGCGCGTCGGTTTGACGAAGTCGTTAAAATAACGCACAGCGAACCCAGCCGCCTGATCCAGGTCAGGGTGGCTCTCGGCCGTTGCGTTGGGCGCATAGCGGCGAATAAAGCCCCATAGCGTTTCTTTGTCCTCCGCCCCCGATACGGATGCGAGGTTCAGCAACATCGCAAAGGGCACGATCAGCGTCGATTCAGGAACGTCACCACCATGGATATGCCAGACCGGGTTGTTCAACTGCGCCTTCAGATCCTGCCCCGGATAGGCACGCAACTGCTGATGATACTCATCGTAAGCTTTCGGGATCACATCAAAATGCATCCGCTTGGCCGTTTTGGGCTTCTGATACATGAAGTACGCCAAGCTCTCGGTCGGCGCATAGGTCAGCCATTCGTCAATTGACACGCCGTTTCCGGACGACTTCGAGATTTTTTGACCGTTTTCATCCAGGAACAGCTCATAGCTGAAATGCTCGGGCGCACGGCCGCCAAGCGCACGGCAGATCGAGTCATAGATCTTTTCGTTCGTCGCGTGCTCTTTGCCGTACATCTCGAAATCGACACCCAGAGCGGCCCAGCGCGCGCCAAAGTCCGGCTTCCATTGCAGCTTCACATGGCCCCCGGTGACGGGAACGGTCCATTCCTTGCCTGTCTCATCGTCAAAGGTCACGGTGTATGTTTCAGCGCAGACCTTTTTCATCGGCACATACATGACCCGCCCGCTTTCAGGGTGCAGCGGCAGGAAAATCGAATAGGTCTGCTGGCGCTCTTCCCGCAAACTCTTGAGCATGATCGCCATGATTTCATCATAGCGTTCAACCGCACGTTTGAGGATTTCGTCAAACTGCCCGGACTCATAGAATTCTTTGGCCGAGTAGAATTCGTACTCAAACCCAAATGTGTCTAGGAAACGCCGCAGCATCGCGTTGTTATGCGCGCCAAAGCTGTCATATTCACCAAACGGATCCGGCACCGAGGTCAAAGGGCGCTGTAAATGCTGCTCCAGAATCTCCGGGTTCGGCACATTGCTGGGCACCTTCCGCATCCCGTCCAAATCATCCGAGAAACAGATCAGCTTGGTCGGAATGTCAGAAAGCGCTTCGAACGCACGCTTTACCATTGTGGTCCGCGCAACCTCACCGAAGGTACCGATGTGCGGCAGACCCGAAGGGCCATAGCCGGTTTCAAACAACACATACCCCTTTTCCGGAGCACCTTTCTGATAGCGTTTGAGCAACCGGCGCGCCTCTTCAAAAGGCCAGGCCTTGGACGACATCGCGGTTTCACGCAGTTCAGACATTTCAATGTGCTCCATCGGGAAAGGTGCCTTGGTTGCCCCATGCAACCGGACCGGCCCCTCCTATTGTGCCAGTGCAGCATGAGTCAATAAAGCACTGGCCCGTTTCCTGCCATAACTGACCAGAAACCGGTGTTTTCCCATGCTCAAAGGGCTAAAGTCTCCTGCACTACTCCGAATACCCGAACGCTGTCTTCAATAGGCCCGAGACACAGGTTTCACAGCTCAGCCTTACTGAAGCCACAATGCTGGGGCGATTGTACTCTCCGAAACAAAAAAGACACGGGCGGTACGCTCTGACTTGGCCCGCATATTTCACGGGCTTCTCGGGCCATGTATGACTGGGGCAAGATCAGGAACCTTACCGGACCACAGGACAAAAGATGCGACGCGAAACGACCAATCTGATCCGCTTTGTGCTTGAAGACATCGTACCGCCAATCTTACGCGACAGCGCCGCCTTTCACTGGCTTGCTCGTCGGGTCTGGGGTGAACATATCACCCGGCTGGCGGCGTTCCGCGAACGTGCACCGTTTCTGACAGATGAAGAATACGAAACCCTGTATCGCGACCATCCGCGCGTTCATGACGGAACCGACAATTCCGAAGCCTGCATAGATCGGATTGCCAAAGACATCGTGGGCGACAGCATCTGCGATGTCGGTTGCGGCACTGGTGTTCTTTTACAGCGTATCCGTGCCCAGCGCCCAGACATAGCCGCCATGACCGGCGTGGATTTTGTGGTCGACGACGCGGAAGCTCTGGACAACATTACCTATGTCGCCGCGCGGATCGAAGATCTGCCCTTTGACGACAACAGCTTCGACACCGTTATCTGCACTCATGTGATCGAGCACCTGCTGGATTATCGCCAAGCGATTGCGGAACTGCGGCGGGTCGCGCGCAAGCGCGTCATCATTGTGGTCCCGCGTGAGAGGGAATACCGCTACAGCTTCAATCCGCACTTTAACTTCTTCCCCTACACCCACAGCTTTTTGCGCGCTGTACATCCCAGCCCAAGCGTACATGTCTGCGAAGATATCGGGCGCGACATCTATTACTGCGAAGACCGCCCTGTGGATCAAAGCAACGAAAAGCCCGTAAAGGATCAGGCAGCATGAGCGCCACCGCGCCAACGGTATTGATCTGGACGGGCTTGCTGTTGACGCCTGTCATGATTTCCGCCGGTCAGGTGTTGTTCAAGCTCGCAGGTGGGCGGATCGACGGACGCGACGCCACAGGCTTAGTGGGCGTAGTACACACCCTTTTTGATCCTTTTTTGCTTGTCGCACTTGCGATCTACGGATCCGCAACGATCCTTTGGATTTATGTGCTTAGGCATGTGCCTCTGTCGCAAGCTTATCCGTTCATGGCGCTTAGTTTTGTGCTGGTTCCCCTCGCCTCTTGGCTGTTCTTCGGCGAAACACTGGGGCTGCGCTATTGGATCGGGGCCGGGCTTTTGCTGAGCGGAATGGCGGTGATGAATACCTGACCGGTTCAACCTGCCGCACAAACTCGGCAAAACAAGATGTTGAACCTGCCCTGCCCCCCTTCTATCCTGCGCTTTTGAAGAACCCCAAGCAGGATGCACCGAATGACCGAGCAAGTTCCCCACCCGATGTCCCCACAGGATTGCCTTGTGGCGATCATGGTTGCGATTTCGGCATCTGACGAAACGATCCGAACTGCTGAACTGGTCAAGATCGAAGTGGCGGTGAACATGCTGCCGGTCTTCGCCGGATATGACATAGATCGTATGCGCCACGTTTCACAGATCGTGTTTGATCTGTTCGAACAGGAAGACGGGCTGGATGCTCTGTTTGGCCTAATCCGCGACAACCTTCCCGAACGGCTGAACGAAACAGCTTATGCGCTGGCCTGTGATGTTGCCGCCGCAGATCGATCGCTGGCCGAGACCGAGCTGCGTTTGCTGGAAGAAATCCGGTACGAATTGAGTATCGACCGCCTGCACGCGGCCGCAATTGAACGCGGTGCCCGCGCGCGTCACGCCGTCTGACAACAGGCTTCGTCGGGTTTCACGGCTTAACTGCCATATAGCGAGCCCCAGCGTTCAAGCAGTGCGCGTTGCAGCTTTCGCGACCTTCGGTTCCAGCTGCGCGCACCATCCGGACGTTCACGCTGAGCACGTGGTATTTTCGCGCGTTTCGCCACGTCTGCCGTGAAGATAGCAAAGGCCAGGTCGACCCCGTCTGCTGTTGTCAGGAAACCGCCCAGCCCGGAAACAAAGTTCAGTGTCCCTGTCTTGGCGTCAACCTTAACTGGGTGGTTCTTGACGACCCGACCATTCCGATCGGTCAAAGCAAAAGGTTTCATCAACGGGCGCAGTTTCCCTGCCTTCTGTGCGACCACCAAGGCCGAAACCAGATCTGCGGGTACAATGCGCGAAGCATCACCAAGACCGGAATGATCGACCATGGCGATACCGTTCACACCAAAACTCTCCGAGGCCCACCGGTTCATCTCGGCCGCCGACTCTTCCAAATTCCCAGGAGAGACACCCCGTGCCTTTGTCGCCGCCATTCCGACCATCTCAGCCGTCAGATTGGTCGAATATTTCAACATCCCGCGTAGAATGCTCTCCAAGGGATTACTGCGATGCACCACAAGATCCACGCCCTGCGGGCTTTGTCGTGTTACTTGCACCCGCCCCAGCACAATCCCGTTTGATCGCGCCAATGTTCGAAACACATCGCCAGCGTAAAGCGCGGGTTTGCGCACCGGTAACCAGCGAGCTCCACCATTGCCCAGCGCACCCTTCGCCACGGTCCAGCGATCCTGCCGCGCGCTTGGTTGATAAGTATAAATCGGCAGGCTTCGGCTCTCGACGCGCATCGAGGCTACATCCACCGCAGGGACATAACGCGCACTGCGTGCGTCCATGCTGACGTCATATCCTTTGCCCGCGCGCTTCCACTCAAAGTGCACCCGGTTGAAATTCAACGAAATCCCGCTGATGGCAGGACTGTACCCCACATGATCCGGCTGTCCAGGGTCGATGCTGTACACAAATGGCAGCGCGCCGTCATAGACCTTGAACGCACCGCGCACCTCGGTAATGCCAGCCTCGCGCAGGTTGGCCGCCATCGTGGCCAGCGCATCTGTGTCCAGCAAGGGATCTCCACCGCCTACAAGGATTAAATCGCCCTGCAGAATGCCGTTTTCGATCCGACCATCTGCCACCAAACGGGTTTCAAACCGGTGATCCGCGCCCAGAACATCCAACGCGTAAAGTGCGGTCAACGCTTTGCCGACACTGGCGGGGGGCAAGGCGGCCCCATCACCAAACTCCTCCAGCTGCGCACCGGTCGCTACATCCGCAACCGCAAATACAACCTCGCCTTTTAACCCGGCCGCAGCCACCAGACGCTCGGCCCCGCTTAACGGCACCCCACGGATCTGCGGCCTGAGAGAAACCAGAGGTGCCTGCGCAAGACCTGCTGCCGGGATCAGAGATGCCCCCAATCCCCCCAGAAACACACGACGTGAAAATCGATCAGCCATAGCTGAATTAAAATCCCACAGAATAAAACCACACAACCTCTCGCTGAGATTATGCGCCCAAAGGGGCTATTCCGGCAACACTTGCGCGCGCCACTCGCCGCGCGTCCGGATTTCGGTCGAGCTGACATCGACCATAGGTACATTGACGAAACACCAGGCCGGGGCTTGCGCGCGACCCAGCAGATGCCGCGCCTGCCCGTCGATCCGGTACTTCGCATAAAGCCGCGCCGCCGGTGACATCCGGGCCGAGATCCGATCCCTCGGCCGCGCCGCCACACCAACAGGCACGGTATCCATGATCAGCCGCCAGTCTTTCCATTTGTGGAACTGCGCCAGATTGTCGGCCCCCATGAGCCAGACAAACCGAACCTGCGGATACAGCCGCCGAAGCGCTGCCAGAGTATCCGCCGTCGCCCGCGTACCCGTCAGCGCCTCGATATCCGTCACGTCAACCTTCGGGTGCTGCATCACAGCTTTCGCAGCTTGCAACCGCCGCGCCATCGGGGCTGGCCCATGCTCCTTCAACGGATTACCCGGCGATACCAGCCACCACACCCGATCCAGCCCAAACGCCTTCATCGCCTCACGAGTGACATGTACATGGCCTTTATGCGGAGGATCAAAAGACCCTCCGAACAGCCCGATCACCTGCCCGGGTCGCGCATATGGAATATGATAACGCTCCATCCCCTGCTGATGTTCAGAACTCAGGGGGGTTGTCAATCAACAGGTTGCACCGCATCACCCAGCTTGACACGCCCCGGGCGGAGGACTTCGGCACACCAGCCCCCATGCCCACGCACGGCAGAATACCCGCCTTTGCCCAGCGCTTCCTCCATCCGACTGCACGGCGCGCAGATCACGGTAAACCGCAAAATGGCTTCTCCTACCTGAACATCGCGCCCTTTGAGCGCAGCCAGATTGATCCCCGACACCACCAGATTCCGCCGTAGGATTTCAGGCGCAATCGGCCCCTGCCCCAGATACGACCCAATCGCCGTCAAATGTTCCTGCTGGATCAGAGTCACCGCCCGCTTGCCAGCGTGGCCACGGTCGCCGTCGAGCCCGTCAGTGGCGATCAATACGTCGTCCGCAATATTCATCACTGACCGCCTCTCAGACCGAAGGCCGATCCATTCGACACGCCCCGGCTGCGCCCAACCTTCAATCAACTTTGCCAATTCAGACAATCTATACCCCTTGTATGATCAAGCCTGTTTAGGTGAAACCGGCACTAATCGAAATTCACAAAACCACCAGCTTGCCCAGCACGCCCACCTCGGATATCCAACGTTTCAACTCAATTTCCCCGACCCAGAGGACGCGACATGGCCGCCTATCAATATGTCTACCACATGCAGGGTGTCTCCAAGACCTATCCCGGTGGCAAGAAGTGCTTTGAAAACATCCACCTGAGCTTTCTGCCCGGCGTGAAAATCGGTGTCGTCGGCGTCAACGGCGCGGGTAAATCGACGCTGATGAAGATCATGGCCGGCCTCGATACCGATTTCACTGGTGAGGCTTGGGCGGCTGAGGGTGCCAAGGTCGGCTATCTGCCGCAGGAACCGCAGTTGGATGAATCGCTGACCGTCCGCGAAAACGTCATGCTGGGCGTCGCCGCGAAAAAGGCCAAGGTCGACCGCTTCAACGAAATCGCCATGGAGATCGCCGAGAATTATTCGGACGAGCTGATGGAGGAGATGACCACCCTGCAGGACGCGATCGACGCGGAAAACCTGTGGGACCTCGACAGCCAGATCGACGTCTCGATGGAGGCACTGCGCTGCCCGCCGGACGATGCCAATATCGCCAACCTCTCGGGTGGTGAGAAACGCCGCGTGGCGCTCTGCAAACTGCTGCTCGAAGCGCCCGACATGCTGCTCTTGGACGAACCGACCAACCACCTGGACGCCGAGACTATCGCGTGGTTGCAACAGCACCTGATCGACTACAAGGGCACCATCCTGATCGTCACCCACGACAGGTATTTCCTGGATGACATCACCGGCTGGATTCTGGAACTCGACCGTGGCCGGGGTATTCCTTACGAGGGCAACTATTCCGCATGGCTGGAACAAAAAGCCAAACGGCTGGAGCAGGAAGCCCGCGAGGACAAGTCCAAGCAGAAGACCCTGCAGCGCGAACTGGAGTGGATGCGTCAGGGTCAAAAGGCCCGTCAGGCCAAATCCAAGGCCCGGATTAACGCCTATAACGAACTCGCCGAGCAGTCCGAACGCGAAAAGCTGACCCGCGCCCAGATCGTCATCCCCAACGGCCAGCGCCTTGGTGGCAAGGTGATCGAGGTCGAGGGTCTCTCGAAACACATGGGCGACAAGCAACTGATCGAAGGGCTGGATTTCGCCCTGCCCCCCGGCGGCATTGTCGGCGTCATCGGCCCCAACGGCGCGGGGAAATCGACGCTCTTCAAGATGCTCACCGGTCAGGAACAGCCCGACAGCGGCACCATCACACTGGGCGACACGGTCGAGCTGTCTTATGTCGACCAATCGCGCGACGACCTGAAAGACAACGACACTGTGTGGGAGGCGATCACCGGTGGCGCCGAGATCATTCAGCTGGGTGACGCGCAGGTCAACTCCCGCGCCTATTGCTCGTCCTTCAACTTCAAAGGCGGCGATCAGCAGAAAAAGGTCTCTCTGCTGTCAGGCGGTGAACGCAACCGCGTCCACATGGCCCGCCTGCTGAAAGAGGGCGGCAACGTCCTGCTGCTCGACGAACCGACCAACGATCTGGACGTCGAAACCCTGCGCGCGCTGGAAGACGCGCTGGTCGATTTCGCCGGCTGCGCCGTTGTGATTTCGCACGACCGCTTCTTCCTCGACCGGATTTGTACGCATATTCTGGCGTTTGAGGGTGACGCACATGTGGAATGGTTCGAGGGCAACTTCGAGGACTATGAAGAGGACAAAAAGCGCCGGTTGGGACCGGACGCGCTGGAGCCCAAGCGGTTGAAGCATAAGAAGTTTGCGCGGTAGGATGGCAAATGCCTGCCAAACTTGAGCATGATTGCTTTAGGCAACCTCCAAACCCACGTAGTCGGGTTTGGAGGTACATGGACCTGGCCAAGTTTGTGTCGCTTCTTACAACAAGAGCGATGTTCTTTACTCGCGCGGACAAACTTGGGGACAATTTTGAAGGATCTTTGACCAGCGCCACTATCGCTGCAATCGCGACTGTTTCGGAACAGATCATTTCTGAGGCAGAAGACAAGAGCTTTCCAAACGGAACACCCGAACAGCAAATTCGAAATGCATTCAAACAATTTCCAAAAGAGAATTTCGTTAGTTGCTGGCATTTGAATGACCATGAATCAGCCGCAATGTGGAGGCTGTACTCACTCTTAAATCAAGGCCTCGCCATCCAAACTACGTACGAAAAATTGGCTGCCGCTCTGCCTGAAGAGATTTTTTTGGGAGGTGTGATATATGCTGACTACGAAAATGTCGTCATCCCGTTTAACAACACACTATGGCCTGTGATGCACAAAAGGATGAGCTTTCGACACGAGAATGAGGTGAGGGTAGTTTTCCCGAGTTTTGGGAAAACCCCGAACAGCGACAGAATTAATGAGGTCGACTATGGTGTGCAAGTTACGGTTGATCTGAACGAGCTTGTAGAAAGCGTCTTGGTACATCCTGAAAGCCCTAAATGGTTCTTGGAAGTCGTTGCTTCACTCGTGAACCGAAACGGCATGAAAGCCGATGTTCAAAGGTCGAGACTGTCCGAAGCACCTATTTGGTAGCAAGCGTAGGATGGGTGCTTGCACCCATCGCGCCTCAATCCCAATCTACCTCATCAAATGATGGGTGAAATCACCCATCCTACGGTTCCCCGAACGCCCCTTCCGTCCCACAATCGCGCCACTCCGGATCAACTCTACTCGCGCGAATATCGCGATGTATCGACGAACAAGGCCAATCGGTTGGATGCCATCCAGCCAAATTTAAATGCATTAAGACCCCTCCGAGCAACCAAACTCCGGCGCCCCAGTCAAAACTCTAATGGATGATCGCAGTTGCAGCCCTTAAGCTGACCGGTTTCCGCGAAGTTTGCCCAGACCAAACAGCCCGGCCAAAGCGCCGACCAGCAGCAACCAACTGGCTGGTATCGGAACAGCCGAAAGGTTCGCCTGCGCCAAAGTGCCTTCCGTCATGCCACCCTCTTGATCTGTACGTTCCCCCAACAATTCCAGCTCTTCAAAATACCGATTTTCGTCATAGGGTTCAGAGATCAGGGGCAAACCGGGGTTTTCCCATTCCAACTCTTCTTGATGTCTTTCGCTGTCAAAGCCCGAGAGAAGCTCAGACCTAACTTCATCATCCACATTCACGCTTTCCGCCCCATCCAAGGTGGTCAATGCTTCTGATGCTCCGGCCCAGAACAGAACCGCCAATGTGCAAATAACTCTCATAAACGCCCCCACGGCCCTGTAATTATTATAGCATTTCAGCGTCATTTTTCAAATATCTCAATAATTGAATTGAAATGGAGACTTATAAGATAAAAGGATACCGTCCTAACAAGACGACTCTGATCCTGTGCCTCAAAGGGCCGCAAGCAAAGCTGCGATTCTCAATAGACTCGTTATGCGTTTATTCGGAAACGGGGATAACCACCGGTCGTATGAGCCGGGCACGGCAAGTCCAACCCTTTGATCAAAAACCCCTTGAAACACCGCAATAGGCTCTGGGGCCAAGGTTCAATCCAGGCGATCATCCCTTGCCACATGGCCACCTCAATGCCATATGAAAGGAGCTTACGTTTTTCTATTTCGACCCACTGTCTCCTTTTACGGCGCTCAGTCTATCGATCCAGACAACGACGCCAGGCTGCCGCATCCACGTGGGCAGCACCAAACAGGAGACAACGGATATGCCCGCAGGCACCGTAAAATGGTTCAACACCACCAAAGGCTACGGCTTTATCGCACCCGAAGATGGCGGCAAAGACATCTTCGTTCACATCTCGGCTGTCGAACGTTCGGGCCTGACCGGTCTGGCCGACAACCAGAAGGTCACGTATGAACTGCGCGCTGGTCGTGACGGTCGTGAAAGCGCCGACAACATCCAGCTGGCCTAAGCCAGTCTAAGGGTAAGGCATGGCCTTACCCTTTCCCTCCTGCTCGCCTGCGTGGCGGCCGGAACACATCACGACCACGTGATGTTTGCCCCAGAATTGACCAAGTATCATATCATACTGAAACTGTTCTTAAGTTTCATTGGTCATTCGATGAGGGTTTTCGATGTTTACACGCCGTGTTTTTCTGGCCGGAACAGCTGCCAGCCTGCTGCCGGGAATCGCCAGCGCCAAGAAAGCGGTCGAGTATGATCCGACGCCGCAATTCGTGCGCATCAAAAAGCAATTTGTGCCCGGGCAGCTTCTGGTCGCCCCCCGCTCGTTCTATCTTTACTACGTGACTGAGCCTCGCAAAGCGATCCGCTATGGCTGTGGGGTCGGCAAGGCGGGATTGGAGTTCACCGGGACAGCGACGATCGCCGTGAAGAAGGAATGGCCGACCTGGCGCCCGACCGACGAGATGATCGAACGCGACCCGGTGGCCTATGCAAAGTTCAAGGACAATGACTATGTCCAACCCGGTGGCGGAGATAACCCTTTGGGCGCGCGAGCGCTGTATCTATTCCAGAACGGCGTCGACACATATTTCCGCATCCATGGCACAACGCAGCCGCAAACCATTGGTCATGCAGTGTCAAACGGCTGCGTCCGTATGCTGAACGAACATGTCATTGACCTATACAATCGTGTCCCAATCGGAACAGTGGTCACGGTCGTCTGATCAAAGTCAGGGGGCCGCTGCCTGCCCTACAAGCTCCAGAACGGACGGGCCCAGCGCATCCACGATCCGGGCGACCCCGTCGGCATTTGGATGAATGCCGTCAGCCTGCATGAACTGCGACACTGCGCCGGGATCGCCGTCGGCTGTCAGCCCTTCAAAGAAACTGCTGACGAACAATGCTCCAAAGTCCTGGGCCAATTCGGGATACATGGCGTCAAAGTCCTGCTTGTACTCGGCCCCGTAGTTGCCGGGGGCCTGCATGCCGATAAGCAGAACGGCGACATCACCTGCCCGTGCAACCTCGAGGATTTTGCTCAAATTGGCCCTCGATACGGCAGGATCGATCCCGCGAAGCAGGTCATTTCCCCCCAAGGCAACGATCATTCCATCCACGTCCGGTGTCAGAGTCCATTCCACCCGCGCGGCCCCACCCGCCGTTGTGTCGCCCGAGACACCGGCGTTGATCACCTGCACATCCGCTCCTTGGCCCTCAAGCCAACGGTCAAGCTGAGGTACAAACCCGTCTTCTTCCACCAGCCCATAGCCTTGCGTCAACGAATCCCCCAAGGCGGCAATCACCACTTGCTCGGCTGTGGCCGTGAAACCGCAGAAGATAAACAGACCTGTCATCAAAGCCTTGCGCAATGTGGTGATCGCTCCATATCCCAAAAGACCGCTCCTTAATCGGGTAAACCTATGACATCTGCCGTTCTCACTCTCCAAAATGCTGCTTTGTCTCTGGATGGCAATGCCGGACGGGTCGATATTCTGCATGACATCACGTTGTCTGTGACCAAGGGTGAGACACTGGGCCTGATTGGGCCGTCCGGCTCGGGCAAATCTTCACTGCTGATGTTGATGGGTGGGTTGGAACAAGCGACCAGTGGGCAGATTACCGCGTTGGATCAGGACCTAACCAGCAAGGACGAAGATGCTCTGGCCCGCTTTCGCCGCAACAACATGGGCGTGGTGTTTCAGAATTTCCACCTGATCCCGACCATGACTGCGCTTGAGAACGTGGCTACACCGCTGGAGTTGGCGGGCCAAAAGGACGCGTTCGACCGTGCCGAGGCTGAGCTGGAAGCTGTTGGCCTGTCGCATCGGCGCAATCATTACCCGGCGCAATTGTCGGGTGGCGAACAGCAAAGGGTGGCACTTGCCCGTGCCTCAGCGCCGCGCCCCAAGATTTTGTTGGCGGACGAACCGACCGGGAATTTGGACGAAACAAACGGCTCCGCGATTGTTGATCTGCTGTTCGGACTGCGCCAAAAATACGAGGCCACGCTCGTTCTTGTCACCCACAGCCGTTCTCTGGCGGAACGCTGTGATCGTGTCGTCCGTTTACGCGATGGACGGATTGCAGAAGAAACCCTGCAGGAGGCCGCCGAATGAGCCTGCGACTGGCGGGGCGGCTCGCCCGTCGCGAGCTACGCGGCGGCTTGCAGGGATTTCGGATCTTTCTGGCCTGTCTGGCTCTCGGCGTCGCTGCCATCGCAGCCGTCGGGTCGGTACGGCAAGCCATTCAAACCGGATTGGCGCAGGAAGGTGCTTCGCTTTTGGGCGGCGACGCCCAGCTTGAATTCACCTATCGCTTTGCCGACGAGGCAGAGCGTGCCTGGATGCAGCAAGCATCCGAACAGGTGTCCGAAATCGTCGATTTCCGCTCGATGGTTGTTGTACCCCGTGACGACGGACCGGAGCGCGCACTTACCCAGGTCAAGTCCGTCGACACTGCGTACCCCTTGATTGGTTCGGTCAAACTGGATCCTGACATCACGCTGGATGATGCCCTAAACGGGACATCCGGCTTGCCCGGAGCAATTATGGAGCAAGTGCTGATCGACCGGCTTGGGCTGACTGTCGGTGATCGCTTCAAGCTTGGGACACAGGAATTTATCCTGACAGCCGCATTGGTGAACGAACCCGACAGCGCGGCAGATGGGTTTGGCCTTGGACCGCGCACATTGGTTCGAACCGAGGCGCTACAGACCTCCGGGTTGTTGGAACCCGGTACTTTGTTTTCGACCAAATACCGATTGAACCTGCCAGACACGATTGCTCTTCCCGAAATCGCCGCCGAAGCTGACAAAGCCTTCGACGGCACGGGAATGCGATGGAGCGATGCGCGTAACGGTGCCCCCGGTATTTCCGAGTTTGTCGGTCGCCTCAGCGCGTTTCTGGTTCTTGTTGGACTGTCGGGCCTTGCCGTAGGTGGTATCGGAGTTTCTGCCGCCGTGCGCGCGTACCTGAGCCAAAAAACGGAAACCGTCGCGACCCTGCGCACTTTGGGGGCTGATCGCGCGACGATTTTTCAAACCTACATGCTTCAGATCGGCGTGCTGTCTGTGATCGGAATTGCGCTCGGCCTGGCGCTGGGTGGGCTGGCTCCGCTGCTTCTGGCGCCTCTGTTGGAAAGCCAGTTACCGGTTCCGGCAGTATTCTCGCTCTATCCGCAACCACTGATTGAGGCCGCAATCTATGGGCTGCTCACCGCATTTCTGTTCACGCTTTGGCCATTGGCCAGAACCGAGGACGTGCGGGCCGCAACCCTGTTTCGCGATGCGCTGAGCACAGCCCGAGCGATCCCACGCCCGATCTTTGTCATCGCCACAGGAATTGGACTTGTGTTGCTTGTCACCGTTGCCGCCTGGTTCAGCGGATCCACCCGATTGACCCTTTGGACAAGCGGCGGGCTTGTGGGCGCGTTGGTTTTGCTGACCCTCTCAGCCTACGCCATTCGCAAACTGGCACGGGCCGGAGCGCCTCTGGCACGCGGCCGCCCCGCCCTGCGATGGGCCTTGTCCGCCATTTCAGACCCGCGTGAAGGCGCAGGCTCGGTTGTTCTGTCGCTCGGCCTGGGCTTGTCCGTTCTAGCCGCCGTTGGACAGATCGACGGCACGCTGCGCAACGCGATCTCTGGCAATTTACCGGACGTTGCGCCCTCATATTTCTTCGTCGACATCCAGAAGGACCAGATGCCCGGCTTTACCGATCGCCTGACTTCGGACCCTGCCGTCAGCCGCATCGAAAGCGCGCCAATGCTGCGCGGGATCATCACGCAGATCAACGGCCGCCCTGCCCGTGACGTGGCTGGTGATCATTGGGTGCTGGAAGGCGACCGTGGTGTTACCTACTCCGCCCAGCCCCCGGCAAACGCGAATGTAACCGACGGGGAGTGGTGGGCCGAGGATTATTCGGGCACGCCGCAGGTCAGCTTTGCCGCTGAAGAGGCCGCCGAAATGGGCCTGCAACTTGGCGATCAACTGACCGTCAATATCCTTGGTCGCGACATTACGGCAGAACTGACATCCCTGCGCGAAGTGGATTTTTCAACCGCAGGCATGGGATTCATCATGTCGATGAACCCCTCTGCACTGTCCGGTGCACCGCACAGTTTCATCGCCACTGTCTATGCAGAAGAGCAGGCCGAGGCTGCCATCCTCAAGGATCTCGCCGGCCAGTTCCCCAACATCACGGCCATTCGCGTACGCGATGCCATCGACCGTGTCTCGGGCCTGCTGGCCGGCATCGCCGCCGCTACTTCTTACGGCGCAGGTGTGTCCTTGCTAACCGGGTTTCTGGTCTTGATCGGAGCGGCAGCGGCAGGCGAACCTGCCCGCAGATACGAAGCGGCAATCCTGAAAACCCTCGGGGCCAATCGGGGCCGCATTCTGCGCAGTTTTGGCCTGCGCTCTGTCTTACTGGGGGCCGCCGCGGGCTGTGTTGCCTTGCTGGTCGGCATTCTGGGCGGCTGGGCCGTTGCCACCTACATATTCGAGACGGATTTTGCGGTCATCTGGTCTTCGGCCCTCGGCATTGTTCTGGCCGGGATCGGCGTCACACTTTGCGCAGGTCTTGCCTTTGCGCTGCGCCCGCTTTCGGCCCGACCGGCCCGCATTTTACGCGCCAGCGACTGAGTTCAGCGTACACAGGCCACGGGCTGCAGAAGCTTCAGCAACGGATCGTTGTCACAGACCAAAGCATCCAGCGATACATCATCAAGTGAAGCGTAAAATACCTCGGCCGCGTCTTGCAGCGCCAGCCGCAACCGGCAGGCATCCGTCAAGGGGCAGGTATTGTCCGCATCCGCAAAACACTCGGCAATGGGCAAGGCCCCTTCGACATGCCGAAAAACGGCACCGATCCGAATTTCTTCCGCCGGGCGCGCCAGGGACATGCCGCCATTGCGACCCCGTTGCGTGCTCAGATAGTTCAACTGGCTCAGTTGATTGATCACTTGTGCCAGATGGTTTTCCGAGATGTTGCACACTTCGGCGATCTCCGCCTTCGTGACCAACCTGTCCGGGTGCGCTGCGCAATACATCAACAGGCGCACAGCGATATTCGTCCGTTTGGTAATCCGCATGAGGGCCTCCCTGAATTCTAGATGCAGCCTTATTGCATGTCCGGGAAAAAAGCGGTTTGACATACATCAATCGATCAAAAGGACGCCTTATCCATGCCTGACCCCTATTTCTTTGGCTATGGCAGCCTTGTGAACCTCGCGACCCATGATTTTCCCGACCCGCGCCCCGCGAAGCTGAAAGGCTGGAAACGGGCGTGGCGCCATACCGATCTGCGTCCGGTCGCGTTCCTGACCGCAATTCCCGACCCCGAGTCCGAGATCGAAGGCATGATCGCCCATGTGCCTAAAAACGACTGGGCCGCACTGGATCAGCGGGAATGGGCCTATGACCGGGTTCCGGCAACGAATTCGATTTCACACCCCCTGACGCATGATGTCGAAATCGCGGTTTATGCGGTGCCCCATGACCGGCACACCGCGCCCAGCAATCACCATCCCTTGCTGCTAAGTTATATTGATGTCGTTGTGCAGGGATACCTGAGGGCGTTTGGACAAGATGGTGCGGACCGGTTCTTTGCCACAACCGACGGCTGGGACGCGCCTGTTGTGAATGACCGGGCCGAGCCGAAATATCCCCGCCATCAACAGCTCAAACCTGACGAAACAGCGTTTGTAGATAACCGCCTGGAACGCGCATCCGTGAAGATTATCCAACCACACCAACAAAAAGAGGCAGACGATTTGCCTGCCTCTTTCAAATTCTAAGCTCACATAGTTTCGGTACGGGGCGATCAGCCCCGTGCGCGGATCACTTGCAGCAAGGGCAGCAGAGCCGCCATTTCCGGCCCCCGCTCCATCCCAGTCAGGGCTTTGCGCAGCGGCATGAACAGGCCTTTGCCCTTGCGGCCTGTCGCCTCTTTCACCGCTTTGGTCCAAGTACCCCAGGTCTCGCCATCAAACGGGCCGTCGGGCAACAAAGCGATCGCCTCGGCAATAAATTCGCGATCTTCATCGGCAATCAAAGGCTCGGCCCCATCGCGGCACAGTTCCCACCAGCCTTTCAGATCGGCCAGAGTTGTGATGTTTTCGCGCGCCATGGCCCAAAAGGGTTCCGCCAATTCAGCCGGAACACCAGCATCCGTCACCGCATCAGCTACATCTGCCAGCGGCAGCGATTGCAGGTGCTTGGCGGTCAGCGGGAACAGGTCCTGTACGTCAAACTTGGTCGGTGCCGCACCAAACCGGTTCACATCAAACCCTTCGATCAATTCCGCCATGTCCGAGCGCAACTCAACCGGGTCAGATGACCCCAAACGCGCCATCAGGCTCAGCAATGCCATCGGCTGCACGCCCTGTTCGCGCAGGTCGCGCAGAGCCAAAGTTCCCAGACGTTTCGACAATGCCTCCCCCTGAGGGCCAGTCAGAAGCGAATGGTGTGCGAAACGCGGGCAGTTGCCACCAAGCGCTTCGATTATCTGGATCTGCGTTGCAGTGTTGGTCACATGGTCCGATCCCCGCACCACATCGGTTACACCCATTTCGGTATCGTCCACAACGGACGCAATTGTATAAAGCACCTGACCGTCACCGCGGATCAATACGGGGTCAGACACCGAAGCAGCATCAATCGAGATGTCGCCCAAAATGCCGTCATTCCAATCGATGCGCTCATGATCCAGCTTGAAGCGCCATACACCGTTGCCGCGTTCGGCGCGCAGGGCGTCTTTTTCGGCATCTGACAGGTTCAGCGCGGCCCGATCATAGACCGGTGGCTTGCCCATGTTCAGTTGCTTCTTGCGTTTCAAGTCCAGCTCGGTCGGCGTCTCAAACGCCTCATAGAACCGACCCATCTCACGCAGCTTGTCCGCAGCTTCGGCATAGCGATCCAAGCGGTCAGACTGGCGTTCAACCTTGTCCCAATGCAGACCCAGCCACTCCAGATCCTGCTTGATGGCATCGACATATTCTTCTTTCGAACGCTCGGGATCGGTATCGTCAATACGCAGGATGAATGTACCGCCAGCCTTGCGGGCGATTAGATAGTTCATCAGGGCGGTGCGCAGGTTGCCCACATGGATGTAACCGGTGGGCGACGGGGCGAAACGGGTGGTTGTCATGGATGTCTCCTGTTGGCGCGGCTCTTGTCACAGGATCGGCTATTTGTCCAGTCGGCAGACCTGTTCACAGCAACGTCAGGTGGCAAGTTCGCGCATAGGACCTATCTAAAGCATTGCTGGCACAGACAGGGAGACCCCAAAATGACTATCAAACTGACCCGCCGGGCTGCACTTGGTGCGGCAGCGGCTTTACCTTTTGCCTCTGCCGCTACGCCAATTCTGGCTGCGGGAACTGAAACCAAAGCGAAATCAACCATCGCCAGATCGTTTGCTCTGGGTGATTTCACTGTCACCACATTGCTGGACGGCAGCGTCCCTCGCGATGACGCCAAAGCGCTGTTTGGCCAGGACGTGTCAGATGAAGATTTCGCAAAGGTATCCGCCGAAAACTTCATCTCACCCGACGTGGCGCAGTTCTTCTTCACCCCGACGCTGGTCAATACAGGATCCGAACTTGTTCTGTTTGACACTGGTTTGGGACAAGGCGGTATTCAGACAGCTTTGGCCGATGCGGGCGTCACGCCCGATCAGATCGACGTGGTTGTTATCACTCATATGCACCCCGACCACATTGGCGGCATGACCACAAATGACGCGCCGACCTTCCCGAATGCACGCTATGTCACGGCATCGTCCGAATACGATTTCTGGTCCGGGATGGAAGCCGGAAACCGTGTCGGCGACATGGTCGCGGCCAAGGTCACGCCATTGGCCGAAAAGATGACCTTTGTCGAGGATGGCGGAGAAGTGTCATCTGGCATCACAGCCATCGCTGCTTATGGACATACGCCGGGTCACACGGTTTTCCATCTCGAAAGCAACGGTCAGCGGCTGGTTCTGACGGCCGATCTGGCCAACCACTATGTCTGGTCTTTTGCGCACCCGGAATGGGGCTTTAGCTTTGACGCCGACAAAGAGGCTGCGACCGCATCGCGGCGCAACGTTCTGGGCATGCTTGCCGCAGATAAGGTGCCGATGATCGGCTATCACATGCCGTTTCCAGCTGCTGGCTTTGTAGAGACACGTGGCGAAGGCTTCCGCTTTGTTCCGGTCAGCTATCAGATGATGGGCTAAGCCACTAATACCCCGGATCCGGTCGCACTTTCGAACCGTCGGTGAACCGCGACAGGCGAAACGTGGCCGGATCCACACAAGGCGTCGTTTCAGCGACAAGATCGGCGATCAATCGCCCGGCACCTGGACCAATGCCAAATCCATGGCCTGAGAATCCTGTGCCAATGAAAAGACCCGGCAACTCATCCACACCTGAGATCACCGGAATGGCGTCAGGCGTAACGTCGATCATTCCGGCCCAACTTTGCACAACTTCGCTGTTAACCAGCGCCGGGAACCCCTTACAGGCGCGGCCCCAAGCGTGCCGCAACGTTTTCTGCGATGGCTCAGGGTTCAAAATTCGGCACTGCTCGAACGGGGTCACATCGGTGGGCAGCCAGCGCCGATCGTGTCGCGCTTCGATCGTCCAGCGTTTGGACAAGCGAAAACGCAGAGATTTCCACTCTTGCGCAAAGGCAGGAAGGAACTGTTTCGCAAGCCGGAAACTGTCGGGCACGATGTCCACTGTGTTTTCGTGGCCAGACGCAATGGTATAGCCGCCGTCAGCGCGTTTGCGGATCGCAAAATCGTCGAACCACAACGCGGGTCCAGGACCATCGTGCACGGGGGATGTGCGAAGGACCGTGTTCAAAACCTTGAGTTGCGGCAGTGCGACACCTGCGTTGCCTGCAAACAACCGCGACCAGGCCCCACCAGCCAGGACAACCCGGTCACAGGCCACTTTTCCACGTTCTGTAAAGACACCCGCGACACGCCCCTCACGAGTGTCCAAACTTCGTACGGCGCATTGCGTCATGATCACTGCACCCCGGTTTCGTGCAGCCTCTGCAATGGCCGGAGCAGCCCATTGCGGCTCGGCCCGACCGTCCTGCGGCATGTAAAGCGCTGTTGTCAAACCCGTTTTATGCCCTTGCAGCAAATCGGAAAGCTCACCGCCGGACACTATCCTGGCCCCGGTTTGCAATCCATCAACATGGCGCATCCACTTTTGCAGGTTGGCTGCGTCTCTTGCGCCAGAGGCCCCAAACAGGATGCCGGATTGGGTATAGCCTGTTTCGCGCCCCAAACGCTCGTCCAGCGTTTGCCAGACGCGCAACGCCTCTTGCATCAGGGGAATTTCCCTTGGGTCTCGCATACCCAGACGCACCCAACCCCAATTGCGCGAACTCTGCTCTGCTGCAATCTGACCCTTTTCACACAAAAGAACAGAAGCGCCGCGTTCAGCCAGCTCTAATGCTGTTGAAACGCCAATGATACCTCCGCCAATGACGACAACATCCACACGTTTGGGCAGGGCCAGATCAGATTCGACGGGGGTTGGTTTGGGTGCGGTCATTAACAGGTCTTACATCAGTCGCTTGGACCAGTATGGAGACCTGCCTACCGTGGATAAGCAATGTGAATTCCGAGCGCTCTTGCAGTATTTTCGACACCTGTGGCCCAGGTGCCGAAATCAGTGTCAGCAAAGAGCGTATTAAGCCGCGCCGGACAACTCTGCCCATTTCTGGCGCAGGATCGCAGACAGCCCGCTTTGCTTACGCGCGGCCTGTGCAGTCACATCTTTCTGAGGCAGCAATCTTGGAAACTCTGTGCGGAAATGGGCGGCGGCTTGCTCGTCCAATTCCCGCTGCTCGTCCAGCATATCGGCTATTGCTGCATCCAACTTTTCTTCATTCAGCTCCTGAGGCGGAGATTCCATCGTCCGCATTCGCATAGGAGCATGAAGCGAATTGTCATATTCCTTGTACATTTTACCACCACACCGTTCACTCAGACATCCAACCCGGGATGCGTCGCTCGTACCGCGAACCAATTTTACGCGTTCCGAATAAATTGCGTCGCACCCGCCCCGCATCGGGCAACTTCTAAGCAAAAATGTGGCAGAAAAATGTCACCGAAACAAGTCTGAGGCAGCTGTAAGTGCCTTAAATCGCACCCGATTTCTCGCGATTTCGGAACAATTGACATCATTTGCGCACGACTGTTTCCGCGCAATCTGACCTTGCCGTGAAACTCAGGTCCGATCGCGCCAACGATTCACAATTGGATAGCGCCGATCCAGCCAGAAGGCCCGCTTGCTCAGGCGCGTACCAGGAGCAGACTGGAACCGTTTGTATTCACTGATGTAAATCAGATGTTCGACCCGCCGGGCCTCTGCTTCGTCATACCCGGCAGTGACGCAGTCGGCGATTGAGCCATCTTGATCGACCAAAATCTCAAGGATACCGTCCAGAACCGGGTAGTCGGGCAAACTGTCGCTGTCCTTCTGGTCTGCGCGCAACTCGGCACTTGGCGGTTTGTCGATAATGGACGGGCGGATCACCTCGCCCTCGGGACCCATCATCCAGTCACGATGATTGGCGTTGCGCCAACGGCAGGTTTCAAACACGCGGGTTTTGTAAAGGTCTTTGATCGGATTATAGCCGCCATTCATGTCGCCATAGATCGTGGCATAGCCCACCGCGACCTCGGACTTGTTGCCGGTGGTCAACAGCATTTCACCAAACTTGTTCGAGATCGCCATCAGCAGCAGCCCCCGCAGGCGGGACTGAATGTTTTCCTCGGTCAATCCTTCGTCCAGCCCCGCAAACAACGGCGCCAGAGTATTCGTTACCGCGGCCCGGCCCTCGGAAATCGGCACAAAATCATAGTGCACGCCCAATGCCTTGGCGACGGCCTCGGCATCATCCAGCGAAGCCTGGCTGGTATATTCCGACGGCAACATCACACAGCGCACGTTTTCGGCCCCGATGGCATCGACCGCGATGGCCGCCACCAACGCAGAATCGACGCCCCCGGACAAACCAAGAAGCGCCTTCTTGAAACCCGTCTTGCCCATATAGTCGCGCAACGACTGCACCATCGCGCGATAATCCTGCTCCCACACATCAGGCTGAGGAACGATTTCGGCAGGCGCGATCAGCCAGCCATCGTCACCACGCTCAAGATCCACGTGTGAGACAGTTTCGTCAAAAACAGGCATCCGAAAGGCCAGCTCTCCACCCGGATTCAAGCCAAAGCTGGCTCCGTCAAAGACCTGATCGTCCTGCCCACCCACCATATTCAGGTAAATCAGTGGCAAACCCGTTTCGACAACACGCGCCACCATATGGTTCAGGCGCACGTCATACTTGTCGCGGAAATAGGGCGATCCGTTGGGGATCAGCAAAAACTCGGCCCCGGTTTCTTCAAGGGTTTCTGCCACGTCCGGGTGCCACCCATCTTCGCAGATCGGGCTGCCAATTCGGAAGTTCCCAACCGAATACGGCCCACCCAGCGGACCGGCATCGTACAGGCGCACTTCGTCAAAAACGGTTTCGTTCGGCAAATGATGTTTCAAGACCTTGCTGGTGATCCGCCCGTTTTTGAGGATCAGGTAGGCGTTGAACAACTTGTCCTCTTCCGCCCAAGGCGCGCCAATGGCAATCGCTGGTCCGTCTGCGCATGTTTTGGCCAACGCCTCGACCGCCGCCATGGCCGCACGGTGGAACACTGGCTTCTGGATCAGATCCTGCGTGTTGTACCCGGTGATGAACATCTCGGGGAAGGCCACCAGATCGGCACCGGCTGCTTTGCCTTGCTCCCAAGCGGTAACCGCCTTGGCTGCATTGCCCTCAATGTCACCCACAGTGGGGTTCAGTTGCGCCAGAGTGATACGGAAACGGTCGGCCATGCTGCCCTCTTGCCTCGTCAGTCCTATTGCCATTTAGCAGATCACCGCGCGAGTAAAAGGCCAATGCGGCAAAAGCCGTTGCCCTGCCCTCGACGGTATCCTAGTTTTGCCTCCAAAGATGCAACCAGCGATGACCCGGCAGGCAGGACCGAAAATGAACGTGATCCGATATTCGATTTTGGCAGCGGGGCTCAGTCTGTCCGCAGTGACGGCGTTTGCACAGGACGGAACAGTCATCATCAAAGATGACGAAGTTGGCGGCGTCTATGAAGGCACCTATGAAAACGGGCTGCGCCACGGGACGGGAACCTACCGGCTGCCCAACGGGTTTGAATACACGGGCGAGTGGGTTGAAGGCGAGATTCAGGGCCAGGGCGTGACCCGCTATCCCGACGGGTCAATCTATGAAGGCAGTTTTTCTAAGGGCCAACCCGAAGGGCGCGGCAAGATCGTTTATGCCAATGGCAGCAGCTATGACGGTGAATGGTCCAACGGATCAATCAACGGCACAGGTGTTGCCGAATTCGCCAATGGCACCCGCTATGAAGGCGAGTTCAGGAATGCCCAGCGGCACGGCAAAGGCGTTCTGACTTTTCCCGACGGATACATCTATGATGGCGACTGGGTTGATGGACAGCGGCAAGGCAAGGCCAAGATCACTTATGCCGATGGCAGCGTGTATGAAGGCGACGTCAGCGCAGGATTGCGCGATGGCACGGGCAAGCAAACCATGCCCGACGGTATGATCTATTCCGGTGAATGGGCGCAGGACCAGATCACCGGCACCGGTCGTCTGACCTATGCCAATGGCGATGTCTATGAGGGCGAACTGGTAGAAGGGCGCCGTCAGGGCAAAGGCAAAGTGACCCACGCGCAAGGCGACGTGTACGAGGGCGATTTTGTCGATGATCGCCGCCAGGGCAAGGGCACGTTCACCGGCACGGACGGCTTTGTGTATACCGGCGACTGGAACCAGGGACAGATCGAAGGTCTGGGAGAGCTGACTTATCCCGATGGTTCGGTTTATGTCGGCGATTTTGTTGCCGATTTGGCTGAGGGGACGGGCCGCATCACCTATCCCGATGGGTCAACCTATGAAGGTGATTGGATCGCTGGCGTGATCGAGGGTCAGGGCACGGCCACTTATGCCAACGGTATGATATACAAGGGCCAGTTCAAGAACGCGCAAAGCCATGGCAAGGGCGTCGTGACGCGCGCGGACGGCTCGGTCTATGACGGCGACTGGGTTGATGGCGTTCGCCAAGGCAAGGGCAAAGCGACCTATTCCGACGGCACCGTCTATACTGGCGATTTTCTGAACGGAAAACGGCATGGCGCTGGGGAAATCGTGACCCCCGCTGGGTTCAAATACGTCGGCGACTGGTCCGAAGGCAAGATCGAAGGCGTGGGCGTTGCTACTTATTCGAACGGCGATGTGTACGAAGGTAATTTTGTCGATAACAAGCGCCAGGGCAGCGGAACGATGCGCTATGCCAACGGGCAGGAAGAAACCGGTATTTGGGAAAACGGAGTTTTGCCGGGCCGGGCCTCTGACCAGCAAAGCGAGTCAGACACCCAGGATCCACAGCCTGCACCGGATGATCAGGCCGAAACGCCCGAGGCCTCCGACGGGTAAACCCTCACCACGGAACGGGTTGCCCGGCCCAATCAAAAAAACCGCCGGTGTCCGCTGGTGTAAGTCCATTGATCACGGATACCAAGTTTTGGGCGGCATCCTCAGGCTCGACGGCTGGATGACGGTTCAAGTATTTCTGCGTGAACGCAGTTTTCACGGTTCCCGGATGCAAGGCGACACAAATCGCCTGTTTATGCGTCCGCGACAGTTCGATGGCCGAGGTATGGACAACTTGATTGACCGCAGCCTTGGCGGCCCGGTAGCTGATCCAGCCCCCCATCCGATTGTCCCCGATGGATCCCACACGCGCTGAAAGAACCGCAAAAACCGACCGCCTCTTGCGGGGCAAAAGCCTATGCGCCCGGCTCAGCACCAAAGCCGGACCTACCGCGTTGAGCGCAAACTGATCCATCATCGCCTTGGCTGAAACCGCGCGAATTGTCTTTTCCGGTGCAGCCCCCTCGATCTCCAACGCCCCGGACGCGACGAGAATCAAGTCAAACGGATCAGGCAACCCGTCCAGCAACAGCAATGCCCGGTCGGGATCAGTCAGATCAAACTCGTCCAATGACCGCGACAAGCCCGTTACCGAGACGCCCTGCGCCTCTAAGGCTCTACAAACCGCTGCGCCAATTCCGCCCGAGGCTCCGATGATCAATGCTGTTTTCATCTGCATCCAGCTAGCTGCGCAGAGGGCACAATCAAGTTGGTCTGGAATAAGAAAGCCAGCGCAGGACCTGTTGGACACAAATTGGTCTTTTCATTCCTGGCGGGCTCTGTATAACCTCAATCCCATGATCAACCGTGCAGATATCCTTTGTGCCGACACCGCCCTGCGCGGTGCGTCTCTGCGTGGCCTACTGATCCTAATCCGCCTCTGAGCGTGCCATCCGGCGCGCCCGCTCAGAGGAGGACGCCAGCGCGCCAAGAAGGCTTTAGGACAGACAAGAAAGAGATTCCCATGACCAACGTGACCGACCAAGACCGCGTCTTGATCTTCGATACCACTTTGCGCGACGGCGAGCAGAGCCCCGGCGCGACCATGACCCATGACGAAAAGCTGGAGATTGCCGAGCTGCTGGACGAGATGGGCGTCGACATCATCGAAGCCGGTTTCCCCATCGCATCCGAGGGCGACTTCAAGGCCGTTTCCGAGATCGCGCAACGTTCTAAAAACAGCCGCATCTGCGGTCTGGCCCGGGCAAACTTCGCCGACATTGACCGCTGCTGGGAGGCCGTGAAACACGCTGAACAGAACCGGATCCACACGTTTATCGGCACCTCTCCGCTGCATCGCGCCATTCCGAACCTGACCATGGATGAGATGGCCGACAAGATCCACGAAACGGTTAGCCATGCGCGTAATCTGTGCGAGAACGTTCAGTGGTCGCCTATGGATGCGACGCGGACCGAGTGGGACTACCTGTGCCGCGTAATCGAGATTGCGATCAAAGCCGGGGCCACAACGATCAATATCCCGGACACCGTGGGATACACCGCACCGGTCGAAAGCGCTGACCTGATCAAACGCCTGATCGAAACGGTTCCGGGCGCGGATGAGGTGATCTTTGCCACCCACTGCCACAACGACCTTGGCATGGCGACCGCGAACTCGCTGGCGGCCGTTGCGGGTGGTGCGCGCCAGATTGAATGCACAATCAACGGGTTGGGCGAACGTGCTGGCAACACAGCGCTGGAAGAAGTTGTCATGGCGCTGCGCACCCGCAATGACATCATGCCTTGGCGCACCGGCATCGACACCACCAAGATCATGCACATCTCACGCAGGGTGGCGACAGTGTCGGGGTTCAACGTGCAGTTCAACAAGGCCATTGTTGGCAAGAACGCCTTTGCCCATGAAAGCGGCATCCATCAGGACGGGATGCTCAAGAACCGCGAAAACTTCGAAATCATGCGCCCAGAGGACATTGGCCTGTCCGGTACTTCTCTGCCGTTGGGCAAACACTCGGGCCGAGCGGCTTTGCGCGACAAGCTTGAGACTTTGGGTTTTGAGGTCGGTGACAACCAGTTGCGCGACATTTTCGTGCGGTTCAAGGATCTGGCCGACCGCAAGAAAGAGGTTTTCGACGACGACCTCATCGCCTTGATGACCATGGATGAGCACGATGACTACCTGCAGCTTGTCTCGATGAAAGTGACCTGCGGCACAGGTGGTCAGGCAGAATCCACGGTCGAGTTGGAAATGGACGGCAAAGACGTTATCGCCACTGAACATGGTGACGGACCGGTGGACGCGACCTTTAAAGCGATCCGGGCAATCTATCCCAACACAGCCCGCCTTCAGTTGTATCAAGTTCACGCGGTCACCGAAGGCACCGATGCGCAGGCTACAGTGTCTGTTCGCCTGAGCGAGGACGGTATGATTGCAACCGGTCAGTCTGCGAACACGGATACGGTTGTGGCCTCTGCCAAAGCCTATATCCACGCGCTGAACCGCCTGATCGTACGGCGCGAAAAAGCAGGTCCCGGTGCTGATATGCGTGAGATCAGCTATAAAGACCTGACCTGAACGGCCCAAGGGCTCCTGCACCCGCGGCGCGCCGTCCCTTCTTGGGTTTTGGGCCCGGCAGCGCGCTTAGGGCGCTGCCGGGCCCAACTTGTTTGACGGCATCTTTAATGCGGGCAAACGAGGCGGGAGCATAGGCAGGTTTCACCCAACTCTGCTCAAAGCTGGTCAAACAAAGCGGACAGACGCTTCATTTCGTCTTCGATGCCAAACGGGGCATTGATGATGAACATACCGGAACCGACCATTCGATGCCCTTTACGAACCGGGGGGAACGTTACCTCGTGACAGACAGCTTTGGGCAAGTTCTGCGACTTCAAAGCACGTATCATGGCCTGGTGGCGCTTGTCCGACAGGATGGGATACCACAACGCTATGACCCCGACATTCCATTTTCGGTGCAGCTTGGCGATGATCCCGGGTAGACGATCATAATCGGTTTTCACCTCATAGCTCGGGTCGATCAGCAGCATCCCCCTGCGTGGTGTGGGCGGAAGCAAGGATTGCGCCAGCGCAAAACCGTCTTGCTGGTAAACCTTGGCCCCATAGGGCGACATGGCCAAGGCCAGAGCGGCATGTTCTTGTGGGTGAAGTTCCGCAAAATGCAAGCTGTCCTGATCCCGCAGCAGATTGGCCGCAACAAGGGGTGAGCCCGGATAGGCAGCATTGCCGTGACGATTTTGAACGCTTTCCAAAACTTGCGCCATCGGATGATCAGGTCCGAACCACCCTTCTTGCTGCGCCCGCTTAATCCCTGCTGCGGCCTCTCCGGTGCGCACGGCCTCCTCCGCATCCAGCTTGTACAACCCTCGACCGGAATGCGTTTCGACATAGCTGAGCGGCTTGTCCTTGCGTGTCAGATAATTCAGCACCCAGGCCAACAATGCGTGCTTTTGGACATCAGCCAGATTACCGGCGTGGTAAATGTGTTGATAAGAGAGCATTTTGCCTTCTAAAGTCCCAATCAATAAGGCGGAAAGGTGCTGATTGTCGCGGAATCAGCCCTTTTACCGGGCGTGATGGCACCCTATAAGTCATCCGTCCCGGAACCGTCGAGTCGCGGGCAGTAGAAAAACCGACATACAGGATCAGGGGAAACATGGGGATCTTTGGCAATCTGGGCGGCCTGTTCACAGCGGACATGGCTATCGACCTTGGAACAGCAAACACGCTGGTTTACGTCAAGGGGCGCGGTGTCATCCTGTCTGAACCCTCGGTGGTTGCCTATCACGTCAAGGACGGTGTGAAAAAGGTTCTCGCTGTCGGCGAAGACGCCAAGCTGATGCTGGGCCGAACCCCCGGTTCAATCGAAGCCATCCGCCCGATGCGCGAAGGTGTGATCGCGGATTTCGACACGGCGGAAGAGATGATCAAGCACTTCATCCGCAAGGTGCACAAGCGTTCGACCTTCTCGAAACCCAAGATCATCGTCTGTGTGCCCCATGGTGCGACCCCGGTCGAAAAACGCGCAATCCGTCAGTCGGTTCTATCCGCAGGCGCGCGCCGTGCGGGCCTGATCGCCGAACCAATTGCAGCCGCGATTGGCGCCGGGATGCCGATCACCGACCCGACCGGGAACATGGTCGTCGATATCGGCGGCGGCACAACCGAGGTCGCGGTTCTGTCGCTGGGTGACATTGTTTACGCCCGCTCGGTCCGCGTGGGTGGCGACCGTATGGACGAAGCCATCATCTCTTACTTGCGTCGCCAACAGAACCTGTTGGTCGGTGAATCCACGGCTGAGCGGATCAAGACCACCATCGGCACCGCCCGTATGCCCGATGATGGCCGTGGTCAGTCGATGCACATCCGGGGGCGCGACCTGCTGAATGGCGTTCCCAAGGAAATCGAGATCAGCCAGGCCCAGGTGGCCGAAGCGCTCTCGGAACCCGTACAGCAGATTTGTGAGGCGGTTATGACCGCTCTGGAAACCACTCCGCCCGATCTGGCGGCGGATATTGTGGACCGAGGCGTGATGCTGACCGGGGGCGGCGCGCTTCTGGGTGATCTGGATCTGGCCCTGCGCGAACAGACCGGTCTGGCCGTGTCGATTGCCGACGAAAGCCTGAATTGTGTGGCTTTGGGCACCGGCAAGGCGCTAGAATATGAAAAACAGCTGCGCCACGCGATTGACTACGAGAGCTGAGGCGCGCACCTTTTAGGGGCAGTCTGAATTCGGCACGAGCAGCACGGGAAGGTAACCTGTGGCAAAAGACCGATCACAGCGCGATGACTACACAACCCCCTTGCGTCGTTTGTTGCTGGGGATCGTGATCCTTTGTCTGTTGGGAACCTTCCTGATCTGGCGCATCGACAGCCCGCGCGTTGAACGGTTTCGCGCGCAAGTGGTGGATGCAGTTGTACCCTCGATGGAATGGGCCATGGTGCCTGTGACTGCGACAGTCAATCTTGTTCGTGACTTCCAAAGCTATCAGCGCCTGAGCGAGCAAAACCGCGAACTGCGCAGCGAACTGCGCCTGATGCGTGCCTGGAAAGAAGCGGCACTGCAACTGGAGCAGGAAAACGCGCGTTTGTTGGATCTCAACAATGTACGTCTTGATCCGCGCCTGACCTATATCACCGGTGTGGTTATGGCCGACAGCGGCTCACCTTTCCGGCAGTCAGTTCTGCTGAACGTAGGCGAGCGCGACGGCATCGTCGATGGGTGGGCCACGATGGACGGCATCGGCCTTGTCGGCCGGATCTCGGGCGTCGGTTCAGATACAGCCCGCGTCATTCTGGTGACAGATGCCACCAGCGCCATACCCGCTACCATCCAGCCTTCGGGACAGACCGCGTTGATCAAAGGGGACAACACGTCGGCACCGGTTGTCGAATTCCTCGAAAGCCGTGAACTGGTCCGCCCCGGCGACCGGGTTATTACATCAGGTGACGGTGGCGTTTTCCCAGCTGGTTTGCTGATTGGCCAGATCGCAACGGATCCGGGCGGCCGGTTGCGGGTGCGTCTGTCCGCTGATTTCGAACGGCTGGAGTTTCTGCGCGTTCTACGCTTCAACTCGGCCCCGATCATTCGGGACCCCGGCGGCATAGTCGGCCCAACCCGGCCTGAAGCCGCCCTGTCGCCTGAAGAACTTAGTGATGGATAAGTCTGCCTCGCATAACTGGGCGATGCGCGGTCTCTACGCAGCGCTGGCTTTTTGTGTGCTGTTCCTGCATTTGTTGCCGCTGGATGCGCAACCAGATCGCTGGCCTTTTCCCGACGTTCTGATTGCCCTAACTTTCGCCTGGGTGCTGCGCCGCCCCGACTATGTTCCAACCTTGCTTGTGGCTGTCGTGATGCTGATGGCCGACCTTCTTCTGCAACGCCCACCGGGCCTTTTGGCGGCACTGGTTGTCTTTGGATCAGCCTATCTGCGTTCGGCGGCACCGGGTATGAAAGATGCCGGTTTCGTCGGAGAATGGATGTCGGTTAGCGTGGTCATCGCGGGTGTGTTTTTCGCGAACAGGATCGTTCTTTCAATCTTGTCCGTGCAACAGGCCGCTTTGTTGCCTGTCATGATCCAGCTCGTGCTGACAATTGCCTGTTATCCGGTCATCGTTGCACTGAGCCAAAGCGTGTTCGGTGTCCGTCGCATGACCGTTTCTGATACCGGCGCGGAAGGAGGTCGGGCATGAAGCCGCGCAAGCCCAAATCACAGGGCCTGGCCTATAAACGCTTGCCACGGCGTGCGCTGTTGTTGGCCGGCCTGCAGGCAGCCTTCATTGGCGGGCTGGCGGCACGTATGCGGTTCATGCAGGTGGATCAGGCCGATGAGTATCGCCTGCTGGCCGAAGAAAACCGCATCAACATCCGTCTAATCCCCCCAAATCGCGGACGGATCTACGACCGCAACGGGCAGATCATTGGCCAGAACTCACCATCCTACCGAATCGTCATTGTGCGCGAAGACGCCGGCGATGTGGATCAGGTGATCGGAAAATTGTCAGAACTGATCCCGCTGAACGATGATGAGATCGAACGCGCCCGGACCGAGATGCGCCGCTCGGCCCCGTTCCTGCCGGTCACGCTGGCCGATCAGGTCACGTGGGAGGACATATCGAAAGTTGCCGTCAATGCCCCAGCCTTGCCGGGTGTCACACCCGAAGTTGGTCTGACGCGGCAATATCCACGCTATGAGGACTTTGCTCATATCGTCGGCTATGTCGGGCCGGTCAGTGACTACGACCTCAGCCAGATCGAAGACCCTGAACCCGTGCTGCGAATCCCGCGGTTTCAAATCGGCAAAGTGGGTCTTGAGGCGAAACAGGAAATCTCATTGCGCGGCAAGGCCGGTGCCAAGCGCGTCGAAGTCAACGCAACCGGTCGCGTCATGCGCGAGCTGGACCGACAGGAAGGCCAGCCCGGAGCCGACTTGCAACTGTCTGTTGATGCGGACCTGCAACAATACGCACAGGCCCGGTTGGCTGGCGAAAGCGCCGCTGCCGTAGTCATCGATTGTGAAACCGGTGATCTGCGCGCGATGGCCTCGGCCCCCAGTTTCGATCCCAACCTGTTTGTGCGTGGTATCTCGGTCGCAGATTACCGGATGCTGACGCAAGATAAGTACCGCCCGCTGGCAAATAAGACAGTTCAGGGTACTTACCCTCCGGGTTCGACCTTTAAAATGGTTACGGCGTTGGCAGCGCTTGAGGCCGGAGTCGTCGGCCCCGGAAACACCGTTTACTGCCCCGGCCATCTGAAAGTCGGCAGCCGTCGCTTCCACTGCTGGAAGCGTGGCGGCCATGGCATGGTGGACCTCAACACTTCGCTGAAACGCAGTTGCGACGTGTACTATTACGATGTGGCGATAAAGGTCGGCATCGACAGAATCTCTGAGATGGCCAACAAGCTTGGACTGGGCATCAAGCATGACATCCCCATGTCCGCTGTGCGCGCGGGGTTGGCACCCAACCAGGAATGGAAACAAAGGATCCACGGCGAAGAATGGCTTATCGGCGACACGGCCAACGCGTCCATCGGACAAGGCTTTATGTTGGCCTCGCCAATGCAATTGGCCGTTATGACCGCGCGGATCGCCACTGGTCGTGCGGTTTCGCCTCGTCTGGTGCGGTCGATCAACGGGGTTGAACAACCCAGCGGTGCGGGGGAACCGCTTGAGATCAGTCCCACCAATCTCAAACACATCCGCGAAGCAATGTGGGCCGTTTCCAACGATCGACGTGGCACGGCTTATCGCAGCCGTATTATCGCGGAGGATTTCCGCATGGCGGGTAAAACAGGCACCAGTCAGGTGCGAAACATTACTAAGGCCGAACGCGCAGCAGGCGTAATCCGAAACGAAGACTTACCTTGGGAACGTCGCGACCACGCGTTGTTTGTCAGTTTTGCCCCCTACGACAAACCCAAATACGCGATTGCCGTCGTGGTCGAGCATGGTGGCGGAGGGTCCAAGGCCGCAGCCCCAGTGGCGCGGGACATCATGCTACAGGCCCTTTATAACGGCACGCCACCGCTCGACGCATACCCTGCTGGCGACCGTGACCGTATTAAGGAGCAGCAAAAACAGCTCGAGGGCGACCGTCGCCCCAAAGCACGTCCTGACGAAAAGGACCGCGCATGAGCTATCTTGAGTACGCGGTCAAATCCACACCGTCTGGATTTCGAAAATTCCTGTACATGAACTGGCCGCTGACCTTGCTGCTGATCAGCACGGCCAGCGCTGGATTCCTGATGTTGTATTCGGTTGCGGGTGGTTCGTGGACGCCCTGGGCCGAGCCGCAGATGGAACGGTTCGGTCTTGGCCTGACTGCAATGTTCATCATTGCACTGGTGCCAATCTGGTTCTGGCGCAACATGTCCGTTCTGGCCTATCTGGGCTCGGTCGCGTTGCTGGTGTTTGTTGAACTGTTCGGCACCATCGGCATGGGCGCGCAGCGCTGGATAGACCTTGGCTTCATGCGCCTGCAACCCTCAGAGGTCATGAAGGTCGCGCTAGTCATGGTCCTGGCAGCCTACTACGACTGGCTGCCATCCCACAAGACGTCCCGACCGCTATGGGTCTTTATTCCGGTGGCCCTGATCGTATTGCCTACCCTACTGGTTCTGAAACAACCCGATCTGGGCACGTCGATCCTTCTTCTGGCCGCTGGTGGCGGGCTGATGTTTCTGGCGGGCGTCCATTGGGCGTATTTTGCAGCTGTTATCGCAGCAGTAGTGGGTTTGATCGCCGCTGTGTTCAACAGCCGCGGGACCGACTGGCAATTGCTCAAGGACTATCAGTTCCGCCGGATTGACACCTTTCTGGACCCTTCGACCGACCCACTTGGCGCCGGGTATCACATCACCCAGTCCAAGATCGCCTTGGGGTCGGGGGGCTGGAATGGGCGTGGGTTCATGCAAGGGACACAGTCCCGGTTGAACTTCCTGCCTGAAAAGCATACCGACTTTGTTTTTACGACCCTGGCGGAAGAGTTCGGCTTTGTCGGCGGCATCACCCTGTTGATCCTGTACGCGCTGATCCTTGTGTTCTGCATGGTTACAGCGCTTGCGACCAAGGATCGGTTTTCTTCGCTGGTCACTCTGGGCATTGCGCTGAACTTTTTCCTGTTCTTCGCCGTCAATATGTCGATGGTGATGGGCATGGCGCCGGTCGTTGGTGTGCCGCTGCCAATGGTCAGCTATGGCGGCTCGGCCATGTTGGTGCTGATGGCCGCGTTTGGCATCGTCCAAAGCGCACATATCCACCGTCCCCGCTGATCTGAAAGGCCCCCGATGCCCGCAAACGTTCTGTTTTCCGCGCGCCCTGCGCTTTGGCCCTTGTATGAACCGCTGCTGACCAATTTCCTGGCAGAGGCAAACGTCGACGCACGGCTGAGGACCGAGTTTGAGCCGGATCAAGTGGACTATGTCGTCTATGCTCCGAATGGCGGCTTGCAAGACTTCACCCCCTATACGCGATTGAAAGCGGTGTTGAGCCTTTGGGCAGGTGTCGAGAAGATCGCGGATAATGAAACGCTGACCGTCCCATTGGCACGGATGGTGGATCACGGGCTGACGCAGGGCATGACCGAATGGGTTGTGGGACACGTCCTGCGCTATCATCTGGGGATGGACCAGCACATTGCCGTGCAGGATGGCGTCTGGGCCCCCGTTGCACCGCCTTTGGCCCAAGAGCGTAACGTCTGTATTTTGGGATTGGGCACGTTGGGTGAGGCCGCAGCCCGAGCCCTGACAGCGCTAAACTTTCAAGTTACCGGTTGGAGCCGCACCGCCAAAGACATTCCCGGCATTGTTTGTCTGCATGGTCCAGAAGGATTGCGGCAAGCGCTTTCTCAGGCAGAGATCGTGGTGCTGTTGCTTCCTGATACACCTGCCACAGAAAACGCGCTGAACGCCGAAACGCTGGCCTTGCTGCCTAAGGGCGCGCGGATCATCAACCCGGGTCGTGGCCCGCTGATCGATGACGATGCGCTATTGGATGCCCTGAACACAGGTCACGTCGGCCACGCAACACTGGACGTGTTTCGTATCGAGCCCTTGCCTGCCGATCACCCCTATTGGGCGCACCCGAACGTCACTGTCACTCCGCATATCGCGTCTGAAACCCGCCCGATCACAGCCGCGCAGGTCATTTGCGAGAATATCCGGCGCGGTGAGGCCGGAGAGCCCTTTGTGCACCTCGTAGATCGCACTCTGGGCTACTGAACTCAGGCCGCGATCAAACCGCGGCCTTTCAACAGGGCGTTCACACCCGGCAATCGACCCCGGAACGCCAGATACAGGTCTTCTGCCTCTCGCGACCCGCCGGTGGACAGGATGTTGTCTTCCAGCGCCTTGGCGCGTTCGGGATCAAAGGCACTGCCTGCCTCTTCAAAGGCGGCGAAGGCGTCGGCATCCATCACCTCGGACCACATGTAACTGTAATAGCCCGAGCTATAGCCATCACCGGCAAAGACATGGGCAAAATGGGGCGTGGCGTGGCGCATTCCGATAGCATGTGGCATTCCCAGATCCGCCAGAACTTCGGCCTGTTTTGCCATCGGATCTGCCGGGGCGTCGCCGTCATGGAAGGCCAGATCAACGAGCGCCGAGGCAACATATTCCACCGTCTGGAACCCTTGATCGAAATTGGCGGCGTTTAACACCTTCTGCAGCATCTCTTGCGGCATTGGCTCGCCCGTTTCGGCATGGGTAGCAAATTCGGCCAGAACTTCGGGCACTTCCAACCAGTGTTCGTAAAGCTGGCTGGGCAGTTCTACGAAATCACGCGCAACCGAGGTGCCAGAAATGCTTTCATAGGTCACATTCGACAGCATCTGGTGCAGGGCATGGCCGAATTCGTGGAACAATGTCCGCGCGTCGTCATAAGACAGTAGCGCCGGATCACCTTTGGCAAAATTGCAGACATTGATCACAATAGGTGCCTGAACCTGCGGGAATTTCGCCTGCGCCCGCATCGCGCTGCACCACGCACCAGACCGCTTCGATCCCCGCGCAAAGTAGTCACCGATGAAAACGGCAATGTGTTGCCCGTCACGTGTGACTTCCCAAGCCCGGCAATCCGGGTGATAGAGCGGAACGTCCAGCGGCGCGAATTCCAGCCCGAACAGACGGTTTGCGCAGGCAAAAGACGCCTCGATCATACGATCCAGTTGCAGATAGGGTTTCAGGGCCGCCTCATCCAGATCGTGTTCCGCCTTGCGCCGCTTTTCGGCGTAGTAGCGCCAATCCCAGGCTTCCAGCGGGCCGTTGATGCCGTCTTCCTGCATCATCTGTGTCAGGATCTCGGCGTCAGCATCGGCACGGGATTTTGCCGGTTCCCACACCTGCATCAACAGTTCACGCACACGGTCCGGTGTGCGGGCCATTTCGGTTTCCAGCTTGTAGTCGGCGAAACTGTCATAGCCCAGCAGCTTGGCGCGTTCCTCACGCAGCGCCAAAATCTCGGCAGCGATGTCGCGGTTGTCGGTGTCGCCGCCATTGGCACCACGCGCGGCCCAGGCGCGATATGCCTTTTCGCGCAGGTCCCGACGAGGTGAGAATTGCAGGAACGGTACAATCAGCGACCGCGACAGGGTTACAACTGGCCCTTGTGCCTCTTTCTCTTGCCCCGCAGCGCGGGCCGCGTCCACGACGAAATCCGGCAGGCCCTGCAGATCCTCTTCGGTCAGGTCCATGAACCAGTCCCGCTCATCTGCCAACAGGTTTTGAGTAAAGGACGTCCCCAAAGAGGCGAGGCGCGACTTGATCTCTTGCATCCGGGTATCGTCTTCCCCTGCCAGTGCTGCGCCAGCACGCACGAAACCGCGATGGGTCAACATCAGCACACGCGCCTGTTCTTCTGTCAAGTTCAGATCATCGCGCCGCGCCCATAGATCGGCCACGCGTTTGAACAGCGCCTTGTTCGAGGAAATGCCGGAAAAATGTGCCGACAGCTTGGGGGAGAACTCTCGCTGCAACTCTTCCCGTCTGGGATTGCTGTCTGCCCCTGCAACCGTGAAAAAGACCGACAGAACCTTGTCCAACTGCTCGCCCGCAGCCTCCAAAGCCTCAATCGTATTGGCAAAGGTCGGAGCGTCAGAATTCTCGGCAATCGCCGCGATCTGATCGTTATGCGCCGTCATTGCCTGATCCAGCGCCGGGGCGAAATCATCGTCCGAGATTTCGGCAAAGGGGGCAATTTCAAACGGGGTGGTCCAGCTGGACAGGATCGGGTTGGTCATTCGGATCTCCTTTGACCCTATAGCTAAGTCGCCAAGGCCGGGTGTTCCAGAACCCAAAGCCTGCGTAAAGAAAGGTTAATCGTTCGCGGTGCCGCAGACTGGGCAATCGGCGCGACGGGTCAGCGTTATCTTGCGGCTTTCGCCGTACAGAGCGTCATAGATCAGCATCTCGCCACGCAAAGCCATGCCTGCGCCCGTGATCACCTTGATCGCCTCAACCGCCATCATCGACCCAACAACGCCGGGCAAGGGGCCGATCACCCCGGCTTCGGAACAGGACGGGGCCAGACCGGGGGCTGGCGCCTCGGGGAAAATGCACTGATAGCACGGGGTGCCATAGGCCGGGTCGAACACACTCAGCTGCCCTTCCCACTGCGACAAAGCCCCCGAGATCAGAGGTTTGCCCAGCGCGACGGCCGTGCGGTTGGCCAGATAGCGCGTGTCAAAATTATCGGTCCCGTCAAGGATCAGGTCGAAATCGGCAAACAGATCGGCCGCAATCTCATCGCCCAACCGGCGATGATAGGGCAGAACCACCACGTTCGGGTTCTGCGCCTCCATCGCCTGCTGTGCCGAGAAAACCTTGGGCATGCCGATATCTGTGTCCCGGTGAATGACCTGCCGCTGCAGGTTGGCGTTCTCGACAACGTCATCATCTATGACACCGATTGTGCCCACACCCGCTGCAGCCAGATATTGCAAAGCCGGGGCACCCAAACCACCCGCGCCAATCACAAGAACCCGTGCTTTTTTCAGCTTTTTCTGCCCCGGACCGCCCAATTCGCGCAAAACAATATGGCGGGCATAGCGGTCCAACTCGGTCTCGGTAAATCGGTCGATGGGCATGGCAGGTTCCTGATCTGAAACGGGCTTTGCGCGATTGCGCAAAGCCTTCAGCCCCCTGCCATACACCAAAACAATCGCGCCGAAACCCACAAGGATCAGCCACATTGCCGCCGAGCCGCCTGTCGCCTGACGCAGCGGATGCCCGTCTGGCAAGATCAGATGAGACAGGATCACTCCGGCTAACAGCACACTGACCGAAACCACACGCGCTGTTTTTGACGTGCCGGCGATATAGCCAACACCCCAAAGTCCCGCGGCCAGAACAAAAACCAGCAGCATCAACCGCGCCCGGTTGAGCCAAAGCCGCCGGACCCGCGACCGGTTTCACCCAATTCATCAGCCAGTTCGAATGTGGCTTGCACGACCGGAGCGACTACCAGTTGCGCGATGCGCTCGCCATGAACAATCTCGAACCGGTCCTGGCCCGCGTTCATCACGATCACCCCCAAGGGTCCGCGATAGTCACTGTCGATGGTGCCTGGCGTGTTGGGCAGTGTAATCCCGTGTTTCAGTGCAAGGCCCGAGCGAGGACGGACCTGAACCTCGTACCCCTGAGGTATTTCGATGCGCAGGCCGGTTGGCACGAGAGCGCGTTGGCCGGGTTCCAACACGACAGGGGTGCCACCTGGCAAGTTGGCGCGCACATCCGCACCGGCGGCACCAGCCGTTTCGTAAGACGGAAGCGCGATAGCCGGGTCTGCGCCGTCTTCGCGGATCACTCGAATTGCAACCATGCCCTTGCCTTTCCTTCAGTCTGCCAATGCGTCCGCGATCTTTGCCGCCAGACGCCGGGCAACTTCGTCCTTGCCCAAGCGCGGCCATTCTTCGGCGCCACTGCCCGAGATCAGAATGACCGCATTCTCGGACCCACCCATGATGCCGGTTGCCGGGCTGACATCGTTCGCAACGATCCAATCGCAGCCTTTGCGAAGGCGCTTGGCGGTGGCGTGTTCAACCACATCGTCCGTTTCCGCCGCAAAGCCCACCACCAGCGGCGGGCGGCCCACATCCATCTGGGATACACGTTTCAGAATGTCCGGGTTTTCGGCAAATTCCAGAACCGGCAGGCCATCCCGGCTTTTCTTCAGTTTCTTGTCCGATGCGCTTGCCACACGCCAATCGGCGACCGCCGCCGCGAACACGCCCGCATCGACGGGCAGAGCGGCATCGACCGCGTCAGACATCTGTTGCGCCGTCTCGACCGGTACGACCTGTACACCTGCCGGAGGGGGCACATCTGCGGGACCGGTAACAAAGATCACCTCGGCCCCCAAATCCGCCAGCGCTTGTGCCACAGCGGAGCCTTGCGCACCGGACGACCGGTTCGCGATATAGCGCACAGGATCAATCGGTTCGTGCGTGGGGCCGGAGGTCACGAGCACACGTTTTCCAGCCAAAGGTCCCGCTGTCAGTTGAGCCTCAATCGCCGCAACGATTTCCAACGGCTCGGACATGCGGCCCGGACCGTATTCGCCGCAGGCCATGTCGCCTTCATTTGGCCCAACAAAACGCACCCCATCCGCCTGCAGCTGCTTTAGGTTGCGTTGCGTTGCCGGGTGATCCCACATCCGTACATTCATCGCGGGCGCGCAAAGAACAGGCGTGTCAGTCGCCATCAGAACGGTCGATGCCAGATCGTTGGCCAGCCCAGAGGCCATCTTGCCCATCAGATCCGCCGTTGCAGGGGCCACGACGATCAAATCGGCCGAGCGTGAGAGCTGAATATGCCCCATCTCAGCCTCATCGGTCAGATCGAACAGATCGCGATAGACTTTTTCGCCTGCAAGTGCGGACACGGACAAGGGGGTTACAAACTCTTCCGCTGCGCGGGTCAGAACGGGTGTCACAGCCGCTCCACGCTCGCGCAGCCTGCGGATCAGATCCAGCGACTTATAGGCCGCAATCCCCCCGCCAATGATCAGCAAAATGCGTTTGGATGACAGCATGTTCAGCCCTTCCCGTCCCGGTCGGCCCCGACATTAGGCAAGGCCAGCAGGTAGTTCCAGAGATTAATTTTGCACCTGGAACGCAGCGCAGGGGTCTTCGCGCTCTATCGATGGGCTGTCGATTACCACGTCAAAATCACCATCGATAATCCCGTCCTCGGATTGTCCTATTGCAACAACCTTCCAACCCGGCTGAAGACGCGCAAGATAGGTCGGGATCCCACGATCCTTGCGCGCGTGACCATTGCCGGTGATCACTGCAACCGGTCCGCCGGTTTCTTCCATCGCACGCACCACTGCGCGGGCAAGCACCGCGTCACGCAAGCGTTGAATTGCAACCATCTGAGGCAGCATTTCAGCAGGCAACGCGTCGCAATGAGCGGCCATTTGATCCGCCTCTCGCGCTGCCTGTTCATCGGGTGGCAAAGGGACCGTCAAACCAAATCGCGCCGCATCCGCGCCCAAAGCGGTGGCCGCCCCGCGTTCCATCGCAGCGCGTGCGGCAGTCCTTGGCACCATTGCACCGTACACAGGCGCCGTTGAGGCTTGGAAAACAGGGTAATACATGCTGAGCGGAGGCCATCCGCTTTCAGCCCATTTCAGGATACGACCCAACTCTTCCGGGTCCGACATTGCCTTTTGCGCCAACCGCTGAGCGCCTTCTTCAGTGACCATTTCCCACACAACTGCCGAAGGAGAAAAAGCGGTCAGTGCTGCAGCCTGAATGTGGTGATGGGTGGGGTTGTCGTGCACCTCACCAAGTATCAAGACATCGGCGCCCTGCATCGCAGTCAGCGCGGTGTCAGGTATTAAAGCCTGAGCTCCGCCAGGTCGCACTGCGGCGACCATAAGACCCAGAACACACACAAGAATCGCAAGATGTTTCATGCAATGAAGTGTTGCACCTCGCGCGACTGACCTTCAAGGTTCTTACGCATTTTTGAAAAAGCCGCGGCCTCTAGCTGGCGAACACGTTCCTTTGATAGACCCAGCTCATCTCCAAGGCTTTCCAACGTCCTTGCAGGCTCTCGCAGCTTGCGCTCGCGCACAATGAAACGTTCGCGGTCATTCAGCGCGTTCATCGCGATCAGCAACCACTCGCGCAGTTGCGCCGTATCATGGCTGTGTTCAACAGATTCCGCAGCCTGTTCGCGATCGTCCTCTAACGCATCGATCCACTCGCGCCCATCTTCGTCCGCAGACTGCACCGCATTCAGCGAGAAATCTGAACCGGAAAGACGCCCTTCCATCATTTCGACATCACGCAGGGGAACACCAATTTCGGTGGCAATCATCTGATGCAGCTGGTGACGATCTAACTCCAAACCTTCGGTAGCTGCCTCGCGTTCCAACCGGGCCTGAACCCGCCGCATATTGAAAAACAACGACTTTTGGGCAGATGTGGACCCGGTCCGAACCATTGACCAATTGCGCATCACATAGTCCTGAATGCTCGCTTTGATCCACCACACGGCATAGGTCGAGAAGCGCACACCGCGATCAGGGTCGAACTTGTCTGCCGCCTTCATCAGACCCAGCCCGGCCTCTTGAATAAGGTCGTTCATCGGCGCGCCATAGCGTTTAAATTTAGCTGCCATCGAAATCGCCAGCCGCATATATGCGGTGATCAACCGATGCAGAGCTTGTTCATCACGCTCATCGCGCCACGCGTAAGCCAGCTTTAGTTCGGTTTCCGCATCCAGCAACTCAGCCTTCATCGCTTGCCGGGACATCGAAAAGTCTGTCGCGTTATCCAGTGCCATCAACCTCTCCCCTGTTTTGCAGGCGCTGGCCGGGCTTGCTTTGCCGACCTATGACCGATACGCAAAACAACACTAAGTGGATCATCCAAAGGTAAGAATTGTGTCGTCAGATTTAACCTTGGTTCTTGGGGGGGCTGCCTCGGGCAAGTCGGCTTTTGCTGAAGAACTTATTGTTTCCACAGGGAAAAGCAGGAATTATCTTGCGACATCACAAGTGTTTGATGACGAGATGCGCCAAAAGGTTAAGCGCCATCTGACACAGCGTGGCGACGGCTGGACCACGTTTGAGGAACCTCTTGATCTGGGACCGGTGCTGGCCCGCTTGCCGCACGATCAGATTTGTCTGATCGACTGTGCCACCATGTGGTTAAGCAACCATCTTCTGGCGGAATCCGATCTGGAAGTGGCACAGACCAATCTGCTGGACGCCCTGAACGACTGCCCGGCCCAGGTTGTGATTGTCTCGAACGAGGTAGGTCACGGGATCGTCCCGGACAACGCCCTCGCTCGCCAATTTCGCGAGGCGCAGGGGCGACTGAACATAGCCTTGGCGGCGCAGGCGGATCTGGTCGTACAGGTGACAGCCGGATTACCATCTGTTCTGAAAGGCCAATTGCCATGACGCGCCTGCATCTTGTCCGTCACGGGCCGACACATGCAAAAACCATGGTCGGTTGGTCGGATCTGCCTGCGGACCTGAGCGATACAGCAGCCTTGAGACGCCTGCATGATCATCTGCCGTCCGAGGCAATTGTGATCTCTTCCGACTTGTCGCGCGCTGTAGACACAGCGTCAGCAATTCAGGGGCCGCGCCTTCGCTTGCCTCACAATCCGGACCTTCGGGAAATCCACTTTGGAAGCTGGGAATTGCGCGGCTTCGCCGATATCGAAGCAGAAGACCCTGAACTGGCCTTTGCCTATTGGGATAACCCCGGCGACGTCCGCCCACCGAAGGGCGAAAGCTGGAACGACGTCCGCAATCGGGTCGATACCGCAATCGACGCGCTTGTGGCTCAGCACACGGGGCGCGATCTGGTGATCGTCGCGCATTTCGGCGTGATCCTCACGCAAGTACAACGCGCTTTGGATCTAGATGGGCAGCAAACCTTTTCGCACAGGATCGATAATCTGTCTGTCACAGACATTACCTTAGGTGCCAACTCATGGACGGTCGGCAAGATCAATCACCTTCCGTGAACTGACCCCGCACAAATCACTGTTTTACTGGGCCACCGGCCTGCGGCATCGTTCATGCATGACTTATGATCTGTATATCGGTGACCGCCTCTTCTCCAGTTGGTCCATGCGCGGGTGGTTGATGCTTGAGAAATTCAATCTGCCTTACCGCAGCCACATGATCGGCCTGTACTCGGGCAGCATGAAACAAGACATGGAACCGCTGGCCCCAGCCCGTCTGGTTCCCGCGCTGCGCCTGCCCGAGGGAACGGTTTTGGGCGAAAGCCTGGCCATGGCCGAAACGCTGGCCGAGCGTCACCCAGACGCGCAATTGTGGCCTGAAGATCCCGCCGCACGAGCAACCGCCCGCTGGCTTTGCGCTGAGATGGTTGCAGGGTTCAGCGCCCTGCGCGGCCAATGCGCAATGCAGTTGCGGCACGTTTGGAAAGGATTTGTTCCGTCTTCTGGAACGCTGGCAGATCTTGAACGGATTGAGACACTCTGGGCACACGCGCGGCGTATCTCGGGTGCGCAAGACGGTCCGTTGTTCGGCACCTATTCGCTGGCAGATGTGTTCTACACGCCCGTCGCAGCACGGATCATCGGCTATGGGCTGCCCGTGTCCGAGGCGAACCGGGCCTATTGTTTAGACCTCCTGTCGGACCCAGCCGTCAGACAATGGCGCGCAATGGGTATGACAGTTCAGTATGACCCATTCCCCTATCCGCAAGAGTTGTCATCGATGCCCTGGCCGGTCGGAGGGGACTCGAACGCCAAACCGGTATCAGGCGGCCCTTCCCTCAACGAGGCTTGTCCGTTTTCCGGCAGACCGGTTGCGGATTTTCTGGAATTGGATGGCCAATGCTGGGGGTTCTGCAATCCATTCTGCCGCGACAAAACTGTGGCTGACCCCGGCGCGTGGCCCAAATTCACCGCCTTGCGCGCATCCGTTAACGACTCTTAAACCACAACCATGGCAGCAACGTCCCGTTAACCAAGAACAGGACTGCCATGGTCGCTCGTGCACATACCGTTGCCTTCCAAGGGGTAGATGCCCGCCCTGTCGAAGTGCAGTGCGCCGTATCCCCCGGCCTGCCCGCCTTTTCCATCGTGGGCCTGCCAGACAAGGCGGTATCCGAAGCCCGTGATCGCGTGCGCAGCGCGCTGAGCGCGATGGCAATCGCCTTGCCCTCAAAGCGGATCACCATCAACCTGTCCCCCGCCGACCTACCCAAAGAAGGCAGCCATTTCGACCTACCCATAGCCGTCGCGCTGCTGTCGGCCCTAGAGATCATTCCAGCCGACGCCGCTGAAAACACCGTAGCTTTGGGAGAGCTTTCACTCGACGGTTCTCTGGTCCCGGTGGTCGGTGCCCTGCCCGCGGCGATGACGGCGGCGTCTGATGATCGTATGTTGCTCTGCCCCCGCGCCTCCAGCGCCGAGGCGGCATGGGTTGACGCAACGCAGGTGATCGGCGCGGGGTCTCTGGGCGATGTTGTGCGCCATTTCTCGGGCCAATCCCCCCTACCAGCCGCCCAGCCCGGCGAGGTGAACCTGACGCCCAGCGCGCGGGATCTGCGCGATGTAAAAGGGCAGGAACGCGCCAAACGCGCCCTGGAGATCGCTGCCGCAGGACGTCATCACCTGATCATGATCGGAACGCCGGGATCGGGTAAATCCATGCTGGCCGCGCGGCTGCCCGGAATCTTGCCCCCCCTGACCGCAGTTGAGGCTTTAGAGACCTCGATGATCCAGTCCTTGTGCGGTTTGCTGGACGAAGGCGGCATCAATCGCACGCGCCCTTTTCGCGAGCCCCATCATACGGCATCCATGGCCGCAATCGTCGGGGGCGGCAAAGGCGCAAAACCCGGTGAGATTTCGCTGGCTCATAACGGCGTGCTGTTCATGGATGAATTTCCTGAGTTTCCACGCACTGTTCTGGAAACCTTGCGCCAGCCCATCGAAACCGGCGAGGTTATGGTGGCGCGCGCAAATGCGCATGTGAAGTATCCCTGCCGGTTCATGCTGGTGGCCGCAGCCAACCCTTGCAAATGCGGCTATCTGACGGACCCCTCTCGTGCCTGCTCACGCGCGCCGGGCTGTGGTGAGGACTATTTGAACCGCATATCAGGGCCGTTGATGGACAGGTTCGACCTGAGGATTGAAGTACCGCCGGTGGAATTCACTGATCTTGATTTGCCGCCATCCGGCGACAGCTCCGCTACAGTTGCTGTACGGGTCCAAAACGCCCGCGCCATTCAGGCGAACCGATTTCAAGACACCCCACATATGCGCCAAAACGCGGATGCAGAAGGGAAGGTTCTGGAAGAGATCGCAACACCCGATGCCGAAGGTAAAGAGCTGTTGCTGAAAGCGGCAGACCGGTTTGGCCTGTCCGCCCGCGCGTTTCATCGCATTCTTCGCGTGGCGCGCACAATTGCCGATTTGGAAGCATCCGCAAACGTGCGCAGAGCGCACGTAGCCGAGGCGCTGAGCTTTCGCATCAGCGCCCGGGTCATGGCTTAGATCTTGGCTTCGATGGCCTGCCAGATTTTTTCGGCGATGTTGACGCCATCAAAGCGCTCAAGCTCTTGAATGCCGGTGGGGGAGGTCACGTTGATCTCGGTCAGATAGTCTCCAATGACGTCGATCCCGACAAAGATCTGACCTTTTTCTTTAAGCAGCGGGCCAATTGCTGCGCAAATCTTAAGATCACGCTCTGACAGACCAATCTTTTCCGGACGCCCGCCCACATGCATGTTGGATCGCGTTTCGCCAGCAGCAGGAACCCGGTTGATCGCGCCAACGGGCTCACCATCAACTAAAATCACCCGCTTATCGCCATTGCTGACGTCGGGCAGAAATTTCTGCACGATCAGAGGCTCACGCGAGAAGCCGGTGAACAGCTCGTGCAGAGATGTTAGGTTGCGGTCATTGGCGTCCAGTCGGAACACGCCTGCGCCGCCATTGCCGTAGAGCGGCTTAAGGATGATATCGCCGTGCTTTTCCTTGAACGCTTTGATCGTTTGCAGATCACGCGCAATCGTTGTTGGCGGTGTCAGGTCAGGGAAATCCAGCACCAGCAGCTTTTCTGGATAATTGCGCACCCAGAACGGATCGTTGACCACCAGCGTCTGACCCTTGAGACGATCCAGCAAATGCGTGGACGTGATGTAGTGCATGTCAAACGGAGGGTCCTGTCGCAACCAGACCACATCGAAATCAGCCAGATCAACCTCGCGTTCGGGTCCCAAGACGGCCGGATCACCTGCGACCCGCTGCACTGTCATGTCGTGGCCACGCGCCGTGATGCGGCCCTCCTGATAAGCCAGTTGATCCGGCCCGTAGAAAAACAACGAATGCCCGCGCGTCTGCGCCTCTTCCGCCAGTCGGAATGAGCTGTCGGCGTTGATGTCCACGGCCCCAATCGGGTCCATTTGAAAGGCGATTTTCATGGCGTGTCCCTCAGTTTCACGTCAGATACATGGCCCAGCAGGCCCTGGGGTTCAATGGGGCTTAGTTGTGACCAAAGGCGTTTTCGATGATTTGAACTGCGCCAGACCCATCCACCAGAGCTGCGTCAAAGCGCACTTCGGTGAGTTGCCCGTTTGGCTCTTTCTCTAGAAACTGAGCAGCTGAGGCGTAGATTCGATCAATCTGCTTGGCGCTGATCCGAGCCGCCGCCTTTTCAAAACTACTGCTTTTCTTGACTTCGATGAACACAAGCCCAGCCCCGTTGCGCGCGATCAGATCGATTTCACCACCCGCGCCGCGCCAGCGTCTATGCAGAATGGCCATGCCACGGCGCTCATAATCCTCAGCAACCCGAAGCTCTGCCGCCTGCCCGGCGTGGTAGGAAACAGAGCCCTGATTTGTCCGCCGACCCATGTCATCATTTTCCCAGCTTCAGAGCTTTCTGGTAAATCGGTCGGCGCGGCAGGTCATACATTTTTGAAACAAGATCCGCCGCATCCCGAACCGAGTGGCTTTCCAACGCTCGCTTCAGTGCCTCTTCTACATCGGATTCATTAACGCTTTGCGAATGGCCGCGATCGACCAGCACAACGATTTCACCTTTGACTGACTTGCCTTTATAATCTTCGGCCAATTCCGCGAGGGTGCCACGGCGGATCTCTTCGAACTTCTTGGTCAATTCGCGACATAGCGCTGCCTGTCGATCCGCCCCCAGAACCATGGCCAGATCTGACAAGCTGGTGGAGACACGTTTTGGGGATTCGTAGAACACAAGCGTGCCGGGAATGTCCTTCAATGCCTCAATCCGGGCGCGGCGTGCCCCGGATGCATTGGGCAAAAACCCTGCGAAAAAGAAAGCGTCTGTCGGAAGACCTGCCAAGGTCAGCGCTGTCAAGGCAGCCGACGCACCGGGGGCGCAGGTCACCATGTGCCCGGCCTCAGCCGCCTGCTTGCCCAGATCATAGCCCGGATCCGCAATCAGCGGCATTCCCGCCTCGGACGCATAGGCAACCGATTGCCCCTGCGCCAATGCCTGCATGAGTTTATCGCGCGCACCTGCGCCGCTGTGGTCATGATAGGCTTGAATCCGGCGCCCCTCGAGTGGGATGCCGTGAATCTCCATCAAACGCCGCAAACTGCGGGTGTCTTCCGCTGCGATCACGTCGGCTGATGCCAGAACATCCAAGGCCCTGAGCGTAATGTCGCGCGCGGTTCCAATCGGAGTGGCAACAAAATACAGGCCCGCAGCCAATCTGATCTTTTGGAAATTCAAAGCTGGACCCTCACAGCGTGACGTTTATTATCGCGGCTCGACAGAACAGAGGCATTCATAGCCGTCGGATCAGGGAGTTTTCATTTAGATGTTCACCGTTTGCAAGCCCGTTAGCAAGTTGGCGAAAGCCGCCGCTGCCCTGACAACCGCAGCGTTTCTGGCCGCCTGTGAACCGGGCGGCCTTGGAGGTGGACCGTCGATCAATACTTCTGCTCCGGTTCCGGTGGCCTTGCTTGTGCCCAGCGGATCTGGCCAGTCAGGCGATGCGGCATTGGCGCAAAGCCTGGAAAATGCAGCGCGTCTGGCAATGTCTGATCTGCCCAACGTGACAATTGACTTGCGCGTTTATGACACTGCCGGAAACCCGAACACGGCAACCGCCGTGGCCCAGCAAGCCGTTGCGGATGGTGCCAAGATCATTATCGGCCCGGTCTATGCGCAAGCTGCAAATGCCGCCGGATTGGCGGTATTGAGTAACAACGTCAACGTTCTTTCGTTTTCGAATAATACCAGCATCGCAGGCGGCAACGTCTTTGTTCTGGGCCCGACCTTCGACAACACAGCGAACCGGCTGGTGAGCTTTGCAGGCAGCCAGGGCAAGGCCAATACGGTGATCGTGCACAGCAACGACGCGGCCGGTCAGTTGGGCCAGGCTGCGATTGCCAACGCGCTGGCCAGCAGCCGGGTCAACAACGCCGGTACTGTTGGCTACGACCGCTCGCAGCAGGGTGTTATCAACTCGGTGCCAACGATCAAAGCCACGGTTGATTCGACAGGAGCCGATTCGATTTTCCTGACGGCCACAACGGCCGGTGCATTGCCATTGTTTTCGCAATTGCTGCCTGAGGCAGGTGTTTCGCCCGCAACCACGCAATTTATCGGCTTGACGCGCTGGGATATTCCGCCACAGACGTTGGAACTGCCGGGCGTACAAGGGGGATGGTTCGCTCTGCCTGATCCATCCAAGGCTCAGGCATATCGTCAACGTTACAACGCGACATACGGCGAAGCGCCCCATCCGATCAGCGGGTTGGCCTATGACGGTATCGCAGCCATCGGCGCGTTGGTCAGCCAGGGCAAATCCGATGCTCTGACCTCTGCAGCCCTGACTCAGAACGCCGGTTTCCAGGGCGTTGGCGGCATATTCCGCCTGCGTCCGAACGGCACCAACGAACGCGGTCTGGCCGTGGCCACGATCCAGAACAAACAGGTGGTTGTGATTGACCCTGCCCCACAAAGCTTCTCTGGCGCCGGCTTCTGATCTGCCGGGCGCCAGCCCTGTGCCTGAAACCTCGTTAATCTGCCCCGCTGAAGACATCTTCGACAGTGCCAGCGTCAATGACGCGCTGGCGCTGGCGTTTGAGTCATGCACAGACAACAGCAAAATGCGGGCTGAAACGGTGCGTATTCTGCGCGACGCGCAAAAGGCCGGGCGCGCTGCTATTGCCGAAGCCTTTGGCAAACAACCCTTTGCGGCGCGCGCACTGACGCGGTCCTACACCTATCTAACGGATCAGCTGGTTGGTACGGCGATGCTGGTGTCCAGCACACGCCTACATCCGCTTGCGACGCCCACCCAAGGCGAAAAGATTGCGGTTTTGGCCGTTGGCGGATACGGGCGCGGGGAAATGGCGCCATCTTCGGACGTCGACCTGCTGTTCCTAACCCCCTACAAAATCACAGCCTGGGCCGAGAGCGTCATCGAATCGATGCTCTACATTCTGTGGGACTTGCGGCTGAAAGTCGGCCATTCCTCTCGTACGATCAAAGACTGCTTGCGGCTGGGCGCCGAGGATTTCACGATCCGCACCGCCATGTTGGAACAACGCTATCTGGCCGGTGACAAGGCGTTGGCGGACGAGCTGGACCAACGTCTGAAAAGCGATTTGTTCAAAGGAACCGAACGCGAATTCATCGAAGCCAAGCTGAAAGAACGCGACGAACGCCACCTGAAACAAGGTGAGCGCTACATGGTCGAACCCAATGTGAAAGAAGGCAAAGGCGGTCTGCGTGACCTTCAATCGCTCTATTGGATCGCAAAATATGTCTATGGCGTGCAGGACGTGGCAGAACTCGTTCCTCTGGGTCTGTTCACCCCGGAAGAGTTCGAGACCTTTGTTCAGGCCGAAGAGTTCCTGTGGGCCGTGCGATCGCATCTGCATCTGGTGACGGGCCGCGCCACCGAGCAACTGACGTTTGACATGCAGGTCGAAGTGGCCGCGCGCATGGGTTACGAGGATCGCGCCGGGCGACGGGCGGTCGAGGTCTTCATGCAGCGCTACTTCCGCGAGGCAACTCGGGTCGGTGAACTGACACGGATCTTCCTGACCAAGCTCGAAGCGCTCCACATGAAAAGCGCGCCGTTGTTGGAGCGTATTTTCCGCAGAAGCCCAAGAGTAAAGGCCGGGTACAAAGTGATCCACGGACGTCTGGACGTGGCGGACCCGGAAACATTCCTGCTGGACAAACTGAACCTTCTGCGTTTGTTCGAAGAAGGGCTGCGCACCGGCATGTTGATCCATCCCGACGCGATGCGGCTGGTTAGCGCCAACCTGCATCTGATCGACGATGAAATGCGCAACGACAAAGAAGCCAAGCGCATTTTTCTGGATCTTTTGCTGAAACACGGCAACCCGGAACGTGCTTTGCGACGGATGAACGAATTGGGTGTCCTGTCGGCCTTTTTGCCCGAGTTCGAACACATCGTGGCGATGATGCAGTTCAACATGTATCACAGCTATACGGTGGACGAGCATACCATCCAGTGCATCATCAACCTTGCCCAGATCGAACGCGGAGAACTGGTGGAGTCCCTGCCGCTTGCCTCTTCGATCCTTGAGCGCGGGGTCAATCGAAAAGTGCTGTATGTCGCGTTACTCCTGCACGACATTGCCAAAGGTCGGCCCGAGGATCATTCGATCCTGGGTGCACAGATCGCGCGCAAAGTGGCCCCGCGATTGGGGCTGAGCAAATCAGAGTCGGAAACGGTTGAATGGCTGGTCCGGTATCACCTGCTGATGTCAGACATGGCGCAAAAACGCGATATTTCGGACCCGCGAACTGTTCGTGATTTTGCCAAGGCCGTTCAAACGGTCAAACGGCTGGATCTGCTGACCGTTCTCACCGTCTGTGACATTCGCGGCGTCGGCCCCAACACCTGGAACAATTGGAAAGCCACCTTGCTGCGCGCCTTGCACGCAGAAACCAAGCGTGCGCTGGAAACTGGTATGGAAGACCTCAACCGCGCCAATCGCGGGGCTGAGGCTAAGAAAGCACTTCGCACGGAATTGGCGGGCTGGTCCAAGTCAGACCTCAAAACTGAAACAGCGCGTCACTACGATCCGTATTGGCAGGGCCTCAATCTGGCGACGCATGTCGAGTTTGCTGAGATGCTGCACGCACTGGACCAAAGTGGTGATCCGGGCGCGATGGAGATCAGGCTTGAACCTGACGAAGATCGCGACGCAACGCGGGCTTGCTTTGCAATGGGCGACCATCCAGGGATTTTTGCCCGCATTGCCGGGGCATTGGCCCTTGTCGGCGCAAACGTCGTGGATGCCCGCAGTTACACAACCAAAGACGGTTACGTCACGGATGCGTTTTGGATTCAGGACGCTGAAGGACGTCCTTTCGAAGCCGCGCGCCTGCCCCGCCTGACGCAGATGATCCACAAGACACTGCGCGGCGAAGTGGTTGCCAAGGAAGCCCTGAAATCGCGTGACAAGATCAAGAAACGCGAACGGGCCTTCAACGTGCCGACCCATATCACTTTCGACAATGAAGGGTCCGAAATCTACACGATCATCGAAGTTGATACGCGCGACCGCCCTGGTCTGCTTTATGACCTGACCCGGACGTTGGCGGCGGCGAATGTGTATATTGCGAATGCCGTAATTGCGACCTACGGAGAACAGGTAGTGGACGCCTTTTACGTCAAGGACATGTTCGGACTGAAATACCATTCGGAAAGCAAACAGCGCGGCCTTGAGGCGAAGTTGCGCAAGGCGATCACCGAGGGTGCCGAGCGTGCAGCCTCATGAAGCAAATCCGGTTGATTTCGGGCTTTTTCACGGTTGGCTTCTGGACACTCGCCAGCCGCATTCTGGGATTTCTGCGGGAAATTCTGCTGACCGCGCTAATCGGCCCCGGGCCGGTGATGGACGCGTTTGTCGCGGCCTTCCGCCTGCCGAACATGTTCCGCCGCTTTTTTGCCGAGGGTGCCTTTAACGCGGCCTTCGTGCCCATGTTCTCAAAGCGGCTGGAAGCAGACGAGAATCCGCAGGGCTTTGCGCAGGATGCGTTCAACCTGTTGGCGCTGGCCGTTTTGGCACTGGTTGGGCTGGCGCTGGTGTTCATGCCCGGTCTGGTTTGGCTGACAGCCGAAGGTTTCTATGGTGATGAGCGGTTCGATTTGGCGGTGGACTATGGCTATGTCGTCTTTCCTTACATCCTGTTCATGTCTCTGGCCGCGCTATTCTCCGGTGTCCTGAATGCGACGGGGCGGTTCGCGGCCGCAGCTGCCGCACCGGTTTTGTTGAACATCTTTGCCTGTACGGCGCTGATCGCCGGAGCCCTTTCAGGCGGCGAGGTCATTCGGTGGCTGATCTCGGTTATTCCGGCTGCAGGTATCGCTCAATTGGCGCTGGTCTGGGTTGCAACGGAACGGGCAGGTATCCGCATTCGGCCCGGCCTGCCTAAACTCACGCCCGAGATGCGTAGGATGGTCCGCATCGCGGTCCCCGCAGCTCTGGCGATGGGGGTCACGCAGGTCAATCTGGTGGTCGGCCAATTGGTGGCGTCGAAAACCGAAAAGGCCGTGAGCTGGCTGTTTGCGGCAGATCGACTGTACCAACTGCCGCTTGGCGTGGTTGGTATCGCCATCGGTATTGTTCTGCTGCCCGACCTGTCACGCCGTCTGCGCGCCGAAGACAAAGAAGGTGCGCGCAACGCGTTTTCCCGTGCCGGAGAGTTCATGTTGCTGCTGACCCTGCCTTCGACCGTGGCGTTTCTGGTCATCCCGAACCCGCTGGTCTCGGTTCTGTTCGAACGGGGGCAATTCACCTCTGAAGATACCACAGCCACAGCGCTGGCCGTTGCCATCTATGGCATCGGACTACCTGCCTTCATGCTGCAAAAACTGCTGCAGCCTCTGTATTTCGCACGCGAGAATACGCGTTCTCCGTTTCACTATGCTGTTGTGGCAATGATTGTGAATGCGGCTTTGGCGTTTGGCCTCTTCCCGCTTGTGGGCTGGATCGCCCCCGCCATTGCTGCATCAACAGCGGGTTGGGCCATGGTCGTTCTGTTGGCCATAGGCGCGCGCAACATGGGAGGCGAAGCCCGGTTCGATGACCGGTTCAAACAGCGCGCGGGTCGGATCGTGCTGGCCTCAATTGGCATGGGCGTGGTCTTGTATGCGGCGCTTCTGGCGTTTGGTTGGACGTTGAGTGTTCCCGGTTGGAGATATCTGGCGCTGCTTGTCCTGATTATGGTCGCTGCGGCTTCTTACTTCGGCCTGGGCCACCTCTTGGGCGCATTCAAACTTTCCGAGTTCAAACGCGCCCTGCGCCGCTCCTGATCAGTCGCGGCGTATGCGCCCAACGATTCGATCCCAGGCGCCGGGTGCGACAAGGAAAGAGACGCCGAAACCGGTGGCAAACCCGCCCAGATCGGCGACCCATTCCCAATTGCCGCCAAAGATCAGGCCAAACAGGAATTGAATGCCCATCAGGACGGCAATGAGCTGAAATGCCCGCGCCTGATTTGCGCCAACCAAGGATAGTTTGCGCCACAACAACCAGGTAAATGCGCCGATCAGGCCGTAAACCGGTGGAAACCCTCCGATCAGAGGATAGCGCGGGTCCAGCAGAACGGCATAGGCCAACGCCCCCCCGATACCAGAGACGACAAAGATCAGCAGCATGGGGAAGCCGCCAAACACTTCACCGACCATCTTGCCCATGGCCAGAACGAAAACGCAGACAAACACCGCCTGCGTGAAATTGGCCGAGACAAACGGATAGGTCACGAACCGGATCACATGTTCAAACGGCCAGCGCCCGTTCAGCACCATCCAGTCGAAGATATCCGCCGAAAACGCATAGTGTTGTATCGCGTCCAGCCGCCAGCCGACCGCTGTTGGCCCTCCGACCAAACCGCGCGATCCCAGCGTAAAAGCGAGTTCAATGCCGATGATGAACAGAACCAGCGCCACAACAACGGGCGGCAAAGGGTTCACGGCGGGTGTGTAATGCTCACTGCTCATTGGGCGGGCCTTTCGCGGCTGTTGACGTCCCTGTGCCTCATGGGTAAGCGACGGGGGCTGATTTTTCCAGACGGGAGTTCCCTTCGATGACCGAGACCCAGTTCACGCCGCGCGTGTTTTCCGGCATCCAGCCTTCGGGCGGGCTGACCCTGGGCAACTATCTGGGCGCAATGAAGCGCTTTGTGGATATGCAGGGTGCAGATTTCGAGACCATCTATTGCATGGTCGATCTGCACGCGATCACCACATGGCAGGACCCCGCAGCGCTGTCCCACAACACCCGTGAACTGTGCGCAGGTTTTATCGCGGCGGGCATCGACCCCGAACAGTCGATTTTGTTCAACCAAAGCCAGGTGCCCGAACATGCACAACTGGGCTGGATCTTTAACTGCGTCGCCCGGATGGGGTGGATGCAACGGATGACCCAGTGGAAGGACAAGGCAGGCAAGAACCAGCAGAACGCTTCGCTGGGGCTTTTTGCCTACCCGTCGCTGATGGCGGCTGACATTCTGATCTATCACGCGACCCATGTGCCGGTCGGTGAGGATCAGAAACAGCATCTGGAGTTGACCCGTGATATCGCCATCAAGTTCAACAACGACTTTGGCGTCGACTTCTTCCCAATCACCGAGCCGGTGATCGAAGGCGCGGCCACACGCGTCATGAGCTTGCGGGACGGGTCCAAGAAGATGTCAAAATCCGATCCGTCGGACATGAGCCGGATCAACCTGACCGATGATGCCGACGCGATTGCCAAGAAAATCCGTAAGGCCAAGACCGACCCGGACGCGCTGCCGTCGGATGTTGACGGGCTGGAGGATCGCCCCGAGGCGCGCAATCTGGTCAATATCTACGCGGCGCTGAACGATCAAAGTGTCGAACAGGTTCTGGCCGAGGTCGGCGGCAAGCAGTTTGGTGACTTTAAACCGATGCTTGCCGATCTGGCGGTGGCGAAACTGGCGCCGATCTCGACCGAAATGTCTCGTTTGATGGCAGATCAGGGCGAAATTGATCGAATTCTGGCCCGCGGGGCCGAGCGTGCGCGTGAGATCGCTGCTCCGATCCTGCAAAAGACCTACGAAATCGTAGGCATGGTTGGGTCAGCATCACGCTGATTGCACTGGACCTTTTTCTGACGCCCTCCTAGGTTTGCCCAAAGCTTGGGAGGGCATCATGGCAACAGGCAAGAATATCCGCACATATTTCGAAGGCCAGTGGCATGAAGGGGATGCACCCATCATGCGCGCCGCCGATCACGGGGCCTGGTTGGGGTCTTCTGTCTTTGATGGCGCTCGATATTTCGAGGGCCTTGCACCCGACTTGCATGCGCATTGTGCGCGGGTAAACCGATCTGCAGAAGCTTTGATGCTGACCCCGACTGTAACAGCTGAACATATGGTGGAGTTGGTGCGCGAAGGGTTGCAATCCTACGACGCAGATACCGCCGTCTATATTCGGCCGATGTATTGGGGGATCGACGGCGACCAGACCGCCATTGTCCCACAGGAAAACAGCACGGGCTTTGCCATTTGTCTGGAAGAGATCCCGATGGCACCGGACACCGCCTCGGTCACTTTGACAACCACAAGGTTTCGCCGCCCTGTTTTGGAAAGTGCAGTTGTAAACGCCAAGGCCGGTTGCCTGTACCCCAACAACGCACGCATGTTGCAAGAGGCCCGGTCAAAGGGGTTCTCGAACGCTCTGGTCGCTGACGCGATGGGGAACGTGGCTGAAACCGCAACGGCCAACATCTTTATGGTCAAAGATGGTGAGGTCTTCACCCCGGCCCCCAACGGCACGTTTCTGGCGGGGATCACGCGCGCGCGACATATCAAGAACTTGCGCGACGACGGTGTTGCGGTCCACGAAACGGTTTTGAGTTTCGAGGATTTTCACGGGGCAGACGAAGTGTTCATGTCAGGCAACATGAACAAGGTGACACCTGTTACAGCTCTGGACGATACGCAATTTCAAGTTGGCCCTATTGCCCGCCGCGCCCGTGGACTTTACTGGGATTGGGCTGCAAGCGAACGCTAGCATGTCACTTTGAACGTGTCCGAGTTGCCACAGCGCAACCGCTGGGGCATGATCCCTGAAACTTGAAGAGGACACCCATGCGTAAGTTTCTAGTTGTTCTGGATGACAGCCGCGAATGCCTGAACGCCATGCGCTTTGCCGCGATGCGTGCCGCGCATACCGGTGGCGGAGTGACGATACTGTCGGTGATCCCGCCAGACGAGTTCAACCACTGGATCGGAGTCGCCGAAACCATGCGCGAAGAAGCGCGTGAACGTATCCATGCGCATTATGAGGTTTTTGCAAAATGGATGCGTGACAAACAGAATGTGGAACCGGAACTGGCCATCCGCGAAGGCGATCCGGTGCCACAGATCATAGAACATGTTCAGTCCGATCCCGAGATTGGTGTGCTTGTACTTGGGGCGGGCACGGACAAAAAGGGGCCAGGCCCGCTGGTGACTCAGTTGACAAAAAACTCGGGCAGCCTTCCGATCCCGATCACCATTGTTCCCGGCGATCTAAGCAAAGAAAAGCTGGAAGAAATCACCTGAGGACCGACGATGGCGAAGACGATACAGTTCTGGTTCGAATTCGCCTCGACCTATTCCTATCTCAGCGCAATGCGAATCGAAGCCGCGGCGCAAGCCAAGGGTGTTTCGGTCGAATGGCACCCTTTTCTGCTTGGTCCCATTTTTGCAGCTCAGGGATGGCAAACGTCTCCGTTTAATCTCTACCCTGCCAAGGGGCGGTACATGTGGCGTGACATGGAACGCCTGTGTGCGGCGCGGGGGTTGCCATTAGTACGACCTGATCCTTTTCCGCAGAATTCTCTTTCGGCAGCACGTCTCTCGCTGGCTATTGAAGGTCAAAATGGGCGGGCCGCTTTTGTCAGGGCGGTCTACAGCGCAGAGTTTGGGATGGGGCGCGATATCTCGGATCAGAATGTGCTGATGGATTGTCTGGAAACGGCAGGCTTGCCAACTGACACCTTGGGCCGCGTGCAGGACCCGGACATCAAGGCTGCGCTGTTTGCGCAATCCAACCGCGCTAAAGACCTTGATCTGTTCGGAACGCCTAGTTTTCTGGTCGAAGCAGAGCTGTATTGGGGCGATGACCGTCTGGATGAGGCGCTGGAACACGCGGCTTCAATTTAGAACCGTTCCAAATCTTGACTTCCCGCGCCCCTGCGCGCATATCAGAGGCACATCAGACGGAGCTGCCTCATGTTCATCCAGACCGAATCCACCCCAAACCCGGCCACGTTGAAATTTCTGCCCGGCCAAACGGTGCTTGAGGCTGGAACTGCAGATTTCCCAACTCCAGACGCGGGCGAGAAATCCCCTCTGGCCAAGCGAATCTTTGGTGTTAACGGTGTGACCGGCGTGTTCTTTGGCAACGATTTTGTCACTGTCACCAAATCTGATGACGTTCAGTGGGATCACATAAAACCGGCGATCCTGGGTGCGGTGATGGAACATTACCAATCCGGCCAGCCTGTTATGGGTGCAGATGCAACTGCCGCATCTGGCCATGCGGAGCACACCGGCGAAGACGCTGAAATCGTCAACCAGATCAAAGATCTGCTGGACAGCCGCGTGCGTCCAGCGGTGGCTCAGGACGGTGGTGACATCACCTTCCACGGGTTTGATCGCGGCATTGTTTACCTGCACATGCAGGGGGCCTGCGCAGGCTGCCCGTCTTCGACGCTGACACTGAAAATGGGTATCGAAAACCTGCTGCGTCACTACATCCCCGAAGTGACCGAGGTCCGCCCTGTTGCCGTCTGACCCGACGATCCTGGCATTTGATACATCGGCCGCGCATTGCGCGGCCGCTTTGTTGCGCGGTCGTGAAATCATAACTTCTCGGGCCGAAGTTATGTCGCGCGGGCAGGCCGAACGCCTGATGCCGATGCTCGAAGACATACTTGCTCAGGGTGGTTGCGCTTGGTCCGATCTTGACGCCATAGGCGTGGGTGTCGGTCCGGGTAATTTCACTGGCATTCGAATCTCGGTATCTGCCGCACGCGGACTTGCCTTGGGCCTCGGCGTCCCTGCCGTTGGTGTTTCAGGCTTCGATGCCTTGATGGAGTTAGGCGGTGCGGACCCGATTCCATGTATACAAGCCCCGCGCGATCAGGTTTATGTTCAGGCCGTCGGCGATGATCCACGCCTGATGCCCAGGGTAGATGCCGAGGCACTTGGACCGCTGTTTTCCTGCAATGACCCGGACCAACACGCCCAAGCCATTGCACGTCTAACGGCTGAACGTTGGCGCGATGTCAGCGCATCACCGGCACCGCTGTATGTCCGGCCAGCAGATGCGGCCCCGTCGCGTGATGTGCCTCCGGTCTTGTTAGACGAATGACGCCGCGCGATATGGCAACGACTCATGCCGCTGCGTTCACGCAGTCGCGCCCCTGGTCCGCCAGCGAATTTGAAAGCCTTCTGGACAACCCGTTTACGCATTACGTTGGTGATCCGCGCTGCTTTGCGTTGTTTCAGGTGATTGCGGGCGAGGCCGAGCTGCTGACAATTGCGACTCACCCTTCGGTACAACGTCAGGGGCTGGCCTTGGGAACGATGCGTGAATGCCACCGTCAGGCCGCGGCCATGGAGGCAAACCGGGCCTTCCTGGACGTCGCAGCCGACAATGTGGCGGCAATCGCCCTATATGAACACTGCGGGTATCATCGCTGCGGTGTGCGGCGTGCGTATTATTCGCGCGAAACGGGTACAAAAACCGACGCTCTGGTGATGGAATGCCGCCTGCCCTAAGGGCAAGTGAACATTTTTTGGACCATTTGGTCAGGAATCAATTGACCATGACGGTTGCAAACCCCCTTAATACCCGCCATCACAACAGTTATGCTCGCTAAACGTGGGTAAACGGGACTAATCTGATCCCGTGCCAACATAAAACTGGGAGACCGAAATGACCCTGATGAAATCCTTGATGAGCGCTGCCGCTGCCGTCGCTCTGACTGCAGGTGCCGCTCTGGCTGAACCGGCGCTGATCTTTGATCTGGGCGGCAAATTTGACAAATCGTTCAACGAAGCCGCCTATAACGGCGCGCAGCGTTGGGCAAATGAGACCGGTGGAAAGTACCGTGAGATCGAAATTCAGTCGGAAGCACAGCGTGAGCAGGCCCTGCGCCGCTTTGCCGAATCCGGTGCAAACCCGATCATCACCATGGGCTTTGGCATGGCTGATCCGCTGTCAGCAGTCGCGGGCGACTATCCGGATACCAAGTTCGTCGCCGTTGACGTGAACTGGTTGGACATTCCAAACATCCGTCAGATTGGCTTTGCCGAGCATGAAGGTTCGTACCTGGTTGGCATGATGGCCGCGATGGCGTCGGAATCGGGCACTGTTGGTTTCATCGGCGGTATGGATATTCCGCTGATCCGTCACTTTGGCTGTGGATACGCGCAGGGTGCCAAGGCTGTGAACCCTGACATCAACGTCGTGGCCAACATGACCGGCACCACTCCGGCAGCATGGAACGATCCTGTGAAAGGATCTGAACTGACCAAGGCACAGATCAGCCAAGGCGCAGACGTGATCTACGCAGCCGCCGGTGGCACCGGCGTTGGCGTTCTGCAAACCGCTGCCGACGAAGGCATCCTGTCAATCGGCGTGGACAGCAACCAGAACCACCTGCACCCGGGCAAAGTTCTGACCTCGATGCTCAAGCGCGTGGATGTTGCCGTTTATGAAGCGATGAAAGCAGGCGACGACGTAGAAACCGGTATCTTCACCATGGGTCTGGCCGAAGACGGTGTTGGCGTTGCGATGGATGAAAACAACGAAGCCCTCGTGTCCGTCCGCATGGCAGACGCTGTGGACGATGCGCGTAGCGCCATCATCAACGGCGACATCAACGTTGTCAGCTATTACGAGAACGACAGCTGCCCGGCACTGCAGTTCTAAAAATACATACGGGGTGGGGGTTTCCTCCGCCCCGTTTTCCACTCTGCCGCGCCGTCCGTGCGGCCCTTTCGGCAATTGAGGACAAGACATGACCGTCCCCGCCATTGAGCTCAAAGGGATTTCCAAAGCCTTTGGGCCGGTTCAGGCCAACAAAGACATCTCCATCAGTGTCGCCCCCGGTACAATACACGGGATCATCGGTGAAAACGGCGCGGGCAAATCCACGCTGATGAGCATCCTCTACGGCTTCTACAAAGCCGACAAAGGCGAAATCTGGATCAACGGATCCAAGACAGATATCCCTGACAGCCAGGCCGCAATCGCTGCTGGCATCGGGATGGTATTCCAGCATTTCAAGCTGGTTGAAAACTTTACCGTTCTGGAAAATATCGTGCTGGGTGCCGAAGATGGCAGGCTGCTCGCCCCGTCTCTGGCAAAGGCGCGTAAAGAGTTGAAAGACCTGGAAGAAGAGTACGAACTGTTCGTCGACCCAGACAAACGCATCGACGAGATCGGCGTCGGTATGCAACAGCGCGTCGAAATTCTGAAGGCGTTGTATCGCAAGGCTGAGATTCTGATTCTGGACGAACCAACAGGCGTACTGACCCCGGCTGAAGCAGATCAGTTGTTCCGCATTCTCGACCGCCTGCGGGCCGAGGGGAAAACGATCATCGTGATTACGCACAAACTGCGTGAGATCATGGAGAATACCGACACCGTCTCGGTCATGCGACGGGGACAGATGACGGCAACTGTCAAAACGTCCGAAACCAGCCCCGAAGAGTTGGCCGAACTGATGGTAGGCCGCAAGGTTCTGCTTCAGGTCGACAAAGTGCCTGCCAAACCCGGTAAACCCATTCTTGAGATTGAAAAACTGAGCGTTTTCGATTCGACCGGAGTGGAACGGGTCAAAGGCATTGATCTGACCGTCCGCGCAGGTGAAATCGTCGGCATCGCCGGGGTGGCTGGCAACGGACAATCCGAGTTGCTTGAGGTTCTGGGCGGTATGCGACCGGGCCAAGGTTCGATCAAATTGAATGGTCAGCCTTTGGCACTGAGTGGCGCAGGATCGGACGGTCAGGCCCGCCGCGCCCAGCATATCGCACATGTGCCGGAAGACCGGCAGCGCGAAGGTTTGATTATGGATTTCCACGCGTGGGAAAACGTCGCCTTCGGCTATCATCGTGACCCGGCATACAAACGCGGCATCTTCATGGACAATGCCGCCTTGCGCGCCGATACCGAAGCCAAGATCGAAAAATTCGACGTCCGCCCGCCCGATCCATGGTTGGCGGCCAAGAGCTTTTCGGGCGGCAACCAGCAAAAGATCGTTGTCGCACGCGAGATCGAGCGCAACCCGGATCTGCTGCTGGTCGGACAACCCACACGCGGCGTAGACATCGGTGCGATCGAGTTCATTCACAAGCAGATCGTCGCTCTGCGTGATCAGGGCAAGGCCATTCTGTTGGTCTCGGTCGAACTGGAAGAGATCTTTTCGCTTTCCGACCGGATTGCGGTGATGTTTGACGGACACATCATGGGTGAACGACTGCCCCATGAGACGGATGAAAAAGAACTGGGCCTGTTGATGGCCGGTGTTGCGGGAGAGGCCGCGTAACATGGAAAAAATGCCCAAATGGGCCGATGTCATCCTGATCCCGCTGATCAGTCTGATACTGGCCGCAATCCTGTCGGCGCTGGTCATCCTCGCCATCGGAGAAAACCCAATCGAAGCGGTTCAGCTTATGGTGACCGGCGCGCTGGGGTCGACCTATGGCTGGGGCTACACGCTCTACTATGCGACAAATTTCATGTTCACCGGGCTTGCGGTTGCCGTGGCGTTTCATGCGCGCCTCTTTAACATCGGCGGCGAAGGTCAGGCGATGCTGGGCGGGCTTGGCGTCGCCATGGTCTGCCTTTATGTCGACTGGCCCCATTGGAGCGTTGCCTTGCTTGCGGCCTGCGCCGCATCAATGCTGTTCGGCGCATTTTGGGCCGCCATTCCGGCCTATTTGCAAGCCAAACGCGGCAGCCACATCGTGATCACCACGATCATGTTCAACTTTATCGCAGCCGCGTTCCTGAACTACATGCTGGTCAACATCATGCGCCCGCAAGGATCGCAGGACCCAGCCACCGCACGATTCCCCGAAACCGTTCACCTGCCGACCTTCCAGTCGATGTTCTCAACCGCTGAGAATGTGGTGTTCCGCGGGGCTCCGGCGAACATCACGTTCTTCATCGCGCTGCTGGCCTGTGTCGTTGTCTGGGCACTGATCTGGCGGACCCGCCTGGGGTACGAAATCCGCGCCTATGGCCACTCGGAAACCGGGGCGGTTTACGCTGGTATTTCACCCGTGCGGATCACCATCATAGCCATGCTCATTTCGGGCGCGCTGGCAGGTTTGATGGCCATCAACAACGTGATGGGCGAGGCCGAGCGGCTGGTTCTGAACTCGACCGAAGGCGCGGGCTTTATCGGAATCGCCGTCGCGCTGATGGGCCGATCCCACCCGTTTGGCGTTTTTCTAGCCGCCTTACTGTTTGGCTTCCTCTATCAGGGCGGGGCAGAACTGGCTTTGTGGGCCTCGATCCCACGTGAGCTGATCGTTGTTATTCAAGCGTTGGTCATTCTGTTCACCGGGGCGTTGGACAACATGGTGCGAATGCCGCTTGAAAAACTGTTCCTTGGTATGCGGAAGAGGGCTGAGTGATGGAATTCTTCGTTACCCTCATCCAGGTCCTGGATTCGACCATCCGCCTGTCCACCCCGCTGCTGCTGGCCTGTCTGGCCGGTCTCTATTCGGAACGTGCGGGTATCTTTGACATTGGCCTCGAAGGCAAAATGCTGATAGCGGCGTTCTTTTCCGCAGCCATTGCGGCTGTTACCGGTTCAGTTTGGTTGGGCTTGCTGGCGGGCATTGCAGCTTCATTGTTGCTGTCGGGGCTCCACGGGCTGGCGTCAATTACATTCCGAGGTAATCAGCTTATCTCGGGCGTGGCGATCAACTTTCTCGCTTCGGGTTTGACCGTACTGGTCGCCCAAAGCTGGTTCCAGCAAGGCGGGCGGACACCGTCCCTGTTTGGAGGTGGGCGATTTGAGCCCATCAATTTCCCATTTGCGGAAGCAATCAGCGGTGTGCCGATTATCGGCCCGATTTATTCCGAATTGCTCTCGGGTCACTCGATCCTGGTCTATGTGGCGTTTCTGATGGTTCCGGCGACATGGTGGGTTCTGTATCGCACCCGCTTTGGCCTGCGATTGCGGGCAGTGGGTGAAAACCCGGCGGCGGTTGATACAGCGGGCGTATCCGTCGTTGGCCTGCGCTTCGCGGCAGTCGCGATCTGTGGCGTTTTGTGCGGCATTGCAGGTGCTTATCTGGCCACCGCATTGCAGGCCGGGTTCGTCAAGGAAATGACAGCCGGGCGCGGGTTCATCGCACTGGCGGCGCTCATCTTTGCGAAATGGCGCCCCTGGCATGCCATGTGGGCCTGTCTGCTGTTTGGCCTGTTGCAAGCCGTTGCCCTGCGATTCCAGAATATCGACCTGGGCGGAATTGTGATCCCGGTACAGGTGATGGACGCCCTGCCCTACATCCTGACAGTTGTGATTCTGGCCGGGTTTGTCGGCAAAGCCGTTCCCCCACGTGCCGGTGGCGAACCGTACGTAAAGGAACGCTGATAAGTCCAGTTCAGGATCAATTCTGGGTCCTGTTCGCTGCAGAGCGGCATGCAGAGTTGATTTTGCATGCCGCACCCGCTCTAAGGGGGTATGCAAGTCTATCTGCCCATAGCCAAAGTTTCTGTCAGCGCTTCCCTAACGTTGGGCGGTGCCTTCAAAATCGAAGCTGATCTCGTTTTGCAATCAGAAGACATCTTTGGGCTCATCGAGCCGGGAGGCATGTGACAATGATATACATGCAAAAAACTGCATCAATGGCTTACCAATGGACTGCATGCGGCAGCGCAGCGACGCAAAACACAAAGTGACGGTATTATGTACATTTACCTGCCCATAGCCGAAGTATCGGTGAATGCATTCCTCCTGCTTGGTTTGGGTGGAATGGTTGGCGTTTTGTCCGGAATGTTCGGGGTCGGCGGCGGTTTTCTTATGACGCCGCTGCTGTTCTTCATCGGCATTCCACCAGCGGTGGCCGTTGCGACCGAGGCCAATCAGATTGTTGCTTCGTCCTTTTCCGGCGTGTTGGCCCATTTCCGACGAAAAACCGTAGACCTAAAGATGGGGACTGTGTTGCTTGTCGGGGGCCTGATCGGAGCCGCTTTGGGTGTGGTTGTCTTCAACTATCTCAAAAGCCTGGGTCAGGTCGATCTGCTGGTCAAACTGTGTTACGTCGTTTTCCTTGGCGTCATCGGCAGCCTGATGTTCGTCGAAAGCCTCAGGGCGCTGCGAAAGGCAAAAAGAGGCGGAGCTGTTGCCGCGAAACGCCGTCAACGGGGCTGGATTCATGCCCTGCCCTTCAAAATGCGATTCCGCACATCTGGTCTTTATATCTCGGTCATTCCACCCGTTTTGGTTGGGCTTTGCGTCGGGGTTTTGTCTGCAATCATGGGTGTCGGCGGCGGCTTTATCATGGTTCCCGCCATGATTTACCTGTTGGGCATGCCCACAAAGGTTGTTGTCGGCACATCGCTGTTTCAAATCATCTTTGTGACGGCCTTCACCACGATGCTGCACGCCACCACGAACTATACGGTGGACATTGTTCTGGCGGTTCTGCTGCTGGTTGGCGGTGTGATTGGCGCGCAGATCGGTACTGTGATTGGCGCGCGTATGCCGGCAGAGCAACTGCGCGTTTTGCTGGCTGCTTTGGTTCTGGCGGTGTGCGGCAAGCTTGCGCTTGATCTGCTTCTTGAACCTGCCGAGCTTTATTCGCTTGGAACTGGCGGAGGACACTGAAGATGCTGCGATCACTCATTGCCGTCTTTTGTCTTTTGTGCCTGCCCGCGTTTGCTGCGGAAGAACAGGTTGTCCTTGGTCTTAGCCAGGATCGCGTTGCGATTACAGCGACCTTTGACGGCTCAGAGCTTCTCATTTTCGGGGCCATCAAACGGGAAACCCCGATTCCATCCGGCCCACCGGTCGAGGTCATCGTTGCGGTCGCTGGTCCGTCCGAGCCTGTCACGGTACGCCGCAAAGAACGGAAGCTGGGGATCTGGGTCAACACCGACAGTGTTCTCGTCGATCTTGCGCCCAGCTTTTACGCGGTCGCAACCAGCGGGCCGTTGGATGACATTCTGACTGACACCGAAGATCTTCGTTATCGTATTTCGATAGAACGTGCGATCCGGTCCGTTGGTGCCGCGATGCATATCCGCGGCGCGCAGGATTTCGCAGACGCGGTAGTTCGCATTCGCGAGGAAGAAGACTTGTATTCCATCCGCGAAGACACGGTCGCCGTGGACGAACAAACACTGTTCCGCACCTCAATCGACATGCCTGCCGACCTGACAGAGGGGGATTATGCCGCCCGTATCTTCCTGACGCGCGGTGGCGAGGTGGTTTCGCAGTACGAAACAACCATCGATGTCCGCAAAGTTGGCCTGGAACGGTTCCTGTACAACATGTCGCGTCAGCAACCTGTTTGGTACGGTCTGATGTCTCTGGTCATCGCAATTGCTGCTGGCTGGGGTGCTTCGACGGCATTCCGTCTGTTGCGCGACAAGTGACGGTTATCCCCTGCCGATATAGGGCATGGTCGTCGCCATGACGGTCATGAACTGAACATTCGCCTCAGGCGGCAGGGTTGCCATATGCAGAACAGATCGCGCCGCGTCTTCAACGGCCATGGTCGGGTCAGGCGTTTCCCCCGCTGCCTGCGCCGCGTCCACCAGCCCCTGAACCATCTGTGTCCGGGCGTTCCCGATATCGATCTGCCCGCAGGCTATTCCAAAGCACCGCCCATCCAGAGACAGGCTGCGGGTCAGCCCGGTAATTGCATGTTTGGTCGCCGAATAATGCACAGAGTTCGGACGTGGAACATGTGCAGCAATCGAGCCGTTATTGATGATGCGTCCGCCCTGAGGGTCCTGATGCCGCATGATCCCAAAGGCTTCGCGTGCGCACAGGAACATGCCGTTCAGGTTGACGTTGACGCTTTGATACCAATCCTCCAGCGCAATTTCGTCGATAGTACCGCCCGGTGCAAAGATGCCTGCGTTGTTGAACAAGACATCCAGACGCCCAACCTCGTCCGTAAACTTTCGGAACGCAGTCTTCACTGCCTCAGGGTCTGTTACGTCCGCAGGCAGCGCAACGGAGTTGCCGTGCTTTTGTGCCAGGGCATTCAGCTTATCCGCACTGCGTGCCAACACACCGACGGTCCACCCCTGGGCCAGGAACAGTTCCGCTGTGGCCAGTCCTATACCAGAGCTTGCGCCGGTAACAATAATGGATGTCATGTCTCTTCCGCCTCCAATGTCAGTGACGCCGCCGGGACAGCCCGCAGGTCGTCCACTCGCAGCGGATAAGTTGGCTTCGACAATCGGTTGCGGACGACCCAGATCAGACGTTCTTGCGCACGCGTAATCGCCACATAAGCCAAACGTTTCCACAAAGGTTGTCCTGCCTCGGTCCGGCCCATCCGGGCTGCGGCATAAATGTCCGGTGCAAAAACCTGAACCGTGTCCCACTGAGAACCTTGCGCCTTATGTATCGTCACTGCCGCACCGTGCAGGAACGTTGCGCCCATACGCGCCGCAAAGGGAATGAACGGTTCTTCCTCATCCGGCTTCTCGATCTGCACAATCGATGCCGCGCTGACCTGAGGGTCTTCGGCACCCATCACATGCAGCCGCGAGAATCCCGGCTTTCGCCCCGGCCCCAGGTACACCACCTGAGCCCCCTTGATCAGCCCACGCGCTTCAAGATCCAGACGTTTTTTGCGATGTTTCAAAGGCAGCTCAATCCCGTCGCAAATCAGCGGTTCCCCTTCCAGAAGCTCGGTCTCTGGTGCGCCATGGACGTTCCTGAACGCCTGAATAAGTCGAATGCGTGTCGCGTTGCGCCAAACCAAAACCGGGCTGCGCGCCATCAGGTCGACCTCGACCCGCTGCCCCCAGACCACCCTGTCGTCACGGCGCGCCGTCTCTTCGACCAAACGCTCGAAGTCTTCAAACCCCATCGCCGGGTCAGCCAGAGCATGGGCCAGATCGAGGATTGGGTTGTCTGCATCCTGTCTGTGAACGCGTTGAAGCGTCAGTTTTCTGGGTTCGGGCAAGGACTCAAAAACCATGCTGCCCGATTGATTTACCGGTGCCAGCTGTGCCGGATCACCGAATAACAAAAGGGTTGGAAAAATCTCTTTCAGATCCTCGAATTGACGGTCGTCCAGCATCGACGCTTCATCGACAAACCCGATGTCCAAAGGTTCGTCGCGCCGTTTCCACCCCGTGATGAAATCCGATCCCCGCAATCCGGCAGCAGCCAGTGCCCCAGGCATGGACTTGTTGTTTTCGTAAAACGCCGCAGCCCGATCCAGGGCTTCATCAGTCAGTCCTTCAATCTCGGGTCGTTCATCGTTGCCCGCCAGCCATTCAGCGATGCGCTCGTATTCCGGGTCGTACACAGGCGTGTAGAGAATGCGGTGAATTGTGGTGGCGGGCACGCCGCGCAGACGCAGAACACTTGCGGCCTTGTTGGTGGGGGCCAGGATAGCAAGGCTACGCTTGTCCCTGGACTTGCGACTTTCATAGTCGCCGGACACGACCTGTACCCCGGTCTCTGCCAGCGCCTTATACAGTTCAGCCAACAGCAGGGTTTTACCAGAGCCAGCCTTGCCGATCACGGCCATTACGCCCGATTTCCCCGCCCCCGGCAGTTTGAGAAGGGCGTCATCTTCCAGATCGACACCTGCTGATCTCAGCATCTCGGCGATGCTGTCAAATGCGGCGGCCTGATCATCCGAGAAGGTTACATATTGCAAAGACATGGCGCGACCCTACAGGGCCGCGCCGACCATCACCAGATGCGGAATGGCGTTTTCAACTGCTTATGCGGACAAGGCAAACCGGTGCTGTTTTTTGGGTCCAAAGCGCTGTGTTGAACCACAGGCGCGACAGTTCGCGCGGGACGCCAGCACGTTTCGCGACGCGGTTGCAATCATCCGCAGAATAAGGCCACAACCCGACCGAGATCCGATCCTGCCCACTGCCCTGAGTGCCCAGAACCTCGGGCGATGAGCCGATCAGACGATAGATACGGATCATACGCGCATCAAACACACCGGCGATGTGAGTCAGGCCAAACCCTTCCATCATTTCGCCGCCGCTCAGCATAATGGCCCCGACCGTATGCGGGCCTGCGTTGCGTGACAGGCAGAACCGTGTCACTTCCCAGATCAACGGGCTGCAAATGGGTTTGCCGCCGTTGAGATCCCCGAAAACCTCGTTGATCATCACCCGACCCGTTGTGGGCAACACCCGCATCGACCCGCCATGACTGCCGTCTGGCTCTTCCCAGATGACATAAAGCGGGTTGAGTGCGTCATACTCATCCCGCTCTTCCCCTGTTCATTGACATGGACATCCCACCCCAGCCGGGTTTTGAACTGATCCGCTCGATCCTTGAACATCCCCTCTGCCAGAGTTGGAAATCTGTGCAACTCATCGGCATATAAATAACGCAACATGACTTGTTCCCCTTGTCGTCCTGTGCGGGAACGAAGGGGGTACAGAGTCGTGGTTAATATTGCGTGTGGGGTGTGCGCTGGTCTTAAACCACTATTAATCCTCGGCTGAGCGCGGTTGCGATTGCATGCGTGGTGTTATGTGCTCCCAATTTCGATCGGGCGCTTTCGATATAGACCCGCAGCGTATGCTCTGAAATCGACAGCGAATGCGCCACTTGGGCACGGCTGTAGCCCAAAGCCAAAAGGGTAATAGCGTCTATTTCCCGTGGTGACAGATTACGTGTGGAATCCGGTTGCCTGTCTTTTTCGAACTCAAGCGCTTTGCGGTTGATGAAATGCGCAACCAAAATCAAATCCCGCCCGTAGGTCGAAATAAAGCGTTGCCAGGTCTGATCATCGCAACTGTGGTTTACGGTGAATAGGGCAAACTGTCCGTTCGGACCTCGGATCGGAATGGAATAGCCTTGATTGCCAACACCGTGGTTACGGGCGTCTTGAAGAAAGGATTTTGCGATCCTGCTTGACCAGTCCAGAGATTTCCAGTCGACCGGATGAAATCTTTGGAAACACCCAAGAATAACCGGATCAATCCGATGGTAGTTCTTATCTCGGTAGCGTTCGTCCCAGGTATCTGAATACGTGGTGTAACCGTACTGATCGCCAGCTCCATCAACCCAGTGATAGGTTAGATGTTCAACCTGAAGAATACTCCGCAATCGCTCGGCGACGTTGCTGAGCTCTTCAAGCGTGTTGGTGTTTTCCAAGTCCAGTAGGATTTGACCTAATTCGACTTCCGTTCCCATCCGCGGGCGCTCGTGCCTCGTTCTTCAGGGACGCAATCTCGGCCGCAGCGATCAGCCTTGTGTCATCCAGCTGCTCGGCAAGCGCGCTCAACCCGTTCGCAACGGCGAAAGCATTGAGGTCCGACAATACGTCCAATATCCACTCATTCTGCGCCATTAGGGTCTCTCTGAAACAGTTAACGAAGCGTTAACACAACCATAACATGTATAGTTTTTTTCGACCTATTCACCGGTTTCTACTCCCCAAAAATAGCGGGGGAAGAAAATGTAAGTGTTTGAAAGTCCGCAAGGCTCTGTCAAAACGCAAATCACCCGCGAACCGGCCAAGCGATTCGCGGGTGTTTTTTGTCTACGTTCCCAAAGAGGGATCAATCTGCGTCGAGAACTTCTTCCAGGGTGCGCAAGCCAGTGCGGGGTGCCTGCACAAGGACAGACATGTTGCCCGGCTTATGTTCGTTCCGCAGCATCTTCATGTGCGCCTCGGGCAGATCGTTCCAGGTGAACACTTCTGACATGCAGGGATCCAGGCGACGTTCTACCATCAGCTTGTTTGCGGCAGCCGCCTGTTTGAGATGCGCAAAGTGCGACCCTTGCAGGCGCTTTTGATGCATCCACATATAGCGCACGTCGAAGGTACAGTTGAAGCCGGTAGTGCCGGCGCAGATCACGACCATACCGCCCTTTTTGACAACAAAGGTCGAAACCGGGAACGTGCTTTCACCGGGGTGTTCAAACACCATATCCACATTGTTGCCTTTGCCGGTGATGTCCCAGATCGCCTTGCCAAACTTGCGGGCCTCTTTGAACCATTCGGCATATTCCGGCGTGTTCACCGTAGGCAATTGACCCCAGCAGTTGAAGTCCTTGCGGTTCAGAACACCCTTGGCACCCAAGCCCATGACGAAGTCGCGCTTGCTTTCGTCCGAAATCACGCCAATCGCATTTGCACCGGCCGTGTTGATCAGCTGGATCGCATAGGACCCCAAACCACCCGACGCACCCCAAACCAGAACGTTCTGGCCCGGTTTCAGATCATGCGGCTCATGGCCAAAAAGCATCCGGTAAGCGGTCGCCAGAGTCAGGGTGTAGCATGCTGCTTCTTCCCAGGTCAGGTGCTTGGGGCGCGGCATCAACTGCTGCGCCTGAACGCGAGTGAACTGGCTGAACGACCCGTCCGGCGTCTCATAGCCCCAGATTCGCTGGCTGGGAGAGTACATCGGATCACCACCGTTGCATTCCTCGTCGTCGCCATCGTCCTGGTTGCAGTGGATAACGACTTCATCACCCACTTTCCACCGCTTCACCTTGTCGCCGACGGCCCAGACAATGCCTGACGCATCCGAACCGGCGATATGATAAGGGGCTTTGTGGCCATCAAATGGGCTGATCGGCTGCCCCAGAGCGGCCCAGACGCCGTTGTAGTTGACGCCTGCCGCCATCACCAGAACCAGCACCTCGTTGCTGTCCAGTTCGGGCACGTCGACCACTTCCTGCTGCATTGCAGTATTCGGCTCGCCGTGGCGTTCCTTGCGGATGGCCCAGGCATACATCTGCTTGGGGACAAATCCCATCGGAGGGATCTCACCCATTTCATAGAGGTCCTTTTCGGGTGCCTCGTACGACGCGATACCGCTTTCGGTGTCCAAAGCCATGCTGGCCTCCTTTTTCTCAATACTATTGCCGCAACGCAGAATCGCGCGCTTCACAGACTGGAATATTGGCCGCCAAGTAATATTGCAACCGTTTTCGGCCTTGATTTGTAATTTTATGACCCAGCGGATGCAGAAAGTTATTTTGCAGCCGCAGTATTATCGGATTTCCTGTTGATTGGCACAGAAGCTGCATAATAGCCCAACAGATCCTCACGTTGACCTGAAAGGGTCAGATTGTCCCCCTGGCGGCTTAAGATCCTGCGCTCGACCAACTGATTCACGGCGTTATCCACAGCCGCTCCGTCTTGATCCGACGTGTGGCCGTCTTCGGCCAACATAGACAGTATTTGGGATCGAACGGCCTCTTCAGGCAAAGATCCGTTCTGTTGCAACAACCGGCAAGCCGCAGGGGCTGGAACCAGCGGGATCGCCTGCCCGATGCGTTGCATCAGTTCTCGGGCCAAATCCGTCATGACATCGTCATCGCTGACAGCGCGGAATTCCTTCAGCGAAATCGGAACTCCATATCGCACAGAGGCGACGCCAAATCGCTTGTACCGCCCGATCAGACGCCGCCAGAGCTGCTTGAGTATCCAGCGCGAGATCACGCCGATCCGAGCGCGAAACCGGCGCTCTGACCCCAAGGCAGCGCGGGTCAGGATGGTATCTTCAAGCACCCGGTCATAGTTCAGTGCGACGGGGACAAAAACCACATCACGCCCGTCAGGCGAGGTTCCATCCATAATGTATTTCAGCAAACCCAACTTTGGGCGACCCAGTGCGCCGGTCAGGCTTAAGCCGCCTTCCGGAAACATGGCTTGCGTCACACCAGCTTCGGTCGCATGGCGCACATAGCAGGACAGCACTTGCCGATAGAGCTCGCTGCCTGATTTGCGCCGAATAAAGTACGCCCCCATCGCGCGAATCAAACGGCTTAGCGGCCAAACGCGCGCCCATTCTCCAACCGCATACGACAAGGCCGATTGCTGTGCCGCCAGATAGGTCACAAGCACATAGTCCATATTGCTGCGATGGTTCATCACAAAAACCACGGTTGCGTCCGGATCAATGTTCTTTATCGCAGCCTCGTCTTGATGGCTGAGTCGGACTTCGTAAAACGTATTGCTCAACAGACGGGCGAGACGAATGGCAAAGCTGAAATAGGCAAAAGCGGAAAACGACGGAACAATCTCGCGCGCGTAGCGACGGGCTTTTTCAAAAGCGACGGCCTCGGGAATGCCTTCGTCCTGCGCATGTTGTTGAACCGCACGCCCGACCTGAGGGTCGTAAATCAACTGCTGAATCATGTCGTGTCGCCGCGCCAGCTTAAACGGCTGGATAGGACGTTGAAGCCTTTGATTCAGGCGCGAAACGGCACGTTCCAACCTGCGGCGGAAGAACCAGCGCACCGAAGGGAACAGGAAATGCGAAGCAAAAGTGACCATGGCAAAGACCACGATCAGCAGGAAAAGCCAAAGCGGAAGTTCCACGGTTTGCGTCATGGCGGCACATTGCCACCAATCGCAACTGCCCACAATCTGAACAATTGAAGGATGCCGCAACGCAGCGAATTGACATATCCCGAAAATTGCGCTTTAGAACCTCAAGACGTAATTTTATTGCCCACCGAAGCACGAGGCCCCGCTATGACGCAGACGCAGAAAGATCGCCCCTGGCTCATCCGAACCTATGCCGGTCATTCCACGGCCAAAGCCTCGAACGCGCTTTACCGGGGGAACCTGGCGAAAGGGCAAACCGGTCTGTCCGTGGCCTTCGATCTGCCGACGCAAACGGGCTATGACAGCGACCACACCTTGGCGCGCGGTGAAGTCGGCAAGGTTGGTGTGCCGGTTTGTCATCTGGGCGACATGCGGGTTCTGTTCGACCAAATCCCGCTTGAGCAGATGAACACCTCGATGACGATCAACGCCACTGCCCCATGGCTTTTGGCGCTTTATATCGCTGTCGCGGAAGAGCAAGGCGCAGACGTGTCGAAATTGCAGGGCACGGTTCAGAATGACCTGATCAAGGAATATCTGAGCCGAGGCACCTATGTTTGCCCGCCCAAACCGTCGCTCAAGATGATCGCGGACGTGGCCGAGTATTGCTATACCAACGTTCCCAAGTGGAACCCGATGAACGTGTGCTCGTACCACCTGCAGGAAGCTGGCGCGACACCGGAACAGGAACTGGCCTATGCGTTGGCCACTGCCATCGCCGTGTTGGACGAACTGCGCCCGCGCGTACCGGCAGAAGATTTTCCAGCGCTGTGCGGTCGGATTTCGTTTTTCGTAAACGCGGGTATCCGTTTTGTTACCGAAATGTGCAAGATGCGCGCCTTTGTGGATCTTTGGGACGAGATTCTGCAACAACGCTATGGTGTCGAGAACCCCAAATTCCGCCGATTCCGCTATGGCGTGCAGGTGAACTCGTTGGGTCTGACGGAACAGCAGCCAGAAAACAACGTCTATCGCATCCTGATCGAGATGCTGGCCGTGACGCTGTCGAAAAACGCGCGCGCCCGTGCGGTGCAGTTGCCCGCGTGGAACGAGGCTCTTGGCCTGCCGCGCCCCTGGGATCAGCAATGGTCGATGCGGATGCAGCAGATTCTGGCATATGAGACCGACTTGCTGGAATTCGACGATTTGTTCGATGGCAACCCCGCCGTCGATGCCAAAGTTGAAGACCTGAAAACAGGTGCGCGGGCCGAGTTGGCAAACCTGGACTCGATGGGTGGAGCGGTAGCTTCCATCGAGTACATGAAATCCCGCCTCGTAGACTCGAACGCAGACCGGTTGAACCGGATCGAACGGAACGAAACCGTTGTTGTTGGTGTGAACAAATGGATTGAAGGTGAGGCCTCACCTTTGCAGACCGAAGATGGCGGCATCATGGTTGTCGATCCTGCGGTTGAACAAGAACAGATCGACCGCCTGAGCCAATGGCGTGAAGAACGCGACGACGCAGCAGTCACGGCAGCCTTGGCAGCCTTGCGCGAAGCAGCGCAGACCGGAGCCAACGTGATGGAACCTTCGATCGCTGCGGCCAAAGCAGGTGTCACCACAGGCGAATGGGCGGAAGAGATGCGCAAGGTCTATGGCACCTATCGCGGTCCAACGGGCGTTTCAGGCTCGGTTTCAAACAAAACCGAAGGGTTGGACGATCTGCGCGCTGCGGTCGACGCGGTCAGTGACAAACTGGGTCGTCGTCTCAAGTTCCTGGTCGGCAAACCCGGATTGGATGGCCATTCCAACGGGGCCGAACAGATCGCCTTCCGTGCGCGAGATTGCGGTATGGACATCAGCTATGAGGGCATCCGCCTGACCCCGGAGGAAATCGTGGACGCCGCGCGCGAAGACGACGCGCATGTGATCGGCCTGTCCATCCTGTCCGGCAGCCACCTGCCGCTGGTCGAAGAGGTATTGTCACGCCTGCAAAAAGAAGGGCTGTCCCATATTCCGGTTGTTGTCGGCGGGATTATTCCCGACGAAGATGCCGAAAAATTGAAAGCCATGGGGGTAGCCAAGGTTTACACCCCTAAGAACTTTGAATTGAACGCAATTATGGGCGATATTGTTGTTTTGGCAGACCCCAAGACGCTTGCCGCTGAATAATTGAGGCGTTTACTTCTTTTTTCCCCGTTTCTGTCCTTTAAATCTTTGGGATGGAATAATCCTGTTTTTGGAAATACGGTGCACGCCAATACGCACCGTATTTTAATTCAATCGGAGAGGACTGATGGGGATCAATCTGGAACAAATGTCGCGAAAAGAACTGTTATCTTTACGTGATGAAATAGAAAAAGCGCTTGTCAGCGCCGAAAAACGCGAACGGCAAGAGGCTTTGAAAGCGGCAGAAAAAGCCGCAGCAGAGTTCGGTTTTTCGTTGTCTGAATTGTCCAGCGATGCGCCACGTGGCGGAAAAACGCCTAAAACCAAAGCAAAGTATCGCAACCCGTCGAACCCGGAACAGACCTGGACGGGGCGCGGCCGCAAACCTCAATGGGTGCATGACGCCTTAAAAGCTGGTGCGGATATTTCCGAACTGGAAATTTGATCAAGGTAAATTGAACAAATGACCATTCACATTGGCGCTGAAAAAGGCGAAATCGCAGAAACGGTTCTTTTGCCCGGAGATCCTTATCGGGCCAAATGGGCTGCTGAAACGTTTTTGACAGATATAAAGCAGGTCAATGACGTTCGTGGAATGCTTGGCTTTACCGGAAAATGGAAAGGAAACCCTGTTACTATTCAGGGCAGTGGTATGGGGATGCCCTCTCTTTCCATTTACGTGAATGAACTGATCCGCGATTACGATGCTAAAACTCTGATCCGTATCGGCTCATGTGGCGGCATGCAGGACAGCGTTAAAGTGCGTGATGTCATTCTGGCAATGACATCAACTACGCTCAGCACCCCTTCGCGGGGCATCATGAAAGAGCTGAACTTTGCGCCCTGCGCCGACTGGGGTTTGTTGCAGGCGGCGGCAGCAGCGGCAGCGGCCAAAGGAACACCGACGCATGTTGGCGGGATATACTCCTCCGACGTCTTTTATGACGAGCGCCCGGATCTGAACGAGCAGATGGTGCGTCACGGCATTCTGGGCGTCGAAATGGAAGCTGCAGAGCTGTACATTCTGGCGGCACGCCACAAATGCCGGGCATTGGCCGTACTCACTGTTTCCGATCACCTTTTGACCGGAGAAGCTCTGCCGTCGTCTGAACGCGAGCGCAGCTTTGGTGACATGGTGGAAATCGCCCTTCAGGCGGCTTTCCCGAACACCTGACAATAGGCAGGCACCACTCGGTGCCTGACAGTTTTATCGCCCGTGCGTGCCATCATATTCATTGCGCGCCGGGCTTTGCCATCCCTTCAAATCACCTTCAGCCGGCGCGAATGTTTCGACCAGCAGCGGGAAACAAGCAGCTGTGTCCGAGGAATGCTCGGACGAACAATCCCCGCCCGGGCAAGCACTCAGATTGCCGAGCAGATCAATCTCGGCAAAGAACTCAAGATAATCACCCGGGCGCACGGGTGAGGCTTTCATAAAGTACTGACCTGTATCGCGCGTAAACCCGGTGCACATAAAGACGTTCAGTACGTCATGCACTGCAAGTTCGGCCTCGGCCAGCGGAAGATCCAGATGGTCTGCAAGCGCGCGGGTCAGGTTTGAATGGCAGCAGTGGTGGTATTGCGCACCCGACAACAGATTGCCCGTATACGGATCGCACCGCGTACCGATAACGTCATGGACCGACCCGCCGAAGGCATCGATCCCGTACCATTCCAGCGTGTCCTCAATGATCGTGGCCATGGGGCGCAGATGGGGAAAACTGGACCACATCTGTTCTCCGGTGGTCAGATGCGTTCCATGCAAGGCGCGGGTTTTACCTGAATAGAAACGCTCGGACAGGTCATTGCGATTCCATATGTTCAAATCACCGACCTGTGGGCCTTCGACGGACGTAATTCGAAAAAAGTGCCCTGCCGGCACCTCAAAACAGCGCGCATCGCGCGGGGGAACCAGAACCTCATCCGTTTTGACTGCGTCTTGGCGCAGGGTTCGCATCCACGACACATCAGGTCGCGGTAACGCGTCGTTCGGGTAACAGATTACGGGGGCCAGCGCGCGACGCGCCTCAGCATCTTCGGGAACAGGGATAGGGCGTTCAGAACGTGTCATGCGATGCAGACTGGCGCATAACTCTGCCTGCGAAAAGCAGATAATTAATTGTCGCGCGCCCTCAAACACTGCAAAGGCTGGTCCTGAGAAGTGATTTCAGCGCCGCAGAAGCTGCACCGCCAGACGCCATGGCTTTTGTCCTGGCGCCACCGACAATTACGCGTCAGCGTAGAATGACGTGCGCGCCAGACAAAATAGCCGAATACACCGGCCGCCAGCAGAAGCAGAAGAACAGGCATTGCCTTGCTTTGCCGATTAGCCGTCGTAATTCAAGTCTTTCGGCCCGTATCAGGCTGCGTTTGCGTATTCGAACAACTCAGGCTCTTTGTCAGCTTTCACGGGTTCTGGCACGTAATACGCCCATGCCTGCTCAAGCAGTTCCAACGCTTCTTTCGCGTCGGTTTTTTGTTTGGAAGTGTCTTTGCTCATTGGAGTGATCCTGACTTAATCTCATCACTCCTCCCTGCTCAAAAAAATAAGGCAACGCAGCCGGGGCTGCATCGCCTAAATTTGCAAGTTTGACATGCGCTTAACGCAAAACGCAACGTCGCTTATACAGCGCGTTCCACCATCATCTTTTTGATTTCGGCAATCGCTTTGGCCGGGTTCAGACCTTTGGGACAGGTCTTGGCGCAATTCATGATGGTGTGACAACGATAGAGCTTGAACGGATCTTCCAGCTCATCCAGACGCTCACCCGTGGCCTCATCGCGGCTGTCAATGATCCAGCGATAAGCGTGTAGAAGCGCTGCGGGACCAAGATACCGGTCACCGTTCCACCAGTAACTGGGGCACGAGGTCGAGCAGCTTGCGCACATTACGCATTCATAGAGACCATCCAGCTTCTTGCGGTCCTCGATCGACTGTTTCCATTCTTTCGCAGGGCGGTTGGTCTTGGTTTCCAGCCACGGCATGATCGACGCGTGTTGCGCGTAGAAGTGGGTCAGATCAGGGATCAGGTCCTTGACCACCGGCATATGCGGCAGCGGATAAATTTTCACGTCGCCCTTGATCTCGTCCATGCCGTAAATGCAGGCCAACGTGTTGATCCCGTCGATGTTCATCGCACAAGAGCCACAGATGCCTTCGCGGCAGGACCGGCGGAAGGTCAAAGTTGGGTCGATCTCGTTCTTGATCTTGATCAGCGCGTCCAGAACCATCGGGCCGCAGGTATCCATGTCGACGAAATAGGTATCAACCCGCGGGTTCTGACCGTCATCGGGATTCCAGCGATAGATCTGGAACTTGCGCACATTCTTCGCGCCATCCGGCTTGGGCCAGGTCTTGCCGGTAGTAATCCGGGAATTCTTGGGCAGGGTCAGTTGAACCATGTCAATTCTCCATTCAGCACAAGGCCGCCTTTCAGCCTGTCCGGGCGCGATCAGACGCCCCTCGGTTATAATGGCCCCAATGGGCAATGTTTACGTCGAAATCCGGTGAGAGCCAGTCCGCAACGCGTTGTGGGTCATCTTTGTCGATATCATAGCGCAGGAAGCGAGGATTTCCGTCGAAATAGGTTTCGACTTCGGCATGGTGCACATCGTACATATGCCTCCAGCCCTGTTTCACCTCATCCGCCGTTTGGCCATTTGCCTTGCAGCACCGCTCCAGATAGCCACCGCTGGAATGGCTGGCCCGTGACGTAATCCAGTCCTCGCAATTGCGCGTGTTCAGCACGAAGTAAGCATCCGGGTAAGCCGCGTGCAGTTCACGAAAGAGCCGAGCGCCGTCCAGCATGAAGCGTGAATTGACAAAGGCAATGTCAGTGAATGCCCGGACTGCACCGAACCCGTCCAAGGGCCTGCGCCCCATGGCAATGTTGGTCATCATACGATGCGCTAGGTTTTGTCCCTGTTCATCTTCCCAATGCGCGGACGGAATTCCGCTGTTCAGAAACAGCTTGTGAAACGAAGTCGTCGCACAACGGTTCAACCCGATCAGGATGATTTTGGGGCCACTCGACCCGGACTTCAAAACTTCGACCTTCATGACAAGCACCAAGTACGCGCCATCCGCAGGCTAATTGCCTGCTTCAGGATCGCGGATATTTGGCGCTTGTGCAGCATTGCCTGCTTTCCCTGCCCTTAGAACGTCCGCGCTTTGGGCGCGATTTTCTGAAGGCTGATACCGCCCTGTTCCTCGGTCGTCAGCGGATCAACGATGACCGGGCGATAGCTCAGCTCAACTGCGTTGCCCTCAACCCGGCTGACTGTATGTACGCGCCAGTTTTCATCGTCACGCTCGCTGAAATCCTCGTGCGCGTGGGCGCCACGGGATTCTTTACGCGCCTCAGCACCGACGATGGTCGCCAGCGCATTGGGCATAAGGTTGGTCAGCTCTAACGTTTCCATCAGGTCGCTGTTCCAGACCAACGAACGGTCTGTGACTTTCAGATCGTCCATTTTGGCAGCAATCGCGGTCATCTTTTCGACGCCTTCAGCCATTGTTTTGGCCGTACGGAACACGGCTGCGTCCGCCTGCATGGTTTTCTGCATCTCAAGCCGCAATTCCGCGGTCGCGACCGAACCGTTGGCGTTGCGGACCGCGTCAAACCGATCAAAGGCTTTGTCGACCGACGCCTGGTTCAAAACCGGGTTCGGCGCTTCGGCATCAACGACTTTACCAGCGCGGATCGCAGCCGCGCGGCCAAACACCACGAGGTCGATCAGCGAGTTAGATCCCAGACGGTTCGCACCGTGGACCGAGGCACAACCCGCTTCACCCACAGCCATCAAACCGGGGACAACGGCGGTCGGGTCTTCGGCGGTGGGGTTCAGAACCTCACCCCAATAGTTGGTCGGAATGCCACCCATGTTGTAGTGAACGGTCGGCAGAACAGGGATTGGTTCCTTGGTCACGTCGACACCCGCAAAAATCTTCGCGCTTTCCGAGATACCCGGCAAACGCTCGGCCAAAGCTTCGGCAGGCAGGTGCGACAGATTCAGGTGGATGTGATCCCCTTCCGCGCCGACACCACGACCTTCTCGGATCTCCATCGTCATCGAGCGCGAGACATAGTCACGTGGCGCGAGGTCCTTGTACTGGGGCGCATAACGCTCCATGAACCGCTCGCCTTCCGAGTTTGTCAGATAGCCACCCTCGCCCCGCGCACCTTCGGTGATCAGACAGCCCGAGCCATAGATGCCGGTCGGGTGGAACTGCACAAACTCCATGTCCTGCAATGCCAGACCTGCGCGGGCCACCATACCGCCACCGTCACCAGTGCAGGTATGGGCCGAGGTCGCGCTGAAATAGGCGCGGCCATAGCCGCCGGTCGCGAGAACAACCATTTTGGCGTTGAAGACATGCATCGTGCCGTCGTCCAGCTTCCAGCAGACGACGCCCTGACATTGCCCATCCTCGGACATGATCAAATCGATGGCGAAATATTCGATGTAGAACTCGGCGTTGTTCTTCAGCGACTGACCGTACAGCGTATGCAGGATCGCGTGGCCAGTCCGGTCGGCGGCAGCGCAAGTCCGCTGCACGGCGGGGCCTTCACCGAATTCGGTTGTGTGACCACCGAACGGGCGCTGATAGATCTTGCCTTCTTCGGTGCGGCTGAACGGAACGCCGTAATGCTCCAACTCGTACACAGCCTTGGGTGCTTCCCGCGCGAGGTATTCCATCGCATCGGTATCACCCAGCCAGTCAGACCCTTTGACGGTGTCATACATGTGCCACTGCCAATGGTCAGGACCCATGTTCGACAAGGACGCCGCGATACCACCCTGAGCCGCCACAGTGTGCGAACGGGTTGGGAAAACCTTGGTCACACACGCGGTGCGCAGTCCCTGTTCCGCCATGCCCAAAGTCGCCCGCAGACCGGCCCCACCGGCGCCGACAACGACCACGTCATAATCATGCGTTTCGTATTCGTATGCAGCCATTTCTTTCAGCTCCGGGAATTAAAGGGCAATGCGTGCGATGGCGAAGATGCCAGCCGCTGCTGCGCCGTAGGACAGGCAGGTCACCAGAATGATCAGGACCTTTTCAAGCGTGCCGTGAACATAGTCTTCCAACATCACCTGCGCGCCATCTGCGAAGTGTTTGAAGCCAACCGCCAGCGTCAGCGCTGCAACAATCGCAGGGAAGGGCCGTGAATAGTAGTCCAGAACCACATCAAACGGCTGACCCAGAACCGGGCCAAACGTGAAGACAAACAAAGGCACGAGGATCAGCAGCGCCACCGAGCTGACTTTCATGGCCCAGAAATGGGCGGTGCCGGATTTCGCCGAGCCAAGGCCAGCGGCGCGTTTGCGGTCGGTCAGATAACGCATCTCAGTCCTCCAATCACGCGACGATGACAAGGGTCAGAAGGGTCAACACAACCGACCCGATGACAACGGCCCAACCCAGTTTGGTCGCTGTTGGAAGGTCCAAGCCAAGCGCATTGTCCCAGATCAGGTGCCGCACACCGGCCAGCGTGTGATACCACAGGCCCCAAACGGAAAGAGCCATCACCAGATCCCCGATCATCGAGGTGATTACCCCGTTCGCTATGGCAAACGCTTCGGGCGATGTGGCAGCGGCCAGGAACCACCAAACGATCAGCAGGCCCGCGACTAATAAGGCGTTTCCTGTGATACGGGTCAGGATAGATGTGACCGACGTCAGCTGTGGACGATAGATCGACAGATGCGGCGAAAGTGGGCGATTGCCCCGATTTACATCGGCCATGGCGGCTCCTTTTCGGTTGGCTACCGAACGTTTTACTGTTTTTTGCGACACTGTCACGTGCTGCGGCTGCAAAATACAGCAAATTCGGCTCAAACCGGCGGATATTCCCAATATGTGATCACACAAAATAATGTCGTGATCACATATGACATTCCCCTTCATCAATGTTAGCGATTTCAAAGGCAAAAGGATGTGATCACGAATCTTTTGACGCGTCACTTAAGCCCTGCGGTTTGCTGCGTCACTTCGCGCAACAGTTTTCTGCGAATTCGTTCCGGGTAATCGGCAAATCCGGCCGCTGAAACTACGAATGCACCTTCACCCACAATGACATTCTCAAAGAAATATGCTGTCAGGTCCGGCTCACTCTCCTCAATCGCCAGGGCGTTGACGACAACGCCTCTGTCCCGCAGGGCGGCGTGAACTTGCGTCGGCTCGACGCCTTCATTGGATACCCCGTCGCCGGATAAATCGATCAGATGTCGGGTGCAGTGGGACACAGGCTCGAAGGAGTCGAGCGTTGTCTGAAGCGCTTCCCCAATCGCGGTTGAAAAGTTCCGCCAGATGCGCGGATCCTCAGAAACCTGTTCCGCAAAGCGATCCAAAGCTGCGAAACTGTCGATACGGGTCCAGGGGATCGTGATCCGCTGACGCGACGACCCGGTCCATTGCACCAGCATCAACTGTGCCTGACCGCGGACCAATGCCTCGGATACGATCGGGTCGCGCAGTCCAGCGGCCAGACCGTCCATCTGGATGCGGTACTCGCTGCCGTCGACCGAACCAGACACATCTACGGCCAAGGCCAAAGCCAGATCACAGGCTTGGGCTGCGGGTGCCAGAAACAGACTGGCCACTATCGCGCGAAGGGTATGCATGGTGCAAACCTAGCACGGCTTGCACGCATTGCATTCACATAACTGTCAGTTCGCCTATTGCGGCATCAGCGCCCAATAATCGAGGTCCAGAAGTACGTCCGACACGTACCGACCCTCGTCATTTTTTAACGCGAATGGTGCGCCTCCTTTGGTGGCGACCAGACGTAACCGGATCGCCCCCACGCCGGGTACGCCAGTCTCGGCCTTGTCCAGAACCTCGGACCACGCTTTGATGGTATCACCTGCAAAACAAGGGTTGGCATGCGCGCCACCGTTCAGGCCAACGATCATCTGTGCATTTGCCAAGCCATTGAACGACAGGGTGCGCGCCATCGAAATGACATGACCCCCATAGATCAGGCGGCCCTCAGGTCGAAACGTCAGGTCGAAATGCACTTTGGCGGTATTCTGCCACAGGCGCGTGGCCAACATATGCTCGGCCTCTTCCACGGTCACACCGTCCACGTGGTCGATGGTCTCACCTATTTCATAATCGCCCCAGCGATGCGGCTCACCAGCCAATGCAAAATCGTAGTTCGAGAAATCAAGGCCCTCGGGCACGATAAGGTCCTGAGGATCAAGAACCTTCTTCAACTCGGGAACAACTGTCTCAGGCGCAGGTGCATCGACATTCGCTTTGCGCACCATAACCCAACGAACATATTCGATGACCACCTCGTCCAACTGGTTCAGCCCGCGGGTACGTACCCAGACAACACCGGTTTTCCCGTTCGAGTTCTGCTTGACCCCGATCACCTCGGACACCGAACGCAACGTGTCGCCTGCATAGACGGGCTTTAGCCAACGGCCTTCGGCATAACCAAGATTGGCAACTGCATTCAACGAAACATCGGGCACCGTTTTGCCAAACACCAAATGGAAGGCCGCCAGATCATCAATCGGGCTTTCCGGCAATCCACAATCCCGAGCAAATTCATCCGATGAATACAGCGCATGACGCGCGGGATAGAGCGCGTGATACAAACCACGCTCTCCTTCGGTCACCGTGCGCGGTACGGCATGTTGCAGCACCTGACCGACGGCATAGTCCTCGAAAAAACGTCCCGGATTTGTCTTTGCCATCACTGCTGTCCCAGTTTCATTTCAGGGGAATAGTCGGCCTCGACCTCTTTGGTCACAGCCTGCGCACAACGCATCACGTTGTTTGCTGTGTCGAAGGCATAGGACGGGTCGCCATACAGCTCCCACCCTTTGGCCAGCGCGTCAGACACTTTGTGACAGAAGGCCGATGTGTCTTCCTCGGTCAACAAACGATAGAGTTTTGCCATTGCCTGAGGTCCTTATGAGCCGAACGGAGACGGGCCGACCAGCCCATGGATATAGCCGATGATCCCCAACAGTACGATCGAGGCCACAAAGAACATCGCGTCCTTACCGTAAGTTCCGGGCTCAGCCGGGCTCCATTCGGGTTCGGACTTGTTGATCACGATCACCTCGACCACGGCCCATGCCAAAAGCCCGCCAAACAGGATGATCGAAGCCAGATCGCCGTTCACCAGCAAATGCGCAAAGGCCCACAGCTTGAAGCCGCCCAGCATCGGATGGCGCAGCTTGTTCAGCAAACGGCCTTTTGTGCCAGCAGGGCTCATCATGTAGATCGCGATCAGCACCAACAGGTTGTTGACGTGGATCAGAAAGGTCGGCGGTGCCCAGACAAAGATGAAATCGGTCATACGATAGCCGAAGATCATCAACAGAATCGACGCGACCAGAGCCAAGGCTACTGCGCCCTTGCCACCGTTGCCCATCGCGGCCCGGCGTTCAGGCGCCACGCGTTTGAACAGGTGCGCCGCCCACCACAGCGCCACACCAAGAATTAGAAGAACAAAGCCCATGCTGGCTTACCCCGCTTGCAAAGCTGAAATCGCCTCTGCTTTTGCCAGAATTTCGCGGGCCGTTGCAACGTGCAGGTTTTCAACAATTTTGCCGTCAACAACAGCAACACCCTGGCCTTGTGCTTCGACTTCTTCAAAAGCCGTGATCTGACGGCGGGCCAAATCGATCTCGTCGTCAGACGGCGCGTAGGCGGCATTTGTGATTTCCACCTGAGCCGGATGAATCAGTGTCTTGCCGTCGAAGCCCATATCGCGGCCTTGTGCGCATTCAGCGGCAAGACCTTCGCCATCCTTGAACGCGTTGTATACGCCATCAACGATGATCAGACCTTCGGCCTTGGCAGCCAGCAGACACAGACCCAATGACGTCATAAGCGGCAGACGGTCCGGGCGGAAACGGGTTTGCAGCTCTTTCGCCAGATCATTGGTGCCCATGACAAAGCCAGTCATCAGAGGATGAGCGGCAATCTCTGCCGCGTTGAGCATCCCGCGCGGCGTTTCCATCATGGCCCAAATCGGCAGATCTCCGGTGATCGCTGCAAGTGCATCCACGTCGGCTGCCGAGTTTACCTTGGGCAACAGAACAACGTCAACATCCATATCTCGCACCGCCTCGGCGTCGGCACGACCCCATTTGGTGTCCAATCCGTTGATCCGCACGATCTTGACCCGCGCCCCGTAACCACCAGTGGCCAAGGCTGCCTTGAGCGTTTCGCGCGCGTTGTCCTTCTCATCTGCTGCGACGGCATCCTCCAGATCAAAGATGATCGCATCCACAGGAAGGGTCCGTGCCTTGTCCAGAGCCCGGTCTCTTGAACCTGGGATGTAAAGAACCGAACGATAGGGGCGCTGACGAGGATCCATGGACCACTCCCATTGAAATAAAGTTGCGCGGAATGGGGCATTTTTTGCCGGAAAGTTCAAGGAGAAATTTGCCGCAGCGCAGCAAAAGCGACGCAACGTGCTTTGCCTTAACCGAATTTCGCCACCTCGGCCCCACCCTGAGCAACAGATGGAATCGAAGGGGTACGGGATGGACAAGACACTGTTCAAGTTGACAATGGGTCTGGGGATCATGGTTCTGGCGGCACAACAGGTACAGGCTGCGGGCCAGAACTGCGCGCCGCGAGAGGACGTGTTGACACGGCTTCATGAAACTTATGGCGAAACGCGCCGGGGCCTTGGGCTGGCCCGGCAAGGCGCGGTTATGGAGCTGTTCGCTTCAAGCGAAAGCGGCAGTTGGACGATCACGGTGACTTTGCCGAACGGGATCACGTGCTTGGTGACCTCCGGTCAGGCTTATGAGGAAGTCGCGGACGCCTTGCCACCGAATGCCTGATTACGTAAGCGCGTCCCAGATCAGTTTGCTGCCCGTTAAGGTCAACAACACGTAGGCAATTCCAAAGAACAGGCGTTCGGACATCATGAAATGCGCCCGAACGCCAATCCATGCCCCAAGAATAGCAAAAGGTGTCAGCAGCAAATCCGCCAGTGCCGTATGCCATGTGAACAAACCCAAAAAGGCGTAAGGCACAAACTTTGTGATGTTGATGACCCAAAAAACCAGCACAGTGCTGGCCTGAAACTCGGTTTTCGACAGTTTTTGTGACAACAGGTATACAGCAGCCGGCGGACCCCCGGCGTGGCTGACAAAGCTGGTAAAACCGGCTACCAGCCCCGCAAACAAACCGGCCGAAGGGGGTAGACGGTTGGCAAAACCGCGCACCCACCCTTTGGTCTGCGCGACGTGCCAGATGACGAAACCAACCGAGATGCCGCCGATCAGTAACCGCAGCAGATCGTCGTCCGTTGCCCGGTAGAGCCATGCACCCAGCGCAACACCCGGTACACCCCCTAAAATCAGCAGCCACGAATCTGCCCAACTCCACCTCTTCCAATAGGGCCCCAAAGTGGCCACATCGATGACCATCAGAATCGGCAGCATCAGCGCCAAAGCCTGCCCCGGCTCCAGTATCAGCGCCAGAATCGACGAAGACGCAAAGGCCACGCCCGAGCCGAAACCGCCCTTTGAGATACCTGCAAATATCACCGCAGGGATCGCCACAGCAAAAAACATCAGGTTCAATTCGAACATGCACCGATCCCGGTTTTGGCTTGTCTCAAAGGCCCTTTAGCGCAATCACACATGGATCCGCAAACGGTATGCGGTTGTATGCCACGTCGCAGAACCCTTGCCTATTGCCGTTTTAGCGACTAGCACGACCGCGATTTCAAAACCGACCGGAGATATTCCAAATGGCCAGACCCAAGATTGCGCTGATCGGCGCGGGGAACATCGGCGGCACGCTTGCGCATCTTGCAGCTGTCAAAGAACTGGGTGACGTAGTCCTGTTTGACATCGCTGACGGACTGCCGCAGGGCAAGGCGCTCGACATTGCCGAGTCCGGCCCATCCGAAGGCTTTGACGCCTTGATGAAGGGCACAAGCGACTATGCCGATATTGCTGGTGCGGATGTATGCATCGTGACCGCTGGCGTGGCTCGCAAGCCGGGCATGAGCCGCGATGACCTGCTGGGCATCAACCTGAAAGTCATGAAGTCGGTGGGTGAAGGCATCGCCGCGCACGCACCCGATGCCTTCGTGATCTGTATCACCAACCCGCTGGACGCGATGGTGTGGGCTCTGCGCGAATTCTCGGGTTTGCCGCACAACAAGGTTTGCGGCATGGCTGGTGTTCTGGACTCGGCGCGCTTCGCACACTTCCTGTCGGAAGAATTCAACGTCTCGATGCGTGACGTCACCGCATTTGTGCTGGGTGGTCACGGCGACACCATGGTGCCTTCGGTACGCTATTCGACAGTTGCCGGCATCCCGCTGCCCGATCTGGTCGAAATGGGCTGGACCACGCAGGAAAAGCTGGACGCCATCGTTCAGCGCACCCGTGACGGTGGCGCGGAAATCGTTGGCCTGCTGAAAACAGGTTCCGCTTATTACGCGCCTGCCACTTCGGCAATCGAAATGGCCGAAGCTTATCTGAAAGACCAGAAACGCGTTCTGCCTTGCGCTGCCTATTGCAGTGGTGAGCTGGGTGTTGATGGTCTGTACGTTGGCGTCCCAACTGTGATCGGTGCAGGCGGTGTTGAACGTATCGTCGACATCAAGCTGAACGAAGACGAGCAGGCCGGTTTCGACAACTCGGTCAACGCCGTGAAAGGCCTGATCGACGCGTGCAAAGGCATCGACAGCTCGCTGGCGTAAAACTGCGTTCAGATTGGAACTCAAGACCGGCCCATTTCTGGGCCGGTTTTCTTTTGCCCAGATTAATCAGGGTCGCGAATGTTGGCGCAAACGTCGCAAATCCCTTTTTTGAATGTGATTTTCGGTCCTCGTTCAGATTTTTCGAATCAATTCATCCGCTGGCTATTTTTGTGATCACACGCTAAAAACCCGTGATCACAAATAGCGAAAATCTTCGCTAAAAACCCATTGGACATCAAAAAACCCTTTAAACTTGACCGCTAGACACCCCTATAACGGTTAAACGCAGTCAGACGGGACAATTTCGATGAACATTCACGAATATCAGGCCAAAGCTCTTCTTCGCAGCTATGGCGCTCCGGTCTCCGATGGTCGCGCCGTGCTGCGCGCCGAGGAAGCCAAAACCGCAGCCGGTGAACTGGACGGCCCGCTTTGGGTAGTCAAAGCGCAAATCCACGCAGGCGGACGCGGCAAGGGTTCCTTCAAAGAAGCCGACGCCGGTGAAAAAGGCGGCGTGCGTCTGACCAAATCGGTCGAAGAAGCCGCCGAGGAAGCCAAGAAGATGCTGGGCCGCACGCTGGTCACGCATCAGACCGGCCCCGCAGGCAAGCAGGTCAACCGCATCTATATCGAAGCTGGTTCGGGCATCGAACGTGAACTGTACCTGGCCCTTCTGGTAGACCGCCAGACCAGCCGCATTTCGTTTGTCTGCTCGACCGAAGGCGGCATGGACATCGAAGAAGTGGCCGCTGCGACGCCCGAGAAAATCCTGTCCTTCTCGGTTGACCCTGCGACGGGGTATCAGCCCTATCACGGTCGCCGCATCGCGTTCTCGCTGGGCCTGCAAGGCGCTCAGGTCAAGCAATGCGTCAAACTGATGAACCAGCTGTATAATGCCTTCGTCGAGAAGGACATGGAGATGCTGGAGATCAACCCGCTGATCGTCTCGGACAGCGGCGACCTGAAAGTGCTGGATGCCAAGGTCGGGTTTGACGGCAACGCCGTTTACCGCCACCCGGATATTGCAGAACTGCGCGACACGACCGAGGAAGACCCCAAGGAACTGGAAGCTTCCAAGTACGACCTTAACTATATCGCGCTGGATGGTGAGATCGGTTGCATGGTCAACGGCGCGGGTCTGGCGATGGCCACCATGGACATCATCAAGCTGTACGGGGCTGAGCCTGCCAACTTCCTCGACGTGGGTGGCGGTGCCACCAAAGAGAAAGTGACCGAGGCGTTCAAGATCATCACCTCGGACCCGCAGGTCAAAGGCATTCTGGTTAACATCTTCGGCGGCATCATGCGCTGTGACGTCATCGCCGAGGGCGTTGTCGCCGCGGTGAAAGAGGTCGGTCTGCAGGTTCCGCTGGTCGTGCGTCTGGAAGGCACGAATGTCGAGAAAGGCAAAGAGATCATCAACACCTCTGGCCTGGACGTGATCGCGGCAGACAACCTGAAAGACGGTGCCGAGAAGATCGTGAAGGCCGTTAAGGGTTAAGCTGCTTGCGGTGGGGTTGGCTTAAAGCCCGCCCCACAGCGCGAACAACTCAGCAAGTGTTTTTTGTTGAGAGGAATCGAAAGAAGCAATCGATCTGATGACCATCCCCATCTTCCTCATAGGTCTAGAACGCGCCACAGGGCGGGCGCGTTTGATGGAGCAGGAACTGCAAAAGGCAGGCCTGTCGGCGACGCGCGTTAATGCTGTTGATTGCGACGCCGCCACCCGTGAGGATTTCCTGCGCGAATGCAAGGCCGAGGGGCCGTGGGGTTATTTCCATACCAAGGATATGGCATGCACCCTCAGCCATGCCAAAGCGTGGGAAGCATTGATCGCCTCGGGCGCGGAGCAGGCGTTGATCCTTGAGGATGACGTGTTTCTGTCACCGGAACTGGCCGATTGGCTGAATGACCCGTCCTGGTGGCCCGCAGATGCCGATATCGTTCGGTTTGAACGCTGGCGCAGCACCAAGCTTTATGTCGCGCTCGGGCGCAAGCGGTTGATCCATCTGGGGCGGGAGCTGCGCCTGATGCGGTCTCGCCATCCCGGAGGCGCTGCATACGCGCTGACACGGCAAGCGGCACAGCATTTTCTGGCACAGAAACCCTATGATATCACGTTGGACGGGCTATTGTTTAACCCGTCAGCCTCACCAGCGGCGCGTCAGATCAATATCTATCAGGTGATCCCGGCCATGGTCGAACAGGGCAACGAAGCGCCCGGGGAATACAATATGGGGGCACCGCGCAGTCGGCCCACAGGCTGGCCATTGGTCCGGCAAAAGATACGGCGCGGCATTGTTGAAATCAGCAGCGGGCTGCGCACCACGGCCAATCTGGCCTTGGGTCGTGCCACGCTCGAAAAAATACCTTATGCGCCGCAGGTTCTGCCGGCGACTGAACCCAATCAATCCAACACCGCCTAGAGAAAGGGACAAAATGGCAGTCCTCATCGACGAAAACACTAAAGTGATCTGTCAGGGCTTTACCGGCTCGCAGGGCACATTCCACAGCGAACAGGCCATTGCCTATGGCACCAAGATGGTCGGCGGCGTAACCCCCGGCAAAGGCGGGATGGAGCATCTGGGCCTGCCCGTGTTCAACTCGGTCCACGAGGCCAAGCATGTGACCGAAGCCAACGCCTCGGTAATCTACGTGCCGCCGCCTTTTGCGGCTGACTCGATACTCGAAGCGATTGATGCCGAGATGGAGGTGATCGTTTGCATCACCGAAGGTATCCCGGTTCTGGACATGATGAAGGTGAAGCGCGCGCTGGAAGGCAGCAAGTCACGCCTGATCGGCCCGAACTGCCCCGGTGTCATCACGCCCGACGCCTGCAAGATCGGCATCATGCCCGGCCACATCCACAAGCGCGGCTCGGTCGGCGTTGTGTCCCGTTCGGGTACCCTGACCTATGAGGCCGTCAAACAGACCACCGATGTGGGTCTGGGCCAGTCCACCTGCGTGGGCATCGGCGGCGACCCGATCAAAGGCACCGAGCATATCGACGTGCTGGAATGGTTCCTGGCCGATGACGAAACCACATCGATCATCATGATCGGTGAGATCGGTGGCTCGGCCGAAGAAGAAGCGGCGCAGTTCCTGGCGGATGAGGCCAAGAAGGGCCGCAAAAAGCCGACCGCCGGTTTCATCGCAGGCCGCACGGCTCCTCCGGGCCGCCGCATGGGTCACGCCGGCGCGATTGTCGCCGGTGGCAAAGGCGGTGCCGAGGACAAGATCGAAGCCATGCGCTCGGCCGGTATTGTCGTAGCCGAAAGCCCGGCGCAGCTGGGTGAAGCTGTGCTGGAAGCGATTGGCTGATATAGCAGCTTCGGCTGTCTAATCGGGGAGGAACGGAACACATGACCTTTAGTGAGGCTGTCAGAACGTGTTTCTCCAAATTCTTCACTTTTTCGGGCCGTGCATCGCGGCCCGAATACTGGTTCTTTTTCCTGTTCGTCGTGATCTGGGGCTTCATCGCCGGGATCATCGACTGGCAGTTCTTCACGCAGGTCTCGGTCACCGAAAGCGATGAGGTGAAATCCGTCACCGCCACGTCCAGCCAACCGGTCCAGAGCATTGTCGGCCTGATCGTCTTTTTCCCCCATCTGGCCGTCGCATGGCGGCGGATGCATGACACCGGGCGCAGCGGGCTTTACGCCTTACTGCCGGTCCTTTTGATCCTTGGCGCCTTTGCGGTTCTGATCTTTGGCATTGGTATTGCCAGCCAGTTCCATGGCGGAACGCTCGACATATTGTTTACCCGCGCAACATTGCTGATCGTCATTCCGACACTTATCGTTCTTTTTGTGTCGCCCCTCCTGGTTCTGTGGTGGCTGACCCGCCCCAGCCAACCAGGCACCAACCAATACGGTCCCAACCCATATGAGGTAGCCCAATGACCGAACACTCGCCCAACTCTGCCTTTCATGCCTCAAGCTTCATGCAGGGGCACAATGCCGAATATCTGGAGCAGCTTTACGCCCAATACACCAAGAACCCTGGTGCCGTAGACGCGGCCTGGGTTGAGTTTTTCAAGGCTATGGGTGACGCCGCGCCGGATGTGCAGCGCGAGGCCGAAGGGCCTTCTTGGGCGCGGACCGACTGGCCGCCCATGCCTGCCGATGATCTGACAGGCGCGCTGACCGGGGAATGGGCCGAGATTGACGCCAAAGCGGCGGGCAAGAAGATCAAGGACAAGGCGGCTGACAAGGGTGTTGAGGTCAGCGATGACCAGATCAAACGCGCCGTGCTGGACAGCCTGCGCGCCCTGATGCTGATCCGGGCCTATCGGATCCGGGGCCATCTGGCCGCAGATCTGGACCCGCTGGGGATGCGCGCGGCATCCAATCACCCAGAGCTGGATCCAAAGACCTACGGCTTTACCGACGCCGACATGGACCGGCCGATCTTTATCGACAACGTTCTGGGGCTTCAGGTGGCCTCGATGCGGCAGATCGTCGAGATTGTGAAGCGGACCTATTGCGGCACCTTTGCGCTGCAATACATGCATATCTCGAACCCCGAAGAAGCCGCTTGGCTGAAAGAGCGGATCGAAGGTTACGGCAAGGAAATCGCGTTCACCAAGGAAGGCCGCAAGGCGATCCTGAACAAGATGGTTGAGGCCGAGGGTTTTGAGAAATTCCTGCACGTCAAATACATGGGCACCAAACGCTTTGGTCTGGACGGCGGTGAAGCGCTGATCCCTGCAATGGAGCAGATCATCAAGCGCGGTGGTGCGCTTGGCCTCAGCGACATCGTCATCGGGATGCCGCACCGGGGGCGTCTGAACATTCTGGCCAACGTGATGGGCAAACCATACCGCGCCATCTTCAACGAATTCCAGGGTGGCAGCTTCAAGCCCGAGGATGTGGATGGTTCAGGCGACGTGAAATACCACCTCGGCGCATCCAGCGACCGTGAGTTTGACGGCAATTCTGTGCACCTGTCACTGACCGCCAACCCCTCGCACCTTGAGGCGGTGAACCCGGTGGTTCTGGGCAAGGTTCGCGCCAAACAGGATCAGCTTGGTGACACGGATCGCACCAAGGTCATGGCCATCCTGCTGCATGGCGACGCGGCCTTTGCCGGTCAGGGTGTCGTGGCCGAAGGGTTTGGTCTGTCTGGTCTGCGCGGTCATAAGACCGGCGGCACTATGCATATCGTGGTAAACAACCAGATCGGCTTTACCACTGCGCCGCACTTCTCGCGCTCGAGCCCCTATCCGACGGATATCGCGTTGATGGTTGAAGCGCCGATTTTCCACGTGAACGGGGATGACCCCGAAGCCGTGGTACATGCCGCCAAGGTGGCAACTGAGTTCCGTCAGAAGTTCCACAAAGATGTGGTTCTGGATATCTTCTGCTACCGCCGGTTTGGTCACAACGAGGGCGATGAGCCCATGTTCACCAACCCAATCATGTACAAAAAGATCAAAACGCACAAAACCACGCTGTCCCTGTACACCGAGCGTTTGGTCAAAGACGGCCTGATCCCCGAGGGTGAGATCGAGGACATGAAGGCCGCCTTCCAGGCACACCTGAACGACGAGTTCGAAGCCGGAAAAGACTATAAGCCCAACAAGGCTGACTGGCTGGACGGGCGTTGGTCACATCTGGACAAGAACAAAGACGAATACATGCGCGGCGAGACAGCGATCACGCCCGAGACTCTGGCCGAGGTTGGCGGCGCGCTAACCCGCGCCCCGGCTGGGTTTGCATTGCATAAGACAGTCGGTCGTCTGCTGGACCACAAGAAGCAGATGTTTGAATCCGGCACGGGCTTTGACTGGGCCACCGGTGAGGCGCTGGCCTTCGGATCGCTGTTGACCGAAGGATACCCGGTGCGTCTGGCTGGGCAGGACGCCACGCGCGGCACGTTCAGCCAGCGCCATTCGGGATTCATCCACCAAGAAACCGAAGAGCGGTATTACCCGTTAAACAACATTCGCGCAGGGCAGTCGCACTACGAAGTGATTGACTCGATGCTGTCCGAATATGCGGTGCTTGGGTTTGAATACGGCTATTCGCTGGCCGAACCCAATGCGCTGGTCCTTTGGGAAGCCCAGTTCGGCGATTTCGCCAACGGCGCGCAGATCATGTTTGACCAGTTCATCAGTTCAGGTGAATCGAAATGGCTGCGGATGTCCGGTCTGGTCACGCTGCTGCCGCACGGGTTCGAAGGCCAAGGCCCCGAACACTCATCCGCACGTCTGGAACGGTTCCTGCAAATGTGCGGTCAGGACAACTGGATCGTCGCGAACTGTACGACGCCCGCAAACTATTTCCACATCCTGCGCCGACAGCTGCACCGCACCTTCCGCAAGCCGCTGATCCTTGTGACACCCAAATCGCTGCTGCGCCACAAACTCGCGGTTAGCACCGCCGAGGATTTCACAACCGGTTCCAGCTTCCACCGGGTGCTGTGGGATGACGCGCAAAAAGGTAATTCGGACACCAAGCTGGTGGCGGATGACAAGATCAAGCGGGTCGTCATGTGCTCGGGCAAGGTCTATTTCGATCTGCTGGAGGAACGTGACGCGCGCGGCATCAACGACATCTACCTGATGCGTATCGAGCAATATTACCCCTTCCCTGCGCATTCGCTGATCAACGAGCTTGAGCGTTTCAAAGGGGCCGAGATGGTCTGGTGTCAGGAAGAACCCAAGAACCAGGGTGCCTGGTCGTTCATTGAACCCAATATCGAATGGGTCCTGACCCGGATCGGCGCAAAACACAAACGTCCGGTCTATGCCGGTCGCGCAACATCGGCCTCGCCCGCGACGGGTCTGGCCAGCCAACACAAAGCCCAACAAGAAGCGCTGGTGAACGAAGCGCTGAGCATCAAAGGAAAGTAAGCGATGACGATTGAAGTTCGTGTTCCCACGCTTGGCGAGTCGGTCACCGAAGCCACTGTTGCCACATGGTTCAAGAAGCCCGGCGATGCGGTCGCCGTGGATGAGATGCTGTGTGAGTTGGAAACTGACAAGGTCACAGTGGAAGTGCCTTCTCCCTCTGCGGGTGTGATGGCAGAGATTGTAGCCGCCGAAGGCGACACCGTTGGCGTTGATGCTCTGCTTGCCACCATCACGGCTGGCGAAGGCGCGGCTGCTGCCCCGGCTGCAGCGCCGGCAGCAGCGGCCACTGCTGCCGCGCCAGCTGCTGCGGGTGGGTCTGTTGATGTCATGGTTCCTACACTTGGAGAATCCGTCACGGAAGCCACCGTTTCAACCTGGTTCAAACAGGTTGGCGACAGCGTCGCGCAGGACGAAATGTTGTGTGAATTAGAAACCGATAAAGTCTCGGTCGAGGTTCCGGCTCCGGCTGCGGGTGTTCTTGCTGAAATCGTTGCGCCGGAGGGTGCAACTGTGGATGCAACCGCCAAGCTGGCGGTAATCTCTGGCGCTGCCGCGGGCGCGGCATCTGTACCTGCTCAGGCGGCAGCAGCGGCCCCGGCAACCGCAAGCACCGGCAAGGACGTGGCGAATGCACCCTCTGCTGAAAAAGCGATGGCCGAGGCCGGATTGTCAGCAGATCAGGTCACTGGCACCGGTCGCGATGGTCGCATCATGAAGGAAGACGTGGCAAAGGCAGTCGCTACGGCTGCGGCTCCGGCGCCAGCACCGGCGGCACCGGCCCCGGCCGCTCAGGCTCCGCGTGCGCCGGTTGCGGCTGAAGACGAGGCCCGCGAAGAACGCGTGCGCATGACCCGTCTGCGTCAGACCATCGCCAAGCGTCTTAAGGATGCGCAAAACACGGCCGCGATCCTGACCACCTATAACGAGGTGGACATGACCGAGGTGATGGCCCTTCGGAACCAATACAAGGACCAGTTCGAGAAGAAACATGGCGTGCGTCTTGGTTTCATGTCGTTCTTCACCAAGGCCTGTTGCCATGCGTTGAAAGAAGTGCCCGAGGTGAATGCCGAGATTGACGGCAATGACATCGTCTACAAGAACTTCGTCCACATGGGCGTCGCCGCTGGCACACCGCAAGGTCTGGTGGTGCCGGTCATCCGCGATGCGGACAGCATGTCCTTTGCCGCGATCGAAAAAGCCATTGCCGAAAAGGGCAAGCGCGCCCGCGACGGTAAACTGTCCATGGCTGAAATGCAGGGCGGCACGTTCACCATTTCGAACGGTGGTGTTTATGGCTCGCTGATGTCATCGCCAATCCTGAACCCCCCGCAGTCGGGTATTCTGGGGATGCACAAGATTCAGGATCGTCCGATGGTCATCAATGGTGAGATTAAGATCCGCCCGATGATGTATCTGGCGCTGTCCTATGACCACCGGATCGTTGACGGCAAAGGCGCGGTGACCTTCCTTGTTCGCGTGAAAGAGGCGCTGGAAGACCCACGCCGCCTGCTGATGGATCTGTAACCATGGCGACACATGTACTCTGGCAGGCCGATGTGGCCGATTTCGACGTCTGGCTGAAAGTCTTCAAGGAAGATCGAAAGATGCGTGAGGCCGCGGGTATCCGCGACCTCCACATCTGGCGCGACCCTGAGCAGAAAGATCATGCGGTGGCATTGTTCGAAATCACCGATTTGGAGCGCGCGCAGAACTTTATCGAGTCAGAAGAACTCGCCATGCACCATGAACGTGGCGGCGTGGCCCATATTCACACAAAAGTTCTGACACCCGTCTGAACACGATGGCGGAGCATCAGGGGTGACACACCTTTTGCACACGCTCCGCCACAGAACTCATACGTACTCAACACGGCGTCTTGCAATGAACGCAGAACTGACAGCACTGACCATGGCCGCCCTTCTACAGGTTCTGCAGTTTGTTCTTATGGCAGTCCCTGCAAATCTGGAATTGGGTCCGGGCAAAACCATGTCACCCCGTGACAGGGCCAGATTGGGCGGGGCCTTGGAAGATCAGCTCTCGGATGGGACAGCGCGGCTCTACCGTGCCCTCAACAACCATTTCGAAGGCTTGATCCTGTTTGCCATAGCTTGTGTCGTCGTCACCGTTTCAGGCAAGGAAAACGCACTGACGGCCACCTGCGCCTGGACCTATCTGGCCGCGCGGGTGCTGTATGTTCCGGCATACTATTTCGGTTGGAAACCGTGGCGCAGCGTCATTTGGTTCTTCGGGTTTCTGGCCACAACCCTCATGCTTTTGGTGGTTTTGCTATGAGACCGCCACCCCATATCCTGTTCAGAGGTTCCCGCCCTGCAACAGCCCGAATTCTCAAGGAGATCTTCCATGGCAAACTATGACGTTATCGTAATCGGCGCCGGTCCCGGCGGCTATGTCTGCGCCATCCGCTGCGCCCAGCTCGGTCTGAAAACCGCCGTCGTCGAAGGGCGCGACACGCTGGGTGGAACCTGCTTGAACGTAGGTTGCATTCCGTCCAAGGCGCTGCTGCATGCCAGCCATCAGTTGCACGAAGCCGAGCATAACTTTGCCAAGATGGGCCTGAAGGGCAAAAGCCCTTCGGTCGACTGGAAACAGATGCAGGCCTACAAGGACGAGGTGATCGAAGGCAACACCAAGGGCATCGAATTCCTGTTCAAGAAGAACAAGATCGACTGGCTGAAAGGCTGGGGATCGATCCCTGCCGCTGGTCAGGTCAAGGTTGGCGATGAGGTTCACGAAACTAAGAACATCATCATTGCGTCTGGGTCCGAACCCTCTTCGCTGCCTGGTGTCGAAGTAGACGAGAAAGTCGTTGTGACCTCAACCGGCGCACTATCGCTAGGCAAGATCCCGAAGAAAATGGTCGTCATCGGCGCAGGCGTGATCGGACTGGAACTGGGTTCGGTCTACAGCCGTCTGGGGGCTGAGGTGACTGTGATCGAGTTCCTCAAGGAAATCACACCAGGCATGGACCCCGAAGTGCAAAAGACGTTCCAGCGCATCTTGAAGAAGCAGGGCCTGAACTTTGTGATGGGTGCTGCGGTGCAAAAGACCGAGGCGACCAAGACCAAGGCCAAGGTCACCTACAAACTGCTCAAGGATGACAGCGAGCACGTGATCGACGCCGATACCGTTCTGGTCGCCACTGGGCGCAAGCCGTATTCCGACGGTTTGGGACTGGACGCCTTGGGTGTTGAGATGACCCAACGCGGCCAGATCAAGGTGGGTTCCGACTGGCAAACCAACGTGCCGGGCATCTATGCCATCGGCGACGTCACCGAAGGCCCGATGTTGGCGCACAAAGCTGAAGACGAAGGCATGGCCGCAGCCGAACAGGTTGCGGGCAAACATGGGCATGTGAACTATGGCGTTATTCCCGGCGTGATCTACACATGGCCCGAAGTCGCAAATGTGGGTGAGACCGAAGCAACCCTGAAGGAACAAGGGCGCGCCTATAAAGTCGGCAAGTTCATGTTCATGGGCAATGGGCGCGCCAAGGCGAACTTTGCCTCGGACGGGTTCGTGAAAATCCTCGCCGACAAGGAAACAGATCGCATTCTTGGGGCTCACATCATTGGCCCGGCTGCGGGTGATCTGATTCATGAGGTCTGCGTTGCGATGGAGTTCGGCGCTTCGGCAGAAGATCTGGCCCTGACCTGCCACGCGCACCCAACCTATTCAGAGGCTGTGCGCGAAGCCGCGCTGGCCTGCGGTGACGGGCCAATCCACTCCTGATCCGATACTTGTGAAACCGGAGTTTTGCGAGGCTCTGCCTCGCGCTCCGAGGTATTTTGAGCCAGATGAAGCGGGGGATCCCGACTTTGTCTGGTTCATAGTTATCCAGGGCAGGTGTGGCAGGGCAGAACCGCTGTTACCATATGGTTTTCCGGGCGCGCCCGTGCCATTCCGCATCATAATGTGCGCCACCTTCGTCGCCGCCGGATGCCTCGGCAAGCAGCTCGCCCACGGTTGGAAGCTGCGCGCTTTCATCCTCGCTGGTCCAGGTTCGAGCCCGCATCAAAGCGCGCGCGCATTGGCTGAAAATTTCGCTGATCTCAATCAGAATAACGGTCGCCGGGCGTTTGCCGTGTTTTTCAAACCGGGCGCGTAGCTCTTCGTCAGCCGTGAGTTTTGCGGTTCCGTTCAATCGAATGACTGTGTTCGATCCGGGCACGAAAAACATCAATGAAACACGTGGGTCGCGCACGATGTTCCGCAGGGAATCCAAACGGTTGTTGCCACGCCAATCTGGCATGGCCAGTGTTCGCGGGTCCAATTCCAGCACAACCGGGCCATTATCGCCACGCGGGCTGCCGTCCACGCCTTCTGGACCGACGGTACTGAGCACACAAAGGCGCGATGCCATAATCCATTTGCGATACAATGGTGTCAGATGACGAACGACCTTACGCAAAGATGGTGCGCCGGGTTTCCCATAGTGGGTTTCCAGCGTTGCAATGTCGTCAATGGTGTCCATCAGGATCAAACCCCACTTCGCGCATCAGTTCATTCGAGCGTGTTTCAATCACATCTTCCAATCGACCAAGAAAATCGTCGCGCTCAACCCCGGGTTCAATTGGCTCAAGAAAATCCACGATCGCGAGGCCGGGTTTGCGCATGACCCCGGTCCGGGGCCAAAACACTCCGGCATTTGTAGCCACTGGCACACAGGGAACTCCGAGACCTTCATAAAGAACGGCTGTACCGATCTTGTACGGTTTCTTAACCCCTGGTGCGACGCGCGTGCCTTGAGGGTAGATCACCAGTTGCCCAGGTTCTGAAAACTCTTTCGCCACGTCCTTTACCATCTTCGCAACCGCTGCGCCGCGCTTGCCGCGATTGACCGGAATACAGCCAAGCCGACGGGCATACATTCCGATGACCGGTGTAAACAGGAGTTCACGCTTCATGATGAACTTCCCATGGGGAATAGCGCTGAAGATCATGATGATATCAAGGAACGACTGATGCTTGGCACCCACGACCACTTCATTGGTTGGCGCGGTACCCCGAACCTCACACCGAATACCCACCATCCAACGGGCCAGCCACATAGTGCTGTGTGCGTACGTTTTACACGCCCTCAGAGCCCCGCGTTTCGAGAACAGGGCGTAAGGCAGAAATACAATGCCAAGGATCAGCATCCAGGCGTAGATCACGATCATGAAGACCAAAGAGCGCACCCACTGAACGGCTTTGAACATCAGGAAAGTTCCTTCAACTTGCGTCGGGCCGCAGCCCAGGTGGCGAAAAAGGCGACAGCCGCGCCAAGAATGGGGATGAGAATGGGCAGCACCCAATCGGTGCCCTGAAAGCCCACCCCGCTCAGAAAGCCGCCGGCATCCGAGGCTTCGGGCAGCAACAAAACGCCCGTCATACCCAGCAAGGTCCCAACAAAGGCACCGAAAAAGGCGCGATAGGTAAAGCGCCGGACAAAAGCCCCGGCGATAAATCTGTCGCGCGCGCCAACCAGACGCAACACCTCGATGATCTGCGCATTGGCCGCCAGAGACGCATTTGCCGCAAGCGTGATCATGGCAGCGGTCGCCCCCCCGATCAGCAGGATCGAGATCCACCCCAAACGCCGTAGCGACATAGCCGCCTCGACAAGAGGTTCACGCCATCGCGTATGATCATCCAGCACCGCGCCCGGCACTTCGGCTCCCAGACGCAAACGCAGCCCCATAACATCCATTCCCGGTTCACCTTCGGTGATTTCGATGAGCTGCGGGATGGGCAAACTGTCCAAAGGCAGGTCCGGTCCGAACCACGGCGACAAAAGCGCGGCCTGTTCCTCGGCACTTAAGGCGCGAGCAGACGCGACGCCAGGTGTCTGGCTGAGCACCGACAAGGCTGCTTCAGTCTGCGCAGCAAGCTGCTCTGCGGGGGCATTGATCCTCAAGGTGGCCGCTCCCGCCAGTTCCGAGGCCCAACGGTCGGCGATCCGGCCAGACGCAAGCGCCAACGCCAGTGCAAACACCACCAGAAATGCCATCGCCCCGGCAACAAACAAAGTCAGATGAGCGGTGTATCCGGTTGGCGGAACGACACGGTTCGCCCGCGAATCGCCACGCAGCAGGGTGTTTACCTCAGCTCTGGTCATAGGTCGGCCCCCGCCAGATGCAGCTTGCGCTGAGAGATGCGCAATACGCGTGCCTGAACCTGGCTTTTGGCCGCGCGGATCAGGCTCATGTCATGGGTTGCAATCAAGACCGTCTTGCCCATGCGGTTCAACTCGATCAGCAGGCGTAGCAGACGTTGGGACATTTCCCAATCCACATTGCCCGTGGGCTCGTCCGCCAAGACAACATCAGGCGACAGGATGACAGCGCGGGCCAAGGCAGCGCGCTGACGTTCGCCTCCGGACAATTCAGGCGGGTGTGCTTCGAGCCGCGCGCCAAGCCCCACCCAACTGAGCAATTCGTTCAGATTGTCCTGTTCTGACGTTTCAGATCGCCCGGACACCATCAGCGGCAAAGCCACGTTTTCCGCAAGCGTCATATGGTCCAAGAACTGACAATCCTGATGTACGACACCGACACGACGACGCAGCACAGCCAGTTGATCCCGGTCAAGTGAGGAAATGTCCTGATCAAATACGCTCAGACGCCCCGAGGTTGGCAGCAGGGCCCCATAACACAGTTTCAGCAGCGTTGTTTTGCCCGCCCCGGACGGGCCGGTCAGAAAGTGAAACGATCCCGGCTGCAATTGAACCGAGACGTCGCTCAGCAATTCGCCGCCACCGTAGGTGTAGCTGACATTTTCCAGCTCGATCACACGTGCCCCCTTTATTTGCCGCTCTTCTTGCCCGAGCAGGGTGGCGGATTCAATGGCTCTACCGAGTCCAATTGGTGACACTTGGCCCATGAAACCGAAAACGCCCTTTGCTGACGGGTCTTAACGGAATATCATCCCTGAAAAAACTATTATCGGCCCATCGCCCGGCCGGGGAGGCAGCATGCGTCTTACATGTCCGAATTGCGGTGCGCAGTACGAAGTTCCTGACGAGGTTATCCCCGAGGAAGGTCGTGACGTGCAGTGTTCCAACTGCGATCAGACCTGGTTTCAGCCGAAGCACCCTGAAGGATCTGTAACCGCGCCAGTCGAAGACGCCGAAGCGCCGGAACAGGAACAGGAACAGGTTGAAGCGGCGGATCAGCCGACAGAAGAGCCTGAGACCACAGAAGCGGTCACCTCTGACGTTGCGGACACTTCGGCATCTACGGGCAACGTCGATCCGTCAGTCGCCAATATCCTTAAAGAAGAAGCCGAGCGCGAGGCAGAGTTGCGTGCGCAGGAAGGCAGCAACCTGGAAAGCCAGCCCGATTTGGGATTGGATCAACCGCCAGAGCCCAAGGTCAAGCCCAAGCGACCAGCCGCCTCGGAAACCGCTGTTGACGCTGGTCAAAAAGATGCGCTTCCGGATGTCGAGGCGATCAATTCCAGTATGCGCAAAGATGAAACAGAAGACGCAGGACCCGCCCCGCGCAAATCAGGCGGATTCCTGCGCGGATTTGCGCTGATGCTGATCATCGGTGTGGTTCTGTATCTGATCTACGGCAACGCGCAGCAGATCGGTGAAGCCGTGCCACAGGCGGACCCACTGCTCAGCTCGTATGTGTCGCTGGTTGATCAGGCACGTATCTGGCTTGAGGCTCAGGCCGGCGCTCAGAACTGAAGTTAAAACCGCTCCAACAAACGCTTGAGGTATTCCAGCTCAATCTCGGGGCGGTCCGTTTCTCCGGTCCGGCGGCGGATTTCATCCAGCAACTCGCGCGCCCGGCGATAAACGTCTTCGCCCTGCAGCAGGTTTTCGTCGGTTGAGATCGAACCACCGGCCCCAGGATTACGGCCCAGAGGATCGCGATTGTTGGCTTGCGCCTCGCCTTCCTGTGTACCCTGACCCGGCTGGTTTTGCTGGTTCTGGGCCATAGCCTCTCCCAGTGAACGCATCCCCTCGCGCAGCGCTTCCATGGCTTCGGACTGCCTATCAATGGCTTCCGCCAGATCGTCCCCGCGCAGGGCCTGTTCCGCCTCGTCCATGGCGCGACCGGCGCGGCCAAGTGCATCCCGGGCCGCGTCACCTTCAGGTGTACCAGCACCCGGCAGATTCTGTTGCTGGCGATTCAACTCGTTGCGCAGGGCCTGCTGACGGTCCGCAAGTGAACCCTGCCCCTGCTCGCCCTCTCCGGCCTGATCCGAGCCTTGGCCCTGACCACCCTGGCCTTCGTGGCTTTGCCCCCGGCCAAGCCCGCCATTGCGGCCTTCGTTGCCCTGACTTTCACCGGATTGCGCACCGGGGTTGAACTGTTCCTGCAAGTCGCGGAACGCCTGATCGCTCAGACCTTGCTGTTCGCGCAGGGTTTCAGCCAGACCTTCCATCGCCTGCTGCCCTTCGGATTGTTGGCCTTGCCCCTGACCCTGGGTCACGCGCATGTTTTCCATCATCTGCTGGAACTCTTCCAGCGCCTGCTGGGCCTCGGCCATCCGACCTTGCTCCATCAGCTCCTGAATGCGGTCCATCATGCGCTGCAGGTCATCCTGCGTCATCTGTAGGGATTCACCGCTCTGTCCGGGCTGGTTTTCGCCTTCCTGACCATTCTGCTGAGCAAGACGTTGTAGCTGCTGCAGGTAATCCTGCGTCGCTTCGCGCAACTCTTGCATAAGCTCGGCGATTTCTTCGTCGCTGGCCCCGTTTTGCATCGCTTCGGTCAAACGCTCTTGTGCGCGCCGCATACGTTCCAATGCGTCCGCCAAGGTGCCATCCTCGATCAACACGGCAAGCTCCCACAGGGCTTGCGCGATCTCTTCCTGTTGCTCCGGGTTCAGCGCTCCGTAGGTCTGGAAGGCTTCCAGCCGCCGTAAGGCCACCCGCAAGCGCAGGTAAGCAGTGTCCGACCGGAACAGATCCTCTGGCAGATGAGAGACAGCCCGCAAAAGCTGCGCCACGCGCGGTGCGTTGGAACGCGACCAGAGCAGATCACGCCGCTGTTCGATCACCGCTGCCGCCAGCGGGTCAAAGAATCGACGGGCTGGCAAGGCAGTCATAAAAGGCTCGGACGCAGACTGCTGATCTGCCGCATCCACGGCCATCAACGTGATCTTCACTGGCAGATGGGCCCAGGGGTGCTGTGAAAAATCTTCGATCAGATCTTCGCTGAAATCCGCACGGTCACCGGTGATCGGCATTGGCAATTCGATCTCAATCACCTCTCGCGGCTCAGGCTTGATCGTCAGGCCATGACGGCGATCCACCGCCGCCAGATCCAATTCGATCCGGGCTGATCCCGAGACTACGCCATAATCGTCGCTGGCGACATAGGGCAGCTTCATTTGCCCGCCCGCCTCGGCTTTGGCAGATCCGGCAACGGCGATCTTTGGTGTTGCATCGTCGATGACTTGCACGGCCCATTCGCGGCCTGCAGGGCCATCAATGCGCATTTGGCCTGAACGTTCAGCCACGAACTCCTGTTCGGGATCGATTGCAGCCTCAGTCCCCAAGGTCGAACTGTTCTCGGTCAGGCTATGTGCGCCGACCTCACCATACATCCGCAAGGTAATGCGGCTGCCTTTCGGGACTGACAGCTCTGTATCGGCTTGATCCGCAAGATACAGCGTTGGCAGGCCGGTGTATCTTGGGGGTTCAACCCAACCTTCCCATGTCGGGCCTTGCCCCGCATTTGCGGTTCCGGGCGCCATATCGGCCACCGAACCTACGCGCCACAAAGAACCAAACAGAACCGCCACCACAAACGCCAACAGCGCTGCATAGCGCAGCGCGTAAGGATCACGCGACGCCAACCGCAGGTCAGGTTTGGCGGGTGCAGCAGTTGCGGCGCGCTGCGCCATCCGGTGTTTGTGGGCCTGCCACAGTGCGACCGAGTCCTGATCTGTGGACCCAATCGCCTGATCATCCATCAAGGCCTGGATCGGACGACCGGGCAGCGTCTCATCCAACCGCATGAGCGCATCCGCACGAGACGGTAGGCTAACTCTTCTCAACCCCCAAACACCCGCCAAAACGATCGCAATCAACGACAGCGCGCCCGCGCCCCAAACGACCTCAACGGCAAATTGGTCTTGCAGACCCAGCATAAGCGCCGCAAGCAGGGCCATCAGGATCGAGAACAGCGGCCAGAACGCACGCAATACCTGTTCAGCCACCATGCCCATGTGGGTCAACCACAAGGTCAGGCGCGGAATGGGCAGGTTTGATCTGTTGGTCACGGCGGGCCTCCGGGGTTGGGCCCGCGCGGTTATCGCATCAGAGCCACGAAGGTATGGTATCGCGGTTTATGATTTCGTCAAAGCTTGGCCGTTCACGAATGACTGCAAATTGATCACCATTGACCAAAACTTCGGGGATCAGGGGGCGGGTGTTGTATTCGCTGGCCATAACCGCTCCATAAGCGCCTGCGCTGCGGAAGGCGATCAGATCCCCTGATTTCAAAGGCGGCATATTGCGCTGCTTGGCAAAGGTATCCCCCGATTCGCACACGGGGCCCACGATGTCATAGGGTTGCTGTTCAACCCCGGCCGCCGGTTCCTGTACCGCAACGATGTCGTGATGCGCCTCGTACATCGCCGGGCGGATCAGATCGTTCATGGCCCCGTCCAGGATCAGGAAATCGCGACCTTCGCCAGACTTCACGTAAATCACCTTGCTGACCATCAACCCAGCATTGCCCGCGATCAGGCGGCCCGGCTCGATCTCGATCTCGCAGCCCAGATGGCCGAGTGTTTTCTTGATCAGGGCGCCATATTCCACCGGCAACGGCGGCGCGTCATTCGAGCGGGTGTAGGGGATGCCCAACCCGCCCCCAAGATCGAGGCGGCGGATGTTGTGACCTTCAGCGCGCAACTGTTCGGTTAGCTCTGCTACCTTGGAATAGGCCAACTCGAACGGCTCAAGTTCGGTCAATTGCGAGCCGATATGGACGTCGATGCCGATCACCTCCAGCCCCGGCAGGTTGGCAGCATGTGCATAAACCTCGGACGCGCGTGCAATCGGAATGCCAAACTTGTTCTCGGACTTGCCGGTCGCGATCTTGGCGTGGGTCTTGGCATCCACGTCAGGGTTCACCCGAACAGTGATCGGCGCAACAACGCCCAGCTCTAGTGCGACCGCGTTGATCACGTCCATCTCTGGCTCGGATTCGACGTTGAACTGGCGGATTCCACCTGTCAGCGCGGTGCGAATCTCGTCGGCCGTTTTGCCAACACCCGAAAAGACGATCTTGTCGCCTGGAACGCCTGCGGCTTTGGCGCGCAAATACTCCCCGCCCGAGACCACATCCATACCTGCACCGGCTTGCGCCAGGGTCTTCAAAATGGCCTGGTTGCTGGCCGCTTTCATCGCGTAGCAGACCAGATGATCAGTGCCGTCCAGCGCGTCATCAAACAGCTTGAAGTGCCGCTGTAGTGTCGCCGTCGAATAGACGTAAAAAGGGGTTCCGACCGCTGCAGCGATTTCGGAAACAGGGACATCCTCGGCGAAAAGCGCGCCGTCGCGGTAGAGAAAATGATCCATACCCGCGCGCTTAGACCAGAAGGCAACTGCGGATCAATGGATTCCGCACTCAGCGTCCTTGTTAATTTGAGGTGGAAACACCCACACGGCCATAGCCAGAGATTGAAATGCTGCTGCCAGATTGCTTGGGTTCTGCCGAAGGTTCGGGGCGTCGCGCGGATGAGGGTTCACATGCCGCCAGCGCCGCAAATGCCAAAATCAGTCCAACTGTTCTCATGTCAGTGTCTTTTCGTTGAGAGGATCAGCGCGTTTTTGCACGCGCCCTAATTGGGGTATTGGACCCGAGTGTACAACGCAAAAGGGTTCAGAACCCCAGATAAATACCCAACGGCCCACGGCTAAGGCCAACACCCCCTGCAACATAGGTCCCGCTGGTACCAACCCCAATCGTCGCGCTGGCCGTTGGTTGAACTGCTGTGGGCTGCGACGGCTCACCATCGGCCCCGCATCCGGCCAGTATCAGGCCGGATACCACGATCGCCACCACACGAACAGCTGTCATCACACCATCGCCTTCCATCGTTCGATCTGGGCACGCACCTGATCAGGGGCCGTGCCGCCGTAAGACTGGCGCGAGTTTACCGAGTTTTGCACGGTAAGAACAGAATAGACGTCATCGGTGATATCTGCGTGAACCGATTGCATATCCTCCAGCGTCAGATCAGGCAGATCGCAGCCTTTGCTTTCGGCCATGGCCACCAGCGACCCGGTTACATGGTGCGCATCTCGGAATGGCAGGCCCAGAACCCTTACCAACCAGTCAGCCAGATCGGTGGCGGTCGAGAAACCGGACCCCGCAGCCGCTGCCAGGCTGTCCCTGTTGGCGGTCAAATCCTTCACCATGCCTTCCATCGCAGCCAGCGCCAGCATCCAGTTATCGGCAGCGTCAAAGACCTGTTCTTTGTCTTCCTGCATGTCCTTGGAATAGGCCAGCGGCAGGCCCTTCATTACCATCATCAGCGCCGTGTTGGCCCCAAAGATACGCCCGACCTTGGCGCGGATCAGCTCGGCCGCGTCAGGGTTCTTCTTCTGCGGCATGATCGACGAGCCAGTCGAGAAGCGGTCGGATAGCGTCACAAAACGAAACTGAGCAGACGACCAGATCACAAGCTCCTCGGCAAAACGAGACAGGTGGACGGCGCAGATCGACGCGGTCGAAAGGAACTCCAAGGCAAAGTCGCGGTCGCTGACAGCATCCAACGAGTTTGCGGCAGGGCGGTCGAAGCCCAGCGCCTCGGCCGTCATGTGGCGGTCAATGGGGAACGACGTTCCGGCCAGTGCCGCAGCACCCAGCGGAGATTCATTCATGCGCGCACGGGCGTCGCGAACGCGGGACAAGTCACGGCCAAACATCTCGACATAGGCCATCATATGGTGGCCCCATGTCACCGGCTGCGCGGTTTGCAGGTGCGTGAAACCGGGCATCACCCAATCGGCCCCGGCCTGGGCCTGCGCCAAAAGCGCGCGGATCAGGGCCGAAAGGCCCGATTCGGCCGCGTCAAATTGATCCCGTACCCAAAGTTTGAAATCGGTCGCCACCTGGTCATTGCGCGAACGGCCTGTGTGCAAACGGCCAGCGGGCTCACCAATCACCTCTTTCAGGCGCGCCTCGACATTCATGTGAATGTCTTCCAGTGCGGTCGAAAACTGAAATTCACCGTTCTGGATTTCTGACAAAACGGTGAGCAGCCCTTCCCGAATAGCCTCGGCGTCACTATCACTTATGACGCCTGTGGCAGCCAGCATGGCGGCATGGGCGCGCGAGCCTGCGATGTCCTGGGCTGCCATCCGCTGATCGAACCCGATCGAGGCATTGATTGCCTCCATGATCGCGTCTGGACCGGCGGCAAAGCGGCCGCCCCACATCTGGTTCGAGGATTGATCGGTCATGTAAGAAAACCCGGAGTTGATATGCGCCTATTTCGTCTGATCCCCCTTTATATGGCCCTTGCGCTGGGTGCAAACGCCGCTTTGGCGACCGATGCGGAAACGCTTGCCCCCCTGCGGGAAAACAGCCTGAAACGCCTGATCCTGCACAAGGAACCGAAACCCGCCAAATCCATCGAATTCCAGTTGGAAGATGATGGCGGTGTCGGTACGCTTGCGGACTACGAGGGCAAGTATGTGCTGCTGAACTTCTGGGCCACATGGTGCGCGCCGTGCCGCAAGGAAATGCCTCAGATCGCGGAGCTTCAGGAAGAGTTCGGAGGCGACAAGTTTCAGGTCCTGACACTGGCCACCGGTCGCAACTCTCCTGCCGGGATCACCAAGTTCTTTGAAGAAAATGGCATCGAAAACCTCCCGCGTCATCAGGACCCAAGCTCGGCTGCTGCACGGGAATTCGGCGTGATCGCGCTGCCCATTACAGTCATCCTGGACCCTGAAGGTCAGGAAATTGCCCGCCTGATTGGCGATGCTGAATGGAATTCGGACAGCGCCAAAGCAATTATTTCGACGCTTGTGGAAGCCAATAGCTGACGCCTGCGCAGCTTTCCCCTGTTTGTGCTACACTTAAACCGGCCCAAATGGGTCGGTTTTCGTTTGTAACCTTGTGGGAAGGAGGCTGCGATGAAACCGGTGGTTCTTTTGATTGGGAAGCTGCCAAACGTGATCGGCGATGTGGCCAGACAACTGGATCACTTGCCGATTCAATGGCTGGGCGCGCATGACACCGACGAAGTTCGAAAGCAGTTGGATGCCGAACCTCGGATCACCTGCGCCATTTTGGGGGCAGGTCTGGATGACACGATTCGCGGAGAGATGGTTGGCATCATTGCCGCCCGTCGTCCGGATATCTGCATTCACCTCAAGGATCGGGCATCAGGCCCTGATGGGCTGGTGCCCTTTGTCCAACGTGTTGTTCAGTACGAAGTTCTGGAACGTCTGGAACGTACCTGACGCAACGCCACCTTTGACAGCCCCAACGCGTCTTTGCAGGGTGTCCGCAGGAGGATGGGATGCCGTTGGAAATACTATTGGTTCTGGTGGTCGGAGGAATCGCCGGAATCACTTTGCTTTTGCATCTGACGGGCCGCTCAGAACCTTTTGTGCTGACACCCGAAACCGCACGCGCGCAATGGCTGCGGCATGCACCCGACGACACCATCATTGATGTCACGATCTCGAATGACCGCCACGCGGCACTGGTGCGTACCGAATCCGGCGCAGGGCTGCTGTGGTCCTTCGGTGCCGACACTGTGGCCCGGCACTTGCTGGATTTCGATTGGATCGAACACCCCGAAGGCTTTGAAATCCAGTTTCACGACTTCGGCACCCCCGGCACTCTTATCCACCTGGACGAAATAGAGCGCGCCCACTGGCGTCACCTGATGGAGCCCGAATGACCGACCAGATCAGTTTCCCCGATGCCGTTCAGTGGGCGGTTCCCTTTTTTGTGGCCGCGATTTTGGCGGAATTTTTGTGGATCGCCGTCAAAGGCAAAGGCGGGAGATACGAAACGCGTGATGCAGTAACCTCGCTCATCATGGGCGCAGGTAATATCGCGTCCGGGTTTCTGCTGGGCTTCATTGCGTATGGCTTTTTCATGTGGCTGTGGCAGATCACACCGCTGGATCTCGGCACGTCGATCCCGGTGATCATTCTGTGCTTTGTGCTGGACGATTTCCGTTATTACTGGGTGCACCGTTTTGGCCACCGCATCCGCTGGGTTTGGGCAAACCACGTCAATCACCACAGCTCACAGCATTACAACCTGACCACCGCTTTGCGGCAGCCGTGGACTTATACTTTCACGCTGATGATGGTCGTGCGCGCGCCATTGATCCTGATCGGGTTCCATCCGGCCATGGTTCTGTTTGTCGGTGGATTGAACCTGATCTATCAGTTCTGGATTCACACCGAGGCCATCGGAAAGATGCCCCGCTGGTTCGAGGCCGTTATGAACACCCCCAGTCACCACCGCGCCCATCACGGCCGGAATGCACGCTATCTGGATTGCAATTATGCAGGCGTCTTCATCATCTGGGACAAGATGTTCGGGACCTTTGTCCCAGAGCAGGAAAACGACCGTGTCGATTTCGGACTGGTTCACAATATCGGCACATTCAACCCGCTGCGCGTGGCCTTTCACGAATGGGTCGGCATCTGGCGTGACGCGACCCAGCCCGGTCTGACACTACGTCAACGGCTTGGGTATTGCTTTGCCCCGCCGGGATACAGCCACGATGGCAGCCGCGACAGCTCGGAACAGATCAAAGCCAAACACCTGGTCCGTCATCCGGAAGATCGCGGAACGCCCGGGTTTGAGCGTTTCGACGAAAAACTGCCCACTGGACAGGCAGAGCAGGTCTGACACCAGCGAGCGCACACCCTTCGCTCTTGAAATTCAGGCTTTGGGGGCCATATCGAAACTCATCTGTAATCAAAGAGTGAACGAGGGTCGGAATGAACCGTTTGGCAGTCCTTTCAACCTATGTCGGTTTGTCCGGCCTTTTGCTCGCGATGATTACAGCGTTGAACAGCACTGCACCGGCATGGATCGCTTTGGGCTTTGCTTTGATGGTTACAGGCGTAGTAGGAGCGGTGCTGAGTGCGGCTTCGTCCCTTGCCCGCGCCTGGAGCATCTCTCGATAAATCCTGAATCTACTGGCTCCTTAACCGCAGATTCATCTGTTTACCTCGAAACTGTGTCGAAACACCTGCCCCGGACATACCGTCTGTCACGGGCTGATGGGAATCGGCGCTATGGGAAACAAGAAACACGCGAATTTGCCCGATGGGTCAGAAAGCCCGCTGAACGCTGCGGTGTCGACACGTGATCGTTCGATTGTTCAGATGGCAACCGAAGCGGTGAAGCACAAACAGTGCAAGCTGGCATTTCAACCGGTCGTGCAAGCAAACGCCCCCAATAGTGTTGCGTTTTATGAAGGGTTCATTCGTGTGCTGGACGAAACAGGGCGGGTTATTCCCGCACGCGAGTTCATGCCGCAACTCGAAAACACCCCGATTGGCCGGGATCTGGATTGCGTTGCGCTGGAATTTGGGTTGCGCACACTGGTGAGAAACCCCGGGATTAGGCTTTCGATCAACATGTCCGCCCGCTCGATCGGGTATTCCAGGTGGTCGGCGACCCTGGATCGGTTCTTAAAGCGTGACGCCGCACTGGGCGAACGGCTAATCCTTGAAATTTCGGAAAGTTCGGCCATGCAAGTGCCGGAACTGGTCATCGATTTCATGGACCGCTTGCAGGATCGCGGCATTGCCTTTGCATTAGACGATTTCGGTGCCAGTAATTTTTGCTTTCGCCATTTTCGCGAGTTCTTGTTCGATGCCGCCAAGATTGATGGGCAGTTTGTCAGGGGGATCAGCAACAATCCCGACAATCAGACACTGGTGCGCGCTCTGATCGCTGTCGCCCGTGAATTTGAAATTCTGATCACCGCCGAATCGGTTGAAACACAGGACGACGCCGCGTTTTTGACGTCCAGCGGCGTGGATTGCCTGCAAGGCTACCTGTTTGGCGCGCCAAGTGTCGCTGCCCCCTGGAGACAGGAAAGCGTTTCAAAAACAGGAAGTTGACCTTTGGTCAGTCGGCAAAAATCGTGCATTTTCAACGCTGAGACAAGCTGTCCGTTGCTGCAAGTGCAGCATTACGCTATTGCATGAGTACTTGAGCGGGGAACACGGGGCGCTCTTGTTTCGGGGGGCTCCTCTCGACCTGCGCCGTCAGAACTTCCGCTGGCCCATGACGGTAAAGGACTGATCATATGACCAACGTAGTAATCGCATCCGCCGCACGTACAGGTGTCGGCAGCTTCAGTGGTTCGTTTGCGAACACCCCAGCACATGATCTGGGCGCCGCCGTCCTGGAAGCTGTTGTCGAACGTGCCGGCGTGGACAAAGGCGAGGTTAGCGAAACCATCATGGGTCAGGTTCTGACAGCCGCCCAAGGACAGAACCCTGCACGCCAGGCGCACATCAATGCCGGTTTGCCGCAGGAAAGCGCAGCCTGGGGCATCAACCAAGTGTGTGGATCGGGTCTGCGCGCTGTCGCGCTGGGTGCCCAGCATATCCAGTTGGGTGACGCTGAGATCGTTGCCGCAGGTGGCCAGGAAAACATGACCCTTTCACCCCACGCCGCCGCTTTGCGTGCAGGCCACAAGATGGGTGACATGAAGTACATCGACACCATGATCCGCGACGGTCTGTGGGACGCCTTCAACGGCTATCACATGGGTCAAACGGCCGAGAACGTTGCCGAAAAATGGCAGATCAGCCGCGACATGCAGGATGAATTTGCTGTTGCTTCACAGAATAAGGCCGAAGCCGCCCAGAAGGCAGGCAAGTTCGCGGATGAGATCGTGCCCTTCACCATCAAGACCCGCAAGGGCGATATCGTGATGGACAAGGACGAATACATCCGCCACGGCGCAACCATGGAAGCCATGGCCAAACTGCGCCCAGCCTTCACCAAGGATGGTTCGGTTACTGCGGCGAACGCTTCCGGCCTGAATGACGGCGCGGCGGCGACCCTGCTGATGTCCGCTGAAAATGCCGAGAAACGTGGGATTGAGCCTTTGGCCCGCATCGCGTCCTACGCAACCGCCGGTCTGGACCCGTCGATCATGGGTGTCGGTCCGATCTACGCCTCGCGCAAGGCGCTGGAAAAGGCGGGCTGGTCGGTTGACGATCTGGATTTGGTTGAGGCCAACGAAGCCTTTGCTGCGCAAGCCTGCGCCGTGAACAAGGACATGGGCTGGGATCCGTCGATCGTAAACGTCAACGGCGGCGCTATCGCCATTGGCCACCCGATCGGCGCGTCGGGCTGCCGTGTCCTGAACACGCTTCTGTTCGAAATGAAGCGCCGGGATGCCAAGAAGGGTCTGGCGACCCTCTGCATCGGTGGCGGCATGGGTGTCGCGCTGTGTGTGGAGCGCGACTAAGTGCACTGAAACCCAAATATCAAAGGGCGTCCGTCGGACGCCCTTTTTTGTTACAAAAGGCTCATACCCCTTGGATGCGACGATATTGCCACCCGAAAAAATCAGATCCACGACGAAACAATATTGCGCACGATCACCTCTCAGAGTAACAGCATTACCAAGACGACTAAAATTGAAGGAGTCATAAATGGCACGTACAGCACTCGTCACCGGCGGTTCCCGCGGCATTGGCGCAGCAATTTCCAAGGCGCTCAAAGCCGAAGGATACAATGTTGCCGCCACCTATGCAGGCAATGACGAAGCCGCCGCGAAATTCACCGAAGAAACAGGTATCAAGACCTATAAGTGGAACGTCGCTGATTATGACGAATCCAAAGCAGGCATCGAAAAAGTCGAAGCCGAGGTTGGCCCCATCGACATCGTTGTCGCCAACGCGGGTATCACGCGTGACGCACCGTTTCACAAAATGACGCCCGATCAGTGGAAAGACGTGATCGACACCAACCTGACCGGCGTGTTCAACACCGTGCACCCCGTCTGGCCTGGCATGCGCGAGCGCAAGTTTGGTCGCGTGATCGTCATCAGCTCGATCAACGGCCAGAAGGGTCAGTTCGCACAAGTGAACTATGCTGCAACAAAAGCAGGTGATCTGGGCATCGTGAAATCGTTGGCGCAAGAAGGTGCGCGGGCTGGCATCACAGCAAACGCGATCTGCCCCGGCTACATTGCAACCGAAATGGTTATGGCGGTGCCCGAGAAAGTGCGCGAATCCATCATCGGCCAGATCCCGGCCGGTCGCCTGGGTGAACCCGAGGAAATCGCACGTTGCGTGGCGTTCCTGGCCTCGGACGATTCGCAGTTCATCAATGGCTCGACCATCTCGGCCAACGGTGCGCAGTTCTTCGTCTGATCCATTGATCAGAAGAAAAAAAGGGCCGGTCCTTTTGGACCGGCCCTTTTTTATCCCGTAAGATCGCGCGCGCTGCGATCAGCGGGAACCGAAAATACGTTTCCAAAACTGCCAAACCACACGGCTGCGTTCTTGGTGAGCGCGCAGGATCGCCATCTGGGCGGCGGGATTTGTCGTCATCTCGATCATGGCCGTCTCCTATTCAAATCAGTTTTGTTTGACCTGAGATGAATATGAGGGTTACGTGGTAAAGCTACAAACGAGCTTTCTTGGGTGTTCAGTTAAGATTTACTTCACTATGAGTGACTATCTTCCCCCGCTTACCGCGCTCCGTGCGTTTGACGCCGCGGCCCGGCATATGTCTTTCGCAAAAGCCGCGGCGGAGCTGCATGTGACGCCAGCGGCCCTGTCCTTTCAGATCAAGTCGCTTGAGGAACATCTGGGCCGACCGTTGTTTCGCCGCCTGAATCGGGCCGTAGAGCTGACAGAGGCCGGGCGCGCTCTGGCACCTGGTGCTGCCGAAGGCTTTGCTACATTGCAAGCCGCTTGGCGCGCCGTGCGCAGGCAGGAAGATGACACCAGCCTGACTGTGACCGCCGGTCCCGCACTAACAGCCAAATGGCTGGCACCGCGGCTTTACGAGTTTGCCCGCGCACACCCTGAGATCGATCTGAAGTTCTCGGCCACTCTGCGCAATATGGACCTTGAGCGGGACGATGTGGATGTCGCCATCCGCTTTGGCAATTCCGCTGACGAAGGGCTGTATTCCGTCCCTGTGCGAAAGGAATGGCTGACCCCGGTCATGACACCGGAACTGGCAGAACAATTCGACACTCCGGAAAGCTTGCGGCACGCCCCGTTGATCCATGACGATTCGATCAATTTCCTGACCCCGCCCTGCGACTGGCCCGCTTGGTTCCGTGCAGTAGGGATCGATTTCACCCCGACCCATGGCGCGCATTTTTCAAATGCCGATCACGCGATTGATGCCGCCGTCGCAGGAGTTGGCGTGGCGCTTGGACGACGCGCCATGATTCTCAAGGACTTGACCGAAGGCCGTTTGGTCGCCCCGTTCAAGGTGGCTTTGGAAACACAGGGGCGTTTCCGGTTTCTTTGTCTTCCAGGGGCCGAGAAGAAACCTCAGATCGCGGCGTTTCGCGATTGGTTCCTGACCGAGATTGAAAAAACCGCGCATATATCGGATGAGTTCAAGATCATACCGATTGAAGAGGTTTCCAACCGATGACCAAAATGCGCGCAACGGCCATCGGTTTTGTGGCCGTCTTGCTTTGGGCTTTGCTGGCTTTGTTCACGGTCGGCTCTGCTCCCACGCCGCCCCTATTGCTGAACACAATCTGTTTTACGATTGGTGGCACGCTTGGATTGATCTGGGCCGCTGCCACGGGCGGGTTGAGCAGTTTGAAACGCGTTCCCTGGACCACCTACTTGTTTGGAGCCTTGGGTCTGTTCGGGTATCACGCCCTTTACTTTTCCGCCCTGCGCATGGCCCCAGCTGCCGAGGCTGGGCTGATCGCCTATCTCTGGCCTTTGCTCATCGTGCTCATGTCGGGATTGCTGCCGGGCGAACATCTACGTGTTGGGCATATGATCGGGGCCTGTCTTGGATTTGCAGGGGCCGCCGTAATTATCGCGGGTGGCGGCGGTGCAGGCTTTCAGGCCCAACACTTGCCCGGATATGCACTTGCGTTGCTCTGCGCTCTGACATGGTCAGGCTATTCCGTTCTGTCCCGCAAGCTGGGCGACACGCCCACCAGTTCGGTCGCAGTGTTTTGCCTAGCAGCCGCGCTGGCATCTGGCCTGCTGCATGTGGCTTTGGAAGACACAGTGTTTCCGGTAACGCCCCTTGGCTGGGCCTCGGTTCTGGCGCTTGGCCTTGGGCCTGTCGGGCTTGCATTCTATGTGTGGGACATCGGGGTCAAGCAAGGCGACATTCAAATGCTGGGAACCTCGTCTTACGCGGCCCCTTTGTTGTCAACGCTGGCTTTGGTTGTGGCCGGGATCGCCGCCCCATCCTGGGGGCTTGCGATCGCGGCCTTGTTGATCACCGGCGGGGCCCTGATCGCGGCCCGCGCCAGCCTGAAATCTTAGGCAGACAGGCGTTCGATCTCTTCCTTCAGTTTAAGCTTTTGTTTCTTCAACTGAGCAATATGGAGATCATCAATGCCCGGCGAGCGTTGGGCTTGTTCCACTTCGAGACCGAGAGATTCGTGCTTTTTCTTCAGTTCCGTCAGATGTGCGCTCACGCTCATTGCGATCCTCCTTGTTTACGTGTCTGTAGTTCACGTAAGAAGTTGACCACATCGTTTCCACCCTGTCACGCTGCACAAGCACAGAATCTGTAATAAATCCGACAAAATCGGCTGGTCATTGCCGATTGACGTCAGAACCGGGGCAATGGGGCGGCTTGCCGAAGCACCGCAGAAACCTGCTCGGTATAGCTTTCACCATCCATTTCATGGCGTTCACCCTTGTGCAGAATCAAAGGTGCGTGGAGGCGAAATGCCGCACGACCGCCTTTGCGCGCCCGTAAAATCACCAGTTCGGCCTCACGACCTGTACGTGCACTAAGAGGCAACACTTCAACCGACCCCAGCCTGCCCGTGCAGGCCACTATCATATCCGGCAGGCGATCTGCCTTTTGGATCATATGCAGATACCCTTGCGGAGCCAGACGTTTGGCCGCCACTGAAATCCAGTCCTGCAAAGGTGTGTCTTCTCCCAACGCGATGCTGCGGCCGGTGTCGTTGGCGCGACTATGTGCTCCGGCGCGGTAATAGGGGGGATTGGCAATGACGTGATCGAACTGACGCTGCCGAATGGCTGTTGGCAAAGCTGTCAGGTCTGCTTCGACCAAATCCAGATCTACACCGTTCATTTCTGCGTTCCGACGCGCCAAATCTGCATAGGCGGGCTGTAACTCGACCCCGGTCAGCTTCAGACCCGGCACCCGAGCGGACAGGCACAGAATAGCGGCCCCCGCGCCACAGCCCAGCTCTAACACCGACTGGCCGGTCCGGGCAGGCACTGACGCGGCCAGAAAAACGGGGTCTACGCCAGCGCGATAACCGGCTTCGGGTTGCAGCAGTCGAACCCGGCCACCCAGGAAATTGTTACGGGTCAGTTCTTTGTCTTCAAAGCGGGTCATCGGCCCAGCGGAATCTCGTTATCGCGCATCACACGTTCGGCGCGAGTCAGATCTTCGGACCGCACCATCAGGCGGCGCGGAAAGATTCCGATACCACCTTCGAGGATGCTCATATTTACGTCCATCTGAAAGCAGTCTATATCCTCGCCTTCAAGAAGAGCGGATGCAAAGGCCAGGATTGTCGGATCGGTACTGCGCAATAGTTCTTTCATGGGGATGGATGTAAGGGCAAGGCGAGGCGGAAGTCGAGCCTTGTATCAGGAGTGTGATGACCGTCGACATGATTTCAAAACCGCATGAGCGCCTCGCCGAATTGTTGGCGGGCGAGATGGAGGCCGTGAACGGCCTGATCCGCACGCGGATGGCGTCGGACCATGCGCCACGAATCCCAGAGGTGACACAACATCTTGTGGAAGCGGGCGGAAAGCGACTGCGTCCGATGCTGACATTGGCGACGGCGCGCTTGTTTGGGTATACCGGTGATCACCATGTGCGGCTTGCGGCCACGGTCGAATTTATCCATACCGCGACGCTGCTGCATGACGATGTGGTAGACGAAAGCGCCCAACGGCGCGGTCGTCCCACTGCAAATTTGCTGTGGGACAACAAATCCAGCGTTCTGGTCGGCGATTACCTGTTTTCACGCAGCTTCCAGCTGATGGTCGAAACCGGCTCGCTGCGGGTGCTGGACATTCTGGCCAACGCCTCGGCCACGATTGCCGAAGGCGAAGTGCTGCAGATGACAGCAGCTACCGATCTGCGTACGGATGAGAGCGTCTATCTGCAGGTCGTTCGCGGCAAGACAGCCGCCCTGTTTTCCGCCGCAACCGAAGTGGGTGGTGTGATCGCTGGCGCTTCGGAAGAACAAGTTAAAGCTCTGTTCGATTACGGCGATTCATTGGGGATTGCCTTCCAGATCGCAGACGACCTGCTGGACTATCAGGGCGACAGCAAAGCAACCGGAAAGAACGTGGGCGATGATTTCCGCGAGCGCAAGCTGACCCTACCGGTGATCAAAGCCGTGGCCCAAGCAACACCGGACGAGCGCGCATTCTGGGAGCGGACGATTGAAAAAGGCCGTCAACAGGAGGGCGATCTGGATCATGCGCTGCGCTTGATGGGCAAATACGCCACGCTGGAAGAGACCCGGCAGGACGCCTTGGGTTGGGCGAACAAGGCCAAGGCGTCGCTGGATGTGTTGCCGGATCACGAAATTCGCAGCCTGCTGCGTGAACTGGCAGACTACGTGGTCTCGCGTCTCAATTAAGCTGAGTGGCGCGGCACCACCAATCAGGATACGCTGCGCCGATCTCATAGGCTGCGAAATGCGCGTCTTTCATCGTCGGATACAGCGCAAAGCAGGTTGACCCTGACCCCGACATACGCGCGATGAGGGCGCGATTTGTCGTTTGCAGTGTGTCCAGAACCTGTTCAATCTTGTGCGCAGCGCCCGTGGCGGGCACTTCCAAATCGTTACGCTGATCGCTTAGCCACAAGGCGCAGTCGGTGGCGTTTTGAAACTCAGGGATATGCTCAGGCATCCGCGGATTGTCTCTGCTGGCCAGTGCCTTGAAAACGGCCCCAGTTGGCACATGCACATTCGGGTTGACCAACAACGCGGGCAAGGGCGGAAGGTTTACAGCACCCAGTTGATCACCAATGCCCTGCATTCTGATCGCTCGGCCTTCCTGACAGACGGGCACATCTGCCCCAAGTGACAGGGGCAGGTCCGGCGGAGCGTCATAACCCTGCCCAGCCAAAGCCCCAAGCGTGGCCGCAGCATCTGACGAGCCGCCCCCAATGCCCGCTCCGTGGGGCAAGGACTTGCTGAGATCGATATGCCCGGTCCAACCCACACCTTCGGCAGCTTTCCACACCAGATTGCGGCTGTCCGCGGGGACGCCATCGGCAAACTCGCCGCGTACATCCATGGACAATGCGGGGCCGGGTTTGAACGTCAGTTGATCGCCCAAATCAGCAAAAACCACCAATGAATCCAACAGGTGATAGCCATCTGTCCGGCGGCCGGTCACATGTAGGGTCAGGTTGATCTTGGCTGGCGCAAACGCCTTAATTTCCATTAGCGACCTTCAAAGGCTCTGCACCTTCTTCGGCCAAAACGGCATCCAGCCCAACTTCGATCTTGCGGCGAATGCGCTCTGGGTCGGCTTCACCATCCATATCCTCGGGATCAATGAAGGACAGCGCCCGTTTCCACTGGAATTCAGCCTCGCGCGCACGGCCTACGGCCCAGTAGACATCGCCAAGATGGTCGTTCACCACCGGATCGACAGGCATCAGCTCAACAGCGCGCTCCATCTGTTCGACCGCTTCGTCATAACGACCCAGACGGAACAGGACCCAGCCCAAGCTGTCGACGATGTAGCCACTGTCCGGGCGGGCCGCGACGGCACGCTGGATCATGTCCAGCGCCTCGTCCAATTTCTCTTTACGCTCGACAAGCGAATAGCCCAGATAGTTCAGAACCTGCGGCTGATCAGGGTTCAGCTCAAGTGCTCGTCGGAAGTCAGCTTCGGCCTGATCCCACTGTTTCAGCCGCTCATGGCTGATGCCACGGGCATAGTGCAAGAACCAGTTGCCGCCTGCTGCGTTGTCCGTCAGCCCGATTGCCGTGTCATAAGACGTCACTGCCGCCTGATAGTTTTCCTGACGTCGCTGCAGATCGGCCAAAGCCACGTGCACACCCGGAAGGTCAGGGTCTTGTGCTGCAAGGTTTTGCAAAACCTCAACGGCGGCATCGGTTTTGCCTGAGCGGTCCAGAACCTCGGCCCGACCCAACTCGGCCGCGTGATGATCGTTGCTGTCCGCAGGGACCATACGATAGGCCGCAACCGCCAGATCATATTGCTCCAGTTGATCCAGAAGATCGGCGCTCAACAGAATGGCATCCACGTGGTCAGGGCGTAGAAAACTGGCCAATCGTGTATAGAGCAGAACGTAGTCCGGCGACGCCTCAGAGTTCAGCGCGGCACCAACGGTAAAGAAAATCTCGGCCATGCCATCCCGCGCCGAGCGGGCATGGGTGAAGGGGAGTGTTTCACCCGCCTCCAGCTGGCTGGTGTAGGTTTCGATGGTCGGGTCGCTACCAGCAACAAATACGTCCTCAAGAAACTGAAGGGCGTCTTCGTTCTGATCCAGCTGGGACAGCACTTCGGCTCGCGCCAAAGCCGCCCGACGCGTAAAACGCGCCACCGCACCGTCATTGTCTGCAAAGATGGCCTCGGCCCCTTCAAAATCGCCGATCGAGGCCAATGCCATGGCCTTGTGATACAACGCAAACTCTTTCAGGCCGTCTTGCGTGGCTACCGTATCGAACTGCTGCATCGCCTTGGTCATTTCACCCTGGCCCAAATGGGCCCAGGCGACCATCAACCCGTCCACCAGCGGTCCAACGCCCTGAGTTTCCGGATTGCGCGTTAAAAGGACGTCATACTTGCCATCTGCAACCAAATTGGCCGCAATCGCCATGCGCGCGGCCTGGCTGGGCAGGTTCGCTTCTTCGATCTGCTCAGCAACAGGTAAGGCACGTTCAATCTCGCCAAGCGCAAGGCGTGCCACCACAACGCTTTCCAAAAGCAACGGGTTCTGTGAATCGAACTTCAGCGCCTGTGCATAGTACCGCTCGGCAGCGGTATAATCACTTTCGTAAATTGCCTGCCGCCCGGCCAGATACGACCCTGCGCCCGAGTCTGAGAATGCCGGGACTGCGACCGACGACATGAGCAGCACGGACAGAGCCGCGCGACGAACCAGGGAAACCACCGAAATCCTGCCTTGCTATCGTTGACTGACAAACAAGCTAGGGCTTTGGCTGGCAAGAGGCAATGGCAGAGCCTTCACGACCCTGCCAGTGCCCAGTTTTTTGCTTACATGTTGGGATAGTTCGGACCGTCCCCACCCTGCGGCGTGGTCCAAGTGATGTTTTGGCTTGGGTCCTTGATGTCGCAGGTTTTGCAGTGCACGCAGTTTTGGAAGTTGATGACGAATCGCGGGCCCGCCGTTTCATCCTCGACCACCTCGTAAACGCCAGCCGGGCAATAGCGCTGCGCTGGTTCGTCAAACTTGGGCAGGTTGACCTTGACCGGCACTTCGGGGTCGGCCAGGCGCAGGTGGCAAGGCTGGCTTTCCTCGTGATTGGTCGCGGCGAAGGACACGTTGGTCAGGCGATCAAACGACAGCACACCGTCGGGCTTCGGGTAGTCGATGGGCTGGTGCTTGCTTGCATCTTCGGTCGAGTCTGCATCGTTTTTGCCGTGTCCGACCGTCCCGAACAGCGAGAAGCCCAGCGTGTTGGTCCACATGTCCAGACCGCCCAGCATCAGCGATGCGGTCAGACCCCATTTCGACCAGATTGGTTTTACGTTGCGGACCTTCTTCAAGTCGCTGCCGATGGGACCATCGCGCACTTCGGTCTCGTATGCGGCCAGCTCATCACCCGAACGCTCGGCCTTGATGGCGTCGAACGCGGCCTCTGCCGCAGCCTTACCTGACAGCATCGCGTTGTGGTTACCCTTGATGCGCGGCACGTTGACCATGCCCGCCGAGCAACCCAGAAGCGCCACACCCGGTGCCACCAGCTTAGGCATCGACTGATAGCCGCCCTCGGTGATCGCACGCGCACCATAGGCCACGCGCTTGCCGCCTTTCAGCAGGTCGGCCACCATTGGATGGTGCTTGAAGCGCTGGAATTCCATGTAGGGATACAGGTGCGGGTTCTTGTAGTTCAGGTGAACCACGAAACCGACATAGACCTGATTGTTTTCAAGATGATAGATGAACGACCCACCACCCGCATTGCTGCCCAGCGGCCAACCCATTGTGTGCGTGACCGAACCTTCTTTGTGCTTGGCCGGGTCGATCTCCCAGATCTCTTTCATGCCAACGCCGTATTTCTGCACTTCTTTGCCAGCTTGCAGATCGTATTTGGCAATAACTTCTTTGGACAGCGAGCCGCGCACGCCTTCCGACAGGAAGACATATTTACCATGCAGCTCCATGCCCGGCTCAGTGTTAGGCCCGTACGAGCCGTCAGCTTCCAGACCAAAGACACCGGCGACAACGCCTTTGACTTCGCCATTTTCGCCATAGACCAGTTCCGAACACGCCATGCCCGGGAAAATCTCAACGCCAAGCTCTTCTGCCTGTTCCGCCATCCAGCGGCAGACATTGCCCATCGAGACAATGTAGTTGCCGTGGTTGTTCATCAGCGGCGGCATCGGGAAGTTGGGGATACGCAGCTTGCCGGCTTCGCCCAGCATGTAAAAGTTATCTTCGTGCACAGGCACGTTCAGCGGCGCGCCCTTTTCTTTCCAATCGGGGATCAGAGCGTCCAGACCGCAGGGATCAAGCACCGCACCCGACAAGATATGCGCGCCAACTTCCGAGCCTTTTTCCAGAACAACAACGTTCAGGTCGGCATCCAGCTGTTTCAGACGGATGGCCGCCGACAGGCCCGCGGGGCCTGCACCCACGATCACCACGTCGTATTCCATCGCTTCGCGTTCAATCTCGGCCATCGCGGGCTCCTTAGCTAACTTTCCGAATTGGCGCTTTCTACATGCGGTCGGCGCAATTTTGTTTCACGGCTGATTACATGGTTGCAAAGACCTTGGTCAATCGAAACACGGCGTAACAATGCCGCTATTCGACACTTCAAGCCTCTGGTGTGTCCCCCATCAGATACCTGGGACCGCTACCATTGGATTTTACCCGGTCATCGGGGTTGTAAAGCGCACATTTTGGCAGGCTGAGACACCCACACCCGATGCACCCATCCAAATTGTCGCGCAACCGCGTCAGCGTATCGATTCGCTGATCCAGATGAGCGCGCAACTGCACGCTTATGGCCTTCCAATCCTGCGGCGTTGGGGTGCGGTTTCCAGGCAGACCCGACAGCACCTCGCGGATTTCGGGCAGGGTCAGACCAAATTGCTGCGCAATCATCACAAAGCTCAACCGTCGGATATCTGCGCGCTGATAGCGCCGCTGTCCGCCCGAGTTGCGCCATGGCGAGATCAAGCCCTGCGCCTCATAGTAACGGATAGCTGACACCGCCAGCCCGGTACGCCGGGCCAGTGCACCGATTGCCAGCCCTTCTGAAACAGCCATCACATCCTCAAAAAAATACCTTGACCTAAAGTTAGGTTTAGAAATTAGCTTGAGTCGGGACAAGCCTAAAAACAGGAGATCCCATGATGGCAACGCTTGAACACACCAACTTCACTGTCCGCGACCCGCAGGCTTCAGCCGCATGGATGGAGCAGGTCTTTGACTGGAAAACCCGCTGGGAAGGGCCGGCAACCTTGGGTGGCTACACTGTCCATGTGGGCAGTACGCATACATATCTGGCGCTGTATGCGCCGCAAGACCCCAAACCCCTGGCCAACAGCAGCTATGACGTTGTTGGCGGCCTCAATCATGTGGGCGTGTTGGTGGAAGATATCGATGCGACCGAAGCCAAAGTTCGAAAAGCAGGGTTTGAGCCTCATAACCACGCGGATTACGAACCGGGGCGCAGGTTTTACTTCCGTGACGATAACGGTATCGAATTCGAGGTTGTACAATATGATTGAGATGATGTGGCTTTGCACCCCTTCGCAGCGATGGCACAGATCCCGGCACCCTGATCATCGCCACAGACCGCAGCCAAAATCCACACGACGGCGCGAAGTCGCGAATTGATCGCTGCAACTGCTGTCCCCTCTTGCAATTCACGCAGTATTTGGGTCAGGTAACTGCCAACCCTACATTCGCCCCGACGCTTCCGTGCGGCGGGGCGACTCAATTTATACGTGGACGTAGAGAGTATGGAAAAGATCCCGATGACGCCTACGGGCAATGCCGCGCTTGCGGCTGAGCTGAAGAACCTCAAATCCGTTGAACGCCCGGCGATCATCGAAGCGATTGCTTCGGCACGCGAGTTGGGCGACCTGAAGGAAAACGCCGAGTATCACTCGGCCCGTGAAAAGCAGGGTTTCATCGAAGGTCGCATCAAAGAGCTGGAAGGCATTCTGTCGCTGGCCGACGTCATTGATCCGGCAAAGCTGTCTGGGGCAGTCAAGTTCGGCGCAAAGGTGACCCTGGTCGATGAAGACACTGATGAAGAGAAAACCTGGCAGATCGTTGGCGAGTACGAGGCCAATATTGAAGCCGGTCTGCTGAACATCAAATCCCCCATCGCCCGTGCCCTGATTGGCAAGGACGAAGGCGACAGTGTTGAAGTGCGCACCCCCGGCGGCGTGCGTTCTTATGAAATTCTGAGTATCGAGTACGCCTGACCGGAGCGCATGTAATGTCGGGGCCCAAACCTGACCCGGAAACTGAAAAACCGACCTCGCTGGGCATCTATGATCGCCCAAAGACACCGGCTTTGACTGAAATTGAGATTGCCGCACTGGTGCTCAGCTTGATCTGGCTGGTGGTGTCGGTTGTCTTTCTGGTGCTTCCGGAACAGGGTCAAAACGGTGGGTTCATCGTTACCTTTCTGGCGGTGTTTATGCCCGTGGCCATGATCTGGGTCGCAGCTACGGCAATGCGTGCCAGCCGGGTCATGCGCGAAGAAAGCGCACGGCTGCAAACGGCGATTGATGCCATCCGGCAGGCCTATGTGGCGCAGCAGCAGCGGGCCTCGAGCACCTATGAACCTGCTGTGAGCAAAAAGCTGGACGAGATCGCTGCGGCCACCCGGAAAACGGAAAACGCGCTGGCGACGTTTTCAACCAAGCGCACCAGTCCGACCGCCAGTGCGACGCAGGCCTCTGCCCCTGGCGACCAAACCTCGCTGGAGCTGGGAACGCCTGCGGAAGACATCGCGCCGCCGCTCAGCACAGCCATTTTCATCCGGGCTCTGAACTTCCCGGAAACGCAGGATGATACCGAAGGGTTCAACGCCCTGCGCGTCGCGCTGAAAGACCGCAAGACAGCGCAGCTTGTGCAAGCCTCGCAGGACGTTCTGACGCTGCTCAGCCAGGAAGGCATCTATATGGATGACCTGCGTCCCGACATGGCCCGGCCAGAAATCTGGCGCCAATTCGCCCAAGGCACACGCGGTCGCGCTGTGGCCGCGTTAGGAGGCGTCCGCGACAGGTCCTCACTGGCGCTGACAGCAGCACGGATGAAACAGGACCCGATTTTCCGCGACGCTGCCCATCATTTTCTTCGCCGTTTTGACAAGATGATGGCCGAGTTCGAACCCAACGCAAGCGACGCGGAACTCAGCGCGCTGGGTGAAACGCGTACTGCAAGGGCCTTTATGTTGCTGGGTCGCGTGGCAGGAACCTTCGACTAGGAATGTGCCACCGGCCAAGACATCTTGGTCGCGCTGCTAAAGCCGAAGAGGTATTTGAGCGGCCCGGTTTTTTCCTCACCCACTGGCCGGAACCCTTCGCGCTCGTACAAGGCCCGGGCGCGCGGGTTGGTATCGATCACATCCAGCTGAACCTCGGACATGCCCTGATCGCGGGCCTCTTGTTTAATGGCATTCAAAAGGGCCGTACCCACACCTCTGCCTCGGGCATCAGCAGCGACAAATATTCCGTCCATCTGAAAGACCTCCGGTTTCAGTTCACGTTCCAGCAGGCTTAATATGCAGGCGCGCCACACGGCCCCGAACCAGCCATAGGTTCCGGCAAGATCAGACATACTGCCACCAGCCAAACCGCCGTCGCGCGTTTTGAACCCCGCCAGCCCCAACATATGACCCGCGTCATCGCGCGCGACGAGCGCGAAATTCGGGTTCAAAGCGATTTCAATGAAGGCCAAACCCTTTTCATCTGGCCCCATGACCTTATGCAGCTTGGCCGAAAACGCCTGCCAGAACAGCGCCGCTGCCTGCGCGCGTTCGTTATCAGCGAAGCCGGATGAAATCGCGATGCTCAAATACCAAAGCTCCCATACGGTATGAAACGCACGGTATCGCCCGGTTTGATCTGCCGCGCGCCATCTTCGATTTCGACCAGCCCTTCGGCCCAGCTGAGGCCACTGATCCGGCCCGAGCCTTCCGAATGAAACACTTCGGCCCGTCCATCGCGCATCCGGGCGCGCAAGTATTCACGGCGGCCCGGTTTTTTGCGTTTCTCGAACGCGGCAGGAACGTCAAACCCTTGCGGTTCCGTCCAGCCTCCGCCTGACATCAAGCCCAGCGCAGGACGCGCAAAGATCAACGTGCAGACCATGGCAGCAACCGGGTTGCCCGGCAGGCCAAACACCGGCACGCCTGACCACAAACCCAAAGCCAGTGGGCGCCCCGGCTTTAACGCGATCCGCCAGTGCTGCATCGCCCCCGCCCCTTGCAACAAGGCGGACACATGATCTTCATCGCCTGCTGATGCGCCTCCGCTGGTCAGGATCACATCAGCCTGTGCTGAGGCTTGATCCAACCGGTCCCTCAAAGCATTCCGATCATCTGCAACACGCCCCATGTCAACTGGCACAAATCCCATGCGTTCGATCAACGAAAGCAGCATCGGGCGGTTGGCATCGAAAATCTGTCCCGGACCTGCGCTTTCTCCGGGTTCGATCAACTCATCACCGGTCGAGACCACTGCCACACGCAACGGCTGACGCACATTCACCTGCGCGATACCCACAGCAGACAGCAACGCGAGATCGGCAGGAGTTAACCGACGCCCGGCGGGCAAAGCCACATCACCTGCCACCACATCTTCGCCCGCGCGCCGCGTGTTCGCGCCTTTTTTCAGCGGGCCGCGGAAGGCAATATGGCCGTCTTGGACCGTGACATCCTCTTCCAGAATAACCGTGTCCACACCATCAGGCAGTGCTGCGCCCGTCAGGACACGCAAAGCCAGGCCGTCGGGCACGTGACCATCAAACGGTATTCCCGCCGCCGCGCGCCCATCAATCAACGGCATGACCTGAGCGCCTTCCGGGACGGGACCCGCAAACCCGAACCCGTCCACTGCCGTGTTAGGCTGGGGCGGATTTGAGCGTTGGGCGATCACATCCTCGGCCAGAATGCGGCCACTTGCCTTGGACAGCTCAAGCGTTTCCACTGACGTGATCGGATGCAATCTGTCGCGCAGATAGGCCAACGCCTCGTCTACAGGTGTCCACTCCACCCCGGCAGGCAACGCGAAACAATCGTTTCGCAATGGCGGCGGGGCTATGTTCGGCTTGTCCTGAGCTACACCCAATATCCAACCTTCCTCTGCCGCTGAGACATTCAATTGCGCATCCAACTCCTGCTCTGTCAAACGTGACAGAGTCAAGGCGACCTGTTCGACCTGCCAGGCATCCTTGATCCTTCCCTGAGGAGGTTTGCCTAAGTTGAGCGAGGGCCAGATTTCTACAAAAGCAACTTGCTTATCCAGTGTTTCAAACGGCCAGACCGCGATCTTTCCCGCGAAAAGGTGGCGGAGGCGGTTCAGAACCGGAAGCCCCATCATCACCTGCCCGCCAACAGCCCCCGCACCTGCCATCTGCCAGCAGGTAAAGCTGCCCCTGGCCAAGGTTTCTACATCGCGGCGGTCCGGGAAAGGATTAGAATAGTCCGTTTTTCTGCGTGGCAGACCGTCGATGTCACGACGCAAACCGTTCATCCAGAACGGGCCTTTTCCGCCAAATTTCAAGTTGATCCGGCCTGCCAGATCAAATCGGTTATTCGCCTTGGGCGTATCCTCAATATGCCGTTCGAACCAGTCCCACAAAACCAGAGGGTCGTCCGAACCCGTCACCGCCCGGGCAAACCCTGCCGGATAGCCAAACGGGAAATCGAACCCCAGAAACAGGCGGCGACCGGCCTCAAGCTCGGTACGGATCAGGGCCTCAAGCCACTGTTCTGCGACCATCCTGTTGCGTAGGTATTCGAGTTGCAAAACGTGCCCTTCGCGCACAATGCTGGCCCAAATCGCATCTTTGCGCGGGATCGGCCCGGTGTCGTTTCCGCCAGACCAATCCACCATGGCAAAGGTCTGGAACAGGCTCACAAACCGACCTCTTTGAGGATGAAGTCGGCAATTCCGGCAGTGTCGTCCAAGTCGAAAACCGGGCGGTCCAGATCTAGCGGAGTGTCGCTGGCCACGGCCCGAATAGTCTTGTTCTTTGGGGCCATCAGCGCATGGCCCGCCTCAGCGCGGAAAGCTTCAACTTTTGGATGGTCTTCGCGCTTGAAACCTTCAATCAGCACCAGATCAACCGGTGAAAGCCGGGCCAAAAGATCGGCCAAAGGGGGCTCTGGCGTGCCGCGCAGCTCTTGCATCACGGCAATGCGCTGACCTGAGGCAAGCAGAACTTCACTGGCCCCTGCGACGCGGTGGCGGTGACTGTCGGTGCCGGGTTGATCCACATCGACACTGTGATGCGCATGTTTGACAGTCGACACAGTAACGCCCCGGCCTGTGATCTCGGCCACCAGCCGTTCCATCAGTCCGGTTTTGCCAGCATTCTTCCAGCCGGTGACGCCAAAGACCCTCATGCCTGCTCCAACAATGTTCGGGCGCGATCCAGATCTGCCGGCGTGTTGACGTTGAAGAACGGGTCAAACGGGTCGGCGTCGAACAAAGCCTCTCGCCCATCATGTTTATCGGTCCACAGCACCACCTTGCGCAGCCCGTCCGTCAGCGCCACCCGCAGATCGTCGCGCAGCGCGACAGGCCAGAGGCCAAAGGTTGGATGCCGGTTAACCCGCTTGCCACCGCCGGATTTCAGCGCCTCGTCCCCGGTGCGCGGGGTTGTGGCCAGAACCAGAGGGTGTACTTGCCCCGCTGCTGCATCTTGCAGCCGCACCACTAAATCGCGTGGGAAGAACGGCGTGTCAGAAGCAGCGGTCACAATGCTGTCCGCGCCTTGCTCTGCCGCCCAGTCGAGCCCGGCCAAAACCCCGGCCAAAGGCCCCGCAAACCCTTCGATTGTGTCAGGAAGCACAGGCAGGTTCAGATCGGAAAACCGCTCGGGGTCGCCGTTGGCGTTCAGAGCCAGCCCACTGACCTGTGGGGACAAACGGTCAATCACATGTGAGAGCAAGCTTTGCCCATTGATCTGCAACAGGCCCTTGTCACCGCCGCCCATCCGGGTCGCCAGCCCGCCTGCGAGGATGACGCCCAAAGGCTTTTCTTCCACGTCACTCATTGGCACTCTTCCGACGATGCTTCTTGTCTTCGACCGCAACGGTTGACGGATCCACGTCGCGCAGCAGGCGGTCCTCGCCCGACAGGCAGACAAAGCGCTGTCCGCGCATCCGGCCAATCAGGGTCAGCCCAACCTCGCGCGCGATCTCGACGCCCCAAGCGGTGAAACCCGAACGAGACGCTAATACAGGGATACCCATCATAGCTGTTTTGATCACCATCTCGGATGTCAGGCGACCTGTAGTGTAAAGGATCTTGTCCGCCGCACCCTCGCCTTCGGACAACATCCAACCCGCGATCTTGTCGACGGCGTTGTGGCGGCCCACATCCTCCATGTAGACCAGCGGGCGGTTTTCATTACACAGGACCGTGCCGTGAATTGCCCCCGCCTCAAGATACAGCGACGGCGTGCGGTTGATTTTAGAGGCCAGATCGTAGAGCCATGAGGTTCGCACCTGAACCTGCGGTAACTGCACGTCCTCAAGCCCCTCCATCATGTCGCCAAACACCGTTCCGACGGCGCAGCCGCTGGTCCGGGTCTTTTTCTTCAGCTTGTCTTCGTATGATGTCTCGCGCGCTGTTCGCACAACAACGGTCTCAAGCTCGTCGTCATACTCCACACGGGTAATCTGATCATCCGTAAGCAGCATCCCCTGATTGCGCAGGAAGCCCAGCGCCAGATATTCGGGATAGTCACCAATCGTCATAGCCGTCACGATTTCCTGAGAATTGAGGAAGATCGTCAACGGGCGTTCCTCGACCACCGAGATCTGGCTGACCTCGCCGTTCTGGTCCACACCCACAACCGCACGGGTCAGGCGAGCGGCGCCGGGATCGGGCGCGATAAGATAGTCTGACAGGTCGAGTTCCGTGGCCAATTGCAACCCCTTCTCAAGACAGTTACTGCTGCATGCGTCACCATAGGATTTAGCCATGGCCACTGCCACATCCAAGTCGTACTTCTGGAAAGGTTTTCGAGACGGGACGCCCTTTGTCTTTGTCGCCGTCCCCTTTGGTCTGTTGTTCGGCGTTTTCGCGGCCGAAGCCGGGTTGGATATTGTTCAAACCATCGCCTTTTCGGCGACGGTGTTTGCCGGAGCCGCCCAGTTCACGGCGCTGCAACTTTTACAGGATCAAACTCCAACAATAATCGTGTTGATCTCGGCGCTGGCCGTGAACCTGAGGGTCGCGATGTATTCCGCGTCGCTCACGCCCTATCTGGGTGCGACCCCCCTGTGGCAGCGCGCCTGTGCCGCCTATCTGATCGTTGATCAGTCTTATGCCTGTTCGATTGTGCGGTTCGAGAAAGAGCCTGACCTGACAATCCCCCAGCGCATGGCATATTTTTTCGGCTCGGTTACACCGATCACGCCGCTTTGGATCTTGGCGACCATCATCGGCGCTGTCCTTGGCGCGCAAATCCCGGAAAGTTGGGCGCTGGATTTTGCTCTGCCGATTACTTTTCTGGCCATGGTCGGTCCGATGATGCGCACCCTGGCACATGTAATTGCGGCCCTGGTCGCCATAGTCGTCGCGCTGCTGACAGTGGGTGTGCCGTACAATCTGGGTCTGTTGATTGCCGGGATGGCCGGGATGATGGCCGGTGCACAAGCCGAACTGATGCTGGAACGGAGGTCGCCGTCATGACCCAGATCGACCCGACCACCATGTGGATCATTATTGTGGGCCTGGCGGTGGGCAGTTACGCGCTGCGATTTACCTTTATCGGGCTTGTGGGCGATCGCCCGATGCCGCCCTGGCTGCTGCGTCACCTGCGCTATACGGCCGTCGCCATTCTTCCCGCCCTGATAGCGCCTCTGGTCGTTTGGCCCTCGGCCACCGAAGGTCAACCGGACCTGCCCCGCATGTCAGCGGCAGCCGTTGCATTGGTTGTGGGGGTGATCAGCAAAAACGTTCTGGCGGCCATCTTTTCGGGGGCCGCCACGCTGTATGGATTGCTGTATCTACTGACTTGAATCCGCGTCTATCTGGTTGAGAAGCGCATTGTTCGCAGCCAACCCTTTTTGCAGATCGGCATCGTCATTTTCACGGTACTCTTGCGTTACGACACCTGGAATTTGACCGAACTGATCCGACAGTTTCACAGGGTAGAAGGTGACTTCGATCTGTTCGAACCCCGGCACCTGCTTCAACAACTGCGCGGTTGAATTGGTACAAAACGCCCCGGCAACCGGGCCGGATTGTTTGGCCAGTTGCAGGGCAATTTCAGCCTGCTGCGGGGTCACCTGAATTGTCTGAATGCGGGCATAGTGCGTCTCGCGGGCGTGTGAGCTGCGATAAGCTCGCTCGACCGCCGGGGTAATGCCATAAAGAACGTCGTCCTTTATCGGAACCACGTCCGCACGAAACGAACCGGCTGGATCAAAGATCACCCGTTCGCTGCCCGAAATCATCAAGGATGTATGCGCACCCGAACCAGTGCGCGTGTTGATCATCGTGTACAGTGTCAGCGTCGATGGACCCTGCGCGCTGTAGGATCGCGCAACAATTTCTGCTCGATCCGCTTGCGGGCGATTCGAGCTTGCGCAGCCAGCCACAGTTGCTGCCAGAAGGCAGGCGATCAAAACCCTGAACAACGTTGCCACCCGAAATGCTTAGGAGGCGAAAACCGCCAGGAACAGACACAGGAAAGCAATCGCAACCACACACCATGTGGTGGCCTTGATGAAACCGTTGAAAGTTTTGGTTTGGACGGTGATGTCCATTTCGCCGTGCTTGTGTTCAGCCATGAGTCTCAGAATCCCAGTTCGCGTGTTTGATCTGTTGGATAATAGAAAACCAAACGCCTGTCACCACGTCATTCGCGCGCAGGGTATGCTTACCTGAGGATCGAACACCCCGGATACCCAAACCCCCACCGCCACGGCAGGCCACTGCATGGCCCACCGCCAAATCGCACGGCACCATACATCGCATCCGCTGTAATCGCGTGCACGTCGCGAATCTGCTTGGGCGTCATGTCGTAACGGTCGGCGTAATCTTCAGCATAGCGATTTCCGTGTTCCACCACACAAGCATGCAAGGCATCATCCGCTGCAAGACGCGCATCATAGCTTTCCTGTGCCGTCACCGCGCCGCCCGCGTTGTGGTAGGCTTGGTCATGGGTCACGCAACAGTATTCCCACGGTGGGTGCTCTTCATACAGTTCACCAACTTGCGGAAATTGCTTGGCTACCCAGCGCCAACTGGCCGACAGTCCGCCCGAACAGCCATCTGTTTCAAAAGCAATCAATGCGGCGTCCAAGCTTTGATCCACCAGCGCGCGGTGCGACGGCATCTCAAAACTGCGCATCAAATCCTGAGACAAGGCAGGCAGAGGCAGCAATGATACGAACAATGCTAAATTAAGGGCTTTCATCGCGCATTGCCTCAGTATCGACCTGCAATCCAAACGTTGTTGCTAGCCACAGCAACAACCGCTCACCCGGCCCCATTTCAGCGCGCACGCGCAAGACCTCGTTGGCCATTGCAGGGCGGTCGGTGATTAACCCGTCCACACCCATCGAGGCCATTTTGGACATCTGCAACGGATCATTCACCGTCCAGACGTAAATATCCTTGCCCGCATCCTGCACCTTGCGGATCAAACCCGGTGTCACCATCCCTGCATTGACCGCGACGAATTCGCCTTCCAGGCCCGACAGGTCCCCAACGGCAGTGGCCGCCAACACGCCGGACCGCCAGTCGGGGCGCAACTTTTTCATCTTTTGCACCGCCGGATACTTCAGGGACATGGTGGCAATGTCGTCCTGCATCCCCAGTTCTTCCACCAGATTGATCACCCGATTTTCCAGATCGACATCGTGACCATAGTATTTCAGCTCAATCAGGACCTTGGACTTGCCCTTGGCCGCTTCCAAAACCTCGCGCAGGGTCGGCGTGCGTTCCGAGGCATATTCCGGCCCGAACCAGCTGCCAATATCGATGTCGGCCACGTCCTCCATAGTGGCGTCCCAGACCTTCAGGTTGACGCCTGCCAGCTTCATGAAATCGCTGTCATGGGCCACGATGACCACATCATCGGCCGTTTCCTGCACGTCAATCTCGACCCAATCCGCGCCATCCTCGATCGCCTTCAACACCGCAGCCATGGTGTTTTCAGGCCGAATTGCCGCCGCACCCCGGTGGCCGATCACCTCGGCGTGATCCGGAGCCTGCACACGTGCCAGCAGGCCCTGCCCGAACCAAAGGCCAATACCCAATGCGGCCAGCGCCGCTGCGACGGTTAAAAATACGGGCGCGCGGATTTTCCTGGGTTCAGGGTGAGCAACTTCCTTGGCCTCTGAGTCAAAAAAACCATCCAGCAAAACGGCAAGTGCGCCCAACGCAGTCGCCGCCAGAACCAACCCCGCCAAAGACCAAAGCCCTGCGATGATGAGACTGAAGATCAGCGCAAGCCTTAGGCTGCCGCCTTCCTGTATCGGCACCAGCGCAAACAAAAGGCTGGCCACCCCTGCGATCAAAGCCGCAATGACAAGCCGCGTCGCCAGCCACAGGGCAAGTTCGATCTTTAATCGCCCACGCTGGCCTTCCATCCTCTGCTCGCTTTGCGAGAAAGCCACTCGTGGCGACGCATCTTCAAACAGCACCAGATGCAGGGCCAGTGCCCAACCGGATAGACGTCGGATCAAAACCCAAGCCAGCGCCAGAACCACCAATCCAATCAGGACCACCGCCACCTGAAAGGCGGGCGGATGGAAAGTCAGGTAGTAGTTGATGTCATATTCCGTCAGCGTCCACCACGCGATCAGCCCCGCGGCGGCCACAAATGGCAGGGCAAGCAACAGCACGCGCAAAATAAACCGAACCGCAAACCCAAACAGCGCCGGAAAGCGGGACAGGTTCAGCGCCAGCGCCGCGCTGCCCGCGCGCCAAGGGTCGCTTTCGCCCATGCGCAAAGACCCGGCCATGACCGAGAACACAAAGACTTCGGCCAGCAAAAACAGGCTGAGAACCGCGATGCCCGCGATAAACCCTGCCGGAGACAACAGGAACATTGCAATGTCTTGATCCGTCAGCGCCGTCTGATCCGACAGCGAAACCGCCAAGTTGACCGCCACCGCGACACCTGGCGCGATCAGCGCCACCAGCAGCAGACGCACAGCAATATAAATCGGGACAAAGACCATACGCCGGGCCCAGGCCCCGGCATAGGCATGTGAAACGGCTTGAAAAAATCTGCTCACGCGGCGGCCTCCGAAATGATGCACTCATTCAAAGGCGCGCAAGCGTGAATTGCAAGTCAGCTGTCTTCCAGATCAGCAGCCAGACGGAATCCGATACGGTTGGCGGGCTTATCTTCGACCGATTTGGGCAACGCGCGCAGCATCACGTTCAACTGGCTGACATGCTGCACCAATTGCGTGCGGGCCCCTGCCCCGTCCGAGCCATAGAACGTGATCATATCGGGGTCGAAATATCCCATACCTTCGATCCGCATCACGCCAGCATCCCCACCGGTAAAGCCCATTGCGACCTCGTGGTCGCCATCCAGTGTTTTTTCAAAGTTCTGGATATACATGATCAGTCGCTCATAAGCCCATTGCGCGGGGCTTTTGTTTTCCACCGGCTTGTTCAAAGGCTCAGGAAGGGTTTTGGTACCGGATTCGGCTTTTGGATCGGCATGAACCTCGTGGCAGCGCGGCAAAGCGGCGGCTTCGGCAGCCTCGGCCGAGGTTTCAATCTGGTCCTGCATTCTTTTCTACCCTTTGCGCTGATACAGCCAAGCCCCGTCAGCACGCTGCGTTCGGGTCACAGCGTCAATGTGATAGAGATGGTTCATATGTGCAACCGCCTCGACCAGCGCGAGCCCATATTCACCGTCGCGGATTGTGCGTTTGAATAGCGGCAGAAAACAATCGGCGGCGGATTTCGGTTCGTCCAGATGGTCCAGCAAACGCTCCAACGCGCTGTGGTGGTTGTCGATCAGCTGTTTCATGCGCAACGGCAGACCGGTAAAGGGCAGTTTGTGACCCCCCAGAACAAGATGATCCGGCCGGGCCAGCGTCTGAAGTCGCTCGCACGCCTCCATCCAAGCTGAAACCGGGTCGGCCATGGGCTCGGTTGCATAGACACCCAGATTGGGGCTGATCGAGCTGAGGATCTGATCGCCACTAAGAACCAGATTGTCATCGCGACTCCAGAACGTGGCATGTTCCGGGGCGTGGCCATTGCCCATATGCACATCCCAATCGCGCCCGCCCATGCGGATCACGTCGCCCTGCTGTATGCGCGTAAAGCCCAGCGGCATGGGATAGACGGTGTCGGCAAAATTGAATGGGCGATCCTGCATTCTTGCGTTCAGCACTTCGGGTGACATGCCAGCACTGCGATAGAAATCAAGCGTCTCCTGCGGCCATGTCTCTTGCACATCCAACGTCAGCATCCGAGCAAACAACCATGACGTTCTGCTGGTCACCAGCTCAGCCCCGTGTTCCGACTGAAGCCACCCGGCGTTGCCCACGTGATCGGGGTGATGATGCGTGACAACCACGCGTTTTATCGGTTTGCCCGACAACGGGCCATCCATCAGGGTCTGCCAGATGCGCCGTGTCTTGTTCGATGACAGGCCAGTGTCAATTACCGTCCAGCCATCACCATCGTCCAGAGCATAGATATTGACGTGATCCAGAGCCATTGGCAGCGGCAAGCGCATCCAAAGAACCCCCTCGGCAATCTGGATAGCCTCGCCCGGTGCGGGCGGTTCGGCCCACGGATTTCTGATTCCCAATACGCGATCCCCGTCCATCAGGCTGCCAACTCGTCCACGCTCAGCGCAAAAAGATCATCCGCCCCACCCTGAGCACGGGCCAAAAGACCAGAATGCTCGGGAAGCAAAGCGTTGATATAGTATCGCGCCAACTTGGCCCGTGGTCCATCAGGGTCAGCCAGAGCTGCGGTCAGGTGGTAATGCCCGCCCAGCACGCGGGCAAAAGCCTGCAAATACGCCGCCGCACCTGCAAAGCGGTCGTTCATATTGTTCTGCGCCACAAGCCATTCGGTCGCCTCGCGCAGTGTTTCAGTGGCCTCCCAGACCGGACCGGCCAAATCGGGCATAGTGGCGCGGGCGCGCTCGGCCTGATCCTCAATCTCGTCCAGAAGGTTCGACGCCGCCTCGCCCCCATCCATCATCTTGCGTGCGACAAGATCCATCGCCTGAATTCCGTTTGTACCTTCGTAAATCGCAGTCACCCGGACATCGCGATAGAACTGCGCGGCCCCGGTTTCTTCGATATACCCCATGCCGCCATGCACCTGAACACCGGTTTCGGCCACGCGTATGCCTGTTTGCGTTCCAAACGCTTTGCCAATCGGCGTCAACAGGGCCGCGCGCGCAACCCAGTCTGCGTCTCCGGTGGCCTCGGCCATGTCTATCGCGGCAGCATTGGACACCAAAATGGCACGCGCCGCGAAAACATCAGCCCGCATGTCCATCAGCATGCGACGCACATCCGCATGGTCGGTGATTGCACCTGAAGGCGTTTTGCCCTGCTTGCGATCCTGCGCATAAGCCAGCGCATGTTGATAAGCGCCTTCCGCAACGCCGACGCCCTGTCCGCCCACGCCCAGACGCGCGTTGTTCATCATGGTGAACATTGCGGCCATGCCACCATGCTCTTGTCCAACAAGCCAGCCTTTGGCTCCATCATACTGCATCACACAGGTGGGTGAGCCGTGCAGGCCCATTTTGTGCTCCAGAGATACCACATGCAGGTCATTGGCTGCGCCAGGGTTCCCGTTTGCATCCGGCAGGTGCTTTGGCACCAAGAACAGGGATATTCCTTTTGTGCCGGGCACACCATCCGGCAAACGGGCCAGCACCAGGTGGCAGATATTCCCGGCAAAGTCGTTGTCACCCCACGAGATGTAAATCTTTTGTCCTGTGATCGCATACGTCCCATCACCGTTCGGCTCAGCCTTGGTGGTCAATGCGCCCACATCCGAACCAGCCTGTGGTTCGGTCAAGTTCATTGTTCCCGACCACTCACCCGACATCAATTTGGGCAAATAAAGGGCCTTAAGGTCTTCACTGGCGTGATGTTCCAGCGCCTCAATCTGGCCCTGGCTCATCAACGGCGCGACCTGCAAGGACAGGCACGCTGCGCTCATCATCTCGTTCACCGCTGTTGCGATCGTTATCGGCAAGCCCATTCCACCGTGTTCGGGATCACCGCTCATGCCAATCCACCCCCCCTCGGCGATCGCCTTCCAGCCCGCTGCAAATCCCTCGGGGCTTTTGACCACGCCGTTTTCAAGACGCGCAGGATCCAGATCACCAGTGCGCTGCAACGGGGCCATAACCTCTTCACACATCTTTCCGGCTTCGGTCAGGATTGCGCTCACCACATCGACGCTGGCCTCGGCGAATTTTTCGGTCGCAGCGATCTGGTCGAACCCGACCACATGGTCCAGCAGAAACTGATAGTCTGAGATTGGGGCGCGATAGGGCATGACAACTCTCGAACGTCTAGAGGATCAGAATACTTCGACGGGCTTGGAATCAGGGACAAGCGCCGGTAAGCGTATGGGTCTTGATCGATTACCTACTGTTCCTCATGTTTCAGGCAACCAAAACGCGGCGTCACCAGATATGATCTCATCCGGCACTCAGGAACTGACGGCTGATCCCGACGGCATCGCGCGGGCGGCAGATTTGTTGCGTCAGGGCCTTCTTGTCGCCCTGCCCACCGAAACGGTTTATGGGCTAGGCGGAGACGCCAGAAACGGAGAGGCCGTCGCGTCGATTTACGAAGCCAAGGGGCGGCCCAGCTTCAACCCGCTGATCGCCCATGTCGCCTCGGCCAGCGCGGCGCAAAGGTTTGTGCAATGGTCCGATCAGGCCGAACAACTGGCGCGCGCCTTCTGGCCCGGTCCGCTTACTCTGGTTTTACCGCTGCGCGACGGGCACGGAATATCCTCGCTTGTGACGGCCGGTTTGGACACGATGGCGGTTCGGGTGCCTGCGCATCCCACCGCGCGCGCCTTGTTGACAGCATTCGACGGGCCGATTGCGGCACCTTCGGCAAACCCGTCAGGGCAGATCAGCCCCACAACAGCAGATCACGTGTGGTCGGGTCTGGGCGGCAGGATCGCCGCAATTCTGGACGCCGGGCCGTGCGGCGTTGGCGTGGAATCCACAATCGTCGGCCTGGCCGGACAGCCCACATTACTACGACCCGGCGGCGTCGCGCTGGAACAGATCGAACAGGAACTGGGGGTACATCTGCACCTGCATCAATCCGGTGATCTGCTCACCGCTCCGGGACAGCTGCAATCACATTACGCGCCGGACGTGCCAGTCCGCCTGAATGCCGGATCGCGTCAGGGGGATGAGGTCTTGCTGGGTTTTGGCCCGGTGGATTGTGATTTGAACCTGTCCGTGGACGGCAACCTGACTGAGGCCGCCGCAAACCTTTTTGCCTGCTTGCATGAATTGAACAAGACTGGCCGACCAATCGCCGTTTCTCTGATCCCTGATAGTGGATTGGGCGCAGCTATCAACGACCGGCTGCGACGCGCGGCAGCGCCACGCGACAGTTGATCAAGCGCGGCCAGCGCTGGCGGACAACGTTAAAGGATCCACGCCCAAGGTTGCCAGCGCGGCCTCCCATTTTTCATCATCCGGCACGTCGAAGACCAGCTTGGAAGCGGCTTCAGTGGTCAGCCAGCCATTCATCGCGATTTCATCTTCAAGCTGACCTGGACCCCAGCCGGAATAACCCAGTGCCAACATCGAATTCAGCGGCCCGACGCCATAGGCAAGGTCTTCCAGCACATCCAGCGTCGCGGTCATGCTGAACTCTTCCGAGATCTGCATCGAATGCAAGTTTGCTTCATAGTCCGCGCTGTGCAGAACAAAGCCGCGCGACATCTCGACAGGGCCGCCAAAATGAACCAGCCGTTCGCCAACAACCGGAATACGGCACGCAATGTTCAATTGGCCCAGCAAGGTCTTGATGCGCAGGTCCGAGGGTTTGTTGATGATCAGCCCCATGGCACCGTCATCGCCGTGGCTGCACATGTAAACAACCGAATGTTCGAATCGCGGGTCGCCCATACCGGGCATCGCAATCAACAGTTTTCCGGTCAGATCCATGGGACGTCATCTCTTTCTCGACTCTGTCAACAATGGCCCCGCCACCCCTGTGTTTGCAAGAGAACAACGGGTAATTCGACAGATTTCATTGCAGTGACCGGATCGTGACTTGGAATCCGGCCCCAGCCCGCGCATGTATGAGGGATGAAGATGTCGATCAAATCCACAGCCGCCGTTGCGTTTGCTTGCCTGACCCTGTCCTCTGCTGCCACCGCACAGAGTTTGGGCGGTGTGGTGAAACTGGATATTCTGGACGGCGGTCGAACCTCAAACGGCACGTATCTGAGCGCCCTGAGGCTAACCCTCAAAGACGGCTGGAAAACCTATTGGCGGGCGCCCGGTGATGCTGGCATCCCGCCCCAGTTCGACTGGAAACGCTCAAGCAACGTTGGACATGTGGACATCACCTGGCCCGCGCCCGAGATTTTTGACCAGAATGGCTTGCAGTCGATCGGCTATGAAAACCAGCTGATCCTGCCGATTGAAATTACACCGCGAAACCCTGCCAAACCCGTCCGCCTGCAAGGTGAGATGGATCTGGGCGTTTGCAAGGATGTGTGTATCCCGGAACGTTTGGGCTTTGACCACACACTGGACTCAGAAGCAGGCCGCAATCCGGCCATTACTGCGGCTCTGGCGCAACGTCCCTACTCGGCGCAGGAAGCCCGTGTCAGCAAGGCCACGTGTAATCTCACGCCAACTCAAGACGGAATACAAATCGAAGCTCGGGTGACGATGCCGTCTGCGGGGGGCCGCGAAGTCGCCGTGATCGAGCCCGGGAACCCGGTTCTCTGGGCATCGCAACCGGTCTCGCAGCGCGAGGGCGATACGCTGGTGGCGCAGGCTGAAATCATCAACGCGTCTGGTGCACCTTTCGCGCTGGACCGGTCTGAAATCCGGATCACCGTTCTGGGCACCAAGCACGCGGTCGACATTCTGGGCTGCAGCGCGGGCTGACCTTGTGATCCAAACTCCAAAAATCGGCGCTTTGGCGGTTGTTCTGCATCAGGATCAGGTGCTTCTGGTACAGCGCAGCAAACAGCCGGATGCCGGGTTGTGGGGCTTTCCGGGTGGGCATGTGGAATGGGGTGAGACCGTTCTGCAAGCAGCACAGCGCGAGCTGCGCGAGGAAACCTCGGTGATTGCAGAGCCGTCACACTATCTCAAGAATCTGGATCTTCTGCGGCACGATCCCAATGGACAGGTCCTGTCCCACTACCTTCTGGTTGGTGTCGCCTGCACGTACCTCTCTGGCGCGCCCGAAGCCGGCGACGACGCACTGGATGCACGTTGGTTTCCGATCGAACAAATACGCGAAGGCGACCTGCCGATGAGCGCGCGGGTTGCCGATCTGATGGAAATCGCTCTGCGTGAAGGTTAGGTTCCCGCTGAACGGGTGAACCGACCATAGAACAACGCAGACATTACCATGCTCAGCACCAGAATAGGCAGGGCTCCGGCAAGGAACGCGCCCAGCCCCATCTGCAAAACCGGGATACCGTCTGCGTCAGCATAAAGGCTCTGGAAAATACCTATCGGCGCACCGGTAACTGTTGGCCAGATCATCGTCAGAAAAAACCAAACCGCCAAAGCGGCTCCTGTCGCCATCAAAGCGCCCCGAACCACCCGGTCTGGCGCGCGAAACGCGCGGCGCATGGCGGTCATCGGGCGTGCAACATCGTTGAGGATCGCCAGCAGGGCAGGCACGAGGATCAGAACCAGAAGCATTCCAAACCCAAGCCCATAGACCAAGGTGATCACGGTCGGCTTCAGGAATTGCGCCTGTTGCGAGCCCTCATAGAGCAGCGGCGCAAGCCCAAGAACCGTTGTCAGTGTGGTCAACATAACGGGTCTCAGCCTGTCGGCCGTGCCCTCGACAATCGACGGCACCAGACCGCGATCCTGCTGATACCCATCTATCGTGGTCACAAGCACAATCGAGTCGTTGATAATGATCCCGGTCATTCCCAGCAATCCGACCACCGTGAACATACTGAGCGGAACATCCCAGATGTAATGCCCCCAGATCGCCCCAACGAGGCCAAAGGGGATAATCGCCATAACCACCAACGGCCTCGACCAGCTTGCAAACACCCAGGCCAGCACAAGGTAGATCCCGGTCAGACACAGGATCAACCCGGTGCGCGCTTCGGCAAGGAATTCGTTCTCCTGCTCGCTCAGACCCGACATACGCCATTCGACCTGACGTTCTGCGGCGATGTTTGGTAGTATCTCATCCTGCATCATGCGTTCTATTTCAGCCGCACGCGCCGGGTCGTCCTCGGAAATATCTCCCGTAACCGAAACGACCCGAATGCCGTTTTCGCGCCGCACAATCGAAAAACTTGAATTTCGCTCAACGGAAACGATGTCGGCCAGCGGCACATAAACCCCATCCGGTGAACGCATCAGAGTACGTTCAAGGAAATCTGCCGTCAGCTCGCCCTCGGGCAATTCAACCCGAATTTCGGTGCTGCGCGGGCCATCGGGGAATGTGGCGGCCTCGACCCCAGTCAGGCGGTTGCGCAATGCGCGGCCCAGTGTTTCGATCCTAAAGCCCAGGGCCTGCCCCTGTGCCGTCAGGTCCAGAAGGAACTCTTCCTTGTCATAGGCCAGAGTGTCTTCCAGCGCCGAAACCTCGGAGAACTTCGACAATGCGGTCTTCAGATCTTCTGACGCCGCCTTCAGGACATTCACATCCGATCCATAAAATTGCACATCAATGGCATCGCCGCCGGGGCCGGACCTCCAGCCCCGGAAAGTCAACACTTCGACATTCGGGTGCCGTGGCACGAAGTCCTGCAATTCGCCCACAAATTCAAAACTGGAGTAGGGCCGCAGGTCTGCATCAATCAATTCGATCGAAATGCCACCCAGCACGCTGCCGTCTTTTCCGTCTGCCGCCGCAAGACCACGGCCAGCGGTGCCCCCGACCTCGGCCAGAACAAATTCAATCGGATTCTGGCCATAGCGCTCTTCATAAATCTGGCCCAGCTCGTCGGTGGCGTCCTGCAGAATGCGCATCATTTCCAGCGTATCCGACCGGGTCGAGCCTTCGCGCATGATGAACCCGCCACTGACTGAGCTACGTTCAGGCGCGTTGAAGAAACGCCAGTTCACATCGCCACGGATGAACAGGGCAACCTGACTGGCCAAAATCGCGATCATCAAAGCCACAACAACGTATCGCGCCCAGATTACCCAGGCGATCAACGGACGGAACAGGTGGTCCCGCACCCAGCGGAAGCCCCGGTTCACAACACGGTTCGGTAGATCGTACCAGTGTTCCTTGGCGGAATGCGCAATCGCGTGCGCCATATGGTTGGGCAGAATAAGAAAGCATTCAATCAGCGACGCGATCAGAACCGCAATCACCGTGAACGGAATATCGCGGATCAGCTCTCCGAACCGACCACCCACCAGAGTCAGACCAAAGAACGCAATCACTGTCGTGACGGTCGCTGCCAGAACAGGCATCGCCATGCGCCGGGCTGCGCGTTCAGCGGCCACCACAGGCGGCTCGCCCAGACGACGGGCCCGGAAATCGGCGTGTTCGCCCACCACAATGGCGTCATCCACCACGATACCAAGGGTAATGATCAGGCCAAACAATGACACCATGTTCAGCGACAACCCGCCAAGATACATCAGCGCAATGGCAGCCGACATGGCCACCGGGATACCCGCTGCAACCCAGAAAGCGATGCGTGCATTCAGGAACAGGAACAACAGGCAAACCACAAGGCCCAAACCCATCAGCCCATTGTCGACAAGGATGTTCAGCCGGTCGGTGATGGCCTGAGCACGGGTGCGGATCAACTCGATCTTTACGCCTTCGGGCACACTGGCCTGCATCTCGCGGGCGACATCTTCAACCGTGTGCTGGATTTCGATGGCATCGCCCTGGTTTGACCGGTCAACCCGGATCGACATGGCAGGGTGATCACCGACAAAATAGCTGCGGTCGCGCGTTACCCCCTCGACCCTAACGCGAGCTATGTCGCCAACCCGCAGCTTCGACCCATCGTCATTGGTCCGCAGTGCAATGGCTTCGATCTGCTCAGGTTTTCGCTTTTCGGTCCCGGCCCGAATGCGCGCACCAGCGCGTTCCACTTCCCCTGCAGGGTCCGTATTAACTTCGGCCCCGATGGCCGAGGCGATTTCGGCCATTGTGATGTCATTTGCAATCAACTGCGCCGTTGTCACCTCGACAATAATCTGCGGTGCAGCAATACCTCGGATGCTGGTGCGGGTGACACCGGCCGCGAACAGGCGGTTGATCAGCTCATCGGTCAGTTTGGCAAGTTGCGTCGTGTCAGTTGGGCCACTGATGATCAGATCCGTCACCCTGTCACGCCAGACACCACGCTGGATTTTAGGTTCTTCGGCGTCTTCAGGCAGGTCCGAGACGCCGTCCACCGCAGTTCTGACATCTTCGACCGCGCGGGATACATCCCAGTTTGGTTCAAACTCAAGTCTGATCCGCGTCCAACCGGGGTAAGAGTTGGCCTCCGTACTTGTTACGCCTTCCACTGCCAAAAGCGCAGGTTCCAGAAGCTGGACAATCCCCGCATCCATATCTTCGGGTCCACCATCCTCCCACGAGACGGTGACATCGACGCGTTCCAAGACCACGTCGGGAAAGAACTGCGCCCGCATGTTGGGAATGGCCGCCGCACCCAGAACCAGCATGACCAGCAACAGAAGATTGGCAACGGTCCGATGGCGGGTGAAGTAACTGAGAATGCCGCCCGCTGCCCCGGGTATCTCGCGCATCATGGCGCTCAGCCTCCGGCCTTGGTTTCAAGACGACGTATCAGAGCGGCCGGCACGCGCGCTTCCTGCAATTGGCCCAGAAGCTGCGATTTCTCGTCCTGCGGCATTGTCTCGCTGGCCTCGATTTGCGCCACAAGCGCGGCCCGTTTCGAAGGGCTTAACTCAACCATGTCCGGGTCTGCACCGGCCTCAACACGCAACGGTCGCACCCGCACGCCGGAGCCCAGCAGAGGCGTGCGTCCAATGACAACTTCGCGCCCCTCAAGCCCATCGCCGCGCAGCAGGACTTCATCCGCTTGCCTGCGGACCAACTGCACCGGCAGGCTTTCCAACCGGTCATCCGCGCCCAAGACCAGAACCGTGCCCGACGCATCCAGCGCTGACGACGGCAGACGATAGACATTTGAAACCGGCTGCTCTTGGACCGAAACAGTAACAAAGTCGCCAGGCTTGAAACCCGACGCCTCTTGCAGACGGGCATAGATCAAGCGCCCGGTCTGGCCTTCTCCGGCGGAACCGCTGTCGCGACTGACCTGACCCGCAGCAGTCAGATCAGCGCCGGTGACTTCCAGCGACACTGTAACAGGGGCGTTGATCAGTCTGTCGTTTTCATCCAACAGACGAACGTATTGTGCCGTCGACACCCGGAACGCCACTTCTAGGGCGTTGGGATCAACCAGTTCTGCCAGCTTTTCATTGGCCGACACCAGCCGTCCTTCTACCAGTGTCACGTCGGTCAGTGTGCCGCCAAAGCCCGCCCGAATGGTCATGTCTTCCAGGTCGCGCTCTGCCGCTTCCAACGCGATCACCGCGCGGGCTTGCAAAGTCGTAGCCTGATCAACACGGGATTCTGCCTGCGCCAGCGCGATGCGGCGGGCCAGAACCGCCTGCTGCGCTGAAGTCGCTGCCAGCTCAGCCTCTTCCACACTCGCTGCGGCACCGACACCGCGGGATTGCAGGTCGCGTTGACGTTGCAACGCCCGTTCACGCAGGTCCGCCTGCGCCTCGGCTGACTTCAACTCGTCCTGCGCCAGTAGCAACGAGCGTTCGGCATCGCGTTCTTCAAACTGAGCATCCAAAAGATCGGATTTGGCCCGATCCAGTGCTGATTGCGCATCCGCCGGGTCAAGTTCAACCAGAACCTCGCCCGCCGAAACCGAACCGCCATCCTCAAAATCTTCGGCCAGCGCAACTACGCGTCCGCCCAGCGCCGCACGCAATTCCAACCTGCGACGGCTTTGGACTTCTCCGAAAGCTTCAAGATAGGGGGTGACGGTTTCCGCCTCGGCTCGAAGAACCGACACCGCAAAAACCCTTTCGCGCGCGGGTGGCGCGGCGTCGTCACGTGTCAGAACATCCTGCACCGCGCCTACAATGATCTGCGCGGCAACAAACAGCAAAGCCAGCGTCAGAAACGCCAGAAAAATACCGACAAGACTTTGCCGCAAAAATCGCATCAGTCAGTTACCCCGGTTGCACCACGCTGCCGTCCCCAACATGTAGCTGGATCACGAATTATGCCAAGCCACAAAGCGGTTACACGGATTTGAACGTATGACCAGTCTACTTCCGTCGCAGGTGTTCGTCCAATCTGGGCATTATTTCCACAAAATTGCAGGGGCGATGCCGATAATCGAACTGTTTTTCGAGTATCCCGTCCCACGCATCCTTGCAGGCGCCGGGGCTGCCGGGCAGTGCGAACAGATACGTGCCACCGGCAACCCCACCCGTTGCACGGGACTGCACCGCCGAGGTGCCGATTTTCTCCATCGAGATAATGGTGAACACGGTGCCGAACGCGTCGATCTCTTTCTCATAGACGTCACGATGCGCCTCGACGGTCAGGTCGCGCCCGGTCAGACCTGTGCCCCCGGTCGAGATCACGACGTCAATCTGATCGTCCGCCACCCAGGCACGCAGTTGATCGGCAATCTGATCACGTTCGTCGCGAATGATCTTGCGATCAGCCACCACGTGGCCCGCTTTTTCGATCCGGTCCACCAGAGTCTGACCCGAGCGATCTTCGTCCATCGACCGTGTATCCGACACGGTCAGGACAGCAATTTTGACCGGAATGAACTCTTTGTTGTCGTCAATGCGTGACATCTTGGGTCAGACCCTTTCCATAATGGCAAGCCGGATGGCAAGCGCGGCAAAAATACCACCTGTAATCCAGCCAATAATGCGAGAGGCGCGTGGGTTGCCGACCAGCACCCGACCCGCGCCGCCTGCGAATATGCCCACCAGCCCGTTCACCACAAACCCTCCGACCGCCATGATCACACCAAAGGTCAGAAACTGAAGCAGAACAGAGCCTGTGGCGGGGTCCACAAACTGCGGGATGAAGGCCAGCACAAACAGGATGACCTTAGGGTTGGTCAAGTTGACCAGCATCCCATCCCGAAATGCCAGATGCGTTGGACGGACCGGCGCGTCTTCGGTGATCGCACCGTTACGGATCGCGCCCCATGCCAGATAGAGCAGATATGTCACGCCAATCCAACGGATGACGTCGAACAGCCACGGCATCGCCGCGACCGCAGCGCCCAGACCAAGACCAGCAAACAGGACATGAACCATGGACCCTACAGACACCCCGGCACTTGCCGAGACTGAAGGCCATGCGCCCGACCGAAGACCCTGGCCGAAGCAGAACATCATATCGGAACCGGGCGTCAGGTTCAGTGCCAAGGCGGCTGGAATAAAAACCAGTAAAGTCTGAAGTTCGATCACACAGACACCTCAAACCAATTCGGCTTTGGACCCAGATTGGCCAATTGCGTTCGGCCCAGCGTTCCGCGATAGCCCCAACTTTCGTGTACATGTCCAAAGACCGTATGACCTGGCTGAAGCCGCTCTATGGCATCGCGCACTGCCGTCGACCCAACCGACAGACCTTGCGACGTCTGATCCCCATAACCTTTGGGCGGAGAATGCACGATCAGGACATCAGCCGCATCGCACCGGTCGAGCATCTCAGTCGCCGCACCTTCAGTCAGGTCGCAGGACCAGTCGCCAAACGGTGTCGGCGGCACGCCATATCCCAATCCAAACAGACGAAGCCCGTCGAGTGTCATACCTGTCCCGTGCAAAACATGAACGCCTTCCGGCGCGGCATCGCCTAGTTCTTCTGCACTTTCTGCATTTCCTGGAATCAACACCAGCGGGGCAGAAATACCCGCAAGCATCTGCATCGCCTCATCCAGACCCTGACGCATGTTGCAATAATCACCCGCGCCAATGACCAAATCCGCGTCAACACTCGCCGCTACCAGATCCGCGGCGCGATTGCGCGCCATATGCAAATCGGAAAAGGCCAGAACCTTCATGTTGCGCCTCGCAGCCGCGCTTTCAATTCCAGCAGATCAGCCCAAGCCTGCCGTTTCATCTGCGGCTGACGCAACAGATAGGCCGGGTGGAACATCGGGATCACCGGCAAATCCATCGCCTGATCCCAATTGCCGCGCAAACGAGTGATACCCCGTTTTCCCAGCACTGCCTGACAGCTGATATTGCCCATCACCACCAGAACTTCGGGCTTGGCCAACGCAACGTGACGCTCAAGGAAAGGCTTCATCATCCCGATTTCTTCGGGCTTGGGATCGCGGTTCTGCGGAGGCCGCCACGGCAGTACGTTGGTGATGTAGACGTTCTCGCGGCGATCCAGATCGATTGCCGCCAGCATCCGGTCCAGCAACTGACCGGCGCGACCGACAAAGGGCTTGCCTTCACGGTCTTCATCGCGGCCGGGGGCTTCGCCGATGATCATCACCTTTGCGCCGGGCGTGCCGTCGGCAAAAACCAACTGCCGCGCCCCTCGCTTAAGTTCGCAATGATCAAAAGCCTCCATCACTGTCCGCAACTGATCCAGAGACCCTGCCCCCTGCGCTGCAGCCTGCGCTACGGCAACCGGATCAGCCTGTTTAGGTTTCGCCTGGGGCGTGGAGGTTGCTTCAGCCTTCTTAGGCTTGGGCGACGTATCCGGCAACGCATACCGATCAACCGGCACATCCCCGATTGCCTCGGTCGCGCCCAGTTCAATCTGCCATTCCAGCAGCGCCCGTGCAGAGTAGTAGTCCAAGCCCGATTCCATACGGATAATTTACCTGCCTAAACGCTGAGGGAAAGCGAATAGGGCTTGATCGGTCGCTCTGTCGCGCCGACCATCAGGGCGCGATGCTCAGAATTCTGCGATTCCTCCTGCTCGGTCTTGTGGTGGCCCTTACCGGCGATCCGGCTCTGGCAACGTTCCACAACACCCAAGGACAGTGCCGCGCAGGGCAATTCAAATGCGGTAGCACCTGCTGTTCGGGCGGGCAAAGATGCAGCTTTGATGGTCATTGTATTCCGCTGGGCGGCACCTATTGCGGCGGTGGTCGCACCTGCGGCCCGTTCGAACGTTGCGTGGCCGGTGGAACCAGATGTGCACCCGCGGGCCTAAACAAGTGCACATCTCGTCTGGATTGCCCGGGCGACAGTTTTTGCAACGGGCGTGGCGAATGCGAACGCATCACACCTGACCTGGACACGACACCGCCTAAAACTTGCGACGATGGCCGCACCTGCGCGCGTGGCTCGTCCTGCCTGCCCGGCGGAGGCTGTTCCCGTCCGGGTTGGTTCTTGTGCGAAGAAACTGGGTCGCAATGCCGCCCTGGCTTCAAGTGTTCGGCCCATCAGGGCTGCGTGCCGATCAAGGCCATCGACTGCGGTTATGGCAAATGGTGCAAGCCGGGTGAACAATGCCTGCCCGAGGGCGGCTGCGAAAAACTGCCAGAGGGTACCGAACCTTAGGTTGCCTTGCGCCGCCCAGCTTTCTATAAGCGGCCCGATTGTCAGACAGGAGCCCGCCCATGCGTTTCGCCCATCGTCACCTTCTTGGCATCGAGCATCTGTCGCAATCCGATATCACCGAAATTCTGGATCTGGCCGAGACCTATGTCGACATGAACCGCCAGTCGACCAAGCATTCAGACGTGCTGTCGGGGCTGACCCAGATCAACATGTTCTTTGAAAACTCGACCCGCACGCAAGCCAGTTTCGAACTGGCGGGCAAGCGTCTGGGTGCAGATGTGATGAACATGGCAATGCAGGCCAGTTCGATCAAAAAGGGTGAAACCCTGATCGACACTGCGATGACATTGAACGCAATGCACCCGGATCTGCTGGTGGTCCGGCATCCGCATTCGGGCGCGGTCGATTTGCTGGCGCAAAAGGTCAATTGCGCTGTTCTGAACGCGGGCGACGGCAAACATGAACACCCTACGCAGGCCCTGTTGGACGCGTTGACGATCCGACGTGCTAAGGGACGCCTGCACCGGCTGAACATCGCGATTTGCGGCGACGTGGCCCATTCCCGCGTCGCACGATCAAACCTGATCCTGCTGGGCAAAATGGAAAACCGTATTCGACTGATCGGCCCACCGACACTGGTACCCAGCCAGTTTGCCGAGTTCGGGGCCGAGATCTACGACGACATGAACGAGGGTCTGAAGGACGTTGATGTCGTCATGATGCTACGCCTTCAGAAAGAGCGGATGGATGGCGGGTTCATCCCCTCGGAACGCGAATACTATCACCGCTATGGGCTGGATGCCGCAAAGCTTGCGCAAGCCAAGCCTGATGCCATTGTCATGCACCCCGGCCCAATGAACCGCGGGGTTGAGATCGACGGCACGCTGGCCGATGACATCAACCGGTCCGTCATTCAGGAACAGGTGGAAATGGGCGTCGCCGTCCGCATGGCCGCGATGGATCTGCTGGCCCGCAACCTGCGCGAGGCCGCATGAGCGATCTGACCGTCGCCCCCCACGAACGCGGCGTCTTGCGCCTGTTCACGCTGGACATGCGCCCGGAAGAGGCGAAGTTTCTGCGCGAGCCCGGCGCTGCCGACCAAGTACTTGGGGTCGATGGGTTGGATCCTGAGCAGATCGATATCTTTCCGGTGTCCGACCTCGAAGACCTTGGGCTGTATGGCTATCTGACCGAAGGTTGCGGCGTGTCTTCAGATCAGTTGGAACAGGACGCTCTGGCCGCGATAGACGGCTGGGTTATGGTCTTGCGCAGCGCTGCGTTCCAAGGACGCCCGGCGACGTTGAAACCTGATCCGCGCTTGCGCCTGATCGGTCTTTTCACGGAAGAGGCCACGAACTGGACCGGTGGGGTCATTGAAACCGAAAGCGCAAAGCCTTTTTCGGCACCGCAAGCCGCTCCAACGGATGACCACCCCCGCCGCGTCGGGTCAGCTGTTCTGGCGCTGGCCGCGCTTTTGGTCATTGGAGGCGTCATATGGCTGATCCTGTGATCTTCGCCCCGGACAAAGGGGCCTATATCCGCACCAACGCCTGGTTGGCCGCCGTCGCGATGGGTGGTGCAATGCTCGTTTTGTGGCTGATCGGAAATCCGTACATCTGGACCGGAGCACCCGCAGGTCTGGCCGCCATTGGCATCCGCGCCTGGTATCTGGCCTCGGAAGAACTGGTCGCCAAGTGGGAAATGTCGGACACGACCCTGACCGGCCCCGGCCCGCGCAAGGTGCCTCTGAATCAGATCCAAACGGTCAACACCATGGGCAGCTTTGTTCAGATCGTCACCAAGAGTGGTGACAAACACCTGATCAAGTATCAATCCGACCCCGCCGCAACCAAAGCCGCCATCGAAAGGGCCATGCCATGAGCACCGTTCTCTTCATCAACGCCCGCCTGATCGACCCGGAGGCTAGAATGGATACGACAGGGTGGCTACAGGTGGCCGATGGCCGGATTGTCGCCCGAGGGGAAGGAAACGCGCCGGGTTCTGACGGGCAGATCATCGATTGCAACGGAAAATGCCTTGCCCCCGGTATCGTCGATATCGGCGTCAAGGTGTGTGAACCGGGCGAGCGGCACAAGGAAAGCTACAAATCTGCAGGTCTGGCCGCCGCTGCCGGAGGTGTGACCACCATCGTCACCCGTCCCGATACGCTGCCAGCAGTGGATACGCCGGAAACGTTGGAATTCGCGACCCGGCGCGCGCAGGCGGATACACCGGTCAATATGCTGCCAATGGCCGCCCTGACCAAGGGGCGCGAAGGGCGTGAGATGACCGAGATCGGGTTTTTGCAGGACGCAGGCGCTGTGGCCTTTACCGATTGCGATCATGTCATCACCAATACCAAGGTGTTTTCCCGCGCGCTGACCTACGCAAAATCCTGTGGCGCGTTGGTGATCGCCCACCCTCAGGAACCCGGCCTCAGCGCCTGGGCGGCGGCGACCAGCGGCAAGTTCGCAGCGTTGCGCGGCCTGCCTGCCGTATCGCCGATGGCGGAACGCATGGGCCTGGATCGTGATATCGCCCTGCTTGAGATGACCGGAGCGGCCTACCACGCCGATCAGATCACCACCGCCCGCGCCCTGCCCGCGCTGGAACGGGCCAAGCGCAATGGGCTGAACATCACTGCCGGCACATCGATCCACCATCTGACTCTGAACGAGTTGGACGTGGCCGACTATCGCACCTTCTTTAAGGTCAAGCCGCCGCTACGGTCCGAGGACGACCGGCAAGCGGTGATCGAGGCTGTGCGGACAGGGCTGATCGACACCATCAGTTCGATGCACACCCCACAGGACGAAGAAAGCAAGCGCCTGCCGTTTGAAGAGGCTGCCTCGGGTGCGGTTGCTTTGGAAACGCTGCTGCCTGCTGCACTCCGCCTGTATCACGCAGATCAACTGGACCTGCCGACCCTTTTTAGGGCCATGGCGCTCAACCCCGCAAAACGGTTGGGACTGGAGAGCGGCCGATTGGCAGAAGACGCCCCGGCTGATCTGGTTCTCTTCGACCCGGATGTGCCCTTTTTGCTTGATCGGTTTGCCTTAAAATCCAAATCGCAAAACACGCCATTTGACGGCCAGCGGATGCAAGGTAAGGTCCTTGCAACTTATGTTGCAGGCCAAGAAGTGTTCCGGAGACCTTAATGCCCATTATCGGAAATTCGGCAGAGGATTTGCTCTTGTGGGCTTTGATTGGATACCTGTTGGGATCCATCCCCTTTGGGTTGATCCTGGCCAAGGTCATGGGGCTGGGAAACCTGCGCGAAATAGGGTCGGGCAATATCGGGGCCACAAACGTTCTGCGCACTGGAAACAAGGCCGCTGCAGCCCTGACGTTGCTGTTTGACGCCGCCAAGGGGGCTGTGGCCGTTCTTGTTGCGCGCGCCTATGCGGGCGAAGATGCCGCCCAAATCGCAGCGCTTATGGCATTTGTGGGCCATTGCTTCCCGATTTGGCTTGGCTTCCAAGGCGGGAAAGGCGTGGCAACCTTTCTGGGGCTGTGGCTGGCGCTGGACTGGCGCGTCGGTGTGGCCTGCTGCCTGAGCTGGCTGGTCGCGGCCGCAATCTGGCGGATTTCGTCGGTCGGCGCACTGGCTGCGGCAGCGCTGTCGACAACCTGGGTATTGGTGCTTACAAACGGATCCACCTTTATTCTGGGGATCATCCTGACGCTTCTGATCTATTGGCGTCATGGCTCGAATGTGGCACGGATCAAGGCCGGGACAGAACCGAAAATCGGGAAGCCGTGACGGCACCCGACGCGTTCTTGTCCGCGTTTCTGGCGCTGCTGGAAGGCAGCTTTACCGGCACTTCGAATGGGCGCAGCTATGTTGTCGTGCGGCAGCGGATGGCTGGTGGCAAGTCGCACAAACTGGTCGCCCATGAGCGGGGCGGCGCGGACTATATCAGCCTGAACCTGTACCAGACGCGCGCCAGCGGGGCTTTGCTGCGGCCCTGTGAAATGCCCGCCAGCAAAGTCATCACTTTTGTACTGGGCCTTGTGCCTGACCAAATCTGCTAAGCTCTGCATTTTTGAACACGACATCTTTGCTGCTGCACAATCACAATTCATTGCTTTGAACGTGATCACCCCGCTTCCCAGATCGCTGTCGTGACGGTCAATTACGGGCCGCACAGGACAACAACCGGGGCCTGCGTTTGCACCAAGACAAGGCTCCTTTCACGAAAGGTGAAGCAATGAACACTTTTAAATCTCTGATCAGCGGCGTCGCTCTGTCCGTCGCGCTGGCAACTTCGACTTTGGCTGCAGGCGTGGAAATCAACGCAAGCTCGACCGGCCTGGCGATGCAGGGCTATGACCCGGTTGCCTACTTCACCGCCGGTGAAGCAACCAAGGGCGATTACCGCATCACCACGCTGCATGATGAAGCGCTGTACCGTTTCTCGTCGGAAGAAAACAAAGCCGCTTTTGAAGCCAACCCGGAGGCATACCTGCCCGCATACGGTGGCTACTGTGCATTTGGCGCGGCCATGGGCTTCAAGTTCGACGGCGACCCGAACCACTGGAAAATCGTTGACAACAAGCTGTACCTGAACCTGTCGCAAGATATCCAGGAACGTTGGGAAGGCGACATCCCGGGCTTCATCGAAAGCGCAAGCGCAAACTGGGAAACCATCGCTGACAAGACCCCTGCGGAGCTGCAAGCGCAATAATCCGCTGAAAATGTCAGGCGTGTCGGCGGCGGAGCGTTCCGTCGCCGCATGTCGTTTGAAGACCTCAGATCCTTTCCTATCTTTTCAGTATACCAAGTGCCCGGCTGAACAGGGCACAGGCGCTTGCCTGTATCTTTAAGCGCCGGATTTCGGGCTGGAATACGTAGAAATCAATGATCCGGTGACCAAGCTGGATCGTATCGGTTTGCATAGGTGAGCAGAGGCTCGCTCGTGCAGAGTTTCGAACGAAAGGAAATGAGATGACTTTGAAATTGGCTCTCATCGCAACGGCCGCGACACTGACGGCCGGATCAGCGCTGGCGCAATCTTCGGGCAATTGGACCGGCTTCTACGGTGGTCTGCAGTTGGGTTACATCGACGTGGACACCAACGTATCTGGCGTCGACGGAGACGGCGCAATCGGTGGTATTGTACTGGGTTACGACTATGATCTGGGAACCTGGGTTGTCGGCGGCGGCTTTGATTACGACTGGACCGATGTGGATCTGGCCGGAGCCGCTACCGTCGAAGACGTATGGCGCCTGAAAGCGCGCGCAGGGTACAAAGTTAACCCACAAGGTCTTCTATACGGCACGGTCGGGTATGCCGAAGCCGGGACAGACACCCTCGGCAGCGATGACGGCTGGTTCATCGGCGCAGGCTATGAGCAGATCGTGGCACCCAATGTGAGCATCGGTGGGGAACTGCTGTACCACGAATTCGACAATTTCAACGCAACTGGTGTGGATGTAGACGCAACCACATTGCAGATCCGGGCGACGTATCGGTTTTGATAACTGTTGTCTGAAAACTTATGACCCGGCTTTTTCAGCCGGGTCGCGTCTCACACATCCAAAATTGTACTGCCGGTTGTTTGCCGCGCCTCAAGCGCGCGATGCGCATCAGCGACCTGATCAAGCGCAAAGCGTTGATCCACATGGATCTTGACCTCACCGCCTTCAACTTTGCCAAATAGTCGTCGGGCCATTGCCTGACACACCGCATGATCCGAGATATGCGTAAACAGCGTGGGCCGGGTGATCTTAAGTGAACCCTTTTGACCCAGAACACCGATATTGAAGGGCGGCACCGGGCCCGAAGCATTTCCGAAAGAAATCATCATGCCCAGCGGCTTGAGGGAATCCAAAGATCCCTCGAACGTGTCCGCCCCAACGGAATCCATCACCACATCCACACCCTGCCCCTTGGTGATCTCGGCCACGCGCTCGGCGAAATTTTCAGTCCGGTAGTTGATGCAATGCGCAGCCCCGTTGAAACGGGCCAGGCTGCATTTTTCATCACTTCCAGCCGTCCCGATCAATGTGATCCCCTCGGATTTTGCCCATTGACAGGCGATCAGCCCAACACCACCGGCGGCGGCATGGAACAGGACAGTATCGCCGCGTTTCAACGGAGTCGTTCGATGAAACAGGTATTCCACCGTTAAACCTTTAAGCATCATCGCCGCAGCAGTCTGAAATGTAATGTCATCTGGCAAGGGGCAAACCTGCGCTGCTGGCATCACACGGGCCTCGCAATAGGCCCCCGACGGTGCCGCAGCATATGCAGCCCGCTGTCCCGGTGCCAGATGCGTTACCCCTTCGCCAACAGCCTCGACAACACCTGCGGCCTCCATGCCCAGCGCGTTCGGAAGGTCCAGAGGATACAAGCCAGTCCGTTGATATACATCGATAAAATTCAGACCACAGGCTTCGTGACGAATTCGGATTTCCCCCGGTCCGGGGTCACCGAGCGGTCTGTCTTCGATCCGCAGAACGTCGGGGCCGCCAAACTCATGAATCATAACTGTTTTTGCTGTATTCTGCATCCTGACCTCCTCTTGCCTGCCCTCAAGCTAACATGACTTCGACGCAGGGCAATCCGTGCGATGCCAGACTATTGATCTGGATTTCGCAAAACTGTGCTATACTGCAATCAGGCGTTGCCGGCTGGTCCGGCCACGGGCAACGTGATGCCGGATCCGCCCCGCGGCGCAGTTTTCGCCAGGGAAGGGGAGGAAAATGGCCAAAACAATCGGAAACCCGATCAGCTGGACCGCCCGAAATCTCGGGGCGGCAGGTGATCATGTCTCGGAAAGCGTCTCGCGCCTGGGCAGCGCGGACACCAAAGAGCTGCCAATGGTGCAAACCTTGACGCTGCAAGACCTGCGCGCCTGTCTGCGCGCGGGCTATGACGACTTTCTCGAAACACGGGCGGATGCCGTGTTCATCGTGTTGATCTACCCGATCGCAGGGCTCTTGATGTTCGGCTTTGCTTTGAACATGAATCTGGTGCCGCTTCTGGCTCCGCTTGTCGCCGGCTTTGCCTTGATCGGGCCAGTCGCCGCCGTGGGGCTTTATGAGATTAGCCGCAAGCGTGAACAGGGCAGCGCAGTGCATTGGTTGGATGCGTTCGGTGTCTTCAGATCACCGTCCTTCGGTGCAATTCTGGTGCTTGGCTTCTACCTCGTCATGCTGCTTTTGGTCTGGCTGATGGTCGCACAAGCCATTCATACTAATACAATGGGCCCTGAAGTACCCGCATCCCTTAGTGCATTTGCCACACAGGTTCTCACCACTTCTGCGGGATGGACGATGATTGTCGCGGGAACCGCTGTTGGTTTTGTGTTCGCCCTGTGCGCATTGGCAGTCAGCGTTGTAAGCTTTCCATTGCTGCTGGACCGCAAGGTGGGGCTGCCGGTGGCGGTTGTGACATCGTTTCGTGTCTTGCGCGAGAACCCCGGCGTCATCCTGACATGGGGCTTCATCGTGGCGGCGCTGCTTTTTCTGGGCGCCTTGCCGATGCTGTTGGGTCTGATCGTGGTAGTACCCGTTCTGGGCCACGCCACATGGCATCTATACCGCCGCGCGGTTGCGTGAAGGCGCGGGACAAGCCCGCGCATTTGACACTTAGTCCGAAACCTTGAGGACAATCTTGCCGATATGGCCAGAGCTTTCCATGCGCGCATGGGCCGCTGCCGCGTCGGCCAGTTCAAATACGCTGTCCATAACGGGGGCAACTTTGCCAGCGTCGAGCAGAGGCCAAACGGCTTCGCGCAAGTCCTGCGCAATTTGTGCCTTGGCCAAATCGCTCTGCGGGCGCAGGGTGCTGCCGGTCAGGGTCAAACGTTTGACCATCATCATCGCAAAGTTCAGCTCGACCTTCGGACCTTGCAGGAACGCGATCTGTACCAAACGCCCATCCTCGGCCAATGCTTTGACGTTGCGTGGGATGTAATCCCCACCCACCATATCAAGGATCAGGTTCGCCCCGCCCTCGGCCCGCATGGTGGCCACAAAATCTTCATCGCGATAGTTGATTGCCTTTTCCGCACCCAGCTTGACGCAAGCCTCACATTTCTCATCGGACCCAGCGGTCGCAAAGACACGTGCACCAAAAGCATTGGCCAGTTGGATTGCCGTTGTCCCGATCCCGCTGGAGCCGCCATGGACCAGAAACCGCTCACCCGCTTTCAGACCACCACGTGTGAACACGTTGGACCAGACGGTGAAAAAGGTTTCCGGCAGGCAAGCGGCTTCTTTCATTCCCATCCCCGCAGGGACCGGAAGGCAATGCGCCGCAGACGTGGCGACGTATTCGGCATAGCCCCCACCCGGCAACAACGCACAAACCTTGTCGCCGACTGACAACCCCTCGACCCCTGCACCGACCGAGACCACTTCGCCCGACGCCTCAAGCCCCGGCAGGTCGCTGGCACCTGGAGGCGGATCATAGGCCCCTGCCCGCTGCAACGCATCAGGACGGTTCACACCGGCATAAGCTACTTTCAGCACAACCTGTCCGTTACCCGGCTCGGGAACAGGACGTTCAGTCAGTTGCAAAACATCAGGACCACCCGGTTTGGTGATCTCAACAGCGCGCATCATCTGGGTCATAGGCACCTCCTTTGCGCAATGCCTAGCAGGCATACGGGCCGGGGCCTAGCGCCAAGATGCCCTACTTTCGAGGGTTCAACATGCCCGGAAGATCGGCCCGCATTCTCATGGGCGCTTTCACCTGCCCGGCCAGCCAGTTCGGAACCGCCAGAAACGGCTTCAGCACCGGATTGTCGCGTACCTGCGCCTTGAGCTTTTCAAACTCCATGACATTTGCGATCCGGCGGTCCAGGAATTCCCACGTGCGCTGATGGTCGGGGCTGTCATCGCCCAGCCAAAACAGCAACGTCGACGAGTAAACCCCCGACAGAGTGGCCCGTTTGGTGTACCAATTCACATCGTCCGACGTGTCGCCCAGCGCATCCCAGATCAGATCGCAGGTTTGCCAGACCGCCTTGGCCCCATCCGCCGCATGGGTCGGCAGGGAAAACAGGGTCATGCCACGGCGCACCAACTCTTTGTCTTCGACCGCCTGCAACCGGAACCGAACCGCAGCTGCAATCTTGTCGCGGAATTTCAACTCGCTCAGATCTTCGGATTTGATGCGATCCAGCATCGCCTGATCGCCGCGTGCGTGGTAAGCCAGCGCCAGATCAACCGCCCCGCGTGGACAGATCGCACGAGCCAGACCATCATCCAGATCACAATCGGAAATAGAGGCACGAAAACTGGTTTCCGACCAGCCGTCGAAGGGAACATGGATCAGCATCGCATCCAAAAGCTGCTGTTTTGCATCTTCATATGTGGTCGTCATGGCGGTTCTCCGGTTGTCGGGCCCAGTACTAGACAAGTTAGGGCGGCTTTGCTATACGGCCAACTCCTGCAATTTCCTTGCAACTCTATCTAGAAAGGTGGTGACAACCACATGCAGGTTAGTGTTCGCGACAATAACGTCGATCAGGCGCTTCGTGCCCTGAAGAAAAAGCTGCAGCGCGAAGGCGTGTTCCGTGAAATGAAGCTGAAGCAACATTTCGAGAAACCGTCCGAGAAAAAAGCGCGTGAGAAAGCTGAAGCGATTCGTCGTGCCCGTAAACTGGCACGCAAGAAAGCCCAGCGCGAAGGTCTGCTCTAAGACTTTCCTCATCCAGCTTTAGATGACACTATTTGACGACCCCCGAGGCCCCGCCCGGGGGTTTGTCGTTTCAGGGGTGGGTTTTATTCCGCCGACTCGTGCTTCAGGGTGTGCGACAAGCCGCCATTTCCCCACCAGCAACATTTTGCCCGGCATTTTGCAGCGCAGCGAATCCCGCTCTGGTAGCATTGCCCCGCCAGAATTCGCCTAATATTTCTGCGCCCCTATCTGACCTCAGCAAGCCGCTTGTAACTGGCGACGTCCAATCGGACGACACTTACAAACGGAGGCTACCATGTCGACTGCAAGTCAAATCGAGCAAGAAATGCTGGCGCTGATCAACGCCGAGCGCACATCACGCGGGCTTACCCCACTGCAACTGGAAACACAGCTGAACGACTCATCCGAAGATCACAGCAGCTGGATGCTGGATACGGACACGTTCAGCCATACAGGCCAGGGCGGCTCCAGCGCGACACAGCGAATGCAGGATGCAGGTTTTGATCTGTCCGGCAGCTGGCGCACTGGCGAGAATATCGCCTGGCAATCAGAACGCGGCGAGCCCGGCATTAGCGATGACGTCGCGCAGTTGCACGAAAACCTGATGAACAGCCCGGGACACCGAGCAAACATTCTGAACCCTGATTTCGAATATATTGGCATCGGCATTGAAACCGGTGACATGCAAGGATTCGACGCGGTGATGGTCACTCAGAATTTCGCGGCCACTGACAGCGCTGTGATGCTGGACAACGGGAACGCTCCGGTTCCACCTGTGGACGATGTGGCGGACCCCCAAGACCCGGGCGCCGAGACGCCCGACACCGATGTGGCCGAGCCTGAGGACCCGGATGCCGAAACGCCCGACACTGATGTGGTCGAACCCGAGGATCCGGATACTGAAACGCCCGATACCGATGTGGCCGAACCCGAGGAGCCGGATGCCGAAACGCCTGACACCGACGTGGCCGAGCCCGAGGAGCCGGATGCCGAAACACCCGACACGGATGTGGCCGAGCCAGCCCCCGAGACACCTGTCGGTGAAGAACCTGACGGATGTTTTGACGTGGCAGCCTTTCTGGCCGAACTGGAAGCTTTCCTGGATAACGTTCTGGCGCAGATTGATCAGTTCCACTGGGAGACAGACGACATGACACCGTCGGACATGGCCGAGGATGACATGCAGGATACAGACACCGACGACATGGACATTGTTGAGGTCGATGACATGGACCCGGTCGAAGCCCCCGTTGACGACTATGCTGGCTCGGACGGAACAGATGACGCAGACATCTATGTGTTCAATTTCTGGGGCACGGGCTGCATGATCGAAGCAGCCTGATAGCAGCTGAGGTGCGGGGCGGCTGGCTCGCCCCGCATGGCGCCATCAGTAAATCTTTGGCACGTACAATTCATCCGGCAAAACGCGACGCTCATATTCCGGGTTATATCGGCGGTCAGGCAGATTGACTTTTTCCTGTGGCACATCCGTGTATGGAACTTTGGTCAAAAGATGCTCGATACAGTTCAACCGCTCGCGTTTTTTGTCATTGCCTTCGACAATGTACCAAGGGGCTTCGGGAATATTGGTCCGGAAGAGCATATCCTCTTTCGCCTTGGTATAAGATTCCCAACGGATGCGGGATTCCAGATCCATCGGTGACAGCTTCCACTGTTTCATCGGGTCGTGAATCCGCATGAGGAATCGCAACTGCTGTTCTTCATCCGTGATCGAGAACCAGTATTTCAGCAGAATAATCCCTGATCGCACCAACATCCGTTCGAATTCGGGAACGTCCTGAAAAAACTGTTCAACCTGATCCTCGGACGCAAAACCCATAACTCGTTCGACGCCTGCGCGGTTGTACCATGACCGGTCGAACAACACGATCTCGCCGGCCGCAGGCAAATGCGGCACATAACGCTGGAAATACCACTGGCTCTGCTCGCGACGGCTGGGCGCGGGCAGGGCGACCACACGCGCGACACGTGGATTCAAGCGCTGGGTGATCCGTTTGATCACGCCCCCCTTGCCCGCGCTGTCGCGACCTTCGAACAGAATACAAACCTTGGCACCGGTGTGCTGAACCCAATCCTGCACTTTGATCAGCTCAGCTTGCAGGCGCAGCAGGTTGCGGAAATAGACCTTGCGATCCAGCATATCCGGGTGTTGTTCCCGATAGATCTTCCGCACTTCCATCGACAGCATCGGTTCGCTGAACTCGATCTCAAAATCTTCGTCCAACGTGTCTTCCAATTCGGCCTCAAGCCAATCTTTGGGTCCACCGTTGTTTTCGTAAGCCAAGGTTAGCTCCTTTTTTGTTATCGGGTTCGAACCATATCGGGCCCGTGTAACCGCCTGATGTCATCAGATAAATTGATGTAAGGCGACGACGCCCAATGCTGCCGAAATCTCCGAAAATCCAGTCGGCGCGGGCATATGGTCTTTCCCCCAAATGTGAACGCCCAAACCAGAGGTTACAAGCGTCAGAATTGACGCAAGGCAGAACACAGGAACGCGCAGCGTGCTGAATGCTTGCATTGCCTCGATTTTGTGCGGCAAGACTGTCTGGACTTACAGGATGCAAAGCGCGTGACGTTCTTTCTTTCTCTATTACCGGCGATTTGGCCTTGGTTGATTCTGATCGCCGCGCAGGTAACTGCGCTTGTGGGGCACTGGGCGGTCGCGCTGTCACTGCTGGTTCTGTTTGCAAGCATCGCCTCAGCAACGGGGCTGATGTCACTTCTGGCTATTGCGGCTGTGGTCGGTGGGCTGGCCGGAGCCGCCTTGCTGCCGCACCTCAAAGGGCGGCTTGCGGTCGCAGGACACGCGCTTTTGATCCTGTGGTGTCTGGCCATGGGTGCGCATCTTCTGCCCGGATTTCAGAACCTGAAAGTGTTGGATCAGGTGCAGACCGGGGCCGCCAGTACAGGGTTCACAATGCACCTGAATCTGGACAAACCGATGGTCTTCTTCGCCGTTCTTCTAGCCTGTCCCGGAATGCTTCAAAGCACCATTCAGACCAAATTCGGCCCGCTGGTGGCAGGGCTCCTGCTGTTGCCGGGGCTGTTTCTATTGGGTCTTGCCGTCGGCGCGATACAGCCAGAATTTTCGGTCCCACGGTGGTGGCTGGTCTTTGTCCTGTCCAACTTGTTTTTGACCTGCCTGACGGAAGAAGCCTTCTTTCGTGGCTACCTGCAATCCGCCGTCATCTCACGTCTTGGCGCCGTCGGAGGAGTTATTGCGGCTAGCCTGCTGTTCGGGTTGGCTCACTTTGGCGGCGGACCGGCACTAGTGGTCTTTGCCTCAATTCTCGGGTTGGCCTGTGGTTTGGGGTATTATGCAACACAGCGTCTTTGGGTGCCCGTTGCGATGCATTTCGGGTTCAATCTGGTGCACCTGCTGCTGTTCACCTATCCCGGCCCCGCCTGAAATTCAGACTGGCAGAGCGGTGGTCTTGAACACTGTGCGCAAAGCAAACGAGCTTTGCATCTGCGCCACCCCGGGCAATCGCGACAGATATTGCCGGTGAATGCGCGCAAAATCCTCGGTGTTTTCGGCCACCACTTTCAGGATATAGTCCGCCGTTCCCGCCATCAGGTGGCACTCCAATACGTCGGGAATACGCGCCACTGCCTTTTCAAAAGAATCCAAAACCTCTTCGGCCTGTCCTTGCAAGGTAATCTCGACAAAGACGGTTGTAGGCACGTTCATCTTGCGCGCATCCAGCAACGCCACATAGTTGCGGATGAACCCCTCAACCTCGAGACGCTGAACACGCCGATGGCAGGCAGACGGCGACAGGTTGACCTGCTCGGACAGCTCCGAATTCGACATCCGGCCGTTTTTCTGGAGGGCCGCCAGAATCTTTCTATCAGTCGTATCTAAGGCCATTCGTGCAATTCCTTTGCGGGATTTACACCTTATACAGGAGATTCTTCCAAAGAAAATTCCCACGGCACGTTTTCTTTCACAGAAATTGCGCGCCGAACTGCACATAATTTAAGCAGTTTATGAACGGAGACCTCCATGAAAATCGGTTGCCCCAAGGAAATCAAACCTCAGGAATTCCGCGTCGGCATGACACCCAACGCCGCTCAGGAAGCGGTTGCCCGCGGCCACGAAGTACTGATCGAAACCGGCGCAGGCATTGGCGCTGGTTTTGACAATGACGCCTATGTTGCAGCAGGCGCACGCATCATCGACACCGCAGAAGAAGTGTTCGCCACCGCTGACATGATCGTCAAGGTCAAAGAACCGCAAGCTGTCGAACGCAAGATGCTGCGTGAAGGTCAGTTGCTGTTCACATACCTGCATCTGGCACCCGACCCAGAGCAAACCCATGACCTGCTGGAATCGGGCTGTACAGCAATCGCCTATGAAACCGTAACCGATGCCAATGGCGGTCTTCCTCTGCTGGCGCCGATGTCCGAAGTCGCTGGTCGTCTGGCGCCTCAGGTCGGCTCGTGGACCCTGCAAAAGGCAAATGGTGGACGCGGTGTTCTGATGGGCGGCGTTCCCGGTGTTGGCCCGGCCAAAGTCGTCGTGATTGGTGGCGGCGTCGTGGGTACGCACGCAGCAAAGATCGCCGCTGGCATGGGCGCAGACGTCACCGTTCTGGATCGCTCTTTGCCACGCCTGCGTTATTTGGATGACGTCTTTGGTGGGACATTCAAGAACCAATATTCAACGGCGGGCGCCACGGCCGAGCTGATCCGGGATGCCGATATGGTGATCGGTGCCGTACTGATCCCTGGCGCTGCGGCTCCTAAACTTGTATCGCGCGCTCAATTGTCGACGATGAAGCCGGGCGCAGTTCTGGTTGACGTCGCCATCGATCAGGGCGGGTGCTTTGAGACTTCGAAAGCCACCACCCATGCCGACCCAATCTACGACGTCGATGGCATCATGCATTACTGCGTGGCAAACATGCCCGGTGCTGTGGCGCGTACTTCGACCATCGCATTGGGCAACGCCACGATGCCCTTCATGCTGTCTCTGGCAGACAAAGGCTGGAAACAGGCATGTCAGGACGATCCGCACCTTCTGGAAGGTCTGAACGTTCATGCAGGGCAGCTGACTTACTATGCCGTCGGCAAAGCCCTGGGTATTGACGTGGTTTCGCCCAACGTGGTCGTCAAATCATAAGCAAAGATGGTTCTGAACCACAGTTTACAAACCAAAAAAGCACCGCGCTTTCGCGCGGTGCCCAGCCCAACAGGATAAGGGCAAATTTTATGCCCGGTTGACAGGCAGGAGCCGTCACCCCTGTTTCTGAATTTCCACTGCGTGTGGGTAAGGGATCGAGATACCCTTGTCGTCAAAGGCTTCTTTCACAGCCTTGGTCAGTTCGAATTTGGCATCCCAATAATCCGCCGCATCACACCAGAGCCGCGCCGTCAGGTCCACTGAACTGTCCCCAAGATTGGTGACCTTGACCCAGGGCTCGGGATCGCTGTGAATGCGGTCGTCCGCTTTGGCCACGTCCAAGATGATTTGCATCGCCTTGTCCGCACTGTCACCATAATCAATACCGAACACCAGATCGACGCGACGCGTGTCATGTGCCGAAAAGTTGGTGATGATCGATCCCCAGGACTGACCGTTCGGGACAATGATCTGAACGTTGTCAGGGGTTACCAGTTCGGTGGTGAACAGGTTCAAATCCTTCACGGTTCCTGCTGTGCCGCCAATATCCACATACTGACCCAGTTTGTAGGGTCGGAAGACGACCAGCATGACACCGGCAGCCAAATCGCTGAGCGTGCCTTGAAGTGCCAGACCAATGGCCAGAGAAGCGGCGCCGAGAATGGCAACGATGCTTGTGGCTTCGATCCCAAAGATGCCAAGAACGGCAACCAGAACCATGGCCAGTATGGCCCATTTGACAAGGCTCGCCATAAAGTTCCCGAGTGTGGGATCGATATGTGGCGTCGAGTTGATCCGGCGGCGCACCATGCCACCGATTGCGCCGGCTACAATCCAGCCCAGGATCAGAACGACAAGCGCCTTGACTGCATTCATGATCAGCGGGGCGTATGCGCCCACCTGTGTTACGACCTCATCCACGCGCATCTCCTTTCAACAGCAAGAAACCCGCGAGGTTTTCGCGGGGGTCACCGGATTGTGAGCTAAGATTGCGTTTCGGTCTAGGTGCGACTTTCGCCGGATTTCCCCGTTGTTCGTCAAAAAACACGGCCTGACCGGAAATGCACAGGGCAAAGGGCTTACATGATCACAGTTTGATCCCTAGCTTTGACGAGATATCCAATCAGGAGCCCCCAATGCTGGACAACAAACCTCATCCGATCATGGCCCGCTGGCCTGCCCAATCCCCGGACAAGATCCAACTGTACTCCTATCCAACCCCAAACGGCGTCAAAGCGTCGATCATGCTTGAGGAAACCGGCCTGCCATACGAGGCTCATCTGGTGACGCTTGCAGATGCGGATGTCAAAAGCCCCGAGTTTCTATCGCTGAACCCGAACAACAAAATCCCTGCCATCATCGATCCCAACGGGCCTGATGGTGAACCGCTTGCCCTGTTCGAAAGCGGCGCCATCCTACTGTACCTTGCAGAGAAGTCGGGCAAGTTATTGGGTGAAAGCGCCGCCGACAAACACCGCATCACCCAGTGGCTGATGTTTCAGATGGGCGGGGTCGGTCCGATGTTCGGCCAGCTGGGCTTTTTCCACAAATTTGCGGGCAGCGAGATCGAAGACCCCCGCCCGCGCGAACGCTATGTCAAAGAGGCGAAACGCCTGTTGAACGTGGTCAACACCCAGCTTGAAGGGCAAGATTGGATCGCAGGCGACTATTCAATCGCCGACATTGCCCTTGCGCCATGGCTGAACGCGTTGGATTTCTACGGCACGAAGGACGTTGTCGGCTGGGACGGCTACGCCAATGCCGTCGCCTATGTCGACCGTTTCATGCAACGTCCGGCGGTTCAGCGCGGCAAGGTCATACCTGCGCGCGGCTAAACGATTGAATTTTGGAAGGGTGCCTTTGGCGGCACCCTTTTTGCATGTCTCAGCCGGGCAGCGCGCCAGTCAACACATAGCGCAGAATTTCCACAACCTGAGCAGGCTCTTCAGCCACGGCAAGCGCGGCTGCGTCAACTTCTTTCAACGCGTGCTGATGATCCGGGCCGTGCAGAACAATGATCGACTTGCCAAGTGCCGCAGCATAACCCGCGTCAAAGGCTGCGTTCCACTGTTTGTACTTGTCTCCAAACCGAACAACCACGACGTCCGCATCCGCAATCCCCTTGCGCGTGCGGATCGCGTTGACCATCGCGCCCTTATGGTCGTGCCAATATTTGTTCGGCTCGGCCCCTAGAATGGCGACACCGCAATCATCGCTGGCAGCATGATCGGTCACAGGGCTGTTGAATGTCACATCCAACCCTTGCGCACCCTCAATGATCTGTTCCCGCCAGTCGGTGTGAATTTCGCCCGAGAGGTAAACGTTCAGCATATTCAGTCCTCCGCAAATACAGAAAGGGCGCCGCCGCCCCTTCATCTTTTCAAAAATACTCTCGCCGAAGGCGATCCTGAGTTACCCGCGCAGGACGCCGCCGGTCGCCTTGGTAACTTTCGAGATGATCTTTTCGGCCACCGCTTCGATATCTTTTTCCTTCAGCGTCGTGTCCGTCGGCTGCAGGCGCACGGTGATGGCCAGAGATTTCTTACCTTCACCCAGGCTTCCGCCGATGAATTCGTCAAAGACGCGTACATCCTCGATCAGCGCCTTGTCAGCACCCGCTGCAGCATTCACCACCGTCAGCGCCTCGACACCTTCATCGACGACAAAGGCAAAATCACGTTCGACCGCCTGAAGATCTCGCAGCTCCAACGCGGCGCGGGTTGCACCGGATTTGCGGGGCAGAGGCACCTCGTCCGGCCAGATCGTAAACGCCATCGCCGGACCCTTGATGTCCATCGCCTGCAAGACACGCGGATGTAGTTCGCCGAACACGCCCAGTACCTTTTTCGGACCCAGGCAAATCTTGCCATGACGTCCCGGATGCCACCAGGCGTCCCCGTCACGAAGGATCTGCACCTTCGCCGGTGCACCAATGGCAGCCAGTACAGCTTCAGCATCTGCCTTGGCGTCAAACACATCCACCGCTCGCGCGGCCCCGTGTACATCTTTCGGTCCGTCACGACCGACCAGCAAGCCGGTGATCTGGGTTTTCTGATCGCCGGGCTCTCCGTCATGGAACACCGGGCCAACCTCGAACAAAGCCACATCCGCAAAGCCTCGCGCCTGATTGCGCGCCGCCGCTTGTAACAGGCCGGGCAGCAAGTCGGGGCGCATGTGGCTCATCTCGGACGAGATCGGGTTTTCCAGTTGGGTCGCCTCATCACCTCCGCCGAACAGCGCTGCGGACGCCTGATCAATGAAGGTGTAGGACACACATTCATTATAGCCCAACGCGGCACAGGTCCGACGCGCCATGGACTGACGGCGCTGCGTTGGCGTCATCACTGCCTTGGGGATACCATCCGTCACGCGCGGCAACGGTTTGCCCTGCAACTTGGTCAGGGACGCAATCCGCGCGACCTCTTCCACCAGATCGGCCTCACCCATGATATCGGGACGCCAGCTGGGCACATGAGCCATCTCACCCTCAAGGCGGAAACCCAGGCGGGTCAGGGTCTGACGCTGTTCGCTTTCAGGAATGTCCATTCCGACCAGAGACTGCACCCGTGCCGCGTCCAGCTTGTAAGCCCGCCCATGGTTCGGGGCCTTGCCCGCTTCGACCACGTTGGACGCTTCGCCGCCACAGATATCCAGGATCATCTGAGTTGCGTGTTCCAACCCTTCGCGGGTGTAATCTGGATCAACACCGCGCTCGAACCGGTACCGCGCGTCCGAATTGATTTTGAGCGCACGACCGGTCAGCGCGATCTGCACGTGGTCCCAGAACGCACTCTCCAGGAAGACATTAACCGTCTCTTCGGCGCAGCCGGTTTCCTCACCGCCCATGATCCCGGCAATCGATTCCGGGCCGTTGTCGTCCGAAATCACCATCATGCCTGGCTGCAGAGTATATTCTTTCTCATCCAGCGCCACCAGTGTCTCGCCACCTTTGGCGCGATGCACCCGCAGGTTGCCTTGCACTTTATCCGCATCAAACACGTGCAGCGGGCGGTTGTGGTCGAAGGTCATATAGTTGGTGATGTCCACCAAGGCCGAGATCGGACGCAGGCCAATAGCCTTCAGCTGATCCTGCAGCCACTGTGGGCTGGGGCCGTTCTTGACGCCGCGGATCAGGCGCCCAGTGAAATGCGGCGCACCGTCCAAAGTGTCTTCGTCAATGCTGACCTTGATCGGGCACTCGAAATCCCCGGGAACCGGCGCATAGTCACGCTGTTTCAGCGTACCGATACCGCGCGCGGCCAGATCACGCGCGATCCCCTCAACGCCCAGCGCATCGGGCCGGTTCGGCGTGATCGCGATCTCGATCATCGGATCGACCTTCGACGGATCGTTCTCGGCCAGCCAGTCGACAAATTTGTCACCAACTTCACCGGAAGGCAGCTCGATGATGCCGTCATGCTCCTCCGACAGCTCCAGCTCGCGTTCCGAGGCCATCATGCCAAAGCTTTCGACGCCCCGGATCTTGCCGACGCTGATGGTGATATCCAGACCGGGGATGTACATGCCCGGCTTGCAAACCACGACGGTGATGCCTTCACGCGCGTTCGGGGCCCCGCAGATGATCTGCAGATCACCCTCATCTGTTTCAACCGTGCAGACCCGCAGCTTGTCAGCGTCCGGGTGTTTCTCGGCATGTTTGACATGGCCCAACGTAAAGCCTGCCAACCGGTCCGCCGGGTTCACGATCTCTTCGACCTCCAGGCCAAGGTCGGTCAGCGCCTCGGCGATCTCATCAACCGAAGCGTCAGTGTCGAGGTGGTCTTTCAGCCAGGACAGAGTGAATTTCATTGCACGGGGCCTTTTTTGGCAGATATCCAGTCGGCACAGGCAATGGCAAAGAATGGACCAAGGTGCAAGCGCTGTGCGTCACGGATAGGTGGGGGTGCGGCCCAAAAGCTCGTCCAATTGTCGCCCGATCCAGCCATGCGGGATGAAATGCCCGCCCGGATGGGTGTCCAGCACCACCTGCCCCTGCGCGCAATCTGTCCATTCCACCCGGCTGAGCGTCAGGATCGGCACCACGCTCCAATCGCCGCGCGGGGTCGCTCCGTTACAGTTGTACTTTTCCCGCCACAGGGCCACCGGATAGGTCGTGTCGCCATTCGCGCCATAGGGAAAATCCATCACCGTATCGCTGAGGCCATGCACATGGCGCGCCTCGCGCGGGCCTTCGGGACAGTTTTCGGTCTGGCGAATGCTGCCCGCAACGGCCAGTAAGGCGGCAACGTCATTGCCCGACTGGCACACATAACGCCACGCCATCGCGCCACCAAAGGAATAGCCCGAGACATAGATGCGGTCAGGGTCAATCGGATAGCGCTTGGCCACATCTTCCAGCACCCGGTCGGCAAAAGGCACATCGTCGGTGCCCGAGGTCCAGAAATCCCAGCTTTTGCCCAGCCCGTTCGGGGCCACTAGTAACACGCCCCGCAGCTTGGTCGCCCCGGCAATGCGCTCATGGTTCACGACAACGGTTCCCTGCCGCGCCCAGCCGTGGAAATGCAGCAACACGGGCAGAGGCGTTTCGCCGTCCCAGCCCTCAGGCTCCAACACATGATACGAGCGGTCGCCGACCTCACAGGCGGTATCGCCGTGGCAGTCGGTGTTCCACGGCCCCATGGCAAAGGCCGGTGAGGCGGTCAGCAACAGAAGGCAAAGCAGTCGATAGATCATGCGCCTGACCCTAGCCAACCAGAGCGCCAAGTCACGTCACAACCCCGTGGGAACCTGTAACAAGCCGTGGTGTCGCCAGACCGCGGGATGGCGATCCTTGATTGGTGCTGGGCAGTTTATGGGGGTCAAATCCGCGCGCTGTTCGAGCGTTGCGCTGGCGGAGACAAATCGCCAGCCCGTACGGGCGGTGTCGTCCATTGGGCTTGAACCAATGGCGCCGCAATGAACGACCGATAGCGCGGCGGCCTATCGGCCTTTGCTCCGCGCTTGCTACAAGCCAACCGTGTTGTTTGGCTAATGCGACTCAGCTGGAACCAAAATGTCGGATGAAGGGCAGGAGCTTAGTTTCAATTGCATTCAATGCCCCAGACAACCTCTCGGTTATTGACCCAGATGTCCGATCATAACCGTCCCAAATAACGTCTTCGTATGTCTCTATTCGTTGAAGATCTTTTTCAGAAAGCTCTCTGCCAAAGCGAGTGCTATCGCGCTTGGCTTCCCTGATCTTTGCTCTGAGAGCCACAATCAACTTTACACGCGCATCAAAGATAACGTCGATAGCATCTCTGACTTCTTGATCTCCAATTAGCGCTTTTTGGCGAACTCCAAGTCGCCTCAACTCCGCGAAATCGTCGTCAAGTTCAGCCAGCTCTTTGAGTCTGCGGCGAAAGTCATAAGCCCCGTCATCTTCTTCGCCTTCGGGCGCTCCAAAACCCAACGGGCTTCGAATAGTCTGAAACTTGCCGATCAATTCGGACGCGTGCGAAATCAATTCCTCACCAAGCTCTGCCCGCTTGGAGGATAACTTTTCACCCTTCCAAGAATGGAGTTGGCGATAGGCAACCCAAACACCTGCAGCGACCGAAACCGCAATAACCACTTGGCTCAATGCGGAAATTCCTTCGAAAATTCCACTTGAAGTGATTGTCACCGAGACAAACCACCATGCAGATTCGGCATATCCAACGCCGCAAACCCATAGTGGCGCAACCAGCGCAGGTCAGAATCAAAGAACGCCCGCAGGTCCGGAATACCGTATTTCAGCATCGCCAGACGGTCGATCCCAATGCCAAACGCAAAGCCTTGATACACCTCAGGATCAATCCCACCGGCGGCGATCACCTTGGGGTGAACCATGCCGGAGCCGAGGATCTCCATCCAGTCATCGCCCTCGCCGATCTTCAGCTGACCGTTGTCCCAGGAACAGCGGATATCGACCTCGGCCGACGGCTCGGTGAACGGGAAGTGCGAGGCGCGGAAGCGCAGCTCGACGTCGTCAACCTCGAAGAACGCCTTCACGAACTCTTCCAGAACCCATTTCAGGTTCGCCATCGAGATGTCTTTGTCGATGGCCAGTCCCTCGACCTGATGGAACATCGGCGTGTGGGTTTGGTCATAGTCGGCGCGATAGACACCGCCCGGACAGATCACGCGGATCGGTGCGCCCTGTTTCTCCATCGACCGGATCTGCACAGGGGACGTGTGCGTCCGCAGCACATGCGGCGGGCGATTGTCGCCCTCGGCGCGGTGCATATAGAACGTGTCCATCTCGGCCCGCGCGGGGTGGTGGCCGGGAATGTTCAGTGCGTCGAAATTGTACCAGTCGGTTTCAATCCGCGGCCCTTCGGCCACCGAGAAGCCCAGTTCGGCAAAGATCGCGGTCAGTTCCTCGGTCGCCTGGCTGATCGGGTGGATCGAGCCCTGACGGCGCGCGCGGGTCGGCAGGGTGACGTCCAGCCATTCGGTGCGCAGACGTTCATCCAGCGCGGCATCGGCCAGCGCGGCCTTTTTGGCAGACAGAGCCGAGTTGATCTCATCCTTCAGGGCGTTCAGCGCGGGACCTGCGACCTGACGTTCCTCGGGCGTCATCTTGCCCAGCTCGCGCATCTTCAGCGCAACCTCGCCTTTTTTGCCCACGGCAGCGACGCGGATCGCCTCTAGCGCGTTTTCGTCGCCTGCTTCGGCGATTTGGCCCAGATATTTTGCCTTAAGATCGTCCATCACGGCCCTCTGAATTTGGTCGAGAACCTGCTATCGGCCCCGCCCCGCGAATGCAAGCGGGACGGTGCGGATCAATAGCTGTATTCCGGGAAAATCCGGGTCAGGTCGCCATTCCAGTCGCCATTGTAGTGATCCAGCAACTCATCTGCCGGAACCTTGCCGGTGTCGATGCTTTCCTTGAGCGCATTCAGGAAATGCGTCTCATCCGGGACCAGCCCCCCTGCACCGGGGCGTGCGCGGGCCTTCAACCCGGCCTCAGAGATCGCAACAACCTCACGCGCCAGATCATGCATGTTGATGTCACCGACCTGCGCCTGAAGGCCATTGACCGCAGCTTGCACGCGAAGCTCTTCGCGTGTTTCCGCGTCCCAGCCCTTGACCAGATCCCACGCCGCATCCAGCGCGCCCTGATCGTAAGTCAAACCAACCCAGAAGGCGGGCAGCGCACACAGTCGACGCCACGGGCCACCATCGGCCCCACGCATCTCCATATATTTCTTGATCCGTGCTTCGGGGAAGGCCGTGGTCAGATGATCGGCCCAATCGCTGAGGGTCGGTGTCTCACCGGGCAGCGCAGGCAATTCCCCTTTGAGGAAGTCGCGGAACGACATGCCCAGCGCGTTGATATACTGGCCGTCGCGATAAACAAAATACATCGGCACATCGAGCGCGTATTGCACGTAACGTTCGAACCCGAAGCCGTCTTCGAATACAAAGGGCAGCATCCCGGTGCGTGCATCATCCAGATGCCGCCAGATATGGCTGCGCCAGCTTTTCTGACCGTTGGGCTTGCCTTCAAAAAAGGGCGAATTGGCAAACAAGGCGGTCGCCACCGGTTGCAGCGCAAGTGCAACGCGCAGTTTCTGCACCATGTCGGCCTCGGACCCGAAGTCGATATTGACCTGAACCGTGCAAGTGCGCCGCATCATGGCGCGGCCCATAGTGCCGACCTTTTCCATATAGTCGTTCATCAACCGATAACGCCCTTTCGGCATCAAGGGCATTTCCTCGTGAGTCCATATCGGGGCCGCGCCCAGACCAATGAAACCTACGCCGATCTCGTCCGCGATGTCCTTCACCTCACGCAGGTGGGTGTTTACCTCATCGCAGGTCTCGTGGATCGTCTCAAGCGGGGCACCGGAAAGCTCCAGCGCGCCACCGGGTTCCAGGCTGACATTTGCACCGTCTTTTTCAAGACCGATAAGCTTGTCGCCTTCGCGCACTTCGCCCCAGCCATGGCGATCCCGCAGACCTTCCAGAACGGCCACAATCGAGCGTTTGCCTTCAAACGGCAGCGGCTTCAGCGTGTCTTTGCAATAGCCGAACTTTTCGTGCTCGGTGCCGATGCGCCAGTCTTCTTTGGGTTTACAGCCTGATTCCAGATATTCGGCCAGTTGCTCATGGCGTTCGATCGGACCGCCGCCGGACTGAGGGATGGACATGAACCGTGCTCCGATCCTGATGTGTCTGTCTTGAAGGTCAGTCGTGGTCGTAAATGACGCCAGTGTCAATGCAACCGCAAATGTGCCGGGCGCGATGGGGTGCGTTCCCAGATGACGACGGGATGTCGTGATTTACCGTTGAGTTCCGACAGCATCTGTTCGGTTTTCAACCCAGGCAGGCTAGAGAACACATCAAACAAAGCCTCTGCCCCTTCTGCATTCACAGGAATGTGAAGCGCCGGCTGTCCCGACTGATCCAAAACCCAATGCGCCGGGCTTGAGGTCGGGTCGAGCGCAAGCCGTTCAATTTCGCGCGTCGCCACGATGCCGCCGTCCAAAGGACCCAGATAGGTGATCTGACCTTCATCCACGGTCACCACGCCCTGCCCGCCTGCGCCGGTTCTGAACCGGGCGCGCTGTATGCCAATGACCGCCAATGCCACAGACACCAAGATCAGGAACCAGCCCAACCATGCCAACAACCCACCCGGCCCGCTGACCCAGCTGAGGCCGAGGATCAGGACAAAAACCGCAACCACCACTTCGCGCCAGCGCCACAGCGCCAGTTTTGCCTCGGGTCGGATGAAACTCATGGCACTACCTTTTGCGGTTTCTGCAGAAGCGCTACACGGTACCAACCGACTTGCCGGAACCCAATCGCCTCATAAGCACGAGCTGCAGGCGAATTGTTCGCGAACAGGATAGCCGACGTCGCACCTTCGGATTTTGCTTTTTGCATCAATGCGGTCGTGACCCGGCGACCCAGACCACGATTCCTGTTTTCGCGCGGCACGAAAACGCCTCCCACCTGTATCTGGTCGTGAATCTTGGCATTCACGGCCGCCATTGCAACAGGAGACGCATCTTCCAATAGAACAATCGCCCTATCTGCGGTCAGTTCCGCATCGACACGCTCAGCAGCAAGTTCGCGTGCCTCTTTACCAACGGCCTGCCCTGTATCTTCAATGTTATCCGCGAACCAAGATCGCAGCCAAGTCCGATCCGAACCTTGCATGCCGCGACACGGGATCAGTGCTTCGGGCAAGTCCTTCAGATCTCGTCGGTACAACGGTTCATCATGGTGCAAACGGTACTTGGCCTGCGCCATATCCAGAGCTTTTAAAGTTAACTCGACCTGAAGCGCATCACCGGTCATACCAAGAACCGTTTCGCCTTCGATCATCCGAGCAAAACTCTCTGCCGCTTCAGTCGCACGATCTGGCAATTGAACCATTAGGTAGCCCTTTTTGCTCAACCCAAAGACGCCCTGAATTCGATCCTTACCCCAAATGAAGTAGCGACTGGAATGGTCATATGCGTTCAATCCCACTCCGTGTACCGCCAGATTGCTACGCAGAAACATTGAGCTGTCCGGGTAGTTTGCCAGGAACGCCTCGAGCGCAGGAGCATCCGACGAAACCGCCTCTCGAATCACGCCCAATCCCCCAGCGCCTGTTGCCACATGGTTAGCGCTGCAACGGCTGCCGTATCCGCCCGCAGGATACGCGGGCCCAGACTGACCACATGCGCATACGGTAATGCCGTCAGTCGCGCGCGTTCTTTGTCGGAAAAGCCACCTTCCGGGCCGATCAGAATCGCCCAAGGCCGTCCTTTTTCATTAGCGGCCAATCGCAGGGCCGAGCCGACCTCGGCCTCGTTGCAGAACATCAACTGACGGTCTTCGGGCCATGTATCCAGTACACGATCCAGCCGCTGCAGGTCGGTGACTTCGGGCACGAATGTGCCGCCACACTGTTCTGCAGCCTCGACCGCATGGGCCTGCAAGCGGTCCTGACGGATGCGTTCGGAATTGGTGAATTCGGTCTGCACAGGCAGGATGCGGGCCGCGCCCATTTCGGCCGCTTTTTCGACGATGAAATCGGTGCGAGCCTTTTTGATCGGCGCAAACAGGAACCACAGATCGGGCGGTAATTGCAAAGGTTTGGTCTGTTCAAGGCAGGTCAATACTCCACCCCGCTTGCCCGCTTCTGTCACTTTGGCCAACCATTCGCCATCCCGGCTGTTGAACAGGGCCACAAACCCGCCAACCGACAGGCGCATCACGCCAAACAGATAATGCGCCTGGTCGCGCGTCAAAGGAACCGATTGCCCCTGACCCAAGGGCTGCTCTACATACAGTCTGATCTTCGCACTCATGAGACCTTACATATGCAAGGCAATGCCCCAACACCAGACGGTCAAGTCGCCGATGCCGTAACCGGCAATTGGGTCGACACTTATGCACCGGCCTTTGCCCGCCCTTATCTGCGCCTCAGCCGCGCGGACCGGCCCATTGGAACGTGGCTGTTGCTGATTCCATGCTGGTGGGGATTAGCGTTGGCCATTCTGCATGATGGCCAGCCCCGTTGGGAAGATCTGTGGATTGCCATTGGCTGCGCGCTGGGCGCGTTTCTGATGCGAGGGGCCGGATGCACCTGGAACGACATCACGGATCGGGACTTCGACGGGCAGGTTGAGCGCACACGTTCACGCCCGATACCTTCGGGACAGGTCAGCGTCCGGCAGGCTGCGGTGTGGATGATCCTGCAATGCCTGCTGGCGCTTGGCATCCTGCTCAGCTTCAATCAGGCCGCGATTGCCATGGGCGTTCTGTCCCTGCTGCCGGTGACAATCTACCCTTACGCGAAGCGGTTCACTTGGTGGCCGCAGGTGTTCCTTGGACTGGCCTTCAACTGGGGCGCGCTATTGGCTTGGGCCGCGCATAGCGGCTCTGTGGGCTGGCCTGCCATCACGCTTTACCTGGCGGGCATCGCATGGACCCTGTTCTACGATACGATCTACGCCCATCAGGACGCCGAAGATGACGAGTTGGTAGGCATCAAGTCCACGGCGCGCTTGTTCGGCAAAGATACGGCGAAGTGGCTGAAGTACTTTCTGGTGGCAACGGTATCGCTGATGGGGCTGGCCATCATCGATGCGGGCGTGCCGGATGCTTCGATTCTGGCGCTTGTTGTTGCACTTAGCGGACCTTGGGCCATGGGTTGGCACATGGCGTGGCAGTTGCGCGGTCTGGATCTGGAAGACAATGCCAAGCTGCTGCAATTGTTCCGGGTCAACCGCGACACCGGCTTGATTCCGCTGATCTTCCTTTGCGTCGCTTTGCTGCTCTGATTGCACCTGCCGAATGGGGACTGTAAAGATCGGCCCAATCGCCTGAGGAGTGTCGAACACAAGCATGCGTCTGCCGTATTTTATCGCTGTTTTGCTGATTTTTCTGGTTTCGGCCGGATTGTCCCTCGTGGCCGCCAGCTACGCTGTTACGAAGATCGAAGAGACATCCGAATTCGCTGTGCGTCGATCATTGGACCTTAAAGGACATGACTGGGCCGAGGTCGAATCCGACGGGCTTCGTGTGGTTCTGACAGGCACCGCGCCGGATGAAGCCACCCGATTCAACGCGCTGACCGCTGCTGGAACCGAGGTCGAAACATCCCGTGTGATCGACGAAATGGAGGTCGAGGCCACCTCGGCGCTGGCCCCACCCCGCTTTTCAGCAGAGATTCTGCGCAATGACAGCGGCATCTCGATCATCGGTCTGATCCCCGCCAGCGAGGACAGGGAAGAGCTGATTGACCGGCTGCGCAACCTGGATCGGAGCGTTGCAGTATCGGACTTGATGGAAACGGCAGATTACCCCAAGCCCGACGGCTGGGACGCCGCAATATCTTACGCCATCGAAGCATTGGCGCGCTTGCCTCGTGCAAAAGTTTCCGCCAGCTCTGGCTTGGTCAAGATCACCGCGATTGCTGATAGCCAAGAAGAAAAACAGCGACTTGAACAGGATCTGACGCGCACCGCGCCGCCAAGCTTGCGCATCGGTCTGGCAATCTCGGCCCCGCGCCCTGTAATTACGCCCTTTACGCTGCGCTACCTGATCAATGATGAGGGCGGGCAGTTTGACGCCTGTTCCGCGCAGGACGAAAAGGCGCGCGACCGCATCGTAGCCGCCGCACGCGATGCCAGCTTGCAAGGCACTTATTCTTGCACCATCGGTCTGGGGGAACCCTCACCGCGTTGGCCCGAAGCCGCTGAACTGAGCATTCAGGCCCTGTCAAAAATCGGCAATGGCACTGTCACACTTTCAGATGCCGACATTACACTGGTCGCAGCCCAAGGAACGGACCCTGCCCTCTTTGACCGGGTGGTGGGTGAGCTTGAAACCGCCCTGCCCCCCGTCTTTGCACTACACGCCGTGTTGCCAGAGCCCGAAGACACGGATTCGTCCGGCCCGGTTGAGTTCTCGGCCACCCGCAGCCCCGAAGGCCTGGTGCAGCTGCGCGGTCGTCTGGGCGATGAAACCCTGCGTGACATGGTCGACAGCTATGCCCGGGCCGCATTTGGCTCTGATCAAGTTTACACGGCCACCCGCATCGTGACCGATCTGCCCTCAGACTGGCCTGTCCGTGTTCTGGCCGGGTTGGAAGCATTGGCGCAGCTGCACAACGGGGCCGTGACCGTGACGCCTGATACCGTAGAGTTGACCGGCCTCAGCCACGAAGAAGACGCAAAGGCCCGTATTGCCGGTCAGCTGTCGGATAAGTTGGGCGAAGGTCAGGAATTCACTCTGATGATCACCTATCAGCCTCCGCCGGAACCCGAAGACGCCCTGCCCGATCCGGAAGTCTGTGAACAACAGATCGCTGAAGTCCAGGCTGCCAGCAAAATCGCCTTCGAACCCGGATCGACCACGATTGCGTCGGATTCGCGCGATACCGTGAACCAGATCGCAGACATCCTGCGGGACTGCGGCCCCATTCGACTGGAGATTCAGGGTCACACAGACAGTCAGGGGCGCGAAGAGATGAACCAGCAGCTCAGTCAAGCACGCGCGCAGTCGATCCTGAACGAGTTGCGCGGGCGTCGCATTCCCACCAGCAGCTACACGGCCGTCGGATATGGCGAAACGCAACCCATTGCGGACAACGACACTGAAGAAGGTCGGGAAGAAAACCGTCGTATTGAATTCCGCCTGATCCGCCCCGAGCCTGTTGAGGCCAATGAAACAGGTCTCGAAGCGCTTGAGACTGAGACTGACACGTCAGAAGCAGACCAGACCGACACGACCGCATCAGATGCGGATGCAGAGGACCAGTAAGTTGAACAGAATAGAATTCATCATCGCCACGGCCATCATTCTGTTTGCCGCATTCTGCATGGGCTGGTTTGCCAACTGGCTGGCTCACCGCCTGTCCCGCGTACGCCAAAGCGACGTGGCCGATCTGGACCGGATGAGTCAGGAGCTGCACGAGGCCGAAGAAACCCGCGACCAGGCCATCACCTATCTGCAGCAGCGTGAAGCCGAGCTGACCAATCAGTTGACCCAGACCGAGGCTGAGCTGGCCGCCGCCATGGACGGTCTGCGCGCCGCGCGGCAAGAGGCCGAAGAATTGCGCGGGCGGATCAACAACGCCGACTGACGCGCCCACGACCTGATCGGGTCACAAAACCTGCTCAAGATCCGCGATCAGGTCTTCGGGATCTTCAAGACCAACCGACAGCCGGAACACGCCGTCCCCTGCATAGTCCCGATAGCTTTCCAGTTGCGCCCCTTCCAGACGGAATGAGGTCTGCATCAAAGCCTCCGTTCCCATCCAGAAAATCAGGCTGCGATGATGGCCAAGTGACACGGCGTAATGGACGATCTTCAGTTTGTCGATCATCTGCTGGGCCAGTGCTTCTCCGGTGGCATTGTCGCCCACCTGAAAGGTGATCATGCCGGACGAATTCCGCATCTGCCGCTGTGCCAGTTCGTATTGTGGGTGTGATTTCAGGCCCGGATACACGACTTTGGTGACGGCCCCACGTGTTTCAAGCCAATTGGTCAACGCCATGGCCCCCGCCTGATGCGCCTTCATCCGAAGCGGCAAAGTGGCCATACCCCGGGCGATCATCCACGCGTTGAACGGTGACATGATGCTGCCGTGATGAATGGCCGACTCGTTGCGAATCTTCTCGATCAACTCTTTGCGGCCCGCTACCGCTCCGCCAATGGCATCACCATGACCGCCTATGAACTTGGTGACGGAGTGCATGATCAGATCGACGCCCAAATCTTTGCTGGGTTGACCCAGCGGAGAGGCAAAGGTGGCATCGCAAGACAATAACGCCTCGGCATTTTGCGCAATGGCTGAGACCGCAGCCAGATCGGTCAGTCGCCCGATTGGGTTTACCGGTGTTTCCGTATGTATCAGCCGTGTGTTCGGCCTGATCGCCGCTGACACCGCCGCCAGATCAGACATGTTGACCGTGCTGACTTCGATCCCCAAGCGCGGCAACGTGTCCCGCGCCAGCTCGGCCACGCCCGCATAAGACACGTCAGAGACGATCACGTGATCTCCGGCAGACAGGAACGTCAGGAAAATCGCAGTTGCAGCCGCCATGCCTGACGCCAGACAAATACAATCCTCGGTGCCTTCCAAGGCGCTGATCTTGGTTTCAAGCGTTCGCACGTTGGGGTTGGCCCAGCGCCCATAAAGGTAAGGGGCCTCTTCCTCGAGATCATGGGCCGAGAACCCGGCAACCTGACCGGTGACAAAAGTCGAGGACATATGCAAAGCCGGTGCAGATGCACCATTGGTCGGGTCCGGTTCTTCGCCCGCATGAATAGCGCGCGTCGCAAGACCCTTGTTTCTCAAATCGTTTTGCATGGGGTTGTCCTCTTGATCCGGTTGATCGGATTTAGCGTGAGCTCTGTTGCTGACGTCTAGAGGAAAATTGAACCTGATCAGGGTCAAAAACGACCACCGCATTGTTGCGGTGGCGGGCCCATCTCACCACCGGGTTAGTGCGTCTTCGTCTTCGTCCTTGGCGGCAACCCATTCCGCACCGACCCCAGTGATTTCTTTCTTCCAGAACGGGGCGCGGGATTTCAGGTAATCCATCAAGTATTCAGCCGCCTCGAATGCATCTTTGCGATGCGGCGCTGCGGTTGCGACCATCATAATCCGGTCGCCCGGGGCCAAGCGGCCATGGCGGTGGATCACCAATACATCCCCCAGTGACCAGCGATCCTTGGCTTCCTGGGCAATCTTTGTCAGGGCACGTTCGGTCATGCCCGGATAATGTTCGATCTCCATGACATCCAGATCACCGCTTGCAAGATCGCGTACGACGCCGGTGAAGGTAACGATGGCACCGTTGGCATCATCCCCGGCGGCAAAGGCGTTGACCTCAGCGCCCAGATCGAAAGCTTCTTCCTGAACAGCGATTCTCATCACTTAACCACCTGTCATCGGCGGGAAAAACGCAACCTCACGCACACCGGTCAGCGAGGCGTCAAAATCTGAAAGCTCTTGATCCAATGCCACGCGCAGGGCTGACAAATCGGCGAAAGCCGCTGCGTAACGTTCTTCCCTTGCGCTTAACTCGGCCACCAGATCGCTGACCGTGGCAGCACTGGTTTCGACTTTTTCCTTTGGCAAACCGATGCGTTCGCGCACCCATGCAAAGTACAGCACATCCATCGCTTAGCTCTCCTTCAGATGCGGCATGGCTTTACGTAAGTAGTCATAACCGGTGATCAATGTCAGCGTTGCAGCAATCCACAGCAGCCACAGCCCAATCTGACCAGCCCAATACATGCCTTCGACATTCCAGCGCAGGTGGTTTACATCTTCAACCTGACCCGCAATGATCTGCTCGACCAGATCAGCATCCATTCCGAAGCTCGCCATAACGGCATAGTGTTCAAAGATGCCTTGCGAAAACAGAACCGCAATGGCGATCATCTGCGCAGTGGTCTTCCACTTGGCCAGTTTCGTAACCTTTAGCGTCCCAGCCACATCACCCAGATATTCACGCAGACCCGAGACAAAAACCTCGCGGAACAGGATCACTGTGGCAGGCAGCACCAGCCACGGGGTCCAGTGTTCGGTCGAGTAGCCGACAAGGATCATAAGTGCGATCACAACCATCGCCTTATCTGCAATCGGGTCCAGCATCGCACCGATTTTGGTTTCCTGCTTCCAGGCGCGGGCCAGATACCCATCGAACCAATCCGTAATCGCTGCCGACAGGAACAGGATCAAAGCGAACCAATCCGCGTATGGCCGGGTAAAGTACAAAAACATGACGGCCAGACCGGGTGCCGCCAACAGGCGCAGGACGGTCAGAATATTGGGCAAGTTCCACTTCATGGCTTGGACCCTATATCGACGCCGCAAGACAGAAAAGCCAAACAGGCTAAAAAACTGCGCCACACCGAAACGCTTGGTCAAAGCGCCGCAGGCCTGACGTCTCAGAGTTGTACCTCTTGGCCTTTTCCTGCTTTGCGGTCAGATTGCCGCGCAAGTCCAATCAGAAAGAAACAGATGACAGCGCATATTCAAACCGACGCCCGGTCGAACATGATCGGCAGCCTTTGGATGATCGCCGCGATGGCGGGCTTCGCGCTTGAGGACGCTTTGCTGAAAGCAGCCTCGGCCGTATTTCCGATCTGGCAGGTGCTGGTGCTGTTTGGCGCGGGCGGCTCGGTGATCTTTGCGGCGGTGGCATTGGCCCGGGGGCAAAACTTGCTGCATCCCGATGTCTTGTCCCGCCCGATGAAAGTTCGGGTGCTGTTCGAGGTCTTTGGTCGGTTGTTCTATGTTCTGGCGATCGCGTTGACCCCTTTGTCTTCGGCCACGGTGATCCTGCAAGCCACGCCACTGGTCGTGGTTGCGGGTGCTGCGATGTTCTTCGGGGAATCCGTCGGCTGGCGGCGGTGGAGCGCCATTTTCGTCGGTATGATCGGGGTTGTCGTGATCCTGCAACCCACCGGCGACAGCTTTTCACTGCTGTCGATATTGGCCGTGCTGGGGATGCTGGGATTTGCCGGGCGCGATCTGGCCAGCCGCGCAGCACCTGCCACATTGGGAACCGAGGTCTTGGGGTTCTACGGATTTCTCAGCATCATCGTTGCTGGGCTCGCCTATCGGTTTTGGGAAGGCGTGCCGATGGTTTCGCTTGATCTGCATACCGGCCTGCATCTGACCGGCGCGGTGCTGATGGGCGTTCTGGCCTATTCCTCGCTGATGAAGGCAATGCGCACGGGCGAAGTGTCCGCTGTGACCCCGTTCCGCTATACCCGCCTTTTGTTCGGCATCGGCTTGGGCGTGGTCATGTTCGGTGAAAGCCTCGATCCGACCATGTGGATCGGCAGCGCGCTCATTGTGGCTTCGGGGCTGTACATCCTGTGGCGTGGACGACGCGCCTAGCCCTTGTCGTGGAAGAAATCGTAAACCTTCTGCGCCAGCCCGGCCGAGATCCCCTCGACCGCTTTCAGATCGGCAAGATTGGCCCTGCTGACCGCCTTGGCGCTACCGAAATGCGTCAACAAGGCACGTTTGCGCGCGGCCCCTACACCGGGAATTTCGTCCAACGGCGTGGCCCCGACGGCCTTTGCCCGTTTCGCGCGATGGGTACCGATGGCGAACCGATGCGCCTCGTCCCTTAAACGTTGAATGAAATACAGCACCGGGTCGTTGCGCTTCAGGGCAAAGGGGCGCTGACCGGTCCGATGGAATTCTTCCTTGCCGTGATCGCGGTCGACCCCTTTGGCAACGCCAACCATGGGAATGTCTTCAACCCCATGGGCCTGCATGATTTCGTGCACGGCGCTCACCTGCCCTGCACCGCCATCAATCAGCAGCAGGTCTGGCCAGAGCCCTTTATCCCGATCCGGATCTTCCTTTTGCAACCGGGTGAAGCGACGGTTCAGCACCTCTTTCATCATGCCGAAATCATCGCCAGGTGTCAGGTCATCGCCTCGAATGTTGAACTTGCGATAGGCGTTCTTCATGAAGCCTTCGGGCCCTGCCACGATCATGCCGCCTACGGCGTTGGTGCCTTGAATGTGCGAGTTGTCGTAAACCTCGATCCGTTCAGGCGGCGCATCCAGATCAAACGCTTCGGCCACCCCGCGCAGCAGTTTGGCCTGCGTCGCGCTTTCTGACATGCGGCGAGCCAATGACTCGCGCGCATTTCGCAGGGCTCCTGCCACCAGTTCCTGCTTCTCACCGCGTTGCGGCACCAGGATTTCCACCTTGCGGCCTGCTTTCTCGGTCAGGGCCTCCTGCATCAGATCGGCGTTTTCAATGCCGTCCGACAGGATCAATTGCCGGGGCGGTTCCTTGTTGTCGTAGAACTGGCCAAGGAACGCCTCCATCACCTCAGCGGGCGAAACATCGGGGCCGACCCGCGGATAGAAATCCTTGTTGCCCCAGTTCTGGTTGGCACGGATGAAGAACACCTGCACACAAGCCTGACCGCTATCCATGTACAGGCCGATCACATCTGCCTCGGCCACGCCGCGTGGGTTGATGCCTTGGGACGTCTGTACTTGCGTCAGCGCCCGGATGCGATCCCGTAGACCGGCGGCGCGTTCGAACTCCATCGCCTCGGACGCAGCCATCATCTGCTCGGCCAGATCCTCCTGCACTTTGGTGGACCGGCCAGACAGGAAACGTTCAGCGTCCTTGACGCTTTCGCGGTATGCCTCTTCCGAGATCAAACCGACACATGGCCCTGAACAGCGTTTGATCTGATAGAGCAGACAAGGCCGCGTTCGACTGTCAAACATGGAATCCGAGCAGTTGCGCAGCAGGAACGCCTTTTGCAATTGGTTCAGTGTCCGATTCACCGCACCGGCACTGGCGAACGGGCCGAAATAGGCACCTTTCTCTTTCTTCGCCCCGCGATGCTTTTTGATCTGCGGAAAGGCGTGGCTTTTTGAGACCAGAATATTGGGGAAGCTTTTATCGTCGCGCAGAAGCACGTTGTACTTCGGCTTGAGCTGCTTGATCAGGTTCTGCTCCAGCAGCAGCGCCTCGGTCTCGGTCCGAGTGGTCAGAAACATCATCGAGGCGGTCGAAGCGATCATCTTTTCGATCCGGCCGGAATGCCCGGGGCGTGTGTAATTCGACACCCGCGCCTTCAGGTTGCGTGCCTTGCCCACATAGAGAACCCGACTATCCGCATCCAGCATCCGATATACACCGGGCGAACTGTCCAGCGTTTTCACATAACGCTGAATACAGGCGTAACCGGTCTGAGAGGAGTCGCTGTGGGTGGTCATGGGCTTTTGATATGATTCTCTTGGACTGGCTGCAATCTCAGGCCTCTCAAATCAAGAGGAAACAAATCCACGACTTCTGTGGATAAGTGTGAAGATAAGTTTCTGCTGGATCGGAAATCCCCTTGTTTCATTGCCCCTTCCTTGATTTGCACAAAAAATGGGCAATATTGCAAGCATATGTAAATAAAAGATATTTTTTCCATCACTTAGCAAGTGTATGAAAAAAAAGACATTTTTGTAACGCGCAGGTAACAGGATTGAGAGCGGTGCAAAACTTGCAGCAAAATTGCTTATTCTACGCCCAGCACGTCAGGCGTTTTCCATCCCAGATGCTGGCCCCCATCAACGCAGAGCAATTGCCCTGTGACTGCATGTGCATCCAAAAAATACCCCAGCGCAGCGGTTATGTCCGACGGGTTGGAACCCCGCTCAAGCACCGTGTTCGATCGCTGTGCCTGAAAATGCTGTTCGCTTTGACGATGCCCCTGAACAGTTGGACCCGGACCAATCGCGTTGACTCGAATGTCAGGTGACAGGGCCTGAGCAGCCGTTCGGGTCAGGGCCCACAACCCCATTTTCGCGATGGTGTAGGACATGAATTCGGGCGTCAGCTTTCGGACCCGCATATCGACCATGTTGACGATCAAGCCTGCGGCCAGAGGCTCGTTGTTTTCGTCCATGCCAGCGGCCAGTCCCTGTTCAGACATAGCCTGCGTCAGTACGAATGGCGCGCGTAGATTGCTGTCGAGATGGCGGTCCCAGCTTTGGCGGGTTGCAGTATGGATATTGTCGTATTCAAAGATCGAGGCGTTGTTCACCAGACAAGTGATCGGTCCACCCAGCGCCTCAGCCGCTTTGGGCAACAACGCCTGAACCTGAACTTCGTCCAGCAGATCGGCCTGCAATGCCACCGCGTGCCGCCCAAGGGCCTGCACTTTTTCTACAGTTTCCTGCGCCGGTTGTTCTGATGTGGCGTAATGCACCGCCACATCGTAACCACGACCCGCCAGATACAGCGCCATGGCCCGGCCCAGACGAATACCGGCACCGGTCACTAAAGCTCGGGTCATGCTTCACCTCGTTTTGTCAGATCACACCAGCAATACGGTGACATAAAGCACATAAAGGAAAGTCAACACCAACCCCCAGATGCGTGAGATATCTTGTTTGAAGAACACAAACGGGATCAGCAGCAGCGATGCGCCCAGCATGACCCAAAGGTCGAATTGCAGGAACTCGGGATCAACCGGGATACGACCAAACCAGGTTGCGATCCCGATGATGGCCAAAAGGTTGAACATGTTCGAACCGATCACGTTACCCAGTGCCACGTCGGCCTGTCTGCGCAACGCGGCCATAACTGTTGTCGCCAATTCAGGCAAAGACGTTCCAACTGCAATCAACGTCAAACCAATGACCGTTTCGCTGACACCATAGTTACGTGCGATGACCGTTGCATTATCCACCAACAGATGCGCGCCCATCGGCAGACCAATCAGCCCTAGGATCAAGAAAACAGATACCTTCCAATACGGCATGTCAGGATCTGCTTCTTCCAGCCCCTCAAGCTCTTCATCCACACAGGCCTCACCGCAGGCTTTGCGATGGGCTTTTGCCTCGCGAAAGGCGTTCATAAGAACAAGACCCAACGCTGCCAACAAGATCAGGCCGCTGAAGAATGTGAACGTTCCCAAAAACGCCAAGCCAATAAACAGAACCGTCGCCATCAGCATGAAGACATAGTTCCTGCGGCTGTTGCACTCACTGGTGTGTAACGTCGCCAACAGCGCGGGCAAGCCCAGAACCAGCAGGATATTCGCCGTGTTTGATCCGACCACGTTACCCAGCGCGATGCCAGGCGCGTCCTCTTCCAAAGCGCTGATTGCAATCAAAAGCTCAGGCGCGGATGTACCAAAGGCCACAATCGTCAGGCTGACGATCAGCGCCGGAACGCCAAGGCGCAGGCTCAGGTTTACGGCACCACGCACAAGGGCGTCGCCTGCCAGCAACAGAATCAACAGGCCCAGACCGGACAACAGCCATGTGGTAATCAAGTCCGGCCTCCCTTTTCGCAGGCGCAGGGGCCTTTGCCGATACGATACCGGCCGCAGCGCGGACATTTCACCGAACTCAATTTCTTTTGCCCGGGAAAGCGAAGCTTACCGAACATTGCCAATACGCCCATGGCAATCAGGAAAAGGGTGACGGCCTTGATGATCACGTTACAAACCGAAACGCGCATAGGCTGCACGCTCCTCTAATCCGGCGATGGCATCCTGTGCCAAGCTGGCCCCAAAGCGCGTCCAGATCGGTTTACGTACACCGTAACGGCGGAACTTGACTTTGTCGCCAAAGCGTTCCTGCATCTTGGGTTTGAGGTGGGCAATGCCATCAATCAGGCCCAATTCCTGCGCGCGGCGCGCCAGCCAAACCTCACCGGTGAACAGATCAGCACTGCTATCCAGCTTGTCACCGCGGCGCGCTTTGACATGGTCAATGAAGTTTTCATGGATGTCCCCCAACAAACCTTGCAGGCGGGCCACATCCTCTTTCTTTTCCGGCGCAAACGGATCCAGCATGGATTTCGACTGGCCTGCCGTGTGCACGCGCCGCTCGAACCCTTGCCGTGCCAGAAAGACATGCGCGCCAAACCCGGCCGAGATCACTCCGATCGAGCCCAGAACCGAACTGTCATCTGCCCAGATCTCGTCCGCGGCGGCGGCCAGCCAGTACCCGCCCGAGGCAGCAACATCCTCGACAAAGGCAATCACGGGCACGTCCAGCTCTTCCGACAAACGCCGGATCCGGGCACCGATCAGTGAACTTTGCACAGGGGACCCGCCCGGAGAATTGAGCTCAATCGCCACGGCGGCGGGTTTTCCCTTGCGAAACGCTTTTTCCAGAACCGGGGCCAGGGTTGTATCGTTCAACGCCCCACGCCCCGCCATTCCAATGGCGCCGGACAGGCGGACAACGGCCACGCAGGGGTGCTTTTTGACAAACGGCAGGCTGAGTTTCATGGGTGCCGATGTAGAGTGCCCCCAACCCGTAAACAAGGGACTCATCCGGCCTTAAACGCGACGTGAACCAAATTCCCACACTCGGTGGGCAAAAATGCAACGCCCAAGGACAGTCAGCTGCGTATGCGCCAACCGGTTTTGAAAATCCAGCCAATGACCGCCAGACAAACACCTGTAAAAGCCAGAATGGCCAGCAGACTAAAGACAATCGGCACATCGGCCAGCCCGTAAAAAGACCAACGGAACCCCGAAATCAGATAAACGACCGGATTGAACAATGTGATGGTCTGCCACAGCGGTGGCAGCATCGAGATCGAATAAAACGTACCCCCCAGAAATATCAGGGGCGTCACAACAAGCTGAGGCACCAACGACATCTGTTCGAAATTGCTGGCCCAGATTCCAATGATGAAGCCCAATAAAGAAAAACTGAGACAGGACAGGATCAGGAACGCAGCCATGGCAAAGGGATGTTCAATCCGAATATCCACAAAAAAGGTAGCGGTTGCCAATATCACCAAACCCACAAACAGCGCTTTGGTGGCTGCGGCACCTACATATCCGATCACGATCTCGATGAAATTGACCGGCGCGGACAGAAGCTCGTAGATGGTGCCCAGAAACTTCGGGAAATATATCCCGAAAGACGCGTTCGAAATCGACAGCATCACCACCGACAGCATGATCAGCCCCGGCACGATAAACGCACCATATGAGACGCCTTCAACCTCTTGAATGCGACTGCCGATAGCCGTGCCAAAGACCACGAAGTACAAAGACGTGGACAGAACCGGCGAGAAAAAGCTTTGCGCGAGGGTGCGGAAGAACCGGGTCATTTCGAACCGGTAGATGGCGGCAATTGCAGTCCAGTTCATGCCATTTCTCCGGATACAAGGTTGACGAATATCTCTTCCAGACTCGATTGCCGTGTCTGCACGTCCCGCAGGATCAACCCGGCTTGTGAAACGTCATTCAGCAAAGTTGTGATACCCGTCCGATCCGCGTGGGTGTCATAGGTGTAAATCAAGACATCCCCCGCGCCATTCAGCGTCAAATTATGCAGCGCAAGACTGTCAGGAATCTGCGCGATTGGCTCTGTCAGCATGACCTCGATTTGCTTTTTACCCATCTGCGCCATCAGCGCGTCCTTGTCCTGCACCAACAGCAGCTCACCCTTGTCGATAACCCCCACACGATCTGCGATGGCTTCGGCCTCTTCGATGTAGTGGGTGGTCAGAATGATGGTGACCCCGTCCTGTTTAAGCTCGGCCACGATTTCCCACATGTCTTTTCGCAGCTCGACATCCACACCGGCAGTGGGTTCATCCAGAAACAGAACGCGGGGCTCATGAGCCAATGCTTTGGCGATAAGCACCCGGCGTTTCATGCCGCCAGACAACTCCTTGATCGCGTTGTCGCGTTTGTCCCAGAGGGATAGTTTCCGCAGAATCTCTTCGATCCGCGCATTGTTTTTGCCAAGCCCGAACAGTCCCCGCGACAGGCGCACCGTGTTCCAGACCTTCTCAAACGGTTCCAGCGCAATTTCCTGCGGCACAAGACCGATCATCCTGCGCGCAGCGCGGTAATCGGCCTGAATATCATGCCCTCCCACCGTGACCTCACCGGAACTCGGGGTGGTGATCCCGCAGATGGTCGAGATCAAGGTTGTCTTTCCGGCACCGTTTGGTCCCAGCAGGGCAAGAATCTCACCCTCTTCAATGTCCAAAGACACACCTTTCAGCGCCTCAAACCCATCGGCGTAAGACTTGCGCAGATCTCTGATGGACAAAATTGTCGTCATATCCGTTCCCCGTTCTGGCGTGGACCCTATCGCGCCAAACCTGGGTATAACAGGTCAATTCAACATCGTTTGATACACATCTGCCTTACAGGCGACGATCTGCGCCATCAAACATCCGCCTTGCAATCCGCAGCCGGCTCGCAAACTCTGCCCGAAACGGAGGGTGCAGATGCTAAAAGGAATTCGTGTCGTCGAAATTGAGGGGCTGGGTCCCGGCCCGTTTGCCGCCATGCAATTGGCCGATTTGGGCGCTGATGTGATAACCATTCATCGCAAAAGCGGTGCCGTCACACCCGGAATGCCAGAACGCTCACTTCTGGATCGCGGCAAGCGGTCCATCGCGCTTGACCTGAAAGACCCTGATGACCTGGAAACCGCCCTGTGTCTGATCGCCACCGCAGATGCCTTGATCGAAGGCTTCCGCCCCGGCGTGATGGAAAAACTGGGCCTTGGCCCCGACGCTTGCCTGACCCGCAACCCAAAACTGGTCTATGGTCGTATGACCGGCTGGGGTCAGGATGGCCCGCTGTCTGACACTGCCGGGCATGATCTCAACTATATCGCCCTGTCCGGCGCGCTTTGGTATGCCTCTCAACCCGGCCAACCCCCGCAGACACCTGCAACTCTGGTGGGCGATATTGGCGGTGGTTCCATGTATCTGGTCGCAGGTATTCTGGCCGGTCTGATCCATGCGCAACGCACTGGTGAAGGCACAGTTGTCGATGCCGCAATCTACGACGGTTCAGCCCATATGATGAACCTTCTGATGACCATGCGCCAAACAGGCAATCTGTCCGACACGCGCGGCGAAAGCCTGCTGGACGGCCCACACTGGAGCCGAACTTACACCTGCGCCGATGGTGGCTTCATCACCGTCCAATGCCTTGAACCCAAGTTTTACGCCCAGTTCTTGCAGATCCTGGGTCTCGCTCAAGATACCGCTTTCCAGAACCAATATGATCGCACACTCTGGCCTGATCTGACCCAAAGCCTTGCCGATATTTTCGCCAGTCAACCCCGCGACCATTGGGAAGCCTTATTCCGTGGCACGGATGCCTGCGTCGCCCCTGTGCTCAGCCCGCAAGAGGCGCTGGACCACCCTATGAACACTCACCGCAACAGCTGGCAAGACGTCGACGGTACCCTGCAATCCGCAGCCGCGCCGCGATTTTCTAATCACCAATGGAACCCCAGCCCCAGCCCCGCACGCGGTGAGCACACAAAGGAAATTCTCGAGCAGCTCAAAGAGCCACGCTGATCCGCTCTTCATCTGGCCAAAAATACCTCGGGGGATGAATTGGCCGCAGGCCAAGAAGGGGGCTGGCCCCCTTTCGCCGGTTTACCGCCCACGCACCGTGTCGATCATCAGCTGCACGTTCTCAGGATCCGCATCCGGTGTGATGCCATGCCCCAGGTTGAAGATGTGTGGCCCTTTCGAGAACGCCTCGACAATGCGTCGCGTCTCGTCCACCAGCGCCTGCCCGCCCGTCACCATATGAGACGAGGCCAGATTGCCCTGCACACAGCCATCAGCTTGCACATGCTCGGCCGCCCATTCCGGCGACACCGAATTGTCCAGCGCAACACAGTCCACACCGGTTGCTTTGGCAAACCCGATATACCCATCGCCCGCCTCACGCGGGAATCCAATGACCGGAATGCCTGGATGGCGTTTCTTAATGGCCTGAGTAATCACCCGGCACGGTTCGACCGCGTATTTCTGGAACGCCTCGCCTTTCAATGACCCCGCCCAACTGTCAAAGATCTTGACCACCTCGGCCCCGGCTTCGATTTGCGCGGACAGGTACTCGATCGTTGCGGCGGTGATGCGATCCAACAAAGCCTCAAACAGCGCGGTGTTCCCTTCCCGCAACGCGTGCGCGGGACCCTGATCTGGCGTGCCGCGCCCCGCGATCATGTAGGTGGCCACCGTCCACGGCGCGCCAGCAAACCCGATCAAAGTGGTTTCCGACGGTAATTCCTGTGACAGAATGCGCACCGTTTCATAAACCGGTGTCAGTGTTTCATGAATCGCGTCAACCGGCTTCAACACGTCAAACTCGGATTGCTGCGTGATCGTCGACAGGCGCGGGCCTTCACCGGTCACAAACCACAGATCCGCGCCCAGCGCCTGCGGTACCAACAGGATATCAGCAAACAGGATCGCGGCATCAAACCCATATCGCCGGATCGGTTGCAATGTGACTTCGGCGGCCAGCTCAGGGTTATAGCACAAGGACAGGAAATCACCGGCCTGCGCGCGGGTGGCGCGATATTCGGGCAAATACCGACCCGCCTGGCGCATCATCCAGATCGGCGGCACGTCCTGAACCTCACCCGCCAGAGCCCGCAGCAGTTTCTTTGTCTCGGCCATTTTTGCCCCCAGTCATCCGGTTTTCGCAACGGGTCGTCCTTCGGCGGCAATTTGTCAAGCGCAGCCCCCATTGTCAGGGCAATGTGACGCGACTAAAGCTGTGAGCATGACTGTGAATTTGCCCACACCCGCATCGCCCCTCAGAATCGGCACCCGTGGTTCTCCGCTTGCGCTGGCGCAGGCCCATGAAACACGCCAACGCCTGAGTGATGCCTTCGACCTGCCCGAAGACGCATTCGAGATCGTTGTGATCAAAACCACGGGTGACAATCGCGCCATGATCGATGCTGATCGACCGCTGAAAGAGATCGGCAACAAGGGCCTGTTCACCAAAGAAATCGAAGAAGCGATGCTGCGCACCGAAATCGACATCGCCGTGCATTCGACCAAAGACATGCCAGTCGCACAGCCCGACGGTTTGGTGCTGGATACATTCCTGCCACGTGAAGACGTAAGGGATGCATTTATCTCACCGCGCCTGGGTTCCATCCACGACCTGCCCGAGGGGGCCGTTGTCGGCACTTCCTCGCTGCGCCGTCGGGCACAATTGCTGAGTCGCCGCTCTGATCTGAAGGTGGTCGAGTTTCGCGGAAACGTGCAGACGCGGCTGAAAAAGCTGGAAGATGGCGTGGCAGATTGCACCTTTTTGGCGATGGCCGGTATTCGCCGCTTGGGTATGGATGATGTCCCGGCCAGCGCCATTTCCCCTGACGATATGCTGCCCGCCATCGCGCAAGGCACCATCGGCATTGAACGGCGCAGCGACGACATGCGCGCAGCAGAAATGCTTGAGGCGATACATCACGCGGAAACCGGCCAACGGCTGGCGGCCGAACGTACGTTGCTGGATGCGCTGGACGGGTCATGCGAAACACCGATCGCGGGTCTGGCCGAGCTGGATGGCGGCACTCTCAGGTTGCGAGGCGAGGTTCTGCGACCAGATGGAACTGAAACCGCCAACCGGGATATGACAGCCCCAATAGAAGACGGTCCGGAAATGGCCCGCGCGATGGCCGCCGAACTGCTTGCGCAAGCAGGCCCGGATTTATTCGATTGGAAAAAATCAAAATAAATTCGCCTAATGTGAACTGGGTCACTGTAGAAGGTGATTTAATCAGGCATTAAGGTGACATACCAACCAGGAAGTCGGGTCAGTCTCGAAAGTATCGAAAAGTTTTCAGATTGCGGTGATTTAATCAGTATTCGAGGGGGCGAGGCTGGCCCCCGACTTCCAAAGGTGACGGGTCGCAGTTTTAACCAACGGCGACCCGTTTTTTGTTAAAGCAACACTCAGGAAATTGCCGCAACCGCGTGACGCACGGCCTCTCGGGTCTGGTTCAGATCGACGTCGGTCACCGCCAGAGACGGGTACAGCTTGCCCGGGGCTTTGAATATCCCATGCGACCTCAAAGCCGCGTTATATGATGTGTTGCGCGCAGGGTCATCATGACTGGCGCTGCGGTAATCCCTGCATTCGGCCTTGGTAAAATAGATGTCGAACAAAGTCTCGTCACCGCAAATCCGATGCGGAACACCCGCTTCGTTGAGCGCCTCGGTCTGCATATCTTGCAGCTGTCGGCCGATGCTGCGCAGACGGTCATAAGCCCCGTCTCGACGCAGAATCTCCATTGTCTTCAAACCTGCAGCCGCAGCGATAGGATTGCCTGACAAAGTGCCCAATTGCATCAACCAGCCGTCTTCACCGACTTTCGATTTGTCAAAATGCTTCATGATCTCGGCGCTGGCGCCCAAAGCGGCCAAAGGAAACCCGCCACCCGTGATCTTGCCCAACGTGCAGATATCCGGGGTCACGCCATAACGTTCCTGCGCCCCGCCATATGCCAGACGGAACCCTGTGACGATCTCATCGAAGATCAGCAGCACATCGTGTTTGTCGCACAAATCCCTCAGCCCTTGCAGGTACCCGGGCAAGGGCGGAATGATCCGCTGCAACGGCTCGACCATGATCGCCGCCACATCGTCATGTTCATCCAACAAGGCCGCGACAGCCTCAAGATCATTGAACGGCGCGATCAGCATCTGTTCGGCGACGCTGTCTGGGATCCCGGCACTGTCGGGCACGGCCTGAGGGAAATTGACCCGACGGCTGGGCGCCAGACTCATCTGCGCTTCGGCGCTCATCCCGTGGTACCCGCCCTCGAACTTGAGGATCTTGTTGCGACCCGTATAGGCCCGTGCCAGCCGAATGGCATACATGTCAGCTTCGCCACCTGACGCAACAAACCGCACCTGTTCACAGCAGGGAACGGCCTCGATGATGGCTTCGGCCAGTTCGATACCCTTTCTGTTATTGGCAAAGAAGGTCATGCCTTGCGGAAGCTGTTCCAGCACGGCCTCCATCACCTCGGGGTGGCCATGCCCCAGCAGCATGGGGCCGGACCCGATCAGGTAGTCGACATATTCGTTTCCGTCTTCGTCCCAGACACGACTGCCTTCGCCCCGGGCGATGACGATGCCCGGGTCGAAATTGCCGAACCCGCCCGCTGGCAATACCGCCCTTGCACGGTCGATCCATTCGGATTGAGTGTGGATCTTCAACATGTCACGTGATCTCCGTCATCTCAGAACGTTGGTGCGAGTCCTATTTGTACACGGCTTCAGGATCTCCCAGCGTGTTTTCATCAGGGTGCACACCCAGCCCCGGAGTTTCAGGCAAGTGCAGGTGACCGTCAATATTGCGCGGCCCACGCCCGCCCGCAATGTCGACGGTGATCATGTCCTGACAGGACCATACCGCATGGCAATTGTCATCCGTGATCGTGGCCGCCAAATGCAGTGCTTCGGTATCGGCCAGAACCGTGCCGCCGGTTGCCATTACAAACATATCGATGCCATGGGCCAGCGCGATATCCCGCATCCGGGCAGCCTTGGTCAATCCACCAACCCGGTTAAGTTTGATCCCAAAGATCTCGGCAATACCCTCGCGGGCAATCCGGGCGGCATCCTGCAAGGTCACGAGGCTTTCATCCACAGAGACAGGCGAGGCATGCAACCCCGAGATCGCAGCAATATCATCCAACGTCTCACCCGGCTGTTCGAACATAACGTTCAGGTCTTCGCAGGCGCTCATCACCCGCAGGGCCTGTTGCCGCGTCCAACCGCGATTCACGTCATACAGGACAATCTCTCCCGGTCGCCGGATGCTCTCTACATCGCGAACACGTGCGATGTCGCGTTCCACGTTGCCGCCGATCTTTACCGAATGGGCGATGTAACCCCGGCTGCGATAGCGTTCCATCACCTCTCGGGTTTCTTCGACAGTCTTTGCCCCTACCGACGAAGCAATCGGGCGCGGTGTGCGCGATCCGCCGCCCATCAGATCAGCAATGGGCAGTTCCGCCGCCTGACCGGCAATGTCCCAACAGGCCATGTCGATCGGGCTTTTGGCGTAAAGATGCCCGGGCAAGGCCAGATCCATCGCCCGTTCCACATCCAAAACCTTGCGCGGATCGAGACCCAGAATGAACGGGGCCATCGTCTGGATACCGGCGCGAATGCCTGGTCCGTGGGCAGGAACATAGGTGTGCCCCCATGGGGTACCCTCACCCCAGCCTACCAGTCCGGCGTCGGTTTCGATTTTCACAATCGTCGCGTCGAGGGTTTCGAACTTCAACCGACCGCCAGACAGCCAATAGGGATGCTCTAACGGCAGGTCCACCTGATAAACGGTAATGGACTTGATCTTCATAGTGTGTACTCCGCTACAGGCGCGCCGAGGCTTTCAAAATCAGGGGCAACGCCCAGTCCGGGCGTGTCCGATGCAAAGAGCTTGCCATCCTTAGCCGTTGGTCCGCCGATGCCGGTTGATCTGGTGTTGTAGTTCATCAGATCCGTTGTGTTCTGCAGGTATTCAGGTGGTGTCGAGGCCGCAAAATGCGCTACCACTGACGTCGTGATCTCGCCGCCCCAGGTATCTTCGCTGACCACCGGGATACGGTTGTCGACCAGATAGTCCCGCACGCGCCGCGCTTTGCTGATGCCACCGAGGTTCGAAATCTTCAGACAGCAGATCTCGGCCCCACGATCCGCAACGATCCGCTGCGCCATGTGGATGCCTGTTACACATTCATCCAGTTTCATCGGTTGCTCGGCCACGCGGCGCACCTGTTGGCATTCCTCGTAGGTGCGGCAGGGTTGTTCGAGGATGAAATCCAGATCGCGTGTCGCCCGCGCCACTCGGATCGCATTGTCAACGCGCCATCCTTGATTGGCATCGGCCATCGCCTTCTCACCCGATTGCAACAGAGGGACCGTAGTGCGGATCCGATCAATATCGGTAGCCCAGTCGCCTCCGACCTTGACCTGAAACTGGCGGTATCCCTGATCGCGATAGACATTCATTTCTGCCACAGTCTCATCCACCGCCTTTTGCGGCGCGACCCGGTACATCGGCGCACCGTCCGTCAGCTTGCCGCCCAGCAGCATCCAGACCGGCTGATCAGACGCCTTACCCAGAATATCCCAGCACGCCGCATCGAATGGGGCTTTGGCATAGCCGTGGCCTTGCACAAGATGATCCATCAACTGTTCGATCCGCGCCACCTGTCGGGGGTCCTCACCCAGCAGCTTCGGCCCAATAAGCCGCGCCAATGCCGGGACGCCTTCGGAATGGGCGATCATGTAGTTTTCCCCGCAAGGAGAGAACTCGCCACACCCTTGCAAGCCCGCGTCAGTATCGATGACCACAACCGATGCAATGGCCGTTTCGATAGCGTTCCCTGCCCCCCAAACATAGACACCACCGACGTACGGCAACCCGGTTTGAAAAACCCGAATTCGTGTGATTTTCATTTGGCGTCCATTCTTGGTAAGTCGCCCATCCCGTCACCACGCCACAGCACAAAGGTCAGGATCGGTTGATCGGTTGTGATCATGGCATGGCTTTGCCGACTGGAATGCAGCCGTGTCTGGTTGGGGCCAACAAAAGTCTCATCCCCTTCGACCTTGAACAGGGCACCACCCGCCAGCGTCAAATAGATTTCTTCTGCCTGATGGCTGTGCCAGTCATAGTTCAGGCCAGCCCCCCAATACCCGATGTAGCCGCGCAATTGCGCCGAGTGGAAATGTCCGGTCGGACCAAACAGCTCATAATAGCCGTAACGGTTGAGAAAATCCGCCCCAACCTCTTCCTCGGTGTAGGTCTGTTTCCAATGGGCCAGATGGGTGGTTGCCTTGACGGCGTCGATGAGCGGTTGCGTCAGTTCACTCCCCCGCAGACCGAAACCCTGCACCAGATCTGCGGCTGGGACGTGAACTGGTTCTGTCACTGCGGCCGACAGATCAGATGGCCAAGCGCCAAAGGCGGACAGCTCAGGGTGTGCCTGATGTAGCTGCCGCGCCGCCTCCAAAACGTCGTCAAGCGTCATGGTATCACCACGATATTTCCGGTGTGCTGTTTGGCAATGAACGCGGCTTGCGCCTCACGCAATTCCTCCAAAGGATATGTGGCGGCCAAGGCGGGCTTGATTTCCCCTGCTTCAATGTAGTCGACAAGGTTTCGCATCACCTGTGGGTCAATCACGGTCGAGCCCGTAAAAGTTAGATCCCGCAGATAGAAAGTGCGCAGATCAAACTCGACCATTGGTCCGGCGATCGCGCCAGAACAGGTATAGCGACCGCCGCGTTCCAGAATGTCGATCAGGTTCGGCCAGTACGACCCACCAACCACATCCGCGACCACTGTAATCTTTTCGTCACCCAATGCATCACGCAGATCCTTTGGCCCGCGCGGTAAAATGACATCTGGGCCAAGCCTGGCAACATCTGCGTGTTTAGCCTCGGATGCCATCGCGATGACACGCGCGCCACGCCGTTTTGCCAACTGGACAAGGGCACCGCCAACGCCGCCCGATGCTCCGGGCACAAGAACCGTGTCCCGGCCCGTTACGTTGGCGCGGGTCAGCATGCCTTCGGCCGTGGAATAGGAACATGAAAAAGTGGCCAGTTCAGCGTCCGACAGGTCTGACGTGATCGGCACGGCATTGACCGCAAGCGTCGTCGCGTATTCCGCGAACCCGCCATCTCGTTCTGACCCATAATAGCCGGTCTTATCCATATTTTCGGGATCGTTTGGATCGCGTAGCCAGCCATCGGTTATGACACGCTCACCTATGCGCCGGGGGTCGACACCTTCACCCACAGCCACGATGTGTCCACAAATGTCAGCCCCCTGAATCCGTGGGAAGGTGATCGGATTCCCGCCCCAGGTAGGGTCGTCTTCTCCAACCTCTTCAAACGCACCACCGGTCGTTGCGTCGGTCACGGTCTTTGAATACCAGCCTGAGCGCGTGTTGACGTCGGTATTGTTCAGCCCACAGGCCGCGACCTTAATCAACACTTCCCCAATCTGTGGTTCGGGGCGCGGCCAGTTGCCATGTAGAACCATCTGTTCCAGGCCACCGTGGCCCATTGTCACCATAGCTTTCATTGTTTCAGGCAAGCTCATTGAGCGGTCTCCACTGTTGCGTCAGTGCGGGGCGTATTTGTCGGTGCAATGCCCCCAATCAGAAACGTCCTGCCAGCGCGCGCAATGCGCTGTTCGTCGGCTGGCGCGGTGGTCTTTTCGCAAGCATAGTTGCACCTGTGCGCAATACGCTTCACGTTCATGGCAAATTAGTCATAGTCAGCGATCACCGCATGCAAGAGTGATGGCAATTCATTCGCGGACATGATCGTTCCTTATCGCGAGTCGCGTTTCTGCTCGACACGCTAATTTCACATTTGTACCATCGTCAACCATGAATGACACAAACGTATCCCAAGCTGTCCTGAACCGCCTGACTGACGAGTGGGACGCCCTCACACCCGAAGCGCAAAAAGCCGCACGGTATGTTTTGGAAAACCCAACGGATGTTGGGGTTTCGACCGTGCGCGAAATTGCCGAGGCTGCAAAGGTTAAGCCCAACACCTTTGTACGCATGGCACGGCAAGTTGGCTTTGACGGGTATGACGATTTCCGCGAACCGTTTCGCGACGCGATCCGCAAGGGTCAAATCTCGTTCCCGGACCGCGCCCGTTGGCTGCAAGACATCGGTAAGTCCGGAGAGCTGGGTACACTTTACGCCGACATGATCGGTGCAGCGATACGGAACATCGAAGAAACCTTTGCCGGTATTGACGCTGAGCGCTTGAAATCGGCTGCAGAAGACATCTGGAATTGTCGGCAGATTTTCACTTTGGGCGTGGGCGTCAACAACTCAAACGCGCGCAATTTCACCTACCTGGCCTCCACAGGAATGAAGCAGTTCCATGCCATTCCACGCCCCGGATCCACGCCGGTCGATGATCTGGCATGGGCTGACGAACAAGATGTGTTGATCGCAATCACATGTCACCCTTACCGCACTGAAGTGATCGAGGCGATCAAACTGGCACGCCAACAGGGCCTGACAGTTGTGGGGATATCGGACAGCCCGGCCAGCCCTGTCATCCTGAACGCCCATCACGGATTCGTTGTATCTGCAGATACGCCCCAATTTTTCCCATCGTCCGTTTCAACCATAGCATTGCTTGAAACCCTGCTGTCCTTTGTGATCGCCGTTTCCAGCGACGAGATCGTCGAACGGGTCGAGCGGTTCCACCGCCGCCGCCATCAACTTGGCATCTACGCGGCTGAACCCGAATGGCCCCGTTGAACCGGTTCAGTTGACACCGGTTGTGATCGGCAGATTTCACGAGACTCAGGTTACGCGCCCTTTGCTTTCGGCTCGAGTTTTGAAACGCCTCGGCGATGCGCAGATTGAAAAACAGTGTGCGAATTGCGTCGCAATTCACCATTCGCCACGTGAATCCAAGCAATTTCAAGGATTTCCGGAAAATTCAATAAAACTGTCAAACCGTCGACAAATGGCCTTGTATTTCCAGTGTTTGCAAGGATATACCCGTCGGCGGAGACGTGGCCGAGTGGTCGAAGGCGCTCCCCTGCTAAGGGAGTAGGCGGGAAACCGTCTCGAGGGTTCGAATCCCTTCGTCTCCGCCATATATCATTGAATTTAAATGGTATTTTTGGGCACTAATTGCGGTACCCGCTAAAAAACCCGCCATCCCAAATGCGCTTGGTTGCCACCTCATGCAACGGGTGAATCAGCTATGCCCAACTGCAACCCACTGGCTGCTTCGTACTTCGTATCTAAATTGCGTATTCTAATGCGATTGCCGCACCTTTCATAAAACCATTGCCGCCCAATCCCAAAAGGAGTGTGTAGCCATCACTGCTTGAGTAAAGCGAACCTTATCGGAATCTACCTCAGGAAACGCGCTGTGGGATCAAGCGGACATAGGCCGATAGCAGCGTCTTCATTTTGTCCCACGGTACGACAGAGTTTTTCGGTGGGACTGTGGGAGGAAACTGGTGTTCTAACACGCAATAATGGAGCAAATCATGAACGCCAAAACGAAAAACCCCGCTGGTCTGACCTCGAAGAAACATGGCATGAAGTCCGGAAAGCTGTCGTTGAGTGTTCTGTTCAAACCGCACCTTCTTCACTTTTTGGGTTGTGCAAACGCTCCCAAGGGGTGTCTCATACAAATTGTAATGTGATCATTGGATCTTAGCCGTGTTCGACGCTTCGACATACCTCGCGATAACATCGATTGCAGTCATTGGCACTGTTCACGTCTTCTGCGTGTCTTTCTACCAGAGATTCCCCGGCCTAGCAGGCTGGCTTTCTGATTTTTCATCTGGGATCGGACTTGGCTATGCTTTCCTTTTCTTACTGCCAAAAATCGGTGAATTGTCGGCCGATTTGGCTGCAAATGGGAAATGGGAAAACTCGCTGTTCGGTTATTCGCTCCTAGGATTTCTCATTTACTACTTGCTGGAAGCCAGTCGCGACACGGGGGCCGATAACAGGTTGTCGCTTGGCTTGGACACAGTGGCACTTGGAACCTATAACTGCTTGCTCGCCATTACCGTCATGCAAACGACCGGAACATCACCTGAGCTGTACGCAGTTGGAACGTTGGCCTATTCATTGCATTTGTTTGGGGTGAATATATACCTCTACAAAACCCACCCCAGGCATATGTCTGGATGGCTACGCGCATACTTTGTAGCGTCGCTTGCAGTCGGCATATTGATCGGCCTCAACGCGGACAAAAGCAGCATGATCTTTTCAGTTGCGACTGGGTTAACAGGGGGCGTGATCATAGCCCTGTCTCTTCGGGTCAAACTGCCCAGCCTTTCGGCAGTGAATACAAAAGCTCTGTTGATTGGTGTGGTGTTTGCTGCGGTCGCAGTCGAGGTCACCCGTTACTAACCCGACGACACTGTTAAGTCTTTCCGTAGTATAAGCCGAGCCGTTTAGCTGTGCTTTAGAGACTAAGACGCCTTGAATTTCATTTGCTCAAAGTCTCTGAAATGCTTTTCATCGCAACCATAGAATCCAGGTACATAGGTGTATTTTGAACGTCCGGCTGGCTTGATAGCTTCACCATAACCACATTGGCTTTTTGGTTCACATACAACAGCTGCCCATAGACACCAATGCCATAAAACGCACCTTTTTCTCTGTCTTTCACCCAAACTTGATTACGGTAGTGGAAGCCTTCAAACACCTCTGAATATGCGCTTTTCTCATAAGCTGCGATAACGTCATCATTTGCTTGAATCGTGTCAGCTATCCAATCAGGAGGAATAACTTGAGTGTCGTTAACCTTTCCGTTGTCCAGCATCATTATGCCAAACCGCAATAGGTCACGAGAGCTGGTGAACATCCCACCACTGGTTTGCACAATCTTTTTGGGCCCCAGTTCGCTATATGCAGGGTCCTGTGCACCGATGTCCTGCCACAACTCGGCCAGTACATCCAGATAGCTCTCGCCAGTTGCCGACTCGATAACCATACCCAGCAACGCAGATAGCACTGAACGGTAACTATAGACTTCACCGTCTTCTACCAAGGTCTCGCGATCACTCAGAGAGATCATGTACTCTTTGACGCCAGACTCAGTATCACAAATTTCAACTTTTTCAGAGAGGTCCTGACCAAAGGCACAGAACAGATCACCAGCATCGTCTAAGTAGCCACTGGACGCATCTTTCCAATCAACAGCAGCGGTCATGTCAAGTAGGTGTCTAACCGTTGTATTTTTGAATGCTGGGCCTTCCAACTCTGGCAGGTATTCGGTGATCAGTTTTTTGGGATCTAATTCTCCCGCCTCAACCGCCAGCCCTGCTACCATACCCAACACAGTCTTGGTGATCGAGTGAATGCGGTGAGGCGTATCAGCTCTCATGCCATTGAAGTACTTTTCAGCGACCAATTTGCCATCGTGATAAATCAAAAAGCTATCGGTATGCGTTTGATGCAACCAATCGTTGATGTTCTGTTCTTCATTATTGCTAGCTGTGAAAACAAAAGTCTCAAGCTCAGTTGGGTATGCCGCTTTTTCCAAAGTACGCACCCAATCTGACGGTGGAACTCGTGCTAATTCGCCAAAAACATTTGTACCTTCAAATATCCAAGGGCTTCTATCTACAGACCCAACGGTTTCATCCCAGAAATAACCAGCCTCTGCGCTTGCTGGTTGTGTAGAAGCAGTAAATACCGCACCGGAGGCCAACAGAGCGATAGCAATAGCGGAAGTCACTAACAGCTTGTTTGCATTTCTTTTCAATTTTGAGGATCTCCGTCCGACTAGACAATCTCTAAGCAATCCAGCCACGCTTCAGCTCTGGTGTCTAGCCCCTTGTGTTTGGGCCAGAGGCTGTCAGACGACTGCGAATTAATCTCTGGTAGGACAGTTTATTAGTCGCAAGCGACGGATGGCAGATACTGTGCGTTAGTCGCCTTGAGCAGTACCCGCTTCGTACGCATCTCGGAGGATGTAAAGCTCGAAAGGAAGGTCCGCTTCGGTGTGAGACCAGTTACCAGAAAGCGATGAGCATAAGGCGGCTTTGTCCGCACTGGAGACCTTTCCCAGTGACGGCGGCGATGACCGCTAAGCGGACTAAGCGGTCATAGGCAAAAAATGCGTGAAGCGAGAAAGTAATTGACCAAAATGCAGCCCGTCCGTCGCGCTATTTTCGTCTGCACTCAGCTTTAAAACACAGAGTTCGCAGACATTACATTTGTCGCAGCTTCGGTTCACATTTTCGGTGCGTCATGTAACAGTTCAGATGTTTGTCGTCGATCATGAACCGGAGGCCGATCCCTTGGCATTTCCCAAAAAAAGCCTGACGCGCCGCAATTTCTTAGGAACAGTTGGGGCAACTGGCGCCCTTCTTGGCAGTGTGAGCCTTTCGTCAACTTCTGTATTTGCCGGAACGCGGCAACTTGACGACCTGGTCGAATACGATGCAGTCGGACTAGCGCAACTTGTAAAAACGAAGGAAATCTCTGCGGTCGAACTCGTCGAGCGGGTTATCCGCCGGATTGAAGCACTGAACCCCATAGTCAATTGTGTGGCGACACCTACCTTTGACCGCGCGCTAGAAAAAGCGCGAGAAGTATCCCCGGATACGTTTTTCGCCGGTGTGCCAACGATGCTTAAAGACATGGTTGATGTCGGGGGTGTCAGACGGACAGATGGCTCCCGGCTTTGGGCAACGAATATTCCGCAGAAGTCCGTCGCCTATGTCGAAGTTCTGGAAGCATCGGGGCTCAACATGATCGGAACAACCGTTGCCCCCGAGTTCGCCAACGGTCTTGACAGCGAACTCTACGGGATGGCGATCAATCCTTGGAACCTTGAATATTCTTGCAATGCCTCAAGTTCTGGCGCGGCCTGTGCGGTTGCAGCGGGAATAGTACCGCTTGTGCATGGCACAGATGGCGGTGGGTCAAACAGGCTTCCCGCCAGCGCCTGCAATGTCATTGGTTTCAAGCCCTCTCGGGGCCGCATGATGTCGGGCGAACAGGACGGCGGCCACGATACGTTCAAGACGAATGGACCGATTTGTAGAACCGTGCGCGATGCGGCTGCATTGATCGATGTCTGCGAAGACAAAGCCGGTCCTTTTCCGCCGATCGGTTTCATCGAAGGACCATCGAAACGCCGTCTGAAGGTCGCGTATGCCCGGATGGGCACCAAAGGTGTTGAGCCCGTCGCTGCCATAGTGCGGGCACAGGACGCCGTCGCAGAATTATTGCGTGAACTCGGGCACGAAGTGACTGTCATCGAACATCCGATCGACGGAGCAGAGTATCTTCGCATGTTCCGCTATGCGTTTTTGCCAAAGTTTGCACCGCTGCTTTCTTTGGCGCGCGGTACCAGTGGTCAGACATCGCTTGATACCGGGCTCCTGTCCAACTGGACGGCAACAACGATGCTGGAGGGGCAGTCCTATTCCCCGGAACAACGTCAGGAAGGATTGGATTATTTCAATGACATTTCGGCCAAGTTCGCGGCAGTTTTTGCGAACCATGACGTAATCTTTAGTGCCACTTCCCCTTCCGAGACATTGAAGCGGAATACGGTCAGCCACCGTGACGACTTCGCGTTCAAGGCCCATCTTCTTGAGAATTTGCTGGCGCTCACTTCTCCAGTGAATGCCGTGGGCGATTGCGCGATCTCACTTCCGCTTTCGTTCTCCTCTGAAACAAACATGCCAGTGGGCTCTATGTTCCATGCAGCAGCCGGAAACGACGCCACGCTGGTCGAGCTTTCTTACGAGCTTGAACAGGCCAGACCATGGAAAGACAATTGGGCGCCGTACTCCGCCAAATTTATTCCAGTATGATCATAGACGAGGTCCGCTTTGGGCTCGAAGCAGACGTACGGCAGGATTCAATGAATGCCTGCAACGTGGACGAAGCTGACATTCCGGGCCACCGCATGCATTCGCCAGTCCCTTGCAAAAGACTGCCTGAGCGAACCAATTAATCGTTCGCCGTGCAGCAGAAAGCCGTGACAGAACTCGCTTTATGGCGCGCGGTCTGTACGTGAGTAGTAGAAACGGCTCCCAACGTTTATCGGGAGCCGTGTTTATTGAATAGGGGAGTCTTTGGGAAATCAGGCGTGTCCACCACCGATCAAGCCGATACCCGAAGTCAGGCCGAACCAAGCTTTAACCCGCAGACCGACGGCCTTGATGATTCCCATAGCCTGGATCCCGTGGGCGACAAGAGTTCCTTCCATTTCACCTTCAAAATTGGTGGTGTAGGATTGGACGATGCAACCGCTACCCGGCACCAATAGTTCGCGGTGTTCAGGGTGCACCAGATCGAGATGCACAACGATCTGACCCCTTTTTGCCTTTTCACTGGGTTCAATCAGGCGGCCGCTAGGCGCAAGCTGACCGGAAGAAATCTGCTCCTGAATTCGGACGATCCTTGCCGGAAGAACAGTATTCCGCATCGAAATGTTGAAGTTGCTTTCGCACGCCACCTCTGCGGCCATTCCCTCGTACAGTTCGGTGCGAGAAACCTGTGAGAAGAAGAGTTTGGTAGAGGCTGTTGATCGTTCCACCGAAGATCCGTTTCTGCCATACTGGCTTTATCCCCTTTCGATTGCACACATGATGGCAGGTGATCAGTAACTCGCGCTTGGAGCAATTTCGGACGCGACTGAAATGCGTCCCTACTGTCGACACTTCTGGTTGGTGAAGGCGTGGATACTCAGAAAGTCGCGAATGCAATCCAAAGCGGAAACTGCTGCAGAACGCGCGGAAACGCTGTCAGAAAAAGCGGATATCCTGGCACAAAACCTTCATCTGCCTGACCCCATCAGAGAGGATATAGGGTTGCCAGGTGATCCGATCCAAGCATAGAGGCCTAGATGGGTTACGAGAGCGTGGGCTGATAGCCGAACGGCAGACATCTGCCTCGTTCTGTCCTTTCGATATTCTACCCCAATCCAACCTAAAGCGTGTTACCTACATTCACCGCGGGAGATGAGTTGCGTCATTTCTCAGGGCCGCTTTGGGCTCGTTCCTGACCTCGGATGCGAAACGGTATTTGCCAAATTTGGAAGGCTTGGACTGGTATCGACCCATAACGGACCTTCACTCTATAGTCTCCATGCTGCGGCGCGGCCCGTCGAATCTGCCGTTCGCTGCGAGCGCAAAATCTTAGGTTGCCTGAACTTGCGAATTGCGTACAAAGTCGCCTTCAAAGGCAATCATCAAACGTGTGCAGCCAATCAGCCAGTCGTGTAAATCTAGAACGCGGTGGCAAAAGCCGGAATTGTAGAGTGACCTGAAGAAAAATGAAACAGACGCCATTCATTGAATAGTCAGTTCGTTTTGAAAGCGTTTTCTTGATTAGTGTCGCGTATCTCAGCATGATCCAAAGATGTCGGCTGAAATAGACAAATGGTTAAACGATCTCGAACTGAGTCAGTACGCAGATGTTTTTGCGGAAAACGATATCGATGCGCGTGTTCTGCCACTACTATCTGGCGACGACTTAAAAGAGCTCGGAGTAAGCCTTGGTCATCGCAAAATCATTCTTGCCGCAATTCACGAGCTAGTCGACCAACAGAACGCAACCTCCCCGTCACAAGCAGCTCGTGAAAAAACGCCCGAAGGCGAACAAGCGCCCACCTCAGACAATTCACAAAGTGACGATCTGCGCAAACAAAAGCATGTTGAACCACCTACTGCAGAGAGACGTCACGTAACTGTTTTGTTTGCCGATCTTGTAGGTTCGACTGAACTCACCAATCGCTTTGATCCCGAAGACATGCGGGACTTGCTACAGAACTATCAAGATGCTGTTGCAGGAGCCGTAAGCCGATATGGTGGCTACGTTGCAAAGTACTTGGGCGATGGTCTTCTAGTGTTTTTCGGATGGCCGCGGGCTTACGAAGATCACGCGATTCGGGCGGTAAAAGCCAGTCTTGAGTCTGTTCAACGTGTCAAAGAACTCAAAACGCCTGACGGAGAGCCTTTGTCAGTTAGACTGGGAGTTGCGAGCGGTGATGTTGTGGTCGGCGATACCGTTGGTGAAAACACATATGAGGAAGGAGCCATGACTGGTCCGGTCGTCAACCTTGCGGCTCGGATTCAAGAGCATGCAGAGCCAAACTCAGTCGTTTTGTCAGTTGAGGAAACCGAGACAGCTTTACATCGGATATTCGAGTTTAAATCTCTTGGACAGGCACAGCTCAAGGGGTTTGCTGAACCACGTAATCTGCAGAAAGTGATGTCAGAACGCAGTGCGGAAAGCCGGTTTCGGGCCTCACATCGAGACGATGTCGACAGCGTCATGGTTGGGCGGGACTACGAAAAGGGAATTTTACTGCAATCATGGCAACGTGCTCAGAATGGTCACGGAGAGGTTGTTCTGCTGTCCGGTGAAGCCGGGATTGGAAAATCGCGACTTACAGAGGAATTTCTTGCTGACATCGCCGTAAACGACCAAGCCGATGTCATAAGACTGAACTGTTCCCCTTACCTCAGCAGTAGCCCATTTCATCCGGTTGCCCAACGAATTTCCCAAGACGCCGGGGTCGAACCGGACTTCGACGACAATCTGATACTCGAACATGTCAGGAAGATGCTTGAAGCGCGGCCCGGGCTGGACTGGAAACAAGCTCTGCCTGTCTTTGCAGCGTTGGTCGCACCCCGAAGCGCGCTCGCCCGAACGGTGCTCGAGATGTCACCGCAGGAGCAACGCGACATAACAATCCAAACTTTGATCCATACCGTGCAAGTGCGATCAAACGTACGCCCGGTTATTCTGTGCGTCGAAGATGCTCATTGGATCGATCCTTCCACCCAAGCCTTGTTGGAGCGGTTTAAGTCGATATGCACCGATCTTCCTCTGATGATCCTGATAACCCACAGGCCCGGGTGGGAATTGGCCCGAGACGATGGGGACACGCACGTTCAGTCTCTGGTATTGCGTCGGTTCGATTCTGCGCATGTTTCACACCTTGTCGAAAACATAACCGGGAAAAAACCAGACGATGCTCTGATTGCTACAATCATTGAAAAGACCGACGGCGTACCTTTGTTCGTGGAAGAATTAACCCGAGCGATTGTCGAGGCGGGAGAGCACGGGCAAATCCACATACCCTCGTCTTTGAAAGGCGCGTTGATGGCGCGTCTCGATGCGGTTTCGCCCAAGGCAAAACAGGTCGCGCTCACGGGTTCTGTTATTGGCCGAGAGTTTGAGCCGAGCATATTGGATGCAGCGATGCGTCTTGCTGATTCTGATATCAACAAATGCCTCGAAGAGCTTTCTCGAACCGGCATAATCTTCGAAAGCGGACACAATCGTGGGCATTTTGTATTCCGGCACGCCCTGATCCGCGATACCGCCTATCAGTCCATGCTGAGCTCGACTAGGAAAAGGCAACACGCAGACGTGGCGCGTGCGTTGATACGGACACGGTCCGCTGAGATCGAGCGTCGTCCCGAACTGATCGCTCGCCACCTTTCAGAAGCTGAGGATTGGAGGGCAGCGTTTGAAAAGTGGCAGATTGCGACAGAAATGGCCTTGGCGCGATCTGCCAGCCAGGAGGCGATGACCAACGCCAAGGAAACTCTACGAGCTGCTGAAAACCTGGGCTCAGACTCCGATTCAGAATTGATCAAAAGCAAGATCCTGGTTGGCCGCAGCCATGACAGCCTAGGCCAATTGCCTGAAGGGATAGCGGTTCTGAAGGGCGCTTCAAACGCGGCCCGGGCAGTGCACAATGTGGAGTTAGCCGCCGATGCAGCCAACCACTTCGCTGACTCATGTATGATGTCTAGCGAGAGGCACGGTGAAGCAATCGATCTCTGTAATAATGCGCTGAAGGATTTGCCTGATGATGATGAAGTCCGCCGGTGTAGATTGATGAGCCAACTTGCGCGCGCCCACATGTTCGTCGGTCAGTTCTCCGAAGGTGCGCGTTTCGGCCAGCAGTCCATGGAACTGGCCGCAAAACTGGGTGATTATAAATCCCAGTTCTCGGTAATGATGATGCATTTCGGGGCCCCATTCGTTGCGCGGAAGGGAAGAGAAGCCCACCATTGGCGCGAAAATCTGGAGGCTATGCACGGTGTGGCCGAGCATCTTGGTAGCATCGATCAAGGGCGGGATCGCACTCTGAGCTTGTTTGTAGGCGCCGAGATGGCCGACCGAGAGTTGATGGACCATTCTTTGGGTTTGCTTACAGAGATTTCGGAAAAGGACAATCATCTGCAGCTCTATTGGGTTCAGAAACACGCACGCGCGATGGTTGCAATTATGGACGGCGATTTTGAGCAAGCTGAAAAACACGCCACCGAAGCGGTAAAAATTGGCCGAAAGACCCATGGGGAACATGTTGAGGGCGTCTTTGGAGTTCAGATGTTCACCATTCGCCGCGAGCAAAACCGACTGCACGAGGTTGCGCCTGTGATTAAGCAACTGATGACAGACAGCCCCGAAGACATTTCATGGAAGCCCGGTTTTGGTCTTATCGCTGCTGAGCTTGGATACAAAGAACCCGCCGAACGAATACTGAATGAAATGGCTGCCAATGGCTTCGATCTTCCACCAGACGCCATGTATTCAACGACTTTGTCCTATCTGGCCGACATATGTGTCGCCATTCAGCATCAAGAACACGCCAAGACGCTCTATAGAATGCTTGCTCCTTACGAAGAACTGACGATCACCGCTGGGGCCACGACAGTATGCACTGGCGCAGCTGCGCGACGCCTCGGAAGTCTGGGTACCGTCCTGAAGGACTGGGATGCCGCTGAGAAGATGCTCCAGAAGGCAATAGAAATTGACACGCGCATGAAATGCCCACCTTGGGTCGCGCACAGCAAGGCGGCATATGCTACTGCACTAAGACAACGCGGCCGCCCGGCTGACGTGGAACAGGCGTTTCAACTGGAAGGGGAAGCGTTGGCAATTTCACAGAAATTGAGTATGGTTTCCCTAAGGTCAAAGCTCGAAGGAGTAGCGAGTTAAGGTAAAAAATCTGGTCTGGGGGACTTCATGCCAAGGTACATAATTGAAAGAAATTTTGCCGAGCAACTAAACGTTACAGACGATGACAAAATTCACATCAAAGAGATCAATGACGAAGTCGGCGTCGAGTGGATTTTCTCGTTTCTCAGTGCAGACAAGCGCAAAACGTACTGCTTGTACGAAGCCCCGGATGAGGAAAGCCTGAGAAAGGCGGCCGAACGCCTGAATATTCCCGCCGACGTGATAACACCTGTGGATCGCATCGACCCGGGAATTTTTGCCTGACCTGCAACATTATTTTCCCAATTCAGTGAAACGCCTTCGCGGGACCACGCGACGGAAAAAAATCGACTGAGGCAGCGCTGCAAGAAGCCCGACCTGACAATAGGGAGGCTTACGCATGTTTGATCTGAAAACACTCGACGGTGGTACGGCAACAGTGGAGCAAGACGCGTTGGGCGCTCTTGATGCAGCGCTTCGTGGCGGGGTTTATCAGAAGGGCTCCCCTGAATATGAGGATGCAAGAACGACGTGGAACAGCATTTTCGAACGTTACCCAGGCTTCGTAATCCGCGCGCTGGGGGCCAGTGACGTGCAGAAGGCCGTGAACTTTGTTCGGGACGCCGGCCTCGTTATGTCTGTTCGCTCTGGTGGACATCAGATTGCTGGTCACGCTGTTGCAGATGAAACTGTGATGCTCGATCTGTCCCAGATGCGATCTGTTCACGTCGATCCTATCAACAAGACCGCTCGGGTTGCGCCGGGAGCACTGCTCGGAGACGTAGATCGCGAAACTCAAGCACATGGACTTGTTGTTCCCGTTGGCATCAATTCGACTACGGGCATCGCAGGCCTTACCCTTGGCGGCGGCTTTGGATGGACCACCCGGAAATTTGGCATGACGATCGACAACCTGCTCTCAGCGGAAGTCGTGACTGCGGACGGAGCCATTGTAACCGCATCCCCTACAAGCCACCCGGAACTTTTCTGGGCTATCCGCGGTGGGGGTGGGAACTTCGGTGTCGTAACCTCATTTGAATTCCAACTGCATGGGCTAGGACCCGATGTCCTGTCTGGCCTCATTGTTCATCCGATAGAAAATGCGTCAGAGCTCCTCGCAGAATTTGCTAAGATTGCTGACACTTCCCCGGATGAGCTGACCGTCTGGAGCGTGATGCGAAAAGCGCCCCCTCTACCGTTCTTGCCAGCTGAGTGGCATGGGCGAGAGGTGCTGATCTTTGCAGCCTGCTATAGCGGGCCGATGGAAGAAGGTGAGAAAGCTATAGCGGCACTACGCGCGCTAGGTGAACCAATCGCCGATGTGATATCTCCCCACAATTTCGTTGACTGGCAGGCCGCGTTTGATCCTTTGTTGACGCCAGGCGCTAGGAATTACTGGAAGAGCCATGATTTCGATGCGCTTTCTTCCGATGCAATCTCAGGACTCTTGGAAGCGATTTCCAGCCTTCCTGACCCGGCGTGTGAAGTTTTTATTGCCCATGTGGGTGGAGCAATGGCGCGCGTCGAGGCAGGTTCAACCGCTTATCCCGAAAGATCTGCTCACTTCATCATGAATGTTCACACGCGTTGGGAAGATCCCAGCAAGGATGCCGATTGTATTTCTTGGGCGCGAGATCTCTACGACCAGATGCAACCGCACGCGACCGGAAGTGCGTATGTCAACTTTATGCCCGAAGACGAAGCGGACCACATGGCAGGTGCATATGGTAACAACGGTGAGAAGCTTTCTAGGATCAAGGGCACATACGACCCCACCAACTTGTTCAGGGTAAACCACAATATCTTGCCTGCGTGATGAAATCCTGAACTGCATAAATTGATCCAGATTGATGTTGATTGTTCTGCTTTGGCGTCACGCCGCATTTCTCGATGGCTAGTTTTTAGGCCAAGTGGAGCATCCAAGCGACGATCGCGCTGGTGATCATGCACCCAATGGGTTGTGGTTTCCGTAGATACGGCCAAGAAATTCAATATGCGTATGTTTCCGCCTTGGGCTCGGTGTAGACGCTCGCCTGAGTATCGCGAGTGACCGCTTTGCGGACAAAGCTTCCGTTCACTGCGGTGGCTCCAAGGTCCGCTCTGCTCACGCAAGTCAGCCTCAAGCAACTTTGACCAGTAGTTTCTGTGCCTCTCCCCATTGCCTCGGCGATTGCCCATACATGCGCCTGAACTCGCGACTGAACTGGGACGGGCTGACGTAACCAACGTCCATTGCGGCTTCGTTCACCGGCATCCCGCCCGCGATCTTCATGGCAGCGTTGTTGAGGCGCATCGTCTTGACGAACTGGATTGGAGCCATCGTCGTGACCTGCTTGAATTTGCGATGGAAGACCGCCCGGCTCATCCCCGCTCGGCTTGCCATATCCTCTATGGAGATCGGCGCATCCAAGTGTGACGACACATGCGCAATGGAACGTGCAATAGCGTTGCCAGCGCCGAACGCCTGCCGCGCGAAGTCGCCAGCTTCTCCCTTCAGAATCACATAGAGCACCTCACGCAATCGCGCCTCGCCGAGAACCGCTGCATCCGTCTCGCTGTCTCCGAGCCGCAGCAGCCGCAGCAGCGCTTCCGTGAACCCATCGTCCCATCGTGCGAGCCTAATTCCCGGCTCCCGCAGTTCCCCTTTGACCGAAGGAAGCGCGCGCCCGGCATTATCCATCTCCATCGCCAGCTCGGCCATAACACGTTGTTCCAGTGAGATCATAACCCCGTAGAGCGGCTTGTCATGCGAAGCCAAAGGCGTCCCCGCCTTGACTGGCATCGACATTGGGCAGCAGAGGTATTGACTGTTGTCGTATTCGTATCTTCGGCCATCCAGAACGGCTTCCTTCACCCCGCTCACGATGGCCACGATGCAGGGCTCGTAAACGGCTGGAACACAGGGGATTGATTGCGTGGCGCGAAACAGGCGTACACCCTTGATACCCGTCTCGGTCAGGCCGTCCGTTTCGGTTCGGTCTGCGATGATTTGCTTGATCTGATCCTTGCTCATAAGAGAGGTGTAAAGGCTCCAGATCGAAACTGGCAACTACCTTGATACAATTGGGCAAGTATTTGCGATGATCTCGCCTATTTCAGAGTTCAAGCGAGAGTTATCTGCATTTCCAAGTTAAAACACTATTCACTCGGTCCCCGCGCCCACGCAGATAGGAGACAAAAGATGCCAGATACCACATTCGGACCGAACGGCTGGACACCCGAACGTCTCAGCGACCTCTCCGGCAAGACCTACCTCATCACGGGTGCCAACGCCGGTGCCGGACTCCAGGCTGCGCGGACGCTCCTTAAAAAGAACGCTAAAGTCGTGATGTTGAACCGCTCAGCTGAGAAGTCTCAGGCAGCTGTTGCGGACCTGAAAAGTGAGTTCGGTAGCGAGGCGGAAGTGAGCTTCATTCGTATGGATCTGGCCTCGCTCGCTAGTGTACGCGAAGCTGCGGACGAGGTTCTGAATTCCGTTCCCCGGATTGATGCGCTCATCTGCAATGCGGCCATAGCGCAGGTGCCAACCCGCAAGCTGACTGAGGATGGGTTCGAGAGCCAGCTCGGCACCAATCATTATGGTCACTTCCTGCTTTGCGGGATGCTATTCGAACGCATCGAAGCCACGAAAGGTCGGATCGTCGTTGTCGCCAGTCTCGGCTATAATATGGGGCTGAAGACGATAAAGTTCGATGACATGAACTGGGAAGAGGGTTACGGCCCAAACACCGCCTACTCGCAAAGCAAGTTGGCGCAAATGATGTTCGCTTTCGAATTGCAGGACAGGCTTGCCGGCGCAGGGCGCACCGAAGCCGAGGTCTATGTCTGCCATCCCGGCTCGTCGGCAACGTCACTGATCAGCACCAGTGGCAGCCGGACGATGCGGTTCATCTGGTGGCTCATGACCATGACGCCGATGGTTCAAACGGCTGAACAAGGGTCCTATCCCGAAGTCATGTGCGCCACTGAAGAGACTTTGACCGAACAACGCGCGCTTTATGGACCAACAGGTCGCTTTGAAGCCGTTGGCCCGGTCGGCAGGGGCACATTAAACCCGCATGCGTATGACAAAACCGTCATGGCAAGGCTTTGGGAGGTCACTGAACAAGAAACAGGCTTGAAGTGGGAGATTTAATTCAACGGTTCCCCTGCGGCTGGTGATGCTTCACCCACAATCGGACATTTGTGCACTGTGCAGCATTTAGTAGAATGGGGCTCGGAGCTGCCGCTTGAAGTTGTAGGTTATTTGTTCTTTATTGCTTTTCCTGGGAGTAACTCTGTGTCGATCTCTCCATCACTGATGAGCACTGTTCCGTTGACGAGGAGGTACTCTACGCCCACCGAAGCTTCTGCTGGTTTGTCGATGGTGGCTCGATCACTGATCGTGTCTGGGTCGAATACGGTGATGTCTGCGTCCATACCTACTTGCAGACGCCCTTTGCGTTCCATTGAAGGTACGAGACCGTCAAAGAGTTGCGCAGGGATTAGCGAAACTTTTGCGATAGCTTGAGGCCAATCCAGAAGTTGATCTTCTCGCACCCAGACTCTCAAAAACTTGGCGAACGTGCCAGCGCTCCGGGGATTTGATTGCGCATTCTCGGGTACGGGCCAAGTGCTCCCCATAACCGGAGTCCCATCTGGGAGAGTGTACGGTATGGAGTCGGATGCGATGGCGATCCATGGTTTTGCTGTTACCTGCTTCAGGATTTCAGCGTCACTGGCTTTCTTTTCATCCAAATACTGCATAATTATGAATTGCCCTGGATCTTCCTCTTGCTCCTTGCGGATATCAGCTTCGTCTTCGATCCAACGCTGTTTGGCCACTAGGCGAACTGAGTCAAAATCGATGCCCATCCGGTTTCGAAACTCGTCGCCCTCCTGCAAGAGCACCGCGGAGGCAATAGGCATTGTTGCGATCCCGTAGGGATAAACCTCGGTCGTCACATCGACACCCAATTCCCTCGCCGACGCCACCATTTCGGCGGCCGTAAGTGTGTCGTGGAGATTTGTTGAATGCAGGTGGCAAATGTTAGTTCGCGCACCAGTAGTTGCAGCCAGACCGAGGACCATGTTGAGACCTTCCAGAGAGCTCAATGGATCAACCTGCGACCAGTTCCTCATATGTGTACTGATCGGAACGTTGTTTTCAGCTGCGGTCTCCCAAACACGTTGAAGTTCCTTGCCACCGACACCGGGAACGTACCCAGGGTTGACACCAATCCCGAGTGCCCCTTCATCAAGGCCCTGTTGCAGCAAGGAGAGTACATCTTCTAGTTCTTCGTCGGTGGAGACGTCCGTAGTCCAGCGTGGATACGCGAACGCACTCTGATACCAAGTTGCCGTAGGTTCAACGGGCGGCATCTCGTCTATCATCGTAGCAATGCGAGCAAACGTCCAAGACGCTGTTGCCCCGAAGTTGGTGGCACGCCCCTCCGCTTCAGTGGCATCATACCACTGGCCGATAGGTAGCACTCCAGATTCTAGTTCGAGTGCCGTTGTTACTCCGTCCAACGCCTGAAGACGGTTGGCTGGAAGATCAATCACTGAGTGCGAGTGAAGATCAATGAAGCCTGGTGCAACTATCAAACCCGTCGCGTCAATCACCGTCGCTGCGTCGAGCGGTTCCTCTGAAATCTCTGTGATTTCGTTACCGACAATTCCGACACTTCGAACTGCGTCCAAACCGGTTTCTGGGTCAATGACACGTCCGTTGTTAACCGCCACATCCAATTGCTGCGCGCTTAACAGTGTTGGGAATAATACAAGCAGTGCGGATAGAAATTTCATCGAAGGAACCTCACTAGAAAACCCAACTCCGTGGGAAAGTAGCATGAACAGTCACCATTGCGACTTTTGAAACATAAATGTCCCCTTTGGGCTCGGGGCAGACGTTGGCCGTGGTCGGCTCGAACAACCGCTTTGCGGACTTTACTGCCCTTCGTTGCGGGCGCACAATCGGACGCCCTGCAGACTCGGAAATCCGCAGAAAAGGACGGGAAGCAGTCATTCGCTGCAGAAAAACCGCATAAGCGTGATCGTAGTAGCAGACCCTAGGATTTTACTTGTTTGAAATTGGTAGAGTTCTTCTCGCAAATGCATCGAATTCCCCAAAGAAGTCGGAAAACTGCCAGTCACTCTTTACCTAAATCTCTACCGAAAACTCCGTTCAAAACGAAATCCGCTGTGCTTGGACTGCTTGCGAAAGGTAAGTCATAGACAATCGCAAGGCGGCTCAGAGCTTTGACATCCACATCATGAGGCATCGGTGACATTGGATCTATGAAGAAGAATAGGCCGTCGAGCTTACCCTCACAGATCATTGCGCCAAGTTGTTGATCGCCTCCCAACGGACCGCTTTTGAGTGCGGTTAGTTGAAGCTCGGGCAGAGCTGCTTTTATACACCCACCAGTAGTGCCTGTCGCAAAGATGCTGGCTTGACGCAGAGTTTCGATATGCCTTGTGGCCCATTCCACCATCAGGTCTTTCTTGGCGTCATGCGCAACCAATGCCAGTTGCAGCCGACTATCTGATGAATTGCTCGACATAATCCGCACCCAGACCTACTTCCTCATAGTGCTTACGGCACATGTCGATCTTGGTAAAGACGTCCTCGTAACCCATGGTTTTGCCCCATGGGTCGACATAGAGCATTACTCCGTTCACCTGAAAGTATGTGATCATCTCATCCACATCATCGGGCACGACTAGCGTATGAGTTTCACCCGGCGGCTCATATACATAGCCGCCTTCTTGTGCGACCCAGTCATGTTCCAGATAGTGCCAGCGCCCCTTCAGAACAAACCCATGCACGGGTTGAGGGTGCCGATGCCGGGACAGGACACCTGATTTCCGGACGCGCAGAAGGTTCATCCAATAGCCTTGCGACCTGTTCAGGCATAAAGGCTGGAACGACACGTTCTCGGTTTGGGGAACCCAGAAACGCTCATCCCGTGCAACGGCGTCGGGTATGACGATCTCCTCTTGCGCATCCTTCGGGAATGGCAACTGATACGGCATTCTTGGATCGTCGTCTTGTCCTTGAACTGGCATGGGGTTGTCCTTTTTTACATTGCGGAATAGCCACCATCCACAGGATAGATGGCTCCGGTCACAAAAGCGGCCTCGTCAGATAGCAACCACGCGGCCAATGCCCCAACCTCGGATGGCTTGCCCCAACGGTCCAGTGGGGTGCGGCCCAGAATCGGCTGGTTACGGCTCGGATCGGCGCGCAAAGCTTCGGTCATTTCGGTTTCAATCCATCCGGGAGCCACCGCATTCACACGGATGCCATCTAAGGCCCATCTCCCGGCCAAAGCCTTGGTTAACTGGGCGACCCCACCTTTGCTGGCGGAATAGGCCGGAACCAAAGGGCCGCCAAAGTACGTGAGCATCGAAGCCGTATTGACGATAGCACCGCCTGTCGAAGCCAACAGAGGCTGGGCCGCCAAACAGCAGCGCATTGTACCAGTCAGGTTGATGTCGATCACTTTCTCAAACGTCTCGATCCCGTATTCGGCGCCGCGTACCAGAATGCCTGCACAATTGATCAATCCGTCCAGCTTTTCGATCCCGGTAAAGAACTCGGAAACGGCCTGGATATCGCGCACGTCCAACTGCGTGCAGGTGTCATCGGAATGTCGCGCCGCGTATTCCGACACTTCTTCCGCACCAACCCCTGTGGCCGTCACACGCCATCCTTTGGCGCGCAAAGTGTCCGCGATGCCAGCACCAATCCCGCGGGTTCCACCAATAATCACGGCGTGTTTCATCGGTCAGTCACCTTCCGACAGAAACGCTTCGACAGCGTCCTTACTCGGCATCGGAGCAACGGCACCGTATCCTCGAGTCGACAGGGCTGCGGCGGCGTTGGCGTAGCGGGCGGCAGTGAAAGGATCATCACCTTCGACGATACGCGCAAGGAATGCACCGTCAAAAGTATCACCTGCTGCTGTAGCGTCGACAGCTTCTACCCTGCGGCCTTTGACCCGCTCTCGTTTGTCAGGCGTAGCGACCAAAGTGCCTTCAGCTCCAAGCGTCAGGGCCACGATTTTGGCACCGAGGTCCAGATAGAAATCCGTGATCGCGTTTGGATCGGACAGCCCTGTCAGCTGTTCGGCGTCATCCAGACCCGGCAAGGCGATGTCGCACTGCGCAATTGCCGCATGAGTCACCGCGCGTGCGCGCTCAATCGGCCAAAGTTTCAAGCGCAGATTGGTGTCGTAAGAGATCAGACCACCCGCCTGTTTTACGATCTTGATAGCCGCGAATACGGAGTCTGCGGCAATGTCCGAAATCGCCTGGCTTATACCAGACACATGCAAAAGTTTCGCCGCCTCCAGAGCCGCAACCGGTAGATCGTCAGGTCCCATTCGGCTACTGGCAGATCCCGCGCGAAAATAGCTGAACTCGTGCCCATTCGCGCCATGCGTTACGAAATAGACCCCGGTATGAGCGTCCGCAACCTGGCGGACGGTCGACACATCCACACCTTCGGCCTGCCAAAGGTCCATAAACGAATTGCCGAAGGTATCGGCCCCGATATGAGTCACGTAACCTACGGATGCACCCTGACGCGCAGCGGCGATGGCACAGTTCGACGTGTCGCCGCCATGTCCGGGCAGGTAGTTCCCATCGGGCTGCTGATTAAACTCCAGCATCGGTTCGCCAAGGCACAGAATATCGGGGGTCATTGCTGTCTCATTTCACGTAAAAGGGTCAGCCCGTTGGGGCTGACCAAGTTGTATGGGAGGATTATTCGGCCGTATAGCTTTGGCCGACACCCGGGATCTTCCAGATTCGGAAGTTCGGGATTTCGGGGTCTTCAAAATTCATGTCGCCATCGACCCAGATGTGCAGGTGGTTCGACACCACATACATCTCACCATCCGGTCCCCAGGCCAGCGTGTCGGGCCAGTTCATTTCCGGGTGGTGGACGAAACGGCTGACCTCGCGCGTGGATTCATCGAACTTCATGATCCCGTCCAGTGAAAGCGCGGTCATGTAGATGTTGCCTGCGTTGTCCGCCGTCATCCCATCGGTGTTCGAGGGCAGCACTGCGGCAACCTCAACCGCGTTTTCGATAACCGTTTCATTGGTCTCGAAATCGCGCAGGATTTCGGTCGGCAAACTATACAGGTGATTGCCGGTCAAATTGGTCCAGTAGAGCGTTTCCTTGTCGCCCGACAACGCGATGCCATCAGCACCGGTGCGCATGCCGCCATTCTTCAGGACCAGGCGGTCGTCGATGTTGAAGAAGAAATTAGGTTCATCATTGGTGAACCGGTGCTGATCCAGAATGCGGCGTACCGAGTTGGTGTTGCTGTCAAATACGATCAGGCCGCCATGCAGTGGGTCACAGAAGATGCCGCTGTCCGCGATATAGGCAAAGCCGGTGTCGTTATCGACGGCCAGATCGTTCAGAAAAGAACACTGACGATCCGCTTCTTCCGCTGTGAAGACATAGCGCTGGATTTCCTTGTTCTCTTTCAGATCCCAAAGCACCAGCTTGGCGTCACCGTCTTCAAACGGAGGGCCGGCCACGTGGCCCTGATCCAGGATCCACATCACATCGTTGCGGTCGATCTCAAAACCCAGAACGGCTTTCAGGCCATCAGGGTTCGACATGCTGTTCATTTCCTCAGACGGAAACGCCTCCAGTTCCCACGTGTCGCCGTTCTTGACCAGTTTCGAGACGGTCGAGGGGATCTCGGCCCCGCCCCAGCGCGCGGTGGACACATAAATGTTACCCTGGCTGTCGACCTTGGCGCCCTGAACCAGCGCCTTGCCGAAAATCTCGCTGCCTTCCCAGGCAGATTTTGTCGCCTCGTCCTTGACGGCATAGGGCAGACTGTTCCATTCCGCTACTACCTCGGGCTCGTTTGCAAGCGCCGGGGTGGCCAGAACGGCGGTAAGGGTCACCGTGTTGAGCAGTCGTTTCAGCATGTATTCCTCCCTTGCTGAGTTTTGGTGTTCCGCAGGCCGTTGCCGCGGCCTGCGGGACGTTTGGTTTAGATGCGACCGAATTTCGCCAGACCTTCGCGCAGCGAGCCGGTTTCGATGATCAGGCGGGCCTGTTCGGCTTCGCGCTCGTCGATCTCGCGCGCCATTTCCAGAATTGCCTCGGCATGGTCGCGCGGCACAGCTACCGCACCGTCAATATCGGCTACTATGATATCGCCTGGGTGCACGATGACTTCACCCATCGCCACTTCGACATTCGAGGCCAGCGTCCGGATACGGCCCAGCGTAGTGCCTGGGCTGACGCAGCGGGAATAGACCGGGAAGTCATAGTCACGTTTGATTTCGACCAGATCGCGGACACCGCCATCCAGAACCGCGCCTTCGTGCTTATTGGCGACAGCGCCCGCAGTCATCAGACCACCCCACAGGGCAACGTCAGTGGTGCCGTTGGTCGAGATCACAATGACCGAACCGGCCTCGGATTCATCAATGGCGTCCAGCGCGTGCTGGGGTGGCAGAAATTCATCTGTCGGACCTTCCAGAATGGTCACGGCAGGGCCAACGATTTTCTTTTCGTTGATGCGCGGCTTGATCGAGGCAGGCAGAAAGCCGGTTTTACCTGCGATCTTGTCAACCGCATCTGCGACGGATGCGGTGGCCACTTCGCGAAACCCGGCAACGAGTTCTTGAGTGTTCATGAGTATTATCCTCTTGGGTCAGATAGTTAGAAAGCGGGGCGTCTCACCACGGATTTTTCCAGCTTTTGGGCTGATACCCGTTGAGAACGCGGGTGATTTCTTCGGCTGCATTGCGCTGCAGGACTGCAACCGAGCGTTCCGAATACCAGGCGGCATGATCGGACACGATTGTGTTGGCGCTGTGCAGCAGCGGGTTGTCGGGGGCGACCGGTTCCTGTTCGAACACGTCGATGCCCGCGCCAAATATGCGCCCCTGGTTCAGAGCATCGGCCAGCGCAGCCTCATCGACCAGGCCCCCGCGCGATACATTGATCACGATCGAACTTGGCTTCATCAGTGCGATGTGTTCGGCATCCAGGATATGCCGCGTTTCAGGGGTGAGCGGTGCGTGCAGGCTGATGACGTCTGCGGCCTTACAAAGATCAGCCAAATCCACCTTTTGTACGTCTGCCGCTTGGGCAGCGTCGTCGCTCATATACGGGTCAAATACCAACACGGATGCAAACCCCAGCGCACGGAATTTCTGGGCTGCCTGTAAACCGATCTTGCCACACCCAATCAGGCCAAGGGTGGCGTTTTCGCGGCTGGGGATCAGGGCTGCTTGGCCTATACCCCATTGGCCTTGTCGCACTTCAGCATCACGTGACGGGATGCGCCGCTGCACCGCCAGATACAGCGCCAGCGCGTGTTCGCTGACCTCGGTTTCGGCGCCATAATCGGGGACGTTTACGACATAGATGCCGCGCGACCGGGCGTAGTCCAGGTCGATGTTGTCGACGCCCACCCCATAGCGGACGACGACTTTCAGGTTCGGACAGGCGTCGATCACGGCCGCATCCACGGTACGTTCCCGCACGAGGATGGCGACCGGGTCCAGCGCCTGCAAAGCCGGGACCGCCTCAGTCTCTGGCCCGACCGGCGCGATCTGAACGTCCTGCTTGGCCAGCACCGAGGCCTCGGTGTCATAGGCGGCATAGCCGGGTTCAAGGATTGCTATGGTTTGGCGGGTCATGTGACGGTCCCTCGGCATGGGTTACTGGGCCTTGTAGGCTTCGACGGCAGCGTCGAGGCGATCCGGCCATTCCTCGCCAATCTCACCGACGATGTATTCACGCACGGCGGGCTGCGCGGCTTCGCGGAACATGGCTTTTTGCTCGGGGCTGACCGGCACGACCTCCATGCCTTTTTCCGACAGGATCGCGGTGGCGTTGGCGTCCTGCGCGGCGGTCATGCCACGGTGGATCGTTTTCGAGATTTCAACGCACTGCTCGACGGCTTTCTTCTCGTCATCGGTCAGGCTCTCATAGAACATGTCCGACATCAGATAGGCGTGCCAGCTGAATACATGCCCATCCAGAGAGACGTATTTCTGGTGCTGATACAGCGAGGCGTTGACAATGTTTGTCACACCGTTTTCCTGACCGTCCACAACGCCCTGCTGCAGCGCACCAGGCAGTTCCGGCCACGGAACGGGCGTTGCCGATGCACCCAGGCTTTCAACCAGAGTCACCCATACAGGCGCGGTCATTACGCGCATTTTCAGGCCTTCCATATCGGCAGGCTCGGCCACGGGCTTGACGTTGTTGGTGAAGTTACGCACGCCATTATCGGCCACACCAAAGCTGCGGATGCCGGTCTTTGCCAGCATATCCTCGGCCAGCGCGTCACCGAATTCACCGTCCATCACCGCCCAGGCCATCGCCTGATCGTCGAACAGGTAGGGCATCGCCAGAACTGAGAAGGGTTTGTAGACTGCCGAGATCGGGCCGTCGTGGATCGCTGCCATCTGAACGGTGCCCAGCTGCAAACCTTCCATGATCTCGGACCCTCCGCCCAGCTGCGAGGCCGGGAATATCTGAACGTCGATCAAGCCCGAGGTCTTACCCTCGACGCAGGCTTCAAACGCCAGCGCCGCGGCGTGTTTGGGCGAGCTCAGGTCAGCGGCCTGAAAATGCGCATATTTCAGCTCTTTAGCTGAAGCCGCACTGGCGGCGGTCATTGCAACAACGGCTGTTGCCGTCATCAGTTTCGACATGGTTTTCATGAGGTTCCTCCCTTTCATGTCAGTTCGCAAATCCAAAGAAGTTGGGGATGAAGGTGCTGACACCCGGCACGAGAATGACCAGAAGCAGCACCACGAGCTCAGCCAGCAGCAGCGGCAAAACCGCTTTTGACAGGCGTTCGATTTTCAGTTGTCCGACGGTGGCGATCACGAACAGCACTGGACCAACCGGAGGGGTGATCATTCCGATGGTGAGGTTCAGCACCAGCATCATCCCGAATTGCAGCGGGTCGATCCCCGCAGAATAAGCGATGGGGCCGAGGATCGGCGTCAGGATGATTAACGCGGGCAGCGTGTCGATGAAGAAGCCGCAGATCAGGGCGAACGCCGCAAGAATGAACAGGATGCCCAGACGGTTCTCGGTGATCTGGGTGATCAGTTTGGCCAGTTCCTGCGGAATTTGCAGATAAGTCAGCAGCCAGGCAAAGATCGACGCCATCGCCACGATCAGGAAGACCGACGACGTCACCACCGCGGCCCGCACAAACGCGGCGTACAGAGCGTGGACCGTGAAAGCGCGCAGGATGAAGCCAAGGAACAGAGCATAGGCAGAGGCCACCGCGCCCGCCTCGGTCGGAGTGAACACACCGAACAGGATACCGCCCAGAATGATTGCTGGCATGATCAGCGCTGGAATGGCCGACAGGGTTGCACTGCGCAATTCAACCATGGTGGCGCGATGTTCGCGCCCGCGGTAGCCGTTGCGGGTGGACACGATATGGTTCGCGATGGCCAGCGCAACGCCCAGCAGAACCCCAGGCACGATTCCAGCCAAAAATAGTCCCGCGACCGTCACTCCATTAGTCGAGATCGCAAAAATCACAGCCAGGATGGACGGTGGGATGATCGGACCGATGGTGGCTGTCGCGGCGGACAAAGCACCGGCATAGTTCTTCTCATACCCAGCTTCACGCATCATCCGCATGACGATGGCAGAAGGCCCTGCTGCATCCGCGAGGGCAGAACCGCTGATCCCCGCAAACAGCATCGACACAAGGATGTTCACATGCCCCAGCCCACCACGTACATGCCCAACCAGAGCGTTGGCAAAGCGCAACAAAGCGTTTGTTAGCCCGCATGCCGTCATCAGTTCAGACGCGAGAATGAAGAACGGTACCGCCATCAGCGGAAAGCTGTCGATCCCGGCGAACATGCGTTGGGTTGCGACCAGTGGGTTCAATGAACCGTCGATAAAAATCGCCGACAGGCCGGCGATCCCCATCGTGAAGGCTACGGGAACACCCAGAAACAGCGTCGCAAAGAACAGGATGATCAGGGTTTTTGCCATGGCTCAGACCTACGCCTCTTCGCTCTTGGCGCTGGGGCCGTGTTCAAACTCTTGGCTTACGAAACGTTTTGCGAAAAAGGCCAACTGAATCAGGAACAAAGCGCACCCGACTGGGATAGCGAGATAGGGGATGCCGCGTGAAATGCCGGTGGACATGGTTTCCTTGTTCCAGCCGAATTCAACGAACTTGACACCCAGCCACAGCATCGTCGCCATGAAGGCAAACATGACGAAGACGATGGCCCAGCGCAGCAGTCGGGCCAGAGCTTCGGGTAGCAAATCCGGAATTGTGGTGATCGCGACCAACCGGCCCTCTCGCAAGGCAAGACCAGCACCGCAAAAAGCGCCGAGGATCATTAGGTGTCTTGCGACCTCTTCAACCCAGGCCAGGGACGTACCAAAACCGTACCGCCCCACCACATTGGCAAAGACGATTGCAAAGACCGTAGCGAGCGCCAAAGCCACCAGCGCCCGATTCAATGCAACAATCCATGTTTCTAGAGTTTGCAAAGACGCCCCTCCCGATGCCGTCTCTTTGTGAGAATCACAACTGGCATACAGTATGCTAATGTGTCAACACTAACACATTGTATGCCAGATACATCGCTGCTACTGTCGAACTGAGGAGAGCGACATGAGCCCATTCAACAGACCGAAATCATTGACGGAATTGGTGACCGAAAACCTGCGCGAGCGGATTATCAAAGGCGAGTTCGAACTGGGTGAGCAGCTGTCTGAGGCTCGAATCGCCAAGAACCTTGAGGTCAGCCGCACACCTGTTCGTGAGGCAATCAATCGACTTGAAATGGAAGGGCTGCTCGTAGTCGAACCGCAACGTGGGTCCTTCGTGTTCAACTTGGAGCCCGAAGAATTGGCAAAGCTCTGCGACGCGCGTGTCTGCCTTGAGACAACCGCTTTAACCTCGGCCATGCAGGCAAACCCGCAAGAGCTGTATACCGCGCTTAACGATTGCATCAATCGGATGAAAGCGGCGCGAGGGGCGGCGGATGATGCAGAATACCTGTATCAGGATACTCTTTTCCACCAATGCCTGTTTGATTGTGCGGATAATCGGTTTCTGAATGACGCGTACCAGACGATTGCTCTTAAAATGGCAGCATTGCGCAGCCGGTTGGGGCACCACCCGGATCACATGGCTAAGTCCTATCGGGAGCACATTGAGTTGCTTCAGTGCGTCGAGAATGGCGATGTTTCAAAAGCGCTAGACGTGCTGAAACTCCACATAGACAGGAAAGAAGGGTCCTATTGGAGTGACGCAACTAAAGCGGACAGCCAGACCCAGCACGTGAATTAAGCGCTTCTGTGTCCTGCCTGCAGCACGCACGACGTTTCAACTCGCACCCGCAGCGAAGGTCGGGTTACCCTCGCGATTGACTAGACCACGCGAAAAAGTCGAGGTCGGCGTTGGGCTCAAAGCGGTCTTTAGCTGCAATCTGTGTGAGTGTCTGCTATATTGTTTTACCAACATCTTGTCATAAGACACCTTGCGCTGTGCCTCGTTTGAAATCGATCGTTGTGTGGTATCTACCGTGGTATACATTCAACATAGATCAATTTACTATATATTTAACAAATACCTGCAGGATTAGTTATACTGACTTCTTTTCCGCCATCAACCTATTGACATCATGCGGTAAAAGCCAAGCTGGGCAAAGCCTTTCGCCGTTGACTGATAAATTCGCACGAAGATGAAGAGGCACAACCAACTAGGCAGGAGTTCACTTTGTTTGCAAATACAGGAACTCGCGCGGCAGGATCTACAGGAAAAGCACTGATGGGAGATGCGACAACGGTAGACAGATCTAGGGTGAATCCAACTTAACTTGAATAAGTCTGCAGAACCCGCCCAAGGTTCTTTTCGATTATACACTTCCACTTGGATTCACGCAGAAACATCGACACAGAACCAATCGGCATGTGGACAATAAAACACAACGATCGAGAAGCATCATCCGGTCGTTGACGACCTCCAAATCCCTTAGGTAGAGACACTGTATCAAACCGTTGCAAAGGGAACGATGTTTTGGATTTTGAGGTGGCGAGTTTTTGGTACGGACAATCGCTCTCTTGCGTGGAGCGAGTCTGTATTCAGTCCTTTCTCGACCATGGCTACACGTATCATCTCTATGTTCTGGATTTGGACATTGATGTCCCGGACGGTGTCATCGTCCATGACGCCCGCGAAATATATGGCGTGGGCAAAACCGACCAGCTTGATGCGTCACGCAAACGCGCCGCGGTGTATTCGGATGTGTTCCGAATCTATCTGATGCAAAAAACCGATTACGTCTGGGTCGATCTGGACATATATTGCGTAAATCCCCTGCACGTGAATTCCGATTATCTGTTCGGCCTGATTAGGCGGAACAACTCGATGAACAACTGCGTTCTGCGTCTTCCAAAGGGTTCACTGGCCCTAAAACTTATCATCAACTTCTTGGAATCTGATGTGCCATTTCCGTTTTGGCTCGGACCGGAACGCACACAGAAGTTAGTTGACCGATACCAGGCAGGCGATCGATTTACGCTGTATGACCTGCCCTGGACGACAACCGGCCCCAGTGTCACCCGCTGGGCCCTAAACGCGACCGGCGAGATCAGTCGCGGCCAGCACTGGCATTTGTATTTTCCGCGTCGCGGTTTTTTGGATCCTGAACGTGGTCTAGATGACTACGAACCCGATTGGGTTCGTTTCCATCATTTCCAAGGCGAAACCAGAAGCAACATAAGGGCGCATTACGGTGGGTTGCCGCCCGAAGGAAGCTACATTGATGTCGTCTGCAAACGTCACGGTATAGACCCTGCTCGATATCCGGTCATTTAAGCTCCGCAATCACGCCGCTCAGCAGACTTCTCCGCGTTCATCATGCAGTTTACCTGTTTGTCTGTTGAGCGGACAGTCCGGTGGACTGTTTTTAGATCGAACGTTCTGATTGAAATTTGATTGCGGAAGGGCACAACCACCGGTGTCGACCGCAATTGAAAAGTCAGGAATAGGCGCGAACCCGACATACGCAACTCGTCACTAAACTTCTGTTATCCGAGGTTAATCTGCCGTTGGTGTGTTTTGCTTGAACAACCAACTTGTGTACTTGGCAAACGAGCGAAAAAACCTCGGGAGGATTACAAATCTGGCAGCAAGTCTAAGGCAGTGGGGCAATCGCTTCAAAAAGCGGACATTTATCCAGACTCTGAAAAACGCCGTTCCCGTCAGCGCCACCTGGATTTACTTACCATTACGGGAAGCTTGATTTTTGCGGTTTGTTTTCGTCTCGCCTGAGCAATAGACACTTGATGCGACGTTTTTGGAGGGAAGCTGCCATCTAAAAGTCCCGCGTTTCAAACGTTTGGCAACTCTGCACCGCGTTGAACGATTGACATGCATTCGCAGTTGGTATGCTATCCACAACCATAACGTTCACAGAAATTTGCGACAGAGCATCGCGAATTCAAAGCAGATAAGCATCTGCAAAATGGGAGAAAAACATGAACAAACCAATACTCGCGCTTGCGCTGTTGATGACGACGACGTCGCTGGCCAATGCAGAAACCCTGCGTTGGGCGCGCTCGGGGGATGCGCTGACGCTTGACCCGCATTCGCAAAACGAAGGGCCCACGCATACCGTGCGCCACCAGATGTATGAACCTCTGATTATCCGCGACACGTCCGGCGCTTTTGAGCCTGCGCTGGCCACCGATTGGGCCCCCAGCGAGAGTGATCCGAATGTCTGGGTGTTCAACCTGCGTCAGGGCGTGAAGTTCCATGACGGTGCTGATTTCACCGCAGAAGATGTAGTGTTCAGTATCAACCGCGCGAAACAACCAAACTCGGACATGAAAGAGCTAATCAACTCGATTGTCGAGGTGCGTGCTGTTGATGACCACACGGTCGAGATCGTGACCGACGGCCCGAACCCGATCCTGCCGGCGAACCTGACCGACCTGTTTATCATGGACAAAGGCTGGACCGCGGCGAACAACGCGGTCAACGTTCAGGACTTTGAAGGTGGTGAGATCACCTTTGCGACTGTGAATGTAAATGGCACCGGCCCCTACAAGCTGGTTAGCCGCGAGCCCGATGTGAAAACCGTGATGGAGCGGAACGAAGACTATTGGGGTCGTGATCAGTTCCCGATGGCGATCAGCGAAATCATCTATACACCGATCCAGAACGACGCCACCCGCGTTGCGGCGATGCTGTCGGGCGAGGTGAACTTCCTTCAGGATATGCCGGTGCAGGATCTGGACCGGGTGAATGCTGTGGACGGCTTGGTCGTCAAGCAAGCACCGCAAAACCGGGTGATCTTCTTTGGTATGAACCAGGGCGGGGATGATATCGAAGCGGACAACGTCGATGGCAAGAACCCCCTTGCCGACGTCCGGGTACGTCAGGCCATGTCCAAGGCGATCAACCGGGACGCCATCCAACAGGTGGTTATGCGCGGTCAGTCGCAACCTGCCGGGATGATCGCACCGCCCTTCGTCAACGGCTGGACCGCCGAGATGGACGGTGAAAGCAGCACGGATGTTGAAGGCGCGAAGGCTCTTTTGGCCGAGGCGGGCTATCCCGACGGCTTCTCGATCCGGCTGGATTGCCCCAATGACCGCTACATCAACGACGAAGGTATCTGTCAGGCCGCTGTCGGGATGCTGGGTCAGATCGGCATTACGGTGAATCTGGATGCCAAACCCAAGGCACAGCACTTCCCGCTGATCACGGATGGCAAGACCGATTTCTACATGCTGGGATGGGGCGTTCCGACCTATGACTCGGAGTACATTTTCAACTTCCTCGTCCATGGCCGCGAAAGCGACATCGGGACGTGGAACGGCACCGGGTATGACAATGATGAGTTGGATGCCAAGATCAAGTCGCTGGCCTCGAACACGGATCTTGTTGCGCGAGATCAGGCTATCGCCGAGATCTGGCGCGTGGTGCAGGATGAACAGCTTTATATTCCAATCCACCATCAGGTGCTGAACTGGGGTATGGCTGAAAACCTGGACATCAACGTTGATCCTGAAGATCAGCCTATGGTCAAGCACTTCGGCCTGAACTAAGAAACGTGGCCGGGCCTCGAAATACGGGGCCCGCCACCAAAAAGTGGGAGCTATCATGAAACGTCTGACCACTGCCGCGCTTTTGGGCGCGCTTGCCTTACCCGTAGCAGCCGAAGAGTTCACGTTTGCCGTTACAACGGACCCGCAAACAATGGATCCTCATGCGGTCAACTCCGCCCCCGTTCTGGGTTTTTTGAACAATGTCTACGAAGGGCTTGTTCGGCGAGGCAAGGATATGACCATCGAACCGGCGCTTGCGACCAGTTGGGAAACCATCGGCGACGGAGCTGGATGGAGGTTCAAGCTGCGCGAGGGCGTAACGTTTCATGATGGGTCTGAATTCAATGCGGATGACGTGATCTTCTCGTACCAGCGGGCGTCTGACGAAAACTCGGACACCCGCAGCTGGTTCGCGCCCGTCAGCGAGGTGGTCAAGGTTGACGATTACACCGTCGACGTGATGACCACCGCACCAAACCCAATCTTTCCCGACAGCATCGCCAACTGGATGATCATGGATAGCGGCTGGGCCGAGGCGAATGACACAGCCCTTCCCGACAAAGAAGCAGGTAACTACGCAACGCTCAACGCCAACGGTACCGGTGCCTTCCGCGTCACCGCGAGAGAGCCGGGCCTGCGCACGGTTCTAGAGCCCTTCGAAGGCTGGTGGGGCGAGACCGAGCACAACCTGACTCGTGCCGAACTGGTGCCTATCCAGAATCCAGCGACCGCTCTGGCAGCTCTGCTTTCAGGCGATGTGGATTTCATCAACCCGGTTCCCATTCAGGACGTCGCCCGGTTGCAGGGCAACCCGGACGTGAAAGTCATTCAGGGCATCGAAGCACGTGTCATCATGCTGGGCTTCGACCAGCAGGAAGGCGCAAGTGAAACGGGCCAAGGCGGGACCGACGTTTTTGGCGACGTGCGCGTACGCGAGGCCGTTGCCAAAGCAGTTAACGTACCAGCCATCCTGCAAACCATCATGCGCGGCAACGCCGAAGTGGCAAGCCAGTTGGTCAGCCCGGCGATGCGTGGCTATTCGGCTGCAAACGCAGACCCATATGCCTACGACCCAGAAGGTGCGAAGGCGTTGCTGGCTGAAGCGGGAGCCGAAGGGGCCGAAGTCAGCTTCAAATGCTCCAACAACCGCTACCTAAACGACGAATCCGTTTGTCAGGCCATTACCGCCATGCTGACGCAAGTTGGATTGAATGTGACGCTCGATGCGATGCCCGTGCAAAATTATTGGCCTGAGCTGCGCGCCGACAACTTCGATATGTATCTGCTGGGCTGGTCACCGGGCACATTTGACGCCGAACATCCTGTGCGTTTCCTCGCATCGACACCAAATGAGGAAAAGAAGCTGGGTTCGTGGAACTTTGGCGGCTATTCCAACGCCCGCGTGGATGAATTGCTGCCACTAATCCAGTCCGAGATCAATGAGCCTACCCGTCAGGCTATGCTGGATGAGGTTGCAGGCATACTTCAGGATGAGGTCGCCTATGTGCCCCTTTACGTCCAGCCGTTGGTCTGGGGCGCGCGCAGCAATATCGAGCTGACACAACGGCCCGACAATTTCTTCCTTCTGCGCTGGGTCACGGTCAACTAAATGCTGTCATACATTATCAGGCGCGTTGCCCAGTCGGCGCTGGTTCTGTTCGTCGTGGGCCTTGTCGCCTTTTCCATGTTCCGCTTTGTCGGTGATCCGATCGACAACATGCTGGGGCAAGAGCGGACCATGGAAGATGTGGAACGTCTGCGCGCTCAGTTGGGACTCGATCAGCCGTTTCCGGTGCAATATGTGAAGTTTCTGCAAGAAGCGGTACAGGGCAATTTCGGCGTCAGCTTCCGTCAGGGGCGTCCGGTCGCTGAAATCCTGGCCGAACGCGCTCCGGCGACGCTGGAACTGGCGCTGGTCTCGGCCGTATTTGCCATAGTCTTAGGCATCGCACTGGGTGTTTTCACCGCAATCCGGCGAGACGGGTTTGCCGCGAATTTCATCATGTCAGCCTCTCTGATCGGGGTATCCCTGCCCACCTTCCTGATCGGCATCCTGTTGATTTACGTCTTCTCGGTCGAGCTTGGATGGCTACCAAGCTTTGGGCGCGGAGAGGTTGTGGATCTGGGCTGGTGGAACACCGGCTTGCTGACCAGCAGCGGGCTTAAGGCGCTGATCTTGCCAGCGATTACATTGGGTCTGTATCAGATGACCCTAATCATGCGGTTGGTGCGGTCCGAGATGCTGGAAGTCCTCCGGCAAGACTATATCCGCTTTGCCCGCGCCCGCGGCCTCAGCGACCGGACCATCAATTTCCGCCATGCGCTGAAAAACACCATGGTCCCGGTTATCACCATCATCGGTCTGCAACTGGGGGCCATCATCGCCTTCGCCATCATCACCGAGACGGTGTTCCAGTGGCCGGGTCTCGGCCTTCTGTTCATCAACGCAATCCAGTTCGTGGATATTCCTGTCATGGCAGCTTACCTGATGATGATTTCGGTCATCTTTGTCACCATCAACCTTGCGGTCGACATCCTTTATGCCTTCATCGACCCGCGCCTGAGGGTCAGCGCATGAGCCGAGTGAGACGCATTCTGGACAGCGACCAGTTCTACGCCTTTCGCCGGTCGCCCGTGGCCATGGTCTCGGCCACGGTGGCTTTGATCCTCATCCTCGCCACCATCCTTGCACCGTTGATTGCGCCGACAAACCCGTTTGACCCGGCCAGCCTGAACCTGATGAACGGCTTCACCCCGCCGATGGAACCCAATGCCTTTACAGGCGAAAGCTTCCTGATGGGCACCGACGATCAGGGGCGGGATGTGTTTTCGACCATCCTGTACGGAATGCGGATCTCGTTATTTGTTGGGGTGGCGGCCGTTCTGTTCGCCATGGTTCTGGGCATTATTCTGGGTTTGTTGTCGGGCTATTTCGGCGGCTGGACCGAAACGATCATTATGCGTACAGCGGATGTGCAACTGACCTTCCCTTCTATCCTGCTTGCTATGCTGATCTTTGGCATCGCCAAAGGCATTACTCCGGTGGAATATCGCGACCAAATGGCGATCTGGGTGCTGATCCTGGCCATTGGCCTGTCCGATTGGGTGCAGTTCGCTCGTGTCGTCCGGGGCGCAACGCTGGTCGAGAAAAACAAGGACTATGTCGCCGCCGCGCGCATCATCGGGCAAAGCCCGCTGACGATCATGCTGCGCCATATCCTTCCCAATGTGCTGTCACCGGTTCTGGTGATCGCGACCATCTCGCTGGCGCTGGCGATCATTGCCGAGGCGACGCTCAGCTTCCTTGGTGTTGGAGCGCCACCAACGCAACCGTCACTCGGCACGCTGATTCGTATCGGGCAGGGCTTCCTGTTCTCGGGCGAGTGGTGGATCCTGTTCTTCCCCGCCTGCACTCTGCTGGCACTGGCGCTGAGTGTGAACCTGCTGGGCGACTGGCTGCGTGATGTTCTGAACCCGAGGCTGAAATGACCGATCCCGTTCTTTCGATCCGCAACCTGACGGTGGAAATCCCCACCCGCCACGGCATCTTCAAGCCGGTCGAGCATGTGACCTATGATCTCCACCCCGGTGAAATCCGGGGCGTTGTCGGCGAGAGCGGTGCAGGCAAATCCATGACCGGCAACGCCGTGATCGGCCTGCTGGACCCTCCGGCCCATGTGTCAGAGGGTGAGGTCTGGCTGAATGGGCGCCGCATCGACGAGTTGGACGCCGAGGATAAACGCCGGATCCGGGGCAAAGAGATCGGGATGATCTTTCAGGACCCGCTGACCTCGCTGAACCCGCTGTTCACAGTTGGTGAGCAATTGGTCGAGACGATCCAACTGCATCTTGGCCTGTCCGCGTCCGAGGCGAAAAAGCGCGCCATTGCCCTGCTGGATCGCGTGTCCATCCCCGACCCGGCGGATCGTTTCAACCAGTATCCGCACCAGTTTTCCGGCGGGATGCGTCAGCGGGTGGTAATCGCGCTCGCGCTCTGTACCGAACCCAGTGTTCTGATCGCGGACGAACCTACAACGGCCCTGGATGTGTCTGTCCAAGCGCAGGTGCTGGATCTGATCAAGGAACTGGCGAAAGAGCGTCAGGTCGGCGTGATCCTCGTCACCCATGATATGGGTGTTATCGCCGACACCACCGATACGGTCACTGTGATGTATTCCGGTCATGTGGTTGAAAGCGGCACGACCGATCAGATCCTCGGCGCGCCGACACATGAGTATACCAAATCCCTGATTGCCGCCGTGCCGCGCCCGCACACCAAGGTCGAGCGTTTCCCAGTGGTCAATTATGGCGAGCGGGAAAGAACCTTCAAGATTGACGATCTGGCGGCCCATTGGGACAAGACTGATCTGTCCAAAACCGGCAAGCTGCTGGAAGTCGAAAACATTACTAAAACGTTCCTGCAAAAAGGTGGGCTGCTACCATCGCAACGCAAGTACTTCACTGCCGTCGATCAGGTGAGTTTCGACATTCGCGACGGTGAGGTTTTCGGCCTTGTGGGCGAAAGTGGCTCTGGCAAGTCCACGGTCGCGCGGATGATTGGAACGCTCTATCCCGTAGATGGCGGACGGGTTATCTTTGATGGCGAAGACGTCACAGTCATGGAGGCAGAGGCTCTGCAAGCCTACCGCCGCCAGATCCAGATGATCTTTCAAGACCCGTTCTCCAGTTTGAATCCCCGCATGAGGGTTGGGGATCTCGTGGCCGAGCCCATCCATCACCATAAAATCCTGCCCAAGCCCGCTATCGAACCACGTGTGCGCGAATTGCTCGACTGGGTTGGGCTGGCTAAGGACGCATGGCGTAAGTATCCACATGAATTTTCCGGAGGGCAGCGTCAGCGTATTTGTATTGCTCGCGCCCTCGCAACTCAGCCCCGTTTTCTGATCTGCGATGAACCGACAAGCGCCTTGGATGTCTCTATTCAAGCGCAAATCCTGAACATTCTCAAAGACCTGCAGGAACATCTCGGCTTGACCATGCTCTTTATCAGCCACGATCTCCCGGTCGTACGTCAGATGTGTGACAGGGTGGGCGTGATGCGTAATGGGAAGTTGCTTGAGGTCCAGGAGACGGATTCGTTGTTCGAAGATCCGCAGCATTCGTATACTAGGGAACTCTTGGATTTGATGCCCCGGTTAAAGCAGTTGGCATAATCTTACGACATAGTCTTACATCGGTTTTTTTCAGAAGACGTTGCTGGAGATGTGGAAGCGCAAGCAATCAACGGAAGTTTAAACTCAAACACCGACTGGATATGCTTCCATCTCGGCGCATCAGATCGGTCCAGTCGGCCTAAGATTGTCTCGGGTTCAGCTTACAAGCTTGGAGTGTGGGCTAAACCGACGGATTCCGCGCGTGACTTGTCCTTCGGGAATAATGTTCGCTATGTCAATTCCGCCCGGCTTCACGGGCGGCCCATTCCCGACCTTCGACCGACCTTGAGGATGCTGCGTCGTGGCCCGTCAGACCAGCCATTCGCTGCGCTTGGAAATTGGAGTCCGAGTGAACTGAAAGTTCGCGGACATAGTCGACTTCTGAAGTGAGCGGACCCTTGATGGCCTAGCGGGGCATCGTTTACGGGACATCGCCTCAAATCGACATCAGCCAACGCTTGAACGTTCTCACAGTGACACGATCTTGATCTCCGTTTCGGCAGACGAAATAGAGGCCACGGTTCAATGACACGCGGCTTTCATCCAGGCGGACCAGCCGACCAAGCTTTAAATCTCTCTCCGCCAAGAGGTGTCTCGCCAAGGCCACGCCTTGGCCGTCAATCGCAGCTTCCAAAAGAACAGCACTGTCCACGAAATTGATGTTCCGCGCTTTGATGCGATCCGCGTCCAGGCCAACTTGTAAGGCCCAATGGTCCCAACCCGCATTGAAGGTATCATGCAACAAAGGGTATTTTGCCACCTCTCCGGCACGCATTGGTAGCTGCTTGTTTTCTACAAGCGAAGGCGCGGCAACGACGATCAATTCCTCTTCTCGGATTTGCTCATGATAAAGCCCGTCCCAATTGGGTTCCCCAAACCGCAATGCGACGTCGACATCGGATCTGTCAAAATCTGCAAAGGCATCATTCGTGTCTAGCAACAGGGCGATTTCCGGGTGCTCTTGCTGAAACGAACTCAGCAATGGCACAAGCCATTTGAGAGCCAGCGACGTCGACAAAGACACCGTGATCGACTGACGATGATGAAAACGCTTCACCTCTGTCACACCCAACTGCAAAGCAGAAAACGCCCCACGTGTTGATTGATGCAGGCGTTCCCCGGCGTCGGTTAGTTCAACGCCATTGGGGTGACGATGAAAAAGCGTTACGCCAAGATGTTGCTCTAGCAATTTGATCTGTCGACTGATCGCCCCATGAGTGACATTCAGCACGTCCGCTGCTCTGGTCAGGCTGGAATGGGTCGCAGTTTCGTCAAAAGCCTGAAGGGCGCGAAGGTGTCTGAGATTTTCAGCCATGTGAGAAAAACTAACAACCTTATCAGATAAACTCGATAGGCATCATTGGTTACAAAGAGTTATAGCGGGGTCAATCTAAGAAATCTCATGGGTCTGATTGATCGAGGGTCGCATGTCCGAACTCAAAGTTGCGCTGATGACAGGTACGGGCCAAGGCATTGGCCGGGGGTGCGCCATTGAAATGGCAAAGGCGGGCTACAAGGTCTCGCTGATGTCGCCGTCCGATCGCTCGATTGAACTGGCGGAAGAACTTGGTGGCATCGGCCGCCGTGGCTCGGTTTTGGATGTGGACGATCTGCAGGCGATGGTTGATGACACCATGCGCGCGTATGGTCGGATTGACGCTATTGTCAGCAATATGGGGCACGGTGGTTCGGTACCCGAGGCCATCAAAACTGTTGGCTTCGATCCTGATTTTGACGGGCCGCTTTTGGAACTGAGCGACGAGCTGTGGCACGAAAGCCTGGATATGTATGTGCTGAACGTTGTGAAGATTGCTCGCATCGTCACGCCCATCTTGATCGAACAGGGCGGTGGAGCGTTCGTAAACATTTCCTCCATGAACACAATCGAACCTCGCGCGCCCTATCCCATGAGCATGTTGCGCGGTGCTTTGCACAGTTTCTCAAAGCTCTACGGGGATCGCTATGCGCGGTACAACATTCGCATGAACAACCTACTTCCCGGGTTCTGCGAGAATGTGAACCTGTCCGAGCGGGCCCGTATGGAAATTCCCGCGCAGCGGGCGGCAACATTCGAAGAAATTGGCCAGACATGCGTGTTCCTCGCAAGTAAGGGGGCCCGATACATCAATGGTCAGAGTATACTGTCCGACGGCGGCATGAACCGCGCAGTCAGGTAGAACAGAGAGAGTGAAATGATTGTCAAAGCACTCAAAGACATTCTTGGAACAGAGCGGGACGTCTCTGGACCAGGCTGGAACAGCAGAAGGTTGCTTTTGGCCTCGGATGGCATGGGGTTCACGCTCACTGACACGCTCATCGAAAAGGGTGCCTCGCTTGAGCTTGAATACACCCACCATCTGGAGGCTTGCTATTGTATCGAGGGCAATGGTCGGATCAGAGCCGCCGACGATGAACCCTGGCATATCCTAGAGCCATTCACCCTTTACGCATTGGATCACCATGACCGGCACGTGGTGCAAGCCACAGAGACCGACCTGAGACTTGTTTGCGTCTTCACCCCACCTCTCAGCGGGCGCGAAGTTCACCGCGAAGATGGAAGCTACAGCGTCGAAGCTGAACCTGAGTAGATCGGAGCAGAACGACAAAATCCGACCGCAAAGCAGCATGAAGCACCTCGTCCTTCACTCGGCCATTGCAGCAATCGCCTCGGGTTGCCGTCGCGCCGTGCACATTCGAAGCGGCTTCTTTGGTCCCAGTGGCTTCACCTGATCAGAATTTGGCCGCGTGCATTTAAGTGTCAGACCTGTTGAGTAAAAACGCTTGTATTCACTTGTCGGATCGGTTGGTGACTTCGGCCCGGAAAAGGTCCGACTTTGCGACAACCAAATACGGCGTTTTCCGGATAGCTGAATTCTTCAGTCGGCTTGATAAAATCATTTTTAGTCTGATGTGACGACGGTCCTGACGATCGCCACGAGCAGACATCAGTCAATTAGCATTTCGGAAAGTTCACCTGCTCCTTTTTGCAGGATGTTCAGAAAGGACAGCAGACTGTTGACATCGTGACGTTGGGTTGGAGCATGCACCGAAAGTGTGCCCACCAATCTGCCTTGTCCATCACGAATGGGCACAGCGATGGCCGTCATTCCGGCCATGAATTCCTCATCATCTGTCGCGTAACCCTTTTCAGAGATTCCGCGGATTTCGTCGCGTAGTGCTTTAGGGTCCGTTAGGGATCGTTCGCTCTGGGGTTGCAAATTGCCTGCAGAGAGAAATCCATCCAACGTCTTCTGACGCAGAGTAGACAGGTACATCTTGCCGCTGGCTGTACAATGGAAAGGTACCTGAGTACCGATAGGCAATTGGATGCGTAGCGGCCATTTCGTTTCGACCCGGTCGAGGTAGATCATTCCTTCCCGGTCCGGGATGGCTAAGTTGCAAGTCTCACCAACGTTTTCGGCGACACTGCGCAAGATTGCCAATCGCGCCGTGCGCAGGTGTTCGGAGGACATGGTATTGACCGAAAGCAACCGCAGCCGGTGCCCAGGGCCGTATGAGCGGCCATCCAGATCTCGCTGCAGGAAACCTTCGGCCTCAGCTGTTTGGAGCAGACGGTGAACTGTGGGCTTCGCCAGCCCCAAAGTCTCGATCAGGTCTGCTGGTTTGATGGCGACCCCACGCCGCGCCACCTCCTCAAGGATAAGAAGAAGGCGCAGGTTGGTCGGGATCTGAGTTTCTTTGTCTTGGGTTTCCGTCTCGGCCATCCCGCAACATTCTAGTTATTTGGCAGCAGGATCAAGGCCAGATCGGGCACAAGCGACACCAAGATCCATACCGACAGCAAAGCCGCCAGATAGGGCACAGTGTATCGCAAGAGGCGGAAATAGGGCACACCCGTCACGCCTGATGCCACATAGAGGTTCAAACCGTAAGGTGGCGTGATGAAGCCGATAGATGCGCCCACAAGGAAGATCACCGAGAAATGGATCGGGTCTATTCCAACCGAGGCCGCGATTGGCGCGAGTATCGGCGCAAGGATGATCGTCACTGGCAGGCTTTCCAGCACCATGCCTGAAAAGAAGACAATCACCATCGAGGTAAACAGAACCGCGTGGTAGCCGCCCATTGAGGTTACAAAGTTCCCAATGGTTTCTTGTGCCCCCAGCAGCGACAGGATTTGCTGCATCACCACTGAAATTGCGATCAGCGGTGCAAGGATGCCTGTGATCTGGGCTGACCGGATCACAATTGACGGGATCTCGGGGATCGTAAAACCTTCGACCACGAACATCTCGGCATAGGTTTTTTCGGTAGGTGAAATGTTGTTGCGAGCGCCCATCAAGCGATTGATCGGATAGCTGACCAAGCCTGCAATCACGCAAAATCCAACAGTCACGCCAGCCGCTTCGGTGGGTGAGAATTTACCGGTATAGATGCCCCACAAAACCAAACCGATGGCAAAGAAGCCAAGCCAAGCGCCGAACGCGGTTTTCAACACCCGATTCAGTTGCAGCGGGATAAGATACCCCCAGCCATTCATGCGGCAGATGATCCAGCAGGCGAATTGCATCCCCATGACCATCAGCGCGCCGGGCAGGATACCCGCGACGAACAGCTCCGAAATCGGCAGGTTCATCAGGAACCCATAGACAATGAAAATAATCGACGGCGGAATGATAATCCCCACCGTGCCCCCCGCCGCCGCAGTGGCCGCGCTGAACCGCTCATCATAACCGCCCTTGACCATCTCCGGGTGCAACATGGAACCAATGGTGGCAGTCGTGGCCGAGTTTGAGCCCGAGATAGCGGCGAACAACCCGCACGCCCCCAGCGATGCCATCGCCAACCCGCCACGTATCCAACCCAGACACGCATATGCGAAATCGCTGAGCCGCCGCGCGATGCCGGATTTGTTGATCAGGTCTCCGGTCAGGATGAACAGCGGCATCGCCAGCAGGGCGAAACCCTTGTTGAAGACGTTCAGCAACTCGGCACCCATATTGTCGAGCGTCAAGCCAAGGACAAACGAACAACCGATGACCCAGTAGCCGATGACCAGCAGAACCGGCACGCCCAGCATGAATAGAAATGTGACCCCAACCGAGATCAGTGTGACCATGGTTCCATCTGTCATTAGTCTGCTCCGATCACGGCCTGTTTGATGAGCGGTTCGCCAGTTTTCCAGTTGTGCAGATCATCCGCGAGGTTTTGAAACACGCGCCCTACCATCAAGAAGAACGACAGCGGCGCAGCCAGAAGAAACCACCACTGCATGACATTGTCGGTACCCAGTACGATTTGGAAATTTGACGCGGACAGGGCGACCAGGCGGGACGTGGTGACAATGACGATCACTGCAAAAATAAACCACAAAACCGCATCAAGGATCAGGCAAGCGAGTTGCCCTGCCCTCGGCATTGCGGTGCGGAATTCGCTAAAGCTCAAGTGCGTACGAAGGCGTACGTTGTAAGATGCGCCAAACCAAGCCATGACCATAAACAGCAATGGCGGAATGGTCGTCGACCATGGTTCTTGATCATTGAACACGAAGCGGTCGATCACACCCCAGAAGATGATCAGTGCAATGGCAAGATAGGAATAAACCATCACTGATCGTTCCAAATGACGTTCTATGAAGGGCACCTTTCTATAGAGCAACATGACCAGAAAACCGCCAAGTGCCGAGACGACTGCACCAAAAACCCAAGCAGCGTCAGATTCCAGAGCGGATTGAATCTCGAACGAATCCTGGCTGAGAAAGGCGCTGAAGATCGCGCCTATGTCTGCCCATAACGACATGTACCCCGTCCTCCCAGTCGGTGTGTTTTTGGAACCGGCCCGTTTGGGGCCGGTTCACATCAGCTTATCAGGCTTGGCCCATCCACCAACGGCGCGGCTCTACGTTTTCTGGCAGGGTGTCAGCCGGAATTTCACGCGCGATGTCGTAGATTTCCTGATACGTATCGATGCCGCCTGCCCATTTGTTCAGGCGTTCACGCCACTGCGCCCAAGGTTCAGGGTTATAGTTCGGTGCGCACATCTCTTCGGCCAGTTTGATCTGATCGTCCGGCAGGAAGGCCGGGCGGACACCGTTTTCGGCAAAGATCGTGTTGGGAAGCTGCGGCTCCGAGAAGCCAACAGTGTTCAACAACGCGGCCTCATTCGCACCTTGGATCAACGCCTGAGTGAAGTAGGAAGACTCCATCACTGCGTCCTGCAACTCGCCCCCGAGGCCGTCGAAGACCTTGGCCGACATCGACGTATGCTCGGTGCCACAGAAGAACTTCAGGTTCACCGACTGCGAAACCACCGGTGCCATATTGGCGTAAGCCACGGCGGAGGCCCAAGTTTCAGCCCCGTCAATCAGACCGGTTTTCAGCGCATCCAGCGTCTCTTCCCAGGCCACCGGAACCGGGTTCAGGTTCAGCAACTGCATTGCGATCCGGCCCAACTGCGTGCCGGTCACGCGGTTCTTGGTGCCGAACAACTCTTCCAGCTTGGTCACCGTAGGCTTATCGGCAAAGGTTGAGCCCATTTGCAGGCCACGCAGTTCGCAATGGGTAAAGAGGAACTTCAGCCCATGCCGTTTCTCCAGGGGTTCGCGGAGAATGCGTTGGCTCGCAGGGCTGTAGAAGAAATGGTACTGCGCCGCACGGCTTGGGAACATATAGGCGTAGTCCAGCACGTTCAGGTAAGGCGCGCCACCAGCCGAGTTTTGGGTCGAAGCAGCGTATATATCGACGATTCCCTGCTGGGTTTTCTCAACACAGCTGAGCTGTCCACAGATCTGATTGTCGCCGATAAACTCGATCCGAATCTCACCATCTGTTCGTTCTTCCAGATCGCGCGCAAACTCGATAGCTCCGGCGCGTTCGATCAGAAGGTTGCGAGTATTAAAGCCTGAAGCGCCAAACTTAAGCGTGTGTTTGGGCTCTTTCGAAAACCGTTTTTCGTACGTGGATTCAGCTGCTTGCGCCAGGTTTGCCAAGCTCATCGCCCCACCGAACCCGCCTGCTGCCAGCAGAGTCGAACTCATGCCGTAACGACCTGCCACGCGGAAGAAATCCCGCCGCGAAATCCCACTCAGTTTCTTACCGATCTCCATTGCTTACCTCCCTGATCGCAATTATTGAGACTTTTTGTATCAAAAAATGCTAGTATAATTCGATCAACTTGCATAGAGTTTTTTTCAGCGACATTGGGAGGAGGCAGTCATGGAGGTGGATTATGCGGTTGTTGGCGCGGGGTCGTCGGGCTGTGTTATCGCCAATCGGCTAAGCGCTGATCCCAACACGACTGTCGCACTGCTAGAAGCAGGTGGCCGCGATACCAACCCGTGGATTCACATTCCTGTTGGTTACTTCAAAACCATGCACAACCCCTCGGTCGACTGGTGTTACCGCACCGAGCCTGACCCAGGTCTGAACGGTCGATCCATCGATTGGCCGCGCGGCAAGGTGCTGGGTGGGTCGTCCTCTCTAAACGGGTTGCTCTACGTGCGCGGGCAGAAAGAGGACTATGACCGCTGGCGGCAGATGGGAAACGAGGGCTGGGGCTGGGACGATGTGCTACCGCTGTTCAAACGCTGCGAAGATCAGGAACGCGGCGAGGATGAGTTTCACGGTGTGGGCGGGCCGCTTTCGGTGTCCAACATGCGCATTCAGCGCCCGATTTGCGACGCCTGGGTCGCGGCGGCGCAAGCGGCAGGTTATCCTTTCAACCCCGATTACAATGGGGCCGAGCAAGAAGGCGTCGGCTATTTCCAACTGACAACCCGCAATGGCCGCCGGTGCAGTGCTGCCGTTGCCTATCTGAAACCCATTCGGGATCGACAAAACCTGAACATCATTACGAACGCTCTGGTAACGCGCGTGGTTCTGGAAGGGAAAAAGGCAACCGGTCTGGTTTACCGGGATCGTTCCGGCGTTGAGAAGACCCTAACAGTCCGACGTGAAATCATCCTGTCCGGCGGAGCGATTAACTCGCCACAGATCCTGATGCTTTCAGGGATCGGAGACCCAGACCACCTAAAGGAAAATGGCGTCGAGCCGCTGCACGCCCTGACGGGTGTCGGAAAAGGGCTACAGGACCACTTGCAGGCCCGGCTAGTATTCAAATGCAATGAGCCGACGCTGAATGATGAAGTCCGCAGCCTTTTTAATCAGGCGCGCATCGCCCTGAAATACGCATTGTTCCGTGCAGGTCCTATGACCATGGCGGCCAGCCTTGCCACCGGTTTCATGAAAACCCGGCCAGATGTAGAAACGCCCGATATCCAGTTTCACGTCCAGCCTTGGTCCGCTGACAGCCCCGGCGAGGGTGTTCATCCGTTTTCAGCCTTCACCATGTCGGTCTGCCAACTGCGCCCGGAAAGCCGGGGAGAGCTTTGTTTGAACGGTCCGGATCCGACTAAACATCTCAAAATAAAACCGAACTATCTGTCCACTGAAACGGATTGCCGAACCATTGTTGACGGGGTGAACATCGCGCGCAGAATAGCCAAACAGAATCCTTTAGCCTCGAAAATATCAGAGGAGTTTCGGCCAACGGCTCAGCTGAGTTCCGACGACTACGAAGGCACGCTGGACTGGGTAAGGTCAAACACCGCATCAATCTATCATCCTACCGGCACTTGCGCGATGGGAAGCACCGAAGCATCAGTCGTAGATGCAAAACTAAAAGTACACGGCATAGCCAACTTACGTGTGGCCGACTGCTCGATCATGCCGGAAATCGTCAGTGGTAACACCAATGCGCCAGCCATCATGATCGGCGAAAAGGCCAGTGATTTGATAAGAGCGGATGCCTGAAACAACAACGGGTAAGGTGTTTGACCCGTCGGTTTGATTGTGTGTTCGAGCCAAGCGTTTACGGGAGTAGGAGGAGTAGGATATGAACCTCTGACCTTTTGGTTTTGATCCTGCGGATGTTAAGGCTTCGAGCAATTGATTTTGTGGATCAATTGTAGTTTGACCGGTCTGTGTTGGGATTTTCCGACACTGGTTGCGGGAGCAGGATTTGGCCTTCATCGCACAACCGTCCTTCGAAGAAAAGGAAAGTAGACTACATCTCGAAACACAATCTGAGGCTCCGAAGCAACCCAAGTGTCGAAAGCCTCCAAGCGACCGACCAGCAACCGCTCTTCACACTAAAGAAATCCAGCGTTCTAATAAATTCGAAACCGCAGGCAAGCTGCAGTCCAAGGGTTCTTTGGCTCAGCGGTCAATCCTCTCGATTGGATTTGGCTCACTAAGTAGGGGCCACTCAAAAAGGAAGCCACCCCGCTAACATTGGATCACCGAATTACGTGAACCGAACACTTGGCGTGGTGCACGACTCTGTTCGCAGTGGAACCTAAAAATATGTCCTCAAAACCAGGCTTGTGCGAAGCCAAGACGATGCAATCCGCGTCGCTCTCATTTGCGAAATCGACAATAGCCCTACCCGCGTGCCCAGAGATGAGCCGAGCCTTCGCGCCTGGAATTTCAGAAGCAGTTTGATGCAGGTTTTCCAAGATTTCATGCCGCGTATTGGCAAGTAATTCGCTGGGAATTTGAGACCCTACATACGCCGGAATTGGTTCTTGGACGTGTATCACGGTGAATACAGCGTCCGCATCAGCCAATTGGCGCGCGGCTTCAAACGACGCTTGTGTGTCGTGTTCTTGGTCCAGAGCAACCGGGATCAGGATATTCTTGTACATTTGACCTCCTATCTACTGCTCCGATGATTCCAGTTTGGTTCCTCGGCAGCAGGAAATCTATACAGGCTCGGACTTTGAAGATTTCCCCGCGCTCTTTGTAGCGGCTACAACATCATCAACTGTTTTCTCAACAGCTTCAGCTTCGGTTTCAGCGACATAAGATGCACAGCGGGACACGGTTTCGAACCATTCCTGAGCGTCAGCAACCAACCGCTCCGCCGAATGGCGCTGCCACTCCGCCATGCTCTGAAAGGCTTTAGAGGGATCGGACGGGTTCGTGGAAGACACATTGCGTGCAGCTTTTAGAGCCGTCCGGACCGCCTCATGACGCCGTTCGAACCAATGCTGCGCAAAGACCTCTGTTTCTTCGAGCAATTTTTCTTGCGCGTCCCAAAATTGTTCGATCTGGGCACCGAAGGCCGGATTGCCAGACATGGGTGGCTGCATTTGCTTGAAAACATCCAAAAGTGAGGTCGGGCTATTTGTGTTAGATTTCTTTGTCGGCATCGAAAAATCCTCCTCATTCCCTGAATAGGCTATTGTGCCACCTGCGGCGCGCTTTCGCCTTAATACAGATCAAAATCCCTTATTTTTATTACCCTCGGCATAGGCCGCAACGGGACACTCGCATTCTCTCCGACATCGGTTCCTAGAGGGCAGCGTTGGAGTTAGAGTAGTCTAGACAAGAACTTAACGTTTGGATTTCTATGCACATTGCCGGCTTTCTGATTACTCTTGGTGTTCTCTTTCTTGCCGGATTGGCGGCCGACCAACTAGGCCGGGCCACGCATCTTCCTCGTGTTACAACCTTACTGTTCCTCGGTCTGATCGCCGGGAACGCCGGAATGGGGCTAATCCCACTCGACGTTGCCATGTGGTTCGACGAGATTTCCATTGTGGCTTTGACGATGGTCGCGTTCCTTCTTGGCGGATCTTTGACCCGCGAGAACCTGGTTCGACATGGCCGGGCCATTCTGACGATTTCGATTTCAATCGTGGTTGCAACCCTTGTTATCGTGTCTGCTGGATTGACCGCAATTGGTATGCCGTTTGGATTGGCATTGGTGTTGGCGGCAATTGCCACAGCTACGGCTCCGGCCGCCATAACTGATGTGATCAAACAATCTGGGGTGTCTAACAGCTTTACCGAGACATTAAAGGGCGTCGTCGCAATTGATGACGCTTGGGGTCTGATCGTTTTCAGCATCGCCCTGGTTCTGGCCGGTCATTCGGATGGTTGGGCCAGCATCACCGCCGCAGCGATGTGGGATTTCGGAGGCGCCATTGTTTTGGGTGTCACCTTGGGCGTTCCGTCCGCTTACCTAACCGGCCGTTTGAAACCGGGAGAGCCAATGCAGGCAGAAGCAGTGGGCATCGTCTTTCTTACAGCGGGTCTCGCGCTTTGGCTGCAGGTTTCATTTCTAGTAGCAGGCATGGTTGTCGGCGCAGTGATTGGGAATCTTGCCCGCCATCACGACCGTGCTTTTCATGAGATCGAGCACATTCAGTGGCCATTCATGATCCTGTTCTTCCTTTTGGCTGGCGCCACGTTGGAAGTTGAAGCCTTCGGTTTGATGGGCTGGGCTGGTGCTCTTTTCCTATTCTTACGTGCCGTGGCCCGCCTTGTCGGAGGTTACTGCGGAGCAAAACTGGGCGGCCTGCCTCGCCGTCAGACCCGCTGGTACGGTCCCGCTTTGTTGCCACAGGCTGGTGTCGCGGTAGGTATGGCCCTTGTAGCCGGAGAGCAGTTTCCGCATTGGGCCGCGTCGATCATGGCCTTTACTCTAGCCAGTACTGTGGCCTTCGAGGTGTTGGGGCCGCCACTGACTCTCATGTCAATCAAACGCACGGCTGACACGGACCAGCAGATTGGTCAGTGACTATTCAGACTGGATCGATTCAAGGAAGGCGAGCAAATTCGCCAACGGCAGGCCTACCATCATAGGTTGCCCATTAGGTAGAGCCACTGCGATTTGCTGGTCTGTTTCAAACACCGCGCCAAAGATTGGCATTTCGCCCCCATGGGCGAGCAATTGTGAACGACCATCAATCTGTTCAGCTATGCGATCTATCGGAAACACTCCGTCGTTCTCGCCTGCCAATTTGGTAAGGTCAGGTGTTCGAATAGCCAGCATTTCGGCCATTGGCCCGTCTCCGGTCGCTTCGAAACCGTGACATTGCCAGCAATACGTCCGGTACAAATCACTTCCCTCACTGACGCTGACCTCCTGCGCTAGTGCAGGCTCCGTGCCTAACAGTGCCAGTAGAATCCCTCGATAAACCTGCATATTCTCCTCCAAATCTCTGCCACAAATGAAGATCCCATTAAACAGTATAGCTAAGGAACGTCTTTGACCTTGCTCATGTTGTTCGCACCAGTACGAACATTGCCGTTTCAGTCGAATAACGTTTGAGCACGCGCCGAATCCAATCCAGCCCGGCCTCCAACTACGCAACCTCGTCATCGACCTCACCACCCTTGCGCCCAGACGGCACTCCTTCCAATGCGTTCAAATGCAGACGAATTCGCCAGAGGTGATAAGACACTCGATGCAACCATCTGAGGGCATCCAAGCGCGCCCAGACCACGTCGTCCGGCAGACTGTCAGTCGCAGCGTCAGAGATGAGCAAGTCTCTGCGAAGTTTCCTCTGTCGTCGCAGAAAACGGCGAACGCGGTTCAGCGTAATTTCACACTCCACTGGGTCGTCGATTTCCAAATAGCCATCAGTTGCTGCAATCATCACCGAAGCAAGCCGCTTCAACCGCCAGTCTTTTGGTAACTCGCTTATCCGATCATCTTGGCCACACCGGTAAAGCAACCGGTCAAGATGATCCAGGATATGGTACATATCCTTGATGTTGGATATCTCTGCGTCGGGCATGCTGGGCAGTTCTATTTTGTCCAGATACGAGCGGGCTTCGGACACGGCGGTCTGAATGTTATCCCGACCAAAATCGATTCCGTTTGTCTGAGATGCCCCCAGACACGACCGAAGGTGCGCCAATTCGGCCCTTACAATGCGTTCGACTGCAGCCTTTGCCGCATCCACGGCTAATTCCGGCATCCCAAGGACAAGCGGATCCAGAGATCTCGTTAACTCAGCACCTCGGTCAGGTATAAGCGCCTCGACAAATCTGGCGAAGGGTTTCGCGAACGGCAAGATCAGCGCCACGCCTATGGCGTTGAAGAAACTATGGAACGCGACCAGCGCAGTCAGAGAATTTCCGGCCCCCGCCCCGCTTGCAAACACCGAAGTAAATGGACCTAGCAAGAAAAAAGCCATTGCTCCTGTCATCACGTTGTAGATCACATGAGCAAACCCGGTTCGACGCGCCATCGTGCCCCCGCCCAAAGTCGCCAGAACTGCCGTAAAAGTCGTGCCCACATCCATTCCAATGACGAGAGCTGCTGCTTGAGGGAAGTTCACAGCACCCGCGCTCAACGCAGCCAATGCGGTCGCAACGCCAGCGCTCGAAGACTGCGTCACCATCGTGATAAGCACGCCTATCAATACAAGCTTCAGCCTGCCTAGCAGTGTATCTGGCGGGAAATCGGCAGGAGTCACTATGCCGCGAAATACGTCAAGCCCGGACTTGAGTTGCTCGATCCCAATGAAAATCAAGCTGAACCCGGCCAACGCCAGCCCAAGGCCGGAAACCGCTTTTCTTCCCGAAAGCGCCAGCAAAGCCCCAACAAAAACAACGGGCAACATCACTTGCCCCAGGTCTAGCTTGAACCCCAAGAGCGCGACGAGCCAACCTGTCATAGTCGTTCCGATATTGGCCCCAAAGATGATCCCAAGCGCCTGTGGAAACGTGAGAAGGCCAGACGCGACAAATCCTACTGCCGCGACAGTCGTTGCACTAGAAGACTGGATTGCAGCTGTCGTGACCGCGCCTGTTATCGCCCCGGTAAACGGTGTCGACGTGAACCGGCCCAAAATATCTCGTAATTGCGCCCCTGCCAAAGCCTTCAAACCGTCCGTCATCAACAGCATGCCGATAAGAAAAAGGCCGATGCCACCCAAAGCTGGTAACAGGTTCCAGAACATCGCGAATAGCTTTTCACCTTTGATCTGACATTGCCGAACATTTTAGCTTTGCCTTTAAGTTCGACGGTGTTCGACAATTGGTTTGCATCCAGCATCGCAACCCCGACACTGCAAGTTGATTGACATAGATCAAAGCACCAACATAAATCACATACTGAAATGCGAATGTTTCAACTTGTTCTACGTTCACCGACCTGTCCCCAAGCGAACACTATGGTGAACGGAATTTTGTAGGAGTGGAAGTTCCACCCACGGGGGCTCGGCAGAAGTGGTGGCGAGCCCCCAGTTGGTTGATTGGCGCCCAATGCGCCCACACGTTGAGACACAAAGCATTCGGTGCAGCTTTGACCATAGGATTGAGCTGCTCCGCCAATCGCGGAAAGTAACGAGAAGGACGCCACTGACGACGTTCTGAATGGGCAGTTGGTGGAAATCGCTTATGAGCTCTGTTGATCCAAACGAACAGAAACTCAGACGGGCCCTTACTACCCCGTTGCTCACGCTTTATGGCCTTGGGGTAACGGTCGGAGCGGGCATTTACGTTTTAGTCGGTGCAACAGCTGACATTGCCGGACCGTTTGCGGCGTTGTCGTTCGTTGTAGCCGCGCTCGTCGTATCACTGACCGCGCTTTCGTATGCAGAACTCGCAACACGATTTCCTGTCAGTGCAGGTGAAGCAGCCTATGTTGAGGCGGGATTTCAGAAAGGATGGTTGGCGGTTTTCGTAGGGCTCGCGGTCGCGGCTTCGGGGGTTATCTCTGCCTCTGCCGTTGCAATTGGCGCAGCATCATATCTTCATGCTTTGACCGGTTTTGCGATTCCTGTTTTGACCATCAGCGTCGTTTTGATAATGGGCCTAATCGCGCTTTGGGGGATCACTGAATCGGTCTTTGTTGCGGCCGTCATTACGATCATCGAGATCGCAGGCCTTCTCTTTGTGATTGGCTGGGGCATGTCGGTTCAGGATCCGCAGGGATACGGGATCAGTTCGATGCTTCCGCCACTTGAATTCGACACGTGGAGAGGCATTTTCGCAGCATCACTTCTCGCCTTCTTTGCATTTGTTGGCTTCGAGGACATGGCCAATGTCGCGGAAGAGGTCAAAGACCCCGTGCGCACCATCCCAAAAGCGATTTTACTAACCCTCGTTCTGGCGACCATGTTGTATCTGGGAACCTCAATGACGGTTCTACTTGTTGTTCCGATCGACGTTCTCTCGACATCCGCAGCACCCCTCGCGCTTGTGTTTTCAAACGCCCCCGAGGTGATCAAACAGGGCTTTTCCGCGGTCGCGATTGTGGCGACAGTCAATGGAGTACTGATCCAGATGATCATGGCCTCGCGGGTGATCTACGGCCTAGCTGACCGTAACCATTTACCGAAGGTTCTGGCGATTGTCCCAAAAGCAACTCAGACACCAGTTATCGCTACTTTGCTGGTCGTGGCGATCATCGTTTTGCTGACCCAAACTATACCGATTGGTACTCTGGCAGAGCGCACGTCTCAGATCGTTCTAGGCGTCTTTGTACTGGTCAATATTTCGCTTATCCTGCTGAAGATGCAGCCGGACGAGGCCGCCAAGCATTTCCGCGTTCCTATTGTGGTACCGATCCTTGGGGTGATCACCAGTGCATTGCTATTCGGATCTGGATTTCTCTAACTAGACACAACGACCCAAAGGCTTCGACGGGCTGCCATGGCAAATGACGACTGACCAAACTTCAATAGGATCAAAACTTTCGGCCTGGTGGCATAGAACGTTTGTAGATCTGGTTCAGCAACTGCAATGGTCGTATTTACCGCCATTGATGGTCTACTTCGCTGCCGGCGTGTCCGGCCTGACCTCGGTCGTCGGAGCTTTTTTCCTCAAAGACTATCTAGATTTATCCGCCTCTTTCGTTGCTGGACTTGCATTTTGGGCTGGTATCCCGTGGATACTCAAAATGCCGCTTGGCCATGTCGTGGACCTGTTCTGGCGCTGGAAGTCCCTGCTGATCCTGTTTGGCGCATCCCTGATCACGTTGTCATTGCTAACAATGTATGGGCTTGTGACCGCGCCTGCACAGATGTCCAGTTTCATGCCACTGGAAGACTGGTATGTTGTTGCCTTGCTGTTGGCGCCTTCGGGCTATGCCATTCAGGACGTTGTTGCCGACGCCATGACGGTCGAGGCGGTTCCCAAAGTCAACCAGCACGGCCTCCCGTTTACACCTGAAGAAACCCGTGCACAGCACACGACAATGCAGACCTTGGGCAGAGTCTCGATCATTTCCGGGTTTGCGGCGGTTGCGGCTGTGAACATCTGGATTTTCTCTGGAACCGAAGATCTGCAAAAATCCGAGCGCCTCGCGCTCTATGGCCTAGTGTACCTAGTAGCACTGGCCATACCCGTGTTGTCGGTCAGCGGAGTCGTTCTTCACAGCTTGATCCAGCGTCAACGTGTCCAGCGGGGACACCCGCCCCACACACCGGACGCAGTCACAGAAGTCAAATGGTCCATATTGCTCGGCGGTCTCGCATTCGTGGTGCTCAGCATCGTTCTGGGAACCGCTGATTTCGAATATGCGCAGGAAACAGTTTTCGCGGTTTCCCTGACGGTAATTCTGTACCTCATGTCGCGCCTGCTCAAAGAGCTGGAACCGGCCCAAGCCAAAGCCTTAATTGGGACAGCGACAATCATTTTTGTTTTCCGTGCCGTTCCTCTGCCGGGACCAGGCCTGACCTGGTTTGAAATCGATGAACTAGAGTTCGATGAGCAATTCTTAGCAATCTTGGCTTTGTTGACTTCGCTGCTGGCGCTGCTGGGGTTAATTGTTCTGCGACCATTCATGGCCAACCGCTCAATTGCGCATGTGGTGATATTGCTGACAATCGCCGCAGGCATACTCGCCCTGCCTAACCTTGCTCTCTACTACGGCATTCATGAATGGACAGCTGAACGTACTGGCGGAATTGTAGACGCAAGATTTATTGCCATTCTCGATACAGCGGTTGAGTCGCCGCTTGGGCAGATCGCCATGGTCCCGATGTTGGCTTGGATTGCACGCAATGCCCCAACTCATTTGAAAGCGACCTTCTTTGCCGTGATGGCATCGTTTACCAACATGGCATTGTCGGCCAGCAGCCTCAGCACCAAATACCTCAACCAGACATACGTCGTCACGCGCGCTGTCACCAAGCCCGAAACCGGTGAGGTCACGTCGACTGCGGACTACAGTCAACTTGGGTACTTGCTGATCTCCGTGGCCCTGATCTCAGTGATCGTTCCACTGGTCACTGTGTTCTTTGTTCAAAACTCGCGCTTCCGAACGAGCGAATGATCACTGGCTTTCCACCTCTCCTAGCAGAGTTCTGAGATGTGAGACCGGGACGCCGATGTTTGAACCACCAAACTCGGGCAGGATCGCAGCATTGATGGCAACGACCTTGCCCCTCCGATTCAATGCTGGCCCTCCACTCCCACCGGTCGTAGTCTCAGCGTCATAAACGATGGCGCTCCCACTTATCCGCGCGACGATCCCCCGGCTTGCTAGCGGGTGAATCTTGCTTTGAGTAGAAAGCCGGGACGCAATCGACCAAAAGTTCAACGTTCCTTCTGCCTCCAGTTCCTCTAGAAAGCCCGGACCAGCCTGCGCGATCAAAGCTTTCAAACCCGTTGGATATCCCAACAGATAAAGCTCTTCACCAACGCGCGACGTGGCATCCGCCAACGGAATTCCGAGGTCCTGAACGCGGCTGGGCTCAACTGCCAAAATCGCCAAGTCTGCGGCTTCACTGAACCGGACCAAACGCGCCTCTATTGGATCCGTCTGATCAGGCAAATAGGCCAGCAGCCTCAACATCTCTGGCTCAAGACCAGCTTCTCTCAGCGCCTTCTCTTGGTCCCCTGATGTCCACGGCAACGCAACATGGCGGTTGGTGGCCATCAACGGCACTCCAGCGATCAAAAAGCCCGTTCCGGTGAATTGAAATTCTGCAGGTTCGCCGGTCCCGTCCGGTTCGATCCAAGGCTGGCCAAACGGGGTTTTCAGGTTTTCTCCGTTAGGTCCCAACACATGCCGTAAAATCTTTCCGCTTTCCACGTGGCGCAGTCCGTAAGCCCCCTGAAGGAAAGCGACCGATCGAGTGGAGGCGGCGATTACCCGCGTTGGCGCTCCCGCCCGCTGCTCCAAGGTTCCAAGACGCTGTTCGGTCGAAAGAACTTGGTTTTCAAAAGCGTCACGCAACGAAGCCAGGTCATCAGGCGTAAGTGCATCTTCTCGCGTCTGGGCGAGCATAACCGCTACCGCTTCGATCTTACGGGACTCCTGTTCGATACTATCCGCCAAGCGCCGGTCGTTCTGGAAAAGCAGGTACCCAAACCCCGCAATCACAAGAAGCGTTGCAAGAACTGTGATCCTGAACAGTATCGTGGTCTGAGACGCAAGCCGCCGCCCACTATCGCGCAGGGCGCCAGACATCTTTTTAGCGAAAGGTCGGCGGCTCGCTCGGGCGTAGGCATATGCGTCACTAAAGATATCTTCGACCGTATGGTGCGCGGGAAATGAGTGATCGCACAATCTGTATCGAGACATAGGGCCCTTTTCGCCAAACTCGATCATGTCGCCATGCCTCAGAGACACCGATGAGGCTTTTTGTCCGTTTACCCATATATTACGCCCTGCTGACGCGGTTATTGTGTAACCGTCGTCAACCCACTGTAGGGTCGCAATATCGTTATCATGCGGAGGCAGGTTGTCTTTAGGTCGAAGGCTTAACACCCTGCTATCGTCAACAGAAACGGTCAGGGCTTTATCGACCAGCCAGTTCACGTTTCCGCGCGATGGTCCGGTCAGGCTCTCCAGAAAGGCCCGCACCTCACCTTCACCAGCATGTCCTGAGGGTGTCATGCCACTCTCTTCTGGTTTTCGCATTGTGGCCCCCTACCCAAACGCGTGAGGGCATTCTACCACGCTTCAACGCCAAACCCATGGCCTGGTACGAATGTGCAAAAAACACATTTGTACAGATACTTGCGGTGCCCGCGCGGATTCAACCAAAGACACTTATCAGGACGCAACTCTAAGAAGGTCGATCCACGATCGACCCTCTACTTTGCTCTTTTCAAGCACTGTATCGATCCACCAAACCGTCTATTTCGACGATACCTTGATCTTGCGGCTTGGATCCTGAGGCTCAGTCTTCGGCATTTCGATATGCAAAACGCCTTTGTCGAATGTTGCTGAAATCTTGTCGATTTCAACAGTGTCTGGCAGCGACATGGCTCTGGAAAAGCTGCCATAGCTTCTTTCGCTGACACGCAGATCGCCCGTTTCGTCATGCGCAATCTTCTTCTGACCACGCAGGATTAGCCTGCGATCCTTGATTTCAATTTCCACATCATCCTCTTCGAGCCCTGGCAATTCAGCCGTCAGGACAATCGCAGAATCCGTTTCTTGGACATCGATTGCAGGTGAAATCGCACCTGTCATGTCAAGAGACGGAAAACCCGTGCGTTGCGCAGCCGTTTCCATTGGTAGGAAAGGTGATCCTCCCCCGAAAAAACGCGACATCAGGGTTTCCATTTCACGCCGAAAGTTGTCGGAGAGCGGATGCGTTCCAGTGAAAAGTTGCGGGGATTTTTTGTCTTCTAGCATTTTTTGAGCCTCCTCCTTTGGTCTGATTTCGCGCGCTCAACATTATGACAGAAAAAGCCGTCAAGGACCTTGATCTTGCGCAAGCATGCAACCTCATCCGTCGCCAGATCGCACGCACCGGTTGAACGAACAGAAACGGCAAACATCGCCCACCAAGCTTGCCATGTCGTGGTGGATTTAACACCAATCTCAGTAGTCTTGATCGGAACCCCAGGTCAGCCTAGCGTTTATTTTGAATGAGCCCGAGCTGCCTAGCTTTAGCACAGTGGAGCGAAACCGTATGAAATGGCCTTATCTGGCGCTGATTTACGTTTTGCTGATCTTGGCTCCCTTGGGTTTTTCTTGGTCTCTGGGATGGCCACCACGATCCTTTCATCAAGAGCTCGCGTCCGGGCTTGGAATGCTTGCGTTTTCAATAATCTTAGTCGAGTTCCTGCTGTCTGGGCGGTTCAGGTTCAGCTCTTCCGGCTTGGGTATGGATGTGACCATGCGAGTGCATCAGTTGATGGCGCGTACAGCACTCGGCTTTGCGCTGATACACCCGCTTCTGTATCAGGGTACGCCTTCTGGCGGACGCCGACCGTGGGATGAAACAAATCAAATTACGATTTCAACCGACTTTTCAGCGCTGGTATCGGGCATCGGCGCATATTTTTTACTGTTCATTCTGGTCGCCTCGGCAATTGCCCGTAAATCCCTTGATTACAAGTACGAAACATGGCGCCTCTTTCACGGGCTGGGAGCCTTGGTGATTGCTTGCCTGCTGTTGCACCACACGGTCTATGCTGGGCGCTACGGTGGGCATCCGCTATTGGCGTATCTCTGGCTTACCCTGACCAGTATTGCAGTTGGAACTGTGCTGTATGTCTATCTCGTTCGGCCTTTACGTCAGAGGAAAAGGCCATGGCGCGTCACTTCTGTGTCTCGACTAACACCGAGGCAATGGGAGTTGCGCATCAAGCCAGATGGTCACAACGGACTAACCTTCGAAGCAGGGCAGTTTGCCTGGCTAAATGTCGGCCACAGTGCTTTCTCGCTGCACGAGAACCCATTCTCGATTAGTTCAGCACCAGCCGAAGGCCCCGAAGTTTCATTTCTAATAAAGGAACTTGGGGATTTTACATGCAGTCTCGGACAGATCGCTCCGCAAACCCCAGTCTATCTGGATGCCCCACACGGGAATCTGTCGATCAGCCACCGCCCTGAGAAAGGCATTGTTCTTATCGCAGGTGGTGTCGGGATCGCGCCCATGTTGAGCATTATGCGTCAAGTTCGACTGAGTAGAACACAGCGCGGTCTCAAGCTTATCTATGGCAACCGGGTGGAGGAGCAGATTGTTTTTCGACAGGAGTTGTCCAAAGAAGAAACAGTATATGTTCTATCCGAACCGCCAAGGGATTGGTCCGGAGAGACAGGCTTGATCGACGGTCCCCTGTTGGATCACAATTTGTCTTCTGAACAATTTGAAAGCTGGCTTTTTGTTCTCTGCGGCCCCCCTGCCATGATGGACGCCGTCGAAGATCATCTGATCGCACGGGGCACCGCGTCCCACCGGATTTTGTCTGAAAGGTTTGACTATGATTAGACTGCTCAGAAACCTGCCCACACGCAAACAGGTGAAGTTCGCAGTTTGGTGCATCAGTTTCATAGTCTTCATCGCTGTCTTGGCCTTTTCCTTACGGTAGCCAGGCAGACTATTAAGCCTTGGCTAACTTCAAAACTATCAGTCGAAAAAGGCTGATTTGCTTGGAGATGTATGTCGTCGCGAACTTCCTCAAAAGACATAATCTGCGAGGACAGAAAAGGAGTTTCACAACTCTCCCAAGTAACGCCTTTGATGGAGATCAAGGGCAAACCAAGCCACTTATTCATAATCAGCAATCTATTCAGACCGATTTATGGGAGGATCGGAATGACCGTACTCATCGCCTTCGCTACAGTCGAAGGCCAGACAGAAAAGATTGCGTGTTTCATCAACGATGTCGCGAAGAATGCTGGTTTCAACGCAAAGCTGATCAATACCGATGAAATGTCCAGCCACGTATCACTTGACGATGTGGTCAAGGTTGTTCTTCTGGCCCCTGTCCACGAGCGTAGGCATCCCGAGTCATTCGAGGCTTTTGTCGCTTCAAATAGAGACGCCCTAATGGAACGAAAGTCTCTCGTGCTTTCCGTCGGTCTAAAAGCTGCTTTTGCGTCAGGTCGAGAAGAAGCACGCGACTATCTTGACGAAATGCTTCTTCGAACAGGTTTTGAACCAAATGCGACGGCTTTGATCGCAGGCGCGGTGAGGCCCGAAAACTACGGGTATTTTGAGAGGGAGATCCTTAAGCACGTCGTCTTGCTCGGTCGAAAAATCGATCCACGAGAAGGAGCAAGGGAGTTTACTGACTGGGATGAGCTAACGTCAATTGTGATAGATTTCCTTGGCGAAAACGGTCGGGCGAACACGCTTCAACCTCCAGCAAAATCTTAAAAAATGGTTTCTCAAGTATTTACCGATGAATTTTAATAGTTTTGACTCCCAGAAAGTCACAGTCGTCGGCTCACTTCATCAGTGTCCTAAAAGCACTGGTAAACTTGTCTGCTCCAACATTGCTTGCGTCGTGCCCCCAAAAACTGACTCTCGCAAATGGGAATGCCCATAAGCTCCCATAACAACGAGATCGGCCCCCGCTTCGCTTGCTCGTTCTTGAATGCAGTCTGCAATTGAATTTCCCCCGCACTGGAACTGCGACACGGTCACGTCGCAACCGTGATGGCCGAGCCATTCAGCTAGGTCATTTCCGGGCACGCTACCTTCTAAGTCCTCAGGCGACGGGAAATCAAAACACCCAATCACAACTTCATTGGCCGCCAGAAGAATGGGTAAGGCTAAATGCGTCGCCCTAGACGCAGGCAAGCTGTCATTCCATGCCAAAAAAATGCAGTCGCGTTGGGCAAACGGATCTCCATTGATCATCAGAGCGACAGGCGAATGAAACAATACTCCGCACGCGATCATGTGAAATAAATCGGGATCTCTTCGCAATCCAGCGTCTAGAAAGGCGATATCGGAGCATTTGGCTTGTTCTGCTACAAGTTGCTGTAACTCTGCTCCAGGCCCCATAAAGGCAACTACATTTGCCGATACGTCCCGCCCAACCAGAAGCGCTTCAACTCTAGTGGCGCGAGACTTCAAGGCGGCATTTTTCGCGTGAAGAACGTCCAACCAATCTGAGGGCAGACCCGCCTCAACGAACTTGTTTGATCCATACTTCAGGTAAGGCAGGCTAGGTAACGCCGCGATCAATACGCAATTCAAGTGGTCGTTCTGGATACGGGCAGTATCAGCGCATTCCAAAATCGACGCGTCGTCAGCATCAACTCCTACATAATATGCCACTGTTCTGTGTCGCATTCCCGACCTCCGTCCGGAATTTCACTTCGCCCGAAAGCCGTGCGCATTGATTGAACCAACAAATAGCCGATGTTGTTAGTCGCTTATCTTACTTCGGCAGCATGAAGAACTCTTCCAATACAATCTTGCCTTCCGCCACCGAATACACTGCGATCTCACGCAGGGCCATACGCTCACCCGTAGCCTTCTGAATCACTTCAGCTCTGAAGCGCACTCCAAAGCGGTTGGGTGGGTGGACGTAGGGGCCGTCCACTTCTAGTTCATTGATTTCATGCGATGCCAACCAATCCTCTCTTTTTCCCTTGATGGCTTCGCGACCCTTTGAAACGCGGAATTGTCGAACCGGAGGCACAACGGCCTCTATCGACTGTGCGTTTTCCGCATACATTTCATCAACACTTCCAAGGCCCCTGCGCTCACGCATGGCCTCGACGAAGGATCTACCGATTTCAATTAACTCTTCCATGAATCCCCCCTGAGTTACCATGGAGTGTACCACTTCTTGCCCGCTCAAATCTTGACAAGGATCAATGAGCACCTGAGGAAATGAAATGAGGCCAATTCGTACTCAACTCTGCTCAGCCAGAAGTAACACACTTAATACCGCGCCACATTCGCATCAATCTACAGGAAAGGCGGACAGCGTCATCACGCTAGTGTCGCAGTTGCTATTTGGTTTTTAGTCAGTTCGACCGTGCATTGGCGGCGGGTTGCAACCTAAAGCTGCCATGGAGATGTAATAATGCTATACAAGAGGAAGTACTGAGGCGATTGCCACGGCCGTTTTTTCCAAAAACACATCTTCGCCCTTACTTGCCAGACAATATCCGGCCCCCGCTCCTTCCCCCCGTCATGCGAGAGAAGGCCCTTCGCTTTCAGGTTCGTATCCGCGCGATGCCTTTTGTCGGAGGCCAGCCGCTTCCCCGCAGGTTTCTCACCTACCCCGCTTTGACCGCGCACGGTCTCGGCGGCCCCCGGTCCGACGAGTGTCTGAAGACGCCCGTCGACCGGTGGGTTCCGTAGTCGCGTTTCTGCACCGGGCCAGAAGGAGCCGCGTCGGCGCGGGATGCCGCCGCAACGACATTGGCGCGCTCCTCTCCGGAACACGCAAAGCTGATCCGACCAATATTGGCTCATGCGAGCTTCGGAACGGCAGAGCATCACTACATTCACGCCCAAACCATTGAAGCAGGCCGCGACTACGCGGATCTGATCAACCAAAAGAAAAAGGTCTGGCGATGACCCGAGTTGCAATCTATGCCCGTTTCTCCAGCCAGATGCAGCGAGACGCATAGGCGCGACCGAACTGGATGTTGAAGCGAAATGGGTCGAGTGGGCTAAGAGCTTCAGCTTTGTCGAACGCTGCAAGACCATCATGAATGTCGCGCATATGATAGATTTGGTTCCACCCCATTCGCAACCAACCCCAGGCTGAATTTGGGTCGAGAACCAGCGCCCGTTCCAGCAGCACTCCGGAGCGTTCGTGCTCAAGTCCTGTCATGCTCAATGCAGCGGCAATCGCGACCAGTGAGGGTGCATGATCACCTGATGACAATATGGCGGCTTCCGCGTCCGACTGAGCGTATTCCCGAGACCTTAGTGGCGTCTCACTCCACAAATAAGTCGCCTGCTGAGCATAAGCCCAAGCACGCAACGCCTTTGCGCGAAAATCGTTCGGGTCTTTGTTTACCGCGGATGTCAAAAGCTCAATCGCGCGCTCGTTCTCCTCCCGTCGATGAGCCCAAAAATGTGGAAACGCGCTCATATAAAGCTCGTATGCCTTTCTATTCATCGGCGCGACGGCTCGAGCAGCAGCTATTTCAGATGCGCGGATGGACGGCGAAATTGCTCCGGCGACATGTGAAGCGATCTTGTCTTGAAGATCGAACAGGTCTTTGAGTTCTTCATCATAGCGTTGCGACCAAAGGTTGGCGCCCGTTATGGCAGAGTTCAGTTGAACGGAAATCCGCACCCTCGAACCAGATTGACGGATGGCCCCCGTCACGACGAACCGCGCGCCAAGCTCGCGCCCGACTTTCCTGACTTCTACTATGCGACTCTTGAAGCTGAAAGCTGACTGTCGGGTTATTACCGATATGTCGCCTACGCTTGAAAGAACCGAAGTGATTTCGTCCACGACGCCGTCAGCAAAAAAACTCGTCTTCGCTCCCAATCTCTTCAAATGGCATTACCACAACGGCAGGCAGCTTTGCCGAAACTACAAGTAAACCGGCTGGATCTTCTCCAATAACCCATGCTTCAATCGGTTCTGGAATGTTCTTTACCGAAACAGCTCCTAGGGGGATTATCTCAACGTCTATGCGTCCCTTGATCTGATCCCGTGCCGATAGTGACAGGCAAATCCCGCCAACAGGTGCTAAAGCCTCCAGCCGCGCCGCCACATTCACCGCATCGCCTAAGATATCGTTATCAACGACGACCACGTCGCCGACATGCATCCCAATTCGAAAATGCAGCCTTTCTTGCACTGGCCGATCTGTATCACGGCTCTCCATCGCTTCCTGAACGGCGAGGGCAGTCCGAGCAGCTTCGACCGGCGACGGAAACTCAGCCAGACAGCCATCACCCATTGTTTTGACAACCCGCCCGCTTGATTGACGTACCATTGGTTTGACAACCTCGCACTAGATCGCACGAAGGCGCGAAACCACACCCTCTTCGTCTGCGGCCATAAGGCGCGAATAGGCCGCTAGATCGGCGGCTAAAATTGTCGTCAGTTTTCTAATGCGGTTTCTCCAGATGCTTAGCGCACCTTGAGCGATAATTCTTCGTTCAGCAATGATCAGGTGTTTTCCAATTCGTCTGCTTTGTACGCAGAGCCGACATTTGGAACGCTGTGAAACCTGAGATAGCTGACCGAAGATGTTAGATGACCGCTTTGAGCCCATACTTCCCGGATGCTGCGTTTCGCGTGAATTTCCGCTTTCCCAATTACGCTACGCGCAAGGTCGACGGGCGTCCCACCTCGGCGGTGATTTCGCTGAGCAGTGCGCGGGCGGCGTCACTACGCCTTTTGGGGTTAGAGCGCGCAACGTATGCAATCGCAGGAGGCTCCGGGAACACATCTTCGATAACTTCCAAGTCTTGGGGCACGTGCAAGCCATTCATTAGGGCTATACCGAGCCCCGCGCGCGTTGCCGAAAGGATACCTGATACGCTCGGGCATTCTAAAACTGCTTCAAATTGATGACCCGTTCTTGAGTTCTGCGATTGTGCCCAGTGCTTGTAGAAGCAGTTTTGATCGAACGCGAGGAATGGAACGGATGCGTTAAGATTCAGTGATAGATCATAAGACTTGATCCAGTGCAGCCGGTCCTCATACAGCACAAGGTCATCGCTCCGGACTTCGTCTCTCATGACCTGTATAACCGCGATGTCGATTTCACCCGCGATAAGCCAATCAGACAGTGTTAGGCTTTGCGCGACCCGCGTGCTGACCGTGGTCTCTGGGTGCAGACGTGTAAAGCGGCCAAGGATGCGCGCAACGTCACCGCCCGTTGTATCTTCGGTCATGCCCAATTTAATGGTGCCAGCCAAAGGCTTCTTTCCAAGAGCGGCGAGCGCTTCGTCATGCAAATCCATCATCCGGTGCGCATACTCTAACAGGCGTGTACCGGCCTCGGTGAACAATGGCCCACCGGCGCGGCGTGCTAGGAGTTCACAATCTAGAACAGTCTCAAGCCGCTTGATTTTGTGGCTCACTGCAGGTTGAGACAGCGCTAAATGCTCGGCGGCGCGCGTTACACCGCCATGGGTCGAGATCGCGACCAAGGCGCGCAAACCTTCGATGTCCAAACGCTCAGCCATTCGGAATTTCTATCGCTACATGACAATCATTCATTTGCTTGATCAAGTATCAAAGCGCTAGGACTTGCGAAAGAAAAAAATTGGAGTTCCCCTCATGACCCACCTCGTCGACCAACATGTTCTCATCAACGGCACCCGTATTACACATGGTGTACACGGAGAGGGTGAGCCCGTGGTTCTCCTGCATGGCACACCGTCTTCCTCGTATATTTGGCGGAACGTACTGCCAACGCTTGTCGAAGCTGGCTACAAAGTACATTTGTATGACCTGCTCGGTTATGGCCTGTCAGAGCGCCCGCAAGACCCGAGCATTGATACGTCCGTCACGGGCCAAGTGCCGATCCTTGAGGGGTTGCTGGATGTTTGGGGCCTTAAAGACTTCCACTTCATCGCACACGATATCGGCGGCGGCGTTGCCCAGAGGTTCGGCATTCAGTCGCCGGAACGGCTGCGCAGTTTGACCATGATTGACGTAGTAAGCTATGACAGTTGGCCATCCAAACGCACGCGCGAGCAGATGCAGGCCGGTTTGGAAAAGCTGATCAAAGCGCCCGATACAGACCACAGAGAACACTTTCGCAACTGGCTCAACTCGACGGTTCAAAACAAGGAGCGCTTGGCGGAGACGTCGATGGAAACCTACCTCGATTTCATTTGCGGCCCAGTCGGACAGGGCAGCTTCTTTCAGCATCAAGTGATGCACTATGATCCGAAGCACACAGACGAGATAGCCCCGCGCTACGGCGAGCTTGGTCAAAAGCCAGTACAACTGATTTGGGGTGCAGATGACGCATGGCAGGTAGTGGATTGGGCGCACAAATTACACTCGGCAATTCCAGGATCAGAACTGCATGTGCTAGAAAACTGCGGTCACTTCTCAATGGAAGATCAGCCGGAAAAGATCTCTGGATTGCTCGTCGACTTCCTCGGCAGAAACCGATGACGCAACTACGGAAAGCTGCCGTTAATGAAAACAATCGGGACGGCAGATTCGTCCGCAAAGGAGCCATTCTCTCTGCAGTACATTAATGACTGCGATGCGGACAAACCCGCCGTACATATTTCTTACACGAATGGCTGCTGTTAGCGCACTACTACCGCAGCAGTCCGAACCTTTTATGACAGGTTCTTAGCCGGTTTGTTCTCACTTTAGGTGCAGAAGTTGTCATCATTCAATTGTACCAACCTCAGCGCGCAGCTTTGAATAGCTGACGTCCGCCAGTTCACATGGAAACTGTCCCGGCGAGGCGCATACTAAAACCTTGTGCGCGATGGGCTCAAAATCGGCTCGGAAGTGCACTGTGCTTTTGACACATAGTATCTTTGCGTCTTCCGGCTCCAGATTGAACAAACGTATCTGCGCCAGATCCAGACATTGATTTCGAATGCTGGTGACAAGGACATGGATCTGCGTTCCGGTTATTTGCAATGCGACCGACGGGCCGAGCGTTGCAACGCCGCCGCCATACATTTCGCCGGTATAGCTGCATTGGCCGTCACTCAGGTGGTGCACCTTCACTTGTGCAGAAAAGGGGGTGTCGCCGGGACCTTTACCGCCAATCTCGGCCTCGAATTCCGCACGTTCGCCCAGTTTGTGGGCCTTGGCAGCCAGCTGCGGGTCATGCAGCAGCCCGAGAATGGCCGAGGGCGCGTTCTGATGCACGAGCTCACGTAGCAATCCTGTCGTGTCGGCGGACGCTCCGGCCCCGGGGTTATCCTGCACATCCGCAATGACAACAGGTCCTTTGACGTTTGCGCGGCGTGCAGTGGCAACAGCATCTTTGGGGCTTAGTAGGGCGGTATCGAACCGTGCTTCAGCCGTCTGCAACTGTTCGAACATCTGCGCTGACAATGCTTCGGCATCGGACTGAGACGCGCTGTAGGCCAAGACGGATGGTCCGCAATCGGCTGTATCGGCTGCGGTGAATCCCATGGCGAGTTCCAAAAGGCGCCCACCCGACCCGTCCAAGGCATCCAGCGCGGCGTACAGCGTTTTGGCCGGGTCAATTTCCGTGTATTGGCTGTGCAGGGGGATCAGGTACTCACCCTGCCGCCACGCTTTAGCAGGTGGACCCTTTGAACAGATGTCGAGCATCATTCGAAAGGCCCGCGCGCCTGTGTCTGCCATGTCGAGATGTGGATAGGTGCGGAAAATGGTCATCGCGTCCGATAAATCCACCATTTGCCCCGAGATATTGGCGTGCATATCAAGGCTTGCAACAAGCGGTAAGTCCTTCCCGATCACCTGCCTGATCCTCGACAACAGTTCTCCTTCACCATCATCGCAGGACTCGGTGACCATGGCGCCGTGCAGGTCCAGATAGACCCCATCCAGCGGCGTCATGTCCGCCAACGCGTCAGCGATGCGTCCGGCAATAGTGTCAAAGGCGTGATCCGTGACCTTGCCGCCCGGTTCGGCGGCGCACCACAGGACAGGCAACACATCGACCCCATCCAACAACGCAGCTTTTGCGAAACCAGCGATGGGCAGGTTCATACCGCGGGTCACATCCAGTACGTCTTGACCACTCAGCAATTCCGGCCAGCTGTCGGCTTGTTCAAAATCGCTCAGCCGCGTCGGAGCGTCGACGAAAGTGTTGGTTTCGTGCTGAAATCCTGCGATTGCAATTCTCATATGATCATTCAGCCGCTTATAGCTGCACCAATTCGGCGGTCAAAATCTCGCGCAGTTTTGCCGCTACGATTTCCGGTTTGTGGCGGGTCATCGAAACATGGCCCAGGCCGGGAATTTCGTGGAACACGCCGTTGGGCGCAAGATCAGAAACAACTTTGCACATGACCGGAGCGGTTTGAACATCCTCGGAAAAGGCGATGACGTGCATCGGGACCGGGCAGGTTTTTAGCCCTTCGCGGCAATCGAATTCCAGACAGGCCTCCCACTGATCAATCGTTGCCTGTGGGTCGCGATCCCGAAAACGTTCGGTGTAGGATGCCTTGAGCTGTTCCCAAAGCTCGGTTTCGTGCAGTGCTTTGGCCGGAAAGGCGTAAACCGCATAATGCGGCGCCAGAAAATAGTCTGGCAGGGTGATGCCATCCTTGCGCAGGTCGATCTCGGCTTGCATCCAGTCACGGGTGAACCCGTCGATATAGGCTGAGGTGCCCATGGGAATGGCCAGCCGCACCTTGCCCGGGAAGTCTATCGCGGTTTGCTGCGTAACCAGACCGCCCAGTGACAGACCGCAGACGGTCGCTTGCCCACCGGTAAAGGCGTCAATCACGGCAGCGCAATCTGCGGCATAGTCATGCATCGTCCACGGTGGAGGGGGTGACAGCGTATCACCAGCCCCCCGTGGATCATAGGTGATGCACTTAAAACTGTCAGACAGGCGCGAGAATTGCTCGGAATAGGCCTCAGCCGTCTGATCGCCTCCGGGAACAAACACGACTGGCGGCCCGTCCCCTTCGACGACGACCCGCATGGTGACGCCGCCGATGGTCAATTGGTGTGTTTCGGCTTTTGGCCCAAATTCAGGGAAAGCTGACATTGGAAGGCTCCTGTGGCCGCAAGGACGCGCTACATTCCGTTGCGGGGAATGATGTGCGTCTCTTCTTCTTCGAAAATGAGTTCATCACCTGACCAGGCCTTGAGGCGTGAGGTCAGGTGAAACTCGGTCGCCGTTGCTCGTTGTTCGGAATAGGTCCAGATTTTCGCGGACCAGTCGTCGCGGTCAAAACCGGCCGTTTGCTCCATGGTGGCGACGGCTGATAGTGGATCGCTAGGGTGGATCGTGTAGCGGCGGTCTGAAACGTCGCTAAGCACTGTTCCGATGTCATCGAGGCGGAAATCGCCGACCGGACCAAACACTCCGCCGTCCAGGAAGAACCGGTGTGTCATCTCGCCGGTCGTCAGATCAGTATGGACCGAACGTTCCATCGAGCCACTGCGAACATGGGTTTTTCGCGGGGCTGCGGTGGGGGGCGCTGGTTCGGGCAGCGGACGTGGTTCGGTGCTGCCGTCAGGCTGGGTTCTGACCGGCAGGATCAGCCGGGACGCGCCGGGTCGGATCGTAAGCGTTACGGGCTGCGGCGCGGACCACAGAACCGGCCAGTAGGCCGAGGCGATTTGCAACGTGACCCGATGGCCCATCGGCACCCGGTAGCCTGTTCCGTACATGGGAACCGTAACGGTCATGTCTTCGCCGGGCGTGATCGGCGTAGGCTGGGTGTCACTTTCCCGGTGGTTGAGGTTGCAAAACCCTCGCGCGATCAAGGTTTGTGCGCCGTCCGGGGCCTCATCCACCAGCAAGGCGGCGACAAATCCCTGTGGCTTATCAGCGGACACCGTCAGGTCAATGCTGGGCTGGCCCAACAAGTCCAGCGGTTCGATCAGGGGCGCCCCCTTGAACTGCAAAGCACCCCCGGCATCGATCCTGCAATCCGCAGCCATATCGCCGGGGATCGCGAACGAGCACATGTCGCCAGCGGCTGCCCCGAACGTCTGCGGCGAGCAGATCGACATCGCCGTCCCGGCCTGAGCCGTATCGTCCAGCGTCTGATCATTTAGCCAGAGCGTCTGCGCGGACACATTCGGCGACGGCCAAGAGGGTTCTTCGACCCAACGCCCCGCGCGATGCAGATGCGTGCCTGAAGGGGCCGCGCTGTCTTGCAGGAAAAACCGCAGCGGGGGCTCATCCATCAGACCGGTATCTTTGCCTTTTAGCCAATGGTCCCAAAAGCGGATTACTTCGCCGACAAAATCGGCCTTTGGCCCGGGGACACCTTCATGCGGGTAAAGATGAGCCCAAGGTCCCATCAGGATTTTCACGGGGCCTTTGAGATGCTCGGCGATGCGGAAGGGCGTGTCCCGGAACAGGTCCATCCAGCCGCCGAAGAAATACACGGGAACCTCTACTTCCGCATAGTTTTCGCAGATCGAGCCGCGCCGCCACATCTCATCATGGGTTTGGTGCTCCAGCCACATGGCAGGCCAGAATTTCGCGCCGGTCATCCGGTCACGCCACATGTCGATCCAGCGATCCGCACCGACAATCTCGGGGTCGGGAGGCATCGCATTGTAAAGCTGCATGATCGAACCCCACCAGAAATTATCGTTGGCCAGACAGCCGCCGTAAAAATGAATATCCTCGCGCCACCGATCATCCGTTCCCATCACCGGAGCGATGGCTTTCAGTGCCGGGGGCCGGGTCGCTGCGACCTGAAACGCGTTATACGCCCCCCAGCTTTTGCCGAACATGCCGACATTTCCGTCGCACCAATCCTGAGCGGCAATCCATTGAACGACGTCATGACCGTCTTGGATTTCCTGATGCGAGTATTCGTCCTCGGCCACGCCTTCGCTGTCGCCATACCCCCGGATATCCACCCGGATTGAGGCGTATCCGGCGGCCGCGAAGTGTGGATGCATGCTCTCGTCGCGCATGCGCGTGCCATCCCGACGTCGGTAGGGGATGTATTCCAGAATACAGGGCAGCGGTGAGGTTCTGGCAGACGCAGGCAGCCAGAGCCGCGCGGCAAGGTTTGTGCCGTCGGACATCGGAATCCAGACAGTTTCGATGACCTCGATGTCACTCATGATGCAGCCTGTTTTTCCATTTCCGGCGGGCGGGCACCGGGTTCAAGGGGGAAATGACAGGCAACTGCGCGTCCGTCTGTAACCTGCCGCTCTGGTGCATCCACACTGCATCGTGATTGCGCCCATGGGCAGCGGGTGTGGAACTCGCATCCAGCCGGTCGCGCCAGCAGCGAGGGAACTTCGGCAGGTAGGGTGATCCGGTCATGGGTTTTGTCCGGGTCTGGCTCGGGGTTGGCCGACAAAAGTGCCGCCGTATAGGGGTGCTGCGGTGCGCTGAACACCTCTTCAGTGTCACCTGCCTCAACAAAGCGCCCCAGATACATCACCGCTGTTCGATCAGCCACATGGTGCACCACATGCAGGTTGTGCGTGATGATGACCATTGCCAGTCCGAGCCGCTCGCGCAGATCGTTCAGCAGGTTGAGAACCTCGCCCTGCACCGACACGTCCAGACCAGCGGTGGGTTCGTCCGCGATAATCAGCGCCGGGTCCAGTGCAATGGCCCGTGCCACGCCAACGCGCCGGGCTTGCCCGCCCGACAACTGATGTGGAAAGCGAGAGGCGAAACTTGTTGGCAACCCCACCAAGGTCAGCAGCCGCGCGGCCTCGTCCCTCAGGTTGCGGCCCTCGATCCCGTGGATGCGGAACGGCTCGGTCACCAGATCGCCGACGGTCATGCGCGGGGACAGGGACCCCACCGGGTCCTGAAACATCATCGACATACGTTTGCGCACGGGCTTCATCGCCTTGCGATCCAACGTGTCGATGCGCTGGTTCTCGAACGTAATGGATCCTGCGCTGATTTCTTGCAAACCGTTCACGGCCCGCGCGAGCGTCGTTTTGCCCGAACCGCTTTCTCCGACAAGCGCAAAGGTTTCACCTCGGTTGACTTCAAAGTTCACGCCAGCCACGCCAAGGATCGAACTTCTACGCCCAATGCCACCAACCGGGAACGAGACTTGAACGTCTTCAACCTTGAGAATGGGATCGCTGCTCATGCCGTTACTCCGGTTGCTTCGGGGCTGTCTGCAACAACACAGCGGGCGATATGGCCGTCTCCGATGTCCTTGTCAGGCGGCGGGGCCGAGCACGCGTCGCTTACAAGGTCGCACCGATTGGCAAAGATACAGCCTGCAGGCCGTGCGCGCAGATCGGGGATTTCTCCGGGGATTGTCGGCAGGTGCAGGGTGCGTTCGCTTTGCCGCGCCGGATCGCATTCCAGCAGCCGCGCTGTGTAGGGGTGGCGCGGGTCCTGGAATATCTGCCGGACGGTTCCGCGCTCCACCACTTCACCCGCATACATGACCACAACGTCATCACACAGCTCGGCGATGACGCCCAGATGGTGCGAAATGAACATGACCGAACAGCCAATTTTCTGCTGCAGATCTTTGAGCAGCTCGATCGTTGTCACCTCAAGCGTCGCATCCAAAGCCGTTGTGGGTTCGTCCGCGATCAACAGGGCAGGCTCCATCATCAGGGCCATGGCGATGGCGATCCGTTGCTTCATCCCGCCCGAGAACTGATGCGGATAACGCTCCAAGGCGGCACGCGCATCTGGAATACGGACCAGTTCCAGCATCTCGACCGCGCGATTCAGCTTTTCCTCTTTCGACAGGGACGAGCGATACTGGATATTCAACATCTGCTTGCCGACAGAAATCACCGGGTTCAGAGCGCCCATCGGGTCCTGAAAAACGGTGGCTATGCGTGGGCCGCGCAGGTCGCGCATCCGCGACGGGGGCAGGGTGGTCAGCTCATCCTGTCCTTCAAATAAGATCGATCCGCCGTCTACGCTGCCGTTGTCGGCCAGAAGGCCCAGAATGGCGTTGATCAGCGTGGACTTGCCGCAGCCGGATTCTCCCACAATGCCGACGATCCGGTTTTCGGGCACATCGAAGCTTACGTTTTTCAAGGCGTGCAGCGGCCCGGCCTCGGTCGAGAAGCTGACGTTCAGGTTATCTATGCGCAACGTGGTCATCAGCGTCCTTTCAGCCGGGGATCGAACACGTCCCGCAGCGTCTCACCCAGGAAAGTAAAGCCCAGCGTGGTGATGATGATTGGCACACCACCCGCTATCGCGATCCAGGCGGTGTCGCGGATATTGGTGAACCCATCATTCAGGATCGACCCCCAGCTTGGGGTCGGCGGGCGCACGCCGAGACCCAGGAAACTCATCCCCGCCTCAATCCCGATAACAACCGGGATGTCCATCGAGGCAAGGATCACCAACGGACCAATCACATTTGGAAGGATGTGAACCCGTAAGATGCGAGCCGAAGACGCGCCCATGCTTTGCGCCGCGGTGACGTATTCCGAAGTTTTCAACGCAATGGTCTGGGTTCGGATGATCCGCGCGTATCCGGGCACGGTGACCAGAACGACAACAACCATCACAGCGGTCAGGGATGGTCCCATCAGCGTCACCAGCGCAAGGGCCAGCATGACGGTGGGAAAGCTTTTCATCGCGTCGAAGAGCAGGATCATCAGGTTGTCCAGCCAACGCGGCCCGTAGCCTGCGATCAGGCCCAGAACGATGCCGATCACCAGCGACACAGCGGTCGAGACCAGAGCGACAAACAACGCGATCCGCCCGCCATGCAGCACCCGGGCAAACAGGTCTCGGCCCAGTTGATCGGTGCCCATAAGATGCTGTGCGCTTGGGCCTTGGAACCGGTCACGCGGGTTGATTTTCGTCGGGTCCCAGCTGGTGAGCAGATCGGCAAACACAGCGCCGAAGATAACAAACAGCACAAGGAACAATCCCAACGCGCCTAAAGGTTCGCGCAGGATTTTGCGGATCGGGCGCCACAGCTCGGCCATGCGCCCGGGGGCGGGATTAGAAACTGCTTCTGACACGGGGATCCAAAGCTCCGATAATTAGGTCTGCCAACAGGTTGAGCAGAACGAACAGGACGGTGGTGATCAAAACGGTGCCTGTCACGATGGGGAAGTTGCGGGTCAGGATGGCGTCATAAACCAGCTTGCCGACGCCGGGGCGGGCAAAGACGATCTCGGCAAAAACAGCCGATGAGAGCATCTGACCGATGCCTACGCCCAGCAAGGTGACCGTGGGCAGGATCGCAATCGACAGGGCATAACGGTAGGTGATCGTTCGATCCGGAAGGCCAAACGCACGTGCGGTGCGGATATGGCTGGCCTCAAGCACTTCGAGCATTGAGGCGCGCACCATGCGGGCGATGTAACCGACCCAACCCAGACCAACGGCCAGAGACGGCAGGATCAGATGGGTAAGTTGATCGCCGAGATTGCCGGGTTCACCAGCGCCAATGGCAGGTAGCCAACGCAGTTCGACGGCAAAGATCAGTAGCGCATAAATCGCGATAACAAAGGACGGCACCGCAATCACGGCAACGGACAGGATGCCAACAATCCGGTCGGCCCAGCTGCCGCGGCTGACCGCCGCCCAGCAGCCCAGCGGAATGCCAAGAGCAACCGACCACGTGATGCCGCCGACGATCAGGGCCAACGTATAGGGCAGTTGTTCGAACACAACCGTGGTGACGGGACGGCCCGACAGAACCTCTTCGCCTAAATCACCTGTCCATGCCCCGATGTAGAAATTCCAGAACTGAACCAGAACCGGCTGGTTCAACCCCATTTTCTCGCGCAGGGCGGCGCGCATTTCCTCGGTCGCCCGAGGCCCCAGTGCGACCGAAGCCGGGTCGCCGGGGATCAGATAAATCATGCAAAACAGCAGGAACATGGCGACCGACACGATCGCAGCAGCCAGCCCAAGCCGTTTGATAAAATAGCTCAGCATACGCGCCCCCTATAGGCGTTCAGGCGGCGACAACGCGCCGCCCGTTTGCGTGGATCAGGCGGGTTTGAACAGCGGCAGCAATGGCTCACCATTCGGTTTGAGGCCCGGGTTGACCGTATCCTTGTGGATCAGACCAACAACCTCGTGCGTCAGGAAGACATAGCAGCCGCTTTCATCCATGAGACCCTGCATCTTCTTGTAGATCTCATCGCGCTTGGCCGGATCGCTTTCAACCAGGCCCTCTTCGTGCAGCGCCTTGTATTCCTCGTTGTTGAAACGTTCCCAGTTCCAGACGCCGACCTGTTCGGGCGTGAACCAAACGGTCGCCCAGCTTGGGTCGGGGTTCATCGAGAACCGGCTGAGCACCAACTGCAGGTTCATGAAGTAGTCGCCATCCTTCGAACCCAGCGTCCAGAATGTCCCACTGTCATTCTGCTTGATTTCGCAGGTGATCCCCACATCGGCCAGATTGGCCTGAATGACCTGAGCCGCCGTCAGACGTTCGGATTGGTTCAGGATGTCGAGCGTCACGGTCATGCCTTCGGCACCGGCTTCGGCCAGCAATTCACGGGCCTTGTCGGGGTCGTAGTCATAAGTCACACTGTCCCGGCTGCCGGGCAAACCGGGCGCGATGATGCCGTTGCCCACGGCCGCTGCGCCGAAATAGGCCGCGTCAACCACAGTCTGCCGGTCAATCGCGTGCTGAATGGCACGGCGGATGCGCACGTCTTTCAGCGCTTCGTTGTCCTGGTTCATGCCCAGCCAGACATAAGCCAGCGAGGGTTTTTCCTCGACAACCGATCCCGCAGGCGGGTTTTCCTTGAGACGCGGCAGCGAGGATACCGACGTCCAAGTATAGTCCAGATCGCCCGCTTCAAATCCCAGTTCAGCGGTCGAAGGGTCTTCGATTGGTAGGATGTGGATTTCTTCGTACCCGCCCGGCTCATACGCCCAATCCGGATTGCGTTTCAGAACAGTTTTCTGTTTGGGCACCCACTCGGTCAGGATGTACTGACCGGATTGCGCAACCGGCTCGGATCCGATCTTGCCGCCGATTTCCTCGACCGCTTTGCGCGATACGATGCAGGAGGCAGGCGTCGGCAGTGTGGTTGTCCAAAGCGGCACGAACTTGTTTTTCAGGTGGATCAGGCCCGAGAGGTTGTCCTTGATCTCAACCTCTTTCAAAGCGCTCCAATCGCCGGCATAGGGGCTTTCATTGGCCGGATCGGCGATACGCTCAATCGAGAACTTAACGTCATCGGCGGTCATCTGTCCGAAGCCGTCCGTGAAACCGATATTGTCACGCAGTTTGAAGGCTATGGTCAGGTCGTCCAGCTGTTCGATGCTTTCAACAGCAACGGGCCGCCAGTTCCATTCATCGCCTTGTTGGTTTGACACCAGAGGCGCATAGATCGACCGCATGATGTCGGCCTCAGGCAGCGCGAGCCAGAAGGCTGGGTCCAGCACCTGTAGATCGCTATAGGACCGGATGGTCAGGACCGAGCCATCGGCACTAACAGCAATATGCGGAAACGCGATGCTGGCCGCGCCCAATGCACCAGCACCGGCCAGAACGGAGCGTCTGGAAACGTCCCCTTTGAAAATCGAACTCATTTGCTTACTCCCTGTTTGTCTTCGTGTCCGGGCATCTGTCCGGTTTGGTTGCTTGCGGGCAGGCGCGCCCGCGACTTCAGGTGCCAGCAGGCGTTATCCGTTCTTTTTCTTGTTTGACTGTGGCAGTTGCTCATCAGCGCCAAGCGCTGAGAATCTTGGGATGATGACGGGTGAGTTCACCCAGATCATGCGCGCGGGTTGATCGGTTACGTTGCGCAGAACGTGCAGAATTTCTCCGGGAAAGCTGAAACTGTCCCCAGTGCGCAAGGTGACGGTTTCGTCCTCCAGCACCAGTTCCAGTTCACCATCCAGAATGACCCCATGCATCTCGCCATCGCGCGAGAAATACTGGTCTACGACCTGTTCGGAATAGGGGCGGTAATCTGAGACGCCCAAACAGAACCCACCGCCAATTGAACTGGAGAGCAACTGATCCGCATAGCCAGATTGCTCGATAGGTTCGTCATACAGCAAATTCAAATTTCGACGGTTGGATTGACGCACGACATATGCACGCTCCAGCGGGCCCGAGCCGGGGCGGTGGTTGAAAAACCATTCCTCGGGGACACCCAAAGCGTCGGCAATGCGAGAGATTTTATTGAGCGAGGCACTGACAGTTCCGCGCTCGATTGCGCTGAGATGGCTGATCGAAACACCGCTGCTGGACGCAAGCTCGGCCAGGGTCATCTGGCGGGCCTTGCGCAGCTGACGCACCTCAGCCCCGAAGGCTGCAAGCCCCTCTTCGCTGGCAGTGCGGGTGTATTTTTTCGATCTGGCCTGGCTCACGATTCCTCCCTTCGTGCGCTCGTTATTTCGGAATTGTTACGAGAAAGTTTCTTTTTCGCAAGAAAAATAGTTAATTTTTCTCGTATTTACGATATCTCCCTGCGCTTGCTACCACCGGATACCAATGCGCAGAGCGTCGTAGATTGCAGCGTGAATGTTGCGTGCCGACACGGCATCGCCAATACGATACAGATCAAATCCGGCGCTGGGATTGGGTTGCGAAAACAGGTCGCCCTTGCCAGAGACAAGCGCACTCTGATCCACCGCCCCGCGATTGCGCGACAGAGGCTTAAGGTCAAAGTAAAGATCGTCCAGTGGCAGTGTGCCTTGATTGACAACCACCTGATCATATTCTCTTTTCTCAATCAGATCCGAATAGTCGGTTCCAATATGGGCTTGTAGCTGATTGCCTGAATTTTCGATCGCTTGCAGGGTTCGGGTGACCGTGAACACGGCCCCGGTTTTCTGCAAGGAGCGCATATAGGGCACCAGATTCATCGCCATGACTTCGGGCGCAAAACTGCGGTCACGGGTCATGACCTCGACCCGTGCACCGGAGGCTGCGATGACCTCGGCGGCCATCAGGGCCGGATGATCCCCCGCATCGTCATAAATCAGCACGTTTTCGCCCGGCTCTACGTCGCCGGACAAGATATCCCAAGCGGACACGGCCAGTTCATTTCCCGAATCGAGGATCGTTGTCTCGGGCAGACCTCCGGTCGCGATCACCACCACATCCGGCGACAGCGCGGTCACGTCACTGGCCTCGGCATACGTGTTGAACTGAAACTGCACGTCCCGCGCAGCGCATTGCGCCATACGCCAGTCGATGATCCCGATCATCTCTGCCCGGCGCTTGGATTGCGCGGTCAGGCGCACTTGCCCGCCGGGTTCGGGGGCCGCCTCCAGAACGGTGACATCATGGCCACGCTCAGCGGCGACGCGCGCGGCTTCCAACCCGGCGGGACCTGCGCCAACAATCACCGCACGGCGGCGTGTTTCGGCAGCAGGGATGACATGTGGCATCGACAATTCACGCCCCGTTGCGGCGTTGTGAATGCACAGTGCTTCGCCTGCTTGATAGATGCGGTCGAGGCAGTAGGTGGCCCCGACACAAGGCCGGATGTCATCTTCCTGTCCGGCTTGGATCTTGGACACGATCATCGGGTCGGCCATATGCGCGCGGGTCATCCCGACCATATCCAAAAGACCCGAGGACACCGCATGTCTCGCCGTCGCCACGTCAGGGATGCGCGAAGCATGGAAGGTCGGCATGCCCGTTTCAGCCCGCACCCGCCCGGCGAAATCCAGATGCGGCGCGCTTTTCATGCCCTGCACGGGGATCACATCCGTCATGGCGGGGTCGGTATGAATGCGCCCGCGAATGACATTCAGGAAATCCACCTGACCGCTGTCTCGCAGCCTGCGCGCGATTTCCAGCCCTTCATTTTCGGTGATCCCGCCTTTTTCGACTTCATCGGCGGTATAGCGGACGCCGACGATGAAGTCGGGGCCGACGCGGTCACGGATCGCATCCAAAACCATAAAGCCAAAGCGAAGTCGGTTGTCGAGATCACCTCCAAACGGTGCGTCCATCGTGTTGGTCAGCGGCGACCAGAATTGGTCCAGCAAGTGCCCGTAGGCCTGCAACTCGATCCCGTCCAATCCGGCGGCCTGCATGCGTTCAGCCGCATCGGCATAGTCGGTCACGATCCGCTCGATATCAAAATCTTCCAACTTTTTCGGAAAGGCCCGATGCGCCGGTTCGCGGAAATGCGAGGGGGAAACTGACGGCAACCAATCGCCCTTGTTCCATCCCGTGCGCCGCCCCAGATGGGTCAGCTGGATCATCACAGCGCAGCTATGGGCGTGGCAGGCATCGGTCAGTTCGCCCATCCAGCGCACGACCTCATCCTTGTAGGCGAGGATGTTGTTGAACACCGGTGGGCTGTCGCGGCTGACGGTGGCAGACCCTGCGGTCATTGTCATTGCAACACCCGCTTTTGCCCGCATTTCGTGATAGGCGCGATAGCGTTCTTTGGGCATTCCGTCTTCTGGATAGGCGGGTTCATGACTGGTAGTCATGATCCTGTTTTTCAGGGTCAGGTGCTTTAGTTGATAGGGTTGCAGCAGGACGTCACGGCTCATGACGAGGTTTCCCGGTCAGACGCCTGCGGTGCGACGACATCCTTTGGAATGACGACCGGTGAGACCGCCCAGATCAACCGGCATACCTGATCAGTGCGGTTGCGGGCATGGTGCGGGATACGTGCGTCAAAGCTGTAGCTGTCCCCGGCGCGCAGTGTGATGAACTCATCGCCGATCTGCATCTCCAACTCACCTTCCAGCACCAAGCCGTGCTCTTCACCCTCGTGCTTTTGCAAAGGGTCTTCGGGGCGTTCCGAGTGAGGTGCATACGCCGCCAAACCCATATAAAACTGCCCGCCGATCGAACTGGACAGCAGGTGATCAGTATAGCCCAACTCAGCCGCGTCCTGACCGTAGAGCGTATTCAGCGCGCGACGGTTCTGGGCGCGAACAACATAGGCCTGTTCCATCGGCCCGGCACCAGCGCGGCGGGCAAAAAACCAATCTGGCGTGACGCTGAGCGCGCTGGCGATAGCCTGCAACACGTCAACCGAAGGTTTGGAAACCCCGCGCTCAATCGCCGACACATGGCTAAGCGAAATGCCCGCCTCTTCGCTCAATTGTTTGAGCGTCAGCTGGCGGGCTTTGCGCAATTGCCGAACCTCACTGCCCAGTGAGGAAATTGCGGATGGCAAAGCGACGACGTTGTCAGATGGCATGCGGCTCTCCGAAAGTGGTTTGCGCGATAAACCCTACTAAAATTGAAATCAGACTAGAATTTTAAAGTCAAATTCTATTTTACATTGAATAGCACGGTGCTATTGCAAGTTCGCCCCAGATTTGCAGAAGTGGGATAAACACTAAACGCACGCGGCGGATCACTATGACGGACCAGCCAGAAAATCCTTTCGACGTGTCGGAAACGGATCATCTGTGGATCACAATGCCTGATGGCGTGCGGCTGGCCGCACGGTTGTGGCGCCCTTTGACTCAAGCGCCTGTGCCCGCCATTCTGGAGTACATTCCCTATCGCAAGACCGACATGGTTCGCGCGCGGGATGAGAGGAACCATCCCTATTTTGCCGCCCATGGCTATGCCTGCATCCGTGTGGATATGCGGGGATCAGGAGATAGCGAAGGGCACATGCCGGATATGTACGCACCGGCAGAATTGGACGATGCGCGGCAAGTGATCGAATGGCTGGCTGCGCAACCCTGGTGCAATGGCCGCGTGGGCATGTTTGGCACGTCCTGGGGTGGGACCGCATCTCTTCAGGCAAGCGTCGATGCGCCCGCACCGTTGAAGGCGGCAATAGCTGTCTGTGCCACACATGACCGGTTCGAGGACGACATCCACTATATGGGCGGTTGCGTTCTGTCGGACACGTTCGAATGGGGTGCAACGCTTCCTTCTATCCTGGCATCTCCACCGTCGCTGAATGTCGGGCCGGAATGGAAATCGCGTTGGAAAGAACGGATTGATAGTCTGACATTCCCCCTGCAGAACTGGCTGCGTGAGGATGGGCGCGGTGACTTTTGGCGCCACGGCTCAGTTATTCATACCGCTGAAGCCCTTTCGGTTCCGATCCTGTCAGTCGGCGGGTGGAGTGATCGCTATTCCAATTCTGTTATGTCTTTGGTTGATGCCCGCCCCGATCTGGTCTGGGGGGTCGTCGGTCCCTGGGGGCATCATTATCCCGACCACGGTAGTCCGGGTCCCTCCATCGGTTTTCAAAAGCTGGCGCTGGAGTGGTGGGATCATTGGTTGAAATCGGATCAGCCCGACGCGCTGGATTGGCCGCGGTTGCGGGTCTGGATGCGCGAATTCGATACACCGGGCGACCGTTTGGTCCAAAGATCCGGGAGATGGACGCAAAGCGGGCCAGCCTCAAAGGAAAGCGAGATACAGGACTGGGACTTGTCCACGCATAAATCCAGCGATGGCCCTGCACCATGGATGGTTCCCGCAGACCCGACCGTCGGGCAAACCGCCGGGGACACGGGGTATTTTGGCCGTCTCGGCGGGCTGCCACTTGATCAAACCGCAGACGATGCCCGGTCATTGGTTTTCGAAACGGCTCCTTTGGCCGATGACGTCATTATCTATGGTTCGATGACACTGACTCTGCGTGGCGAGACTGGCGACAAACCGGGGCAGATCATCGCCAGGCTGAGTGATGTCAGCCCGGAAGGCGTGGCTGCACGAATAAGCTACGGCGTTCGAAACCTGTCGCTTGACGAAAATTTGGATTGCAAACCATCAGCGACGAGGTCAGGCAAATTTAGTGCGGACCTTCGGCTTCATTCAACGGCGTATCGCGTCCGTAAGGGGCATAGTCTCCGGCTTGCTTTGTCCTCATCTTACTGGCCCCTCATTCACGCAAAATCACCGGCTTTAGATATACAGATAGATCACGCAACGCTGCGTTTGCCTGTTTTACCCGATGCGCCCGCTGACCTGTCCAGGCCACTGCCCGAAGCCCAAGACCTGCCCGTGCAGAAACGGCATTCCACCCATGCGCCTAACCCTTTGTCACGCTGGACACAGACTACCGGGGACAGGGTTGAGATGGGATGGCATCAGCCGCTTTTGAAAACAACCTTCGCCCAAACAGAAACCGCTTTCAGCTATGAAACCAACATGACGCACAGTCTGGATGCTTCAGATGGCGTTGAGAAACAGACAAACGTACTTCACAGGATGGTTTTCGAACGGCCTGATGGAACTGCCGAGGTTTCGGTCGCATTGACTGCCAGAACCACAAGCGACCGCACCACGGTGGATGCCGAGTTGAATGCGAAATGGAACAATCAGCCCTTCGCAACGCGGCAATGGCGTATTTAGTAACAATTCTCTGTTCAATTCATTCTCGGGTTGAGCACTTTCGTTTTGTTGGATCTGAATTCACGCTCAATGACGCGGACATGCTAAACACAATAACCACGGTTTTCGGTGGCGGCCCGGCCTATGTTTTCGTGATGACAGAGGATTGACGAACACCGGGAGAGAAATGGGCTGGTCGAAAGAAGCTGCGGCAAAACTGGCTCGAGAATTGATCTCTGTGACCGGCGATCTTCTGCGATACAGCCCCTGTCACCTGCTAACCTCCGAAATGAATTTACATCCCCAAATGGGACAACGGAGGCGGGGTTGCAGGAGTTGATGTCACTCGAGCAACGGATGTTCACTCTAAGGACTGAGATGCCCTGTACATCTAACAGATCTACCGGTCTGTTGAGCTTGCGGACCTCTGCTAGCATCCGCGCTATGTACTCGCAACGACGATCCGGTATAAAGGGCCGCGCAGAAACCTTTTGATTTTAGTTTGACCGCAGGTTCGGGCCGTACTTACCAAAACCAATGGCGGCAATGACGTGGTTCGCACCCGTTCGTGCGTCGCGCAACATCGGGCACTTTGGGCTCAAGGCAGTCATCTGAGTCTTTCAGTCAGATGACGGCTTAGGAACGGAAAGCGGTCATTGTTGGTGGTCATTCCGAGAAATTTCGCCCCAAGGCCTCCATTGAACGGCAGCGGACGTTCGCTGAAATCTGCTGAACGTCTGCCTAGCGGACAATGCTGCCATTTACTCTGGATGGATCAATGTCTGCTTCGCTGCATATCGCGCAAATAATCAGATATTTGGGCCGGTGGTTCTCCCCATCTAAAACGCCCCGATGCGACGTCTCGGTTGAGATGGACCAGGTATTGATAGTGCGGTCGACTAAGGGGTTCGCTTGCCAAAATCGTTACTGTGGCACATAATGCCTCATAGATTTTTTAATTTTTGTTGAAACATGTTTCCAACTATTTCCGCATTACTGATAGTAGGGACCTGTTGGTTCTTGGCCTGGCAACAACCAGGCAGAGTAAGATTCATATCGTTGGTGATTAGGCTTGTCATCGCATTGCTGATCGGCTTGATGATCGCGTCTATCGATTTTTTGATTGCGCTTTCAATTGGTGATGTAGACCAACCAGAAAAGTACTTTGAATGGGGCTACCCACAATTTGCCGTGAACTGCATAGCGCTTGCATTGGTGATTTATGCGGCAATCAACGCATCATCTGCGAAGCCAAGGAAACTTACTACACTTCTAGCCAGTTCCCTGTTGGGATTCTGGCTTACGAATGCCGGTTTATACTGGGCTATCCGAAGTGTGTTCGAATACGGCAGTTTCGGATTTGGAGAGTTTCTGGAAAACCTTGTCAGTATAGACCGAATGACGAGTGGATTCTTTCTCAGAGGTGCCCTTATCTATTCGGCGGCGAGCATTGCGTTCTTATTCATTCTTGTACGAAGCAATTCAACTTCAAAGAACCACCATTCCACCACAAATCAGGAGGTTGTCGTGCGGTTCAAATCCAGCCCTAATGAACCCGCCCGTTTGTTGATGGGTATGGCTGCGGCGGGTCGCCTATCTATGATTGGAAAGCTGCGCGATGAGCAGGAGCACCCCTGTTTGCCGGCTCCGTTCTCGATGGACGTAGATCGCAGTGAACTCATCAAACTTGCAGATAAGCGCGACCAAGAGGTCGCAACAAACCGAGTCTGGTATCTCGTTCTCGCAGTGGTTGGACTCGTCCTTATCAGCTCAGATGCACCCGGCGCTGTAGTTCTCGTAATCATTGCTGCTAGCATCGTGGTACTCCGTCAAAGTAGACGCGATAGAAACAGTCTCGTGCCAGCGTATCAGCCCAACGTATTTAAACCGCCCACGCCGCCCGACAGCGAAGACAGCTTCCACAACCTCGTCACGTTTGCGGGATCTGATCCGTTTTCCCAATTCGGCTTTCGCTTTGGATCGTGGGTCTTAGTCGTCGATACTGCGAGGTCAAAGCAGGGCGATCTAGAGCAAAGAAGCTTAACCGATCCAGATATCGATCTAATTGAGGCTGCGATCAGCCAGTCGATGATGCAAGGTGGGCAAATTGTTGGAACTCCGCGATCACTATATTTCGTACAAGGCGCTAACATCCCAGAAGATATAAAACGAGAGGGTGCAATTCGCCCGCCTGAAAGCTTGTCCGATGAAAGGTTTGCCAAGCATGCCGACGACCCGGATTCGCCCGTACGGCGGTATCTTTGGATCAGAAAATCCATTTGGGGCAGAGAAATCACGATTTCCTATTTCGTGCGAATATTTAGACATGGTACCGATTTGAACTTGGAGATTAATGGAATAATAATGCCTCCTGTTGCGGCACAGTTCCGCTGGATAGATCAATTCGCACCACAGGGCTTCTGGGGCTTAGTGTTTGAATTTCTGGGCTCCTTGTTCATTGGGGCGTGGATGCTTGTGTGGACACCGATTGAACTAGCGGGAAAAATTCAGGAGGGTATGGCTGAAGCCACAGGAGGCAAAGAGCGAGCTAAACGGCGCTTACAAAAGTCCATTGAGCGGACCGCCAATTTCGATTTCGGAGCCCCCTTGTCCATCCGGCGGCAGGTGGCTGATTTTGGCCCAGTGCAATACTTTCAGGATATGGACCGCAGGTCTGCGGAAGCAGCATTTGCTGGGCGGGTTATGCGCAGCTTTATCGACTATTTGGATGAATGTAATATTGACACGTCCGAACTGCGAGAACAGCGCACTACGCTTCTGAACCAAGGTATTGTGGTGCAGGGTGGCGATGTCAAGGCCGAAAACATGGCTGTAGGCGCTGGAGCGAGCGTCAAAGCTATAGGACAGCAGGCGCGCAATAAATTGGGAGCTAGCAAATGACCAGTGATAACTACGGCATCAGCACAAATGGTGGCAATGTTACGGCGACCAACCTAGCAGTTGGCGAGGGCGCGACAATCACGATCTCTGGTGATGTGCGGACCGAAGTCATACACGAAATAGGTGCCATTCGATCCCTTTTGAAAGATTCTGATATCCCCTCTGAACAACAGTCAGAAATTTCTGATGCCGTCGATATGATTGAGGCGGAAGTCAAAGCAGAGGAGCCGAATAAATCCAAAGTAGTGTCCGCATTAAGTATCCTAGAGAAGGTCACCAAGATTGGTGGGGGAATGCTCGACTTGGGTGTAAAGCTGGCCCCCCATGTGGCTGCCATTACACGATTCCTTGTTTGAGTACTCCGTTTTTCCAAAACATTAAGGCGGACCAGTTCAGTTGGGGGGGCTGACCAACGCGCCCTTCGTTTTTTGCGTTAGGGACTAGCGATATGTGGGTAACCTACAAATCAAACTAAGAAGAATTATTATTGGCGTAGTTTATTGAAGCGGCAATTGCAGTCGTTCAGGAATTTCGCAGCATTCGGTAAAATGGGCTCGGTGCGGTCATTCGCCGAAATGTCGCGAGCGACCGCTCTGCGGACAAATTCGCCATTCGCTGCGGTTTAACCAATGGTTCACGAACGCGTGATCACTGTTGCGATAGTGACGTCGAGAAACGACCTACCTATCAGTAGGTAAGTATAGTCAATTTGCACATACACAGTGACAATGGAGGGAGACCAAACCATGCGCGTGAACGCCAACTTCAATAAACGTACCCTTATACACTTTGAAGAGAACGATTGGGTCGCATCCCCGATGCCCGGAGTTGAGCGCAAAATGCTTGACCGAATTGGAGAGGAAGTAGCTCGCGCCACCACTATCGTCCGTTTTGCGCCTGGCAGCGCTTTCTCTGCCCACACGCATGACGGTGGCGAAGAATACTTGGTTCTCGACGGTACTTTTCAAGACGAAGACGGTGATTTTCCAACTGGTTCCTACGTGCGGAACCCGCCGACCTCGTCTCATACACCTGCAGCACAGGACGGCGCGACAATTCTTGTAAAGCTCCACCAATTCGATGCTAGCGACCGCGATCAAGTCCAGATCGACAGCGGCAAGGCAAGCTGGATTGAAGCAGCAGATGGTGTCTCTAGGTTGCCCCTCCACACAGATGTACGTGAAACTGTAGCGATGGAACACTGGGATGCGGGTACAGTGCGCTCTTTAGATGCCTCAGGCGGGCTTGAGGTCTTTGTGATTGATGGGAGCCTGAACGAGGGTGGCGACACCCTGTCCCGCTGGGATTGGTTACGCCTGCCCGTCGGGGCGAGTTTCGAGGCGACCGCTGGCGCTAACGGGGTGCGAATCTGGATCAAGACCGGCCACCTTAGTAACGTCGCAGAGAGCGCGGCATGAAGCCAAACGCAAAGATTATCATCGTCGGCGCAGGGTTGTCCGGCCTAGCTTTGGCGCATGCGCAGAAGCTTGAAGGGCGCGACGTGCTTTTGCTAGAGGCGCGCGACCGCGTAGGCGGTCGCATTCTCTCACAGGGCGGCTATGACCTCGGCCCTGCTTGGATTTGGCCGCACAACCACCGCATGCTATCCCTCCTAGACAAGCTTGGGCTGCGAACATTTCCACAATACAGCGATGGACGATTGGCGTTCGAGGATGCTCAGGGAAATGTGCGTCGTGACTTCGATTTCGCCCCCATGGGTGACGCGCTTCGCGTTTCAGGCGGACTCGCTCAGATAACCAACGCCCTCGCCCAAAAGGTTGTTGATACGCTGTGCCTTGGCCACGAAGTTCGGCGTGTGATCGAAGAAGACGAATTCGTGACCTTGAGCGGAAACGGGTTTTCATTGCGCGCCGACTTCGTTGTTTTGGCGCTACCCCCGCGCCTCGCTGCACAGATGGGCGTGGTCGTTCCGGATGTTCCAACTTGGATGGCTGGACATGCCAAACTCGTTGCTGTTTACGACACCCCATTCTGGCGCGACGCGGGCCTGAATGGCGACGCAATCTCTCATCAAGGTCCGCTGGCTGAAATCCATGACGCGTCGCCTATGGACGGCACCCAGGGTGCTCTGTTCGGCTTTGCCATGCCCGGCACGGCCCGACAATCCGGGTTCGAAGCGCAAGCGGTGGCGCAACTGGTCCGCCTGTTTGGCCCCAAAGCAGCCGAGCCACGCGGCGTAATCGTCAAGGATTGGAGCGCCGACATGGCAACCGCCACGTCTGCCGACCTCAAGCCGCTTAGCTCCCATCCTATGTATAGCAAACTAACTCCTACTCGGCGGGTGATCTTTGCAGGAACTGAAACCGCACCGTCGCACGGTGGTTTCCTCGAAGGCGCTCTTGAAGCCATGGATGCAGCGCGGCAAGAATTGTCGAGGGTGATGGTATGACATCAGAAGAGAAAATCCTGGTCGCCGCCGAGGCGCGGGTCCGCACTGGCGGCTACAACGGCTTTTCGTTCCGAGACCTTGCGCGCGACACAGCGCTGACCAGCGCAGGCGTACATCATTACTTCCCGACCAAGGCCGATCTGGTCGCTCGACTGGCCAGAAATTACACGTCCCGTTTCCTGGACGCTTTGGATGAATGCCCGTCTCATGCGCGTGTCGCACGCCTACGCGAGCTTTTCGCGGAAAGCTTGCGCCAGGACGGAAAGATGTGCCTTTGTGGGCTACTCGCAGCTGAAAGCGGAGTTCTACCTGAACCGGTAACGGAGGCGGCAAGAATGTTCTTCGCAGCATTGGTCGATCGGCTTGTCAGCGCATTTCCGGACAGCGACGATCCGCTTTCTGACGCACTAGCAGTGCTCGCGACGCTGGAAGGCGCTGCACTACTTGCGACTGTGCAGGGTGACCCGGACGTCTTCGAAAAAGCAACGTCCGATTTGGGCTCAAAGCCGTCATCCGACGGCATTAGCGATTAGACCAGTTTGTGGTTGCGAGCGATCATAGGGGCCGCTCTCAGGATTGGTCCGACATCGGCCCTCCCAGTACTATTCAACGAGTTTTCAAGCTTGACTCTGAGGTTCTACCGTCGCCTGACCCTCTCGCGATTGCGCTCCCGACGTACGATGTTGATCTGATGATCGCGACCAAGCGCGCGGTAGAATCCCAGTCCCTTGGACCAGTTCAGAAGATGGGAAAAGCTGTCGAGTTGATCGTCGTTGCGTCCGCGTGGAATGGACTGAAGCTCCCGTTTGGGTGCTGTCAGACGAATTTGAACCAGTCTCAGTTTGCCACGAAAACCACGAACCTATCCGGAACAAAGTTGACACCACTCGGCAAGAACGACGCTGCGTATCAGCTTGAAGGTATCTCTGCTGGCGAGCGATCTTTCCTGGTTGAAGTGGTTGTAGACAGAGGAATGGACGGACGCGAATTTCTGCAAACTTCGCATTAGCCTGAACCGCTGCATCGCGCGTTCGCGTCGTCGAAACGGCAGGTGCGAGTTCTCGACGCGGTTATTAAGCCACCTGCCCGTCCTTTGTTTTTCGGTAGCGCCAAGTTCTCTGAGTGCAGCCCGATACGATGCGAAGCGATCCGTGACGAGTTTTTCCGCTTTACCGTGTCGCTTCTCTAACTTCTTGAGGAATTTCAGTGCTGCAGCTTTGTTTCGACGTTTGGTAACAACGGCTTCCAGCACCTAGCCTTCGTGATCAACAGCCCGCCAAAGATAATGCCGCTTACCATTCACCTTCACGAAAACCTCGTCGACGTGCCACTTTCATTTGGAGAAGGCGCGCAGCTGCTGCACACGATTCCGTCTGATCTCAGCGGCAAACATCGGGCCGAACCTGTTCCACCAATACCGGACAGTTTCGTGGCTCACATCGACGCCTCGCTCGTGCAGCAGATCTTCGACATTCCGAAGCGCGAGCGGGAAACGGATGTACAGCATCACTGCTAGGCGGATGATCTCGGGGCTGGTTTTAAGGTACTTTAATGGCGGCTGTTTAATCATGCGCGAAGGCTACGAGAGTACCCTGCCCCGCTCAACCAAGGCTCTTCTGACAAGACCTCTCGACAAAGGCTGGTATAGTCTTTTGCTACACCGTGTCTTTCGTAGTTTGCCTCAATACCAAACGCGTTGAAGTCCGCGTGCATTGCGCTGGCGTGGCACCATCCTGCAACCACAGCAAAACAGTGTCCGCAACTTGTTCTCCAAACTCAGAGACGCCGCAGTGTACGGTAGACAAAGCTGGCCAGCATTCTGATGCTTCCTTGATGTCGTCGAAACCGACAATCTGAAACTCCGTGCCAATCTTTATCTGAGTTTCATGGCAGGCATTAATCATCCCAAAAGCAACAAGATCATTGAAACAGACTGCGGCATCGCACGCAGGATGCTCTTTGAAGAGGTTGACCGTTGCTTCATGTCCAAATGATCGGCTGGATTCCCCTGTTTTTACAATAGGCTGCAAGTGGTTGTCTTTCATCGCACTGATATAGCCGGACAGTCTTTCCTGAGTGACTTCGGCACCATCCAGACCACCGACAAAGGCGATGTTCCGCGCGCCCGTTTCGATCAGGTACTGCGTTGCCGCGCGTCCACCCTCTGCGTAATCAGGAGCGATAAAGGGAAATCTGCAAGTTTCGCTTTCAACCTGTCGCAAGACTTGCATCAACGGAATGCCAGCTCGCTCTACCGCGGAGAGGGTGTTTGTGACATCGCCATAAGCAGGCGATAGGATCAAAGCAGAAACACCGTGCTCAAGCATCGCGCCCACCACCTGATCCTGAAGTTCGGGGTCTTCGTTTGTGTTCGCCAATACGACCGCATAGCCTCGGGACGCCAGCGCCATCTGTAACGAAGTCGCAAACTCAGTGAAAAACGGGTTGGTCAGGTCGTTTATCACCAAACCTATTAGCGCCGTTCCCGTGGATCGCAGATTTGCCGCCGATCGGTTATAGACATACCCGATCTCTTTCATCGCGGTATGGACGAGCTTGCGTGTCTCCGGCTTCACCTGCGGACTGCCCTGCAAAACAAGGCTTACCGTCGACTTGGAAACGCCCGCCGAGTTGGCGACATCTATGATCGTGGGTCTTCGCATTCAGGCTATTGTTCAACTCCATGCAAGCTGAGAAGCGTGGTCATCCGTGCTTTAGCCAGTTCAGGGTCTGAGAGTAAACCGGCCTGATCCGCCAATCTGAACACTTGCGCGTAGTGGCAGATGTCACGGCTGGATTGGAACCCACCCGGCATGATGAAATGGGACTGGGCTCCGTTCAGCCATGCCAGACAGGCAATCCCGGCTTTGTAGAACCGCGTCGGAGCCTTAAAAATCTCTCGACTGAGGGGAATAGTCGGTGCGAACAGCGCGTTGTAGCGATCCATGTCGCCCATAGCCAACGCCTCAAGCGCCTGGCTGGCGGCGGGGGCGATAGCAGCGAAAATGCCGAGTAGAGCGTGGGAAAAATGCGTTCCATCCCCGGCAATAAGATCGGCGTAGTCGAAATCGTCACCAGTGTAGAGGCGCACGCCGTCCGGCAACCGCGCGCGGAAGTTTTCTTCATGTGCCTGATCCAGCAAGGATATTTTTATCCCATCAACCTTGGCGGGATTTTCGTTTATCAGGGACAGCACAAAGTCGCTGGCCGCGTTGATGTCCGTGCTACCCCAATAGCCCGTCAATGCAGGATCGAACATATCGCCCAGCCAGTGCAGGATTACAGGCTCCGCAGCCCCATCGATCAGCGCGCGGTATACGTCATGGTAGGTGTCTGGACCTGCCTTGATCGATGGGAAGGAGCGTGACGCCATGAGGATCAATTGCCCTCCGCCGGCTTCGATCGCCTCGGCCTGATGCTCGTAGGCTGACAGGATTTCACCCGCTGTGTTCAACGCGCTTAGAGGCAAGTGATCAGTCCCTGCCCCACAAGCCACCCGAGGCGACAACGGATGCGCCTGCGCAGCCTTCATTGTGCGCTGGATCAGCTCCAGCGCGGTCTCCCAATCGACGCCCATACCCCGTTGTGCGGTATCCATGGCTTCGGCCAGACCCAGCCCCTGATCCCAGAGTCCCTGACGAAATCGCAGGGTCGCTTCCCAATCAACTGCGGGACGCCCATCCCAGGGATTACGTTCCACCAGCGGGTCTGAAACCACATGAGCCGCCGCAAAGGCCGTGCGCGTCAGAGGCACCTGCGGCTTGCGCGGTACTATCGGCGTTCCGGTCAGCGCATAGGGTTCCAGCTGCCCCTCAGGATTTGGCAAAATCAATTTCATTGTCTCAAACCTCCAAATCCAGAACCAGAATGCCGTCGATGCCACCCACCGCGTTCTCGACCAGTTGCGCGCCCAGCGCCTTGTGCGTTTCGTTGTTCTGATAGGCCTCTAACGCGGCCCAATCGTCGAAGTCGATCACGAAACCATGCATGTATCCGCGTTCGATCTGCTCGGGGCTCTCACTGCGGCCCCCGGTAAACCCGCTGGCCCCGGGAAGGGCCTTTGACACGTCCTCGAGACCTTTGTAGATGGCTCCGATTGTCTCCTCGGTCACGTCGGCGCGGAACTTGGTCAGTACGATATGGCGGATCATTTTTAGAAACCCTGATCTTGTTTGATCATGTCGGAAGCTTTTTCCCCGATCATGATTGTAGGTGCATTGGTGTTCGATGAATTGACCGTCGGCATAATCGACGCATCCGCGACGCGAAGCCCTTCGATCCCATTGAACCGCAGGCGCGGGTCCAGAACGGCTTCGGCATCGCTGCCCATACGACAGGTACCAGCGCAGTGGTGCGATGTTTTGGAGTGTACACAGATAAAATCGAAATACTCCTGCTCGGTCCGCACATCCGGACCCGGCAAACGTTCTGCCAAGATGTACGGCTTCAGCGCATCCTGAGCGAGGATGTTCTGCACCAGCTTCAGCCCCCGAATGGACATCTCGCGATCGTAGGGATCCGCCAGATAGTTGGGATCTATAAGCGGCATCATCGCGGGGTCTGAACTTTGCAACCGGACGGTTCCGTGTGATCTGGGTCGCAAAAAACAGGCGTTCAGTGTAACCCCACCGTTGGGCATCGCCTCGACCCCTGCCTCAATGCCGGTACCAAGCCCCAGATGCAACTGAAGATCCGGTGAACGCGCATCCGGGTCTGCGTACCAGAATCCACCCGTTTCGAACAGGCTGGACGCGACCGGTCCCTTGCGGGTGAAAAGGTATTGCAGGCCTGCAAAAGCTGAAAGGTGCAGCTTAGCGAAACGGTCGTAGGTGTGCGGGCCGGTCACTTCGCAGATGGAATACAAATCCAGATGGTCCTGCAAATTCGCGCCCACCTGCGGCTGATGAAAAACCGCGTCGATGCCAAGGCTGTCCAAATGATCCGCGGGGCCAATTCCCGACAGTTGCAACAAGCGCGGCGAACCGATGGCACCTGAGGACAGAATGACCTCTTTCGCGGCGGAGATCTTGTCCCCATTCATCATCTCGACACCAGTCGCCCTGCCTTTGTCCACCATAATGCGGCGGACCTGTGCGCCGGTGCGCACGGTCAGGTTCGGGCGGCTGAGGTTCGGCGCGATAAACGCCATCGCAGCAGAGGATCGCCGCGCATTGCGCTGGGTCAGCTGATAGTACCCCGCGCCATCCTGTTTCGCCCCATTCACATCGCGCGTTTCGGGAATCCCCACTTCCCCTGCGGCCTTGATGTAGGCGTCGCAGATTGGCAAAGGTGCTGCGGGCATGGACACGCCCAGCGGTCCGCCCTTGCCGTGAAATTCGTCGTCGTAGGTGTCGTTGTCTTCGGACTTTTTGAAATAGGGCAGCACGTCGGCATAACTCCACCCCTCGCACCCCATCTGTCTCCAGGCATCGTAATCCTGAGCTGCACCCCGCGTGTAGATTTGCGCGTTAATTGCAGACCCTCCGCCGATCACCTTGGCCTGGGTGTAGTTGAAGACCTTGTTCTGCATGTGCCTTTGCGGAACCGTGGACCAGCCCCAGCTGCCGATACCCTTGGTCATCTTCGCGAACCCGGCTGGTAGGTGGAAGAACGGGTGACGGTCGGTGGAGCCGGCCTCTAGCAACAGCACACGCGCCGACGGTTCTTCGGAAAGACGCGCAGCGATAACCGAGCCTGCCGAGCCGCCCCCAATGACAATGAAATCATATCCTTCAGACATTCTTATATGCCCTGACTTACAGACGTGAAATCGACAAGCCGCCATCCACCGGGATGACGGCACCGTTCGCAAAGTGCATATGCCCCTGAACCAGTGGGACGACAACGGACCCAATATCCTCGGGCTCACCCCAGCGTGCCGCGGGAACAAGACCGCCTTCGATACGGTCGGTGTACTTGTCGCGCACGCCCGCCGTCATCTCGGTCGCGATGATGCCCGGTCGCAGCTCAAAGACGCCGATGCCTTCGGGGGCCAAGCGTACTGCGAACAACTGAGCCATCATCGCTGCGGCTGCCTTGGACACGCAGTACTCGGCGCGTTCGATCGATACCATTGTCGCGCTGACAGAGGTGACAAAGGTGATCGAACGATAGGTATCTTGAGGCTGCTCCAACATGCGCCGGGCCACCTCTTGCGCCAGAAAAAACGCGCCACGCAGGTTGATATTCTGCACGAAGTCCCAGTTCTCGGGCTTCAGATCCAGCATGTCGCCCCGCACTGGCGCCCCAACCCCTGCGTTGTTTATCAACGCGGTGATCGGGCCCAAATCGGCTTCGATCAGATCCAGTAGCGCCGGAACGTGATCAATGTCGGACACGTCGTGCTGCACATAAATTGCGCTTGGGCCAAGCTCTGCCAAAGCTGCCTTAACGACTGGTTTGTCGGGCTCCGAGCGAGAGGCAATTGCGACCTTGTACCCCACCGCGATCAAGGCGCGCGCCACCCCTAGTCCAATGCCCTGTTGTCCTCCGGTCACCAATGCTGTTCCGGTCATGCGGCGAACTCCGTTTCAATGATATGACGCCCCGAGCGGAGTGCGAGTGCGGCTATAGTGAGGGCCGGATTCACCGCCGCAGATGTCGGAAGAACTGACGCGTCGACGATGAACAGGTTCTTGTGGTCGTGGCTGCGACAGAACGTGTCGACGACACTGCTTGCCGGGTCATTGCCCATCCGTGCAGTTCCGCATTGATGCGACGGAGTTCGCCGATCAAATGGTCGCGACAGTACCACGGGAAACCCGGCCTGCTTCAGATGCGCCTTTAGCCGCGCAACCAAGGCCTCGTGCGCAGCCCAATTCGAGCGTTTCCAATCCAGCTTGATCTGGTCACCTTCGACCGTCACCCGGCTTTCTGGGTTCGGCAGATCCTCGGACATAGCATAGAAATCAAAACTGCGATTTGCGATCAGTGCTGCAATTGGCCCCGGTAGATGGGTTTGCGACGCAAGGATCGGCCCAGTGATCTTTCCCAACATCTGAATGTTGCCCAAAGGCAAGCCACCCTGTCCGTCGCTGTTGTAATAGTCGTTGAACATCAATGTCTTTTGATAGATCGCCCTGTTTCGGCGCAGCGGATGAAGGGCCAGCACCGCCGAACAATTGTGGTTCATGAAGTTCCGTCCGACCTGATCGGACCGATTGGCAAGACCGATTGGACAATTGTCGTTCGCGGATTGCAGCAACAGTACCGAGGACTGTACCGCACCTGCTGCAAGCACGATGACCGGCGCACGCAGGGTACCGTGGCCATCAACTTCGACACTTGTGACACGACCAATGGCATCAGCCTTCAATTTTCGGACACGCGCGTCAGTTAGCAGCTCGACATTCCCATGCTTCAATGCCTCGGCGAGGGCACAGGTTTCGGCGTCCATTTTGCCGCCGCATGTATTGGGAAACGCATCCCAAGTTGTTTGCCCAGCCCGCAACCAGGTTTCGATATCCACGCCCAAAGGCACTGAGGATGGCGTCAGGCCTGCGTGGCTTAGCCGGTTCCTCAGGTCTGCAATATCAACCTCATCCGGCACAGGTGGGTGCGGATAACCCCTACTGTGCGGCGGTTCGGTGGGGTCCTCTTTGGTGGTCCCACGTGCGTCGTAAAGCTGTTCCGCGGTGGTGTAATCCGCCTCCAGCTCTTCATAGGGCATGGGCCAACCGTGCGAATAGCCACCCATATGCTGACGCGGCTCAAAATCCTCTTTCCGATAGCGTATCAAAGCTGCGCCGTAGAACTTGGAATTTCCACCAACGCAGTAGTAGTTTCCCGGGTTGAAAGGTTTGCCTGCTCCGTCCAGCCATGTTTCATCGGGGCGAAAGTGCCCATTGGCAAAGATCGCCCTTGGGTCTCGATCTAGCGGCGAGGGGTGCAATCGCTTGCCTCGTTCAAGGATCAGAATGCGACGACCGGACGGAGCCAACGCCGCAGCCAGTGTTGCCCCCCCGATACCCGACCCAATGATTATGACGTCAGCTCGATTCATGGAAGGATCCGCATCTCGCTTTCGGGATCAAAAGCCACGGCCTTTTCCATGTTCACTGCAAAGTTGAAATCCTGACCCGGTGCCACTTCGGCATCCGAACGCATACGCGCGATCACATCTCGTCCGCCCAATTGCATCGAGACGAAGGTGTCCGATCCAGCGGGCTCCGTCACCACGATACGGTTGGCCATCTGCGCGATGTTCGACGACTTTCGATCCGCGCCATCCATATCGGTGATTGTCTCAGGGCGGATTCCCAACAAGATCTCGCGCCCATCCCATGCGGCCAAGTTGTCCTGGCTGAACGGAAGTTGCGCCATAGATCCGTCGTGAACAGCGACCCCTGCATGAGGGCGGCCATTCAAAACCGCAACCTTGGCCGGTACCACGTTCATCGCAGGCGAGCCCATGAATGTTGCGACGAAGATATTCGCAGGTGTGTCATAGATTTCCTGCGGCGTACCCAGCTGTTGGACATAACCGCCGTTCATCACGGCGATCCGGCTTGAAAGCGTCATCGCCTCGATCTGGTCATGCGTCACATAGACGATGGTGGTCCCGAGATTTTGATGCAGCTTTTTGATCTCGGTTCGCATGTCGACGCGAAGCTTGGCATCCAGGTTCGAGAGCGGTTCATCGAACAGAAATACATCAGGGTTCCGTACCAACGCGCGACCCATCGCAACCCGCTGGCGCTGACCGCCCGACAACTGACCGGGCTTACGATCCAGCAACTGCTCGATCTGCAAGAGCTTGGCAACTTCTTGCATCGCTTTGTCGCGTTCAGGCTTGGGCACACCATGCATCTCAAGTCCGAAAGTGATGTTCTGCCCGACCGTCATATTGGGATACAAAGCATAGCTTTGGAAAACCATGGCAATGTTGCGGTTGGACGGGTGCACCCCGTTCATCACCTGATCCTTGATGCGGATTTCGCCGCTGGTGATCTCTTCCAGCCCCGCGATCATGTTCAGCAGAGTGGATTTGCCACAGCCCGAGGGACCGACCAGAACCAGGAACTCTCCTTCCTGCACCGAGATGTCGACCTTGTGCAGAACCTCAACCGCCCCGTAGGATTTGGTCGCGTTGTCTATGTCTAGAAAACCCATGAGGTCTTATCCTTTCACCGAACCCGCCATCAGGCCGCGGACGAAGTATCGACCGGCCACGATGTAGACGAGCAGAGTTGGCATGGCCGCCAGAATGGCGCCTGCAAAATGAACGTTGTATTCCTTCACACCGGTTGATGACTGCACCAGATTGTTCAACGCCACCGTCATCGGTTGGCTGTTGGCATCCGCAAAGGACGCACCGAACAGGAAGTCATTCCAGATGTTGGTGAACTGCCAGATGATTGAAACCACGGCGATCGGTCCAGAACTGGGCAGAAGGATGCGCCAGAAGATCTGGAAGAACCCTGCCCCGTCGATCTGCGCCGCCCGGATCAGCTCGGTCGGGAATACGGCATAGTAGTTGCGGAAGTACAGCGTGGTGAAGCCGATCCCATAGACCACATGAACCAGCGCTAGACCCCAAGTGGTGCCAGCCAGCCCGATGATGCCCAGCATCCGCGCCATCGGGATAAGGACGATCTGAAACGGGATGAAGCAGGCAAACAGCATCAGACCGAATAGGATAGTGTCGTACTTGAAGCGCCATTTCGTCAGCACGTAACCGTTCAACGCACCAAGTATGGTCGAGACGATCACCGCTGGAACCACCATCTTGATCGAGTTCCAAAAATACGGCTTCAATCCGGTTGGATCGACCCCGATCTGAGCCGAGGACCACGCCTTGAGCCACGGCTCAATCGTGAACACATGCGGCAGGTTCATCATGCCGCCGCCGGTGATCTCTTCCAATGGCTTCACCGAGTTCACCAGCATGACATAGAGCGGCAGCAGGTAGAACAGACCGAACAGAAGCAGCACCAGATAGATCAACGTGCGCGTAACGCGGCCCGTTCGGATTGCGGTATCCTGAGTAGCTTGAGACATCAGCGTTTCTCCCGCAATTCGGCGTAAAGATAGGGGATCATGATCGCCGCAATGGTCATCAGCATGATCGTGGCCGAGGCCGCACCGATCCCCATCTGGTTTCGCGTGAACGTGTAAGAATACATGAAGGTCGCGGGTAGTTCTGTGGCGCGACCGGGGCCACCCCCGGTCAGGGCGATGACAAGGTCAAAGGTCTTGATCGCCAGGTGGCTGAGGATCACGAAGGCCGACAAGAAGGCTGGTCGTAGTTGCGGGATAATGATCCGGCGATAGAGGTTCCAGTTCGAGGCCCCGTCCATTTGCGCAGCCCGCAGAATTTCGTTGTCGATCCCACGCAGGCCAGCCAGAAACATTGCCATCACGAAGCCGCTCGTCTGCCAGACGGCTGCTAGAACCACTGTGTAGATGGCGTAATCACGGTTTTTTATCCAGTCGAACTCGAAGCTGGTCCAACCCCATGTGTGCATCACGTTTTCCAACCCGATGCCAGGGTCAAGGAACCACTTCCAGGCTGTACCGGTGACGATGAAGCTCAGAGCCATCGGATAGAGGTAGATGGGACGCAGCAGCCCTTCCCCCCGGATTTTCTGATCAAGGAAGATCGCCAGGCCCAGGCCGATACAGGTGCAGATCACGATATATAGGCTCGCGAAAATCCCCATATTGATCAACGAGGTTTCCCAATGGCTCAGCCGCCACAGTTTGTCGTAGTTTTCCCATCCGACCCATCCAAAGGACGGCAGGATGCGACTGTCGGTGAATGACAGGTAGACCGAAAACAGAATGAACCCGTAGACAAAGACCAGCATCATCGCCAGCGACGGTGACAGGACCAGCTTGGGTATCCAGTTCTGAAGGCGTGTCTTAAAATCCGCGTCGGCTGAAGCAGCCATGGCGCGCCCTCCTCGTTCGAGTCGTGTTAGATCGGAGCTTTTGCGCCCGTTTGGTGAAAGGGCGGCCAGACCGCCGCCCCATCGGGAGGATCAATTGTGGATCACTTGGCGATCGAAACGGCGTCAACCAGTTCGGTCACGGCATCTTCGCTGCCGTACTCGCCGTTAAAGTGGGCGGTCACCACGTCATAGACGGCGTTCTTGACTGACGCCGGCGCGGCATGTCCGTGTGCCATCGAGCCGAACAGGTTGCCTGACGAAGCCGCGGCGGCCAAATCTTTCATGCCCTGCTGACCACACGCATCCAGATCGCTTCCATCCACGTCAGTACGAGCCGGGACAGAGCCCTTCACCTTGTTAAAGGCAATCTGGAAGGATGGCGACAGGATCGCGCTGGCCAGCGCGGCTTGCTCGGCCGATACCGTACCGCCCTGATCAAACATCATGAACTGGTCAGCGTTGAAGGTGACCTGATCCTGAGTACCCGGGAAGCGGAAGCACAAAAAGTCTTCGCCCGGCACTTTGCCCGCGTTTAGGAATTCGCCTTTGGCCCAATCACCCATCATTTGGAAGCCGGCTTCGCCGTTGATGACCATCGCTGTCGCCAGGTTCCAGTCACGACCCGAGAAGTTCTCATCCACGTTGTCGCGGATAAAGGCCATACGGTCAAACGCTTCTTTCATCGCGTCGCCACCCAGCGTTTCCTCGTCCAAGTCGATGAAAGCCGCTTTGTAGCCGTCAGGCCCCAGCGTCGACATCGCGATAGCATCGAACACGGTCGCGTCCTGCCATGCCTGACCACCATGCGCGATCGGGGTGACACCAGCGGCTTTCAACGCCTCAACTGCGGCGACGAATTCTTCCCAGTTGGTGGGCTGTGCAATGCCGTTGGCGTCCAGCACCGCCTTGTTAGCCCAGACCCAGTTGGTCGAATGCACGTTCACAGGAGCCGAGACCCATTTGCCGTCATGCTTGGCGAAGGCTTTCAGCGCATCTGGGACGACGTCATCCCAACCTTCCTGGGCTGCCACTTCGTTCAGATCGGCCAGCGCGCCCTGATCGGCCCAGTCCAGAATGTCAAAGCCCAGAGCCTGAACGGCTGTTGGAGCGTTGCCTGCGGTGACGCGTGCGCGCAGAACGGTCATCGCCTGCTCACCACCGCCACCTGCAACAGGCATGTCGGTCCAGCCGATGCCCTGTCCGGAAAGGTCGTCCTTGAGAACGTTCAATGCTGCAGCCTCGCCGCCAGAAGTCCACCAGTGCAGAACTTCCACGTCTTCAGCGTGCGCAAGGCTGGTCGTGCACAGTAGACCTGCCACAAACAGCGATTTTGTATTCAAAAATTTACGCATTCTTGTTTCCTCCCTTAATGCGTTATTCTCACTCGGGACCAATCTGGTGCCCGGTCTTAGTCGTGTGGAACCCATGGCGCCCGGCTGTTGCCGACGCGCATGACCACTGATTTCACTTCGAAGAATTCCTCGAACCCATATCGTCCGATTTCCCGCCCCTGCCCGGATTGTTTGACCCCACCGAAAGCGACCTCGGGGAACCCGTCCATCCAGGTATTGGTCCAGACCGTTCCCGCTTCTGCTCGGCGGGCAAACTCTAGGCAGGTGTGAACGTTTTCGCTCCAGACCCCTGCCGACAGACCGTAAGCGCTATCATTGGTGAGCGCGATGGCTTCGTCCAGTGTTTTGAAAGTCAAAACGGACAGAACCGGCCCGAATACCTCATCACGGGCAATGGGCATGTCGGACGAGACGTTGGAAATCACAGTCGGCTGATAAAACTGAGCACCGAGGCCTTCGACCTCCAGCGGCTCACCACCCAGATCGATAGTCGCACCGGACGCCCGCGCCTGTTTGACATAAGCGTCGATTTTTGAGTTGTGCTCCGGTGTTACAATAGCTCCGACTTGCGTTGTCGGGTCCAGTGGATCGCCGAATTTGACTTTGCGCGACAAGGCAACGACTCGCTCACGGAAATCGTCGGCGATATCTTCGTGCACAATGATACGACTGCTTGAATTGCAGCACTGGCCGACATTGAAATAAACACCGAACACAACGGCATCCGCCGCTGCATCCAGATCGGCATCAGGAAAGATGACCTGCGGGTTTTTGCCCCCAAGCTCCAGCGCAACTTTCTTAAGCGTGTCCGATGCAACCACGCTGATCGTCTTGCCCACGGCTGTCGAGCCGGTAAAGCTGACCATATCCACGCTGTCGTGGCCGGACATAGTGCGTCCGACGGGAACGCCGTAACCAAGCACGACATTACAGACACCTGCGGGTAAACCGGCTTCGACCAACAGCTCGGCAAGCATCAAGGTTGTCGACGGTGTCATCTCAGACGGCTTCACAACAACAGTGCAACCAGCGGCCAATGCAAAGGGGAGCTTCTGACTGAGGATCCAGAACGGGAAATTCCATGGCGTGATGATGGACACGACCCCAATGGGTTCCTTCAACACGACACCCATCATGTCTGCGCCGAGAGTGTTATGACTGTCACCGTGCGTACTGCGCGCCAACGAGGCAGCATAACGCCAAAGGTCTGCGGCACCTCCTACCTCGCCCTTGGATTGGCTGATCGGCTTGCCACTCTCCAGCGTTTCGATCAGGGCGATGCGGTCGACGTTCTGCTCGATCAGTTCTGCAACTCTCAGAAGAACCGCTGCCCGTTCTTTGCCGGATGCGCGGCTCCAATAACCGCTGTCGAACACCTTGCGCGCCGCCTGGATCGCGGCCTCGGCTTCAGCCTCGCCACCCAACGCCGAACGGCTGACGATGTGCCCGTGCGAGGGTGAGCGTCGTTCGAACGTCTCACCCGACGCGCTATTCTGCCACCTGCCATCGATGAGATGCCGACCTTCGAACAACGGCGGCAACTCGAACGGGATAGCAGGGTTGATGGTGATATCTTTCATATTGTCAAAGGCCCGAAAATGTGGGGTTACGTTTTTCAATGAACGCGGCAACGCCTTCTTCGCGGTCCGCTGAGGCGGCAATCGCTGCGCTACCAAGGGCTTCGACCACGGCATGAGTGTCTTCACCGACCGCTGCATGGATCATGTTTTTTGAGATTTCGGTGGCGCGAGGCGAAAGGTCGCTTAGTTCGGCGGTGATCTCAAGCGCGCGCGCCAGAGCGTCGTCAGTCACCTCGGTCGCATAGCCCAAGGCCACGGCGCGGTCAGCACCAATACGGCGCCCAAAGAGGGCCATCTCTTTCACCGTAGCTTCGGGGATCAGCCGGGTCAACCGCTGTGTCCCGGACCAGCCGGGTACAATCCCGACCCGAGCTTCAGGTAAAGCCAACGTGGACCGCGGGGTCATCAGGCGCAGATCGCAGCAACTGGCCAGCTCTAGCCCACCGCCGAACGCATGACCGTTGATCGCAGCAATTGTTGGCTTGCCGATCCGCGCCAGGCGGTCAAAGATGCGATGTCCATCACGGACCCAATGGCGCGCGAATTCGGCGGGGCTCAGACCACCCCAAGCGCCAATATCGGCCCCACAACAGAACGCTTTTTCACCCGCGCCGGTCAGAACAAGCGCACGAATAGATACGTCACGCTCGACCTCTGTCAGGCCAGCTTCCAGCGCGTGCAGCATATCTAAAGTTAACGCATTGAGCTTGGCCTCGTTGTCCAAAGTCAGGACGGCGGTTGCACCCTCGATATGAATGCGCAGTTTGCTCAAAGTGTCATCCCCATCGGGCCAACTGCAAATAGCGACTTGGGCATCTGAACCGCGTTTTCCGCGACTTTGACGCGACCGCCTGAAGCTTCGGCAATATCGCGCTGCGCCTCAATGCCGGGCATGATTTCCGTCGCGACCAGCCCCTGATCCGTCAGGCGAATAACGCAACGCTCGGTTACATAGAGCACATCCTGACCGGTTTCCTGGGCACGGCGGCCCGAGAATGTGACATGTTCGACCTGATCCACCATCTTGGTGAATTTTCCGGGGGCATTCACACGGATACCATCATCCGCCAGATCAATCTTGGCGCCAGCTTCGAACCAGCCCGAGAACACGATCTTTTTGGCCCGCGTGGTTATATCGACGAAACCGCCGCACCCTGCTGTCAAATAGGGTTTTTTACCAAGTTTGGAGACGTTCACGTTGCCTTCGACATCGACCTCGAGGAACGAGAGGAACGACATATCGAACCCGCCGCCCTGGAAATAGATGAATTGCTGTGGTGACGGCACATAGGCATGCGCGTTGGATGCGCACCCAAAGGCAAAGCCGGTTAGTGGGACACCACCGACGGCCCCCTGTTCAATCGCCCAAGTTACCGCCTGAGGATGGCCCTCCTCCAACAAGACACGCGGAACCATTGCGCTGATCCCAAAGCCCAAATTGGCGCTCATGCCGCTGCGCAGTTCTTGGGCAGCCCGTCGTGCGATGACCTTCTCGACACCGTGCTCGGCCAGCGAAAAACTGTCCCAAGAGCGCATAATTTGGCCAGAGATCGCCGGGTCATAGGGCGTCTCTGTCGTTTGCATCTGCTCTGGGTCTTCAACGATCAGATCGACCAGATGCCCCGGCACGCGCACGTCATGGGGGCGCAAGCTACCTGCAGCAGTCACACGTTGAACCTGTGCGATCACGAGCCCACCGTGGTTGCGCACGCAAATCGCTTGCTCCAGTCCGCCCAGATAGGCACCTTCATGTTCATAGGTCAGGTTGCCAAACTCATCCGCCGTAGTTGCGCGCAAAACGCAAACGTTCGGGTTGATATTTGGGAAGTGCAACCAAGTCTGACCGTCGAATTCCTTGCGATTAACGATGGGAACCGTCGCACCACGCTCGTTCATCGCGCATCCTTCGCGAACAGGATCCACGAAAGTGTCAAGCCCGACCTGCGTCAGAACACCAGGTCGATGCGCTGCGGCTTCGCGATGCATATCGAACAGAATTCCCGATGGTACGTTGTATGCAGCCACTCGATCTTCGACGATCATTTTCCAGATTTTCGGCATCTCAAGGCTGGAAGGGCCCGACGGGTATGATCCGGCGAGAACGCGACTTAGCAGTCCATCCTGCGCCAGATAGTCCATGCCCTTTACGCCATACATATCCCCTGCAGCAATAGGGTGCAGCGTTGTAATGTTGCGCGGATGCCCTTCAGTGCGAAACCGCTCTCCAATCGCCTTTAGAACAAGATCAGGGCAACCCAGAGCCGAAGACGATGACACAGAGACGACCGCATTGTCCGGGATGCGAGAAACGGCCTCGGAAACAGAAACCAGCTTGGTCATCAGAAACCACCATAATCTACATTGATACGCCGACCCGAGGCTGCGGCTTCTCGCACACAAAGCGCCACGGACAACGATTTCACGCCATCGGGCCCGTCAGCCGCCGGGCGACCTTCGTCTATGGTCGCGGCGACAAATTCTGATACGCCCTGAACGTAAAGCGAATGATCCGAAAACGGGATCTCTTCGCTTCCGGCTTCAGTCACCAGATTGATCGACCCAACCGGTCGCTGCGTCATGACGCCATCCGCAAAAATCGAACCCTTGGTTCCGTGAACTTGAAGGTCCGACCCGGCAAACGGGTGCGTAAAACTTTCATGTGTCATGACCATTGCGCCCGAGGGCATCGTCCAGACAGACATGCAGGAGTCTTCGACGCCCTGCCCCATCCCGGAACTGGCCATTTGCGCGACGACAGACACCGGGTCTTCATTGAGCAGGAAGCGGGTGACATCTGCATCATGAACAACGATGTCGGGGATCACGCCGCCACCAGCATCCGCAGAGTTTATACGCCACCCCTGCAAGTTACCCGGCAGATGCACTGCGTGATGGATTCGTAGCGAGAGAACGTCTCCGACGCGCCCGGCTGCAATTAGGTCACGAATTGCGCGATGGCTGCCAGAGCAACGCAGGTGATGATTGGTTCCAAATGTCACGCCAGCCGTGTCGGCCGCACGCACCATCTCGATAGCTTCCGCTTGCGTCATCCCAAGCGGCTTTTCACACAGTACATGCTTACCAGCCGAAATGGCTGCCATTGCCTGGCCGTGGTGTTTCTCATTGGTTGAGGAAATATAAACAGCCTGAACATTCTCGTCAGCAAATGCAGCGTCCAAGTCTGTGGTCGCATTGGGAATACCGTGTTCATTGGCCCAGGTTTGCACCCGGTCAGGCGAATTGCTGACGACCCAGGTCACTTCGTTGCTTGTCTGATGACGCACCGCGCCCAGCATGTGTTGTGAAGCTATCGTACTCGCTCCGACAAAAGCCCAGTTCATCTGATTTCCCCGAATTTGGAACGTTCCAATTTTCTAGTGGAACGTTCCAAGTATGACAAGAAAAAACTCTTAACGCGCTTTAAAGGTAAGAAAACATGGCTAAAACCACGAAGCTGGGCACCTCATCAAAAAGCAATCACAGGGAATCGAAGAGATTCATAGCGTGTCGGCTCTCCAACTGAGTCGCAGAAATTCGCCGTGTGCCACTTGCATCATTGCGTCAGAGCGTCTCCTTCCACCGTCACCCTGTGCATAAGGCGTCGAAACCCATGGTAATCGTTGATCGCTTTGTGGCAGGTCGCTCTGTTGTCCCAAATGGCGATATCCCCTTCCTGCCAACGCAGGCGGCATTGGAATTCGGGCTGCTTGCAATGATCATAAATCATAGCCAGCACCGCGGCAGACTCATCCGCGCTCAAGCCTTTTATTTCGGTCGTGAACACAAGATTGACGAACAAACCTCGCCGACCGCTGAGAGGATGCGTGATGACAACGGGGTGCAAAGCGTCTTGCATGGCAGCTTCGGCGTTACCCAACCGACCTCTTTTTGCGGCTTCTGTGTCCATGATGCTGGCTCCAAAGGCATGACGGGAGGAATGCACCGCCCACAAACCATCGAGGAAACCACGCATCGTGGGCGACAAGTCCATCGCGAGGACCAAAGTTGAAGACTGGGTTCTCATCGCACTCTCCGACCAATTGATGGACCCAGACCTGTTCAGTGTCTTCTGCGAAGAGTTCGTCGCAGAGACCAACCGGTTGAGAGCCACTTCCCAATCGTCTCGCGCGTCCAAGGAAGCCGAACTCGCAAAGACCAATCACGCGCTGGCTCGTCTGGTTCAAGCACTGATCGACGGAGCGCCGGCGTCGACCGTCAAAGACAAAATGGCTGAGTTGGAAGCGAGGAAAGCCCAATTGGAAAATGACTTGAACGCGGCGCCAGCGCCCCAACCTGTGCTGCACCCCAACCTGTCGAGGCTCTATCACTCCAAAGTCAGCGATCTTGCCAACGCCCTCAATGAGCCCGACGTACGCAGCGAAGCTGCTGAGGCGCTGCGCGCTCTGATCGACAAGGTGGTGCTGACACCGTCTGAAGATGGATATGACATTGATCTGCATGGAGATCTTGCCGGCATTCTCGCCTTAGCGTCTGGTAAAAAAGCAAAAACCGCCCATACCGACATAGCCGAGGCGGTTTCGCAAGTATCGCTGGTTGCGGGAGTAGGATTTGAACCTACGACCTTCAGGTTATGAGCCTGACGAGCTACCGGGCTGCTCCATCCCGCGACACTTTGCGTTGGTCTACCGCCTATTCGGCTACTTGAGACCGTTTGTTGGCCTATCGCTTACGCTGCTTGAGGCCGGGTAGTGTTCTTTTCATCGTATTAGAGAGATTGTTGGGCTTTTTCTAGGTTTGGCGGTGACCTACTCTCCCGGGGCTTAAGCCCAAGTACCATTGGCGCGGCAGTGCTTAACTTCCGGGTTCGGTATGGGACCGGGTGTTTCACTTGCGCTATGACCACCAAACCGAGGAAAAGCCCATGTCGACTTTCTTGCGGAGCAAGAAAGCGACGGGTGGCAGGCAGCGTATTCGCTTGCGAATGCGCGGTGCCACTCGGTTGTGTTTATCAACCAACAGTGCCGCTTGGTGCGACACGGTTATCCAAACCAAGGTCGGTGTATGCTTTTGGTTTGATTTGTCTTTCTGTTACTGGATCAAATCAAGCCTATCGGGCGATTAGTACCGGTCAACTGAACGCATTACTGCGCTTACATCTCCGGCCTATTGACGTGGTGGTCTTCCACGGCCCTCAGGGAGACCTTGTTTTGAGGGGGGCTTCCCGCTTAGATGCCTTCAGCGGTTATCCTGTCCGATCATAGCTACCCAGCACTGCCGTTGGCACGACAACTGGTCCACCAGTGGATCGTTCACCCCGGTCCTCTCGTACTAGGGGCAACTCCTCTCAAGTCTCCTACACCCACGGCAGATAGGGACCGAACTGTCTCACGACGTTCTAAACCCAGCTCACGTACCTCTTTAAACGGCGAACAGCCGTACCCTTGGGACCTGCTCCAGCCCCAGGATGAGATGAGCCGACATCGAGGTGCCAAACACTGCCGTCGATATGGACTCTTGGGCAGTATCAGCCTGTTATCCCCGGCGTACCTTTTATCCGTTGAGCGATGGCCCTTCCACTCGGGACCACCGGATCACTATGGCCGTCTTTCGACTCTGCTCGACTTGTCAGTCTTGCAGTCAGGCTGGCTTCTGCCATTGCACTCAACGAGCGATTTCCGACCGCTCTGAGCCAACCTTCGCGCGCCTCCGTTACGCTTTAGGAGGCGACCGCCCCAGTCAAACTACCCGCCACGCAGGGTCCCGGATCCGGATAACGGACCGCGGTTAGACATCAAGAGTGCGAAGGGTGGTATCTCAAGGGAGGCTCCACGGATACTTGCGTTTCCGCTTCAAAGCCTACCACCTATCCTGCACATCACAATCCTGATGCCAGTGCGAAGCTGTAGTAAAGGTGCACGGGGTCTTTCCGTCTAACCGCGGGAAGCCTGCATCTTGACAGGCAATTCAATTTCGCTGAGTCGATGTTGGAGACAGCGGGGAAGTCGTTACGCCATTCGTGCAGGTCGGAACTTACCCGACAAGGAATTTCGCTACCTTAGGACCGTTATAGTTACGGCCGCCGTTTACCTGGGCTTCAATTCAAGGCTCTCACCTCTCCTTTTAACCTTCAGGCACCGGGCAGGCGTCAGACCCTATACGTCGTCTTGCGACTTCGCAGAGCCCTGTGTTTTTAATAAACAGTCGCCACCCCCTGGTTTGTGCCCCCAGCCCCTAGTTGCCTAGGAACCGGGCCTCCTTCTCGCGAACTTACGGAGGTATTTTGCCGAGTTCCTTCAACATCGTTCTCTCAAGCGCCTTGGTATGCTCTACCAGTCCACCTGTGTCGGTTTAGGGTACGGTCTGATGGAGGGCTATTTCCAGGAACCACTCAGCAGCCCAATCAATCCGATAAGATTGAACTACACCTGTGATCCGTCACATCCTCCTGGCCTAGGAATATTAACCTAGTTCCCATCGCCTACGCCTTTCGGCCTCGGCTTAGGGCCGGCTTACCCTGCTCAGATTAGCTTTAAGCAGGAACCCTTGGACTTTCGGCGAGAGTGTCTCTCACACTCTTTGTCGCTACTCATGTCATCATTCTCACTAGTGATCTCTCCACCGGATCGCTCACGCGCCGGCTTCATCGAAAGAACTCTATCCTGCGCTACCGCCTATTCGGCTACTTGAGCGCGCTTACGCGCACCACATAACCGGCGGCAATACAGGATGAGTTCTATGTCACACTACGCTCTGCTACCATGCCTTACGGCATCCTAAGCTTCGGCTCATGGCTTGAGCCCCGTTACATCTTCGCCGCAGGACAACTTATTTAGACCAGTGAGCTGTTACGCTATCTTTAAAGGATGGCTGCTTCTAAGCCAACCTCCTGGTTGTTTTGGTCGTCCCACCTGCTTTCCCACTTAGCCATGAATTGGGGGCCTTAGCTGTAGGTCAGGGTTGTTTCCCTCTCCACTACGGACGTTAGCATCCGCAGTGTGTCTGCCATCTAGTACTCCCGGGTATTCGGAGTTTGGTTAGGATCAGTAAGCCTGTGGGGCCCCATTACCCATCCAGTGCTCTACCCCCCGGGGTATTCGGATGACGCTCTACCTAAATAGATTTCGCAGAGAACCAGCTATCTCCGAGTTTGATTGGCCTTTCACCCCTAGGCACAGCTCATCCCGATCCTTTTCAACGGATGTGGGTTCGGTCCTCCAGTAAGTGTTACCTTACCTTCAACCTGGCCATGCCTAGATCACTCGGTTTCGGGTCTGATCCCACGAACTCATGCGCCCTATTAAGACTCGCTTTCGCTACGCCTACACCTAACGGCTTAAGCTTGCTCGTGAGACCAAGTCGATGACCCATTATACAAAAGGTACGCCGTCAGATCTCGAGGATCCTCCGACTGATTGTAGGCGTTCGGTTTCAGGTACTGTTTCACTCCCTCGTCGGGGTGCTTTTCACCTTTCCCTCACGGTACTGGTTCGCTATCGGTCAGCAAGGAGTACTTAGCCTTCGAAGGTGGTCCTCCGATCTTCAGACAGAATTTCACGTGTTCCGCCCTACTTAATACGTCCATCAAAGCTTCCTATACGGGGCTGTCACCCGCTATGGCCATGCTTCC
>NZ_JBQFIU010000001.1:1860000-2102500 GCF_056535685.1 Ruegeria sp. BG7
CCAGTGGCTATTCCTTAGATCTGGGCATATTCCCACGCGTTACTAACCCGTCCGCCGCTCCCCCGAAAGGGCGCTCGACTTGCATGTGTTAGGCCTGCCGCCAGCGTTCGTTCTGAGCCAGGATCAAACTCTCAAGTTGAAATGATGTTGCCATCATATCCTTGACGTTCGAACCTCTGCACATCTTTAGTGCGCTACCGCCTATTCGGCTACTTGAGCGCGAATAAGCTTCCTCCAACCCGGCTAGGCCAGAGAACGCACCAAAAGTCATCTGTTTGATGTACACAGATTTCCTAAGAAATCAGTGAACCACTCAAACAGTGAAGCTGACACTCTATCATCGAGGCGAACCCCTAAGAGCGCGATATACAGACATTCAATCCGTCGAAACGAACCAAACCGCCCACATATCTCTTCAGTTATCCATCAATGTCAAAGAACAAAAACACCCAGAGCCAAAAATCAGACCGTTGCGCCAATAACCTCAGCGCGCCCGCCTAAACCCTAACCTCAGATGCCCCCGGTCTCTCCCGAGCGTCACCGCCGCTTCCGCAGCGTCCCAGCGCCTCAGCAGCGCCGGTGAAGGGGGTTCTAAGGTTTACTCCCAAAACCCGCAACCCAAAAAAACAAAAATCCAAAAGTTTTTTTAAACCAAACAAATAATAAAACAAAATCAAAAGGTTAGTCGATAATAAAGACAGAAGATGGGGCCGAAGCTCGCTTGCGACACCCCAAAACTCGCAGCACCGCACCCTTGTACAAACAGTTACCCACAGACTCGCTTCCGAGTCAGGCTGAATCGGCCGTCTTTGATCCGGAAACGAGTCGCGGCATCGGTAAGCGCAGGGCAAGAAGTGCGAGAATGATCGTCAGATAGACCAGCGGCTCGATCTGGAACCCTTTGGCCAACATCACGTAGTGCAAGGCACCCAATAGCGCGATTGGGTACACCAGACGGTGGAGCTTGCGCCAACGCGGCCCTAACCTGCGCACCGACCAATTGTTGGATGTCACCGCCAGCGGCACCAAAAGAAGGAAGGCCGCCATTCCAACCGTGATGTAGGGACGCTTGAGAATGTCCGCCCAGATCTGACTGGGAAGCTGTACATCCAAGATCAGCCAAACCAAAAGATGCAGGCTTACATAAGAAAATGTCAGCACTCCGATCGCACGCCGGAACTTCATAAGGTTCAAACCAGTGAACCGGCGCAGTGGCGTGATTGCCAGACCAGCGATCAGAAGTTGCAGGGCCAGTTCGCCATAGCGATGCTCCAACGCTTCGATCGGGTCGATGCCCAACCCCCCGGTCAGTCCCAGATAGAACAGCCAGGGCGCAGGTAGCGCCCCAAGCAGGTAAATGGCCCATACCGGAATACGGCGGAATATCTGGTTCACGGCCTGCATGGTCTTAGTAGTTTTTGGCCAGATCCAAGCCTTCATACAGGCTGGCGACCTCTTCCTCATAACCGTTGAACATCAGAGTGGGGATTCGCTTGGCAAACAGGCCGCCCCCAATGCGACGCTCGGACGCCTGAGACCAACGCGGGTGATCTACATTTGGATTCACATTGCTGTAAAATCCGTATTCACGCGGGTTGGACATGTTCCAGCTTGTGGGCGGCTCTACGTCGGTCAGAGTGATGCGTACAATCGACTTGATCGACTTGAACCCATATTTCCATGGAACCACCAAACGCAAAGGCGCGCCATTCTGGTTCGGAATTGTTTTCCCGTAAATTCCTGTGGCCATGATCGTCAGCGGGTGCATCGCCTCATCCAGGCGCAACCCCTCACGATACGGCCATTCGAGAATTGGGAAGCGGGTTCCGGGCATTTCATCAGGGCGGTATGCAGTTTCGAAAGCCACATATTTCGCGCCTTCCTGAACACCGGCCATATTCAGCAAGTCGGCAAGCTCGAACCCGTTCCACGGAATGACCATGGACCAGGCTTCGACGCATCGGAAACGGTATATCCGCTCTTCGACGGTCATCTCTGACAGAATGTCCTTGAAGTCATACTCGCCCGGGCGATCCACCAAACCGTCTATCTTGACGCTCCAGGGCTCAGTCACCAGAGATCCGGCATATTTGGCAGGATCGTCTTTACCGGTCCCGAACTCATAATAGTTGTTGTAGGTGGTGATCTCTTCCCATGTGTTCGGTTCCAGCGCGTCTTGCGCCGCAGCCGGGCGCGCCATCGCGGTCAGTCCGACACCCGCCAGCCCGGCCATTACCTGCCGCCGGTTCAGGAACGCCACCTGCGGGGTGACGTCGGCTTGTGTCAAAGTATTGGTCCAGCGATGCGCCATATGGGTCTCCGTTAGGTACTTATGTCTGTGTTGACGTAATGCGCTGATAGCATAGCGCCAGCGAAACAGGCGTAACGATTGAGCGAAGTGACTGTAACGTTCTCAAATCGGACACCTCGCAAAGACCGGAGTATTCTGCCTGTACAGCTGTTCTTAACGACTGCTTTGGCCGAACTGTTTTCCGGAAACCTTTACAAAAGCGCCTACCAGACTGCACTCTGTCACGCAGGTATCGCACGCGATCCTGCGCGTTGCTTGCCTGCCATTGCAGCCGTATCGCTGCAGAAAGGGAGGAAGAATTATGTGTGACATCTGTGTAATGAGCGCCGTCAAAGAGAGGATGCTGTCTCGGCGTGGGTTCTTCAAAGCTGCGGCTGCAACAAGCGTTGCCGCCGTCGCAACCGGTGGCACGGCCCCTGCAGCTCTGGCCGCAGGACATGGCAGTGTCCAGGACATGACCCACACGCTCAGCCCGGAGTTTCCGACATGGGGCGGGGATCCCGGTATTTCGGCTGAACAGCCTTTCAACTTTGCAGATCACGGTTTCAACCTGTTCAACCTTTCGATCAATGAACAAACCGGCACCCATATCGACGCTCCGCTTCACTTTTCGGCGGATGGCACCTCGGTTGATGAGATCCCTGTCAACGATCTGGTGGCCCCATTGTGCGTCGTGGATATCGCCGCCCGCGCGGCAGACGATGCAGACACACGTGTCACACCAGACGATCTGAAAGCGTGGATCGCAGCAAATGGAGACATCCCCGATGGGGCCTGCGTAGCGATGCATTCAGGTTGGGGCAGCAAGACCGCTACAGACGGATTCCGCAACTTCGATGGCGAAGCGCAGCACTATCCCGGCTTTCATGTCGAAGCGGCGCAGATGCTGATGGAGGACACCGGCGCGCGATCGATTGCTGTGGATACCCTGTCGCTGGATCATGGCATGTCAGCAGATTTTGCCACCCATTATGCGTGGCTGCCTTCAGGTCGGTTTGGGATTGAATGCCTGGCCAATCTGGATCGGGTGCCGGCATCCGGCGCGACACTTGTTATTGGCGCACCAAAACATGCAGGTGGCACAGGAGGCCCAGCGCGGATCTTTGCGTTGGTTTGAACTCACTGAATGATGACTGAAAGAACTCCACCATCCTGGTGGTGTTCTTGCCCTCATGGACGGCATTTGGACCTAACCGCACGCACGGTGACTGCGGATTGATACTGATCCTCAACAGAACCTGCTTCCAGATTAAACGCCCTCAGCTCTGCCAGCGCATCCGCCATTGGCGCCAAAGTCTCGCAGGGCTCCCCTAGCCAGGCTTCGTTAATCAGACGCACCTGCAACATTTTTTCCTGCATCAGAAACTGGCTGCCCGATCGTTCGATTTCTTCAACAAGCGGAACAGCCTCTCGCAGGTGCTGCCGCGCGGCTTCTATGTCCTGAGCAGGGCCTTGCGCAAATTGAATCCGCGCCTTGAGTATCTGTTGGTCAATCGCGTCGATCGGTTTCAAATCATCCACCGCGACTGTACTGGCAACCCGCAACGCGTCATCAGTCCGACTCTGCACCAACAATGCCTCTGCCAACGCATTGAGGTCGTGACGCTTCAGCATCTCGGGCTGTTCAACCCAGGTCAGATAAACAGTGTCGGTCAAACGCGCGATCTGACCGCGTTTCGCTTCGATCAGCGCAAAGGCGACATTTTCATCACCCTGAGTCTGAAGCTGATAAATCTCGCTGTTGATATCCTGTAGCTGGTCCAGTCGCGATATAGCCGTATTACGCTTTTCCTCGAGCCGGATGTTCTCGCGGCTGAGATAGAACTTGTCGAATTCCAGATAGGTTGTGAACAGCAGGGCCGGGATACCGATGATGTAGATGGCGTCTCGAATTTTGTCGGTGGAAAGCCGATCCCAAAAGGTCTTTGGTTTGGGCGTGGATAGTTTCGTAAGCAGGACGATTGCGTCTTCAATCTTGTCCAATCTCTGGTTCGCGTCTTCCTGAGACATAAGAAAATTCACTCGCAAAAAAGGTTCAAACAGTATTAGTTGCGCGCGCCCTAGCCGAATAATGCGGACGGCTAAGTCAGAATAACAAAAAACCCGCCGGAATGGCGGGTTTTCTGAGTTGGGAAATTAATGCACCACGGCATCATCAGGACGGGGTCGGTCTGACGTCCCAAGCCGGTCGCCTATGATCAGCCCGTCTGGACCCGCGGTGACGGGAACGGTCTCGCCATCCTTGATCTCACCAGCCAGCAGCGCTTCGGCCAGCGGGTTCTGAAGCGCGCGCTGGATCACGCGCTTCAACGGTCGGGCACCAAAGACCGGATCATAGCCTTCATTGGCCAGCCACTCCTTGGCACCGTCGTCCAGCACCAGCTCGATCTTGCGGGCGGCCAGACGTTTTTGCAGACGTGCCATCTGGATTTCGACGATGCCATCCATATCACCCCGCTTGAGGCGGTCGAAGATGATCGTCTCGTCCAGACGGTTCAGGAACTCGGGCCGGAAATGGGCCCGGACCGCATCCATCACATCCCGTCGTGCTTGCGCGCTGTCCGCACCTTCGGGCAACTGGCTGAGCGCCTGAGACCCAAGATTCGACGTTAGGATGATCAGCGTCTGCTTGAAATCCACGGTGCGGCCCTGACCATCGGTCAGCACGCCATCGTCGAGAACCTGCAAAAGGACGTTGAACACATCCGGGTGCGCTTTTTCGACCTCATCAAACAGCACAACCTGATAGGGCCTGCGCCGTACGGCTTCGGTCAGCACACCGCCTTCGTCATAGCCGACATAGCCCGGAGGGGCACCGATCAGACGGGCAACGGCATGCTTCTCCATGAACTCGGACATGTCGATACGGACCATCGCATTGTCGTCGTCGAACAGGAAGTTCGCTACGGCCTTGGTCAGCTCTGTCTTACCCACACCGGTCGGGCCGAGGAACAGGAACGAGCCCAGCGGGCGACCTTCGTCGTTCAGGCCCGCACGCGCGCGACGTACGGCATTGGCGACAGCGGTCACCGCAGCATCCTGACCGATCACGCGGGAATGCAGATCGTCTTCCATCCGCAGCAACTTTTCACGCTCACCTTCCAGCATTTTCGAGGTCGGAATACCCGTCCAGCGTTCGACCACAGCAGCGATCTGCGTCGGGCGCACCGTTTCCTCGGCCATCATCGCATTGCTTTCGGCGTTTTCGGCCTCGGTCAACTTCTTCTCAAGCTCTGGGATGACGCCATAGGACAGTTCCCCGGCTTTTGCGAGATTGCCTTCGCGCTTGGCGATTTCCAGATCAGCGCGCGCCTTGTCGAGCTGTTCCTTCAGATCACGGGCACCGGCCAGCTTGTCGCGTTCGGCCTGCCATTGGGCCGTCATCTCGGCGGATTTCTCCTGCAGATCGGCCAGATCCTTTTGCAAGGTTTCCAGGCGATCTTTCGATGCCGCGTCATCTTCAAGCTTCAGCGCCTCTTCCTCGATCTGCATCTGCAGGATCTGGCGATCCAGCTGATCGAGTTCCTCGGGCTTACTATCCACCTCCATCCGCAGTCGCGACGCTGCCTCATCAACAAGGTCGATGGCTTTATCTGGCAGGAATCGGTCAGTGATATAGCGATGCGAGAGCGTCGCCGCCGACACCAGCGCCGAGTCCGAGATGCGCACACCGTGGTGCAGCTCGTACTTTTCCTTGATTCCGCGCAGGATGCTGATCGTATCCTCGACGGTTGGCTCAGTCACCATTACAGGCTGGAATCGGCGCGCCAAGGCCGCGTCTTTTTCAACATATTTGCGGTACTCATCCAGCGTGGTCGCGCCGATACAATGCAACTCACCCCGGGCAAGCGCAGGCTTAATCAGGTTTGCAGCGTCCATCGCACCGTCGGACTTCCCGGCCCCAACCAGCGTGTGCATTTCGTCGATGAACAGGATGATCTCACCAGCGGCCTCGGTCACTTCGGTCAAAACGGCCTTGAGGCGTTCTTCGAACTCACCACGGTATTTTGCACCAGCGATCAGCGCGCCCATGTCGAGCGCCAGCAGCTTCTTGTCTTTCAGCGATTCCGGCACGTCACCGTTGACGATGCGCAGGGCCATGCCCTCGGCAATCGCGGTTTTACCCACGCCAGGTTCCCCGATCAGAACCGGGTTGTTCTTGGTACGGCGCGACAGAACCTGCATCGAGCGGCGGATTTCCTCATCCCGCCCGATGATCGGGTCAATCTTACCTTCAGCCGCAGCTTCAGTCAGATCGCGCGCGTATTTCTTGAGCGCGTCATAGCCCTCTTCCGCCGACGCTGTGTCAGCAGTGCGACCCTTGCGGATGTCATTGATCGCCTCATTGAGTTTCTGGGCGGATACAGCCCCGGCCTCCAAAGCGTCCTTGGCTTTGGATTTCACCATACACAGCGCCATCAGCACCCGTTCGACCGGCACAAAGCTGTCGCCCGCCTTGGTGGCAATCTTGGCAGCCTCGTCCAGAACTTTGGCGGTTTGGCCGTCCATGTAGATCTGGCTCGCGTCGCCGCTGACCTTCGGGATCTTACCCATGGCCGCGTCCAGCGCTTCAACCACGCGATTTGGCGCGCCGCCTGCGCGTGTGATCAGGTTGCTGGCCAGCCCCTGATCGTCATCCATTAATGCTTTGAGTATATGCGTGGGCTCCAGCCTCTGGTGCCCCTCACGCAGCGCAATGGTCTGCGCAGCCTGCACGAATCCCCGTGCCCGCTCGGTGAACTTGTTCAAGTCCATGATATTCTCCTTTTCCAAGCGCCCCGTTTTGACATGCCCGCTTGGCGGCACATATCGGTCGAAGCCTCACATTCAATCTGGGAAATATCTTTGCCGGTTCAAGAGGCTAAGACACAGAAATCACCGCTATTCGCGCTGTATGGTGTAAACGGTGTAACCCCCGGTCTCGGCGACTTGAACCGCACCCAGATCATCCACCAAAGACTGCGCCGCCGCACTTCCCGTCGGGCACGACACCAGATCGGCCGTGTGATCCAGGAAATTTCCAGTAAAGGCTGTTTCGCCCGTAAGCTGGCACCAATCATCCTCGGACCTGTAGCCACCCACAAGACGCAGATCATCATTCGTCGGTGCAGGAGCAGCCCCGGTTTCCGGTGTTTCGGGCGGGGTTTCGTCACATGCAGCCAGCGCAACCAATACGCCCAGCACAACCAGCTTTTTCATTTTCTGTCCCTTACTCTGAAATCAAGTGCTCAATGCCCGGCACGATAGCACAAAATGAACGTGTCCGCGCCCAGCTTCGAAGATGGACAGAACCGCCCGAACCCGTTAGGACGCAGACGTTTGCCAAAAAGGAGCGCCCCATGTCCGATGACCGTCTGATCGTAGCCCTCGATGTCCCCAATGCCCTGCAAGGTCTGGCCATGGCTGAACGGTTGGGCGACAGCGTGTCTTTTTATAAAATTGGTTTGGGTATGCTGACCGGTGGTGGTTTGGCTTTGGCCAACGAACTGAAACAAGACCACGGCAAACGCATCTTTCTGGACATGAAACTGTTCGACATCGGCAATACGGTGGAAAACGCCGTACGAGGGCTGGCGCAGTTCGATCTGGATTTTCTGACCGTGCATGGCGACCCGCATGTGGTGCGCGCCGCAAAAGAGGGTGCTTCGGGCAAGGACCTTAAAATCCTCGCTGTGACGATCCTGACTTCGCTGAACCGCGATGATCTGGACGCCAGCCTTCTGAAAGACGGCGACGTGCAGGATTTGGTTGTCGAACGCGCCGCCAAGGCGCTGGAAGCCGGAGCAGATGGCGTCATCGCCAGCCCGCAGGAGGCCGCCCTGATCCGCTCGCTACCCCAAGCCGAAGGTCGCCTGATTGTCACCCCCGGTGTGCGCCCCGCCGGTGCTGCGCTGGGTGATCAGAAACGTGTGGCTACGCCAGCCAGTGCGATTCTGGATGGTGCAGATCATATCGTCGTTGGCCGACCGATTTATCAGGCACAGGATCCAAAAGCGGCCGCCGAAGCCGTTCTGGCAGAGCTAAATTCTTTGAAAGTTCACTGACTGAACCAGATCAATTCGTCAGGTTTGCACGTTCGGTTTGCCAGATAACAAGTTGACCTTGCGTCACTTTGTGGGGAAACCGCGCCAAATCGTCCCTGTGCCGGAAAACACACATTCAAATTATGAGTTTTTGCGAAACCGTCATCGGCCTATCGAAACTTGGGAAATTCAGCGATTCTGAGGGCAATACTCCCCAACGAACCGCTTCTTCCTGAGGTTCGTTACTTCCCCCCGCCACGCAGCGGGGGGCTTCTTTTCAGAAAGCCCTGCCGCAAAACCGGAGCTTTGATCCAGCGCCGAAGCTGGTATAAGTGACGTCCTAGCCAACTGCGGAACGCATGAGGGCGCAGATGCCCGGTCTTTGCCGAGATTGCCTGACACCTTTGACAAACGAACGGCGCTGTCCGGCCTGCGGCAGCCCCAGGGTCAAGTTGCACCCCGAGCTCTTTGACCTGTCCATCGCTCATATGGATTGCGACGCCTTCTATGCATCGGTTGAAAAGCGCGACAATCCCGAGCTTGCGGACAAGCCTGTCGTCATTGGTGGCGGGAAACGGGGTGTGGTTTCAACGGCGTGTTACGTGGCCCGGATCCGGGGGGTGCGTTCCGCGATGCCCATGTTCAAAGCGCTGCAACTCTGCCCGGACGCGGTGGTAATCAAACCACGCATGTCCGTTTACGCCGAAGTGTCGCGCCACATCCGCGCCATGATGGATGAGTTGACGCCGGTCGTGGAACCACTGTCTCTGGACGAAGCGTTCATGGATCTGTCAGGCACTGAACGCCTGCACGGCGCGCCGCCCGCCGTCATGCTGGCGCGCCTGGTCAAACGCATGAAGGAGGAGCTGGGCGTGACAGGGTCCATCGGGCTGAGCCACAACAAGTTCCTCGCCAAGGTTGCGTCAGACCTCGACAAACCGCGTGGTTTTTCGGTGATCGGCAAGGCCGAGACGGCAACGTTCCTGAACGACAAACCCGTGCGGCTGATCTGGGGTATTGGCCCAGCGGCCCAAGAATCGCTGGACCGGGCGGGGATACGAACCTTCAACGATTTGCTGCGCTGGGATCAAGAGGCGCTGACGGAACGCTTCGGCGCGATGGGGTATCGCCTGTGGCATCTGGCCCGGGGGCAGGACAAACGGCGTGTCTCGGCTCATGAGCCTATGAAATCCATCAGCAACGAGACCACATTTTTTGAAGATACGGCCAACCCCGAGATCCTGGACGGGCATTTGTGGCGTATGGCACTGAAAGTTTCGGATCGGGCCAAGGCCAAAGATCTGGCCGGACGGGTTGTCACGCTCAAACTGAAGAAGGCCAATCACAAAACCCTGACCCGACGCGTGTCACTTCGCGATGCGACCCAGATCGCCGATAGGATCTATCGTACAGCAAAAGGGTTGTTTGATCAGGTGGGCGATCAGGGGCCTTACCGGCTTTTGGGATGTGGTTTGTCTGATCTGTGCTCGGCGGATCAGGCCGACATCTCGGGCGATCTGCTTGATCCGGGCGCTGCGCGCAGATCGCAGGCGGAACGGGCCACCGACGAGATCCGACAAAGGTTTGGCTCGGATGCCATCGTCAAAGGCCGCGCGCTGCGCTGAGGTTATTCGGCCGCCAAACGAACCGGTTCCGACCCGATGCTGGAGATTTCGCGCACCACCTGCCGCAAGAGCTTCGAAAATGCCATAAAATTGGCATTTGGCGTGATCTTCTCTTCGTTCATATAGAGTGCGCGGTCGATCTCAATCTGAATGGCGTGCTGATGGCGCCCCGGACGGCCATAGGTCTGGGTAACATAGGCCCCGGCAAACGGCGCGTTTCGCGCCACGTTCAATCCCGCCGCCGCAAAGGCCGATTCAACAAGGTCCACGATTTCCGAAGACGCAGACGCGCCAAACCGATCGCCAAGTACAATATCCGGACGTTTGCTGCGCGCCGTACCGGCCATTGAGACCGCCTCGTGCGGCATCGAATGGCAATCCACCAATATTGCCTGACCAAATTTCTCATGCGATTCGGCCAGCAGGGATTTCAATCGTGCGTGATAGGGACGCCAGTAGGTATCGATACGCAACCGTGCTTCATCCATAGTCAGCTTTCCGCTGTAGATTGCCCGACCGTTGGCCACGACGCGGGGAATCACCCCTAACCCAGAAGCGACTCGCGGGTTGTGCCCATGTCTACGCGCACCGCTGATCAGGGCGGGGTCCAGTTCATCCAGACTGCGATTCAAATCCAGATACGCACGCGGCATGGCAGCCTTGATCAAGGGTGCACCGTATTCAGCAGCAGGGGCAAACAGTTGATCCACAAAGGCATCTTCCGACGATCGAATCACGTTTTGATTCAGCACCGAACGTTTCAGAAAAGCCTCAGGATACTCTCGCCCGCTGTGAGGGGATGAAAAAACCACGCATGAACTGCGGTTTTCAGGCATATCCAATACAAAGGCTGCGTTCTGCATGATCACTCCATGTTCGTAATCAACATAGACTGGAAAATTGTTCTTCCAAACCCCTTGAACCCCTGAACGACTCCTTTTATAGACCCCGCTACCGGCGCGGTGATCCGCGCCCCATTTCGTTGTGGGGCTGGGCACGCAAAGGAAAAGTGGGCGGTTAGCTCAGCGGTAGAGCACTTCGTTGACATCGAAGGGGTCACAAGTTCGATCCTTGTACCGCCCACCATCTATTCACTGTTCCGGGCTTCCGGGGCACCCGACTAACCCAGGCGCTGGCCACGTCTTTGATGAAGGCGCCGCAGATTGGAGACAGACCATGAAGGTCAAGAACTCGCTCCGCTCGCTCAAGAACCGGCACCGTGATTGCCGTATTGTGCGTCGCAAAGGCCGCGTCTACGTGATCAACAAGACGCAGCGCAAGTTCAAAGCTCGTCAGGGCTAAGAACTGCTTAAATAGCTTTTAAAGAACCGCGCCTTTCAGCGCGGTTTTTTTGTGCCTGACAACAATCTGCGAATGGCGAGCCTGCCCAAACATGCGCTGCCGCTGTAATTCGCTCGCCAAAAGCGGCGAAGTCTTAACCTGACATTTCTCATTGTTATAAGTCGTTCTCGTGTTAACGTTTGATTGATTTATGATGTCAGGAGGTCTGATTTGGCCAACGATGACCCTCATGCAGTATTTGGTACAACTCTGACGGACATGGTTGCCGATATCGGCAAAAGCGTTGCCCAGGCCGCGGAACAACTGAGCAGAGACCAGTTGGAAGCACTTTAGAACTATCCGCAGGAACTGCGTGACATGGGCATACCGCCTGTCTTTTATCATATGCAAGATGTCGACGTTGAACTGAAAGTGGTCATGGAAATGTCCAGCGAGCAAGGGGAAGAAGACAGGCTGTTCAGCTTTCTTTGGGGGCCAAAGCTGACGCAGACCGATACGCTCGACTCAAAAAGCGCGTCCACCATGCGCATGCGTTTTGTCCCCGGACCCGTTCACGAGGATGAGAGCGGCAGGCCCGAAGATGGCTGATTCTGATCGAAAGCAACCGATAGAAGTTCGGGTTACCGAAATGCCCGAAGCGTTTACGCTTTTGCTCAAATCTCTTTCGGACAGGCTGACCGCCATGGAGACACGTGAAAACGAACTAAGGCAGACCATCTCGGACCTGGAAGACAGGATCGATGAGTTGGAGGATGGCGGTGAAATGATGGTCGGGGCCGGTTTGCCACCGGTGACGAACCCATTGGCCAGTGCTGCCGCCGAGGTGATGGCAGACGATAAAGACACGCAGATCGTCGACGCGCAGAAATTCTCGTAAGCACTGGGAGAACAGATTCTGGCCGGATCTAACGACAGCGACGATTTCACCATCGATAACGTAAAAGTCGAAGCCTTTGTTGGATTGGGCCAGGATGGTTAAACGGCCCAGATTGCGAACAACGCAAAGAAGCAAGTGATCAGCCAGAACGCTTCAAAAGTTACATTTTCCGTCAGGAGGCGGTCCCCCACTAAAATTATCAAGTAGACTGCATTTGGAACAGGAGTTCGAAGATGAGTATCGGGCAGGAATTGCTAAACGTCCCCTTTAGGGAAATGGTTCAAAAACTGGCCCTTTCCGTCGCCGAGTCGCAATCAGAACTGGATCGTCATTCGACCGATGTTGCCAAATACATGGCCGATCAGAAGATTATGCTGCCCGACCTTTCCAACCCAAGTGGACCCGGCAAAGAATTCAGCCTTGTTTCGATGGGTTTTCTTCCCGCGTTTTTTGCCGTTCAGGAAGCTGAGATCGAAGTGAAAATGGCGATCTCGATGACGAAACAAAAGGAAAAGTCAGGCAGTGCATCCGTCAAAGGCGGCTGGGGTCCGGTGGCCGCACAGGTCAATGCCAGTTATTCCTCTCGCTACGCATACAGCCAGGAAGGCGCGAGCAGGTTGACCATCAAACTGGCACCTGCGGCCCCCCCCCCTATTCTGCTTCAGAAATATATGGAGGCCGTGACGGCGGCGATGCTTGCCGAAAACCCGGTCATGGGTGAAGACCCCGACCCAGAGCCTGAGCCGGCCCCAAAGCCTCGCCAGGCTGGAAAACAGTCAAAGAAACGACAGTAACCTAGACGTGGACAGTTCAGATTGTCAGAAAGCGGGTGGCGCGTCGCAAAGGCGGCAATTTCGCGTCCGGCATGACACAGCGCCAGCTCCACGAACATCGGCGGCTAGACCCGAAAAAAGATGTAGGGAACTGCGCCGTTTGGCGGGGGTTACCTGCGCCCGGCGCTTTTTAGAACGTGACCCCGGCGTGAATCAGAATCCCGATCACCATCAAGATGTTCAGAACCATTGAGATTCCATTGCCGACATAGATCGGCAGCTTCCCAACAATCAAACCGTAAGCGAACCACAGGAACGAAACAGCAGCATAAAGCGACCATGACACCAAAGATTGGCCAGTCGCGTGTTCTGTATGCGTAAAATATAGCTTCATAAGTTGCGGCAGGGTCGCAAATGGTCCGACGACGCCTACAAAAACCATGAAGCTTTCGTAGCGCGCCATCCAATGTCCAAGGTTTGATTTTTCCAGTTTTTCCGCAAGTGTTTCGGGCATCAACTGATCCTTTTCGTGCACTACTCAATCCGACTCTGCCTGTCGCAGAAAAGCTGTAACCCCAAACTAACTCGCTCGGCCCCTGCGGCCAATACGTGCAAAAAAGTGTTTCAGGTTTCACCCAATACCTCTTTCTGACATTTACCCAACTATTTTCGTCGGATTTCCTTGCATCCCGCCGGGAATCGTATAATTGATCAAATCAGTCGGATTAATGTCCACTCTCTGAATTCAAAAATGGGACGCAACATGCTGAACTCCTCCACCTGCATCGTCGCCGCACTGTCGGCATTGATTGCCACCTCCGCCGTCGCTGAAGGGGAACTGAACCTTTATTCGTCGCGCCACTATGACACCGATGAGCGTCTGTATACCGATTTCGAAGACGCAACCGGTATCAAGATCAATCGCATCGAAGGCAAAGCCGACGAATTGATCGCGCGGATGGAAGCCGAAGGCGCAAACTCGCCCGCAGACGTGATGCTGACCGTTGATACTTCGCGCCTGGCTCGCGCCAAAGACGCAGGCATCTTGCAGGCCATCGAAAGCGCAACCCTGGAAGAACGTATCCCCGCGAATCTGCAAGACAGCGACAACCAATGGTTCGGCTTTTCGCAGCGCGGTCGGATTATCTTTTACAACAAAGAAAACGTCACCAACCCGCCGGCCACTTATGCCGATTTGGCCAAGCCAGAGTATAAGGGCCTGATCTGCATCCGCTCGTCGACCAACACGTACAACCAGACCCTGTTGGCCTCGATCATCACCCACGAGGGCGCCGACGCAGCGAAATCCTGGGCCGAAGGCATTGTCGCCAACATGGCGCGTGATCCACAGGGCGGCGACACCGACCAGCTGCGCGGCATCGTATCGGGTGAATGTGACATCGCAGTCTCGAACACCTATTACTTTGCGCGCGCGATCCGCAAAGATGTCAAAGGCCTGTCTGCTGACCGTGACATGATCGGCTGGGTCTTCCCGAACCAGGAAGGTTATGGAGCCCACATGAATCTGTCAGGCGGCGGCGTTGCGGCAAACGCGCCGAACAAAGAAAACGCGATCCTCTTCCTTGAGTATCTGGCAGGCGATCAGGCGCAGCAATATTTCTCGGCAGGTAATGACGAATACCCGGCTGTACCTAGTGTCGCGCTGGCCGAGTCTGTCGCTACCTTGGGCGAGTTCAAGGCTGACGAAGTGAACCTATCCGAAGTTGCCAAGAACATTCCCGAAGCGCAAAAGATCTTTAACGAGGTTGGCTGGAAGTAACCTTCCAATTCGACGCAAACCACAAAGGGTGCGAGGTTTCCGCACCCTTTTTTCATTTACAGTTTATTTGTTTTGGAATATCTTTCTCATATCTGGAATTTTTTCTATTATATGATTTATGCTCGACACGCTCTCGAACCGCCTTGCCAGCCGATTGAATGAACTCCGCCGCGGGCGTGGATGGTCTCTGGACCAATTGTCTGAGCACAGTGGCATCAGTCGCGCCACCTTGTCTCGGATGGAGAAGGGCGACGTCAGCCCTACGGCAGAAAACCTTGGTCGTTTATGTGCCGCATACGATTTACCGATGTCACGCCTGTTGATGATGGTCGAAGACAGTTTTGACCCCAAGGTTCCGTTTGAACATCAGACGGAATGGAGCGATCCCGAAACGGGATACACCCGCCGCGCCGTGTCTCCTCCTGCGAACGGTCTGAACGCTGAGGTCGTGGAGGGCCACCTGCCGCGTAACACCGTGATCACGTACGAGACGCCGCCCAAGTCGGGGCAAGAACATCACCTGATCCTGATCGATGGCGCGCTGACGTTGACGGTTGACGGAACGCCACACGATCTGAGCGCAGGGGATTGTCTGCGTTATCATCTATCTGGTCCGACCCGGTTTGAAACAGGCGCTGAACGAGGCGCACGGTATCTACTGGTGCTGGTATGATCACACGTCTGATTTGTTCAGAATTCGATGCCGCCTTAGATGATCTGGCAGAGATTTTGCACGCCTGTGTCCATGACGGGGCCAGTATTGGGTTTATCCTGCCCTTTGCGCAGGAAGACGCGCGAAACTATTGGCAGCAGAACGTGCGGCCGGGATTAAACGCGGGCGCTTTAGAGATCTTCGCGGCCTATGACGGCGCGCGCGTTTTAGGTACCGTGCAACTTGTCTCGGCAGCCATGCCCAACCAACCTCACCGTGCGGATGTCGCAAAGCTGCTGGTTCATCCAAACGCGCGGCGTCGCGGGTATGGCCGCGCTTTGATGGCGGCGCTTTTTCAACACGCCCGCAGCTTGCACCGCACGATGCTGGTGCTGGATACGCGCAGCAGCGATCCCTCACGGATGCTGTACCAAAGCCTCGGGTTTCAAATTGCAGGGGAAATACCGAATTATTGCCGCAATCCGTTCGAACCCAGTTTGGAACCGACCACGTACATGTACAAAGACCTGTCCGTCTGAAGATGGGCGACGCGGCTATTCTGCTGCCGTAACCTTTTCCGGAAACTTGTTTGGCAACAACCCCAGACGACGCGCGTGCCGGACATCGGCCAACAGGTCCCGCTCGGCAGCTTCGAACAAATCCTCTGGGTCGTCGAGCACAAAATACCCCATCTGGTGCATGTCGATCCGATAAGGCGTGCGCAGAATTGTCAGGATGTCAAACGCGTCGCGATCCGGGATGTCACTGGTTACGGCATAAACCAGTTCAGTCGGCGACGACGCCAGCCCCGATCCCAAAGCCTTGATCTGACCGTCCTGTCGGCGAAGCCCAAATTCGATGGAAAACCAGTATAGCCTGATCAGCCAGGCGTAATCTGCATCCGTCGCCTGCTGGCCTGCCTTGCCGATGGCGTGGCTGAACGCGGCAAAACGTGGGTCACTGAGCAGCGGGGTGTGGCCGAAGATCTCATGAAAAATATCCGGCTCTTCGATATAGTCGAAGTCCTCGCGCGACCGAATGAACGAGGCTGCCGGAAACACGCGATCCGCGAGCATACCAAAGAACGTCTTGAAGCCGATCAGGGCCGGAACCGGCTGCACCCGCCACCCCGTCAGGTCCAGAAGCCGATCCGAGATATCAGCGCAAGACGGCACCTTGGTCTTTGGCAACTCAAGACGCGCCAGCCCGTCCAGATATTCGCGTGCCATATAGCGCTGAACATTATCCTCCTGCGCTGCGTATAGATCGGCCCAAACGGCGTTTTCTTCATCCGTATAGGCGATATGGCCACGCGCGTCGGCGACTTTGGCGACGTATTTGGTCGATTTTGGCATCCGCTTCCTCCTGCTGAGGAACAGGATACCGCGTCACACGTGGGAGATTTGTTTTGATTACTGACTATTTCTCGCTAATTTGATTGAAATAGATCGGAAAACTTAAGTTTGCGAAACATATGCTTCATCCTGCTGACATCGATATCCTGCGCGAGCTTCAGATCAGTGGACGTCTGTCTATGCAGGAGCTGGCGGACCGAACCGGGTTATCGGCCTCGCAATGCTGGCGGCGTGTTCGCGATCTTGAAGCGTCCGGAGTTGTTACAGGCTATCGCGCGCAAGTGCCCGCCAAGGCCGTTGGGCTAAACGCCATCGCGTATGTCCATGTTGCGCTTAAGGATCACCAGGAAAAGAGCATTGCAGATTTCCTGCGTTTGGTCGAAACCGAACCGCAGATTGTTGAATGTGCATCGATCACCGGGGATCACGATTTCATACTGAAAGTCTATGCGAAAACGCCCGAAGATCTGGAGGTCTTCATCATGCAACGACTCTTGAAGTCCGGGCTGGTCCGCGACACGCGCAGCAATTTTGTACTTCGCCAAACCAAGACCCGTGGACCGTTGCCTATTCTTTGAATGCGGATCGCCTTTTCGGCAAACGCAACCGCAGCTTGAATTCAACGAATGAAAACGCCCGGTCACCTGCAGGGTGCCCGGGCGAAGTATTCTCAGCGTCGACGGCGGCGTTTAGAAGTGCGCTGACTTCGTGCCCGCTGGCTTTTCAGTCGAAGGCGCGAATTTGGTCAAGTCGATGCCTTCAACAGCGGTCTTGTACTCGTCGATATTTGGGGTGCGGCCCAAGATAGCCGACAGCACGACAACCGGGGTCGAGGCCAGCAGACTTTCACCCTTCTTGTCTGGCGCATCCGCCACGACACGGCCCTGGAACAGGCGGGTCGAGGTGGCCAGAACCGTATCCCCCTTGGCGGCTTTTTCCTGGTTGCCCATGCACAGGTTACAACCCGGACGTTCCAAGTAGAGGATGTTTTCGTACTCGGTGCGGGCATTCTGTTTCGGGAAAAGATCGTCGAATTCGAAGCCCGAGTATTTCTCAAGCACTTCCCAGTCACCCTCTTCTTTCAACTCGTCGATGATGTTGTAGGTTGGGGCCGCGACGACCAGCGGCGCCTTGAATTCGACCTTACCGGCTTCCTTCTCAAGGTTCTTCAACATCTGGGCGACAATCTTGATGTCCCCCTTATGCACCATGCACGAACCAACAAAGCCCAGATCGACATGCTTTTCGGCTTTGTAGTACGAGATCGGGCGGATCGTGTCGTGGGTATAGCGCTTGGAAACATCGGCATTGTGAACATCCGGGTCGGCGATCATCGGTTCAACAATCTGATCCAGATCGACGACGACTTCAGCGAAGTATTTCGCGTTGTCATCCGGCTGCAGCGCGGGTTTTTCACCCGATTTGATCTCGGCGATGCGCGCGTCCGCGATGTTGATCAGCTTTTGCAGCATGCCGTTTTCATGCTCCATGCCCTTGTCGATCATGATCTGGATGCGCGACTTGGCCAATTCCAGCGAACCGATCAGGGTCTCATCATTCGAGATACAGACCGATGCCTTGGCCTTCATCTCGGCTGTCCAGTCGGTGAAGGTGAAGGCCTGATCCGCCAGCAGCGTGCCAATATGCACTTCGATCACACGACCCTGGAACACGTTGTCGCCGTGCTGGTCCAGCATTTGCGCCTGGGTTGCATGCACCACATCGCGGAAGTCCATGTGATCGGCCATTTTGCCTTTGAAGGTCACCTTGACCGACTCCGGGATCGGCATCGAGGCTTCACCGGTCGCCAGTGCCAGCGCAACAGTGCCCGAGTCCGCGCCAAAGGCGACGCCTTTGGACATGCGGGTGTGGCTGTCACCGCCGATGATGACCGACCAGTCATCCACGGTGATGTCGTTCAGCACCTTGTGGATCACGTCGGTCATCGAATGATAGACGCCTTTGGGGTCACGTCCGGTGACAAGTCCGAAGTCATTCATGAACTTCATCAGGCGTGGCGTGTTGGCCTGCGCCTTGGCATCCCAGACCGATGCAGTGTGGCAGCCGGACTGATAAGCCCCATCAACGCTGGGCGCCACAACGGTCGCGGCCATCGCCTCAAGTTCCTGCATGGTCATCAGACCGGTGGTGTCTTGCGAGCCGACAATGTTGACCTTCACGCGAACGTCCGAACCCGCGTGCAGGGTTTTGCCCGGCGTGGTGCCCAATGCGTTCTTGTTAAAGATCTTCTCGACTGCGGTCAGGCCCTGGCCTTCGTGGCTGATTTCCTTGGACGGGGCAAAGACCAAAGGTGCTTCGACACCCAGCGTCTCGGCCGCAAATGTTTGCAGCTTCTTTCCAAAGACAATGGCGTAAGAGCCCCCGGCCTTCATGAATTCCACTTTTTGCGGGGTAAAGGACGAGGATACGTCGACCAACTCATCGCCATCTTCGCTCAGCAGTTTGTGGTCTTTGGTGTTGATCTTCAGAACCGTGCCTGTGGCGACCGAGTACTTCTCTTCCAAGATCGGGTTGCCGTCATTGTTCAGGATCGCATTGCCGTACTCGTCCACCTTTTTAACCCAGTTCTTCAGGTCCAGACCGATGCCACCGGTTACACCGACGGTGGTCAGGAAGATCGGAGAGATGCCATTCGTACCCGCGACGATTGGGGCAAAGTTGACAAACGGCACATAGGGGCTGGCTTGCTTACCGGTCCAAAGCGCCACATTGTTTACGCCGGACATACGTGAAGAACCAACACCCATGGTTCCTTTTTCAGCGATCAGCATGACACGTTTGCCGGGGTGCTGAAGCTTCAGATCCTGAATTTCCTGCTGCGCCTTTTCCGAGATCAGGCACTTGCCGTGCAGTTCGCGGTCGGCGCGCGAGTGTGCCTGATTGCCCGGCGACAGAAGGTCTGTGGAAATGTCACCTTCGGCAGCAACATATGTGACGATTTCGATTTCCTCGTCGATGTCGGGCAGCTTGGTGAAAAACTCGGCCTTGGCATAGCTTTCCAAGATATCCCGCGCGACGGTGTTGCCGCCCTTGAGCGCGGCCTTCAGTCGGTCGGTGTCGGCGTCGTACAGGAAGACTTGTGTTTTCAGCACTTCCGCCGCTTTGCCAGCAACTGCGGCGTCATCGCCCAGCGCAAGGTCCAGAAGAACCTCGACCGAGGGGCCACCTTTCATATGCGACAACAGATCGAACGCAAAGTCCTGCGAGATTTCTTCGACGTCAGCTTCGCCCAGAATGACCTCTTTCAGAAAGCTGGCCTTTTCGCCAGCCGCGCTGGTTGTGCCGGGCAGCGTATTGTAGATGAAATAGTTCAGCGAGTCTGCGCGATGTTCGTTCTGGGGATCACGGATCTGATCAATGATTTCCTTCGCCAAAGCCCCATCATCGATGGGTTTTGGGCTCAGGCCCTGCTCTTTGCGGGTTTCGATTTCATTCAGGTAATCAGTATAGAGGCTCATGACGGGTCCGACCATTTAGCTGGGTGTACCGGCAGTCAAAAGGCCGGCACTTTCAATTTGTATGCGGCGGTATACTAAAACTGCGCCACATGCAAGTCCCAGACCTGCGACCCGGTGTCCTGAGCCGGTTGCAGCCTGCCAAAGTCGCTACCCTTGCAGGAGCGGGATGAAGAGGTCAGTTAAGACGGATCGTCCCCAAAGGCTGTAATCAACGCTTGCGCCAACGGCAAGGAAGAGTAACCCAACCGAGACGGGGTCAATCCCATCCGCAAAACGATCATGTCATGAGACGGGAACACACCGATGAACTGGCCGTCATGCCCCTGTAGCCAGTATGCGTCTTCAAAGGGCGGAAAATCTCCTGGAGATTCCAGCCAAAGGTGCCCCTTGGCATAGCGCCCGTTTGAGGCAGCCACCGGTTCGACCATCCAGTCCACAAAGCCTTCCGGCAGGACCCGGGTATTGTTCCAAACACCCTTTTGCAACAAAAGCTGGCCAAACCGGGCCCAATCGCGGGCCGTGGCATACATATAACTGGACCCGATAAACGTATCGTTGGCATCCGTCTCAAGGATCGCTGAGGTCATGCCCAGCGGCTCAAACAGCGCAGTTTGCGGATAGGTCAGCCCGCCATCCGGCAACTGGTCCTGCCAAACACGGGACAAAACAGTGGTTGTTCCAGAAGAATAATTGAAATCCGTACCGGTTTCGGCTTCAGGCGCTCGATCCGCCGCAAAGCCAGCCATATCATTGCTGAGATACAGCATTCGGGTCACATCAGAGACATCGCCATATTCTTCATCCCAGTTCAATCCGCTGGTCATGGACAGCATTTCAGCCAAGGAAATGTCACGACGAGAGTCCTCGGCCCAGTCCGGAAAGCTATCTACCAGATTGTCCGTTATGCTCATCTGACCTGTTTCAACTAAAGTTCCAATCAACCCGGTCGTAACGGTTTTGGTCATGGACCACCCCAGCAAAGGGGTTTGCGCGTCAAACCCTTCAGCATAGCGTTCGGCAACAATGCGCCCGTTTCGAACCACCACGACCGCGCGGTATCCTTCACCAAGCAAGCTTTCATCAGACATGACGGTCTGAACCTTTGCATCCTGCGAAAGAGCTACATCGTTGCCTTTTGGCCAAAGGCCCGCAGGCAAAGGATCGAGCGCCATAAGCGTTTCTGCGCTTAGAGCAACGTCATGAACGTTGGTGCAACCAAGCCCGTCGCGGTACTGTGAGGTTGCGGGGGCAAAAAACCGAAAAAGCCGGGCGTGCACTGTTTGCGCCTCTTGATCGACCTCGATCGACACGTGTTTCAGCAGCGGATGTCCCGGCGCTTGAACGTCTGCGGCCAGCACCTCATCGGGATCACGTCCTACAATGAAAACGTTCGAACAGACAATTTTGGCCGAGTAATTTGTACCAACCTTCAGCAGATCGGGTGGCGCAATCAGCAGGTAACTTACCAGCCCCACGCCACCCACGATCACTAAACCGCCAATTGATTTCGCTACTTTCCCGAACATCCGACTGCACCGCCCCTATTGTCATTGTGCCCTGTGACGTTAGAGGCAACGTGGCTGAGTTTGCCACACTTCCGTTACGTAGAAGTCAGGTACTTAAAATCAGATCCAATGCGTTGCGCGTCACCCTAGGGGTGCCACTTCAGAACTGACCCAAGCGACTAAATCTCGCGGGACTTGGGGTTTCAATGACATGGCCATTCTGCCGGGTTAGGTAATCCTCAAAAACAAAGTCGCCATTACGCTCAATGCAAATCGAGTTTCACTTCAGCACGCGGCGACCAAAGAACGTCGCAAAGTGACGTGACCCGTTTGCTGGCACGTGTTAGTGGCCCCATGAAAGGGCACCTCATGACAGCAGACGTAAAGCTGCAAAACCCAACAGCAGGTATTGCATTCATTCTGATAGGAATTTTGGCGATTTCTATCAACGATATGCTGATCAAGTTCCTGTCTGGCGGTTACCCCCTGCATCAAATGGTATTCACCAGATCACTGATCGGAATCGGGTTCAGCCTGGCTTTGGTGCAGATGGAAGGCGGTTGGCGCATCTTGAAAACCGATCAACCCGGGCTTCATCTTTTGCGCGGCGTTCTCATCGTTGTTGCCAATCTGACATTCTTTACGGCATTGGCTGTCATGCCTCTGGCCGAAGCAACCGCAGTATTCTTCGTTGCGCCACTGATGATCACTTTGCTCAGCATTCCCTTGCTTGGGGAAAAAGTTGGCCCCATGCGCATCGGCGCGGTGATTGTGGGTTTCCTCGGCGTGGCAATTATGACCCGCCCATGGGAAGCTGGTGGCGCGCGCGACGTCAGTCTTTTGATGTATGCCCTGCCCGTAGTGGCAGCATTCACCTATGCCCTCAACAACGTGCTCACCCGCTTGCTTGGTGCCAAATCCAAAGCATCAGCGATGGCTGTCTATATTCAGGCGTGTTTTATCGTTGTCAGCTTGCTGTTCTGGTCTGTGGCAGGGGACGGGCGCTTTGCCGATGCATTCGAAAATGAAAGCTTGATCTTCTTGCTAAGGGCTTGGGTTTGGCCAGAAGGCACTGATCGATGGTTGTTTGTCGGGCTGGGGTTCAATTCGGCAATCATTGGGTATTGTCTGGGTCAGGCTTACCGTATGGCCGACGCCGCCACGGTGGCACCGTTCGAATATGTCGGTCTTCCTTTGGCAGTGTTTTGGGGATGGGCGATTTGGGGCGAACTGCCAAATCTGCCTGTCGCGACTGGTATCGTGCTGATCTTGGGATCTGGTTTGTTTGTCTTTTTGCGCGAGCGCCAGAAAGAGAAGAACGTGATTACTCGAAAAAGAGTGCATCGTCGTTATTAGGCATCACCACTGGCAGATACGGCGACGGTAGCCGCCCATGACGGGTTTTCTGCCTTTCTCTGACGACCCAGAAAAAAGCGTTTTCCCACAGAAATCGAGCTCACATCCGGTATGATCCCGGTGTCCGGTTTGTCCACTTTCGGAACGCTCTGTGGAAATTCGCAGGGGCCGAAAAGCCCGTGTCAAAGGCGATTTGATCGATACTGTCCGTGCTTTGCTGTAGTGCACGGATCGCGATGTCACGGCGCAGGGCATCCTTGATGTCCTGAAAGGATGTTCCTTCGACTTTCAAGCGTCTGTTCAATGTCCGAGGCGTCATTTTCAACGCTCGGGCTGCATCCGTAAGCTGGCAAGACTGCCATGTTGCTCCGTAAAGAAAAGCCCGGACGCGAAGGCTGTTTGTATGCACCCGGGAGCCCGTGAATATCCAATCCAGCGGCGCGCGCTCAAGAAACACCGACGCCTCCTCAGGGCTGCGGGTGATCGGGCGGGTGAATTGGCGAGGGTCAAAACGAATGCTGGTTTGCGGGGCGTCGAATTCGACAGGACACGGGAAGACAACCGAATAGTCCGCAGCGAATTCCGGGCGGGGAAAGGCAAAGCAAACCAATTGAACTGGCGTTTCCGACCCGCTGAGCCAGGACAACAAACCGTGCGCCAGTTTCAGAATCAACATGTGGCCAAAGCGCTGCGGCTGGGTTTCGCCCAAGTAAGGCACCAAAGCCAGTTTCACCTCATTTGGCCTGCTGCGCAGGTCAAAACAAAAGTCATCCAAAAGCAGATTCCAGAACGTCGAGAAACGATAAAGGGCCGAGGTCAGGCTGCTTGCTCCGCGCTGCACCGTCACAAGATGCTGCAGGGCGCGGGGCCGGATCGGGCGGCTCCAAAGCCCCATCATTTCGTCCCCGGTTTCAGGCGCAGCAAGCTGGTAAAGCTGCGCAATTTCATTGAGGGTAACACGATGATTTGGTGCCATTGGACCGGCCTGAAGACCAGCGCGCTCTAGCAGTGAAGTCATTTCTTCCGGGGTGCAACGGGACCTAAGTGCGTCCAGCCAATCCTGAATGAATTCTGCTGAGACGGTCGTCAGCGAGATAGGGTCATGACGGGTCACAGGAACCTCAGAGTGGCGTGATCGGATAGTATTTTGGCAAAATATGAGCTTATCGGCAAATCGGTCGACAGGTAAATGACGTAAACCCATAGTTTCCGACAGAGAGCCTGGAATGTCCTATCAGCCGCCCGTTCAGGATTTGATGTTTTGCGTCGAGCATTTGTCTCATTGGGAACAGGTGTCTTCCTTCGCAGTGTATTCAGACTATGACCTGGCCGATATTGGCGCTGTACTGGAAGGCTATGCCCGGTTCTGCAGCGAGCAGATCGCACCCTTGTCACATATCGGCGACACGCTGGGGGCCCGGTTTGACAACGGGCGCGTGACCATGCCTGAAGGCGATGCCCAGGCTTACGCTCAGTTTGTCGAAATGGGATGGCAAGCCCTGACTCACCCAGTGGAATATGGTGGCATGGGGTTGCCGAAGACCGTCGGCGCGGCCGCGGTCGAGATGCTGAATGCCGCCGATATGAGCTTTGGCCTCTGCCCTTTGCTGACCGACGGGGCCATTGAGGCATTGCTGCTGACCGGGTCTGACGAACAGAAAGCCACTTATCTTGAGCCGCTGATTGCAGGCCGTTGGTCTGGCACGATGAACCTGACTGAACCGCAAGCGGGCAGCGATCTGGGCCGGGTGGCAACAAAGGCGGTGCAGCGTGAGGATGGCAGCTATGACGTGTCGGGCACCAAGATTTTCATCACCTATGGTGCCCATAACCTGACCGAGAACATCATCCATTTGGTGTTGGCCCGCACGCCTGACGCACCTGCCGGGCCAAAAGGTTTGAGCCTGTTTATCGTACCGCAGAAACTGGTCGACGCAGATGGAACGGTCGGGACCGAAAACACAGTCAACTGCGTGAGCATTGAGCACAAGCTGGGCGTTCGCGCCAGCCCGACGGCTGTTTTGGAGTACAAACAGGCCACTGGATTCTTGATCGGCGAAGAAAATCGCGGGCTAGAATACATGTTCATCATGATGAACGCTGCGCGATTTTCCGTTGGTGTACAGGGTATTGCGACGTCAGAGCGGGCCTATCAACGTGCGCTTACCTATGCGCGTGAGCGCGTGCAAAGCCGCCCTGTCAACGGTCAGACCAAAGATGCTGTCGCCATCATCGAACACCCGGACGTGCGCCGCATGCTGATGCGGATGCGCGGCCTGACCGAAGGTGGGCGCGCAATGGCGGCGGCGACTGCGGGGTTGCTGGACATCGCACACCATCAGGACAATCCAGAGATGGCTGCTCTGGCCGAATTCATGGTTCCGCTGGTCAAAGGCTTTTGTTCAGAGCGCGCAGTCGAGGTTGCCTCGTTAGGTGTTCAGATCCACGGTGGTATGGGTTTTATCGAGGAAACCGGTGCCGCGCAGCACTATCGCGATGCCCGTATTCTACCGATTTACGAAGGCACCACCGCCATTCAAGCCAACGACCTTTTAGGGCGCAAGGTGATGCGCGACGGTGGCGAAACCGCCCGTCTCTTTGCTGCCCGGATTGCTGAAACCGAAGCACAACTGGCGAGAGGTGACGCAAATGCTCAAGCGATAGGTGCAAGCCTTGCGCAAGCACGCGAAGCGTTTGAATCGGCGCTGAACTGGTTGTTGGAAAACAGCCGCAAGGACATCGACGCAGCATTTGCCGGCTCTGTCCCCTTTCTTATGCTTGCAGGAACCCTGGCGGCAGGTTGGAAACTGGCAAAGGGCGCTTTGGCTGCGCAATCATCACTGGACGCCGAGCAGGACGCTCAATTCATGGCTCAGAAAATCGCGACTGCGCTTTTCTTTGCACAACACATTCTGCCCGAATGCACCACAGAACACAGCCGTATCCTGCTGGGCGCGCGCAGCCTGCTTGACGCGCATTTCCCCGAATAACTCCTCCAAAGGACCCGACCCATGAATCACGTCGTGAACCCCGACACATATGAGAACCTGGCGATTTCAGAGCGCGAGAACGGCTTGTATATCGTTACATTGAACCGTCCTTCAAAGCGCAACGCGCTGGATGTGGCCACTATCGAAGAGCTGATCCGCTTTTTCAGTGGTGCCCGTATGGCCGGTGTCAAAGCTGTGGTGCTTGCTGGTGAAGGTGACCACTTCTGCGCGGGTCTTGATCTGGTCGAGCATTGGAAGGCCGACCGCAGCCCGGATGACTTCATGCATGTTTGCCTGCGCTGGCATGAAGCGTTCAACAAGATGGAGTATGGCGGTGTGCCGATCATCGCTGCACTAAAAGGTGCGGTCGTGGGCGGAGGGCTGGAACTTGCCAGTGCGGCGCATATCCGGGTCATTGACCCCGGCACCTATTTCGCCTTGCCTGAAGGCCAACGTGGGATTTTCACCGGTGGTGGCGCGACAATCCGAGTGTCCGACATGATCGGCAAGTATCGCATGATCGACATGATCCTGACGGGTCGCGTTTACCAGGGGCAAGAGGCCGTCGATCTGGGGCTGGCGCAATACATCACCGAAGACGGCGGCAGCATGGCCAAGGCGATGGAGCTGGCAGAACAAATCGCGCAGAACCTGCCGCTGACCAATTTTGCAATCTGCTCGGCGATCAGCCACTTGAACAACATGTCAGGCATGGACGCAGCCTATGCCGAGGCTGTGGTAGGCGGAGTGGTCAACACCCAACCCGCCGCTCGGGCGCGCCTTGAAGCCTTTGCAAATAAAACTGCCGCCCGTGTGCGGCCAAACAGCTAAGTCAGGCGGAATCGGGATGCGCCATCATTTCGAGGCTCTTCAGAAGACGCGGGCGAACCATGTCCCCTTGTCACCATTGTCCTTCCTGAACCGCGCCGAAAGCTTACACGGTGCGCGAACAGCAGTGATTTATGGCGATATCCATAGAACATGGGCCGAAACTGCAAACCGCATTCGCGCAGTTGCCGGTGGGCTGGTCGAACTTGGCGTGCAGAAAGGCGACACTGTTTCGGTGCTCAGCCCGAACATCCCAGAGCTCTTTGAGTTGCACTTTGCCCTGCCTTTGACCGGCGCAGTGCTCAACACGCTGAACACGCGTCTGGAACCGGAAACCATCGCCTACATCCTGGATCACGCGGACACCAAGCTGGTGATCGTGGACCGGGAGCTTGTGCCGCTTCTGTCCAAAGCTTTCGACCTGCTCGGTCGAACTCTGCCGGTGGTCGAAATCGCTGATCCTGCTGTTACAGGAGAGAGCCTTGGTGGTCAGACCTATGAAGCGCTGACCAAAGCCGCGCCCCTGTCGATCGAATTACCGGAAGATGAGTGGGATGCCATTGCGTTGAACTACACGTCCGGCACATCCGGGCGCCCAAAAGGCGTGGTTTATCACCATCGCGGCGCTTATCTGATGGCTCTTGGCACCGGGACGGCATGGCAGATGCCCCCCTATCCCGTCTATCTGTCGGTGGTGCCGATGTTCCACTGCAATGGCTGGGGACACCCTTGGTTGATGGCTATGCTTGGGGCAAAAGTTGTGTTCACGCGCGCTCCAGCCGCTGACCGCATTCTGGGCGCGATCCGCACCCATGGCGTAACGCATTTCGGTGCCGCGCCTATCGTGCTGCAGATGCTGGCCGAAGCCGAAAGTTGCGCGACCCCATTTGATCCTGCAATCCGTGTGTTGACCGCGGGTGCACCACCACCACCTTCAGTGCTGGAAAAGACCAGTGCAATGGGGTTTGACGTCATGCAGGTTTATGGGCTGACAGAGACCTACGGCCACATCTCTCAGTGTCTTTGGCAGGACGACTGGGATGAACTCAGCCCGGCTGAACAAGCGGAATTGCAGGCACAGCAAGGTATTGCCTTTCCAATGGTCGAACAGGTCACAGTGATCGACCGCGAAACCGGAGAACCGGTTGCGCGTGACGGTTCGACCCAAGGCGAGATCGCCATTCGCGGCAACACGGTGATGGCAGGCTATTACAAGGACCCAGCGGCCACCACGACAGCTTTCGAAGACGGTTGGTTCTGGTCCGGCGACGGCGCGGTCATTCACCAAAACGGCTATATTCAAATACGCGACCGCCTGAAGGACGTGATCATTTCGGGCGGCGAGAATATCTCGTCCGTCGAGGTCGAAGCCGTATTGTACCGTCATGAAGCAGTTCAGGCCGCAGCGGTTGTGGCGATGCCCCACGAGAAGTGGGGAGAAGTCCCCTGCGCTTTTGTCGAACTGCGCGAAGGTTCCGAAACAACGTCTGACGAGATCATCGCCTTCTGCCGTGACCATCTGGCGGGGTTCAAAGCGCCCAAAGCCGTTGTCTTCGAGTCCCTTCTCAAAACTTCCACAGGCAAAATCCAGAAGTTCCAACTTCGGGACCGCGCCAAAGCAATGGACCTTTGAAATGCGTCTGCTGTCCCAATCCCGCCGCCTGCGCCAAACACCTTTTTCCGAAGGGGTCGAGGATAAAGGCGTTACTGCCTACACCGTCTATAACCGGATGCTGCTGCCCACAATGTTCGAGAGCGTCGAGGCCGATTACCGGCACCTCAAATCTCATGTGCAGGTCTGGGATGTGTCTTGTGAGCGGCAGATCGAGCTGAATGGGCCGGATGCAGGTCGTCTGATGCGGCGGTTGACCCCCCGCAACCTGGAAAAAATGCAGGAAGATCAATGTTACTACGTTCCAATTGTCGATGAAAACGGCGGCATGCTGAACGATCCGGTGGCGATCAAACACAGCGCGGATCGCTGGTGGATCTCAATCGCCGACAGCGACCTGTTGCTGTGGGTCAAGGGCCTTGCAGTCGGCGCGGACATGGATGTGCGGGTTTTTGAGCCAGACGTTTCACCGCTGGCCGTTCAAGGGCCAAAGTCGGATGATCTGATGGCCCACGTCTTTGGAGACGAAGTGCGCGACATTCGCTTTTTCCGTTACAAACGGATGGTTTTTCAGGACACGTCTTTTTTGGTCGCACGCTCTGGTTACTCGAAACAGGGTGGGTTTGAGATCTATGTCGAAAACGGTGCCTACGGGATGCCGCTGTGGAATGCGCTGTTCGAAGCCGGAATGGATCTGAACGTTCGTCCGGGATGTCCAAACCTGATCGAACGGATCGAAGGCGGGCTGTTGAGCTATGGTAACGATATGACCATGGAAAACTCCCCGCTGGAGTGTGGTTTGGGCAAATTCTGCAAACCGGGCGAAGACAGTGACCACATAGGCAAGCAAGCACTTGCGCGCGAGGCCGCATCCGGTCTGGCCCGACAGATCCGCGCAATTTCAATTCCCGGTGATCCCGTATCACCTGCCCGCTCAGCTTGGCCACTGCTCAAGGATGGAAAACGGGTTGGTCAGGTCACGTCCGCTGCCTGGTCACCGGATTTTAAAACCAATGTCGCTATTGGCATGGTCGATGCCGGACACTGGGATGCTGGTTCTGTTCTGACGGTCCTAACCCCAACCGGTGACCGACAGGCCACGGTCAAGGAAACGTTCTGGATATAACCCAGGCCAAGGCAACGCCCGCGTCCGGTGTTTTGGTTAAGCGACGCCGCTGTCATCAGGCACGCATTCCCCAGCGCTTCGACGCATTTGGGTTCTGCCGGGGAACGATTGAGACGGTGTTGCGTTAAGTCGCGAACCAATAACTTGGCAGTTGAGGGTTGTGCGAAACCAACGCTGACGACCCAAACAACCTCAGGCTTCAAAGAACACTCTTGCAATCGCGTGCGCTGGCATAGTCACCTAGGCCATAGGAGGTCGGAGGAAGCCTATGGCGCGTTGGAAGTTTGCGATTTGTGTTTGGAGCGCGCTGGTACTTGCCGCTTGTGCTCCTAAAACCCGCACTTACGAAAAGACGGTATCAGCTGCATTGCCCGCCTATTCGGGCACGGCTCTGAGTCAGTTGACCAATCGCCTGGGGGATCCCAAAGACGGCCGGTCAGGTGTCAAGCTGATCAGTGATGGCGAAGAAGCGCTTGCCTCACGGCTGTTGATGGCCGCCGCCGCCGAAAGAACGTTAGACGCTCAGTACTACCTTCTGCATGACGACCCGACAGGACATCTTTTTGCAGCCAGTCTGTTGCAGGCCGCAGATCGGGGGGTTCGTGTCCGGCTGTTGTTGGATGACATGGATACGTCCAGCTACGACGCGATGACCGCCGCATTGGACCATCACAAAAACATTGAGATCAGGCTGTTCAATCCGTTCTGGCGGGACCAAAGCCTGCTGGTCGCTGGACTGACGGACTTCAAGCGCATCAATCGCAGAATGCACAACAAATCCATGACAGCTGACAACGTGTTTACGATTGTGGGTGGAAGGAATATCGGTGCCGAGTATTTTCTTGCGCGGAAAGAAATGAACTACGCCGATCTGGACGTGTTGGCCGCTGGACCTGTTGTGCGTGAAGTTTCACAGAGCTTCGACGCATATTGGAACAGCGAATTCGCAGTCCCCGCCCGCGTGGTTGTGGGAGAGCCCGAAGATTTTGACCTGAGCGATGCGCGAAGCAGGTTGAATGAACTGGTCGAGGAAGCAAAGCAAACACAGTATGGCGTGGCCCTTAGAAAGTCAGCACAAGAGAACTTCGCAGATGGGGCCTTTTCACTGGATTGGCTGCCCGCGAAGCTTTATGCCGATCCGCCTTCAAAAGCGGCCGGACTTGAAGCTTCAGACCCCATTCTTGCATCGCAATTGCTTCCGTATTTTGAGAATGCCAGCAGTGAGGTGAATATCGTTTCTGCCTATTTCGTACCACGCAACAACGGTGTGAAATGGCTGACCGAACTTGAACGTCGTGGTGTCGAGGTAAAGGTGGTAACCAATTCGCTGGCCTCCAACGACGTTGCACCCGTTTACGCGCATTATGCCAAAAAACGCCGAGCGCTTTTGCGCGGAGGAGTGGAACTCTACGAGTTGCGACCCGACGCCTATCAAGTCCAGCGTCGTGGCATAAACTGGGCTCAGTCCAGATCCGGCTTACACTCCAAGGCATTCGCCGTTGATGACCGGTACTTGTTCGTGGGATCGTTCAATTGGGATCCGAGGTCAGTCAAAATCAACACAGAGATGGGAATTCTGATAGACTCGCCCGCATTGACCACACAAACCATGGGTGCGTTGGACGACGCGCTACCCGCATACACTTACAGTGTAACCCTTGAGCAAGCTGGTCAGCTTAAATGGACGACACGAAGCAATGATGGCGAAGTTCTTGAATATCAATCCGAGCCGACGGGATCAGCCTGGGACCACATAGTTGCCGGTTTTTTGAGTATTTTGCCAATCGGGTCTCAGCTTTAGGTTTATTGAGAAATAGTTCGACGACGTGTCGTGGGTAAGAGGGTTTTGGTGTCCTGCTCGCCCAATTGGGACGATGTATCTGCGGAAAGATCACCGTTTCGAACCTTACGCATCGCCACCGATTCCGGCGTGTTCTGCGAATGGCGTGGTGGGCTAGGGCGCTAGCAACTTTAAAGCGGACCTCTGACAGCAAGCTGTGCAACTTCAACTTTACGGACTGAAGCTTCCTCTTTAGACGACAACATTGATGGTCGCTTCAGTTCCAGTCGCGCCCAGAGAAAATTCCATAGACACTGCAGCGGCCTCTGCCCTGGACATGCGGTTGAATAACCCATCGCGGGAATTGTTCGGATGACCTTTAATGTAAAACTGCGTCGTCAACAGCTCGCGACTTCCGTCAAACACCTTTACATGAATATGTGGTGTACGTCCTGGGTAAATCGTGGGTTTTATCGTACGAAACACATAGTTCCCGCCGTTGTCGGTTACGTCATGGCCAAAGCCCTGGAAAGCCTGATCAAAATTGACACTGCGACGGTCGCGCGGATGCATATAGTTGCCATCCATGTCGCATTGCCAGATTTCGATGCGATGTCTGGCAAGGGGTTGTCCATTGGTCCGCATAAGCTTCCCACGCAGTGTAAAGACTTCGCCGCCGGCGTCTTCGACACGTCCTCTGATCTTAACGAGGTCATTGTCTGTATCGGGCGTCCGCATGGCTGGCGTTGGATAATACGGCCCTTCTGCGGCGCTTGGTGTTAGCACAGCCGCAGCGGCCCTTGCACCTATCGAACCGACACCCATTAATCCTACTATGCCGCCTAAAAGTTTACGGCGGGACTTGGTATTTTGTTTCATAGCATGTCCTTTCCCGCGGGGGATAGCGCCCTTAATCCATCAAAACTACCCACCTTGCAGCGCACGTCACGTTGAGGTCTACCTTCGCAACCAAAGACGCCGCTATGCATATGGATCTATAAACGCAACTTTTGGGTGGGCATTCAATTGTCTCTTGATTGAATCAATGTCACCCAAAACCCAGAGACTCCCGATTTTTTGTTCCCGTATTGTGAAGAACGCCGCCCCGGACCATTCGATCCGTTGCTGCGTTCCGTCTACCCCGAAGAATACACCATGGTGCGTGCCGACGAAGGATATTCGCGCAGCGGCTTTTTCTTCGGCATCGACGATTTCAACGATATTGCATTGAAAATCCGGAAGAGCCTCTCGAACTTCTTCCGTGTAACGAATGAACTCATCCGGACCCGAGCGTTTCGGCCCAAGGCTCCCACGAAAATCGAACTCCGGGTGTATGATTTCTCGGGCGCAGTCGGTGTCCGCCGCGTTCCATACTTCGTGGTAAAGTCGCTTAATTTGATCAGATAGCGTCATGAAGTTGTCTCGGCATTGATGATAGGCTCAACATATCACGGCGCGAGTTTGGGTGTTAAGGGTTCGGAGTGATCACTCGTAGCCTATGACATAAGCGGTAGAGGTGTTCCCAGACATTTAGGCCTGTGCCTTCGGAGATGCGTAACGCTGTGCTATGATTTCTGTGATCTAGCGACAGATGTACACTTATGATGCGACCTGAAACGCGCGATCGCATTTTGACGCTCGGTATTGCCATTGTTCTGACTGCTGCGAAGCCGAACGCTGCCCATGCTTCTTACGGAGAGTGTGGCGTGCCAGATGCGCCTTGCAAACTGGAAAGCGGTGAGTACTACGTGGCCATGCCAGAGGTTCTAGATGATCCGCCCGCTGTTATTTGGCTGCACGGTTATGGACGGTCTGGTAAGGCGATGATCCAGAATGCCGCCTATGTCGACCCTTTCATCCGGCGCGGCTACGCTGTGATTATGCCGAGCGGGCAGCCCAGTATTAATGTCAAAGACCTCGATTGGGGCGTAGCTGACGGGTATGACCTGGAGCGCGATGATGTCGCCTTCATCAACGCCGTGCGCGCCGACGCGGTGGAGCGCTTTGGTATTGACCCGTCGCGAATACTGATCGCAGGCTTCTCCCGCGGCGGCTCGATGGCCTGGGACATTGCATGCCAAGCGCCAGAGATGGCAAGAGGCTTTGCCGCTGCGGCTGGGGCGTTCTGGGAGCCTATGACCACTGAGTGCGATGCGCCAGTTCACCTGTTTCACGTACATGGCTTCAAAGACAGAATGGTGCCGTTCGAAGGCCGAGAGCTGACATGGGAGGGTGTCGATTTTCACCAGGGTAACGTCATGAAGGGCTTGGATGTCTGGCGCCGCGAAAACGCCTGCTTGGGAAGCGCGGAAAACAGCTTTGGCGACGATGGCTCGATGCAGAAGGATTGGATGGACTGCGCTGCCGGCTCCATCCGGTTTAAAGTCACCAAAGGTGGGCACGGAGTTCCAGAGGGCTGGCGAGACGCGGTGCTCGACTGGTTCGAAGCGCTTCCTTAGACGCTCATCCATAATCAAAAGTTCACTCCGGCCGAAAAATTTCATCCCTAGTCAGAGGTAAACAGTTCTAAGGCAATTTTGAGAGACCAGTTGTCCAAGATAACGTCGAGCGCCTTACCTGAACCGATCTTATTACCCTTGCTAGTACCGCATACTCATTGTCGAGCATCCGAAGTTGACGGCACCAAGGTAGGTTGTCTGCCATCGAAGCTGAAGCTTCGATTTCCCGCTCTTCCTTGTAGGAAGACGCAACTACGAATGAACAGCCGTTTTGGGTTTTAGCCATCACCGCAAACGCTGCCCGGCTCTGCTAACTCCTCAAGTCGTGCTGCGACATTGACACCGTCACCGTAAAGATCATCGCCGTCGATCATCACGTCGCCAAGATTTATGCCGATCCTCAGTTCAAGTCGCTTTTCGGGCGGCAGGTCCTCGTTTCGCTTCGCCAGCTTCGCTTAGATATCAGTCGCGAAATTCACTGAATCAATGACCGAAGCAAACTCAACGAGCGTTCCGTCACCCATTAGCTTAACGATGCGACCATGATGTTTCTCGACCTGCGGATCGAACAGCTCCGAACGAAGTGCTTTTAGAGCGTTCAAGACGCCAATCTCGTCTGCGCCCATCAAGCGTGAGTATCCGCATGAGAAGGGTCTTGGTAGCAGTTTGAGAACACTTGCTGTGGATCAAATCCAGGATAGGTTTCTTGAAGTTCCCGGACAGTTTTTTCTGCTTCTGACCTGTTTCCCAACTTGGCATAGGCAGCAGCGACAAAGACCAGAGTTGGCGCGCTTACCGCCTCCGCCTCCGAACCAGATGGTGCGTATGCGCCTGAGTGATTCCTGAGCGCCATCGACAGTCTACGAGCCCATCGTTGTAACTGGTCAAATCAGGATCGAGCCGACGCAGAAGGAAATGCTGGTTGTTGATGGTCCCGTCCTCATGAAGGCTGCGTTTACTTTAGAGGTCGATGACGTTCAGACTTTTGGACCAACCCAAACTTCCAAAGGGGCTACTACCAATAGGGCAAGCGTACTGATGGGAAGAATAAAAGCGACTGACGGGGCTATCAAAGACGAATAGTGACACGGCCCAGTTGCCTTAGCTATGGTTCAGAACCGGCGTTCGACTTGATAGGTTGGACATCTGCTTTTGAGAGACTGAACGGCGAAAGCGGCGATAGGGGAGCGCATGAGGGTTTGGCTATTTAGAATAATTGGGCTTGTCGCATTACTCGCATTCGCAGCAGTCGCTTTTGTTTGGTTGTTGCTTGCGTCTCCGATGTTCTCGGACATGCGCCGCAACCTTGTTGAAAGAGTTCTTTCGGAACAAATTGGTCGTCCCCTTTTGGTGAACGATGATGTAAGCGTCGCGCCTGGCCGCATTAGTCACATATATGTCGGTGGGGTGGTCATCCCGAGCCTGACAATGCCGGAGTCACCTCTTGTAGAATTGAACCTGTTGGAATTGGAGTTGGATATTGTCGCCTTGACCAACGGGCGTCTGCATTTTGACAATCTCGCCGTAGAAGGGCTCCAAGCAAATCTTCTGACAGCAGAAGACGGCACAACAAGCTGGCGAAAAGACGGGCCAACACCCGAGCCAGCTTCCGAGGAAACAGTATCGGCGGATGATCAAAAAGACGTCGCGAGCGCTGATAGTATCGATGAGATCGACACCGAAAGCAGTGGAATCCTGAACTTTCTGAGCGACAAGAACGTCAGCTTTAAGTCGATCGGGCTAAACATCGACGACAAGGTCTCAGGCTTCTCGTTTGTGTTTGACCTACAGTCACTCGCTCTTGAACAAGCGGATCATGGAAAAAGAACGAAGGTCTCTGGTTCCGGCTCCGTCAACGGTCAGGGTTTCCAAATCGAAGGCGATTACCCCCATGACGCGCCATTTACGACGCGGGCCAGTTTCGGAGAAATGACCGTAAGCTACGATGGTGAGCCTTTCTCGGAAGACGAAGGTGGCGGTTATCGCGCAATCTTGGAGATGGACACCGGGGAATTCGGTGATTTTCTAGATGTCATCGGGCTGGAACGCGTTTTAGAAGGCAATGGTCAGTTACAGGCTGAACTCGTGTCTCAGGACGTTCTGAAAATCGAAGCGTTTACAACCACCGTAAGCCTGGAGGATGGGCAGAAACTCGAAGCTGAAGGTTCAATAGATGACCTCTACACTGCCCAGGGCGTCGATCTGCTTTTCAACGCGCGGCTTCATCCGGAAGGACAGCCGCCGCCAGCAGCAAAAAGTATACAGGAACTGAAGTTCACGGGCTTTGAAATGCATATGGTTGGATCTTTGGTTTCCTTCGAATTCGAGAAGTTGCTGTTCCAAACCAATGCATTTGACCAGGGGTTGGACGTAATCGGCCCAGCATCCATCGAAAGTATTCGCCGCATGCCAGACGGACGGCTCGCCATGCTGGGCATTGCGCTGCAAGCCGGGCCAATTGAAGAGCCTGTCCTGAAAGCCGAAGGTGAAATCCTTGATCTGCTTCAGCTTCAGGACGTAACATTCGATGGTGTGCTGAACGGGCCCGCTAAGTTGATTTTGCCCAACCTCGATGACGACTATGTTGACCAATTCGGCGGCATCATGGCCGATTTCAACATATCCAATGCGGGCGGGCCGGTTTCACTCAACAGGTTTAACGCGGCTACTTACGACACTGATCTCTGGGCGCTTGATCTTGCGCTATCTGTCAACGAGCTAAAAGGGCTAGCCGGTCTCGATTTCGACGTGAAACTGGATGTCGACGAAGGTGCCCAGTTTCTGACCGCGCTCAAGCTGCAACCTGTCGAAATCGGAGCACTCGCTATCGATGCTGAAACCTCCAGGCAGGGTGAAGACTTTGATGCCGCAATCAAGTTCGAAGCCGGGTCTTCTGATCTTCTTGCTGCTTTGGATGCGCGGTTTCCCGAAGGTTCGCCCGTCGTCCGTGGCAACATTAACAGCGAGAGGCTCGATCTCAACGACCTGAAGAACCTGACTGCCGTGCTGGACCAACTGAAAAGCTTGGTAGGCGAGGCATCAAAAGAACCTGAAACCGAAGTTCAGCCTTTGGTTTTGCCGAAAGAGACAGACGTCCAGCCCTTGGTGTTGCCAAAGGAAAAAGGGAAGCCTGCCGATCTTCTGGATGTGCAGCGCGTGCTGCGAGAAGCTGACGTCGAGGTACAAATCGATTTCAAAGAGATTGTAGGCCAGCAAGGCGTAACTTCTGTTTCAAGCCAACTGTCTGCAAAAGACGGAACCGTGGATTTCGGCCCTCTCCAGATGGCTTATGGCGGCGGAAACTTCAGCCTGCGTGCGGTCATGGACCTGATTGACTCACCTGATTGGCTTTCATTGTCGGGATCAACTTCGGGATGGGAATTCGGTGAGATCCTTGATGAGTTGGGAATTGGTATTGATGCCTATGGACGTTTGAGCGGTAAGTTCAACGTTTCTGGCAGTACCGCCTCGGGCAAGGCCTTCATCAACTCCATGCGCGGTAATGCGTCTTTGTCGATGTCGCAGGGTTACATCAGTACCAGCCTATTGGAACTGGCGGGGCTGGGCATTTTCCCTTGGCTGTTTTCAGAAGAGTTCAGACAGGGCTACACCGACATCACTTGCGTGGTTGCTCCGGTTGAAATTCAGGCCGGGCGAGTCAGTTCAAACTCCATCGTCATTGAAACGGGGTCAGTTCAATTGGTGGCCAGAGGACAAGTGGACTGGCTGAACGATAGCATAGCGCTCAGAGCGGAGCCTCGGCGCGTTGGCAAACCCCTGTCCCGAAGCGCTTGGCCCTTTGATGTGACGGGCCAGCTTTCGTCGCCAAAGTTCAAGCTGGATGTGGGCGGGTCCAGAAACAAGGCCCCGGAAGGCGCTGATGCTATGCCTGCCGACAGGCAACCCTGTGTGCCGGACATCAATCAATTGCAGTAGTCGGACGCCACCTAGTTCTTCAGTGGTTCCGGCTGTTCGGCCTGACACGCCAGAACGGCTTCAATGGCTTTTGCAGACCCGCTTAGATCGAGTTCAACCTCAGCCCCGCTTTCGCCAATGATCGTAACACTCTGGCGTTTTCCAAACTCGGTTACAAACGCCGGGTTGTCGAAAAAGGCGTAGCCGCCGGGCACGCCATTCTTGAAGACTCCAACCGCCTCGCCTTCGAATCTTGCATCACCAAAATCGAACTGTACGATCCCGGTCGCCCCGTCCTCGATCTGCACCCAGGCCGGATTATAGGCTGCAAAAAAGCCGCCAGCCTGATTGGGTGCCGCGCCGATTTCAACAGTCATTTCATTTTCAAAAGGTTTCCAAGCAAGACAGCCATTTCCCTTTTCGGGATCAATCAGGATTGTCCAGTCCCCGGATTCACCCCACCGTTCCATCCCAGCGGCATGAAGAACGGTTGCACAACACAAAGCCAATGTTGTCAGCACATTCTTGTTCATTTTCGACTCCGGATTAGTTTTGAAGGATTACCCATCCTAACGATCAAGCAAAATCAATCAAACGATGCAGAAGAAGCTTCATCGGTACCCAAGTTGTCGGGGCGCAACCGTGAAATCCGCTTCCTGCTCATAGCCGCATAAGCTGCTATTGGAAGGAATGCCCGGTTTGAGCAGTCTGCTGCACTTTGCAAAGTCTGCTATCTGCGCGTCGCAGACCTTCGCGAGAATCCAAGGTTCCTTAGGGTGGCCCTTTGCGGGACAGAGCAACGCAAAGCGCCATAACCGCAACGACTAAGCCATATACTAATTGAATTCATCGCTAAGGCAGACAATCGCGCAGCGCAAAACTATGGGCGAACTACGCAAACTTATGGGGTGCGCGAAGTCTTATGCGCAAACCTACAACTCGATGTAGGTGCGCTCCTAGCGCAGCATTCCCAACATTGATTTCATTGAAGAAAATGTTGAAAGCTTGCGCATAACTTTGCACGATTTGCCCATAAGTTTGCGTCCCACAAGGAACCCATCGAACAAACCAGCTCCTATGGCTTATCTGCAATTCTCAAATGCAACTTATTCCCAATCGCCAGCAGACGAGCGCCACGTCTTAGCGTCCGCATCCCAAACACTGGCGGTGACGCAAGGCGTCGGGTTTATTCCGTCGCAATTGGATCCATGAATATCTGCCACAACAACGCGTTGACGCCCAAAATCAACGACCGTCCAGCCTTGGTTAAGCAAGGAGTGCACCTCTTCACTAATCCAAAAGTGCGACATGCATCCGCCAGTTCCGCAATAAAGAGATGCGGCGCTTGAACACGCGAAACCAGACTCATTCAGAACCCAGTCGCGTTGTAGATCTCCGTCGAGATCGACCCTCTCAACCGCACCCCAATCTAAGTCAAACTGACCGTCGTTGAACTCAGCGCAGGTTCGTGCCGCCAGATCAACCTTCGCCTGCAAACCGGGCGGAAGTTGCGAAACATCAGCCGCAACAGCCGGTGAGGTCCAAACAAGGCCCGAAGCAAGCACAATCCCGGCGACCAAACATTTCATCTGACGCGCTATTTGGGAAGCTGGTTGGTAGGAGGTATCAATTGCATTGATCATACCTGTAGTCCCCATATTCTAGCCAGTTTGCCGAACCTTCGCTAAAAATCAGAAACTCGGACCTGTCCTCCCCAAGCAGGGCGACGATAAATCCGGCGGGCGGCACAGAGTTTCCGAAGTAACTGTAGGCCGTCATGGCTCTGATCGACTCACCGTTGACTGTTACTCGCGCGTCCCACTCTCCCTCCGGGTTGTCCAATATTACGGGTTCGATCACGCGTGTTATCGCCCCGCCACCACAATAGACGATGCCATCGGGTGCTTCATATGAGGCCTCTTGGCTAGCATCCGAGTTGCACGCAGAACGAAGGGATCGAATTGCTGCGCTGGAACCTTTCAAGTCAAAGATCCCATAGCTGACATCTTGATCAATCATGGACAGATTAACCGATGCATCGGCTGCAAGCTGGTCCAGAACAAAATCATAGTCCTGCTGACTATTGAAACTGACCTCGACGGGATAGTTGTCGACGATCTGCACGGCAGCGTTTTCTGCGCCAACCTGAAATGCCCCAACTTCGGTGGTGCCGTTCTTTAAAAATCGAATGGAAAGCCCTTGCTTCTCCACAATGTCCTGGCTGTCCTCATATCCAGCCGGAGCGAAGCGGATACGGTTACACTGAAGTTCCAGGGTCATGTTTCCGGTCTGAATAAATGCATTGGGATTAGGCCCGGAGTTGAACGACCACTCCGCTGATGCTGTGGTCGCTCCTGCCATCAGTAGCATTCCAATGGAAATGGTTTTGAAGCTCATTTTTTCTCTCCATTGAGTTACGGTTCGCACTGTCGTTCAGCAGAAGTTCCAGCCAATTGCCCGGACAGCCAGATCAGGAAACAGGTTCGCCGTATTCGTTTGCGCCTTCTTGGGAAGGTCGTGTCAGCCACCAGATCATCAGAATGGACAGAACCAATTGAAGAATTGAGACAACAACAATGCCGGTCACGCCCAGGACGGCCGCAGGTCCTCGCAATGCATCGGGGTTTTCGGTCCCTTGCTCCAATACCGAGAAGAACGCCACCCCACCCAGCATAACAAAAAGAGTTACAATGCTGAGCGCCATCGGCAGTAGCAAGTACCAGCCAGGTCGTCCTGTATCGTGCAGCCTCCGCCAACCGGCGGCCAGCATAGGTATGAGAACGGCCAGTTGGAAAACAGAGGACAGAACCTGAGATCCCTGCCCCGTTTCAGGGTTGGTCCCGAATAGGATCGTATCCAGCACAGCTAAAGCCGCACTCACGAGAACCACAAACAAGAAGAACCACCAGTATTCTGAGCGTATAGCCCGACCGGAAAACTGGAAGTATTTCGAGAAACACGTTTTAACTGCTTCCACAAATCCCATTTTCAACCCTTTCTAAGTTTCTGTGTGGCCTCAGAACGCCTTGCTACCTAAAAGAACAAACTTGCCCTTCTGGGTTTTCCCACCTTCCTTTTGTGTTTGAACGCCAAAAAACTATCCTATGAAAAGGTAGCGAAGTTTACGCGCGGAAAAAATGTTGATTTTTTAAAAATTAGATTCAAACATGCGAATTCGACGCAACTTTCATTTTACCTCCGTTGTTGTCGTTGCTGCTCGCTTTGCCGAGCCCTTCCGGTCGCTGGAGTGAGTGCTGGCAGCCGGAAGGCACTTTACACGGATCAGTCTTTGGGAGAGCGCGATGCTTAGACTTAACGTACTCGCCCTCTTTCCAGAGTTTGCTCTAGCTTTTGCCAGTGATTTCATTCGGCCATCCCACGTTGTTGGAGGTCTTGGCAGTCAACGTAATAGTGATCTGCCCGCCAAGCCTCCCTTGGCAAGTTTTGGGAAAGGTCGTCACAGGAACGTTGTGTGTTCTGTCGGTGCCCAAACGCGAGAGCCTCAAACAAGCGTATCCAATTTCGTTAATTTCAACAGACTCAGAGGGAGAAGAAAATGACCAACAAGATGGTGATGATTGCGGGCGCAACTTGTTTCACACTGCTAGCGGCCTGCGACGACACGGGTACATCCAGTGCGTCCGCCGAACTCACACCCGCTCAGCAGGCGTGTTTGCGAGATGTAGCCAGCACGACGAACAATTCACAAGTCGTGGTGCTCTCATCCGCATTTAGCGAAGCTGGAACACAAGTCACTGTCGGTGTTGGTGAGGATCGTGCTCCTTGGAATTGCATTGCTTACACTGATGGCGCGACGGCTGGTATCGAGTTCCTGGGCGACGAAGGCGCACTGTGAGTAGTCTGCCGCGTAGCCGAAATCGGCTGCGCAGCACCGGCTTGATCTGCTGAGGCTCGACTTGGCCTGTCGTATACGCCTTTCAGAGCGCAGCGTGGGCATCCGTCTCGGATCACCGGATGCCCCAAAAACCGATTAGGATTTGCGAAAAAAGCGAAACCTCTACGAGAAGGAGTCCCCCATGAGTGCTAGACTAGTCCTTCTGCTTGCTGCCGTCGGCCTCGTGCCAATTGCGTTATCATATGGCCTGATGCCCGGCAGTTCGATCCCAGTTTTGCTAGGATTTCCGGTGGAAGGGACGAACCAAACCCACGTGTTCCGAGCAATTATGGGTCTTTACCTGGCAAACGCGTTGTTTTGGTTGGCGGCCGCTTCGAAACCAGAATTACAACGTCCCGCGCTGTGGGTTCTTTTTTTATTTATGTCGGGACTGGCCGTTGGACGCATACTAAGCATTCTTATCGATGGAGTTCCGAACGGGCTACTTCTGTTTTACCTAGCGGCCGAGATAGCTTTTGCGGCTCTGGCCGCGGTTTCCCTGAAAAAAAGTACGATAAAAACGGAAGTGGTAAAATGGTGAGGTTAGGCTTTGTTTTCTCGATGATTGCAACTATAACAGTTTCGACATCCGCTCTGGCACAATCGTCATCTGTCCAGACCGCGGTGGACGACAACCTCTTAGAGCTAGAGACTGCCGTTGACGAAGCGGGAGCTACTCCAATCGCATCGATAGATCATTCGCGTCTGGCCAAAGCCGAAGGCGTAGAAATGCCAGCGTCTCGTGTACTCATTTTCTCTGATCCGGAGATAAACACACCTGTACTGGAAGAGAACGTACGAGCAGGTCTGGACCTTCCGTTTCGCGTTCTTTCATTCGATCAGGATGGTCGCCCGCAGATCGTCTACACAGACTCTCAGTTTATCAAAGTTCGGCATGATCTGAATAACACCCAGGCGTTGAATTCGTTTCAGAGCAAGTTGCTCGAAGTTCTTAAGGACTCAGATGCAGCACCAGCGCCGACCAACGGATTGAATACTAACTATGGCATCATCGAACTGCGATCTCAGCTCAGCGTAACAGAGGCAGTGAAACGTCTCAGGGCGACCGTGATGGAGCAGAACGATACGGTCTGGTTTGGGGAGATTGATTTTGCGACCGAAGCGTCCCTACTAGGGGTGGAGCTGCCGGATACGGTTCTCTTGCTGTTCGGAGGCCCCGCGCCCGGTGGCGTAGCAATGGCGGGGTTTCCGGCAATTGGTTTGGATGCCTTTTGTCAAAAACTATTGGTTTACGCGCATGAAGAAGGTGGCTCGGTAGTCATTTTCAATGACATCGCTGCTTTGGCGGAGTTGCACTACGGTTCTTCAGCCGAACCCCATCACGGTTTGAACAAACGGCTGACCGCAACATTTCGCACGGCAATTGAGTAGCCGCTGTTTGGAAAACGCAATAGATACCAATTATCGATTGGCCATCTTTTCGTCGTCCGCTTTGGGCTCGGAGCAGCTGTTCTGCACTCTATCGCTTCGTCTGGAGTCGCTGAGACAATGCATGTGAAAACCACTGTGACCTACCGGGAGCGGATCGCTCTTCCACCTCATGCCGTATTGGAAGTTGAACTCCTGGATACTTCGCGTGCAGATACACCTTCGGTTCGGCTGTCTTCCCAGAGGTTCAAACTTGCGGGTGTCCCCAGAACAGTTGAAATTGCCTTCGACACAGATCTCATCGATGAGCGCCATAACTACACAGTGGCTGCCAGGATCATTTCCGACGATCACGTGATGTTTCGTTCAACGACAGCGACACCTGTGCTGACCCGTGGCGAACCAGATTCTGCTGAACTCGTTTTAGAGATGATGCCCAGGAGAGCCGCGGGCAACGACCCAGACCAATCGATCTACGATACCGCTTGGGAAATTTACGAGATCGCAGGGCGTATGCTCATTGCTGAGAACCCTCCTTCATTGACAGTTGAACAAGATGGCCAGTTTGGCCTGTACGGTGGGTGTAACCGGTTTACAGGAACCCTTGACGCAGCCAATGGTAAGTTCAGCATGCTGGACAACTTCGCAGGAACGAAGATGGCGTGCCCTGAGGAGCGGGAAAAGCTTGAGGCAGATACGATCAAAGCCTTGTCCGCGGCAGTGGGCTACGTGACAAACGGAACAAACCTGGCGCTCAGGAACGCATCGGATGTGACGGTTCTGCGCCTGCGCAAAAAAACAGAATAAGCACTGCGCCTATCGGAGCGAGCTGGGACAATCGTCCGACTTGTTCTACCGACGATCAACGAGAATCGAAGGTCGAAACTCCAAGTGGATCATAGATGTTAGACCGCGTCGTTTGCGAGTGATCGTGGTAGTGGGCCTTACTGCGTGCGTGGCGTAGTGACGCCATCAGTACACGTTCCGGATTATTGATGCGTTGGCTTGAATCGGCTTCGTCAAGGTCTGCATCTGCTGCGGGAGGAGCGGGCTGAAGACGGCCTTCAAGCACAGTGCCCCACACTTTGATATCGGCCAGCTTCAAAGGATCCACAGTTAGCGGGTTTTCCTCGAGGATTGTGAAGTTGGCTAGTTTGCCGGGCTCAATGGAACCGATCTCATCCTCCAATTGCAGGGAATAGGCTGCGCCGATGGTGATACCTTCCAAAGCGTCTTCGGCACTGATGCGCTGGTCCGGACCGACGACGCGACCGCTCGTGGATATCCGATTGACAGCAGCCCACATGTATTTCAACGGCTCCGCAGGAGCCATCGGCATGTCCGAGTGCATCGAGAAGGGGATACCTGCTCGAATGGCATCGCCTAAAGGCACCATGCGCTCTGTACGCTCGCTACCGACGCTGCCTGCGGCATAGCGATCTGCGAGCGTCGGCGTATAAACGGAATTGCCGCTGACAATCGCGCCAAGACGTTTAATGCGTGCGATCTGATCAGGTTGAGCGTAGCCAAAGTGCACGACGACGGTGCGATGGTCATATCGCGGATTGCGCTGCATGGCTGCTTCGAGGGCATCCAGAAGAATGTCTAGGCCGCCGTCTCCCAGATTGTGAACATGGACCTGAAAGCCTGCGTCCCAAAAAAGGTCGAAAACCTGTTTGAAGAAATCGGGCGTCATAATCCATTGACCTTCATGCCCGTCCAGGTAGCCGTCGCGCATGATCATTAATTCACTGAAGATCGCTCCATCCAACAGCAGCTTGACCTGCTTAGGTAGGAACTGGGTTCGGCCTTCGCTCCACGCCAGCATGGCTTCGGTTTCGGCTAGTACTTTTTCGGGGCCCTCTGTGTTCAGAAACAAACCGCCAAGCGTCCGACCGTCCGGAATAAAGTAAAAGTTGAAAGGTGTGTCGTCTGGCCCGAACGCTTCTGCTACGAGTGCTTGGGCGTTCTGATCCACAGGGCCAGCAGGCTCTGCAAGGGTCGTGATCCCGCTGCGATGATAATAGTCCTCTGTGAACTCCAGCGCCTCCATGACCCTGTCGATAGACGCATAGGCCGGAGCAAACTTCTCAAAGAACACATGCTCCCAGAATGCGGCTTCAAGGAAGAGGCCTTGTTCAAGGTTGGCTTGAGACCTAGCCAACTCGCTCGACCAGCTGGCAATGTATTCTTCGGTGATTTCCAGTTGTTCGAGGGCCACGGAGTTGAAGTACATCTCGTGGGTGGAGCGTTGCCATACAGCCAGCGGAATGTCGGGGGCTAGTTCGTCCAAAATCGCGCGACTCATGTCGCCATGCCATGACGCATGATACCCCCAGACCATCAACGGCCGCCCGCTGCTGGGATCATATGTGTTGATTACCTCGGACAGGCGCGCGCGAAATTCCTCTTCGCTATTGGCAAGAGGCGCAAATCCGGCCGGCGATTGCCAGTCCTCAATGGAAATGATGGCATCCGACATCATCGCAAGCGCGCCCAGAAGCGGGTGTAAATGCTGTTCAATGAACCCAGGCACAATGACTTTGTCTTCAAAACTGCGCTCAATTGCATAGCTACCTTCAGGTAGGCGGCCCTCGATTTCCTCCAGGGTTCCGACGTCAGTAATTCGACCGTTTCTGACAGCCACTGCCTCGGCCAACGGGGCGTCCGGGTTCATTGTGAGAACTTCTCCACCGACGTAGACAGTTGTGCCGGGAAACTCAGGAAAACGGTCGAAGGCGTCTTGCAATGAGGGGGACTGTGCAGCGCTATGAAGCGGCATGAATGCGAAAACGAATACTGTGAGAGACTTAAAGAACTTCATTGATGCCTCCGAATGGGATTACGGACATGAATAAATTGCTTCGATCAGAGCAGGCCGGTCTGTGATGTGTCAACCTAAGCCGTCAATCACTCAATACTGACTGAGCAACATAAACTTGAAGGCGACTTACGTTGCCCGCTGTAGTCTCGTGGCAGACGTTCGCCCAAATTCACAGAATGACTGTAATGCGAACAAAGTGTATATTTCACCAGGCAACGGAGAACGGCATTAATTGTCGAATTCCCGATAAATCGGACTATGCTTTGCCGGGCAAAACTACGGTGTTCAGTTCTTTGAAAATCAGATTTTGATAAGCCGTCCGCGGCCGTACTTCAGTTGCAACTCATTTGGAGCGATACTGCCATGCCAAACACTTCATTACTTTCAAAGTCCAATTTTCCAGTTTTTGCGCTTATTGGAGGTTTGATTATGCAAAGCCTTGGAACATCTCCTGCACATGCTGAAGACGACCCATACGCGACGCCGCGAGAAGACTTTTCCATCCGTAATCTGCGAAATGGTTACACAGCCGAGCAAGCCTACGACCTGAGTTCTGAATGGAATTTGCAGAAGTTTCTCGACATCACCGAAGCCGGGGCGTTTTCATACATGAACCTCGCCGAGTTCCTGCCGAGTTCGGTTATTCGCCGCGATGGGGCCGTCGCGATGCTTGCGACAAACCTTAACGATGCCATAGGCACGACGAGCGTCCCGGGCGCTGACGGCAATGCTGTCTCGCTCGACGAGATGATTAATGCCGACGATTCCACAGTGCAGGGCGTTATGGTTCTTCACAACGGCGAAATAGCTTACGAGGCCTACCCAGGAATGCGCCGGACGGACAACCACGTTTGGATGTCCAATGCAAAGATTCTCTCGAGCTTGCTGATCGGTCAATTGGAAGATGAGGGTAAAATCGACGTTCAGAAAACTGTTGGCGATTTTGTAGATGGCACCAAGGGAACAGCTTGGGAGAACATAAAGGTCATCGACGTCCTGAACATGCAGTCTGGTTTAGATCTGGAAGAGAACCCCCTCTCACGCAGAGGCGATACACCATATGGGCGCTTTGTCAGGGCTGAGGTTGGTGTTCCGAACGAAGAAGGCGTTCTGCAAACTCATAACGACGCCCTGTTTGCTATACCCAAACTGCGGGAACCGGCTGAGGCTTTCGAATACTCCTCTGCAAACACACAAATGCTTGGTCTTGTCATTGAAGCCGTTACGAACCAGCGACTTGGTGAAGCGATCACGGAGCGGGTCTGGAGCAAAGCTGGAATGACTGGCGATGCCACCCTGGCGTTGTCACCTCAAGGAAACGGCATAATACACGGCCTGATCAGCAGCCGATTGATCGACATGGCAAAGATTGGTCTGCTCTACACGCCAAGCTGGGACAAGACAGCGTCAGACCGCGTTGTATCTGAAAAGATGAACGACACGATCCAAACAGCGGGTGTCGCCGAAAACTACATGAAGGGAACACTTGGCCCACACCTTTCTGACGCATTCCGTGAACAACCGATGGCAAACGCATACCAATGGGATGCCGTTTTTGCCGATGGCGATTTCTACAAAAGTGGGATGAATGGCCAAGGAATTTATGTCTCGCCAGGAAAAGATGCCGTCATGGTTTGGTACGCAACCGGAGGTGCCAGTATCGACATGGAAGCCTACGCTAGGGCCATTGTGACTTCTCTGTAAGTCGGATCAAGCACTGGCATCTCTGGCCGCAGGTCAATGGATTGTCGGTCGTTTGGTGACTAGAGCATCCATTCGACCGGCAGCCACCTGACCACGGCCGTCAGGGCACGCTGTAAATTGTTGGTTTCTGGATCCGCGGTATGAATGGTGACTGTCCCATCCTGCTCTACTTGCAGCCAGATCATCTCGCCGCTGTCGTTAAGTTCGACGCGATAAGAAAACTCAGGCCGGTTCAATTGCTCCGCAAGCGCCTTAGTTATAGTTGGGCTTTCGATCATAAGACCCATTTCTGTATTCAGCCGCGCGGACCTGGGGTCGAGGTTGTAAGAGCCTATAAAGATCCGTTCTCCATCCGATCCAAAGACTTTTGCGTGTAGCCCGGACGCCGATCCAGCCAGCATCTCGGGCAGGCTGCGCTCGCGATGCTCACGCCGCAAAGCTCGAAGCTCAAGTAGTTCTACACCACTGTTGAGCAAGTCTTCCCTGTAACGCATATAGGCCGCATGAACGGGCATTACATCCGTGGCATCCAGTGAATTGGTTAAGACGCGGACCTTCACTCCGGACTTTGCCAACCCTTCCAGAACCTCCGCCCCTCGTTCCCCCGGAATGAAATACGCAGAGACCAAGTCCAATGAGATTTGAGAGGTTTTGGCGAACTCGATAAGTTGTTCGACAATCAGGTCTTCTCTTTCGACTTCGCCCAACCCTTTTGACGGGTCGTCGACAAAAAGCGTGACTTCGCTCCACTCGAACTTCAGATCATGTGCCGCTATCCGGTCGGCCAGTTCATTATCCTGAATTGCCCTTTGATAACCTGCGCCAACCGCAGTCTGGCGCGCGGCGTCTGCCTTTGCTTTCAGACTTTGCTCCACATGAGGTGCCAAAAAGAGCTCGGCGTCGTACGAGGAGGCACTGTTCCAATATGCGTCGAAGGATTGCGATACCTCATCCACAATCGGGCCGATGGCTATCGCGTCTACATCTAGGTAGTGCGTTCCCGCCCCGTAATCGAAATAGATGTCACCAATGTTGCGTCCCCCAACTATCGTGGCGACCCCGTCAACAGTCATTGACTTGTTGTGCATCCGCCGGTTCAGGCGACCAAAGTCAAATGCATAGGACAGAAGTTTTGGGTTCCTCAAAGTGAACGGATTGAAAATGCGTACATTTGCATGTGGCAAGGCGTCCAGTTCGGCAAGAAAACCATCCAACCCGGAAATGCCGTTATCGTCGACCAGCAATCTGACGCGCACGCCGCGTTCTGCTGCTGCCCTAAGCTCTTCCAGAAGCATCAGGCCGGTAACGTCATCTTGCCAGATGTAGTACTGAGCATCGATTGAGGATGTTGCTTCTCTCGCGAGGATCGCTCGGGCCGCAAAAGCTGCGCGTCCATTGCCCAAAGGCCTTACACCGTCGAGCCCAGGGTTACGTTCAAGTGCATTTTTAATTGTTGCACCAAGTGGCCCGTCCCAATCGGCATCTTGCTTAAACGTTGGCTCAGAAAAATTTTCATCAGGAAGTGGAAAGGTCCACTTTAACCCGGCTATGGCCACGGCCATCATCGCCACCAAAATCAAACATATTCTGATTAGCCGCATTCAGGGTTCCATAAATGGCGCTTCGGATTATCCTTGCAGCTGAGATTGGCCTATCCACAGATTGTTTTTCAAGAGTTTGGATCGGAGCAATAGACTGAGCACCAAAGTTTGTTCGCTTTGGGCTCAAGGCAGACGTTCGCTCAATTCCGCTCAATGATTGCAATGCGGACAAAGCAGTCATTCGTAGAATCTCTAAAGACGAAGATGCAAATGCGTGATAGCTCCAGGTTATGGCCACGACATCTGCGCGAAATCGAACGCCCATACCTTACGCATTTGCGGTTATTGGTGTTCTTTTTGCTTCAATCTGTTTCGGGCTGGTTCCCTACTTCAGCCGCAGCCTGACCGATCAGGGCGTTGCACCCTATGCGGTCGCATTCTACCGATACATTGTTGCGGCTCTTCTTCTGCTTCCTGTTCTCATTGTGCATCGAAAAGAATGGCGAGAGATCATTTGGGGTCTCTCCGCCGGAGCCGTAATGGGGCTTGGCTGGATCGGATATGTAACGGCGCTGGAGACGCTGCCCGCATCGACAGTAGGTGTGCTCTACATGACCTATCCGGTGTTCACCTTAGTTATTGCTTGGGCTGTGTTTGGCGATGCACCCACGCGACGCGCCATGTTGGCCGCTGGTCTGATTGTGGTGGCAGCCGTTATTGCTGGCTCGCCTGCGTCATTGGCTGCGGAACACCTACCAAAACTGCTGCTATCCCTTGCCGCCCCATTTGGGTTTGGCTTCGGAATTTGCGTCCTGGTCCACAGGTTGTCACGGATTACGCCGTTGGCACGTATCGCGTCAGTTTCTCTCGGGTCTGTACTGGGCCTCGCACCGCTCATCCTTGGTGCTGAGGTTGGAGAACTTCTCCCAAGGGAACAATCCGATTGGCTTTTCATTGTTGGTATTGGTCTGGTGACCGCTTTCGTGCCCCAGCTTATCTACACGATATGCTCACCTGTTATTGGGGCTTCCCAAACTGCGGTCGTCGGAAGCATCGAATTACCCACGATGTTTGCAGTGGGATGTCTTGCCTTTGGCGAAGCCATCTCCTTTTCTCAGGCTTTTGCATGTGCCTTAGTGCTGGGCGCAATCGCGATCACAAGGAGTAGAAAGACGCGCACCGTATCTACCGTGCTCGCAAAATCACCAAGGCGGTGGTACTGGGCTCGGTGCTGCCGTTCTCTGAGGTGAGCATCACTGGCTGCTTGCGGCTCGAAGCGGGTAGCGAACGTTATGTGCTAAAGGACCGACGTTGACCGGGGGAAGATGTCGGTCCATTTTGTTGTAGTGAACTTTCGTTTAGCAAAGGACCTCCGGCTTATGAGGCACTTTTTGATCGTTGCAAGCATTGGCATTTCTTCGGTTGCAACGGTATCTACGGCCGATAAGTTTTCGGATCTTGGCAAAGACCTCTTTGTTGAGCATTGCGCCAGATGTCACGGATTCGATGCAACAGGAAAAGGGTCTGACGCCAATGAATTGAAAACACAGCCTGCTGATTTAACAAAGATTTCCGAACGCAGGGGGGGCGTGTGGCCCATGTTGGAGGTCATGTCGATCTTGGACGGTTATTTGAAAGTTCAAGAACCTCGCGATGACATGCCCATAATCACTAAGTTGAATGACGGCCCTACTGTCGAATTCGATACGGGGAATGGTTTGGTTACGCGTATTCCTTCCAGACTTATCGAAGTTGCTGAGTATTTGGAGAGTATTCAGTCTCCGAAGCCGGAACGTTATGTTCCGTGAAGTTCTGATCAGCATTTGAGTACGCTAAAGAACACTGCACTGGGCTGCGTTGGGCAGGTGCCGACATTACCAAGAAACAACGAATAACCGCTCTAAGTCCAAGGCGGACTACACCAATGCTCTTAGGATCAGGATGCATAGATTTTCGCTGCGCGGCGTGATTCACGGCTCCAAAAACGGAGTGATGACATGAGCGACCTTTATTGGCTTGTCTGACGTCAGCACCAATGGGACAGTTTAGGTCGATTTGATAAGAGAGGGTTTCTGGCTCATCGTAAACGCCAAGGAGTGCAGATGAGATAGGTCAAAGCGTTAAGCATTTGATCCAGTGGATCAAATGTAGCGCATGACCGGAACCAAGCAGAGCCACGGCGATAAAGTTGTCAAAGACATCCGCCGCGCGACGCGCAAGCAATATACAGCTGAAGAGAAGATCAGGATCGTGCTGGACGGTCTGAAGGGCGAGGACAGCATTGCGGAGCTGTGCCGTCGAGAGGGCATCGCCCAGAGTCTGTACTACAGCTGGTCCAAGGATTTTCTGGAAGCCGGCAAGAAACGTCTGGCAGGCGACACGGCACGTGCTGCGACATCGACCGAGGTCAAAGGCCTGCGCCGTGTGGCCCGCGATCTGAAAGAAGTTGTGGCAGAACAGGCCCTGGAACTGCGCCTGCTCAAAAAAAGCATGATCGCGGATGGGGGCGACGACGAATGAGGTATACCGCATCCGAAAAACTGGAGATCATCCGCCTCGTCGAAGGTTCGCATCTCCCGACCAAGCGCACTTTGGAAAAGCTGAGCATCCCGAAGTCAACCTTCTATCGCTGGTACGACCGGTATCTGTCGGGTGGTCCTGAGGCACTTGAGGATCGTAGTCCCAAGCCATCACGGGTCTGGAACCGCATTCCCGCGCCAGTGCGCGAGAAGATCAAGGATCTGGCCTTGAAGGAAAGTGAGCTTTCCCCGCGTGAGTTGGCTGTTCGCTTCTCCGACACAGAAAAGTACTTTGTGTCAGAGGCTTCGGTCTATCGCATCCTCAAGTCTTACGACCTGATCACCAGCCCGGCCTATGTGGTTCTATCGGCGGCCGACGAGTTCCGGGACAAAACTACTCGGCCGAACCAACTCTGGCAGACCGACTTCACTTACCTGAAGGTCATCGGCTGGGGCTGGTTCTATCTATCGACCATCCTCGATGATTACAGCCGCTACATCATCGCCTGGAAGCTCTGCACGACGATGAAGGCCGGTGATGTCACCGATACGCTGGACCTGGCTTTGCAGGCTTCGGGCTGTGCCCAGGCGACCGTCTTCCACAAGCCACGGCTGCTCAGTGATAACGGATCCAGTTATATCTCTGGTGAACTTGCTGAATGGCTGGAAGATCAGGAAATGGATCATGTCTGAGGGGCACCATACCATCCGCAAACTCAGGGAAAGATCGAGCGCTGGCACCAGACCTTGAAGAACCGCATCTTGCTGGAAAACTACTACCTGCCCGGTGATCTCAGGCAGCAGATCGATGCTTTCGTCGATCACTATAACCACCGGCGCTATCACGAGAGCCTGCAAAACCTCACCCCGGCCGATGTCTACTTCGAGCGCGGCCACACCATTTTGAAACAACGAGAAAGGATCAAACGGAAGACAATCGAAACCCGGCGCTTGCTCCACCGCAAATCCGCCGCATAATCAAACCAAACAGATGCGCCAGATCCTCTCTTAGCTCAGGCGGCCATCTGTCCCAAAATCCCTGACGACGGACACGCCCATGAAGCCGACAATGCCGAGGCAATCTATAGTCACGCTAAGAATGGAGGGTTTTCCGCCGACTTGGTGGTCGAGATAAAAAACATCTTTGGACCCGAGACCGCCGCCGCAAAGAAACCAATCTGAACTGGGGCTGACAGAAGTAAGCCTCTTAAAGCGCCCGCTGACAACATACACTTGCGCCTCTAAATTGCGATAGCTTTGGCGAAGCCCGCAGGTCCACTTGGGGCTCCGTGCTGCCGTTCTCTGCGGTAGTCAAAATTGGCCACCCGAAGCCCAAAGTAGACCTTTTAGTCCAAGCGTGGTGACCTGCGATATGCGGGCATTGTTGCCGTTCTTCGCATCGTTTCGAATGCCCGCTGTGCCCATAGTTCGCGATACGTGAGGAAATGAAAAAGCTGAACGCCACTTTACTAAACAACCTTCAAACTGTGCTGTATCAAAGAACTCAATGTGGTTTTAATTGGCAGAGAGAAAACGAAGAGGCGTCGAGCTGTTCAATGGGAAAGTCCAATGCATCAATGCTGAGCCCCAGCGCTTTCACGTAGTCTCCGATGCGCGCGCTACCATAAAGGTGTTCGAGCACAGAAAAGCCCTGCTCAGTAGCAAAGTCGGATACCTCTTCGGGGGCCACATTGAACAGGAACGGTTCTCCCGCACCCGCAACAGCATTTCCGATGTCGTCGCTTTCGCCCATCGACTGGGAAACACTTGCGGTAAACGCAAAACTTGTCAGAAACCGGGTCGCACGCGACCGGTTGGATCTCACCATCTGATAGACTTCAGCGACCTCAGCAGGCGGGACATACTCCAGTGAGACTTCCGCGATAAATACGGTTCCGGCGTTGTGGTCATAGCCGAGTTCCAAAAGTTTTTTCAGTGTCGTCTCACGTGCAAAATCAACTGCGGTATAGCGGATATTCGGCGGAACACCGAAGTTTTGAGAAATCAGCATGCGTTTAGCGTCTATCGTTTCAGGCCGATCAACTTCAAACACAGGGACTTGGCTATAGCTGCCGAACAAGCGCAGGCCAATTGTGTCAAGTCCGGAACCAAGGACCACGATTTGTTGAGCACCGTCGGCCATAGCTTGTTCGGCCCGGCTCTGCATGAAAGTCTTGCGCCACAAAACGGAGGCTATAAGTCGTCGAGCTATACCCTTTTCGTCTGCGAAAGTGAGCACGGATGGCCAGTCGGTCAATCCGTCTAGAATGCGCTGACCATGGACCGCCCCCTCGGCAAAAAGCCGCTCCGCAAAAGGATCGTAAAAGACATCGCGATAGGCCGGATTTCTATTCACCATCGCGCAAAAGGCACAGACGCCGAGGGCCGTTCGGCTCAAGCCGCGTTGGGTTGTTTCTGGAACATAGAACACAGTGGTTTCCCCACGACTTTAGTATCAAGGGTTTTAGAGGTCATCTATTTTTGTCCAAGTCAAAGATGGGGGCGTCCAATCTCGCATAAGCGATGAGATGATACGGGTTACGTATACGGCCAAGGTCAAAGTGGTAGTATTGTAGAACCATCAACCCTTTTTGCGCACCACGACGATAAATTGGGTCATCGAAAAGAAGAAGCGCCCAACTTTTGCAAGGCTGTGTTGCTCGTCGAACCACGATTGCGCAACAGTGGGATCAACATGGTCATTTGCAACAGCGTATTGCTGGATAAGGTGCATCATCATGATTGCGAGGCCATCAGGCTTCAATTGGTGATCCGTCATTGTGAACGACAAAACATCTTCCACATGGTCACCGCGAGCCTTTATCAGTGCAGGCAGTCTTTCCGGGACGGAACCACTCACAAAGTGCTGGTTCCAGGATGTCAGCATCTTTTGCATTCTGTCGGGCTCATCGCTGAACCAGATCAAGCTGCCAAAGTGTAGATCGCTGATTACAAGCCGCCCGCCGGGTTTGACGCACCGCAGCGTGTCAGCCAACGCACCGTCTACGTCTTCGATGTACTCAAAGACCTGTACCGAGACGGCCTTGTCAGCACTCTCATCCTCAATGGGCAAGCTATTTGCGGCACCAGCACGAAACTCCACGTTTGCGTAGTCGCTGCCCCGTTCTCTAGCAGCTGCCGTCATGTCAGCGCTTGGGTCGATCCCGATGATATAGCCATCCGAGCCAACTGCCCGGGCCAACTCAACTGTTAACATCCCGTTGCCACAACCGATGTCCAAAATAGTTTCACCAGGAGCCGGGCACAGCGCATCAAATGAAGCCTGTCTTCGCCGCGTCAGTTCTGCGCCTTGATAGGCGATTTCAAGTAATTTCGTCGTTTCAGCGTCAAATTTAAGCAACTCTCCACCCTTACAAAGCCCACATGCCCCCAAAACCTTATCAGAAATTGAGTTATCTACGAAAAGCAGGATGGATCGTTTAGGCTTGAACATGGATCCACCAACAATAATTCACTGCGCCGACTTGATCCGACGAATGATTTAACCCCGAGAGCGAAGGATGCATCTGCCGCTCTATCGGACCAGCTTTTCGTGGCGTTTCGAACGTTAGAACAACATCAATTCAAGGGATGTCGAGGCCGTTCTCTCGTCCGAAATCGGTATAGAAGCTGTCACTGCGGCATCGGTTTAAAGTGGCTTCGTCCGCTTCTCTTGGGTCGGTGCCAGCGCTTTGGACACCTGTTCCTTCTATGAAGCGGTTCACGAGATTAAAGACACCGCAAACTTGGATAGCATCGAACAGCGCACTCTCCGACCAGCCTGCCGCGTAGACTGCTCTAGCGTCGGCTTCTGTCATTCGGGATGGCGAGACAGTGAGCTTTTCAATGTATGCCAGCAACGGTTTGAGGTGATCCTCGACGGGCGCCGTATCGCGGTCTTCCATCAGTGCGTCGATTGTCTCGACTTCAATACCGTAGGCTTTGGCGAAAACGATGTGCGCCCCATGGCAATACGCACAAGCATTCAATCCCGAGACATAGGCCGCAATGTGTTCACGTTCAGCAACCGAGAGGTCGCTCTCGCCCCTCATCACAAGGCTTTCGTACACACAAAGTGGAGAAAGTTTGTCTGGAAAGGCTTGATAGACACTTCCCAGTGTCGCGTTCTCCGGCAGAGATGGAAACAGGCGTTTCATTCAATTCTCTTTCAATCTTGCTTTGGAAATCCTCGTCTCCCGTGAGGAACCAACGGTGTTTACGCAACCTTAAAGCAATTCCGGGTTCCGCACAGAGATTCTGCTGGAAGCCTGCAAACAGCAGGTTTGCCTGACGACACCGCAGGATGTTCGTCGATTGGTGAAAGGCAATTTCATTTGAGCCGTTCTCGTAAGTCTGCAATGTCCGGGTTAGTTCCAAACCGGAGCTTCACATCCAAGCGTGGTGATTTCCGTGTTGCGGGCGAAGCCGCCGCTACAACTGATCATATGTATGACCGTTTCCGCTTCCAGTCTCACTCCGTGCCTCTTACGAGGCTATTGGATTGCAAATGCAGCCCTCACTAAGCATGGTCTTTGGACGCCCTGTCGAGAACTCGTGCCAAAAGTGCTTTTGGGAGGAATTGATTTATGTCGGAAAGGTCATTGTTTGAGAGTTTGACCCACCAAAATGGGAGAACACGCGTGAGCAAGCACATCAGATTGTGGATGTCGCTATTGACCATACACGAGACGTTCGAGATCGTCCCGTTTGGTCTGAAATACCGGAAGGGGTGCGTACAAGATTTCTGACCACTTTTCCTGTAGAACCGACGCCATTGGCTGACGTGTTAGATGAAGTCAAAAAACGGTTCTTAAGTACCCCATGGGCAATATCCATGATGTCAGCAGTCAGATTGGACTTTTCCGCCAACTAACACTTTTGGGGCCTAGCAGCGTCGTGCGACAGCTTCCGTTTTAAGTGGCGTTGAAAACATGTAACTAGCGCACATTGCGGGCGTCAAATACACGGGCACGCTACCCTTCTAGCGTGGCAACTGCATGGTCGTGAGAGGTATGCGGTCGATGCATGTTGAGGATACGTCGAGCTTCATTCGATTGTCCCGATATTGCCAGCGCATGCGCCAATGAAAACTCAAAAATGTCGCGTTGCGCCCGGCTACCACCAAGGCGTTCGTGCTCAGACATGACACTTACGAATTTCTCAATCGCTTCGTCCGCATTTCCATCCGCCAACGCACGGAATGCGCCTGCTACCAAAGCAACGGTGGGGCCTGCGGGTCCCTTTGCGCCTTCAATGGTTGCTTCCAGACGCTCTCTGTTTCCAGCCATCGCATGCGCAAGAGCAGCGTGAACATCCGCAAAAGCCAAGCCAGGTGAAGGAAAGAACTGAACAGCATAGTCGCTGAGTTGTTGCCAACGCTCCTGAGGAATTTGCTCGCCAGCCAAAAAGGCGCGGTGAACTATTGCCACACTATCAGTCAAAACGTTAAGTGGCGGCGCAGGAGGTCGGTCGGGGGAAACATAATCATCGAACAGCTTCCACATACCTGCCACATCGCCGCTCTCAAGCGCCCACAGAGCGACGTGCCAACTGAGATGGCAGTGCAGATACGCCGTGAAGGGATAGTCTTGCCAGAATTCGCGCAGATAAGCGTAGCCAGCGTCCGTCTCCCCGTTCTCATAGTAGAGATGGGCCCTGACATGTGCACTGTGTGCGCTGTCTGGCTTCAACTCAAGCGCGCGCTCGATGTTTTCCGCGGCCGGGCCGATCTGTCCGGCCTCCATCTGGGCAAATGCATGCTGGCAGAGAAACCACCAGTCGTCGCCATAGTGCGGCTTCAACATGGTTGTGTACGCAAGCTGCTCCGCCTCGCGTCCAGCCTGACCCGAAAACCCTATTAAGCCAAATACGCTGGTACATGTCTGAGCAAGCAAAATATCTCGCGGATGGTCTGTGACGTGATCTCGGATGCGCCTGTAGGCCTGCGGTGCACGCCCCTCAATGAGATCGCTGATAATGTCGATCTGCGCGGCTTCGCGCGGGCTGACGCCATGCGACAGTTCCTTTGCGACGGCTATTTCACGCTTTGCATCTTGTGCACGCCCGACAGTAACAAGGTAGCGCGCAAGCCCGACATGGGGCATGGCAAAGCTATCATCTGCCTGCATTGCAGAACGGTAAGCTTCTTCAACATCATCAAAAGCACCCAGAAATCGGTCGATGCCTTCAACGTAGGCGTCTCGCGCAGTTTGTGATGTGGTCGTTAGCGGGCTTCCGTACCGATCTTCAAGCATCCAAACCTTCCACTTTCTGTACCAAACCTGTCCGTCAGTGAGCTATATGAGCATGCCTACCCATAAACGAGTCAAAGGAAATCGACGTTACGAGGCGCCATGATTTCAGCATCCGTTTCTTTCAGAAGTCTCATGAAATCATCAACATGCCGTTTAAATCATATTTACTTTATCAAATCCCGATTTTCCAAAATTGGACTCCGAAAGCAATTTTGGGGATTATTCCGTACGGCTCGCCCCGCGTCCGGTTAGAGGAGAAAGTAGGTATGACAACCCAAACTCGCCCGCTCATTGATACGGCTTGGTTGGCAGATAACCTGACTAACCCGAAACTACGCATCATTGATGTTCGCTGGAAGTTTAGGGAGGAAAACGGCAAGGGCGTAGCCTATGACGATAGGAGCGAGTTCCAGGCCGAGCACATTCCTGGCGCCGTGTATGTTGGCATGTCGACGGAGCTTGCAGACAGCACTCAGAACACTCCCGACATGATGCTCGGCCCAGAGGACTTCGGGGAAAGGATGCGTGAGTTGGGTGTTTCCGACGACAGTCATGTCGTGGTCTACGATGACTCCGGGCTTCCATTGGCGTCTGCGCGTCTTTGGTGGGCACTCTCGCACTATGGCCATAAAAACGTGCAGGTCTTGGACGGCGGCTTGCAGCAATGGAAACTCGAAGGTCGACCCACTGAAACTGGCGATCTAACCGTTGAGCATGGTGACTTTGAACCAACAGTGCAGAGCAATTGGATTGCCCGCAAAGCTGATGTCTTGGATGCGATGGGTAAGCCCGGAGTCAGAATTGTGGACTTTCTACCAAACAACCTCTTCCGAGGCGACGGAGTTCACACATGGGGAGGTCGCTCGGGACATATTCCCAGTGCCGTCAACATACCGGCGATATCGAACATCGATCCGGATTTGGCACACATACCCATTGCCGAACGTGCAGCTAAACTAAAGGAACGTGGTTCATTCAAGTTGGCGGATCATTCCAAGCTCCTCAAGCACTATCAGGACAAGGGAATTCAAACTGACGATGAGGTCATCGCCTATTGCGGCCGTGGCATAGCTGCTTCTTGTGGGCTCCTTGCGTTGCGCCAAATGGGGTTCGAAAAGTCCCGCCTGTACGATGGTTCATGGGCTGAGTGGAGCGCCGATGAGAGCCTTCCGGTTGAAACCTCGTGAGATTACGATTTTGGGTCACTTTGGGTGGTCCAATTATTGACGCGTTGCTAGGAGGATATTTTGATGACGGACAATTTCCGGCTGACCAAAGAGGCTGCGCAGAAGTACAATAACCATAGTGTGCCTGCGATGTTCGGCCCATTGGCTGAAGCAACAATGCAGAAGGTTCAGCTTCGAAGCGGCACTTGTGTTATCGACATCGCATGCGGCACCGGGGCTTTGACGCGAGAGATTGCAAGGAAACTGACGGGCAAAGGCCGGGTTGTTGGCGTAGATCTGAACGAAACTATGATTGAAGTCGCGCAGTCCAATCAGCCGGATTGTCGTCATGTGCTCGAGTGGTATGCAGCAGATGTAACCGAGTTACCTTTCGAAAATGCTACGTTTGACTATGCCTTCATACAACAGGGGCTTCAGTTCTTCCCCGACAAATCCACCGCTTTGCAGGAAGTTCATAGGATCTTACGCAATGACGGTCAGCTATTTTTGACATGTTGGCGCGCAGTGTCGCCCTTCAATGGAGCGCTTGCAAAAGCTCTCGAACGGCATGTTGGAACAGATGCCGCAGTAAAAGCCAGAGCGCCTTTTTCGTTTCGAGATGGGGACCTCATTTCGAACTTGTTGGTTGACGCAGGCTTCAAGATAGCTCGTCACGAGCCATTGGTACTTGAGCGAAGATTTATTAATCTTCGCGCGCAAATCATGGCGCTGCCAATCGAAACCGATCTTAGGGATGCAGGTGCTGACGTCACCAACAAGGTCGTGGAAGAGGTTGCAGACGCTTTGTCTAGATATGACAAAGAAGGCGTATTGCACGTACCGCAAGAAGCGCACCTCTTTGTCGCCGCGGCATAGGTCAGCGACCACTGACTCAGTTCTCCATTGCGATCTTTACCATGGTCAAGTGACAATGCGGCATTAGTGGCGGCCCAGCGTGGCTCCGAGTTGACGCTTGAGTCTGCATCAAACTATACTTTTGCCATGGCCAGCGGAAAATACATCGACGACTTGTCGGTTGGCGAAACCTTCGAAACCGGAGGTGTTACGCTGACCGAGGGAGCGATTATTGACTTCGCACTGGTTCATGACCCGCAGCCCTTCCACGTTAACAAAGTGGCTGCCACAGAGTCGAGTTTTGGCGGTCTCATAGCCAGTGGATTTCAGACAATAGCGCTTACTTTCAGGTTGTTCCGCGACACTGGTGTACTTACCGGCACCAACCTGGGTGGACATGGTATGGACGAGGTACGGTGGCTGGCCCCGGTGTATTCAGGCGACACGATCAGCGTGCGCGTCACGGTTGAGGCGATTACACCATCACGTTCGAAGCCAGACCGGGGAACGGTCAAATTCCGATACCTGACATTTAACCAGAACGATGTTGAAGTTCTTAACCTGGTTATGCACCACGTGATGGCATATCGGAGTTAAGGCAGTTTGCAGCGACTTGGGCGCGGCGATCAATTTGAACTCCTATTGTCATCTTCAAGTGTATCCTTGGGCTTGCTACATAAGGCTTCTATTCGCAATTGCGGTCGTGGCGTACATGCAAAAGAGCGTACCCGCAGCCCTTATGCCTTAACCATTACTTGTAGATTGCCGCATAGCGAGGTGCGAAGAACTTGACGAAGGCTCTAACCTCTGGCCGACGATAAGCTTCTGGCGAAATGAGCATTAGGTGCGGCACCGCAAGTTCGGGGATTTCGTCGAAACATCGGATAAAAGACGTGTCTGTTTCAACCAGCTTGACATTGCTGATCCCAAGGCCTTGCCCTGACCTGATCGCCGCATGCATTAGTTCCAGTTCAGTGAAAGACATGACGATCTGGTCCAGCTCTACGTGATTGGTCAACCATTCGTGGAATACATTCGGTACATCGTCCCGCTGAAAGGTAACAAACTGATGCCCGGCCAGATCATTCGTTGACCTCGGTAAGCCAAACTTGTCCGCGTAATTTCTACCGCCGAACAAAGACCAGCGAGCCGTGCTGATTTTCCGGCAGATAAGATCGGGATCAGGATCGGTTCTTGCAAGGCGCAAAGCAATGTCGGCCTCTCCGGCCGTCAGGTCCAGCGCTCGAACGCTGGATAAAAACTCGAATGCGACATCCTGATTGTCGGCGGAAAACTCGTTTACGATTTTGATCATGCGTGCGGAGAAATTTGCCGAATAAGCGGTGATACGGATGGGTTGTGTCGACGTCAAAACTTTCGCGCAATCGGCAAATTCAAGGACTGAAGCCTCGATTGCTTCGGCGAGAGGAACGAGGCGAAGGGCTTCTGGGGTTGGTTTGAACCCGTGCGTACCGCGCTCAAAAAGCATTAAGCCTGTTTCTCTTTCGAGAACATCAATGCGTCGGGCAACCGTTGGTTGGGAGACCTTTAGCTTTCTAGAGGCCGCAAGCGTCGACCCTTCTCTGAAGACAGAGAGGAACACACGAATATCCGACCAATTTCGGAACCCGTTCTTCATTTTTGTAGAACAGCACAATTTTGTGCCGGATACCAGAAAAACAGGTGAAAAGTTACTGTTGTTGCGACACCGCAAGTAACTCGGAAAGGACCATGAGATGGCTTCCCATACAATGTCACCCAGCATCTGGACCGTATTTGATGGACTGTTCGGTTGGACCAAAAGAGCCTGCCCCGAAACCCGTAAGCCGCAGCCTACAGCCAACGATCTTCACGCGGAACGCGACTATATTAATGACGTGATCTGGAGTGATCCCGCTGCGTTTTCGAGTGAACTGGACGTGCAGACCATGATGAGTCTGTATCCAGGAAGGTTCTGACGACACTTGGTGACAATCGGCCGAATAAGGCGATTAGATCCCGCCAAATGCAGCTGCAAGCTGGAAGTGGCAGTCACGCACCTGTGTTGTAGCCATTGAGTTATTTCCAACACGAGACCTTCTCGTGCAACCTGGCGCCTTGTTTGACGATATTGAAGTGAGCCACCTGCTGGTAAAGTTCATTGCCCTCACCTCCGCATGTTCGTTGTTTGGTGAAAGGCAATTTCCTTTGATCCGTTCTTGTAAATTTGCAAAGGCCGCTATCTGGGCTGCAAGCGCAGAAACTAAAAGACGTCTCTGGATCGCAGATCGAACTTTGCAAAGCCTGCTGCAAACGCATCGCAGACCTTCGCGAGAATCCAAGCTAATGGGCCGAACCCAAGGTTCCTCAGGGAGGCTCTTTGCGGGGTTGAGCGCCGTAAAGCGCCATAAACGCAACGATTACGCCAAAACTGATTGAATTCCTCGCTTTTGCAGCCAAATGCGCAGCGCAAAACTTTTGGCGAACAACGCAAACTTATGAGGTGCGCATAACGCTACGCTTCTGCTATTGATTTCATTTATGAAATTCAAGTGTGCTCGCCCATAACTTTGTGCAACGTTTGCGCATAATTTTGCACGATTTTCCCAAAAGTTTGCACACACCCCCAGGGTGACCAATTACATCCTTCCGAAAGTATCTTTGAGTTCTGCGGCTTGAGCTACATCCAGCATTCGGGTTGGCATACCTCGCAGTGCCAAGAGTAACTTGGCTGTTTCTTCCAGCTCTTCTGCTGCACAGACCGCTGAGAACAGATCCTTCCCTGAAACGACAGGCCCGTGATTGGCCAACAGAACCGCACTAAATTTCCCACCCAGTTCGCGGATCAAATCACCGGACTTCGGATCACCCGGCTTAACGTATGGAACAAGTTTGACCGTGCCTACACGCATGACCACGTATGGTGTAAGCGGTGGAATACAGTCATTGGGATCGGTGTCTTCCAGGCAGGACAGAGCAGTGGCCCAAGTCGAATGCAGATGAACCACGGCGCCCGCTTCTGGCCGCGTCTCATAGAAGGCTTGGTGCAGAAAGACCTCCTTGGTCGGCTTGTCGCCGGAGACGTGGTGCCCATCCAAATCAATCTTGGCGATGCGCTCGGGATCGATATTCCCCAAGGTGGAGTTGGTTGGTGTCATGAGGATCCCGTCATCAAGATGTGCCGAGACATTGCCCGCAGTGCCGACGGAAAATCCACGCACAAACAGCGAGGCGCATAGCTCTGACATCTGCTGCCGCAAAGCCGATTCATCCGAACTCATTTGCCTGCCTCCATCATTCTGAGCGCCTTCGCGAAAAAGTCCGGAGCGCCAAAGTTTCCAGATTTTAGAGCCAGCGCAATGGGTTCAGTTTTTCCGACGCTCAGGACAGGTACGCCCGGGTCGATCTCTGGACCAATTGACATGGCAGGAGACCCCAGTGCCTCAGATACGACCTTGGCGACAGCTCCCGACGTCTCCCCTCCGGCAACGACAAGGCGCTTATAGCCCGTTTGGACAAGTTCTCGGGCAGTTTCAGCAAAGAGATTGTCCAGCTTTTCCGCCACAGCTTCCTGACCGAATTGACTTTGGATCGCGCGCACCTCTTCCGGGCTTCCTGATGAGTAAGCGAGGGGGGTCTCACCTGAATGCTTTTCAAAGAAATCCAGAAGCGTTTGCGTGTTCACATCCCCGGACATGACGGCTGGAACATCAATGGCGAAGGTTGGATTGAATTCCGCATGAACATTGATCTGCCCGCGTGTCGCACCTGAACATGATCCTGCAAGTATCGCGGCAGACCCTGCGATACCAGAGATTGCATCGCCAGTATTTTGGGACGAAGTCTCTCTCAGGACGTTTCTGGGTAGCCCCAGTGCTATCCCAGATCCTCCGGTAATCAGTTTGGCATCCTTTAGAGCTTCGCCCCAGGCCAACAAATCTTCATCCGAAATCGCGTCGCCGATCACAAAGCGTTCGTCGGCGTTCTGCAAAGCAGCAGTAATCGCCTCCGATCCTTGCTTCACGGTGTCAACTGGCACCAACCCAACTTCTTCTTCGGTCTGATGCTGCAACCATCGCCTGATGTTGGCATCCGTCATCGGAGTAAGTGGGTGGTTTTCCATCCCGGACTCGTTCAACGGCTTGCCGAGCACAAAAAGATGGCCGTGATAAACAGTGCGACCCGTGGTCGGAAAGGTCGGGCAGAAAATCACTTTTTGCGCGCCCAGTTCTTTGGCCAACGCTTCCGCAACGGGACCGATATTTCCCTCCATCGTGGAATCAAAGGTGGAGCAATACTTGAAGATGAACTGCTTGCATCCTTGATCCTTAAGCCACCGCAGGGCCCGCAAGCTGTCCGCTACCGCTTCCTCAGTCGGTGCGGTGCGGCTCTTGAGTGAGATCACACCCGCTTCGATCTCATCGTCGGCTGGGGTCGTTGGAATACTTGGGAACTGTGCCGTTCGTAATCCACCCTCCGGCTCAACGCCCTTCGCCAAGGTGTTCGCAATATCACTCGCACCAGTGAAGTCGTCCGCTATGACACCGATTTTCATAGTTCAATGTCCCGCATCGGCCCTGGATCCAGCCTATGGATGTGCGGTGCAGCACCGACGGGAAAAATCTCACGCACAAGTGGATCATGGCCGGGCACGATAAGTCGAGGATGCGAAGCCAACCTCTCGAGTGTCTCGAAACCATCCATCATGTCCTGCAAATCGACGACGATGGGAAAGGCTTTGCGCGCCATGAAATTCTCGTAGTAATGCGAGGCATCAGAGGCGAGCACCATCCACCCGGCTGCCGTTCTTACGCGAACACATTGCAACCCGCGCGAATGCCCACCGATGCAGTGTACCGTAACCCCATCTGCAATCTCGGCTTCTCCGTCGTAGAATATGACCTGGCCTGAATAGAGACGCTTTACGACCTCGCAGACATGGTCAGCCGTGAAAGGTGCACGCAGATGGTCATGGCACATGCAGGGACCTGTAGCGAAGGCCATTTCCGCCGATTGCATGTGCAACTTAGCATTCGGGAACATGTGCAGCCCCCCTGCATGGTCATAATGAAGGTGGGTCACGATGACCTCAGTCACCGCTTCCGGCGCGATGTCTAGAGGCCGCAAAGCTTCGCGAGGGTCCATCGCGATTGGGCGGCCACGAGCGGCGGCCTCATCGGAGTCGTAACCGGTATCGACCAGAATGACTTTGTTGCCGCGTTTGAGCACCCAAACGAAATAATCCATCGCATGAGGCGCGTCATGATTATCATCGATAATGAAACTATCAGCGCGCGTCCGGGCGTTGCGATCCGCGTATTTCACAGCGTGGATTTCCCAATCGTTCATCGAATAACCTTGGAATACTGGTGAACCACCTTGGTGGCGATCATATCAGCCACTGCCGTATCAAAGGACTGAAAATGCGCGCTTTCTAGGTGGGCAGAGAACGCCATGCTGTCATCATAAACCTCATAGAGAAAAACTGTCTCGGGATCGTCGCCGAGGCAAACGTCAAACTGCTGGCACCCGGGTTCTCCACGCAAAGAAGTTGAAGCGTTTTCTACCATCAGCGGCAAGAAAGCGCTTCTCCTACCGGGTTTGAGAGTGAAAGTGACAGTGACTACAAACATCAGACAGAAAGTCCTTTCAGACGTGAGAAAGCGCGCTTTGCGACAGGCAGTTGGCTGAGGATCAGACCAATGTTGAGCACCAGCAGAATGGCCGCACCAGGTCGTGAAAAAAAGACCGAAAGATCCCCGTCCGACAAGAACAGCGACCGACGGAAGGTTTCGTCAAACAGGCTGCCCAGAATAACCCCGATCACCAACGGCGCGATTGGGTACTTCATCAGGTTCATGAAATAGGCAACGGCACCGACGCCGAGCATCAGGTAGAGATCATTGATGCCCCCGCCAACGCTGAAAGATCCAATTGTTGTCAGAACCATAACGACGGGCAAAAAGATGGTCTGGGGGATGGCAAGGATTTTGATAAATACCCGAGCGGTGAAAAGCCCCATCAGGAACATCGTGAGCGAGGCCAGAACCAGGATCGCAACCACGCGCAGAATGATCTCGGGATCAATCGTCGGGCCGGGAATCACGTTGTTGATTTTGAAAGCTCCCATCAAAGCGGCCGCAGGTGGTGAGCCGGGAATACCCAACACCAAAAGTGGGATTAGCGCTCCGCCAATACAGGCGTTATTTGCAGTCTCGGAGCACAGCAGGCCTTCCAATGACCCTTTGCCAAACTTGTTGCCCTCGGCAGAGACAGTCTTACCGACACCGTAGCTGACCCAACCGGCGACATCTTCGCCAACTCCGGGAAGTGCTCCTACCCCTGTCCCGATAACGCCTGACCGGCCAATGGTCGGCAGGTAGCGCCGAATAGACCGAAGGTTCGGAAGAATGCGGCCTTTCAGGGCCAGAACTTTCCCGGCCTCAACGTGCCTCAAACCGTCGATAATTTGGGGAATGGCAAAGGCTCCCATCAGGACTGGCACGACCTGAAACCCGCTCATCAAGTAAGACCAGCCGAAAGTATAGCGCGGTTCAGACAAAAGAGGGTCGAGCCCGACCATGGACATCGCAAGCCCGATTAGACCGGCGATCCATCCCTTAATCACCAGGTCTTCGCTCATCAAAGTGCCAGAAAGCAGAATGCCGAACAGGGCCAGTAAGGCTTTCTCCGGGCTTGCGATGTTCTTTGAAACCAAAAGCAGCGCCCAGACAAAAATCAAAAGCGTGATGGTTCCGATAACTGTGCCAATGAAACTGGCCGTCGTGGTCAGCCCAAGTGCTTCGCCCCCTCTGCCCGCTTTGGCCAGAGGGTAACCATCCATGGCTGTTGCCGCGCTGGCTGCTGTGCCCGGAATGTTCAGTAGAATAGACGGGTAAGACCCCCCGTAAATCGCGCCGACATAGGCCCCGAGCAAAGCGATGAGCGAATAGTCGAGCGGGATTTTGTTGCCGAAGAAACCCGTCAGGATCGTCACCGCCAGCGTTGCCGTAAGGCCGGGCAATGCGCCGAACGTGATGCCCAGGAACACGGATGCGATCAAATACAGATAGGTCAGCGGGTCCACTGCCAGGCCCACGAATGCGGTCCCAAACCCAGCCAGTTGCGAAAGGATAAAGTCCATCCGGTCAGTCTTTCCATAACGGACGAAGCGTCACGTAGTAGTGGTATTCGATTTGCTTGAAGATCAGCCCGCCGCGCGCGGGCACGTTCTGCCGGAAAACAAAGGCCATCGCGCAAACAAGGATGAGCGGGGCAAGTATTGCCACCAATGGAACGTACCGCAAAACGCGTTCAGTAGTCGCATTGGCCAGCACCAACAGCGTCAATGCGACCCACAGGATCAGTGTGAACCAATCATCCCGGTGTGCGTTCCAGTCCGCCTGCGTGGGAAAAACAGCAAACGCAAATAGTCCAGCAGTGACAACTGCGATACAGGCCACCAAAGCGCGTCGAGCATGGCCACCGTAGTAGCCGTACGTCAAAGCTGTAATTAGCAACCCGGAACACAGAATGAAGTCCACTCTGGGGACCAGTCCGACGACATATGCAAGAAGGATAAGGCCGATTGTTGAAGCTCGAAAGGCTTCCGACTTGTTCCATCCGATACCCAAAGCACTAAGCGCGTTTTGGGCTCCACCTGAGCGGATCGAAATGGCTAGTAAGACGAAGGACAACACAAGCAATCCACCGAAGATGAACAGCGGTACAATTGCAGCCGAGTTGTACCAATCGGATCCACTCACACCTGCGCGGTTTTCACCCCAAAGCGGGATGTCCGACGTCTTCCAAAGGAAAAAGGTGGAAATTGCTATCAGACCAATCGATGCCCAGAAATCGCGCGCGCGCATGATCAGTGTTTCGTCAGGTTTTTCCATTACCTGCCTCCTTTGGGAAAGGGCGCGATCAGGCGCGCCCTTTCAAAAGTGATCGGATTATGGCTTCTCGATACCCAGCGACGCCGGATCGACAGTGGCAGCGCCCAAATCTTGCAAGGTATAGGCAAAGGTAGCTTCGAGGTTCGCAAACAGCTCTTGAGCTTCTTCGCCGTGTTGACCACCGACATCATAATTGTTTGCAGAGGCCCATTCCGCGACGGTGTCGGAGGCAATCGCTTGCTCGAAGGCATAACCAAGCGCGGCCTTTACGTCGTCCCCGGCTGAACTGTGAACTGCAAAACCGATGGCCTGTTTGAGCGGCAAATATTGGTCGAGACCGTCATAGATGCCAAAGGCAGATGGCACCGTAACTCCTGCAATCTGCGCATCTTCGGGCGTCAACATCGCGAGCGGTTTAAGTTGACCGCCTTCGATCAACGGGGCCTGTTCAGCTAGAGAAGTCACAACCAACGCAACTTCACCCGCTATCGCTGCTTCCTGCCCTGGCGCTGAGCCTTTGTATGGAACAAACTTGAACTCTGCACCGGACCCTTTTTCGATGGCCAGAAGGTTCAAGTGGTGGATCGAACCTGCGCCGGAAGCCGCCGCTGGAATAGTGCCAGGAGCAGCTTTCGCAGCGTCGACCAGTTCTTCCAGAGTATTGTAAGGACTCTCCGCCGGAACCGAGATCAGATCAGGTGATCCGCCAACGATGAACGGATACCAAAAATCAAATTTCTTATCCCAACCACCTTGCACAGCAGCGGTGACGTTCGACTCTGACAGACCAACCAGTGTATAACCATCGTCTGGTTGATTCATGACATAGACCATCCCGTTGGAGCCTGCGACACCACCTGTTTGATTGATCACATTGATCGAAACCGGAAGGTGTTTTTCCATCTCGGCCATGATCATTCGGTTGATCGTATCTGTGCCACCTCCGGCCCCCCAGACCACAGCTGTAGTGATATCGCGATAGGGATAATCCTGCGCAGCAGCTGCGCCTGCAATCCCAGTCGCCATCACGGCTGCGGCCGCCAACCGCCCTAGCTTTAGTTTCATTTCCAAGTCCTCCCAAACAGCTTTGCGTTTATTATTGCATTTATTTGCGTATACATTAAAGAATGCATTGTCAACGGACTGTAGTGAAAGCTGCTATCGCGCTATGAATGCGAAACGGGAAGGAAGCGGGCTAAGATGAAAAAGAATTATGATGTGGCAGTTTTCCACGGCGACGGGATCGGCCCTGAAATTATGGCCCCTACGCTTGAAATCCTGCGTCAGCTCTCGCGCGGCAGTCCTTCCTACGAACTGGTGTTTACAGACGCTCCGGCAGGCGCAGGCCACTACGCCAAAACTGGAGAATCGTTTCCGGTTGGATCACTCGAAACTGCGCGCAACGCTGACGCGATTTTGCTGTCTGCAATGGGCTTGCCGGATGTTCGATATCCTGACGGAACCGAGATTTCACCGCAGATTGATCTGCGAAAGCAGCTGGGACTTTTCGCTGGTGTACGTCCAGTAAAGGTAAGAAGCGGACAAATGACCCCCTTGGCGCTGCCTCCCGGAAAAGAGGTCGACTTTGTCTTGATACGCGAAAGCACAGAAGGACTGTTCTTCACTCAAGGCGCTGGAGAAGTTACCGAACACGAAGCACGTGAAACTCTGCTGATTACTCGTGAGGTGTCCGAAAAACTGTTCCGTTTCGCGTTTGAACTCGCCCAGAACCGCAAAAGAACCGGGCGCGGTCAGGGTCGAGTTACATGTGTCGACAAAGCCAATGTATTCCGCGCCTTTGCATTCTTCAGATCGATGTTTGATGCAGAAGCCGCCCACCATCCCGATTTGCAGGCAGACCATGCTTATGTTGATGCCACCGCACTGTGGATGGTCCAAAAACCTTGGGAGTTTGATGTCTTGGTGACCGAGAACATGTTCGGAGACATCCTCTCCGACCTTGGTGCAGGTCTTATGGGCGGTCTTGGACTGGCTCCGTCAGCGGATATCGGGTTGAATCACGCTGTATTCCAACCCTGCCATGGTTCCGCTCCAGACATTGCAGGACAGGGTGTAGCCAATCCTTTTGCGATGATCCTGTCCGCAGCAATGATGCTTGAATGGTTGGGGTTGACCCATGATCACCCAGGCCTGTCCAAAGACGGCGAACGGTTGCGTGAAGCCGTGGAAAAGGTGACTGCAAACGGACAGAACCTGACGCGTGACCTAGGTGGCACCGCCGGAACGCAGGACGCAGCCTCATCGGTATTGGAAGCATTTCGGGCATGAATACTCGAAAAACCATCAGAGTCGCGTGTGTGGGTGCAGGGTATTTCAGCAAGTTTCACTACGAAAGCTGGTCCCGAATGCCCGGAGCGGTTCCGATTGCATCCTGCAACCGTGATATCAACAAGGCGAAAGAAACAGGACTGACGGCTTACGACGATTTGTCGAAAATGTTGGAGATCGAAGAACCTGATCTCGTGGACATCATCCTACCACCAGTGGCGCAGGCCGACGCCATCCGAACAGCACTGCGCTCCGGAATAAAGTGCTTGATCTGCCAAAAGCCATTTTGCCTGTCTCTAGACGAAGCGGAGAAGATCGTCTCCGAGGCTGAATTGGAAGGCGCAACTATTGTCGTGCATGAGAATTTTCGCTTTCAGCCCTGGTATCGCGCAATCAAACAGGCGATGGTCGAGGGTCGAATTGGGACACCGCTACAAGCGACTTTCCGGCTTCGGCCCGGCGACGGACAGGGACCACGAGCCTACCTTGACCGGCAGCCGTACTTTCAGGAAATGCCGCGTTTCCTCGTTCATGAAACAGCGGTTCACTGGGTCGACACATTCCGATTTTTATTCGATGCGCCCAGTGCAGTTTATGCGGACTTGCGCCAAGTTAACCCCGTTATCTCGGGCGAGGATGCAGGTTACATCCTGTTTGACCACCCCAACGGTTTGAAAGCTCTGTTCGATGGCAACAGATGCCTTGACCACAGTGCCGAAAACCTGCGCCAAACCATGGGCGAAGCTCTCATCGAAGGAACGGAAGGATCACTAGTTCTTTACGGCGACGGCTCAGTAGAACTCCGCGGTTTTGGAAAACAGGAGCGACAGCAGATTCTACCTCCAAGCGATCATGATGGTTTTGGAGGAGACTGCGTCCACGCCTTGCAAAGTCACGTCGTTTCAGGCCTTGTAAAGGGTACGCCGCTGGAAAACACGGCTCGAAACTATTTGGACGTGATCCGCATCGAAGAGAGCATCTATCTCTCGGCTGCGGAGGGACGAAAGATCAACCTGGAGACGCCGTGAAGGATCAGGACGCAAAAACTCTTTCCAATACGCAACGCGCTGTTAGGGATTTGCGACAGATGATCCTGTCCGGCGAACTTGCAGCCGGAACTGACCATCTGGAATCGGAACTCGCGGAAACCCTTGGAATGTCCCGCACCCCGATACGGGAAGCTGCGCTGATGTTGGAAAGTAAGGGCTTGCTTGAAATGCGGCCCCGAAAGGGCGTGCGAATACTGCCTGTTTCATCAGATGATATGCGTGAAATCTACGACATACTGACGGAACTCGAGAGTCTCGCAGCACAGCGCGCTGCCGAAGCGGGCTATTCCGAAGATGAACTGGCGGTCCTTGCTGGATCAATTGCAAAGATGGATCAAGCCATCGAAGCCGAAGACCTTGAAGCCTGGGCCGAGGCCGACGAGTTGTTTCATCAGGAACTCGTTCGGTTGGGCGGCAACAAACGGGTCGAAGCGATTGTTGCAATGATGAGCGACCAGGTGCGCCGCGCACGCGCAACGACGTTGTTCATCAGGCCCCTACCCGTCAAATCCAATGAAGATCACCGGGTTGTTTTTCAAGCGATTAGTGAAGGTCGACCGGGTGTTGCCCGTGAACGTCATCGAGAGCACAGGCTGCAAGCGCAGGCTATGCTTTGCGGGATACTCGAGAAGCACCGACTCAACAGCCTCTGATCTTCTCGCATCCAGTCGTTAATCAACTAAAATAACTGCTTCTTTTCGGCACCAAAGGCGCTCCGAGTACTTGTCCACCGCGGTAATCGGCGGTTGCGTCCGGCGGCTCTAATATTCTTTTTTCATGGTCACTCAACCAATCACTGCATCAATTGGGGTTGTAATAGTACGATTTCGAATTAATTTAGTTCGATATCGTACTAGCGGAGACTCAAGATGCCAAATCGAAGACGTTTTCTCAAGATTCTAGGCGGAGGCACAATTCTGGCGGCAACGGGCGCGGTCGCGTTCCTCGCTACACGCACGCCGCATGAAGCGTTGGCTCCGTGGACGCCAAAACCGTATAACGACCCACGCAAGGCTGCTTTGTCCTACGCGATTCTCGCCCCCAATCCACACAACTTGCAACCTTGGCTGGTCGAGTTCGTTGGGCAAGACAAGGTGCGCATCCACCGTGATCCTGATCGCGAGCTTCCGGAAACCGATCCTTACCACCGCCAGCTCTATATTGGTCTCGGTGCATTTGTTGAGACGATGGTACTGGCAGCAGGTGCGCAGGGATTTGATACCGAGGTCACGTTACTGCCCGATGGAGATGACGGACCCATCGCAGAAGCAGTGTTCGTTCCTGGCGGAGCACCCGATCCACTCTCAGATCAAATCCTCAACCGACATTCAAACAAGGAACCGTACACTGAACAGCGGCTGTCCGAGACGGAAGTGTCGGTCCTTGAAAACTACGCCACCCTGATTACCGATGAAGATTTGGTGACCCGTATTCGAGACCTCACGAAACGCGCTTTCGAAATCGAAATGCGAACCCCGCAGACCTTGAAAGAATCCGTCGACCTGATGCGGATCGGGAAAGCAGAAATCAACGCCAACCCGGACGGGATTGAATTACGCGATCCCATGCTGGAAACGTTGCGACTTACCGGCCTATTGGACAATGAAACCCTGATGAACGTTGACCACCCAGGCACTCAGTCACACATGCGAGGCTACTTCGCCATGCTCGACGCGACGCCGCAATACGCAGTCCTCACGACAGCCACAAACACGCGAAGCGATCAACTTGATGCCGGTCGTCAATTGATGCGGTTTTACTTGAAGACAACCGAAATGGGCCTGGGCGTACATCCGGTCAGTCAGGCCCTTCAGGAGTATCCTGAGATGGCCGATGAATACGTTCTCGCGCATGAGCTTCTTGCGTCACCGGGCCACACGGTGCAAATGTTGTTGCGTTTGGGGTATGGGCCTGAACCGATTGCCACACCCCGCTGGCCGCTGGAGACACGAATTCTGAATGAAGCCTGAAGATGAGACCAACGAAGTCTACCGGTTCTTCACCGAGGTCGGGATCATCAATCAGTTGATCTCGACCAAGCTTGAGGCGTTCTTACCTGGAAGAATGACCGCAACCCAATTTGGTATATTGGGCCACCTGGTCCGGCGTCCCGAAGGCGAAACCCCACTGCAACTCTCAAACGCGTTTCAGGTGCCCAAGACTTCGATGACGCATATGCTCGCCAGCCTTGAAAATCATACCTTGATTACTCTTGAGACCAACCCAAAGGACAAGCGTTCGAAAATTGTCCGGTCGACGCCGCATGGCGCAGAGTTTCTGAAAACTTGTATGGATCGGATGTCGACAGCTCTTGGTCCGGTTTTGTCCGAACTCGGGCCTGAACCGTTCCATGAATCGCTGCCTAATCTGACGCTCATACGCGAAACCTTGGACAGTGAGCGCGACTAGCGGAAACCTGCGTCGGCCCAAGCAAACAGAAAAGCTCTCAGAACATCATACAATCCGCGCCCGGCGGCAGCGGCGGTGATCCTTCTGGCAAGGTGGGCGTGTAGTCAAATGTCACAATCTTTGCGCCACCATCAAATGCCACGAACAGTTGGTTGGATCCCGGCCTAATGGCGATGCCTTCTGGGTCGGTTCCGAATTCCAACAAGCTTTGCTGGGCGAGAAGTTGGCCACCTGCCGTGAACTCATACAGGCTGTTTGACCCTTCCCAGTCGTCAACTATCAGCATGTGGCCGGTACGCGGGTCAATCGCGATGCCCTGCGCCTCGCTCAAGGGCGGAGAGAGCTTCATGGTATCCAACCTCGCCGTCAAAGCACCCTCTGAAGTGAACCACGACAACCGTTCCGGGTCATCTTCTACGGTCACGATCTGCCCCTGGGCATTGATCGCGATGCCTTCGGTATCCGCGAACCCACCTTCCAACTCGAAAGGCGCTCCTAGGCGTGATCCATCCTTGGTGACACGTTGAAGACTGCCGAGACCATCACCCAGCAACAAGTGATCCCCTTCAACAGCAATTGCTTTGATCCGAAAGAGATCGCTGGATATTCGGCGCAATTCATCGCCTTGCAATGTAACGAGAATTGCTTCGGGCCCCTCATTTGCGATCCACAAACCGCAAAACGTTGGATCATAGTCAAGGCTTGCGGGTTGGTTGAGCTCGTAGCGCCCAGTTTCGCGAAGCTGTAATGCAATAGCCGGAACAGTCCCAGCGAAAATCAGGAATGCTATGGTTCTTGCAAACACTCTGGATGCTCCCGGAAAGGTATGATGTTTCAAAAAACTATACCTGATTATTGCGCCCCTTCTGTGAGAAAGAACAGCTCGATAGGCTGAGCAAGGCCACGTATTTCGTGATCCCCACAGCTAACGAACATGTTCGGTGCAGCACTTGCAATGGCTACCGTCGCCAACACTCTCTGACCAATTGATTTTGTTAAGTTTTCAATTCGGCTTGCGACGTTCACCGCACCGCCCAAAACCGTAAAATCAAGCCTGCCGGGGCTGCCGATGTTACCGTAGCTGACCTGCCCAACGTTGATCCCAATTCCAATGTCCAAGGGCGGTTTTTGGAACTCGTCTCGTCTAGTGTTGAGAACTTCCAAACCACTCAGCACACTCTGCGCTGCAAGAGCCGCCATTCTGCAACGGTCGGCATGGTTTTTTTGAGCTTCAACAGTGAAGATCGACAGGATGCCATCACCCATGAACTTGAGGACGTCTCCACCGTTGTCTTCTACGGCTTTGACCACCAGATCAAAATAGTCGCTGAGCGTGTTGAAGACTTCTTCTTCCGAAGAGGTTTCGGAAAGTGCCGTAAAGCCTCGCAGATCAGAGAACATAACCACGGCATCCAGAGTTGTTCGCTCACCGCGCTTGATGTTTCCGCTCCAGACTGCCTCGGAAGGTCCATCTCCTAAATAGGTTCGAAGTAGACCTTTAGACGATTTTCGCATCGTCACAGGTTCCAGAGCGGAAGAAAGGGCAGGTAACACCGCTTCAATCAGCCTTAGATGCTCCGGCGAGAACCCATCCGGCGCCTGTGTAATGAACGTGCAACCATGCAGCGATCCATCTCCGTAATAAAGCAAAGTAGCGTAGTAGTCGGTGCCGCCTTGCTCTGCAAATTCCAAATAGGATGAATGCTCTGTTTCTGAGTCCAGTTGCCGAAGACTTTTGTGAAGCGGCTTTCTATTCGCCAGAATATACTCAAATGAGCTCCCAACATAACCATCCGTCAACGTCGTCTCATGGGTGACATCGTAGCTGTCGGTGCCGTTGGGCGTCCAAACCACGCCCCAAGCAATAAGCAGTGGATTGGCAAAGCGCTGGCCAATGTTTACTCGCCACAGCGGAACTCCGGCTTCGACCAAGGAGGAACAAAACTGTGACACCACCTTTACGGGATCGCCGGAGCGACGACCTTCTGTAATCATCCATTTGGTTAGTCGAGTGACTTCTTCCATGTACCCAAGTTAATCGCTTGCAAAGGATGAGCAAAGACTATTGGAATTGCATTGTCGCTTACATTTTTTGAGCCGCCTGATCTGATTGGTTGAACAGAAAATTGCAGCCCCTCGCTTGGGCGAACTTCAGTAGAATCCAATCTCGCTGACGTCTACGCTGGCCTCGTGATCGTGCCCGTAGGCTACAACTCCAACTGAGGTGATTGCGTCTGCAGCGGGAGTAGCGCGTAACATGGCACCTGAAGCCTTGAAGCCTGACAGAGGCAAATAGATTTCTGTCCATTCGTTAGAAGTTGCAAACGCGGCCTGATAGTATTGCCACGGAAGCACCGTGCCACGTGTTCTAAGGTGGACGAAGTATTGCTCGCCGTTCCCCCGGACCAATAGCCTGACGCCTGATACACCCGTACCTGGCCGATCAGGCAACTTGCGTCGGAACTGGATGAAGCCGCCGTTGTTTACTGTACTCACAGTTCCGGTCAGCCGCGCGAATGCAACATTACCTTCCGAACGAAACTGCACCTGCCCTGAAGAAACTCCTCCCATGACGGTGTCGGCAACGTAGTCCCAACGCATCTCTGGAGACTTGGAGAAGTCTTCAGTCAGTTTTACATCAGCCTGCGCCATCATGCATCCGATGATAACAAAACCTGAAACAAGCCCAATGAAGTTGGCACGCATATCGATCCTTCTCAATTCAGTATCGCAATGGAAAGGTTCAGTGCCGTGGCAAATGCGACCCATGCAAAATACGGCAGGAAGGCCAGTGCGGAAACCCGATCTGAAGTCCTGACCTGAGCTATGAACATGACGATGACAGCCAACAACGCGACAATGACGACAAAGGCAAACCATGGCAGTTGCAGTACGAAAAAGGTTGGGGACCACAAAAAGTTCAGACCCATCTGCGCCCACCACAGCTTCATGGCGGTCGAGCTCCGGTCTGTTTCAAACTGATGCCAACCAACCAAAGCGATCAAAACATATAGCACCGTCCAAACCGGTCCAAAAATCCAATTTGGTGGATTGAAAGCCGGCTTAGAAAGCTGCGCGTACCATTCGCCAGGTGCAGTCAGTGTCCCGATCAGGATGCCGCCGCCCACCACAAGCGCAAGGAATGCTATGCGGATCAACCAGTTCGACATTGTAGGATAGCTTTCAGCAGTCCTTGGTCGTTACGTTAACAAGCGCTTCAGAAGAAAAGGTCGCCGTGCTGGTCTTATCCGCATCAGTATAAGACACCGTGGCGCCTTCGATCTCCGACCCAGTTACGGTGATTTCCCGTTGCCCGATAGTGTCATCTACATCGATGGTAAAGGCGAGTTTGTCACCTGCTGCGAGGGAGGCAATCTCAAGTTCAATTGTATCTTGCCCATCCACGACCGCAGGAATTTGCCGCAGAGCATCCGCACCCTCAACGAATTCAAGCGGTTGGAAGACCTCGACACCAGCGCCCTTTTCGGAAACGTCGAAAATCAGACGCCCGGCAGATTGCGACAAGTCAATTTTGAGGGTCGAGGCTTCTACTTCGCAAGCTCCGACATTTGTCAAAACAAAACGGTCTTTGGGCGCGCCTTCTATAAAGCGAATTTGTACTCCAGCTTGAAGCGAAGTGGCTGCAAACAATCCAAGGGTCGCCGCAATAATACTCTTCGGGAGCATATCTATCTCTTTCCTAATGGGTTCTTGATAGATACGCGTCGGCGGGTTTCTTGGATCAGACTTATGCCCTTTGACTATCGTGGTTTAGCCGTCAGGACCTTTCGAAGTTCCATGCACCGCTGTCAGAACGGTTAAGTCAAAACATGCCGTTTTCATTCTCGCCGTTTGCTGGAACTTCCTGAAGAACGTCCCAGTGCTCGACGACCTTCCCGTCGCATCCAGGCGAAAAATATCTATCCCTGCGCACTTGAGACCATCAGGCCAGATTTGGTGGCAATGCAGAATAACGTGATCTTCTTCAACCGGTGTAGGCGCGCTCATAACGCTGCGCTCCTGCTATTGATTTCATTCAGGAAATTCGTGTGTGCTCGCCTATAATTTTGCGCGGTGTTTGCGCATAAGATTGCACGATTTGCCCATAACTTTGCACTGTTGAAAAAGCTCGTTCAATTTTTGGTAGTTGTCGTGCAAACCAGTCAACTAAAAGCATCATTCCTCAATCAAAAGTGCACTTCGATCAAAAAAATTCAACCCCAATAAGAAGGATGCAAGGTTACTGGCAACTACTTGGGATTAGTTCACCGATCTTCTTACCAAGCATCAAGAGCACTGTTTGGTACAACTTGTCATGAACTCAGGAACCTCGACCAGCATTGGCTACAAGATGGTCAGGCCCGCGCTTTCACCAAATTCCTATAAGCTGACGGGGACATTCCAGACCATTTTCGGAAGGCCCTCGAAAACGCGGTGGAGTCTGCATAGCCAAGCCGCAGTGCAGTCTCACCAACGGACTTCCCTGCCGGACCCAGCAGCTTCTTAGCTTCTTCCAGTTTGACACCAGATACGACCTGAGAGGCTGATTGCCCATATGGGGCCAGCCGCTTGTTCAATGTCTCCCGGTGGAAACCGCATAGGCGCGCCAGTTCGTCTACACCAAATCCCGGCTCACCAAGATGAATCCGGATCAGGCCCTGAAGCCCGGCTAAGAAATCTTGAGGCGCATGCTGGTCGAGGGTAACGCTTGTCAGGTCTGACGGGTTTTCCAACGTTTCCGAAAGCAACTTATGGCTCAGCCAGGTTGAAGGAAACCGGATCGAAAAGCCCTGAGGGCTACACTTGATGGCTTGAACACCATGAAAATGCTTGGGCAGCACGTCAGGTTCGCTGACCCGTAAAATGATCTGGCTCGGGTCCCACCTAAAATCCAGAACCCGGTGCAGTAATGATATCCAAATGCTCGCTAGAAATGCGTCGGTCTGTCCCGGCGAAACTGAAAACTTGAAATTCCGCTTGGCACTGAAATAAGCGTGCTCGCCTTCCACAAGCATAGACTGTGTGACCGCGTTGGATTCTTTCGAGACGGCTTGAGTGTAGCGCGTAAAGAAGTCACCCAGCGTCAACGCCTCGGCCAACATGTCACCAAGAGGCAAAAACCGAACAAGGTCGATTGATTGACCAACTTGCGCGCAGAAGTCCGGTGATGTTGCGTCAGCAGCGGCTTGATGGATTTTATAAATCGTTTCGTGCGGCAGGAAATTCTGGCGATCCATCACCTGAACTTCGCTCACGCCAAGAGGGTCCAGAACGAAGGCTGGTTCAACACCGGCGCCACGCAAAGCAGCTACCACCGGTGCAGCAACCGATGCCCGAACCAACGGCAAGGCCTTCTTGGTGTTTTGGTCAAAGGCGTCCATGCAGCCCTCAAATATCATGAAGGTAACGACAGAAAGACAGAAAACAAACAAAAAGGTGCCAAAAGCATGCAGAATGCCAAATCAATTTGGCGCAGCCTGCCATACTGTCAGGCAAAATCCGGCAATCACTCTAAAATCATATTCAGAAACATACATCTGTGATTCGTATTTGGAGGGCCTCAATGACACCGAAATTCAAACACCTGGTGGCCACGACAGCCTTTTCTGCAAGCCTGGCATTCGCGGGCCAAGGTTTGGCGCAGGAAGAAAGCTTTCCGATCCTCTTTACCAATGTGCACGTATTTAACGGTGTCGATGAACAACGACTTGAGAACGCAAACGTTCTGGTCGTGGACAACCTGATCGCAGACGTATCAGCGGAACCGCTGGCCGTCGCCAATGCCCAGATCATTGACGGTGGTGGTCGAACCCTGATGCCGGGCCTGATCGACGCACATGTGCATATGACGGTCACTGAACCGGTGGCGGACCTGCGCGATAACTTCGACTGGATGTACTGGGGTGCAGTATCAACAATTGAAGCTGAGAAAATGCTGCTACGGGGTTTCACCACAGTTCGGGATGCGGGCGGCCCGGCAATTGGTCTTCAAAAAGCGATTGATCGGGGTAAGGCCGTTGGCCCGCGTATCTACGCCTCTGGTCCTGTGATCTCGCAAACCTCGGGGCATGGAGAACATCGCGTCTACACCGAACCCCATCCCAATTTCATGGGGGCGCAACCATCCTTCTTTAACCAGCACCTGGAGTTCCTGGCCGATGGCGTGCCGGAAACGCTGCGCGCGACCCGCGAAGCCCTGCGCCTTGGCGCTGTCCAGATCAAGGTGATGGCTGGCGGAGGGGTCTCCTCTCAGGTTGATCCGTTACACACCGTTCAAGGTCTGCCGGAAGAGCTGGAAGCGTCGGTTCGGGCCGCTGCCGATTGGGGAACCTATGTCATGGTTCACGCCTATACAGACGAATCCATCGTGCGCTCGATTGAGGCGGGTGTGATCAGCATTGAACATGGACAACTGATGACCGAAGTCGGGGCTCAAGCGATCAAGGACGCAGATGCTTGGATCGTTCCGTTCTACTCTCTTTTGGGGCTGGACGAACAAACCGTTATTTCCGCGCTTGGGCCAGGGGCCGCAGAAAAGTTCCTCAGCGTGCAAGCGGGTGCACGAAATCAGATGCAATTGATCAAAGACTTTGGGATCGAGAACGTGGCTTTCTCAACCGACATTATCGGCGATCCCGTCGCACTGACCAAGCAAAACGATGAGTTCAAATATCGGCTGGAGGCGTGGAATTCGTACGAAATCCTGCAACAAGCCACGTCCAAATCGGCCGCACTTCTGGCACTGTCTGGAAAACTCAATCCCTACACAGCAGGCCCGCTGGGCGTGATCCAACAAGGCGCATACGCCGACCTGCTGCTTGTGGAAGGGAACCCGGTCGAGGATGCCGAGATCCTGGTCGACTACACCAACAACATCGATCTGATCATGAAAGATGGCGTGATCTACAAGAATACACTCGATTGAGTGTCGCGCGGGGTGAATTTACCTCGACATCCCGCGCCCCCTTAGTTTGACAAATGGGAGTACTGACACGTGAAAACACTGGCCTCACTGACAGCAATCGCTGGATTTGTTTCCTTGGCAGCAAGCGGCGCGTTGGCGCAGGACGCGCTCCCGCAAACCTTGTTCACCAATGTGCATATCTTTGACGGAATTAGTGAAGAGCGGATCGAAAACGCGAATGTTCTGGTTGAAGGCAATCTCATAAAGACAGTCTCGACCGACGGTATTGATGCGCCCGACGCAACGCTTGTTGACGGGGGTGGTCGCACGCTGATGCCAGGGTTGATTGACAGTCACGTGCATCTCTACGCTACAGGGCTCGTGCAATCCTTCTCGGGTCTTCAGGCCGCCAAATGGGATCAGATCGGGGCCACCGCGGCTGAAAATGCCCGCGACTATCTCTACGATGGTTACACCACGGTGCGGGATACCGGTGGAATGGGATCAGGTCTGCGTGAACTGATAGACAAAGGGATTGTAGACGGCCCGCGCATCTATGCGTCAGGTGCGGCCATCGGCCCGACATCCGGGCACGGTGACTGGCGAAACCCCGAGCAGCGAACCTTCAACATGGGATCGGACGACGTCGCCAATACGTTCAACCTGTCCTATATTGCTGATGGTGCCGAGGAAATCCGGAAGGCATCGCGGCTTAACTTCGCGCACGGGGCGAGTTTCCTGAAACTGATGGCCGGTGGCGGCGTGTCATCCGAACTCGATCCGCTTTGGTCCGTTGCCTACAACGTTGATGAGATTGCGACAGCAGTCGAGGCTGCGTCCTTCTTTGATACATATGTGACTGTCCACGCCTATACGGACGAAACGGTCACAATGGCTCTGGACGCGGGCGTCAAGTCACTGGAGCACGCTCAGATGGTGAGCGAGGAGACCGTCAAACGCATTGCGGATGAAGGTATCTTCTGGGCCCTGAATGTGGCCGGAATGGACCCGGCGCTGCTCGACCATCCCAATTTCTCGATGCCGACGGTGAAACCAAAACTGGAAGAATATCTGGTCGGGTCAGAAAACGTCATTGAGTACATCAAAAAGTACAAGCCCAAGATCGTGCATAACGTCGACACCGTGCTGTCCACCATTGGGTTTGGCCGCGCACACCGGGACTTTGAAAAATACTACTTCGCTGAATTGCTGGGTAACCATGCTTTCCTGGTTGCAGCGACCTCGACTGGTGGTGAACTCGCCCAACTGACAGGGCGTCGGAACCCTTATCCCAACAAACTGGGCGTGATCGAAGAAGGGGCCTATGCAGACATCCTGATTGTCGATGGAAATCCGCTGGAGGACCTGTCGGTTCTTGGCGCAAATCCGAAGTGGTTTGATGCACCCGCGCGTGATCGAGGGTTTGAGACCATTCGCGTGATCATGAAAGACGGCGTCTTCTACAAGAATACACTCGAATGAGCAGAGTATGCGGAAAATTGGCCGCTGCGCCTAGCGCCGTCGATCCTGAACAGAGGAGCGATCAATGAACAGGGCAATCGCAGTAACTCTTTGTGTATTTGGAATAGGCGTTGCCGGAGCATCAGCAGAAGAAACCCACAGCCGATACTACCTGGGGATCGGGGAACCAAACCCTGATGCCTGGCAAATCATGATCGACAATCCGACCGACCGGGAAAAGGACATGGGCGCTGCCCTCGCCGCAATGGGTGGTGAGATGATCAGCTATTTCTGGGGACTGGCAGATGGAAAGAACTACATCACCGTCCGTTTCCCAGACGATCCGGGCATGGTGCAGGCCATGTATATTTCGCGTCTGAGCCAAGGGGTTCTGAAAGACTACACGTTCATCGAACTGATGACGAGCAGGGACATGGTCGAAGCCCTTAAGCGCGTGCCGGAATTTTCAACGCCGGTCGAATGAAGTTGGGAAGCAAAGGAACAATCTATGAAGATCGCATACGGAATTCTCGCAGCCTTAGCAGTTGTGTTTTTCATCCTTGGAGGCGGCGATGCCCATGCCAAAGACAACAAGGGTAAAAAGCCGAACAAGGGGGGCAAGAACGGTGATGTCAGCATTCAGATAGAAGACAAACCCGGCAAAGGCCCAAAGGCTGTGCCGCCTGGTCAGATCAAGCGCTACACGCGCGGTGCCAAGCTCCCATCTGATCTGGAGTTCGAGGATATTGGGGACCTTTCCAAATGGAAGCTGAAGGAGCCGGGCAATGGAAACCGCTACATTCAGGTCGATGGTGAAGTCCTCGAAGTTACGAATGACCTGTCTACCGTTGTTGATGCGGTCGGCATCGTCGGCGATCTTCTCAACTAGACCAAAGTACGATGTTTCAGGGCAAGAACTACCTCGTTTGTCCTGACGCTGGCCGGGGCGATCATTTTGTGAACCCCGGCCCAAGTTCAAAACCCGGACACCAGGCCTAGCGATGGATAAGCCCTTCTTGTACTTTTTGCGCTTGCTACCCTTTCGTGAGCACGCGTCCTGCTCGCGCAGGAATCCGGTGCAACTGAATGATGACCCGTCAGAGCCAGTGGCAATGGGCGCTGTTCTGATGAAACTTTGGAGCATATGATAATGCGTCTTTCCTGTGCAGTAATAGCCGCGTGCTTTCTGGCTTTGCCGGTTCATTCGGAAGGCACACGTGTTGAGTGGTCAGACCTGATCGATGAATCCGCTCAGAACTACGAAGATCCATTCGTCGAATTGACGGGCAAACAGCTTAACGCGCTTCGCAAATTGGCCCGGTTGCGCGCGCAGCAAGAAAAAGGCGGGTCGACGCCAGAACAGCTGGACCAGATTCAAGAGGATCTCGAAGCGACCGAAGCAACTCTTGCTGAGGAAGGCGTTGATGCTGACTGGCTGATTTCCCAACGCTGGGTTGTGATGGAACGACGTGAGAAGGCGGGCACGGCCGCCAACGTCGACATCGATGGCGTGACCGTTTCATTGGGCGGGTTTGTGATCCCGGCACCCCCCAACGAAGATGGCACCCAAACTGCATATATTGTACCGGAACGTGGAATGTGCAGCCACGTACCGCCTCCGCCACCAAACCAGATGGTGCGCTTGCGCTTGAGTGATTCCTGGAGGCCCTCGACGGTCTACGAACCCATCGTTGTGACCGGTCAAATCAGGATTGAGCAAACGCAGAAGGAAATGCTGGTTGTTGACGGACCCGTCCTCATGAAGGCTGCGTTTACTTTAGAGGTCGATGACGTTCAGACTTTTGGACCAATCCAGATTTCCGAAGAGGCTGCAACCAATAGGGCAAGTGTGCTGATGGGAAGGATCAAGGCGACTGGCGGGGCTACCAGAGACGATGATTAACGCAATCCTCGCTGGATTTGTTGCTAGGTGCCGGGTGTCTGCGGTCGCCCACTGCAAAAATCCCGCCCAGCCGAAATTGTGAAACAGGGCGCACTTCGGGTGGCCACGAAATTCATCCACGGAGCATTCAAAATGAACCGGAACCCCCGAAATCAGATCATGCATCTTTGCCTTTGCGCATTGCTGTTTATCTTTCCATTCATTGCGTTTGGCCAGGAAACGGATGAAGTATCCGCTGCGGAAACTGAGTTCTTCGCCTTGGCAGTTGATGAAAACACGACCGTTGATGAACTCGAAATACTGGTCGTGCCATTAACCGCCGAAGAATTGTCCGATGCATCAGCTGCTTGGCAGACTCATGTTCGCAATCAGGCCGAAGAATTTGCCCAGATAAATCTGAACTTGCAGAAAGCAAATAAGGAAAACGAAGACAAACTGAGATTAGAACTGTCAGCTTTTGTCGCGACCTCAAATGCGACGCTCGAAAAATATAGGACTGTTCTCGAGGCTTGGTCAAAAAAAGGAGCAGCCCCTGAGGATCTCAAACCCCATCTTGATTACCTTTCGGCGCTTCAAACCAGTGCGATAACGTCGGTTGATTTCACGACGCTGGTGCAGAGCGCCTTCGCATGGCTGGTCGCATTCGACGGGGGGATGCGAATTGTCCTTGGGGTATTGGGCGTTCTGGTTGCTGTCTGGACGATGATGTTTGTTGCCCGCTTCGTGCGCAGGATGGCACAGCGCGGTCTTGATAGAGTTCCGACACTGTCTCGAATGTTAAAGAGGTTTCTGGCCACCGCAGTTTTTTGGGCGGTTTTTGTGCTGGGTATCCTGATTGTCCTGGCCTTGTTCGGCGTGAACGTAACACCGTTATTCGCGGTATTCGGCGGCTTGTCGTTCATTTTGGGTTTCGCGTTGCAGGAAACTCTGGGCAACCTTGCAAGCGGCCTGATGATAATGGTCCTCAAGCCCTTCGATACCGGCGATTATATCGAAGTCGGCGGATCATCCGGGTTTGTGGATGAGATGTCCGTTGTTTCCACAAAGATCCGTACATTCGACAATCAGATCATCGTTGTTCCAAACAGCAAAATCTGGGGGGACGTGATTACCAATGTAAGCGCATCAGACGAGCGGCGTGTCGATCTCGTGTTTGGCATTGCATATTCTGACAATGCCGCTCATGCCATTGCCGTTTTGAAGGAACTGGTCAAAAACCACGATCTTTGCCTCAGTTCGCCAAAAGCCGAGGTATTTGTTGGAGAATTGGGGGACAACTCGGTCAACATATTCTGCCGTCCGTGGTCTAAATCCGATGACTATTGGACGGTGTACTGGGACCTAACGGGGCAAGCAAAGGAACGTTTTGATCAGGAAGGCATATCCATTCCGTTCCCGCAACGCGATGTTCACCTGATACCAGCGGAAGGGGTCTAATCTTGAAGACGTTAGCAATCTGGATTCTGCCAAATCTGCGCATCTGCGGTGTCGCGCTGGGTCAATCAAATACCACTGTTCAAACATCGAGGAAGAGAACCCAAGGCTATCACACGCTCAACGCGCAAAAGTGCGTGGCTTTGGCGACTTGCATGTGTAGAGTCGGCTTTCCAGCCGGTTAGAATTTGCCAGAGTTGTTCCAAGTCTCTTTCGGGCCGATCTGTTCCTGAACATCCCAATGTTCGACGATCTTTCCGCCCTTGAGCCGGAACAAGTCAAAGACGGCCCAAACGTTCTCGTCTTGTTTTACATGGCTATAAGCAACCACAAGATTTCCTTGGCCGAGTAGTCGGTGAACTTTGACGTATTGCGCGGTTTTTCCGCCACTTGTCATCTCTCCAAGATGCATGGAGAAAGCTTCCAATCCGTCTTCTATTTCTGGGTTGTGCTGAACGTATTGCTCGGTCGATATGTAGTCATTCACAAGATCGGTACGCCCTGCCATCAGGACATTGTCGATGAACCCTTGCACCACGGTCTTGTTGGCCTCGGTGAAATCGAAATCTTCGATTTCGGTTGGGCCGTCCACCATGCTGCGGCCCGAGACGGTTGGCCATTTATAGGCGGCAATCACATCCCAATGCTCGACGATTTTACCTTCTTCGTCGGTATCAAAGATATCGGCCGTCACCCACTGCGCTTCACCACCGTTGAGGCTTTGATACACATGTACGAATACGAAGTTTCCATCCTCGATAGTACGCAGAACCTGGATGTCGCGCACCGGATTCCGCTTAAAAAAAGGCGTGAAAAACTCGATGAAACCTTCTTTACCGTCGCGTACACCCGTTGAGTGTTGCGTGTAGCGATCCCCGGTAAATTTATCGAGCGCCTCGGCCATTTTGCCGTCACGAATGCCTTCCAGATAAAGGCCCTTGGCATTTGCCACGCGGATACTGTCAGTCACAACATGCACTCCTGTGTCATAGAAATGGTTTTAGCTAATACCAACAATGCTCAGCACCGTTTCACGGCCAGACCAAACTACGAAAGCGGACAAGGTGCCTGTGACCATGGCGGGAACGCCTTCTTTCCAGGTATCCCAGATCAGATGACAACCAATTGCACCGATAGACGTTCCAAGAATAGCCAACGCGCCTAAAGTTCCGACCCAGGATCCCTGAAACCAGATCGCGACTGCGCCCAACAATTCAACCACGCCGACCAAGGCCATGATCTGCCGGTTCAACCCATACTTGATGAACATCGCCAGTTGGGTTTCGAAAATGAACTTCTGCCAGCCGAAGATCTTGATCGAGCTTGCGAAGAGGAAGAAGACGGACAGCAGTCCGACGAAAACGGTGATCATATTCATTCCGCAGCCTCCTGAACCGGGAAGGAAAAATCGGCGCCGAGAGCGTTCTGAAACCTCTCCTGCTTGGTGGCTACGGCAGCATTCATTGCGCTGGCCAGAGCGCCAATGTCCGACGGGTCAACAATAGTTCTCAACGGTCTTTTGCCGTAGGACAGGTTCAACAAATCGGCGATGGCATCGGCAACCATTGCAGGGGGTGCCTCAACAAAGCTTTTTTGCGCCAACCCCGTGAAGCGTCCGGACATCGCTTGTGCTTTTTCCAACGTTGGGCCGTATCCAGCCATGCGTTCCGGTTCATCCGTTGGCGGCGATTTCTGCATTATACCAGTATCAAATACTCCGGGTTGAACGATAAGGGATTCCAGTCCCAAAGGGGCGAGTTCAAGAGCATAGGTCTCGGCGACCAGCTCAAGTGCCGCCTTACTGGCCGTGTAATAACCGCTCATCGGCAAAGCAAACCTGGACATGTCGCTGGTGATGCTGATCACTGTGCCAAAGCCCTGGGCGCGCATATTGGGAAGGACGGCGCGTAGAATGCGAACCGGTCCCAGAACGTTCACATTCAGCATGTTCTGAAACCGAGCCGCAGAAATGGTCTCGTTGAGCCCTCCAACATAGATCCCTGCGTTGTTAATGACGACATCAAGTGGGCCATTCAGCTTTAACATCAGATCGGCGATTGCGCTGTCTACGCTGCCATCACTGCCAACATCCAGTTCAATGGATGAAATCCACGCAGATGTCGCCTCTAGGCTGGTCGCCACGTCGGCGTTTCGCCCCTTCAAAGCACGCATTCCGGCGAATACAGAATGACCTTCATCTGCAAGTCTGATGGCCATTTCTTTTCCGAAGCCGCTGCTGGCCCCAGTGATCAGAATATTCATCTGTCTGTTCCTCTTGTGGTCGAGAGGAAAATGGCAATCGATAGACATAATTGGAAATTATCATTATTTCTTCCTAGTATGAATGAAATTGATGGAATTGATCTTAATCTACTGAAATCCCTGCAAGCGCTCATTTCGGAACGGCATGTTGGACGTGCTGCGCAGCGAATGAACGTAACGCAGCCTGCCATGAGCCACACGCTTGCAAGATTGCGACGCCTGTTTGACGACCCGCTGTTCGTCAAGCAAGGGCGCGAAATGGTGCCAACAGCGCGCACTCTGGACCTTGCGGCGCGGTTGAAAACGATCCTTTCTGAGATCGGCGTGCTCACTGCGCCGGTGACGTTCTCACCTGAAAACGCGAGCGCAACTATTCGAATTCATGCCCATGATTTCATTGCCACCAGTTTCCTTGCAAACGCAATTCGGCGTATTCGAAAGCAAGCACCAGGGGTCGCGTTCGAAATTCACAGCTATTCGGATCACAGCTACCAGATGCTCGATTCCGGCGATGCCGATTTGATCGTTGGCGCTGGACTTCAGGCAAATCCGAAGTTCCTTCAAAGACTGCTACTGCGCGAGCGCCTTGTGTGCCTATTAGACCGAACCCACCCAGCGTTGAACAGCTGGAATGCTGAAACGGTCTTTCTATATCCACATGTCAGGCTGAGCCTCATGACCAAACAAGATGACCCAGTTCACCTTTATGGCAAGGATCAGGGCTTGCCCCCACGCCAGGTTGGGCTGGTGACAGATAGTCTGCATCTGCAACCGGCTTTCCTGGAAGGAACAAGTCTTATCGCTTTTGTGCCGGAGACGCTCGCCCAAGCTGCTACCAACAACAAAAACCTAGTCACGCGCGATTGCCCTTTTCCCCTGCCGGAATTGGGAATCCGTGCAATTTGGCATGAGCGAGACGCACGATCCCCCCTTCTCAGCTGGATCCGCAGCCAGCTGGATGTTTAGCGGCCAGAGAACTGGAGAAATTTTTCGCGTCGGCTCACAGCGCATCGCTCATGCTGGTGTGATACTTGGCTGGCGGTTTCTTGTGACTCACTAACTACTGAAATTGGCGTTTTACATTGGACTGAGCGCATCCCCTGCACTCGAAGTTAGGAACGGCAGTTTTGTTTAGCCAAGCGACCACTCGCAATATTCCAGGAAATGCGCACATCAAGCCCGTCTCAAGAGAGCCATAACAGCCCGTAGGAAATTGCGATGGGTTGGTTCGACACTCATCTGGCCGGACATCAATACCAATGTATGATATAGTTCCATTATGAGCACCGAAACCTTAATCAGCCTTACCCTGTCATTTGTTCTCACCAGCCTATGTATTTGGTTGGTGCGTCACGTCGTAAAACACAGCGGTCGAGACAGAACAGTAGACCCAGAGGCCGTGAAAGAACTAATGCGCACCATCGACTGGTCGCAGCTCGATAGAGTCTTGGATCGGCCCCGGTGACAAGTGGCCCAACGCGGAATGCTGTTAGCGGCTGCCTCAGGGATCGCTTTGCGTTGAAATGATTTTGCGCAAATTTGAAAGCCGCCCACAAACAATGAAAATAAAGTGCTGAACCGTAGCGCTTATCTGCCGGTCACCCCGATAGCTTCGGATGACGACAACCATCGTAACCATCGTTAAGAGCATTTGTGTAGTCCGCCTTGGACTTTGAGCGGCTATTCGTTGATTCTTGGTAAAAACGGCACCCGCCCAACGCAGCACAGTGCAGCGCTCTTTAGCGCACTCAGCTGCGGATCAGAGCTTCACGGAACATATCGTTCCGGCTTCGGAGACTGAATACTCTCCAAATACTCAGCAATTTCGATAAGTCTGGAAGGAATACTCGTAACCAAGCCGTTGCCCGTATCGAATTCGACAGCAGGGCCGTCATTCAATTCGGTGATTATCGGCATGTCATCGCGAGGTTCTTGTACTTTCAAATAACCGTCCAAGATCGACATGACCTCCAACATGGGCCACACGCCTCCCCTACGGTCGGAAATCTTTGTTAAATCAGCAGGATCAGTTTTCAAATCAGCTGCGTCAGGTCCTTTTCCAGACGCATCGATTCCGTGACATCTGGCGCAATGCTCAACAAAGAGGTCTTTCCCAAGGTCCGAAAACTCATCGGCCGCAGATGTCGTTGCAACCGAACTAATGCCCATGCTTGCAACGATCATAAAGTGCCTCATAAGCCGGAGGTCCTTTGCAATACGAGAGTTTACTACAACAGAAATGGACCGACATCTTCCCTCGGTCAACGTCGGTCCTTTACCATATAACATTTACTATCCTGTGGCCCAAAACCGATTGATGGGGACAGGCAGCAACGAGCTCAGAACAGCTTCACTATTTAACATTCGAAATTTAGCATGTGAAGGCGCTCGACTCTTTGACATAAATCATATGTCAACTCGCAGTCTGCCAGAATTGGACTCGACACGCCAATTCGGCCAAATGATTTTGAGTGACTGCTTACGCCTAGCAGAACACGGCGCTTCACAATGCTAGGCCTGCAATTGTCACCGGGTCAAAAAAGGTGCAAGTCCAGAACACGGGCAAACGATCAATTACTGACCTAACGCCAAGAACTCCAATCTACTGTTGGATGCCTTCTAAGAAAAACAATAACCCTGCTAACTCGCGCGGGGTGGGCGTCAAGACACCCTCGATTTCAACCGGAACCAGGTCTTCCGCCATTTCCCCGCCAAATTCCGGCATAACCCGAGCAAGATGGCTGTTTCCTGGGTCGCCATAGATGTAGCTTAGGGCCCGTGCTTGAGGGAAAGTGCCTCCGTTCTTCGCGCTCAATGTTGTCAAATCTGTTGGCTCAACGGAAAGACCGCTGCTTGCCGGGCCACCGCCTCTACCATCCACACCATGACAAGAAGTACAGTTTTCTGAGAAAAAGGCTGCCCCATCAGCGCGAGTGGGCATGACGTCGGCGTCAGGATACAGATCTGTACACGACGCTGTGGCCAAAGCAATAAATCCAACCGATAATATAACCCACCTTTTATCATGCATGCTCAACCCCGGCTTTTAATCCAGCCTACGGTCTATTGTAGCACCTGGCAATGACAGCAACTGGGGTTAAAAATCAGGAAGGGTCAACTTTACAGACTCTTATAAGAACTTGGACATTGCCGCTCACCAAGGGAGGGGTGAAAGCTATTCCTAGACCTTCTATGTCTGCGGGCATTTCACTTTTGAGAATCTAAGCAGAGTATTCGACAATCAGGATTGGGAGATTCAAACATGCTGGAAGCTTCGTCCCGAATAGTTTGGCTCGAAGCGATAGGGGCTGTCCTAATGATCGTACTTGGGTCCGGGCTGCACTTTGCATTTGTTTTGCTTGGAAGTTGGACGCCAATGGCGCTTGTGGCAGCTGTCAACGAGTCAATTTGGGAACACTTAAAACTGGCTTTTTGGCCAGGCTTGTTTTGGGCCTGCCTAATGCCGCTTCCACCCCGACTTACAAGAAGGGACGTATTTAGTGCTAAAGGAGTTAGCCTCGCAATTACTGCTATTTTGATTGTAATAGTATTCACAGCATACACAGCGATACTTGAGCGCAACTTTTTGTTGATTGATATTGGAATATTTGTTGCAGCAATTTGCATCGGCCAGATCGTGTCAATTCTGCTGCTTGCTTACGAAGATCAAATACCTGCACTCATTCATGTATTCGGCTTGTTTCTCCTTGGGGTTCAAGTCGTCGCCTATAGTACCCTAACATTTTTCCCTCTTAATCACTGGCTGTTCATTGAAGCACAATCTGGCACGATAGGTATTCCTGCCCGTTAGATGGACAGTCGGTCCTATTGGTGACGCATGCTTGCATCCCCATGAATTTCAAAGACGATTTTCCCAAGCTTGACGGGCCCTAAACAGGGCGTTTGAGTAGAGGCATGGACCGTTGGATTTCGGATTCGATTGCCAAGATCAATGCAGATGCTCACCGCTCTGCCGATACGCACCTTTTCAAGCTTCCCGTTCGGGGGCTGAAGGCCGTAGACATCTATCTCAAGGATGAAAGTACACATCCCACTGGCAGCCTCAAGCACAGGCTGGCACGCTCGCTTTTCCTTTATGCGCTTGTAAACGGGAAAATAAGGGAAGAGACACGTGTAATAGAAGCCTCGTCTGGCAGCACCGCCGTTTCAGAAGCTTACTTCGCCCGTATGATCGGAGTGCCTTTTACCGCGGTTCTCCCAAAATCTACCGCCAAGAGCAAAATCGACCTAATCCGGTTCCAAGGTGGGGAAATCCACTTCGTCGATGCGGCGCCGGACATGCACCAGGCCTCGGTTGAACTGGCAGCTGAAGTCGGCGGCTACTTCATGGATCAGTTCACTTACGCCGAGCGGGCGACGGATTGGAGAGGCAACAACAACATTGCAGAAAGCCTTTTCCGTCAGATGGAACGAGAGCCACATCCAATTCCATCGGTTATTGTGATGAGCGCGGGCACTGGCGGAACTTCAGCAACTTTGGGGCGGTACATTCGCTACAAGGGCTATAACTGTGAATTGGTTGTTGTGGACCCAGAAAACTCAGTGTTTTTTGATAGCTTTCGAACTGGAGACAGGACCCTGACCCGCCCCTGTTCAAGTCGTATTGAAGGTATCGGACGTCCCAGGGTGGAAAAGTCATTTTTGGCAGATGTAATCGACCGGATGATCCAAGTGCCCGATGCGGCAAGCATTGCGACTATGCTCTGGCTTGAAGATCGGATCAGGCGGCGAGCGGGCCCATCAACAGGCACAAACCTTTGGGGGGCTTTGCAAATTGCGCAAGAGATGGAGGCTGCCGGACGATCTGGCTCCATTGTCACTATTCTGTGTGACGACGGAGACCGTTATCTCGACACCTATTACGATCCGGAATGGGTGATGGAAAACTTCGGCGAAACCGCCTCTTACAAAGCTACTTTGGCGGGATATCACTGAATTCAAACGATGAGGACAGCATGAAAAGAGTGAAATCTTTGTTTGCAGCGCTTCTGGCATCAATGGTCGCCGCGATGTTTTGCGCCACAACAGTTTTCGCCGCCTCCCAGGAAGCACAACAGATCATCGAAAGCGCGGCTGCTGATTGCAAAGACTTCGAGAATGGAGAGTTTGATCAGGGTGACGCTGTGACCGAGATCGAGCTGCGCTCACAGTTTAGCACGGCTAAGGCTGAACTCGTAGATGGAAGTCAGTATTCCTGCTCTTCTGCTGCCTCTATGTACTGCGGAACAGGGGGTTGCATGCTCAGTCTTATCGTCGACGGTGAGATCATGTCGTGGCAGGCAACGGGTTGGCGTCTTATTGACTGGGGGCCTGACCGTATACTGCTTATTGGACGAGACGGTGGTTGGTGCGGAGGCGCAGGAGCCGAGGTTTGTTACGAGGCGCTAGTTTGGAGCAATGGGAAGATTTTAACCGTTGGTTCGGCGCCAGAGTAAGCCCGCGCAGCGCTAGCGGGTGTTTTACGCGCCTGGCCTAGGGTGCAACGCCCTGTTCGGTTAGGCTGCGGCTGAAGTAGGGAACCAGGCCGAAACAGATTGAAGCAGAAAGAACACAAAAAATGGCAAATGTGTAAGGAATGGATGGTCGATTTCGCGCAGATGTCGTTGCCATAATCTGGAGCTATCACGCATTTGCATCTTCGTCTTTAGAGGTTCTACGAATGACTGCTTTGTCCACACAGCAGACGTTCGCCCAAATTCTACGAGCGACCGCTTCGAGCTCGAAGCGGCCCTTCCAATTCGGCTTGATGCACGTTTTTTTTCTCACCAGAGAAATTAGTGCACATTTCGATATTCCCAGCGAAAAAAAGCATCATGGGAGATATGCAGTGTTCAACAAATCCCTTCTACCAGCGGCCTTTGGAGCGCTCCTTGTAGCGATGACTCCGTCCACTTTTGCCCCGATCGTCGATCCAGATAATGCGGCGCTGCGCAACATGGTGGAGCAATCCTTCCAGTACGTCGCGATGTGCAAAGTGAACAATAAGATTGCGGCGGATCATGGCGGCTTCAACACGGTACAGGCGGACACGACCCTAAAGGACGAAAACACAGCGCGGCCGAACAACGACACGCTCTACATCGACGCCTTGCTCGATCTGCGGCATGAACCGATGGTCCTCGAGATGCCCGCCTTCGGCTCCAACGAAGTCTCGCTCGTGGTGACAGGCTATGATCACTACGTGAACATTCCGCTTTTAACTACACGGGGAGAGTTTCCCTCGAAACGCATAGGTTGTAGCCTTCTTCGACAAGTTATTTAGATGTCGCAGAGACACGTTTCATGGAGTGGGAATGCGCAAAGCAAAAGGACATCCCTATACAGAGGTACTGGCCGGTTTGCATCGACGGATGAAGCCGAACTGGTATTTGGAAATAGGAACGCAGACTGGACGTAGCCTTACACTGTCTCAAACAAACTCAGTGGCGGTTGATCCAGAATTTCGACTGAAACGCAATGTATTGAAGGGAAAAGAACAACTGTTCCTCATGCAACAAACCAGTGACGATTTTTTTTCGTCAAGTTTCATTGCAAATACAGGTGCCAGATTCGACCTCGCATTTTTGGACGGCATGCATCTATTTGAAGTTCTGTTGCGCGACTTCATGAATTCCGAGCGACTAATGGCACCTGAGGGCAGAATCGTCATGAAGAACTTTCTGCCTTGGACGACAAACATGGCGAATCGCGACCGGAGCACAGTTGAAACACGTGACTGGACAGGTGATGTCTGGAAGATTGTTCCCATCCTTCGGGAATATCGCCCAGATCTAAAATTGGAACTTTATGACGCGGCACCAACCGGCATAATTGTAGTGGAAAAACTAGATCCTACGAATAGAGTTTTGCAGGAAAAATACAATGAAATCTGCAGTGTATACGGCGATAGATCTGACTGTGAAGCAACAGTTAACAGCTTTGAGCTTACTCCAACTTCCAAATGTCCGTGGATCAACAATAACGAGAGTTTTAACTTGGCAATAAAACTGCCAGTCCCACGGCCTCGGGTTCAGAACCGCTGGGGCGATTACCATTTTGGAGTTGCTCTGATGGAGGCTCTACAACGCGCAGGACATCGCGCCCGTGTTCAGACGAGAAAACACTGGGATGTAGTTGAAACGCCCGACGAGATTGATTTGGTGTTGAGGGGAGGCGCGAAATATGCGCCCGTACCGGGTCGGCGAACGCTTTTTTGGCTGATGTCCAAACCAGGACTAAGCAAAAGAGAGATAGCCGGGGGAGATCATTTCTTCGTAGCTGGGAAACCTGCGCTGGACGATGTCGCATCTCACGTCGAGTTGGAGAGAACTTCGCTGCTCCCTCAAGCCTTCGACCCTAAAAGGATGGTGCCACCAAAGACAGTGACGGATCGCGGATCCGCCGTTTTCGTCGGTATCGCCCGAAGCGGCCGCCCAATGGTTCGATACGCACTAGAAACTCAATGTGATATCCGATTGTGGGGAAACGGTTGGGAACATACTGACGCCTCCAAACTGCTTGTGGGCGCAAGGGTACCGAACGAAGACCTACCAAGTGTTTATCGCTCTGCATCCGCGGTTCTAAACGATCACACACCAACTATGTGTTCCGCTGGTATACCATCAAATAGAATATTTGATGCGCTTGCGTGCGCAACTCCGGTTATAACGGACGACGTAGGCTGGTTTCCTGAGGACATCAAACCTTATCTATACATCGTCCGGGACAAGACCGATTTCGCGGAAGCTATTGTAGCCGCACGGGATGAAAGAATTGACCGTCGCATCGAAAGGATCGCCTTTGCTCATCAAATGCGCCATAGACACTCTTTTGATGCAAGAGCGGCTACAATTATTGAACGAATAAACGCACTTTGAGCACGTTGGATTGGCTGCATGTTCAAACAATTGTTAATGCAACAGGCTACCTTTCGGTTCAAAGCCAATTTCTCTCCGTAATTCCATGGGTTAGTAATCTAGTTCGCAAGGCAGCCTATAAGACTTTTTAAGCAGTGTGAAATAATGCGAACAACCCAGAGCCCCTTAACTTGCGTTTCGAAATCCTTGTAGAAATTATTCCCTAGCGAGTATGATAAGGGAAGCAAAACAGCTCTGGCTTATTTCATTGAACGAGTAACCAAGTCTTGCCGTCGACCTTGGGGCCGTCGTTCGAACACGACCATACTATCGTAAAAAGTTATGCTATCGGTTTGGCGTGTAAAGGCTGTCGTTTCGAAATCGCCTCGAACATGTTGAGCGTTCAACTCATCAATCTTTGATTTCGCATACTCAATGAAAGTACCTTCCTTTCCCAACCCGCCTCCAAATCTTGGCCAATACGACGTGTGCATGTCTTCCACCATGTATGTCCCATGAGCCGAAACACGCTCGTAAAGGGTTCCAAACGTCGTAATAACGTGGGAGTTTACGTGGCTGCCATCGTCAAGAACAACATCGAAACCTCCATACTTATCAGATACTTCCTCGAGAAATTTCTTGTCGTCTTGGCTCCCTATATGAATATCTATGTTATTGGCGGCATGCTTCTCGCATTCGGGGTTGATGTCGATACCAACTATTTGTGATTCGTTGTGAAAATAGTCGCGCCACATCTCTAGCGAACCGCCACCGTGAACGCCAATTTCGAGCATCCGTATGGGGCGACTACGGAATTTCTCAAAGTGTTTTTCATATATGTCGAAGTAGTGCACCCACTTGTGCAGGCGTTTGTCGCCATTATTCAGAAAGTATCGATGCAGGTAGCCGTCGCCCATTTTTACCTCGAGTTATTGTCATTTTCGAGAATGGACGATGCCACCGTTGGTACTGAAATACCAATGGAAAAGCACTTCGGGTCTCTAAAGGTCGCCAGTTTCGTTTGGAGTGCCGCAACCTTACGAACCGACCAATAGCTGATCGGTAGCTTCGCCCGTGTAGCGGTCGCTCGCGACATTTCGGCGAATGGCCGCACCGAGCTCCAAAGCCGACAATCGGATTCCGTGTTTAAGACCAGTAGGCAAGGCCAGGGTTCCAAGTTGTTTAGTTCGTAGGGCTGACCGCGTGCAGTCTCCAAGAATTTGGAACGCCCTTCAACTCGTGCTCACCGCAGTCTTGAAACTCGAACGGCGCACCAAGCATCAGTTGCCGCGTGAGATCGGATGCCAGAACCTGTCCTTCCTGGGCTTGGCCCATCACTCGAGCGGCTATGACCACGCCAAGGCCGCTGATATCCTCGCCGCGAATTTCAATCTCACCTGTGTGAGCGCCGAAGCGTGCGTTAAGGTCGATTGCAGACAACGCTTCACGTAACGAACCAGCGCAGGCCAGCGCACTTGTAGGAGAACTGAACGTCGCCAGCACACCGTCGCCGGTGAATTTCACCAGTTGACCACCGTGTCGAGAGATCTGGTTTGCGCAGACGTCATCGTGGCGGTTCATAAGGTCGCGCCAATTCTCATCACCGATACGTGCTTGTTGTGAGGTGGACGCGACGAGATCTGAGAACAGAACGGTAGCAAGGGTGCGCTTGGGTTGGATCGTCGCCGATGCTTCGCCGGTGACAAACTCGACGAGTGCGGCCGCATAGCTGTCCACGTCGCCTTCCCATGGCACATGCTCGTGGCCGGGTATGGTTTTGTATTCAGTGGATGGCATCAAACGCAGAAAATCCTTGGCGCAATCAGCCCCGTTGGGTTCTTCAAATTCGCGATGTATAACCAAAGTGGGTTGTGAAATAGAAGGCAGCAATTCCCGGATATCTATCCGGGCAGCCAATTCGAACAGGTTGGCGACTGTAATAGGGGTCGCGCTCATCCTTTGGAAATGCGCCCATGCTTCCTGAGCTTCAACATCGTCCTCACTTGGGCCAAAAGCCGAGAATGGGTGAGGTTTATAGAGCTTCCCCCAATTCTCGCGAAACTGCTTCAACGCGATTTTAAGGCTTTCGGGGGTCAGGTAACCGCGAGTAAGACGGCCTTGAGCGTACCCGCCGCACAAAGCCAGACGTTCGACGCGCTCGGGGCGCATCGCGGCATAGACACAGGCAAGTGAAGCCCCCTCGGAGAAAGCAATGACCGTGGCTGAGGTCATTTCAGTGACATCCATCACAGCCTCTATATCCATGACGCGCTCTTCAAGGGTTGGTGTCCCCTGAATGCGGTCTGACATGCCGTTGCCGCGTTTGTCGAAGGTCACCAATCTTCCCACCGAGCTGAGCGCTGTCATCCACTGCAGGTAGCCCGGATTTTCCATGGACGCTTCCAGATGCGAAATCATTCCGGGGACCAACACAAGATTGCGCGGCCCATCGCCCCAAACTTGATAGGCGATGGATAGCCCGTCGCTTTCGGTGAAAAGGGTCTCCACATTGGCAGTCATGCGCCCCTCCCAGTCGTTCTCTGGCCAATCCTCCGCCCATAATTTCAATGTGGTTCGCGACGGAGCCAGCGCATGATCATATTGAAGTTCGTTTGGCCTATCGGTCAATGATCTCTTTGGTTGAGCGCAACTTGCGTCATGTAAGGATTATAATTATCATGTAAAAACTGGAGGTCTGCATTTCCGGCGAAGCAGCCGCTCATGCCGAGTGCAGTCGATGACCGCATCGAGCCCCAAAGTTACCGGGTGCTGCAGCCCGCGCTAACGACAGCAAAGCGCAGAAACCAGACTTTGCAGAGTTCAGCGTGCTGCCCATAGCAGAAATTGAACCTTGCTTCGAACAACGAGGGATTTGAAACATACCACCTCGCAAAGCGAAGTAGTCTCAATCCTCATTCTGCTACAAGCGTGACAATTGCTTCTTGAGGCTGGGAATGTTGATTGTTTGCCTCAAGCGGTTTGTTGAGCTTGCCACGATACATCAACGCAAACACGGGTGGGGTGAAATAGAAGGATACAACAGTCGACAACAGTACGCCCCCGGCGATTGCAACGGCGAATGGCGGCCAAAATGCTCCTCCAGCTATGATCAGGGGTAGGAAGCCGCCAAAGGTTGTGATTGTTGTCGAGATGATGTGCCGACTTGAACCAGTCACAACGCGCGCCATGGCCGCTCGGTCACCTTGGCTTGCGTCAGCGTCTTGTTGCAACCCGGTCAGAATGATTATCGCCGCGTTGATCGAAACCCCGATCGATCCGATGACCCCGATGATCGCCGTAATTCCGAACGGGAATTGCATAACGGCCAGCGACAGCATTGAAAGGCCTGCAGACAACACGCACACGACCAAGGTCACAAGGGTCAGCCGGAACGAGTTAAAGGTCAGAACGATGGTCGCGATGGAGAGTGTCACAATCAAACCAACAGAGGCAAGCAGATTGCCAACGGTGTTAGATCGGGCATCACTGTCGCCGCCTAAGGACATCGAATAGCCTTGCGGCAACACAAACCCGGACGCATCAAGTGCTTCTAGTACGTCCTGCAACGCCTCTTCGGGCAAAATACCGGGTACAACAAACGCCTGAATAGTGTTTTCGCGCGTACCGTCCGTTCGAGTTATTACGCTTTCTGCCGGTTCAATCACGGGCTTGGCCAATTCCGACAGCGGTACCGCTGGGAAGGCTCCAGTCGCAGATATCGCAGCTGCATTTGGCAGTAGGATAGGCATACTGAAAATCGCGCTTAGATCTGACCGCACCTCGTCACCTAAGCGAACGCGCACCGGCAACTGTTCAGTCCCTTCGATCAGTGATCCACCGGTGATGCCAACAAGCGCCGTGTCCAGCTGACCAGCTATATCCGCAACGTCCAGTCCCAGCAGACGCGCTTTGACCTCATCAATCTCGAACCGGATTTGAGGGTTGCCTCCGTTCACGCTGGCGCGCGCCTGGGTTACCAGATCGAGATTGGCCATGACTGAACGCACCTCGTCGCCCAGATCACGCAATACCGTGATGTCCTGCCCCTGAATTTTGACTTCAACCGGTGCGTCGACCGGAGGGCCCTGAACAAGACTGCGAACGATGATCTGCGCGTCAGGAAAGCCAGTATCCAGACGACTCTGCAACGTTCCAACAAGGCGGGCGGCGTCGTCGGCCGTGTCGGTCGTAATCATAGCTTGTGCGAACCCAGGCTCGCGTGAGCGGTTTCCAACGATGTTGTAGTAGAATGCCGGGCCGGACTCTCCGACGGTCCAGTAGACACTTTTGACGCCGTCGTCAGCCAGCAGCATTTCATCGATCTGGCGGGCGGTTGCTTCGGTGGTGGCAATTGACGTTCCACCCGGCATATCGACTTCGATATAGAATTGGTTGCGGTCGACGCCTGGGAAGAATTGCGCGGTCAGCGTTGGAAAGGCCGCAAAGCCAAGCACCGGCAAGATCAATGCCAACGCGATGGATCGCACAGGATTAGCAACAGACAATCGAATTGAGGCCTCGAACATACGGGCAAGTGGCGGGATACTGATACCGCGGCTCAGCATTCCTGCGTCTGGGCGATCGGACAGTAGCCAGCCCGCAATCGCCGGAGTCACAGTCAAGGCCACAACCAGGGACCAGACAAGCATAAGAACCACGGCGATAGCGATGGCGCCGACAAAATCGCCTGCGGGTCCCGGCAGCAATATCATCGGCGTGAAGGCAAGCGCCGTTGTCACGGTCGATGCCAGCAGTGGCGCGGCCAACCTGCGAACAGCATCTCGTACGGCTGCAAGTCGCTCCATCCCATCCTGCAGACGACGTCGGATTTCATCGGTCATCACGATGGCTGCGTCAACGAGCAGTCCGAGGGCAACAATCAGTCCGGTCACAGACATCTGATGAATTGGCAATCCAATCATGTTCATCGTCGCCAGGGTCGCCAATGAGACAACCGGCAAAACCAAAGCCACAATCGCGGCTGCCCGAACCCCTAAAGTAACAAACAAAACTGCCACGACCAGAGCCACGCCAATGGCCATGTTGACCCCAACCTCTGACAAACGATCCGCCGTGTACTGGCTTTGATCAAATAGCAGTATTTCCTGCATGCCCAAAGGTACCGACGCGGCGCCGGCATCAAGCTCATCCCGAAGGAAGCCTGTCCAACGGTCGATCTGTACGCCGTCCTGCGCCAGAATCCCGACCAAAACGGAGGGCTTTCCGTTGGCAAACGCGATTGAGGACTGCGGTTCGCGTGCGCCACGGTCTACGCTTGCAATATCTCCGAGCTTCACCACGGCACCGCCTGCGTTTTCACGCAGGACGATGCTCCGAATGCGATCCAAACTCTCAATTTCTCCGCTGACGCCGATGGTCAGGTCGACATCAGATTGCAACCGCCCAGACTGAACCTTTCCGTCTGCTTCGGCGATCCGCTGGGAAATCTCGGCAGCGCCAAGCCCAAGCGCAGCGGCCTTGTCCATATCCACACTTACGAGCACCTCTTCTTTCGGCTGACCGAAATAGTCCACTGCTCGCGTAGCAGGTATCGCACGCAATCTGTCGCCCAGTGCTTCAGCATGACGTGACAGCAAAGTTAACGGAAAGTCTGGATCCTCGGCCGCAACTGCAATGACCGCAGAATAGGCAGAAATGCCCTCGGCATCGAATTCCGGCGGCAAAACTCCTGCCGGAAAGTTCTGGCGCGCATCTTCGACGGCATCCCGAGCCTCGGCCCAAACCTGCTCAATGGTGGCTTCGTCTAGCGTTTCCAGCAATTCTACCGAAACGACCGACACACCCGAGCGGGAGACTGAACTGATCTCATCCACCTCGGCGATTTTACGCAGTTCTTCTTCGATTTCTGCAGTGACCAGCGCTTCAACCCGTTCTGGATCTGCACCCGGGAACTGTGTCTTTACAGTTGCGAAGAGGTTGGTGATCGTAGGGTCTTCTTGTCGCCCAAGAGACAGGAACGAAGACAGACCTGCGGATACAAGCACTAAAACGATTAGGGCAACCAGCCTGGGGTGGCGAAAGGTAAGGGTTTCCATCAGATCGCTCCGTTACTCGCCAGTGTTGAAGGCAACGCGTTGACCAACGCTGACTCGCTGCGGCCCCTGATCGATCAGGACGGTGCCGTCCGGAAACGCGCCACGCACAAAGACGCGGTCGTCTTCGGCATGCAGCACTTCGACCGCCGCTAGCCGCACAGTTTTTTGCGCGTCGGCAACGAGCAATGTCCATTGCCCGCGCGTTCCTTCCTTCAGAGATGTTGTAGGCACCCAGGTCCCCGCACTTTGGACGGGATCGAGTACATGCACACGTGCGGTTTGTCCGAAAGCAACGTCCGGCGCGTTCTTCAAACCGAACAGCGCGGTGCGGGTTCGGGTCACCGGGTCAATATCGGGCCGTAAAGTTGCAAGCTCAGCCTGATAGCTTTGACCTGCAATTTCGATTTCAACGTCAGTCAGCAGCGCCGGATCAATATCGAGAGGGATACCTATCCGAACCTGCGGCGACACGACCTCGACCATACCCAGAACCAACTCGCCCGAGCGCAAAGTTTCACCGCCATCCACGTGTCGCGCGGTTATTTGACCGGCAAACGGAGCCTCGATACTGGATTTCTCGATCCGAACGGTCACATCACGCAAGGCCGCATCTAACTCGCCAATCCTGGATAGCAATTCATCCTGCTGAGAAACGGCCTCGTCCAAACGGGCTTGGCTGGTAAAGCCTTGTTCAATTAGTTTCGCGTTTCGCTCGACCGTTTTCTTTGCAAATGAAAGTTGGGCTGCAATGGCGTCACGTGATGCTGTCAGACGGTCGCGTTCGACCTCCAGCAGTGCGATGTCCAGTGTCGCAAGAAGTTGACCCTTGGCAACCTCATCACCTTCATCGACCAGAATTTGATCCAGCGTCCCGTTCAGTTCGAAAGAGATATCTGCCGAACGCTGAGGTTCGACCTGCCCGATGAATACACGGTCGACTGTGTAAGCGCTCTCGGACGTGATCGGTGTCACGGACACGGGTGTCACAGCGGCGGCATCCGGTGCGGGTACAGCGTCCGCTCTACGGGTGAGCTCGGATGCGCCAAAATAAACGGCGGCCGCTGCAACAGCTATAAAACTGACGGTCACTCCCAGGCGCACAGTGCCGCGCAACACACGTGCAAGTGGGCTCGGTTTGGTCGCTTCAGTAGATGAATTTGCAGGATTCGGCATTTGGGGACCTCATCAAGTTAGCGTCTCTAACATATGTTAGAAGTTCTCACTTTGACAAGAGATACGTGATCTGGCACATGTTGGATCATGAGCAGCACCGAAAAAAATCGTCCGACAAACAAACAAGCGGCTGGTCTTTCCGTCAGCAAGAAAGCCTATCATCACGGCGATCTCCGCGCTGCACTGATCGAAGCAACCCGACAGTTGGTTGAAGAAAAAGGTCCGGACAGTTTTTCTGTATCCGAGGCGTGCAGACGCGCGGGCGTATCAACCGCGGCACCTTACAAGCACTTCAAAGACAAGACAGAAATGCTGGTTGCCACTGTCCTTGAAGGAATGGATCGGCACCGAGACAAAATGCTTGCCGCGCTGGAAGGTGTTCCTGAAGGATCTCCCGAGCGCCTTACTGCCATAGGAATGGAGTATATTGCCTTCGCGTTAAATGAGCCCGGAATCTTCAGACTGAAATTTGGCGGCTTCACAGACCGTATTGCGGACCCCCGACTGGAGGAAGGCGGCCAGCAAAGCTTCGGGATTCTTTTGACTGAAGTAGCAAAGTGTCTCGGTGAACCGGGAATCACAGACGAAGTTCGCCGCCGTGGTTTTTTGTTGTGGAGTTTCGTGCACGGGCTGTCGTTCATTCTGCATGACAAAGGGCTTGCGGAAAAAGGCGAAGAGTTCGATCTTCATGCCCTTCTTGAGGACGTTTCGGAAAGAATGCTGAGTTGAGCGTTCTCACGCCAAAACGAACTCAACCAAGCACTGATAGCAGACGATCTATGCCGCTATCGCGCCTGCGCCTAAACGATTGCTTTGGTTCACGTAGAAGACATTTTTGGAAAGCGCCGCGAATGTCCGCTATCCAGAAGCGCAAGGTCTCGTCGTGAATGTCGGCTTCGGGTTGAGCCAGTATTACAAGGTAAGGTGTACGGCAGAGGCTTTGTACCAAAGCCTCCGTTTCGTAACCCGGAGCTATGCACGCGCGTTCGTTAGCTGGGAACGTCCGCTGGCGCCAGGATTGTCATTCCCACTCGGTCCGCTACGGCCATGATCGCCGGAATGTCTGGTGGTCCATCTGGCGCTGGGATATCGGTCGTGCCATCAGGCATTGTTTCACCGGCTTCAGTAAAGAAAGTGTCATGCATCGCGCCGGGGGCGTTGATGCAAAGTAGCCGGCCAGGCCGCTCTCCGGTGCATGTAAAGGCGTGCACTGCGCCGTCTGGAACCTTAACGAAGTCACCACATTTGACGTTGACTGTCTCACCATTCAAAAAGAACTCGAATTCACCATCGAGCACATAGAAGCTCTCATCTTCGCCAGCATGATGATTGGGTGGTGCACCGGCACCAGGTGCCGTCTTTATCTCAACAATTGTGCAACGATCTCCTGTCTCATTGGGAAAGGCATGAAAGGTCAAAAGGTTCCCAAGAAGATGATAAATTCGCGGGCGAGATTCAGTCATTACTGCGACTCCCTTTACTTGAAACATACCTCTCTTATGATACATATATCTACTTATGAGACAAGTGTATCACAAAAGGCTTGAAATTGGCGCCTCGTACAAATCAAATCAACCGAACGCGAGAAGTACTTCTTTCGGCTGCACGTGACCTGATGTCGGAAGGCAAGGAAGTCACGCTGGCAAAAGTCGCTGAACGCGCCAAAATCAGCCGTGCGACGGTCTATCGCTACTTTTCTGACCCGAGTGTCTTAGCCTTAGATGCGACGCTGGATCTTGACGTCACGCCTACGTCGGAACTTCTTGAGGGACTGGATGACGTTAGGAGCCGTGTACATGTGGTCGCGCGTTACTATCTGGAATTTTCTCGGATTCATGAGGCGCACTTCCGGCAGTTTCTGGCGGAATCACTCAAGGCATCTCTTGAAGATGGAACGGTCAAAATGCGTGGTGCTAGAAGAGTGGCGGCTTTTTCGGAAGCACTTGCGCCAGTTCACCCATTGATGGAGCCGAAGGAAATCGATGACCTGTCGAAGCGATTGTCCATGACGACGGGCATGGAACAACTTGTCATTCTTGAAGATATTTTGCGTGTGGACGAAGCAACTGGTTACCAGCTTCAGGAAGGGTTGGTCGACGCTCTGTTGGATCGGTACTTGCCAAAAAACTGAGGCAGGATTCAGACGCCTACTTTAACTTAAAACTACTGGCAAATAGACACCCGTTTAACGTCCGTTTCAGGGCTAACTGCGGTCCTTTGGAGAAAAAATGCGGATGTCCGCAAAGTCCGCAAAGCGGACATGCATCGCGATTTTGCGAACGTCTGCCTCGAGCCCTAAAGCAGACATCACACTTGGTGATGGTTTACGATCATAGACATCGCCTGAATGCTATAGATTTGGTGCCAATCAGTGCGACATGCTAGCATTCACAAGAGATCAAGGTTTGAGGTGAGCCGGACAGGGGGGCACCATGTCAAAGACGCTATATGAACGTCTGGGAGGAACGGATGGCATTCGGCGAATAGTCGACGTTCTGGTAGACAATCACTCCAAAAACCTAGTTGTCGCTGCACGATTTGCGGGAACTGATATGGAACACCTCAAACAAATGGCAGGAGACTTCTTCATAACTGGTTCTGGCGGGCCTGAGATATACACAGGCAAGGATATGGTTACAGCGCATCAGTACATGAACATCAGCGGAGATGAGTTTGTCGCTGTTCTGGACGACGCCATGAACGCCCTAAAGGCCAACGACGTCGGCCAACGGGAACAAGAAGAGGTCTTATACATTCTATATTGCCTCAAGGACCAAGTTGTCGGTATCTGAGTTTCGCCATAACCGGGTAGAGTCGGCAATATTCATTTCATTAGATCAGAACAGGGCGATTAGATCACGCCAAATACAGCTGCAAGCTGGAAGTGACAGCCACGCACCTGTGTTGTCGCCATTGAGTAAGTACCAATACGAGACCTTCTGTCATCACGCCTATCGCTGCGGTCGTTCGAACGTCTGATCAATGCCTGCACGTCTGGCACTTCCTTGGGACTTCACCGACGACAATTAAGTATGGACAAAAGATTTGCAGCACCTGTTGGGGCGCCTGTGACACCAATGGGGGTCTCTTGAACCGCGACTTTCATGAAGCCCGCGAAAGAACCTAGGCCGATTTACTTAGCTCAATCACCCCTTTTTGCGCACCACGACGACAAATTGGGTCATCGAAAAGAAGAAGCGTCCGGTCCTTGCAAGGCTGAGCTGCTCATCAAACCACGATTGCGCAACTGCGGGATCAACAACTGCTTGTAGGTGCGCTCATAACGCTGCATTCCCAAAATTGATTTCATTGAAGAAAATCTTGAAAGATTGCCCATAACTCTGCGCGGTATTTGCGCATAGCTATGCACAATTTTCCCTTAAGTTTACATGCTACAGAGAACCCATCGAACAAACCAGCTCCTATGGCTTATCTGCAATTCTCAAATGCAACTTATTCCCAATCGCCAGCAGACGAGCGCCACGTCTTAGCGTCCGCATCCCAAACACTGGCGGTGACGCAAGGCGTCGGGTTTATTCCGTCGCAATTGGATCCATGAATATCTGCCACAACAACGCGTTGACGCCCAAAATCAACGACCGTCCAGCCTTGGTTAAGCAAGGAGTGCACCTCTTCACTAATCCAAAAGTGCGACATGCATCCGCCAGTTCCGCAATAAAGAGATGCGGCGCTTGAACACGCGAAACCAGACTCATTCAGAACCCAGTCGCGTTGTAGATCTCCGTCGAGATCGACCCTCTCAACCGCACCCCAATCTAAGTCAAACTGACCGTCGTTGAACTCAGCGCAGGTTCGTGCCGCCAGATCAACCTTCGCCTGCAAACCGGGCGGAAGTTGCGAAACATCAGCCGCAACAGCCGGTGAGGTCCAAACAAGGCCCGAAGCAAGCACAATCCCGGCGACCAAACATTTCATCTGACGCGCTATTTGGGAAGCTGGTTGGTAGGAGGTATCAATTGCATTGATCATACCTGTAGTCCCCATATTCTAGCCAGTTTGCCGAACCTTCGCTAAAAATCAGAAACTCGGACCTGTCCTCCCCAAGCAGGGCGACGATAAATCCGGCGGGCGGCACAGAGTTTCCGAAGTAACTGTAGGCCGTCATGGCTCTGATCGACTCACCGTTGACTGTTACTCGCGCGTCCCACTCTCCCTCCGGGTTGTCCAATATTACGGGTTCGATCACGCGTGTTATCGCCCCGCCACCACAATAGACGATGCCATCGGGTGCTTCATATGAGGCCTCTTGGCTAGCATCCGAGTTGCACGCAGAACGAAGGGATCGAATTGCTGCGCTGGAACCTTTCAAGTCAAAGATCCCATAGCTGACATCTTGATCAATCATGGACAGATTAACCGATGCATCGGCTGCAAGCTGGTCCAGAACAAAATCATAGTCCTGCTGACTATTGAAACTGACCTCGACGGGATAGTTGTCGACGATCTGCACGGCAGCGTTTTCTGCGCCAACCTGAAATGCCCCAACTTCGGTGGTGCCGTTCTTTAAAAATCGAATGGAAAGCCCTTGCTTCTCCACAATGTCCTGGCTGTCCTCATATCCAGCCGGAGCGAAGCGGATACGGTTACACTGAAGTTCCAGGGTCATGTTTCCGGTCTGAATAAATGCATTGGGATTAGGCCCGGAGTTGAACGACCACTCCGCTGATGCTGTGGTCGCTCCTGCCATCAGTAGCATTCCAATGGAAATGGTTTTGAAGCTCATTTTTTCTCTCCATTGAGTTACGGTTCGCACTGTCGTTCAGCAGAAGTTCCAGCCAATTGCCCGGACAGCCAGATCAGGAAACAGGTTCGCCGTATTCGTTTGCGCCTTCTTGGGAAGGTCGTGTCAGCCACCAGATCATCAGAATGGACAGAACCAATTGAAGAATTGAGACAACAACAATGCCGGTCACGCCCAGGACGGCCGCAGGTCCTCGCAATGCATCGGGGTTTTCGGTCCCTTGCTCCAATACCGAGAAGAACGCCACCCCACCCAGCATAACAAAAAGAGTTACAATGCTGAGCGCCATCGGCAGTAGCAAGTACCAGCCAGGTCGTCCTGTATCGTGCAGCCTCCGCCAACCGGCGGCCAGCATAGGTATGAGAACGGCCAGTTGGAAAACAGAGGACAGAACCTGAGATCCCTGCCCCGTTTCAGGGTTGGTCCCGAATAGGATCGTATCCAGCACAGCTAAAGCCGCACTCACGAGAACCACAAACAAGAAGAACCACCAGTATTCTGAGCGTATAGCCCGACCGGAAAACTGGAAGTATTTCGAGAAACACGTTTTAACTGCTTCCACAAATCCCATTTTCAACCCTTTCTAAGTTTCTGTGTGGCCTCAGAACGCCTTGCTACCTAAAAGAACAAACTTGCCCTTCTGGGTTTTCCCACCTTCCTTTTGTGTTTGAACGCCAAAAAACTATCCTATGAAAAGGTAGCGAAGTTTACGCGCGGAAAAAATGTTGATTTTTTAAAAATTAGATTCAAACATGCGAATTCGACGCAACTTTCATTTTACCTCCGTTGTTGTCGTTGCTGCTCGCTTTGCCGAGCCCTTCCGGTCGCTGGAGTGAGTGCTGGCAGCCGGAAGGCACTTTACACGGATCAGTCTTTGGGAGAGCGCGATGCTTAGACTTAACGTACTCGCCCTCTTTCCAGAGTTTGCTCTAGCTTTTGCCAGTGATTTCATTCGGCCATCCCACGTTGTTGGAGGTCTTGGCAGTCAACGTAATAGTGATCTGCCCGCCAAGCCTCCCTTGGCAAGTTTTGGGAAAGGTCGTCACAGGAACGTTGTGTGTTCTGTCGGTGCCCAAACGCGAGAGCCTCAAACAAGCGTATCCAATTTCGTTAATTTCAACAGACTCAGAGGGAGAAGAAAATGACCAACAAGATGGTGATGATTGCGGGCGCAACTTGTTTCACACTGCTAGCGGCCTGCGACGACACGGGTACATCCAGTGCGTCCGCCGAACTCACACCCGCTCAGCAGGCGTGTTTGCGAGATGTAGCCAGCACGACGAACAATTCACAAGTCGTGGTGCTCTCATCCGCATTTAGCGAAGCTGGAACACAAGTCACTGTCGGTGTTGGTGAGGATCGTGCTCCTTGGAATTGCATTGCTTACACTGATGGCGCGACGGCTGGTATCGAGTTCCTGGGCGACGAAGGCGCACTGTGAGTAGTCTGCCGCGTAGCCGAAATCGGCTGCGCAGCACCGGCTTGATCTGCTGAGGCTCGACTTGGTTTGTAGAACCACCATCATCGTATTCGCGGTCCTGTACCTGTTGGCGTTGGTTGCATTCTTGACAGGCACATTTGGCTGGTTGGGACAGGAACGAGACCCTTTGTCCGGAGTGTACCTACTGCCGTTGGGACTACCTTGGATACTTGTAGCGGACTTAATTTCGGAGTCCGCCAAGCCGTGGTTTGCAGCGATTGCTCCGATGCTCAACATTTTGGCGCTGGTTTTCATTTGCAGATGGGCTCGCAGTTTACACCAGAAATGAAGGTGGAGCTCTGTCTCACCAAAAGGGAGGAAAACATGGGAAAAGTGATCTTGGGAATTGTGATCGGGCTCGTCCTCGGCGTCGTTGGGGCGATGACCTTGGGTGGTGGGGCCGCGATGGGTGTCGGCGTTGCGACAGGCTTGTCCGCCGGTGTCTGCACCACATTGAAAGGAGCACAAGCTGAGAACCTTATCACCGCCGAGCAAGCGGATCAGATCCTCAACCGCGTAAATTCCGAAATGGCGTCACTGCAAGGAATTGAAACGACGGGCGAGATCGTCGGCAGCGCACAGGCATGCGATGAATTTCTGTCAAAGTTACGAGAAGCGAAGTGAGGTTCCGCTTTGTAAGGAACAAATCTCTAAGGACAAGCCAACAGGGAACCATCTGATGAAACTCGTTTTATTCAAACTCCTCACACCCATGTTCGCAATCGCGGGCGCAGCTGCCTTTGCAATGTCAGAAGCCGACGACGCGTGTATCGACCATTTGCGGCAGGTTGGTGGACCAGACGGTCAGTCCGGTACGATTGAAAGCTCAGAGTTCTCAGAAGCGGGCACGCTCGTCATGCTGCGAGATGCAGGTGGAACACTTTGGCGCTGCATCGCGTACAAGGATGGAAGCATCGGCGAGATGTCGGTTGTCGAAGCGATGGATGATGGCGGTGGAGCCATGGCAGGCGCCGCCGGGTCTACTGGTAGCCAACGTGTCAAATTTGATTCTGGTTCCACTGGCGCAGAACTTGTTGGTGAACTCGCGCCCGGAGCGTCGCAGCAATACGTTCTGGGTGCCAAAAACGAACAGTTCCTCTACGTTCGCGTTGCTCCGCGAAATGGCTCCTTGGACTACGTTATTCGCAACCCCGATGGTTCTGAACTGTTGGGATTGATGTCGGCGGACAAGGAGTATCGAGGACAGCTTTGGCAATCTGGTGATCATGTTGTGGAGGTCATCAATCGCAGCAACTCTTCCGTCGGCTACAACGTAATTTTCGGAATTGAATAGGTGATCAATCAGAGACCCTGGAACGCAAGTCCAAAAAGCGAAGGAAAAACAGATGAAACCCAAGGTCCTATTGGTGATCGGCACAGCGTGTATTTCTGCGCTTGCAGCATGCGACGACAGTGGTGGATCAGTGGATGCAAGTGCACCAACTGTGGGCAGCTCTAGCGATCTTTCGTCATTTGAAGGGGCAAAAGCGGGCCAAGCTGAAATGGGCATCCAGAGTCTCGGATTTGAACTCGTCCGCAGCGAAGGGCTGACCTCGTACTGGTTTAACAAGGATACAGGTGCATGTGCTCGGATCACGACGTCTGAGGGAAGGTACTCAGATGTAACTATGCTGCCATCAGGTGACTGCTGACACATTTTTCATCAATCAAATATCTGCAATAGGGAGCTTTAGTTTGCATTTCGACTTGGCACATGCGGCGGTTACCATCGTCGCTCTAATTGTGACAAACCTGGCATTGAAATCGGCCGGCGTGATAAACGAAGAAAACAAACACCAATTGAACTGGAAAGTTTTTCTGGCCTACTTCGTGGTCGTCTTTATCATCAATCTGGTGTGGCCGATTTAAAGCTTCACGTCGGAAAGTCTATCGCGCACTTGATAAGGCTGCTGAGATTGAGCCGCTCCAATAGATTTCCAAGTGGGAAGAGTGTGAGCATAACAGGCTGAAAAATAGAAAGGAGCTGGCATGCGGTTTTTGACGTCCCTCATATTCATTGGTGTTCTCGCAACCGCTGCGAATTCTGACGTGACCAGTCGAAATGGCGGTCCAAGCAACAGTCAAATGCTCTCAAAAGGTAGCGACGGAGGCGTTGACGGCGTTGCTTTCTTTCGCCCAGTCTTAAGCGGAGTATTGTATCGCTCTGGTTTCAAAGGTGGCGATAAGGATCGAACGGGCCTGAGTGAAGGTCAACGCGAAACTCTGTGCGGTGAAGGGTTTTCAACCGGGTTTTATGCCGACTTTGGCAAAAACACTGAATACGGTCGCACCAGTTGTGGAAACGGATCCTTTGACTATCAGAGCGCCAGATCCTCCCGTCCCAGTGCCGTCATGGCGTCCATACATGAGGTGATTGAAAACCCTAGAAAGGGTCCTGTTCTGGTGCACTGCATGTGGGGCGTTCATTCCTCGGGAGCATTGTCGGCAATGGCGCTCGTTCAGTTTTGCGGTTGGACGGAAGAAAGGGCCAAGGATTATTGGAATGAGGCCCGTAACGGTGCCCCATGTTCAGGCGGGTGTGACCAGTGGATTGACTCAAAGTTCTCCAAATTCAGTGTCGACCCCAATTTGACGATCTCTACCGAACAACAGGCAGCGATTTGCCCCAAATGATATCGGGAGGAGTATCCAAATGAGGTTCAATCTTCTGGGGTCACTGGCTTTCATTGCACCCACTGCCTTGTGGGCGAGCGACGATGTCCTCGGTGAAGCCACGACATTTGAGAGTCCCAACGGCGTTACGGAACGCTGCATTCGGATCGAAAAAGTTCCAACGGGCGCGTATCAAAAAAGCGATCTTGAGGAAGAGACAGCCTATTGCGAGATCGATTTCTATGCCTCCGAAATTGCTATTTGCCCGAAAACCTGGAGCACCAGCCCAGGAATGGCCGTCTACGATATTTCGGAAGGACCCTACACGGGGAACCGTTCTGAGTTCGAGAGAAACGCTTGCAAAGAGGGGAAGGCGGCGAAAGATCTGGCCAAGGACAGGGTGGCCAAATTCAAATCCACCATGAACCAAAAGGGCACCAGTGGAACCTTTTCCACCTCGTCGCTGCTTTACTATCATTTCTCCAGATATTTCGACACGACTGTAAAAATTCCAGTCGCCGTTTGGCGTAGCATGGACACCCAGGCGCATTTTTCCGAGGTCGCCGAGCCTGGCCTTGCAATTTCTGGTGGCTCTCATGGCGGACGCATGAACCATGAAGGCTGGCGGGTCTTCGCAGCTGCGGATGCTGACCCAGCCTCATACCAGCCAACCGACGATTTATTCACTTCGGATCGAACGCAAATATACGGTGTACTGCTTGATAGTCCTGGGCATAGATACGGCTCGGAAATCAACGGCACACGCAAATCTGGATGGGGGAAAGGTCAGAACCGCGATTTTCAGGAAACCCCCGCTTTCTTAGCTTTGCGTTCTTCGAAACCCATGCCAGAGGCCATTGCAGAGGGCGTTAAAGAAGGCCGTAAAGACCGGATGATCAACAAGGATCTCGGTCCCGATGTCAGTGACCAACAGATGACCTTTTGGATGCAAGAGCTTACCGAGATTGTTCTCCTTGATTTTATCTTTAGCCAGCAGGACCGCGTGGGAAACATAGACTTCACACCCTATTGGTATTGGGTCGAAGACGGAAAACTGAAGCATAAGAAAGCCAAGCACCATGAACCAAACGATGGAGACGTTCCCGCCGACGCGTTATTGATCCGTCGCAGCAATCTAAACGACAACGATGCTGGTGGGCGTGTCGAGTATGCCAACTTCGCGAAATCTACTCAAATGCTGGAGAAAATTCGCCACTTCTCTCCAAGCACATATCGACGCCTGGTTGCATTGAATAGTGACCTTCAAACCCAAGGCCCGATCCATGACTGGCTATCGCAAAGCTTTGGTTTGTCAGACAGTCAGATTGCACAAGTTGTCAAAAATACTGCGCTGGCAACGTCCATCCTCCAGAGCAATTGTTCAAATGGCGATTTGATGTTCGACTTGGATCCTGTCGCATTCTTTTTGAGAAACGACACCGAGGTAGGGGCCTTGGACTGTAATGACCCGTAGGTGTTCTGCTCTTATTGCGGTGTTCATTTGGACCGCTCTGCTCGCCTGCAAAGCGGCGGCATTGGATGTTATCGTCATATCGGATCTGAACGGAAGCTATGGTTCGGTAAGATACGATGCCCGCGTCGACAAAGCGATTAAGCGGATAGTCGAGATTGATCCAGATCTGGTTATTTCGACCGGAGATATGGTTGCGGGACAGCGCATTCCCAACGTGTCCGACAAACAGGTCAGGGATATGTGGAAGGCGTTTCACGAGGCCGTATCAGATCCTTTAGAGGCTGCCGGCATTCCATTTGCGGTCACGCCAGGAAACCATGATGCCTCTGCGTACCGTGGGTTCGAGCGTGAAAGAAAAATATACGCAGAGGAATGGATACCACGAAAACCAGACGTCGATTTTCTGGTTTCGGATGACTACCCGTTCTTCTACGCTTTTGAGATGCAGGGCGTAACGTTTGCGTCTTTGGACGCTACGACCTTGGGACCTCTATCCGGCGACCAGCAGGACAGACTTGAGGAACTGGGGGCAAATGGAGACCCGATTGTCACTTTCAGTCACCTCCCACTCTGGCCCTTCGCGATTCAGCGCGAACGCGAAATCATCGGTGACCCAACACTTGAAAAAATCTACCTGGAAAGCGGTGTCGTACTGCATTTGTCAGGGCACCATCATGCCTTCTATCCAGGTTGGAAAGACGGCGTGGCTTACGTCTCTCAAGCTTGTTTGGGAGGTGGCCCGCGACGGCTTATCGGCTCAAAAGCCAGATCACCTCACAGCTTCACTCATGTTACGTTCCAGCCAAACGGAGAATTTGGGATAGCAGTATATCGTGGACCCGATTTCGAAAGGTCGGTAAACTTCAAGTCGCTACCGAAAGAGATCAGATCCCCGAATGCGGTATTAAAGCGCTTAGACCTTGTGAAATGATTAGAGGTTGAGTTTCAACTCAACTTTTTCAGGGACCAGATCGTTTATCATCTCTTCGATCCGAGCTTCCGACAATCCACCCGAAGTGATGAAAAGCAAAGAAACGCGAGATTTTCCAGGAACGTGGTGTTTTCGGACCAACTTCCAGCCAGCGTCTGCGGCCATGGCTTCAATGTCCCCGCTGACTTTCAATGAGTGCTCTTCGTTTGAAGCCTTGAGCGAAATTTCCACGCCCTTGTTTCGCCCACCGAGCCAAATGAAACACCAACATACAACCGCCACCAGTGTGGCCATCAAGGGCAAGCCCAGCCCTACCGCCAGCCCAAGCACGGTGACTATAATCATTTCCACCGTGTCGACCGGGTCATCCATATTTGATCGGAACCTTAACAGAGCTCCTATTCCAAAAATCACGAACCCGATCATCGATCCGTGCTGTACGACCAGAAACCCAACCGCCATGCCGACAAGCGCATAAAGGAAGAACAGTCGCGGCATGACGATATCGCTGACACTTCTACGGGCTTTACGTCTCACCGGATGATAGACGATCAAGCCAGCCAGAATGATCGTAACGATCACATCGAGAGTAAAGAAATACAGTTCCTGTTTGCCACGAAACTGCGTCCACCGGCGTTCGATAACGATTTCCGACCCCGAAGCCCCGGCCAGCATCGTCGCAGGGTCGACTTGTGACACCGCAGCACCTGGCAACAGCAGCATCAACAACACGGTCACAAATGTGAGGGTCGTATTCAACTTGTCTTCCTTCCTGCTCACGCCAAAGGCTTACGCTTCACCAAAGGCACATCGTGCCCTATTCAATTCAATCGCAACAGGCGGGATCAGGTAAAGAGATTACCGTGCATTCTTCGGACATCGCGTCCGGACTGTGATACGAACGCTGATACAAGGATATGGTCCAAGCGCGAGAAAACCCAATGTCAGAACACAAGCTGCTTCGGTCGAAACTTGGGTTTTCACGGTGCTTCCCCAAGCTTGGAACACTAGCTTCTTTTGCAAGCGCTACTGTTGCATTTCTTGCATGGATCGAGCTCGCCCACGCCGAGAGTCCCGGTTTGACTCTCATCGACTCCTTCAAGGTGGCGGATAAATCGGAAGGCTTCTCGGAGCCTTCCGGATTGTCTCTGTCCAACGCGGAAGGCTTCTTATGGTCAGTAAGCGACGCTGAACCTAAACTGCACCTACTTGGAATCGACGGGGCATTAGGAAACTCATTCAAGCTGCCTTCATTGGCGGGATCAGATCTGGAGGGCGTCGCATCACGAAAAGATGGGTCTGTTTTAGTACTTCAGGAAACTGATCGATCAATTCTAGTCGTTCACCCGACAGACCCCATTCAACTAACTACAATCCCTCTCACATCTCTCACGGGCTACTCGGACGCCTCTGAATTTCTCGTCGGCAACCCTTTGAACAAGGGACCCGAAGGCATCGCCGTTGACCCGGAATCTGGGCGGGTCTTTGTTGGCATTGAGGGACAACCAAGGTTGTTAATGGTGTTATCGCCAGAACTAGACGAAATTGTTGAGATTATTCCTTTAGCCCGCGATGCAGGTTTTATCTCCGAACGTGTAGATGATAATGAACTGGATTTGAGTGGCCTGGCATGGTCTCGGTCCTCGCGTTCACTTTGGATTGTGAGTGACAAAAGCCGTCAGATCTTCGTCTACAATCCAAAATCCAAGTCAGTAAAGTCTATCAGTTTGACGTTCTCAGAAGATGGCAAACAAAAGGAAGTTAAACATCCCGAAGGAATCGCTCTCGATGAGACCAAAGGGCTTCTCTACATCCTGACAGACGATGCCAAGAAATCGCGGCTCTATGTTTTTAATATCCCCAAATTTTGATCGCTGGGGAATGAAGCTCACATCGCCACAATAGCTTCCGCAAGTTGTTGCAGCTAGATTACTACTCCTCTTCGTTGGTGCGCCCTAATCAGAACCGAACACTTAAGTTTGCACCGAGGCCATGCTCTTGGCCGTTGGAGCGAACTGAATAGCCATATCCTGCCGTTAGTCTGGCCAGATCAGAGATCTGATACCCTAGCCCCAGGCCAAGAACGAAGCCATTTGCTCCTCGGTTTTGACCGACTTGCGTGAACGTGCCAAATATCGGGCTTGTTACAGTGATTTCGTGCTCACTGTCTTTGTTGGCAAAGAAGTCATATTCATACCGGGCAAAGGCGATTGGTGTTAGCAAACCATTCTCTGTCAAGAAGTCCCGTTGGTAGTCAAACCCAATGGAAGCGACCAGAGACTCTGCATCCGCTTTTTCAATTGAGTAGTTGAAGTCACCACCGCCAGTCTCTGTGCCTGAACCTTGTTGAATACGCCCGTAGTTCAATCCAAAAACCGTAGAAACCCTTGCACCGCTGTCCAGGTTAAACAACTTCCGTGCCTGGATACCGGCGTGGATTCCCTCTTGGTCCAAATCGGACTTTGCCTCGCCTCCGGTAAAGCCATCAACAGAAGGGTTATTCCGCTTGGCGTCGGTTTCACCGAACATGTAACCGATCAGTCCGGAGAACTCCCAAGTTCCGGTTGTTGTACGCCCATAGACGCCCACATGATAACTGTCGGTCGAAAAGTCCTGATTGACTTGATCGTGTTCATCCATGGAGGATGTCCCAAAACCTGCGTACACGCCTACCACACCTCTATTGGTACTTGCGACATCCGCTCCGACCAAAATGGTGCCCAGCGAATAGTCGAATGTCCCAAGGCCGTTGCTTCCATCAACGTCCCCGCTCACATACGCTGTGTCGATCCACCAGCGCCGATCAGAGCAGTCTATTGCTCCGCTAGGGCTCTGGGCCAAGTCGATGTCGCCTGCTGCGACGGGTTGATCCTCGTTGCTGAAGCCAACTGCTTGATACTTGCGGCAGTCAGCGTGGCTCAGCACGGTGTTGGTTATCAGGTCAAGTTGCTCCAGCCCAACGGTCAAATTGGAGGAATAGGGTTCTGCGTGCACACGATTAAACCCAGCTAAACCTGAATTGGTGAGCGTGTTAACGGTATTACCCAGGGTTGAGCCGTTGGTCAGGTTGGTTCCAGGTGACGTGTTTGTGGTGTTAGCCACCGCACCAGCAAGGTTGCTTGCATTGGGAGATCCAACAACTGATGGATGTTGCGGTAAACTCGAGACGGGGAGAGTCGAAAACATTATGTCGATTCTACCGTCCGCGGTTAGCGTGTTTGAGATACTCAGACTGGATAGGGCGGGCAAAGATCCTCCGGCAACAAGAGTTGGGGAGTTTCCATCGAAACGCGAGGCTTGAAAAACCGTGTAGTCGTTGCCAGCAGCATAGTCCTGCGCAGTCAGGCCGGGACGAGCGGCTTCGACTTGTATGGTGGCGCGGTTAATCCCTGTAACGGGCCCGCTGGATGACACCAAGTCGGCTTTCTGACCGGCCGTCGGATCGACTTCGCTTAAAAGTCTTGACCCAGTTTCAAAAGCGATTCCGCCACTATTGTTGAGCGTACCAATTGAAAAGCCCGGCGAAAGCACCCCTCCGTTCTTAACTGTGAAGTTGAATGCGTTCACGGTTCCCGTTCCGGCAAGCGTGCCAAAATTCTCAAAGTTTACGGTGTTCAAACTGCTTGCGGCATCAAGCCGAACAGTCGTGCCTGCGGCTATCGTCATGTCACTGGTTGAAGAAATCGAACTATTCGTCAGTGTGAAATCAGAAGCCTCAGCAACTCGGGTCTGAATATTATATGCCCCAAAGACTACTTCGGTGGCTCCCATAACGGTAAGGTTGTCGTAGGTTAACGGTCGGTCTGACTGGAAGTAAACTTCAGTGGGGTCGATATTCGCGCCGTTGAACGGAACGAACGTCATTGATCTGCCGGAACCAATCGACGTTCCGATGAGGTTCACTCTGAGCTTCCCGTTGATGTTTGTTGCCAACGCTTCCCGGGATACAAAGTCTCCGCTGCCTGCGGCGACATCAACATTCAGAAGCGTCAAAACTGAAGCATTGCTTGGAACGGTATTTTGGCCAGGAACATACAACTCAATTTCACCTGAGGACGTGATTGAGGAGTTTCCAATTGTAAGCCCTGTAATGGGCCCGTTTGGGATCGGGAGACACGTGCGTTCGGTCGTTGAGATTGTTTGATTGACACGAGTGCTTTCAGATCCAGAAGAGTACTCAATTCGAGGAGAACCTAATTCTACACAGGCCTGTGAGCTTTGGGCTTGTACTTTGATTGGCGACATCAAATAAGCCAAGATTAAGAATGCGATATTCGCCAGAGTGATGCGCTGAGCAATTCGACTTAGTGGGAACGGCCTATTGTTTGTCACCAACTTTCTCCTCTCGCGGTACAAGCGAAGCTACCTCAACTTAGGACTTGAAAAACAAAGTTTATCATTTTGGATTTTTTGTTGTGGCATATGAGCAAGCTCACAACACGGGAAGGTCTGCGCAATGCAGACCTGCTCGTGCATTTACTGCGAGGCAAGACAAGCCGGGTTTTACATTCCGACCATACCCACCTTTGCGTAAAAGCAATCGCAAAAGGTCAAGCCTTGAAACGATTTTCCCTAGCTTGATGGGCGCTGAACAGCGCCATTGAGTATAGGCATGGATCATTGGATTTAGGAGTCGATAGCTAAGATCAATGCAGATGCTCACCGCTCCGCCGATACGCACCTTCTCAAGCTAGTAGGCCAAAACTTCTGGACCGAGATTGATCTGATCGAGGGAGCGTCCCTTATTCAGAAACTCGACGAAACCAATTTGAAGTTTGAGTTTCAGAGTTTGCCAATTTTCGACAAGATCTGAAAGCTGGTTGACTGACACCAAGAGAATGAAACAATAAACTGAGCAATGACACGGAGTACGAAGATACTGTTGGCGCTCACCGTATTGACGGTCGGGTTATGCATGTTCCTAGCGGGACGTGCGGTCGAACGTTACCAATATGAGGAGGCCTGCCTAGACTTGGGCGGAGGTCGCCATCCTGGAGATTACCCGATTTGCGTTTTGGAACAGCGTTCTAACTGACGGACACGTTTCAGTCACGCTGCGATTGGAACAAAGAAACTACGAGCACAACGACGCCAATTGCTGCGAGAATGAAAGTCAGCGGCAAAAAGAAGCTTTCTTGCAGAACGCCGTTTGGGTCGACAACGCCAAAAAACAGGTGCTCTGAAAGCCCACTTAGTGCTGCAAGGAAAAGGATGACGATACCAAAAAGGCGAAGTTTGGTCATGTCAGCTCTCCTAGGGAATGGACCAATAGTTAGCATCGTTTTTCATAGCCATCCCCTCAATAGGCTTCAGAGATAAACTTCTTGTTTACCTGGAATTCTTGGTTTTGCATTTGCTGGAATGCAAACTCCATGTGACGCAGCATAATTTTACGGGCGGTTGCACCATCACCTTTGGAGAGGGCCTCAATCAACGCAAGATGAGAATCCCGTCCGAATTTCCATAGTTCAAAGTTGCGCGGTTCATAAAGGCCGCGGACAAGCGTAACGTCTGATAACGCACGAGAAACAAAGGAAATCACGAAACCCAAAAGTTCGTTATTGGCGTACTCGGCCAGCTTTCCATGAAACTTGAGCGACTGCACATGGTGGGCGCGTTCCGCGTCGAGGTTTTCTGGTGGCGCATTATAGCTTTCCACAATCGTCCTGAGTTCTTCGATTTGATCCTTGGAAATATTACCTGCCAGCCCCGCCGCCATTTCAGGCTCAAGCAAAATCCGCATCTGATACAGGTCGCCGATGTTTAGGTCCTTAAAGTAGAAATAGTTTCCCAATAGAGCCGTTGCGCGTTCGCGGCTGACGGCGTGTATGAAAGCGCCTCCGCCGGGACCTGTACGTGTCTTTAAGAGGCCCTGAGCTTCCAGCAATCGCGTTGCTTCGCGGATCGTGCCCTTGGACATGCCAAAGCGTTCAATCAATTCCGGCTCTGCCGGTAGCCGGTCGCCGGGCTTCAGCCCTTGTTCGACCACCCAATTCTTGATTTCTTCGGCCACCTGAACAGGTCTCGAACGCTTTGCCATTTTTCTCCCTCAATTCAGGCTTTTATGCGTGATGGCATGCCACATGATGGCTGTCATTCGTTATATTCAGATTGGGTTCGGTTGTGCGACACAATTCCGTGGCCATTTCACATCGTGCGGCGAACGCACAGCCTTTGGGCGGGTTCATCGGGTCAGGCAATTCGGCATTCGCGGCCTCGGTACGTCGTACATTGGTTCCAACAACAGGCGCGCTTTCCGCCAAAAGCTTGGTGTAGGGGTGGCGCGGATTGGTGAAAATCTCGCGTGCGTCGCCCATCTCAACAATTGAACCAAAATACATGACGGCGACCCGGTCACAGACGGCTTCGACCACGGCGAGATCGTGACTGATAAAGACATAGGTCAGGCTGAGTTTTTCTTTAAGGTCGGCCAGGAGGTTAATGACCTGCGCCTGAACGGATACGTCCAGCGCCGAAACAGGTTCGTCCAGGACAAGAATCCGGGGATTTGCGGCCAATGCCCGCGCTATGCCGATCCGCTGCGCTTGGCCTCCGGAAAACTCGTGCGGACGGCGGTTCAGGAATTCTGGCCGCAGGTTTACCTGGCCGAAAATTTCCAGAATACGCGCCTCTCGTTCGGCTCTCCTCATGCTGTGCAGATGGATCAAAGGTTGTTCGATGATCTGGCGTATCGTTTTGCGTGGATTGAGCGAACTGATTGGATCCTGAAAAACATACTGGATCATGCGCCCGAACTCGGCAGGTGCCTTGCCGTCCAGCGTTTCGCCCTCTACCTCAAGATGCCCTTCGGTCGGGGCCAGAAGTCCAACCAGCATACGGGCCAAGGTGGACTTGCCGCAGCCGGATTCGCCAACGATGCCCAGCGTGTCACCGGTTGCTACATCCAACGAAAACGGTCGCACCGCGTGTACATATCCCTTGGGCTTTCCAATCAGGTTACGACCTACAGCATAGGTCTTTGCGAGGTTTTCGAGTTTCAGAGCTACGGTCATCACATGGCCTCCTGTGCCAGCGAACTAATCTCGGGGCGGAAACAGCGTACAGCGCGACCATCTTTGGCGACCGGTTGTGGGCGCCCGGCAAGGCAGGCCTCATTGGCACGATCACAGCGGGCCGAAAACGCGCATCCCTTTGGTAAGTCCGAAACGATGGGCGGAAGGCCAGGGATGGCCTGCATCTCACGTTGGCCACCGCCCAATTCGGGAACGCAGGCAATCAGCCGACGGGTATAGGGATGCGCAGGCTGGTTCAGAACCTCATCTGTTGGGCCTTCTTCCACGATATTGCCCGCATACATGACTGCGACGCGACCGCAGAGTTGCGACACAACTCCGAAGTCATGCGTGATAAACAGGATCGACACTCCGCGTTCGCGCCGCAGGTCATCAAGCAAGGCCAGAATTTGCGCCTGAACGGTTACGTCCAATGCGGTAGTCGGCTCATCCGCGATGATGACTTCGGGTTCGTTAGCCAAAGCCATAGCGATGGCCACACGTTGCCGCATCCCGCCCGACATTTCGTGTGGGAAAACATCAATTCGGCTCTTGGCGTTGGGAATACGAACGGCTTCAAGCAGTTCAATTGCGCGTTTTCTGCCTTCGGCGTTGGAGATGGACCGATGCGAGCGGATCGCTTCGATCAACTGATCCCCGACACGGTGCAATGGATGCAGGGTCGAAAGAGGATCTTGGAAGATATACGCAACTTTCCGACCACGCAGGCTGCGGAGCACTTCGTAGGGGGCACCGATCAACTCTGTACCATCCACCTTGACCGAACCGCCGGTAATCACACCCGGAGGTGATGCCACTAAGCCCATTATAGACAAGGCAGTTACGGATTTGCCCGAGCCGGATTCGCCGACCAGCCCGAGCGCCTCACCTTCACGGATCGAAAACGAGACCCCGTTGACCGCTTCATAGACCCTTGGGCCAATTTCAAACCGTGTTTCGAGCTGTGTCACCGCAAGTGCCGCACTATCATCGGTGGTCTCTGGTGCGGGCTTATCACGGCGTACGAGGGTTGCAGGACGGGGGCGGGTCAGAGCGCCAGATGCAAGACGCGGGTCAAGCGCGTCTCGCACGCCGTCGCCCAAGAGATTTACGCCCATGACGATGACAAAGATCATGACTCCCGGAACTATTGATACGTGAGGATGCGTAATCAGCGCAGCGCGCGCTTCGCCCAGCATCGAGCCCAGGTCAGCCTGCGGCGGCTGCGAGCCAAGTCCAAGGAAACTAAGGCCTGCCGTCTCAAGGATCATCCAGCCAACAGTTGTCGACATCGCCACGATAATGACGGGTGCCACGTTGGGCAGAATTTCGGTCAGGATGATACGGGTGTGTGACATCCCCGACAGCCTTGCGGCTTCGATGAATTCACGATGTGCGAGGCCGACGGTGACGCCGCGAATGTTGCGCGCAAAGAACGGGATGTTAACAGCCGCCACAGCAATCAGGGCGTTGATTAATCCGGGCCCAAGCGCGGCAACAATGGCAAGCGCCAGCAGGATGTAGGGAAATGCCATCAGCATGTCCACGCCGCGCATTATCAGGTTATCCGTACGACCACCAAAGTAACCCGCGACGATACCGATGGCCGAGCCAATGACCGCCGCACCAATGGCCGCTCCGGCACCAACTGCGAGCGACAGGCGCGTGCCCCACAGAAGCCGCGATAGTAGGTCACGCCCTAAATGATCCGTACCCAATATATGGGCTTCGGAGCCGAATGGCAGGAACCGGTTAGCGGTGTTTGTCACGTCAGGCGAAGGCAACCCAAGGAACGGTGTTAGCAGCGCAAGCGTGACGACAAGCAGTATTAGAACACCGCCAAAACTGGCCAGTTGGTTGCGCGATAGCGATACAAGAAATGACTTCATGCCTTGATCCTCGGGTCAAGAAGGCTCTGCGCCACATCGACGATAATGTTGAAAAGCACGTAGCAGGTCGCGACGAGGACGACGCCGCCCTGCACAAGAAGGATGTCGCGCGTTAGGATCGCGTCTACCAGCATTCGGCCCACACCGGGCCACTGAAACACGATCTCGATATAGACCGCGCCGGACAGGACAAATCCTGCCTGAATGCCCAGAACCGGGATTATTGATACCATCGCCGCCCGCAATGCATGGCGGCGTAGAACGCGGCCCTCACGAACGCCCTTGGCTCGGGCGGTACGGATGAAATCCTGACGCAGCACTTCGAGCATTGCTGAGCGAGACAGGCGCGCAATCACGCCCGTTGCGACCACCGCCAAAGCGGAGGCGGGCAGAATGAGGTGACGTAACAGGTCCGGCAAATCGCCACCGCCCCAAACGGCATACATGCCCGAAGCAGGGAGCCAGCGCATTTTGACAGCAAAAAACAGGATCATCATCATCCCGAGAAAGAACGATGGAACGGAAATGCCGATCAGAACAACAAAGGTGATAGCTTTATCCGCCAGACCATACTGACGGGCAGCTGAAATCATCCCGGCAAGTATGCCGAGCACGGAACACAGCACAAAAGACGTACCTGCAAGGATCAGAGTCGCATTAAAGCGTTCTGAAACCTCATCAATCACAGGACGGTTGAGCGAGAATGAGGTGCCGAAATCTCCTGTCAGCATGTTGCCAAGCCAGATGAAGTATCTCTGAACCAGAGGTTTATCCAAACCAAGATCTGCGTTCAGCTTGGCGACATTTTCAGGTGTCGCATATGAGCCAAGAATGGCAGTTGCCGGATCACCTGGGATGAGCGCCATGATGACGAACACAATGATTGTTACGCCAAACAGGACCGGGATCGCAGACAATAGACGCTTGAGGATATAGGCACCCATTAACTCTCTCCTTTGCGGCACCTGCCGCATGGTTTTAACAATCGCTTGCGAGACTTATTTGTAAGGAGGGCGCGCCTGCCTATGCAAACGCGCCCTTTTTCAGTGGCAACAAAGCCAGCCTATCAGTTTTTCTCTACGTCCTTGAGCAGGAGCAGGAACGACGGTTCGAGAGAGAAGTTGCTAACACGATCCGATGTTACGGCGTTCTGCTTCCAGTTGGCGACGAAGACCCAAGGTGCATCTTCCTGTACAATGGTCTGCATCTCTTTATAGAGCCTGGCGCGCTCAGCCTGATCGGTCGACGAACGAGCAGCTTCAAGTAGTTTGTCTACTTCTGGGTTGGAGTAGTAGCCCGAGTTAAAGCCACCCTTGTCTGGCCAAGCGTCAGTGCGCAGCGCCAGATACGGCAGTGTGTCCGGATCGTTGGTCATCCAAGCCATTTCTGCCATGTCTGCCTTGCCTTCAAGGCCAGGATTTACCTCGCCAAGGAACGAGTTCCATTCATAGGTTTCGATCTTAACGTCCAGACCAACTGCCTTCAGGTCCGCTTGGATCGCTGTGCCCATGGCGACCGGGTCCAGCATGCCTGAACCACCTTCGGTGACATAGAACGTCAGTTCCGCGCCTTCGGCACCTGCCTCGGCCAGCAGAGCTTTGGCTTTTTCTGGATCATACGGATAAGGTGACAGCTCCTCGTTGTAGGCCCAAGCGAACGCAGGTGGCGTTGGCCCAGCAGCGACTTCTGCAGTGCCTTCGAGAACGTCATTGACCAGCGCGGTCTTGTTGATCGCATAGTTCGCTGCCTGACGCACACGTTTGTCAGCGAACGGACCCTCCTTAGCGTTCAGGATCAGGAACCAGACATGCGGGCCGGCCTGTTCATTGACGGTGTAGGCGTCACCTGCAAACTCTGACAGAGCAACGGGTGGAACCTCAACCATCATATCAATGCCACCTGAAAGCATTTCCGCAACACGAGTGTTCGCGTCAGTGATCGGACGGAACAGAACTGCTTCGGATTTTGCTACGCCGTCCCAGTAGTCTTCATTGCGCGTTACGACGACCAGTTCGTTGGATTTCCACTCTGCAAACTGGAAAGGTCCGGTGCCGACGGGATTGCGGCCAAATTCGGTGCCCTTCGCGGCAACCGCGTCCGAGGAAACGATAAGCCCGGTCGGGTATGCAAGGTTCGACAAGAACGGTGCATAAGGCGCGTTCAGTTTGAATTTGACGGTCTTTTCGTCAATTGCTTCGACAGTCTCAATCGCTGAGAAGAAGAACGACAGCGGGAACGGGCCCGTATCATGTTCGGGGTGGTCTTCGTTCAGCATCCGCTGGAAGGTGTAGACAACGTCGTCGGCGTCAAATGCCGTTCCGTCATGGAACGTCACGCCTTCACGTAGGTCGAATGTGTATTCGGTGCCGTCTTCGGAGATCGTCCAGCCAGTCGCCAACGCGGGCTCCACTTCAAGGGTGCCCGACTTGTAGCGTACAAGACCGTCATAGACGTTCATGAGTATGCGAAAATCATTTACTGCGGTCACGGTCGACGGATCCAGCGACTTGGGTTCCGCGATCTGGCCTATCACCAGAACACCCGGAGGGGTCTGCGCGATTGCTGGAACGGCTGTGGTCATCCCAAGTAGCGTCGCAGCGCCAGCTGCGGCCATCAACCCGCGACGTGTCATCTTTAAGAGTTTCATCTCTCGGTTTCTCCCAGTTGTCGTCTGTGTATAGCGAAATTACGATGCCACCATATTTATCATTATAAATTGATCAAGAAAAATTTTCATGATAAATTCGATTTTGGACTTAGAGTTTGCCGAGTGATTTTGGCTAAACCGAACAAAGCCCCTGAAAAAATAGGGGGATGGGGGATGAAGTGACATTTTCTATTCTGGCGTTTGACGACGAGACCGGAAGAATTGGCGGCGCTGCTGCAACTGGAAATCTCTGCGTCGGCGGTTGGGTCTTGCGCGCTGATTCCCTGGCCGGTGCGTCTGCAAGTCAGGGTGCGTATCCAAGTACGCTCTGGGGTGAGGAGGCGCTCAGGATGATGCGGAACGGCAAAACTGCAACTGAAACGCTTGGAGCTCTCGTGTCTGCCGACACGGGTGCCGTGCATCGCCAGTTGGCCCTGATGGATACCCAGGGAAAAACTGCGGTTCATACCGGAATTGAAAATGTCGACGCCAAGCATGCCATTGCCGAAGATGGATTGGTTGTTTCGGGAAATATGCTCAAAAGCGTGGACGTCATCGAAGCGATTTTCTCTACCTACAAAGCCAGCGGAATCCAGCCGTTCGAGGACCGGCTGATCAAGGCAATCGAAGCAGGCCAAAATGCCGGGAGCGATTTCCGCGGTCTCATGTCCGCAGCGCTGAAGATAGTCGGTCGCAACTGTGCGCCCTATGACTTGCGCATCGATTATCACCAGGCGCCCATAAAGGCGCTTCGTGATCTGCATGAGCGCGCGCAATCGCCCGAATATCACCAATGGCTAGATCGCGTGCCGACCGAGGACAACCCGAACCGACCTGCTGACGGCGAGTAGAAGATTGACCAGTGAAATGACAGAAATCAAAATCGATACGGCATATTGGGGGCAGCGCGCCTTCGGCATGCTGCAAGAGCTTGCAGCATGTTCCGAAAATAATGGCGGCCCTTTGGGTGAAGTTGGCGTAACGCGTCTGCCTTACACCGAACAGCACAAGGCGGCTAACGAACTCCTGTCTGAATGGATGGCCGAAGCAGGCATGTCCGTGTCGTTGGATGCAGCTGCGACGCTGATCGGCCGTCTGGCAGGTCAAAACGACAGCAAAATACTGCTTTTAGGTTCGCATCAGGACAGCGTACGGCAGGGCGGTGGATTCGACGGGATCATGGGTGTCGTCTTGCCCATTGTTGTGTTGCTAGCGCTTAAAGAGGCCGGTTGGAAACCTTCTTTTTCAATCGAGATTCTGGCTTTTGCAGATGAAGAGGGCGTCCGGTTTCCCACAGCCCTTACCGGTTCTCGAGCGTTGGCTGGCACATTGAATCCTAGTGTTCTGCAACTGCGAGACCGTGACGGAACCCGTTTAGGAGAAGCTCTTACGAACTTTGGAGGCGACGAGAAACAAATCGTGACTATCGCCCGATCTGCTTCCGATCTCCTGGGCTATTTGGAAATTCATATTGAACAGGGGCCGGTGCTGGAGGATCAAGATCAGCCATTGGGCATCGTCACTGGCATTTGCGGGATTGAGCGTCACGAAATCGTAGTAACCGGTGTCGCCGCGCATGCGGGGACAATGCCAATGCACCTTCGTCAGGACGCAATGGCAGGCGCGGCCCGGATTGTTGCACATATCGAAGAAATGGCCCACTCCGATGACCGGCTGCTGGGTGTTGTCGGAGAATTGAACGTGTTTCCCAATGCGGTCAACGCCGTTCCGGGTCGGGTGGAACTGACAGCGGAATTGAGGTCCGTTGACGATGAAACACGTGAGGGAGCTGGACAAAGGCTACGAGATTTTTGTTTGGACCTCGCGAACGAGCGTGGATTGGAAATCCAAATTGAACGCACCTATTTCCAAGCCGCAACGCCTTGTTCAGGTGCGCTCCAAAGCGCGCTGCAAGACGCGTGCCCCAGCGCGCCAAGGATGCCTTCCGGTGCCACCCACGACGCCTCTGCAATGGCCGATCTCTGTGACATTGGAATGCTCTTTGTGCGGTGTCGCAACGGTATCAGCCACAATCCGAAAGAATGCGCGACGGGTGAGGACATGGGGCAGGCAATCCAGGCGCTGGCGAAATTCTTAAGCCACACGGAAAGCCAGCTCTGACAACCGGACAGTACCTTTTGCGGTTATGCGTGACGCTTTGTTGACCACAGTGCCAAAAAAATCTCCACGAGATTGCACGACATCACCAGTATGAATCCCAATCCGGACACCGAAAGATGGCTCCTCGGAAGCCGATGCAATGGCCCCCTGAATCTTGATAGCGGCCGTTAGTGCTTCTTTCGCGGACGGAAAGACGGACAACGTTCCGTCTCCAAGGGATTTCACGAACTGGCCATGATACTTTTCGATGATCGCCGCCAAGACTTGGAAGTGGTTTTCGATCAGCACCGACCAACGCTGATCGCCCAACGCCTCCGCCAACGTTGTGCTGCCCTCCACATCAGTGAAAAGTACCGAAGCCAAACCTTCGGTTTGGACCAGCTCGGGTCCATCTTCACGCGCAGCATCCACCAGTTTTTGGATGGCCAGCTGTTCTTTACCCACGAGTTCAATATTTGGAGTGGGTACTGAAGCGTGGCGATTGATGATCTTCCAGGCCGCACCCTCCAAGACAAAAATCAGAACGGTGCGGTAAAAGACGGCTTCATCAAAGCCGACAACCGGTCAGAAATCAAGATTCTCCACGCTCAGGGCGTTTTTCTGGATGAACTCCCGACGCGGCTCGACAACGTCGCCCATGAGCTTGGTGAACAGATCATCTGCCTCGACCATGTCATCGACGCGCACCTGCAACAGCGTGCGGGCGTCCGGGTCAAGCGTTGTTTCCCACAGCTGGTCTGGGTTCATCTCACCGAGGCCTTTGTAGCGTTGCAGCGACAAGCCCTTTTCACCCTCTTCCAAAATGGCCCGCAGCAGGTCCAGAGGGCCGTGGATGACCTGAGATCGGTCACGGCGGATCAGCGTCGCAGGCGTGTTATACACCTCTTGCAGGCTTTGAGTGAAACTGCCGGTCTTACGCGCCTCACCCGAGCGCAACATGGGGCCATCCAGTGTGCGCACCTCTTCCACACCGCGCAGGATGCGGGCCAGACGGATGCCGTGGTCCTGAGTAATCCGACCTTGCCAGCCGCGCTCGTATTCCAACGCGATCAGGTCAAGACGGGCAGCAACTTTGTCGGCCACGCCTTGCAGGTCGGCATCAACCGCACCCGGCACGAAAGCCCCCGCGACGGCAGCCTGTTCCAGAATGTGACGCGGGTAATGCGTCGGGAAGGCGTCCAGAACGCGTTTCAGCTGGCGCGCTTCGTCGACCACTCGGGTCAGATCCTGACCGATGATCTCTTCACCCGAGCCAAGCTTCAACACGGCCCCTTCGACGCCCTGATTGATCAGATAGTCGTCCAGCGCCGCCTGATCCTTCAGGTAAACCTCTGATTTACCACGCGAAACCTTGTATAGCGGTGGCTGTGCGATATAGAGATACCCACCCTCGATCAGTTCCGGCATTTGCCGATAGAAGAAGGTCAGCAGCAGCGTCCGGATGTGTGCACCGTCCACGTCGGCATCGGTCATGATGACGATCTTGTGGTAGCGCAGCTTTTCGATGTTGAACTCATCGCGGCCAATACCAGTGCCCAGCGCCATCACCAGGTTGCCGATTTCCTGCGACGACAGCATTCGATCAAACCGCGCGCGTTCCACGTTCAGGATTTTCCCACGCAGTGGCAGAACAGCCTGAGTCAGACGATCCCGACCTGTTTGCGCGGAACCACCTGCCGAGTCCCCCTCGACCAGGAATACTTCGGTTTTGGACGGGTCTTTCTCGGAACAATCTTTCAGCTTCCCGGCCAGATAGTTCACATCCATCGCCGTCTTGCGGCGGGTCAGTTCACGGGCCTTTCGGGCAGCCTCACGGGCCAGAGCGGCCTCGATGATTTTGCCGACGATACCCTTGGCTTCATTGGGGTTTTCTTCAAACCATTCGGCCAGTTTTTCGTTCATCAAACCTTCGACCGCAGGTCGCACCTCGGACGAAACCAGCTTGTCCTTAGTCTGAGACGAGAATTTCGGATCCGGCACCTTCACTGACAGCACGCAGGTCAGGCCCTCACGCGCGTCGTCACCTGTAAAGCTGACCTTTTCCTTCTTTGCGATCCCGCTGGACTGCGCATAGTTGTTGATCGTCCGTGTCAAAGCGCCCCGGAAACCGGCGACATGCGTACCACCATCCCGCTGCGGGATGTTGTTGGTGAAGGGCAGAACCGTCTCATGGTAGCTGTCATTCCACCACATCGCGATTTCAACGCCGATGTCGTCACGCTCGCCCTTGATATAGATCGGCTCGGGCATAGCCGGGGTCTTGGACCGATCGAGATACTTGACGAATTCCTTGACGCCGCCTTCATAAAACAACTCGGTTTCCAACCGCTCAGCAGGGCGTTCATCAATCAGGATGATCCGTACGCCTGAGTTCAGGAAGGCAAGCTCGCGCAGACGCTTTTCCAGCGTTTCAAACGAGTACTCGAGGTTCGAAAACGTGTTGGTCGAGGCCAGAAACCGCACCTCGGTCCCGGTGCGATCGCCGCATTCACCCACGACCTTCAGATGTTCAGCCGTTTCGCCGCCCTCAAAGCGCGCGACATGTTCCTTGCCCGCACGCCAGATGCGCAATTCCAGCCAATCGGACAGGGCGTTCACGACCGAAACACCCACGCCGTGCAGACCGCCCGACACCTTGTAGGAATTGCTGTCGAACTTACCGCCCGCGTGCAGTTGGGTCATAATGACTTCAGCCGCTGAAACACCTTCTTCCGGGTGAATATCGACCGGAATTCCGCGCCCGTTATCACTGACCGAGACGCTGGAATCCGCATGGATTTTTACGGTTACATGGTCAGCATGACCCGCCAAGGCTTCATCGATCCCGTTGTCGACCACCTCATACACCATGTGGTGCAGACCAGAGCCATCATCCGTGTCCCCGATATACATGCCGGGGCGCTTTCGAACAGCCTCCAACCCTTTGAGAACCTTGATGGAATCTGCGCCGTATTCTTGAGGAGCCTGTGCGTCTTCGGACATTCAGTCAGTACCTATATTATTTTGGTAACTTATACGTTTTCTGGTGGGGAATGTCACGCGATCCCCCAAGATTTTGTGTTTGCGAGGGTCGTTTTTTGCCTGCTGGTTACAGGCTCACAAGCGATCAATGTCAGCGGCGATGTCCGCAGCGATTTCATCTGCGTCGACATCCTCGCGCTCAGCAGACAATCGCAATCCAAGAATGTCCGACTGATACCGCGCCGCCAGTCGATCCGGGTCATGTTCAGACCGGATTTCACCAGCATTCTGAGCGCTTCGGAACAGCTCGGCAAAACACGCTTTCATCTCAGTCATGTGCCGCGCGGCCTGATCCGCAAGGTCGTGATCTTTCGCCTGCAACTCCGCATATGTCTTTGCCAACATGCAGGCTTTCGTCGGGTTCTCGACCGCTTCGATCACCAAACGGGGCTGCGCTTTCAACGCCCCTTTTGGCCCCAACTTTTCAGCCAAAGCCTTTAGGCGTGCCACGCCTTCCCGTGTGTAGCTTTCCATTGTCAGCGCATAGAGCGCGTCCTTCGAGCCGAATGCCGCATAAAAACTGCCGGGCTTTAGTTTCAATTCCCGCTCCAGATCCTTCAGCGACGTCCCGGCCCAGCCCTGACGCCAGAAGATGTCCTTTGCTTTAGCAATCAGAGCATCACGATCATATGCGGGTTTCCGAGGCATCAACATCACCAATTCTTGAACGTTCACTCAAATATATACTTGAGTGATCGCTCAATAAACCCTAAATACGACTCATCGCGCCAAAACAGGAGTTCCGACATGGCCAATTTTCCGTCGCACGACCTCGAATCCGCCCCTGAAGGGTCCAAACCTCTTCTCGAAAAATCACAGGCCGCGTTTGGTCGCTTGCCCGGTTTGCACAAGGTGATGGCCGAAAGCCCGCAGCACCTGGAAGGTTATCAGGTTCTGCATGGCCTCTTCTTGCAAACCGATTTCGACAATGATGAGAAAACCGTTGTTTGGCAGACCATCAACGTAGAAAATGAATGTCACTACTGCGTGCCAGCGCACACCGGTATCGCCAAGATGATGAAAGTCTCGGACGAAATCACCGAGGCGCTGCGCAATGAAACTCCGCTGCCTTCGGCCAAGCTCGAGGCACTGCGCACCTTCACTCTGCAAGTGATGGAAACACGCGGCAACCCGACCGAGGAGCAGTTGCAGGCGTTTTTCGACGCGGGATATTCGCACCGCGCGGTTCTGGATGTGGTGCTGGGCTTGGCTCAGAAAACAATGTCGAACTACGTCAACCACATGGCCAAGACACCGGTCGACGAGGTTATGCGCGGCTTCCTGTGGGAACGCAAAGTCAGCGAACTAGCCTAAGCGGTCACGACCGAGCCCTCATCGCTTTCGGTGACAACCACCGTCTGGGCCCGGTCCCCCAATTCAGCAAACAACTCAGGCCCGGTGCCCGTCATCCAGGCCTGAGCCCCCAGAGCGCAAATTTCGTCATAAAGCGCCGCGCGCCGATCTGCGTCCAGATGGGCGGCCACTTCGTCCAAAAGAACAATCGGAGGTGCCCCAACCATCTCTGCCAGCGCCCGCGCGTTCGACAAAATCAAAGACACAAGCAACGCCTTCTGCTCGCCGGTCGAACAATCCTTGGCCGGAACGCCCTTTGCAGCGAACACCCCATACAGGTCTGACCGATGCGGCCCTACCAAAGTCCGGCCCGCCGCCAGATCCCGGAAGCGACTCTCGTTCAAGGCGTCACGCAGATCCTCTGCTGTCTGAGGCATCGCACCTTCTGTCTGGACCAATTCCAACTCAGCTGACGGAAAAGCCGTCTCCGCCCGATCCTGCGCGGCGCGCAAATAATCCAGCGCCGCAACGCGAGCGGCATGTATGCGATGCCCGGACTCCGCCATCTGACCCTCCAGGGCCGCATACCAATGGGCATCCCGCGCCTGCTCTTTCAGCAAACGGTTCCGCTCGCGCATAGCTTTTTCATAAGTCAAAGACGCTTCGGCATGGGCTGGGTCAAAACTCAGCGCGATACGGTCCAGAAATCGCCGTCGCCCTTCGGCTCCTTCAATCCAAAGCCGGTCCATCGAAGGGATCAGCCAAACAACCCGCGCCAGTTTCCCCAGCTCGATCTGGCTCGAGGTCTTTTCGTCAATCCGAACCTGCCGCGCCGCGCCACCCTCGGACCAGGTTTCCACCTCGTAACGCTGGCCCTGCGCATCCAATATCCCCGACAGCTTCCACCCCAACGCCTCGGGCCGACGTGTCATTTCGGCCGCGCTTGCCCGCCGCATCCCACGACCGGGCGAAAACAAAGAAACTGCTTCCAGAATGTTGGTCTTGCCCGCCCCGTTGGGCCCGTGAATCGCAACCGGCCTCCCGTCCAGCGACAGGCGCGCCAGCTTATGAGACCGAAAATGCGAGACCGTAAGCTCGGTCAGGGCCAATCCCATGACCCCTCCCTTCATCTTTTCAAAAATACTCCCGCCGGAGGCGTCGCGCGTCAGCGCGATCAGACGCGCATCGGCATCACAACATAAACCGCGCTTTGATCATTGCCTTCACGCATCAGGGTCGGATCACCTGCCGAGTTGAACAGGAACACAGCATTCTCACGATCGACCTGAGACGCAATCTCCAGCAGATACTTGGCGTTGAACCCGATCTCCAACCGTTCATCCCCATAGGCGACGGCCAGTTCTTCTTCAGCCGCACCACTATCCGGAGCATTGACCGAAAGGACCAACTTGTCGCCATCCAATTGCAGCTTTACCGCACGCGACCGTTCGGACGACACTGTCGCGACCCGGTCTACGGCCTGCGCAAACTCGGCAGCATCGACCTCAAGCTTGCGGGTGTTCCCTTGCGGGATGACGCGTGTGTAATCGGGGAAGGTGCCGTCGATGACCTTCGAGGTCAGGGTGATATCCGGCGTGGCAAAACGTACCTTGGTTTCGCTGACCGAAACGGCGATATCCATTTCATCGTCGTCCAGCAGCTTGCGCAGCTCGCCTACTGTTTTGCGTGGCACGATCACACCAGGCATATCTGCGGCCCCTTCAGGCAGGTCCGCATCAATACGCGCCAGACGGTGGCCATCGGTGGCAACGCAACGCAGCACTTTACCGCCATCCGAGCTGTCAGCGACATGCATATAGACACCGTTCAGATAGTACCGCGTCTCTTCCGTCGAGATGGCGAATTTCGATTTGTCGAACAGCCGGCGCAGCAGCGCGGCAGACGCGGTGAAATTCGACTGATATTCCGAGGACGCCATAACCGGAAAATCCTCTTTTGGCAGCGTTGCCAACGAGAAATTTGACCGGCCCGCCTCGACGGTCAACCGGCCTGCGGCACTGTCTGCGGTCAGCGTTACCAGCGCCCCATCCGGCAGCTTGCGTACGATTTCATGCAAAGTGGTCGCTGCAACCGTGGTCGCCCCGGCTTTCTCGACCTGCGCAGGCGCTTTGTCGACCACTTCGATGTCCAGATCAGTGGCGCGGAATTGGGCCACATCGCCCTCGGCCTCAATCAAAACATTCGCAAGTATGGGTATGGTGTTGCGCCGTTCCACAACGGATTGGGCCTGCGAAACGGCCTTGAGAAGGGTGCCGCGTTCAATGCTGATCTTCATACCCTCAGTTCCTCTGACTTGCGTACCGACATGGGCGGGACTGGCACGTTAGCGGTTCCACCCTGAGGCACAAGGATTTTTTACGGATTTCTGGGTTGGAAAGCCCTTAGCGTCAAGGGCATCGTGCCCAACAAGCCTCAGTTCTGGTCCAACCGTGGATTAATGCGCACAAGAAAACACCCCGGACGCAAAGTTCCGGGGCGTTTGCTTCATGAAATGCTCAGATCAGGCTTCCAGCGATCGCCGCAGCATTTCCACATCTTCAGCGATCTGACCGTCGGTCAGCTTCAGCTCTTCGATACGCTTCACGCCATGCATGACAGTTGTGTGGTCGCGCCCGCCAAAACGGCGGCCAATTTCGGGCAGCGAACGGCTGGTGAGCTGCTTGCACAGATACATCGCAACCTGACGCGGACGCGCGTATGACCGCAGACGTTTGGGGCCGATGATGTCAGACAGACGGATATTATAGTACTCGGACACTTTCCGCTGAATCTCTTCAACGCTTATTTTGCGTTCCGACGCGCGCAGCACATCAGCCAGACAATCCTGTGTCAGCTCCATATCGATTTCGCGGCCCACCAGCGATGCGAAGGCGAACAGACGGGTCAAAGCGCCTTCCAGAACGCGGACATTGGTCGAGATGCGGTGGGCCAGAAACTCAAGTACACCGTCAGCAATCTCCAGATCAGGATAGGTGCTGCTGTACTGCTGCACCTTGTTCTGCAGAATGCCCAGGCGCAGCTCGTAATCGGTCGGATGCAGGTCGACGACCAGACCGCATTGAAGACGCGATTTCACACGGTCTTCCAGATCCTTGATCTCACCCGGGGCGCGGTCGGCGGAAATGATGATCTGCTTGTTCTGATCCACCAGCGCATTGAAGGTGTGGAAGAATTCCTCCTGGGTTGAATCCTTGCCTGCGATGAATTGCACGTCATCCACCATCAGCACGTCAACCGACCGGAACAGGTGTTTGAAATCCATCATCCGGCGTTCGCGTAGGGCCTGAACAAAACGGTACATGAATTGTTCGGCGGACAGGTAGAGCACGTTCAGCTCAGGATGCTTGGTTTTCAATTCCCACGCGATGGCGTGCATCAGGTGGGTTTTGCCCAAGCCCACACCGCCATACAGCACCAGCGGGTTGAATGTGACCGGACCACCTTCGGACACACGGCGCGCAGCGGCATGTGCCAGTTCGTTGGGTTTGCCGACAACAAAACTGTCAAACGTAAAACGGGTGTCCAACGGCGCAGCCTGCAAAGACTCGAGCGCATCCTGCGCAACCTCTGTCACAGGCGCGGCAACAGGATCTGCACGCACCTCAGGAGCAGCTTGTACAGCAGGTTTCGGACGCGCGGGCGAGTTCGCGGGAACCCGAAAATCCAGCCGCTGCACAGTTTCCCCTGCCGTGTTCAATTCATACAATATGAGGTCTGCAAAGTTCTGGCTGACGTAGTTGCCCATAAAATTGGTCGGCACGGAAAAAACCGCCACACCGTTTTGCAGCTCTTTAAATTCCAAAGGCTCAATCCAGGTGGTGTAGTTATTCCGACCGACGGCCTTCAGCAATTTGTTACGCAGTAGTCCCCATTTCTCTTGTGTCATTCAGCGCCTCACGCATCCCATTCTTATTGGCCTGTCGGCCTTATTCATACGAATCCGGTTGCCCGGTTATGCATTCACGCACGCAAAGGTATCCCTGCGCCAAAACCTGCCCGGTTTGGCGGGATGTCTTTCGAATGCACACATGTCCCGCAGAACACCCGAAAATAGGTGAGCGTCCGGAAAACCGGGTTGCACGTAGCACTCTCAATTTTTTAGACAGGGCCGAGAAGACCGGGTTGCACCCGGGTTTCACGACAGATCGGCAGCCTGGCATCAGCCAGTCGTCGCCCATTTCCTCAAATCGATCTGATGCCCGTCAGTTCGACCAAAGAAACAGCCTGTCCCCCCAAGCGAGTGAATCGCTGATAACAGTGGTAACAACTCCAAGCGGGGCGCGGCAACGAAACTCTGATGTTGACTCGGTTCTTTGGCCGAAAGAATCTCTCAGTTTTGTGAAGGCGCGGTTTTCCGGCAACACGAAAAAAGGCGCCGCTCGAAGCGACGCCTTAAATTTAGATCAGCCTTGCTGACATGACCATTGGTCAATTTGCAGCCTTAGCCCAGCGCTTTGACGCGGGCCGACAGACGCGACATTTTGCGAGCTGCTGTGTTCTTGTGGAAAACACCTTTGGTGACGCCGCGCATCAGCTCGGGCTGAGCAGCGCGCAGAGCGGCAGTTGCTGCGTCCTTGTCACCAGAAGCAATCGCTTCTTCGACTTTACGCAGATAGGTGCGGATGCGCGAACGACGCGCTTTGTTTACTGCGAAACGCTTTTCGTTCTGACGTGCGCGTTTCTTTGCCTGGGGCGAATTTGCCATGTGTCTCTAACCTTCGTTCGGTACGGTTATCTTGGTTTGCGCGCCACGGACGTATCCGCACCGGATCAGAAATCACGAGTGTGAGTCGGGCCAAGCGGGCCGCACGCGCATGTATGGCGGCGGTATGTATCCAAGTTTTTCAGGTTTGCCAAGCCGATTCTCAGACCCACCAAAATGAAAACAAAAAGGCGGACACATGGCCCGCCTTCGAACTTGATCTGGAAGGTTTTACTTGTCGCGAAATTGCGCCGCGCGCTTTTCGAGGAATGCAGCCATGCCCTCTTTCTGGTCTTCGGTTGCAAACATCGAATGGAAGACACGACGCTCAAACAAAAGCCCTTCGCTCAACGGCAGTTCATAGCTGCGGTTCACAGCCTCCTTGACGGCCCCAGCTGTCAGCAAGGATTTTTCCGCAATCTTCTGCGCTGCACCCATGGCTTCTTCGATCAGTTTTTTGGCTGGAACGACACGGCTAACAAGACCGGCACGCTCTGCCTCTTCTGCATCCATGAACCGACCGGTGAGGTTCATATCCATCGCCTTGGACTTGCCAACAAAGCGCGTCAGGCGCTGTGTTCCGCCAATACCTGCGACAACACCCAGATTGATCTCGGGCTGCCCAAACTTGGCTGTATCTGCAGCAATAATGAAGTCACACATCATGGCCACTTCACAGCCACCGCCCAGAGCATACCCCGCCACGGCCGCTATGATCGGTTTGCGAATGGCCGAGACGCGGTCGTTTACCGAAGCAAACAGATCTGCGCTCAAGACATCGACAAAGCTCATCTCGGACATTTCCTTGATGTCCGCGCCTGCGGCAAATGCTTTGTCGGACCCGGTGAGCACGATGCACCGAACCTTGTCATTACGATCTGCTTCTTCCAGCGCATCGCAAAGCTCTCCCACCAATTGGGAGTTCAATGCGTTCATCGCATCCGGTCTGTCGAGTTTGATGAGGGCGACGTGGTCTTCGATTTCGACGATGATCGTCTCAAAAGCCATGAGTTGAAAGCTTCCGGTTGTTCCGTTCAGGTATGATTCCTTATCACGCGAATTCTCTGGATCAAGCTATCTTTGGCATTGCGCACAATAGAAGGATGAGCGTCCCGATTGAGTGATTCTCTTAATTTTGGCACCACAGCCCTCGGTCCGACAAGGCTCACCCTCGCGTCCATAGACATCAAAGCTGTGTTGAAAATATCCAAGCTCTCCATCGGCTTGGCGGAAATCTCGCAAGGAAGAACCGCCCGCTTCTATGGCGTCCTGCAACACTTTCCGGATGATCGGAACCAATGCGGCAACACGTGATGCAGAAATCTGCCCGGCTTTGCGACGTGGCGACACCTTGCCGCGATAAAGCGCCTCGCAGACATAGATATTGCCCAATCCGGCAACGATTCCCTGATCCAGAAGTGCGGATTTGACCGGAGTGTTCCTGCCTTTGAAGGCCTCGATCAGATGGTGTTCGTGGAAGTCATTGCCCAGGGGCTCTGGCCCCAGAACCGACAGCAGCTTGTGGTCATCTGCCTTGGCCGTCGGCAACAGATCCATCGCTCCGAACCGGCGCGGATCATTGAAAGTGATGCGCGCGCCGTTGGCCATGTGGAACACGACATGATCGTGTTTCTCCGGCATCGGATGCGTATGCACGAACTGACCCAGCGGATCACCCGAAACCGTCATCCGCCCGGACATACCCAGATGGATTAGCAATGTCTCACCGCTGCTGAGATCTGCCAGAATGTACTTCGACCGCCGCCGCAACCGCTCAACCCGCTGCCCGGTCAACCGTTCTGCCATTCGATCTGGGAAGGGCCAGCGCAGATCGGGGCGGTTCACATCGGCCCGTTCTATCACCACCCCTTCCATAGCAGGACTCAGGCCGCGTCTTACTGTCTCGACCTCGGGCAATTCGGGCATTACACGGCTCCTAATCCAAAGGGCCGCATTGTGCCCGCCTCTTATGGCCCTATAACAGAGGCGAAATTCGACAAACGGCAAGGCAAATGTCCGACAAAAGCGACAAGACCACTCATTTCGGGTTCGAAACCGTACGCGAGGCTGACAAGGCCGGACGCGTGCAGGGCGTGTTCAACTCGGTCGCCTCGAAATATGACGTGATGAACGATGTCATGTCGATGGGCATCCACCGCGTGTGGAAGGATGCGATGATGGACTGGCTGGCGCCACGCCCCGGCCAACGTCTTCTGGACGTCGCAGGCGGTACGGGCGACATTTCTTTCCGCTTCCTCAAGCGCGCAGGCCATGGTCACGCCACCGTTCTGGATCTGACCGAACCGATGCTGGTCGAAGGCCGCCAACGCGCCGAGGCCGACCAGATGGCGGATAGCCTGAACTGGGTGGTCGGCGACGCCATGGCCCTGCCGTTCGAAGACAACACCTTTGACGTCTATACAATCTCGTTCGGCATCCGGAACGTGACCCGCCCGCAAGAAGCGCTGAACGAAGCGTTCCGCGTGCTGAAACCCGGCGGCCGCCTGATGGTGCTGGAATTCAGCCAGTTGCCCAATGACGGGCTGCAGAAACTCTATGATCTCTACAGCTTCAACGTCATCCCGCGCATGGGCAAGCTGATCGCCAACGACTTCGACAGCTATCAATATCTAGTGGAATCGATCCGCAAGTTCCCTGATCAAGAGACGTTTCTGGGCATGATCCGCACCGCCGGGTTCGAAAACGCCAAGTATCGAAACCTGAGCATGGGCATCGCCGCGCTGCATTCCGGCTGGAAGATCTGATGCGCGGTCCTCACAACATCATCCGCCTGATCCGCACAGGCGCCACTTTGGAGCGCACCGGTGCCATGAATGTGGTGCTGGACGCTTTTGAGGCTCCCCGGTCGCTGCGGTTTATTGCCCATGCGCTGGGCAAACCGTTCCAATGGCTGGGTTACAAGGGTGATCCCGATATGCCACCCGCCACGCGTGCTCTGACGGCGCTTGGCCCGGCCTACATCAAGTTTGGTCAGGTACTATCTACCCGCCCTGATGTTGTCGGCAACGAATTGGCCGAGCAGCTGCGCGTGCTTCAGGACAAACTGCCCCCCTTTTCCAAATCCGAAGCCATGGCCGAGGTGGAAAAGGAACTGGGCCAGCCTGTTGCCGAGATCTTTAGCGATTTCAGCGAACCCATTGCCGCCGCATCTATCGCGCAGGTCCATAAAGCCAAACTGGTCAGCACTGGAGAGGATGTAGCCGTCAAAGTCCTGCGCCCCAATATCGAACGCGCGTTCCGCAAGGATGTAGACGCTTTCTATTTCGCGGCCCGTATCGTACAGCTTTTCGCCCCCGGCGCGCGCCGCTTGCGCCCAATGGAGGTGATCGAACATTTCGATGGCGTTGTCCGTGGCGAACTTGATCTGCGGCTGGAAAGTTCTGCCGCATCGGAATACGCCGCCAACACTAAGGACGACGCCGGGTTCTGGTTGCCGCCCGTGGTTTGGTCGCTGTCTGCGCGTCGCGTGATGACACTCAGCTGGGCCGACGGTATCCCGCTGGGCGATAACGCAGCTCTTGACGCAGCAGGCCACAACCGCCGCGACCTGGCCGAACGTGTACTACGCCTGTTCCTGCTGCACGCCCTACGCGACGGCTATTTCCATGCCGACATGCACCAGGGCAACCTGAAGGTCGCCGCCAATGGCGATATCATCGCCTATGACTATGGCATCATGGGCCATATCGACGAATACACCCGCCGGGTCTATGCCGAGATCCTCTTTGGCTTTATCCGCCGCGACTACAAGCGCGTGGCCGAGGTACATTTCGAAGCAGGATATGTCCCCGCAAACCAGGACGTAGATGAATTCGCCCGCGCCCTGCGTGCAGTTGGCGAACCCATCTTCGGCATGGATGCTTCACATATCTCGATGGGCCGTCTGCTGAACTACCTCTTCGAGGTGACCGAACGGTTCGGCATGGAAACAAGAACCGAGCTGATCCTGCTGCAACGCACCATGGTGGTGGTTGAAGGCGTGGCGCGCTCGCTCGACGACCACATGAACATCTGGGAGGTCGCCCGCCCCGTGGTCGAAGACTACATCAAGCGATCTATCGGCCCTCGCGCCGCTCTACGGGATTTTGGGAAAACCGCGATGGTTCTTGCCCGTTTCGGCCCGCGCCTGCCAGCGCTGGTCGAAAACGCATTGATCGCCCAGACACAAAAAGACGACCAAAAGAACAATGGCCTCAGCGCGTATGTCCTGCCTGCCCTTCTCGGTGCCGGGTTTGGCGTAGCCGCAACTCTTATTGCCATAGCACTCAGCTAAGACAAACCGCCCGCTTCATCTGGCTAAAAATACCTTCGGGGGGAATTGCGCATGGCGCAATGGGGGGCAAACAGCCCCCCTGCTCCATTCTGGCTCAGAGCCGCTCGATGGCAAGGGCAATCCCCTGACCACCGCCGATACACATGGTGATCAAAGCTTTTGTCCCACCCGTACGCTCCAACTCGTACAGCGCCTTGAGGGTGATGATCGCGCCGGTCGCGCCAACCGGATGGCCCAGCGCAATGGCACCCCCGTTGGGGTTTACCTTGGCCGCGTCCAGACCAAGCTCCTGATTGACGGCCAATGCCTGTGCGGCGAAAGCTTCGTTGCTTTCGATTACATCGAAATCACCTGCCGACAAACCGGTCTTCTTGAACAGGTTTTGAACAGCCGGGACCGGGCCAATACCCATGACTTCGGGCCGCACACCCGCATGGGCACAACCAATGACGCGTGCTTTCGGTTTCAGACCCGCTTTTTCTGCCGCGTCCGCCGTTGCCAGAACCATCGCCGCCGCGCCGTCATTGATGCCCGAGGCATTCCCAGCCGTGACGCGCCCGTCTTTTTTGAACACTGGCCTCAAACCTGCCAGCGCCTCGGCTGTAGTCGCTTTTGGGTGTTCATCGACCTTGAAGTCGACCATCTCGCGCTTGACCTTAACCTGCAGCGGCGCAATCTGGCTTTCGAAAAAACCGCCCTCAATCGCCGCTGCCGCGCGGGTCTGGCTGGTTATTGCAAACTCATCCATCTGCTCACGGCTGATCTGATGTTCGTCTGCCACGTTTTCCGCGGTGACACCCATATGCCCTGTGCCAAACGGGCAATTCAGTGCGCCCAGCATCATGTCCAGCGAGGTAACATCGCCCATCTTCGCGCCCCAACGCGCCTGCGGCACGATGTAAGGGCTGCGCGACATGCTCTCGGCACCGCCCGCCACAGCAAATTCCGCATCTCCCAGCATTAGGGACTGCACGGCGGATACAATGGCCTGAGCCCCGGACCCACACAGACGGTTCACATTCATCGCTGGCGTACCGTTGGGGATACCCGCCTGCATCGCAGCCACGCGCGATAAATACATGTCGCGTGGTTCGGTGTTGATGACATGACCAAAGACAACGCTGCCGATCTGCGCGCCTTCAACACCCGAACGTTCAAGGGCCGCTTCGGTGGCAACAGTGGCCAGATCAATCGGAGCGGTCGAGGCCAAAGCGCCACCAAATGTGCCGATGGCGGTACGCGCACCATCCAGAATCACTACGTCAGTCATATTTTCTCCTCCAAAACCCGCGCGCATTATGCACTTGCAGCATGATCTTCAAATTAGACTCACTGTCACGCCCGGAATTGACATTACGTTGCGCAACACGCATGGATTCCGTCATGACGGAAAACACAGACGATATCCTGAACCTTCTACCTGCTCGCCTGAAAGAGGCACGCCGGGCAAAAGGACTGTCGCTTGAGGCGGTTGCCAACCTCAGCGGCGTTTCCCGGTCCATGGTCAGCCAGATCGAGCGCGGCGAAAGCAGCCCTACGATCTCGACCCTGTGGAATTTGACTCGCGCCTTGCAGGTGGATTTTGCCGGTCTGTTGGAAGGTGCAAAAGCCAGTGACCAGATCGAGGTTCTGCGAAGCTCTGAGGTCCCCAGTATCGATAATATGGGGCAGAACTGCCGGATTCGCATTCTGTCCCCACCAGAAGAAGCCGGAGGTCACGAGGTTTACGATATTGAGTTCGACAAAGATGGGGCTTTGAACAGCCAGCCCCATGCCCGCGGTGCGCGTGAACAGCTGACAGTTCTGGAAGGTTCGGTCCGGGTCACATCGGGCAGCGCTATCTCGGATCTCAGCCAAGGGGACACCGCCCGCTATGCCGCTGATATTGTGCATTCCATTTCAGCCAAAGGGCCCGCGCGGGTCTTTTTGATCGTAAAGAACGCATGATACCGGCGATTTTCCGCCTTCACGGATTTTTTTCCTTCATATTGTAATTCCCCTATTTGGGAAATTCATCCGCTATGTTAGATGTGCGACTCAGTTGAACGGAGGTCGCCATGGCAGATGCATTCTTGTCCCACATCACGGACACACTCGCGCAAATCGAATCCGAAGGTTTGTACAAGCGCGAACGAATGATCACCTCGCCTCAGGGCGGTGAGATATCCGTGGGCGGCAAGCAGGTGATCAACCTGTGTGCCAATAACTACCTGGGTCTGGCCGATCACCCCGTGCTGATCGACGCCGCAACGAACGCAATGGGCCCAAAAGGCTTCGGCATGGCGTCGGTCCGGTTCATCTGCGGCACGCAAGACATTCATCGCGAACTGGAGCAGAAGCTGGCCAAGTTCCTGAACAAGGACGATGCGATCCTGTTTGCTGCCTGTTTTGATGCCAACGGGGGATTGTTTGAGCCTTTGTTAGGGCCTGAAGACGCGATTATCTCAGACAGCTTGAATCACGCCTCGATCATCGATGGGGTGCGGCTGTGCAAGGCAAAGCGCTATCGCTATTTGAACAATGACATGAACGACCTCGAAGCCTGGCTGAAACAGGCACGCGAGGACGGGGCGCGACACATCATGATCGCAACGGATGGCGTGTTCTCGATGGATGGCTATCTGGCCAACCTGCCGAAGATTCGCGAACTGGCGGACAAGTACGACGCCATTGTCATGGTTGATGATTGCCACGCCACCGGCTTCATGGGGCCGAACGGTGCGGGCACGCCGGATCATTTCGGTGTTGATGTCGACATTCTAACAGGAACTTTGGGCAAGGCACTTGGGGGGGCAATCGGCGGTTACATCGCCGGGCCGCAGCCAGTGATCGACCTGCTGCGGCAGCGGGCGCGGCCCTATCTGTTCTCAAATTCGCTGCCGCCCTCCATCGTCGCCGCAGGGCTTGAGGCGATCCGTCTTGTAGAAGAAGGCGACATGCTGCGTGCTCAGCTGTTTGGAAACGCAAAATACTGGCGTGCCGGATTGGAGAAACTGGGGTTCGACCTGCTGCCCGGCGAACACCCGATCATCCCGGTGATGTTGGGCGAAGCGACGCTGGCGCAGGACATGGCGTCAAAGCTGTTTGATGAGGGTGTCTATGTCTCGGGTTTCTTCTTCCCGGTTGTTCCACGCGGACAAGCGCGGATCAGAACCCAAATGAATGCGGCTCTGACCAAGGATGAATTGGATCGCGCGCTGACCGCCTTTGGCAAAGTCGGCAAAGAACTGGGGGTGATCTGATGCACCCCAACACCATGAAGGCACTGGAAAAATCCAAACCCGAAGAAGGCCTGTGGATGGTGCAGGCCTCGGTGCCCGAGATCGGGCCGGAAGAGGTGCTGATCAAAATCAACAAAACCGGTATCTGCGGGACCGATATTCATATCTGGAACTGGGATGAATGGGCCTCTGCCACTGTGCCGGTTCCGATGATCACCGGCCACGAATTCGCCGGTGAGATCGTCGAGATCGGGCGCAACGTGACGGGGCTTGAGATCGGTCAGCGGTGTTCCGGAGAGGGGCATCTGATCACCACCGACAGCCGCCAGAGCCGCGCGGGCAAGTTCCACCTCGACCCCGGCACTCGGGGCATTGGCGTTAACGAACAGGGTGCTTTCGCGCAGTATCTCAAGCTACCTGCTTTCAATGTGGTGCCCTTGCCGGATGACGTTCCGGATGAAATCGGAGCGATCCTTGACCCGCTCGGCAACGCGGTGCACACCGCGCTGAGTTTCGATCTGCTGGGAGAGGACGTGCTGATCACCGGCGCGGGCCCGATCGGCATCATGGCCGCCGCCGTTGCGCGCCACGCCGGCGCACGCCATGTCGTGATCACCGATATCAACCCAGACCGCCTGAAACTGGCCGGGCATGTGGTGCCGACGCTGCGCACGGTTGATGTGTCCAACGAAGACCTGCAGGACGTCATCAAGGACCTTGGCATGAAAGAAGGCTTTGACGTGGGTCTCGAAATGTCTGGGTCTCAGGCTGCGCTGGACCAGATGGTTGAGGCATTGGTCATGGGCGGTAAGATCGCCTTGCTTGGAATTCCACCGGGAAAATCTCCGGTCGATTGGTCTCGTATCGTCTTCAAGGCGATCACCATCAAAGGCGTTTATGGGCGTGAAATGTTCGAAACATGGTACAAGATGATCGCCATGTTGCAGAACGGTCTGGATGTCAGCCGCGTCATCACACACCAAATGAAAGTCGATGATTTCGCTGAGGGTTTTGCCGCAATGAAATCTGGTCGGTCGGGCAAAGTGGTTCTGGACTGGACATGAGACTCTGGCCCTGCGCCACGTCACCCCCTAAACAGGGTGAAACAAAAGCGTTTGGAGGGGCACATGGGCGACAAGGACAGGTATCTGGAACGCGGGATCGAGGAGTCACTCGTTACCGATTTCGCGCAGACCCATCGCAAGAGCTATGGCGATTTTCTGCAGCTTAAGACCCTGCTGAATCTGCAAAAGACCTTTCAGGACCCTGCGCAACCCGATGAGATGCTGTTCATCATCATCCATCAGGTCAGCGAGCTGTGGTTAAAACTGATGCACCACCAACTGGTTGAGGTGCGTCATTACCTGCAACGAGACGAATTTGGCCCGGCGATGAAGAACCTCGACAGGGTCAAAGCAATCCAGCGCCAGTTGATTTCGGCTTGGGAAACGCTGCTGACCATGACGCCTGCCGATTACATGACCTTTCGACAGGCGTTGGGCAGTTCCTCTGGGTTTCAAAGCTATGGCTACCGTCAGATCGAATTCATTCTTGGAAACAAGGACGCAGCAACCCTGAAAGTACATGAGCATGATCCCGAAGTGATGGGGATGCTGAATGATGCCCTGACCAAACCGTCCCTTTACGACGAAGTTCTGTTCATGCTGGCCCGCCAAGGGTTCAATGTGCCCCAAGACCTGCTAGAGCGCGATTTTGCACAGCCCTATTCCGGCGACCCGCGTGTGGTGAAGATCTGGGTGCAGGTGTTTCAGGACGCTGGTACATATTGGGATCTCTACGCACTGGCTGAAAAGCTGATGGATGTGGAATCCCTGTTCCAGCGTTGGCGCTTTGATCACGTCACGGCGGTCGAGAGGGTGATCGGCAATCAACCCGGTACCGGCGGTTCCAGTGGCGTGTCGTTTTTACGCAAAGCCTTGGATCTGCGCTTTTTCCATGATCTCTACGATGTACGAACCGAATTGATGTATGCGGATCAGGAGTAAGCAATGCTGTATCGGGGGTTCACACAGGCCGAGTTGGATCAGGAGTATTCCCCCTCTTCAATGATCGGCGGAGACCTCACACCCTATCTGGACAGCTACGCCGCGCTCAGCGCACAACACCGCGCGCAGATGGAGGTGATCGGGAACATCTCTTACGGTGATGCAACCGCTCAGGTTCTGGATTTCTTTCCCGCAAAAGGGGCCGGTGCGCCGCTGCATGTCTTTATTCACGGGGGCTATTGGCAAGCCCTCAGCCAACGCGATTCGGCGATGATGGCACCTGCGCTGATCGAGGCTGAACAGTCGTTTGCGACCCTGAACTACACACTCGCACCAGATGCGCGGGTCGGAGAGATGGTCGAAGAATGCCGCGACGCATTGCTCTGGCTGGCAACCAATGCGTCTGATCTGGGTTTTGACCCATCGCGGATCACGTTGTCCGGGCACAGCGCCGGGGCGCAATTGGCAAGTATGGTCATGGCCAGTTCAGCCAACGACCTTGCCCGCGCGGGTTTGCGCGTGCGCGACGTGATCCTGATCAGCGGCGTTTATGATCTGGAACCGATCAGCCAGACGCCGATCAATGACCCGCTGCAACTGACCCCGGTCGAGGTGAACGACCTGTCGCCCATCCGCCACCTGCCGCCCCCCGGCCCGCGCTATCACGTGACAGTGGCGGAAAGGGACACACCCGAGTTCATCCGCCAGAGCCGGGATTATGCGGAACTGCTGCGCAAGGCCGGGCATTCGGTCAGTTTCGATTTGAAGAAAGGGATGCAGCATTTCGACATCATCATGCATCCGGGGACGTTTTTGCCCGAGGCTCGATAGTCAAGGATATCGGACGTCGACCAGATTTGCCCCTTTCGCCGAAGTCCAAGTTGACAAACAAGCACCGAGGTTTTGCCAGAGATGGGGATGTCGGCTCAGAGCCCACAGGTGTCGACAGCTTATACCGTTGCGACCCTGCCCAACGACCAAAAAAATCGATAGACGCGTGCCCTGGATGGCAAGGGGCGCCTGGGCGTTGTTCCTGCCAGATGAGCCGTCACAAGGCATAGGCAAATATTGAAATAAGAAACCTGCTGCGGCATTGTCCAGCCTATGGAATTTCTGGACTTCGGACATAACCCTTGGTTGGTGGTTACATCGTTCGTTGTGGCGCTTGTTGCAGGTGCTACGGGATTGTCTTTGACGAGAGATTTGTCCGAAAAGTCGCTTTCACAACGCAGGTTGGCCATCGCGTTGGGTGCCATTGCTTTGGGTGGCGGTATTTGGTCGATGCACTTCGTAGCTATGCTTGGCCTAAAGCTGCCCATCCTGTTTTACTATGACGCAGCAATCACGCTCGCATCCGCGCTTATTGCGATCCTTATGGTCGCCCTGGCACTTGTGCTTTTGCATTTCACTGAGCGTTCCAGGGGGATCATCATTGCCGCCGGAGCAATCGTAGGCGCGGGCATCTTGGCGATGCACTATGTCGGAATGGCTGGCATGCAGCTTTGCAAGCCCGTTTATACCCTGCAAGGTGTGCTCGGGTCGTCGGTATTGGCTATTGTCCTTTGCATTCTCGCTATCGGCATTGCGTATAATGAGCGTTCCAACAGGACCATCGCGATCGGCACACTGTGTTTCGGCGTAGCCGTCTTTTCAGTGCATTTCCTGGCCATGGCGGGAACCAATTTTGTGGCCTTGCAAAACATCCGAGAGTTTGGGCCCGTCATCAGCAACGAAGTCATGGCCGTTGGAGTGATCCTATCAAGTTTTATAATCTTCGGCGCATTCTTGTGGGTCGGCACAACTTATCTTGTGCCTACGCAAGCTACAAAGATCTCGACGATGGACGTCGCCCACGATGAGCCTTCACCAGACCAGACCTCGCCCATTCGTATCCCTTGTGAAAGAGACGGAGGCAAAGTCTTTATCGCCGCGCCGGACGTTGTATTTGTCAGGGCGGATGGTCACTACACGCAGGTCTACACCCGAACGGAAAAGTACTTTTGCGTCTGGCCGATCACTGAAGCGGTTAAACGGTTGGAGCCAACTGGTTTCTTGCGCGTGCACCGCAGCTATATCGTGAACCCCAAAAAGGTCTCGCGGTTTGAACGGACCAAAGACAAGGGACAATGCACCTTTGGTGAAGCCGATCTTCCCCCGGTACCGGTCAGTCGATCGAACCTGAAAGCAGCACTGACCGCCTTCGGGTAACGTTCGGTATCCCCGGCGGCGCAACTCGTGCGTCCTGAGGCGCATTTCGTGCAAAATTAGCGAAAACAAAGTGTTTTCTCGGGTCAAACACCCCACCGCGCGCGAGCTTCTCTAGCAGCCAGAACAGTTGCTGCAGGGAGGAGAGGCAATGATTCCAGCTGCCTTTGAATACTATAGACCAAAGGATTTGGCGGATGCTCTGTCCGTTTTAGTGGAGCATGGAGATGACGCACGCGTGCTCGCAGGGGGGCACAGTCTGATACCCATGATGAAGCTCCGCATGGCCGAAGTGCCACATCTGATCGACTTGCAGGATTTGGAGGGTTTGAGCGGCATATCCATTGAGGGGGATAGCGTCCGCATTGGCGCGATGACAACGCAACACGATATCATCGACAACGCTCAATTGGCGGCAGTAGCTCCGATCATGCGCGAGGCCTCATTGCAGATCGCTGACCCGCAAGTGCGCTACATGGGCACGGTTGGCGGCAATGTTGCCAACGGCGACCCGGGCAATGACATGCCGGGCTTGATGCAGTGCCTGGACGCGACCTTCACCTTGGTCGGCCCGGACGGTGAACGCAAAGTCGCGGCCCGCGATTTCTACGAAGCGGCTTATATGACTGACCGTGAGGATGAAGAGATCCTGACAGCGGTGGAGTTCGATGCGCCAAAGGGCGGGTACGCCTATGAAAAGCAAAAGCGCAAAATCGGCGACTACGCCACCGCGGCTGCTGCGGTCCTTTTGACTAAGGAAGGTGTGGCTTGCACCTCGGCTTCCATCGCGATGACCAATCTGAGCGATACACCAGTTCATTCTGAAAAAGCTGGTGCTGCCCTTGTCGGCACGTCTGTGGATGATGCGGCAATCAAAGCGGCCGTGGACGCCATGTTGGACGACATCGATCCAACACAGGACAACCGCGGTCCCATCGAATTCAAACGTCACGCAGCGGCGATTATCCTGCGCCGTGCGATCGAAAACGCCTGGGCCAGAGCCTGAGGAGAGAGATCATGTCAAAGAAGAAACATTTCACTCTTACCGTGAATGGTGAGGAGCAAGAGTTCCTGGCTGAACCGCGCGAACTGCTTATCCACACCCTGCGCGAAAGGCTGCGCAAGACCGGTCCGCACATTGGCTGTGAGACCTCGCATTGCGGCGCTTGCACCGTGACCATGAACGGCAAATCGGTAAAGTCCTGTACCGTGTTTGTAGCGCAAGCTGACGGTGCCGAAATCACCACTATCGAAGGGCTTGGTAACCCTGACAGCCTGCACGTGTTGCAGGAAGCGTTCAAAGAACACCACGGTCTTCAATGCGGCTTCTGCACACCGGGTATGATCACCCGCGCATCCAAGCTTTTGGAAGAAAACCCGAACCCAACCGAGGAAGAGGTGCGCTTTGGCATGGCGGGTAACCTCTGCCGCTGTACCGGGTATCAGAACATCGTCAAATCTATCCTCGCTGCCGCGGCCGAGATGAACTCTGCGAAGGAGGCGGCACAATGAACAAGGAACTGACCCGCGAAGAACGCGCCGACGCGCTAGGAGGAATGGGTTGCAAACGCAAGCGCGTTGAAGATGCCAGGTTTACCCAAGGCAAAGGCAATTATGTCGACGACATCAAACTGCCCGGCATGCTGCATGGTGATTTCGTGCGTTCGCCCTATGCCCACGCCAAAATCGTTTCGATCAATGCCGAGGCCGCATTGGCGCTGGACGGCGTTATTGCTGTACTGACGGCCGAAGACCTCGCCCCTCTTGGTCTGCACTGGATGCCGACGCTGGCTGGCGACAAACAGATGGTTCTGGCTGACGGCAAAGTGCTTTTCCAAGGTCAGGAAGTGGCATTTGTGGTGGCAAAGGACCGTTACATTGCAGCCGATGCAGTGGAGCTGGTCGAAGTTGAGTATGAAGAACTCCCCGTTTTGACCGATCCCTACGCAGCCTTGGAATCCGACGTGGTTCTTCGCGAAGACCTGATGGGCGAAGGTGGAGCGATTCCAGATGGGGCCCACGGCCCCCGTAAACACCCTAACCACATCTTTACCTGGGAAGTCGGCGAGAAGGACGCGACCGAGCAGGTAATGGGGGAGGCAGACGTGGTCGCTGAAGAGATGGTGTATTACCATCGCACGCACCCATGCCCGCTCGAAACCTGTGGCTGCGTGGCCTCAATGGATAAGGTCAACGGCAAGCTCACGCTGCATGGCACGTTCCAGGCGCCTCACGCTATCCGCACCGTGGTTAGCCTGATCTCGGGCATTGAAGAGCACAACATCCGCGTGATCTCGCCCGACATTGGCGGCGGCTTTGGCAATAAGGTTGGGGCTTACCCCGGCTATGTGTGCTCGGTCGTGGCATCGATTGTCACCGGCGTTCCGGTGAAATGGGTCGAGGACCGTATGGAAAACCTAATGACCACCGCCTTTGCCCGTGACTACTGGATGAAAGGTAAGATCAGCGCCACCAAAGAGGGTAAGATCACAGGTCTTTGGTGCCACACGACAGCAGACCACGGCGGTTTTGACGCCTGTGCCGACCCGACCAAGTTCCCGGCTGGGTTTATGAACATCTGCACCGGGTCTTACGACATCCCGACCGCGTATTTGGCAGTGGACGGCGTCTACACCAACAAGGCGCCGGGCGGGGTCAGCTATCGCTGCTCCTTCCGTGTAACCGAAGCCGCCTATTTCATCGAACGCATGATCGAGGTTCTAGCGATAGAGCTGGACATGGACGCGGCCGAACTACGCCGGATCAACTTCATCAAGAAAGATCAGTTCCCCTATCAGTCCGCGCTTGGGTGGGAATATGACTCGGGCGACTATCACACTGCTTGGGATAAGGCGCTAAAGGCTGTCGACTACGAAGGGCTGCGTGCAGAACAAGCTCAACGGGTCGAGGACTTCAAGGCGGGCAAAACCCGAAAGCTGATGGGCATTGGCCTGACGCATTTCACCGAAATCGTCGGCGCTGGACCCGTCAAAAATTGCGATATCCTCGGCCTCGGCATGTTCGACAGTTGTGAAATCCGCATCCACCCGACCGGCTCAGCGATCGCACGCCTTGGCACCATCTCGCAAGGCCAGGGCCATGCCACGACCTTTGCGCAGATCCTCGCAACCGAGATCGGTCTGCCGGCAGACAGTATTACCATCGAAGAAGGTGATACGGATACTGCGCCCTACGGTCTTGGAACATACGGCTCGCGCTCGACGCCGGTAGCCGGTGCCGCGACCGCGATGGCTGGGCGCAAGATCCGCGCAAAGGCTCAGATGATCGCGGCCTACCTGCTGGAAGTGCACGACGATGATGTTGAATTCGACGTGGATCGTTTCGTGGTTAAAGGCGCGCCTGAAAAGTTTAAGACGATGAAGGAAATCGCCTTTGCCGCCTACAATCAGGCCATTCCGGGCATCGAGCCGGGGCTGGAAGCGGTCAGCTACTATGACCCGCCGAACATGACCTATCCCTTTGGCGCCTATGTCTGCGTGATGGACATCGATGTGGACACCGGTGTGACCGACATTCGCCGCTTCTATGCGCTGGATGACTGTGGCACCCGCATAAATCCGATGATCATCGAGGGCCAGGTGCACGGTGGTCTGACCGAGGCGCTGGCCGTCGCTCTGGGGCAAGAGATCGCCTATGACGAAATGGGCAACGTCAAGACTGGCACGCTGATGGACTTCTTCCTGCCGACCGCATGGGAAGTGCCGAATTACGAGACCGATCACACGGTTACCCCCAGCCCGCACCACCCAATAGGTGCCAAGGGTGTCGGCGAAAGCCCCCATGTGGGCGGCGTGCCCTGTTTCTCCAACGCGGTGAATGACGCCTTCCGTGCTTTCGGCCTGCGTCACACCCATATGCCGCACGATCACTGGCGGATCTGGAAGACAGCAAACGAACTGGGCCTTCACGGCTAAGCTTCTGGCGCGCGCAGCAGGGATGGCGGCGCGCGCCTTTTAAACCACTTGAGGCTCTGATGACCTGGACCGATCTCCAATCTGCACTTGTAGAACAGAACTACGTCGCCTCAGACGATCTGGCGGTGTCGCTGCATTTGGCTTTGTCATTGCACCGTCCTCTACTGCTGGAAGGTGCAGCGGGCGTGGGAAAAACCGAGGTTTCCCGAGTACTGGCCGCGGCTCAGAACACGCAATTGATCCGTCTGCAATGTTATGAAGGTTTGGACGCCTCTCAGGCAATCTATGAGTGGAATTACCAACGGCAACTCCTGGCGATCCGTGCGTCCTCTGAAGCAGGCGAGACCGGCAAGGCGGTCGAGGATCGGATATTCTCGCGCGAGTATTTGTTGGAACGCCCCTTGCTGTCGGCGATCACGCAAGACGTTTCTCCAGTTTTGCTGATCGATGAAATTGACCGCGCAGACGAAGAGTTCGAAGCCTTCCTGCTCGAGATCCTTGCCGATTACCAAATCACGGTGCCAGAACTTGGCACCATCAAAGCCACCACCGTGCCAACAGTTATACTAACCTCGAATGGCACCCGCGACTTGTCGGACGCGCTAAGGCGCCGCTGCCTTTTCGCTTATGTCGATTATCCTGACAGGACGACGGAACTCGCGATCCTGAAGGCCCGTTGTGCTGGGATTGAAGCGCTGCTGGCCGATCAGGTGATCGGGTTCGTCCAGGCGTTGCGCAAGGAAGAGCTGGAGAAAGTGCCCGGAATCGCGGAGACACTGGATTTTGCCGCCGCTCTTATGGGGTTAGGGATTGCCGATCTAACGGAAAACCCGGCAGCCCTCCAAGCCACACTCACGACACTTTTAAAAACTCAGGGCGATCGCGCACATATCACCACCGAAGTGGCACAACGCATTGCGGGGAAGGCCGCATGACCCGCGTAACCCGCTTTGCTGGCCGAGATCCCGGCGCCACAGCGCGTATGGCGGGGTTCCTGGCCCATTTGCGAGAGAATGGCCTGCGCCTTGGCGTGCAGGAAACCGAAGCGGCTCTGGCGGCCTTGACCCATGTTGAGGCAGCCAACCCCTCAGAGGCGAGATGCGCCCTCAAGGCGGTCTGCACGGGATGCAAGGACGACGCGCAGAGGTTTGATTTGCTGTTCGACAGTTTCTGGATGGATGCTGGTCGCGTGCGAACAAAGGTCATGCCGAAAATATCGGCCCCTACCAAGGGCGACGACAGCGTACATTCGTCACGAGATGCCAAAGGAGAAGACGTTGGAGGCGCTGGCGATGCGACAGCGCCGGACGGAGGTGAAGGTGATGCGGAAAGCAATGGCGACGGCAAGCTGATCGCCACCGAGATGCGAAACCTGTCCCGGCGCGACCTACGTGAGCTGGTACGGGCGGAAGAGATTTCCGAGGCCGAAGAGGTTGCCCGCCGCCTCGGACAAGCGCTGCGCGACCGCCGCTCCCGCCGTCGCATCGCTGCCCGTAAAGGGGACCGCCTGCATTTCCGCAAAACAATCCGGCGCAGCCTGGCAACAGGGGGCGAACCCATCCGACTCATTAAGCGCAAACGCCCTGATCGTAGCCGCAAAATCGTAGCCCTATGCGATGTTTCCGGCTCTATGACCGTATATGCGCAAGTGTTCCTGGCCTTTTTGGCCGGCCTGATGCGCGGAGATCCAACCGCCGACGCGTACCTGTTTCACACACGCCTCGTGCGGATAACCGAAGCTTTACGCGATAAGGACGCCATGCGCGCCATCGGACGGATGTCCTTGATGGCGGATGGGTTCGGCGGAGGCTCCAAAATCGGGGAAAGCCTGGACCGTTTCGCGGCTACATATGCGCGTCGGTTCGTCGATGGTCGTTCGGTCGTGATGATTCTTTCGGACGGCTATGACACCTCTTCCCCTGACCACATCGACGCCGCGTTGACCAAGTTGCGCAAACGCGGCTGCCGCATTCTTTGGCTGAACCCTCTCAAAGGCTGGCGCGACTATGCGCCCGTCGCTGCGGGCATGAAAGCAGCATTGCCTCATTTGGACCGCTTTTATGCAGCCAGCACTTTGGCGGACCTCGCCGCGTTGGAGAAGGAGCTGGTATCGCTATGACCCCCGCTGAGTTGTTTTCTTCAGACCTGGCAGAAACAGCCCTGTCCCTGCGCGCCAAGGAACAACCTTTTGCCTTTGCCACAATCGTGCGCACTGCGGGAACCACTGCAGCTAAACCCGGCGCAAAGGCAATCATAGGTGCGGATGGCACTATCTTGCATGGGTTTCTTGGCGGCGGCTGCACCCGTGGCGCTGTGAGGCGAGCCACCTTGGAGGCTCTCGAAACCGGCGCACCTAAACTTGTGTCGGTCGCGCCGGAAGATTTTTTAAACGATATCGGCGTCAGTGCCGGAGCAATGATGGAGGGCGTACTCTATGCGCGCAACGGTTGTCCCTCTCGTGGTACCATCGACATCTTCATTGAGCCTTGTCTTCCGATGCCAGAGTTAACAGTACTTGGGAACTCGCCGGTCGCAGAGGCTTTGGCACAAATCGCACCACATTTTCACTGGTCGATCACGCGTGCCCTTGATGGAAAGAGTGCACTTGGAAAGATGAGCGCGGTCGTCGTTGCGACGCAAGGGCAGGGCGATCTGGACGCCTTGCGCGACGCGCTTGCGTACGATGCAAACTATGTCGCCTTTGTCGGCAGCAAGAAGAAGTTCGCTGCCCTGTCTAAAAAGCTCTCTGAAGCCGGTGTGCCCGAGATCACACTTGCGACCGTCTCAGCCCCAGCCGGTTTGGACATTGGTGCTGTCACGCCAGAAGAAATCGCGCTCTCCATTCTGGCGGAACTGGTCACCGTGCGCAGGAATTCCGAAGAAAGAGATCCAAATGCGTAAACTTTACAAAATCTTAACTCGTATCTTCAAGCCCTCTAGTGAGCAGGCTGAGGTGCTTGCAAAGATCAAATACCCCTGTTGCTGAACAAAGGAAGGAACCGCCATGGAACTGGCTGACGAAATTCTCATCGATGCCCCGCGCGACGTGGTTTATGCAGCGTTGAACGACCCCGAGATACTGAAACGCTGTATCCCCGGGTGCGAAGAGCTGATCAAGAAGTCTGAAACGGAACTTGAAGCCAAAGTTGTTCTTAAAGTTGGACCCGTGAAAGCGAAATTCAGCGGAGATGTGGTCCTTAAAACCGACGGCGCGCCAGAGACATTTTCGCTGGAAGGCCAAGGCAATGGTGGCGCAGCTGGCCATGCAAAAGGCGGCGCTGACGTAACTCTGACCGAAAATGGCTCTCAGACCATTCTGCGCTACGAAGCCAAAGCCGTGATCGGCGGTAAGTTGGCGCAACTTGGAAGCCGTCTTATTCAGAGTACAGCCAAGAAACTTGCGGCCAAGTTCTTCAAATCCTTTGCAGACGTCATGTCGGAAGAACCTGTTGCTTGACCCTCACGTTTATCTGGGCGAAGAGATGGAGGAAACCGCATGACCCTTCTCTTTGCCATATCAACGGAAAGCTGCGCCCTTTGTCGCGCCTAACCTCCATAAACGAAAAGCTGATCGAAGATTGGCTGGATGCCGCAGAGTGATACTGGCCCACGCGGACCTATTTTGATCGACATTTGTTTTATGTCTATTGGGACGTCCTATGACAATCATCCGGACCTTAATCTTCTTAGCCGGCTGGATTTACGCCATTTCTCAGTTTGGATTTTTTCTTGGTGTTTCGCTTGGCTGGATACCCGCCTTGCTGTTTGCATGGATTATTGAAACCGTGCTGGTTTTTGTGCTGGTCGTAGTTGCTTCCGCAATGCCCCAAAAGAAAGCCTCTATCTCAGCCCAGCCAATAAAGACCGACGCGGTTAGTACAGAATTTCTGTCCGAACGCCGTTTTTTCTCAATTGATGGTTCATTGCGCGAAGCAAGAAGACTGTTCAAGCGATGGAGCCCATATTTTCTGACAATTGCCTTACTTTGCGGTGCTTGTTGGTTGGTATCTGTTGTTTTCCAGAATGAATACTCTGGTGCATGTAAACGGGTGTTTGAAACGCGGATCGAACTTATGGAAATTCAAGCATCCTATATAGGCAATGGCATCGACCTAAGTGACCTCGATGGCTTTAGCTATGGCGTGCTTTTGTATAAATACGGCGGTGAAGTTGCGAATAATAGCTATCGTTACCTGAACGTTGAGCAAGATGCCATTTACGCCGAACAACGCCTCGAATGGCCTTACCTTTGCCCGTTGACACATCCATCGATGGTTGCTGATTGTGTCAGGCAGTCGCGCGGGCTTGCAAAAGGGTTAGTCTGTTGATGCTTATCGCGAATTGTACCACAGCATGCCGATTTTTAGGGTCGTTTGGCTGAGCATGTAGCGGCAAGCTGCGATTAGGCCCATTTATTGGCGTACAACAATGAAGTGCCTACAATCGGTCCGATCGAGTGTTTTCGACTAAGTATTCATTGCAGCAAAATCAAAGGAGTTTCTTAATTGGGTTTTGTTATAAACAAGCTGGTTTCAGGGTTCAGATCGTCATTTGGATCCGTCAGAATACCAGCCGGAAAAGACACTGATATAGGTCGATCCTTTGTATCGAGGCAGAGCATGTGGTTATTGTCTCCGTCGCCCAGATCAGCAAGCGCTGCGGGCGTCACAATGCGCTGAGATCCATCTTCGGCCTCTACGAGGATACTGTACAGATCACGTTCCAAATCGCCAGGTTCCTTGCCGTTGGCCAGCGTGACCCCACCCGCCCAAGTTACCCGAATGGCCTGAACAGTGTTGTCACTTGGACAAAGGCTTCCTCTGGTTCGGCGTGGCCCCAAGTTTCCGACCAAAGTCCAATCCTCAACAACCTCGGCAAAGATCATTGAGGGCCCGTCTTCCAGCGGAGTTACGGCTACTGTAGCACCTCGAAAATCAAGTGTCCCGTCGATGGAATGAAGGTGTCCAATAACTTCGACTTCGATGGGGGGATCGTCGGGAAGGTTCCCAAAATCCCCTATGAGAAGCACCGTGCGCAATTCACCGGGATCGGTAGCAGGCAACACTGACGCGCAGTGCATTACTCCGATCTGGCCTGACTTTGTTTCAACTCTGAAGTCACCTGCCTGCAGAGTTTCCAGATCTACCTGGGTAGAAAAAATGACAGGCATCCCGTGTTTGCCCCTGGAACCTCTGCAAATGAAATTTGCCACTCGGGGCAACGCCTCGAGCCCATGGAAACCAGAAAGCAACTCGGCATCTTGTCCTCCGGCTGAACTCGGCAATCCGAGGTTTGGGGTTGTATCTGCAAGTTCTCGACTCGAGACGTCCTGCGCGCACACAGTCGTACCTGACAACACAAACGTAGTGGCAGGTGCAAGCAGTGTGATCGCTTGAATCCAATTCCTAAACTTCTTCAGCAATAAGGTTATTCTCCTCGTTTGGTCTCCGGCGCCGCGGACTTTCGAGCTGCTGCGTGTTGGAATTAAAATAACACACGCAAACACATTTGGTCGAACTTGCCGCTACGCAGGTTCCAACAACGCTTCGGAAAGCTCGTATTCCGAAAGGGCTCCTGGTGCACCTATTGCAACAAGCCTTGTTTCGGGTTTTCGGTGGCCCCATGCGCCATCCCTTGCGATGTCCATGCGTTTTCCGACAACCTGTACAAGAATGCGATGATCCGGATCCTCCTCACTGAAGACAAAACCCTTGAGACGATAGACATCTCCGGGAAGTTTCCGAATAGCGCTACGAAGAGAGGATAGGCTTATTGGTCGGTCAGCTTTCATCATGGTTGTTGAAAAGCTGTCTGAGTGATCAGAGTGGTGACAACCGCAATCTGGCCCATGCTCATGATGATCAGGTATTTCTGTTTCGAGCTGTTCGGCGGCAAAGCGACCAACAGAAAGAAGTATGTCCAGTGGGACGTCCGCATTGACAGCTTCGACCAATCGATATCGGCGGAAACGAGACCCCAGCCAATCGTGCACCTTCTGAACTGTGGCCCTGTCGACAAGATCAACCTTGTTCAGAATTACCATGTCCGAAAACGCAATTTGTCGGAGTTTCAACTCCATTTGTTCCGGCGCGGCAAATAGTTGTTCCGCGTCGACAAGACACATGAGGCTGTCCAAACGGATCATGTCCCGGAACCGTTGATCCGTAAACGTCATCGCGATTGACGATGGGTCCGACACGCCGCTTGCTTCAAGAACGATATATTCCGGTTTCTCAGGTCGGGCGAGAACGGCCTCTACCGTTTCGATCAGGTCATCTCGGATCGAGCAGCAAACGCAACCATTTGCCAAACTCATCACGTCCTCTTCGAGGCCAACCACCAAGTCAGCGTCAACGTTTATTGATCCAAAGTCATTCACCAGAACTGCAACCCGCAACCCGTGATTGCCTGTCAGGATGCGGTTCAAAAGTGTTGTCTTACCGGCGCCGAGAAAGCCGGTAAGGATCGTTACGGGGATCGCAGAAGTCGAACCAAATTCAATCATTGTTCGATCTCCTCTCAGTCTTCATCACGCGGGCCGATTACATCCGAAACTTTGATGGTAAAGTCCTGCGGCCAGTCCCCGCCGGGTGCTCGGAAAACGTCGGTTGGGTAGTATTCGCGTGGATCGATCTCCATATCGCGGTACTTTTGGTCTTGCTGATCTGCTCGAGTGAGCCTCGGATTCGGCAATGTGATTTCATCCGGGAGCTCAATACGCCCGGCCTCGGCTGCCGCAGCCAGTTCACGAAATGGTGGCACAGTACCGGATTTTCCGGGCAGTGCAGCTTTCCTGTACCAGATCGCATCCTTGGTCACGTTCACAACGGCTACATCGAGACCCCATTGGAACAGACCGTCATAGTGGGCGCGAATACCAGCCAGCATTTCAGCGTCGATATCCTCGTCCTGTGTATAGTGCGTCACCATTCCCAACCGCGGCCTTGCGTCAGCAAAGAGCTTACCCACGGCATAGTGGGAGGTATGATGCGTATCGATTGTGTAATTAAACAGATCCTGTGGGATACCGTATTTGTAGGTCATCAACTGACCAATATCCTGTCCCGACATTTCGGTTACAAAAACATCGACGCCTTCGCCGTATTTCCGTGAAAGCTCATCCGGGCGACCATCGCCTGTCCATACGAAGCTCAGACCATTCCAATCGAGCCGATACCCAACTGCGCCGTCCTTGGCGTGGCTGCGCGGCCAGGACCGAACAGTCACACCATCTTGGTCATAAACGATACCGCCTTCTTGGCTGAAATCGAACTCGTTGACCTCGATCTCATAGCCGTCACCAATTGGGAACACATCGAATGCTTCGAGGTGCCATTTGAGCATTTGCTGCATGCCTTTGACCATCCCAGCTGTGCCAAGCTCGGGTGTCCGACCGGACGGGCCGTGAATACGAAGTGGAGTGTACCCTCCTGACCAAGCCCGGAATGGGTAGATGTAAGGGATGTCGGCATAGTGGTCGACATGCAGGTGAGAGATGAAGATGTCGTTGATCAGCTGCCCCGGCACCTGCATGGCAATGATGTTACGGACACAACCGGATCCAAAGTCGAAGAAGAACCGTTTTCCATTTCCCAACTCTACCATGATACACGTACCCGCCTGATCTTCGCGCGGTGGATAGGGTGTCGAGCCACAGAATGAGATGCGCATCTCATCTGGTCCCAACTCCTCACTAAGTGGAAAATAGTTCGCGTTTGAGCCTGTCATGTATTTGGTTGGGCGGAAATACTCTGGCAAAGAGATACCACCTGCGGGTCGCCCACCGTATGGGTTCTTGAGAGTTTCTCCCAGCGGGCCGTCTCCTTCGTGGGCCTCGGCACTCCCCGCCGCAAACCCAGCCGCCCCTGTCGCGGCAGCTCCAGTGGCTAAACCCTTAAGAACACTCCGTCGTGAGGGGTCTTCAATTTGGTCTGTCGCCTGAACTTGTTTGTTCTCCAGGTCTTGCCCATTGTCTTCCTTGGTCATGGTTCGGTCCTCAGTTAAAAGTGTTACGAAGATTGCGCTTCACCATCCGGCGAAGCTCGTTCACGAGTTCAGATCTGATGTGGGCCCATTCCGCACGCTCTGGCGCTGTAATCGATGTGTCATCCAGCAGCGCAGTAACTTTCTTTAGGTCTGCAATTGCCTCGCTGAGTAACGCATCCGTTTCGATACGCCCGGAAAGCGCATCGGAAAGCTCTGGAAGCTCGTCACTTAGTTCCCACGTCACTGGATAATCCTCGGTTTCCACTATCTATTCTCACATCGAGATGAGTGCGGTTGACGGCACACGCCAAGTGAGTCACCGTGAGTTGGGGGTGAGTTTGCTTTGAACCAAGCTAATGAATTGCCGATAGATCAAGATGTTGCACAGCCATCTCCGGAGCTTGTCCGACAGGCACTTCAGAGCGTTGTTTCCAGTGCCGCGTTCCAGGCTTCGCCTCGACTCCAGCAATTTCTTACTTACGTGGTCGAAGAAACGCTCGCGGGTCGCGGTGCTCAGATTCGTGGCAAAGCAATCGCCGTCGAAGTCTACGGTCGGAGCATTGATGGCACCGGTGGTCGGAATCTCGTTCGCGTTGAAGCCCGACGGTTGCGTCGGCTGCTACAGGAGTTTTACGAAGATCAATGGAACGGTGAGGGCGTTCGCATTTTTGTTGATTCCGGCGGATACAAGCCACGGTTCTCGCTAGACAGCACTTCAGGAGTGCGAAACAGCGATGCGCTTGGAAGGCATCCGCTTTTAACGCAACTGCTGCCGGTTGGATTGGTTTGCGTTGTATTGATTGCTGGAATTGGGTTTTGGTTTGCTCAGAATAACGAGGCGGTTTCGCCCGCGACTCGATCCACGGAACAGGCTGAGCGAGCGGCCCTTGGTGAGCAGTCTTTGACGAGACTTCAGGCGGCCAACCTTGCGGATCAGGCCCGCGGCATGTTTTTTCCCGTCTTTGATGTCAAGCGTCAGCAAATAGCGCTGGGAATGTTCCAGCATGCCACCGAGCTCGACCCAGCTCTCTCCGATGGCTACGCCGGTTCGGCACAGGTCCTAGCAACTCTGGCTATGTTGTCCCCGGACAAATCACAAAGAGAAGACCTCTTTAGCCAAGCTGCGGAGATGTCGGGAAAGGCGCTTGATCTATCTCCCACCGATGCATGGGCAAACGGAGCAAATGGTTGGGTATTGGCCACCCAGTATAAACCAGTTGAGGCACTGAAATACGCAAGACTGTCGGTCGAGCTTGCGCCGAAGGATGGTCATATCCTGGATCTAGTTGGCATCACCGCCATTATGGCCAACACTCCGGATCTTGCGGCCGAGGTTAGCGACCCAGAAAGACTAAGGTCAGGATCGGGCCGCTTTGGCGCACGAAATATTTGGGGTGTATCGCAACTGATGCTCGGGAATTACGAAAAGGTTGTCGAGGCATTTAAAGGAGCGCCCGCTGCCGGTGCGCCTGTAAGTGCTCCTTCTCTCCTGTTCCAAGCCGTTGCGAACGATCAGTTGGGACATACGGAAGAGGCGCAAAGACTTGTTACCGAAATGCGCAAAACATGGCCGGAGTTTCCATCTGAGTTTCTTGCAGGCAGGATCTTCCACAATGATGCCGCAACGCGACAAGCGATACTGGATACTCTGATCAGATACTGATGAAACACGTCGCATCGTTGCCGATGCAGAGTGTTCCAGATTCAAGCACTCATGTCCGCTCAGCAGACCTTAAAACCCAACAAGAACCCACAAAAAAGCGGCCCAGGAGGCCGCTTTCTCTAAATTCGATCTGAACCGGATCAATCCAGTGTCCGGGTGACCTCTTCGCGCTCGAAGATTTCGATCACGTCGCCTGCGCGGATATCGTCGTAGTTCTCGAACGCCATACCGCATTCTTGACCCGACTGAACCTCGGCGACTTCGTCCTTGAAGCGTTTGAGCGTCTTCAGCGTGCCTTCGTGGATCACCACGTTGTCGCGCAGCAGGCGGACGCCTGCGGAACGGCGGGCAACGCCTTCGGTGACCAGACAGCCGGCAACCTTGCCGACACCTGTGACCTTGAAGACTTCACGAATCTCGGCATAGCCGATGAACTTCTCTCGAATCTCGGCGCTCAGCAGGCCGGAAGCAGCCGCCTTCACGTCGTCCACAAGGTCATAGATCACCGAGTAATAGCGGATCTCGACACCTTTCTGGTTCGCGGTGTTCCGCGCCGATGCGTTGGCACGGACGTTAAAGCCCATAACTGGCGCGCCTGACGCTTCGGCCAGGCCAACGTCGGTTTCGGTGATCGCGCCCACGCCCGAATGCAGCACGCGCACGCGCACTTCGTCGTTGCCGATCTTTTCCATCGCCTGAACGATGGCTTCGGCAGACCCTTGCACGTCAGCTTTGACGAGGATCGGCAGCTCGGCCACGTTCTCGTCTTCTTTCGCCTTCTGCATCAGCTGCTCAAGGGTGGTTGCGGCACCAGCGGCGGCACGTTTGTCCTTGGCGGCTTGTTCGCGATAGGCGGCGATTTCGCGGGCCTGCGCTTCGGTCTCGGTCACGTTCAATACGTCACCGGCCTCGGGCGTGCCGTTCAAGCCCAGAACCTCGACAGGAACCGAGGGGCCAGCTTCTTTGACGCGGTCGCCCTTGTCGTTGATCAGTGCACGGACCTTACCGTATTGCTCACCCACAACGAAGATGTCGCCCTGGCGCAACGTGCCGTTCTGAACCAGAACGGTGGCCACAGGACCGCGGCCCACATCCAGCTGCGCCTCGATCACAGCACCTTGGGCGGCGCGGTCGGGGTTGGCTTTCAGTTCCAGAATTTCGGCTTGCAGCGCAATGGCTTCCAGAAGCTCGTCCAGACCCTGACCGGTGATGGCGGACACTTCGACGTCCTGAACCTCACCCGACATTTTCTCGACGATCACTTCGTGTTGCAGCAGATCGGTGCGCACCTTGTCCGGGTTTGCATCCGGCTTGTCGACCTTGTTGATCGCCACGATCATCGGCACTTCTGCCGCCTTGGCGTGGTTGATCGCCTCAATCGTCTGCGGCATCACTGCGTCGTCAGCCGCAACAACCAGAACCACGATATCCGTGACCTGCGCACCGCGCGAACGCATCGACGTAAACGCCGCGTGGCCCGGTGTATCCAGGAAGGTCAGTGTGGTGCCGCCCTCGGTTTTCACCTGATAGGCGCCGATATGCTGGGTGATGCCACCGGCCTCGCCCGCCACAACACGCGCATCGCGGATTGCATCCAGCAGAGAGGTTTTACCGTGGTCAACGTGACCCATGATGGTGATGACCGGCGGGCGCGGCTTCAGATCTTCATCGCTGTCTTCGACCTCTTTGATGACGTCTTCAACATCCGAATCAGAAACACGCGTGACCTTGTGGCCAAATTCTTCGATGATCAGTTCAGCCGTGTCAGCGTCGATGGTCTGGTTCTGCGTGACCATCATGCCCATCTGCATCAGCGATTTGACAACGTCAGCTACGCGCTCGGCCATACGGTTGGCCAGTTCCGAGACCATGATCGCCTCGGGCAGCTGTACGTCGCGGATCACCTTTTCCCGCTCAACCGTGCCGCCCATGGCTTTCTGGCGCGCACGCTCTTGCTTGCGCTTCATCGCAGCCATCGAGCGTTGGCGGTTGCCTTCGCCACCAGTGGCCTGACCCAGTGTCAGCTTGCCCGAACGGCGGTTATCGTCGCGACCTTTGCCGCGACCGCGCTGCTCGCGCTCACGATCCTGCTTGCGCGGGGTCGCAGCGGGTGCAGGCTTGCTGGCCGGGGCGCGTGCCGCTTTAGGCTCTTCCGGTGCGGGCGCTGTAGCGGCGCGTTTGGCGGCTTCTTCCGCCTCTATGCGCTTGCGCTCTTCCTCTTCCGCCTTTTGACGGGCGCGCTCTTCAGCCTCACGCTGTTCACGTTCCTTGGCTTCCTGTTCCGCACGGCGGCGGGCACGCTCTTCTTCGCGCGCCTTTTCTGCAGCCTCGCGGGCGGCGGCCTCTTCAGCCTCGCGGGCCTTGGCGGCCTGCAATGCCTTCATCCGGCGTGCCATTTCCGCGTCGGAAATACCCGCAGGGCGACGCGACGGATCACCCGAAGGTGCAGCACCGCCACCCGGCTTTGCCGCGCCCGGCTTGGGGACCACCACGCGCTTGCGTTTGGTTTCCACCACGACATTCTTGGTGCGTCCGTGGCTGAAACTCTGTTTCACATTTCCGGGGCGTGCCCCGCCACGAAGACCCAATGTCTTTTTGCCGTCATTATCGCTCATAAAGCTTCTTACCCTTCCGCGCGGCCCCTGCCGCCGTCATCCGTTTCGCGCAAGCCACGCAGGCGCTGCGCTTCCTCTACAACACGTTTGGCGAGTCCGCCAGAGGCCATGGCAGCATGAATCACTGTTTGGCGCCCAAATGCCTGCCCTAATTCGTCCGCAGTCAGCCAACCGATGTATTTTCCGAAGTGCGGCGTGCTGAGTTTGGACTTGCCGCGCCCCGATCCATCAATGGCCTGAAGCAGCACTTGCGCCTCTTCCCGGTCCAGCCACGTCTTGACCTTTTCATATCCGGCAACCGCGTCACCGGATTTACGCGCCAGGCTGAGCAACTCAACCACGCGACGCGCGATCTGTTTTTCGACTTCGTCGCTCAGATCCTTCGACACAGAAACCTGTGCCTTGAACCCGCGCGCAAACAGTTTCTTGCCAACGGCCTTGTCCAGTGCGGCACGATCTGCCGCCACATAGACCCCGCGCCCCGGCAGTTTTGCCGCAACATCGGGATAAACCTGACCGTCCGGTCCCGTCACAAAGCGGATCAGCCCGTATTTTGGCTGAACTTCGCCCGTGGCGATGCACTTGCGTTCGGGTCCGTCAGACCGATCCTTATGGACGCCACCGCGAGCCATACGCGCCACCCGAGGCCTGAGATCAGGCCTCGACCTCCTCGTCTTCTGCGTCGCCGTCGATGTCTTCTTCCGCTTGCTCCAGCTCGGCCGGATCAACCCAACCCAGCAGGATACGTGCGGTCATGACCATGTCCTGCGCTTCTTCCAGCGTCACACCGAAAGGTTCAAGTATACCGTCATCCTTGATGCGTTCGCCATCGACTGTGGTCCAGCCACCGGCCAATTCCCAGTCGGCGCAGGTTGCGAAGTCTTCCAAGGTCTTCACATCATCCTTGGCCAGCGCTTCTACCATCTGGGGTGTCAGGCCCTCAAATTCAATAAGACTGTCCTCGGCGCCCAGTGCACGGGCCGCGTCCAAAGCCGCTTTCGCCTGTGCTTCCAGGAATTCGCGGGCACGTGTCTGCAGTTCTTGCGCGGTGCCTTCGTCAACACCGTCAATGACCAACAGTTCATCGATTTCGACATAGGCGACCTCTTCGAGGTTGGTAAAGCCTTCCGAAACCAAGAGTTGTGCAAAGAATTCATCCAGATCCAGGCTGTCCATGAACAGCTTGGTGCGGGCTTCGAACTCTTTCTGGCGACGCGCCGATTCTTCTGCTTCGGTCATGATGTCGATGTCCAGACCGGTCAGCTGGCTTGCCAGACGTACGTTCTGACCGCGGCGACCGATGGCAAGGCTCAGCTGCTCTTCCGGCACGACAACCTCGATCTTGCCGGCTTCTTCGTCCAGAACCACCTTGGAGACCTCGGCGGGCTGCAGCGCGTTCACCAGGAAGGTCGGCTGATCTTCGTTCCACGGGATGATGTCGATCTTTTCGCCCTGCAGTTCGTTCACAACGGCCTGCACGCGGCTGCCGCGCATACCGACGCAAGCACCAACCGGGTCGATTGACCCGTCATACGATATCACGGCAATCTTGGCGCGCGAGCCGGGGTCACGAGCCACGGCCTTGACCTCGATGATGCCGTCATAGATTTCCGGCACTTCCATTTTGAACAGCTCGGCCATGAATTCCGGCGCGGTACGCGAAAGGAAGATCTGGTGGCCACGCACTTCGCGGCGCACTTCCTTGATATAGGCGCGCACGCGGTCATTTGGGCGATAGCTTTCGCGACCGATCTTGTCATTGCGGCGCAGAACAGCCTCGGCACCACCCAGATCGACAATGACATTGCCAAATTCTTCGCGCTTGACCGCGCCGTTGATGATGGTGCCCGCACGATCCTTGAATTCTTCGTACTGACGATCACGTTCCGCTTCGCGGACCTTTTGCAGGATCACCTGTTTCGCGGACTGCGCCGCGATCCGGCCCATTTCAACCGGCGGCACTTCTTCGACGAAGACGTCACCAACCTCGGGCGATTCCATGTACTGGCGCGCCTGCTCGACGGTCATCTCGGCCTGATAGTTCTCAAGCTCTTCATCCTCGACCACAGTGCGCACGCGAGTGAAGGTCGCCTTGCCGGTCTTGCGGTCGATGGACACGCGAATGTCCATTTCCGCGCCGTAACGGCTCTTGGCGGCACGGGCGAGCGATTCCTCCATCGCTTCGACAACCAGACCGGGGTCGATCATCTTTTCGCGGGCCACGGCCTCGGCGGTCTGCAGCAGCTCCAGCTGGTTGGCTGAGGTGATTGCCATCAGTTCGTCTCCTCTTCGGACCCTTCGGTCTCAATCTCGTCGAAAGCGTTTTCGTTCAGGGCGCCCGCGTCTTTGCGCTGGCGCAGCATTTCCTTGATCAGATCATCGGTCAGGACCAGCTTGGCGTCGCTCAGCCAGTCGAATTGCAAACCGATGGTGATCGTCTCGTCCCCCTCGGGGATGTTGATCAGAACCTCATCCCCTTCGATCCCGGCCAATTCACCCTTAAAACGGCGGCGGCCGTCGATCAGTTCGGCGGTCTCGATCTTGGCCTCATAGCCTTCGAAGGTCTCAAAGTCCTTGAGGCGGGTGAGAGGGCGGTCGATTCCGGGGCTAGAGACCTCAAGCGTATACGCATCAAGGATCGGATCCTCGACGTCCAGCGTGGCGCTGACCGCATTGGAAATCTCGGCGCAGTCGTCCACTTCGATGCCACCGTCTGGCTTGTCAGCCATGATCTGCAGCGTGGTCTGCTTGCCACTCATCAGGCGAATGCGCACAAGTTCATACCCCAGATCCTCAATCACGGGGGTGATGATCTCGGCCAGTCGCCGGTCAATGGCAGCTTTGGCTATCAGGTCGTTTGTCATCTGGTTCTCTACCCTTCAATCGGGCACAAAAAAACGGGCGCGCGGCCCGTCGAATTTTCCGGTGGAGCCTTGAACCAGAAGTCCAACGCGCCGCTGTTGAAACTGCATATACGCAGGATGGTCCGAGTCTGCAACCCCCGGCGGGAGTCGCAATCAGATTTACGCCATCCACCACCGTTCTGCGATACGGCCATCGTCCAGCACCGACGACCCGGCAATCTGGCGTGGCATCCCGACAGCGCCAGCTACAGCAAGGGCCAGGTCCGCCTCGGACGGGTGAAACCGAAGACCGCGCACGCCCTGCATTTCCGCGTTATCCGGCAGAGCCGCCACATCTACATAACCATCGCGCAGCGCTTCGGCTCGTACTTTGGCATCCGGGATCACGATGACCTCTATCGCATCGACCCATCCGGCCTGACCATCCTTGTAATGCCCAGCCACGCGGCGACCGAGGAAATGCCGTCCATCCTCGGCCCGTTCTACGCGGTAACAGCCAGTGCCGTTGGCGGCGTGCAATGGCGACACAGTTTGCCCCGCTCGCGTAATAACAAACCGGCTGTCCGCCAACATGAACGGCAGACCCGGACTGGCCTGAGCCAATTCCAAGTGCACGCGATTGGGGGCCATGGCTTCGGCACGACCAACTTCCGCTAGAACGGACAAAACGTCGGCAATTTCCAACGGCGCGCTGTCGTGGAAGACCGCATCATCGCGCAGATCAAAGGTCCAGATCCGTGCGTCGGCATCGGTCTGCCACCCTGTTGCAAGCTCACCCCGCAACGTTCCGTCAGGCGCGATCTCGGTCAGAGTGTCGAAAACAGCCCCGCGTGCAACTTGTTCAAGGCTGTCGTCGCGCGGAACGGCCAGCCGCAACGTGCCGCCTTTCTTCGGCGTATCCGCCAAGGACGCACCGGTCGCCGCCAGCAGCGCGGCAGCGGCACCCGAGGCAAACAAGGCACGGCGGTCAATCCGGGTCATGCCACACCCTCCGCCACGCGATCCATGATGCGCACAAGCTCGGCGCTGATGCCGGGTTCAGACAGCGCATGTCCCGCCTGCCGCACCATCTTCAACTCGGCATTGGGCCAGCGCTCAGCCAGATTCCATGCAGCCTGAGGCGGGCAGATCATGTCATACCGCCCCTGAACGATATGTCCGGGAATATCGGCGATCCGGTCCATCTGATCCAGAATCTGCCCATCCCTCTCCAGAAACGCCTTGTTGATGAAATAGTGATTCTCGAGCCGCGCAAAGGTGCGGGCGTATTCACCCGGACTTTCGCCCACCGATCCGTTGGTATGGATCGAGGCCAGCGCGTTTTCCCAATGCGACCAGGCGCGTGCATACAGGATCTCGGTCGCGCGATCGCCCGAGAACAGGCGCTTATTATAAGCGGCAATTGTATCGTCCAGCTCACCCTCGGGCAGCAGGGCAGTGAACTTCTGCCAGTGCTCGGGCCAGAACCGCCCGGCCCCGCCGCCATAGAACCAATCCAGCTCGGCCTGCGTGGCCAGAAACACACCGCGCAGCACCAGACGGCTGACCCGATCCGGATGCGTCTGCGCATAGATCAACGCCAGCGTCGCCCCCCAGCTTCCGCCAAACACGATCCACTCATCAATTTCGAACAGTTCGCGCAGCCGCTCGATATCAGCGACAAGATGCCACGTCGTGTTGTTTTCGACCGATGCGGTGGGTCTGGACCGACCACATCCGCGCTGATCAAACAGAATCACCCTGTACGCACGCGGATCAAAATAGCGCCGCATAGCAGGGCTGCAGCCGCCCCCTGGACCGCCGTGAAGGATAACAACCGGTATCCCATCGGGATTGCCGCATTGTTCCACATAGATACGGTGCCCATCGCCCATATCGACCATGCGCTGATCGAACGGGTCGATCGGCGGGTACAGATATTGAACTGCGCGCTTTTGGTCCGGGTACTTGTCCATTATGGCCCTATATAGTCCTTAAGCGTAAAAGAGCACACGGAGACAGGAATGCAAGCGCATCCGAACACGGTGGACCCATCCGAGATCGCAAAATTCGAGGCGATGGCGGCAGAATGGTGGGATCCTCACGGGAAATTCAAACCTCTGCACATGCTGAATCCGTGCCGTCTGGATTATATCACACAGCAGATTGCAGGTGAGTTTGACCGTGATCTGACCGCGCCGAACCCGTTCGAGGGCCTGCGCCTGCTGGATATCGGCTGCGGTGGCGGGCTGCTCAGTGAACCGATGGCGCGCTTGGGTGCGACGGTCGTGGGCGCCGACGCAGCCGAACGCAATCTGCCTGTCGCCCGCATCCATGCGGAACAATCGGGCTTGGAGATTGACTATCGCCACACAACGGCCGAAGACATGGCCGCCGCTGGTGAGCAGTTCGACGTTGTGCTGAACATGGAAGTTGTCGAGCATGTCGCCGACCCGCAAAGTTACCTGACCGCCACGCAACACTTGCTGAAACCCGGCGGGCTGCAGATTTGTTCCACCATCAACCGCAATCCGAAATCCTATGCGATGGCCATCTTCGGGGCCGAGGTCGTCATGCGCTGGCTGCCCCGCGGCACGCATGAGTGGAACAAGTTTATCACACCTGACGAACTGTTCGAGCTACTGCGCCAGGCCGGGCTGGACCCGGTGGATCGCAAGGGGTTCGTGTTCAACCCGATTCTGTGGAGTTGGTCGATCTCAGACCGGGATCTAAGCGTGAATTACGTGACGGCGAGTGTGAAGCCGGGGTGAATCCTACTCCCCCTCTAACTGCAACCGTAAATCTCTCAGTACGGGCAGCGTGCTGCGGACACGCTCCAGCCCCAGCTCTCCGACCACGCGGTTGATCAGCGGGGCAATCGACGAAATCGCCTGATCCCGTGCCCGCCGACCGGCGGGGCTGATCGCCACCATCTTGCGGCGGGCGTCGTCCCAGTCGGGGCGGATGTGGATGTATCCGGCCCATTCCAGCTTGGCCAAGGTGTTTGTCATGGCTCCGCGCGTGACGTGGAAGGTGCTGGCCAGTTGCGCCGGGGTCCGCTCATCCCCAACAAAGACAAGATGATTCAGCACCGAGAAATGCGAGATTTCCATGCCCTTGGGCAGCACCCGGCTCAGCCGGTTGCGCAACAATTGGTCTGCAGTCAGAATCTCGCTGAACAGCGTGACCGCCAGGGCATTTTTTTCGTACGTCATAGCTCAGTTCTGGATCATGGCCCTTCGAAAGGCCGCACATGCGTCAAGGAGGGCACACGCCGGCGCGCCTCTGTCACAGAACTATCATCCAAATCGAAAATGTGAATGCCCGGATCGGTACCTGCGTCGATCAGCACCTCCCCCCACGGGGCGACAACCATGCTGTGGCCGTGCGTGTAGCGGGTTTTTCCGCGCGTCTTGGGATGTTCTCCGGTCTGTGCCGGAGCCAGCACCCAACACCCGGTCTCGATCGCGCGGGCGCGCAACAGCGATTCCCAATGCGCGGCACCAGTCACAGGTGAAAACGCTGCTGGAACCGTCAGGATGCGTGCCCCCGCCTGCGCCAGAGCAGCGTGCAAATGTGGGAAGCGGATATCGTAGCAGATGGTCAGCCCCACCTTGCCAAAATCGGTCTCAGCCACAACCGCGCGGTCGCCGGGCCGGTAATTGGCCGATTCGCGGAAGGTCTCGGTTTCCGTGACCTGCACGTCGAACATGTGGATTTTGTCATAGCGCGCTACGACCTGACCCTGCGGGTCGATCATGAAGCACCGGTTGGCAAAGCGGCCATCCGCGTCATGGGTTTTGATCCCCAGCGAACCGATCAAAAGCCACACACCCAGTTTGGCGGCCTCTTCGCGCAAGCCCGCCAGGGTGATGTCGTCTTCTTCATGCTGCAGAACCTCGCGCTGCCGCGTGGTGCTGGTCGAAACGCAGTTCGTAACCTCAGGCGTCAAAATGAACCGCGCGCCTTGCCCGGCGGCCTTAGCCATCATGGCGCGCACCATGTCCAAATTTTCGGCCGGATCGTCCGACGAGGTGATCTGCAGCAGCGCGGTCTTCATCAGGCCGCCAGCAGCCGGTCGAGCTTGCCCTGACGTTCCAGTTCATACAGATCGTCACAACCACCCACATGTTCTGTGCCGATAAAAATCTGCGGCACGGTGCGTTTGCCACCGGCCCGCTGGATCATCTCGGGTTTGCGTTTGGGGTGCATCAGCACGTCGACTTCCTTGAACTCAACGCCTTTTTGTTTCAGCAGACGTTTGGCCGCATGACAAAAACCGCATAGCGGCGAGGTATAGATTTCTACCGGCTTCATTTTCCGTTCCCTTCGGGTTTCGCGCAATCTTGGGCGAATTAGGCATCCTTGGCAACGCGCGCCAGTGCCAACACGAAAATATGATTTGCCCCTGCGGCCTGACACACACGGGTACAGGCGGCCAAAGTCGCGCCAGAGGTCATCACATCATCCACCAGTAACACGTCGCGGGCTTTCAGATGCCTTGCCCTGCGCGGGTGGACGCGAATCGCATCTTTCAAAACCTCGGCCCGTTCTTGCGCCGTTTTGCCATCCAGAACCGGTGTTCGTCTGTTTCGCACCAACAGGTCAGGCACACAGTCCAGCCCACTGTCCTGACCCAGATACTGCGCCAACAGGGCCGACTGATTGTAGCGCCGTTTGAGCAGACGAGACCAATGCAGCGGCACCGGGGCGATCACCATATCCGGTCGAAGCAGTTCACGCCCCGCTTGCGCCATCCAACGGGCTGCTGGGCGAGCCAATTCGGGCCGGTCACCATGCTTCAGAGCAAGGACCAATGTCCGCGCCTTGCCATCATACATCAACGCTGATCGACCAGCATCCCATGGCGGTGGGGCTTTCAGACAATCGTCGCATTCAATCCGATACCCGTCCTGCGCACCCATCAGCGGCACTCCGCAGCTTTCGCAAACGGTGCCTCCAATAAAGGGCGTTTCACGCCAGCAGGATCCACACAGCCCAAAATCTGACTCGGTCAGCGCGCCGCATCCCATGCAGCGGGACGGGTAAATCAGTGCAAGTGCGGTTTGAATCCGCTGCGCGATGCGATACTTGCGTGCCATGAAACTGCCCGAGCCCAACGCACCCTCTCTGTTTGATCGCAAAACCATCCTGCGCCACCGCGCCCGTGCACAGGATGACGCCTTCTTCCTGCATCGCGCCGTAATTGACGAGGTGCAGGATCGGCTCTCTATGGTTAACAAAGCCTTTACAGCGCCTGCGATCGTGAGCTCGTTTCCGCGGCTTTGGGACGGCGTTCTTTCCGGTGCTGCCTTGGTCCAGGATGACGACGTGCTGGCGCTTCAGCCCGGCGCCCATGATCTGGTCATCCACGCAATGGCCCTGCATTGCGCCAATGATTCGGTTGGGCAGCTGATCCAATGCCACAGGGCATTGCGGCCCGACGGGCTTTTGCTGGTCGTGTGTTTGGGCGGGGAAACTTTGCACGAACTGCGCGCCGCATTGGGACAGGCTGAGATTGAGATCACGGGCGGCCTGAGCCCTCGCATCGCTCCGATGGCGGAACTTCGAGACATGGGTGGATTGTTGCAACGGGCCGGTCTGGCTTTGCCTGTAGCGGATTCAGTGCCGCTGACGGCGGAATACCGCGACATTTGGCATCTGATGCGCGATCTGCGCCATATGGGTGAAACCAACGCCTTGTCTGCACGGCTTAAGCGCCCGACCAGACGGGCTGTGTTCGAAGCCGCGCAGCGTATCTATGCGGATCACTTTTCGACCGCTTCAGGCCGCCTGACAGCAACATTCGACCTGATCTGCCTGACCGGATGGTCGCCGCACGATAGCCAACCCAAACCGCTGCGCCCGGGATCGGCCCAAGCCCGTCTGGCTGACGCCTTGCGCACCACCGAGGGCAAACTGCCTGATTGACGTGCGGATAAATCCCCTTATCTCAGGCCGGACCACTAGAAATTCAGGAAGTCCCATATGTTCGATGCTACCCGCCCCGCACACGCTCCTACGGATCATCCCAAGATCAGGATGGGTCGCGTCGGCATTTTGCTGGCCAATCTGGGCACGCCGGACGATTACACCTATTGGCCCATGCGGCGGTATCTGAACGAGTTTCTGTCAGATCAGCGTGTCATCGATTATCCGAAATGGAAATGGCAGCCGATTCTGCAGGCCATAATCCTGAGCAAACGGCCTTTCAGCTCGGGCGAAGCTTATAAATCGATCTGGAATCACGACAAAGGTGAAAGCCCATTGATGACGATTACCAAGGATCAGACCGCCAAGCTGCGGGCGGCGATGCATGACCGGTACGGCGACCAGGTAATGGTCGATTTCTGTATGCGATATGGCAACCCGTCAACCAAATCCAAAGTACGCGAGATGGTGGCCGCAGGGTGTGACCGCATTCTGTTCTTCCCGCTCTATCCGCAATACGCCGGCGCAACGACGGCCACGGCCAACGACCAGTTTTTCCGCGCGTTGATGAACGAAGCCTGGCAACCAGCATCCCGCACCGTGCCCGCCTATTTCGACCAGCCCAGTTACATCGACGCGCTGGCGCAATCTGTTGAGCGCGCCTATGCGGATATGGAGACAACACCCGACATTCTTGTCTGTTCGTACCACGGAATGCCGGATCGCTATCTTCAGCAAGGGGATCCCTATCATTGCCAGTGTGCAAAGACATCCCGGCTGCTGAAAGAACGGTTGGGTTGGTCTGATGACCAGCTTGTGTCGACATTTCAGTCGCGATTCGGTCCGGAAGAGTGGCTAAAGCCTTACACAGTGGATCACGTGGCAGATCTGGCAAAGCAAGGTAAGAAGAACATTGCCGTCATCGCCCCTGCCTTCTCGGCCGATTGCATCGAAACGCTCGAAGAGATCAACGAAGAGATCAAGGAAAGCTTCGAAGAAGCAGGCGGTGAAACCTTCACCTACATCCCCTGTCTGAACGACGACGACGCACATATCGCCGCCCTGGGCAAGGTCGTCGAGGACAATCTTCGCGGCTGGATGGACTAGCTTTGCGGAACACAACGCACGGCGCGAGCGATTCAATTGGTTTTGAACGCTTTTCGCCTGTTTTGGCTTTCAGAAACAAAAAAGGCGGTGGATTGCTCCACCGCCTTTTTCAAGAATTCCGTGTTGGCTTAGCTTGCAGCAACAGCAGCAGCAACAACAACCAGCAGGATCAGCGGCAGGATGATGCCCTGCGACGAACCTTGAGTTTCTTCAACAACAACAGGTGCTTCAACAACCGGCTCTTCCAGGTTGCCAGCGTATGCGGTCGAAGCTGCGGCGGTCAGAGCTGCGGCGAGAACGAGTTTTTTCATATTAACCTCCAGAATTTGCACGGTTCCAATGCCCGGAACCGCGCACCTAAGACTTACCTCGTGTTTTTTTCTAATCAGCATTGGCGCTGGATTGCAATTGCAACTTGAGCGCTAAGCGGCTTCGCGAAGGAAAATGTCGTCAAATTAGCAACACTTGCGTGCCGACCTTCGCCATAGAAAACAGTTCAGCAATATCATCGTTGAAGAGGCCAATACAGCCATTCGACGAACGTCGCCCAATTTTGCGCGTATCGTGGGTGCCGTGAATGCGATAATATTTCCAGCCCAGATATAAAGCGTGCGTTCCCAGAGGGTTATCTGGCCCCGGCGGGATATAGTCGGGCCATTCCGGATTTCTTCTCTTCATCGACGGTGTCGGCGACCAACTGGGGCCTTCAACTTTGCGGATCACGCTGGTGCGCCCGCGACGGGTCATCTCTTCGGTCAAAGGCACCGAAGAGGGGTAGAGTTTGTATGTAGATTGATCATCTGACCAATAATGCAGCGCGCGTGACACTGTATCGACCAAAATTGCTCCGTTCCTCGTGTTCGAGAAATAGGGCTGCCAGTCCAGAGCACGAAACCCTGACACATTCCGGCGCACGGGCGGTTCGGGCTCGGGTGCAGGGCGCAGCGGGTCGCCTGGAATATATTGCGCCAGCGCCGGTGTCGCCAGCGAGGCGGTTACACCGGACAGAAACACCCGGCGCGTGGGTGACAGAATACGCTTTTTGACCATGACGAACGGGTCCTGTGTTCTAGTAAGCTCTGAAATCTGGTCCATTCTATTGCGAGAATGCTTCAGTCGCAAACCAAACCGGCAGAATCACGCGAGTATAGACGAATGTACGTTTGCTCAGCGCAGTCAGGCACGCTATGCCGGGTGACAACACAATTATCAGGTCGATCATGACGCGTATCGTTTCTTTACTGTTGATTTGCTTTGTCGCGCTTGCGGCATGTACAAGCACCCAGCCCACCACTATTGGTGCGGATGGCCGCCCCTTGCCCACGGTCTACAAAATCCGCGGCAATCCCGAAAAACTGCAATTCCGAATGCTTGATTCGGTCAATGCCTTGCGTCAGGCTCAGGGCCTGCAATCTGTGCAATTGAACTCTCAGTTGAACGCGGCCGCTGCGACTCACTCAAAGGATATGGCACGCCAGAACCGCCCTTGGCACTTTGGGTCGGATGGGTCGTCCCCAATCGATCGTGCCGCGCGGGTCGGATATTTTGGTACATTCCTTGGCGAAGCGATTTCCGAAACCTACGAGACCGAGACCGAGACACTGGCGGCCTGGATGCAAGAACCCGGACCGCGCGCTGTGATCATGGACCCGAAGGCAACCCAGATGGGGTTCGCCTGGCATCAGGAAAATGGTGGAAAAATCTGGTGGACGCTGGAAATGGGAACCGGCGGCTGATCCAGTTCAGAGATTTTGCAAAAAGCCCCCGAATTTTGGGGGCTTTTTTTATTCCATCATGCAGCTTGCATGGATTGAGCTTCGGTCAAAATTGCATAGAGCTTAACCGGATCGGGGTTCGCCCGAAGTTTGGTGCAGACCGAGGTATCCCGCAGCGTACGCGACACCAAAGCCAGCGCTTTGAGGTGATCCACACCCGCCTCTTCAGGCGCGAACAGCGCAAAGGCAATATCCACCGGCTGACGATCAACCGAACCGAAATCGATCGGTTTTTCCAGCATGACGAAGACGCCTGAAACCGCCTCAAGTTCAGACAGTCGCGCGTGGGGCAGCGCGACGCCATGTCCAACTCCGGTTGGCCCAAGGCTTTCGCGCTCAAGCAGAGAGTCGACAACCGCCTGGGCATCAAGGCCCTGGGTCGCGGCGGCAACGTCGCCGATTTCCTGAAACAACCGCTTCTTGCTGGAAGCGGCCGAAAGTACACGCACTGCCTCGGGCTTGAGTATGCTCGAAAGCTCCATGATCACGCTCCATGGCACGGCACCCGCATGTGCGGGTGCGGCCCCGTTTTCTTGCCTGTTACGGATCGATCCAGCCGATGTTACCGTCGTCGCGACGGTAGACAACGTTCAATCCATCCTTGTTCTCATTCCTGAACACCAGCACCGGAGCGCCAGCAAGTTCCATTTGCATCACGGCTTCCCCAACGCTCAGAGACGGAATTTTCGTCTCCATCTCAGCCACAATCATGGGCTGCAGCGATTCGGGCTCGTCCGCCGTGTCCGATTCGTCAGAGGCGAGGATATAAGAGGACGCACCAAAGAGTTCAACCGGCTCTGCCCGGTCCTTGTGGTGGTCCTTCAGGCGGCGCTTATAGCGGCGCAATTGGGTTTCCATCTTGTCGCAGCATGCCTCAAACGCTGCGTAAATCTCGGTAGCGTGCGCCTTGGCCTGGGCTGTCAGGCCCGTGGACAGGTGCACCGTTGTCTCGCATACATATTCATGCGCTGAACGGGAAAAGACGACGTTGGCATCTGTCGGCCGCTGAGCATATTTGCCCACAACCTCGCCCAGCTCGGTTTGCACGTGTGTCTGCAAGGCCGCGCCGATGTCGATCTGTTTTCCGCTGATTTGGTAACGCATGTGATCTCCTTCACAATTCACACCCATTCTGACGTCACGGTACGCGACGAACTTGTTTTTATCGGGTGGGGGGTCGCGGCATTTTCTGCGGTTGCCTTAAATCCTGCCCTTCAAAGAAGGGAGATCGAGATCCAGACTGGAACCGAGTAAATGCCATAGTCCAATTGAGGCAAGAGACGAAGGAAGAGTCAATCAAAACAGGCGTGTATATACGCGATTTCCGTCATGCATCTGATGCAAACCGGTTCAAGCCTATGAAATACGGAAGTTTTCGCCCAAATAGACCCGACGCACATTCTCGTTTTCGACAACTTCGTCGGGCGTGCCGGACATCAGCACCTGGCCGTCATGCAGGATATAGGCGCGATCCACAATTTCCAGCGTTTCCCGGACGTTGTGATCCGTGATCAGCACACCGATTCCCCGTTTTTTGAGGTCGGCCACCAGATGTCGTATATCCCCGACACTGATCGGATCAACCCCTGCAAAAGGTTCGTCCAACAACAGATATTTCGGATCGGCCGCCAAACAGCGCGCGATCTCGACACGGCGGCGTTCACCACCGGACAGGGCCAAAGCGGGCGCGCGGCGCAAATGTTCTATGGAAAAATCCGACAACAGTTCTTCCAGGCGTTCCTTACGCCTGTGTGCGTGCGGAACCGTAATGTCCAATACAGCGGCAATGTTGTCTTCGACACTCATACCGCGGAAAATCGACATTTCCTGCGGCAAATAGCCGATCCCCAAGCGTGCACGCCGATACATCGGCAGAGTTGTGACGTTCTGACCATCAATTGTCACTTTACCTGCTTCGGGAAACACAAGCCCTGCGACGGAATAGAAGGTCGTGGTCTTGCCTGACCCGTTCGGCCCCAAAAGCGCTACGACCTCGGACCGGTCCAGCGTCATCGAGACATCGCGAATAACCGTCTTTTTCCGGTAAGATTTTCGCAGCTTCTCGATGCGCAGGCCTGAACTGCCTTCGGCCAATGTCAGGCTCGGACCCGCCATCAGTTGTTGCCCTGCTGCAAGATCGTTTTGACCCGCCCGGTCATGGTCGCCTTGCCTGTTGTCAGATTAGCGTTCATCTGATCGCCACTGATGACGCTGGGTCCCTGCGTCAGAAGGACATTGCCCTTCATCACAATCACACCGGAATCGATTGTGTACTCTGCCCAATCCCCTTCGGCTGCGTCCGGTGGGCTGACCAGAACCACGTTTTCGGTCGCTTCCATCCGTTCAATGGCCGAGCGTTCCTGGTTGTAGATCACCAGAACACGTTCCGCCGTAAGCCGCATTTCGCCTTGCACAACGATGACATTGCCAATGAACTCGGCAGATCCATCTTCCTGATTGACGTTCAATGTCTCCGAAGTCACCTCAACCGGCAGGCTTGGGTCGGCATTTGCAGAACCAAAGGCCACCTGCGACTCTTGCGCGGTCGCGGTACCCGCGATTACAGCGAGACACAGTGGAACAAAACGAAAATCGAACACAAGTTATCTTTCTGCCTTTTCAGGCTCGTATATCAGCTTCACACCATCTGTAAAAACAATATGGACCGGACCATCCTTTTTTTCCGTCCCAAAAGTCATGCGCCCGGCGGAAAAGTTGCCGATCGGCCCGGTACCATTCACCTGTCCCGGTGTGTCGCCGCGGATTTCATCCAAAGATGTGTTGAGTAGATCGGTTGTGACCTGAAGCCCGTCAGCGGTGGTGATCACCACGTCGCCGACAAAAGTGGCTGTGCCTTCGTCAGGGCGGATTAAACCCGAGTTGGAGTCCAGCAGTATCGTTCCACCGCTCAGCAAGCCAAACCGGCCACGGAATTCTGAGGCAGTCGGGGTCGCGTTCTCGTTGCCCTGCGTCGCTTGCGTTGCCTCGATATGAACGTCCTCACCCTTGCGCGTGGTCCCCTGATAGTTTGGCTGAGTTACAACTTGCTGCGCCAGCCGTTCATCGATGTCATTTTGCGCGAACGGCACAGATACATTTGTTTCGATACTGCGGGACAGCAAGAAGACGGTGGAAAGCAAGACAATCGCCGCAAGCGGCAACAGCACCTTCAGGAACTGCACCATGCGGGAATATCTGTCCACGTCGCCCTCCCTCAGCCCAAACCGACGCGCAGGCAGTCGTGGATGTGCAACAAGCCCTGCGCCTGTCCGTCAGCGTCAGGGTCGACCACGAACAAAGAGGTTATCTTGCGCTCATTCATGATCGCAACGGCCTCTTCCGCCAGCGCGTTTGGCGCAATCGTCATTGGATCACGGGTCATGACCTCTTGGGTGCTCTTGTCTAGCAAGCCGTCCATATTGCGGCGCAAGTCGCCATCGGTGACAATGCCCAGCAGGCGGCCTGCATCATCGGTGACACCAACGACACCAAAGCTTTTTTGGCTCATGACCAACAAAGCCTCGCTCATCGGAGTGCCGGACGTGACCACAGGCATATCCGCGTGCATCAGATCGCGCACCTTGCTGAGCTGCGCGCCAAGTTTACCACCTGGATGAAAGTCACGGAAATTCTCGGGCTTGAAATCCCGGTACTTCATCAAAGCAATCGCCAACGCGTCGCCCATTGCCAAGGTCAATGTCGTCGAGATCGAAGGCACCATGCCAAAGCCGCATGCCTCACCCAAAGACGGGATCAGAAGATGCACGTCCGCCTGTTTCATCAGCGTGCTTTCAGGCTTACTGGACAGACCAATCAGCGGAATCCCGAACCGGCGGGTAAAGGCCAGCAGATTGGCAAGTTCTGGCGCTTCGCCCGAATTCGAGATCGCCAATACCACGTCACCCTTGGAGACCATGCCCAGATCACCATGGCTGGCCTCGGCCGGATGCACAAAATAGGCTGGCGTACCAGTGCTGGCCAAGGTGGCGGCTATCTTGTGCCCGATGTGACCCGATTTACCGATACCGCTCACGATGATGCGACCCTTCGCCTGCAGGATCATTTGCACGGCTTCTGCAAAATGGTCGTCCAGACTTTCGGCCAACACGTCCAGCGCGCGGGCTTCATCTGTAACGACCTGACGGGCGGTTTTCAGAAAGGACTCGTTATCAGTCATGAGTGTGCAAAAATATCCGTTTCGGGCCAGCCTGCGAGGTCCAGTTTCGCACGCATCGGAAGGAAATCAAAACAGGCTTGCGCCATCTCGGTCCGATCTTCACGTGCAAGGCGCTTGTTCAATTCATCCCGCAGACGGTGCAGGTACAGAACATCCGAGGCTGCATAGTCCAGTTGAGCATCTGTCAGAGACTCGGCTCCCCAATCGCTCATCTGCTGTTGTTTCGAAATGTCGACACCGATCAGTTCCTGACACAAGTTTTTCAAGCCGTGGCGGTCAGTGTATGTGCGCACCAAACGGCTGGCGATCTTGGTGCAATAAACCGGAGCGGCCAACGCACCAAAGGTGTGGTACATGGCTGCGATGTCAAACCGCCCGAAATGGAACAGCTTAAGCACGTCAGGGTTTTCCAGCATGGCGCACAGGTTTGGTGCTTCGGTTTGGCCTTTTTCAACCTGAACGATGTGACTGTTGCCATCACCACCCGACATCTGGATCACGCATAAGCGGTCGCGATGCGGGTTCAAACCCATGGTTTCGCAGTCAATGGCCACAACGGGGCCCAGATCCAGCCCGTCGGGCAGATCGTTTTTGTACAAATGGTTCGCCACGCGACTAATCCTCTGAGCGCTATTGTCCCCGAGATAGGCGGTTTGGCCCCTAAACTCAACGCCGTCCAAAAATCGCGGGCTGTTCAGCGCCAGGCTCTTGATCTTATCCCCATGGGGGGGATAAGGATATACCATGCCTAATCATACTCATGAGTCGCATCCACAAATCACGGCCCGACTAAAGCGCGCCCACGGGCACCTGGCCAAAGTCATTGCCATGCTGGAAAGCCAGGCCCCCTGTTCGGACGTTGCCCAACAGTTGTTCGCCGTGGAAAAGGCTGTCACCAATGCCAAACGCGCGTTGATTCACGATCACATCGATCATTGCTTGTCCGCCGAAGACGCTGGCAGCGGGATCGAAGATTTCAAAGCGATTACGAAATACCTCTAAGCCATGCTGAGCATTCTGAAGAACCGCACCTACCGCCACCTGTTCGCCGCTCAGATCGTCGCCTTGACAGGCACCGGATTGGCGACTGTTGCCCTGGGCCTGCTGGCATTCGATCTGGCGGGGGATGCTGCGGGCCTGGTCCTGGGCACTGCGCTGACGATCAAGATGATTGCCTATGTCACCGTTGCACCGCTGGCGGCCGCCTTCGCCGAACGTTTGGATCGCCGCAAGATGCTGGTCGTTTTGGACCTGATCCGCGCGGCCGTTGCACTGTGCCTGCCTTTCGTGACGGAAATCTGGCAGATCTACGTGTTGATCTTTGTGCTGCAATCGGCTTCGGCAGGGTTCACACCTGCCTTTCAGGCAACGATTCCTGATGTGTTGCCGGATGAAGCGGAATATACACGGGCCCTGTCCCTGTCGCGCCTGGCTTACGATATGGAAAGCCTGCTGAGCCCGATGTTTGCTGCAGCCCTGCTGCTGCTGGTCAGCTTCAACAGCTTGTTCTGGGGGACGGCATTGGGCTTTGTCGCTTCGGCATTGCTAGTGGTCTCGGTCGTCCTTCCGTCGCCCAAACCCACCAAACCCCGCGGAATCTATGACCGCACCACACGCGGTATTCGAATCTATTTGAAAACACCCCGGTTGCGCGGGTTGCTCGCACTCAGCTGGAGCGCGGCTGCGCTGAGCTCGATGGTGATCGTCAATACCGTGGTCATCGTGCGCGCCAATCTGGGACTGTCAGAAAGCGCAGTGGCCATTGCGCTGGCCGGATTCGGAGGTGGTTCGATGTTGGCCGCCTTTACCCTGCCCCGCCTTCTGGATCGGATCGAGGATCGTTGGGTTATGATCTCGGGGGCCGTTTTTGCCACAGGGTCCATAGCTGTGGCCGCGATTCTGGCAGCAACTGTTCCCTTGTCACTTGGCCTGCTGACCTTGTTGTGGGCGTTTACCGGTTTTGGATATTCCACCACTCTGACACCCTCGGGTCGCTTGCTGACCCGGTCAGCTCATCCCGAAGACCGCCCCGCTGTTTTTGCAGCTCAGTTTACCCTGTCGCATGGCTGTTGGCTGGTGCTTTACCCGCTTGCAGGGTGGCTGATGACTGCATTCGGACCAACAGTGGCGCTCAGCAGTATGGCAACGCTGTCTGTGGCCGGTGTGGTTGGCGCGTTCAGTTTATGGCCGCGCCTTGATCAGGAAGTGATTGAACACGATCACCCTGATCTGCCGGCCGATCACCCGCATCTGACCGGATCAGGCCCGCACGCACACCCAATTATCATCGACGACCTTCATCCGAACGTGCCGCACAGATCTTGAGCAGCTGCCCCGATCTGCCCTACACCGAAACCGCACCCATCAGCCGGAGCCCCAATGGACCAGCTAGACCGCCGCATTATCGCCGCCCTGCAAGCCAATGCCCGGGCCTCGACCACGCAGATTGCGGCTACGCTGGGTGTGGCCCGTACGACGGTTCATGAACGGATCAACCGGATGGAGCAACGCGGCGTGATCACGGGGTATTCCGTGCGCCTTGGGTCAACGGAAGACACTCCCAAAGTGCAGGTCATCGTTATGCTTGAGGTGCAACAGAAAGAGACGACCCGTATCGTCAAGCGGCTTGAAGCTTATCCTGAGGTTAAATTGTGCCTGTCCATCAATGGTGAATTTGATCTGATGCTTTCGGCTGAGGCACCCCGGTTGGAAGATCTGGACATTCTGGTCGACGACCTGGCCAAGATCCCCGGCGTCCTGCGCACCAATACCAGCGTTGTCTTCGGGCGCAGGATTGATCGAAATTGAAGCCCCGATTACTCTCTGTAAACCGATCATTGGCTAGCTTGGCCGGGACAGATCAGAATCCCGGACCGGCAGAATGCCAATTCAAAAGATCCCGTTCTTTTTCATGCTCATGCTTGTGGCGGCAGCCCAAGCAGGCTTTGCCATGCCCAATGCGCACACCGGGGATCTGTGTGATCAGGCTGCACGGCGTGCGGCGTTGTCCGAAGGGGTACCGCTGGACGTTCTGCGCGCGATTTCACGTGTTGAAACAGGTCGTACTGTAGACGGGCAGTTCCTGCCCTGGCCGTGGACCATCAATGTTGAAGGTAAAGGGTATTGGTTCACCTCTGAAAGCGAGGCCAAAACCTATGTGTTCAAGATTTTCAAGGCAGGCGCGCGCAGCTTTGATGTGGGCTGTTTCCAGATTAACTACCGCTGGCATGGCAAGGGTTTTCGCTCGATCGAAACAATGTTCGACCCTGACCCAAATGCGTCTTGCGCTGAGAGAACCCGATTTTACCACTGCCGCGCGGATCGAATCTGCAATCAATACCGAGTTCAACAGGGCCGTGGCCATCATGCGGGATTCCGGCACGGTCGAGCTTAACGTCGCTGCAACACAGGCGGTGTCAACTGCCCATGCCATCGGGCGTATCGAAAACATACTGGTTGAACCAGAATCAAAGGCACGTGTCGTCGTCGATCAGCGTTCCGGCACGATTGTAATGGGACAAGAGGTCCGCATTTCGCGCGTCGCTGTCTCTCAGGGCAATCTGACGTTAACAGTGCAAGAGGCACCAATTGCCGTGCAGCCCAACCCGTTTGCCAGGGGTGAAACAGTGGTCGTACCCCGCACCATCGCTGGCATCGAAGAGGAAGAAGGCACCGGTCTTGCCGAAATCCCCGAGGCCACAACCCTGTCCGAAGTGGTTGCAGGTTTGAATGCACTAGGCGTGTCGCCTCAGGACATGATCGACATTTTGAAAACCATAAAGGCAGCGGGCGCGTTACACGCAGAGTTCATCGTCAGGTGACGGGCCGTTACGCAATAAGGGCGTGCTGATTGCACGCCTCTTTCGCTCTATTTTGACTTCCAGCTGTCCAGCCAGCGCCGAAACCTGGTGCGTCGTTCTTCAATAGCGTCACCCGCCGCATAAAGCCCGTCTTCCACATTTTCGATCATCGGGTCGATCCGGGCTTGCCGGAACCTGCGCCAGCGCACCCATATCGCCCAGACCACAGCGGCGAAAATCGTCAGGAAGATGATATTGAACCAAGGGATAATCCGCGCATCCGGCCCATCCACATGGTTGATGAAGATGGCGTTTGGAAAGATCGAAAGAAACTCGTTACGCCAGCCGTAATGAGTAACAACCACCCATTTCGGGTTCTCTTTGGTCGATTTGGCATCATTGGCTTCGGTATACAGGTTGGCTGTGTCGAACTTGAAATAGGGGGGCCAGCCCCAGCCGGTATCCTCGTTTCGATAAACTATGGGCTTACCGCTGTCGCGCACAGCCTGAATGAACTGCACGTCCCGATTGGCCAGGCTCGCGGATTGATCCTGCGGCTCGGACCAGAAAATCCGGGTCCAGTCGTTCAGATCCTGCCGTTCTTCATAGGTATTGACGATGCGCACAATGTCATGCTGCGGCAACGAGTACTGCAGGACCACCGCAATCGTGCCCCAGAAGATAATAATGAACGCCCATTTCACATAGGCCATGCCTAATTCCTCACATGTAATTCACAATGTAGATCAGCGCGCTAATCGCCACCCACGGCACAATATAGACACCCAGGATCAGTTTACGCCGGAACGAATTGTCATACACATGCAATCCGCGTTCGACAAAGGCTTCTTTGTTGCCCGTTTTGCCTTTTTCGTCCCACCAGTCCTCCAGCTTACGCCGCCGAATGCCGCGCGAATAGAAAGACAGCGCAACATAGGCAATCGTCTGAATCACCAGCAAGATCAGCAACAGGCGCAACAATCCGATCATATCAGCCTTTCCTCACCGAACCCCAGGGCCCGACCCGGGCGATTATGTCATCGCTGACCCGGTCATTGCCGCTCATATCCGGCTCATGCCCAAACAACGCAGCACGAGCACCTTGCTTGTCCACCTGATACTCACGTGCAAGGAAGTCGGCAACATAGGCTTTCTTGCGCTCGGGCCAGCCCGAATATGTTCGGTAGAACAGCTCTTTATGGCAGATGAACATCTGGCGCGGGTCCAGCGGAGCCAGCTCGGACAGCAGCATGTTCACCAGATCGCGGTTCGGCGTATCCGCCGCGCGCAAGGTATAGAAATAGGCTGGATGGTCCGAGGTGATGCGTGGCCATGGCCCCCCATCGCTCGCCCAGCGCAGCAATTGAGCGAGCCCGTGATAAGCCTCGGGCAGGCGATCCGAGTGATTGCGCGCCAGCCGACGCATGTCGCTGCGATCCAGCCCGGTCAGGTCGACATCTGCATCCGCAGCCGCATCGACGGTCAGGAAATCCATCTTTTGTTGCAGGATCGCGGCGGCATCCACGCCGCGCGCTTTGACAATCGGTTCGACCAGATCGTTGTAGTCCAGAAACTTGGCAATCTGGTTCCTCTGTGACGGGTCGAAGGTGTACTTGATCGGCAGATCATCCGGCTTGTCGCCCATACAGACGGCTGCCGGGTGATCCACATCCGGAAACAGATACAGTCCGCCAAAATGCGCGGTCCAGAAATTGCGCTGCTCAAAATCCGTGTGGCGCAGACGCACCGGATTGCGGGTAACATCGCCGGTTTCCTTGGCCGTTTCGATCATCTTGGCGATCAGCACATCGTCGAACCACGCATCCTCTTCGGTCTTGAACCGTTCGACCATCCCCGCCAGTTGCTGTGCCTTGCGCAAGGTGCCGCCGGCGGTGTCAGCCTCAATCTCGATCTTGCGCAGGTTTAGCAGATCGCGCGGGGTGCTGAGTTTGATAACCGAGTTCACCAACTCTCCGGCCACCGCATCGGTAGCGGTCAGGGCGAACAGCTGCGCCTCGTTCATCTCGATAAACTCGCGCAGAATATCGCGCGAAGTCGAGAATTTGACGTTCAGCAAGGGCGCGCGTTTCTGCTCGGTCGTCAGCAGGATGAACTGCCGGTTGACCCCGTTGGGGTTGAGGTAGAGCGGATCGTCCAGCTCAATCCCCACCTCGGGCGAATAGCCCGATATATCGACATGGAAATCCGTTAACGCCGTGGCCTCGCCCGCCAGATGCTGCAGCGCGCGGTTATACCGCTCGACCAGAGCCGGGCTGGAGATGTGGACGAGATTGCCGAACATCAGGCCTTTTTCGATGAGGCGGATCACTTTATCGAAGCCTCTCCAATTTCAGATTTTAGCTTTTGCCACTCCTTTTTCAGGAACGACCGCATCATCATGGATAGATCGATAGGATTGTATCTCTCGTTGGTTCTGATGGCGTGCGCTAGGTCGTGCATTTTCTCCAGAATTGGCTCAATGTCTTTGTCCTTATGGTTGACCATCAGGATAACTGTTTGAACTCGCCTATCAAACTCAAGCAACAAACCAGCTTCGTCTTCCCGATTGGCTTTGGCCATACAAAGAATTTCTACAAATTCTCTTCGTAAGTCTTCGATCCAATCTCTTCGATACTCCGAGACTTTCAAAGCCCGTTGTAGATTCCGTTCTTCAGCACGATCTTTGGCGGCCTCACTAGCGACCATTCTTCTTTCGGCATTGGAGCGTCGTTCTGCTGAATTGGTTGAAACCGTGGTAACCAGCCAAGTTAACAACGGTATCCCGACTATAGTTACAAGCTCCTTATGTTGGGAAATCCAAGTATTCGCGGTTGACAGGAATTCTACTATCGTCACCCCTTCCCCTCCAAATACCGCCGCTTGGCGCCTTCCATCCGGCCCATCTTACGCACAGCGTTTTCGATGGCGACTTCGTCGCTCTTGTTGGAAGAGCGAAGCTTGCCCTCGAATTCGGTATTCGTCTGTTGCTCCACTTGTCTCATCCCACCCTCTTGAATCGACCAACGACCACAACTGCCAGTACCAACAACGGCAACGCAAACGCCCGCGCTGTGATCTGCAAGTTGAACCCGAAATACGACACCACACTGCCCTCAAACAGTATGAGGGATTCTTCCCAAGAAGTACCTTCAAACCCGCTGCCCGCGTTCACGCCGAACTGGGTCAGAAACAGCACAAGCACGGCGCCTAGAAATCCGAAAACGCCCCAACGCAGAGGCAGGATCAAACCCAAAACAAGAGCTAAACCGGAAACTGCGAAGACAAGCATCACCCCTTCCCCTCCAGATACCGCCGCTTAGCCTCTTCCATCCGGCCCATCTCACGCACCGTGTTCTCAATCGCGACCTCGTCGCTCTTGTCGGCATAGCGGAACTCGCTGTCGGCGTAGCGGTTGATCTCTTGCATCACCATCTCGACCGTGATCGGCTGACGCAGGTCTTCGATCATCGCTTTCTTGGTGTCGTAGTCGCGGAACAGGAACAGGTCGGGGTTTTCCATCCACTCGTCGGGTAGTTCGAAATCCATCGCGCGAACCTTGACCGCGTCGGTGATGTTCTTGATCGCGCGGCCGGTGAACCGCTCATCCGCCTTCTGGATCGCCTTTAGATAGGTGCCCAGCTTAGCGATCGTGTCCATCTGGCCGATCTCGCCCGAAACCCGGTCATAGACCTGCAACAAAGCATCCTCATGCGGGCGCGAGTGGCTTTCGAAACTGGCGGCGACGGCCTTTTTGATCTCTTGCGCGGCATAGGCGTCGTGTTCGCCCAGCGGGATGTCGTGGTTGCGGCCCATCAGCAGGTGCAGGATGTCGATGTAATCCTCGCGCGTCTGCGGCCCGTCCACCAGAAACCGCGCGCCCGCCCGCTGGCGCAGGGCGTCGTCCACATTCTCGGGGTAGTTCGAGAACATGCCAAAGGTGCAATTGCCGCGCACGACGGTGTTGGCCCCCGCAAAGCTCTCCATCAGAACTGCGGTGATTTCCAACTGCCCGGCTGATGATTGCCTGTCGCCGCGTTTGCCCGCCAGCTGGTCGATATCGTCGATAGTGCCGAAGCCGATGACCGAGGGGTCGACGATCGTGTTGATAAACGCCTTGGCGTTCTGGCCGGACTTACCCTGATAACTGTCGATATTGTCAGTGCTCAGGTTCTGATAGCGGAAGGGATAGCCCGCGTTCTGGCAATAGTCGTGGACCAGCCCGGCCATCATCTGGATCAGCGTGGTCTTGCCGGTGCCCGGTTTGCCGTCGCCCATGAAGGTAAAGATGAACCCGCCAAGCTCCGCAAACGGGTTCAGGCGGCGGTCGAAGTCATAGGCCATCAGCATCTTGGCCAGCTTCATCGCCTGATACTTGGCGATATGGTTGCCCACCACCTCGTTCGGTTTCTTGAACGTCATGGTCAGGGTGGTGGATTTCGCCTTCGAGGCCGGCTCAAAACCCCTAATTGTCAGGTCATCGGCCTCGATATGCCAGGCCGCGCTCTGGAACGGGCCCAAATGGCCAGCAGACTGGGCGCGCAGGGCGACTTTTTCCATCAATTGCTCGGCATAGGCGCTGGTGGCCGCGATCAGGTGGCCATCGTCGGGGGCGTGTTTGGCCAGCGTCTGATCCAGCTCCCACAACGCACCATGCAGGGCGAGTTGGCCATTGTCGGTCAAAACCTCTTCGATCTCGCCAATATCGACGGTGGTCTCGCCCAGATGCGAGGACATCAAGTAAGCCAGCGCATTGCCGAACGTGTGCAAGGTGATCAAAGCCTCAGCCGTCAGCAGTTCCGAGAATTCAGTCCTGCGCGCAGCCGGCAAATCCCCGGCCAGATTGGCCCGTTTCAGATCGGCCAACGGCGTCTGGTCCGCATAAGCCTCGGCCACACCCAAAGCGATGGCAATCGCGCGGCGAATGGCTTGCTGTGTCGTAGCCTGAGGCGGAGACACCAGCGTATCCCCATCGTCCGACGCCTCGATCCGTTCAGCCAGATGCACACCGTCCGAACGCACCGCGCGCCGCGTGACCAGCCCCGGCGTGGTAGATCGAAACCGCCGCCCCGTAGAAACCCCCGGAGATCGTTCAACAACCGCTTCCACCGCCTTGCCAATCCTCGGCGCGTGTTCAAACCCGTTCAGCAAAGCGGTCGCTGCTTGATAGTGCTTGCGAATGTCGTCCTCGCGTAATTCCATCTGATCTGACATCAAACTCATCTCTTGAACCGCTCTTGCTTCATCTTTTCAAAAATACTCTCGCCGAAGGCGAAACTAATAGCGCAAAACCTGCCCCGCTTTGCTGACAACAAACTTGTTCACATCGACAAACCCCGGTGGGTTGCGCTCGGCCAGAACCTGAAACGGGCGTTGGGGCAGGATGATCGATCGCTGGGTGCGCGTGGCCCCTGTCTCGGCCCCCTGACCGCCAAAGGGGTCCAGCGCAAAGATCTCGCGTTCGACGGTGGAAAACCATCCGGCGCGTTCCTCGATCACCTGTTCGCTTTCCAGCTCCTCGGTGGTCCAGGCCAGCGCCCAATCTTGACCTTCGGGTGCCTGTGCGTCCTCCAGCACCTGCCGCAAAGGCCCGGATTGCTCGGTATAGGCCGAGGAATACATTGGCCCCACATGAATGCGGCGCAGGTGTTTGGGGTGCAGGTCGTCAAAATCCTGATCAAAGCCTTTGGCGATGGTCACCAGTTTCAACCCGCCCAAAGACTGCGCCATCAGATGGGCCTGCACCTCGGGCCAGCGGCGTTGGTCTTTGGGCAGAGCAGTCTTGCCGCTGTCTTCCAACTGCATCAGGTAGATGACCGGCAGGTTGATCTGGCTGTCATAGACCGCCCAATGGATCATGAACTTGCGCCGCTCGCCCTCATTCCCGATCCAATGGCATTCGGGATCGTTGCGGGCCCAGAACAACTGACCTTTCAGTAATTCTTCATAATAGAGCCTTTGAGACAGCGCGAATTGCAGCTTGGTGGGGATCTCCCGATCGCCAATAATCGTCCGCACCATGTCGGTTTTCAGGTCATCTTCTGAGGGCATATTCGCCAGATGCACCTGCGCCTGCTGCGCGTCATTGGCCATGGTCAGCAACTCGGCCGCCACCGGAAACCCGCTGTCACGCTTGTCCATGGCGAGGCTGCCAAAGAACCGCCCCGTATCGCGCCCGACCAGCAGGTATTTCATGCTGAGCGCCCGGAACGTGTAGAGCAGTCCCGAGAGATAACGCGAGATGATCCGCACCTCTTGCTTGCTGATCGCGCCCTCGGCCTCCATCGTCGCGGCCACGCGCAGAAGGTGGACGGTGATCACCTCGAATTTGCGGAAATAGCGGCGCGAGGCGAAGGTGTCGGTCAGGCCAACATGGTCTTGGGTGGGGTTAGTCATTTTTGGATTCACTACAACCAGTTCCACGGCATTGATTGAGCCGCCATGGCAGGAGAAAAACGTCTGAGATCAGGTACAACGCGAAGATAATAAGCCCGAAGATTATGCTAACCGGCCCGCCATATAGAGTGAGAAAACCGAGCAGCTTATAAGTTCCGCCTTCAGCACCCAATTTATGCAAAAGAGCTGGTAGGCCATAAATCGGGATCGGCCAAACTACGAGAAAGAGGCCAATCCTGAGAAGCCGTACGTCTTTTCGGCTAAACCACTTCATCCGCCATACAAGTTCTTATCGTGCTTCTCGACAATCGAGGCAAACCGGCGGGCAAAGCGTTCGTCCGCCTTGGCCTTTTTCTCCAGCACGTCGCGGGCAAAGACCATGTGGTCCTCATGCGCTTCAAGCATGTCGGCCATTTTCTGGTTGGTCGCGGTGCCGATGGCGGCCATGGCGGTTTGCGCCTCTTGGTCGGTCTGCACGCCGATCTCGTTGATGCGGTGGGCCACGTCCTGCTGCTGTGCGGTTTTCAGCGATTTGGTCAGGGCGTCATACAGCACCACGCGCTGCTGCGTGTCTGTCTGCAGCTTGTTGATCAGCACCATCTGTGTCGCCGCCTGGTTCTGCAATGAATCGACCCAGGTCTTGCCTTTCTCGATATAGCGCTCCAGCGTCTGCGACTTGGCCAGCTTGACCTGCTCTTCCTGAACCTTGGCGTTGTATTGCTTGTTCAGCTCGGCCAATTCAGTCTCTAACTGGGTGCGCGCGGCCGCGTCCTGTTCGACGCTGATTTTGTTCTCCAGCGTAATGATCGTCGGGTCCATGCCCTGAATCTCAATACGCAACGCCTCAAGCTCAGCCACCGTTGCTTCTCGATCATCCAGCGTTACGGTCAGGTTGTCCTCAACCTTGACGCGCTGCTCTTCCAGCACCGACAATTGCCCTTGCAGCAATTTCACGATCACGTCCGATTTAGCGATCAGGTCCTGCAGCTTGTCGTCGATATTGGCAGTGCGCATCCGTTCCTGCCGCATCGACTCGGATTTGCCTTTCGAGAAGATGCCGACAAACGACTCCCACCCGGTTTTCGAGCGCATCTCATCGAAATCCTTGGAAAAGGCGTTGGTGACGTCGTCCAGACCCATGATCAACTCGGCGATATTGGCGTTCATCACCTCGGTATGGGCGTGCACATCCTCAAGCGTGGCGTTTTCGATGTCGATATCGGCCTCGGCGGTGCCGATCTTGGCCCGCGCTGCTTCGATGCGCGATGTCAGCCCTTCGATCTGCGACTGGCTTTCACGCACCTTGGTTTGCGTTTCTTTAATCAGCGCCTCAAATTGCTGGTTCGACATCGGTTCTATCCCTTTTTTATTCTATTACCCAATAAGATAGGGAATGTTACGTCTATTTACATCCCCTGCGAGTCAAATATCCCCTGAACCTTGGCAAACTCAGCCTGAAAAAGATAGGCGCGAATTGCTAAGCTGCTCGTGTGGCATATGATCAAATCTGGATTGATCCGACCACCATTGTGGACATAGACAATCCAGACCCCACCTGATTGGGTGCGTTGAACAAAATTCCTGCCGGAGGCTGACCCATGCTGGACGCGACAACCGATCTGAAATCTCTTTTGAAAAACCCCGACCTTTTGGCGACCAAGGCCTATATCGGCGGCCAGTGGGTGGATGGGGACAATGGTACTTTTGAAGTGACCAACCCCGCCCGCGGCGACGTGGTGGCCGAGGTGACCGATGTCAGCCGTGCTCAGGTGGCAGGCGCGATTGCACAGGCTGAGGCCGCACAAAAAGAGTGGGCCAAGCTGACCGGCAAGGAACGCGCAGTGATCCTGCGCCGCTGGTTCGATCTGATGATGGAAAACGCTGAGGATCTGGGCAAGATTCTGACGGCCGAGCAAGGCAAACCCCTTGCCGAGGCGATTGGTGAAATCGGATACGGCGCCTCCTTCATCGAGTTCTTTGGTGAAGAAGCCAAACGTGTCTATGGCGAGATGATCCCGGGTCACCAGCGTGACAAGCGGATCATGGTTTTGAAACAGCCCATCGGTGTTGCTGCGTCGATCACACCATGGAACTTCCCCAACGCGATGATCACCCGCAAGGCCGGGCCTGCCCTTGCTGCGGGTTGCGCCTTTGTGGCACGCCCCGCTAAGGAAACACCCTTGTCCGCGCTGGTTCTGGCTGTTTTGGCCGAAAAAGCCGGCATTCCGGCTGGTGTGTTCAACGTCGTACCCTCGTCGCGCGCCAGCGAAATCGGCAAGGAATTCTGCGAGAACCCCGGTGTGCGCAAGCTGACCTTTACCGGTTCGACCGAGGTTGGGCGCATCCTGCTGAAACAGGCCGCCGATCAGGTGATGAAATGCTCGATGGAACTGGGCGGCAACGCGCCGTTCATCGTGTTTGACGACGCCGATCTGGATGCAGCGGTCGAAGGCGCGATGATGTGCAAGTTTCGCAACAACGGTCAAACCTGCGTCTGCGCAAACCGTATCTACGTGCAGGCCGGTGTCTACGATGCCTTTGCCGCCAAGCTGAAAGCCGCTGTTGAGGCGCTGAAAGTTGGTGACGGTCTGACAGACGGAACCACAACCGGCCCGCTGATCAACGCTGAAGCCGTTGCCAAGGTTGAAGAGCATATCAAGGACGTAACCGACAAGGGCGGTGCTGTTCTGACCGGCGGCTTGCCCCACGATCTGGGCGGTACCTTCTTCCAGCCGACCATCGTGACGGGCGTGACCCAGGACATGATGGTGGCTCAGGACGAAACCTTTGGTCCGCTGGCCCCGTTGTTCAAGTTTGAAGATGAGGACGATGTCATTGCCATGGCGAATGACACGATCTTTGGTCTGGCCTCGTATTTCTATGCCAAAGACCTGAGCCGCGTCTACAAAGTGGCCGAGGCGCTGGAGTACGGCATCGTCGGTGTGAACACCGGCATCATCTCGACCGAGCTGGGCCCGTTTGGTGGCGTCAAGCAATCCGGTCTGGGCCGCGAAGGCAGCCATCACGGCATGGAAGACTATCTGGAAATGAAGTACGTCTGCCTGTCGGTTTGATCCTTTAGTGCCCCGGTGCAAAGTACCGGGGCCGTTCGGTTTGTCATAAAACTGCAAATAAACCGTCACATCCCTGCAATGACCCGGGTTCATCCCCCTCGTATCCAACTGAGAGGGGATACTTACCGATGTCATTGCGCTATGCCTGCCTGACATCTGCCCTTGCCCTGACCGCTGGTCAGGCCGTGGCAGAGATGAACTTCAACCGAATTGCGTCCTTCCCGGTCGTCAAGAACATGGCCGAGGGCGCGGATACAACCCGTGAGACTTCGCCCGAGATCATCGCGGCCACCGCTGACGGCATGACGCTGGTCTACACCGACAGCCCGATGGGCGTGATCGGCATGATCGATATAACCAACCCTGCAAGCCCGGCACCGTTGGGTGCGATGGAGGTGGGCGGCGAGCCGACATCCGTGGGCATCGTTGGCGCGACGGCTTTTGTGGGCGTGAACACGTCAGAAAGCTATACCGCCCCGTCCGGCAAACTAATCTCGGTCGATATCGCGGGCAAATCGGAAACCGGTGCCTGTGATCTGGGCGGTCAGCCCGACAGCGTCGCCATCGCCCCCGATGGTAGCTTTGTCGCCGTCGCCATTGAAAACGAACGCGACGAAGACCTGAATGAAGGCATCATCCCACAACTGCCCGCTGGGTCGCTGGCTCTGGTGCCACTGAAAGACGGCACACTGGACTGCGCGGACATGAAGATGGCCTCGCTGACCGGTTTGGCAGAGGTCGCGCCGACCGACCCTGAGCCGGAGTTTGTGGACATCAACGCCCTCGGCGAAACCGTCGTCACTTTGCAGGAAAACAACCACGTCGCAGTGGTCGACAGGGACGGCAACGTGGTCAGCCATTTCTCGGCAGGCGCGGTTGATTTGGAAGGCATCGACACCACCGATGAACGCGGCGCGTTGATCTTCACCGAAAGCCAGCCGGGCCGTTTGCGCGAACCGGACGCGGTGAAATGGATCGACGACAATCACTTCGCGACCGCCAACGAAGGTGACTATGAAGGCGGGTCGCGTGGTTGGACAGTTTTCCACAAAGACGGCACCGTTGTTTACGAAAACGGCACCGATTTCGAGAAGGCCATCATCCAGATCGGACACTACCCTGACAAGCGTTCAGACAGCAAAGGTGTTGAGCCGGAAAGCGTGACCGCGGCCACCTTTGGCGGCACACCGATGATCTTCGTCGGGGCCGAGCGCGCCTCGGTCGTGGGTGTCTATGACGCCACCGATCCGGCCAACCCCGTGCTGAAACAGCTGCTGCCCTCGGGTGTTGGCCCGGAAGGTTATGTGGCGATTCCCGACCGCAACCTTCTGATCTCGGCCAATGAAAAAGACCTGATCGAAGATGGCGGCCCTCGCGCGCATGTTTCGATCTTTGAATATCAGGACGCCCCGGCCAACTATCCGCATCTAACCTCGGAAGGTGCGGATGAGCTGATCGGGTGGGGCGCTCTGTCCGGTCTGGTCGCGGATGAAGACGGCATGATCTATGCGGTCAATGACAGCTTTTATGGCTTCCAGCCGTCGATCTTCAAGATCGATCCCAGCCAACAACCGGCTCGCATCGTAGACGTGATCCGCATTCACCGCCAGGATGGCAACCCGGCGCAGAAGCTGGATCTGGAGGGCATCACGCTGGACGGCAAAGGTGGTTTCTACGTCGCCTCCGAAGGCCGCACCGACCGCGTCATCCCGCACGCGATCTATCACGTCTCGGCTGAAGGTCTGGTCAAGGACCGCAAGGGCGAGATTGGCCTGCCGCCGGAGTTAATGGCCGTTGAAAAACGCTTTGGTTTCGAGGGCATCACCAAGGTTGGTGACACCCTGTGGATGGCTGTACAACGCGAATGGAAAGACGACCCCAAAAACCACGTGAAACTGGTGGCCTATAACCTTAAGACCAAGGAATGGGGTGCCGTGCATTACCCCAAGGCGAACCCGGAAAAAGGCTGGGTCGGCCTGTCGGAAATCGTTGCCTTTGGTGATCATGTCTACGTCATCGAGCGCGACAACCAGCACGACCACCGCGCCGTAACCAAAAAGATCTACCGCATCCCGCTGTCCGAAATGACCCCAGCCCCGCTGGGTGGCGCATTGCCCGTGGTCAGCAAGCAAGAGGTCCGTGACTTGCTGCCCGACCTGACCTCGACGGGTGGATACGTTCTGGACAAGATCGAAGGTCTGGCCATCCTGCCCTCGGGCGAGGCGTTTGTGATGACTGACAATGATGGTGTTGACGATGCCTCGGGCGAGACGATGTTCTGGTCGATCGGGTCGGTAACGGCTGGGAATTGACCTACTTGCATAACTTGAGAAACCCCGCACAAAATTGTGCGGGGTCATTTTACTTCAGACGTTAGATTTTAACCCTTTGCGGCTTGTTAGATCTGCTGCCGATTCTGTGGGCGCATTCGGCGGCCGCTATTTCTGCACTTTTAGTAATTGATGGTGAAGTAGCGATCCAAGTTATCGGCCTGCTGGATTGAAAGACGCGTGGTGCATTCAGCAATTGTTGCCCCCCAGCCCGAGCCTCCGGCGTGCCAACCAACGATATTGTCTTCGGAACACATCTTATTCGCGAACTGAAGCCAGAGGCGCTGAGCTGCACGCAGATTAGCTACCCATTCCTCGTCTATCTCCTCTACGTCCTGAGTACCCAGTGGTCCTTGCTTCAGTATGCGCTGATACACTGCATTCAGATAATCGTCCGCGCGCTCCAAACCGATGAAATTACAATACTCGCGAGGAGACACTGCGGCTCCTCCGGGAATGAAGAAACCCTTGCTTTCGAGAACTTCTTCCAAGTCTTTGACGCAGTCTTGAATGCCTACAATTACACATGCTTCCCGATTAATTGAATCACTTTCAAAGCGCTTCTCAACCTTAAGATAGGATTTGTCGTATTCGGCGGCGGCGGCCTCCGAGTCATAGGCATGTGCACTTGTTCCCATAACAATAAACCCAATTGCCAATATCAGTTTAAGCATATGTATTTCCTCACAATAGATCGGCGGAGATTGACCCAGCTTTCCCCCGTGGGGTGCTGTTCAATGGGAAACTGGTTGGACGGGCCTCTGTCGTCAAGCACTTCTTTTGGTTGATCTCTGTCACACGTAATACGCGCAAAGATAGAGCACAAAATCAGTGCGTGGCGGTCAGGATAACGTGTAACATTGGACCGGACACCGCGGCCTTAGTTAACTGGAAGATAATGCGCGGGTATGGTGCATCTCTACGTAGGCTCCAAAGTCCAATTTGCCACGCATAACTGACGTTCAACCTTCACCACGCCGCGCTCACGGTGAACGACCGCTCCGTCAGCTTAGCAAACACTCAGGAGAGCGCCCAAAAACATCGCCCCGCGTCTGGAGGAACGCGGGGCGTGAGTTGCGACAGTCTGGGAGGAGGCGACTGCCGCAAAGTTTTTCAGGAGTGTTAGTTGACGGCCTTGGCGTCAACGACGTCTTTTTCAATGGCCTTGGCCGATGAGATCTCGATCCGGCGCGGTTTCAGCGCCTCGGGCACTTCGCGCTTCAGGTCGATGTTCAGCATGCCGTTCTCGTGGCTGGCGCCAGTGACACGCACGTGATCGGCCAGCGCAAAACGGCGTTCGAACGCGCGGGTGGCGATGCCACGGTGCAGATAGCTGCGGTCTTTGTCCTCGGCGGCTTTCTTGCCAGCCAAGACCAGCGAGTTTTCTTTCACTTCAACAGACAGGTCTGCTTCGGAAAAACCGGCGACGGCGACGGAAATCCGGTAGGTGTCGGCATCGGTTTTTTCGATGTTGTAGGGGGGGTAGCTGGGCTGAGCCACATCATTGGTCAGAACGCGATCCATCATGTCGGCGATCTGATCAAAGCCAATGGTGGCGCGGTGCAGCGGTGCAAAGTCAAATGTACGCATTTGTCGTATCCTCATCCTTGAGCGATTTACGAAATTTTGCCCTCCGACTGGACGGGCAGTGATTGATACCGGACCCCGTTGTGGCGACCCGATACACATCAAATGGGTAGCGATTTGACCGAGTTCAACCCCCGCCAGAGCTGATGAATTTCGCACCAGACCCGGACTTGCCGGACCCCACCTGCAACCGGCGGATCGACGCTTTTGGCTGAGGCGCATCGCGCCGCATGATCGCCTTAAGCTCAGAGACGATCCCGTCCAGCTCCATGCCAAATCCGACCTTCCGGCTGCCGTTTGTACCAACCGCCGAAACAACAGACAGAATCTGCCAACGTGAGCCGTTCTTTGCCAAAATAGCGGACCCGGACGAGCCGAAGGTGATGTCGCAATCAAACAGGATCAGACCCTGCTGACGATCAATGATACGGCAAGAACGTTCCCGTGTGATCGCCTCAGACCGTCCGCGGCCATAAGAGGCAATGCTGACCTCATTTCCCAGAACACGCCCGCTGTACAGTGCAAAGGGATCTGCGACAGAGTAGGGGATGGGCTTATCGAGGCGCAACAGTGCGACGTCAATCCGAACGCTATCATGGGAAAGCGGCGGTTTAGAGCCATAGCTGGGATGAATCGCGACCTGCGTGATCCGACTCTCGGCCAGGGCGTTGCCGTTGCTGAGACCTGCGCGAAACGTGATGTCTTCTGGGGCAAATGCTTTGCCTGAGCGCCCGTCCACTGCGCAATGCGCTGCTGTCAGAACCATGTCCTGCGCGATCAGCGTACCCGTACAAAATGACTCGTCCCCTATGTCCAGCCGGCCTATCGCCTCCCAGCCGTAAAGGTCGTCCCGGTCCGTCAACTTGCGCTTGTTCGCTTGCGCGTGGGACGTGGTTGCCAGAATGCACAAACCTAAAATGAGACTCAGTAAAACTCTGATCATGGCCGAATAAACCTTGCACCGATATTCTTGCCCGACCCGGATCCCGACGTTGAAAGCCCAAATCCACGCCCGGCAGACAACTCATTGCGCAGCAATTGCAGCGAGTGTTCAACAGCAGTGCCAATTGCCACGTTCTGGCCGTCCAAACTGGCCTTGGCCGCAACAACCGACACGATCTGGGGGCGCGCACCTGCAAAGGAAAAGACCGGTGCGCCGGACGAGCCAAAATCGACGTCGCAGGACATGACCATGACACCCTGCTGCCTGTTCATGACCGAGCAGACCTGTTGCAGCGAAGGAGCCTCGGACCGGTCATGCGCATAAGACACCACACCAACCTCTGCGCCACGGCGCGGCTGATCCCCCGATTCAAATGGAATGACGGCAGTGTTTCGGATTGGTTGCCACAGTTCGATCAAGGCCACATCGGCGCTCACCCGGTCGGTCGTCGAGTCTGCACCATATTGATAGTCCGGATGGATCACGGCTTGCCGCGCCGTCCGATAGGCCAAAGCGCGCCCCAAACGCCAACCGGCCAGAAACTCAATGTCCGACGGGTTGATACGCTGCCCGGAAACCTTATCAAACAGGCAATGCGCTGCGGTCAGCACCAGTGTTGGCGACACCAGCGTTCCGGTGCAAAACCCTCTGCCGGCAATATCCAACCGTCCCACGGCCATCCAATCACGCCCGGAATCCGAGGTGTCCAGGCTTTCCAGCCCGGTATCCTGCGCTGTGGCCGCCATCGGCATGACACAGAACACAATCGCCTTGATCCAGTTGCGCACGCGGTTCTCCGGGACTCATTCAGACCTATTTGTCCTACGGGTCGCGTTGGGCGAAAATAGGGCAATCAGGAACCGCCAGAAAATCCAGGTCAACTGATGCGGGTCGGCATCATGTGCTTTACTTCAGGATCGGCACTGCGTCTCCTTGCTGTTGCAAGGATCTTGGCTTTGGGCCACCAGTCGCCCAATCCAGCAATTCGACGGTGTGAACGACTGGCAATTGCGTCCCTGACCCGATCTGCATCATGCATCCGATGTTTCCGGCGGCGATCAGGTCCGGCTTTTTTGCTTCCAGCGTTTTGACCTTGCGCTGTTTCAACTGGCCCGAAATCTCGGGCTGCATCAGGTTGTACGTGCCTGCGCTACCGCAGCACAAATGACTGTCGGCAGGCTCAACAACTTTAAATCCGGTCCGTTTCAGCAAATCCTTGGGATAAGTCTTGATCTTTTGCCCGTGCTGCAAGGAACAAGCCGCGTGATAAGCAACCGTAAGGTCTTGGTCACGTCCTTCCGGCACGTCCAACTGCATGACCAACTCACTGATATCCATGGCAATACCCGAGACACGCGCCGCATCCTTAGCCAAAGGGTCATTGCGGAACATGTGCCCATAGTCTTTAACGGTCGTTCCACAGCCAGACGTGTTGATAACGATGGCGTCTAGGCCGTCACCGTCCATTTCGCGCGTCCAGGCCATGATATTGGCTGCGGCAGCCGCGTGGCTTTCACGACTTTTACCCATATGGTGTGTCAGGGCTCCGCAACATCCGGCCCCTTCGGCCACCACAACCTCGCACCCCAAACGCGTCAGCAACCGGATCGTAGCATCGTTAATGTCGGTATTTAGAGCCTTTTGCGCGCAGCCGGTCATCAGCGCGACGCGCTTTCTCCGGTCTCCTTTGGGCGCAAAACTTTGTGGGTCGTCGTTGCGACTGACCGGCGGGATGTGCTTTGGGGCCATATCCAGCATGGCCCGCAACCGGGCATCGGGCATCAGAAACCGAAACGGGCGGCCCAACTTTGCTCCGATCAAGGCCCAGCGAAATCGCATCGGATAAGGTAGGATTTGGGCCAGAACCGAACGCAGGATACGATCCGTTAAAGGACGTTTGTAATTCGCCTCGATGTATTCGCGCGCGTGATCGACCAGGTGCATGTAGTGCACACCTGATGGACAGGTTGTCATGCAGGCCAGACAGGACAGGCAGCGATCAATATGCTTGACCGTCTTTTCATCCGGGACACGTTCGTTTTCCAGCATGTCCTTGATCAGGTAAATACGGCCGCGCGGGCTGTCCAATTCATCCCCCAACACCTGATAGGTGGGACAGGTCGCAGTGCAAAACCCACAATGCACACAGCTGCGCAGAATCTCATTCGAGCGCTGGATCGCCGGATCTTCCAGCTGTTTTTCCGTAAACGTTGTCTGCATCGCCCTACCCCATGAGCCCCGGATTGAACACAGATCGCGGGTCAAATCTTGCCCGTATCCCTTGTGTTAGAGCCGAAACAGCAGCTTTTTCCGGCTGAAACCGCCCCAGCATTTGCATCTGGTCCGGGTCTGCGCGCACTAGGGTCGAATATCCCTCAACATCACTCAGTTCAGATCGCAGATCAGTGCCTTCCGGGGCCAAAGTCCAGATCAGACCCCCACCCCAATCCACGACCCTATTCGGGTTAGCGTCACCGACCACACGTCTCATGTCAGTCGGTTTGACCGAAGTTTTCCAGACATTGCCCGGTTTGTCGGCAAAAGGCTCAATATCACGCACTTCGCGCCAAATAGCGGTGTTTTCGGCCGCATCAGTGACAACCTGATCCGGCTTCATTTCCGCAAAAAACTCCTGCAACTTGGCAATGCGATACTCGACCGATTGGTCAAAGCCCTCAATCCGCAGCACCGTCCGGGACGGCTTGCCGCCGCCCTCGGGCAACCGAGCCGCACCGTTGACTTCGTATGGTGATCCCAACGCGTCACAAAACAGTTTGGACGTCTCGACCCATCCGCGGTCCTCCCAAACAAGCGTCGCAACGGCCTCTGGCTTGGGCAGCACTTTCAGCGAAACCTCGGTCAACACACCCAAGGTGCCCCATGACCCGGCCATCAACTTGACCAGATCATAACCGGTAACGTTCTTCATCACCCGTCCGCCATTCTTGACCACATGACCGCGCCCGTCGACAAAGCGAACGCCCAACAGAAAATCCCGACACGCCCCGGCCTGTATCCGCCTCGGCCCAGATACGTTTGCCGCTACAACACCACCGATGGTCGGTTCGCCCGAAGTTGCAAGCAATCCCCGATGGTCCATCGGCTCAAACGCCAGTTGTTGCCCTTCTGCGTCCAGCGCGGTCTCAATCTCGGCCAACGGCGTACCTGCCTTGGCCACAAGTGTAAGGGCACCGGGTTCATAAAGGGTGATACCGCTCAGCCCGGAAACGTTCAATTCAAGGCCCGGCCCGGTCACACCGCGTGTACCGCCCCCAGCTATCCGAACCGGCCCGTTCAACCCGGCCACCAGGTCCGCCAATTCGTCTTCCGTCTCAGGTCTCATGTGCTTCATCTTTTCATAAATACTCCGGGGAAATCGCGCCTGCGCGATTGGGGCAGAGCCCCTATTCCGCCGCAAGGCGTCGCGCCTCGGATGCGTCCAAGGGGAACACCTTCGCGGGATTCAACAACCACTGCGGATCGAACACATCTTTAATCGCCATCTGCGCCTCAAGATCAGCTGGCGCATACTGATGCGCCATCAAATCCCGCTTTTCGATGCCGACACCATGTTCTCCGGTCAGGCATCCGCCTACATCGACACACAGCTTCAGGATATCTGCCCCAAACGCTTCGCATTTCTCCAGATCGCCCGGTTTGTTGGCGTCAAACAGGATCAAGGGGTGCATATTACCGTCACCCGCGTGGAAGACATTGCCCACGGGCAGGCCGTATTCCTCGCTCAACTCTCCGATCCGGCGCAAAACCTCGGGCAAGGAGGATACCGGGATGGTGCCGTCCAGACACATGTAATCGTTCATTTGCCCCATCGCGCCAAAAGCCGATTTGCGACCCAGCCAAATCTTCGCGCTTTCCTCTGCCGACTGGCTTTCACGCAGTTCAACGGGATTGTGGCGCTTGGCGATCTCTATGATCTTCGCCAACTGATAGTCGATCTCGGCCTCCGAGCCCTCGACCTCGACAATCAGCAAGGCGGTACAATCGGGATACCCTGCATGAGCAAAATTTTCACAGGCTCTGATACAAAGCGTGTCCATGAATTCAATCGCTACTGGCAAAATGCCCGATTTGATAATGTCAGAGACACATTGGCCCGCGACCTCATTGTCGTCGAACCCCATCAGAGCCGGCCGCGCCCCTTCGGGTTTACGCAGAATGCGCAGCGTGGCCTCGGTCACCACGCCCAGCTGCCCCTCTGAGCCACAAATAACACCCAGCAGGTCCAGGCCAGAGGCATCCAGATGCGCGCCGCCGATTTCCACGACACTGCCGTCCATCATCACCATGGTCACGCCCAGCAGGTTATTCGTGGTCACACCATATTTAAGGCAATGCGCGCCACCCGAATTCATCGCGATATTGCCCGCAATGGCACAGGCCAATTGCGATGACGGATCGGGCGCATAAAAGAAATCCTCTTCCTCGACCGCACCGGTCACGCTCAGATTGGTACGACCGGTCTGGACGCGGATGAACCGGTTGTCATAGTCGGTTTCCAGAACGTCATTCATTCGCGCGACACCCAGAATGACACAATCAGCCGTAGGCAAGGCCCCACCCGCCAGCGACGTGCCGGAACCACGTGGCACCACAGGAACCCCTTCCTCATGGCAGATTCGCAGGACTTCGGACACTTCCTGCGTCGATGACGGAAGAACAGCCAGCATCGGTGGACAGCGATAGGCGGTCAGCGCGTCACATTCATAAGCCCTCGTCTCAGCCGGATCGTGAATCACAGCATCTTCGGGCAAAACCTGCTGCAAGCGCGCCAGAACGGCTTGCTTGCGGGCAAGAACATCGGGATTTGGTTGGGGCATTTCCATCGCTGGTCCTCCAATTTGGTAAAATAATATTACCAATTTCATGATCTGGCAAGTTCTTCCGTTCAGTTTTAGTGTCACGCCCATGACCTGGATCGAACGTGCCGCTTTGTTTGCCCCTCTGGATTACGCCGCCCTCGGCTTGCTGCTGGGCGCATGGCTGTGGATAGGGTGGAAGATCGAACATCCGTCGCCACAGAGGCGATCTGTCTCGCAAATGATGGACAATTACCGCCGCGACTGGATGCGCGAGATGGTGACGCGTCAGCCGCGCATGTTTGATGCACAGGTTGTAGCCGCCATGCGTCAAGGCAGCACGTTTTTTGCATCCACTACTATGATTGCCATCGGCGGCGGGCTGGCCCTGCTGGGTAATACCGAGCGACTTGCCGGGGTGGCCAGTGACCTCGCGATAGGCAGCGCGCCCGCTTTGGTGTGGGAAATCAAGATACTTGTTGTCGTACTTCTGCTGGCCAACGCATTCCTGAAATATGTCTGGGCGCATCGCTTGTTTGGCTATTGTGCTGTGTTGATGGCCTCGGTCCCGAACGATCCCGAAGACCCGCAGGCGTACCCACGCGCCGCCCAATCGGCCGAAATTTGCGTCACAGCCGCCCGCAGCTTTAACCGTGGCCTGCGCGCCACCTATTTTGCGCTGGCCTCATTAGCATGGTTCCTCGGGCCAATCGCTTTGATGCTGAGCACCATAATCACGTTCGGTGTTTTGTATCGACGCGAGTTTGCTTCGCAGTCCCGAACAATACTGATATCCCAATCCCCTTACACAGAGACGTGATCCCGATGCGCCGCGATAACCCGTACATTCGCGCCATGCGATATGTGATTCTCAGCGCCTTCCTGGCCAGCCCTGCTTTTGCCGACCCCCCAACGATCGAAAAAGTCGCGGCCACCCGCAGCGGCGACACATGGCGCTTCGACGTTACGATCCGTCATCCCGATACCGGATGGGATGACTACGCCGATGGCTGGCGTGTGCTGGACATGGACGGGAACGAACTTGGGATGCGTGTCCTACATCATCCGCATGTGGATGAGCAGCCCTTCACCCGCTCGCTGAGCGGCGTGGCAATACCCGAAGGCATCGCACAGGTCCAGATTCAGGCCCGTGACAGTGTTGGCGGCTGGGCCGAAGACACAACGGTGATTGACCTGAACTGAAGTTCAGAACACACCAAGGGCCAAGCCTGCAGCCATCGCGGCCCCGATCTCGCGGCATTTCTCAAGCTGTTCTTCAGGGATGGTCTTTTCGGCCAAAATAGCTTCGGGCGTTTGTGCATATGTGCAAAGGATCAAAGGTGGCTGAACCTCTTTCAACCGCCAGCCGGTCGCGATGCGCGCAGTCTGGCGCGCGGCGTTTTCACCGCCGGACCCTGCACAGACCATTTGCGCATAAGGTCGACCTTCGAGCTTACCCAAGACAGGATAGTAACTACGGTCGAAAAATTCTTTCATCAGACCCGAAATCGCCGCCAAATTCTCAGGCGCGCAGAAGATATAGCCATCAGCGGCAAGCAAATCCTCAGGTCCCGCCTGATCCGCGAATTTCAGAACAACATCTGCTTCGTCTCGCCCGGCCTCTGCTGCCGCTTCGGCCATTTGCCGGGCGCCACCAGTGCGCGAATGGTAAACGATCAGAAGCTGCTCCATGTCAGACCCGGTGATAAGGGCCGCCCGACAGAATGGTTGCGGCCCGATAAAGTTGCTCGGCCAGCATCACACGGACCAGCATATGGGGCCAGACCATTGACCCAAATGAGATGGAAAAATCGGCCTCGGCCCGCAGATTAGGGTCTATTCCGTCCGCTCCGCCAATGATCAATGCCAGATCCTGCCGTCCGGCATCACGCCAACCGCCCAGTTTCTTGGCAAATTCGGGTGAGGACATAACCCGTCCGCGTTCGTCCAAGGTACAGTTCACTGCGCCTTTGGGCAGCGCTTTGCGCAGCAGCGCTGCCTCGGCCCCCATGCCTGCATTTTTCTTGTCTTCGACCTCAATCACACGAGCGGGGCCAAGGCCCAGCGAGCGGCCGGTCCGGTCAAATCGGGTCAGGTAATCGTCAAGCAGGGACTTCTCGGGCCCGGCGCGCATTCGCCCGACCGCAACTATGCTGATACGCATATCTCTCTCGCCTCCGGCCCCTCAATACGGGCCGGGATGGCGCCTCAGTTCGCCGAGGCGCTGCCGCCCTGAGGCAGCCACATCTTTTCCAGCTGATAGAATTCACGCACTTCGGGGCGGAAGATATGGACGATCACGTCGCCCGTATCGATCAACACCCAGTCGCCGGCATCCTTGCCTTCAACCTTCGAGGTGAAACCGAATTCCTGCTTGATGCGATCCGTCAGTTTTTCCGCCATGGCCGAGACCTGCCGGGTCGACCGGCCCGATGCGATCACCATGTGATCTGCGACAGAAGACTTTCCCTGCAGGTTGATCTGCACGACGTCTTCGGCCTTGTCGTCGGATAGTGAGGAAAGGATACGCTCAAGCAGCTTGTCGCTGATTGACTGAGAGTGGGCCATTACACTGACCCCTTCATCGGCGGGCAAACCCGCCTGTGTATGTAGAGACAGGACATAGTCCTCCTTTGCTGCGCGCCATGAAACCCCGGCGCCGGGGTACTAATAAGGTAACAAGGGGATTGCAACATTTCAATGAAAGGCCAGACAGGTGCCCGCACGTTCGCTCACTCTTTGGCGATCTGTTGCTGCTCTGCGCCGTTCGGCAGCAACCGAACTTCGCGCTGCGGGAAGGGGATCGAGATGCCTTCATCCTTAAATGCGTCCCATAGCGCAAGATAGACATTGCCGCGGATATTGGTCAGGCCCTTGGTCGGGTCGCTGATCCAGAACCTTAGAACGTAGTCCACGCTGCTATCGCCGAACCCGGTGATGTGACAGACCGGCTCGTGCGAGCCTCCGCTGAGGACCCGGGTCACCGCTTTGACCGCTTTGATCGCTGTCGCACGCACATGATGGGGGTCGTCGTCATAGCTGGTGCCAAAATCCAGATCCAGCCGCACGAATTTGTCGGAATGAGACCAGTTCACCACTTGATTGGTAATCAGGTCCTCGTTCGGGATCAGGTATTCGCGCCCGTCCCGCGTGACGACCGAGACATAGCGCGCGCCCAGCGCATTGATCCAACCGAAGGTATCGCCCAGAGAGATCACGTCACCGGGTTTGATCGACCGGTCCATCAGGATGATGATCCCCGAAATCAGGTTCGATACCACCTTTTGCAGACCAAACCCGATCCCCACGCCGATTGCACCGGACAGCAGGGCGATACCGGTAAGGTCAAATCCCAGCGTGCGAATGGCGACCATAAAGACCGCCCCATACAGCAGCACCTGAATGCCCTTTGCCAGCAGCACCTGCATCGATGGCGTGATGTCGTCATTGCTCATCAACCCGCGCTCGGCGGCACGGGTGCCGATACGGGCCAGTGTCAGCAAGATGCCGATCAGCAGAACTGCCTTGAGTATCCCCAGTGCCGAGATGTGCAGATCGCCAATGGAAATCGCCACCCCGTCCAGAAACTCGGCCACGTCATCGGTCAGATTCAGCGCAATAAGCGTTGCATAGACCCACATCGCCCATTTGAACATGCGCCGCAGGGTCCGATTGCGCACCAGACGGGCCACCAGCGCAATCGCCAGCCACGCAAGCGCCAAAGTCGCCACAACCCCGATGATATAACTGCGCGATGGCCACGTGATCTGCTGCATCAGTAAATACAGCGCCCAGGACATAATGACGAAATAGACCAGCGTCAGGCGCTGCATCAGTTGCACCAACATCCGCAACCGCCACTTCGGCCATCCTTCGCGGGCGCGGGCCCACGCCTCCCACCGGGTTTGGGTCACCAGCTTCAAGACATAAGCCAACGCCCAAAGCGCCAGGATGATGACCAGCTGATGCTGCCGCCAGCCCGGCGTCACAATCAGTTCGACAAGATTTTCGAATTGCACGAAAAAGCCCGCGACCATGTTGTCATAGAGGTCCGACAGCGAGCTGGGGAACAGGTCTTGATTCATAAACCCAGCTTGAACAGCGTTGCCCGGTGATGCAAGCCCAGTGCCAGCCGGGTACCGGATTGAACCTTGATTGACGGCAAAGCCCGATATATCTGGTGCGCATGAGAGTCACTTTGGCCCCAGCTCCGAAACTGCAAGACCGCACGCGCCTGCGTGAACGGTTCTTTGGGGCCGCCCGCACGGTTCTAGCCCGCCTATCTGTCGCCTGAGCCAACTCGCCAGCTATTTCTCATTACATACGGGAGAGGACACATGTCCCCCAAAACACTCTATGACAAGATCTGGGATGCCCATGTCGCGCACGAAGCCGATGATGGCACCTGCCTGCTTTATATCGACCGCCATCTGGTGCACGAAGTAACCAGCCCGCAAGCCTTTGAAGGGCTGCGCATGGCAGGCCGCAAGGTACGCGCACCGGAAAAGACCATTGCCGTGCCGGATCACAACGTTCCGACCACACCGGACCGCGTGAACGGGATCGAAAACCCGGAATCGCGCATCCAGGTCGAAGCACTGGACAAGAACGCCAAGGATTTCGGCATTCACTATTACCCGGTGAATGACGTCCGTCAGGGCATCGTGCATATCGTCGGCCCCGAGCAAGGCTGGACCCTGCCCGGCATGACCGTTGTGTGCGGCGACAGCCACACCGCGACCCACGGTGCGTTTGGCGCACTGGCCCACGGTATCGGCACGTCCGAGGTCGAACATGTTCTGGCCACACAGACTCTGATCCAGAAAAAATCCAAGAACATGAAGGTGGAAATCACCGGCAAACTGCAGCCGGGCGTGACTGCCAAAGACATCACTCTGGCTGTGATCGGTGAGACCGGAACCGCAGGTGGTACTGGCTATGTCATCGAATATTGCGGTGAAGCGATCCGTGATCTGTCGATGGAAGGCCGTATGACGGTCTGCAACATGGCCATCGAAGGCGGCGCCCGCGCTGGCCTGATCGCACCGGATGAGACCACGTTCGAATACGTCAAAGGCCGTCCGCACGCCCCCAAAGGCGCACAATGGGAAGCTGCGATGGACTGGTGGAAAACGCTCTATACCGATGAAGGCGCGCATTTCGACAAGGTCATCACCCTGCGCGGCGAGGATATCGCTCCGGTTGTGACTTGGGGCACCAGCCCTGAGGATGTGCTGCCGATTACCGCCTCTGTGCCTCACCCCGAAGACTTCGAAGGCGGCAAGGTGGATGCGGCCCGCCGTTCTATCGAATACATGGGTCTCGAAGCCGGTCAAAAGCTGAGCGATGTGGAAATCGACACCGTCTTTATCGGGTCCTGCACCAATGGCCGCATCGAAGACCTGCGCGCCGCGGCCGAGATTCTGAAAGGTAAAAAGATCAAGGACGGGATGCGCGCCATGGTCGTGCCCGGTTCGGGTCTGGTTCGTGCGCAGGCCGAAGAAGAAGGTCTGGCCGAAATCTTCAAAGAGGCCGGGTTCGAATGGCGTCTGGCCGGATGCTCGATGTGTCTGGCGATGAACCCCGACCAGTTGCAACCCGGCGAGCGCTGTGCCGCGACATCGAACCGCAACTTCGAAGGCCGCCAGGGCCGTGGTGGTAGGACCCACCTGCTGAGCCCTGCGATGGCTGCCGCAGCGGCAATCACAGGACGGCTGACAGACGTCCGTGAATTGATGTAAGCTGCCCTCATATCTAGATATTTGAGGGATTGAAAACATGAGTGACTGGATCAAATGGCTCCTGCTGGGGCTTCTGTCCATAGCGTTCGGCATCTTTGTGCTGGGCGCGCCAATTGTGGCGTCTGTGGCCGTTACGGTCGTGACAGGAGCGTTGCTTCTGATCTCGGGCGCCTTGCAGGTTGTCGGCGGTTTCACCGTTGAAGGCACCGGCAACAAGATCCTGTCGCTCATCATGGGTGCAGTCATGCTGTTTCTGGGCTGGTCCTTTCTGGATCACCCGCTGCAAGGCACGCTGACGCTGGCGACCGTGATGCTGATCCTGTTCATGGCAGGCGGCATCGCGCGGGTCATTCTGTCGTTCCAGATGAAAGGAACACAGTTTTTCTGGCCCACGATGATCTCGGGCATCTTGTCGATCATCCTTGCCGGTATCATCTGGAGCTATGTCGGGCAGGAGCCACAGGCATTGCTGAGTATACTGGGGATCTTCCTGGGCATCGAGATGCTGTTCAACGGGTTCGGATTGGTCTTCATGGCGTTCTTCGTCAAGAACGCACCCAAAGACGAAACAAAAGAAGCTTAAACGCGGGACACGGGCGCGGCCCTCTCTCGCAGGAGTGTGAACATGGAAAAGTTTGAAAAAGTCCACGGGGTGGCCGCCCCAATGCCATTGATCAATATCGACACGGATATGATCATTCCCAAAGTGCACCTGAAAACCATCAAACGGTCCGGCCTGGGCGTCGTTCTGTTTGACGAAATGCGCTACCATGATCATGGCGGCGAAAACGAAGATTTCGTTCTGAACAAACCCGCCTATCGCCAGACCGAGATTCTGGTCGCTGGCGATAATTTCGGCTGCGGCTCTTCCCGCGAACACGCGCCCTGGGCGATCAAGGATTTCGGCATCAAGGTTGTGATCTCGACCAGCTTTGCCGACATCTTCTTTAACAACTGCTTCAAGAACGGCATCCTGCCCATCGTGGTCGAGGAAGAGCATCACGCGATTCTGATGGAAGACGCGCACAAGGGTGAAAACGCCCGCATGACCGTTCATCTGGAAGATCAGCAGATCACCACTTCGGACGGAGTGGTGATCGAATTCGACATCGACCCGCACCGCAAGCACTGCTTGCTGAACGGTCTGGACGATATTGGCCTGACAATGGAAAAAGACCACCACATCGACAAATTCGAAGATCACGCCAGTCAAGCCCGTCCCTGGGTCTGATTCTGGGGGCGAATCTGTGGATACTCAACCTAACGGGGTCGCCTAGGCGGCCCCTTTCTCATTCTTGGGGTTGATTTTTGAACAACCACAACATCTTGGTCTCATTTTGAGATACACGTCGGATTTGCGTCCAAATTGATGCAATCCCGCACCAGTTGCGCCATCTTTTTGCCCGAAATCACGTGTTTTCTGCACCCTGTCTTGAGCGAAATGCCGCTTATCGTCCATCTTGGCGCTAACGAGGCATCCGTCGCAAAGACGAGAGGAGACGGGCACAAGTTGGATTCAAGTCGGCAAAGATCGGCTGGTCTGGTTTGAAAAAGGGTTCGGAATGTGATTGCACGCACAACAGGGGCGGCGATACGCGGAGTACTTGTGGCACTGATGGTGCTGACTCCCGCGTTGTACCTGCCTGTATCATCGACGAATGGGACCGAGATTCTGGTCTTCCTCGCGATCCTCGCGTTCATACTGACGTTCGCCGAGTATAACTCGGCCTTTCCCAGCTTTATCGAATTCCGCGATGCGCCGCCGGTAAACCGACTCCGGTTTGTTGGCCTGATGTCGATGGTCACGTTCCTTACACTGATCTGCAAAAACATTTTTGATCCAACCGAACTGACAGCATTCGCTTATGGCGTCGGTGTTGCGGTCGCCAATGTGGTGGACTTCCCTTATTCACCGGTGCGCTTGATCGTGCTAATGCTGCCAGCGGATGCCAGCCAGTCGCTGATCGAACTGGTCCGGGTTACAGCCGGCGTAGCTTATGTCGCGGCTCTGGTGACCATCGCCAGCTTTGCATATGCGGTCAAAGTTCGTGGATGGCCAACCGGTAATGGGGCCTTCAACGTGTGGACGAACCTTCCACTGTTTGACCCCACCATAGGCGGAGATGTCGTTACCCGACTGCAACGAGATGGCCGCCTGAACATCTGTATCGGCATTCTGCTGCCCTTCCTCATTCCGGCCGTCATCAAACTGATGAGCAGCGTGATCGCCCCTATATCTCTGAACAATCCCCAGACACTGATCTGGACGATGAGCGCTTGGGCTTTCCTGCCCGCCAGCATGATCATGCGCGGTGTCGCAACCCTGCGTATCGCGGGTCTGATCGTTGAAAAGCGCCGTGCTTATTCAACAAGCGAGACAACACAGGCCGCATGATCCGCGCACTTGTCCTGTTTCTGTTGCCGTTCGCGGCGCAGGCAGAAGTCGTGCGCATCGCCACCTACAATACCGAACTTAGCCGAAAAGGCCCCGCGCTTTTGCTGCGGGACATTGGCAGGGATGACCCGCAGGTTCTTGCGGTTGTCAGTGTAATTTCAGCTGCACGACCTGACATTATCGCCCTACAAGGTATCGACTGGGATCTGGAAGGGGCCGCGATCCAAGCCTTGTCCCAGAAACTGCGCAATGCTGGTGTAGATTATGGCTACTTCTATGCTGCGCGGCCCAACGCTGGCTTGGAAACACCGCTGGATCTGGACGGCGACGGTCGCACACAAGGCCCCGGTGACGCGCAGGGTTGGGGCCAATTCACCGGACAGGGCGGGCTGGCGATTCTATCCCGTTATGAAATCGTAACCGACGAGGTTTTGGATTTCTCTGAACTGCTTTGGCAAGATCTTCCGGGCGCGGTTTTACCCTTTGTGGATGACCACCCCTTCCCGTCTGAAACAGCGCACAAAACGCAACGCCTGTCTTCAACCGCGCATTGGGTGGTGCCCATTGATACCCCGTTTGGGCGGCTCGACCTGATGACCTTTCACGCGGCGCCCCCGGTTTTCGATGGGCCAGAAGATCGCAACGGTCTGCGCAATAGGGATGAGATTCGGTTCTGGTCCGTCCTGCTGAACGGCGATTTGGGACCGGTTCCCAAAGATCCCTTCGTCATCGCCGGGGATGCCAATCTGGACCCGTCGCGCGGCGAGGGCCACAAACAGGCCATTCACACCCTTTTGGAAAATCCCGTTGTACAGGACCCATTGCCAACAGATCCAACAGGGTCAACCGCAACGGTCGACTGGAAAGCCACGGGTGAAATGCGCGTTGATTTTGTTTTGCCGTCCTGCGACCTGCGTGTCTTGGATTCAGGCGTTCTATGGCCCAAGGAAGATGCACCGCTGCGGGAGTACGCGGATCAAGCAAGCAGGCACCGGTTGGTCTGGGTCGACGTCACACTGCCGTAAGACACGGCCCGAGATATTTTAAGCAAACGACGCCAATTTGAGTTTCATTGACGGAACCACTCGTATGCGTTTCACTGCTTAAGAACTTTCATACCTGCCTGCGCACACTGACTGGCGGAGCCGATAAAAACAGGTTCCGCTCAGAAGTAGATATTGGAGGAACCTCGTGGCTAAGAATCCTGTACTGATCGACGACCATCCTGGACGCAACTCTCAGGCTTATGGCATTGCGCGCGAGCTTGGCACGGACGAGGATTTGATCCATGCGCCCTCTGTTGGGGTTGTGGGCACAAAAGGCGACAGCCAGTGCTATCTTGGCGTGCAGCCCAAAGTCGAAGCAATACATGCAGCACTGCGAGACCAGATTGGCAAAGACGCAGGCAAGATCGCCATGCGTCTTGTTCAGCCCGAATACTCTATCGCGACATCTGATGGCATCCGTAATGGAACGCGCGAAATGCGCTATTCACTCATCGGGCGCGAAGTGACCAACGACGTGTTTTCCGAACATCTCTCAGCCTCCGGCTTGGGGGGCACAATTGCCGTGGTGGCATGTGACAAGCCACCGGTTGGTACGCTGGCTGCTTTGCTTGAACACAACCAGCCTGCGATCATGATGTCCGATGGGTCCATTCATCCTTCGAAAGACCCGGAAACCGGCGAAATGCTGGACATCATCGCCGCCTATCAAGTCGCCGGGAGCGAGGACGCAGCATACCGCAAACGCATCGCCTGCCTTGCCTGCCCCGGCATCGGATCGTGCGGCGGGATTTTCACCTACAATACGATGCAGACCTTTATCGGCGTTGTGGGCATGCAGCCATTGCATATGGTGGCACCGCCTTCGGACGACCCGCGCCGCATGGCAGAGTTTCCGTCGCAGTTGGTAGGCTACCTTGCCAAGTTGATTGAAAACGGCACGCGACCCCGCGACATCGTCGGGCGCGACTCACTGCGCAACGCGTTGACTGTTGCGATGGCAATCGGCGGCTCGACCAACGTGGTTCTGCACGCGCCCGAGATCGCACGTGCAGCAGGTTACGCGAATTTCTGGAAAGACATTGTCACGCCAGAAGAGTTCAATGAATGGTCTCAAAAAATTGTTCCGGTCCTGACAGACGCACGACCCTACGGCCGCTATTCGATGGTGGACATCGACAGGGTCGGCGGTGTGCAGGTGATCGTCAAGGAACTGATCGACGCTGGCATGGTCAATGGCGACGCGCCGACGTGCACTGGCGAAACTCTGGCGGAACAGGTCGAACGTCTGGGCGCTGCCGCACCGGACGGCACGGTGATCTATCCTGTGTCAGCACCCTTTAAAGAAACGGGTGGCCTGCGCCTTCTGGGCGGTAATCTGTCACCGGAATTCAGCGCCATTTTGAAGCTTGCAGGTGTCGAGCGCGGACTTGAGGACAACGTGTTCCGAGGTAAAGCGAGGGTGTTCGAGGGCGAAGCCCGCCTGCTTGAGATGCTCGACACCAACCCAATGGGATTTGAAGACAATGATATGATCATTGTGCGATACGAAGGGCCGTCAGGCGCGCCGGGCATGCCCGAGATGCTGGACGCTACAGCACGGATCACGACCCTGTGCCGCGAACGGGGGATCACGGTGGCTCTGATGACCGACGCGCGTTTTTCGGGCGGATCGGTCGGGCTGGTCATTGGGCATGTCGGGCCAGAAGCGGCACTGGGCGGACCTATTGCTCTGGTCGAAGACGGCGACGAGATCATTGCCGATCTGAATTTGAACGAGCTGAACGCGCCGGTTTTGGACGACCCGAATGTAGTTGCTGAACGCAAGGCGCGCTGGGAAGCCGAGGTGGCTGGAAACGGCGGCGTCCATCCAAATTGCGGTACAGCGGATACCCGCCTTTTGCACCGGATGCGGTCATCTGCCGTGCCCGCTGTGCGCGGTGGCGGTATGCACCCGGACCGTGAGCTGTGGGTCAACACGCCTCGTGAGCCACAGCTCTCAGGGTTTTTGCCGACAAACAGGTCGAGGTCATAAAACCTCGGGCGACGCGATGGTTGATCCTTCTGGGGTGTTGGCTCACCCGTTGAAGGATCGGATCCAATAATCATGGAAACTGTTCGTAGCGGCATCCGCCGCTCCGCCACAGCCAATTGGACTGGCAGCGCGAGGTCTGGCGCGCTCTTGAGCCGCGTACCTCTCACCGTCCAAAGTAAACGCGACGAAGGTCAGTTGTTGGCAGCTTTCAACAGACCGCCGCCGACGGACCGGGTCGCGGGCGGTGGGGCTACAAGCTGCGTTGGAATCGCAGAACACAGGGCAACATCCAAATCAGTCTGCGGCACCGCGCCCAGCAACTCGGTAAGGTGCGTGCCGTCCAACTGATGAGGCACCTGCCAAAGATACCGCATCTCAACCAGGTGCGGGGCCATACGCCAAAATGGTCGAGCCAAATGCAAGGGCCACCACTGCATTGGCTTCACAGCTATTGACCGTCCTGTGGCCCGCGACAGCGCGCGTGCAATCTGTGATCCGGTCAAGGTGTAACCTTCGAATGGGACATCGCAAAACCGGGGCAACTCATGACGCTTTTCGGCCAACAGCACGGCGGCATGGGCAAGATCGGGCAGATAGGCCCATGCATGCGGGATGTCAGGGTTGCCGGGGTAGACTAGCCGTCCTTTGGCAAGATGTTTTATCATGACCTGATCAAACCAGTTGCCCGAGGCACATGTGTCAATGAAATCCCCGGCACGCAGAATGATGGTACGCGCGGTCGAGCGGCGATAGGCTTCCTCCATCTCTATTCTGACACGACCCAAAGGGTTGCGCGCCTTGTGCGGTGTTCCACCATACCAAGGACCCGGTGCTTCAGGTCCAAAGACATAGACGTTTCCCGGCACCAAAACGGTTGCCCCGGTCTCCTCTGCCACCTTAATCACCTGTTGGTGCAGCCCCGGCACGAGACGCGCCCAATCGGGGTAGGATGGATTCCAGCCATTGACGATAACGTCCACTCCGCGCGCAGCCTGTTCCAACGTATCGCGCGTTCGGTCAAAGCTGTGCACGGTCCACCCCACATTGCGAAACGCCAACGCGGCGTTGCGACCAAATCGGCCTGTGGCCCCCAGAATAAGTACAGATTGTGGCATGGCTCCCTCCTGTTGGGGCAGAGATTACCTTAAGGAAAGCAATAGGGAATTGCCCCAAATTGCAGATCATGTATTCATTTTTGAATGGACAAAGCCCTTACACATGCCGACTGGTCCCTGATTCAAAGCTTTCTGGCGGTGGCCGAAACCGGATCCCTTTCTGCCGCAGCCCGACAGCTGGAGCGCAGCCAGCCCACATTGGGACGACAGATTCAAACCCTGGAAGCCGAGCTGGAGGTTTCTCTTTTCGAACGACACGCAAGAGGGCTAAAGCTAAGCGATGTGGGTCATCAATTGCTGCCAATGGCGCAACAGATGCACACGGCAATGAACGCCTTCAGCATGACGGCAGCTGGTCAGTCGCAGCAGTTGGACGGAACGGTGCGCATTACCGCGTCGGTCTTTGCATCGAACCACATCCTACCGCCGATACTGGCCCATATCCGGCAACAGGAACCTGCGATTCAGCTGGAACTGGTTGCCACGGACGCCACCGAAAACCTGCTGTTCCGAGAAGCCGATATTGCCGTGCGCATGTACCGCCCCGAGCAGATGGACATTCTGACCCGACATCTGGGTGAGATCTCGTTATGTTTTTGCGCCGCCAAAAGCTATTTGGATCGCGCAGGTCGCCCGACCTCGCCTGAAGAAGTGTTCCAGCATGATCTGGTGGGGTTTGATGCGGATGACCGCATCATTGCTTCGATGCAGGAAAGGGGTTGGAACGTTGGGCGCGATGCCTTTGCCACCCGATGCGACCACCAGACCGTGTATTGGGAATTGATCCGGGCAGGCTGCGGACTGGGATTCAGTCAGATTCAGGTGGCCGAGGCCGATCCTCTGGTCGAAATTCTGGATATTGGGGTCGAGATCAAGAAAATGCCGGTGTGGCTGGCCGCGCCGCAAGCCATGCGCCAGACCCCGCGTATTCGCAGGGTCTGGGATCTTTTGGCCGAAGGACTCAAAGCCAGTCTTTGAAGGTCAAAGCGGCCCTGTATAAGTCCCGCGCGCAGGGTAGTTGTTGCCCAGTGTGAACTTCAGACCACCCGCAATATCCGCCATGGAAGGGCGCCCAAACGGTGTGGTTTGCTGCCACGCGTAATAGAGCGTCTGATCGGGTGCGATATAGAAATGACCGGGCTCTGCGAAAAGGTCCGGCTCGGCGCTGCCCTCGCGCTTGGTCGAGATGTTCAGACCCCAATCCTCGCGCGCGGCGGCCAATGGCAGGCTGTGACCCACGCGCAGTCGTTTTGCCCCGGCTTTCTCGGCTGTTTCGGCGGCACGTTCGGCGGTATCGGTTGTGATCATGATGACCTCGACGCCCAGCGCCGCAAAATCGTCCAGCGCCGCCTCGACCTCGGTCATCTGCTTGATGCAGATCGGGCAATGAAGCCCGCGATATTGAATCACCAGAGTCCCGTTTTCGCCCTTGTCCGCCTCAAGATCGAAGCGGCCATGCGCCACGGTTTCGATTTTCAGCGCCGGAACCGGGTTTCCAGGTGTCAGCATGTGTTTTCCTCGTGTTTTGACGGGTTCGTCTCATTGACCCGATGCACCGCAGACGCTAGGGCCTGTGCAACAAAACGCAAGGAGACCCTTCATGTCCAACCCCTCGCTCCTCATCCTGCCCGGAGACGGAATTGGCCCGGAAGTTATGGCCGAAGTGCGCAGAATCATCGATTGGTTCAGCACCAATCGCGGTCTTCAATTTGAAGTGAGCGAGGATCTGGTCGGCGGTGCCGCCTATGACGCCCACGGCAAGCCGCTGTCTGATGAGACGATGGCCAAAGCGCAAGAGGTGGACGCGGTTCTGCTGGGCGCTGTTGGCGGCCCGAAATACGACGATCTGGATTTCAGCCTCAAGCCCGAGCGCGGGTTGCTGCGCTTGCGCAAGGAGATGGACCTGTATTCGAACCTGCGCCCGGCCCAGTGCTTTGACGCGCTGGCCGATTTCTCGTCGCTGAAGAAGGATATCGTTGCCGGTCTGGATATCATGATCGTGCGCGAGCTGACCTCGGGCGTCTATTTCGGCGAGCCGCGCGGCATCTTTGAGGAAGGCAATGAACGCGTCGGCATCAACACTCAGCGTTACACCGAATCCGAGATTGAACGCGCCGCACGCTCGGCCTTTGAACTGGCCATGCGCCGGAACAAAAAGCTGTGCTCAATGGAAAAAGCCAACGTCATGGAATCCGGGATCCTGTGGCGTGAAGTCGTAAATCGTGTCGCCGCCGACTACCCCGAGGTTGAGCTGAGCCATATGTACGCCGACAACGGCGCCATGCAGCTGGTACGCGCACCCAAGCAGTTCGACGTTATCCTGACCGACAACCTGTTTGGTGACATCCTGTCCGACTGCGCCGCGATGCTAACGGGCTCTCTGGGCATGTTGCCTTCAGCCTCGCTGGGCGCTCCGATGGCCAATGGCCGCCCGAAGGCAATGTACGAACCGGTGCACGGCTCGGCCCCGGATATTGCGGGTGAAGGCAAAGCCAACCCGATCGCCTGTATCCTCAGCTTTGCCATGGCGCTGCGGTACAGCTTTGATCAGGGTGAAGAAGCAGACCGCCTTGAAGCCGCAATCGAGAAAGTTCTGGCTGATGGTGTCCGCACCGGCGACCTGCTGGCGGATGAAGGCGTCACACCGGTGTCTACCACCGAAATGGGTGACGCGATCCTGGCAGCTTTGGATGCCAGCGTCTAAACCACGCAAGAAACGAACGACAAAAGGCGGTGCCCGGTGCACCGCCTTTTTTGTTAGTTGCCGCCGAATATGTTTCTCAGCAGGTTATTGATATCCTCGGCAAAGCCGCCTCCCCTGCGCCGGGGCTGTGGTTGCGCAACCTGAACTGGTGGTTCCGGTGCCATCATCGGCAAAGGTGTGGGCGTCATCCCTTCGGTGACACGCAGCATGGTCTCTTTCCAGATTTCAGCAGGCAGCCCGCCCCCGGTTACGCCAGACAATGGTGTGTTGTCGTCATACCCCATCCAAACGCCGGTTACATAATCAGCCGTAAAGCCGATGAACCACGCATCCCGCGCGGCCTGTGTTGTTCCGGTCTTGCCTGCCACCTGCCAACCCGGAAGCTTGGCACGCCCGCCGGTGCCTTCGGACACCACACGCTCCATCATCCAGGTCAGCTGTTTGGCGGCAGCGTCGTTGATGACCCGCTCACCAATACCGGTCGTTGTGACCATGACAGGCGTGTCATCACCCAAGAGCTTCAGTTCGGTCAGGCCATAAGGCTCTACTGCCGACCCACCGTTCAGAATACCGGCATACGCTCCGGTCATCTCGATCAACGTGCTTTCCGACGCGCCCAGCGCCAAGGCCGGACCCTGCGCCAGATCGCTGGCAATACCAAAGCCGCTTGCGACGGTGCGGACGTTATCCAAACCCGAAATCTCGGCTACTTTCACTGCCGGAATGTTTAAAGAGTTCATCAGCGCATCTGCCAACGTCACCTGCCCATAAAACTTGTTGGTGTAGTTCTTGGGGCACCATTGACCTGAACCGGGAATGTTCACGCAATAAGGTTCATCAATCACGGTATCCAAAGGTGAATACCCAAGCTCCAGCGCGGTGGCATAGACGAACGGTTTGAAAGACGATCCTGTCTGACGCAACGCCTGTGTCGCCCGGTTAAACGCACCTGAAACCCGCGTCTTGCGTCCACCAACCATGCCGCGCACTGCACCGTCCGCAGACATCACGACAATCGCGGCCTGCGCCTCGGACCCTTCGCGCACCTTTTCCTGAAAGATGAACTTCAGCGCTTCTTCAGCGGAGGTTTGGATACGCTGATCCAGAGTGGTTCGGATCACTACATCCTCGGTGGTGTTGCGCGTAAAGAACTCGGGCCCGCTTGCCATGACCCAGTCCGCGAAATAGCCGCCCGCGCGCGCAGCGGCAGCTTCTGAAAGCTCGGCCGGTCTGGTGCGTGCTTCGCTGGCTTGTGCTGCGGTCAAATAGCCCTGGTCCTCCATTAGACCGATCACAAGCCGTGCCCGGTCCTGAGATCGTTGCAGGTTATTCGTCGGTGCATAACGCGTGGGAGCAACCAGCAAACCGGCCAGCATCGCGGCCTCAGCAGGGGAAACTTCGGCTGCGGATTTGCCAAAGTACCGCTGGCTGGCCGCTTCGAACCCGCGCGCGCCTGCACCCAAGAAGGCCCGGTTCAGGTAGATCGTCAGAACCTCGTCCTTGGAGTATTTGACCTCCATCGCCATGGCGTAAACGGCTTCCTTGGCTTTACGCCAAAGCGAGCCCTGGCGGCAATCGGCCTCGTAAGCAGCTTCAGATTCCCATTCAGACGGATCATAAGGCTCTCCAAGACACAGCAACTTGGCTGTCTGTTGGGTGATGGTTGACCCGCCATGGCCTGACAACGGCCCGCGCCCTTCGCTTAGGTTGATGCGTACGGCACTGGCCACACCGCGCGGGCTGACACCGAAATGGCGATAGAATCGCTTGTCCTCGGTCGCGATCACCGCGTTCTTCAGATGGGGCGAGACTGTATCCGCTGTTATCACCCCGCCAAACTGATCCCCGCGCCAGGCAAAAACCTTGCCATCGCGATCCAGCAAGGTCACTGACCCGCGCGCGCGCCCGTCCAACAAGGCATCCACGTCGGGCAGAGTTGTATAGACGATGCCGACCGCCAAGGCGATCAGCGCGACTACTATTGCCCCCACACGCCAAGTCAAACCCCAGATTAGCCTCCAGATCCAGCGGAAGAGACGACGGAAGAACCCACCTCCGTTTCCACCCGATCTTTTGCGTTTGGTCTTTCGCGTTGTTTTGCGGGTGGTGGTCTTGCGCGCAGTCGATTTCTTACCCGACGGGCGCTTGGGCGCCGACGGTTTACGCCCTTTGGACGGGTATCTTTTGTCCGCAACCAATCGCGGCTTCTGGCGCTTGGACTCAGTCATGCTCAAACTCTGCCCGTTGTTCTTTTGCGCCACCATACCCCGGCGACCCGTCTATGTAGAGGTCCGAATTTCCGGAATTTCCCCTCATTAATTTGCCTGTTTTTTAGTCATCTTGCATGTTTTGTGCAAAAATTGTGCAACATCGCGCCATTTTGCTGCGCAATTACGACCCGTCACCGTTTCTTACACCACTCTCTCACGCTTTTTTTCTGCAGGTGCAAACAAACCGGTCCCGCCGGACAATCAGAGGGGAAAGACGTGAAACTGATCATTGCGACAATCAAGCCGTTCAAGCTGGAGGAGGTGCGCGAGGCACTGACCCAAGCTGGCGTCCGCGGCATGATGGTGACCGAAATCAAGGGCTTCGGCTCACAGTCCGGTCACACCGAAATCTACCGTGGGGCCGAATACGCCGTGAACTTTGTGCCCAAGATCAAGCTCGAGATCGTGGTGCCGGCAACAATGGCCGACCAGATCGTCGAGACCATCACCAACACCGCCAAAACCGGGAAAATCGGTGACGGCAAGATTTTCGTCCTCGATGTCGAGCAGGCCCTGCGCGTACGAACCGGGGAAACCAACGAGGAAGCGCTGTAAGCGCGGCCACTCCACACTCATTCGAGGAAGTAAAATGAACCTGATGAAATCTCTCATCCCTGCCGCTGCGCTTGTCGTGCTGCCGCAGATGGGTCTGGCGCAAGAAGCCGCTGAAGGCGAGGCTGCGCTGCACACCCAGTATATCTTTACCACTCTGCTGTTCCTGATGGCGGGCTTTCTGGTTTTCTTCATGGCTGCAGGCTTTGCCATGCTGGAAGGCGGCCTGGTGCGGTCCAAGAACGTCGCCATGCAGATGATCAAGAACATAGCGCTGTTTTCCATTGCCGCGATCATGTACTGGCTGGTTGGCTTCAACACAATGTATCCGGGCGACTTCAATGGTTTCTTTGCCATTGGCGGCCCAACCGTGCTTGATCCGGTTGGCGTTGACCCTGCTCAGGCAGCTCTGGACTACGCCTCGATCGGCTCGGACTTCTTCTTCCAGCTGGTCTTTGTAGCGGCAACCGCGTCGATCGTGTCGGGTGCCGTGGCTGAACGTATCAAGCTGTGGCCCTTCCTGATCTTCGTCGTCGTGCTGACCGGTATCCTGTACCCGATCTCGGGGTCGTGGAAATGGGGCGGCGGCTGGCTGGACGCCATGGGCTTTTCCGACTTCGCCGGTTCGACCGTTGTACACTCGGTCGGTGGCTGGGCCGCTCTGGCTGGCTGTCTGATCCTTGGGCCACGCATCGGCAAGTACAAGGACGGCAAAGTTCACCCGATGCCCGGTTCAAATCTGGCGCTGGCGACCTTGGGTACCTTCATCCTGTGGCTGGGTTGGTTCGGTTTCAACGGCGGCTCGCAGCTGGCGATGGGCACCGTGGGTGACGTAACCGACGTGTCGCGCATCTTTGCCAACACCAACATGGCCGCCGCATCCGGTGCTGTCGCAGCCCTGATCATGACACAGGTCCTGTACAAAAAGCCTGACCTGACCATGGTGCTGAACGGCGCGCTGGCCGGTCTGGTGTCGATCACCGCTGAACCTCTGGCCCCGACCCTGTTCGGCGCGCTTTGGATCGGTGCTGTGGGCGGTATCATCGTAGTCTTCGCGGTTCCGATGCTGGACAAGTTCAAGATCGACGACGTTGTCGGCGCGATCCCGGTTCACCTGTTCGCAGGCATCTGGGGCACCATCGCGGTGATCTTCTACGGAGAAGCCAGCCTGATCACCCAGTTGACCGGTATCGTGGCTTACGGTGTCTTCACCTTCGTCGCCGCTCTGATCCTGTGGTCGATCCTGAAAGCCACCGTTGGCATTCGCGTCAGCGAAGAAGACGAGATCAATGGTCTGGACATGGCGGAACTGGGTATGGAAGCCTATCCTGAGTTCTCGAAGGGCTAAGACTTATTAAATAAACTAAAAAAACCCGGGCGTTCGCGCCCGGGTTTTCTTTTTTTTGGAATGTTACTGAGATCAAACGCCGACGTCGATAATCGCCTTCGCCAGAATTGGCACCGTTGTCGCGTTTAGGCCAGCGATGTTCAGGCGGCTGTCGCCTACCATGTAGATACCGTGATCGGCGCGCAGTTTTTCGACCAATTCCGGTGCCGCTCCCAAGCGTGAGAACATGCCCCGGTGCTGGGCGATGAAACCGAAACGGTCGGACCCGCTCAGGCGTTGCAGTTCGTCTGCCAATTGCTGGCGCAGACCCAGCATGGACAAACGGATCTCTTCCAGCTCGGTGGCCCAGTCAGCCCGCAACGCGTCATCCATCAGGATCGTCGTCACCACCCGTGCGCCATGATCCGGCGGGAAGGAGTAGTTCTGACGGTTCAGAAACGCCAGCGTCCCCTGATTCAGGGCGGTTTGGCCTGCATCGGCACTGATGGCCATCAGCAAACCAGTGCGTTCACGGTAGACACCGAAGTTCTTCGAGCAAGACGCAGCAATCAGGCATTGTTTGACCGAAGACGCAACCAAACGCGCCGCTTGTGCGTCTTCTTCCAGCCCGTCACCAAAGCCTTGATAGGCAATGTCAATCATCGCCACGAGGCCAAGTTCGTTGATCAGGTTCACAACATCTTGCCATTGCACCATGTTCAGGTTGGCACCGGTCGGGTTGTGACAGCAGCCATGCAACAGAACCACGTCACCCGCTTTGGCGGTTTTCAGGTCGGCCATCATCCCGTCGAAATCAACGCCACGGGTTTCGCCATCGAAATACCGGTATTGAACAGTCTCCATCCCCAGATAGTTCAGGATCGACAGGTGGTTTGGCCAGGTCGGGTTCGACACGAACACACGCGCCGAAGGGTTCGCCATACGGATCATCTCGAACGCCTGACGGCAGGCACCCGTGCCGCCGGGTGTCGCCACAGCGGCAATGTTGGCACGCGGAACCGAGGTGCCCAGAATCAGCCCGATCATCACATCGGCATAGGCCGGATCCCCTGCAAGGCCGGTATAGGCTTTGGTTTCCTGTTCTTCCAAAATGCGCTGCTCAGCAGCTTTCACCGCACGCATTACCGGGGTCACGCCCTCGGCATTCTTGTAGACGCCAACACCCAGATCAATCTTCTGATCACGCGGGTCTTCGCGGTACATCTGCATCAAGGCCAGAATCTTGTCGGCAGGCTGCGGCTTGAGGTTCTCGAACATCAGTTCTCTCCGGTTGAGACGGGCAGGGTTGGGAAGGCACCCCATTCAGCCCAGGAGCCGTCATAAAGCGAGTGGTCTTTCTTGCCCATACGTTCAAGCGCAAGGCTCAGAATCGCAGCCGTGACGCCCGATCCGCACGAGGTAATCGCAGGTTTGGACAGATCGACGCCAGCGGCCTCGAAAATGGCACGGCAGTCTTCGGGCGATTTCATTGTGCTATCTGTATTGAGCAACTGGCCGAACGGGACATTGCGGGACCCGGGGATATGGCCCGAACGCAATCCTTCGCGCGGCTCGGCTTCCGCGCCGGTAAACCGACCGGCAGAGCGGGCATCGATGATCTCATGATCGGCCAGTTTGGCTGCAGCGGAAACCTGCGTGACGTCCCGGACAAGCTGGTTTTGAACGCGCACCGTCATGTGACGATCACGGATGACCGGCGGCAGATCCTCGATCTCGCGACCTTCGGCTTGCCACTTGGGCAATCCACCATCCAGAACCGCGATGTTGTCCTGACCCATCAGACGGAACAACCACCAGACACGTGCTGCTGACATCAGCCCAGCGCCGTCATAGACGACAACCTGATGACCATCGCCCACGCCCATCGCCCGCAGGCGCGACATGAATTTCTCGACCGGAGGAGCCATATGCGGCAGCTCTGATCGGTGATCCGAGATTTCGTCAATATCGAAGAACCGCGCTCCGGGGATGTGGCCGGCATCGTATTCGGCTTTGGCATCGCGGTTCTGCGCAGGCAGATACCAAGACCCATCCAGAATCCGCAGATCCGGGTCTTTCATATGCGCGGCCAACCATTCAGTCGAAACGAGGGTTTTTGGATCGTCCTGCATCAAAGCCTCCCCTAAGCGAGCTTGGATTTTCCCTATACCCCGCGTCTTTTAGGTTCAAGTCTGGATAGCGCTAGCGCCTGATACCCGCTTGATTTATCGCGCCCGGCGCAGACGGAAGTGCTGAATGATGCCGATGATACTGATCAATATCCAAAACCCTTCGATCAGCATCGAGGCCAGATTGAAATTCTCAAGCAGGGAACAGACGATCAGCAGCGACCCAAGCAGGTTGACGACCGGAAAGGCCAGATCGTCAGAGTTCATCATCCGCATTTGCGTCGCGAAATAGGCTGCAACCACAATAAGGGCTCCGAACGAGCCGATGGCGTCAACGATGGTGAGGCTGTCGAAAAATGCGGTCATGACTCTGTCTTGGTCGTCTGTGAATACTCGGTGTGTTGCGCGTAATGGTGCATGTTTAGAAAAATTGCCCCCTGCGGACCCGCGCGATAGCCATGCGGCAGATCAGCGGCAAATCGCAAGCCCTGCCCTGCTTGCAAGGGTACCCAATTTCCGTCGCGCAATATGTCGAGGGACCCATCAAGAACAAAAACTTCTTCCGTCACGCCCGTTGCGTGCGCCGGTGACTCGTGACTTTGGTTCGGGGTCAGACTGACGTGAAACGTCTCGGCCCTCAGCGCAGGATCGAAAGGGAAGACGATCTTGACTTCGATACTGCCGGGAAAGGTGACGGTCTGAAAAACCGACGGATCGCCCTTGGCCGTATCGATCAACGCACTCAGCGGCACCTGAAAGCCTTTGGCGATCTTCCACAGCGTGGCGATTGTCGGGCTGGATTCGCCACGCTCGATCTGACCCAGCATGGCTTTGCTGACGCCGGTCAGCTCAGCCGCTTTTGACAGGCTCAGACCTGATGCCGACCGCACATCTCGCAGCCTTAGGGTAATGTCATCAGCATCCATTTCTGCGCCCCGCGAATCCTCTTGTACGTTATAACGCACATGTGCTACGTGCGCTATAACGTACGAACCCAAAGACATGCAACCCGAGGAAATAGGGAAAACAGCATCATGCCATTGTACCGATCCAGAACCTCTACCCATGGCCGCAACATGGCCGGTGCCCGCGGATTGTGGCGTGCCACAGGCATGGGCGATGATGACTTCGGCAAGCCGATCATCGCAATCGTCAACTCGTTCACACAGTTTGTGCCCGGCCACGTGCACCTGAAAGATCTGGGACAGATGGTGGCGCGCGAGGTCGAAGCCGCAGGTGGTGTTGCAAAAGAATTCAACACCATCGCGGTGGATGACGGCATCGCCATGGGCCACGATGGAATGCTGTACTCGCTGCCCTCGCGTGAGGTGATCGCGGATTCAGTGGAATACATGGTCAACGCGCATTGCGCTGACGCGATGGTCTGCATTTCGAACTGTGACAAGATCACTCCGGGGATGTTGATGGCCGCCATGCGACTGAACATTCCGGCGATCTTTGTGTCTGGCGGTCCAATGGAGGCGGGCAAGATCGACATCGCCGATCTGGATGCCAAGAAAATCGATCTTGTGGACGCAATGGTCGCCGCCGCGGATGACAAATTCACCGACGAGCAGGTTCAGCACATCGAAGAAAACGCCTGCCCGACCTGTGGGTCGTGCTCGGGGATGTTCACTGCCAACTCGATGAACTGTCTGGCCGAAGCGCTGGGTCTGGCCTTGCCGGGCAACGGTTCGACACTGGCTACACATGCCGACCGCAAAGAGCTGTTTCTGGAAGCGGGTCGCCGCATCGTTGAGATCACCAAACGGCACTATGATCTGGACGAAAAAGGCTTCCTGCCGCGTGAGATCGCAACCTTTGACGCGTTCGAGAACGCCATGAGCCTCGACATTGCCATGGGTGGGTCGACCAATACCGTTCTGCATCTTCTGGCCATCGCGCATGAGGGCGAGGTGGATTTCACCATGACCCACATGGACCGCCTTAGCCGTCGCGTACCGTGCCTGTGCAAGGTCGCGCCGAATACCGAGAACGTTCATATGGAAGACGTCCACCGCGCTGGCGGCATCTTCTCGATCCTTGGCGAACTCAGCCGCGCGGGTTTGCTGCATGAAGATTGCAGCACGGTGCATTCGGCCACGATGGGCGAGGCGATTGCCAACTGGGACATCAAGATCGCCAACAACCCCAAGGCGCAAGAGCTGTTCAAAGCAGCACCCGGTGGTGTACGCACAACGCAGGCATTCAGCCAGTCGAACCGATACAAAGAACTGGATACTGACCGCGAAGGCGGCGTGATCCGGTCGAAGGATCACGCTTTCAGCCAGGATGGTGGCCTTGCGGTTCTGTTCGGAAACATCGCCCGCGACGGCTGTATCGTGAAAACGGCTGGCGTTGATGAAAACATCCTGAAGTTTACCGGCTCTGCCTATGTCTGCGAAAGCCAGGATCAGGCCGTCAGTGATATCCTGACCGGCAAGGTGAAAGAGGGCGACGTGGTTGTCATCCGTTACGAAGGACCGCGTGGCGGTCCGGGGATGCAAGAAATGCTCTACCCGACCTCGTATCTGAAATCCAAAGGTCTGGGCAAAGCCTGCGCCCTTCTCACTGATGGACGTTTCTCGGGCGGTACTTCGGGCCTTTCAATTGGCCACGTCTCACCCGAGGCGGCCGAGGGTGGTGAAATCGGACTGGTCAAGAACGGCGATACAATTGAGATCGACATCCCCAACCGCTCGATCCATCTGGCCGTGTCTGATGAAGAACTGGCTGAGCGCCGCCAGGAGCAAGACGCCAAAGGCTGGGAACCTGCCGCGCCGCGCAAACGTAAGGTCTCTACGACACTGAAAGCCTATGCCAAGCTGACCACCAGCGCGGCAAAAGGGGCTGTGCGCCAGCTTTAATTTGGTAACGGCCAGCCTTTTCAGCTGGCCGTTAACCGACCCTTCCAAGTCTTACCTTTGGAAATATTTCGCCAGAAACTGTGATTGAGAGCGAGCCGCTCTCAATCACCCAGTTTGGCGTGAATTTCATCCAGATCGATTTCGCCGATCGGCATCTTGTTGGCCGGGTTTTCGAAATCGTATTTGAACAGCTCAAAATCCTGTTTGTAGATTTCATAGACCAGATGCATCGACAGATCGTCGAAGTAATCCTCGACCGGATGGGCGCGTTTGGGGCCGTGGCCTTCGGATTCGTTGAACCGCGGGATCTCGGACAATGATACTGGGTACTTCAATTCGACATGATCCAGAACACCCTGCATCCCGTCGTTGAACGCTTCGGTCCAGAAAATCCTGTCGTAACGCCCGCCATTCACGATGAAGGTCGATACATGACCCGACATGGCTGACCAGTGAATGTCCGGGTCCATCGGACGCCGCCAGCGGATCGTGTCACGCGCAAACAGCAGGAACCGGCGGAAGCTGGCGATTTGATCGAAAGCGCCCTTACCGTCATCTCCGCCAACTTCGATCCCGTAGTTGTAGATCAGCGTCGGCACCAGATTGCCCCGGTATCGCTTGCCGTTGCGTTGGATGCCGCAGATCTTGTCAAAGAAAGAACTTAGGATGCGGGTATAGGGGTTGCGCACGCAGGTGAATGAATATGAGGCGTGGCTGCGCACGTTGGAGGTGATCAGGCCCTGACTCTGGTCAAAAGCCCATTTGTGCATACCGTCCTTGGCATCGTGGATGTCGCCATCAAAAAACTGACCGTGATCCGAATAATACATGATCTGGCCAATGGTCGAGCACGCGCATTTGGGCACCACACGGTACACCATGCTTTCACTCTCGGTCATCCAGGTACCGGGAAACCCCATCTGCTGCGCCTCCTTCGCTGGTCAGGTCTCGATCCGATACGCCAGCGTTTGGTAATAAAGAACCAAAATTATTCTGTTTATTCAATCGCGCATCCTCAGTATCACGGTTGAAACCGGGCAGAAACGGAAATTACCTGATCTCAATGGCAAAGATCGCCTACATATTGCTGTGCCATAAGGACCCCGAGGCCATCATCGCGCAGGCCGAACAGCTGACTGCTGCGGGCGATTGCATGGCGATCCACTTTGATGCACGCGCCAATACTGCTGCGTATGACCAGATCCGTAGCGCGCTGCGCGAAAACCCCAATGTGACCTTCGCTGCAAAGCGCATCAAATGCGGATGGGGAGAGTGGTCACTGGTGCACGCCACGCTGAACGCCTTGAAGGCAGCGGTCGAGGCATTCCCCCGCGCCACGCATTTCTACATGCTGTCTGGCGATTGCATGGCCATCAAAACCGCCGAATATACCCACCGTTTTCTGGACGATCGCGACAAGGATTTCATCGAAAGCCACGATTTCTTTGAAAGCAACTGGATCAAGACCGGCATGAAAGAAGACCGTCTGATCTATCGCCATCATTTCAATGAACGCACGCAGCCCAAACTGTTTTACTCCGCCTACGAGATGCAGAAACGTTTTGGTCTGACCCGGGGTATTCCCGAAGACCTGCAGATTATGATCGGCAGCCAATGGTGGTGCCTGCGCCGCCGCACCGTTGAGAAGATCCTGGACTTTTTGCGCCAGCGAAGAGACGTGATCCGGTTTTTCTCAACCACCTGGATCCCGGACGAGACCTTCTTTCAGACATTGGTCCGCCATCTGATACCGAAGGGTGAGATCGAAAACCGCACACCAACTTTCCTGATGTTTTCAGATTATGGAATGCCGGTCACTTTCTACAACGATCACTATGACATGCTTTTGGGTCAGGACTATCTGTTTGCCCGAAAGATCAGCCCCGAAGCACACGAGCTTAAAGATCGCCTGGGGTCGCTTTATGCCAGTGAAGGTATTGAGTTTCCGGTCTCGAATGAAGGGCGCAACCTGTTTGCGTTTCTGACCGGACGCGGGCGTATTGGCCGCCGATTTGGGCAACGTTTCTGGGAAGCCGGTCGCGCGTTGGGCCCCGAGCGCGAGCTTTTCGTCATCGTCTGCAAGAAATGGCACGTCGCCAAGCGACTGGTCGATCAGATCGCATCCGAAACCAATATCCCCTGTGTCGAGTACCTTTTCAACGAAGAAGAGACACAGATGCCCGATCTGGGCGGGATAGAAACGAGCCTTGCAAAACGCTCGCGCCACAGACGGGCCGTGGTGAGAATGTTGTTTGACAGTTTAGGGTCGGATCAACTGGTTCTGTGCCTCGACCCTGCCAATCTTGACGTGCTTGAGGATTTCTGCGGCGATCAGGCCAAAACCCATGTGCTCGAGATCGAATGCGAGTATTCGGACGACTATCTGATCGGCCATGCGCGCCGGGTCGGGCTGGCCGGAGAAAACAGCCCTGCAGAAAACGTGGCACAACTGGTGCCAACGCTGCGCAATGATCTGAACTATGAATCACAACAAATCCGGGCGGCCGGGCTTGAGAATTATCTGCGCCTGCGTGAAACGGCCTCGCGCAGCGAAAACGAGGCTGTCATCGCCGGGTTTCTTGGTGTGAGTCAGGAAAAGGCCAGCGCCGTAATGCGACTAGACTATCTGTTCCTCGATTAAGCGAAACTCCGGCCTGGAATCCGAATGACAACTGGCCCTCAGGATGGCGCGCGGCAAGCGCCGCTTCAACCTGCTTTCGCCCCATGGACCCGCAACCCATCCGTCAAGTTCACTGTATTCGTGATTTTTGTCTAAAAATCGGATACTGTGCGGCCAATTAGGCCGATTTGTTTATACTTTTTTCATCAACAGATCAGTCTCGACCAGTGAAAAGACGCAGAACAGGACGATCTTTGGTGCATAAAGACCAATGCCTGTCCGGGAAACACACAGACATTCTGCTGGTCCAAAATTGAAATTTGAAACGCAACTCCGGGGGGGACATAGTTGTGACCACAGATCAAATTGCCAATGCCAGATCATATATTCCAAGCGACGCAGACTGGACCCTGATTTACAAAGTCCTGCCGGGTGAGGCCGAAGTCGCGAACCCTGCTGTCATCAATCCACATTTTGAGTGTATCGAAGTGACCGGAAACACGGTCCTGCCCGCTAAGGGCATGTATGTTGTGCTGCGCGGTGTCGTTCAGTTGCGTCAAAATGGGCAACCGCTGGCCAGCGCAGATGTGGGCGATTATTTCTACGAAGAACACCTTCAGATCTCGGACATACCTGTCAGCCTTGAAGCACTTGCATTGGACGGCACATGTTTGGCCTATTTGTCGAGCGATAACTGGCGGAAGATACCGGAAGAGGTACGCAAACCCTGTTTTGCCACCATGTTCGGGGATTTGGTGAGCGTCCAGTTGCAGAATTTTCAGCAACCAATCAACTGTTGCAGCGTGACAGCCGCAGCGCTCAGCATGTCTGCGCTTGGGTTCAGTTGCGAGGTGAATGACATTTTCCGCGAATGCGCACTGCCGTCATCCTTTGTGGTGAATGACGGTATCTCGCTGGGGGAACTGTTTGACGTCGCCTGCACCTACATCCACTCGCAAGGGCTTCGGGACCGGGTTCAGGTTCAGGCCTATTTCATGGATGAAGACACAACCAACGTTCCCCTGCTGCTTGAGGCAATCGACGAATCCAATCGGCTGGGCGGAGAAAACGATATTCTAGTGGCGAATTTTCAGGTCGGTGTCGCCCATGGCAAAGAAAATATGCCAGGTGGCCATTTCGCCGTCATCGCCAAATGCAACCCAAGCACCGGTCTGGTGCATATGATGGACGTGCATCCTGAAAAATACGGCAAGCTTTGGGTCACAACGATCGAACGGCTGTGGAAGGCCATGTCGGACCGCGATGGAACCTCGATGCGGTCTCGGGGCATTCTGCGCTTCTCGGCACGCGCTGCGGTCAAAACCCACCTGAAAACGTTCAAACAACGATGCAACTACGTCGACAGCACGCGCTATCTGGCGAAAGATCCCAAAAAGCGCCGCAACCTGTTCCGCCGGGCGACGCCCAACATGAACTCGCTGGGTGTGCTGGCGGAAAGCCTGGCCATTCACGGCGACAACCGCGTGGACGAGGATGAGTTGCTGCGGGCGACCGAGGCCTCGTTCACCGAGGCCGTCAGCCGGGTCGCCACTGCAAAAGACATGCACGAAATGGCGGAAAAATACCTCAGCCAGTCTGAAAACGTGCATCTTGGCAGTACGTTCCAAAGCTTTGCTACCCGCAAGGACACATCGATCCAAACCCCGCAGGATTGGTTCAAGGAACAGTTGAAAAGCCTGAATACCAACAAAGATCGTCACCTGATGATCAACATCGATTTCAATCGCGTCACCGGGATCGAAGCGATCCGTTCGCCGGAAAACGTCTATCGGGAAACTGCCCTGCTGGAAGAGTTCTGGTGTCTTTGCATTGCCTATGACGAAAACACCGATGTTGTCACCATTGTAGACATGAGCCCCGCGACCTCTCAGGTCTGGCAAGCTCCACGCGGCAATATTTTTCGTGGCCTACGCGATCTGGAAGACCCCGCATTGGTGATGATCGAAGAAATCGACCCGCCCGAGGACCCAAGCGATGTTGTCAGTATCCTCAAGCACAACACGATGGTTCTGTTTTATGAAGATGAAGACCCCTGGTCCTATATGCTGCGCAGCATTCTGTCGAATATCGGCGCGACTACTGTCAAGCAAATCGACGTAGGCGGACGCGATCCCAATATGATCCGGATGCGGCGACAACTGGTAACGCTTGGTGAGCGACCAGACGTGCCGTATTTGTTTTTCCAAGGAGAGTGCATCAGCAAAAGCGAAGAGCTGGAAGACATAGTGGACATGATCCGGGCCGGCGAATTGCAGGCCAGGATGCGCAAAGAAGGACTGCCAGTTTCCGACCTGAATGAAACACCAAGCCTTGAGAAGAATCCTTTCGGCTATCCCAAAGGGGTGATGAATCAGGTCAACGTGGGCAAGCGCAACGTATTGTTGTGCGCCTGCGGCTCGTCTGCGGCAGATAAAATCCCTGAACTTGTCGAACGCATCGTCGATGCCGGGCACAACGTGAAACTGATCCCCTCGGTCTCGGCCGAAAAGTTCTTTCGCGATTTCGGGGCCGAGAGGATCGACGCCAAGATCACCCATCACGATTATTACCGCGACGATGATGAGTGGAATTTCCGCTATATGAAGTTTGACATGCCAGTGCGGGCCTCGCATCTGGCGCTGTGCGACTGGGCCGATTGCGTCATTGTGGCCCCTATCACCTGCAACACGATGGGAAAGGTGGCCAACGGTATTGCTGACAATCTTCTGACCTCGGTCTTTGTGGCATGGCAATACCAGAAGAAACCGGTGATCCTTTGCCCGGCTTGCAACACGAATATGTGGAACAACATCACCACGCAGAACAACGTCGACAAGCTGAAGACGCTGGGTGTCGACTTCATCGGTCCGCGCGAAGGGCGCTTGTCAAATGGTCGGATGGGTATCGGCATGATGGCCACGCCTGACCAGATCATGGAGGCTTTGGCAGACGCCTTCGAGGAGTTGGACGACCAGAAATACCGTGTCTGCAAATGGGCGCGCGAGGCCGCCGCCGCGGATGACATCAACGAATGGAGACGCGTGTTCCGCGCCATCGACGAAGGCATCGTCGGGGTCAATATCGTAGACGAAGCGCATGGCGATTCCTTGTTGCATTACGCAGCCGGTGGCGAAGGTGAACTGAACGAAAGCGGCCATGATCTGGGCAAACCGGACTATGAAGCTGCCCAGGACCTGATCAAACGCGATATCGACGTCAACATCGTCAACGATCACGGGTTCACTGCACTGCATGTGGCGGTAATGAACAAAGCGCCCAGGATGGTTGAAATCCTGCTGGGGGCCGAAAACATGGACGCGACCTCGTGCATCGATTTTGTGCAGGGCATGACGATCGAGCCCGAAATCCGAACCATGCTGGACAACTGGGCGCGCGATCACAACGTGAAGGTTGCTGACCCGGAAGAAGGCCGCGATGAAAGCTTTGTGGCGGTGCAAGAGCCGACATATCTGTATTTCACATATGGTTCGCTGAAACAGGGATTCCCGAACCACGAAGCGCACAGCAAAGTTCTAAACGACTTCGTGGGTCCGGCCCGCACTCGGCAACCCATGCCGCTGATCGTCCCGAAAGAGCCATTCTGTGACAATCCGAACTGCGGATACCTGCACCGTATGGCCACGCTTGTGGATCAACAAGGTATGGGCAAACAGGTCAGTGGTGAGGTCTATCGCGTGACGGAATCCGGCTTGCACGAGCTGGATAAGCTGGAAGGGTATCACGGTCCAAATTCGACCGAAAACGTGTATGTCCGCAAGAAGATCAATGTGGTCGTGAACGGTGTGATGAAGCCCGCATACGCCTATGTGATCGCGGAGCCAGAGAAATACCTGAAGAACTTGCGCGACGGCACGTCAGAGATGGTCAGTGATTACACGCTGGACATGGCGCAGGGCGAGCCAAAACCGGGGTTTGAACCTGTAGCTTAACCGTCTTGCGTGCTGATTGGCGGCGGCTCAGGGCTTTCCTTCAGGCTGAGGTTGTAAGCCGTGATCGCCACCATGCACAGCAGCACAAACGGCCAGAAACTGGCCTTGGGAATAAGATTGTCCCGATAGTGGATGATCCGCAGCGACGGCACCGCCTCGGAGGCGAATAGGTACGTGTTGACCGATACCGCCAGCAACATGAAATACATCAGGAAAAAGAACGACTCCATGTAGATCACGGGCGAGCCGGCAAAGCCTTCGCGCAGCTGCACATGCGCCAGCAGGATCACGAAGAACAAAACCGAACAGGTGCCGATCACGCTGGACGTGCTGAAATCATGCCTCTCGGCCAAACCCTCGCGGCGGGTGACGGTCATGACCGCACCGAACAGCAACATCATCACAACGATCAAGGGGACCATATGAACGATAAACGCATTGCCAAAATTGCGTTTGATGACGAAATTATAGTGCAACTCAGGCGCGTTGGTTTGATAGGCGTTCTGGCCGATGCCCAGCGTTGTATCCAGATTTGACAGTTTATAGTCGAAATAGGTGTTTTCCCGCTCCCACGTACCCATCACGATTTGGTTGTCGATCCCAAAAATGTCGTCCGGCCCGGTTGCCGGATAGGCCTCGAAATCGGGAACCAACGCGACGGCATCCTCAAACGAGGACGGCCAGAACCGCACCCAGACCGTTTTGTGATCAAAAGGGTAACTTGTGTAATCAAAGCTCTGGCGCAGGGTTTGTTCGAAATACCAACCCACCAATACGCCGTCGGGTTGCGGCAGTCGGTACGCCTCGGCGATCAGACCGTTTGCACTATCTACTGCTTCGGGCAGAAGAAACCCGACCTCATCCTCATTCGGGAGGATCTGGTCATGCACGCCCGTCTCATAGTGCTGCCAGATATAACCCGTGACCTGAACATCGCTGGCCCCCAGAAAACTGAATGACTTTATGAAAATCCCTGTCCGCACATAGTAGTCAGGCTCCACATCCAGCTTACCCAGATATGAGTCTACTGCGGCCTGATCTGGCAACTGCGTCGGATCGCCTTCGAAATGGTTCAACTCGATCCAGAGTTTCAACAAAAGACCCGCCAGCCCAAGGGTCAGCAGGCCAGAGATAAGCCAAACCTTCTTCTCGACGCTCATTCAGCCTCCTGCCTGTTCCGTCAGAAAATCAGCGGGCCCCAGCAGGGATTGAGTAATTCCCATCTCGGCAAACTCGGCTTGCAGATTGGCAAAACTCTGATGTTCGCGTGGCAGGATGCCAATTTGCCCGCATTCCGCCAAAAAACGCGTCTGGCGGATGGACAAATCGACCATTGGCAAAGGTTCCCCTGCCGTAAAGGCCGCCAGCCCATCCGCATAGTCATTCGCCGCTTGCCAATCACCTCGCGCCAGCATGACTGCGCTGGCATCGGGGTAAAAATGCAGATGACTATGGCCGACACACCCTTCTGCGATAATCTCAGCCCCCAAATTCAACAGGCGCATTTGTTCATCCGGGTCGGTTTCGGCCATCGCCAACGCCGAAAGTGCTTTGGGCCCTACAAAATTCCGCCCATGTTCCAGTGCAATCTCAACCGCCCGTCGGCCTGTTTCCAAAGCCTGATCCATTTGCCTAGCATAAACCTGCGTGCGGGCCAGATGCTCCAGCGCTTGTGCCTCAAGCCGTTTTGCCCCGACACGCTCAGCAATTTCGGCCGAAACCCGGAATGCTTCTAGCGCTCGATCAAGATCGCCCAAAAACGTTTCGGCCACACCCAGGCAGGTCTGAGCCACACATTCGGGCACAAAAGCAAAATACTTCTGCGAAACTTCGATGGCTTCGTTTGCGTCTGCGCGCCCCTGCCCGACATCCCCCGTGTAGCTGCGCGCGACGCTCAGGTTGTGCAGATTGGCCGCCAAATCCCGAACCAGCCCCTTTTCACGCGCACGGTCAACAGCTTGCGTGTAAAAGCCAGTCGCCGTTTTCATGGTGGCTTTCATGAAGTTGGCATCACCAAATCCGCTGAGCGCCCCCACTTCAAGGCGAACGGAATCCAGTTTGCGGGCCAGCGTGAGAGCCCGCTCATTCGCACTCAGTGCTTCCTTGTCGCGACCCAAGGGGAAATACACATTGCCGCGCACATAGTTGATCTGGGCCACGTCCCGTTCGGAGCCAGCACGCTCAGCCGCAGCTTCAGCTGTGTCCAGCGCCTCAAGCGCGTCCTGATACAGGCTGGCCTGTCGCGCTGCCTGTGCAAGGCCAATATGCGCCCGGCTAATTTGCTCATCCGTCTCCGCAAGACCCGCCGCGTCCCGGAACTCCTGCAAAGCTTCGTTAGACAGGCCCTGCAGACGGTGCGTCTCACCCCGTGCACACAGCAGGTCAAACCGGACGCCTGCGGGTGACGGCAGTTCCAAAGCGCGTTCGATCAACGGGCTGGCGTCGTCGAACCGGAACGCGTGAATCAGCTTGTCGGCTGCGTCCAGATAGGCTTGCGCCGCGTTGTTGGCACCCGCCCGGTCCAGATGCTGTGCGCGCAGGGTCGCATCACGATCTTCGAACCATTTGGCCGCCTGTCGATGCAAGCGCGCGCGTTCGGATTTAACCAACGTGGCATAAGATCCGTCCCGGATCAGCGCGTGCGCAAACATAAGGTCTGCACCTGCCTCTCGTATCAGGGCCGAGCGGATCAGATTTGTGGTATCCAGATGCCCTTCGCCGAGAATGTAATTCAGAACCTCGGGTGAGAAGCTCTGCCCCAGCACTGACGCCGCCTGAATGGCGCTGCGGCTTGTGCGATCAAGTGCATCCAAACGTGACTGCACGATGCCTTGGATGCTTCCGGGAACCGTTTCCTGCTTGAGCACATCAATGTTGCGCAGCAACTGTTCCAGGAACAGAGGGTTGCCACCGGCGCGTTTGACGCAAGTGTCCAAAAGCTCGGGATCGATGGCAGTAAATTCTTCGACCAGCTGCCGCGCCTGGTCCTCCCCCATTGGGGCTAACTCTAGTTTAGAGACAAGCGCGCCCTCTGTGGCCATTTGCCAGTCTCGATCGATCGGGTCCCCTTCAACCCGACTGGTCATCATCAAGACACAAGGGATTTGCCGCGTTACTGCTGCGATATGTGCGCAGGCTGCGAGAATGTCGGGTGACGCCCAATGGATATCTTCGATCTGGATCAGCAAGGGTGCGTCTTGACTGCGGGCCATCAACAACTCATCAATGACCTGCCTGCGCCCACGCAACCGTGTCTTGTTGTCCATGACGGCATAAACCTCGGCCAAACCCGGATCTTGCTCAAGCTCAAGTAAAGCGTTGAGATGCGCTGCATTAGATGGGCTGACCCAGCCTTTGGCGACCGCTTCCTTGGCCACGGCGGCGCCAGTTTTTGCCCCATCCGACGGATCAAGTCCCAGAACACTGCGGGCCACGGACTGAATGGCCGAGTGCCCTTCACGCGCACCAAAGTCCATAACAACGCCATTGTGGATCGAATAGCACAGGCTTTTGGCCAGCTCGGCCACCTGCTCGGACAAATGCGTCTTGCCGATACCCGGTTCGCCCAGAACCACGTGGACTTCGCCTTCGCCGTGCCGTTTGCAGCGGTCAAACGTTGCCGAAAATAACGACATCTCACGATCGCGCCCGATGAACTTATGCCGTCTTGTCCGAATGTTCCGGGCCAAACGGTCCAGACGCCAGACTTCGACGGGTTCATTCAATCCTTTGATATCCTGCACACCGATAGACTCGCCTACAAACAGCGGACCCAAGGCGCGTTGGATGTCGTGAGAAACAAGCGTTTCTTCACCTTTTGAGATGTCGGTCAAACGCGAGGCTAAATTGACCCCATCGCCGGTAACAGTGTATTCTGTGTGCGCCTGGCTGCCGGTTGTGCTGGCAATGACCTGCCCCGAAGCAATACCGATATGACAGGACAGTGGTGGTGTCAGTGTTGGCAATACTGCATGTATCTCGGCCGCCGCTCTGGCTGCCCGTTCTGTGTCATTTGTATGTGATATCGGCGCGCCAAAAACAGCCATGACCGCATCGCCAATATGCTTGTCTATGCGCCCCCCATATTTCTCAACAACATTGTCCACTTTGCCAAAGAACTGGTTGAGCAAAGCGTGCAAATCTTCGGCATCCAAGTCACTGGACATTTTTGTAAACCCTGTAAGGTCAACAAACATCACGGTGACCTGCCGTCGCGCAGGTTCTATAGACGCCGCAGTGTCTTGCATTGTTGCTGCTTCAGCCACATCAAGAGTTTCAATGGCACGCAACAACCTTCGACGATCACCAACCGCAGTGACCCCGATTTCAATTAAGTCTTCTGCCGTCAAGTCTGGCAGAATGGAAAAATCGATCTTGTTGTCTAGAAAGGCTTGTGCGTAGTCAGATAATCCAATTGCGCTTAGCCACTTGCTCAGGTCCTGAGACATGTCGCCCCTCTGAAGTCCCCCTACTTCAAATTTAGGTCTAGCACGGGCGTTAGGGTTGAGTCTGCAAAAACCAAATTAAATTATGAATATGTGTGTGTTTAATTTTGGCGATGGGTAGTTTTGGCAGCGACATCCAAGTCCACAGTCCAGTGGACTGTTTGTAGATCGAACGGGCTGGTCTGGGATTTTCTGACGCTGGTTGCGGGAGCAGGATTTGAACCTGCGACCTTCAGGTTATGAGCCTGACGAGCTACCGGGCTGCTCCATCCCGCGACACTTTGCGTTGGTCTACCGCCTATTCGGCTACTTGAGACCGTTTGTTGGCCTATCGCTTACGCTGCTTGAGGCCGGGTAGTGTTCTTTTCATCGTATTAGAGAGATTGTTGGGCTTTTTCTAGGTTTGGCGGTGACCTACTCTCCCGGGGCTTAAGCCCAAGTACCATTGGCGCGGCAGTGCTTAACTTCCGGGTTCGGTATGGGACCGGGTGTTTCACTTGCGCTATGACCACCAAACCGAGGAAAAGCCCATGTCGACTTTCTTGCGGAGCAAGAAAGCGACGGGTGGCAGGCAGCGTATTCGCTTGCGAATGCGCGGTGCCACTCGGTTGTGTTTATCAACCAACAGTGCCGCTTGGTGCGACACGGTTATCCAAACCAAGGTCGGTGTATGCTTTTGGTTTGATTTGTCTTTCTGTTACTGGATCAAATCAAGCCTATCGGGCGATTAGTACCGGTCAACTGAACGCATTACTGCGCTTACATCTCCGGCCTATTGACGTGGTGGTCTTCCACGGCCCTCAGGAGACCTTGTTTTGAGGGGGCTTCCCGCTTAGATGCCTTCAGCGGTTATCCTGTCCGATCATAGCTACCCAGCACTGCCGTTGGCACGACAACTGGTCCACCAGTGGATCGTTCACCCCGGTCCTCTCGTACTAGGGGCAACTCCTCTCAAGTCTCCTACACCCACGGCAGATAGGGACCGAACTGTCTCACGACGTTCTAAACCCAGCTCACGTACCTCTTTAAACGGCGAACAGCCGTACCCTTGGGACCTGCTCCAGCCCCAGGATGAGATGAGCCGACATCGAGGTGCCAAACACTGCCGTCGATATGGACTCTTGGGCAGTATCAGCCTGTTATCCCCGGCGTACCTTTTATCCGTTGAGCGATGGCCCTTCCACTCGGGACCACCGGATCACTATGGCCGTCTTTCGACTCTGCTCGACTTGTCAGTCTTGCAGTCAGGCTGGCTTCTGCCATTGCACTCAACGAGCGATTTCCGACCGCTCTGAGCCAACCTTCGCGCGCCTCCGTTACGCTTTAGGAGGCGACCGCCCCAGTCAAACTACCCGCCACGCAGGGTCCCGGATCCGGATAACGGACCGCGGTTAGACATCAAGAGTGCGAAGGGTGGTATCTCAAGGGAGGCTCCACGGATACTTGCGTTTCCGCTTCAAAGCCTACCACCTATCCTGCACATCACAATCCTGATGCCAGTGCGAAGCTGTAGTAAAGGTGCACGGGGTCTTTCCGTCTAACCGCGGGAAGCCTGCATCTTGACAGGCAATTCAATTTCGCTGAGTCGATGTTGGAGACAGCGGGGAAGTCGTTACGCCATTCGTGCAGGTCGGAACTTACCCGACAAGGAATTTCGCTACCTTAGGACCGTTATAGTTACGGCCGCCGTTTACCTGGGCTTCAATTCAAGGCTCTCACCTCTCCTTTTAACCTTCAGGCACCGGGCAGGCGTCAGACCCTATACGTCGTCTTGCGACTTCGCAGAGCCCTGTGTTTTTAATAAACAGTCGCCACCCCCTGGTTTGTGCCCCCAGCCCCTAGTTGCCTAGGAACCGGGCCTCCTTCTCGCGAACTTACGGAGGTATTTTGCCGAGTTCCTTCAACATCGTTCTCTCAAGCGCCTTGGTATGCTCTACCAGTCCACCTGTGTCGGTTTAGGGTACGGTCTGATGGAGGGCTATTTCCAGGAACCACTCAGCAGCCCAATCAATCCGATAAGATTGAACTACACCTGTGATCCGTCACATCCTCCTGGCCTAGGAATATTAACCTAGTTCCCATCGCCTACGCCTTTCGGCCTCGGCTTAGGGCCGGCTTACCCTGCTCAGATTAGCTTTAAGCAGGAACCCTTGGACTTCGGCGAGAGTGTCTCTCACTCTTTGTCGCTACTCATGTCATCATTCTCACTAGTGATCTCTCCACCGGATCGCTCACGCGCCGGCTTCATCGAAAGAACTCTATCCTGCGCTACCGCCTATTCGGCTACTTGAGCGCGCTTACGCGCACCACATAACCGGCGGCAATACAGGATGAGTTCTATGTCACACTACGCTCTGCTACCATGCCTTACGGCATCCTAAGCTTCGGCTCATGGCTTGAGCCCCGTTACATCTTCGCCGCAGGACAACTTATTTAGACCAGTGAGCTGTTACGCTATCTTTAAAGGATGGCTGCTTCTAAGCCAACCTCCTGGTTGTTTTGGTCGTCCCACCTGCTTTCCCACTTAGCCATGAATTGGGGGCCTTAGCTGTAGGTCAGGGTTGTTTCCCTCTCCACTACGGACGTTAGCATCCGCAGTGTGTCTGCCATCTAGTACTCCCGGGTATTCGGAGTTTGGTTAGGATCAGTAAGCCTGTGGGGCCCCATTACCCATCCAGTGCTCTACCCCCCGGGGTATTCGGATGACGCTCTACCTAAATAGATTTCGCAGAGAACCAGCTATCTCCGAGTTTGATTGGCCTTTCACCCCTAGGCACAGCTCATCCCGATCCTTTTCAACGGATGTGGGTTCGGTCCTCCAGTAAGTGTTACCTTACCTTCAACCTGGCCATGCCTAGATCACTCGGTTTCGGGTCTGATCCCACGAACTCATGCGCCCTATTAAGACTCGCTTTCGCTACGCCTACACCTAACGGCTTAAGCTTGCTCGTGAGACCAAGTCGATGACCCATTATACAAAAGGTACGCCGTCAGATCTCGAGGATCCTCCGACTGATTGTAGGCGTTCGGTTTCAGGTACTGTTTCACTCCCTCGTCGGGGTGCTTTTCACCTTTCCCTCACGGTACTGGTTCGCTATCGGTCAGCAAGGAGTACTTAGCCTTCGAAGGTGGTCCTCCGATCTTCAGACAGAATTTCACGTGTTCCGCCCTACTTAATACGTCCATCAAAGCTTCCTATACGGGGCTGTCACCCGCTATGGCCATGCTTCCCAACATGTTCTAGTCACTTATCTGGCTCGGCTGGTCCCCGTTCGCTCGCCGCTACTAGGGGAGTATCAATTGATTTCCTTTCCTCCGGGTACTTAGATGTTTCAGTTCCCCGGGTTTGCTCTTAAAACCCTATGTATTCAGGTCTTAAGTACTTGGTTAAACAACATATTGATTAGCAAAACTAACAATATGAAGCTTTCAAGTGGGTTGCCCCATTCAGAAATCCATGGATCAAAGCTTATTCTCAGCTCCCCATGGCTTATCGCAGAGTATCACGTCTTTCATCGCCTCTTGCTGCCAAGGCATTCACCAAACGCCCTTCTCGCGCTTGATTTGATCCAGAAAAAGACTGGATTTGCAAAGCAAATCCATGGGTCGGAAGCTGGAACAACCAACCCCTTTTCCTGAACCAAAAGCATACTTTCCCGCCTTCCATCCTGGAACCCATGCTGCCGATGTCGGTCGGCCCCACATGGAGAATGGAAGACAATGCATAACCGTTAAGTTATGCGGGTTAGTGTACTTGACTTGGACAACTCTGTTCGTTTCAGCCGGGATATCCAAAGAGGGACGAGGAAACATCCCAAATCGAACCTCCTCCGAAGAGGACCAACTGAGATCAACGCCTCACTCGGCGCGATCAAACAGTGTTGATTGATTTCTCTCTATACGATGTCAATTGACGTCCGATTGGACGGCTAAACACTCAAATCAGTGCTTAACGGTCAAATCGAAGGAAAGTGGTGGGTCGAGGAGGACTTGAACCTCCGACCTCACGCTTATCAGGCGTGCGCTCTAACCACCTGAGCTACCGACCCAGCTGATTTTGCTTCGCAAAATCGGCGTCGCCCGACAGGCTCTTTTCAAAGAAAAGATGC